>CAVYAY010000004.1:0-49312 GCA_963766645.1 uncultured Chloroflexia bacterium | reverse complement strand
TCATGTGGCAAAGCTGAATGTGCTGGCCGAAGGGCCCACATCGCCAGTCAGGAGCTATGGCGCTAATCGACCGACCGCGGAGGGGCAGAGTCAGCGGGAGCGAAGCGGGACACGAGGGCGGCTAGGCGGGGTTCGTCCGGCTCAGCTCCGGCGGGTTGGCCAGCGACTTCTCGCGCAGGTCGCGGCTGCCGTCCCACCAGTCGGCGCTGCGAGGAAGAATGACCTCGCCGGAGCGCAGGCGGTAGGTCCTGGGCTCGTCGACGTTGGGCGGCAGTACGCCGTTCTCGGCGAATGCCCTGGCGACCGCGATCCAGCGGCGGCGGGTGCGGATGATCATCGAGTCGGAGGTGCCGAGGTGCTCGCTGATCGCGCTGGTAGATCGGACCCATGGTCTCGGTGACGGCCATGTCCTGCTGGCGGATGCCGGGAATGCCGGAGTATGACTCCCAACTGCGCTGCGCCTCTCGGTCGACCATGTAGTCGTTGTCGAGGTTCTGCTCGAGGTTGAAGCGTCCGTACCAGCCCGTGGTCTGGGGCAGGTAACGGCCGCCGCGACCGCTGTCCGCCGGTTCCGTGCCGCGGTTGATCTTGACGGTGCGCGGCGGACGCGGCGCGCCGTCGGTTGCGAAGTAGATCTCCCACTGCAGGGTGTGCTCGTCGTCCATCGGGACGTAGGCGTTCATCTTGACGGCGGGACCCATCTCGCCGGCGGCCTGCATGGCGAAGAAGGGGAAGAAGGCGTAGCCGATGCGCCAGTAGTTGGTGTCGGCTTCCGCCGGGCGATAGGCGCCGTAGGCGGTACCGAAGTCGGTGTCGCGGACGACGAAGCGCGCGTTGTCGCGCTCCTTGTAGTGGTAGTAGGCCAGGCTCCTCGGCTGCTGGTCCTCCGGCTCGGCTGGCGCCGCCGTGCAGGAAGGCGGCGTGGATCGTATCCAGCTCGCCTTCGATGCCCTGCATCCAGTTGCAGGCGCGGTGCAGGATCGAGATCTGCTCCAGGGTCGGTGTTCATGATGTTGGCCTCCATGTCGGGCAGCGGTGGCGGCACTTCGCGCGGGCCCATGTAGGCCCAGATGATGCCGTTGCGCTCGTGGGTGGGGTAGGCGCGAGCGCGGACCTTGTTCTTGAAGTTGGACTCGGCCGGCTCGGACGGCATGTCGACGCAGGCGCCGGTGACGTCGAACTTCCAGCCGTGGTAGACGCAGCGCAGGCCTTCTTCTTCGTTGCGGCCGAAGAAGAGCGATGCGCCGCGGTGGGGGCAGGCGTTCTGAATCAGCCCGACGGCGCCGGAAGTGGTGCGGTAGCCGATCAGCTCCTCGCCGAGAAGCTTGACGCGCAGCGGAGGGCAGTCCGGCGCAGGCAGCTCGTCAGAGCGAATCGGCGGGAATCCAGTACTCGCGAAACACCTTGCCCATGGGCGTTCCTGGACCAACTCGACACAGGACTTCGTTGTCAGCAGCGCTTAAGCATTGATCGTGCTCCCTTCGCCTGGTGACTGCGCGCGATTCTAACACTGTCGCGAAGGCAGTATCGGTCCAGGGGCTGTTAAACTGGCGCCGCCCCGAGAGACTTTGTTCCGAGATGAGAAGGAGAGTCGGCATGCAGCGGAGCACGGATCGCATCATCACGACGCAGGTGGGCAGCCTGCCTCGCCCGAATGACCTGCGGCAAGATGTGGGATGACCGGCTGGCCAAGCGCCCGTCTTTCGACCATGCGGCGTTCGAGCCCGCGTGCGCAGCGCCGTGGCCGAGATGGTGAAGCAGCAGGCCGACTGCGGCATCGACGTCGTGAGCGACGGCGAGCAGGGCCGCATCGGCTGGACGGCGTTCCTGCCGGAGCGCCTCGGCCGGATTCGAGGACCGGCCGGCGGAGCGGCACGACGGCGGCGAACTACGGCGGTCGAGAGCGAGCGAAGGGCGAGTTCGACGGCTACATGGCGGAGCGGCAGCGCTTGACGGCCTCGGGCGAGGGGCGCGAGTACCAGCCCACGCCGGAGGCGGTGAGAGCGCTGCAGGTGCGGACCTTCTGCGTCGGGCCGGTGACACACAAGGGCCCCGAGGCGATCCAGCGCGAAATCGACAACTTCAAGGCGGCTCTGCCGGCGGTGCGAGGTGCGGGAGGCGTTCCTGCCGTCGGTGGGGCCGGACAACATGGGGTACCTGCCGGACCAGGACGAGTACTACCACAACCAGGAGGACTTCCTGAGGGCCTGCGCGAAGGCGATCCGTGGGGAGTACAAGGCGATCCTCGACGCGGGCTTCGTGCTGCAGATCGACACGCCGGTGATGAAGTTCAACGCGCTGGGCATGGACGTTGCGTCGTTCCGCAAGCGCTTCGGGCTGCTGGTCGAGGTGTTCAACGAGACGCTGAAGGGTCTGGATCAGGACCGCGATACGGCTGCACCTCTGCTACGGCGGCGGCCGCGGACCTCACTCGGAGGACGTCACGCTGCCGAGTTCGTCGACCTCGATTCTGCAGGTCAACGCGGCAGGGCCTCGCTTCGACCAGAACCCGCGCCACGAGTGGGAGTGGGAGATCTGGAAGGACACGAAGCTGCCCGACGGCAAGGTGCTGATCCCGGGCTGCGTCGGCCACACGAACGACGTGATCGAGCACCCGGAGCTGGTGAGGCAGCGCATCGTGCGTCTGGCGAACCTCGTCGGGCGGGAAAACGTGATCGCGGGTACGGACTGCGGATTCGCGCAGAGCGTTTTCGGCCCGAAGATCCACCCTGACCTCGTCTGGGCCAAGTTCAGGTCGCTGGCGGAAGGCGCTCGGCGCGCGACCAAGGAACTGTGGAAGCGCTAGGCTTCGGGCTTATCACCAGCGAGTACTCCGGGCTACTTGGGAGAGAGGCCGAGCGAGACACGTCCGAAGTTCTCGCCGGCGAAGTCGATTACGAGGCCGTCGCGGTGGGGCAGGGCGTTGGCGTCGCGGTGGATGCGCTGCAGGGGGTCGTCCTCGAAGAGGGCATGGGCGCCGCAGACCTCGTAGAGGCTGTTAACGGCGTCTTTGCAGATGTGGACGATCCACGCCTTGTCGCGGTCGTATCTGGCGCGCTGAAGGTCTGAGAACTTCTCGCCGCGGCCCGCCTGCTGCATCATCTCGGCGACATCGGCGCGCATCAGCGCGCGGCTGGCGTCGAGCGCGGCGCAGGCGTTTGTCAGTCTGATCTGGATGGCCTGGGACTCCGCGTTGCGGTTGGTGCCGGAGCCGGCGCCCATCCTGGCGATGAACTCGTCGATCATCGACTGCGTGATTCCGAGCATCGGCGCTACGAGGTCCCAGATGATCAGGCAGCGCCAGGGCATGCGATAGCGCCGCTGGCCGTGGAGCTGCCAACCGGTCATGTCTGTGTCGCCGATTGCGGACGTGCGCACGCGGTGGGCCGGGACGAAGCCGTCTTCGATGCGGATGTTCTTGCTGCCGGTTCCACGGAGGCCGAGGACGTGCCAGTTGTCGACGATCTCGTATTCACCCTTCGGCACGAGCATTGAGATGCGGCCCGCGAAGCTCTGTCCGCCGACGGCGACCCAGCTGGCAGCATCGCAGCCGCTGGAGAACTCCCAGACGCCAGAGATGCGGTAGCCACCGCTGACTTCTTCACACTGGGCGTTGGTGCTGTAACCGGCGGTCGAGATCAAGACATCGGGGCCGTTGGCGTAGATCTCCTGCTGGGCCGCGAGCGGCCAGTGGCCGGAGAGCCAGGAGTGGCAACCCCAGAGGCCGTAGCACCAGCCGGTAGAGCCACAGCCGCGGGAGAGCTCGGCGCAGAACTCAAGGAAAGAGGTCGTAACCGTGGTTGAAGCCACCCCACTTGATCGGGACGGCGATGCGGTTGAGCTGCGAGTCGAAGATCTCGTCGACCGCCTCGGGCAGGCAGCGGCGCGCCTCCTCCGTGCGCACGGCCCGTTGTTTGAACTTCGGGACCAGGGCCCGGGCGCGATCGAGGAGCTCTTCGCGCGACGGTCCTTGCGTGTGGGTTGCTGGGGTCACGGACGTCTCCCAAGGCTGACGAGGATACTTTATCAGCGGCCAGGGGAGTCAGACGCTACGCGCAGTCGCGCGAGCTTCCGGTCAGGCCGAGACTTCCTTGAGTCCGTGTACGGACTCGACTGGCGCGCCCGTGAGTGCCTGGATCTCTTCCAAGCTGAAGCCTGGCGCAATCTCCAGGATCCGGAAGCCTTCTCCAGTCGGCTGGAACAGGCCAAGGTCGGTCATCACCAGCGTGACGACTCCCGGGGCAGTGATGTCCAGGTTGCATGACTTGAGGAGGCGAGGCTCGCCTTCGCGAGTTGTGTGCTCGAGGATGGCGAAGACGCGCTGGGCGCAGGCGGCAATGTCCATTGCGCCACCGATGCCACCGCCGCGATTGCCGCCGATGCGCCAGTTCGCGATGTCGCCGTTAGCCCCGACTTCGTAGGCGCCGAGGACGGCGGCATCGATCATGCCCTTTCGGACGAGCGCGAAGGAGTCGGCGTGGTGGATGAAGGCCGCGAAGGGCTGCAGCATGACGGCCTGGCCGCCGGCGTTGGTCAGGTGCGGCGAGGCTTCTTCGAGGCTGGCAGCGCGTCTGCCGAAGCCGATGATGC
This sequence comes from uncultured Chloroflexia bacterium, assembly GCA_963766645.1. Taxonomy (GTDB): domain Bacteria; phylum Chloroflexota; class Dehalococcoidia; order DSTF01; family WHTK01; genus WHTK01. The sequence continues at coordinate 44,722 of CAVYAY010000004.1, read as the reverse complement.
CGTTTTCGGCGTGAAAGATGACCGTGCGTCCCTCCGGGACATGGTCGGAGCACATGGTCGGCATGCCGGTGCCCAGGTTGACGATCCAGCCATCCTGGAATTCACGCGCCAGCCTTTGTGCCATCGCGAGGCGCGTCAATCTTGGTTTGGTCGAGGTTTCGTTCATTCTGTTCTCAGTCCGCCAGCCGCGGGTTGACGTGGAGAATGCCGTCCGGCGGAATTTGGACGATACGGTGAACGTAGACGCCGGACGTGTGCACGAAGTCGGGATCCATGCTGCCGATGGGAACGACCTCCTCGGCCTCAACGATCGTGCAGTTGGCTGCCATGGCCATGATTGGGTTGAAGTTACGCGCCGACTGGTGGAACTGGAGGTTGCCAAACTCGTCGGCCTTCCATGCCCGCACGAAGGCGTAGTCGGCGGGCAACGCGTACTCCATGACGAAGGTGCGGCCGCCGAAATCGCGGTGCTCTTTGCCTTCGGCGAGTGCAGTGCCGACAGTGGTGGGTGTAAAGAAGGCCGGTATGCCGGCGCCGGCGGCGCGGATGCGCTCAGCGAGCGTGCCCTGGGGAACGAGCTCGGCTTCAATTTCTCCGGCTTCTTCGAGGACCTGGAGGGGAACGGGACGCGATGGATGCGTTCCGGCCGTAAAGGCGAACACGACCTTGCGGACGCGCTTCTCATCGATCAATTCGGCCGAGGTGATCATGCCTTCCCGGGCCGCGGCGCCCGAATTGGCGATCAACGTGAGGTTGCTCGCGCCCTGGAAGTAGAGGGCCCGCAGGAGGTTGAAAGGCACGCCGGCCGACGCGAAGCCACCGATCATGACGCTCGAGCCGTCCGGGATGCCGGCGACGGCCTGATCGAAGCTGTCGTAGAGCTTGCTCTGCAAAGGACGTCCTTTCGACTTGGGAATGGGAGGCCGCGTGAGTTCAGATGCTACGAGGCGCTACCCGGCTTAGCAAGCAGAGGCATGCCTCGTAAGATATGGCGGCATTTCGAAGACGAACGTCGACCCGGGGAGGAAGAGATGAACATACGGGGCAGCGCGGCCATCGTGGGCATTGGCGAGACCGCTCATAGACGCTCATGGCCAAATCGTAGCTCGCTCGGTCTTGCCGCAGAGGCGGCGGCCGAAGCGATCGAGGATGCGGGACTCAGGGGCGAGGACATCGACGGCATGATCACCGTCTCGACATCGTTCCTGCCGCAACGAGTTGCCGAGTATGTAGGCATCCGTCCGACGTCCTTCGCAGCGGCTGTCGGCATGAACGGGGCTACGTCGGGCGCGGCGCTCACCATCGCCGCATCGCTGGTAACGGCGGGTATCGCGAACTACATCCTCTTCGTGAACGGCAACGCCCGCGATCCCGAGAACCCCGAATCGTTTGCACCACTGGAGACGCGCCCCGACTTTACCAGCGAGTTCATTGCTCCGTACGGTCCGGCTGTCGCAGCGAACACGAACTACGCGTTGCTCTACTCGCGGCACATGTACAAGTACGGCACGAAGCCCGAGCAACTCGCTCGCATCGCGGTGAATCAGCGCTTCAACGCGGCGAAGAACCCACTCGCAGCGTTGCAGGACCCGATAACGGTCGATGATGTCCTCAACTCCCGATACGTGAACTACCCGCTGCACCTGCTCGAATGCGTCATGCCGAGCGCCGGCGGCATCGCCTTCATCGTCACTACCGCGGAGCGCGCCCGGACGCTGCGACGGCCTCCCGTGTACCTACTAGGCGCCGGCGTGGCGCAGGGGTACGACAACAGTTGGCTGACGCCGGAGTTTTGCCAGACGGCAACGGCATTCTCTGCGCCGGCGGCTTATCGGATGTCGGGATACGGCCCGAAGGACTTCGAGTTCGCCGAGTTCTACGACTGTTACACGATCCTGCATGCCTGTTGTCTGGAAGACGCTGGCATCTGCCCGAAAGGCGAAGCCGGCAACTTCTTCGAGAGCACGGATACTACCTACAAGGGGACATTCCCGATCAACACGGATGGCGGCCAGTTATCCGCCGGTCAGCTCATCGCGGGGTCGAGCGGCACTCAGCACGTTGTTGAGGCTGTGCGGCAGATCCGGGGAATGGCCGGCGAGCGCCAGGTGGCAAAGCACGACCTGTGCGTGGTCAACGTCAACGGTGGCTCGCCGTCCCAGGAATCTACGCTGGTGCTGGGTAGCGCGAACGCGCTCTAGGAGGTGCATCGATGACTTCCGCTAACAGAGAACCCGTCTCAAAGCCGATGCCGCGTCCCGAGAGCCGCGGACTGACCGCACCCTACTGGGAGGCGGCGAAGCGGCACGATCTGGTCTGCCAACGCTGCGCACGGTGCTCGAGCTGGATCTTCTACCCGCGAGAGCAGTGTCCCACCTGCTTCTCGACACGGCTGGAATGGGAGCCGGTCAGCGGCCAAGGTCGCGTGTTCGCCTTCACGATCGTCAACCAGCCGGCGCATGCTGGCTTTGAGCCGGACGTCCCGTACGCCTACGCCATCGTGCAGCTGGACGAGGGCGTCCGCATGCCGACGAACATCGTCGAGTGTCCGCTCGACGAGATCGAGGTCGATATGCCGGTTAGCGTCGTGTTCGATGACGTGTCGGCCGACTGGACGTTGATCAAGTTCAGGCCAGCGATCTAGCTGGAGGCTCGCGGGTTAGGTGGACGAGGCGGCCTGGCTACAGGCCATAGAGGGCACGCGCGTTGCCGTGGAGTACCTTGTCCCGGACATCCGGGGCGATGCCCTCCATTAGCTTTTCGATGATGCCCTGGGAGTCCGGCCAGGTGCTGGCGGGGTGCGGGTAGTCCGACGCCCACATGACCTTGTCCTCCGGCAGGATGTTGAGCATCTTGATGCCGTAGAAGTCGTCCTGGAAGGTCATCCAGATCTGGCGCGGGAAGTACTCGCTGGGCAACAGGTCGGGGAGCTTCTCGATGCCGTCCATTTTTTCGTGGCCCATGCGGATGCGGTTGAGCATGCGGTCCATGGCCTGGATGAAGTTGGGGATCCAGGCGAGGCCGGATTCGGCCATGACAAGCTTGAGGTCGGCGTGGCGGTCAAGGACGCCGGTGAAGATGAGGCCGGCGATGGGCTCAATGAGCTGGTAGCCGGGGTGGTTGGAGGCGAAGCGCGTGGCGCGGTCGACGACGGGGTTCTTCGACTCGGCGGCGGGAGCGCGGTTCTTGCCGGTCTCGACGGCGAGGTGGAAGCCGATGGCGAGGCCGGTCTCTTCGGCGCAGTCCCAGAAGGGCTCCCAGGCGGGGTCGTAGACGGGCGGGTCGGCGCGGGCGGCGAGGACGTTGAAGTGGCGCATGCCGAGCTTCGCCAATCGCAGCAGTTCGTGGCGCGCGGCCAGCGGGTCTTCCATCGAGAGCTGGGCGGCACCGATTAGCCGCTCCGGCTTATGGGCGCAGAACTCGATCAGCCAGTCGTTGTAGGACTCGTAGCTGGCGCGTCGCAACTCCGGATCGGCGATCTTGAGAGGGTCCGTCGGGCCGTAGAGGACGCTGGCGTCGACGCCGTCGCGGTCCATGTCGGTGAGGCGCAGGTCGGGGGTTGTGGTGCGGAGCTCGCCTTCCTTGAGGACGTCGCCGGCGCGGTCGAGGGCCCACTGGCTGAGGCCACTGCCGTAAGGCGCCCAGAGACCCCAAAGGGTGCCTTCGCACTGCCAATTCATGCCTTTGTCGGTCTTGACGACGCTAGGGGCGCGGTCGCGCAGGGCGACGGGCAGGCGCTCCTTCCAGAGATCGGCAGGCAGCCAGCGCAGGTCGATGTGGTCGTCGGCCGAGATGACGCGATATTGCATGGGATCCCTCTCCGGAGCGCAGTGCTTGGCCTGGAGAGCGTATCAAAGATCGAAAGTGGTTGGGCGCGATAGCGCGTTCGAGGTGTGGCATCACCAGGTCAACCGAATGGCACGCGAATCAAGACGATTCCCGGCCGGCGTTGGAGGGCGCGTCGCAGGCGCGAGCCAGAGCCGCCATGGAGGAACCGCTCCCACGGTCTCTTCGTGCGGACTTCTCCGAATACGACGGTCAAGGGTTGGTCCGGCCCGGCAAGCCGGAACGAATCGATGTATGCGTCGATTGCCTGTACGAGGGAACGGTAAGGTGCCTCGACGATCGCCATCGGGATGTCGGGAACGATTTGTCGCCAGCGCTCGCGTAGCCTTTCCCCTGCCTCGACTTCGAGCGCGATGTGGACAGCCCAGGTGTCTGCCGACAGGTCTCTGGCATAAGCCGCCGCCTGCAGCGAGACGCGATCGACTTCTTCAACGAGCAGCATGATGCGCTGCCGACTAGCCATCGACACGGAGGCCAGTGGGGATCGACCCCGGGCGGTCCCGGTGATGGCGAGTTGCCGTTCCGCGTCGTCGTAGTGCCGCCGGATGCACCAGAGCATGGCGACGAGGAGCGCGATGGCAGACATAGACAGCCAGGCACCGTGCTCGAACTTGGTCACGCCGACGATTGCAGCGACGGCGAGAGTGACTGTGCCTCCGACGGCGCTCAAGGCGACCGCTTTTCGCCAGCCGGGCGCCCGAAGGCGCGTCCAATGCACGACCATTCCGTACTGCGAGAGCGTGAAGGCGATGAAGACGCCGAATGCATAAAGCGGAATTATTTTCGTAGTCTCGGCGCCGAAGAGCACGAGGACAGCGGCAGCACCGAGCCCGAGGACAAGTATCCCGTTCGAGAAGACGAGGCGGTCGCCACGGAACAGGAAGTGCTGAGGCATGACTCGATCTCGCGCCATCACAGAAGAGAGGACAGGGAGATCAGCGAAGGCGGTATTGGCAGCCAGAATCAAGATCAGGCTGGTGGAGGCCTGGATGACGTAAAAGGGGATGCCTCCGCCGAACACGGTCCTCGCGATTTGCGAGACGACCGTCTGGGTTTCGGAAGGAAACACGTGCATTTGGCGAGCCAGCAGCGTCGTGCCGAGAAAGAATGCCGACAGGATCGCCACCATCCAGGCCTGAACAGTTATGGCGTTGCGCCATTCCGGGGGCTTGAAGTTCGGCACGCCGTTAGCGACGGCTTCGATGCCGGTGAGCGCGGCCGCGCCGGACGAAAACGCCCGCAGGAGGAGGAGAGGCGTCAGCGTGGCTGCACCTGCCGCGATGGCGTGCTCTGGTGGTTCGGCATGGAGGTCGTCCCCCAACGCGACGCGTATGAGGCCGACGGCGATCATCGCCGCGAAGCTGAAGATAAAGAAGTAGGTTGGGATTGCGAAGATTGTCCCGGATTCGCGGATCCCGCGCAGGTTTGCCGTGGTGAGGACCGCGACAAAGAGGAGGGCAAGGGGCACCTTGTAGTCGTAAAGGTCTGGAATGGTGGAAGTCACTGCCGCAACTCCTGCAGCTATTGAAACCGCCACGGTCATGATGTAGTCGACAAGCAGAGCAGCGCCACCCAAGAGGCCAGCCCGGAATCCGAGGTTGGAGGACGCCACGATGTAGGCGCCGCCGCCATTGGGATAGGCACGGATCGTCTGACGATAGGAAGTGACAACGAGGGCGGTCAGCGCGATCAGGGCCACTGTTATTGGTATTGAGTAGACGAGAGCGCCGGTCCCGGCCGCGACGAGGATGATCAGAATCTCCTCGGTGGCGTAGGCAGAGGATGAGAGGTTATCGGAGGAGTAGACGGCAAGCGCCTTGAGCTTCGAGAGGCGCTGATGAGGTAAAGCGGCGGTGGCCAACGGCGGCCCGATCAGCAACCGACGACCTGCTGTGACGAACCGACCGACGAGCGACGCCGGCTTGAGCGAAGCCTCAGTGGCCTCATAGAGACCTTCGCCTTGATGACGAAGGGTCTGGTCCCTGGCGCGGATACGTCTGAGGAAGGGCGCGCCGGGTTTGCGTCCGTGGATACCGCGCTGCAGGGTCAACGCGGGCCTGGGAGACTGGCGGCGTTGCAGCCTTACAAAGTTTGGTTCCTGGGAATCCGGCGTACCCTGAGTATCTCGGTCCATGTTCCTGCGAACAGCGTAGGAAGGCCTACGTCAGGGAGGTGTAAGGGCCACGGGCAGCTCGATAAGGGAACTGTCAGGGTTCTGGCGGGTCGAATCTATATCCGACGCGGGGCTCGGTGCGAATGTAGCGCGGGGTGGCGGCATCGTCCTTCAGTTTGGCGCGTAGCTGATTGATGTAGGTACGGAGTACGGCGGAGTCCTGATATTCCGAGCCCCAGACCGCACGAAGGATCATGGTGTGGGTCAGAACCTTGCCACGATTCATGGCGAGATACTTGATGAGGCCATATTCGGTCGGCGTGAGGCTAACGTCTACTCCAGCCAAGGTCACGCGACGCTTGTCGAGATCGATTCGCAGGTCGCCGGCATCGATCAGCGGCTCTGATGCCCGCAACGAGCTGCCGTGTCGCAGCGCAACTCGGACACGCGCCAGCATCTCATCGACTCCGAAAGGTTTGGTGAGATAGTCATCGGCGCCTTCGTCGAGGGCGCGGACCTTGGTCTTTTCATCGCCGAGGGCCGAAATGACGACGATTGGCGTCTGGTTGGTCTCGCGGATCGTCCGGCAGATTTCGACGCCACTGATGTCAGGGAGCATGAGGTCTAGGAGGATGACGTCTGGCTTGAAGGTGGCGAATTCACGGAGAGCACTGACGCCGTCTGAAGCCTCACGCGCCGCATAGCCTGACTTTTCGAGGTACTGGTGGAGGGCACGACGCAGCTGAGGTTCGTCTTCGATTACGAGGATGCGCGCGCCGCTCATACGGCTACCTGGCTTTCGGTGTCAGCCGGAAGGTGGATACGGAACACGGTGCCGGCGGGCGAACTCTCGACGCTGACTTTGCCACGGCAGAGTTCGACGAAGCTCTTGACGATTGTTAAGCCCATGCCGCTGCCTGGGACGCGTACTTCGCCGGACCGGAAGTGGCGCTCAAACACGTGCGGAAGGTCTGCCTGGGGAATGCCTGGCCCTTCGTCCTCGACGCGAATTTCGACGGTCTCCCGATGGTCGACCGCGGTCAGCCGGACGGCGCCTCCAGGGCGAGAGTACCTGAGTGCGTTCTCGATGAGGTTGACGATGGCCTGGGTTAGAAGCGGTTCGTCGCCGATGACACGACAGGAGTCCTCGGCATCGATCGTCATGCTGCGGCCTTCGGCTTCAGGCGAGGTCGCACGTAGCGCTTTCTCGAGCAGGTCGCGAACAGATAGCGACGTCTGCTCCGGAGTTAGCTCCCCGGCCTGGATGCGGTTGAGGTCAAGAATGTCGCCTATGAGCCGAACGAGGCGGTTTGTCTGCCAGTCAATCGTTCTGTGCAGAGCATCGACGTCGCCGGTTGACCACGACACCGCCGGATCGAGGAGACTTGAAACCGCGGCCTTGATCCCGGCGAGAGGGGTGTTCAGGTCATGCGAAATCGAGGAGAGGAGCGCCGCCTTCATCTGGTCGGCCTGGTCCAAGGCTTCGGTGCGGGCTGCCTCTCTGGCCAATTCGATACGTTGCAGCGTAATGGCCGCCTCCGCGGCGACGGCCTCAAGTAATCGCGTCGGATCTCCGCCAAAGGGCGAGTCACCCAGCGGTCCGTCAAGGCGAAGGACGCCTCTGACTTCGTCGCCGAGTAGTAGCGGCACAAAGGCAACAGCGAGGCCGGGCTCGTATGCGGCTTCGCGCCCATGGGGTATGACGATCCGTTTGCGTCTTGTTGTTTGGGAGACGGCGCCACCCATGCCCAGGGTGCGCCCCTCACTCGCGGCGCGGTCGGCTAGCGCGCGCTCGGCCGTGTCCGGCAGACGCCGGGATGACTCACCGCCGGCGCTGGCGACCGGTTGCCATCCATCCTGTCCGCGCACGAGGACCGCTGCACCAGGGTTAGAGAGTGCGGACGTCACGACGACGCACAAGGTTTGGAGCGCGTTTTCCGGCTCGGTTTCGAGACCGAGGGCTCTGCTCAAGGCCAGGGCGACTTCGGCTTCTGCCTGGCGCCGCCTGGCTTCCTGGGCCGAGGCGACGGCTGCCGCCAGAAGGCCACCGCCGATGGCGGAGACGGCGAGGAAGATTGCCAACGCCACGATATTGCGCGGTTCCTGCACGGTGAACGTATGCAGCGGTTCGAGGAAGAAGAAGTTGAAAGCCACGTTGACGAGTAGCGCGGCGAAGATGCCTATAGCGCGGCCCCAGATAGAAGCGATGAGCAGGGTGAGGAGAAGAAAGAGGAAGCCGACATTGAGAAGCCCGATATCGGCTCGGAACGGGACCAGGATGCCGACCAACAACGACGTGGCGAGCAGAGAGACTGCCATGCCCACCGCAGGGCTCGTGGACACGAAACTAGGTTTCACGATACAAGTTTACGCCTATGTGTCTCCCTGATTTGAACCGGCACGGCGGGCCGTAGGCGAAGTACGGGAGACTCAGCGTCGGGCCGAACGTCCGCTGTCAGCCGGCGTACTTCTCAGGTGCCGGGGTGACGTAGCGCAACTCATGGCGGACGCGACCGTTGGGGTCGCGCCAGCCACCCGAAAGCTCAATCCAGACGCGGTGGTGCTCGGAGTCTTGATGTACCTGGTAGGCGTCCTCGTCGGCGAAGACCTGGAAGAGGCACATCACGGTGGGGTCGTCGACGTCTTGCATGGACTCGTAACGGATGCAGCCGGGCTCCATGTTGGTGGCCTCGGCGCAGATCCGCATGTTGACGATGTAGTCATCGACGTGCAACGGCAGGATTTTGTTGAACAGGATTACGGTGTACATCGAAAGCCTCCTGGCGTTGAAAGGTGACGCGTCCTTACCTCGCCGCCGCGAAGTCGGGCACCAAGAAGCATCGCGGCGTCCTCAGTCTGCTCACTGTATATCGAGTCGCCTGGCGCGAGTGAGACGGAAGCGTGGCGCTCTCTCCTCAGGTGCCCTCTTAGGTAGGCGATGGCTCCGGGGTATCGGTTGGCGTCTCGGTGGGCGTCGGCGTTTCGGTTGGCGTCGGCGTGTCGGTAGGTGTTGGCGTGTCGGTAGGTGTTGGTGTCGGGGTGTTGGTGGGCGTCGTTGTCGGGGTGTTCGTCGGTGTTGGCGTCGGCGTCCGCGTGGCGGTTGGCAGCGGCGTCCTTGTCGGAGAAGGCGTGTTGGTCGGTAACGGCGTGTTGGTCGGCTCCGGTGTTACCGGCGTTGCGAAACCGAGGAAAGGCGGCGGGGTGAGCGTTACCGTAGGCGTCACCGGGACAGACGTCACGGTTGGCGGCGTTTTAGTTGGAGGTATCGCGCGGACAGCCACCACCTCCGGGGTGGCCGTTTCACCGACCGTGGTGGGTGATGCCCCGGGTCGAGGTGGTGAGACTCGTACCAGGCAGTCGGATTCGGTTTCGGCGTCGCCGAAGGTGAACAGAAGACTCAGTCGAAAAACCGCAGGGTTCGGGGACTCCTTCTCCGGCCGGGAGGCGTCCAAGAGAACGTCGAGGTCACCACGCAAGAGCGCATTAAGATCGCCTTCGACTGCATTAGGAGAAACCGGCAGAACCTGGACGGATTCGATCCGGTAACCCTGTAGCGACTCCTGCTCGAAGGAGAACAGCCGGCTGCTCCCCGCGGTAAGTTCGAGCGTTGGCGCTGCACAGTCCGCGCGGGCGGCCTCTACCAGAGGGGTGGCTGTCCTTTGGAGAGACAGCACCTGCGATGAAACCGTAGGCGACCCGGATTTCGATGGACTCAGGATCAAGACTGCGCCGCCGACGATTGCAGCAACGGCCAACCCCGCGGTGACTTCGAGTATGAAACGGCCTATTCCGGTGGAAAATGGGGAGATGATGTACCAATCCCAGAAACGGGACACAAGATCCGCACCGGTTGCCAGCCCCTGCCGTGGCCAGAATCGACGCAAGAATCGCCGCACACCCACCTCAGTTCCTCGAGAAGGAGTTTAGGCCTCAGCCGCGATTCACGGAAGGCAGACCGCTGTCTTACTTAACGCTAGTGGAGAAGTGCGGGACGACCTCGTGGTCGATCAGCTCGATAGAGCGCCACGGTGACCCCGGTACAGAATGGTGGGAGCGTGGCGATGCGCACCTGCTTCGGTACGGCTGGTAGACTGGCCCGCACTGTGACCTCAACACAACAGGAAGTGCGGTTGGCGGAGGTCATTGCCTCCCTGGCGTTGGCGACGGACCTCGCGACCGGCCAGCCGCTGGAGCACGGGCTGCGGCGCACGCTCCTGGCAATCTGGCTCGGCGAAGCGCTGGGCCTCGACAGCGAAAACCTCAGCACAACGTTCTACGTGGCGCTGCTGGGCTCCGTCGGCTGCATCCTGGACGGCGCGGCGTTCGCTGACTATGTGCGGGACGAGATCGACCTGCGGCGCGAGATGGTCATGCTAGACGCGTCGAAGTCACTGCAGGTTGCGGCGTTCTTCCTGCGCAAGACGGGTGAAGGGGATACGCCGTTCCGCCGTCTGCGGAAGTTCATGACGGTCTCGCGGCAGTCGGCGTCTGTTTGCAGGGACGTTGCCTTGCATGTCGGCGGTTTGCTGGACCTCGGCCCTGAAGTCAGGGGAGCGGTGGGCCAGTGTGACGAGCACTGGAACGGGACCGGCTCGGGCCTGGGACTCAAGGGCGAAGAGATCCATCTGGCGGCCCGGCTGTTCATCCTGTGTCACGACGTTGAGGTGTTCAGCCGCGCCGGCGGCGTCGAAGCCGCGATGGCGGTCGTGAAGGAGCGCGCCGGCCGCGTATACGACCCGCGGATGGCCGACCGGTTTCTCGCTATCGGCGCGGCACTTGTGGCGCGTATGCAGTCGGTCTCGGCGTGGGAGGCCGTGCTGGCCGCGGAGCCGGAGCCGGTACGGCGGCTCTCATCGCCGGAGTTCGATGAGGTCGCTCGCAAGGTCGCCAACTTCATCGACGTGCGCTGCCCTCACACGCTGGGTCATTCGGCCGGCGTGGCCTTCTTCGCGGAGGGCGCCGCGAGGGGGCTCGGGCTGGGCGAATGGGAGGCGGGGCAGATACGGCAGGCCGGTCTGCTGCACGACCTGGGCCGCGCCGGTGTAGCGGTTTCGTTGTGGAACAAGAAGGGTTCGCTCAGCGATGAGGAGTGGCTGCGCATGAAACGGCATCCCTCGCTGACGGAGCTGGTGCTGGCGCGGTCGACGTCGCTGGGCCATCTCGGGACGCTTTCGGGGCTGCACCACGAAAAGCTGGACGGGTCGGGGTATCGCGGCATCAGCGCTTCCTCGCTGCCGGTGGCGGCGCGGATCCTGGCCGTTGCCGACACTTACCGCAGCAAGCTGGAGCCGCGACCGCACCGCGCGGCGATGGCGCCGGAGCAGGCGGCGGGTGAGTTGCGCCGGGAAGGTGAGCGAGGTTTGCTGGACCGCGACGTGGTCGAGGCGGTGCTGTCGGTGGCGGGTCATCAGCGGGCAACGACTGAACGACAGCTGCCGGCCGGTCTCAGCGAACGCGAGGCTGAAGTGCTGGCGCTGGCCGTGCGCGGACTGTCCAACCGTCAGATCGCCGACACGCTGGTGCTGTCGCCGAAGACCGTGGGGCACCACATCGAGAGCATCTACGCCAAGATCGGCGTCTCGACGCGTGTCGGCGCGACGTTGTTCGCCGTACAGCACGGCCTGATCGACGAAGACCGCCCTGTTTCAACCTAGACTTTCGCGGCGCTGAAAACCGGATTGCCAAAATGGGGCGATCACCCCATGCGGCGCCACCGCGCGGCCTAGAGAATGCCTGCAGTAGCTCATCTAGACCACAGGAGGTAAGAAATGTCGGAAGCCAACAAGCAGGTAGTAATCGATTGCTGGGGCGCTGCAAACAAGCACGACCTGCCAGCGCTGGAAGGGTTCTACGCGGAAGACGTGCTGTATCACGGCAACGACGGCGACATCCGAGGGCGGGAAAACGTAACGGCTTACCTGGCGGCCTATTTGACGGCGTTGCCGGATCTAAAGCTGACCGTCGAGGACATCTTCGCGGAGGGTGACCGCGTGTTCAGCCGGGCCCGGCTGGAGGGAACGAACTCGGGCTCGTTCAAAGACATCCCGCCGACTGGCAGGCGACTCGACCTGCGTTGGGTGATGAACGTGGCGCGCATCGAGGGCGGGAAGATCGCCGAGGAGTGGGAGATCTGCGACCAGCTGGCGATCATGGAACAGCTCGGCCTGATGAGCGCTGCGGCTGCCGGCGCCTGAGCGCAGTCTGTCAAAGCAATGAGGCGCCTGGGCGTGAAGCTCGAGGCGTCTCATTGCTACAGGAAGGAATCGGGTGGCGGTCAGGCGGCGAGGAGACCGTAGCGCACGAGCATTTTGCGAGCCTCGGTGGGATGCGGCGCCTCGCCGAAGTTGAGCTGGTAGCCGTCTTCAGGCGGCGATTCCATAGAGCCATGTGACTGCCGGAGCTGATCCATGATCCAGGGCAGCAGGACGAAGTCGAGAACGCCGCGTTCAGAGATGGTCTTGCCGGCGCGTTCCATCTCCCGGCGCAGCTGAGCCAGTGCCTCCCAGCTGATCGAAGCCCGGACCTCGCCGGTCACGTCACCGAGGCTGTAGATGACGCGCAGGTGCTCTGCCTGGCGGTGGTCAGAGCGCGTGTCGAACGCCTTCTGGATTTCGAGGATGATGACATCCGGACCTGCAACGGCCGTGTTGCCCTCGGATCCGTCAGGATTCCTCTTCTTGAAAAGCGGCATGTCACACCCCAGCCCCCGCCCGCCGCACTTTGATACGAACGAAGCGCCTGATTAGATGATCGGGCCGGTGATACCTTTTCTTAAGGGCGAGGCGCCAGATGGTGGCTCAGGAAACCCCTGATTCTGCCGGGATGAAGCGCATCGAGAGCGAGTTCACGCAGTGCCGCGTGTTCTTGTCCGTGAGGCGCTCGCCGAGGAAGACGTGGCCGAGATGGCCGTCGCAGTTGGCGCATTCGATCTCGATGCGGTGACCGTCGGGGTCGGGCAGGCGGCGGACGGCGCCGGGGATCTCGTCGTCGAAAGCTGGCCAGCCACAGTGCGCGTCGAACTTGTCGGTCGAGCGATAGAGCTCGGCGTTACAGCGACGGCAGACGTAAATGCCGGCTTCGTAGAAGTCGTCGTATTCGCCAGTAAAGGGCGGTTCGGTGCCCTTGTTTTCGATGACGTGGCGCTCGTTCGCGGTTAGATCGTTGAACTTCGTCTCTGCCATGGTTAGACCACCTCCCGGAGTGCTGATCACAGTCTACGGCTCACGCAAGGAGGCGCGCACCTGCGGGATAGGACGCATGAGAGCAAATTCGGCGACCGAACGATCATCAATAAGTCAAATAGATAAGACCTATAACTGGAGAAGCGCGCCGCCTGACTTTTAATGAATAAGAATTCGGGATTCATATTGACTAGTGAGGGTGGCGTGTCGATGATCCAAGCAAGATTAGAAAGCCTGAACGGAGACAGAAATGCTGAACAAAGAAGGAATCCTCTCTCGGTTCAAGATCGGCCCGAGCGGCGAATCAAAGGCGCACCGTGACGCCCTGCCGAAGGATGTCCTAACCTCGCTGAAGGAGCAGTTCTCAAGCCTGGCTGGGCAGGACTTGAGCGGCTTTACCTGCGAGCAGGAACGGTCGCACCAGAAGGGCGCGAAGCACGACCTGCACATCTACGATGCGTCAGGCCAGTTGTGCTACGAGGGCCGCCGGTTCGGCGGCTCTGAAGGCATCTCGCTCTGGAAGCCGGGCGCCTAACGGCTGGGGCCGAGCGGGGAGCTCTGCCCCGTGCTCTGCTCGTAGGCATCGCGGGCGCGCGTCGTAGCTTCGACGCGCGCCGCGTTGACTTTATCGGCGTTGCGTCGGGCGTCGTCCTCCGACGCCGTAAGGCTGACGAGGCTGCCCTGGAAGCGCGGCTTTACGTAGCGCGCGATCAGTTCGTAGCTATGCCGAATCTGCTCGCGGGTCGCCCAGTCGACGCTGGTAATCAATAGGCCACCAAAGCCGCCGCTCTGCTCGGCCAATCGTTCGATAGTTGCGATCAGGTCGTCGGGGGTGCCGATGCACCAGGTCTGGCGCTCGTTCATCTTGTCGACGATCTCGTCCTGCTCCGCTTCGAAGGGCTTGGGGAAGCCCATGACGCCTTCGAAGTAGTCGCGCCAGTAGACGCCGGCGCGCTGTCGTACCTCTGCCATCGCCTGCTCGCGCGTCTCCGCCAGGTGGACCTGCATGACGAGGCGCCACTCCTCGCGGTTCACCTTCTTGCCGTGCTCGGCGGCGGTCGTCTCGGCGATGTTCCAGTAGTCGGCCAGCGTCGCGTCGCCGCGGGGGCCGGAGATCGAGAGGACGCCGAGGCCGTACTTGCCGGCCAGAAGCATGCCAGAGGGCGATGCGGCGGCGGCGACGGCGAGCGGGAAGTGTGGCTGGGTGTAGGGGCGCAGGTGGAGGCGGGCTTCTTTGAGCTCGAACCAGTCGCTTTTGTACGTGAAGGGTGTTGGGTCTGTGAGGAGGCGCAGAATGACGCCCATCGACTCGTCCATGCGCGGGCGCTGGGTGTTGGGCTCGATGCCGAGCATCAGGGCATCGGTGACGAGGGCGCCAGGGCCGACGCCGAGCATGACGCGGCCGCGGGTCATGTGGTCGAGCAGCACCATGCGGTTGGCGACCATGAGGGGGTGGTGGTAGGGCAGGGAGGTGACGCCGGTGCCGAGCTTGATGTGCTTGGTGCGGTCGGCGGCGACGCCGATGAAGATCTCGGGCGAGGCGATGATCTCCCAGCCGGCGCTGTGGTGCTCGCCGATCCAGGCCTCGTCGAAGTCGAGGTAGTCGAGCCACTGGATCAGCTCGAGGTCGCGTTCCAGCGCCAGGGTCGGGTCCTCTCCGAGCTGATGGAAGGGGGCCATGAAGATGCCGAATTTGAGTCGGGAGGGCAATGTCATTACGGCCTCAGCTCCAGGTTCGCTACGAGGTGTGTCAGTGGCGATAAGCTACGCTCTCGCGCCGTCTAAGTCTAACCGAGGCGACTCGATGCATCCCTGACGATTTTCATAGTGTTGACAGGTTGTGCGGCGCGGGTCTAGTTTGTGGCGCCTCGCAACCGTGACCATCCAGGAGTCAACCATGAAGCGCAGCGATAACCGCATCATCACGAGCCATGCGGGCAGCCTCCCGCGCCCCGATGCACTGCTGCAGATGAATCGCCTGAAGCAGAGCGGCCAGCCGATCGACGAGGCGGCGCGGGCGGCGTTGATCAAGGCGTCGGTGCCGGAGGTGGTCGCGAAGCAGGTCGAGGCCGGCGTGGACGTGATCAACGACGGGGAGTACGGCAAGACGAACTTCCTGAACTACGTGCAGGAGCGCCTCGGTGGCTTCGAGCCGACGGGCAAGATGGAGCACATGGGTGCGATGGCGGACAACCGGCGCGACCGCAGCCTGTTCCCGGAGTTCTACGAGGAAGAGCTTGCCGGCCGTACAGGCGCGAGGCCGCAGCTCGCTTGCATGGGGCCAATTACCTATGTTGGCCAGGCGCTGTTGCAGACGGACATCGATAACTTCAAGAAGGCGTTGAAGGGGGCGAAGTACGAAGAAGCGTACATGCCGGCGCTGGGGCCGACCTACGCGGGCGAGAACAAGTACTACAAAACGCAGGAAGAGTACGAGATCGCGGTGGCGGAGGCGATGGCGGTGGAGTATCGCGCCATCGTCGACGCCGGATTCGCGCTGCAGATCGACGACCCGGGCCTTCCGGCGTACTGGGACGGCTTGCTGGTGGAACCGAGCCTCGCGGAGTACCGCAGGCAGTGCGCGCACCGCGTTGAGCTGGTCAACCATGCGCTGCAAGGCATCCCGGAGGACCGCGTACGGTATCACATCTGCTGGGGCAGCTGGCACGGCCCGCACGTCACCGACATCCCGCTAATCGACATCGTCGACATCATGCTGGACGTCAAGGCGGAGTGCTACTCGATCGAGGCGGCGAACGCGCGGCACGAGCACGAGTGGAAGGTGTGGCGCGACGTGAAGTTGCCGGAGGGCAAGACGCTTATGCCCGGCGTCGTGAGCCACGCGACGAATGTCGTGGAGCACCCGGAGCTGGTGGCGGATCGAATCGTCCGGTATGCCGGGCTCGTCGGCCGCGAGCGTGTGATCGCGGGGACGGATTGCGGCATGGGAGGCCGGGTTCACCCGTCGATCGCGTGGGCAAAGCTGCGGGCGATGTCGGATGGCGCGGCGCTGGCGACGAAGCAGCTCTGGGGTTAAGGGGAACAAGAACATGAGGCGCAGTGAGAATCGAATCCTTACCACACATGTCGGAAGCCTGGTGCGTCCGGCGTCGATCGTCGTCGCAATGCGGGCGAAGGAGGCGGGTCAGCCTTACGACGAGCAGAAGCTGGCGTCGGACGTGAAGGCCGCGGTCGGCGAGGTCGTGCGGCGCCAGAAAGAGGCCGGCATCGACATCCCAAGCGACGGCGAACAGGGAAAGACGGGGTTCTTCCGTTACCTGTTCGACCGGCTGGACGGACTGAAGGCGACGGTGCAGCAGCCGGGCGAGAACCGGCCCGTGGTAGCCCCAGGCCAGGACCGCCGCGACTTCGCCGACTTCTACGCGCAGTACGACCCGCTAGCGGCGACGATGTGGCTGCCGCCGGAGGTGGAGCGGGCACGAATACAGACACCGGGCCGGGCGGTTTGCGATGGGCCGTTGAGCTACAAGGGGCAGGCGGCGCTGAAGACGGAGATCGAGACGTTCAAAGCCGCACTTTCGGCCCAGGGCATCGAAGAGGCGTTTGTGCCAGCGGCTTCGCCGACGATCATCCACAATACGACGGATAATAATCACTACCCGGACGAGGAAGCCTACATCTACGCGGTGGCGGACGCGTTGAAGACGGAATACGAGACGATCGTCAACGCGGGCTTGCTGCTGCAGATCGACGCCCCGGAATTGCCGACGCGGTATGACCGCATCCTGGCGGAGGGTGGCAGCATGGACGCCTACCAGCGTTACGCGAACCTCTGCGTCGACGCGACGAACCACTCGCTGCAGAACGTCCCGGCGGACCGGGTCCGGTACCACATTTGCTGGGGCAGCTGGAACGGTCCGCACAGCAGCGACGTGCCCCTGCGGGAGGTGGTCAACACGCTGCTGCGCGTGAAGGCCGAGGCGTTCTCGGTGGAGGCGGCGAACCCGCGCCACGAGCACGAGTGGGAGGTCTGGCGCGACGTCAAGCTGCCGGCGGGCAAGATCCTGATCCCGGGCGTCATCGCGCACACCACGAACGTGGTCGAGCATCCCGAGCTGGTAGCGATGCGGCTGAAAAACTACGCCTCGGTGGTGGGCAAGGAGAACCTGATCGCGGGGTCGGACTGCGGCTTCTCTCAGGGGTGGAACGCGGCGCGGGTGCACCCGCAGATCCAATGGGCGAAGCTGAAGGCGCTGTCGGACGGCGCCGCGCTGGCGTCGAAGCAGCTCTGGGGCTGACGCCGGGAGCTACGCGCCGTTGAGGCCCAACGCCAACGCGAGCCCGAGGGCGAGGGCGACCAGCAGCGACATCGACAGCACGGACGTGAGGCCGACGCGGACGCCGACGTGACGGATCGCCGCGAACTCGACGCCGAGGCCGAGACCTGCCATGGCCCAGACAGTGAGTGCCTTGCCGGTCTGGCGCAGCGGGTCGATGGCGCCTTCGGGGATGGCGCCGAGGCTGCGGAGGCTGAGTAGCAGGAAGAAGCCGATGACGAACCAGGGCAGCAGCTGGGCTCGCTTGACGCTGGTCTGTTCCTTGCTACGCATCTTCATCACGAGCCCGGTCGCGAGCACGACGGGGCCAAGGAACATGACGCGCATGAGCTTGACCAGCGTTGCGACCTGGGCGCTGAGCGTGCTGACGGCGAAGGCGGCCGCGACGACCTGCGGGACGGCATAAACCGCCATGCCGACGACGACGCCGTACTGGTAGTGGTTGATGAAACCCGGCAGGGTCAGGGGCAGGATCAGAATCACGACGACGCCGGCGATGGCGGTCAGACCAATGGCGCTGGCGACCTCGCGACGGTCGGCGTTGACGACGGGCGCGATGGCGGCGATGGCGGAGTTGCCACAGATCGCGTTGCCGATTGCGACGAGGTAGGCGAGGCGGGGCGGCAGGCCGAGCAGGTGCCCAATCGTCAGACTCATGGCGAGGCCGAGCACGACGCCAAGGGTCACGGCGATGAGCAGACTGGCGCCGCCAGCAAACACCTGGTCGAAATCAATGCTGGAGCCGAGCAGGACAACGGCCATCTCAAGGACGCTCTTCGAGGCGAAGGTGGCGCCGGGCCGCGTGACCTCCGGGAGACTCAAGGTGTTCGCAGCCACCATGCCGATGAGGAGGGCGATGACCAACCCCTCGATAATGCGGTGGTCAACCACGCTGACCTCAACCGCTTCAAGGCCTACCGCGATGAGGCTGATGGCGCCGGCCAGGACCAGCCCGGGCGCCAGGCTGCGGACGAGAGCAAAGCGTCCCTCAGGTTCGGTAGCCCTGGGTTCTCCCTGAACGGCCTGGATCAGCCAGGTCATGCGGGGGTGCTCCTGGGGCCAGGGTCGAGCCCGGAAAGCGATTGCAGGTGACGCCGGGCGATGTCGATCAACGGCGTCGCGGTGATTGGCAGAGAGTGGCCCTTGGGCCAAAGCATCTCGAAGTCGCGTTCGACGCGGAATCCCTCCACCTCAAGCGAGACCAGCGTACCGTCCAGCAGCTCGCGCTCGATCGCGTAGCGCGAGACGAAGCCGACGCCGAGGTTGGCCTCGACGGCTTTCTTGACCTCCTCGGTGCCGGACATGGTGAGCGCAACGCGGGCGTGGAAGTCACGCTCGCGCAGCAGGGTCTCCAGCAGCCAACGTGAGCGCGAGCCGAGCCCGGGCAGGATAAGCGATTCCGAGGAGAGGGATTCGAGGCTGGTCTTGCCGGCAGCGGCCAGCCTGTGGGCGGGGGAGACGATGGGGATCAACTCGTCGAAGCCCACCTTCTCGATCTCGAAGCGTGCCGAGTCGACAGGGCCGCCGATGATGCCGATGTCAACGATGCCCTGGAGGATCGAGTCCATGATTCGCGGGGAGGTGTCGATGACGAGCGAGACTTCGACCTCAGGGTAGGCATCGCGGAACTGCCGGATCATGGCCGGCGCGACGTACATGCCGCCGGTGATGTTGGTGCCGAAGCGGAGCCGGCCCCGCAGCGTGCCGCGGAGGCTGGCGATTTCGCGAGTGGCTTCGTCCTCGGCGGCGAGCATGGTCTCGGCGTAGCGCAGGAGGATGGTGCCAGCCTCGGTGAGGGTGACCTGGCCCTTGCGGCGCTCGTAGAGGGGGACGCGAAGGTCCTTTTCGAGCGCCTTGAGCTGCATGCTCACCGAAGACGGCGTCATGAACAGGGCCTTCGCCGCGGTGGCGACGTTCCGGGTTGATGCGATGGCTTTGAAGACTCGTAGCTGATTTAACGTCATGGGGTTCGCCTCGTGTCGCCGAGGCCGCTCGGCGAATCTACAACAGGACGGGGTCTTCAGCGGCGGTCAGGGTCTCGTTTTTTGCTTGGCGGGTGTTAAGCAAAAGCTTGCGCGGGAATGGCGATCGATCAGCAGTATGGCTCGGGCGTCAGAAGGGGCCGAATGGTGACCTGCCCGGTGTCCGTCATCTGCCTTAGAATCTGGTCTCAAGCTACACGGAGGCACAATGGCGACGGAAACTCGAGTACTGGAAGACGACCTGCATTTCGGCTGGTACATCCCGACCTCGGGAGATACCAGTGCTTTCGGCGTGCCGGAGGCGAGCATCCCGCCGGACCTCGACATGTTTACGCGCGTGGCGCGGGCGGTTGAGAACGCAGGTATTGAGTTCGCGCTGGTACCGGTCGTCGTCTCCTGCTACGAGGCGTGGATCTCGTGCGCCATGATGTCGGCGAAGACGGAGCGACTGAAGATGCTGGTGGCGGCGCGGCCGGGCTACATCCTGCCGCAGCTCACCGCGAAGATGGTGTCAACGTTCGACCAGCTGAGCAAGGGGCGTGTCTACGTCAACCTGATCGCGGGCGGCAGCGTCAGCGAGCTGGCGGCGGAGGGCATCTTCTACCCGCACGACGAGCGTTACGCGATCATGGACGAGACGGTCGAAATCATGAAGCGGCTGTGGACGGAAGAAGAGCCCGTGACGCACAAGGGCAAGTACTTCGAGTTGCGCGAGAGCCGCGTCCTGCCGCGCCCGTATCAACAGCCACACCCACCGTTCTATCTGGGCGGCGAGTCGCCGGCGGCGCGTGAAGTGGGCGCGAAGCACGCCAACACGTACCTACTGTGGGGCGACACGCGGGAGAAGACGGAAGAGCGGGTGCGGGACATCAAGCGCCGCGCCGCGGAGTACGGGCGTGAAGAGCGGTTGAAGTTTGGCATGCGTTTTCAGCTCATCGTGCGCGAGACGGAGAAGGAAGCCTGGGAGGCGGCCGAAGCGCTGATCGAGAACGCCGGCGAAGACGCGCGGGCGCGCCGCCTGCTGGCCTTCGAGGAGTCGCAGGCTGACAACCGCATGAAAGAGCTGGCGCAGGCGGAGAACTTCCACATCGGAAAGAACCTGTGGAGCGGCATCGGCTCGGTGCGACCGGGCGCGGGCGTTGCGATCGTCGGCAGCCCGGAGCAGGTCGCGGCCACGATGCACGACTTCATCGATATAGGCTGCACCGAGTTCTGCCTATCGGGCTATCCCCATGACGTCGAGGCGGAGCGCTTCGGCAAATTGATCATGCCGCTGATGAAGCCGTCCGCTGTCCGCCGCTAGGAGATGACGACTCTGATCGGTGTCGTCGGCAGCGTGACGCCGCCGGGCCGCCTTGCGCGGCGCCGTGGAGTTGGCGCTGGCCGAGGCGCAGGCGACGAACGCCGACTTGACGACGGAACTGGTTGACCTGGGCGACTACACGGTCTCGTTCGCGGACGGGCGGCCACTGGACGCCTTCGGCGACGACACGGCGGCAGTCGTCGGCAAGATCGCGGCGGCGGACGCCGTGCTGCTGGCGACGCCAGTGTACCGGGCGACGTTCACGGGGTCGCTGAAGAACCTGCTGGACCTGACGCCGCTGGAAGCGCTGCGGGAGAAGCCGGTGGGCATCGTGGCGATGGGCGCGACGCAGCACCACTACCTGGGCGCGGACTGGCAGCTCCGCGCCGTGCTGACCTGGTTCGGCGCTCGCACGTTGCCGACCAGCGTCTACCTGGACTCCAGCCACTTCAGCGAAGGCAAGCTCGCCGACGAGGGCGCGAAAGCGGAGCTGAACGCGCTGACGGCCGGGCTGCTGCGCCTCACGACGCTGCCGGGCGACCTGGGGCCGCCGCCGCTGGCGGCGCCGCGTAACTGAGCCAGCGTGTCGACGTCTTGGCCGGATCGCAGTCCTGGATGCCGCGATGGGCGTCTTCCTGTCCTGTGGGTTCCATGCCGCGACCGTAGATCGAGCTGGAACAGGCGACCGGCCTGTCGTGGGACGAAATCGCGCTCGCGGTTCGTCGACAAGGAGGGCCTTTTCTTCGCCGCGACCGAGCATCACCTGAGCGCGCTGAGTGGCAGCACTTCGCAAGACTGGCGAACTCGAGGCCGTGGTGAAGCTGCTGGGCCGCGTCTCGGCGGCGGGATCCACGGTGAGGCTGCGGGCACAGCACCGCGATGCCTTGCAGCGGCTAACGAGGCTGGCGGAGGCCGCGGCAGGGCGATGAGCGGGTACCCTCACGGCGGCGGAAAGATGCAGAATCGAGGCGAGGTAATCAGGCTATGGAGATTCCCGAAGACGACCTGCCGCGCTTCGATGAGCTGGACGAGCAACGCCGCCGCGTCGTCGACGATTTCAACCTGCTGGTCATGAACATGCGCGCGGGTATGGTCCGCGATGACGAGCGGGCCAAGATGGAGGCTCAGCATCTCCACATGCGTCACAACGCGATCATCCGCGAGATGATCGACCTGCTTCTGTAGTCTGTTCAGCCGCGGCATCCCTTCCCGCGCTGTCCGACGGACTTCGTCGTAGTGCTTGAGGCAAACGGGCCGTGGGCCGGCTTGTCGTGCGCAGGCCGACGAAGGACATGCCGGCGCAGCCTTTGACGACACAAAGCCCATAGTTCACCGACAGGTCGAAGGAGAGCTCGGCGCCGAAGGTCTTCCAGGCCGACGCGAGTTCTGCGATGTCGTATCGAGCTGGAGGCGATTCCACTACTAGCCACCATGGCGTTCTCCTTTCTCACTAGGCAAGCGCAGCAACGGGGCTGCTTGCTTCCTGTAACCGTATGGCGAGCTCGTTTCTGCCTGTTAAGCTGCCGTAAAGGGCAAGTTAAGTCGTGCGGGTCTAACATGCTGCCCACACTTTAGGCCGTTAATCAATAGAGGAAACGCGACGATTGTAACAAATATTTCGCCGCCGGGGAGAGACTCTATGTCGCAGCATTGCGAGAAACTTTGCGCATGGATGACTGGCTGCCGATTGAACCGGCAGCCGTCGGCGAAGGCTTCGACGCGCCTTACTTGCTGCGCTATCAGCTCGAGCTTGCGCCGGATGGCTGCCCAGCTCAGGGGTTTCGAGGTGGTTCACCTCAACTCGACCGGTGTTGGTGGCGGCGTGGCGGAAATCCTGACCAGCATGATCCCGCTGAGTCGCTGGTACGGCCTCGACACACGCTGGCTGGTGATTCCGCCGGACAACGACTACTTCGGCGTGACGCGCAAGATTCACGACCTGCTACAGGGCGAAGAAGGCGACCTCACAGAGGACGAGTGGCAGACGTACCTCGCGCACGTGCGCGCTTCCGGCGCGCCGCTGCGTGGACGATCCCGCGCCGGCGCGTCTGGTTCGTGCACGATCACCAGCTGCTGCCGTTGGTCGAGCATGCTGCCGCCGGACGACGTGAAGGTCTGGATCAGCCACGTCGACACCAGCCAGCCGAACCCGGCGATCTTCCGCCGCCTGCATGCCCTTCATGCAGCAGTACGACCAGATCTCCTTTAGCCTGCCGCAGTACGTCCCGGAGAGCTTCGACCGCGAGCGCACGCCTGTTTCGATCTGCCCGCCGGCGATCGACCCGCTGCGGCACAAGAACCTGCCGATGCCGGAGGACGAGGCGCTGGCATACGCGGCGCAGTTCGGAATCGACCCGGAGCGGCCGTTCATCGCACAGATATCGCGGTTCGACCCCTGGAAAGACCCGATCGGCGTCATCGATGCCTATCGGCTGGTCAAGGAGAAGCTACCGGGCCTGCAACTGGCGCTGGTCGGCGCGCTGGCGGCCGCCGACGACGCGAAGGCTGTTGAGACGCTCGAAGTCGTTAGGCAACACGCCAACGGCGACCCCGACATTCATCTCTACTGGGACCCGCTCCAGATCGGACGAGGAGTTCGTGCGCGCCTTCCAGGCGGCGCCGCAGGTCGTTCTGCAGAAGTCGACGCGGGAGGGCTTCGGCCTCACCGTGACGGAGGCGATGTGGAAGGGCAAGGCCGTCGTGGGCGGCAACGTGGGCGGCATCGCGGTTCAGATCGCGACGGCATCACGGGCTTCCTGGTCGACGATGTGGAGCAGTGTGCCCGCCGTACGTTGCAGCTGCTACTTGACCCCGAGTTGCGTCGAGACGCTGGGCGCCGCGGCGCGCGAGTCCGGTCGAGGAGCACGGCCTCCTACCGCGGCTGCTGCGCGACTACCTGACCCTTGCGATCAGCCATATTGGCATCGGGCGCCTAAGTCAGACGGCGTTTGGGCCTGCGGCGGGCGCGAGGCTACCGTCTCTATCGCCGAAGTCCGTAGGGCGCGGCGCCGCGTGCACGGCCGGCAGCACTTCCTGGCCCATGAGGCGTATCGAGCGCATCAGCTTCTCGTGCTCGATGCCACCCAGCATCATCCAGCAGCTGGCGAACGTCGCGCCCGCAGACGGCGAGGTCGAGGTACTTTTCGCGGACGCGGTCCGGGTTGCCGTAGAAGAGGGCGTTCCAGAAGCCCTCGTCGTCGGCTTCGCCGTCGTAAGGAATCGGGTTGACGCGTCCGTCCGTCACGTCGAGGCGGTTGAGCGCACGTCCGGCGCGGTTTTGCCAGCGCGGGTACTTCATCGACTCGCGCGCCGCTTCGTCGCTGTCGGTGACGAGACACATCGTCTGGGCGCCCAGCTCCCACTGGTCGGCGGGCCTGTCCGGCCTCGGCGCGGCGGGTCGACTAGCTCTGTCGCGGCGTTTCGGACGCTCGCCGGGTCCGCCGAAACCGCTGACCATGGCCCAGTAATCGCGCTCGGCAGCGATGCGCAGCGTCTCCGGGCTGGTGCCGACGATCATCATCTGCGGGTGCGGCTTCTGCAGCGGCTTGGGCCAGACCACGGTGTCGTGCGGCAGCTTGAAGTACTCGCCCTCGTAGGTGAATGACGTGTCGCGCGTCCAGGCGAGGTTGAGGATGTCTAGGCACTCCGTGAAGCGCTGGCGGGAGTCTTCGGTGGTGACGCCGTAGCGGGCGAACTCGTGCGGCTGATAGCCGCGGCCGATGCCGACGAAGAGGCGGCCCGTCGGTCAGGTTGTCCAGAACGGCGATCTCCTCTGCGACGCGAAGGGGTTGCCAGACCGGCAAGTACCAGCACAGCGGTGCCGATGCGGATGCGCTTGGTGCGCTCGGCGATGGCGAGCGCCTGCATGAGCGGAGCGGGGGACATGCCATAGTTGGAGAAGTGGTGCTCGGCGATGAAGACGAAGTCGAATCCGGCCTCTTCAGCTGCTGGATCTGTTCGATGCCCTCTTCGAAGAGACGTTTCCAATCACCGGTTGTGGGGTTGGGCCATTCGTAAAAGATGCCGAGCTTCATGCCGGTATCTTACAAGGCTATCGCGTGACGGCGGAGGTTTACAGGCAGAGCGTGTTAGATGGCGAGGTGCCAGTTACCGTGCGCGCGACGTTCGGCGACCGTTTGGACGTCGTCCAGGCTGTTGCCGTCTTCCGGGAAGCAGCCGAGGCCGATGGCGACGCCTTTCGGGAAATGCCCGGCGATACGAGCGGCGATGGCCGATGCGTCTTCGAGGCCAGTTTCAGTGAGCAGCGCCACGTAGCGGCCGCCGCCGAGGTGGCTGGCCATGTCGGTTGAGCGCAGCGATCTGTCGAGCCACTGGCGGACCTCATCCTGGACCCGATAGGCGTCGTCTTCGCAGCGGACCTCACAGAGAATGACGGAGAGAGGGCGGCTGTAACGCTCGGAGCGGCGAGCCTCTTCCTCGAATCGTCGCGCCAAGTACCAGTGGGCGTAGAGGCCCGTCTCGCGGTCGTACATGGCGAGGCGGCGGCCGTTCTCGGCCTCACGTGTCGCCTTATTGATCAGGACATCGCGATCGGACGGGTGTCGGGGACCCATGTGTGGGAGTCTCAAGACGGGGTGCCTCCTGCTTTGCTAAGGGCCTCTGATCTGAGAACGCCCTCCGAGGATGCGCATTACGTGCCCGCATTACGTCTCATAGATAGTATCGGCCGCGCTGCCCGTTACTGTGCCCCTTGCGTGAGCCCGGAATCCGGCAATTCGGGGAGGATCCGAAAGACTCCCCTTCGTATCTGCGCTCGCCGATAAGAATGAAGAAGAATGACGAAGCTGGCTGCATTTGCTCGGAGGGTGCTCTCTACCATCGCGCTCTCGATTCCATCGCACGTGCGATGGAAGATCGTGGCGCCGTATATCGTGCTGACGTTGCTGGTTGCGGCCGCCGGCACTTTCATCGCTACACAGTTCGCGACCGGACCGCTGGAGGAGCGCTTCAACAACCAGCTGGCGGAAGCGGCCCGCGTGGCGTCTGATTCTGTGGTCCGGAAGGAGCGCGATCACCTGAGCCTGGTGCGCTCGATTTCATTCACGGTTGGTGTGCCGGAGCGCGCCGCCGCCGAGGATGCCGAAGGTCTTCGAAGCCTGATCGAGCCACTCGCTGCCAACTCGCACATTGAGTACGTCGAGGTGGTGGGGTTGAACGGACAGCGCATCCTTGGCCTCCGACTTGACGATGCGTCCTCGCTCTCGTACGCCGCGATGACCGGGCCAGATGACCGGTCCGACCTTCAGATCGTGCAGCGTGTCCTTGCGGGCCAGAGTGACGCGCAGGGCGACAAGTTTGCCCAACTGACTGAGCTGACCGACGGCGTTGCTTTCTACACTGGCGGGCCGATCCGAGATGAAAACGGGCGACTGGCCGGCGTGGTGCTGGTTGGCACCTCTCTCGAGACCCTGTTGCCGGCTATGAAGTTCGAGGCGCTAGCAGACGTGACGCTTTATGACACCGAGGGTGGCCTTCTCGCGAGCACGTTCGCTCGCGGGGACGAAGGCGTCGATCTCGATACCGCCGGTCTGTTTGAAAAGTCAGGCACCCTGACCGGAGTACACGAGGTGCGGTCCGTCTTCAACCGAGATTTTGACTTGCTCTACGGTGAACTACGGATCCG
The DNA here is from genome assembly GCA_963766645.1 of uncultured Chloroflexia bacterium. Lineage (GTDB taxonomy): Bacteria > Chloroflexota > Dehalococcoidia > DSTF01 > WHTK01 > WHTK01. Next base: position 18,355 of record CAVYAY010000004.1, on the reverse strand, counting down.
CGGCCAAACCGTCGGCTTGTTTTCCGTGGCGCTTCCGTCGTCCTTTATCTCCAGCGCGGGCTCGACGACGCGTTGGGCGATGACGATGGTTTTCGCGGTGGGGACGGTGGCGGCCATCGCTATTGGGCTGCTGATTGCGCGAGGGGTTACGGCTCCGCTGCTCAGACTCGTGCGGGCCGCGCATGAGGTGACTGAAGGCGATCTAACGGCTCGTTCCGGCGTTACCGGCCGCGATGAGGTCGGCGAGCTGGCGCATTCGTTTGACGTCATGACCGAACGACTGGCAGGCCAACACCTGGCGACGATTCGGGCGTTGACGACGGCGATCGACGCTCGAGACCCGTACACGGCGGGTCATTCCGTCCGCGTCGGCCAGCTATCGGTGGAGATCGGCCGAGAGCTGGAATTGCCGGGGCGCGATTTGCAGTACCTGGAAATCGGTGGCTATTTGCACGACATCGGCAAGATCGGTATTCGAGACAGTGTGCTGCTGAAGCCGGGCACATTGACGCCGGAGGAGCGCGCCATGATCGAGGAGCACCCGCGGATCGGGCTCGAAATCGTGCAGCACGTCGACCTGACGCAGGCCGTGAAAGACCTCGTCATCGGGCACCACGAACGCCTGGACGGCTCCGGGTACCCCTTCGGCCTTGACGGCGAGGGAATATCTATTTTTGCGCGCATCGGTGCGGTTGCGGACGTTTTCGATGCCCTGACCACGGATCGCCCTTATCGGCAGGGGTTCACGATCGAGGAGTCCATGTCGATTTTGAAGCGAGAGGTGACGGATAACCACCTGGATGAAGCGGCGGTTGACGCGTTGGTACGCACCCTGCCGACATGGGGCCGTCGTCTGCGTGTGGAACCGTTACTCAAGGGTTTCGTGATGAGGGAGCTTCGGGAGATGCAGCAGGACGCGAACGAGGCCGCGGCCTAGGTGCCGGATTTCGCGAAAGCGCCGCTGGTACTGGTCGTTTTCGCGCTACTCAGCGTGGCGGTGACCGCGGGCGCGGCGGGACTGGCGCTGCGGCGACCGGCAGTGTCACACCTGCCGGCAGAGACGCGATCGCGCCTTGTCGCGGACTATTCAGCGGACTCACTAGCGCGGCGCCTGGAGCCGCTTGACCCGGGCGTGATCCGCGCGGCGGCCGACGACGAGGCCGCTCTTTTTGAGGGCTCATCCACTACCAGCGAAATTGAACCGCTAACGACACCTACCCCGAACAGCGTGGAACCGGCGGCGACTCAGTCAGCGGCGCCGGGGCAAGGGGCGACGACGATTCCGACCGCTCGGCCACCAGGTGCGCCAACGCTTGCTCCTTCGCCTCAGCCTACGAGCACGAGAGGTTCAGGGTCTTCCACCTTGACGCCGGGGCCGCCGTCAACCGGGACACCTGCCTTGCCAACGCCGACTGCGCCGCTGCCGACAGCGACCTCGCCGCTGCCTACCGTCACGGTACCGCTGGCGACGGCGACCTTGCCGCTGCCTACAGTTACGGTGCTGGTGCCTACCGCGACGGTGCCGCTGCCGACGATTCCGGTTCCTTCGGCGACGCTGCCATTGCCGCCAACGGCGACCCTACAGCCCACCAAAACGCCCCAACCGACCGCAACGCCGCCGGTGCCAACCAAAACGCCGGTGCCAACCAACACGCCGCGGCCGACTCCGACCCAGACGTGTATCATCCAGCTACCGCCGTTGCCGCCGCTGCTGTGTCACTAGGCAAGCCGGCACACCACTACCCGGTGTGGGCGTTCCGAGTAATGGTGTTGGAGTTCGTACGCTGCTAGTCGGCGGAGGGGAGGATCTTGGGCTGGAGGACTTCCATCTCGGCGCCGTTGTAGCGCAGGTCGCAGACGCCGGCCTTGATCACGAGAAGCTCGACCTCGCCATCGGCGGAGCGATAACGCTTGCCGAGTTCGATGGCGGGCTCGCTGCGGCCAGAGCCGTCGCTGAGGTCCGCGGGCGCCTGGTCTTTGAGGAACAACGCCACTTCACCGTCGCTGAGTGCGCCGGCGCCACCCTTGGTGACGATGACCTCGGCGCCTGAAGGCGCTACGTACCGTTTACCGACGTTGGCAGGCATATGACTCCCCGAGCATCTTGATCTTTCCGATTCTATGACAGCAGTGCGTTTTAGTGCCACCGCGAGTCCAATTGCGGGTCGATCTCGGACAAGTTATCATTCGAAGGCCCCCTGAACCGGGGGCAACGTCTTTTCGGGAGCAACGATGTCAAAGAGCTACAACGTGGCCGTGGTCGGCGCGACGGGCGCGGTGGGCCAGACGACCCTCAAGCTGCTGGCGGAGCGCAACTTCCCAGTGGCGAGCCTCAAGGTATTCGCATCACAGCGGTCAGCGGGCAAAAAGGTGACGTTCAAGGGCGAAGAGCTGACGATCGAAGCGGTCGGGCCGGAATCGTTCAGTGGGATCGACATCGCCCTGTTCTCCGCGGGCTCTGAGCAGTCGCGGGAGTACGCTCCGCAGGCGGTGAAGGCCGGTGCTGTAGTCGTCGACAAGTCGAGCGCCTTCCGGATGGAGCCTGACGTGCCGCTGGTGGTGCCGGAGATCAACGGCGCGGCGCTAGCGGGCCACAAGGGCATCGTCGCCTGTCCGAACTGCACCAGCATTGTCACCGTGATGCCGCTGAAGCCGCTGCACGACGCGGGCACCCTGCGACGCGTTATCGCGACGAGCTATCAGGCGGTTTCGGGTGCGGGTATTAACGGCATCGCCGACTTGGAGCAGGAGATGCGGGCCTGGGTCCGTGGCGAGCCGATCAAGCCGAGCTACTTCCAGCATCAGATCGCGTTCAACGTGATACCGCACATCGACAAGTTTGGCGAGGACGGCTACACGGGCGAGGAGACGAAGCTGGTTAACGAGGTCCGCAAGATCCTCGACGCGCCAGAGCTGCGCGTGTCGCCGACGACGGTGCGCGTGCCGGTGTTCACGGCGCACTCGATCGCGGTCAACGCGGAGACTGAGAAGAAGGTCAGCGTGGAGCAGGCGCGCAAGGCGTTCGATGCCTTCCCGGGCTTGAAGGTATGGGACGACCCGGCCCAGGACCGCTACCCGATGCCCGTCGAGGTCGAAGGCCAGGACGACTGCTACGTAGGCCGCATTCGCGAGGACTTCTCGACGGCCAACGCGCTTAACTTCTGGGTGGTTGGGGATCAGCTACGCAAGGGCGCGGCGCTGAACGGCATCCAGATCGCCGAGGAGCTGATCGCTCGCAAGCTAATCTAGGCTCGCCTGCGAGTCGTATACTGGCACTCACCCTTCCCGCGTATTCACACCAGGAGGACCCGCGATGGCGGACACTCGAGACGGCACACACACCTTCGGTCGGCTCATGACGGCGATGATCACTCCGTTCACAGAGAGTGGCGCGGTGGACTTCGTAAAAGCGGCGGAGCTCGCAAAGAACCTGGTCGCTTCTGGTAACGACGGGTTGATCGTCACCGGTACCACCGGGGAAGGGCCGACTCTCACGGAAGACGAAAAGCTCGAGCTATACCGCGTGACCAAGCGTGCCGTTGGAGGCGCCTCCATCGTCGCCGGGACCGGAAATTACAACACGGCCGAGTCGATCCACCTGACTCGCGAGGCCGAGCGTTGCGGCGTCGACGGCTTCTTGCTGGTGGTGCCGTACTACAACAACCCGCCACAGGAGGGGCTGTACCAGCACTTCAGGGCCATCGCGGCGGCCACGTCGCTGCCGTGCATCCTGTACAACGTCCCGCCGCGGTCACCGCGGAACCTGGAGGCGAGCACGCTCAAGCGGCTGGCAGAAATCGACAACATCGTGGGCGTCAAAGAGGCGAGCGGCAAGCTGGAGCAGTTCAATGCCGTGATGTCGGCGGTGCCGGAGGATTTCCTGGTCTTTAGCGGCAACGACAGCGACACTCACACCGTCATGAGCCTGGGCGGCTACGGCGTGATTAGCGTCGCGGCTCACATCGTCGGCGAGCGCACGAAGGAGATGGTGAACCTGCTTGCCAAAGGCCATACGGCCGAGGCGGCAACGATTCACCTGGAACTCTTGCCACTGGTGGAATCGCTCTTCTGGCAGCCCAACCCAATGCCGGTGCGAGCAGCTCTGAACATGCTCGACTTCAGCGTCGGCGAGCCGCGTCTGCCGCTCATTGACCTGACTCCTGCCGAGAAGGAACGCCTGTGGGCGGTGTTGGCCAAGTACGAGTTTGACTCCTATCTGAGTAAGAAGCCCGTGGCGGCTGACGCAGGCTGATAGCCGGACAATCAGGCAATCTGGTAAGTGAGGTCGGTGAAGAGCCGGCATCGCTTCGTTTTGAAGATGGTCGAGACACCGAAACGCATCCACATTACGGGTGGGCCGGGAGCGGGCAAGAGCTGGCTGGCTCAGCGGCTGAGCCTAAAGCTCGGCCTGCCTTACCACGACATGGACAGGATCGCGCTGGCGCTGCAGGCGGACCTATCGAAGCCGGTCGATTTCGACGAGCTGATGGCGCGGCGTTTGCCGCTGTCGCGGCACCTGGCGGATGAGGAGGCCTGGATCAGTGACGGCTCGAACCTCTTAGCATGCCGGCCCTTTCACGACCGCGCGGAGCAAATCGTCTACCTGACGTGTTCGTGGCGGGTGGCGGCGTACCGCATCCCGTGCGTCACGCGAAGCGCTCGCTGGCGGGCAACAATCGCTTCCCGGGGCTGCTGCGGCTGTATCGCTTCTGGTGCTGGAGCCGCCGCTATTACGCCAACCGCAACACGTACGGTGTCAACGGCTTCGGCACACCGGAGACGATTGCGTTTCATGAGGACGTGCTGCGGGTCTACGGCGACAAGCTCGTGGTGTGCAGGACGAAACGGGAGGTCGAGGCCCTGGAGGCGCGCTTGCTCGGGGGCTGACTAGTGACCGCGGGCCGTCTCGCGCTGCGAGACGTGGGCGGCCCAGTCTTCGGCGAGGTGCTTGTTGGCGTAGCGATAGCCGATCTCGTCGCCGATGACGCCACCGAGGATTCCGGCCAGCACGCGGCTGCCGACGAGGAAGACGAACGTCGCGAAGAGGAAGAACCAGAGCGCCTTCTGCATGAGAAGGACGTTAATGGCGACCATGCCGAGGAAGAGGGCCAGGCCGAGAGCAAGCCCGAGATAGGCGAACGAGTTCACCACGAGGCTCTCGCGCTTCAGCTTGCGCCGGTGCATGTCCAGCACGTCCTGAGGCAGGGACGTCAACGGCTGGCGTTCTGTGGACTGGCCGCAGGCATCGCAGCGGGTGTAGCCCTGTGGCAGCGGGTTGTAGCAGAAGGCGCAGAAGGAGCCGTAGTTCGGCGCTATACCCTCCTGCACTTGATCGAGGAACTCACGCAGCCGGGTGGAGAAGACCTCTCGTGGAGGGTTGGTGGAGGGTGTGGTTCGTTCACCCGTCAAAATCGAGCCTCCACCGGGAGGGAGTCGACCAGCTGTTTGAGCTGCCGGAAGTAGTCCAGCTTGATCTGCCGCGGATAGGCGGCGGTGCGGCCGCTGGAGGACGGGACGACGAATATGCGCATCTCGCCGAGGCGCTCCGGCTGTAGACCGGGCGTGACCTTGTGGCGCTTGCCGTTCGGAGGCGCGACCTCGTCCCAGCTGGTCAAGAACGCGTCGTAGATGCCCATGCCGTTGAAGCAGACGACAGCGGGATTGCAGTCGAGGAGCTTGGCGCGCAGCGTCTGGGCGCCGGCGGCCATCTCTTCACGGGTCAGCTCATTGGCTTCGCGTGAGGTGCGGTCGCAGAGGTTCGTGAGGCCGATGTCGAATTCGAGCGTGCGATGGTCGGATTCGTAAGTCAGGCGCTCCGGCAGGAGGCCGGAGTCGAACAGCAGGGGCCAGAAGTGGTTGCCAGCGTAGGCGTAGTGATGGCCGGTGGCGCCGGAGCGCAGGCCCGGGTTGATACCGACGATGACGAGCTCTGAGGCCCGGCCTGAGGTAGTCGGGTACGTCCTGAAGCATGGGATCATTCTGCGCTGCAGTTGCGGTGTGGTCTACGGCGGGCTCGGGCCGGGGCGTCGAACACTGCGCGTCCTGCGCCTTCCTGGCGGTCGGGCCTGTGCGCTTCGTCTTCTAATTAGACCTGAGGGCAAGCCCCCTCAGACTTCCTCCGAAGGGGCCCCCTACTTACGCTGCTCGACGGGAAAGACACGAAGCCTGGTTACGTGAGGGTAATGGCGCGTACGGAAGAGCTGACCGGAGTTAGATGGCGTGGTCGACGATGATGACCTGCTCGCGCTCGGGGCCGACCGAGACGATCTCGATGGGCCGACCGATGAGCTGGCCGAGGCGTTTGACGTAGCGCTGGGCGTTCTCCGGCAGCTCGTCGAAGCGTCGGGCCCCGGTGCTCTCGGCCAGCCAGCCGGGCAACTCCTCGTAGACGGGCACGGCGCGGTTGAAGGCGCCGATGCTGGCGGGCGGCGTGTCGACGGTTTTGCCGTCGATTTTGTAGGCCGTGCAGACCTGGATCGAGGGGAAGGGATCGAGGACGTCGAGCCGGGTGATGGCGATTGAAGTGACGCTGTTGATCTGGGCGCTGTAGCTGGAGGCGACGGCGTCGAACCAGCCGGTGCGCCGGGGGCGTCCCGTCGTCGTGCCGACCTCGGGGCGGGGGCCCTGAATGCGCAGGATCTGTCCTTCTTCGTTGTCGAGCTCCGTCGGCATCGGGCCGTTGCCGACGCGGGTCATGTAGGCCTTGTAGACACCCATGACCTTGGTGATGTCGGCCGGGCCGATGCCCATGCCGATCGCGGCGCCGGCGGCCGTCGAGGACGGGACCGAGGAAGTAACGTAGTCGTAGGTGCCGCCGTCGAGGTCGAGCAGAGCGCCCTGAGCGCCCTCGAGCAGGATGTTTTCGCCCCGGGCCAGCGCGTTGCGGGCGACGACGGATGTGTCAGTAACGCGGGCGGCGAGGCGGCCGGCGAGCTCGCTGTAGGTCTCGTAAACGGCGTCGAAGGGCAGCGGCTCGGCGTCGTAGAGACGCGTGAGCACGGCGTTCTTGTAGGGCAGCACGAAAGCGAGGCGCTCGCGGAACGCTTTCGGGTCGCAAAGGTCGCCCATGCGGATGCCGAGGCGGGACACCTTGTCGGCGAAGCAGGGACCGATGCCGCGGCCCGTGGTGCCGACGGCGGCGGCGCCGCGGAGCTGCTCGTCCAGCTGGTCGATCAGCGGGTGGTAGGGCATGACGACGTGGGCACGATCGCTAATCAGCAGACGCTCGGTGCTGACGTCGCGAGACTCCAGCGATTCGATCTCCTCGAGCAGAACCTGGGGGTCAACCGCGACGCCGTTGCCGACGATGCAGGTCTTGTCCGGATAGAAGATGCCGGCCGGGACTATGTGCAACGCAAACAGGCCCTGGCTGTTAATGATGGTATGGCCGGCGTTGTTGCCGGCAGAGTAGCGGGCGATAACGGACATGTCGCGGGCAAGCAGATCGACGATGCGACCTTTGCCTTCGTCACCCCATTGACCGCCGATTACGACTGTTGCGGGCATAAATTACCCCGACGGCGAAGTCGGGGCTTTCTCCTCCATAGGTGGTGCCGTCGCCCTGTCGGCGACCGCAGAATTATAGCAGAGGTGGGGAGAGGGAGCAGTCCCTACCGGCAAAGAGTCATAAACGAGACATGCATTTCTGATTGTTGCGGGATAATCAATAACTATTTGCCGATTTTTCACCGATTTAGATGAGAATCCTGTTGTGTCTAGGTCAAAACGTGCATATCATCACTCTTGTATATAAGAGACGGTCGCCACCGAGCTTTTAATGGATAAAACTTAAAGTGGCGCAGTCTACGGAGGTAAATCGTTGACTACGATCGACAAGGACGCGATTCGGACGGAAACACTGCCGTTGATGACGCTGGTGGATGCCGGTAACGTCGCCCAGCGAGGCCTGGAGAAGCGTCTCAGCAGTCTGAAGCTGAGCGTGGCCCAGCAGCGGATCCTGGCGCTGGTGTACTTTGCCAAGGAAGCCCTGACGCCCTCGATGCTCGCGGCTCTGCTGCTGCAGGAGACGCACAGCGTCAGCGGCCTGCTTAACCGCTTGGAAGACCGCGACCTGATTACACGTACGCGCGACCGCCAGGACAGGCGTGTGGTCTGGGTGGAGCTGACACCGGAAGGCCGCAAGATTGCCGAAGACGCGATATCCATCGTCGTCGCGATGTCAAAGGAGCTCGACCCAGTCCTGCGCGGACCGAAGGCGGCCGACATGGTCGAAGTTGTGCGCAAGGTGCGCGACCACGGCTTCAAGATCGCCGGAGTGCGCGAGGATGTTCGCAAGGAAGCGCTACGGCGCGTCTGGGCTAACTAACTCCTCAGAGAAGAAGCACGAACGGAGCGCTGAAGAGCGCTCCGTTTTGGCGTCTGGCCGGCAGCCTTAGAGGCCGATGGCGTCGGCGTAAGCCAGGAGGTCGCGCGCGCGGTTTGCGACGGGCACGTCCACCAACTGGCCGTCGACATCGATGACACCGATACCGCTCCTGAATCGCCGCATTGTAGGCGTCGACGATCTTGCGTGCTGCCGCGAGCTCGTCGGGAGTCGGGGCGAAGACTTCGTTGACGGGCCCCACCTGGTCCGGATGCACCACGTATTTACCCTTCATCCCGATCGAGCGCGCGTAGCGGGCGTCGGCGAGCAGTCCGGCGTCGTCGTGCAGCGTCGCGTAGATCGCGTCGAGCGGCTGTAACCCGTAGGCGATGGCGCAGTGGATGATGACGCGGCGGGCGTACTCGAACTCGTTGGCCTGCGGCGTGCGCGGGACACCGAGATCGGCGGCGTAGTCTTCGCCGCCGAGGGCGAGGCCGGCAATGCGGGTGGACGCTGTCGCGACCTCCTCGCAGCGCAGCATGGCGCGAGCGGTCTCGATCATCGGGAACAGCGCGATGGTTCCGGGGCGGACGCCGCCGTGCAGTTCGCGTTCGCGAATCATGACATCCAGCTCGCGGACCTGAGCGGCGCCCTGGGCCTTGGGGAACAGCAGCCCGTCCAATCCCGGGCCGATGGCCGCTGAGAGGTCGTCCTTGGTCAGGCCAGTGTCGAGGTGATTGATGCGGACATGGACCGTCTTGCCGGCTGCTTTGAGGGAATCGATCGAGGCGCGAATGCTGTCGCGCGCGGCCGCCTTCTCGGTCGGCGGGACGGCGTCTTCGAGGTCGAGGACGATGACGTCGGCCGGGACGCCGGCGGCCTTTTCGACCATGTTGGCGCGCTGCGCGGGGACGAAGAGGAGGGTACGCATCGGCGGCATATTTGGCTCCGAGTTCCAGGTGCTACGCAGGGCCTCTAGCGTAGCCGATCAGCGCGTCGCGGACACGGCGCCCGCGACCCAGTAGACGTTGCGCGGCCGGGCGTGCAGCAGGCGGCGGCCCCAGGTCGACGGGATCGCCAGCGCCTCGTCCTGGGTCAGGCGGCGCTGCTCCTTTATGGAGAGCCCCGCCGCAAGGTAAGCCGACGCCAGCGTCTCGGCGATGTAGGTCTCGTCCAGAGGTGGCAGTGGCTCACCGGCGAAGGCACCGGTGTCATGCAGTGGGTCGTAGGAGAAGACGATCTCGAATCGGCCCGCCGGGGCGAGCTTCGATAGCGCCCCGAGCTCCCCGCCGTCAGCCTGCAGCAGGGCGCGCAGGAGGCTGCCCCAAGGGAAATTGACGCGGACCAGCGCTGCGATGCCTTCCAGCTCGGCTGGGAGCTGCTCGACAGACGCGACGACGAAACGCGCGTTCTCAACGCCGCCGCGGGCGGGTTTGCGAGCAGCGCGGTAGGCGTATTCGCTGAGGCCGTCCGCGTCGGGGTCGACGCCGATATAGAGACGCGACGGGTCGTTACGGGCGGATTCGTAGGCGTAGCGGCCGTCGCCGGCGCCGAGGTCGATGACCACGGGGCGTCCGTCACGCGAGACGTCGTCGCGCCAGGATGGCGGTGCCTCGATGACTTTGGTGCCCTGCAGAATCCTCACAGATGCGAGGATACGCCGCTGAGCTGATTGCGCAGGAGTTTTCCTGCGGCATTGCGCGGTAGGGCGATGGTGAACTCGATGCGCTTTGGGGTCTTGTAGGCGGCGAGGCGCTCGCGGCAGAACGTCAGGAGCGATTCGGCGCCCGTGGTTGCGCCTTCGCGCCTGACCACGACGGCCACCGGGGCGCGGCCCCAGCGCTCGTCGTCGACGCCGTAGACGCCGGCTTCGATAACGTCTGGGTGCGATTGCAGCGTCGCTTCGATCTCGGCAGGGTAGACGTTTTCGCCGCCAGAGACGATGAGGTCGTCACGACGGTCGAGGACGTAGAGGTAGCCTTCGTCGTCGAGGTAGCCGAGGTCGCCGGTGTGCAGCCAACGGTCGTTGATGGCCGCGGCGGTTTCGTCGGGGCGGTTGAGGTAGCCGGGGGTGACGCTTGGGCCGCGCACGACGATCTCACCCGCGTCTCCGGGTGCGCACCCGGTGCCGCTTTCGTCAACGATCCGGAGTTCGGCGCCGAGGAGCGGTTTGCCCGCCGAGCCGAGCTTGCGGAGCGCGTCGTCCGGCGCCAGCGTTGCAATCTGAGAGGCCGTCTCCGTGAGGCCGTAGGTTTGGACGGCGGGCACGCCGATGGCGGCGCAGCGGCGTAGTAGCGGCTCCGGCGCCGGGCCGCCACCGAGCAACACGCAGCGCAAGGATGCCGGGTAAGGACGGTCGCTGCGTTCGTCGAGCATGCGCTGCAGCATGTTGGCGACGACGGAGACGATTGTGACGCCCTCGTCTTCGATGGCGGTGTTGACGCGGGCGGGGTCGAAGCCGGGGTGGATGACGGCGGTTGTGCCGTAAATGACGCTGCGGAGCAGGATTGAGAGGCCGCCGACGTGGAACAGCGGTAGGCAGGCGAGCCAGCGGTCGTCCGGTTGCAGACCGAGGTTCAGCGCCGAGGCGGTGGCGCTCCAGAGGTGGTTGCCGTAGGTGAGCATGGCGCCCTTGGGGCGGCCGGTAGTTCCGGAAGTGTAGACGACGGAGTGCAGGGCCGCGAGGTCGAAGCGCGCCTCTGAAGACGGAGCGCTGAGATGAACCGCGAGCGCTTCGATGTCGAGCAGTTCGAGCGGCACGACCTCTTCGCGCAGCGCAACCGCGATGTGGCGGTGAGCCGCGTCGTACAGGACGCGAGGGGCGTTGGAGTCGGTGATCTGCCAGGCGAGTTCGTCTGGCGTGAGGCGGAGGTTGAGGGGCATCAACACGGCACCAGCGCGAGCCATCGCGTGTACCGCCTGCGCGAATGGCGCGCCGTTCAGGGCCAGCAACGCGACGATTTCGCCCGGCTTCACGCCGGTATTGAGCAGGCCTGCCGTCATTGCATCGACGGCGGCGTCTAGCTCGCGGTACGTGAGACTGACGCCGTCTGACTCGAGAGCGATGCGGTCTGGCGAGAGGCGGGAGCGGTTACGTAGCCAGTCCGGGACCGAACCGCCGAGGGGCGAGGTCACGCCGTGGCCTCCTGCCATTCCCCGAGGTAGCGCGCGGCGCGCGCTTCTTCGAGCTCGACGCCGAGGCCGGGCGCTTCGGGAAGCGCCATGTAGCCGCGCTCAATGGCGAGGGGTTGGGTCAAGAGGTCGTCTCGTAGTAAAGAGGCAGTAGCGAGGCCGTGAGCGCGCCCGTCGTCCGGCAGCGAGGCGGCGAGGTGCAACGCGGCGGCGGTGCCGATGCCGGTGTCGATCGTCGTGGTGACGATGACGCCGATGCCGGCTGTTAGCGCCGCTTTGGCGATGTAGCGCGCGATGCTGAGCCCGCCGAGACGGGCCGGTTTGAGGACGACGATGTCGGCGTGCTGGAGGGCTTTGATGGCGGACTCGTAATCGGAGATCGCCTCGTCGGCGGCGATCGACGTGGTCACGGCGTCGCGGACCTTGCCCAGCGCGGCGAGGTCGTGCGCCGGGACGGGCTGTTCGACGAGCTCGATCTCGTAGAACTCGAGGTTGCGGATCGTGGCGATGGCGACGGGTTCGTCCCAGGCGCCGTTAGCGTCGAGGCGCAGCTTCACGCCGGGGCCGATGACCTCACGGACGATTTTCACGCGCTCGGCTTCGGCGGCGAGCGTGCCCTCCAAGCCGACCTTGAGCTTGATACAGCCGAAGCCCTGCGCCGAAGCCAGTAGTGCGGCGGCCGCCGCCGCTGTTGTCGAGCGCTCGGCGACTATTGCGTTGACGGGGACGGCGCGGCGCGGCGCGGCATCTTCGCCCAGAAGCTCGGCCAGCGGCCGTCCCGCCTCGCGCGCGCCGGCGTCCGCGAGCGCCGTCTCGATGGCGCAGTGTGCCGCTCGGCCGGCGTCGTCACCCGTCGCGTACGGCTCGAGGATGTCGTCAATGTCGTCGACTTCCGCGGAGAGCAGTTCTCGTGACATCGACTCGATATGCGGCAGGATGTCTGCCATTTCGTCTCGATGCGCCGAGGGATCGAGTGACGCTTCGCCGTAGCCGTGGTTCCCGGATTCGGTTTCGAGGACGACGATGACGCCGTGGCGATCGAGGGCGCGTCCGCGGGCCGTCTCGTACGGCGTGACGAAGGGTATGCGGAATGGCGTCCAGCGGATGCGTGCGATTTTCAACGGGGATCCAACCTCACCCTCGCTGCCGCATGTCCCTCTCCGTCGACAGAGAGGGACTGAGAGCGCCGGGAGACCGACTTCGATGATAGGACGGCCCCAATGGGCAGCGGTGCCGCCGGTTGTTCTGCGAGCGCGTCATCACGGGAAGCGGGGGTACTTGGTGAAGTCCGGCTTGCGCTTTTCGACGAAGGCGTCGCGCCCTTCCTTCGCTTCCTCCGTCAGGTAGTAGAGCAGCGTGGCGTCGCCGGCGAGCTGCTGGATGCCGGCGAGGCCGTCCGTGTCCGCGTTGAACGAGGCCTTGAGGAAGCGCAGTGCGGTGGGCGACATGGCCAGCATCTCGCGGCACCAAGCGACCGTCTCCTCTTCGAGGCGCTCTAGCGGGACGACGGTGTTGACGAGACCCATGTCCAGCGCCTGCTGCGCGTCGTACTGGCGGCAGAGGTACCAGATCTCGCGAGCCTTCTTGTGGCCGACGATGCGCGCGAGCAATGTGGCGCCGTAGCCGGCGTCGAAGCTGCCGACTTTCGGACCGGTCTGGCCGAAAACGGCGTTGTCCGCCGCGATCGTGAGGTCACAGACGATGTGCAGGACGTGGCCGCCGCCGATGGCGTAGCCCGCGATCATCGCTACGACGGGCTTCGGCAGGGTGCGGATTTGACGCTGTAGCTCGAGGACGTTGAGCCGCGGCACGCCGTCCTCGCCGACGTAGCCGCCGTCGCCGCGAACTTTCTGGTCGCCGCCGGAACAGAAAGCCTTGTCACCGGCGCCAGTGAGGATGATGACGCCGACTGTATCGTCCTGATGGGCGCGGCGGAAGGCGTCCTGCAGGTCGATGATGGTCTGGGGGCGGAAGGCGTTGCGAACCTCGGGGCGGTTGATTGTGATTTTGGCGATGCCGTCGGCGGTCGTCGCGTAGATGAGGTCCTCGTAGTCGCCCTCAGGCCGCCATTTGGCGCCGGGCTTGATCGTGGTGATGCTCGCGGTCTGGTCTGGCATCGGCGTTACCTTTCTGAGTTGTCGGGCCGGTGGCTGGCGAGGAAATCGCTGACGAGGGCGGCGTAGGGCTCGGGCTGCTCCAAGTGCGTCGTGTGGCCGGCGCCTTCGATGATGTGATGCTCAGCGTCCGGGACGGCAGAGGCCATAACGGGCGCAAGGGCAGCGTAACGCTCGTCCATCGCGCCGGCGATGAACAGGGCTGGGGCGTCGATGTGGGGTAGCTCGGGCGTCAGCCAGCGTTGCGCGCCGGCGCCCATGCCGCGCAGCGAGTTCGCGAGGCCGAGGGGTGAGTTGTCGAGGCGCTGTCGGCGCTGCTCATCGAGAACGGAGGCGGGGAGCTGACGCTGCGAGGCGAACAACGGTTGCGCCTGCCAGCGGTCGGCGAAGGGCTCGATGCCGCCGGATTCGATTGAGGCGGCGAGCTGGGCGTCGCGGGCGAAGCGGGCGTCGCGGTCCATGGGGTCCTCGATGCCGGGCGAGGCGCTTTCGATGACGAGTGCCCAGAGCATGTGCGGCGCTTCGACGGCGAAATGCAGCGCGACACGGCCGCCCAGCGAGTAGCCGAGCAGTGCCGTCCGGTCGATATCGAGGTGGTGCAGCAGCGCGGTGAGGTCTTCGACGGCGTGCTCCATGGTGTAGCGCGCTGGCGTCCGGTGGCGCATCGCTCTTGCCGTGGCCGATGAGGTCGACGCGAACGATGCGGTAGTCTTCGAAGCAGGGCAGCAGCGGCTGCCAGGCGCGGGCGTCGCGGGTGAAGCCGTGCAGCAGCAGCAGCGCGGGGCCGTCGCCACGGCCGGAGGTCTCGACGTTGAGGTTGATGCCGTTGACGGCGATGCGTGTCATGGCAACGCCACGTCTTTCACCGCCTTTGCGATCTCGGCCCAGATGCGCTGGTGGAGCCGGAGATTCTCCTCGCGGTCCGTCTTGATCTCGATGATCTGCACGCCGTCGGCGGCGAACGACGCCTTGAGCGCGGCTTTGTACTCATCACGGGTGGTGACGCGCTGGAAGCCGACGCCGTAGAGCCCGGCGACGTGAGAGAAGTCGAGGCCGTGCGGCGTGCCCCAGAGCGTTTCGAAATGCTCGGCGTCGTCGTGCTGGGGCAGGAAGGAGAAGATGCCGCCGCCGTCGTTGTTGATCAGGACGATGGTGGCCTTGAGGCCGAAGCGCTTGCGCGGCCAGCAGGCCGTTCATGTCGTGGTAGAAGGAGAGGTCACCGATGACGAGGACGGTGGGGCCGTCGCTAACCGCCGACGCGCCAAGGGCCGTTGAGATGACGCCGTCGATGCCGCTGGCACCGCGGTTGGCCGAGTATGACACTGCCTGGTGTGCCGGCGGGAAGAAACGAATCGAAGTCGCGCATGGGCATCGAGTTGCCAGCGAAGAGCGTGGCAGCCGCCGGTAGCGCGCCGGCCAGATCGAGGACGACGCTAGGCTTCGGTCGCTTCGTCCTGGGGCAGGGCTTTCCGGATAGCCGCGCAGGTTGCTGCCTCCGCCCGCTGCCATGCCTTCAGCCAGGATTGCTCGGCGCTGCCGGTGCCCGAGGCAATGGCGGCGCAGACGGCGGACGGGTCAGCATGTACCACCTCGTGAGCAGTCAGATCGGGGTCGGGCCATTCTCCGGGTGCGGCGATCTGGATCTGGCAGACGTCTCGATGGGTCTGCAGGTAGGTGGCGAGGGGCTTGGACGTTGGCGGCGCGCCGAATCGCAGGACGTAGTCCGGGTGAAGCGACCGAGCGAGATAGGGGTCACGCAGAAAGTAATCGTAGGCGCCGAAACCTCTGGCGCGTCGATGCCGCGGGCGCCGGAAATCGGGTCGGCGAGGACAGGCGCGCTTAGAGTGGTAGCCAGCTTTTTGACAGCCTGACCTTCAAGACCGGATTCCGGGCCGCAGACGATCAGCGGTCGTCGCGCAGCAAGTAAGCGGCTTCGAAGCGAAGGAAAGCGCATCGATACGCGGCGGTGGTGCAACGATTCGTTCTGGAGGCCAGCTGGCAACTGGACCATAGCGGGGATCAGCGGCTCGCGGAACGGCGCAGTTTATGTGGACGGGGCCGCGAGGGGCAGACAACGCCGCTGCGACTGCTCGGTCTGCGACCGTGCGCGACGAGGCCCAGCATAGGCTCCGAAGCTTCCGGCAGCGGCATCTGCACGAACCATTTCACGGCCGTGCCGTAGAGATTTTCCTGGTCGATCGTCTGGTTGGCGCCGAGGCCCTGGAGCTCGGGCGGGCGGTCGGCGGTGAGGACGATTAGTGGGACGTGGGAATGGAAGGCCTCGACGACGGCTGGCGCGAAGTTGACGGCCGCGGTGCCGGAGCTAGCAGAGAATGGCGACTGGCTTACCGGAGACCTTTGCCATGCCGAGGGCGAAGTAGGCGCAGGAGCGCTCGTCGAGGTGCATCCAGATCTCGATGTTGGGGTGACGCTCGAAGGTCAGGGCGAGCGGGGTTGAGCGGGAGCCGGGGCAGAGGCAGACGTTTTCGACGCCAGCGCTGACGAGCTCGTCGACGAAGGTGCCGACGTAGCGGCCGAGGACTTCGGCATGGGAGAGCTGGTCAGGCATCAGGCCTCCTCGGGCTGGGCGTTGAGGGCCCAGAGCATGGCCTGGAGCTTGAGGAGCGATTCGGTGTATTCGCGTTCGGGGTCGGAGCCGGCGACGATGCCGCAGCCGGCGTAGAGCGACGCGACGTCGCCGCGGAGCAGGGCAGAGCGCAGCGCTACGGCGAACTCGCCGCCGCCTTCGGCGTCGATCCAGCCGATGGGGCCGGCGTACCAGCCGCGGCTGAACGGTTCGTGCTCGCGGATCAGCGCCAGCGAGGCCTCGCGGGGCAGGCCGGCGGTCGCGGCGGTGGGGTGCAGGCGCTCGATGAGGTCAAGGACGTGGCGCTGGCCGTTCGTCGTGGCCTCGAATGGCGTGTGCAGGTGCTGGACGTTGGCGAAGCGGCGAAGTCGCGGTTCAGCGGGCTGCTGGATGTCGCTGCACAGCGCCGAAAGCGATTCGTTGAGACTCCGGGAGACGAAGGCGTGCTCGCGGCGCTCCTTATCGTCGGCCAGAAGGGCCGCGCCGATGGCGGAGTCTTCGGCGTCCGTCGCGCCGCGGGCGGCCGAACCGGCGAGGCAGTCGGCGCGGACGCTACGGTCCCGCAGCGAGACGAGCATCTCCGGCGTGGCGCCGAGGAAGCAGGCGTCATCGCCGCTGCGGATGGCAAACACGGTGCACTCACGGTAACGCTTGCGCAGGCGATCGAGCACGCCGCGCAGGTCGAAGCCGTCCAAGGACTCCGCCTGGACGCGCCGGGCGAGAACAACTTTGTCGGCGTCGCCTGCCGCGATGCGCTGGGTGAGGCCATCGACGCTGTCGTTCCAGTAGGCGTGAGCCTCAGGGCCGGGATCGAGGAGCCGCGTCGTAGGCGTATCGTCTGTTTCGGCCCCGGGTGCGGCGAGGAGGCGCTCGATGTCGTTGCGTAGGTCGATTACGCAGCCTAGGTCGGTGTCGGGGCCGGCCATGACGTTGACGGTGAAGAAGAGATGGGCGCCGGAGCGCGCGAGGAGGATGCGCGGCAGCACGACCGCGGCTTCCGGGAAGCCAAACCACGCTACGTCGTCCGCGTGGGCCGGGTCGAAGGCGAAACCGGCAAAGCTGAGCGGCGCGGGGCGCAAGGCAGCGCCGCTGTCCTGCTCAATCACCGCCTCGTCCAGGAGGCGCGTTAGCTGCGACTTCGCGTCCTGGAATCGCGATGCGCCGGAAGCAGTGAGGCGCGTCGCGTGTCCGGCGCCGGCGAGCGCGTAGCCGCGCTGCGGTTGCTGCCAGACGAGGGCGTCGCGTTGCGTGACGATGGCGCAGGGGTCGTAATCGGGCGCGGGGCCGAGATGCGCCGTGAGACTGGCGAGCACGGGATGGCCGAGACGATCCGAGCGCGCGCGGGCGCGCTGCAGCAGCGGTGCGAGACGGGAGACGGCTTGCAGGTTCGATGTTGCGGTGGACATGAGCTGCCTCGGGCCAAAACCGACCGACTGGTCGGTCGGTTATATAGTAGATTCTCGGTAGTGTGGAGGCAAGGCTGCTGCGTCGATAAACTGCGAAGGCATGAGCTTGGACCAGACACCCCGCCGTGTGACCGTCACCACACCTGACGGCGTCGAGATCGTAGGCGCGGCGCAGGGCGAAGGCCCGGGATTGGTGCTGGTCTACGGCGCGATGATGGAGCAGACTGGCTGGTCGCGACTGCTGCCGCATCTGCAGCCGGAACGCACGCTGTACACGTACGACCGGCGCGGGCGGGGCGAGAGTGGCGACGCGCAGGCATACGCTGTCGAGCGCGAGGTCGACGACCTGATCTCGTTTGTGGAGTCGATGCCCGAGCCGCGTGATCTCTTTGGGCACTCGTCCGGTGCGCTGCTGGCGCTGCACGCGATGCAGCGCGGCCTGCAGGTACGGCGCCTTGTGCTGTACGAGCCGCCGCTGGCCGCGGTGCGCACACCGAGGCTGCGAGCCGACCTGCCGGGCGAGATCGAAGCGCTGATCGCGCAGGGCGACCGCGATGGCGCGCTGGACCTCTTCTTTCGCGACGGTATGGACCAGCCGGCCGAGGACGTACAACGGCTGCGCGACGGCCCGCGCTGGCAGGACTAGCGGCGCTACGTGCAGACAGGCGCCTACGACGTGCGCATCACAGGTAGCTTCGTCCTGGAGCCAGACCGGCTGGCGCGGATCGACGTGCCGGTGCTATTCCTCTGCGGTTCGGAGAGCCCGTGGTGGATGCGAGAAGGGGTCGAGACA
>CAVYAY010000003.1:0-931667 GCA_963766645.1 uncultured Chloroflexia bacterium | reverse complement strand
GACTGGGCTCTCTTGGGTCCCCGAGACCGGCTCCTATTAGGTCAAGCCCTTGATGCCCGACAGGCTGGAGGACAGATTGCATACAAGGCAGAAGCTCGCCACGTCATAAGTAGGGTCACCCCAGCCTGCCTGGCTGATGCTAACCCTACAGAGAGCCGTCATAGTGTGCGGTGGGACTGGCGAAGAGGCCTACGCTTAGGCAGCCCCAAGCGCTCCGGAACTTCGTCCATTGAAGTCTCGGCTTTCAATTCGTCCCTCGCCGTGCTTGAGAACTTCAGTGCCGCGCCAGAAGCCTGGCCCTGTCCAGCCGCCGACAAGCCCCAGTGGTATCCTTCGCCTTACATCCGCGACTGCTGGGAGGCAAGCTTATGTCCGCTATTTATCACGACGGCAACCGTCAGCCCCAGGACCGCTTCGACACCCGGCGTCTCGCCGACCGGCTCGACGAAGCCATCGTCGGTGACACCATCGACGACAACGATAAGCGCTTCATGGAAGGCGCTGATATGTTCTTCATCGCCACAGCCGACGAGCTGGGTAGGCCGAACTGTTCTTACAAAGGCGGCGAGCCGGGCTTCATCCGTGTGCTCGACCAGCACACGATCGCCTTCCCCAACTATGACGGCAACGGCATGTACCTGACGATGGGCAACCTGCTTGCGAATCCGCACGTTGGACTTCTCTTCATAGATTTTGAGGCGGGCCACCGCATGCGCCTGAACGGCGAAGCCAGTATCGATGACGGCGACCCGCTCATGGCCGAATTCCCGGAGGCTCAGTTCATAGTCAGAGTGCGGGCCCGCGAAGTCTTTCCTAATTGTCCTCGCTACATCCATCACTATCAGCGCGTCGCTCTTTCCCGTTTCGTGCCGCAGGCGGAGTGCGAGACCCCCGTGCCTTCGTGGAAGAAAGGCGACTGGGTCGCAGATGTCTTGCCGGAACATGACCGCGCCCGCGACGAGTCCATCGAGGTCATCGACCGCTGACATGACGCAACGCCCCCCGAGTCGGCCGGCGCCACAAAGAGCCTGGTGGGCGACGAGGTAACCAGCGTAAGAGATTCGAGCCACGCCGCACAAGGCCTTTGATTGAGGGCGCATCTCCCATCGTCACGATGTCCTTCCATGAGAAGGCCACTCCCGTCAAGGCCAACGTGGTGGCCCAAGTCTCTGTTGCCGCTGATGTGCCCTGCTTCCATCCGCACTCTCGTTGGTCGTCTCTGACCGGTGCACGCTGGGGTACGTCAGGCTGGGGCGCTGCAATCTCATAGACGGACTTCGAGTCCTGGACATCGTCCGCAGTCGCCCAAGTACGCGGCAAACTGATCCTCAACCGATGGCGGCTCCTTCCGGCGAGCGGATCGCGATGTAGACCTCGCCGGTCACCCAGAGCCGGTGAAGCAGAATCGCAAGCTTCCTGGCGACGGCTACGACAGCTCGCTTGCGGCCGCTCTTTCCGCCGACCGATGCATGCTGCAGTCCCCAGCGCCGCAGGTCGGTGTCTGCGCCGCGGTAGCCCAGGATGTACTGCGAGCCATTCACGAGCAACTGGCGCAGGTAGGCGTTTCCTGTCTTCGAAATCCCGAGCTGTGGCGACTTGTCACCGGATTCTCGCTGGCGGGGCACCAACCCGAGGTACGGGCCTACTTGTCGGCTCTTGCTGAAACGCGAAGGGTCACCGATCGAGAGGACAAAGGTCAGGGAAATCAGTGGACCAACGCCCGGCACCTGCTGCAGGAACTGGGCCTCCGGGTAGCGGTCGCGGATCAGGGCGACGATCGCCCGGTCCATCCCGTCGATCTGACTGGTGAGGTCAGCGATCATCGCCAGGATGGGCGCCAGGGCAGGCTGGAGCTCGGGTGGGATGGCAGCCGGCACCTTCTTGTGGAACATGTAGGCATCGCAGGCTGGCAGTCTCGAACCGGAGGACTTCACGGCGCCGCGGACGTGATTGATCAGCGAGCTGCGGGCGCCGACGAGGGCGTGGCGAGCCCGGATCACGGCCAGGTCCGCCTGCGCCTGTTCCGACCGGTGAGCGATAGGGCTGAGGAGAGCTGGGTCGACACGACCGAGACGAGCGAGGGTCTCGGCGTCCGAACGGTCATTCTTGCGTGTGCTGTCAGCAATCAGGCGGACTCGTCTGGGATTAGCAACGACTACTTCATGCCCGAAGCTGGCCAGTAGCCGGCTAACCCAGGGCGAGTGCGTCCCGACCTCGAGTACGAGACGGCAAGGAGACATCGTAGAGAATCGCTGGCCGAGGGCCGCGCTGGTGGTGCGAAGCCTGCCTTCTTCGACGACCTCGCCCTCGCTGCTGAGTACACACACGCTGGTGTAGTGATCCGAGAGGTCGAGCCCCACGGTGATCCCCTTCAAGGAAAGCTGCCGAGTCGGCTCAGTTTGTGTGATAGCGTTTGTCACGCCGGTCATCCCTTCCTGCGCTTGAAGCGCCGATTTTGGGACACCTTACGTGAGCCCGCGGGTGACCGGCCTTCTCATCCCATCTCATGGTGTCAGGGCGCTCCAACCAGGGTGTTGGCTAAGCTCTCGGCTGGATGTTCGGGTTAAGCCGGAAGAAGTTGGTCGGGTCGTATCTCGCTTTCAGGGCAGCCAGTCGGTCGTAAGTACCTGAGCGGAACGCGGAGGTTGTCTGTGAGGCGGAGTCCTCACCGAGGCCATTGACGTAGATGCCGGAGTGTAAGCTGGGCTGCAAAGTGCTGTAAACGGCTCGCGTCCACTCGATGTTAGCCGGTGCATCGGTGGGATCTTCCCACCCTGACAGCATCAGGAAGTCGTATAGAGCGTCTCTGTGGCTAAATGCCGTTGCGTCCGGCGAAACACGGTTCGCGGCGTTTCCGAGTTGCTGGAAGCCGAGCGCGCTGAACGGCGAAGGAACCTCGGAGAAGTACTCGATCATCGGATCGAGGATCGAGTCCGTGATCTCCCCGCACAAGTGGGCCTTCCAGTAGTACTGGCGTCCTTTGGGGAAAGAGGCGTCCAGCATGGCCTGCACAGCGACATACGGCATTGGCCCCAGCTGGATCGCGATCGGTGGACCAAACTCGCGTAGCGGCCGTAGAACTTCCTCGCCCTTCTGGAGATCCCCGTTATAGCAAACGGCGATGGCGGCAGCCTTCATGCCGTCGGGCAAAGTGAGCAGGACCGCCACGGTGTTCAGTTCGTCCGGTATCGACCTGGAGAACTCGCCGTAGAACTTCAGGACCTCTTTTGCTTTCTCGAATGGGTGGACGACTAGTCCGCCAAGTACCGTCGATACCTCGTGGAGCTGGTACTCGAACGAGGTAACAATGCCAAAGTTGCCGCTGCCACCCCGTAGGCCCCAGAAGAGGTCCGGGTTCTCAGTCGCGCTGGCGACCAAGACGTTCCCGTCAGCCGTCACAACGTCAGCCGAAAGGAGGTTGTCGCAAGTCAAGCCGTACTTGCCAGCGAGCCACCCGAGGCCACCGCCAAGGGTCAGACCGCCGATACCGGTATCTGTGTTAGTCCCACCCGTGGTTGCAAGTCCGTATGCCTGTGTTTCGTGGTCGAAGTCGAGCCATTTGGCGCCGCCGGCCGCGCGGGCTGTCTTCTTCGCCGGATCAACCCTGACGCCGTTCATACGAGAGAGGTCGATCATCAGTCCGCCGTCGCAGACGGAGTGGCCGGCGATGCTGTGACCCCCGCCTCTAACCGCCACCAACAAGTCGTTCCGCCTCGCAAAATTCACGGCTGCCACCACGTCTGCGGTGCCGTGGCACTGGGCAATGAGCGCCGGCCGCTTGTCCGTCATGCCGTTCCAGACCTTGCGGACTTCGTCGTATGGAGGATCCGAGGACAGAACAAGTTCTCCGCGAAGGCCCGCTCTGAACTCTGATAGGGCCTCTTCTGAAACGTTCGCCGGGCTTCCAGCAATTGTGGCTACAGCAAGATCAGCCATTACGCACCTCTGTGATTCAGAATCAAGTGATCCACTCAGAGACGCGGGGTCGTCGACATTCTACGCCCGGGGGACAAGCTGCCGCGGTCGTCTATTTCTTTCCTGTGATGTGGGACCAACACTATGACCAAATCGTGTCCGTCACCCCAGACCAGGCCTTGCTGCTGAGCGTAGTTGGCAGCCTACGGGTCACTCTGCCTGCGCGAAGCTGGAAAGGTAGTTGAACACGGTCAGGAGCCGGGGCTGCGGCCCGGGCTCCTAAATCTGCGAGTAGTTCCAGGAGTGAATTCAGTTGCGAAGGTCGACGATGTCGAGCGTAGCTTCGGTGAGCAGCAACTGCTCCATGACCATCTCGTTGAGAGCATTCTCGTCCTCCGGGGTTGAGACAACCAGGAATGTAGTTTGCTGATAGGGCACCTCTGAGCCCGCCAGGAGGGCAGCTCATCTGATCCATTGCTATGTCGGTCTGGACGCTAGTTGCCTGTTCTTGGGAGTCGACAACGTACGTGACGGGTCGAGGTGTGGTCGCTTCCGGGACGGTGTTAGCCGGTAGGCTAAACGAAGGGACCGATTGGTCTGACGCCGTTATTGCGGTGTCCTTGTTGAAGGCGCCTAGTCCTGCCGCGGCGCTGACTGCGACGGCGAGGCCTCCAACCAATTGACGAGCTGCCAGTTGTTCCGCTGCCGATCTTGGGGAGCGTGTTTCCGGCTGTGAAGTTCATTTCCTTCTCCTTGCTTGACTAATGACGCGAGTGCGTCGACAAGGAGAAGTCTGATTTCGCGGCGGATGCGGGCCATCGCACCGAAGGACGATTGCGGAGGACCAAAATCGCGGCCCATTTCCGGCGGTATCGGGCCGGAGCGTTTGAGGCTCCGATCGCATGATCGTGCTATGGAGTGCGGAGAGGATCGACTATCAGGTCTACGCGAGGCCGTGGTCGCGGGCGTAGATGGCGGCCTGGGCGCGGTTGGCAACGCCGGTCTTGTCGAAGATGTTGCTGACGTGGCGGCGCACCGTGTTGAGGCTGATCACAGCTCGTCGGCGATCTGCTGGTTGCTCTTACCAACTGCGAGGAGACTAAGCACTCCAGTTCGCGGGCAGAAAGGAAGCCGATGTCTTCGCGGGACGCCGAGGGTGCCTCGGTGCTGTGAGGTACGTCTTTCAGAAAGGCATCGATGGCCTGCAAACCCTGCATAGCGTCGATGATGAGGGACGCTCCTTCGGTGATTACAAGACGGGCATTGGCGATGCGGGCGGCAAGGCGGACGGCTTCCTCCTCCTTGAGGCCCGTGAACTCTCGCTGGTGCAGCAAGAGTGTCGGGACTCTCAAACCTGGCAGGAATTCGGCGATTCGCGAGACGTCGATGCCGTGGGAGTAGGTTAGCCAATCGGCCTGCGTGCCCGTCTGAAGTAAGAACTCGACCGTCGCTTTGCGATCGCCACCGAGGATGCCGGAGACGAGGGCGTTGTAATGCTGCCAATCCTCGCGGGCAAGCTCTCTCTGGGTATTCGAGTTCACCCGAGTCTCGAGCGCGCAATGTTTGAGGATGAGGGCTCGGAGCCCAAAGAGGGTGTGCCGCTGCGAATCTCAACGCTACGTGCCCAAAGATGAGCTGGGCGTCTAGCACGAAGTCCCGCAGCTCCAGGTGCTGTACCACCGTCTCCAGGTCACGGACAAGGTCGGAAATTGAGAAGCCGCTGGCAAGGCCACGTGTTGACAGGCCCTGGCCGCGGCTGTCGTAGCAGATTAGCGTGAATCGCGAGGCTAATCCTTGCAGCCAGGCTGCGCGCTCCGGGACACCCCAACTCAGCCGCACATGATGAGCAAGGTGCGGCATGTAAACGTACGGTGGACCTTCGCCGGAGACCGTATAGGCGATGTCGTAGCTGTCGCTGGTCCTGACGTACTGGACAGGCGGCGCGTTCATGGTGATCGCAATTCTACTCGCCGAGTGCAGGAGGTTCACGATAAAGAGATGGTTCATCGTAATAGGCCAATCATACTATTCGATCGCTTTTGACCCGTCAGGTCGAACCAGGGTGTATGGACTGGGATAGCCAACGCGATGCGAAAGGGCTGGCCCGTTGTAGAATTCGCGTCCCGCGGACCCCTGAATCGGTTGGAACTAGTGTGGAGCATTCTCATGGAAAGCTCAGCCATATCGCCGGCTCCGGATAATGATTGGGCAACCTCGCTAATCAAGAAGAGTCTGCTCGCGAAACTCAGATGCGCGGTTGATACGAGGAGTTGCGGGCACTCCCCGAAGAGGAACGTCAGCAGCGGCTCCTATCGATGGCGAAGGCTGAGTATGGTTTACCAAATGAGATTTTGGCGCCGTTTTCCAAGTCCCGATTTCAGGTCTTCCTGACCCTAGATCGAGACGCTGCACAGACGGTCGCCAAGTCTTACGACTCTGTGATGCAGAAGATGCCCGGTGACGCAGCAATGCGACGCGTCACGATAGTTCAATCGCTAGCAGTGCAGTTCTCGGCTGAAGAAAGTGCAGTTCTCGGCTGAAGAAGAAGAACGCCTGCGAGAACTGGTTTCTAGTGTCTTTTCGGGCGCTGCCGGTCGTCGCGATGCTGCTCATCAGCTAATGAGCGACGCGCTCGCTGTGGCCGAGCCATCTCGCTCGAAGCCGTTCTGGGCTTTCTGGCGAAAATAGTTCGCTCTCGGCCCGGAGTTCCTGCTAGTCGGTTTCTACTCGGTGCGCCACAATCGGGCGATAGTGTTACGTCTGTTTTTCTGGACAGGCTAAGAACCACCAGGCGGCGGAATCCGTTCTCGACTGACGAGATACACAGTCTCACGAAGGTATTCGACCACGGTGCCATCGGTGCCATAGAACGTGACGGTCTCGTCTTGCAGCGACATGCTGGAGACCGACGGGATTGCGTCGACTACACCGAAATCGAGATAGACATACATGCAGCTGCCGTCATCGCGGTGTTTGGACTCAGGTATGGTGGGCTTCACGATAACTGCCTTTGACGGGGCAGGGGCGCACACCAACAGTAGTCCTATTCGTGGGGAAGTCAATCGACTTCCTGCCGTATCCCGTTCAGGGTGCTTCCATGGCAAATCCGAGCTCCACGATGAAGCCATAGTGTCAGCCTGAATCGGCGGGGCTATCCGCTCCTCGATGTGCTTTCGCCTAGGGTTTCCGTTCAGGCGTGTCTAGGCAGCGAACGTGTATAAACCACTCCAAATCGGATGCCCGAACTCGCCATCCGCCCTTGCGTTCAGCGAGTCGGCGGCCCTTCAATTCCTTGTTTTGAAGCCAGCGGACAAGCGTTTCGCGGGGAACGGGCAGGTGCTTCAGGACTTCCTCGACTCGCAGTTCGCGATCCGCCACGATGCTCTCCTCTACTTAGGAGACCTGATCGGCGGCTCAGCTCCAAGCTGTCTGCGTCAGAGGCAGCCTATCCCCTCTAATTTGTCGCTATGCCCACTGCTTTATAACTTCGTCCGGGTTCGCCTTTAGCTTCGCGTCCGTTTCACGAAGAACGCCTCCGGAAAGCGATTCCCGATTCGGCATTTAGCCATCGAGTTTCGCTGCTTCGGCGAAAGATTGGGCGATCGTCAGGTTTGCTGGCATCGACTCGATGACCTCAACACTCTGATCGCGCTCTATGTGACCCTCTTGGAGGACCCTGCAATAGAAACCACTTCGCCCGCTCTTGAGAAAGCGGCGAACCATTTGTTGATCACCAAGCCTGATCCCCAGCTTGAAGCAGGGCAGTCTGGGCTGACTTACCTGAAGCACCGCACCGCCCACAGCGAGCACGTCGCCGACGTGCAGAAGGTCCTCGAAAAGGCCTGCAGTCGTAAGGTTCTCGCCAAACAAACCAAAATCTAACGAACGACCCAACTCAGCCTGCCAGCTCGAATAGTGCTCGGAGGGGTAGCAGTAGACCGCCTTGTCCGGGCCGCCATGAACCTTCAGGTCCGCCTGCTCGTCGCCTTCGATGTTGTGATGGCGCACCATCACCGGTCCCGTCACGGGCTGCTTGCAGATCGCGCTGAGAACGGTGCGATTGCGAAGGTTGATTTCTTTTGGTCGCCCAACGTGAATCGCTAGTATCGAACCCCGCACTTTGAACCCCTTAGGAGGACGGGCTGCCGGCTAGCCCTTCCATTCGTTTGCTATTCGTCCTTGATCGCGGCTTCGACCATCTGAGCCATGGCTGCATCTATGGTTGTTACGCCGTGGACTTCCCTAGCGTGTTCCGCGGCCTGTCGCAAAAGTTCCTCCTTGGAGTCGGCACGAATCACGTGGCCGCAGCCAAGGAAAATCGCATCACACCTGAGTACTTTGGCCATGAGATCTTCCTCTCTTTCTGTTCGGTTCTGGCTTCGCCATCGCCAATGCCTGCTCCCGGGTTAGCTCAATGCCGTGCGCAGTTCGAGCGTGAGTTTGGGCCGACGCTACGAGCGTCTCATCCTCCGATTCTCGAATCGAGTATCCGCATGGACATTGGATGACTTTGGTCATGGCTTACCCTCCGATGTGCATAATTTGCGGTATGGACCTTGCAAAATTCTTGCGTGGAATAGCCGCATGAGAATATATCTCGCCGGCCGTCTGATGATTGAGGCGGAAACAGGGTTGCTTGATGAAGAGAGCTTTCCGTCCCGCCAGGGCAGAATCGCGTTCGCCTATCTCATGCTCAATCGGCACCGGCCGGTGCCTCGTCAGGAGCTCGTTTCTGCAATCTGGGAAGATGATCCTCCAGATGCCGAGGATGTCAGCTTGAGCGCGATCCTGAGCCGCCTACGAAGGTTGTTTCGAAACTCAGCCGTCGATCTTGATATTGCGACCGTTTCGGGGAGCGTGGGCCTGAGCCTGCCTTCTGACTTTTGGGTCGATGTGGACGCCGCGCGCAACGCTCTTGATGAAGCTGAGGGTTTCTTGCGCTCGAACAAGCCTGCGGAAGCTTGGCCCCTCGCCCTTGTCGCCTATAGCATCACTGAACGAGGGTTTCTGGCGGGGGAGGAACAAGCCTGGGTCATTCGCGAACGTGATCGCATTCGCGGCGACCATTTGACAACGCTCGAATGCCTTTCCGACATCACACTGCTCATGGGGGAGCTGACAGCAGCAGCACGTTTTGCTCGGCAGTGTACAGACATCGAGCCATTCCGTGAGTCCGCTTACGAGAGAGAGATCCGGGCGGAGATGAAAATGGGAAACCGCGCGGAGGCACTTCGAACCTACGAGAGGCTACGCGCACAACTATCGAGAGAACTCGGCACAGATCCTTCTCCAGCCCTCCAAGCCGCGTTCCTTGAGGTTCTTCGGGACTAGGAGGTGCCCCCTTGAAGCGCGAGCCCGGGATCGGGAGACGCAACGTTCGAAGCCTGGGTGACTAGCTAGGGCACTATGGAAGGATAGTGTCACGAGGAGACACCCTGAACTGCCAGAGCACTCGCGGTCATCCGGAGGCAGCTCAACGCGGGGCAAGATCAACCTCAGCTAGAGCCGGGGTCTGTCTCCGTGTGCCGCTCGGCGGCTACCGCTTCGCCTTGGCCGCCTGTCCGCCTATGTTCCACCTGTCCTCAGGAAGCTCCACGCCTTTCGCCTTCGCCATCGCTGCGGCACGCTCGCGCGCTTCCCAAGCTCGTTCGGCCGCCTGGTCCGATACCTCAAGACCTAGCCCGTCAACGATCCGGACGCGGAAGTTGAAGTAAGCGCACACGTGGACAATGTCTACGATGTCACGATCCGTCCAACCCACGGCGCGAAGGCCTTTAATGTCCTCCTCCGTCATCGAGGCAGGAGCGATTGTCAGCTTCTCCGTGTACTCGAGCATCACTCGCTCGGCCTCGGAGAGGTCGGCCTTCCGCCAATCGTTCTGAATGAATTCAGCGGTAAGGTCGTCACCGCCAGCGGCACGCAGGGCCCCTGCGTGAGCTACCGCTCAATAACGGCAATCCGTCGTGATGGAGGTGACGGTCGCGATCATTTCCCTCTGGACGGGAGTCAACCGCGACGGACCGCGCATGACTTGCATCATCAACTCGCGGCCGTGGAGCATGGCCTTCGGGTTGAGGCTGGCGAGCATCGGCGGAATGACCACGCTTTCGTTTCGTTGCGGGTCGAGCGGTCGTTCGTTCGGCCAAGCAGCCTCGTAGGACCGGTTGACCTCCCGCATCTTCTCGTAGGCTTCTTTGACCTCGCCCTCGGCCTCGCTCTCACGGATTACCTTGATCCAGGGCACGACAGTCCTCCCTCGCGCATTTTGGCCTGCATTGTAGATGAACTCAATTGCCCGTTGCGATCCCACGACACTATGACTGAATAGTGTCACGTACGGGCCCACAAATGCAGACAGTTTGCAGCAAGCTCCGTTGCTCCAACCGCCAGATTGTCCCTGCGGGGTACACCAAGCATTAGATGGTAGACGGTTGGTGGGCCCTCAGGGATTCGAACCCTGGACCGACGGATTAAAAGTCCGCTGCTCTACCAGACTGAGCTAAGGGCCCAGTCGATTATCCCAGCCGTCGCTTGCCGGTGTCTACGGAATCTAGGTCTCGATGAGATCCAGGCCCTGAGCGCAGAGGGGACAATCTTCGAGCGCGTAGCTTTCGATCTGCATGGCGTGGCAGGCATAGAAGGGCACGCCGAAGTCGACGCCGCCGTTTGTGCGATCGATCAGGAATCCGACGCCTACGACCTTCGCACCGGCTTCTTCGAGTAGAGAGAGCACTTTCTTGACGCTGCCGCCCGTCGTCAGCACGTCGTCGACGACGAGGACGGGCTGGCCGGGCGTGACTTCGAAGCCGCGGTCGAACATGAGGCCGCCGTCGCCGTCCTTCTCGGCGAAGATGCCGTGCAGGCCCATGTGCTTCGCGGTCTCGTAGGCGAGGATGACGCCGCCCATCGCCGGGCCGATGACGAGCGTGGCGCCGGAGTCACGGAAGTGCGCCGCTATCATGGCGCAGAGCGCAGCCGTCGCGGGCGGGTCCTCCATGATGCGGAACTTCTCGATGTAGACGCCGGAGTGGCGACCTGAGGCGAGCTGGAAGTGCCCTTCCAGAATGGCGCCGGTCGAGCGCAGCAAGGCGTCGACGTCTGTGATGGGCGATGACGAATTCGGGCACGGCGGCTCCTCTAGGGCAGCGGAAGCTGGATCACGCCGAGGTCGAGGCTGCGGTTGCCGACGCCGCCCAGGGCGCCCAGCGGCCAGTAGGAGATCATGCTTTGCCGATGATGTTCTCTTCCGGCACAAAGCCCCAGCTGCGGGAGTCTGAGCTGTTGGGCCGGTTGTCGCCGAGGACGAAGTAGTTGCCCTCCGGCACGACCTCCTCCTCAAGATCGCGCCCGGCGTGGTCCGAGATGTAGTCCTCCTACGAGTACAACGTCATTGACATAAACTATGCCGTCCTGGACGCGGACGCGGTCGCCGGGGACGCCGATGACGCGCTTGATGAAGTCGCGGTCAGGATCCTTCGGGTACCGGAAGACGATGACATCGCCGCGTTGCGGGCCATGGAAGAGGAACTTGTTCTCGCCATCATGGGCGTGGATGAACGGGATGAACTTGGCGAGGTCCGACGTTGAGCTTGAAGTAGACGGCCTTGTTGACCAGGAGATACTGGCCGTTGTGCAGACCGGGCTCCATGCTGGGTCCTTCGACGCGGAAGTTCTGCGCCACGGTACGCACCAGCAGGAAGATCAGGACGGCGAGGACGAGGGTCTGCGTCAGCTCCCAGGCAATCCGCTTGTAGCGTCGCCGGACGGCGTTTCCGGTCTCGTCAGGCCCATACTGCGGCTCGTCGGAGTCGAAGGCGACGCTGCCATCGGCTAGCGCGCTGGGCGTTCCGGCAAGCAGGTCTGTGGACGTAGTGGCTGGCGCCGCCTCGGGAGACCAGAGGTCGCCCTGGGATGAGGGCACAGGATCATCGGCGCGCGGAGGCGCGTGTGAGTCGGTTGGCGATTCGGATTCTGATGGTCCGGACGCTGTTTCAGGGCCGGGCTGTTCATTACGAGGAAAAGTCATACCTGGATCGATTGTAGCATCGACAGGCGACACACCGAGATAAGGTGCTCAGGCGCTCTCGAACCTGGGATAGGAACCAAGTACACGGAAAAAGCCGGTCTGCAGCCTCGAGCGCGGCCAGCGCCTCCTGCACCGTGGCATCGCGTCCGGTGGCCCTGGAAGTCGATGAGAAAGACGTAGAGGCCGAGGCCGCGGCGCGACGGGCGTAGCTGGATGTGCGTCATGTTGAGACCGCGGTCGGAGAGCTCGCTGAGCGCGGCGATCAGTGTCCCGGGCCGGTCGTGGTCCACGGCGAAGGCAATCGACGTCTTGTCGTCGCCGGTGCGCGGCGCGTCGTGGCGAGCCAGGACGACGAACCGCGTCTCGTTCTGGTCTTCGTCCTGAATCGACTCCGCGAGGATGACGCCGCCGTAGACCTCGGCGGCACGTCGCGGACCGATGCCGGCGACACCACGGCTTCCGACGGCCTGCTCAACGGCGCTGGCAGTCGAGAGTGCCGCGTCGAGGCGCGCGTCAGGCAGGTGTTGTTCGAGATACTGACGGCACTGGGCCAGCGCCTGAGGATGTGACATAACGACTGTGGTATCTTCAAGCCGGGTGCCGGGAGCTGCGATCAGGTGGTGCTCGACCGGCAACGTCAACTCGGCGCAGAGCGAGACGTTGGTCGCGGCGAGGATGGCGTCGAGCGTCTCCGGAACGGCGCCACCGAGCGCGTTCTCGACGGCGACGACACCGTAGTCGAGCTCACCGCTGTCTACGGCTCGAACGACCTCGACATGGCTGTCGAGCGGACGTAGGTTCGCGTCGAGTCCTGCTCTGCCGAAGATAGCGCAGGGCTGCCTGCTCGCCGAAAGTTCCGGGCGGGCCGAGATAACCAACGTCCTCGCTCATCAGAGGGCGTTGGGCGGTTCGGTCAGAGCGCTACGAAGGGCTTCTTCGGATTCGATGACTGGTGACGGCCACGAGGATGTCGTCGGCGTGGATGACAGCGTCGGGTGCGGGCAGGCGCGGCGTGCCTTCCGATATGACCAGGCAGAGCAAGCGAGCCCTGAGGCAGCAGACAGCTGTTTGACCTGCTTTCCGACGGTGGTGGCCTCGCGCGGGACGCGTACCTCGACGATTTCTAAGTCGAGGCCCGTCAGTGTCATAAGCGGGATCAATCCGCGCCAGGGTAGCTCCTGCTCGATGTGGCCGAGGATCAGGTTCGTTGCGGAAACGGTGCTGTCGATGCCGAGCTGCCTGAACAGCCCTTCGTTCTGCGGGTTGTTGATGCGGGCCACGGAGCGAGGCACGTCGTAGCGCGCCTTCGAGACCTGGCAGAACGTCAGGTTGTCCTCGTCGTCGCCGGTGGTAGCGACGGCGAGGTCGGCGCGCTCCATGCCTGCCTGCTCCATGGTGGCAGCATCGCAGGCATCGCCCAGCATGATGACGTCGGTGCCAAGCTCGGCGGCCACGAAGTCAACGCGGTCGGGGTCCTGCTCGATAATCAGGATTCGTGGTCGGCGACGAGCGCTCGTGCGAGGTGGTAGCCCACCTTGCCGGCGCCAGCGATGATGATGAACATCTAGTCGTCCTCCCGCTCGATCGACTCGCGCAACAGGCCGGCTTCAAGCTTGGTGGGATTAATTGTGCGGATGCCGAGGCTGCGGTAGACCTCTTCGCGTATCGGGTCGAAGATGACGCCGCCGACGCGCTTGATCTGGAAGACGTGTTTGGCGATCTGGACGGCGAGGGCGTTGCGGTTGTCGCCGCGTGTGGCGGCAACAAAGGCGTCGGCGCGCTCGGCACCGGCGCGGCGCAACGTGTCCTGGTCGGTGCCGTCCCCGAGGACCTTCTGTCCTTTGAAGTCCGTGGGCAGGTGCTCAAAGGCGTACTTGTCGACGTCGAGAATCGCGACTTCGTGGCCGTCCGTTTCGAGGATCGCGGCCAGCTCAGCCCCCAGGCGTCCACAACCCATGATCACGACGAACAAGGCTTACTCCGCCGGCATCCGCAGCACGACGACTTCACAGGGAGCGGTCTTCATGACCTGCGTCGGCACGCGGCTCATTTCGAACTCGCCGAAGGGGCGAGTGTAGGGCACGCCTATGACGATGAGCGTCGGCGTTACGCTCGATCGCTTCGTCGACGATGGCGTGTCCGGCATCGCGGGCCTGCAGCAGCTCGCCGTCGACCTCGTAGTCCTGGCGGCGCGCTGCCATTTCCGCCTGGGTCAAGATTTCTTCGCCGTGCTGAGCCTCTTCGGTCAGGTCCGCATCGAGGCGAAGGGCGCGGCGCACTTCGATGACGTGGACAACGTGCACCTTGCCACGGCCGCGCCGCGCGATGTTGCAGGCGAACTCAACCGCCATCAAGCTCGCCTCGCTACCGTCGACCGGTACAAGGATCGACTTGAACGATAGCGGCGCTTCTTTTGCTCTTCTCGTGACGACTGAACACGTTAATCATTCGACTTCCAAGTTATGACTTGTGGAATTATTGTCGCTCTTTGAGCTAGCAGCAAGCGGCGAGTCTAATCTGCGCGAGGGCGCTCCATACGATGCGAGGCGCGCTGGCCAGGTCCCTCATATACTTCTAACGTTATTGAGCGCAGGTTGTTAACGCCCTTCTCTTCCAGCGCCTGCCACAGCCTGGCTCCCATCCACTCGCTGAGACGTTCCGCACTGCTGTTATCGATAGGTAGTGCCGCGACGTCTTGCTTAGGAAATACGTATCCCAGGCCGGTCCGGGTTTTAATCTTCCAAGACGCGTCCACGGCTTCGATTTCGAGCCGCCGGCTATTTTCCTGCAGGATGAAGTGGTGGTCCAACTGCTTGCAAAGGCCGCGAATGATGGTCTTGAGCAGAACGAAATCGACGACCAGGGAGTCCGGTGTTAGATCGCCTTCGACCTCGGCAGCGACGTGGTAACTGTGACCGTGTAGCGGCTCCGTACTGTTGCCGAACGTCTCGAAGTGCGCCGCGTCGAACTGCAGCCCTTCGACACGGACTTTGAACGTCTCGCTCATGTAACTAGCGTACCGTCGGTAGCAAGCCGACGCGAATCAGGGCGTCCCTCAAAGAACGCTCCGTCTGCGGCGCACGAGCGACCTCAACGCTGCCGTCTAACAAGACGGGAATCGCCTCACCGTAGGCGCGTTCCAGCGCCTCGTCCTGCTCGACATCGACCTCCTCGAAGCCGACGCCCCAGCGTCGCAGGTCTCGAGCCATGTCTTCACAGAGGCCGCATTTGGGACGGCGGAGCAACTGCAGGGTGCGGGCCAAAATCAAGCGCCGCGCAAACGCCGGCGCCGCTCCGCACGCGAGAGCCCGCGGCGCTGACGTTCCGCGGGCGTGATGTCTTCGCGTTCAGGCTCATCGCGTCGCATGAAGTAAACCATTAGCGGCGCGCCGACGATCATCACGAGGATGGAGGCGAGCTGCGGCGTCGTCAGGCCCAACAACGGCTCCTTGCTATCGAGGCGCAGGAAGCTGACAAAGAAGCGCATCACGGCGTAAAGCAGGAAAGCGGCTGCGAAGATCACACCGCTCTTGGGCTGCAGTCGCCAGAGAAACGCCAGGATGCCAAGGATGATCAGGTCGCCAAACATCTCGTAAGTGGTGGCGGGGTGCATCGCCTCACGGAAGAATGCGGGGCTGTTGGGATTGCTGTAGGTGACGGCCCATGGGAGATTGGACGTCTTGGCGAAGTGCTCGCCGTTGATCAGGTCGCCGATGCGGCCGATGGCGAGACCGAGCATCATGCCGAAGACCGCCGCGTCGGCGCCGGAAGCGCAAGGCAGCTTTTTGCGTAGTCCGTAGGCCCAGCCGCCGACGGCGCCGCCAATGATGGCGCCGTATATCGAGATGCCGCCTTCGGTGATGCGGAAAATGTCGACGACGCTATCGATTGATGTGTTATCGCCGTAGTTCTCGATGACGTATAAGGCGCGGGCACCGACGATGCCACAAGCGACGACGATCACGCCGAGTGTGTAGGCCGTGTCGGCATCGATGTTGACGCGGCTGCTGGAAGCGACGCTGACGGCGAGCCAGACGCCGAAGATGATTCCGACGGCGGTGAAGATGCCGTGCCAGGTGATGAGCAGCCCGAAAACGTCGATGACATTGGGGTCTCAACCCGATGTTGATGCTGAAGAGTTCGATCATTCCGCTGCGATTGACGGGCTCTCCCGAGCCGCTGCCGCCGCTACCTCCCTGATTTCCCGCTCGACCGCTAGCTGGCGCCCGCCGAGACCGCGGAAAGCTGCTTGATCTGAATCTATCTTACCCCAGAGCCTGCGTCTGGGCGTGTAGAAGGTCAGCGCCAGCCCAAGCAGGAAAACGCCGGTCGCGATCCAGATCAAAGTGGAACCGGGATCACGCCGGACGGTGATGCCAGAGAATTCGCGACGCCCTCCGAAGGTGTACTCATAGTCGCCGACGGTCACGGCTTCGCCGGGGGAGAGCGCGAGGGCGCGCCCGTCCACAGGCCCGACGGTAAGGACGGCTCCCGACTGGGTTTGCGACATCTCGGCGACCGCCTCGCCGTCGGCGCCAGGCAGGTTTCGGACGAGCAGCGACGGCAGGTCGACGATGCCGTTGAAGCTGATCGTGTAACCGCCGAGGTCGCCTGATTGGCCCGGGTTGAGCACCTCGCGGGCACCGGCATCGCTGGCTTCGAAGACGATGAGCTGCCAGGGTACGCTGTCATCACCGGGGATCGCGCCGATCCAGAACGCTCGGCCGCTGCCCGGCAATTCGACCGTCGTGCCGGCGGCGTCGGCGATGAAGTCGGTTGGCACAATGTCGTCGTCGAGGATGACTCCTCCGGCCGCGTCCGTGACGACGACGCGTGGCGTGGCGGCGCTGCTGGTCAGCGCCAGCACCTCGTCGTAGACCAATCGGCCGGTCGTGACGTCGCGCACAACGAGGCTGGCGCCATCGGGAAGTAGAGCGATTGGTGGAATGTGTAGCCGTTGTAATGCAACGGATCGCTGACGGTGGTCGTGCCGCGCGCCACCTCTTTACCGTCGCGGTAGATGATCAGCTTGGTGCCGTAGTAGAGCGGGAAGCCGGTTTCATCGAAGCGGCCGATCGCGTCCTCAACGTAGACCTGCATGTGGTCTGGATCGTCGATCGCGAAGATCGGCAGGGCGGGCTCGCCCTCGCCGATCAGCACCTGCTGTTCGCGCGCCGTTATGACGGTGACGAAGCCACCAGCGAGGAACAGGATCAGCGCGAGGTGGCTAACGAAGGTGGCGAACTGGGCCCACGGGTAGCGGTCTGCGAAGACATATGTCGAATTGCCTTCGACACTCGTACTCACGCGATAGCGGCGCTTCTGGAGTTGACGCTTCAGCGCCTCGGTGTGAGGTGATGCGATAACCGTCGCTTCGGCGCGCGCGAGGTATTCGTCCGGGACGCGGGTCTGGGGTTGGAAAACGTTGCGCCAGACGGGAGGCAGGCGGTTGGCGGTGCAGACGCAGACGCTGACGACGAGGAGCGCCAAACCTGAGACGAACCAGATGGAGTGGAAGACCTGGAACAACCCTAGCGCATCCATGGCGTCGGTCAGGAAGCCGAAGCGTCCACGCTGGAAATCGAGCCATTGAGTCTGCGCGACGGGATTGCCGCGCATTTCTATAGGGAGCTGCGGTAGAAGCGTGCCCGCCAGCGAGGCGATGATCAGGAAGCCGATGAGGATCAGGGCGAAGCGAACTGAGACGAGCCCGCGCCAGAGCAGGCGAACGGGGTCGAGGTCTGACCAGTCATTCCGAGATGGACGGGAGGCCCTGTCGCGATAAGACGCCTGCGCCATCTATCCGTCCTCGGAGGGGAGGATCAGCGATAAGCCTTCGGCTGCAAGCTCTTTGGTCACGTAGCCGAAGACGACCTTCCGCACCACGCCTTCTGAATCAATGAAGTAGGTGGACGGCACGCCGCGGTTCGGACCGCCGATCCGCCAGGTGCTGGCGACCTCGCCGGTGCGGTCGAAGACGATGGGGTAGGGGATACCGAAATCCTCGACCCAGCCGGCGACCGCGCCCTCGTTCTCTCGCAGGTTCACACCGAGAATCACGAGGCCGCTTGCCTGGTGTTGTTCATACAGAGCTATGAGGTCCGGTGTCTCGGCACGGCAGGTGGGGCACCAGGTGGCCCAGAAGTTGACGATGACGGGGCGCCCTTGCAGGTCGCTGAGACGTAGCGGGTCGCCGCCGAGCTGCCGCAACAGGAAGTCGGGCGCGGCGCGCTCGGCGCTGGCGGAGGGGCCTTCCGACGTAACGTTCTTCGTCGCGGGTAGCTCGACCGTGCCGAAGCCATCATCCACGCTGCTATTGCCACCAGACTGGACGTAGAGCAAGCACCGCAACGATTGCGACAACGAGGCCGACGGGCAGCACCACGCTACGCAGCCAGCCCGACCATTCGCGCCGGCTTTGCGGCCTCGATTCCAGTTCAGGCGGTGCTTCCTGGTTGCTCATGTCTACTGCCCGAATAACCCGATGTAGAGGCCGCGGACCTCTTCGGGCGGGAGGCCCGCACCGAGGATAGGACTCGCCGACTCTCACCTCAAAGTGTAGATGGTACTGGCTACCGGGGTTGTTAATAGATTCTGGCGTGCCCGATTCGCCAACGAAGGCGACGAGATCGCCAGCGTTTACTGCCGTGCCCACCGACATGCCGGCGGCGATGGCGCTGAGGTGGCAGTAGCGCGTCACGATGCCGTTGCCATGATCGATCCAGACCTGCCGGCCACGGAAGGCGTCCAGCGACGCGGCGGAGGTCAGGTCTGCCGTCAGTTCGTTGTAGCGCTCGATGGTAAGGTCGACATAGTCGAGGTCGGCGCGGATGACGACGCCGCCCTTGGCCGCGACGACCGGCGTGCCGACGGTCATCGCCGTGCAGTTATCAACGCCGTAGAAGTCGACGCCCTCGTGCGTGCCGTTGCGGTATTCGCGAGGGGCGTTCGGCATGAGTTGATCGCCAGCAGGCAGGCAGCCGCCCGGGATGGGGAAGACGAAGCCGCTCAGAGTGGAGGAGACCGGCTCATTGGTTGGAGCGGGTTGGACGCCGTTCGAGGGCGTGCCGGTGGGGTCCGAACCGGGGGTAGCGCCTTGATCACGCGTGCCCAGTGGCGTGATTATCACGCCGCCATCGCCGTTGCCGGCGCTATTGGTGCTGCCACCGCAGGCCGCCGCGGACACGGTTATCGAGAGCAAGACAAGGGCAGTCGCCAACTGGCGCAGGAGCTTCCTCCAGGGTGAAAGTGGACAGGTTCAGAATACGGGGGCCGCAGGTGGCGGGCAAATTCGTCAGCGCGCCTTCAGTGCCGATGCGTGGGCGAGCTGCTCTAGCGAGTCGTCCAGGGGCGCAAGCGCGCCATCACCGTAGCGGCGCTGCAGCGCAAGGCTAAGTAGCCGATCTGCGAAGGCGGGGTTCTTGGGCAGAATCGGCCCGTGAAGATAGCTACCGAACGCATTCCTGTGGCGGGCGCCCTCGAAGCCACTCTCGCCGTCGTTGCCGTGGCCACGCAAGACGCGGGCAAGCGGTTCGCAGCCAGACCCGAGGTACGTCCGACCACCGTGGTTCTCGAAGCCGGCCAGGCTGCCGCCTTCCCACTCGGCGGCCACGTTACCGATCAAGCGGCTTGCGTTGGGCCCGGGGTGCAGCGTGTAGAGGTCGAAGACGCCGGCACCGCGCATCTCGACGCCGTCGGCGCCGCGGTAGAAACGCCCCGAGAGCTGATAGCCGCCGCAGACGCCGAGGAAAACGATGCCGTCATCCACGGCGTCTTTCAGCGAACCCTTGGTGGCGGCGAGGTCGGCACAGACCAGGGTTTGTTCGCGGTCCTGCGCTCCGCCCATGAATAACAAGTCGAAGTCGTCCGGACGCAGGATGTCGCCGGCTTCGAGTTGCGTAACTTCGAGGTCGATGCCTCGAAGGCGGCAGCGGCGCTGCAGGCAGACGATGTTGCCGCGGTCGCCGTAGATGTTCATCTGCGACGGGTAGAGATGGCCGAGGCGAAGTCCGCGTGTGTCGTTCATCGCCAGAACGGCTCCTTGCCGGTGCGAACGGCGAGCAGTTCGCGCACCGTGAGCATGGCGGTATATGTCGGCATCACGGTCAGGCAGCCGCCCTCGGGCGTGGCCCTCAGTGCGCGTTCAAGCGCGGCGGGGACCTCTGGAACGACCTCGATCTTCGATTCATC
The DNA here is from genome assembly GCA_963766645.1 of uncultured Chloroflexia bacterium. GTDB lineage: Bacteria > Chloroflexota > Dehalococcoidia > DSTF01 > WHTK01 > WHTK01. Next base: position 911,536 of record CAVYAY010000003.1, on the reverse strand, counting down.
CCACTCGGCATACTTGAGACGCAGCGCCATCTCTGCCGCGCGGGAGCCGCTGACAATTACACGGCGCAGGTGCTCCGCGGCGACCTCGAAGTCAGCGTCCCAGACCCAGGAGATGTCGCGTCCGTCAGCGATGCCGTCGTTGAGGATGATCAGTGCAGTCTCGCGAGACTCGTCAAGCAGCAAGGTCGAGAGCACCTGGTTGAGCCCAGCGGGGTTCTTGCCGAGGTAAACCTCAATGCGCCTGCCATCCACCTCAAACGCCTCCTGGCGGCCGAATGCGGCGCCGGTCGAAGTCAGCGACGTTTCGAGCGCCGAGCGCGGAAGGTCCAGCGCTTCGGCAGCGGCGGCCGCCGCGAGACCGTTGTAGACGTTGTAAAGGCCGCCGATGCCGAGCTGCAAGGTCGACTTTTCGCCGTGCGATTCGAGCTGAAAGCGGGCGTTGTGGCCGTCGCCAAGCTTGACGAGACGGGCGGCGACGCCGGGTTTCGGCCTCATCCGGCCGCAAGCGGGACAGCTCCAGTGCCCAACGTGGCCGTAGAAAGCGACGGCGTAATCGAGCCGGGCGCCGCAGCGGCAGAACAGCGCGTCGCTGGCGTGCTCCGGCGCGCCAGCGTGCAGCTTGCGGTCCTCGACGCCAAAGTAGGTTACATTTTCGCGGCCTTCGCCCAGGGAGGCGACCGCCGGGTCGTCAGCGTTGAGAACGAGATGTAACTCCCGCGGTGCGTCCGCGAGGACGTTGCGCCAGCGCGTGGCGACGGCTTCGACTTCGCCGTAGCGGTCGAGCTGATCGCGAAACAGGTTGGTGAAGACGGCGACCCGCGGCCGCAGATCGGGGAGCGCCAAGGTAAGAGTCGCCTCGTCGACCTCGAATACGCCGAGGCGACGATCAGCGTCGTGAAGCCCGCCGCCGGCGTCAACAGCCATTGCCAGCGCCGACGCGATGCCGCGCGTCAGGTTGGAGCCACTACCGTTGGCGAGAGGCTGCAGTCCCGCGGCACGCGCAGTCTCGCTGATCAGAAGTGAGGTCGTGGTCTTGCCGTTGGTGCCAGTGACGACGACGCAGCCATGTCCAATCTGCGCCGCAAGCTCGCGGATCAAGCTGGGGTTGAGCCAGAGGCCGACGAGACCGCTGGCAGCGGTGCCACCGCCACGTCGCAGGGCGCGGCTGGCCCTAGCTGCGGTCTTTGCCGCCCAGATCGAGGCGAGAGTGCGAGCAGCTGCCATCGAGAGCTAGCGCGGGAGCGGTGGAGCTTCGGTGGCCTCCGGGAAGAAGCTGTGGGCCAGCAGTCGCAGGAGGTCCTCTTTGGCGACGACGCCGACGACACGACCGTCGCGGACCACGGGCATGTGCAGCGTGGTTTCTTGTTCCATGCGTTGCAGCATGCTGGCCGCGTCCTCGCGCGGCATGGCGACCGGGAACTGGGCTGTCAGGCGCATGATCTCACCGGCCGTCGTGGTGCCGCGGTCCATTTCCGGGACGGCTTCGACCTCGCGCTGGGTGAGGACACCGACGACGCGCTCGTTCTCGTCGGTGATGAAGAAGATGTAGCGCGGGCCGCCGCGGCTGGCGAGGTAATGGACGCGTTCGTCCTTGCCGGCGGTTTCGAGGTCCGAAACCATAAGGTCTTCGGCGAAGTGACGGCCGAGGATATCGATTGCCTTGGCCTGGAACCAACTCTGCTTGGCGGAATTCTCGAGATACATGCCCAGGATGATGAACCAGATTCCGCTCCACTGACTGAAGTATTCGTGGAAGGTGCCGAAGATGGCGAGGCCGCCGAGGACCATCATGCCGTAGCCGAGACCGCGTCCGGCCAGCGTGGCGATGCGGGTGGCTCGCATTGAGTTGCCAGTGACGCCCCAGATGATGGACCGCAAGCACGCGGCCGCCATCCATGGGGAATCCGGGCGCCATGTTGAAGGCCGCGAGCACGAGGTTCATGAAGAACAGCCACCAGACCACTGCCGCCACTGGCTTCTCGGTCTCGAAACCGGTCAGCCACCAGGCAACGAAGAAGATGCCGGCGAGCGCGAGGCTGGTGAGCGGTCCGATGACGGCCATGATGAACTCATGGAGGGGGCGGCGGGCTTCGCCGCCGATCTGAGAGACGCCGCCGAAGATGAAGAGCGTGATGTTCTTGACCGGGATGCCCTGCTTCAGCGCCACGATGCTATGGGCCAGCTCATGCAGCACGATTGAGGTGAAAAACGCGACGCCGCTGACCGCCGCCAGGACCCAGTGAAGTAGCGTGTCGTCCTGGTAGGAGGTGGCTTCGAAGACGTTGGGATAGAAGCCGACCGCAAGGAGGACCGTTACGAGTCCTAGCGTAAGGAACCAGGACAGGTTGACGACGATGGGAATCCCCATGATTCGTGCAACCTGGATACTTCCATTCACGTTAGATCCAGTCTACGCGACAGGCGCTGAGCTTGCGAATCAGGCGGCCAGCCGCGCCCGCCGCAACCGCAGCGAGTTGGCCATGACGGTCACGGAACTGAACGCCATCGCGATCCCGGCCAGCATGGGGTTGAGGAAGCCGTAGTCGCCGAAGGCCCAGTGCAGCCAACTCGGGACGTTCGCATCGTGGAAGAACAGATACATGACGCCCGCGGCGATCGGGATTAACGCAACGTTGTAGGCGAAGGCCCAGAACAGGTTCTGCTTGACGCTGCGCATCGTGGCGCGGCTGAGCGCGATTGCGGTGGCGACTCCGCGAGGGTCGCCGCTTATTAGCGTTACGTCTGCGGCTTCCATGGCCACGTCGGCGCCGGTGCCGATGGCGATACCAACGTTGGCCTGCGCTAGCGCCGGGGCGTCGTTGACGCCGTCACCGACCATGGCGACGATGCGTCCTTCTTCCTGCAGGCGGCGCACCTCGCTCGACTTACCATCCGGCAGCACCTCGGCGATGACGGTGTCGATCCCGGCCTGCGCGGCGATGGCGCGCGCCGTCGCCTGGTTATCGCCGGTGAGCAGCATGACATCGATGCCCTGGTTGCGAAGCAGCTTGACGGCCTCAGCAGCGGCCGGCTTCAGCGTATCGGCGATGGCGATGGCGCCCGCGGGCGCGCCGTTGGTTGCGACGTAGATGATGGTCTTCGCCTCAGCCTGCAGGGAGTCGCCCTGTGTCGAGAGATCGCCGAGATCGATGCCGTTTTCAGCCATGAGACCGCGAGTGCCGACGATGAGACTGCACGATTCGACGACGCCGCGGACGCCCTTGCCGGGAACAGCTTCGAAATCGGACACATCAGGCAGGTCAAGGGCTCGGTCCTGCGATTCGCGAACGACGGCCTCGCCGAGCGCATGCTCGGAGCCGCGCTCGACGGCGGCCGTCAGCCTGATGAGCTGTGTTTCGTCGAAGCCTGCCGTCAGCACGTTGGTGACTCGCGGGCGTCCTTCGGTGAGGGTGCCTGTCTTGTCGAAGATGACGGTGTTGAGCTTCTGGGCCGTCTCCAGCGCTTCGCCGCCGCGAATCAGGACGCCCATCTCGGCGCCGCGGCCGGTCCCAACCATGATGGCGGTCGGTGTGGCGAGGCCGAGCGCGCAAGGGCAGGCGATGATCAGCACCGCGACCGCGTTCAGCGTCGCGTAGATCACGGCGCCCTCGGGGCCGACTAGCGCCCAGATCGTGAAGTCGACGATCGCAATGAGGATGACGGCGGGGACGAAGATCGACGCGATGTAGTCAGCGAGGCGCTGCACGGGTGCCTTCGAGCCCTGTGCCTGCTCGACGAGTTGGATGATCTGGGCCAGCGCCGTCTCGCTGCCGACGCGGGTTGCGGTGAGACGGAACGTGCCCGTGCGGTTCATCGTCGCGCCGTAGACGGAGTCGCCTTCGGTCTTCTCGACCGGCAGACTCTCGCCGGTAAGCATCGCCTCGTCAAGCGCCGAGTGGCCGTCGAGGACGACACCGTCGACCGGCACCTTCTCGCCGGGGCGTACCGAGACTACATCGCCGGGCACGACTTCCTCGATGGGGATATCGCTCTCGCGTCCGTCGCGCAGGACGCGGGCGGTGCGGGCACGCAGGCTCATGAGACGCGTGATGGCGGCGGAGGTACTGCCCTTGGCCCGCGCTTCCAGCCAGCGACCGAAGAGAATAAGCGCCAGGATAATGACGGCGGTTTCGAAGTAGACGGGTGGCCGGGCGCCAAGCATGTGGTCGTGGGCCAGTTCCGCGCCTTTGAACAGGGAGGGCCAGAACGTCGCGACAGTGCTGTAAACAAAGGCGGCAGTTGTGCCGAGCGCGATCAGCGTGTTCATGTCGGCGGTGCGGTGTCGCGCCGTCTTCCAGGTGCCAGCGTAGAACTGCCAGCCGGCCCAGATTTGCACCGGCAGCGCTACGAGGAACATGCCGACCAGGATCTGCTGGACGCTGAAGGAATCGCGTAGCCATTCGAAAACGGGGTCGATTCCCACCAGCATCAGCAGCAGGCCGATGGGACCGGCGACGAGCCATTTCTGCTTGAGTCGACGCTGTTCGCGGCCGCGCTCGGCCTCGGCGCCGCCGGCGGTTTCAGTCACGCGCTCCTCGAGCTCGATGCCCTCGACCGCGGCGGCGCGCTTGAGCTTTCGCGAGTCGACTGCGCCGGCGGGGAAGGTGACGCTAAAGCGCCGCGTCTGTGGGCTGACGTCGACGGCGATGATGCCCTGGACGCCGGCAAAGGCGCGCTGCAACGCGGTAAGGTCTGGCGCGGCTTCACCGGCGATGTCGAAGACTAGCGACTCGCGGCGCGGCTCGTAACCGGCGCCCTCGATCGCCTGCATCAGCGCTTCGACCTCGGCGGATGCGGCGTCGTAGGAGACGGTGGCCTTTTCGGTCGCCAGGTTGACAGTGGCGCCGTCGACGCCTGGGACCTTCTTGAGGGCGCGCTCGACACGTGACACGCATGAGGCGCAAGTCATGCCGCCGACGCCGATTGTCAGCATGTCGTTCTTTGGTTTGTCTCTGGTTTCGGTCGTCATGGTCTCGGACCCAGCAAAGCTGCTGATTCCAGTTTAGTCCTATGCCAGGCGGGCTTCGGCCTGAAGTGCGGGAATCAGCTCCGACAGGGTGTCGATGCGGAGGCTGGGGACGGCCGTAATGCCGTCGCGCACCTTGGCGCCGATCTGCACGGCGAACATGCCTACCGCGAGCGAGCCCGCGACGTCGTTGTGAGGGTTGTCGCCGACGAAGGCGCAATCTTCTGGCTCCACGCCAAGGTCGCGGGCAGCGGCCTGGAAGATGCGCGGGTCCGGTTTCGCAAGCTGCAGCTCGTCGGAAAAGAGGAGTTGGTCAAAGAGGTCCTCGATGCAATAGTGGCGCATCATCAGGCGCAGGTTGGGCGCCGTCGTCATGCCGGCGTTGGAGACGAGGGCCGTCGCCAGTCCCAGCTCTCGGAGCGCGGTCAGCGTTTCGAGGGCGCCAGGCGCGAGGTGAGGCGCCTTGTCGAGCGGCATCGCAGCGATAGTCTCCAGCAGTTCGTCCGCCATCGAGGCGGCCGCCTTGCGCCCCGACTGCCGCTCGATGATATCGAGCAACATAGTGGCGCGGCCGGGGCCGTCCACGTCGCGACCCTCGTCGTGCAGCCGCGTTAGCGCGACGTTCGTGGCGTCGAGCGCGGCGCCCACCGCCGTGTAGTCGATCTCGAAGCCATGGCTGTCGAAGATGGTGTGGACGGCCTCGATACGCCAGACGCGCCGTGGGTGGGCGCGGTCCGGATCGTCATGGATCAGGGTCTCCCAGAGGTCGAAGAGGACGGCTTTGATTAGCATTGCGGGCTAAATGACAGAGCGGGCCGCGTGGCCCGCTCTTGATGCTTCTCTCGGGTGCCGGTCAGGTGACCGGCGCAGCGATTGATGCGCTGCATTGGTTGCAGAACTTGGCTCCGACATTGTTGAGAGCGCCACAGCTTGGGCACTTGACCGCGGATACGGTCTCAACGCCGCCGTTGGTTGACGCGGCGGGTGCGGAAGCAGCGGTTGCAGGCGGAGGCTCATCGTCGTCGGATGAGACTTCCTTGCGGAATTCCTTGATACCCTTGCCAAGCGATCCGCCGATATCGGCAAGCCGCGTGGCGCCAAAGAGCATCACGAGGACTAGAAGAATGATTACGAGCTCCATTGGCCCGAGTCCGAACGGTCCCGCTGCTAACATGTTGGGAGCACCTCCTGCACCCTCTTTCTACGATCAGACCTTAGCATTGGGATTCTGGAGCGTCAATTGAGACGGCTTTCTTTTTGAATCTGAGCCTGACTACTTATGCAAAGAAAAGAGGCGCCGTAGCGCCTCACCCACTGTTTCCGATGACGGACTAGACGACCCGTTCGACGAAAACCTCCATGATCCCGCCACAGATCTTGTCCTCGCCCTCGGGCGATTCCGTGAGGTCTACCGTGACGAGCTGGGGCTTGCCGCTACCGTGGACGTTCATAGCTTCCTGCCACACCTCGGCCTCGCCGCAGCCTCCACCGATGGTGCCGCAGAACGTCCCGTCGGCGCGTACCGCCATCTTGGCGCCGGGTTTACGTGGCGTGGAGCCACGCGACGCGGCGACAGTCGCCACCACGAGGGGCGAGCCATCCTTCAGCGCCTTCTCGATCTCGTTGAACACTTCGTCTTGCATGTCGAACATATTATCGCAAACGAGTCCAGATTCGTCAATGGCTGGTATAGTCGCCGCATGAGCGAGCTCTTCGTCCGCCGGGAGCGCCTAAAGCGGGCCGTGGTGGACGGGGTGTTGCAGATGCTGTATCCGGGGTCGAAGCTCGGACGTGTCAGTCGGCTGCGCGGCGGCCTATCGAACAAAATGTTCAGCGCGTGGTACCGCGCAGCCAGCGGTGACCCTGGCCGGATCGTGCTGCGGATAACGGCGGACTGGAAGCGCAGCGCGAGCGAGAACGCAAGGCGCGAATTCACCACGCTGCTTCGAGTCCGAGAGGCTGGAGTGAGGGCGCCGCAGCCCTTGATGCTGGATGAGGCGGGTGACTACCTCGGGCGGCCGGGCCTAGTCACTTCTTACGATGGCAAAGCCGTCGTGAATCCGGCGCGCCCCGGGCCGTGGCTACGAGGCCTGGCACGGACATTGGCGACGTTGCACGAGGTGACGCCGGAGCGTGTCGACCTGACTCATTTGGATGTTTACACCCCAGCCCAAGTGCGTTGCGAAATCCAAAAGACGCTGCCGGAGGTTCTGCGGGACGATGCTCTCGCACAGCGAATGCGCAGCGCGTTGCTGCGAGGGGCCCAACGTGTGGAGTGGAGTTCGAGATGTCTCGTGCACGACGACTATTGGCCAGGGAACGTCGTCTGGCGCGACCGAAGCAACGTCACCATCGTCGATTGGACCGCGGCGAAGATCGGCGATGCGCGGGAGGATGTGGCTCAGTGTCGCGTGGATCTGGCGATGACGCGCGACCTGGAAGCGACAGAGACCTTCAGGCGCGAATATGAGGCCGCTGCGCAAAAGACAACTGATGACCTCTGGTTCTTCGACCTGCTGCGCGGTTTCTCGGCGCTGGCTACGTTTCGTCGGTGGATTCCTGGCTACGTGGACTCCGGGATGACCTTCATGACAGAAGCACTGGCCGAGACGCGGCTGCGTGCCTTCCTGCAGGGCGCTTTGGAGAAGGCAAGCTAAGTTATTTGGGCTTCCATGTCGTGCCGCCGGGGCCGTCCTCGAGGACGATGTCGAGCTCGCCGAGGCCGTCGCGGATGCGGTCCGCAAGCTGATACTGCTTCGCCTCGCGCAGCTCCTTGCGCAGCGAGATCAGTAGTTCGATGAACGGTGCGGCGCCCATTGTGTCGTTGGCGGTGGCCTCGAGGCGCAGGCCGAGGACGCCGGCCAGCTCCCTGAGCATCGCCTGTGCTGCGCCGACCGCGTGGCCTGCGTCACGCTCGCGGTTGATGTCGCGCGCCAGGTCGAACAGGACGCCGATGGCCTGCGACGTGTTGAGGTCGTCCTCCATCGCGGCGATGAAGCGTTCTTTGTAGGGCTGGGGATCGATCGGGTTGCCGCTTCCGGTGTCTGGCGTCTCGACGGCGTTGCGCAGGCGCTCGGCGCCCGTTCTGCCCGCCGCCATCGCGTCGATGCTGTAGGTGAGCGGGCTGCGGTAGCCGCTGCCCAGGACGAAAACGCGGATGGCGTCGCCGCCATAGGTGTCGATGGCCTGACGCATGTTGATCAGGTTGCCGATCGATTTGCTCATCTTCTGGTCGCCGAGCTGCATGAGCCCGTTGTGGATCCAGAAGGTGGCGAAAGGCACCTCGCCTGTGAATGCCTCCGTCTGGGCGATCTCGTTCTCGTGGTGCGGGAAGACGAGGTCCATGCCGCCGCCGTGGATGTCGATCTGGGCGCCGAGGTGGCGGTAGGACATCGCCGAGCACTCGATGTGCCAGCCGGGGCGTCCCTTGCCCCAGGGGCTGTCCCAGGACGGCTCGCCGGGCTTGGCGGCCTTCCACAGCGTGAAGTCCATGGGGTTTTCTTTGCCTTCGAGCGGTTCAATGCGGGCGCCGGAAAGCATCGAATCGAGGCTGCGCTTGGCCAGCTTGCCATAATCGCTCTTCTTCTCGACGCGGTAGTAGACGTCGCTCGCCTCGTTGCCGCCCTTGGGCGGGCCAACGTAGGCGTAGCCCTTCTCGATCAGCCCCTCGATCATCTCAACGATGGCCGGGATCTCCTGAGTGGCGCGCGGGTAGATGTGCGCCGGCAGGACGTTGAGGTCCTGGATCGACTTCGTGAAGTCGGCGCTGTATTCGTCGGCGATGTCCTGGACGCTGCGGCCTTCGGCCTCAGCGCGGGCGATCAGCTTGTCGTCGATGTCCGTGTAGTTCTGTACGTGCTTGACCTCATAGCCGCGGTACTCGAGGTAGCGGCGCAGGGTATCGAAGATGATGTAGCTCATCGCGTGGCCGAGGTGGCTCTCGGCATACGGCGTGATGCCGCAGACGTACATCAGCACCTGCTTGTCATTGCGCGCCGTGAACTCCTCGACGCGGCCGCTCAAGGTGTTGTGGAGTCGCATTCACCCTCCCCGGTTTCTAGGGCCAGCTTACGTTGAGTCTAGTTCGAAGAGGAAGTGCGGCTATGTGCCGCCTGGGCAGCTGCTCTACCGTGCTCGGCCAGCTCGGCTTCTAGGGCCGCGACCTGGTCGCGCAGGGCTTCCAAACGCTGCGCCAGGTCTTCGATGCGGTCCCATTCGGGGTCAGGCAGGCGCTGAATCGTGTCGTCGCCAGGGTCGTAGTAGGCGACCACCTTGCCTGGCACGCCGACGACGGTGGCGTACGCAGGAACGCTAGTGACGACGACGGCACCGGCACCGATGCGGGCGTGGTCGCCGACCGTGATGGCGCCGATCAGCTTGGCGCCAGCGCCTATCTGGACGTTGTTGCCGAGTGTGGGATGGCGCTTTTCGTGGCGCGTACTGGTGCCGCCGAGGGTGACGCCTTGCGTCAGGTGACAGTCGTTTCCGATAACGCTCGTCTCGCCGATCACGACGCCCATGCCGTGGTCGATGAACAGTCCTTCGCCGATCCTGGCGCCGGGGTGAATTTCGATGCCGGTGAGAAAGCGGTTGAAGTAGGCGATGAGACTGGGGAAAAACGGGACGCCGGTTTGACGCAGTGAATGTGCCAGCCGGTGCATCTGTCGCGCGTGGAACCCGGGGTAGGTCAAGATCACGGACACGGCGCCGCTCGCCGCGGGGTCGCGGTCAAGCGCTGCCTTGATGTCTCTACGAATGCTATGGATGAGGGACAATTCTTGCCTCCGTCTGTCAGCTAGGTCACCCGCCGGTCAGGCGCGTGAGTGGAGTCGGGTGTCGTCCGACGGGACGAGCACCCTATAGACAGACGCAGTAGAGGCGGCTGGGACTCATAAGCGTTTCGCAATATACCATAACGCAGCTTCGCCAACGACCCTTACGGCGCGCGGCGCTCTTCAATCAGCGCGACCGCGTAGGCGGCAACGCCTTCGCCGCGCCCAACGGCTCCGAGGCCGTCGCTCGTCGTGGCTTTGACGCTGACGCCGGTGAGGTCGAGACCTAGGGCCCCGGCTAGCGCCGAGCGCATCTCGGCCACACGAGGTGCGATACGCGGCGCCTGGGCGACTATGGTTGCGTCCACATTGACGATGGCGTAACCGGCGCTGGCGACGAGAATGACCGTCTGCTTGAGCAGGTCGAGGCTGTTGGCACCGCGCCAGCGTTCGTCGCTGCTGGGGAAATGCGTGCCGATGTCGCCCAGCGCGGCCGCGCCGAGCAGCGCATCCACGATCGCGTGGACGGCGGCGTCGCCGTCGGAGTGGCCGGCCAACCCGCGCTCGGTCTCGAAGCGGATGCCACCAAGGATCAGGGGCCGTCCCGGTCCAAAGGGGTGTACGTCGTAGCCATGACCGATTCGCATCAGCGTGCTTCGCCTTTCGACGCTGCGAGGAGCGCTTGCACCAGGACCAGGTCCTCCGGCAGCGTCACTTTGATGTTGCGAGTCGAGCCCAGGACCAGCTTCACGGGCTCGCCCAATAGCTCGATCAACGCTGCGTCGTCCGTAACGTCAAGGTCGATCGACTCGTGGGCATGCAGCAGAAGGTCGGCGCGGAAGGCCTGGGGCGTCTGCGCCAACCAGAGTCCCTCGCGCGTCACTGTGCTCGACACCTTTCCTGAAGGATCGGCTCGTTTGACCGTATCCGATACCGGTACGGCGCAGAGTGCCGCACCAACCTCGTGTGCGCCAGCCAACGCCTGGTCGATCATTGCCGCATCGACTAGGGGGCGGGCCGCGTCGTGGATCACGACGTAATCGCAATCGCTGGCGGCTCGCAGCCCGTTAAGCACGGAATCTCGTCGTCGTCCGCCGCCGAGTACCACGGTCGCGCGGCCGGGCGCCTCCGCGTCGACGATTTCGCGAATGCCGGCCTCGTTTGTTTCGGAGGCGACGACGACGAGATCCATGATGGCCGGGTGGCGTACGAAAGCAGCGATTGAGTACGCGATAAGGGGGCGGCCGCCCAGAGGCGCCAGTAGCTTATCGACGCCTTTCATGCGCCGGCTGCTGCCCGCCGCGACGATAATCGCCACGACGCGTTCGGTGCGGCTGTCAAACTGGTGGGACATGGCGTATTAGAACACGTCCCTAAGGAAGCTGATCGAGAAGGTCCCGCCGTAGGCTAGGATTAGATCCTTGATTATCTTGCCAGCCAAACAGGAGAGAAAGAAGCGGATCGCCGGCATGCGCGCGCCGCCTGCTGCCGCGCCAACAAGATCGAAGAAAGGGTTCGGGAAGGTCGAGAGGGCGAAGATGGTTAGGGCGCCGTTACGGTGCATCCAGCCCTCAAACGTGCGGTAGATGCGACGCTGGCGCAGCAGGTCGGTGCCCGCGTAGCCCAGCCCGTAGCCGGAGAACTCGCCGATGGCATCGCCCAGGCCAGCGACGAGACCGACCATGACGGGACTTGGGATGCCCAGAAAGGGGTCGAGCACGACAGCGCCTCCGAAGATGGCCACGCTGCTCGGTGTCGGCAGGACAATCGTTGCGGAGCCCGCCATCGCGATGAAGAAGATGCCGAGGTATCCCCAATCCTTGAGGCGGTCCAGGTTGATGCCGAAAACCAGGTAGGCGACGACGTAGCTGGCGAAGAGGACGGCCAGGCCGCCGAAGATGAGGTATTCGAGGCGGAATCCCAGGATGCGCACCGACTCGGAGCGCAGCGCCTCGATCTCCTGGTCGATTTCTTCAACAACCTCCCCGAGGCCGTCGATACGGGGCGCATCGTCTCCCGGACGTCGGTTCATAGGCGGAATCATAGCGATCCGGAGGCGCGAGTGGGCCTTTCGACTGATAGTGACGCAGTGGCGCGGATGTGGTCAGATAGTATTAAGCGAAGGAGAGCAAGATGAACTTCAGCTACCCGCACGACATCGATCTGTCCGCCATCGAGGCGATCGTCCCGGCCGTCGTTGAGACCACGCCGCGCGGCGAGCGCGTTTACGACATCTACTCGATGCTGCTCAAGGAGCGCATCGTCTACCTCGGCACGCCGATCTTCGACCAGGTGGCGAATAGCATCATCGCGCAGCTGCTGCACCTGGAGCGCGAAGACCCTGACCGCGACATTTCGATGTACATCAACTCGCCCGGCGGCGAAGTCCACGCCGGCCTCGCCATTCTTGACGCGATGGAACTGAATCGCTGCGAGGTCGCCACGTACTGCGTTGGCGTTTGCGCCAGCATGGCGACCGTGCTGCTGAGCTCCGGCGCGGCGGGTAAGCGCTACGCTATGCCGAACGCGACAATCCACATGCACCAGGCACTGGGTGGAGTGCAGGGCCAAGCGTCCGACATTGAAATCGAGGCGCGCGAGACGATCCGTCTCAACGACATGATCCGCGACCTGCTGGCGCGCAATACGGGGCAGGACCCGGAGCGCATTCGCCGCGACTTCGACCGAAACTTCTATATGACGGCGCAGCAGGCGGTCGAGTACGGCATGATCGACGAGATCCTGCACGGCAACAACCGTGACCAGCCGGCCACCTAGCTCCTGAACCCGTTCAGGGCTGTCGAGAATTAACCCAGGAGCCGGTTGCGCTTCTGGGAGGAAGACCCTTGGTCGTCGTGTATCTGAAGAATGGTGAGAAGGCGCCGATGGCCGATGCCAACTACGTGCGCCTGGAGTCGACGTCTGAGACCGGGATGCTGATGCTGCGATGCTACTTCGGCAACAGCGAGGTGGGCCAATTCAAGTGGGACGAGGTCGCGGGTTACGCGGTCGAGGTTCTCCGGCTCAACGAGCCGCCGGGCTCGCTCGAAGCTTGGAACACGCGCCTTCAGTCCTAAGTAGCCTCCGGCGCCAATACCGGCCGCAATTGGACGTCGCCGCGAACGCCGGTCGCGACGCCCGCGAGCACAAGGAGACCGCCTAACAACTGAACCAGCGTTGGGTCTTCGTTGAGGAAGATCGCCGCGAGGATCGTCGCGCCCACGGGCTCGCCCAGTACGGCGACCGACACGACGATAGCGGGCAGGCGACCGAGCGATCGGTTGACTGCGGTGTGGCCGAGCAGTTGCGGCACCAAGGCAAGCAAGATGAGGAATCCGAGGGTGCGATCCGAGTAGCCTCCGAAGGCCTCCCCCGTCACCAAAACCGCCCCGAGTAGAAGGACGGCGCCGGTGGAGTAGGTGACCGTGATGTAGGGCAACCAGCCGGCGCCGGAGCCGAGCAGCCTGCGACCGGCCATCAAGTAGCCCGACGCGAACACCGCGGCGAGCAGCGCGAAGGCGTCCCCGACCAGCGTGTCGCTGCCAGCGTCGAAGTCCTCTGAGACCATGATCAGGGTGCCCACGGCAGTGATCACCAGCGCGAGCCAGATCGTCCGGCCCGGCTTTTCGCCCAGCAGCGGTCCGCCTGCCAATCCAACGAACAACGGCGTCGTGGTGACGAGGACAACCGAGGTCACGATGGACGTCTGCTTGACGGACGCGATCCAGAACCCGAAGTGCAGGGCAAGAAAGATGCCGGAGAGCAGGGTGAGTGAGATGAGTGAGCTGGTTGACGGGAGCACACGCTGCCGGCGCACTCCGGCGAACAGTAGAAGCGGCAACGAGGCCAGGACGAGGCGGTACGCGGCGATTACCATCGACGGGGCGTCGGCTTCACGGATCAGCACGGCTGCCGTGCTTACGGCCGCAACGCCGAGCGCAAGGATGGCGAAATCGAACCCGCGGCCGCTCATGAGGCGATGCTAACAGGACGTTCGGCCTCTGATACGCTGGAAACGCAACATGCGGGCCCTGCCAGTAATCGCCTCCCTTCTGCTGTTCGTGGTCGTGGTCGCTTGTGGGGACGGCGACGATACGTCGTCAGCGACGGCGGCGTCGAACGAGACAGCATCGAGCACGCCAGAGTCCTCGGAGACTGGCCAGCCGCCAGAGGCTACCGGCCTTCCTTCTGTGTCGCTGGAGCGCGTCTTTCCGGAGCTAACATTTGAGGGTATGACGGGTATGTACCCGGCGCCCGACGGTTCCTGGTACGTCACCGAACAGGCCGGGCGCATTACGCAGGTGACGCCGAGCGCGTCTCGATCGGCCATCAAGGTCGTGCTCGACATAACTGACCGAGTGAGCACAGATGGCAACGAAGAGGGATTGTTGGGACTCGCCCTGGCGCCCGACTCCGCTTCGACGGGAACGTATTATGTTTACTATTCCGCAGGACATCCTCGGCGAGGCGTGCTGTCGCGTTTCTTTCTCGTGCCGCCGGATGCCGACGCAGCCGGCAGCGAAGCCGTCTTGATGGAGGTACCCGAGCCGTTTAGTAACCACAACGGTGGGCAAATCGTCTTCGGGTCGGATGGTTATCTCTACATTGGGCTGGGAGACGGCGGATCGGCGCGCGACCCGCAGGGCAACGGCCAGAACCTCGGCACGCTGCTCGGGTCGATCCTGCGTATCGACGTCTCCGACGGGAGCGCGGGCTATGTGGTGCCGCCGGATAACCCTTTCGCCGGGCGGAGCAGCGCCCGCGGCGAAATCTGGGCTTACGGGCTGCGAAATCCCTGGCGTTTCTCGTTCGATCCCACGACGGGCGACCTCTGGGCCGGCGACGTGGGTCAGAGCACACGCGAGGAAATCGACCTCATCGTCCGGGGCGGCAACTACGGCTGGAACGTCATGGAAGGTTTCGGCTGCGTTGGTGGCGGAAGCAATTGCGATAAGGATGGCTTCTTGCTGCCGGTCGCCGACTATGAAAACGGCGGCGGCAACTGTTCGGTGACGGGTGGCTTCATATATCGAGGCAGCGCCATTCCCGGCCTGCAAGGCGCGTACGTTTACAGCGACTACTGCAGCGGCAAGATCTGGGCGCTTCGCTTGGACGGGTCCAAAGTGACACAGCAGAAGCAGATCGGGCGGGCTGACTTCAACGTCAGCTCCTTCGCTCAGGGCAACGACCTGGAGCTCTACGTCCTGGACCACTCGGAATCGGGCGGCATTTACAAGATCGTGCCCTAGCGGGTTCACAGTCCTTTTACACGCGCTTAGGTCTTCCTTCGCGGAACCGTGGCCTCGAAACGGATTTAGCTCGCGACATCGCCGCTAAGGAGGACGACATGGCACTGCTGAGTCTCAAGAGGTATCGAAGCGTTGATCCGGAGCGCACGCTGAACCTGCGGGCCTGCGGATTCAAGCGCACGCTGATGCGAGGTGGGCTGGTCGAAGGCGGCGTGCTGACCTGCCGTTGTCCCGATGGGCGCGAGTGGTCGCTGACGGTGGGGATGAGCTGGGACGTCCTCGGCGTGCTGCGCGGCGAGCTCGAACGATGCGGTGTCCACGAGGCGGACGAAACGATCCTGCGCGAGGTATTGCGCTTCTGGGGCATCGAGGAGTTCTCGCAGCGGCTTATCGCGGGCGCCGACCTGCCTTCGGAAGGCCTCATTCTGGATGAGCTGGGCGGTCCAGCAGGCTGCCGGTCGGGACGCCTGCTGCAAGCTTGCGGGCTGCTGCCGCCGGACGCGGCCTAGAGTAGCTCCGCCAGGGAGCGAATAACGCGGTCCGGCTGCCGCGTGCCGTCGCCGAATATCTTTGCCGTGGCGCTGGTCGGCAGGCCGGCGGCGTGGCGGTCGAACCAGATGCCGGTGATGCCGAGACGCATCGGCGCGGCGACATCCCACTCGAGGTTGTCGCCAACCATCCAGGTATCGGTTGGCTCGGACGCCAGGGCGGCTAGCGCGGCGCGGTAGACCCGCTCGTCTGGCTTGCCGCAGCCGAACTCGCCTTCGATGCTGATGTAGTCGAAGTGCGGCTCCAGCTCGAAACGGTTGATCTTGGCGCGCTGGCTATCGGAGCTGCCGTTGGTCAGGAGGGCTAGGCGAACGCCATGCGACCGTAGCCTTTCCAGTGTCTCAACGGCGTCGGGAAGCAGCTTCTGACCCTGTTCGCGCAGGTCGCGATAGCGGTTGCCGATCTGGCCGGCGAGTCGTTGGTCCGACGCGCCGAGCCGAGACAGGGCTTCGGCGACGATCCATACGCTAGTGCCGCGCAGGTCGGCGCGCCCGACGCGATGACGCTCGGCATCGGACCAGTACCAATCGCGAATTTCGTGGACCAGTTGCACCAGTGCTCTGGTGTCGAGGCCTGACGGTGCGCAGTCCGAGACGGCAGAGCGCCAGGCGATGTCGACGTTGCCGCTGTCATCGATGATCGTGTCGTCGAGGTCGAAGAAGAGGGCGCGGGGCAGGTCAGGCATGGGCCGTAGTCTAACGCGGCTGTGTCACCACCAGGTCTGTTCGTCGAGGTCGTCGGCGAGGTCTTCGTAGTTGGTGTTCCAGAGGTCCGTGGAGAGGTACTTCCAGCCGCCGTCCGCCAGCAGCAGCACGATGTTGCCGCGCTCCAACCGGCTGCCAACGCGCTGGGCCGCGCGTAGGACGGCGCCGCCGGAGACGCCGGCAAAGATACCCTCGGCGTCCATCAGCTCCTTGGTCGCGGCGAACGAGTTCTTGGAGTCGACGACGATACGGCCGTCAAGCAGCGACTGGTCGAGGACGGGCGGGATGAAGCCCTCGTCGAGGCTACGCAGGCCCTGGACGCGGTCGCCGGGGTGCGGCGCAGCCGCGGTTATTTTGACGCTGGGCTTGCGCTCCTTGAGATAGCGCCCGGTGCCGGTCAGCGTGCCGCCGGTGCCGAGGCCGGCTACGAAGACGTCGATCTCCGGCAGGTCGCGGAGGATTTCGGGTCCCGTGGTTTCGTAGTGGGCGCCCGGGTTGGCCTCGTTGCCGTACTGGTAGATCAGGACAAGGCTGGGATCGGCTGCTGCCAACTCCTGAGCGACAACAATCGAGCCGTTGGTGCCCTTGGCTCCTTCCGAGTAGACGATCTCGGCGCCGTAAGCGCGCAGCAGTTGCGTGCGTTCCGGGCTCATGTTGTCGGGCATGACGACCCTGACCTTGTAGCCCTTGAGCTTGGCGACGAAGGCGAGCGACACGCCGGTGTTTCCGGAGGTCGGCTCAAGGATGGTGCACCCTGGTGTCAGCTTGCCTTCACGTTCAGCGGCCTCGATCATTGCCCTGGCGATGCGGTCTTTGACGCTGCCGGTCGGGTTCTGACCCTCCAGTTTGGCGAAGAAGCGCACGGTAGGCGAAGGGCTGAGATTCTGAAGCTCAACCAGTGGAGTATTGCCGATCAAGTCCAGCATGCTTCGATACAACATGACGCGGTGGGGCGCTCCGGTTGTCATTCAGGCTCCTGCTTAACGGCCGCCGGCCAGTGCCGGAAGGATCGAGACGACGTCGCCGGATTCGACCGGCGTATCCATCTGCTGCAGGAATCGAATGTCCTCATCATTGATGTAGATGTTGACGAAGCGGTGCAGCGAGCCGTCCTCCATCGTGATCTGCTCACGAAAGCCGGGGTAGGCGGCGTTCATCTTCTCCAGCACTTCGGCGACGGTGCTGCCCTCGGTCTGCACCGACTTGGCGCCGACCACCTTTTGCAGCACCGACGTTACGCGTACTTCCGGCACTCGGTTACTCCGTCCAGGCGGGAGCCGTCCCGCAGAACTCGTCGTAGTCAATCAGTTCGGTCACGGTCGGGTTTTCGCCACAGACCACGCAGTTTGGGTCGCGCCGCACGCGGACCTGGCGCATCTCCATGGCGAGCGCGTCGTACAGGACGAGGCGTCCCTGCAAGCTCTCGCCGATACCGAGGATGAGCTTGAGCACCTCGGTCGCCTGGATCGAGCCGATGGTGGCGCACATGGCGCCGAGCACGCCGGCCTCGGCGCAGGACGGCACCATCCCTGGTGGGGGCGGCGTCGGGTAGAGGCAGCGGTAGCACCCCTGCTCGGGCAGATAGACGGTCGCCTGGCCGTCGAACATCAGGATCGAGCCGTCGACGAGCGGCTTCTTGAGGAAGACACAGGCGTCGTTGGCCAGATAGCGCGCCGCGAAGTTATCGGCACCGTTCACGACGATGTCGTACTGGGAGATGATTCCCAGCGCGTTCTCAGAGTAGAGCGGCTCCTCGTGCGTGACCACCTTGACGTCCGGGTTGTAGGCGTTCAGCGTCTCCCGGGCGGAGACGACCTTGCGCTTACCAACGTCGTCGCTCTGGTGCAGGATCTGACGCTGCAGGTTCGAAAGGTCGACGACGTCGAAGTCGACGATGCCGATCGTGCCGACGCCGGCCAGCGCAAGGTAGAGCGCCACGGGCGAGCCGAGCCCGCCCGCACCGATTATCAGCACCTTGGCGTCGAAGATCTTGCGCTGCCCGATGCTACCGACCTGCGGCATGATCAAATGCCGCGAGTAACGCGTGACGCGCTCCGGCGTCAGCGCGTAGTTTGAGGGGTTGTCCTCATCGGGCGCACCGCCCGCGAGGGCAGGGATGACGGCGAGCTGGTCGCCGTCGGATAGTGTCGTGGCTTCGCCGTTTAGTGACGTAATCTCCTGATTGTTGACGTATACGTTGATGTGAGGCGGGATAGCGCCCTCCGCGTTGTAACAGAGGTTGCGGAAGCCGGGAAAGCGAGCATCGAGGTTGGCGAGGGCTTCAGCGACGTTGCTGGCCTCGATTTCGACGCTCGAGCGGTTGCCGACGAAGCTCCTGAAGGGCGTCGGTATGTAAACGTTAACCATTGGATTCCTCCCGCTCATTCCATCCTCGCATACAAGGCACTCATTCTAGAAGTTGACGCTGAGGTAGCGCTCGCCGGTGTCGGGCAGGATGGTGACGACCCGCTTGCCCTCGCCGAGGCGTTTCGCGATTTGCAGCGACGCGTGGACGTTGGCGCCGGCAGAGATACCGATGAGCAACCCTTCGTTCATCGTGATGCGTTTCGCCATTTCGATCGCGTCCTCGTCCCTGACGGCGACGAGCTCATCGTAGACGTCGCGGTTGAGGACACTGGGTACGAAGCTGGCGCCGATGCCCTGGATGCCGTGCAGGCCCGGCTTGCCACCCGCCAGAACCGGGGAGCGCGTGGGCTCGACGGCGACGATCAGGACGTTGGGCAGGCGCTGCTTCAGCACTTCTCCAACTCCCGTAATCGTGCCACCGGTCCCGACGCCGGCGACAAAAGCGTCAAGACGGCCGTCTGTGTCGCGCAGGATTTCTTCTGCAGTCGTGCGGCGGTGTACCTCGGGGTTGGCCGGGTTGTTAAACTGCTGGGGCATGTAGTAGCCCTGGTTCTTGGCGACCAACTCCTCGGCGGCGAAGACGGCGCCGGTCATCCCCTCGATCGCGGGTGTGAGGATGAGCTGCGCGCCGAAACGCTGTACCAGTTTGCGTCGCTCCAGGCTGTAGTCGTCCGGCATCGTCAGGATCAGCTTGTAGCCCTTGGCCGCGGCAACCATGGCGAGGCCGATGCCAGTGTTGCCGCTCGTCGGCTCCACGATGGTGCCACCAGGCTTTAGCAGGCCCTTCTTCTCGGCGTCTTCGACCATCGAGAGCGCGATGCGGTCCTTGATGCTGCCGCCGGGGTTGAGCGACTCCAGCTTGCCTAGCACCTCGGCGTGACCCGCCGGCGTAACGCGCTCGAGGCGGACCAGCGGGGTGTTGCCGATCAGCTCCAGGGCGTTGGCGGCGATTCTGTTTTCAGTACGTGCTTGCATCAGCAGCCCCTAAATCGCGTAGCGCGCGACGTTGCCGGCGCGTTCGCGTTCTGCAATGTCGGCGACCGTGATGCTGTCGAGGACTTGGATAGTCGCCGCCTCGACTTCCTGCCATACGGGCTTGAGGCTGCACGCCGTGGTGGTACGGCAGCCCTCGGGGTCGTCCAGGCAAGCGATGGGCGCCAGTGAGCCCTCGAGCGCCACGATAACTTCGCTGAGCTTGAGATCGTGCGGGTCGCGGATCAGGGCGTGACCGCCCTGGGGGCCCCGGACGCTGCGGATGAACCCGGCGCGCCGCAGCGTGGTGAGCAGCTGGTCGAGGTACGGTTCGGGAATCGACTGGCGGCTGGCGATAGTGGCGCTCTGCACCGGCCCTTCGCCGTAGCGATGGGCTAGTTCCACGAGCGCTCTCACGCCGTAGTCGCCCTTCATTGAAACCTTCATCGAAACCCGCCGTCGCTAAAGTTAACCAAGTTCGTCAACAATTGTATCACTCTCGGATCGAATCCTCATACCGCCAGGAATACGAGTGGCGCCAGAATCAAACAGCCGAGGAATATCGCCAGGTTTCGTCGCGTGCTGCTCACGCGGTGGGCCACGGCGAGGATGAGCCTGGTATACGGCCCGTAGGCGAATATCAGGACGAACAGCGACACTGAGCCACCTACCAGCATCTCGGTCAGGACGACGGTGAAGGCGCGCGGCGAGTCGAGAAGCAGCGCCGCGAACAGCGTGTCGACCCACGTGGCGATGTTGGCGCCCATGACGTATGGAATAACACGATCGCGGCGTACATAACCCTTGAGCGCGAGAGGAACGAGGATGGTGACCGAGAGCGAAACCGACAACGTCACCATGGTCATAAGGGTCCCGAAGGCAAACATGGCGTAGCGTTGCTGAAGCAGTCTCGAAAGGGCCTCTATTCGCGGACCCGGTCGCTCCAGGCTGGGCAGACCACGGTCGAACACCGTGAACGCTGTGACAAGGCAGAGCACACCGCCCACAAACAGGCCGAGCCGCGGTAGCAGGTCGACCAGGGGATTAACGACTGGATCCGAGATCGTGCCGACGAACGACGTCAGTGCGCCGGGACTCGAGATGTGAACGCCATCGAGCCACCCGCGGTCCAGAACCAGCAAGCCGATAGGCATCACCGGTCCCCAGAGAGTGATCGCGGTTAGCAGGGCAACCACGCCGATGTAGAGGCCATCCGGGTTGCGTTTGCCGGTCACGTAGGAGACGAACCCGACGATGAGGACGATCAGGGAGGCACCCATCCTCGTCCCGTTGATCATGGCGAAGGTTTCGAGGTCGTTAATCGCGCCACCGGCGAATAGGCTCATCGCCACCGCCGCGACAGGCGAGCCGCTCATGACGATGTAGGCGCCGAACCAACCGAAGCCAAAATGGCCCGCCACGCCATCAACCGAGACAGCATCCAGCACGGGCCGCAGGCCGTCCGCGCCTTCCTTTATCAGCCGTAGGGAAAGCACAAACAGCCAGACGGAGACCACGATGGCCGCGACGTGAAAGACGACCTTCGGAAGAAGCAGATGACTGGGCAGGCTGGGATTGTCGATATTGTCGACCGATGAAGTCGACTTTATCACTACCAAGCGCTCCTCATGCGTCGATTCGGACATCCAAAGGCCTGGCTAATTGCCCCGGGTGGCGTCGATCAGGATCTGGGCGACCTCGGGCCGGCTGAATTCGACGGGTGGCATCTGGCCCTCGGCCAGCATCTCGCGCACGCGCGTTCCGGAGAGGCTGACGTGGTCATCGTCAGCGTGAGGGCAGGTCTTGGCCGTGCCCATGGAGCCGCAGGCGCGGCAGAAAAAGCTGTTCTCGAAGAACATCGGTGTGATGCCGAGCTCGCTGTGGGTGAACTCGCTGAAAATCTGCTGCGCGTCGTAGGTGCCGTAGTAGGACCCGACGCCGGCGTGGTCGCGCCCGACAATAAAATGGGAGCAGCCGTAGTTCTTGCGCACCATGGCATGGAAGATCGCCTCGCGCGGGCCGGCGTAGCGCATCGCGGCTGGGAAGACCGAGAGCAGCACACGGTTTGCCGGATAGTAACTGCCGAGCAGCGCCTCATAGCAGGCCATGCGAACGCCGGCTGGAATGTCGTCATCCTTGGTGGCACCAACTAGGGGGTGGAGCAGCAACGCGTCGACTGTCTCCAGGGCACACTTCTGAATGTATTCGTGGGCGCGGTGCACCGGGTTGCGCGTCTGAAAGCCGACGATTGTCTTCCAGCCCTTCTCGGCGAAGGCGGCACGTGTCTCCTTCGGGTCGCGGCGGTGCTGCAGGAATTCGGTGTGCTGCTGGCGCTGGAAGAGACGAACCGGGCCGCCGATCAGCATCTCGTCCTGGGCGTAGACGGCGGCGACGCCGGGATGCTTGTCTTCGTCTGTGCGGTAGACGCGGCGCGCTTCGTCCTGCTTGTCGTACTCGAAGGCCTCCTCGACGTCCATGACCGCGAGTGGGTTGCCTGCTTCGTCGGTCAGGGCGATCTGCTTGCCTTGGAAGCTCTTGGCGTCTGACGCCGGCGCAGAGAGCGTGACGGGCAGCGACCAGACGAGGCCACTGGTGAGGCGCATGTTGTTGACTACGCCATGGTAGTCGCGGCTGGTCATGAAGCCGGTCAGGGGGCTGAACGCACCGACAGCGATCATCTCGAGGTCGGAGAGGGGGCGCACACCAAGCGCCAACTTCGGCAGCGAATGTGCGGCTTCGGCGAGCGATTTGGCGTCGTCGCCCCTAACGGCGCGGTCGACGAGGCTACCGCCATGAGGCGGGATCAGGTCATCAGACATGAGTAGGGTCCTTATCTAATGCAACGGCTACTTCGCGCCGAGTGGTGAGAGGTAGCCTTCTTGCTCAAGGTAGTCGAGGATCTTGGCGAGGCTCTCCTCCAGCGTCTCCTTCTCGGTGTCGACGACGACTTCGGGGTTGAGTGGCTCTTCGTAGGGGTCCGAGATGCCGGTGAAGTTCTGAATTTCGCCGCGCAACGCCTTTTCGTAGAGGCCTTTGACATCGCGGCGCGTAAGCTCTTCGATGCTGCACTTGGCGTAGACCTCGACGAAGTCACCTATCAGGCCACGGTTCTGGTCGCGGATGTCACGGTAGGGAGAAATCGCCGCGGTGATCACCGCGACGCCGTTGCGCGACAGCAGGTGCGCGACGAAGCCGATGCGCAGGATGTTCGTGTCGCGGTCCTCTTTGCTAAAGCCCAGACCCTTGCTCAGGTTGGTGCGCACGATGTCACCGTCGAGTATCTCGACCTTGTGACCCCGATCTCGAAGCGCGGGCTGTAGTGCCTCGGCCAGGGTCGACTTGCCGGCGCCGGATAAGCCCGTGAACCAGACGGTGAATCCCTTTCTTGTCATTTGTTCCCCCTCATCGCTCAGTTAGCGGGTACCTGGAGCCCGATCCTAGAGCTGTTCTTAGCCATTTGAGTACCGCATGATCTATAATCCCACTCATTCATTCTTCGTATGTCTGAGCGACCTTCCAGACGATTCTTCGAAGGGGATCTGCCGCAGCTGCGCAGCTTCTGCTACGCGGCGCAGTTGCAAAGCTTCACCCGCGCCGCTGAGCAGACGGCGACGACACAGCCCACGATCAGCACGCACGTCAAACTCCTCGAGCGACTGACCGGCCACATCCTGTTCGAGCGCCACGCGCGCGGCGTCAACCTGACCCCGGCCGGTCAGGCGCTGCTCGATCTGGTGCAGCCCTTCGTCGAGGCAATCGATCAGCTTCCGGAGAGGCTGGAGGAGCAACTGACGGAGCGAGGCAGCGAAGAGGTTCGACTTGCGGCCGGGCAAGAGCTGTTGTTGCACCTCGCTGGTCCTGTCCTGCAGGAGTACCGGTCGTCGCATCCCAACGTGCGGCTGGTCGTGTATAGCAGCGTCCGGGGCGAGACACAGGAGATGGTTGCCAACGACGAGGTCGATTTCGGTATCAGTTCTAGGTCTGGTGTTTCTCGCGGTCTGACTTTCGAGCACATTCTCAGCGACGAGCTGGTCCTGATTTGCCCCCTGCAGCATCCACTCGCCTCCAAACCTGTCGTCCGTCTGGCTGACATCGCGAAGTTCCCGGTACTGATGCCCGATCCAGAGTCTTCGACTCGAGCCTTTGTCGAAGAGGCGTTCGCTCGCTCCAACCTGGAGCTGCGGGTTGCGATGGAGCTGGAGCGCTGGCAGGTGATCAGAGAGTTCGTGACGCTCGACCAGGGCGTCGCGCTGGTCCCAAGGTTCTCCGTCGCGGGAGACACGGACAAGCTTGCAGTGCGTCCAGTCCGGGACGGTCTGCCGACCTTGAGCTACGGAATCGTCACGCGCAAGGGACACTATCTGTCGCGACCGGCCCGGGACCTGATTAAGGCGATCCGCCTTCGCAGTGAGGTGCTGAATCCCCAAACAGCGTCCCTGGCTATGCATCAAGAGCAGGAGTAAGCGGTTCGAAATGGATGGTGCCTTCCTGGATGCCGCATTCCTCTTTGTCGAAGCCGACCCAGCGTCCTGAGCGGGGGTCCTCACCGGGACGGACCGGGGCAGTGCAGTTAGTGCAGCCGACGCTGGGGTAGCCACGATTGTGCAGCGGGTTGTAGGGCACGTCGTTGGCCAGGATGTAGCCCCAGACCTGTTTCTCGTCCCAGGTGGCCAGCGGGTTCAGCTTGACGAGGCCGAATTTTTCATCCCAATCTACGATCGCGACGTTGGCGCGCGTCTTCGACTGGTCGCGGCGCATGCCAGAGACCCAGGCCGTCTTGCCTTCGAGAGCGCGGACGTTGGGCTCGATCTTGCGAAGGTCGCAGCAGAAATCGGGGTCACGGTTCCAGAGTTCTGGGCCGTGCTCTTTGGCTTGCGCTTCAGGCGTTAGTAGCGATTTGTAGCCGATGGGCTTGAAGCTGTACCGCTGCTCGCAGATGTCGCGCAGATGGTAGGTCTCGGGGAAGAGGAAGTCGGTGTCGAGATAGAACACCTCGACGCCGGCGTCGATCTTCATAAGCATATCGAGGAGGGCCATTCCGGTGGGGCCGCCGAAGCTGCAGGCCAGCGTCAGACCGGGTTGGAATTCATCAACTGCCCACCGCAGGACATCCTGCGGTGCTTTGTCTTCCATCGCGGCGCTGAGGCTCGTGAGAGCTTCGCGGTCGTAGGCCTTTGCTTCCGGCACGGCGGTCTCCAACACTGTATACGATTAAGTTAATCGACTTAGTCAAGAATATTTGTGAAGCCTGTCACTGTCAATCCGCGGCCGGCGGCCGTGTTAACGGGCTAGAAGTTATGTTCGAGCGCCTCGCGCGCTTCCAGAGGGT
This sequence comes from uncultured Chloroflexia bacterium, assembly GCA_963766645.1. Taxonomy (GTDB): domain Bacteria; phylum Chloroflexota; class Dehalococcoidia; order DSTF01; family WHTK01; genus WHTK01. The sequence goes on along the minus strand of CAVYAY010000003.1, from coordinate 886,628 downwards.
AGTCTGTGATAAGGCCGTCGAGTCCGGACGTGAGCTTCGAGTCTGTCAGATCGCGCTCTTTGTGCCATGAGTAGACTCGCAGGCTACGCTCGTGAGCGAAGGTGACGAGATCAGTGTCGATCGCCCGCCAGTCCAACGAAACGGCCTGGGCGCCGATGCGCGCTGCGTTCTCGATGAAGGAGCGATTATTGTTCGCGTCGGCGAAGTCCTTGTAGTGCGCCACTTCCCAGCCCAGGTTTCGCCGTATTGCCCATTTCACCGCGAGGGCGCTGGAACACCAGACGAGTGTGCGGTCCGCGATGCGGCGCCGTATGACGGCCCGAGCCAGGGCCATCACAGCCCACGGCGTCTTGATATCGGCGGCCAGGATCTTCTCGTCCGGCAGCGCGTCGAGTGCTTGTGTCAGGCTGGGGACGCGCTCGGGGCTGCCACTTAGTCGCCGAGTCCGGATGTAGAAGGACGGCGTGAGCTCGAGCGGCAACGGCCAGCCGGTCGTGCGCAACATCGAGTTGTCGTGCATCAGGAAGGGACGCTGGTCCAGCGACATGCGGAGGTCTATTTCGACGCCGTCGGCGTCCTGCTCGAAGCTGACGCGGATGCCTTCGAGGCTGTTCTCCGGGGCGAAAGCCGGCGCCGTGCGGTGGGCGATGATGAGCGGTTTCTCCATCCATCGATTCTACGGTTCTTCCTCGATAGAGATGCCCATGGCGCTTGAAATGAGGTGAAAGTCGCTGGATGAGATCTCGAATAGGCCTCGTCGCAACGGGAAACCCCAGCGTCGCTTATCCGTGATGAAATCCAGCCTGGGAATCAGAGGTTCGATCGGTGCCTCTCGCCCCTCGACAAACGCGACGTTACGGCGCCAGGGGTGGAAGGAAGCCGTCATCTCAACCTGATACGGTTCGTCGTCGAGAATGCGGCCAGCGGCGGTGAAACGTCGCAGCGGCTGGCCATTGATCGCGATACGAGGCGAGTAGAAGACGATGCCGTCGCCACGACCAAGGCGTCGCAGGCCGATGGGTCCGCCGTGTTGTGCCTGAGTGAAGCTGCCAGCTACGCCCAGCCTGACGTGTTCGCGTGAGACAACGTTGAGCCAGTACTTCACGCCAAGAGCATACCAAGTGCCTGATTGCCCGATTGCCGGATTGCCCATACGATTCCTCACACGCGATCGCGCAGCCGAACACCCAGGAGTCAAACGATGACGAACCAGCAAGACCTCCGCGGTCCCAGCCATATCCTGCTCGATGGGCCAGACCGAGCGCCGTCACGCGCCATGCTTTACGCGACAGGTCTGACCGAAGAAGACCTGTCGAAGCCGCTGATCGGAGTCGCGAATACGTGGATCGAAATCGGGCCGTGCAACTTCCACCTGCGGCGCCTCTCAGCCAGGGTCAAGGACGGCATCCGCGCTGCCGGCGGCACTCCGCTCGAGTTCAACACGATCGCCGTGTCCGATGGCATCAGCATGGGCACGGAAGGCATGAAGGCCTCGTTGATCAGCCGCGAAGTTATCGCGGACTCGATCGAGTTGGTGACGCGGGGCCACATGCTCGACGGGGTCGTCGCGATCGCCGCCTGCGACAAGACGCTGCCCGGCACCGTGATGGCGCTGGCGCGGCTCAACCTGCCTGGGCTCTTGCTCTACGGCGGTTCGATCATGCCCGGCGTCTTTGAAGGTCACGATGTGACGGTGCTGGATGTTTTCGAAGCGGTGGGCGCGCACGCGGCGGGCAAGATGTCGGCCGAGCGCTTGCACGCGCTGGAGGCGGTGGCGTGCCCCGGTCCGGGCGCCTGTGGCGGCCAATACACCGCGAACACGATGGCGATGGCGACCGAGATGATGGGTATCTCTCTGGTCGATAGCTCTTCAGTGCCGGCGATGGACCCAAAGAAGGACGAAGTCGCCTACGAAGTCGGGCGCGTGGTAGTTGACCTGCTACGCAGCAACCTGCGCCCGCGCGACGTGATCACGCGGCCAGCGCTGGAAAACGCCATCGCGTCTGTCCTGGCGACTGGCGGCTCAACGAACGCGGTTCTGCATCTGCTGGCGATTGCTCGTGAGGCCGAGGTTGAGCTGAGCATCGACGACTTCGACCGCATCAGCCGCACGACCCCGATCATCGCCGACCTGAAGCCCGGCGGTCAGTACGTGGCCAACGACCTCTACGAAGCGGGCGGTGTGCGCCTGGTCGCGAACCGTCTGTTGCAGGCAGGCATCCTGCACCCGGAGCCTATGACGGTGACAGGACGCACCATTGGCGAAGAGGTGAGGACGGCTGAGGAGAAGGCGGGCCAGGTCGTCGTTATGACGGCGGACAAGCCTTTCAAGCAGACCGGCGGCCTTGTGATCCTCAAGGGCAACCTGGCACCGGAAGGCTGCGTACTCAAGGTTGCGGGTCACGAGCGCATGCTGCACCGCGGCCCCGCGCGCGTGTTCAACCGCGAAGAGGATGCCTTCGCCGCGGTGGCGAACCGCAAGATAAACGAAGGCGATGTGGTAGTCATCCGATATGAGGGGCCGAAGGGTGGCCCGGGCATGCGCGAGATGCTGGGAGTGACGGCCGCACTTGTCGGCGAGGGGCTTGGCGACAGCGTGGCGTTGCTGACGGATGGCCGCTTTTCGGGCGCGACGCACGGGCTGATGGCGGGCCACGTGGCCCCGGAGGCAGCCGCGGGCGGACCTATCGCGGCGGTGCAGGAAGGCGACACGATTGTCTTCGACGTCGAGAAGCGCGAGCTGAACCTCGAAATCAGCGACGAGGAGATGCAGCGGCGGCTCTCGCAGTGGCGCGAGCCGGAGCCTCACTACACGTGGGGTGTGTTCGCGAAGTACGCGAAGCTGGTGTCGTCCGCCTCAGAGGGGGCCGTCACGCGCTAGCGGCTACCAGGGTACTGGGGCGATGATCTTGTCGTAGTCGTCGCCGAGCCAGGTCTTGAGGCCTGCGTTGCCCGGCGGGCCGAAGAGTTCAAAGCGCACTTTCCCGGCGCCGGGCTCCAGGTACCCCATGTAGCGCTGGATCGCCGGGGCGTCCGGCGGCAGCTCCATCTGCACAACGGTGTTGTCCTTCGACTCGAAGCCGCCGGCGACGAGCTGGGCGCCTTCGGCGACGGCCGTCTTCAGCGAGTCCAAGATGTCGGGTGTCCAGAACCCGATGTGGTGCACGCCTTCGCCGTGGGTGGCGAGGAACTCGGTCATCTGGTCGTTCTCACCCGGGCCGGGCTGGATCAGTTCGAAGGCGAAGCCGGTACCGTCACGGCCGCCGTACGCGAGGCGCCGGCCGTTTTCGCGGTCGCGGATGTGCCAGATGTCGAGGCCGAGCATGCGCTTGTAGCGGTCGATGACGTCATCGATGTCTCTGACCACGATGCCGACGTGGAACGCGACGGGTAGGGGTGGTGCGCTCAAAGCTGGCCTCCTGGGGCACTGTCTCGCGGAGTGCCGGAAGCGTAGCACGGCGGCGCGAACCGGGCGCCAGTCCCCAAAACCGAAAGGGGATCGAAATTTCCTAGCACTCAAACGTGTCAAGCTTTACGCTTATGCAAGGCCGCGAATCGAACGCTAATCGGACTTAGATGACACAGGCGACCGGGCTACTGGCGAGCCCGCAAAACTTTCTCCAGAATCACGTCTTCAACGACTACTTTCGCAAGTGGGTGTTCCTCGGTGCGCTAATTGGGATAGTGGCCGGACTCGGCGCCATCGTCTTCTATGTCGCGATCAACGCCTCGACATGGCTCTTCCTGGGTCAGTTAGTTGGTCTAACGCCCCCCGGGCCGTCGGGCGAAGGCGACACCGTCGTCGTTGAGGCGAGCCGTAAATGGCTGCTGCCGCTGGTTGTGGCACTGGGCGGGCTGATCAGCGGTTTGATTGTTTTTACCCTGGCTCCCGAGGCTGAGGGCCATGGCACGGACGCGGCGATTGAAGCCTTTCATCAGAAGGGCGGCCGGATCCGTAGTCGCATTCCGCTGATCAAGTTGGTCGCTTCTGCCGTGACGATCGGGTCGGGTGGCAGCGCCGGTCGCGAAGGTCCGACGGCGCAGATCGCGGCCGGCTTTGGCTCCTGGCTCGGCGACGTGTTCTACCTGTCGCCGGCCGACCGGCGCACGGCCCTGGCCGTCGGCGTCGGCGCGGGCATCGGCGCGATCTTCAAGGCGCCGCTGGGTGGCGCGATCCTCAGCGCCGAGATCCTCTACGTCCGCGACTTCGAGCTGGAAGCGTTGGTGCCCGGCTTTATCGCTTCCGTCTTCGGTTACACGATTTTCGGCGCGTATGCGGGCTGGGAGCCGGTGTTCGGCGAGGGACTTGGCCTCAGCTTCCATGACCCGGAGAACCTGATCGGCTTCGCGATCCTGGGTGTGGCCTGCGGCATCGTTGGCATCCTGTATGTGCGGATGTTCTACGGCTCCCAGCGCATCTTCCACAGCATCCCCATACCGCCGCACTTCAAACCAATGATCGCCGGCCTTCTCGTCGGCGGTATCGCGATTTTCTATCCGGAAGTCCTCAGCATGGGCTATGGCTGGCTGCAGTTCGCGATCGAGGGCGACACCACGGCGCTGGCAGTCCACACGATGCTGGTTTTGATCTTGCTCAAGATCGTGGCGACCTCGCTGACTATCGGTTCGGGCGGTAGCGGCGGCGTGTTCGCGCCGGGGTTGTTCATCGGCGGCATGGTGGGCGGCGCGATGTGGGGCCTGTTCGACGGTACGGTGCCGTGGATCCCTGAGACGCCGGCGCCGTACGTCATTGTCGGGATGGTGGCGTTGTTCGGCGGCGTCGCGAAGGCGCCAATCGCGGTCATCCTCATGGTGGCGGAGATGACTAACGAGTTTTCGATGATCATTCCGGCCATGCTCGCCGTGACCATCGCTTATCTGATTACACGGGATACGCGAATCTACAGCAGCCAGGTGGAAACGCGGGCCGATTCGCCGGCGCACCGCAGCGAATTCGTCGTGCCGCTGATCCAGACCGTGTCCGTGGCCGACGCGATGAGGACCAACGTGGTGACGGCGTCGAGGGACGACACGATCGCGGAGGCGGAGGAACGGATGGTGAGCCACGGCATCCGCGGCATGCCCGTGATCGAGAACCGCAGGCTGATCGGCATATTCACGACATCGGACGCGTTTCGTGCGGGACGAGACGGCAAGACGACGGTAGGAGAGGCGATGTCCACACAGCTGGAGGTTTCCTACCCGGCCGACAGCATCCATATGGCCTTGCGCCGAATGACCCAGAACGGCGTTTCCAGACTACCGGTGGTGAGCAGGGAGGATGAGAGAGATCTGCTCGGAATGATCAGCACACGCGACATCGCGGCGGCGCTGGACGGACAGCTGGCGATGCTGGCAAACAGCCCGCTGTCGCAACACATGGACGCGGGCTTCGACCCGTTCGGCTCGCTGCCGGTGACGGAGGCGATGACGACCGAGTTCGACCAGTACCCGGCCGAGATGCCGGCGCGCCAGGTGGTTGATGGCATGACTCAGACCGGCGCGCACGCCGCAGTCCTGACGGATGCGGATGGGTACCTGTACGGCATCGTAACGCTGGGCGACATCGAGCACCTGCTGGGGGAGGACCTGACGCAACCGGCAGGGGCCGCCGCCAGCACGAACGTGATCTTTGCGCGGCCGACGCAGTCGCTGGCGGAGGCGCTGGCGCAGCCGGGCGGCGAGCTGGTGAGACAGATCCCCGTGATTGAAGGACAACGCGGCCAGCAACGGCCGGTCGGGCTGCTGCGCCGCAGCGACGTGCTGGGGGCATTCCTGAGGGCGCGCGACCGCCAGGCGACGATCACACGGCGGATGCTGGCAGCGCTCCGGCATGAGTGAGGACGACCTTGTGACGATCGACGTGTCGGTGCACGCAGAAGACTTGCTCGCCGGGAAGACGCTGGCCGAGCTGGGCCTGCCGCAGGCCGCGGTGGTGACATCGCTGGTGCGCCATGGCAAAGCGATGATCCCGCGCGGGCACGTCTCGTTGCAGCCGGGCGACCAGATCCAGATCACGACTCACGTGTCGGCGCGCGATCTCGTGCTGCACCAGGTGACGCAGGACGGCGCCGGCGTCGACGGGCATCCCGTACAGACCGACTAGGCGAATCGAACCGGTTAGGGCTGGAGCAGGCCGAGCAGCGTGACGCCGCCGTCCAGGATGATGTTCTGGCCGACGATCATCTCCGACTCCGGGCCGCAGAGGAATGCAACCAGGTTGGCGACGTCTTCCGGGGTGACGTGGCGCCCGGCGGGGATGTTTCGTAGCAGGTGGGCGCCGAACTCGTCCGGCATGGCGGCGACGCCGGATGACTCCTCGACCCAGCTGGGGCAGACCGAGTTTACACGGATGTGCTTCGGGGCGAGCTCTACGGCGAGGTAGCTGGTCAGCGTGTCGAGCGCGCCCTTGGTGACGCCGACAGCGGCGTAGTGCGGCGTGTAGCGCTGGGCGCCGAGGCTGGTCAGGTTGACGATGGCGCCGCCGTCCTTCTCCATGAGCGGTATAGCTTCCTTGGCCGCGAACCAGGGTCCTAACACATTGGTATCGAAGGTCGTACGGAGGTGTTGCGGCAGGGCGGCGATGGCGTTACGAGGGCGTTCCAGGCCGCGGGCCGCGCTGTTGACGAGGATATCGAGGGTGTCCCAACGGGTCTTCAGGTCCGAAAAGAGGGCGTGCAGTTCATCGAGGTCGCCGACGTTGGCCTTGATCGCGATGCCGTGGGCGCCGAGCTCGGCCAGCTCCGCGACGACGCGCTCGGCGGGCTCCTGGCGGTGCCCGTAGTTGACGACGACGTCGGCGCCGAGCGTGCCCAGCTTGAGCGCGATGGCGCGGCCGATGCCACGCGAGGCGCCGGTGACAAGGGCGCGTTTGCCGTCGAAGGGTTTCTTGATGGCCACGCGTGGAGTTTAGCGCGTAGCGGCGTTTGGGGCATGCCGAGCCACTGTGTGGCACCGTGAGGTTACCGCGGGTGGGGACGCTTCGGTTATGGGTCGGGGTAGCGTGGTGAGCGCGAACCTCTGAGGGGTAACGCGCGCGAGGTGCTCGCTGACTTACATCGCGCTGGCATTCCGAATCATGATTCTCGAACAAGCAGTTCCAACGACAGCTCGAAGGAGTGACCCAAGTTCGGCATCCTCGCGGTAATCAGGATGATGCATTGTCCGCACGCGTCTTGTCTCGAGAAAGCGCTGAAACGCTTGTTTTGCTGATTCACTCCTTGGTTGAAAGACACCAAACGTCGTGCCGGAGCCTCGTTCAATGAGGGAAAAACAAGGAATGGGTTGATTCACGACGCCGAGGAATGCCCGGTCTGGAGGTGCTGCTGACGCGCCATGAGCGGACGCTGGATTGGGGTGATTAGAGCGCGTGCGGGTCGCCCTTACTTAGCTCCGGCTCCTTTCCCAAGTTCCGCGGGATGTAGTAGCGGCGGCCCTGGAGGCGCTCCGGCAGGTAGGTCTGGTCCGGGGCGACGCCGCTTTCGTGGTTGTGGGCGTAGTCGTAGCCCTTGCCGTAGCCGAGGCCCTTCATTAGCGGCGTGACGGCGTTGCGCAGATGCAGGGGGACGGGGTCGTTGCGGGTGCGCTCGACGTCGGCGAGGGCGCGGGTGTAGGACGCGCCGACGCTGTTGCTCTTGGGCGCGAGCGCGAGGTAGAGGGCGCATTCGGCCATGGGGTAGAAGCCCTCCGGCATGCCGATGAAGTGGACGGCCTGCTGACAGGCGGTGGCGACGCCCATCGCCTGGGGGTCGGCGAGGCCGACGTCCTCGGAGGCGAGGATGACCATGCGCCGGACGATGAACAGCGGGTCTTCGCCGGCCTCGATCATGCGGGCGAGCCAGTAGAGCGCGGCGTCGGGGTCGGAGCCGCGCAGCGATTTGATGAAGGCGCTGATCGTGTCGTAGTGGGCGTCGCCCTGGCGGTCGTAGAGGTAGGTGCGGTGCTGCAGCGCCTCTTCGATGACGGCGCGCGTCACGCTGCGCTTGCCCGTCCTGCAGTGCGACGGACATGGCGGCGGCCTCGAGCGCGTTGAGGGCGATGCGGGCGTCGCCGCCGACGGAGGCCGCGAGCGCCTCGAGCGCGTCGGGCTCGAGCTCGACGTGGAGGTCGCCGAGGCCGCGCTCGGGGTCGGCGACGGCGCGGCGCAGGAGCTCGGCCAGCTGCGGTTCGTCTAAGGCCTTGAGGGTGAAGACGCGGCAACGCGAGAGCAGCGGGCCGATGACCTCGAACGACGGATTCTCGGTCGTGGCGCCGATCAGCGTGACGGTGCCGTCCTCGACATAGGGGAGGACGGCGTCCTGCTGGGCTTTGTTGAAGCGGTGGATCTCGTCGATGAAGAGGATGGTGCGGTTGCTGTACCCCGGCCTGAAGGTCGATGCGGCGGCGCCTGCCTCGGCCTGAGCGGACCGCAGCGCTTCGCGGGCCTCGGCGACGACGCGACGGAGGTCGGCGACGCCGGCGGAGACGGCCGAGAGCGCGACGAAGCGGGCGTCCGCGCGCTCGGCGATGATGCGGGCGAGGGTGGTCTTGCCGGCGCCGGGCGGGCCCCAGAGGATGATCGAGGGGAGCTGCCCGGCCTCGATGAGGCGTCGCAGCAGCTTGCCTTCTCCGACGATGTGCTCCTGGCCCACGTAGTCGTCCAGGGTGCGGGGCCGCATGCGGGCAGCGAGCGGCGCGCCGGCCGTGTCGGCGGCGGGTCCGGGGGCGGACGCCTCGGCGTCGAAGAAGCCGGGTTGTTCTCGTTTGCGCGGCATGACTCATGATAGCGTCAGGGGCAATCGGGACGTTTCGGCGGGACGGGGCCTGGGCGCGATGAATCGCGCCCCCACCGTTATTATCCTGGTGTACGCGATCGACGCGGCAGTCTAGAAGGGGGCGACATGGACGCTGAGTATTTTCGCTTCATCTACGACTACCTCTACTGGGCTCGGGACAAAGTGCTGACGGCGGCCGAGGGCCTGAGCGAGGTGGAGTACACGCGGGACGTGGGCTTCACGTACCACAGCGTGAGGGGCATCCTGACTCACGCGCTGGCCGGCGAGGCGATTCTGGCTACCACGGGCGTGGCGCGAGCAGCCTGGGCCGTTCATCACCGAAGACGAGGTGCCGACGCTCGCGGCGCTGCGGGAGCGCTGGGGGGTTGAGGAGTCGAAGCAGCGGGCGTACCTTGCGAAGCTGACGGATTCGGAGGCCGCGAGCAGCGTGACGTTCAAGGGCCGCGATGGGAACGACCGGACGCTGCCGGTGTGGCAGATCCTGACGATGCAGTTTCACCACACAGTGCAGCACCGCAGCGAGGCCGCGGAGGCGCTGACGATGCTAGGGCACTCGCCGGGCGATATGGACCTGCTGTTTTACAACCGGGAACGGGGCTTGTAGAAAAGAGGGTGCCGCGACGCTCTGGTCGTGAAGAGGAGGACTCGTCAGGTGAAGGAGACACGATGAGGCCGGACGAAATGGTGACGCTCTTCGACTACGCGTGGTGGGCGCGCGACCGGCTGCTGGCCGCGGCGGACGGGATGACGGACGAGGAGTTCGGGCGCGACAACGGGTTCACGTACAAGAGCATCCGCGGCATTCTGGTGCACGCGCTGGAAGCCGAGATGATCTGGTTCAATCGCTTTCTGGGCGAGGGGCGGCCGGAGCCGATCGGCGAGAGCATCACGTCGGCGGAGGCGCTGAAGGCGCGCTGGGCTCCGGAGGAGAAGGCAGCGCGAGGTTTCTTGTCAGGCCTCACGGAGGCGACGCTCGCGGAGGACTTCGTGACACGGCGCCGGACGGGCGAGGAGAACCGCACGCCGCTGTGGGTGCTACTGACGCACGTCGTGACTCACGGCGCACAGCACCGCAGCGAGGCAGCGGAGGCGCTGACGATGGTGGGAAGGTCGCCGGGGAGCCTGGACTTCGTGACATACTTCTGGGAGCGGCCGATAGGTAAGACATTAAACGTATAAAAGTTTGCGCTTTTTACCATTTTTGCGCGAAAGGCGTTGTAATTCGAAATCGGAAGTGTTACATCTACGCGTGGCGGGAATCGTGCACTCAATTAGGAGGGTCGCGTGGACAAGATCAACGAGCTGAGTACGCCTGAAAAGGCCATTGCGGGCGGTGGTGTTCTGATGCTCATCGCCTCGTTTCTGGACTGGTGGCATTACAGCGTCAGCGGATTCGGTTCCGTTGGCGAAGGAGGCTGGGGGGACCCCGGCTCGATCTGGGGCATTCTTGCGATACTGATCTCATTGATCCTCGCGGGAATCGTACTGGCGACGAAGCTTGGTAACGTGCAGATGCCAGCGTTACCGCAGAACGTGACCTGGGCGCAGGTCTGGGGTGGCGGCGCCGCCGCTGTAGTTGTGCTTGTGTTGCTGAAAGCCTGGCGCATCACCGCGGCACCCGTCGGCGGGTTTGGAATCGGCTTTTTCCTGGGCGTCATCGCGGCCGCGGCGATCGCCTATGGCGGTTACATGCTGTACACGGAGCAGAAATCAGGGGGCTAATACCGGTCCCCAAGCTAGTCGGGAAGCCGCCGCAAGCTCGGCGGCTTCTTGGCGTCCGCAGGGGAGCTGTATGCTCGGAGAACCCAGGAGGCGGCAATGAGCGAAACGACAACGGCGGTGGTGATCAGCGCGCGATGCGAGCAGCGAGTCTACCCACCGTATGACGCGCTGCACGGGACGCCAAACGCGATGTTGTGGCGAAAGGTGACAATCGAGACCCCACGCGGCAGCGCGGCATTCGAGCAGACGGACTACGGGCACCCTGGCAAGCTGAACCCGTGGGAGCCGCGTGGCGTTGCGTCCGGGCTGACGGCGCGGCTTTCGCAACTGCAGGCGGTTGCGGAGGCGATGTCGGCGCTGCAAGAGTAGGCGCGTGCCGAGTCTTCGGGGACCGTTTGGGGCGTGGCGTGACGTTTGTTGAGGGACAGCGGCGGTACCTGATCCGGCGCGCTGGCTGGCTCCAACCGCTGTTGTTCCTGGTAGGGCTGGTCCGCGATTCGAACAGCTACGTGGCCGTTGAGGGTGACCGGCTGCGCGTGCGGTTCGGATGGTTCTTCAACCAGACGTTTGACGTGAGCGACATAGCGGGCGCTGAGACGATGCGGTGGCCGTGGTACTACGGGCTGGGCTGGCGATCGAACCTCGTGGGGCTTATCGGCCTGGTGGCGAGCATGCAAGGCGTGGTGGCGATCCGGTTCCGACAGCGGCAGCGGGTGGGCGGCATCGTGCCGTTTTTCAAGCTGCGCTGCGACCGGCTGGCCGTCAGCCTGCGCGAGCCGGAGGACCTGATCGCGGCGCTCAGGCGACGGGAAACCGCGAAAAGCTAACACAAAGCCTTAAAACGAAAGAGTCCCTGCCGATCATCAGTTGATGATCCCATCGCGAAAGTCAAGAGACACATGAGCCTGGGTGTCCGGTGGTGGGCCGCCTGGTCGCTGGTGCTCGGCGCGCCGATGGCTTTCGTTGCCGCGCTGCTATTCCTCTTTCCTGAGTACGACCGACCGTTTGGTAGCTTTGACTTCCACTTCTATGCGGTATCCGTGGTTACGGTATTCGCCGCTATTGCCTGCATGTTCATCATCGGCGTGACGCAGTCGTTCCGGGAGACACGAATCCTGTTCCTGGGGCTGGGGTTCCTGAGCATCGCGTCGATTTTCGCAGTACACGGGCTGGGCACGCCGGGCCACTTTCACGACGAGGCCTACGCGGAGCTGCGGGTCAGCAGTTGGCTCAGCGTCACGGTGGGAGCGTTCTTCATCTTCCTGAGTGTGGCGCCGTTGCCCGAGAAGGCAGAGGCGTTCGTCGCTCGTTACGGCTCGTACATACTTGGCGCTACGGCGGGGCTGATGGGCCTCTACATCGGAATGTCCTTCGCTTCGCCGGACTGGCTGAGCTTCCTGCCCTATCAGAACCGCGACGTGCAGCTTGCCGGGACGGCGATCACGCTCAGTCTGTTGGGCTTCAGCGCTGTGCGTTACTTCCAGGCGTTCATGTTCGCGCGACTGCTCTCGCAGTGGGCGATGTTCTGCCTCGTCGTGCTGCTGATGGAAGTGCAGTTTTCAATGACCTTCGGGCGTTACTGGGCGTACTCGTGGTGGACCTATCACGGCCTGTATGCGCTGGCTTTCCCGATCCTCTTTTCGGCGTGGTTCCTGGAGATCAGGCGGGCCGGGACCGTGAGTGCTTTAGCAGAGGCCCTCTCGATGCGCGACGCGGTGGCGCAACTGAGTCGCGGCTACACAAAGCCGATCGCCGACCTCGTCGAAGCGATTGAGTGGAAGGACCGCTACACGCACGGGCACGTACGACGCGTCGCGAGCTATGCCGTGATGATCGGCAAGGAGCTGGGGCTTTCGAGTCTTGAGCTTCGAAACCTGGCGCTGGGGGCGCAGTTGCACGACGTGGGCAAGATCAGCGTCCCGGACAACGTCCTCGGCAAGCCGTCGCGACTTACGACGGAGGAATTCGAGATTATCAAGCAGCACGTCGACCGCGGCTACGAGATTGCGAAGTCGGTTAAGGCGCTTGCCGGCGCCGTTGATGGGATCCACCTGCACCACGAGCGCTGGGACGGCACGGGCTACCCGCTGGGCCTATCGGGCGAGGCGATACCGCTGCAAGCGCGCATCGTGGCGGTCGCGGACGCCTTCGACGCAATGACGTCCGGGCGTGTGTATCAGCCGGCGGTGACGGACAACGCGGCGTTCTCTGAGCTGGAGCACTGTCGCGGCACGCACTTCGACCCGCGCTGCGTCGACGCGTTCGTGACGGCGCTGAGCAAGGCTCGCGATGAGAACGAGTTCCCGATGGTGCAGACGAGCCTGGAGCACAACCACCCAGCGGCAGCCTAGTCGCGCCAGCCGTTATCCAGACGACCTCTTCGACAGGAATCATGCGGCTTTGCCACGAAGGCGGACCGAAACCCGGCGGCCGAAGCTCCGGTTTGACAGCCTGAACTGTTCACGACAAGATTGCCAACCAAAGCAGCCTTGAGAATTTACGTTGCCTCGTCGGTAAGAGGCCCGAGGAGACCTGGATGCCGAAGCTGAGCCAGTCACAGATTGCTATCATGGCGTTCCTGGCAGGCGGCCTGATCGTGATCGGAGTCTTCTTCCTGATCAGCGGTGGTGGCGATGACAATAACGACCAGGCAGCGGGCCGAACTCCCACGGCAACAGCCGTCGCGTCGAGGACACCAACGCGCACGCCGGGGGTGACGCCGAGCGCCACGTCGCCGAGTGAAGCGCCGACGGAGGCGCCGACGGAGGCGCCGTCCGCGACGACAGCGCCGCCTCCAGCCGCGACGGCGACGACCGCGCCGCCACCGGCCGCGACGGCGACGTTGCCGCCAACTTTCACGCCGACGCCAACGCCGACCTCAACGCCGACTCCCACGCCGACGCCAACGGCGACGGTTGTCACGGGCGCGTGGAGTGGCGACTGGGAAACCAATTGCGGCATCTCAGACTGTGGCTCCATGAGCTTGCTGCAGACTGGAAACACGGTAGTCGGAACCTATGCGGGTGGCCAGGGCACAATTAACGGGACGGTGAGCGGTAACCATCTGTCGGGAACGTGGGCGCGCGGTACTGGCAGCGGTTCAATCGATTTCTGGATCACCGCGTCTGGTCAGTACTGGATTGGCGGCTTCGATGGCTACTACCCCTGGTGCGCCCGCCGTCCCGGCGGCGGCTATCCCACGCCTTGTGGCGTTTCGACCTGGAATGGGACATGGACCACGAACTGCGGTATCGCCATCTGTGGCACCATGACGCTGCAGCAAAATGGCACTTCGGTCACAGGCACTTACGGTGGTGGCTCCGGGACGATAACTGCCACAGTGACCGGCTCAACGCTGAACGGGACATGGATGAGAAACGCAAGTAGCGGCAGCTTTACCTTCAGCATGCTCACGAACGGCGACCAGTTCAGGGGCCATTTTGGAGCGAGCAACGCGTGGTGTGGCTATCGCAACGCGGCGGGTGACCCGAGTCCGTGCGCAGACTAATCGCGAGGGTCTAGACGGCTTCGAGAGGTTCTTCGATGACTTCGCCGGCGTGGATCTGGTAGGCGCGAACCACCGGCTTGTCCAAGTCCTTGAGCGAGATGAGCACGTAGTAAGCGCCGGGATAGAGGTCGGTCGGCGGATCGGTGCCTTGCCACTGCGAGAGGCGCACGTCCGTGGGCGACGGGTAGGCTTCGCTGGCGACGTGGGAGTGGTAGATGACCAGGACCTGCCAGTCGTTGTCGTCGATGTCGCGCTCGATACGGAGGATGTCGCGCGGGTCGATGCTGTAGCGGAAGGGGCTCGCCTCGCTGTTCTTCGTGCGGTAGAAGCGCGTCGCGGCGCCGTCCTTGCCGGCGATGATGCCGCAGCATTCGTTGGGCAGGTCGGCAATGGCGTGGGCGACTATCTCGTCGATCATCTGTTGGGGCAGGCTGAGGGTCATTGGTGGGTATTGTGCAGGACGCCGACGACTTGGAACCAGGGCGGGTCCGGCCTCGGATTGTGCTCGATAGACATACCAATGCTGCGCATGACGCCCTGGGAGGCCGTGTTGTTGTAGTCGGTAGTAGCGACAATGCGAGCCAGGTTGAGCGAGCTGAAGGCGTAATCGACTAGGGCACAAGCCGCTTCCGTGGCGTAGCCATGCCGCAGATAGGCAGTGCGGGTGGCCCAATAGAGGCCGATTTCGGGCCGGAACATGCCCGCATCGATGTTGCCGCCGAGGCTGGGCAGGCGTTCGAAGGGGCCGTAAGAGGGCACGAGGCCGATGGAACCGACAAACTCGCCACCCGACTTGAGGACGACGGCGCGGTCACCGTAAGGGGGCTGGCGCAACTCGGCGAGCCATTCGTAGTTTTTCATCGACCAGTCGAGGTAATCCTTCGTCCAGTCGAGGTGGCGGTTGTTGGTCCATGCCTCGAGGTTGAGGAGGGCGTGGCAGGGATCGAGGTCGCCGGGTTGGAAGGGGCGCACGAGCAGGCGCTTCGTCTCCAGGACGGGCATTGCCGTTGGCGACGGCTCCGCTACCACGAGCGGACATCGCCGTCGTCGAAGCATGAACCGGGGGCAAGGCGCATCGAGAGGAACATGCGGCTGGACGGCGGCAGCGTCGCATGGGCGGCCCAGTGCTCGCGCTCGGATTCCGGCAGGCGCTGCAGGTCGGACCAGGCGACGTGGATGGCGTCTTCTTCCGGGGCGATACCGAAGTCGAGCGACCAGCTTCCCTGCTGACGCACACGCCCGACCGTGTCGGTACGGATAACGGAAAAGGCAGCGCCTTCGCGGTAGCGGTCGAGGACCGTGGTTACGAAGTGAAGCTGGAGGAGAGCCGGGTCGCCGGCGACGAGTGCACGTCGCGCGGCGACCCTGTAGACGAGCTCGTAGTCCTGGGTGTCAGACACCTTGCTAGGGCTTTTCAACCGGGACGTCGACCATGCTGCCCCACTCGGTCCAGGAGCCGTCGTAGTTGCGGACGTTGCCGTAGTCGAGCAGGTGCTTGAGGACGAACCAGGTGTGCGAGGAGCGCTCGCCGATGCGGCAGTAGGCGATGACGTCCTTATCGGGCGTGACGCCCTTGCCGCCGTAGAGCGCCTTGAGGTCATCGATCGGCTTGAAGGTACCGTCTTCGGCGACTGCCTGGCCCCAGGGGACGTTTGCGGCGCCGGGGATGTGGCCGCCACGCTGCGCGGTCTCCATGAGTCCAGGCGGCGCCAGGATCTCGCCGCTGAACTCGGCAGGCGAGCGGACATCGACCATCGCGGCCTTGCCGATAGCGTCCTGTACCTCGCGCTGTTTGGCGCGGAGCTTGAGGTTGGCGTTGGAGGCCTTGTAGGTGGTGGCAGTGAGCTTCGGCGCGTCCTTGGTGGTGGGCTTGCCTTCGTCGAGCCATTTCTTGCGGCCGCCGTCCATGAGCTTGAGGTTCTGGTTGCCGTACATCTCGAGCATCCAGAAGGCGTAGGCGGCGAACCAGTTGTTGTTGTCGCCGTAAAGGATGATCGTGTCGTTGTTGCCGATGCCGGCTTCGCCGAGCAGCTTCTCAACGTCGGCCTTGCTGAGGATGTCGCGTCGTGTCTGGTCCTGTAGCTGGCTAGTCCAGTTGAAGCCGATCGCGCCGGCGATGTGGCCTTCGTCATAAGCGTTGGTGTCGACGTCGACTTCGACGAGTTTGATGCCGGGGTCGGAGCCGTGCTGGGCGACCCAGTCTGTGGTGACGAGAACGTCTTGAGCTGGCATGACGATGTCTCCTTCTTGAGGATGATGGGCGTTGTCGCCCGGTAGAAGGCGGGGGATGCGTCTAGTTTGCCACTAAGCGGCGCTTGATTGAAGACGATCTCGATCAACAAATCAGGAATGATGCGCTGCTTCGCTGGCGATGTAGACTGCGCCATGCTCTTAGTCCTTTTGACGGTTATCAATCTCCTCGCTCTGCCTCTCATCCTGGGCTTCTGGTGGTGGACGCAGAAAAGCCCAACCTAGACTTGCAGCCCGGCGAAGTCCTCCTGGCTGAAGAACGTGCCTCACTTCGGTCATCAATCCTAGGCTTCGCGAACGGACACCTGTTCCTCACCAACCGGCGGCTGCTCTGGAAGCCGAAGCCTTTGCAGAAGGCATCTGAGAAGGCATTGCCGTTGGGCGACCTTCGCGCGGTTGGGGTGAGCGGGAATCCTCATTTTTGGGCCAAACCGCTTCTGGTGGAGTCCACCAGCGGAAGTGTTGAATTCATCGTTGGCATCAATCCGCTCAATCAAGATGAGAAGGTTAGTCGCTGGGTATCATCGATTCAGGCTGCCGCCGCGGCTGCATCGCCGGAAGCTTCGCCAATAGACATGGTGCCGCAACCCCCTCCGCTGAGGAAAAGGAGCGACATCTCCGCAGTTGTGGGGATGTTTGGCTTCGCCGTCGGCTTCATGATCTTTGGTGCAATCTTTGGGCCCACCGAAATGATCTTCGTTGGCGCTTTCAGTCTTGTTCTCGCTCTGGGCTATGCCCTCACCTATATCCGATTCAGATCGTCCGCCTAGCGGCTGCCTCACGCGCAGGCGATAATCCAACTAGACCCCTCGCGACTAGAACGGAGCCCCGCTATGCCAATGAATATTGCCTACGAGAAGCACACGCTGAGCAACGGCCTCGACGTGCTGATGCACGTCGATCGGTCAATCCCTGTGGCGGCAGTCAACGTGTGGTACCACGTCGGTTCGCAAAACGAGGAGCCGGACCGGACGGGCTTCGCGCACCTCTTCGAGCACATCATGTTCAAGGGCTCCAAACACCACATGGTGGAATACTTCATGCCGCTCCAGGAAGTCGGCGCCAGCATCAACGGCTCGACGACGACGGACCGCACGAACTACTACGAGGACGTGCCGGCGGAGTACCTGGAGATGGCGCTGTGGCTGGAAGCGGACCGGATGGGCTTCTTACTCGACGCGTTCGACCAGGACAGCTTCGACACCGAGGTCGACGTGGTTCGCAACGAGCGGCGGCAGAGCTACGAGAACCGGCCGTACGGGCTTTCGGGGCAGGAGATCCGCAAGGCACTGTTCCCGCCGAACCACCCTTACAACTGGCAGACCATCGGGTCGCACGAACACCTGGAGGCGGCGACGCTGGAGGACGTGAAGGACTTTTTCCGGCGCTTCTACGCACCGAACAACGCCAGTATCTCGATAGCGGGGGACATCGACGTCGAGGAGACGAAGAAGCTGGTGGAGCGCTACTTCGGCGACCTGCCGCCGGCGCCGCCGGTGGCACGCCTGCAGCGCTGGGCGCCGCAGATGACCGACGAGGTGCGCCTGGAACTGGGGGACAGCGTCCAGTTGCCGCGCATCTTTTTCGCGTGGGTAGGCCCGCCGCGCTTCGACGTGGACGAGGCGCCGCTTGACGTCTTGATGGCGATTCTTGGTGAGGGACGTAGCTCGCGCCTGTACCACGCGCTGGTGTACGAGAAGCAGATCGCGCGAGCGGCGGAGGCCTACTACCACGCCATGGAGATCGCCGGGGAACTGCGGATCGACGCGACCCTGGCGCCGGAGGCGAAGCTGGCGGACGTGGAGGCGAGCCTGCTGGAAGAGGTGGCGCGGCTGCAGAACGAGCCGCCGCAGCAAGACGAGGTGCAGCGCGCAATCAACACTCTGGAGGCGCACTACGTCCGCCAGCTCGAGAGCGTGGGCGGCTTCGGTGGCCGGGCAGACCTGCTGAACTTCTACAACGTTTTCACGGGCGACCCGGGCCGCCTGAACAGCGACTTTGAGCGCTACCAGGCGGTGACGCCTGCCGACGTGCAGCGCGTCGCGAAGCAGTACCTGACGAAGGGCCGTGTGCGGCTCGTGATCAACCCGAAGGAGGAAGTTTCGCCATCGCAAGTAGAAATCGATCGGTACGTGAAGCCGGGGCCAGGCACACAGCGCCGCTTTGTGCCGCCGACGCCCCGACGCCTGAAGATCGCGGGTGGACTTGACCTGCTAGTGGTCGAGAAGCATGAGGTGCCACTGGTGGCGGCCGGCGTCTACTTCCCGGGCGGCGCGGTGATCGACCCGGACAATGCGCCGGGGCTGAGTTCATTTAGCGGCCGCCTGCTGATCGAAGGGACGAAGACGCGCAACAGCACTCAGATCGCGCAAGAGTCCGACTTCATCGCGGCGCACCCGAACATCGGCATCGACCGCGAGAACGCTTTCGTCTCGACCGAGGCGCTGACGCGGCACTGGCCGCAGGCTCTGGAGCTGCTGACGGACGTAGTGGCCAACCCGACGTTCCCGGAGACGGAGGTCGACCGCGTACGACGCGAGCGCGTGACCGACCTGCGACGTTTGCGCGACGACGCGAATGGGATCGCGGAGCGCGTGTCGAATGGGCTGCTGTACGGGCGTGACACACCGCACGGCCATCCGATCAGCGGACGAGAAGGCGCGGTCGAGCATATGCAGCAGGCTGACGCGATTGCGCAACACAAGCGGCAGTTTCTAGCCAGCCGCCCGACGTTCCTCGTAGTGGGAGACGTGGACACAGATACGGTCGCGAAGGAGCTGGAGGCGGCGTTCGGTGGCTGGGCTAAGGAGTCTGACGCCTCAGCCGGGCTGGACGTTGCGGCCGAACGCGGCAAGACGACGATCTACCTCGTCGACAAGCCAGGAGCGGCGCAGTCGGTGATTGCGGCAGCGCAGGTTGGCGTGCCGCGCAACCACCCCGACTTCCAGGCGCTCCAGGTTATGAACATGGCTTTCGGCGGTCAGTTCACGGCGCGGCTCAACATGAACCTGCGCGAGGACAAAGGCTACACCTACGGCTACCGCGCTCGGTTCGACTGGCGTCGCGCCGTTTCGACGTTTTTGGCCGGCGGCGCGGTTCAAACGGACGTGACGCGAGAGGCGCTGGACGAGACGCTGAAGGAGTTTCGCGACCTGGTCGGCGGCCGGCCGATCGACGCGGATGAGTTCGACAAGGCGCAGAAGGGGATGGTCCGCGGCTTCCCGCCGACTTTCGAGACGCCGAGCCAGGTGCTGCGGCGCCTGCTCGACATCGTCCACTTCGACCTGCCGGACGACCACTTCGCGGGCCAGGTGGCGCGCATCGAAGCCGTGACGCTGGAGGACGTGAACCGCGTAGCGACGACGCACGTCGACCCGGAGGCGTTGAACATCGTCATTGTGGGCGACCGGGCGAAGATCGAGGGGCCGCTATCGGAGGTCGGGCTGCCGATCGTGCACCTGGACTACGAGGGGCTGCCGGTCTAGATCACTGCGGGACGGCAAGAGGCTGCTGCGCCTCGACGGGCTGTTTGGAGAAGACAACCCTGCAGGTTCAACCCTGCAGCCACGTCGATGCGGCCCTGCTACTTCGGCCTGCGAACGTGGCGCTCCATCTCTGAGGCGTATCTGCGGCCGACGTTGGCGGCGTTGGCGTTGCACCACTCGGTGACGCTCTGGTGGCCGCGCGGCGGTTCGTGAGAGACGAGGAGCTCGGTCATCAGGCCGTCGAGCTCCTGGCGGGAGAGGATGACCTCGCCGACCATGCGGTTGAGCACTTTGAGCGCAGCGAGTACGAGCGACGGCGGGACGTGGACGAGGCGGGCCGGCCGGCTGATCGCCGCCGCGGTAGCGCGCACCAGCTCCTCAAAGGTCATCGTCTCTGGCCCAGCGGCGTCCACGGTCATGTCCTCGGTTGCGATGGCGGCCTCGGCGATGATTTCGCCGGTGTCGGCCAACGTGACGGGCTGAACGCGGTAGCGGCCGTTGCCGGGCATGGCGAAGAAGGGGAAGCGTCGCAAAAGCCAGGCGACGTTGTTGACCAGGATGTCGTTGGGGCCGACGACGAGGGTTGGGCGGACGATGGCGTAGGAGAGGCCAGAGTCGCGCACAAGTGCCTCGGTTTGAGCCTTGCCGCGGTAGTAGTCGAGCGGCGAGTCCAGCGACGGGTTACTGACGCTCACCTGCACGAAGCGGCGGACGCCGGCATCGCGGGCAGCATCGAGCAAGACGCCGGTGTTGGCGACGGCGGCGTCGAAGCCGGTGCCGACGTAGGGATAGCGCACCCAGTACGTGTTGACGAAGACGTCCGCGCCGCGCATGGCGTTTGTCAGGGCAGCGGTGTCTTCGAACTGAAGAGGGAACGTCTCGATGGCGCCGCCGGGGTCGTTGACCGGGGTCGCCCGATTAGTGAGGGTGCGGACCTCGAAGCCACGCGCCATGAGGCTGCGGGTGGCAGCGCTGCCGATGAAGCTATAGGAGCCAGTGACGACGGCGGTGTGTGTAGCCACTAGAAGATTCTACGTCCCAAGCGGCCTAGGTCCCGGTTGGGGGGACTAAGATTCCAGCAGAGGTGCCCCTTCCGGCGGGACTCACGTGAGTATTGCCTCGCGGGAGGTCGCATCGAGGTAAAGAACGAAGAAGGCGGTGTCGGGATGACCAGTGAGATCGAACAAGAGATACTGGACGTCTGTGAACGGGCGTCGACGCAGTTTCAGCACGGCGATGACTCCGGGATGCAGGCACTCTACGCCGATAGCGGCGAGGTGACATTGTTTGGCGCCCTAGGCGGGTGTGCGAAGGGCCGCGAGCAGGTCGAAAGGATTTTGAGCGGTGCCGCGCGGAACCTGAGCAAAGGTGGTCGCGCGCGGTATGAAATCGTGTCAATGGTCGTCGAAGGTACGATGGCTTACTTCACTAGCGTCGAAAGAATCGACACGGCAGCTGATGGTCTTGGAGACCTGCGGGTGACAAACATCCTTCATAAAGAGGGCGACTCGTGGCGGCTCTTGCACCGGCACGCCGACGCGCTGCGCGACTCTCCGTTCGCTTGAGGGCTGGCGACTAGGCCTTCGGCGGTAGCGTCGTCGCTAGCCAGGGGGCGAGGTCTTTGAGGACGTCCTCGCTGATGGTATGAGGCATGTCGTACTCGTGGTATTCGGGGCTGTAGCCGTTGTCCTCGAGGAACGCCTTCGTCTCACGGGCAGAGTCGATCGCGATCATGGGGTCTTGGCGACCGTGGACCATGAAGATGGGTTGTGTGCGCTCGGCGGGTAGCGATCCGCGCACAGCCTCGGCGTCGCGGAAGAAACCGGAGAGCACGACGAGCCCAGCGAACGTCTCGGGGCGGAGGAGGCCGTAGCGCAGCGTGACGCCGGCACCTTGCGAGAAGCCGCCGAGTATGACGTTACCCGGCACGGCGCCCGTCGCTTCGGTGAGTTCGGCGAAGAGCACGTCGAGCTTTTCGTCGATGGTGGTGTTGTCGTTGGCGATTGGCGTGACGCCGGGGCGGTCGGCTGACCAGCTATAGCCGCTGCCGTACATTCCGAGGTCGACGTCATAGGGACCGTTGGGAAAGGCATAGACGTAGCCGTTTGGGTTGAGCGCGCCGGCGACAGACGCGAGGTCGTACATGCTGGCGCCAAAGCCGTGCAGGAGGGTGACGAGAGGGAATGTGCCGTCCGGCGTGAAGCCGTCCGGTTTGACCAGGACGTAGGCGAGCGTCTTGCCTTCGATGACCTCGGCGTTCATACGGCCAGCATATCAGGCGGCGTGCAACGCGAAAGGCTGGGGCTTAGAATCGCGGCCATGAGCGAGAGCGATGTCAACGAGATGAACCGAGACGTTGTGGCGCAGTTCCGCGCCAACGAGGGCAAGGCCGTGGAGGGGCGCTTCGTGGGCACGGACCTGCTACTTCTGCACCACAAAGGGGCGAAGAGCGGCGAGTGGCGGGTGAACCCGCTGATGTATCTGAAGGACGGTGACCGCTACGTGATATTCGCGTCGCGCAACGGCGGTCCAAAAAGTCCCGACTGGTACCACAACCTCGTCGCCAACGCTGACGTCGAAGTCGAGGTGGGGACTGAGAAGTTCACTGCCGAGGCCGTGGTTACCTCCGGCGCGGAGCGGCAGCGCGTGTGGGCGCAGTGCGTGGCGCAGCGGCCGTTTCTGACCGACCATGCGGCGCGGGCGCACCCGAGGGAGATACCGGTGGTCTACCTGGAGCGCAAGTAGGGCCCAAACCTCGCGTCACGGGAAGAATTCTTCTCACGAGTTCAGAACGCGGATCGGCTCTCCCTTGAGGAAGGCGGCGACGTTTTCGACGGTGTCGCCGTAAAACTTCGCGTAAGCGTCGCGGGTGACGAAGCCGAGGTGTGGGGTGAGTAGGACGTTATCGAGCGCGAGTAGCGGGTGGTCCTGCGGCAGGGGCTCGACGTCGTAGACGTCGAGGCCTGCACCGGCGATGCGGCGGTTACGCAGGACATCGATCAGCGCGTCTTCCTGGACGATGGGGCCGCGCGAGGTGTTGATGAAGTAGGCGGTGCGTCTCATGCGGGCGAAGTCCGCAGCATTGACCAGACCCCGGGAGCGGTCGCCGAGGACGAGGTGGATGCTGAGGTAGTCGGCCTGCGCGAACAGCTCTTCGCGCGTAACGAGGCGAACGCCAGCCTCGCTGGCGCGCTCTGCGGTGAGGTTCTGGCTCCAGGCGATGACGTCCATGCCGAAGGCCTGTGCGACTTTCGCGACGCGGGCGCCGATGGTGCCGAGGCCGAGCAGGCCCAGTGTGTGGCCGATGAGGTCGTCGCCGAGGGTGAGCTGCCAGCGGCCGTCGCGCATGTTCTGGTGTTCAGCACTGATGTGGCGGGCGAGGCCGATGATCAGTCCCCAGGTGAGCTCTGCGGTGCCGTTGCCGGCGCCGCCGCTGCCGCAGACGGTGATGCCCAGCTCCTTCGCGGCGGCCATGTCGGTCTGGCGGTTGACCATGGCCGTGGTGGTGAGCAGCTTGAGGTTGGGCAGGCGCTGGAGCAGACTGCGGGGCATCGGCGTGCGCTCGCGCATCATGCAGATGATGTCGAATGGCTCAAGGGCGGAGGCGCGCTGGGTTTCGTCCTCGGGCAGGGCTTCGTGGAAGACGGTGATGTCGACGTCGGGCGGGAGGGTGGTCCAGTCGGCGGTAGCGCGCGCAGCGTCCTGGTAGTCGTTGAGGATGGCGAGTCTGGTCACGGAGGGTTCCTATCCAGGGGACGGCCAAGGTAGCGCGTCCCGCGTGTCTGATTGGTGTGGAGACGGACTTGTCCAGGAAAGGAGCTTAATACAAGCGCGAGGAACGCTGGCAGACTGCAGCGAAAACCGGGATGATCGACGGGTAGTAGCGGAGGCGATGGTGGACAACGCTATTGAAGTTGAGGGGCTGACAGTTGAGCGGGGTGGCCGGACGGTTCTCGATGACCTGAGCTTCTCCGTCGCGGAAGGCAGTGTTACGGGGCTGTTGGGCCCGAGCGGCAGCGGCAAGTCTACGCTGATGCGCTGCATCGTTGGGGTACAGATAGTGCGGTCGGGGAGCGTCGTCGTCCTTGGTCAGGCGGCGGGCAGAGCGGGACTGCGTCGCGAGGTCGGCTACATGACGCAGGCGCCCTCCGTTTATGAAGATCTTACGGTTCGCGAGAACGCTCGTTACTTCGCGTCGCTTTACGGGCTCGGACATGACGAGGCTGATCGAGCAATCGACAACGTCGGGCTCGGCCGCGCGATTGGACAGCTCGTGAGGACGCTTTCGGGCGGGCAGCGTGCTCGCGCGTCTCTTGCCTGCGCGCTGATCGGCCGTCCTCGGCTGCTGGTCCTGGACGAGCCGACGGTGGGCCAGGACCCTGTGCTTCGCAACGAGCTATGGACTCGTTTTCATGCGTTGGCGGAAGAAGGCGTGACGCTGCTGGTGTCCAGTCACGTGATGGAGGAAGCGAGCCGCTGTGACCGCCTGCTTCTGCTCACGGAGGGCCGCCTCATCGCGGACGGAACGCCGGAGTCCGTGCGGCAGGCTGGTGGCTCGGACGACCTGGATGAGGCGTTCCTGCGACTGGTCGTGGCGAGCCGCGGGCGGGAGCTGGTGTGATGTCGGCGCGGATCACGTTTACGACCGCTGGACGTGTTCTCTTGCAATTGCGCCACGACCCGAGAACGGTTGCCCTGATGCTGGGCGTCCCTAGCCTTCTCCTAGCACTGCTACGCTTCATTTTCGACGCGCAACCAGCGGTCTTCGACCGCGTGGGACTTGTCCTGCTGGGGGTGTTCCCCTTCACTTCGATGTTCCTGATAACCAGCGTCGCTATGCTACGGGAGCGCACATCGGGCACGCTGGAGCGGCTCCTGACTACGCCTCTCAGCAAGCTGGACCTGTTGATTGGCTACGGCATCGCGTTTGCGATCGCGGCGGCTTTGCAGAGCGCCGTAGCGGCGCTCGTCGCGTACGGACTGCTAGGCTTGGATACGGCGGGGAGCCCGGTGCTCATCGGATCGATTGCCGTACTGGACGCGACGCTCGGGATGGCGATTGGGCTGTTCACCAGCGCCTTCGCCACCAGCGAGTTCCAGGCAGTGCAGTTCATGCCGTTGGTGGTGATGCCGCAGGCGCTGCTCTGCGGGCTGATTGAACCTCGTGAGCGGATGGTGGACTGGTTGCAGTCGGCGAGCGACGTGATGCCTTTGACCTATGCGGTGGAAGCGCTCACGAAAGTCGGCCGTAGCAGCGAGGTGTCATCAACGGTTCTGGTTGACTGCGGCGTCGTCTTCGGGTCTGCGGTCCTGGCACTGGTGCTGGCGGCAGCGACGCTTAGACGTCGCAGTCCATAACCGGAAGAACGCGACGCGGTTCATTCTCGGTGGCGCAGCGTTGATTTTGGGACCGGCCCAGCGGAGGGCATGAAATGGCGTCCCTGGAGGGATTCGAACCCCCGACCCGCCGCTTAGAAGGCGGCCGCTCTCTCCTCTGAGCTACAGGGACGCGTGAAACACTGCTAGGCCGCCAGTGCGGCCTGGCGTCTGGTGCGTACCTTGTAGAAGCGCCCGTTGCCGCGCGGCTCGATCGCCACGATCTCGGTGCCGACGAGGTCGGCGCAGGTGGTGAGATAGCGCTGGATGAGGCGCCCGATGGGCTGGGCAACGACGACGGCGACCATCGACGCGAGGATGGCGCGACTGACGCGGTCCTTGCTGCCTTCGCCTGACGTGACGGCCAGGGTCGACAGGCCGGCGAGGACGCCGGTAGTCGCGATGTTGGTGCCGCAGTGGGGCGTGACGGCCCAGAAGGCCTCGCCACGCTGCAGGCGGGTTAGTGCTTCCTGGACGCACTGGCCGAGCAGCTCGCTGGGGATGTTGCCGTAAAGGAAGAAGCCGTCGGCGGAGGCGCGGCCCACAACACGGATGTCGGGACCGAGGCGACCCAGCAGCAGCGAGACGGTGGCGTGCTCCAGGGCGTGGTTGCGGCGAATGTTGGTGACGTATTCAGACAGCATGTCCAACCAAGTATAGCGTGGCGGGACGGCGCTGCCGCTCAGGGTTTGTCCCAGGTTCCGCAGCGGGGTCGCATCGAGAGTTGTTGGACTGCCCGGGCTGGGATACGCTGACAGATAGATGAAGTACATTTCCTCAGTCATTGCCGCCGGCCTTCTTTTCACGATCGCGTGCTCAAGTGAGCCGGGGGATGCCCGGCCGGCGGTGAGCCCAACCGTCGCTACGGCGGCGTCGGAGACCACCCCTGTGGCGGGGACCCTGCAATCGGCGGCCCTGTTCGCAACGATTCAGCCGGCGGTGCTACCGGAGGACGTGGATTCGGGGGCCGGACTCGAAGCGCTTCAAACCTCGAATGCGCCGGGACTATACGTGGTCGCGGCCGATGGCACCTCCTTGACGTCTGTCAGTGATTCGGAAGAGATTTACTCTTGGGCGTGGTCGTACAAAGGCAGCGAGCTGGCAGTTTCGGCGGGGCAATGCAAGGGGGCCTCGACGCTATCGATATTCGACGCGGAGTCGTCCACACAGCGGATTCTCGGGAGCCAGCGCGTGGTTAGTGGGCTGGCCTGGACGGATTCCGGGGAGCTGCTACTTCGGATTGGAGAGGCGTACTTCGCGCCGGCCTCTCTGGTCGTGGTCGATGGACAGACGGGAGTTCCTGACCCACCGCTGGCAGAGGATGTCTGGTGGCACGTGATATCGCCAGACGGCACCCGAGTCGCTTACGTCGTCGCCGTCGAGGATTCTTACGGAGAGCTGTGGTCCTACGAATTTGCCAGCGGCAGGCACACGCTGCTGGCAGAGAAGGCGTCCTATGCGGATATGGCCTGGTCTCCCGACGCAAAGTTACTGGCGTACCAGACCGAGAAGTCGGCTCTGGCAGTGGTGAGCGCGGACGGCAGTCGAAATCTCACACTGAATGGAGCAGACTACGGTTCTTCCAACATCGTCTGGCTACCGGATGGCTCCGGCGTCCTGTACGCCCGGCCAGCGCCGAACGAGGGATACGACCTTGCCGTCCAGTTCGTCAGTACCGATGGATCGGCGAGCCAAGTCCTGGCGAAAGGCGCCAACTTCTCGCTTTCGTCAGATGGGAGGCGACTCGCGATCTATGGACTGGACCAACCGCTGCGCGTCGTAGACCTCACGGATGGGCACGCAACTATCGTATCTGCGGACCTGGTGCCTTTCGGCCTGGTCGAGTTTTCGCCGGATGGTGGGAAAGTGCTATTCAACGCGGTGGCTCCTGCAGACGTGACGATTACCCAGCGGTCGCCAGACCTGTACGTTGTGAATAGCGACGGTACCGGACGCCTCAAGCTGGTGAACTCGGTGCGAGCGAACTCGGTGCGAGAAATCAACAGAGCGACATGGTCCAGCGATGGGCGTTACATCGCCTTCTGGGACGTTGGAATCCGGGAGTGCCATTAGAACGACACGGTCAGGGCGCCCGAGCGGTTGCCGGGTTGAGGTCGACGTGGATCACCTTGCTTTCGCCCGTGCCGAGGGACTGGACGACGATCTGGAAGTCGCTGACGCCGGGCGGAATGTCCCTGGGCCAAACGAGGAAGCCGATGTGGCCGAAGCGGTCGCACGTCGAATCGTCAGAGCATGGCATATCGAGGCCGACCGCGACGCCGGTGTAGGGCAAGACGGTGACCCAAGGTACAGAGGCCACGGCGTAGTAGGGCAGCACGCCGGTGCCCATGTTGGCGACGTGCACGAAGCCGTAACCGGGGGCGAGCTCGTTGGTGTACTCGACCGTGACATGATCGGTACTGAGGACGAGCTGGGGTGCGCCGAGGACCTTGTCGCGAAGCGCGGGGTCGGGGGCGGGAGTCTGGTCGATGTGGAAGGGCTGCGGCGTCAGCATGTCCATACGTGAGTACGGGAAGACAAAGTTATCGAGGCTCAGGGGCGTATAGAACAGCGGGTCGTTGAGGTTGGGCAGCGTGATTTCCTGCGAGTCCCAGAGGCGCTCGCCGTCGACGACCGGCGGGTTAGTGGCGCAGCCGAAGACGAGCTCCTGATAGGGGTAGTTGCTGCGGTTGTGGCCGAGACCGTCGTCGTCGGGGCCGCAGCTGTAGGGCGTGCGCGGCCAGTCGCCGTAGATCGGGTCGAGGGGATGGTTGCTGCGGCTGGCGCCGGGGCCGGTGAAGCCGTTGTAAGCCCAGACCGCGTAGTACCAGTTCTCGAGGACGAGGGGATGGCCCAGCGTGTCGATGCCAGCGATCGGCTTCTCCTCCGGGGCGTCGTTCCACTTCTTGATCAGGATGTTGGCGCCGCGAGCGATGTTGTAGGCGTAGTGAGTGGCGACGAGCGCCTGCTGCGGTGAGCCGCGCCCGTCTTCACCGGTGGCGTAGGTCATGCCAGTCGTCACCTGCGCGACGCCGTGGCCGCAGTCGAAGGCGATCAGCGTGGGGCCAATGCTGCCAAAGGGGGTGCTGCTGCCGGACTGGGTGATGCTGCTTTCGATGTAGGCGATGGCCTTGAGCAGTACAGGCGGGACCTGGCCCGGCTGCGTGTAGCGCGCGTCACGAGGGCCAAGCTCGATGTCGGGCAAGCCGAAGTACTCGTCCCCGGGGAAGAGCATGTTGAACGCAGCGAGGTCGATGGTGTCGAGGAAGAGGCGGCGGTCGCGCAAGTCCTCATACGTCGTCGGGGTGAAGGGAAAGACGCAGGCGCCCTCGGCATCGACCCGGCTAGCCGGCGCCATCGAGGCGGTAGCTACGAGCAGCAGGGTGCTTAAGAGCAGGGGCAGGGAAACAAATCGAGGCATTAGCGTGCACTCCAGCCAACGAAAGTCACGTCGCTGCTGCTCAGCACGTGGCGTTCACCGTTCGAATCGATCAATGTGAGAGAAACGCGGCCGGGGGACGAAGCGGAACCGCCTTCAAAGGCGCGTACCAGGTAAGCGCCGCCGGGCAGGTAAGCGAGGGGGATGTCGAAGCCGGTGTCGGAGCCGAGGGCCTGCGACGTCCGGCCGTCCCGCACCTGAACAAAGCTGCCTTCACCGGTAGAGGTCAGAGTGCTAACGATCAGCGTACCGTTCTGGTCCCAGACGGGGCCGAAGGCGCTGACGGCGGACTCAGTGACGGGCTCGATTTTTGCCGAGGCAAGGTTGACTATAAAGGCGCGGGAGTTGATCGCTTCCGGCGTGTGATCGAGCGCGAGGAAGGCGATCTGGGCGCCGTCAGGTGATAGAGCCCAGTCGCGCGTCAGGCCGTCAGAAAGTTGGGCGATTCGTGTGCTCGAGCCGTTTTGCGTATCGACGGCGAAGAGCTCGGTGCCGTTGCTGCTAAGGGCGACGTCGTAGAACGTGGCGCCGTCCGGCGAGAACCCGACTGGGAAGAGCGCGTCGTCGGACGATGTCTTTGCGAGGATGCGCTCGGCGCCGCCGTCGAACGGCATCTCGACGAGGCTGTAGCTGGTGGCATCGCTGCGGCGGTAAACGACGCGCTTGGCGTCGGGCGACCAGACCGGTGCGACCAGGAGGTCGATGTCACCGGCGACGAGACGCGGCTCGGCGTTCGCGTTCAGGGGTGCGTACCAGAGCTCAGCGGGTGAATCAGGGCCGGGCGCCGCCGTCGAGGGCGGCAGAGCGGTGTACACGAGGCCCGTGCCGTAAGGCGAGATGCTCGGGATGACGCCGAACTCGGGCGCGTGGGGCGCGGTGAAGACGGATTCACGCTTTGATGGGTCGTTGGTGGAGACGAGCCAGAGGGTATCGGCCGCCCTGGCGAACTCAAAGTAAGCGACGCTGCCGCTTTTGGCCGGGCTCGTGATGGCTGTCGCGGACGGCGTTCGCGTTTCGAGAACGAATGAGAGGAGGAGCAACAGCAGGAAGGCGACGCCCAAGATGGCGGCAATCCAGGATGCGATATCTGAGGCACGGAGGCGCGGGGATGTTGTATTCGCTTGCATTGGCAAACCTGAGAACTGTAGGCCTCGTCCCGATAGCCGTCGGGAACAGCAGGCCGACCCCCGCCTGGAAGGCGCGCTTTAGGCCTCAGGTTCGTGCGGTTTTGGGACCTCCCATGCTCGACTGATGTGGCGCTTGATGTACCAGGCCACGAGGAAGACCAGAATGATTGCTATCGGTATGTCCGCGGGACGCATCCAGGCTCGAATCTTTTCCCAGTTCTCGCCGAGGGCGTATCCACCGGCTGCCAGGCCTACTGACCAAGGAAACGATCCCGCAAAAGTGAACAAGGTGAATTGCCCGACGTTCATGCGAGAGACTCCCGCCGGGACGCTGACGAAGGTCCGAACGATAGGCATGAGTCGGGCAAAGAAGACAGCCCAAGGACCCCAACGCGTGAAGAATCGGTCGGCGAGATTGAGGTCGTGGTGCGAAATGAGGATGTAGCGTCCGTACCTTTCGACCAGAGGGCGTCCACCCATGGCGCCGGCATAGTAGGCGACCAGAGAGCCCAGTGTGTTGCCCACCGCACCGCAGAATCCGGCAAAGATGACCCACTCGAAGCCGAGCTCCTTCTCCTTGACGAGCATCCAGCCGGCGAGGGGCATGATCAACTCGCTGGGAAGAGGAATCGCAGCGCTCTCCACGGCCATTAGGAGGATCACCCCGGGCCATGAAATGAGGTCGTAGACGCTGCCGATGAAGTCGAGCAGTGAGGCTTCGATGTCGTGGATCAGTCGTGGCCACTCCGTGCCATCCCGCCGGACCCGCCCCCGACCGATGGACTAAGTGAGTCTAGAGGTAGACGTAACGAGTGTCAATTCGGGGTTTTGTGAACATAACTCAGGCGTTGTACTCGCTGATTTCGAAGAGGTGGCCGTCCGGATCGCGGAAGAAGCACCTTATCTCGTGGCCGTCATCGGAAGTGTGCGGCGGCGTGATGAACTGGGCGCCGCGAGCGAGGAGGGCGTCGTAGACGTTTCGGCAATCGGAGACGCGGATCGTGAAGGCTGCGCTGACGTCGTCGGGATTGCGGGGCGGAGTCATGCTGATCGCAGGTTTGTCGGGGGTTGGACCGCCCGGCGTGACGAGTAGGAGCCAGCAGCTGAGGAATTCGTACACGGCGGACGTACCGCCGTACTCCCGAAACAAGGGCGCGCCGAGGACGCCGGAGTAGAAGCGCTTCGAGACCTCGATGTCGCTGACGACAAGGATGTGAGTCAAGGGCGCGTGGGGCTCCGGGAAGGTGACGTCCGACATCCTACGACTCTTCGGGACTGCTAGTCGGCAGAGCGGGCGACGCCCGCATGGCGCGACCGAGCGCCTGAATCGTCGGGTTGGCGCTCGCCTCGAATGCGGACGTGACGTTTTCGCGGTCGGCGGCGCCGCGATTCTGGCTCAGCTTGAACTTGGTCTCGATACGGGCGATGTCAAGACGGAAGGCAACGATCTGGCACAGCATGCCCTC
Organism: uncultured Chloroflexia bacterium; assembly: GCA_963766645.1. Classification (GTDB taxonomy): domain Bacteria; phylum Chloroflexota; class Dehalococcoidia; order DSTF01; family WHTK01; genus WHTK01. The sequence goes on along the minus strand of CAVYAY010000003.1, from coordinate 855,481 downwards.
AAGGTAGTCGTCAGGCAGTTCAGGCTGCCAGGGCGCTGGCTGCATCGCCTCGTGCTGATGGACGAGAGCGAGGACATGATCGCGGGCCTTGTCGCTGCTTTCGATGACGTGGGGGACGCCATAAGCGTGGACGGCCTGGTAGTTCCAGGTCGGCACCGCGGGATGCACCTCGTACAGCGATGGCGAGACGTAGCCGTGGGGGCCTTGGAAGATGACGAGGGCTTCGCGGTTGTCGTCGAAGGCCTGCCACTGTGGATTAGCCCGGGCGAAGTGCGCGAAAAGGGTAGGCAAGCCGGGGCGCGACGCCTCGACGATGAAGGGGACATGGCTGGCCTGCGACACGCCGTCCACTGATATGACGATGGTTGCGAAGTTGTAGCGGCGCATGAACTCCACCGCGATTTCAGTATCGTCGACTTGAAATGCTTTCGGGTTGTACATCAGTTCCTCGGTTCCAAACGCGGCTAGCCCTCCGAAGTGGAAGGGCTGCGTTCGTTCTGGCTAAAGGAATTCGGCTATGTGGCGATGAACGCAGGCGGGCGCCAGAGTCGCGGAGGACGATCAGTCCGAGGCAGTGGGTTTGCGCCAGCGTCGTTGGCATGAGGCGCCGACTCTATCGAGGAGACGAGGCGCTGTCAACGTGACGCTCGCGCCCCGAAGGCAGCCTTCCTATAATCGAAGGGTGGCTGCTGAAACGACGCTGAACGAGGTGCCCGAGCGCCGGGAGATATACCTCGACCGTCGCGTGGTGACGGCGACGCCGGACCGTATCGACGTGCACCCGGCGCGGAGCATCGTGTTCCTGCCGCTGCTAACACTGCTGCTGGGCCTCGCTGCATTCCCTGCGATCTTCTTCTTGGGCGGCTCGATGTCCGTGGAGGTGCGCCTGCTGATCACGCTGGGCGCTATCGTGCTGGTGCCCCTATCCGGGATTGGGCTTGTGTACAGCATCGCTGGGGCGCACATCGTCGTCGAGCGGCAGAAGCAGTCGGCGGTGCTGCAGCAGGGTTACCTGGGGATGGGCGTCGGCACGCAGGAGTTGGTGCCATTCTGGAAGATCGACCGGATAAATCTGAGGGAGCTGACGCCGCACGACTATCGCGGCCATCACGAGGACTTCGCGCAGTACGAGGTCTCGATATTGAAGCTGAGCGGTAAGGAGATTACGGTGGGCCTGGTCACCGTGGCGCGCGCAGAAGCCGAAGAAGGCGAGACGCGGGCGCTGGAGGTGGCCTCCCTGATCGCCGAAATGTCGGGGACCAAGGTCCACGTCGCGCAGAAGCGCGAAGGCCCGATGCGTCCCGAGCCCAAATGAGGGAGGAAGGGGCGCCCGTCCTCTCCGTCGTAGTCCCCGCCTACAACGAAGCCGCCCGAATTGCCGTATCACTGGAACGCATCGCTGCCTACTTGACGTCGTTGCCGTATGACAGCGAGATGATCGTGGTCGACGACGGTAGTGACGAGGCTGGACGTGAAGCCGTGGGGGATGCGCTGAAGGTGTTGCATCCCGGCCTGAGGCCCCATCTGTTGCGACACGGGACGAATCGTGGCAAGGGTGCGGCAGTGCGCACCGGGGCTCTTGCCGCGCACGGACGCTACGTGGCGTTCCTCGACGCCGACCTGGCGACGCCGCCCGAAGCGCTGGGCGGGCTGATCGTGGCGCTGGAGGCAGGAGCGGACGTTGCCGTGGGGGTGCGTAACCAGGCGGACGGGACAGACATGCGGAATCGTCGGAACATCCTGAGGCGGCTGGCCGGCAAGGCGTTCGCGAGCGCGGTGGGCCTGCTGCTGCTGCCAGGCGTGCGGGACAGCCAGTGCCCCATGAAGGCCTTCCGCGGAGAAGCGGCGCAACGACTATTCGCGCTGCAGCGTATCGAGACGTGGTCGTTTGACGCAGAGTTGCTGTACTTGGCGCGGATACTGGGGATGAAGACGGCGCAGGTGCCCGTGATCTGGAACGCGGTCGAGGGGTCGCACCTGCGGCTGTCGCGGGCTGCGGGTGAGCTGCTGAACCTGCCGCGGATTCGTTGGATGCACCGGGGCGTAAGACCGTAGTCGGAGTTCCCGATTGCGCGTTTGGCGGCTATTGCTATACTTGCGCCTTCAAAAGCTGAAATAGATAGTGGATGTCATGACGCCGAAGGTATTCATCGACGGGGAGGCCGGGACGACCGGGCTGCAGATTGCTCAACGACTGAGCGAGCGCGGTGACATTGAATTGCTGCACCTGGACGATACAGAGCGCAAGGACTCGGCTCGACGGGCCGAGATGCTGAACGCCGCCGACGTTTCGATCCTGTGTCTACCGGACGATGCGGCGCGAGAAGCGGTTTCGATGGTGAACGGGGTGAACAGCGGCGCGCGGGTCATCGACGCTTCGACGGCGCACCGCACGGCGCGTGGGTGGACCTACGGCTTCCCAGAGTACGACGCGATGCGACCGGCCGAGATCGCGAGATCGTCGCGTGTGTCCAACCCCGGCTGCTACGCGCTGGGCGCCGTCTCGATGCTGCACCCGCTGGTGATCAACGAACTGCTGCCGGCCGGCCATCCTGTGACGATCAACGCCGTTTCAGGCTACTCCGGTGGCGGGCGCAAGCTGATCGCCGCGTTCGAAGACGGGGCGTCGGCGGATGCCACCGACAGCGAGTTCTTCCTCTATGCGCTGGACCTGGAGCACAAGCACGTGCCGGAGATGCAGGAGCATGGGTCGTTAACCAGACGGCCGTTGTTCGTGCCGAGTGTCGGGCGGTTTGCGCAGGGGATGATCGTCTCGCTGCCGCTGCAGCTGTGGGCGCTGCCGGGAGCGCCGAAGGTGAAAGACATCCACGAGGCGCTGACGGAGCACTACGCCGGCAAAGACGGCGAGCAAGGGATACACGTTGCATCGATGGAGGAGTCGGCGGAGGAGAACGCCGTCGCGAAACACCTATCGGGGATGCCGCACGTCGACGCCGAGGCGTTAACGGGCTCCGACAAGCTGACGATTCACGTTTTCGGCAACGAAGACAGGCAACAGGCCGTCGTCTGCGCCGTGCTCGACAACCTGGGCAAGGGCGCCGCCGGCCAGGCAGTACAGAACCTGGAATTGATGCTGGGGTTGTCGCATGACGCCTAGCACTCCCTGCTTCAAGGTGCATGATGCCCGCGCACGTATGGCGCGGCTGGTCGCCGTCTAACGCTCCACGACTGATCCATAGTTATCGAGACGAGGCCGTTTTCCGAGCGCCGGTTTACGTTTCCGGTTTGCCGAGGTGCGGCCGCTGCGCTTAGATTCTTCGCTGTCGCTCAAGGTGACAGCGCCCTCGTCGTTCAAGGAGAAACGCAATGACGATTACGAAGATCCGGGACGGGCACGTGACGACGCCGAAGGGCTTCCTGGCGGGCGCGGTGAGCGCGGGCATCAAGACCCGTGTCGGGGCACTAGACCTGTGTCTTCTGATATCGGAACGCGACTGTGCCGCGGCGGGTGTGTTCACCCGTAACCTGGTCAAGGGCGCGCCGGTGGTACTTAGCGCCGAGCACGTGTCGGACGGGAAGCTGCGCGCCATCGTTGCCAATTCCGGCAACGCGAACGCGTTGAACGGACCGGAAGGCTACCGCGACGCGAAGGAAATGTCGCAGCTGGCCGCATCGCAACTGGGGCTGGCCGCGACCGAGGTTGCGGTTTGCTCAACCGGTGTGACGGGTGTGAAGTTGCCGATCGAGAAGGTGCGCTCGTTCCTGCCGACGGTGGCTGTGAGCGCCGACGGCGGTCCGTCGCTCGCCGAAGCGATCATGACCACAGACACGCACCCGAAGTCGGTTGCGGTTGCGGTGGCAACCGGCGGCGGTTCGTATACGGTGGCGGGCTGTGCCAAAGGTTCCGGAATGATCCACCCCAACATGGGGACGATGTTCTGTTTCGTGACAACGGATGCGGATGTGGAGCTCGGGTACCTTCGTGCCCTCCAGCGCGAGGTGGCAGATGAGACGCTGAATATGGTCAGCGTGGACGGCGACACTTCCTGTTCAGATACGTTCCTTGTGCTGGCGAACGGTGCGGCGGGTCTCCCGCGCATTGAGGCGGGGACGCCCGATGCAGTCGAGTTCGGACAGGCGCTTGTGGCGGTCTGTACGCATCTGTCGCGCGAACTTGCGCGCGACGGCGAAGGCGCGAAGCACCTCATCGAGATTGCAGTGACGGGTGCGACGTCGTTGGAGGATGCGCGATTGGTGGCAAGGACAGTGAGCACGTCACCATTAGTCAAGACTGCGGTGGCCGGGTTCGACCCGAACTGGGGGCGAATATTGGTCGCAGCGGGCCGAGCCGGGGCACCACTGGAGGAGTCGCGCGTCAGCATGCGGCTGCAGGACGAGTTGATCTACGACCGTGGCAAGGCGCTGCCTTTCAACGAGGCGTCGATGTCAAAACGGCTCGAGGAGGAAGAGGTGCGCATCGCGATAGACCTCGGCCTCGGAAGTGCGCAAGCGACAGCGTGGGGATGTGACCTGACGACCGACTACGTGCACATCAACGCCGACTACCGTACGTAGCGATTGCACGGTGGTGGGGGGCAGCTGCGGGCGCTCATGGCCCCTCGCTAGTTCTTCTCAGCGATGCGGACGGCGCGTTCGATGAGGGCGTCGCCGGCCTCAGAGCCGGCTCGCAGCGGGAGCGCGGCACGTCTGGGAAGGACTTTTCAGGGTGGTATCGCTCACGTTGTTTGCTAGTTTGCTGTAATCCCTAGACAATTACGAGGATGCTGAATGAAGTCATCGTCGTGAAGATTGGCGGCAGCACGCTGGGCCAGCACGACACCGCCCTTGAAGATATAGCGGCTTTGCAGAAGGCCGGCCACACACTGGTTGTGGTGCACGGCGGCGGCAGCGCGGCCACAGAATGGCTCAAGATACACGGCGTCGAGAGCGAGTTCATCGACGGGCTGCGCGTGACGGGCGCCGACGCGATCGACGTGGTCGTGGCGGTTTTTGCCGGGCTGGTCAACAAACAACTCGTGGCGTCGCTGAACGCGCTCGGCGCGCGGGCCGTGGGGCTGGCCGGCGTCGATGGTGGGCTGCTGAAGACGCGGCAGGCAAATGCGAGACTGGGCTATGTGGGCGAGGTGACAGACGTGAACCGCGAGCCTCTGGACGCGCTGCTAACGGCGGGCTACATGCCAGTGATCTCGTCGGTGGGCTTCTGGCGCGACGAGCCTTCGAAGCTGATGAACGTCAACGCCGACACTGTCGCAGGCGAAATCGCTGCGGCAATGAGCGCAGGCGACCTGATCTTCCTGACCGACGTGGCATATGTGCGTGACGCATCCGGCGGCAATCTGAGGGAGCTCAAGGCGCGCGGAGATTGAGACACTGATCGAGACGAAGGCGGCGACAGGGGGGATGATCCCGAAGCTGCGCGCCGGCGCGCGGGCCTGCGCTGCCGGTACGCGCTGCCACATCGTTGACGGGCGCGAGGCTCACGCGCTGCGTGCCGTGTTGGACGGCGCTATGGCGGGCACAAGGGTGACGGCGTAACGTGACGTTCCAGTTCCCGCCCCGACGGGACGACGAAGGAGACCTTGGGCCGCCGCCGGCTCCGTTCCGTATCGGCGGCAGAGGTCGCGGCGGGCGACAGCGCTTCGAATTCCGGTCATTTGGTAACTACAACCGCTGGATCATCATCGGCGTCGTCCTGATCCTGGCTTACATCATCCTGAACACGCTGAAGAGCATCTACGTCGACTGGCTGTGGTTCGACGGAATCGGCTATCGCAAGGTCTACTCCAAGGTGCTCGGCACGCAGGCGTGGCTGTTCCTGGGCGGCGCTGGTTTGTTCCTGGTCTATTTCGCCGGCAACGCGTACTACGCCGCGAGGCCAATCCTGCGCACGCCGGCTGCGGGCCTCGACGAGACAGAGGCGGCCGGGCTGCGCCGCGTGTATTTGCTGGCGCTGATCGCGGGGTCGATATTTCTGGCTCTGATCTTCGGCACCATCGCGGCGAGCCACTGGGATATCATCCTCGTCTACCTGAACGGGCAGTCGTTTGGTATTAAGGATCCGCAGTTCGGACGAGACATCGGCTTCTACGTCTTCGACCTGCCGGCACTGCGCTTCGTCTACGGCTGGCTGATGGGCGTCGCGATCATGACGACACTGACGACGGCGGGATTGTACTTGTTCCGCTACCTCATGCTGGGCGACGGGACAGATTCGCGGCAGAGCCGGGTACACCTGTCGCTGCTGCTGGTGGTCGTCGTGGCGCTTTTCGTCGGGCGTTACTGGCTCGACCGGTTCGACCTCAACTTCTCAGACGCCGGGGCGGTGTTCGGCGCGACGTATACGGACATCCACGCGCGTCTGCCTTTCATCTACGTCAGCATGGTGCTTGCCGCGGCGACCGGCATCGCGCTGCTGGCGACGACGTTCGGGCGCAGCGTGATGCTGCCAATCGGGACGGCGATTGCGTGGGCTTTCGTCGCGACGGTGGGTGGCGGGCTGTACCCGGCCAGCGTGCAGCGGTTCACGGTGCAGCCGAACGAGCTGGAACGCGAGCGCCCGTACATCGCGCGCAACATCGAAGCAACACGTGAGGCGTTCGGACTCAGCGCGATTGAGGAGCGGCCGTATCCGGCGGAGGCGCAGGTCTCGCGAACCGAGCTCGATGCGAACCAGGAGACAGTGAACAACATCCGCCTGCTAGACGTGCGTCCGCTACTCGATACATACGGGCAGATCCAGACCTTCCGTCCCTTGTACGAGTTCCTCGACGTCGACGTCGACCGCTACGAAATCAACGGTGTCGACCGTCAGGTGATGATTGCGGGACGCGAGCTTTCATCGGACCGGCTGCCGGTGGACGCGCGGAGCTGGGTTAACCAGCGGTTGCAGTTTACGCACGGGTACGGCCTCGTGATGTCACCCGTGAACGAGGTCGTGCAGGAGGGCCTGCCGGCGTTCTTCCTGCAGGGCATCCCGGTGCAGGGCGAGCTGGAAGTGAAACGGCCGGAGCTGTACTACGGAGAGCAGCCGGATCACTACGTCATCGTCAAGACGACGGCGCAGGAGTTCGACTACCAGACAGGGGATACGATCGCGCAGAACGTCTTCGAGGGCGATGGTGGCGCATCTCTCGGGTCGATCCTCAACCGGCTCGTGTTCGCGTGGGAGTTCGGCGACATCAACATGCTGATCTCCAGTAGCCTGACGTCTGACAGCCGGGTCCTGTTCCGGCGCAACATCCAGGAACGCGTCAAGACCATCGCGCCGTTCCTCGATCTCGATGCGGACCCGTACCTGGTGTTGGCCGACGGGCGGCTGTTCTGGATCCAGGACGCCTACACGACGACGAACCGGTACCCGTACTCGCAGCCGGCGCCGGAAGGTTACAACTACATTCGTAACAGCGTGAAGGTCGTTATCGACGCCTACAATGGCGACACCACGTTCTACCTGGTGGACGACCAGGACCCGATAATCCGGACATACGAGAAGATCTTCCCGGACCTGTTCACGCCGTTGGACGAGATGCCGGCGTCGTTGCGGGCGCATCTTCGCTATCCCGAAGACTTGTTCCTGGCGCAAATCAACAACTACCGCATCTATCACATCACGGACCCGACAGCTCGTTACAACCAGGAGGACGTCTGGAACATCCCGACGGAGCTCTTCGGTGAAAACAGCTCGCCGATCGCGGTTGAGCCGTACTACGTGATCATGAGGTTGCCAGGGGAGACGCAGGAAGAGTTCGTGTTGATCATGCCACTGACGCCGGCGCGACGGCAGAACACGATTGCCTGGGTGGCCGCGCGCTCAGACGGCGAGAACTACGGTAAGCTTGTCACCTTCCGCTTCCCAACCGACTCGCTGGTCTTCGGGCCGCAGCAAATCGAGTCGCGTATCGACCAGGACCCGGGTATCTCGTCCCAGATCAGCCTTTGGAACCAGTCCGGGTCACGTGTGATCCGCGGCAACCTGCTGATGATCCCGATTGGCAACGGCAACATGTTCGTGGAGCCGATTTACCTGCAGGCCGAGACGAGTCAGCTGCCGGAGCTGAAGCGCGTCGTGGTGGTGAACGGCAACCGCATTGCGATGGAGCCGACGCTGGAGCAGAGCATCGCGGTTGTGTTCGGCGAGAGGGAGTCGTCTTTGCCGACCGGCGGCAGCTCGTCGACGCAGCCGACGCCGACCACTGGGGTCGCGACGCCGACACCGACGCAGAGCGGCGGTACGGTGCCGACCACTACGCCGACGCCGCTGCCGCTTTCGGGCGACGTGGCCGTGCTGGCGCGTCAGGCCGAAGCAGCCTTCGAGCGTGCACAGGGAGCGCTACAGAACGGCGACTTTGCGACATACGGCGACGAGATCGCCCAGGCTGAAGCGCTGATCGCGCAGATTGTGGCCCTGACCGGCAACCAATAGCAGCGAAGCCTTCTTGAGCACCACAGTCGAGGGCAACGTCCCCGGAGACGATTCGAGCCCCAACATCGCGCTACCGCCGTCTCGCGGTGGCCCCGGGTCGACGTTCTACGCGTTCGGCTCCCCGGCATACCGCGTCTTGTGGCTGAACGCCTCGCTGATGTTGACGGCGCTGCATCTGGGGTATTCGACGCACAATGTAGTTGCTTACGACCTGACAGGAAACAACAGTTCCGTTGGCGTCATCTCGTTTGGTATCGGCTCGGCGATCCTAGTGTCGACGCCGTTCGCGGGGGCGGTGGCCGATCGCGTCTCGAAGCGGCTGTTACTGCTGATGACGCAGTCGTTGATCTTGATCATGGCGGTCATGCTCGCGACGCTGCTGCTCACGGACTCGCTAACGCTGGGGCTGATGGTGCCGGCCGTGGTGATGTTCGGCACCGGCGTCGCGTTCTTCTGGCCGGCGATCACGGCCTGCATGGGCGTGACGGTGGAGCCGGCGCGCCAGGCCAACGGGGCAGCGCAGTTCCAGATCGCGCTAAACCTGACGCGGTCGTTCGCGCCCTTCGTCGGTGCGGGGCTGGTGGCGTGGCAGGTGACGGGGTTCGCGGGCGCCTATCTTGCGGTGGCGCTGGTGATGGTAGGCACGCTGACGACGATCGCCTTCGTGCCGACTGCGAAGTACAGAGCACACGCTGATGCCGTAGGTGAACAGGCCACTGCAGTCGTGGGCGAGGGCGTTGCCACGTCCCCACGGGTTGGCATGCTGGACGACATGCGGTTGGGGCTGCGGCACGTGCTCGAGACGCGGCGGCTGCTGGAGGCGCTGGTCTCGTTCATCGTCGTGATCCTGCTGAGCTTTTCGATCATGGTGGTGCTGCCGGCGTTTGCGAAGGACGTGCTGGGCGCGGGCAACGCGGGATTCGGGATCATGTTCGGGACGCACGCGATGGGAGGGCTCGCGGCGGGGCTTTTCGTCGCGGCCAAGACAAGCTCGCCAGACCTGAAGAAATATCTGTTCGTGAGCAGCCTAGCGATGGGACTGACCATCTCCGTCATGGCACTGATGCCGACATTCCTGCTGGGCGTCGTCGCGATCTTCTTCGTCGGTGCGGCGGCGGGCGCGTTTCAGACGCTGATCATGGCGTCGATCCTGCGGGCAGCGAAGCCGGAGTACTTCGGGCGGGTGATTGCGCTGACCAACCTGGGCTGGGCGATGAACAATCTGGTCGGGCTGGTACTGGGCGTGATCGCGGACCTGACCGGCGAGCGCGCGGCGTTGTTCGGCGTCGGCATCGTGCTGGCGGTCGCCGCCGTGGGGCTGGCGATCTGGGCGAAAGCGCCGGACACGCCGGTGCTGCCTGCCGCTACAGGTTAGGAGACGGAGGCGCTCTCGAGTGCCCGCAGGTGTTCTTGCTCCGGGTTCGAAGTGTCGGCGGTGGGCCAGAGAGCTTTCGCGTGCTGCAGACTGGGGCCGGCCTCAGCTCGCTGCCCGGCGGCCTGCTGCACCTCGGCGAGGTGTAGCAGGTCTCGGGCGGAGGCGCGTCGGGAGAGGCGCTCTCGCAGCATCGTCTCGGCCTTGTCGTAGCGGCCGCCGCGGAGGTAGGCGCCGAGCAGCGTGTCCTCGAAGACCTCGCGCTGGGCGTGACTGCCGCCGATGCGTACGATTTCGTCCGCAATGGGTTCGATCTGGCTAATCGCTTCGTCGTAGTCGCCGTGGGCGAAGGCGGCGATGCCGAGGACGAGGGGCCGGACGATGCCGGCGGCGACGGGATGGCCTTTCTCGCCGAGTTCGCGCAGCTTGTCTGCGAGGGCGGCGATGGTGGCATCGTCGTTGCGGGCGGCGGCCCAGAGCGCGGCGTGGGCGGCGAAAAAGGTGGCGGCGGGCGACGCTGCAGCGGGTTCAGCAAGTGGCGTCATCGCCTCCCAGTCGAGATCCCCGGTGGCGCAGTCGTAGAGCTGCAGACGCCAGAGGAAAGACGCCATGTCGGCGAGTTTGATCGGCGTGCCGGTCGCAGGCGCGATGTCTTTATCGTAGATCTGCATGGCGCGGCCATAGTGGCCTTGCGACAGCTCAAACAGAGCGAGGTGCCATGAGAGGTGGCAATGCAGGCCGGCGCGGCGCTCATACTCCTGCAGCCAGGCGCTGAGCCAGTCGCTGCCGCCGGCGTGGCGGTTGTTCTCGTAATGGACGTGCGAGTAGACGTGGGCACCGATGGCGTTACGCGGGTAGAGCTCCAGGGAGCGCGTGCAATGACGCTCGGCCTCGTCGTAGCGAGCATGCTCCTCGAGAAGGAACGAGTAGCCGCCGAGGAAGGCCCAGTCGTCCGCGAGGACGGGTTCGAGCGTTTCGAGCTGGCCGAGGGCGCGTTCACGGGCCTCCGGCTGACCGCTGAAGAAGAGCGTCTGCGTGTAGCGGTTGGCGACGAGGTAGTCGCGCGGGAATCTGACGAGGTGCTCCTCGAGCAGGGGTAGCGCTTCGATGGGGCCGCCGCGGCCGACGAAGCCGGGTCGTGCGACGGCGTTGATCATCGATTGCTCGCGCTTCGAAGTGTTCTCCATGAGTTCGCGGGCCCGGTCGAGCTCGATCTTGGAGCCGGGGGCGTCCATGCGCAATTGGAGCTGCATGCCGAGCGCGAGGTGGGCCATCGCGAAGCCGTCGTCGGTATCGATTGCGGCCTGGAAGCGTTCAGCCGGGTCCGGGTTGTTGGAAAGCATGAGGTCGACGCCCTCGATGAAGGCGCCGGCGGCAGTCTGCGATGACGTGCTGAGGGGGAGTCCGTAGCGATCGTTGAACATGAAGGCCTCCGCGAATTGTATTGCCTCTGCGCGGAGTCTAACGGAATCGAGTGGCGTCCTGGGCAAGAAGTAGGAGGCTGGGCGCTTGGAACCCGGCCTCCTGAACCACTGGGACGTGGCCTTGTAAATTCACCTGCCGGGTTAGCGGCTGGCGTAGTCGGCGTCTGCCATGGTGCCGAACTGAGGTGCGGAGTTGCTGCCCTCGCCGGGCTGACCCAGGCCGAGGAAGTTGCCGAGGCTGGTGGAGCTGACGGAGGCCGCTTCCTGTGCGGTGAGCATCGACTGCGTCGCGGAGACAGCGTCTGTCATGGTGGCGAAGGACTGACCGACGGCGGCCTGTCCGAGGCCGAGGTAGGGCCCGACACCAGTGTCAACCGAGTTGCCCTGTGGGCGAATGCTTTCCGTCGCGGAGACAGCGTCTGCCATAGTGTCAAAGGACTGGCCAACGGCGGGCTGGGCGATGCCAAGGGCCTGGTGGCGAGTGTCGACAGCGGCGTTCGGAACTGTGGCGGGCTGGACGTATGCCAGACCGACCGCTGCGTAGCCGGCGTCCGCCATGGTGGCGAAGGACTGACCGACGGCGGCCTGTCCGAGGCCGAGGTAGGGGCCGACACCAGAGTCAATCGAGTTAGCCTGTGGGCGAATGCTTTCCGTCGCGGAGACGGCGTCTGTCATGGAGCCGAACTGCGACGGGGCGCGGATGTTTTGCGAGGCGTGGACCGCGTCGGCGGCGGTGCCGAATTGGGGTGCGATGCGCTCGACGCGCGGGGTAACCGGTGCGGTGCTGGTGCTGCGGTTCTCCTTGAGGAGGTTACTGCCGCCGATGACGGCCGCGGTGGCCAGGGCCAGCCCTGCGGCCAGCGAGACGATACGGATGTTGTTGTGGTGTTTGCTGTCGTTGGTGTTGCGGTAGAACATTTTCCTTCTCCTTGCTTTTGGTAAGTCCCAGTGGAACTGTCTGATAGCAGTGTCGTTTCGCAAGGAGGCGCTTCCATCCACCGATTCAGCGATTCTTGGAGGGGCAAAATTTGGCTCGAAAAGGGCGTCAGTAGTTGAGGTCAACTACCGCCAGATTCGAGCGAGCTGGACCTATGTAGTAGTTGAGATTGAGTCAGGAGTTGGGAGGTTTAGACGATCCCGTGCTCTTTGGCGTAGACGGCGGCCTGGGCGCGGTTGCTCAGGTTGGTCTTGATAAGGATGCTGGAGACGTGGTTCTGGACGGTGTTGCGGGTGATGAAGAGGGCTTCGGCGATCAGGGGGTTGCTCTTGCCTTGGGCGAGGAGGCGCAGGACTTCGAGCTCGCGCTCGGAGAGGTTGTCGGGCAACTGAGTGGCCGCGACCGGCCCTTCTTGGGCCGACGGCAGACTTTGGACGAACTCCTCGATGGCCGGAATTGCCGGCGGAAGCTCACCGTCGGTGGCGTTGACGATTTCGCGATTCTGGCGGCCATCAAAAAACAAGAGCCGAGCCCGTGGCATGAGAGACGCATAGTTTCGCGCGGACTCCAGCAATGGAGGCCACGCGGGATCGCGGCTGGCCATAATCAAGGTCGGGGCGCTAATGGCTGAAAGCTTGGCCTCCGCGCGCGCATTTGAGAAGGCTTGGGCGCTTTGAAGGTAGTCGGCCTGGGTTGCCGTTGTGCGGACGTAATTGATCCAGTCATCTCCGCCTTCCGGATAAAAGGCCTGTACGTATGTGTTCAGGAACAACTCCCACGAGTTTGTGTACATGTCTTCCCAAAGCTTCATCCCCCTCCAGGGATTGTCTGCCGGCATGGGGTTCAGGAAGATCAATCCGCTTACGCGCTGTGGGTGGCGCGAAGCATATCGAACGGCTGTTTGGGAAGAAAAAACGGGGCCGAGGAGCACGATGTCCGTCAGGCCTTCCTTGTCGAGGACAGCTTCTAGATCGAGAACGTAGTCGTCGCATGAATGGTCGCCTCGCAGACCGCGAGTTGAGTTGCCAGTGCCGCGGTTGTCGAGCTGGACCAGCTTGAAACGTGATACCAGTGGCTCGAAGAACGTTCGCATGGCAGGAAGAGTCCAGAGCGCTTCAGTGCTGCCGTGCGGCGTGTCCCACAGGAGCAAAAAGGGTCGGCCCTGGCCGCTGACGCTGTAGGCGATGTTGAATCCGTCTGAGGTCTTGACGTACCGCACAGGTGGCGCGTTCATCGTGAACGTGATTATAGGCGCGGCAGCTTCGCGCGGCCACGTGCTACAATCGGCTCCCCGTCTGGGAAATCAAGTCGCGGAGTAGCTGCGGGATGTTGAATCCCGCAGTGATTGTTTTAGTAAGGAGTCACCCCATGCCTGACTGGAAGGAAATCGAAAGCCGCGTGTTCATGACCACCGGCCGCCGTATGCCGGTCGTGCTGGAGCGTGGCGAGGGCAGTCGCGTCTGGGACGACGCCGGGAAGCAGTACCTGGACTTCTTCGGCGGGCCCGCGGTGCACAGCCTGGGCCATTGCCACCCGGTCGTCGTCAAGGCGATCGAGGAACAGGCGCGGATGCTGATCCACGTATCGAACGCGGTATATTCGATCCCGCAGCTCAAGCTGGCGCAGGTGCTGGAGGACAACTCCGTCTTCGACCGCATTTACTTCTCGAACAGCGGCGCTGAGGCGAACGAGGCGGCAATCAAGCTGGCGCGCAAGTGGGGCAGGGAGCACAAGAACGGCGCCACGGACATCATCGCGGCGACGGATTCGTTCCACGGCCGGACGCTGGCGTCGGTAACCGCGACGGGTACACCGCGCTACAGCGAGCCGTTCGGGCCTCTGCCCGGCGGCTTCATCCACGTGGCGTTCAACGACATCGAGGCGCTGCAGAACGCGACGACGCCGCAGACGGCGGCGATCCTGCTGGAGCCGATCCAGGGCGAGGGCGGCGTCAACGTGCCGAACCCGTCCTACTTCCCGGCCGTCCGCAAGTGGTGCGACGACAACAACATCCTGCTGATGGCGGATGAGGTGCAGACCGGCATGTGTCGCACCGGCCCGCTGTTTGCCTACCAGGGCATGGACTTCGAGCCGGACGTGATAACGCTGGCGAAAGGCCTTGGCTCCGGCGTGCCGATCGGCGCGATCATGGCGAAGGAGAGCTGCGCGGCGTTCACGCCCGGCGACCACGGGTCGACGTACGGCGGCGAGCCGTTGACGACGGCGGTGGCGCTGGCGGTGACGAACTACATGATCGAAACCAACCTGGCGGAGCGTGTAACGAAGGTGGGCGACTACGTCCTGAAGAAGATGGATGGCTGGAAGAACAGCATGCCCGTCGTTACGGGATCGCGCGGTAAAGGCCTGCTGCTGGCCGTAGCGCTGAATCAGGACGTGGCTGAGAAGGTGGTGCTCGACTGCCTGGCCAACGGCCTCATCGTGAACAACGTGCGGCCAAACGCGGTGCGTCTAGCGCCGCCACTGACTGTTAGCAACGAGGAGATGGACGAAGGCCTGGCGATCCTGGAGAAGGCGATCGCCCGCGCTTCGTAGTTGCAGCGACAGACCGACCTCGATGAGGGCCGAAAGGCCCTCATCGTCTTTTGGTGGCGTCGCTAGACTGAGGTCATGAAGACCTTTAAACGCCTCGTAGCGATGCTTGGTATCGGTCTGGGGATCGCGGCGGTGTCGCAGCAGTTGAAGCGGCCCGTCGAGGAGCGGGATTGGCATGGGACGGTGGCCGGCGTGCCGTACGACCTGCGCGTGCCGACGCCGTCACGGATCCGCGAACGCTGGTGGAACCCGGATGACCCGCGACTATTCACACCGCACGTATTCGGTGTCGGCTGGTCGGTGAACCTCTACGTGCTATTGCAGCGCTGCGGCTGTTGCGGCTCGGACGAAGACGAGGGCCAGAAGGCTGCCTAGCTGGAAACGGGCTCCGGTTTTCGAAGAATCGTGAACGTTAGCGCGCCCGCTGTCACCGTGGCGATCGCTGCACCCGCGAGTGTGAGATACAGGCCGCTGCCGACATCGGCGCTGGTATTGCTGATGTCTGCGTAGTCGATAAGCCCGAGGAGCAGACAAAGCAGAGCGGATGACGCCGATATCAACACGGCGCGTGGCCGGCGGCCGAGAACGGTGCCGACGATACCAGCGATCCCGAGCACAAGCGTCGCGAACCCATTGCCGCGGTCGAAGCCGTTCTTCGTGAAGTCGTCCAGCTCAGACCACGTCATGAAGGCGCCGATGGCGATGGCGACGAAGGCAGCGGTGAGGACTGCTTTGAGGGCGAGGGTCAGGCTCATGGCGTTGCGAGCCTAGCGCGGGGCAGGAGTTGGGGCAAGGCGAGGCGTTACGGAGAAGACGGGTCCTGCAGGTTGAAACCAGCAGCTACTAACCCCAGGACGTCGTTGGCGTTTGGCCTGCCAGGTGGCTTTGTGGAAGCACGAGGCGTTGCGTCCTTCGACAAGCTCAGGATGGGGTGATAAAGCGCTTTCCTGGATTCGTTCTGGCGAGCGGGTAAAGGCGCTGCACGTTATCATCGCTGCATGGCGAAACCGATTGCGGTGCTGGCTTACAGTGGCGGGCTCGACACGTCCGTGCTACTGCACTGGTTGCAGGACAATGGCTGGGACGTCGCCGCCTACACGGCGAACCTGGGGCAGCCCGATTCTGACCTGGAAGCGGCGGCCGAGAAGGCGAGCAAACTAGGGGCCGTCGACACGTTTGTCGAGGATCTGCGCGGCGAGCTGGTGGACGAGTTCTTCCTTCCCGTGCTGCAGATGCACGCGCGCTACGAAGGTCGATACCTGCTCGGCACGGCGATCGCGCGGATACCGACGGCGCGGGGCCAGATGCGATACGCGAAGCGCATTGGCGGCAACGTGCTGGTGCACGGTTCGACGGGCAAGGGCAACGACCAGGTGCGCTTCGAGACGATCTACCGCGTGCTGCAGGAGGACCCACGCTTCACGCTGCAGGACTTCGACATCTATGCGCCGTGGAAAGAGGCCGACTTCCTGGCCCGCTTCGGCGAAGGAGGACGGCGTGTGATGGCGGCGTATTCGCAGGAGCACGGCATCCCGCTACCTTCAGGCGGCACCGACGAAGGTCCGCCGTATTCGCAGGATGCCAATGTACTTCACATAAGCTCCGAAGGCCGTGCGTTGGAGAAGCCGGAGGACGACCATCGCCAGGTGCTGTTCACCTACCTGTCGCGCTGGGACCAGACGCCGGACGAGCCGCAGCGGGTCCGCGTCCACTTCCACAAGGGCAAGCCTGTGGGTGCTGAGCTGCTGGACGAGGATCGCAACGGGCTGGGGCAGGGGGTTGAGGTGAAGCCGGACGCGTCGATCCTGCCGGTTGTGGAGTACCTCAACGAGATCGGCGGCAAGCACGGCGTGGGGCTGCTCGATATGGTCGAATCGCGCTACGTGGGGTTGAAGTCGCGCGGTGTGTACGAGTCGCCGGCGCATGCGATCCTGCTAGCGGCACACGAGGACCTGGAATCGCTGGTACACGACCACCGCGTGCTAAACGACAAGGCGAAGCGCGCGCTGGACGTGGCCGAGGCGGTGTATCAGGGGCGCTGGTTCACGCAGGAGATGGAGGGCTGGCTGGCCGTCAACGCGGTCGAGCAGAAGCGCGTGACGGGCTGGAGCGAGGTGCGGCTGTTCAAAGGCCACATCCTGCCGGTGGCGCGGCATAGCCCGCACTCGCTTTACAGCGAGGAACTGGTGTCGTTCGACACGGCGTCGGAGCAGTACGACCCGAAGAAGGCGCGCGGCTTCATCGATATCCAGGCCGTGGAGCAGCAGGCGCAGATGCGTCAGAAGCGCTCGCTGGACTAGGACTTTCGAGCGACGACCTCGAACCAGGGGATGGCCATGAATGCGTCCGGGTCTGGTACCCATTCCGTCTCGAACGCCTGCATCACCTGGCTTAGCTCCTCCTGAGTGGTAAGTCCAAGCTGTATCGCCCTTTGGCCCATGGGTCCCGTCAGGGGATGCTGCGTCCCGGAGGTTCCGTAGGCACTCCCTCGCCGGAACTCCCAGGAGGCGCTTACCTGCAGAACCTCGAAGCCGGCTTCCCGACAGAGCCGGTTCATCATAGCGCCCGTCCTCTGTGAGCCGAGCTCGTTGCTGCTCGACGAGTCGATCGTCTGTTGAAATAGCTCGCCGACTCGCTTCATAGCATCCGGTGCGCGACCTCCGTACACGGGATCACCACCCCGATCCCGCACTGCGATGATGCCGCCGTGCCTCAAGAGGGTACCAATTGCTAGGATGCCCTCGCTCGGGCTTGGCAGGTGAGAGACGACCGCGTTCGCGTAAGCGACATCGAACGTCTCCGGTTCGAAGGGGGCCTGAAAGATTTCGCCGACGCGAAAGCTCAAGTTGGTCAGGCCCTCAGCAGCTGCAAGCCTCAGGCCTGCCTGTATGTGCTCTTCCTGTACGTCGAAGCCAGCTACGGTTCCCGGGACGAGCACTCGGGCGAGCCCGGCCGTTATCGTCCCCTGGCCACAGCCCACGTCTACAAGCGACATTCCAGGGGACAGGTGAGGCAGCAGGAAGGCGGCCTGAATCCCTGCCTGGCGCTCCTGCATGAACCGGTCCATCTCGGAGCTGCCGCGAAGAGCGTATTCGTTTCCGGACTGGTGCGTGCTCACGTGCTACTCCTCTCCCTGAACGGGTCAGGAGATTACCATGAATCCAGTCAGAACAGATCGTGGGCGCGGCTCTCTATCGGGATAGGAGCGTCAGCGCCTCAGAGACCTCGTCGCCGTCCTGAGCGAGTCCCAGGAGGGCGCCGTTTGCGGCGAAGACGGCGACGCCGAGCTGCTGCGTGACGTCGGTGACGCCGAGGGCGGTGACGAAGGCCGCGTCCCAGTCGGGCAGGATGATGACGTAGTGCTCCGCAGTCTCACCGGGTGGGAGCGCGGCGACGGCCTTTTCGTATTCGGAGTTGAGGATATTGCGGGCGACGCCGCGGAAGAGGCTGGGGACGGTGTGAAGGTCGATGACGTGGGCGATGAGGACCTTGGACGCGGGGTAGAGGACACGGATGGCGTTTTCGATGGCGTCGGCGCCGTGCTGTGTGGCCTCGGCGTAGCAGATGAAGACGGCGGGGCGGTCGAGGGCCGCGACGTCGATGAGGCGCTGCGTGCCGACAGCTTCGAGCGTGGGATAGGCCATGCGGGAAGCGTAGTAGGCGGCCGCTCGTGGCGTAAAGGGCATTTGCGGCCTGGCTATCGCCCTCATGCCTGGCTATCTCGTCCGGTGAAAGCGACACTCTGGCCTAGATTCGAGGGATAGGGACGGCCCCGGCTTTTCTGTGAATAGGCTTCCTGTTACGATAGCAGCTCCCGCGCGACTTGCGTTATGAATAGGTAGTCGACGTAATGTTGCCTTCGAGGCGGCGCACCGACGCATATTGAGAGAGCTATGACAGTACAAGACCCACCGGAAACCGACGCGCAGCAGCTGCAGACGGATGACCTCCGTGTTGCCGGCATCAGGGAGTTAACTCCGCCGGCCCACCTGCTGCGCGAGTTTCCCGTGCTGCCGGTGGCAGCTCGCACGGTCTATGAGACGCGCCAGGCGATCCACCGCATCCTGCACGGCGCGGACGACCGCCTGCTGGTCGTCATTGGGCCCTGCTCGATCCACGACGTGAAGGCGGCGAAGGAGTACGCCGGTCGGCTCTCCGAGTACCGCGACAAGCTGTCGAAAGACCTCGTCATCGTGATGCGGGTCTATTTTGAAAAGCCGAGGACTACTGTCGGGTGGAAGGGCCTGATCAACGACCCGAACCTCGACGGCAGCTTCCTGATCAACGAAGGCCTGCGCGTGGCGCGCGAGCTGCTGCTCGACCTTGCGAACGAGGGCATGCCGGCCGGCTGCGAGTACCTCGACATGATCACGCCGCAGTACATTGCAGACCTCGTCGCGTGGGGCGCTATTGGCGCGCGCACGACGGAGAGCCAGATCCACCGTGAGCTGGCGTCGGGCCTGTCGTGCCCGGTCGGATTCAAGAACGGGACGGACGGCAACGTCCGCATCGCAGTGGACGCGATGCGGGCGGCGGCCCAGCCGCACCATTTTCTGTCAGTGACCAAGGGAGGTCATTCAGCGATCGTCGAGACGAAGGGCAACGAAGACTGCCACGTGATCCTGCGCGGCGGCAAGGAGCCCAACTACGACGCGGCGAGCATCGATGCGGCGGCGAAGACGCTGGCGGACGCGGGCCTGCCGCAGCGCATCATGATCGACTTCAGCCACAGCAATAGCGAGAAGCAGCACCAGAAGCAGCTCGAGGTTGGCGCCAGCGTGGCGAAGCAGGTCGCGGGCGGCGACACGCGCATCTTCGGTGTGATGGTGGAGAGCCACCTCAAGGCGGGTCGTCAGGACCTGGTGCCGGGCCAGCCACTGGAGTACGGCCAGAGCATCACGGACGCCTGCATTAGCTGGGAGGACTCGGCGCCGCTGCTGGAGCAGCTGGCGGAGGCAGTCGAGAAGCGGCGGCTCATGGCGTCGGCGGAGGACGTGCAGGGCGCATCTTAACAGAGAGTGGGTTCTGGAATCGACGGCCCCGGTCGTTTCGATTCAATGCTTCTTGGCCTACGCGAGCCTGAGTTCGAAGCTGACGAGCACCTTGTGCTCTCTGGAAGATGCACCTATATCCTAGGCTGGCCGCTCCCTTACGGCTGGCTCTGGCTTACCAATCGGCGTCTCATTTTTGAGAGAGCGAAGATGACGAGTCCTTCGATTGTGAGCACGGATTTTCCTGTAGTCATCTCGCTAACAGGATCGTCGAAGTCGGGCAGACATTCAGCCTAAGGATGCTCGTCAGTGGACGGTGGCCGCGGAGCAACTTCACGACGATGCGAACGAGCGGTTGGGTTCAGCGTTTTCACGTCCGCGAGCCACAGCGCTGGCTGACCGAAATCGGAGACTTAGAAGCAGCTCTTAACGGTAGTTGCCGAACTTTAGCTCGACGCCCCAGTCTTCCTCGCGCAGGTCCTTCATTACGCCTTGCAGCTCGTCGCGGGAGGGGGCGGAGACGCGGACCTCGTCGCCCTGGATCTGTGTTTGGACCTTCTTGTAGCCCTTGTCCTTGACGAACTTGACGATCTTGCGCGCCGTGTCGTTGTCGATCGACTGCGCGATCTTGATCTCCTGGCGCACGGTGCTGCCGGCGGCCCTTTCTGGGTTGCCGCGTTGCATGTTCTTCAGCGGCACCTTACGAGCGCGCAGGCGCTGCTCCATGACCTGCCAGATCGACTCGAGCTTGTAGTCGTCGGCGGTGTGGATCGTGAGCTTTTGCGTGGCGCGGTCGAGGTTGACCTCGGCGAGGACGCCCTTGAAGTCGAAGCGATGGGCGATCTCCTGCTTCGCCTGGTTGAGGGCGTTATCGACCTCCTGGAGGTCAACGCCGGTGGAGATGTCGAAGGATTCTGTCTTGGCCATGAGGATAGAGTAACCAATGAGAGCAAGGTCGTGCGAGATATTCTCGTCGCAGGTTGGGCGTTTGTGGCTGGATATGATGCCTGCTCCACACTCTCCCCTCGCAGTGAGGATTACGTGGGTGGCGGTCGAAACCGGGTAGGTAGAGGACGGATGGAAGGAAGATAACGGAGCGACTGGATTGCTTCGCCTCCCGCGGAGGCGAGATGGGGCGCCAGGTGGCGCGGCTTTCCTGGCGCGGCTACTATGGGGCCGTGAGCGAAGACTCCACTCCCGCGTCTCCCAAAGACCCCTCATCAGCTGAAAAGCTCTGGGGCGGACGCTTCCAGCAGCGGACCAGCCCAATCGTCGACGCGTATACGTCGTCGCTGGCGGTTGACCGACGCATCGCGCTGGAGGACGTGCGGGGCTCGATAGCGCACGCACGGATGCTGGCGGCGCAAGGGATCATCCCGGCGGCGGACGCCGAGGAGATCATGGCAGGCCTGCTGCAACTCCGCGAGGAGATCGAGCAGGGACGATTCGAGATGGACGAGCGGCTCGAAGACGTCCACATGAACATTGAAGCGCGGCTGACGCAGATCGTCGGTCCCGCGGCGGGACGGCTGCACACGGCGCGGTCACGCAACGACCAGGTGGTCACGGACCTCAGCCTGTGGATGAAGGAAGCTATCGCGGAGAGCATCGCATCGCTGCACGACATGCAGATCGCGCTGGTGGAGCTGGCGTCGGAGAACCGGCGTGTCGTCCTGCCGGGCTACACGCACCTGCAGCGGGCGCAGCCTGTGTTGCTGTCGCACCACCTGCTGGCGTACTTCGAGATGCTGGAGCGCGACATCGGGCGCATGGCGGACTGTTATGCGCGCACCGACGTGCTGCCGCTGGGCTCAGGGGCGCTGGCCGGCGTGCCGTACGACATCGATCGCGAGGCGGTGGCGCGCGAGCTAGAGTTCGGCGCGATATCGGCGAACAGCATCGACGCGGTAGCGGACCGCGACTTCGTGGTGGAGTACCTGTCGGCATGCTCCATCGCGATGATGCACATATCGCGCATGGCAGAGGACATCGTGCTCTGGTCGACCGCGGAGTTCGGCTTCGTCGAGCTGCCTGACAGCTTCGCGACGGGCTCCAGCATCATGCCGCAGAAGAAGAACCCGGACGTCCTGGAGTTGGCGCGCGGGCGTAGCGGAAAGGTCTACGGCACGCTGTTTTCGCTGCTGACGACGCTGAAGGGGCTGCCGCTGGCCTATAACCGCGACCTGCAGGAAGACAAGGAGCCGTTGTTCACGGCGCACGACACGCTGAATGCCACGCTGAACATCCTGGCGGACCTCGTGTCGCAGCTGCAGTTCAATCCGGGGCGTAGCCGGCGGTCGGCAGGGGGCTTCCTGCTGGCGACCGACGTGGCGGATTACCTGACGAAAAAGGGCATGCCGTTCCGTGAGGCGCACAACGTGGTCGGACGCCTAGTGCGCTATTGCGAGTCGAATCGCAAGGAACTGAGGCAACTGACGCTGGAGGAGTACCGCCAGCTTTCGGAGTTGTTCGAGGCGGATGTGCTCGAGATCGACGTCTGGTCGCTCGCTGCGGGCGCGCGACGTTCCGGGCGGCACGGCACCGCGACGGGTGTCGCAGGCGATCCGGCGGGCGCGGGTGATCCTGAAGCGCCGAGAGGAAGAGGGCTAGCTGGCGTTGCAGTAGGTTTGGATGCTGCCGAGGTCCGGCACCTCATCCTTAACCGAGAAGCGCCGCACGCCGATGCCGTTCGGGACGTAACAGACGACGTTCTTGTCGCCAGCGCTGTATTCGATGACGCAGTCGTTGCGATCGAGGCCCTGCATGGTGAAGCTGACAGTTCCGGCGTCGAAGTCGAGCGAGGCGCTGCCGGGGATGCATTCGAAGAAGTCGACGACGACCTCGTCGTGGGCCTGGTTTGTGGTGATGCTGGGACTGCCGAGGATAATCGGGGCGCCTGTATCGACAATAGGACCGGCGGGAGGAGCGGTTTCGTCGGCGAACGTCGACTGT
This sequence comes from uncultured Chloroflexia bacterium, assembly GCA_963766645.1. Taxonomy (GTDB): domain Bacteria; phylum Chloroflexota; class Dehalococcoidia; order DSTF01; family WHTK01; genus WHTK01. Next base: position 832,848 of record CAVYAY010000003.1, on the reverse strand, counting down.
GCAGAATTACCGGCGGCGATGGGCTGATTGACACCGTCCGTCAGCGAAACAAAGAGGTAGCCGAGGCCGCCAAACACGACGGCGCAAAAGATCAGCATGGCGAGCATTTCGTATTTCATCGCTTCGTACCTGAGAGGCGCGCTTGCTATGGGCGCGGGCCTGTCACAATACTTATCGACGAAACGGCGGGCGGCGTAAGACGTTCGCGAGACGTTTTTCGAATCTGGAGGCCCCCGTGCCGGTAAAGATCGCACCGTCCATCCTCACGGCAGACTTCGGCCGCATCACGGAGCAGGTGCAGGAAGCCGTGGCGGGCGGCGCCGACTACCTCCACCTCGACGTGATGGACGGGCATTTCGTGCCGGTGATCAGCTTCGGACCATCGCTGGTCGCGGCGATCCGCAAGGCCGTGGACGTCCCGCTGGACATCCATCTCATGATCGAGAACCCGGAGACGCAGATCGAGGCGTTTCGCGACGCGGGGGGCGACATCCTCAACGTCCACGTCGAGGCCTGCACGCATCTGCACCGCGTGCTTGGCGAGATCAAGCGCATCGGCGCCAAGGCGGGCGTGTCGCTGAACCCGGCAACGCCGCTGGAGGCGATAGACGAGGTGCTGCCGGACGTGGACCAGGTGATGGTGATGGCTGTGAACCCGGGCTGGGGTGGGCAGTCGTTCATCGAGGCGTCGCTGGGCAAGATGACGCGCCTGAAGGCGGAGATCGACCGGCGGAAGCTGCATGCCGAGATCGAGGTGGACGGCGGCGTGAACCTGACGACGGGGCCGCGCTGCGCCGCGGCGGGGGCCGGCGTGCTGGTAGCGGGCAGCTTCGTCTACAACGACAAGACGCCGGTGGCGGAGAACATCGCGGCGTTGAGGAAGGCGCTTGGCTGATTAGAGGCTGGGAATGATTGGGCGGAAGGGAGTTAGAGTCGCGATCGGGCTCGGATTCCCGATCACGTTACTAGCCTTCTTCCTGGGCTTGATCTTACTGACATCCCTCAGCTTCGAAGTCATTCTTGCCGCCCTGTTGGCCTGCCTTCTTGTTATCGAAGGGATAGGTGTGTCGCTGCGGCGCGGCAGGCGCCAGGAAGCCGTCGCCCGCCCTGGGAGCGCTGTGCCGCAAGAAAGGAGGGTCTTCTTTGTCGTTGCTGAAGTTGGGGTGCTCTGCTTCGCGGCCCTCTTGATGTACTACGTGGCTGACTTCAGTGCGCTTGCCTCTCTGCTCGTCCTAGCCGTCGGCGTCGTTTCCGCCTTTCGTTTTGGCGGCTTTCAAGGCGACCCTATGCGCATTAGGTCATCGTCGGTTCCAGGGTCTTACCGTTGACCATGACAGGCTCGGCGGCGATGAGGACGGAGGCGAGGCGGCAGATGCGGTCGCTCTTGTTCTCCCAGGCGTGGTTCGTGCCGCGCTGCACAACGATGTCGCCGGCGATGAGATGGACCCACTCGCCGCCGTCGAGCTCCATCTCGAGCTCGCCGTCGAGGATGAAGACGTAGTCGATCGTGTTGGTGCGGTGCATCGCGGAGCGAAAGCCGGGGTTGATGTCGACGAAGCGCAGAGCGGCGCCCTTCGGGATGCTGGGTCCGGGTTGACGCTGACCGACCTCGAAATCGTCGACATTGTTTGAGAGCGGCCCGGGCGTCTCCCAGATCTGGGTAACGATTTCACCCTTCGCGAGGTCGTCGATGGCGACGACCGCGAGGCCTTCGTCGTTGTGGCCGGTGACGACGCGGCGGATAGCCGGTGCTGGCATGTTGAAGCTCCTCCCTGCGTTGGTGGCGCGATAGTACTCCAGACGATCCGAGTGAACGAACAGAAACGCCGTCATGACGACGGCGAGCGTTTCTGGAGGCCGGTGTGCCGAGTTGTTAGCGGACCTTGGCAGTGGTGCGGATGCAGCGCGTACAGATCTTGAAGCGCCGGGTGACGCCATTGACAGTCAGGGCCTTGACGTGGACGTTGGCGCCGAACGTACGGTTGGTCTTGGGCGCCTTACGCTGCCAGCGACCGGAGTGCTGGTGACGGATGTTGCGTCCGAAGGTTGTGCCCTTGCCGCAGACTTCACATTTCGTTGCCATTGCCGACGTAGGGTAACAAACGGTGGAGGCTGGAACAAGCTGAGGCCTGAAGCTCGAAGCTGTTAGCTGCGAACGGATGCGCTATGCTGCGCGGGTAAGGGGTTCAGCGTGAATCGCGTCGTCAGTCCCGCCCGACGCAGTGCACAAGCCCGCTCCCAACCCGAGAGCGAGGCAGTCGTCAAATTCCGCAAGGTTATCGAGCTGGAGCTGCGCCGCGGCTGCGACGATGGCGCCGTGATCGGCGGTATCGACGGCTTTCTGAAGAACGCGCGACAGGACAAGGGCGTCGCGGCGATGATCGACGCCGTCGAGTCGCCGAAGGCTTACCGGGAGCTGGCGCCGGCGGCCCGCGAGCGCTGGCTGCGCGGTGTGCTGGCAGCGAAGCCGGGGGTGACGCGAGCCAAGGCGGCAAAGACAACCGACGACGGGCAGGCGACGAAAGCTCGTCCGACAAGGGCTTCGGGACAGGCCGAGAACGCCGCCGCGCCTTTACCGCCGAGCGATCCGCTGGACGCGGACGTGACGGTGGTGAAGGGCGTCAAGGGCGCGATGCAGGCCAAGCTGGCGAAGCTGGGCGTGCATACGGTGCGGGACTTGCTCTACCTGTTCCCCAATCGACATAACGACTACGCGGACGTGCGCACGATATCGGATCTCGTGCCAGAGGAGAGCCAGACGGCGCTGGTCAGCGTGTGGAGCGCCGCGGTGGTGCGGCTGGGGCGTCGGCCCGGGACGCAGGCGATGGTCGGCGACGAGACGGGAACGATGCGCATCGTCTGGTTCAACCAGCCTTACCTGGCGGCGCAGCTGAAGACTAACGACCGCATCGTCGTCGCGGGCAAGGTGGGGCTGTTTAACCGCAGCAAGGTAATGGAGAACCCGGAGTGGGAACGGGTTGGGCCCGAGGAGATGACGCACACGGGGCGCCTGGTACCGGTGTATCCGCTGACGCAGGGCGTCGCCCAGCGCTCGCTGCGTCGCGTTGCGAAGGAGGCCGTGGATCGCTTTGCCGGGCTGGCGAAGGAGCCGCTGCCGGATGAGTTGCGCAAGCGCCACGACCTACCGGAGCTCAAAGAGGCGCTGCGCCAGATGCACTATCCGGACTCGATGGCGGAGCACGAGGCGGCGCGACGCCGCATCGCCTTCGACGAACTTCTTGGCGTGCAGCTGGCGGTGCTGGAACGGCGCCTGGCTTGGCAGGAGGGCCGTTCGGCGCCGATGGGGGCGCAGGGCGTGGTCGAGGCATATCGGCAGACGCTGCCGTGGCCGATGACCGGGGCGCAGGACCGCGTGCTGGGCGACATCGTCAAGGACCTGCGGCAGTCGCGGCCTATGGCACGCCTCCTGCAGGGCGACGTGGGGTCGGGTAAGACGGCGGTCGCGGCGGCCGCGCTGGTGATCGCGGTTGCGAACCAGTATCAGGGCGCGCTCATGGCGCCGACGGAGATCCTGGCCGAGCAGCACTTCACCACGCTAACCGCGTTGCTCAGCCGGCTCGAGGTTGGTGGTCGACGCCTGCGCGTCGAGTTACTGACGGGGTCGACGTCCGCGAAGTCGAAGCAGGGTGTCGTGGACGCGATCGCGTCGGGCGAGGTGGACGTCGTCGTGGGGACGCACGCGCTGATCCAGGACGGCGTGACATTCAAGAACCTGGGTGTCGCGGTCGTGGACGAGCAACACCGCTTCGGCGTGATGCAGCGGGCGGCGCTCAAGGACCGGGCGTTGGAGACGGGGCAGGCGACGCCGCACCTTCTGGTCATGTCGGCGACGCCGATCCCGCGCACGCTGGCTTTGACCTTCTTCGGCGACCTGGACGTGTCGGTGATCGACGAGATGCCGCCGGGGCGCCTGCCGGTGCAGACGCACTTCGTGGCGCCGGACGACCGCGCCGACGCCTATTCGTTTGTGCGAGAGCAGGTGTCCGGGGGACGCCAGGTGTTCGTCGTCTGCCCGCTGATCGAAGAGTCGGCGGTGCTACAGACGCGGTCGGTGGTGCAGGAGTACGAGCGGCTGTCGAAGGAGGTATTCCCGGAACTGAACCTCGGGCTGCTGCACGGGCGCATGTCGTCAGCGGATAAAGAGGCTGTGCTGGACGCGTTCCGCCGCGGCGAGCTGCACATCCTGGTGGCGACGACGGTGGTCGAGGTCGGCATCGATATCCCGAACGCGAGCGTGATGGTGATCGAGGGGGCAGACCGCTTCGGGCTGGCGCAGCTGCACCAGCTACGGGGCCGCGTCGGACGCGGCGGGGAGCAGAGCTTCTGCCTACTGCTGTCGGACGACCCATCCGAGACGGCGCTGGAGCGTCTGCGGTTGCTGGAGGAGCACAACGACGGCTTCGCATTGGCGGAGGCGGACCTGCGTCTGCGCGGGCCGGGCGACTACTTTGGCACGCGTCAGAGCGGCTTGCCCGAGTTCCAGGCGGCGGACTTCTCCGACGTCAAGCTGATCGAGACGGCGCGGCGGGAGGCGCAGCTGCTGCTAGCAGACGACCCGGGGCTGGCGAAGCCGGAGCATCGGGAGCTGGCAGCGGCGGTGGGACGGATGCGGCGCATCGTAACGGGCGAGGTGTCTTGACGCGCGACGCGGCATAATTCGCTTGTGGCTGACGAGACGATATTTCACATCACGGAGTGCAGATCCTGGGATGCGGCGCAGGCGGCGGGGGAGTACGTCGCTGAGTCGCTGACAACGCAGGGGTTCATTCACGCGTCGACGCGCGAGCAGGTGGTCGAGACGACGAACCTGTTCTACGGCGGGCAGGACGGGCTCTTATTGCTCTGCATCGACCCGGCGAAGCTGACGGCGCCGCTGAAGCGTGAGGCGGCGAGCAACTCGGGGCATCGCGAAGACGGGGGGCTGTTCCCGCACATCTACGGACCGCTGAACCTGGACGCGGTGACGCGCGTCCTGGATCTTTCCCCTCTGGCCGACGGTCATTTCGAGTTGCCGACGGCTCTGCGCAATGGGTAGGCCACAGCATGAAGCGCCAGGGTTGCGGCAAGTCACGGTACGGGCGACGAACTTCGACGGGTCGTTTCACTGGGGGCACCCGGCATGGCTGCTGAGCGCGGACGACGCGCTGGTGGTGACGCGTACAGACGCCGGGCTGCGAGTGGAGCGTGAGGGTGGCGGCGAATACGTGTCGCCGTACAACACACGGGCGCATTACTGGCCGGACCGCTGGTTCAACGTGATACGCCTCGAGACGCCAGGGGAAGGACTCTACGGTTACTACTGCAACGTCGCGACGCCGCTGCAATTCGATGGGCTGACGGTGCACTACGTCGACCTGCAGTTGGACGTGCGCGTGTTCGCGGACGCTGCGGGTGGGCTGACACATCGCCTGACTGACGAGGACGAGTTCGAGGAGGCGCGAGAGCGCTACGGGTACGCGCAGGAGTTGGTGTCGCGCTGTTACGCGGCGGTGGATGAGCTGGTGCGGATGGTGGAGGCCCGGGAGTTTCCTTTCGACGGGTGAGTACGCCCGAGCCAAAGCGTCTTTTGCTTAGGATTGATCGATCTAAGGCGGCGGCGTGACTATAATCACGCCGCGAGTCCCTCGAGTTTCGTAGTACTCGAGTTTCGTAGTAATTGAGGTGCGTTTTATGAAGTTCGGTGTCTCCTACAACCTTGTGCTGCCGCGTCCGCTGGACGCCGACAATTGGCATGAAAACGACGAGCGGCAGCTCCTGAAGGAAGTCCTGGAGCAGATCGAGTTCGCGGACAAGCTGGGCTTTGACTACGTGTGGGCGACCGAGCACCACTTCCTCGAGGAATACAGCATCTCTTCCGCGCCGGAGGTGCTGCTGGCGGCGGCGTCGCAGCGTACGAAGAACATCCGCCTCGGTCACGGCATTGTGCACATGCCGCCGAAGCACAACCACCCGGCGCGCGTCGCGGAACGCATCGCGACGCTGGACCTGGTCTCGGACGGCCGGGTCGAGTTCGGCACCGGTGAGGGCGCGACAGTGACGGAGACGGGCGGCTTCCTGACTCCGAGGGCGGAGAAGAAGGAAGCGTGGGAAGAGGCAACGCGCGAGGCGTGCCGCATGATGGCGATGATCCCGTACCCGGGGCATGATGGCATCCACTTCTGCATGCCGGACCGCAACGTGATCCCGAAGCCGATGCAGAAGCCGCACCCGCCGCTGTGGGTCGCCGCCAGCCGTCTCGAGACGGCGATGCTGGGCGCGCGTTTCGGGATGGGCGCGCTCGGCGTCGGCTTTGACACGCCGGAGGAGGCGGAGGAGCGCGTCGACCGCTACTGGAACCTGGCGCGCAGCACGAAGACGCCGATCGGGCTGGCGATGAACCCGGCAATTTCGACCAGCGCCAACCTGATGATGGGCAAGACGAACGAAGAGGCGATGAAGCGCGGCATGCGTGGCGCGCAGTACTTCGGCTTCTCGCTGGCGTTCACGAACGGAGAGGTGCACCACGGCAAGGACCACCTCAACCGCACGTTCACGGAGAAATTCGGCAAAGAGGGTGAAGAGAAGCCAATCCAGCCCGTCCAGGAGGAGCCTGAAGACGAGACGCAGCGCACGCTGCTGCGGGCCGGTGGTCGGGGGCTGTTCATCGGTTCATCTCAGTTCGTGCGCGACAACCTGCGCCGTTATGAGGACGCGCACGTCGACCTGATGAACTGGCAGATCCAGGGCGGTTTCCGCAAACACGAGCACATCATGGAAACGATCGAGATGTTCGCCAAGGAAGTCATGCCTGAGTTCCAGGAACGCCATCACCTGCACGAGAAGTGGCGCGAGCAGCAACTGGACGGTATCAAGTACCCGGTCAACAGCACGATCTAGGAGGCGAGGTATGGCGGAGCCTGCCGACATCAAAGACCCGACGTTCCGCGCGGCGCTCGAGGAAGCCGAGCGCCTGATTGACGAGGGCGATTACACCGCAGCGTCGACGAAGATGGTCGATACGTTCATCGAGTTGGTGGGCGTGCGTCCGGAGCTGCGACCGCCTTCCGGGATGGCGGAAGTGCAGCCGCTCGACCCGAAGGGGCAACCGCGCGTCGCGGAGGGCGTCGATGGGTTGAAGCTGCAGGAGGCGATGCGCAAGTGGCGCTCCAACTGGTGGCCCGGCACCGGGACAATCAGCGTCGTGGTCCAGGACGACGGCGCGCCGAAGGCGGTGTGGGCCAAGGACCGCGTCAGCCTGTCGGAATCGCTGGCGTACTTCGAGTTCCTGGTGCAGCAGCTGGCGAACGCGCAGCGCGTGTAGAAGTCTTTCGCGCGGATCGATGAGAGCTGTCCCGCTCGTTGACCGACGGGGCGGGAGCGCCTAACATTTCGGTTTGTTCGCCGTCCTTCTCCCCGGAAGGGCGGATTTCGCTTTTGAGAGGCCTGCGAGCATGGCAATTCGAGACGAGATCGCGGAGCTGATAGACGCTGCGGCGAAGGCGGCGCAAGCGGCGGGTGAGATACCGACCGTGGTGTTGCCGCCGCCTAGCGTCGAGCGTCCTTCGCGCCCCGAACATGGCGACTACGCTTCCAACCTGCCGCTGCAGCTATCGCGGGCGGCGCGCCAGAACCCGATGCAGCTGGCAGAGGCGATCTCGAAGCACATCGAAGGTCCATGACGCCGTGGGCGAGGTGTCGGTGGCGCCGCCCGGGTTTATCAACATTCGCCTCGCCGACGCGTGGCTGGCCGAGCAGGTCAACAACGTTTTGTCGCTCGGCGACGGTTTTGTGCGCAGCAACATGGGCGCCGGCAAGAGGGTGCAGGTCGAGTTCGTCAGCGCCAATCCGACGGGACCACTGCACGTAGGCAACGGACGCTGGGCGTCGATCGGCGACTCGCTGGCGCGGACGCTGGCGGCGGCGGGCTACGACGTCGAGAAGGAGTACCTGATCAACGACGCCGGGACACAGTCCCAGGTCTTCGGAGACACGGTGTTCGCGCGCTACCAGCAGCTGTACGGCAAGGACGTCGCGATCCCGCCGGAGGGATATCCCGGCGAATACGTAATCGAGGTGGCGCAGGAGATCAAGGACGAGCTGGGCGACCGCTTCCTTGCCGCGACGGAGACGCCGGTGGAACTGAAGCGTCTGGCGGCAGAGAAAATGATCGCCCGCATCCGCGACGATCTGCTGGCGCTGGGTGTGTCCTACGACGTCTGGTTCATGGAATCGTCGATGTACGAGGAGTCGGACACCTACGCGGTGGCGATGCAGCATCTGCGCGACCGCAATGCCGTAGTCGAGAAGGAAGGGGCCGTCTGGTTCGCCAGCAGCACGCTGGGCGAGGAGAAGGACAACGTCCTGATCCGGAGCAACGGCGCGCCGACCTACTTCGCGTCGGACATCGCCTACCACTACGACAAGTTCTTCAAGCGCGGCTTCGACCAGGTGATCGACATCTGGGGCGCCGACCATCAAGGGCACGTGTCGCGGGTCAAGACAGCGGTGCAGGCGCTTGGCGTCGAAGAGGGGCGGCTCGAAATCATCATCGGGCAGCTCGTGGGGCTGAGGCGGGGTGGTGAGACGGTGCGATTTTCGAAGCGCGCGGGGGAGATCATCACGCTACGCGAGGTGATCGACGAGGCGGGAGCGGATGCCTGCCGCTTCTTCTTCCTGCAGCGCTCGGCGGACTCGCAGATGGATTTCGATATCGATCTCGCAAAGCGTCAGAGCACAGAGAACCCGGTGTATTACGTGCAGTACGCGCACGCTCGCAGCGCGGGAATCCTCATGCAGGCAGCGGAACGCGGCCTGAAGTACGAGGATGGCGACGTCACGCTGCTGCGGCACGAGGCTGAGCTGACGTTGCTGCGCAAGATGCTGCAACTGCCGGAGCTCGTCGAGTTGATCGCGCAGAATCACGAGCCGCACCACCTGCCGCACTACGCAATGGAACTGGCGACGGCGTTTCACGACCTCTACGAGAAGTGCCGCGTGCTGGACGAGGACGCGCCGGACCTGACGCGCTCTCGCCTGCGCCTGATCACGGCGGCGAAGATCGTCCTGGCGAGCGCGCTGGTACTGATGGGGATGAGCGCGCCGGAGAAGATGTAACCACCGCGTGGCGGCATGAAGCGGCCGCGATTGCGTCGTTAATCTCCTGAATCGAAGCCGAGAGCGACTTCGCGGACGCCTCTAGTTTGACACCTCTAGCCACTGTGGGACAATTCACGCAAGCGATGGTGTAGTCCACGGAGGTGGGGTGTGGCGTTTATTTTCAAGATCGTTCCGCAGTATCAGCGCGTGGTGCGCTTCACGCTTGGCAAATATGACGGCATTCCGCGTGGCCCGGGTTGGGTCTGGGTTGTGCCGTTCGTCCACCAGACCATTACCGTCGACCTGCGGGAAGAGGTCTTCGACGTTGAGCCTCAGACCTGTATCACGAAGGACAATGCTCCTGTCACCGTAGACATGCTGGTCTTCCTTCGTGTCGTCGTGCCGGAGATGGCAGTGCTGGAGGTACAGAGCTACAGGCTGGCGGCGCGCGGCATGGCGATCACGACGCTCCGTGCCGTAGTCGGCGACATGAACCTCGATGACGTGCTGGCGAAACGAGAGCAGATGAACGCGCTGATGCAGTCGCGCATGGACGAGGTGACGGACCGCTGGGGCGTCAAGGTCAACGCGGTCGAGATCCGCGAGATCCTGCCGCCGCGCGACATCCAGGAGGCGATGAGCCGCCAGATGTCGGCTGAGCGCTTCCGCCGCGCTACGGTTACCGAGGCCGACGGCACGCGCGAGGCTGCGGTCAAGATCGCCGACGGCAACCGCGAGGCTGCGATTCTCAACGCCGAGGGTCAGAAGCAGGCTGCGATCCTGAGCGCCGAGGGTAACCGGCAGGCAGCGATCCTTAACGCAGAGGGCTTCTCGATGGCGCTGGACCGCATCTTCCAGTCGGCCAGCCTGGTTGACCAGAACACCATGGCGCTGCAGTACCTGGAGATGATGAAGTCGCTGGCCGGCAGCGATTCGACGAAGTGGGTCGTACCGATGGAGCTGACCAGCTTCGTGCAGGGCTTCGCACGCAACATGTCGAGCGCCGCGGGCATCAACAACGGCGGGTCGTCTGGCCACGGCGGTAACAATACCTAAGTGCGTTGAACGAATCGGGCGATAGCTGGGAGAGCCGCAGTCGCGTCGAGAAGCTGGTCGGTCAGCTCCTTGAGTTGGCGCGTGACGAAACGGCCTGTCGTGTGCTCGGCGTCGACGGCGTCATCGCAGAACAGGTCGACATCTCGTTCCTCGAAGACCCGCTGGATTACGTGGCGTACGACCTCGGCGCGGCGCTGTTAGCGGCGGATGACGACGGCAACGTTTCTCCGGAGGCGCCGCCGCTGCTCTCGACCTTAGTGGCAGAGGTCAAGCTGTGCCAGGCGCTGCTGGGGCGGCTGGACGAGGCCGAGCTGATACGGCGCACGATGAGCAATCTGCGGGAGTAAGCATGGCAACCTACGTGTTGGTAATTGGCGCCTGGCATGGGAGCTGGGCATGGAATCGTGTGGCCCCGCTGCTGAGGGAGAAGGGCCACACGGTGTTCACTCCGACGCTGACGGGGCTGGCGGACCGCCGACATCTCGCGTCGGACGACGTGAACCTCACGACGCACGTCACGGACGTCGTCAACCTAATTGACTATGAGGACCTGAGCGACATTGTGCTGGTCGGTCACAGCTACAGCGGCTTCGTGATTACAGGCGTCGCCGCGGAGCGCGCGGACCAGATCAGCCACCTTGTCTTTCTGGACGCCTTCGTCCCGAAGGAGGACGGCGAAACCTTCGTGCAGAACGTGGGACCTATCGCCGAGGCCATGGTCTCGGGGCCGGACTGGCGCGTGGGAGTACCGGACGCTCCGATCGGCGACTTTGACGTGACGGATACGGCCGACCTGGCATGGATCAAAGCCAAGATGACGCCGCATCCGCGCGGCACGATGACAGAACGCGTGCAGATGCCAAAGCCGCTGGAAGTGCAAGCTTTCAAGCGGACCTACGTACGGACGTCCAAATCGCCCTTCTTCCTGGAGGCTGCATCGCGGGTGAAGGACAGGCCAACGTGGCAGTATCGCGAGCTTCCCGCCGGTCACGACTCGATGGTCACGAAGCCAGACGAGTTGGCGAAGCTGCTGCTGTCGCTGGTCTGACGCCCCGAAGAGCGGCTTCGCGGGTTAGGATAGGAGAAGTGACCTTATCCGCCGAGGTTAGCCCCGCATGATGGAACCTGAAGGCCGCCGAGGACTTGGCGGCAATCTCCTACTGCCAATCGCAGGCATGGCCGTTCTGGTCGTGATCATCGCCCTGGTCGCCGTCGTATGTACGGGCGGCGACTCTGGAGACGGTCCGCCCGTCGCGACGGCGACGCCCGCAGTCACGCCGACGGTTCCAACTGGTTCGCAGCAAGAATCGGCCGTCGTGCAGTACGTGCAGGGCACGCAAGGGGCCGAGTACGCGGGTGGCTGCGCCGACGCCGACGCGACGGCCGACGTCGGCAAGGTCTGCTCCGTCTACCGCGGAGAACGGCAGGGAGTGCATGCCTTCGTACTGGGCCAGGCCTTCGCCGAGGGGACCGAATGGGTCTTCGTCGAGATGCAGGGCGGCGCCTGGCGCGTCGTGGAATCGACGCCTATCACGCCCGAGAGCGCGGCCGTTCCGGGCATCCCGTGGCCGCTCAAGGTTGGCGCCGAAGTGGTGGTGATCGGGACCGGGTCGTGCCTGAACGTACGGACGGAGCCGGCGGGCGATGCTGTCGACTGCATCACGGAAGGCAGCGCCATCGCGCTATCGGCGGGGCCGGAGGAGGCTAACAACCGCGTATGGTGGCGCGTTGAGGGCCGGGACGGCTGGGTGGCGGCGGAATACCTGCGCTACCCGGACTCGACAACGGACCCGGAGCCGACGCCAACGTCAGCGCCGGCAGCCGGCGGAACGCCGGAGGCGACCGGAACTCCATAGTTAGAGTTGAAAGCAGGGGACACCCCAAGCTCCCCTAAAGGGCCTCGTAGAACCTGAACTAGGGGCAGGAATCCTATTTTGTAACGGTACGGTAGCGCTGTACGAATCGGCCCATGCGCACGAGGGCTTCTTCGAGCTGTGAGTACTCCTGGGCGTAGCAGATGCGGATGTGTCCGTTGCCGCCCGGGCCGAAAGCGCTGCCAGGGATGACGGCGACTTTCTCTTCCAGCAGCAGGCGCCCGGCGAACTCCTCGTCTTCGAGTCCGGTGCTGCGAATCGAAGGGAAGGCGTAGAAGGCGCCGCGGGGCTCGACGAGGTCGAGGCCCATGTCCCAACAGGCTTTGATCACCAGCGCGCGGCGACGGGCGTACTCGCCCAGCATGCCCTGCACGTCTTCTTCGCCGTGCTGCAGCGCCTCGATGGCGGCGTACTGCGCGGCAGTGGGGGCGGACATCATGACGTACTGGTGCACGCGCATCATCGCGTCGGTAATGTGGGCCGGGGCGCAGACCCAGCCCAAGCGCCAGCCCGTCATGGCGTAGGACTTCGAGAAGCCGCCAAGCAGGATGGTGCGCTCTTTCATGCCAGGCAGAGATGCGACGCAGACGTGGTCGACGCCGTAGGTGAGGCGGTCGTAGATTTCGTCCGAGATGACGAAGAGGTCGTTGCGCTCTACGACCTCGGCCACGCCTTCGAGGGTTGAGCGGTCCATGACGGCGCCGGTCGGGTTTGCCGGGTAGCCGAGCAGCACCGCCTTAGAAGCCGGCGTGATGTACTTCTCGAGTTGGTCGCCCTGCAGCTGGAATCCCTCGGCGGCGGTGGTCGGTACGGTGACGAACTTGCCGCCGGCGAAGACGACGTTAGGCGGGTAGGCGACGTAGGCAGGATCGCTCGATAGCACCTCGTCGCCGTCGTCCAGAATGGCCTGCATCGCGAGGTTGAGACCCTCACTGACACCTGTCGTGGCGATGATCTCCGTGTGGGGGTCGTAGGAGACGCCGTAGAGTCGCTCGAGGTGCGGCGGCGATCAGCTCGCGCAGCTCCGGGAGGCCGGAGTTGGAAGTATAGGCAGTGTGCCCTGCCTCGACGGAGCGGATTGCAGCCTGGCTGATGTGGTTTGGCGTGGTGAAGTCTGGCTCGCCGACGCCGAGCGAGATGACCCCATCTGTGGTAGCGATGAGTTCGAAGAACCGTCGTGATGCCAGAGGCTGAGATGAGATCCAGCTTGGAGGATACGGCTCCACGCCTCGCGGACCTATGGCCGGCAAGCATTGGTGAAGTATAGGGCAGCAATCGAGCTTAGGAACAGAGAAATATTCGTCCGCGAGTTAAGCTTCCTAGAGCTGAGGCCGCTGGGTGTGCCAGTCGGTGGCCTGCTCGTAGGCGTGAGCGACTCGGAGCATCGACGCCTCGTCGAAGGGCCTGGCTATGACCTGCAGGCCGACGGGCAGCTGCTTACCGTCGGTCTCGACGAAGCCACCGGGCACGGAGGCGCCGGGGAGTCCGGCGATGTTGACCGGTAGCGTGAAGACGTCGTTGAGGTACATCGCCATGCGGGTCGTCGACCTTCTCGCCGATCTTGAAGGCGGGCGTCGGCGTGACCGGCGCGACGATGGCGTCGTAGCGCTCGAAGGCGGCGTCGAACTCGCGGCGAATCAGGGTGCGAACCTGCTGCGCCTTGAGGTAGTAGGCGTCGTAGTAGCCGGCGGAGAGCGCGTAGGTGCCGAGCATGATGCGGCGCTTGACCTCGTCGCCGAAGCCGTCGCCGCGCGTCGTTTCCATGTTCTCCCACATGCTGGCGCCGTCCTGAAACGAGTAGCCGTATTTGACGCCGTCGTAGCGCGCCAGGTTGGCGGAGGCCTCGGACGGGGCGATGACGTAGTAGACGGCGAGCGCGGCGGGCGTGCTCGGCAGCGAGAGGTCGAAGTCGACCGTCGGCGCCGAGGCCCCTGAGCACTTCGACCGACGCCATGAAGGCGTCACGCACGCCGGGGTCGAGGTCGTCGGTGACGTACTCCTGCGGGACGCCGAGGCGGACGCCGCTGCAGGTCGCCGTCGAGGTTGGCGGTGAAGTCGGGCACGTCGAGCGGCGCCGAGGTGGAGTCACGGGTGTCGTGGCCGGCGATGGCGTTGAGGACGAGCGCGGCGTCCTCGACGCTGCGGGTCAGCGGGCCGATCTGGTCGAGCGAGCTGGCGAAGGCGACGAGGCCGTAGCGGCTGACGCGCCCGTAGGTAGGCTTGACGCCGACGACGCCGCTGAGCGCCGCGGGCTGGCGGATGCTGCCGCCGGTGTCGGAGCCGAGGGCGTAGGTGCACTCGCCGGCGGCGACGGCCGAAGCGGAGCCGCCGGAGGAGCCGCCGGGCACGCGGTCCAGGTCCCAGGGGTTGTGGGTCGGGAAGAAGGCGGAGTTTTCGTTGGAGGAGCCCATGGCGAACTCGTCCATGTTGGACTTGCCGACCATGACGGAGCCCTGCGCCTGCAGCCGTTCGACGACGTGGGCGTCGTAGGGCGGGACGAAGTTCTCCAGCATGCGCGAGGAGCAGGTGGTGCGGACGCCGCGGGTGCAGAGCACGTCTTTGATGCAGACCGGGATGCCGGTCAGCGGGCTCGGCATTCGCCGGCGGCCGATGCGGCTGTCGGCGGCGTCGGCTTGCTCGCAGCGCGACGTCCTCGGTGACGGTGACGTAGGCGCGCACCCGATCGTCCACAGCGGCGATGCGGTCGAGCACGGCGCGGGTCAGCTCGCGGGAGCTGACTTCACGCTTCGCCAGAAGGTCGTGCGCCTCGGTGATTGTGAGGTCGTAGAGCTCAGGCAAGGCGCCTACTCGTCCAGAACGGCGCGGACGCGCAGGTAGCCGTCGTGATGCAGCGGCGCGTTGGCGAGCACCTCATCGGCGGTAAGCGAGTCGAGTCGGCTCGTCCGCGGCCATGACGCTCTCGAGCGGCAGCGTATGAGTCGTTGGCTCGACGCTCGGTGGTGTCGATCTGGCGCAGCGCCTCGAAGTTATCGAGGATGGTGGAGAGCTGTCGCTGGAACTTTTCGACGTCGGCGTCCGTCAGACCAATACGGGCCAGGCGCGCGACGTGCAGAACTTCGTCTCGGGAGAGTGGCATCTTGAGGCGAGTGTATCGGGCATTCTGCCAATCGGGCAATCTGGAAGCGGGCGCCGCCTTAACAAATCGGGTGCTCGCGGGCATGCTAGGATGATTGCTGGCGGGGTTAGGAGAACGGATTGACCAACACGTCGGCGACGGCCGAAGGCCAGACGCCGGATCACGCCAGCAGCCTCGACCAGGTAGTCCTCGGAAACCCAAGCTACGTCTGGCGTTTTGGCCAGGAACGGCGCCTGGATATGGTTCGGCGCTACCTGAACCTGGAAGGCGCGCGCGTCCTCGACATCGGGTGCGGCCTCGGCGCTTACGTGCGGCGCATCAGCGAGTTCACAGACCAGGCCTATGGCATCGACATCGACGCGCCGCGGGTCGTCGAGGGCGCCGAGAACGGCGTCGCGCGGCTCGGCATCGCGCTGAGCGAGCATCTGCCCTACGCCGACGCGAGTCTTCGACGGCGTCCTGCTCAACGAGGTCATCGAGCACGTGGGCAACGACCGCGACACGCTGCGCGAGGCGCTCCGCGTAACCAAGCCCGGCGGCAAGGTGATCATCTTCGCGCCGAACCGCTTCTATCCCTTCGAGACGCACGGCGTGTACCTGGGCAAGCGCTACGTCTTCGGCAACATCCCGCTGGTGAACTACCTGCCGGACCCGATACGCAATCGCCTGGTGCCGCACGCGCGCGCCTACACGAAGGGCACGACTGGAGAAGATTACGCAGGGGCTGGACGGGCGCTGGGCGGACTGGCGTGTCATCTTCCCCGGCTTCGACAACGTCCTGGCGCGCCGGCCGAAGCTGGGCCGGGTGCTGCGCAGCGTGACGTACACGCTGGAGCACACCTGGCTGCAGCGGCTTGGCCTGTCGCATCTGCTGGTGCTGGAGCGCACGTAGACCAATAAGACATGGCGAGCCGAAAGAGCAACTACGACCCCTGGATGAGACGCACGCGCCGGCGCAGCCGCCGCAAAGGCGGCGGTGGCAAAGGCTTCTCGATCTGGCTCAAGCTGGCGCTGGCGCTGGGCCTTGTTGGCGTCAGTGGCGTCCATCGGCGTCGCGATCGCCGGCATCATCGTCTACAACAGCTACGCCGACGACCTCGTGGCGCCGGACGAACTGGCGATCAACGAAGCATCATCCGGCGCGAAGATCCTGGACCGCAACGGCAATCTGCTCTACGAGTACGTCGATGACCGCTCCGGCCTGAGGCGGCCGGTCCAATCGGAGAACGTCTCGCCGGCGTTCCTGGCCGCGACGATCTCGACCGAGGACAACAGCTTCTTCACCAACCCGGGCGTCAACATCAAGGGTCTGCTCCGCGCAGCCTGGGAAAACTCGCCGCTCGGCGGCAGCGTCTTCGAGGGCTCCGGCGGTAGCTCGATCACGCAGCAGCTGGTGAAGAACGTCTACATCCCACCGGAGGAGCGCAGCGAGCGCTTCAGCTCCGAAGGTCATCAACCGCAAGCTCAAGGAGACGATTTACGCCATCGAGCTAACGAACCGCTACGACAAGGAGCAGGTGCTGGAGTGGTACGTCAACCAGATCAGCTACGGCGGCGTCTACAACGGCGTCGAGGCGGCAGCTCAGGGTTACTTCGGCAAGGCGGCGAAGGACCTGACGCTGGCCGAAGCCGCGATGCTGGCGGGCATTCCCCAGTCGCCGGCCGAGTACGACCCGGTTAACCACCCGGAGTCGGCTAAGGCCCGGCGTAACGAGATTCTCGACCTCATGGTGCGCCAGAGGCCGCATCCAGATCGGCGAGGACACGTACTACACGCCGACGGCGGCGGAGGTTGCTGCGGCGAAGGCGGAGGACATCAACATCTCCGAGAAGCGCTTCCCGATCCGGGCGCCGCACTTCGTGCTGCAGTACGTGCAGCCGAACTAGAGCAGATCCTTGGCAGCAGGGACACCTGGTTCGCGGCGGGCTTGACCGTCACGACGTCGCTAGACATCGACATGCAGGACGAGTTCCAGCAGATCATGGAAGACGCGATCACGGCCAAGCCGGTGGGTCCGACCAGACCTACGAGAGATCTTCAAACAGCCACAACGGCGCGATGATGGACATCGACCCCAAGACGGGCGAGATTCTCGTCATGCTAGGCAGCCGTGACTACTGGAACGAGGAGATCGAGGGCAAGAACAACAACGCCACGGCCTGCAACTCGCCGGGGTCGTCCTTCAAGCCCTTTGCCTACATCACGACGTTCGAGACCTGGGCTGGGGGCCCGGCACCATCCTGCTGGATACGCCGGTGGAATATCCGGACCCGGCGGGCGGCAAGCCATTCGTGCCGAAGGATCCGATTCCCAGCACCAACGCGCCGATGACGATCCGGAATGCGCTAGGCAACTCGATGAACATCCCGGCTAACAAGGCGGCGGCCGCGGTTGGTGCCGACAAGATCGAAGACATGGCGAAGCGCTTCGGGTTCGCGCAGACGTTCGAACCCTACTGGGAGGGGACGGGACGGATGCGGCACCGGCGGCTACGGCCCGGCGATCGCGACTGGCGGTATCGGCGTAACGCTGGAAGAGATGATGATCGGCTACAGCGTCATGGCCAACGGCGGCATCATGCGCGGCGCCGAGCCGATCATCCCGCACGCCGGCGGACGAGCGGCAGATCGACCCGATCTCGATCCTGAAAATCGAGAACGAACAGGGCGAGGTGCTCTACGACGTCAACGACCACCGCAAGGAACAGCAGGTCATCGAGCCGGAGTACACCTATCTGATCTGGGACATCCTCGTCGACCCGAACGTCCGAGTGTCTGGTGTTCGGCTGCGGTGGGATCACGATTTACGACTACCAGGCCGGCGTGAAGACGGGCACCAGCGAGCCGTTCAACGAGGGCGACAGCTGCGCCGGCCTCATCGGTGAGACCTGGGGTTTTGCCTACTCGCCGGACGTTGTCGTGGGCATCTGGGCCGGCAACGCCGATAACGACTGCGTTCAGCACCTCTACAGCACGTCGATCTCTCTACAGCGCCGCGAAGGACGGGTTCATCGCAGCCCATAAGGACCTATCGGTGACGCCAGATGGAGCGCCCGGAAGGCGTCGTGGAGGCGGAGGTCTGCGTGCCGTCCGGTCTGCTGCCCTCCGCCCTCTGCGGCCGAACGACTAAGGACCTATTCGTCAAGGAAAAGCTACCGGACAAGGAAGACGACTGGTGGCGCCGCGTGACAATCGATACGCGGACAGGCCTGGTCGCAACCTCGAGCACGCCGTCGCAGTATCGCCGCACACAAGTCGCGCTCGTGCCGCCGGAAGAATGGCTCAAGCACGACGAAGACAAGAAGGCGGCGGAGGAATGGGCCAAGCGCTGAACATCGTGCTCGTAGGTGATGGCGTTGGCGCCGGGTAGACAGTGGCGACGCGGATAACCAAAACGCTGCGATTCTCCTGCCGCGGAAGAATCAGCAGGTCTCCGGCGTGGTGCAGATCCTGGGCCGCGCGACGTCGCCTGACTTCCAGGGCTACCTCTCGAATGGGGCATCGGCGAGAACCCCGATAGTTGGATCACCATCGTCACCAATCCCGAACGACGTGCAGACCGGCACGATCGGCGCCTGGAATACGTCAAGGCCTACCAGATGGCAAGTACACGCTTCGGCTCACGGTGCTGGACGAGAAGTTGGGCGAGCTTCAGGCCAAAGTGACAGTGCAGGTTATCGGCAAACCTCTAGACAACTAGCGTCCTGAACTAGGCGCGGTCGGTCTCCAGTGAGCAGGCGATCGAGGTCCGCCACGCTGGTCACGCTGCCGATTCTTTCGACGAACTCGCTGAGGGATGCGCTCTGGCGCCGCAGCTGATCGACCTTGGGGCCGATGGGGTTTACGGCTGCTGGGCTTGCCAGATTCACCGGCGTAGAGGTTGGTGAAGGCGAAGTAAGCCTGGTTTAGCTTGCGGATGTTGTAGCCAGCGTCGGCCAACTCCTGGCGTTTCGCCTCCATTAGCGCTCTCCGCGGCGTCGATTTCGCCGGCGGCAAGCAGCGTGTCGACGTCTACGCGGAGAGCTGCGCAGCTCGGCGCCGATGTCTGATCGCAGGGTTGTTTCTGGTTGGCGGCGGTTGGGCTGCGTCAAGGGCTTCAGTCAGAGGCCATCGCTGCAGGACAGCGATTTGCCATCTCGTTACCGACGAGGTTGGCGACGGTCTCATTGATCGTGCGCAGGTCGTTGCTGGAGTAGTAGTGAAGGCCCAGAGGGCGGAAGAAGAGATAGTGGTGCGTCCATTCGTGGGCAGCGATGATCAAGGCGCGGCGGTAATCGGAGGGGTAGTCGATGATCGCTGGATAGGCGCCGACGCCCCCGATCGGAAATGCCAGTGCCGAAACGTCCCTGAGTGCCTCCGTCTCATTCTCAATCGCCTCCAGTTCCGGAAGCGAGAGGTCGGCGCGCAGCAGATCCGCGCTGCGCAGCTCTATACGGTCGCGAGGCGAAGTGACGAGCGTACGCGGCGCGTCGGTGAACTCGAAGTCGACCGGCGGCCAGACGATGTTGAGGAAAGAGCGTGTGAGGCCGAGATCGCTTGCGGCGTTCGTGATGCGCGCCTCCAGCGTGGCCTCGACCTGGTTCTCGATGCGGTTGCGCTCCTCGCACCTGCGATTGCAGGAGCGCCAACGACTCGGCGGGTACCGCTTCGCCCCGCTGTTCGGTGTCGCTGATCTGCGACTCTGCAGCGGCGATCTCGCGCGTGAGCTGGAAGAAGCGCCGCAGGTGAGCCTCCTGGCTTTCGAGCGGCGGTTCGCCGCGAAAGAACTCGCCCAGGCAGGAAGAGCCACTTCTGCGGGACGTTCCTGATCTCCCAGGCGCCGAGGTTGTATTCATTGGGGCCGGGCTTGAGGCTAAGCTCGCGATTGAGGCGGAAGCTACCGATGAGCGCCGCGGCCACGAGGAGTACGACAAGAACGCCTGCCCAGGCCCGCCGCGAGAGCAGCATGGGTCGATGGATGGCGCTCAAGTTCATACTGCAACCGTACGGCCCACGCCTCAGCGCTCGCAAGGCGCTAGGCGGACCCGATGCTATAATCGCGGACGATGGCGGAGAGGGCGGCGGCGCCGGGAGTCGCTATGAGAAATGACGCGACGACCGCTGGCGCCAGCGAGCAAACACACGCCGGGGCAAGCGCAAGGGTTCTTGCCTACCTCATCGATAGCGTCGTTCTTTTTTGCTTCTCGATGGTCTTTGCGGTCGCGGCAGCGCTGGTGCTGTTCCTGGATAGCGACCAGGGTCGCAACGATATCACGGACGCCGAAGCCTGGGCGTTTACCGCGATATCGGCTGCCACGGTGCTGGCATGGCTGGTCACCGGCGTGCTCATGCACCTGAAGCGGGGGCAGACCGTGGGTCAATATGTCACGGGCCTTCGCGTGCGGAACGAAGACGGCGTCTGCTCCGGAGGCTCGACGGCTGCTGCTGTACTGGCTGGCGCTGCATCCGCTGCTGTTCCACCCGCTGTTCTGCGGTATCTGGCTCCTGGTCGCCTACGTAGGAATCTCGCTGGCGGAGAGCGACGTGCTGTTCGTCGCTGGGCGTATGCCATGGGGCTGCTTAGTCTGGTAGCGCCGCTGGTCGGACTCGTTTACATGCTCAGCGATGCGGAGCGACGCACCATCCACGACCGCCTCGCGGGGATGCCGCATGCAGCGCCTGCAGTGAACAACCCGCTAACAGGCCTGCTCGTCGCCGTGATGATGGCGCTGCTGCTGTTCTCCTTCTCCGGCTTACCAGGTCACGGGTGAGACGGCGGCGCCACGTTTGCTGGGTCGGCTGGCGTCTTCACTGGTCGAGCTGGACCGCTGGGCGCCGGCGCACCGTGACGATATCCAGCTGTTGGCGCGCGACCGTCCGGACGAAAGCGTGCTGGTCGACGATCTGCCGGTCGCTGTGCTGTTGCCGTCAGACGCGGTGCTAGCGGCCGGTGAGAATGACCGGGCGTTGAGCGACCTGCTGCGCGATGCGATGGGCCGGCGCCTCTACGCCGAAGGGCGCGGCGTCCTGCAGGACGATGAGGGTGGTACGCATCTCAGCGTGACGGACCCAGTGCGTTGGGCGGTTTCGATGCTCAGCGCCGATACGCATGGCACGTGGCGCCTGGCACTGATCGTATCGGGGCTTGTTGACGGCCGTATTCGCGGGTAGCTTCGCCGTGGGCAGGCGATCACCGCTGGGGCCGCTGGCAGCGGGGGCCGGGATTGCCGTTGTGGTGTCGTTCCTGGCATGGCTGAGCGCCAGGATCTTCGATTCGATGTTCGACAGCGCTGTCGACAAGGAGATTGTGCTGATACTGCGCGACGGGCGTGGCTGGGGCTGCGTAATTCAGCTGGCAACGGGAGCGGCGTTGCTGGCGCTGCTCTTCCTGCACCGAGCACTGCTGGCGCCACGCCTGCGGCCAAGGGAGGACAAGTACTACTGGCCTGAGGTAAGCGAACCGCAGGACGTCTATCCGTCCGACCCGGGATAAGCGAATGACTTGGCTGAAGGGTCTGGCGGCGGCCGCCCACCCCTTCCCATTGACAGCCGTAATGGGGCTGACGGCGCTCGTCGCCTTGACTTCGGCTGAATGGCAACCCGATGGAGAACGGTTGGCCCTGCTTCTGGTCGCCATGTTCGGGTCGCAGCTGGCCATCGGCTGGAGCAACGACTATCTCGACCGCGAAAGCGACGCGCAGCACCAGCCGTGGAAGCCGCTG
Source organism: uncultured Chloroflexia bacterium (assembly GCA_963766645.1). Classification (GTDB taxonomy): domain Bacteria; phylum Chloroflexota; class Dehalococcoidia; order DSTF01; family WHTK01; genus WHTK01. Next base: position 811,024 of record CAVYAY010000003.1, on the reverse strand, counting down.
CCGTCCGGTCTCGTGAACGCGAGGTTGTTGCCTTACGCCGTCGTGGCAGCCGTTGCGGTATCGACAGCCTGTGGCGTGGCGCTGGGAGTGACGCCGCTGCTTCTCCTCATCGCGGGGACGACGTGCGGACTGGCGTACAACCTGGGTCTCAAGGACTCGCGGTTGAGCGCGGCGCCGTTCGTCGCGGCGCTGGCGATCCTTCCGCTGTTCGTCTGGACGGCCCTGGACGTGTATCGTGACGCCTTTCTCTGGCTTTACGCGCTGGCATTGCCGCTGGCGCTCGCGGCGCACGTCGCGAACACATTGCCGGACCTCGCGGTCGACCGAGACGCAGGACGAAGGGGCCTCGTAGTGGCACTAGGGCATACGGGGTCGTTGTTGTTGCTAGGTGCGTGCCTGGTGGCGCCGTTGGTCATGCTCGTTGTGACGCTGGGCAGCGTCAACTACGGAACCGTGGTCGCCGGGACGGAGTCTTATCTCATCGTCTGGGTGGTGATGACGTACATCGTCCTCTGTCTGATCACGGCCCATCGCTACCTCGTTGCGGAGGAGCGGGACGACGAAGTTTGGGGGTTCCGACTGGTGGCGCTGGTCGGGGTGCTCTTCGCGGCGGGCTGGCTGGCTTCGCTCTAAGATAGCGCTGGATACGGGCCGGGCCCGCTAGAGGAGATTGACGTGGAATTCGGAGTTGGACTCGATGGCACGCTGCAGCTGAGCTACGCGGAGCAGGCAGAGCTTTCGGCGGAAGCGGCGAAGCTGGGTTACACGCAGGTGTGGACGCCGGAGGGGAGCGGCGAGGACTCGTTTCAGCTCTGCGCCATGCGCTGGGCAGCGACGCGGGACGTGATCCCCGGCGGCGTTACGACAGGGATCGGTGTGTCGCCGGTACCGCTGCGCACGCCGATGGGCTTCGCGATGAGCGCCGGGACGTTGAGCCGGATGACGGAGGGTCGTTTCATTCTCGGTGTCGGCAGCGGGCAGGCGGACGTGCCGAAGTACCGCCGGACGTGGAATATGCGCGGCACGTCGACGATTGGCCTGATGCGCGACTACGTGACGACGATTCGGGCCCTGGTGCGCGGCGAGACGGTGGACTACGAAGGCACCTCGGTGGAGCTGCACGGGGCGAAGCTGACGATCGACCCACCGCCGCAAACGCCGGTCTACCTGGCAGCGTTGGGGCCCAACATGACGATGCTGGCGGGCGAGGTGGCCGACGGCGTCAGCCTCAACTGGTGCGACCCGGAGACGATCGCTCTGGCGCGATCGCGTGTCAAAGAAGGCGCCGAGCGCGCCGGCCGCGACCCATCCGAGGTCAAGCTGGCGATGTACATCCGGGTCTGCGTCGACGAGGACGAGAGGGCGGCACGCCGGGCTTATGCACGGGCGATGCAGTTCTACGCATTGGGCCAGCTGGACGTACCTCCGCGCAGCTACCGCGCCCACTTCGAGCGCATGGGCTTTACGGACGATCTGCGGCGCATCGACGACATGCGACGAGCAAAGGCTCCCGCGGACGAGATCATCGACGCGTTCCCGGAGGCGATGATGCGCAAGGTGGGGTATTACGGCAATGCTGCCGGCGCTGCCGAGGCCCTCAAGCAGGTGGCGCAGGGCCTGGATATCGCGATCGTGCGCGTTGTGGGCGCCCGGCCGGGAATGGAGTCGGCTCGGGCGGCGGTGGAGGCGTGCGCGGCCGCAACGAAGTAGCGGGTTAGGGCTCGCGCAGGCGCTGCAGAGCGGCGGCGGCGAGCTCGGCGGGTTCGCCGGGTGATCGCTCCTGGTTGGGCGAGACGAAGACGTAGCTGACCGACGTCACCTTTTTACCAGTGGACTCGAGTGCCTTCTCCAGCCCTAGCACGTAGAGGCCGGCCTGCGTGCGATACTTCGCGAGTCGCTCATCAACCGTGGACGCGGCCACGTGGTCCGTCTTCCAGTCGACGATCTCGAGGCCGTCGTCGGTTTCGATCACGAGATCGGCGAAGCCCTCGACGACGACGGGCGGTGACGCAGATCCGTCCAGGAAGGCGAAGGGCACTTCGCGAAGGGCGCGCCGCGCCGTGCGGGCGCGTTCAGCGGCGGGTGAGCTGAGCGCGACGCGGATCAACTTCGCGGCTTCGTCCGCGCGGTCTGGAATCGCTTCGGCGACCGCCTGCGCGGTCGCGACCGCCTTGACCTCTTCGTCGTCCGCGTCCCAGGGGAGGCTCTGCAGCGCGGCGTGGACGGCGCGGCCGAGGTGGGTGCCGGCGCGTCCCTTTGACCACGGCTCGGTCTCGTACTCACGCTCGTCCTTTTCATCCTCGGGTTCGGCGTCGCGGGTGAGGGCGGTGGCGCTGGTGAAGCTGCGAGTACGCGCGGCGTCGATGAGTGCGGCGCGGCGTTCTTCGAAGCCTGCTTCGTCGAAGGGGTCGACTATCGCGCCCTCGAACGAGGCGGTCGAACGCTGCGTCGCGACCGCGACGGGCGGCAACGCAGCGGCTAATTCGTGGGCGCGGCCCGCGATCAGCCGGTCTGCATAGGTCTCGCGGGAGCCCTGCTTGTGGAACATCGAGACGATGAGGTGGTCGCGGGCGCGCGTGGCGCCGACGTAAAGCAGGCGGGCCCGTTCGGCCGACTCATGGGCTCCGACGTTTTGCATCACCTCATCCACGGCGCCGAGGTTGAACGAGGCGGAGGCGCGCCCTGCCTGCACCGCGATCCGGCCGTCGCTTCGGTCCTGGCCGAAGATAGGGCGCTGGTTGAACGGCGCGGTGCCAAGGCCGGCGAGGAAGACGATCGGGAACTCGAGGCCCTTGGCGGCGTGGATTGTCAGGACGCGAACGGCGTCCTCGTCGTCGTCCAGCGCGGCGCCTTCGTGATCGTAGATCGCATCGCCGGCGCGGCGCTCCAGCCACTCGACAAAAGCGCGCAGGGTTTCGGGGCCGGCGGACTCGAAGGCGCGCGCCTGCTCGACGAGGAAGCGCGCGCGACGGAAGGCGTTGCGGTTGCCGGTGTCGAGCAGACCGATCTCGACGAGACGGCAGGCGCTGATGAACGCATCTACGAGTGATGCAATCGAGGAACCGGCGCGGCGGTTATGCCACTCGCGCAGCTCGCGCAGCGAATCGGCAACGCGGCCCTCCTTCGTCTGGAGGTCAGGCCAAAGGTAGTTGAAGCTGCCTCCCTGGTGCAGGCGGTAGGAGGCGATCTCGGGGTCTGAGCAGGCGTAAGCGGGGCTGCGCAGGGCCGCGACCACGGCGACGTCGTCGCTGGGGTCGTCGATCGCTGTGAGGCAGTTGATCAGGTCGCGTACTTCCTGGGTAGCGTAGACCAGGCTGCCGCCTTCGACGCGGTAGGGGATGCCTTCACTGGCAAGGGCGCGTTCCAGCGGCTGCAGGATAGTGCGAGCCGGGAGGAGCACGGCGATGTCGCGATAACGGGCGGGACGGACCGCTTGCTCGCTGCGGTCGTCGACCTGCCAGCCCCGGCGCAAGGCGTCGCGGCAGTAGGCGGCGATGAGTTGCGCCTCGCGGTGGCGTGTCAGCGCAGCGGGCTCGTCGACCTCGCCGCCGAAGCAGGCGACGCCGGGGCCGGCGAGCGCGTCGTTGCGTTGGCGGTCGATGGGCTGGTAGGCGGGCTGAACGCTCTCGACTAGTCCAGGGCCGATCACGGCCTTGAAGACCTCATTAACCCAGTCGACAACTGCGGGCTGGGAGCGGCGGTTGAGCGAAAGGTCGATGGTGACGGCACCGCTGTCGCGCAGTGTGTTTCGCGTCTGGGCGTACATGGCCATGTCGGCGCGACGGAAGCGGTAGATCGACTGCTTCGGGTCGCCGACGAGGAAGAGGCGGCCCGGCTCGGGCAGGCCTGTCGCGGGGTCGGTAGCGAAGGTGAGCGCGATGTCGGCCTGCAGTGGATCCGTGTCCTGGAACTCGTCGATGAGCAGCGCGTCGTACTGGTTGCGGAAGCGGACCCTGGCGTCCGGAATGTCGCGGAGGACGTTGCGCACTTTGAGGATGAGGTCGTCGAACATGAGCGCACCGTCGCGGCCGCGATCTCGAGCCTCGGTGGTGACGAAGCGCACTACGAGCGGCAGAACGTCCGAGAGGGCGGCGGAACGCAAAGTCTCGAGCGTGCTTTCAAGTGTCTGGATCGCGGTAATGGTGATCTCGCGGGCCTGAGCGACCGGTATCGCGCCCTTCCAGTTTCCGGCGTTGCCTGTGTTCCCGAGTCTCGGGTTGAGCGTCGCGGCGACCAGCCTGGCTTCGCGCTGGTCCCCCACGGCGATGAGATCGTCCAGGAGCGATATGGTCTCGGCGATACGGGGCAGCAAGCGGTCGTCGTCCGCGACTGTTCCGGTGGGGATGGCGGCGAGATCGTTGCGCATGGCGGCGAGGTCCGGCCAGGATGCGGACGGCGCGGACAGCGGCTCGCGCTCCAGCAGTTCGGCCAGCTCGCCGCGCCGCCAGAGCTCGTGAGCCAGATCCTGCAGCGTGCGTGGCGTCATGCCGAGGTCAAGCAGGCGGCCAACGACGTCGACGGCTGCGGGGTCTGAGCCTAGGCTGTCGAGGTAGGTGCGCCAGCGCTCCTCGAAGCGGCGCTCGGCCGCGACCTCGTCCTGGATCTCGAAGGCGGGGTCGATACCGGCGAGCACAGCGAAGAAGCGCAGCAGGGATTGGCAGAACGAGTGGATCGTAGAGATGTGGGCCCGGTCGAGGCCGGCCAGCGCGGCTTCGATGCGCCTGCGGCGATCCGTCTCCGTTTCGATGTTGAGCCGGGCGTCGAGCTCGGCTCGCACGCGGTCGCGTAGCTCAGCAGCGGCCTTCTCGGTGAAGGTGATGGCGACGATGCGATCGACGGTGCGTCCGGCGAGGACGAGGGCGAGGTAGCGGTCAACGAGGGCGGCGGTCTTGCCGGTGCCGGCGCTGGCCTCGACGAATAGCGTGTCGTCCAGCAGCGCGCGAATCTGCTCGCGGGCCGAGTTGTCCGTGCGAGGGGCGTCGCCGGTCATTGAGGTTCCCTCGTGGCGACGCGTTGGACGGCGGCCCAGGCATCGATGGCGGGGTCGCCACGTTTCGATTCGAACTCATCGGCCCGGCGTGTAGAGCAGAGGTGGGCGAAGTCGCAGTAGGTGCAGTTGACGAATCCGCCCGGGCGCCGGCTGTCCTCATCGCCGGGGACGGGTGGGAAGGCGCCGGCGCGAACGCCGGCGAGGATGGCGCCGAGCGTGTCGTCGAAACGTGCCATGTTCTGAGGCGTCGGTTTGAAGGCCAGCCTGGCAAATTCGCCCGCCGAGCTGATGAACCAGTAGAAGGTTTCGACTGTCTCGGCATCGGGCACGGCGAAGCTGTAGGCCGGCAGCTGCAACTTCGAGCCACCGGCGAGGGGATCCTCCGGCGTCATACCGCGGTACGAATATGCGCTGCCGGTCTTGTAGTCGAGCACCCAGGCTTTGCGGCCGTCCGGCGTGGCGTCGATACGGTCGACGAAACCGCGCAGGTGAATGCCGCCGTAGTCCTGCTCCGGGATCGGCTGCTCGAAGGCGACGGGCCGCGCGCCGGTCTCGATTCGGAACGCAGTGTCGTGGTCGAGGAAGGCGGCGAGCTCGGCGTGCAGTCGGCGGAAGTCGTGCGCGGCGAATACGTCGAGGCCGGTGCGGCCGCGCTGACGGGTGCGCTCCAGTTCCGTGTCGAGTATCGAGAGCAGCTCGTCGCGGTCGACGTCGGTCCAGGGCTCGTTGACGGTGGGCCGGCCGCGTTCCTGCTGCTGCTTGAAGAAAACATCCAGTACCTCGTGCACCAGCGTTCCCTTGTCTCGAGGGTCGATGGTATCGCGGTCTTCCGGCTCCTCCGGGGGCCGCAGTCGCAGCACGGAATGCAGGTAGTAGCGCATGCCGCAACCCGCGTAGTACTCGAGCGAGGTCGGTGAAACGCCACGGCGCGGTATGAGGTCGTCGCCGGGGAGGGACGAGAGGTTGCCGTCGAATTCGCTGAAAGTATCGCCGTGACGTGCCGCCAGAAGATCGAGGGCGCGACGCAAGGGGTGGGAGCCGGGCGTCGCGAGATGGTCGCGGCGGGCGACGACTGCGGCGCGAAGACGGGCCTCCGGGAGATCGACGGGCAAACGGGTGAGCATTGCGGCGAGCGGCGACGGTGGGCGATGTAGCCAGGCTGACACCGGGGCTCGGCGCAGCTCGGTGGCGGAGGCGAGCGCCCCGTCATGCAAACGGGCGGCCGCCAGCATAGGCTGCGAAGGGTAGTGCTCGCGCCCGGCGCCGGCGGCCTGCAGGGGCGCGGTCCAGACGAGGCGATCCGTTGCCGTGGCGACAGCGCGCTCGGCGGCGAGGCGGGCGCGTTCCTGCCGCAAGGCGGCGTCCTCGAGGAAGGGGTGGCCGGCGTGGCGCAAGTCCGCCCAGTAGCGGTCCTCGACCAGCGGTTCTTGCGGGACGGAGGCGGGGAAAACGCCCTCGTAAGCGCCGCAGAGCACGACGTGGCGGAAGCTGAGGCCCGCAGCCAGGCGATAGTCGGCGAGGAGGACGCCTTCGCCGAGGCGCCCCTCGCGATAGTAGGCGGCGTCGAGGTTGGCGCGCAGCGAGGCGACGAAGCCGGTTAGCTCGAAGTTACCGTGGACTTTGTCGATGGTGCCGAGCTGCTCGATCTGAGCCACGACAGAGTCCATCGCCGGGGCGCGTGGATCCATGTAGTCGCTGACGATCGCCTTGAAGGCCTCGATGAACTCGGCGGCGGCCCGGTGCTGTCGCAGCGGCTCTAGACGCAAGAACAGACCGCGTATGACACCCTCCAGCGACCGCGTGTGAGTGAGCTCTTGCTCAGTGAAGCCTCGGCGCTCGTCATCGACATCCTTGCGGGCGAGGTAAGCCTCGCGGTCGGCAATCAAGGTCCCAAGACCCAGGCTCCAGCGTTCGATGCCCTTCGTGACGCCGGCTTCGCGGGCCAGCCTTAGCCAGGGGGACGTCTGAGACGGAACGTTACCATCGGACGACGGCAGGAAGGGCCGTAGCGGAGCCAGGCCGAGGCAGTCGAACACGGCGGTGCGGGAGTAGTCGTTCAGCGGCAGCTCGGCGATCGCAAGGACGGCACGTCCCGCGGCAGTTTCGCTGAGCGGCGCGCCGGGCATCGACGAGAATGGGATGCGGGCGTTTTCCAGAGCTTGCGCCAGGAGCGCACGGTACGCGGAGTCGGCGCCGTGGAAGACGGCGACCTCGTGCAGGCCGATGCCGGCTTCCAGCGAGCGCAAGACCTCACGGGCGGCCTCGCGTGCCTCGCTGGCGGGATCGGGCGCGAGGACGAAGGCAGTTTCGGGCGAAGTAACAGGGGTATCGAGCTGCTTGAAGCGCGACGGGCCGGCGGCGCGTCGCAGCGCCTTGACCAGCGCGTCGGCGTCGGCGCTCAGCGCACCGGGCGGCAGGACGTAGATGTCGCCAAGGTCGTCGAGCACGGGAGAGCCACCGTGGCTGACGGCTTCGGTCGCGGCGTCGAAAAGGTCTTCTTCGTCGTAGAAGGCTGCGGTCTCGGCGCAGAAGGCTGCATAGAGACGCGTGACCTCACCGAGCAGGCCGCTGTCGAGTCTGCTACGCACATCCTCGGGCCGGAACCCACCACGGCGTAGACGCGTGAAGCTCTGGCGCAGGACGCGGGCGAAGCCGGTGAGGTCGGAGACCTCGGCAAGGTCGGCGCGGGCCTGTCGCGCGATCTGGGTCGCCAGGTAGTCGCCGATGGGGCGGGCGAGGGGCGAACGGCCTTGTCGAGCCAGTGAGCCGGCCCCGAGCAGCTCGGCGATGCGAGGCAGCGTCTCGAAGCGGACGCCGGCGAAGGGGCCGATCTCGGCGAGCTGGCGTCGCAGGTGGATCGCGGCGACGTGCGAGGGCGCGATGACCGTCGCAGGCGCGAGGGGATCGTCGCGGCGAGCGCGAGCGATGGTCTGAAGGGCGGCTGACGCGGCGGGCATCTGAGCGGCAGCATATAGGGGATCGTCGCACGCGAAAAGACTACATCTGGGTTCATGTAAAACGATGAAGTATGCTTCCTGTGTTGTGACAAGAATTGACACCGGCCGAAGCGCCGGATTGAATCGGGACGGTGGATATGCTTAGACCGGGGACACCCCGGACCCCGCGAAGGACAAGAGACGGCGTCGCGAACAGGCCTGGAAGCTTTCCATGGTTGTAGAGGACGTCAGGATCGAGCGCGCCCAGGCGGGCAACCTCTCGGCCTTCAACGAGCTGGTCGTCGAGTACCAGTCGCTGGTCTGCAACGTGTGTATCCGGATGCTGGGGCAGCAGCAGGCAGGGGAGGACGCGGCGCAAGAGGCGTTCATCAACGCCTGGCGCAGCATTGGTAGCTTTCGCGGCGATTCGTTCCGGGCGTGGCTGTTACGCATCGCAACGAACCTGTGTCGCGACGAGCTGAGGCGTCGCGGGCGCCGACCCTCGTCATCGCTGGACACGGCGCTGGAAGCCGGCATGCCGGACCCGCCGGACGAAGAGCCTTTACCGGAGGAGAGCGCGCTCAACGCGGAGTTGCGCGGCAGCCTGCAGGCAGCGCTGGCGGAGCTGCCGGCGGATCAGCGCACCGCGATCGTCATGTGCGACGTCGAGGGGCTGGACTACGCGGAGATCGCAGTCGCGATGAAGACGTCGCTGGGTACGGTTAAGTCGCGCATCGCGAGGGCGCGGATGCGGATGCGCGAGGTGATGTTGAGGCAACCGGAACTTCTTCCAAGTCGATTTCGTCAAGGAGGTTAGAGAGGCAAGAGCATGACCTGGTTCCGACGCAGCGTTCATCCAGAAGATGACCTGTCCGCTTACGTGGACGGGGAGCTGGGTGAGCGTGCGCGCCGTGCTGTGGAGACGCACCTGGCGAGCTGCGAGGCGTGCTCGACGCTGTTCCGGGAGCTGCAGGACACGAAATCGCTTCTGAGCGAGCTGCCGAGCGTCCAACTGCGACGCTCGCTGGCACTGGGACCGGAGTTCGCCGTCGAAAGGCGAGTCGCGCTCGGCACCGCGCCGTTTGTCACTAGCGTTCGCGCCGGCGGTGGCGCTGACCGTCCTGGTCGGACTGCTGTTCGTCGACGCGATCGATTCGAGCGGAGGCTCCAACAATGACGGTTCGTCCACCACAGCGGCGTCGCAGCAGGCGCCGGAAGCCGCCGCCGGACTGGCGATCGAGTCGTCGAAGGCCGCGACCGCAGAGAACCCGACGCTTGGCGCTGCTGCGGCACCGGCGGCGACAGTCGGAGAAGCCTCCGGCGGCGCGGCGTCCAGCGCGGCGGCAGCGCCATCGCAGGACTCGTTCGCGGATACGGAGGAGACACCGGCTCCGCTGGCGAGAGAAGCCGGAAGCTCGGGCAACGATGCCGCGGCGAATTCGACCGCGGGTGAGCCGCAGCAAACGAGCCAAGTGGCCGATTCAGACGACTCTTCCAGCGGGCTGTCGACGTTGCGCATCCTTGAGATCGCAGCAGCAATCGCGTTCGCAGCATCCCTGCTGGCCGTGTTCTTGCCTCGAATCGTGGAAGATAGGAAAGGGAACTCAACAAGATGAACCCCAAGATATTTCTGATACCACTGGTGGCCGGCGTGGCCTTCCTGGCAGTGGCCTGCAGCGGCGACACGTACGTCGCGTCTGATAACACAGCGCAAAATGGCATCAGCGCCAGCGGCACCGGTACTGCGGTCGGCGAACCTGACGTCATGGTGCTGACTGTTGGCGTGTCGGCGCAGCGCGAGAGCATCGCAGACGCTCGCGAGGCGGCGGCCAGCGCGCAGACCGCGGTTATCAAGGCGCTGAAAGACAACGGCGTAAAGGACGATGACATCCAGACGGTCCAGTTCAACGTCTCGCCGCAATACGACTACACCAAGCTCAACGGTCGGGGCGAGATCGTGGGATACGTGGTCAGCAACGTCGTGACGGCGAAGGTGCGCGACCTCGACAAGGCCGGGGATGCTATCGACGCGGCGACCCTGGCGGGGGGCAATGACGCCGTCGTGCAGGGCGTTTCGTTTACCATCGACGACCCGACGGAGCTGCAGGCGAAAGCACGGGAAGAGGCCGTGAAGAAGGCTCGCGCCCAGGCAGAGCAGCTGGCGAGCAACGCCGGTGCAAAGGTCGGCAAGCTGATATCAATCTCCGAGAGCAGCTATTACCCGTTCTACGACCGAGGGCTCCCGACGGCGGCGGGCGGCGTTGCGGACTCTGCGGCCCAGACGCCGATCGAGACCGGGCAGCTCGAGATCAGCGTCACGGTAAACGTTCTCTTCGCAATCGAGTAGCCGGCGCAAGGGAAGCGAATAGAAGGGAGCGGCTCAGCCGCTCCCTTCTCTATGCCCTATGCGCTTCGACGCGTAGAATCCGGCTAAATTACCACTCGGAGGGCTACGTCACGTCCGTCCTAAGCGACCGCAGCATTCGCGAAGAGATCGACGCTGGGCGACTGATCATCGACCCGTGGGATGACAGCTTCCTGCAGCCGGCCAGCGTTGACCTGCGTCTGGGCCGTGAGTTCCGTGTCTTTCAGAACTACCGCATGCCGTACATCGACGTGAAGCAGGAGGCCACCGACCTCACAGAGCTGACTTCGATCACGGAGGAGACGCCATTCATCCTGCACCCGGGCGAATTCGTGCTGGCGGTGACGTTGGAGCGTGTTGAGGTACCGGTCGACCTTGTGGGGCGGCTCGATGGGAAGAGTTCGCTGGGGCGACTGGGGCTTATCGTCCACTCGACGGCAGGCTTCGTCGATCCGGGGTTCAAGGGGCGGCTGACGCTGGAGCTACACAACATCAGCAACCTGCCGGTGACCCTGTACTACAAGATGCCGGTGTCTCAGCTGTCCTTTTCGCGGCTGACGACGCCCGCCGACAAGCCCTACGGCTCTGCCGGGTCGAAGTACCAGGGGCAGGAGGGGCCGGAACCCAGCCGCTACTACCTCAATTATCGGAGGGCGTTGCCCTCTCGCCCCCACAGGCGACGCCGCACCGACAAGAAATGAATCCTCCGTCCGGGCTGATGCGCCAGGCACTCGATCTGGCGCGACAGGCCCACGGCTCGACCAGCCCAAACCCGTGGGTCGGCGCCTTGCTAATCAACGGCGGGCGCATTGTCGGGCAGGGTTACACACGCCCGCCGGGCGGGCCACACGCCGAGATCGTGGCGCTGGAAGAAGCTGCCGGGGCGGCGCGTGGCGCGACCCTCTACGTGACGCTGGAGCCATGCAGCCACCAGGGCCGCACCCCGCCCTGCACCCGAGCGCTGATCGCGGCAGGCGTGACGAAGGTCGTTTACTCAATCGAGGATCCGGACAAGCGGGTTTCGGGCAACGGCCACCAGCAGCTCGTGGAAGCCGGCGTCGAGGTTGAGGTGGGAGACGGGGCCGAGGACTCCGCGCGGCTGCTGGAGGCGTACATCAAACACCGCCAGACCGGGCTTCCCTTCGTCGTCGCCAAGTACGCGGCGAGCGTCGATGGGCGAATCGCGGCGGCGAGCGGCGACTCGCGCTGGGTCAGCGGGCCGATGACGCTGCGCTGGGCGCACGACGGCCGCACCAAACTGGACGCGATCATGGTCGGCGCCAGCACCGTCGTGGTCGACGACCCGCAGCTGACGGCGCGTCCCGGCGGTGAGCTGGCGGAGCATCAGCCGCTACGCGTGGTGCTGGATAGCACCGGCCGTATATCGCCTACCGCGGGCGTGTTCTCCGGCGTGGCGAAGACGCTGATCGCGACGACGGCGCGCTCCAGCAGCGAGTGGCGCCGGACGATCGAGGAAGCTGGGGCCGAGGTGCTGGTGCTGGACGAGGATCTGGACGGCCGCGTGCCACTGCCCGAGCTGCTGCGAGACCTGGGTTCGCGCGGTATCGTGACGTTGCTGCTGGAGGGCGGCGGCGTATTGCTTGGCTCGTTCTTCGACCAGCGGCTGGTCGACAAGCTGACGGCGGTGATCGCGCCGCTGGTGATCGGTGCAGCGGACGCACCGGCGGCGATTGCGGGCCGCGGAGCGCAAGTCATGCGCGATGCGATCCGCCTTTCCGACCTGACGGTGGAGCGCCTGGGAGACGACGTGCTGCTGACCGGATACCCCGACTGGTCGCAGGCCTGAAAGTAGTTGCCATCTCAGTTTCGTCACAGATCCCCCGGGGCCCGTTTTCGGCGTTATGTTCTGAACAGAAATAACCGAGATCATGGGCGTGGAGCGCGAGTTGAGCACGATGGCAACGAAAGTCAGCGGGCCGCGGGGTCTGGAACCGATGCGTTCGCTGACGGCCATGTGGCACGGAACAAGCGCTACGGCATTCTGGCTTGGGCGGAACAAGGCGCTGATTGCGCCGCTGGCGCTGCTCCCCGTCTTCCTCGCCGCCGGGTTGCTTTCGGGAGACCATTCCCAGTCGATTCGGATCCTTTTGACACTGGCGCCAGCGTTGTTCTACTCCGGATACGCGGTCGTGACCCTGAAGCGTCTCGAAAGAAACCTGACGCGGCGTCAGAAGCGTTTGGAGGGCGAGATGCTGCGACGCCTCGACGAGTTCTCACCAAACGAGGTGCGCCTTTCTCGGCAGTACTTTGAAGCACGGCTGGCACAGGAACTCAATCGCAGCCGGCGGCACAATCTGCCACTGAGCCTAGTGACGCTCTCAACGGCGCCAGACCGTGAGAGGGCCGTTCTCGCATCGCAACTAGTTCTCACATCGCAATTGATCGAGGTGACGGCGAGATATCTGCGGGCGGAGGATAGCGCGGGACGTCTGGGACGCTACGTCTACGCGATCTGCTTGCCGCATACGACGCGATCGGGCGCCGAAGTAGTTATCGAGAGGCTTCGCAATGAGTTCGACGGCCAGCAGCCGCAGTTCGGCGTGGCTTGTCTGGAGCCGGGCGGCGAAGCGACGCCGGAGCAATTGCTGCAAATGGCGCTGGGCCACCAGCTGGCCGTTATTGCTGCCTGACATGAGGTCGTTACGAAACTGAGACTGATCCGAGACCACCCTGACCTGGGCGTGTGACAAGGGTGAGATAGCGGTGGCCCATATTTCCTACGGCGGTTATCGGTAGGAGATCACGCTCAGAGGGCTATCTCAAACAACATAGCTTGCTGCTTCCCGCAACTCTGGCGTGTTCTCCTACCCGCCGCTACCTTCTCCCTCGCGCGTCCGCCGTGTCCCTATTCCGCCTTTCGCGCTCGTAGAGAGAACATGAACGGCAACTGGAAGGGGTTGCCCGGCAGCTCGTAGTAGCCGTCGTCGCGCTTCTGCATCTCCGCGAACCTCGGGAAGAATCCGTAGGTGAACTCGTGCAGGAACTCGAGCTGAAGGCCGGCGTCGATAGCGGCGCCAACGATTTCGCCGAGCCCGTGAGCGAAGTTGTACGAGCGTTCGTGCTCGAGCCCGGTCTCCTGGTCGGTGTAAGTGCGGTCGGTGTCGAACGGAAGCGGCTGCGCGCCGAGGTAGGGAAAAGCCAGCTTGATTTCGTCATCGTCCAGCATGTCTGCGATGGGGTGTCCATCGATGAGGTAGAGCACGCCGCCGGGTCTGAGGAAAGCAGCTGCGATCTCGAACCAGCTCGCCAAGTCCGGGAGCCAGCAGAGCACGCCGTAAGACGCGAAGACGATGTCGAAGCTGCCGGTCAGGACCTCGGCGAGCCTGTAGACGTCTGTCTCAATGAAAGTGGCGCCGATTTGCATCTCACGCGCCAGCGAGCGCGCAGCTGCGATCGCCGGGCCCGAGAAGTCGATGCCGGTGATGAGCGCGCCTTCGCGGGCCCAGGACAGCGTGTCCATACCGAAGTGACACTGCAAATGCAGTAGGGTCTTACCACGGACGTCGCCGAGTTCCTGGCGCTCGACGGGCAGCAGGGTGGAGCGCCCCTCCTTGAACGAGGCGACTTCATAGAAGTCTGAGTTCATGTGGATCGGGACGCGGTCGTTCCAGTTGCTGCGGTTGGCGTCGATGTATTCGTTCACGTAGGAAAATTGTAATTGATCGGCGATCTCATTCACCTAGGCCAACGAGATTGCTTCGTCTCGGCTCGATGCCGATGGCTCGATATGGGAGATGGCGCGATTGCCCGACGAGCCGATTGACCGCTAGACTCCGAGCACAACTAGACATAGCGTGCAGACAGCGCGGTCGGGGGCAAGGTGTTCACGGGTATCGTCGAAGAAGTGGGGACGGTCCGGTCGATTGGGCCGGGGCGATTGGTGATCAACGCGAAGAAGGTGACGTGGGGCACCAACCTTGGTGACTCCATTGCCGTGAACGGCTGCGACCTCACGGCTGTTTACCTCGACGAGGACGGCTTCCACGCCAACGTCATCGAAGAAACGTACGCGCGCACGAACCTGGGCGACCTGAAGGTCGGCGATCCGGTGAACCTTGAGCGCGCGCTGACTCTGGCGGGACGCATCGGCGGGCACCTGCTGCGCGGAGTAATCGAGCACACCGGTACGCTACGCTCGTTCGAGCCGCAGGAGCACTCGATCGTCGCGCGGTTCAACGCGCCGCCGGAGATCCTGCGCTACGTCATCGTCAAAGGGCCGATAGCGGTCAACGGCGCGTCACTGACCGTAATAGACAAGGACGCCGAGACGTTTTCTGTAGGGCTGATCCCGTTCACGCAGGAGCACACCAACCTGATGAACCTGAACCCTAACGATAGGATAAACTTGGAGTCAGACATCATCGCCCGCTACGTTGAGCAGTTGCTTGACGAGCGTTACGGCGAAGGAGATCCTCGCCCGGCAGAAAGGCTCTGATCATGACGAGGGCGGAAGCCACGCGGGGCACCTCGCGCAGCTATAAGGGCGAGGGCGTGATGGCCACGGTCGAGGAGGCTATCGAGGAGTTTCGAGCCGGCCGCTTCGTAATAATCACCGACGACGAGAGCCGCGAGAACGAGGGCGACCTCGTGATCGCCGCCGAGTTCGCAACTGCCGAGAGCATCAACTTCATGGCCAAGTACGGCCGCGGCCTGATCTGCATGCCGATGACCGGCGAGCGGCTGGACGAACTTGGCATCCCGATGCAGGTGAGTCCCCAGGACAACGCATCACTCTTCGGCACCGCGTTCACGGTGTCGGTCGAGGCGCGCAGCAACGTGACGACCGGTATCTCGGCCGCGGACCGCGCCGAGACGGTGCGCGTTCTGATCGACCCGAATACGACGAAGCGCGAGCTGGCGATGCCGGGGCACCTGTTCCCGCTGCGCGCCCGTGATGGCGGCGTCCTGGTACGCGCCGGGCAGACCGAAGCGGCGGTCGACCTCGCGAAGCTGGCGGGCATGTATCCCGCGGGCCTCGTCTGCGAGATCATGAACGAAGACGGCACTATGGCGCGGCTGCCGGACCTCAAGAAGTTCGCTCAGAAGCACCACCTCAAGATCATCAGCGTCGAGCAGATGATCGCCTATCGGCAGCAGCACGAGCGGCTGGTCGAGCGCGTTACGGAGACGGTGATTCCGACTCTCTACGGCACCTGGAAGGCGATCGCGTATCGCAGCATCGTCGATCCGGATGAGCACGTGGCGTTGGTGATGGGCGACATCGGCGACGGCGAACCGACGTTGGTGCGCATGCACAGCCAATGCGTCACGGGCGACGTGTTCCAGAGCATGCGCTGCGACTGCGGCGAGCAACTCGAGAAAGCGATGCAGCTGATTGGCGCCGAAGGCCGCGGCGTCATCGTTTACATGCGGCAAGAAGGGCGCGGCATCGGCTTCCACAACAAGTTGCGTGCCTACGCCCTGCAGGACGACGGCATGGATACGGTTGAGGCCAACGAGGCGCTGGGCTTCGAGGCGGACCGCCGCGATTACGGCATTGGAATGCAGATACTGGTCGACCTGGGCCTGCGAAAGATCCGGTTCCTGACCAACAACCCGCGCAAGCGACTCGGCCTGGAAGGCTACGGCCTGGAGATGGTGGAGCGCGTGCCAATCATCGTCGAGCCGAACGAGTTCAACGCTCGCTACCTGCAGATCAAAGCAGAGAAGCTGGGCCACCGTTTCGACGACGACCCGATGGACATCGTCTAGGGGATGACCCGGACGCTCCCTGAAAACCTCGACGGCTCGAATGTCAGCGTTGCGATCGCTGTGGCGCGGTTCAATACGTTGATCACGGAGCGGCTGCTGGCCGGCGCGCTCGAGGGGTTGGATGCGCTGGGCGTGAGCGCGGAGAGGCGTATCGTCGCGTGGGTGCCGGGAAGCTTCGAGTTGCCGTTCGCGGCGCAGCGGCTTGCCGAGACGGAGCGTTACGACGCGGTGATCTGCCTCGGCTGCGTGATCAAGGGCGAGACGGACCACAACGAGTACATCAACCAGGCGACGGCGGTGGCGCTGCAGGACGTGAGCCGGGAGACCGGCGTACCAGCGATCTTCAAGATCATCACGGCGGACACGCTGGAGCAAGCGCTGGCGAGGTCGGGCGAAGGCACGTCGAACTGGGGCTACGAGGGCGCGCAGACGGCCGTGATCATGGCCAACCTGCGGCGCGAGCTGGCGTCAGAGAGTTAACCGGGACGTAACCAGGCGCCGTGGGGCGCCCGATGGGCATGTGATATCATGCCGAGGTATTCCCGGAGGAGCCTTCTTGATCGATACCGAGCCGACGGACCAGCCGGAGCTGGATGATGGCGACTGGCAGAACGGGCAGGGCGAAACGCCCGACCCGAGCGCGCTATCGGCACTCCAACTGGCGCATCGTGTCGTCAACAAGTTTCCCGAGCTAACCAAGCGCTACCAGAAGTTCATCGGCACCGCCGCCGTCGTTTCGTCGGCGCTGATCGTGCTGGCGAGTATCGCGGTTGCGAGGCGTCTCAACCGCGGCGAGTCGGCGGAGGACATCCTCAACTCGATCACGCCGGACGAGATCGAGAACGCCGGCAAAGAGAAGCCAGAGAAGCCGGAGCAAAACGGCAAGAGCGAAGAGAAGAAGCCGCTTCTTCCACTAGCCACTGCGTGGCGGCGTGAGGCTGCCGCCGAATTTCTCTAGCTGTTTAGTTTCAAACCAACCTACAAGTACTTGGCGGTGTTGCAAGCCGCTTGACTTCCTAGAACATGTTTGCTATTCCTGATTGACGGTGGCGCGGCAAATTCTCCATGTAGACCTCGACGCCTTCTTCGTGGCGGTGGAGCAGGCGCGCGACCCGTCGCTGCAGGGCAAGGCGGTCGTCGTTGGCGGCGACCCGGACGGCCGCGGCGTCGTCGCGACGGCGTCTTACGAGGCGCGCGTCTTCGGTGTGCACTCGGCGATGCCGCTGCGGACGGCGAAGCGCCTGGCGCCGCACGCGATCTTCCTGCGCGGCGATTTCAAGGAGTACCAGCGCGTCTCGCGGGCATTCCACGCCATCCTCAGCGACTACAGCCCTCTCGTGGAGTCGGGCGGCCTTGACGAGGCCTATATCGACATAACGGGCTGCGAGGCGCTGGTCGGGACGCCGGAGCAAGCCGCGGCGACGATTCGGGCACGCATCCATGACGAGCTAGAGCATGGCGGCGTCGGTGGGTATCGCGACGAGCCGGCTCGTCGCCAAAGTGGCCTCCGACGCCGCCAAGCCGGACGGCGTCAAGCGCGTGCCGGAGGGTGAAGAGGCGGCGTTCCTGGCGCCGATGCCGCTGCGCGCGCTGCCGATGCTGGGACCTTCGATGGAGAAGAAGCTGGCGCAGATGGGGCTGACGCACGCTGGGGCAGCTGGCAGCGTTGCCGGTCGCGACGCTAGAGGGGCTGTTTGGACGGCATGGCGGCGTGATCTGGCAGCGCAGCCGCGGCATCGACACGTCGCCGGTGGGCGGTGAGCCGCACGTCGCGCTCGATCAGCCGCGAAGGGCACCTTCGGCTCCGACGTCCGCGACTCCGGAGCACCTGCGGGCCGTGCTGCGCGCCTTCAGCGAGAGCGTGGGGTCACAGCTGCGGCAGCAGGGCAAGCGCGCCCGCACCGTTTCGCTGAAGCTGCGCTACGAGGACTTCACGACGCTGTCGCGCAGCAAGACGCTGCAGCAGGCCGGTCAGCAGCAACGAGGCGATCTTCGAAGCAGCGGACGCGCTGCTGAGCGCGCATCCGTCAGGCGGAGCGGCGTCCGGTGCGGCTGATCGGCGTGGGGGCCAGCGGGCTGGTGGAGGACGTGGTGCAGCTCAGCCTGGAGCCGATCCGACGAGACGAAGTCGGAGTCGCTCAGCGCGGCGTTCGACAGGGTGCGTCTACAAGTACGGCACGCGCAGCCTGCAGACCGGCCGCACCGCCTTCGACGGTGCGACGCGAGCGACGATGCGGTGTTCGATCGCAGTACCGGGTTGTCGTCGCGGATGGATCACTGAGGGTGCTTCCCTTAACGTAAACGTGTAAAATGGACCCTTGACTCGGCGACCTTGGAAAGTCGCGATTTACTAGGGGAGCAATCTGGTGGAAGCTACGCAAAGCTCAACACGCGGGCGCGGTGGCACGCTGGGTCAGCCTGCGCCGCGCCTGCGAGATTCTCGGCGCAGATGAATCGACGCTGCGGCGCTGGGCCGACGCCGGCAGACTGCGCGTCTACCGCACGCCGGGCGGCCACCGGCGCTTCTCGCTGAGCGACCTCGAAAGCATGGTCTCGGGCGAAGGACGGCACCGCGGCTCCGAGGAGGTCGAGCGGCTGGCCGTCGCCAAGATCCGGCGTCAGCTGCAGCGGGCACGGCAGGACGATCACGGTTGGTACGGCCACCTTTCCGACGACAACCGCCAGCGGCTGCGTGACCTGGGCCGGCGGCTGGTCGAGATGGCGGGCGAGTACATGGACAAACGGCACGCGTCGCAGCAGCCTGCTGGACGAGGCGCTGGAGATCGGCGGCGAGTACGGCCGCGTTCTGATCGATGCCGGACTGCCGCTGCCGAGCGCCGTCGGCGCCTACATCGGCTTCCGCAAGACGATCGACGAGACGACGAATCAGGCGGCGTTGCGGGAGTCGATGCCGTTGGAAGAAGCCCTGGCGGCGTCCGGGCAGGTGCACGCGCTGGGTGACCAGGTGCTGTTGGGTATGACGGCGGCGTATGAGATGCTATCGGATAGTGGTGACTGAGAATGGCTGATCGAAGACTTCGACGCGGCCAGGGACCAAACCCTTGACGGCAGGGACGGAGGTCGGCCTGAGCGACCTCTCTCGTCCGAACTCGATCATGGCGGCGCGCGTCAACGAAATCGCGCGCAACGCGCAGAAGGACCTCAACGACGTGATCAGCGACGAGCCCTCGGAAGACCTGGAGGACTCCGAGCTGAGCGACTGGGAGCGCCAGCAGGCTATCGCGCAGAGAGCGGACGAGGCGCGAGGGCCTGATCTGATGTTCGTCTCCGTGACCGGCGTCAGCCATCACGAGACGCCGGTTGAGCTGCGCGAACGCTTTGCGTTCGGCGCCGAGCAGCTGACGCCCGGCGCTGCGCCGCCTGCCGTCCGACCTCGGCGGTGGCGTCATCCTCTCGACCTGCAACCGCACGGAGCTTTATCTGGCAGCGAGATCTCGTCGGGCGAACGCGAAGCAGTGGCAGCGCGCTGGCACAGGCGCGCGGCGAGCCGGCGCCGGAGGGCGTCGGCTTCTACCATCACGACGGCGCCGACGCGGTGCGGCACCTCTATCGCGTCGCCGCGGGCATCGAGTCGCTGGTCATCGGCGAGTCCGAGATCCTCGGCCAGGTGCGAGAGGCGTTTTCCGCCTCGACGGCTGCCGGGAGCAGCAACGCCGTGCTGGCGCGCCTGTTCCACACCGCGATGCGGGTCGGACGCCGGGCGCGCAGCGAGACGGAGATCGGCGCGCACGGGCTCTCGATCAGCGCGCTGGCGGTGAGCCTGAGCCGCCAGCTTGGTCGGCGACCTGCGGCGCAAGACGGTCCTCGTCGTCGGCGCCGGCGAGGCGGGCCGCACGGGCTGCCGGGGCGCTGGTGCAGAACGGCGTCGGCCGGCTGCTGGTGACGACGCGCCGCAGCGGGCTGGCCGAGGAGATCGCACGGGAGCTCAACGGCGTCGCGATTCCCGTTCTCGGAGCTGACAGCCGCGCTGGCGGAAGCCGACGTACTGATCACGGCCACGGCAGCGCCCGGCGGCGATCATCAGCGCCGAAGACGTCTCGCGAGCGATGGCGTCGCGGCCGGAGCGGCCGCTGCTCATCGTCGATATCGCGGTGCCGCGTGACGTTGAAGGCGCGGCGCGTGAGGTCGCCAACGTCCACCTCTTCGACATCGACGACCTTGAGTCGGCGGCGGAAGCCAACCTGGAGGCGCGCCGCCGCGAAGTCGGCGCCGTGGAGCGCATCGTCGAGAATGAGGCGGGACGTTTCGGGTCTGGCTGTCGCAGCAGAAGACGACTCCGACCATTGCGGCTCTGCGCCAGCGCGCCGAAGCGACGCGGCAAGGCGGAGCTGGAGCGCACGCTGGCGCGCCTCGGCCACCTCAGCGACGCAGACCGAAAGCGCATCGAGGCGATGAGCGACGCGCTGGTCAAGCGCCTGCTGCACGAGCCCGTGACGCGGCTGCGGCAGCACGGCTCGGAGCGCCACGTTGAGGCGCTGCGCGAGCTTTTCGGGCTGGACGAGGACTAGGTGCAACAGCGTCCCTCAGTAGCACTTGGCCTCTTCGCCCGTCTCGCGATAAGCTAGGGACGTGAGTGACGCTGCGAGAATCGAGGCCGTCGCCTTCGACTGCTACGGCACGCTGATCAACTTCGGCGATGACGCTTACATCCAGGCTTACGGCACGATCTGCCGCGAGCAGGGCCTGCCGCTGACCGGCGAGGTGTTCTACGAGAAGTGGATGGAGATCTGGCGCCGCCTGGTCCAGTGACGGGCGCGCTGGCGGCGACCACGGACGCCGTGCCCGGCCCGAACACGCCCGGCCCGCTGAGTGAGACGGTGGTCTTCCCGCCGCATCCGCAGCATCACGCGGCGAGGAGCCGGACCGGCCCGTCGACGGGCCGGTACCGCGAGTTCCGCACCTACCGCGAGGAGTGGACGGAGCACTTCGCGCTTTGCTTCGAGGAGCTAGGCGTGCAGGGCGACGCGGCGGCGGGTCACGAGCATCTGCGCAGCATGCTGTCGGAGGCGCCGGCCTTCAAGGAATCGCGCCGGACGGTCGAGACCATCGGGCCGCAAGCTGCCGATCGCGTTGATGTCGAACGCGGACGACGACTTCCTGTTCCCGGTGCTGGGCAAGAACGCGCTGACGTTCCCGGTGATCGTGTCTTCGGAGGAGGCGCGCGCGTACAAGCCGCACCGCTCGATCTTCGAGCTGCTGAGCGAGCGCATGGGCGTGGCGCCGGAGAACATCCTCTACGTTGGCGACAGCCTGCTGGCGGATGTCACTGGCTCGAAGAACGCCGGCATGCGCGCGGCGTGGATCAATCGCGGCGCCGACAGCAAGGGCGCCAGCGACTGGGCCAGCACGAAGCGTGACCTCAGCGGAGCCCGACTACGAGGTGAACCGCCTCGACGGCTTGTTGGAAGCGCTCGAGTTGCGATGAGCCGCAAAACCGACCGCTCGCGCGCCATTTTCGAGGAGGCGCAGCGCTACCTTCCCGGCGGCGTCAACAGCCCGGTGCGCTCCTTCCGCGGCGTCGGCGGCGACCCGGTCGTCGTGGCGTCAGCGGCGGGTTCACGGATCACCGACGTGGACGGCAACGCGTACATCGACTACTGCGGCTCCTGGGGCCCGCTGATCCTGGGTCACGCGCCAGGCCGAGGTGGTCGAAGCGGTGCAGAAGGCGGCTGCGAGCGGGTCTGACCTACGGCGCCGCCACCGAGGCGGAGGTGGAGCTGGCGCGGCTGGTCTGCCAGCATGTCCCGTCGATCGAGATGGTGCGCTTCGTCAGCTCCGGCACCGAGGCGACGATGTCGGCGATCACGCGTGGCGCGCGGCTTCACGGGCCGCAGCAAGATCGTCAAGTTCGAGGGCTGCTACCACGGCCACGCCGATGGCCTGCTGGTACAGGCGGGCTCCGGCGTCGCGACGCTGTCGCTGCCGGACAGCGCGGGCGTGCCCGGCCGCGTACGCGGCCGAGACGCTGGTGGCGCCGTACAACGACATCGACGCGGTCGAGTGCGCTGTTCGCAGCGCTGGGGCGACGAGATCGCGGCCGTAATCGTCGAGCCGGTGGCGGCAAACATGGGCGTCGTGGCGCCCGCACCGGGGCTTCCTCGAGATGCTGCGCACCTACTGCAGCGACAACGGCGCGCTGCTGATCTTCGACGAGGTGATCACCGGCTTCCGCGTCGGGCTCGGCGGCTACCAGGCGTATTCAGGCGTGATGCCGGACCTGACGTGCCTGGGCAAGGTCATCGGCGGCGGCATGCCGGTCGGCGCCTACGGCGGCCGGCGCGAGGTGATGCATCAGGTTGCGCCGCTGGGCCCCGTGTACCAGGCCGGCACG
This sequence comes from uncultured Chloroflexia bacterium, assembly GCA_963766645.1. Lineage (GTDB taxonomy): Bacteria > Chloroflexota > Dehalococcoidia > DSTF01 > WHTK01 > WHTK01. Next base: position 788,648 of record CAVYAY010000003.1, on the reverse strand, counting down.
CTGTCCGGCAACCCGCTGGCGATGGCGGCAGGCATCGCGACGCTGACGCAGCTGGCGCGACCGGGCTTCTATGATGCCATCGAGGCCAAGGCGGTGCGGTTGGCTGACGGCGTCAAGGCATCGATCGCCAGGCACGAGGTCCCGGCGAATCTGAGCCGGGTCGGCTCGATGATGACGCTGTTTTTCGCCGATGAGTCTCCGTACGACTACGCCAGCGCACGCAAGGCTGACGCCGGCCGTTACGCGCGCTTCTTCCACGCCCTGCTGGACGCCGGCGTCTACTTTCCGCCTTCGCAGTTCGAGGCGGCGTTCGTCTCCGCGGCGCACAGCGAGGCGGACATCGACGCGACGATTGCGGGCGTGGACGCTGCATTGTTGGTGAGTTGATGGCACGCTGGGCCGACATCGAAGCGGCGGAGCCGGAGTTTGCAGCGGCGGTGCAGGCGAAGTTCGATGCGTACCGGCACAAAGTCATGGCGACTCTGCGCAAGGACGGCTCGCCCCGCGTCAGCGGCATCGAGGTGACCTTCTCGGACGGCGACGTCTGGTTTGGTTCGATGCCCGGGGCGCGGAAGCTGGCCGACCTCGCCCGAGACCCTCGCCTGGCGCTGCACTGCACGTCGGATGACCCGCCTGAAGACCCGACGTTGTGGAGCGGCGACGCGAAGCTATCGGGAAGGGCGGTCGAGGTCAATGAGCCAGAGCGCCTGAAGTCGATGGGTGACGGCAGCGGCGGCGACGAGGTCTCAGGGCACTTGTTCCGAGTAGACATAAGCGAGGTCGTGCTGACGAAGGTCGCGGACCCGCCGGACCACCTGGCGATCCGCGTTTGGACGCCGGAGAGCGGGTTAAGGCAGCTTCAGAGTCGATAGTGTTCAGGGTAAGAAAGGGCCTCGGAAGACGGGGTTCGACGGGTGATCGGTTTCGCTTGTCCGGGGCTCCGAGCGGGTCTATACTTCCCTCAATCCTTACTAAAATGCTTAGCTACGTGAGCGTATAAATGAAAGTCACCTGCACTCAGGAAGCCTTTTCGCGCGGACTCAGCGTTGTCGGCAGGGCGGTCGCCACGCGCAGCACACTGCCGATTACATCCCACGTCCTGCTCACAACGGAGGACAACGGAAAGCTCCGCCTCTCGGCGACGAATCTCGAGATCACGATGAACTACTGGATCGACGCCGAAATCGACGAGCCGGGCGCCGCGGCGGTGCCGGCGAGGCTGCTGACGGACTTCGTCAACACGCTGCCCGTCGAACGTATCACGTTGGAGCTGGCGGCGCGGTCGCGACAACTGAAGGTCGAATGTGCGCGCAACGAAGCACAGATCAGCGGCCTGGATGCAGAAGACTTCCCGCCGACACCGGTGGTGCAGGACGGCATCGAGGTGCAGCTGGAGGCGAAGGGCCTGCGGCAGGCGATCGCGCAGACGGTATTTGCGGCTGCGACCGACGATTCTCGCCCCGTCCTGACCGGCGTCGACACGAAGTTCGAGAGCAACACGCTGACGCTGGCAGCCTCGGACGGATTCCGGCTCTCGGTCTACAAGCTGCCGCTCGCGACTTCGGTGGAAGCGACGGAGATCGTCGTGCCGGCGCGGGCCTTCTCAGAGCTGAGCCGTCTGCTGGCCGAGGAGGAGGACGCGCTGACACTGCGGACGAACGGGGCGAAGACCCAGGTGCTGTTCCGGCTGGCCAATGCCGAAATGGTGGCGCAGTTGATCCAGGGCACGTTCCCCAACTTCAACCAGCTGATCCCGGCCAGTTCGTCCAGCCGCGCTGTCGCGGAGGTGGGCGAGTTCTTGCGCGAGACGCGGACGGCGTCGGTATTCGCGCGTGACGGCTCGGGCATCGTGCGGCTCGTGGTCACCCCGGGCGAGGGCGTGACGCCTGGCAAGATCGTGATTTCGGCGCGGGCCGAGGAAGTCGGCGACAACGAGGGCGAAATCGACGCGGCCGTCGAGGGCGAGGGCGTGAAGATCGCGTTCAACGGCAAGTACCTGCAGGACGTTTTGCAGGCACTGGAGTCAGGTCAGCTAGCGATGGAGACGACGGGTCCGTCCAGCCAGGGCGTGTTCAAGACGCTCGGGGACGACAACTACGTCCATGTCATCATGCCGATGTTTGTTCAATGGTGACAAACTTCGGCGCTTCGTAAGGCAGGACTCCGTGCACGGTAGCCTGCTCTCGCGTCGCCTCGACGCTGACCTGAAGCGCCTCGAAGACAAGCGACCACTGCTCGTCAGCTGGCTCCGCTAACCAAGCCTCGATTGCGGCACAGACGCGCTTCAGGTGGTCCATGTCTTCGAACTCGAAGGCGGGTGCTGCCTTCAATCGTAGACCGGCCAGCTTCTCCTCGAGAGCTTTCTTCTGGCGACCGAGGTTCGCGGCCTCTTCTCGTATCGCGTCCTCGCTGATGTCCTCAACCATGAAGAGCTGCAGGAGCTTCCGTTCACGCTGCTCGACCGTCAGAGAGCTCCTTCTCGGCCTTCGCAATTTCGAATTTCGATACGCCGCCGTCTTGGTCGACTGGCAGCAGCGAGTTCCGCAGCCACGACGTCAGGATGGCTGAGGACGCGAACGATCTCTGCCTTGACCGCATCTTCGAGATGACCGGCCGGCACAGGCTTCATCGTGCAACGTCGAAGCGAGGTAGAATTGCGCCCACGATGGACGCGCCCCCTGTCCAGTACGTCAAGACCAGCGACGGCTACGACATCGCCTACAGCGTAGCGGGTAGCGGCCTGCCTTTCGTCCTCTGGCCACACCCATTTAACCACCAGCGACAGCAATGGGCTGGCGTCAATCTAAATTACTGGCTCGAACCACTGGCAAGCCGCTTCAAGCTGATCCACTTTGACGCGCGGGGACTCGGCATGTCCTCGCGCGTCCTGCGTGAAGGACACTCCATCGAGAGTTATCTGCCAGACATGGATGCCGTTGTGCGTGCGTTGGCGCTGGATGGCTTCATATTCATGGCGTCCTACGAATTCTGGCGAGTTGCCGTCCGGTATGCCGCCCTGCATCCGGCCCTGGTTCGAGCTCTCATCCTGTTCAATCCAGATCCGCCCATCGGGCCGGAACCAAACCAGCCTCACAGCTTCGAATCATTGGCCGTCCAAGAATGGGAAGACTTCCTCTACCTCATGGCATCTGGTTACACCGTTGTCCGTGGCCAGCATTCTATAACCGTCGACCAGATCAGGGCGGCGGTCACCCAAAACGATTACGTAAAGATGCTTCGCGCTGGTATGGTGGATGATGCACGGCCGTGGCTAGCTCGCGTCCGAGTGCCAACACTAGTCATCAGCGAACGTCCGGCCGGCGTGGCTGACGACTTCAGCATGGCTACGTCAGCTCGTCAGATCGCAGCGGCCATACCGGGGGCTCAACTCGTTCCCGTGGAGGGGATGGGCGAAGCGTTCTATGCAGATGGGTCGCAAACGTCGTTGGGGATCCGCCTCATCGAGGAGTTTGTGTGGGACCTGCCGCCCGCGTCCGAGCAAACCAGCGGCCTCGGTCCCGAGCCGATTGAGGGCCTTTCAGAGCGCGAGCTCGAAGTCCTGCGCCTGCTCGCCCAGGGCAAATCCAACCCGGAAATAGCCAACGAGCTGGTCATCACCCGAAGCACCGTCCAGAACCACGTCTCCAGCATCCTGATCAAGACCAACCTCAACAACCGCGCCCAGGCCGCCGTCTACGCGCAGCAGCACGGCATCGTGTGAGCCCGCCAGACACTATCGCCCGATCGTGGGCGCTGCTGTCAGTAGAGAAACGCTGAGATTGCCTTAGCCGCAGCCCTCAAGCCTCTATCGGCGTAGACGCGCGAGCCGCTGTACCAAGAGCCCAGTTCCCTGAGCTGAGCGTCATAGCCAGCAGCAGTAGCAGCGGACGTGAATTCTTGCAGGCCCTTCTTCTCCACTGGACTGAAGATTGACCCGCCGTTCTTTGGGAAGACCAGCATAAGGCGAACGCTGCGGTCACCTTCGGCAAGGTTGTCAGCCAAACTCGACAGGGCCGGGTTGGTATCAAAAAGGCCGACAAAGTTGTCGGGAACGTAGGTAGACGAGCCTCCGCATTCGATCGGCTCTCTCGCGGACAATGCTGCCGCAAGTGCGACTTCCGCCTGTCTGTTCCAACCGAGGAGCGTCACATTGTCGGGATCGCCCGCGAACTCCCCAGCCAGTTCGCGCACTCGGCGAACAGCACATTTGAGACTACTACCTTCGTCCGCCGGGCCCAGTTGGCGCAGATTGACTACAACCGTTCCCTGCGCCGCAAGGAGCGTGCCCCAGGCCAAGTCCTCATTGCTCGCTAGGAAGGTTCCCTGATCAGGATCATCCAACGAGATCACCATCGGCCAGGGTCCGTCACCGTTCGGCACCCGTATTTCTGCAACCCCGGCGTCTGCCAAGGAAACCTCACGCAGAACTCGAACCTCACGGTCGCCCTCCCCGATATCGAGAGCCGGCAGGAGCTCTACCTTTGGGTCGATCCGTGCCCGCAGCAAATCAGCAACTCCCCGTCCTATGTCGCTTTGCAGGGAGCGGCACTGCAGGCTCTCAGCACCAGCCTCCGCACGCAGCAGCTCCTTCATCCTCGAGCAGATCTCGGCCAAGTAGCCTTCTTCATAGACGGCACGGCTATAGACCTCATCGAGAGTCTTCGCGAAAGCGGCGAGGCCGAGTGTCGCCCGGATCCTCAGAGCAGACATAACACCGGACTGTTCGTCCGCTAGGCCAGCACAGAAGTCCCAGCGGAGCCTTCCAAAAGCAGTCTGGTCGATGTCGCCCAAGTCGTAGCAAGCGGCGCGAGCGCCGTCAAAGGCTTCTGCCCATTGCTGGGCGAAGAGCATCGCGGCCTCAGCTGTTTGATCCAGCGTGCCAGGCGCATTCAATTGCGACTCGAACCGGCTGAACGCATCCCTCTGCTGAGTGTCAAGTTGGACGATGATGTCTCCCAGCCGGTTGGCCATTTCATCCTGCGTCAACGGTTCCTCTGACTTGCAGTTACAGGCGAGCACGACGGTGACTGCCCACATGCCTACTAGTGGGAGAAGCTTGAAGAACTTCACTGCAAATGGCGTCCTTAGTGACCCTTTGAGGATTCGAGTCGTCCTTGCTCATGCTGTAGATTCGGCGTCGCCATCACATTCAGAAGTGGACCCGATCTAGATTGCCTCGCCAGGCAAACTGCCAGTCGACATTTGGCCGCGCGACAACGACGAATCGCTGATAGCCCGAGCCCGAACCAACTGGAGTTCCCTCGTCGTTCCTTGGGCTAACCGCGTGAAAAAATCACCATGTCGATCTTCTGTTTCATTCGTGCCACCAGATGCATTCCAAATTCGATTCACGAAGTCGGCATCTTCCGCGAACGCTGCCGCATACGCCTGCGCGTCCCCATCGTGATAGGCGCGGTCGAGTCGCTTGAGAACCGTTCGCGAGACTTCATAAGGATCGTACCCACCATGCACAACTCCCTATCGTCCATGGAGTATTCTCGTCAGACGTACCGCTGCGCGAACTCGATCAATTCAGGGCCGACACTGGGGTCGTCCGTGTCTATGCTGAGCAGCGACGTTGAGTGGTTGTGTCCGTGCAGCATCCTAAACCACGGTGCCTTGCCCTGATGCACCGTCACCTCCTCGATGAGCCTGGTGGCCGCAACCTGGAAGTTGTAGACATCGTTTTCCGCCACTAGGATGAACACCGGCACATTTCTCTTGACGTTTCCTAGGCTCCCCATCTGCGTGTACCTCGATGTGTCGTCGCCGTAGTACGCAGCCTGTCGCGGGTCGGGCACGGCCGGGTTCGGTGCGTACGCCCCCGACAGCAGGATCGCAGCCCGTATGGCCTGTCCCCCTGCCGGACAGAGGTCATCCCTAAGCGCATAGGAAGCCACGTGGCTAGCACCCGAGGAGTGGCCCATGAGCGCGATCCGGTTCGGGTCGCCACCATATTCCGCGATGTGCTCCCGTACCCAGTCGACAGCCCGCGCCACATCCCGTGACCCTTCCGGCCACTGAAACTCCGGAGCCAGCCGGTAGTTTGCCGTAATGCCGATCATCTGGTGCCGAGCGAAGTGGGCCGCGACATTACCCGAGATCCACTGACCGTCACGGTTCTTACTGCCTTCGATGAACCCACCGCCGAAGAAGAACATCACGACTGGCAGGGCAGTACTCGGGTGGTTCTTGGGCGAGTAGATGTCCAGGCCGTGGCGAGGATCCGGGCCATACGACACGTCTGGCCAGATTTCCAGGTCATCACGGGACTTCGCATGGATCTGGTCCACGTAGTACGCGGTGACCTCAGGAGGTGTCACATTGGCGGCGCCCGGACCCGCAGCGCTTACCAGCCTGTGAACCTCGTTCAGCGTCAAGGCTCTGGTCTCTCCCATCCTGGCCTCCTCTACGACGCCTGTCGGCGCATCGTGCTCACGACGCCTGTCGAATGTAATCTCCCCACCTTGAGGAAGGAAGCCAGTAGTAGGTGCGACAGACGTCAGTGCGCACGTTCTGTGGCGATAAGGCCCCGCATAGCGGCTTGCCAGCGGTCGTATTCGAGCCGTGCGTGGAATGCGTCGCCAGGCTGAAATGACCGTCCTCCGCTCCGCAGTGCTCCCAGTTCATCCTCGTCCCTCCAGGAGCCGATAGCGAGGCCGGCTGGATACCGAAGTCTACTAGACTCATTGGAATCCAACTGGCAGAGACACTATGACGGCATCGTGTCATTCACACGCCGTTGACACCTCATCGTCCCCGAGCCAAAATCGCCGCGTGACTAGAGACTTGGGAGGAACACGCACCGCGCCGAAACTCGTGGGGCGAGAGCGTGAGCTCACCACCCTCGGTCATTACCTTGCTAAGCCCCCCGACCGCAAGGTCGGTGTGGTCCTTATCGCCGGGGAGGCCGGCATCGGCAAGACGCGCCTTGTGGAGGAGGCCGCCAAGATCGCGCGGGCGTCTGGCTGGACAGTCCTCACCGGCCACGCCTATGACACCGACGGCCTGCCACCCTACATGCCCTTCATCGAGCCGCTCCAAGATCACATCCATCTTACGTCCGGCGACCTCCTGACCGGGTTGGGACCCTTCGCGGCCGATCTGGCCCTCCTGCTGCCGGAGCTGAGGCCCGGTCTTCACGACCTCGCGGGTTCGTCGGCTGGGGCGTCCCACGACCAGTACCGGCTCTTCGAATCCACCGCGGAATTCCTCTCGACGATCGCCAGATCAGCGCCCGCCGGGCTTCTCCTCTGCCTCGAGGACCTGCATTGGGCCGATGACTCCACGCTCCGACTGCTGGAGCACCTGTCCCGGCGTCCGTCGGATGCATCAATTCTCATCTTTGCTACCTACCGCGATGAGGAGGCCAGAGCGGATAGTCGGCGCATGGAGCCGCGCAGCCCAGAAGGACTTGATGTCGCAGCACTCAGCTCTTGCTTGCCGGCCTACGCCGAACAAGTGCGAGCCTGGAGACATGAAGCGGAGGGCGATAAGCTCGCTCTGCTCTTGAAGGCTACGGACGCTCAAGTGACTGCATCCAACATCGAATCTCGCATCAGTGGTTCAATCCTGCTGATCGCGCCTTCTCAGACTCGGGATTTAGTCACCATTGAACAAACATCGGGATCACTGTTCAACGCGCGCCAAATCGCATGCGTCCCATTCTCCTTGGAACTGAGTTTGGCCTGAATGGTTCCTCGTAACGGAGACCTGGCTAGCAGTCGCTTGAGTCGAGAAGCGACGCGCCATCCATCCTGCCGCGCAGGTAGGGCTTGAGCGCTAGCAGGCGGTCGTGTAATTCCCTTCCGGCAGCATGCCATGCGAGATGGGTGCGTCGTTCGATGAAGTCGCGGATGGAGCGGATCTTCTCGCTCTGGGCTGCGAACACGAACTCGCCAACACGCACGGGGCTGCATTCGATGATGCGTTGTCCAAGTATCTCGTCAGAGTTGCATATGTCGAAGACAGCGCCGGCTCTCGGCCCGTAGCGCTGCTGCAGGGAGCGCCAGAGGGCCGGGGCGGTCGTGGCGTCGCTTTTCGGTGGACGCCTCTGGAAATATGGCGTTGCCTTCGTTTTCGCCGGCCGCTTGCCCAGGCCGATTTCCTCTACCAGGGCATCGACGGCGTCCTCGGCCATCTGGCGAAACGTCGTAAACTTGCCACCCACCAGCGTAATCACGCCCGGTGAGTCTCGGAGCACGAGGTGACGCCGGCTTATCTTGCCCTCGGACGTCGGGTCACCGCCGGGCGCCACGAGTGCCCGCAAGCCGGCGAACGAATAGAGGACATCTCGCCGTTTGAAGTGCGCTCCCGGCAGGTAGTAGGACGCGGCGTCGAGTAAGTAATCAACATCGCAGTCTTCGACCGCGACTGAGTCCGCGGGGCCGTCAAAAAACGTGTCGGTAGTGCCAATCAGCGTCTGATCGTGCCAGGGGATCGCGAAGAAGGTCCGCTTGTCCTCCACGTTCTCCAGCACCAGAGCATCATCGCCCTCTACTCTGGGGACGACGATGTGGACGCCCTTGGTCGGCGCCAGGAGGGGACGCGAGCTCTGGCGCAGGGATTCGATAACCGACTCGGCCCACGGTCCGGCGCAGTTCACGATCACCTTGCAAAACACGGACCTCGACCTGGCTGCATGACTTAGGCTGTCGCCAAAAGTCACCTCGAACCCGCGCCCCGTCCTTTGGATGCCGAGCACGGAAGTGTAATTAAGACACTCGGCCCCAGCCTCCTCTGCGGAAAGGACTGTCTCTAGACAGACGCGCGCGTCGTCCATGCGGTCGTCCCAATAACGCAGCGCGCCCATGAGACCAACTGATCGCAGCGCGGGATTGGAAGCAAGAGCGTCACTGGCGCTCAGGCTCTTGTGCGGCTGACGCCTGCCGTCCAGCAGGTCGTACACAGTAACGCCGAGCCGCACCTTCCAAAACGGGTCGGGCCCGTCGCGATACACGGGATAGCAGAAGCTCAGCGGTTCCACGAGATGAGGCAAGGCCTCACGCAACCAGCGGCGTTCGAGCTGCGCCTCGCGCACAAGACCGAACTCAAGGTTGCGCAGGTAGCGGAGGCCGCCGTGAGCGATTTTTGTGGACTTGCTGGAAGTGCCGCTGGCGAAATCGCCCTTCTCGAACAGGCAGACGTTCAGGCCACGCAACGCTGCATCTCGGGCGACCCCGGCGCCGTTGATGCCGCCGCCTATAATCACGGCATCGAACTCTTGGCCGGCCAGGTCGTCGCTTAGCTGCGGCTCCATGGTTCAAGGCTACGGGCGATTGGGAGTCTGCTGCAACCCTATGCAGGTCTGCATTATCATGCAGCGGGGGCTGAATATGACACGGAGCGCCGGTTGAGTCCCTCGAGCCGCGAAGAACTCCGACTCATGACGCGGGTGGCTCGCATGTACTACCTGGAGCACTTGCGCCAGCCCGAGATCGCCCTCCGGCTCAGCATGACGCAGAGCCGCGTTTCTCGCTTGTTGAGCAAGGCCGAAGAAGAGAACGTCGTCCGCATCAGCATCTCGACGCCGCCGGACGTCTTCCCTGAGCTTGAGGACGCGCTGCGCCATCGCTTCGGCCTGAAACTCGCCCTGGTCACGGACGCAGCGTCGGACGCGGACGAAGACGTGCTGCCCCGGCTGGGATCCGCTGCTGCCTACTACCTCGAAACGACGCTGCGTTCTGATGACATGGTAGGCATCATGTCCTGGAGCCAGTCCCTCCTGGCAACCGTTGACGCCATGAGCCCGGTTGCCGGCCTCAAGGGAATCAAGGTAGTGCAGATCCTAGGCGGCATCGGCAGTCCTTCCGCGCCCGTCCACGCGGCACGCCTGACTAACCGGCTCGCAGACCTCCTGCATGGCGAGGCCGTATTCCTGCCGAGCCCTGGAATCGCCGGCTCGGCCGAAAGCGCCGCTGCGTTGCGCGAGGACCGCTTCGTCACCGAAACGATGTCGACGTTCAACCACCTTACGGTCGCGCTGGTGGGGATCGGCGTGCCAGAGCCATCGCGTTTGCTCGCGAGCAGCGGAAACGTCTTCTCTCACGCCGAGATCAGTGGGCTAGAAGCGGCGGGTGCCGTCGGCGACATCTGCCTGCGTTTCTTCAACGCTCAAGGGCGACCTCTAAGCGATACCATGATGGAGCGAGTTATCGGCATCGGCCTGCCTGAACTGGCCCGCGTGCCGCGTTGCGTGGCCGTCGCTGGTGGAGCCCGTAAGCTCCCGGCCATTGCCGCCGCCCTGTGCGGGCGCCTCGTCAACGTCCTGGTAACGGACCGATTCACGGCCGAGGCATTGCTTACTGACGATTAGTCAACAGCTTGCCAGTCTGACGATGTTGTGCTATCTATGCGCAGGCGCATAAACATGCTCGGACAGCGAAGGAGGGCGAGCGTGTCTGATAACAACTGGCAAAGAGCCTTACTACCCGCCGTCGAGCTATGAGTCTCTCGGCGGCTGGCGCCGGAGCGGCGTTCCTTGGGCATGTGGGGGCAGCGATGGCGACTCTGGTAACGGAAAAGAACCTGCGTCGAGTCTGATCAGCCCGATTACCGACGAAACCAAGGAGCTGAAGCGTCCTGGCGTAATCAAGTCGGCGCAGCCGGTGCCGCTGGGCCTCGACCCGCACCAGACCTCGGCCGGCGTGCGTCACGTCTGGCACAACTACAGCTCAATGGGTCGACCCGACGCAAGCGCCACTGGGTAAGTCCTAAGGCTCGGCCCGGCAAGATTTCGCAACGGAAGGATTGACGCTCCATGCAGCATGAAGAAGGGTTGTTCAAGGGGATCGAGGACTACAGCATCTACTGGCAGTCCTGGAAGCCGGATGGCGAAGCCAAGGCGGTCCTGCTAATCGCGCACGGCTTCGGCGAGCACAGCGGGCGCTATCAGAACGTCGTCGATTACTTCGTACCCCAGGGCTACACGATTTACGCCCTTGACCACAGGGGTCATGGGCGCTCTGACGGTGAGCGTGTGGTGGTCGAAAGCTACAACGAATACGTTGACGACCTGAAGACCTTCCTTGAATTGGTGATGAGTCGCGAGCCCGGCCAGGACGTCTTCTTGGTGGGCCATAGCATGGGCGCTTCGATCAGCACGGCGTTTACCGCTCGCTACCAGGAGGCGCTGGCAGGGACTATTTTGTCGGGCGGAGGACTCGCAACCGATCGAGCACCACTAAGGCCCGCCGGCCTCGATCTTTCGGAAACCCTGAGCCGAGACCCGGCCGTCGCACAAGCATACCGTGATGACCCGCTGGTCTACCATGGACCCTTACCCACGGGGCGCGAGTCCGCGATGGCTCAGATGCGCGAGGCGCTGCCCGACCTGGCGAAGACGATCAAGCTGCCAATCCTGATAATGGCCGGAGCAGCATCACCACTCGGTGATGGGCCTCGCAGCGAGGCCCTCTATGAGGTGGTGGCTTCCGAGGACAAGACGCTGAAGCTGTACCCGGACCTACTCCACGAGATCTTCAACGAGCCGGAGCACCTGCAGGTCCTCGGCGACATGGCTGCCTGGCTGGAAAAGCATACCTGACCTATGGCAGAAGCGATCCTCGCCATCGACGCCGGGACGACGGGAAGAACAACGCTCCTCGTCGACCAGGCCGGCGAGATTCTGGCACGCGGTTACCAGGAGGTGCCGCAGTATTACCCGCAGCCCGGATGGGTCGAGCAAGACGCCACGGAAATTTGGAAGGCTGTTGTGCAGGCGACCCAGCAGGCACTCGCCAACTCGCCTGATTCCCAACCCATCGCTCTCGGCATCGCCAACCAGCGTGAGACGCTCGTCGTCTGGGACCGCTCAACCGGGGCGCCGCTGCATCGGGCGATCGTCTGGCAATGCCGCCGTTCCGAGCCGATTTGCCAGGAGCTCATTGCCCAGGGTTGGGAATCTACGGTTCGTAAGAAGACGGGACTGAGGCTGGACCCCTACTTCAGCGGCACCAAGGCGCTCTGGCTCATGCGCTCCGCTCCGACCCTCGCGGGTCGCGTCGCAGCCGGCGACGTCTGCTTCGGCACGGTGGATACCTGGCTGGCCTGGCAATTGAGCAAAGGTGCCGTGTTCTCGACAGACCCGACCAACGCGAGCCGCACGCTCTACTACGACATCGATGGGCTGGATTGGGACGATCAACTGCTCGCCGTCTTGGGTCTAACTCGAGCTTGCTTGCCTACTGTGTCCCCCTCTGCCTCCGTCCGTGGTCATACGTCAGCCGAAGGACTCCCCGTTGGCATCCCTATCGCGGCACTGGCTGGCCACCAGCAGGCCGCCCTCTTCGGTCAGTGCTGCTTCAAAGCGGGCGCTACAAAAATCACGTATGGCACCGGCTGCTTCATCCTGACCGCCACTCGCAAGGATCGCGTGGACCACAGCGCGGGGCTGTTGACGACCCTCACAGCTAACACGGAGCACGGCCGCCCCGGCTACGCGCTCGAGGGCTCGGTCTTCATTGCAGGTGCAGCGCTGCAATAGTGCCGTGACAACCTGCATCTCTTCGACGACTACGCCGAAGGTACCAGGCTGGCGGACTCGGTGGAGAACAGCGGCGGCGTCGTGTTTGTCCCCGCCTTCGCGGGTTTGGGCTCACCGTATTGGGCGCCGGATGTCCGAGGCACGATGACGGGCCTCACGGGTGGCACCCAGGCCGCCCACATCGTGCGTGCTGCGGTCGATGCGATGATTACCAGGCCCAGGACGTTCTGGAGGTAATCGGAGCCGATAGCGGTCTACAGAGTTGCGAGCCTGCGTATAGATGGCGGCGCGGCTGCTAATAACCGCCTGATGCTGCTGCAGGCCGACATCAGGCAAGCCGTTGTCGCGGCCCGTGTCGGTGGACACTTCCGCCCTGGGCGCTGCCTATCTTGCCGGCTTGTCGGTCGGTTTATGGCGTGACGAAGACGCGATCGCTTCGCTCCGCCGCGAGGCCACGCGTTTTCTCCCCGGCGAGCCCGGCGATGCACGAAGCGGTTACGAACAGTGGTCACGAGCCATCGCGATGCTGACAGGCAGGTGATTAGCTCTGTGATTTAGGCATAGATTAGCAACCGGGCAAGGGCGGAGCTGCCGCGCCGAGTGAAGCCTTCCGGCTGTCGATCGTTGCCGCCAAGGTGGGGGATGCGATCAGCAAGGTTGTCTCGAAGTACTCACCAGTAGATGACCATCGGCATCTGCGTTCAATGACGATCAAAAGCCGGGTGTACCATTTGAGTTGGCGGTCTCTCTGACCTGAGAGACGACCAAATTTTGCCATAGACTACACCATGGGCGCCAATCACCCCGATGTTTGTTCGATGGTAGCTAAATCGCTCTCGACGTAACCTTCTCCCGACAGGGCGGTTTGGTGGCGCTTTGTTTGCAGTCGTTATCAAATGCGCGGGCATTAAACCTTCGCCACGATGCGGTTTCGGAGGACGCCGATCTGTTGGTGACGAAACCTCGACCACGTCGCCGACCTTCAAGAACAGCTTGTCGTTCTCGAAGCTGCCCCCTTCGATCCGTGGTGTTGAGTCCATCGCCGTGCCCTTGCAGGTACCTGCGGCAATCATGTCGCCGGCAGCGAAAGTGACGTCGCGCGTCGCGTATTCCAGGTACTCCGCGAAACTGAACGTCATGCCGCCAGTGTTTCCGTTCTGCCTGAGTCCGCCATTGACCCTGGTCTGAAAGTCGACGTTCTGCGGGTCCTTGAGCTCCCCGACGACGATGCAGGGGCCAATCGACGATGAGCCATCCCAATTCTTCATGCCGGCGAACGACAGCGTGCCCGACGGCGTTGTCACGCTGGTCGCGGGCGGACCAGTCGTTCTGCAGCGTGTAGCCCCAGATATGGTCCATGCAAATCCCCGCCCTTGGCGTCTTGCCGTCTTCCCGATGACATGTGACCTCGCCTTCATAGTCGAGGTAACCGGGTCCTCTCTGGATAGACGATGTCTTGCTCCGGATCCGCCACGAATGAAGGCATCTTCCAGAACCCGCCGATTCCCCGCTCCCGCGATCGTTCTTTGACCTGCTCCATCGTCACGTTGGGGTCCTGCGCCCGCATCATGTCGAAGAGGTGATCGGCATAATTAGCGCCGCCATACACAGCTTGACGCCGCGATGGGCCAGCGGCGCGCGAAGCCTCGTTTCCGAAAGCGGGAAGACAATCGGCTCGCCATGAGGCCCAGCCTGGTCCGCCGCGCGATTCCTTAAATCTCAATCGCTTCCTGTGCGCCTTCTAGGCTTGATCGCCGAGCTGGATAAAAGCCTCGAGGTCTGCCGGTGTAGTCGCAGCGGCCGTCCTGTAAGGCGCCGGATGATTCTGATCTCCTGCGCAAACTTGGCGTAGGCTCCCTCTGCGTCGACCACGTCCTCGCCTTCAAGAATGCCAACCCGGCGCTCCGGTCCGTAAACGGCTACCTTCACTGTCTTCTCCTTAACCGATGCGCTCGAAGATCGTTGCGATGCCCTGCCCGCCGCCGATGCAGAGCGTGACGAGCCCGTAGCGGCCCTTGCGGCGCTCCAGTTCGTACATCAGCTTGACGGCCAGAATGGCGCCGGAAGCGCCGACCGGGATGGCCGAGCGCGATGGCGCCGCCGTTGGGGTTCACCTTCTCGGGTCGAGGCCGAGCGTGAGGCTGCACGCCGCGGCCACAGAGCCGAAAGCCTCGTTCAGCTCGATCGACGTCGAGGTCGTCGACCGTGAGGCCTGCCTTCGCGAGCGCCTTCTGCACCGCAGGAATCGGCCCGGATCCCATGATCTCCGGCCGAACGCCGGCCTCAGCGCGGGCGACCAGGCGCAGCTTCGGGCTGAGGCCCAGCTCGCGGGCCTTCGCGGCTGGACATCAGCACGACCGCCGCAGCGCCGTCGTTGATGCCGCTGGCGTTGCCTGCCGTGACGCTGCCGCCCTCCTTGAACGCCGGCGACAGCTTGGCCAGCGCCTCCGCCGAGGTCTCGCGCGGGTGCTCATCGCGGTCGATGACGACTGTCTCGCGGCCCCGCTTCACCTCCACCGGCACGATCTCGTCGCGGAAACGGCCGGCCTCGATCGCAGCGGCAGCGCGCTGCTGGCTGCGCAGCGCGAATTCGTCCTGCACCTCGCGTGAGATCTCGAACTCGGCGGCGAGGTTCTCGGCCGTGACGCCCATGTGGTAGCGGTTGAACGGGTCGCTGAGGACGTGCAGGATGCCGTCCTCCAGCGAGCCGTCGCCCAGCCGGTAGCCCGATGCGAGCGCCGCGCAGGTAGTGCGGCAAGCGCGTCATGTTCTCGGCGCCGCCTGCGACGACGATCTTCGGCGTCGCCGCACTCGATCCAGCGCGCCGCCGTGTTGATCGCCTCCAGGCCGGAGCCGCAGATGCGGTTGACCGTGTAGGCCGGCACCTCGATCGGCAGCCCGGCCTTCACGGCGGCGTGTCGAGCGATATAGGCGTCCTCCATCACCTGGCCGACGCAGCCGAGAACGACCTGGTCGACCTGCTCCGCGCTGCAGGCCGCCGCGCTCGACTGCGGCCTTGATCACGGCCGCGGCGAGGTCCGACGCGGGAGTCTCGGCGAAGGCGCCCTGGAAGCGGCCGATGGCCGTCCGGGCGCCGCTAACTAGTACTACGTCCTCCATGGTCCCGCCTTTACCCCCAGACCTTTCCTGGCCGTACTCACCAGCAGCTCGAGTTTGCGTCGCTGGTCGTCCCAGCTTAGGGGATTGCCGTGCATGACCGAGGCGAAACCGCATTGAGGTGCCAAAGCCAGATTCTCCAGAGGGACGTACTTCGATGTCTCATCGATGCGCGCTAAGCAGAGGTCCTGTGTTTCGAGCTTCGGCGTCTTGGTGCTGATAAAGCCCAGCGCGACGATCTTGTCGCTCGGTACAAAGCGCAGGGCTCGAAGCCCCCCGCTCGCTCGCTCGTCGTACTCCAGCAGAAAGCGGTCGACGTGGAGGCCGGGAAGGCCACCTCGGCCGCAGGCTCGTAGGTGGCCTCGGAAAGCCAGTTGCCACGATTGTTTCCGCGGCACATGTGGAGCCCAAACGTGACGCTGTCCTGTTTGAGTCCATCGATGAGCGCGTTGTCGGCGGCCACCATTCCTTCATGGCTGCCTGCTCTACCTCCTGTCCGGCAAATCGCATGACATAGCCCAACGAATCGAGTTGGACGTAGGACGCTCCATCCCTAATCAGTGCGGCGATCTCGTCCCGGTACATCTGCGTCAGTTGGGACTTGAGCTCACCTTTAGAGTCGTAGTGCTTGTCGCTGACGCCGGGCTTCCAGAGCAGGCCCGCATTCGGCGGTGTAATCGTTATCTTCCAAGGCCCTGGTGAGTGTTGCTTGAGGAAGCCGGCCTCGTGACCTGCGAGGCGGCGACTTGCTTGAGGCGGGCGCCGGCAACCAGCCTCATCGGCCTGATCTCTTGATCACCTCTGCCGCCGTGGACGGGTCGGCTCCATGCCAACGTTCAGCGCTGGTGACCCATGTCCTCCTCACCGATAACCAACCCTTCCAGCGACTCGTCGAGCGCGCCGGAGTAGATGGTTCTGCGGTACTCGCCATCGCTGAATATTTCCAGACCGGCGTCTCTCTGAACCTGAGGACTTTCAGGATTGCCTGATCTTCGGCCTCACGTCAGTTGCGGCTCCGAAAGCTCACCTGCGTCGAACTTTCGCCGGGCATCCAGTACTTCCGGCGGACGCAAGAAGCTGCCGACATGGTCCGCTCGTAGGGTCTGGCTCCGCCTTTGGTCTCGCTGTTCATGTCACCCCTCCAGAAAGGCGGATTAAAGGTCCATGGTTCTTACGTCGTTCTTGGTAAGCCTCGCCGCGGTCGCCGTCTGCACTTCGTCGGCATCCACTCCGGGCGCAAGCTCACGCAGCGCGAGCCCCTCGCCAGTCACCTCGATCACAGCCAGGTTCGTGACGATGAGGTCGACGCAGCGCTCGGCCGTCAGCGGATAGGTGCACGCTTCCAGGATGCGCGGCTCGCCTTCGCGCGTCGTGTGCTCCATCGCGACGATGACACGCCCTGCGCCCGCCGCGAGGTCCATCGCCCCGCCGATGGCGCCGCCGCCACGGCCGGCAACAGCCCAGTTCGCCAGGTCGCCCTTCGCGGAGACCTGCAGCCCGCCCAGCACCGTAATGTCGACGTGGCCGCCGCGGATCATGGCGAAAGACGTTGCGCTGTCGAAGAACGAGGCGCCTGGTGCAAGCGTCACCGGCTGTCCGCCGGCGTTGATCAGGTCCTGGTCGAACTCCGCCTCGTCCACGACGATGCCGCCGTAACCCAGGATGCCGTTCTCGGCGTGCAGCAGGATGGTCGGCGTCCTGCCGGCAGGAAGTTCGCGACCAGCGTCGGCAGGCCGATGCCGAGGTTGACGACCATGCCATCCTTCAGCTCGCGCGCGACGCGCAGCGCGATCAGCTCCCTAGTTAAACCAGCGGACGTCATGAGCGGGCGCCTGTACGATGCGGTCGACGAACACGGCCGGCGTCACGATGGCTTCGGGATCCAGCTCGCCTGGCTCGACGATCTCCTCGACCTCGGCGATGGTGATGCGGGCCGCTGTGGCCATGATCTCGTTGAAGTTGCGCGATGCCTTGCGGTAGACAAGATTGCCCAGGCGGTCGGCCTTGTAGGCCCGGATGAAGGCGAAGTCGGCGATCAGGGCGCGCTCCATGAGGTACTCGCGACCATCGAAGCTCTCGACGCGCTTGCCCTCGGCAACGACGGTACCGACGCCGGTTGGCGTGTAGAAGGCCGGGATGCCTGCGCCGCCGGCGCGGATGCGCTCGGCCAGCGTGCCCTGCGGCACCAGCTCAAGCTCCACCTCACCCTTGGCGTAGAGCTGTTCGAACAGGCTCTGGCGCTTGGCCGAGGCGCGGACAGCGAAGGACGCGATCATCTTGCGCAGCTGCTTCTTCTCGCAGAGGATGTCCAGCTTGTCGCCGAGGCCGATGTTGTTGGCGATGCCGGTGAGGTTCTTCGTCCCCTTCTCGCGCAGCGCGAGGATCAGGTTCGTCGGACTGCCTGCTGAGACGAAGCCGCCGAACATGATGGTCGCGCCATCTGGCAACGTCATGGATGGCTGCAGCTGGGCTATCGAAGACCTTATCCATCTTGGCTCGGATTCATACGGTTGGCTCTAATACCTGGTCACCGATGCGGACTGGTTCGGCATCGATCAGGATCCACGCCATCTTGGCGGGCGTGTCTCCGTCGTTAATCCAGGCGTGGTTCGTGCCTCGTTGAACGACCACATCGCCTACCGCGAGATGGACCCGATCGCCGCCATCCATCTCCATATCGAGCTCGCCTTCGAGGACGATGCCGTAGTCGACCGAATTCGTACGATGCATGGGTGATCTGACCCCTGGTGCAATCTCGCCCACACGAAACACCGTGCCACGAGGTAACGTAATGCCGATCTCCCGCTTGCCCCCATCGCGGAGATCGGTGTTATCCACGGGAAAGCCTTCTGTTGTCCAGATGAGGGTGAAGCGCTCACCCCGCGTGACCTCGTCCGTCTGGACATTTGCGAGCCCGTCTGCAATCATGTCCGGTTATCACTCGTCTCACCAATGGACCCGGCATTGCTTTTCTTATTCCTCCCTTATTCGTATGGTTCCGCATCAAAGCTCGCCGCGCAGCTCACGGTAGGCGACCGCGACATTGGCGATGAAGCGTTCCGACTCCGGCCACTCGGCGTAAGGTCCCAGGTCTATCTCGTTGACCGCCTCCTCGGGCGTCATCCCACGGTCGAAATACGTGCGTGACTGCTCCATCACGAATTCAAAATACTCGCGCTCATCCTCTAGCTCTTGCTCGCCTCCAGCAGGCCCATGGCCGGGGACGATCAGCTCGACGTCAAGGTCCTTGATCCGGTCGATGACCTCAAGCCAACCGCCGACTTTGCCCCCCACAAGCGGCATCGAGTAGAAGAATGCGACGTCTCCCGCGAACAGTACCTTCGATTGCGGAAAATAGACCAGCGTGTCGCCGAACGTATGCGCGGGACCGTAATAGAGGAGCTGGACTTCCGTCTCACCGTAGTGGAGCGTGAGGCTGTCTTCATACGTGACGTTGGGAAGGGGAATATGGCGGTCTGGGTCGTTTGCAACCATCTCGAACATTCGCTCGAGCGCGGGCGTCCTGGGCATTAGACTCATCGGACCTCCCGGCAACCCACCCGCTGGTGGCCGGGACCACGTCCCCGCCATCTCCTCGCGGCAGATGCGATGGCTGATGATCTCCGCGCCCGTGAACAGCCTGTTGCCGCCCGTGTGGTCGGGGTGGCTATGCGTGTTGATCAGGTGCCGGAATGGCTTGAAGGAGATGCGCCTGATCTCCTGGATGAAAGCCTCCGCCATGGCGGCAACCATTGTGGCGTCGATAACGAGCAGCCCATCGTCGCCTGCGAGAAAACCGGCGTTGCTGATGCCCCAGCTGCCATCGTGCTGTAGGTAGGCGTAGGTGTTGGGCCCGACCTCCTGCAGGCCGGTGCTCCAGGCTGGTGCTGGTCTTACTGCCATGCATCCTCCGCGTTCCTAGCTACTTCCGATTTCGACCGGCGCCCCATTCAGCGTCGCGCTAACAGTCACAGGCGATGGATTGCGAAGCGCGTTGAGCGTGAAACAGCCAGCCTCGGCCTCGGCCACCATTTGCGATATAAGGTCCGGTGGGTAGTCGCCTTCCACGGAAACCTCGACATGGATAGATTCCGCTCCGGCTTTGCGATCGCCTCGCAAAACGGAGCCCTCGGAGAAGTACTCGCCGTCTATCGTTATCTTTACCTTGAGGTTTAGGTTCTGTCTGCGGGTCACGCCCGCAATATGGGTACCCATTCAAAACCCGATTGCCGTAGTGAAGTATCCCAGAGGTGAAGGCGCCGTGTCGGTGCCGCCCGGGATGTATGAGCCTTCGTCGCAGCGGATCGTGAATCCCTGGACTCGCCCTTCCTTGAGCTGGCCTTCGTGCAGGATGACTTCGGAAACCACGTGCGGCGTGATGCGGCCATGCTGCGACGCCGAGCTTAACGGCGCGCTAGCGGATACTAGATCCTCGCGAGTTGGCGCCACGTAATCCGGATCCTTCGACATCGGCGGCGGCAGCTTGTAGTGCTCTTCGCCCATCGCTTTCCTCCGTGGCGTCGTCAGCGCCTCGACGCTAGCGGATCAGCTGTCCCGTCTTTGAGCTGCTGCGGAAAATCCTCCGCACTCGGCGGCAGTGGCAGCAGGCCGGGTAGGCCATCACGTACGTACGAGGTCTCCCGCGCCAGCCGCTCACAGCGCATCGTCATCGTCCCGATGTTCTCGATCCACTGCTCGACCATGTCTCCCGGCTGCGGCCATTTGCCCGAATCAACGCTGCAGCTCAGGCCGATGGTGCCCGGCGGATATGACGTCGCCTGGTTGTATCTCCTCAGAGTCTGAGGCGTAGGCTAGGAGCTGGGGCATGCGTGTAGTTTCGCTTCCAGCCCGTATTGCCTTCGTACCAGGTCTCGCCGTTGACCTTCAGCGAGCAGCGCAGGTTCAACTCGTCGCCGACTTCGTCCGGCGTCACGAGACACGGGCCCAGGTTGGTGCCGAAGTCCTTCGCCTTGTACGGCCCCAGGTACTCCTTGCCCATCACGTCCCGCGCAGAGCCGTCACAGAAGATGAGGTAGCCGGCGATATAGTCGGCTGCTTCTTCCGGCGTCAGATTCTTGCCGCGCTTGCCGACAACGCAGGCCAGCTCCAACTCCGGGTCGAGCTTCTCCGTGTAGTCGGGCCAGATGATCGGATCGTCCGGGCCGAAGACCATGTCGGGATTGCCCTTGTAACAGCAAGCAAAGTGGTAGAAGCCGGGCTGTTTGTGCTGAGCGCCGGTCCGCGTTGACATGTGCTCTTCGTACTCCGAGAAGTCACGCATCGTTCGCGGGCGCGGCACCGGTGCAAGGAGTTTAATGTCGCTGCGAGTAAAGACCAGTGGTGAGCCATCCATCCGACCATCTCTGCGCTCGCCGGCAAAGTCGAGAACCTGTCGCGCGCGATCCATGGCCGGTGCGCCCCCTTCGAGGAACGCAAGCATGTCAGGCGGTAGCGCGACGGCGGCGATCTCCTTGCCGCGAGGATCGCCGCCTTCGATAAGCAGCTGCTCGAAGCCTGCGTTGAGGTCGACGATCCGCGCAGCGTCGTCCAGTGCAGGCCCCAGGACAGCGCCTATTCGGCGCGCAGGGCCAAACGCAGTGCTGACTTCGAATGACACGAGTCTCATGTCCAATCCTTCCACTTCGTTACGAAGTGGGGTCAGTCCTGTCAGGGCTGACCCCACTTATCAAGGCCTTCCTGCTACTCCTAAGCCAGCGGCGCCTTCGCCGGGTCGATCCACAACGTAGATGAATTGAGCGTGCCGGAGCGGCCTGAGCCGCCCTGGTACACCTCCCGGTTTCTCACCGCAGGCCAGGCGATACTGAAGCCGGACCCACCGCCGAAGCGCGGGTAGAAGTTCTTACCACCTTCATAGCGCTGGATTTCATGGCAGATTTCTTTGCGGGCTGCGTCATCGAACTCCTGGACTGCCTTCGCGGTCATCCCATCCAAGGTGTCGTCCGTGCCCATTCGCAAGGTGCCGTGGGAGTTGTAGTAGCTGAAAAGGTAGTTCGCAGGGTCTTCGGCGAGACTTGAGAGCGAAATGCTCACGCCGCTGAACGTCCCGCGCGCCTGATTGTGATAAACCGGGATGAACTCGGCAAAGAAATTCTGGATGATGTTCAGATTCCATTCGAACAGGCCACTCTCTTGCATGAGCGCAATGATCGTGTCGATGTATACCGAGTAGGTGCCCGGCACACCGGCACCAGCCGCAGCATATGTGAGGTCAAAGTCCTTGAGCACACCATCCTCATGGCCGGCAGCCACGACCAGCTTTTTCGCTTCGGCTACGTCCTGCGTGAAGAACTTGGAGTTCTCGCCAAACTCTGCGCTGAGCGGATCGATCAACCACCCCGCGAAGGTGTTGGCCTGGATGGCACTCTCGTAAGCCAGGACCACGTCGAGCCCTGCATCGGCGAACCGGTCCTTGTTGAAGACGGATGTGAGGAACAGCTCTCGGTCCATACCGAGAACCCAGGCCTGGCGCAGCCGGTCGTCGACAAAAGGCGACCCTTCCGCCATGCCGAAACCGATCCTCGGGACGAGAGTGGAGAAGTAAGTCGCCATTAACTCCATCTTGGAGTTATCCTTCTTCGCCGGGAGCAGGTCTTCCGCAAGAAGGCCGAGGCCCTCGTAAACGTTCCCTGCCTTGTACTGGGCCAGGAAGGCCGCGTATTCCGGGACCGTCGGGTACTCGATTGTCTCGATTAAGGGAAAGTTCTTGTCGTGGAAGCCCGGATTGCGTGTCAGGACGATGCGTGTCGACGGCTCGTACTCCGACATGTAGTAGGGACCGCTGCCGATAGAGGTTCGGTTGAGGTCCAGCACTGCTGGGTCCAGGGCCTCTTTCGGGACAATGTACATCGAGCCCGGCGTGGCACGAGCCAGGCGCGCGGTGACCACCGCATTCGGCGCCGCTAGCGAAATGATGATAGTGCGTTCGTCCGAGGCCTCGATCGACTTGATGGGGGCCGCCGGGTTTGCAGAATTCGCGAAATCGAATCGCTGATTGCTTGACTCGGCGTGCCGCTGCCAGCTAGCAACGACGTCGTTGGCATCGACGGCCCTTCCGTCGACAGGCGCGGTTGGCGCGAAGTGGGCTGCTGGGTTCAGCTTCGCTGTGATTGTCAGTTTGTCCCCAGACAGCTCCCAGGACTCGACCAGGTCACCGATGATGTTTCCGGTGCTATACGAAAGGACTCCGTCCTCGATGCGGAAGAGATTGCTATAGGTGGCGTTGGAATGGAAGTTGTTGGGGAACTGCTGTGGATCAAGAGTTGATGGTTCGAAGGTGTTATGGCTCTTCAGAACCCCACCTTGCTTGGCGCTGGCAGTCTCATTCACGGGCTCCGTGAGGAGACCACTAGCTGCGGAGCCAGACCCACCCGCGCCCCCAGACGACGGCGTGCCACCGCTTGTGGAAGTGCCACCGCCAGTCGAGGTGCCACCGCTTGAAGAGGTGCCACCGCTGCTGGACTTGTCCTTGCCGCATGCAGCGAGGAATGCCGCGGCTCCTGCCACCCCTCCGGTTGCCAGAAGGGCTCGCCGCCGGCTGATTCTTCTCGTGAGGGCCTTGTTCCAGTAGCTATCCATGGTCACTCCTCCTGCCTCCTGCGATTTAGTTCGCGATGAGCGGCAGTATATTGACGTATGGACGATTTGGAAAATCGATAATAGGGATGTTTAACATCGATCTGATGCATGCTTAACAGACAATCGCCGCTGTACATTCTTGAAGGAAGGTCCGCAACCAACGATGGGCCGGATCGGATGTGAGTCGAGGATGCCAGAACATCGCCTCGGTAAAACGATCTGTGGGGAATTCGAGCTGAAGGATCTTGAAGTCGCCCTGGCGAGCGACCTGCAGTGCCATCCTTTCGTGGACGATCGCGATGTAACGAGTCCCGGGCAGCATGAAAGGCAACATGAAGAAACTCTGCATGAGCATTCCAACGTGGGCTTCGGGATGTGTCGTAAGAATCGCGCGGTCCAGGATTCCCATGCCTTCGAAACTTTGAAGGCTGGAGCCGTAAGCGAGATGGGGGAAGCTTAAGTACTGTTCCAAGGAAAGCGTCTCGCCCAGTTCATTATTTCCTGACCAGGCAACGGCGACCCATTTGTCCGAGAACAGCTCCTCTGAGGGCAGATCTGGCCCCAGCACAGATGGCCCAATGCCAAGGTCGATGTCACCAGCTTCCATTGCGGGAATCCACCCGGTAAACAAGGGGTGGACCTCCAGGCGTATGGCGGGAGCTTCCTCCTGCATCCGCCGCAAGGCCGGCTGAAATACCACGAACGTGGCGTAGTCCGAAGCCGTTATCGTGAAGACGTGCTCGTCCGAAGTCGGATCGAAACTCGGACGGTACTCGATGGTCTGCTCTATCTGCTTGAGGATGTCGCGGACTGGCTTCCTTATATCCGTGGCCAGCGAT
The DNA here is from genome assembly GCA_963766645.1 of uncultured Chloroflexia bacterium. Lineage (GTDB taxonomy): Bacteria > Chloroflexota > Dehalococcoidia > DSTF01 > WHTK01 > WHTK01. Next base: position 764,612 of record CAVYAY010000003.1, on the reverse strand, counting down.
GTCAACTCGTATCCGCGGCCGATCCTGATAAGGAGCGCATCATCAAAGAGCCGACGCAGGCGTCCCAAGGTATGGCTCATAGTTGGCTGAGTGAGACCAAGCCGTTCGCCTGCTCGCGTCACATGGCGCTCATCCAGAATCGCGTCAAGGGCAACCAGAAGATTCAGATCGATCGAAGCGAGATTCATCTAGGGCCTCCATGAATCAGGTGCATGATAAGCATCGCAAATATCGATTTTGTAGATGCTCATGGCGGCCAATATACTCCAACCCTATTCGAAAAAGGCAAGTGCGACTTGGAGGATCGGTATGGCCACAGAAGCCGAGACCGTTAACCGGGAGGAACTGCTGAGGCGAGCCGCAGACCTCATGCCGGTTCTCAAGGAACGCGCCGCAGAGACCGAGAAACTGCGCCAGATCCCCCAGGCAACCATCGACGATCTCAGGTCCGCCGGGCTGCTTCGAGTCGGTAACCCACGCCGTTTCGGAGGCTACGATAACGCCGACATGGACCTCTACTTCGAGCTGGGCATGGAGATCGGCCACGCCTGTGGCTCTACCGCTTGGTGCTTCTCCGTATGGTCCAGTCACGACTGGATGATCGGGCACTGGCCGCTGGAGGCCCAGGAGGAGTACTACGCAGGCGGTCCAGACGTCCTTGCATCGAGCGCCTTTGCGCCCCAGGGAAGAATCGAACCCGTGGAGGGCGGCTTTCGCCTCAGCGGACACTGGGATTTTTCCAGCGGCAGCGATGGCGCCACGTGGGCCATGCTGGGAGTGATCGCGCCAATGGGGCCGTGCATGGTCTTGGTGCCGCGTTCGGATTACGAGATCGTGGACACCTGGTTTGTCTCCGGGCTTCGCGGCACCGGCAGCAAAGACATTGAAATCAAGGATGCCTTCGTTCCACCTCACCGTGTGGCGGGGTTGATGGTTCCCGGTTACAAAAGCCCTGGATTTGAGCTCCACGGCCGGCCGAGCTATCGGTTGCCCACCATGAGCCTACTGCCCTTCACGCTGTGCTCTCCTCTCGTAGGCATGGCGCAAGGCATGCTCGATGCATTCATCGAGAAGCTTCGCGGCAAGACGGGACCGGGTCGTACGGCCGAATCAATAGCTATACAGCTGCGGATCGCTGAGTCGTCTGCCGAAATCGACGCGGCCAAGCGCATCGTCAAGACCACGCCGCGAGAGGTGCTGGAACGCGCCTCGAGAGGAGAACTGCCGAGTGAGCCCGAACAGGCGAGCATTCGCCGCGATTATGGCTATGTCGCAAAGCTCTGCCTGCAGGCCGCGAACCGGCTCTTCGAGGCCAGCGGCGGCCACGCCCTTTACGATTCCAGCGCCCTGCAGCGCTTCCACCGCGACATCCACGCTGGCTCGCATCAGGTGGCACTCTACTGGGACTCGATCGCCGAGGGGTACGGACGAGCGTCGCTTGGCTTGCCGCCTCTCGACCCGTTTCGTTAGCAATCAGTTTCGTTAGCAATCATAAGTCGGAGGGGGTCTTCCAATGGCGCAAGTAACCAGTCTCAGGCACGTAGACGTGGCTGTTCCGGACTTCGACGAACAGCTCGACTTCTACGATCGCGTTTGGGGTCTAACGCGGGTTGATGGCGACAAGGACATCGCCTTCATGGCTGCAGAAGGCTCGCCCGAGCAGTACATCTACCGCATTCGAAAGGCAGACGAGAAGCGACTCGACCTAATCGCCTTTGGAGCCGACTCCCCTGAAGATGTCGACCAGCTCGCGGCTGACCTAGCGCAAGCTGGAGTGCGTTTCGTGTCGGAGCCCGGGCAGCAGCAAACGCCCGGCGGGGGCTATGGATTTCGCTTCTTCGATCCTGATGGACGTGTGGTAGAGGTCTCCGCCGGTGTGGAGCAAAGATCTTTCCGTGAGGTCGAGCCGCGCGAGGGAATCCCCGTTGCCCTGAATCACGTCGTGCTGAACTCGCCGAACCGGAAGGAAGTCGAGGCGTTCTATGCGGAACGACTGGGCTTCAAGCTATCCGACTGGATCCCGTTCATGGGCTTCTACCGCTGCAACGCCAATCACCACAGCCTCGCGATCGCGGATGGCGAGGTCGCGACTCTGAACCACGTCGCGTTCGAGGTGCGCAGCATCGACGACATGATGCGTGGATCCGGACGTGTGCTGAAGGATGGGCGTGCCCGGATCATGATGGGCCCGGGCAGGCACTCCGCCGGCGACAATACCTTCTATTACTTCTTCGACCCCCAGGGCAACGTCTCAGAGTACACAGCCGAAGTCGAGCAGATTACGAACGAAGACGCCTGGACGCCGCGCGAGCATCCACCGACCGACATGTGGGGCACGGCCCAGATGCCGGGCCGCCCGCCGGCCGCTCAGATGGACCCACCTGCCAGGCAGGCTCAGGCAGGCGACCTGCCTCCAACCCGTATGCGCCAGGCGGACCCAGGACTCTGGGTAGCGCCGCCAGTGTAACTGATGCCGACGCTTCCGCCCGGACCATGAAAGAGGAATCAGTCGATGAAGCGCAGCAGTGGACGCATTCTAACCACACACGTCGGCAGCCTGCCCAGGCCGGACCTGGCGGGCATGATCTTTGCCGGCGCCCAGACGGGCACAGCTGAGCAGCGAGCAGCCTTCGAAGCCAGGGTGGCAAGCGCCGTCAAGGAGGTCGTGGACAAGCAGATCGCGGCCGGCGTGGACATCGTCAGCGACGGCGAGCAGGGCGAGCATCCGGAGGCAGTTGCCGAGAGGATCAAGAACTTCGCCGGTATCGTCGGCCCCGAACGCGTGATCGCCAGCACCGATTGCGGCTTCGGCACATTTAACGGTTCCGGAGCAACTGGCTTACGCCAAGCTCAAGACGTTAGCGGAAGGCGCGGCGCTGGCTTCGAAGGATTTGTTCAGTCATCCGCAGACCGTGATGAGCCCGGCTTTGCGTGACGGAAGGAGGCACCCGATGGCCTCTGAGATGTCCATGGACGAGATCATGGCCCGCATGGCGCGGCTGGAGCTCTACGCCATCTTCATGAGGCCGACCGAGAAGTACGACACCGAGTCGGACGAAGGACGTGAGATTATGCGCCGCCATCTTCAGTTCCAGCTCGAGATGGAGGACAGGGGCATCCTCCTGGCGGCCGGCCCGCTGGACGACTTTGGCCGCGCCTCGACGCTGGCGAAGTTCCGAGCAAGCACGCCGGCTGGGGAGAGGCTAATCGATGCCAGCGGGATGTACTTCATCGCGGCTCCGTCACGCGAGGCCGCGGAGGAGATAGCGTCGAGCGAGCCCTTCGAGGCCGCAGGCTGGCGTACTCACACGCTGTGCACCTGGATGCTCAACGAGGGAACCGCGGTATCGCTCGTGAAATCGATGCTCAAGTCCTTGACAGGATCCACCAAGAACTAATGAGGAGAGCGTCGTGCTGACTGGCACGGAGTACAAACGCAGTTTGCAGGACGGACGCAAGGTCTGGATCCTCGGTGAAGGTGATGTTGCGGACCTAACCACCCACCCGGCCACGAAGGGTCTGGTGGAAGAATATGGCTTCTGGTACGACCGTCACTCCGATCCCGACTGGGCAGAGGATCTCCTCGCTAACGCTGACGAGGACGGCGTTCGAAGGCCGTTGGGCCTTCGGGTTCCCATCTCCATTGATGATTTGGCCCGTCTCAGCCATTCAATCTCCGCACAGGCCTTCGTCAGCGCAGGCAATGTGACTCATACGCCAGCATACGGCGCGCTGATTGCGCTGGGGATCCTGGATGCCGCGGAGATCATCGGGGATGCGGGCGGTGGTCGACCTGCGGTCGCAAAAGCCTACCGGGACTCGCTGGAGCAAGATGGTTTCTTCCTCACCCTCACGGGTGGTGCCTCGGTTCTTGGTGACCGCTTCCGTGACCCGGCGGACCACTCCGCCCTCCGCATCGTCAAGGAGACCGACGCCGGACTCGTTGTCTCGGGCCGCACCGGCATGCACACGAGTACGCCCTTCGCGCACGATGTCTACGTCGGGCTGCAGCGGCCAGACGTTAACCAGCGGGCAATGTTCGCCGTAGCAGTGAACAGCCCCGGCGCTCGAGTTGTAGCGCGCCGCCCCGCCGCGCGCTACGAGTCACAGTTCATGTCTCCGCTCTCCAGCCGCTATGACGAGCTGGATGCACACCTCTGGCTGGAAGACGTACTCGTGCCTTGGGAGAAGGTCTTCGCCTACCGCTTCGAGCCAGCCACCGCCGGAGGAGGCCAAGGAGCGGGACCGCATCTTCTGCTGGCTGATATGGCACCACCAGCACTCTTACCTGGCACGGGCCGACTTCACGCTGGGCCTGGCGCTGGCTGTGGCCGACGCCATGGGCCAGCGGGAGAACCCCGCAGTCATCACACGGCTCGTCGACCTCATGATCAACGCCCAGACGATGCGAACCTGCCTCACCGCCGCGACCCTGGACCCGAAGACTTCAGCCGCCGGCTACCTCTATCCCGAACCCGTTGCATCTCCTCTCGTCCACCATCTACACCCTGAGCGTCCGCCAGCGCATGGCCGAAATCCTGCGTGACCTTCCGGGTTCCTCGCTTGTCATCACGCCGACAGACGTCGACTTCCGGATGCGGAGATGGCGGAGTACCTGGAGAAGTCCTTTGGCGGAGGCGGTTACACGGCCGAGCAGCGGGCCGCGCTGCTCAACTTGTCTGGGACCATGTCTCGTCCGGCCTGGACGGCCGGGAATCTGCGTTCGAGATGCACGCCAGCGGCGGCCTGGCGTTGTGGCGCAACCGCATGCAGCGCTGGTTCGAGCCGCGGCAACGAGTTGACCGAACGGCGTCTCTCGACGCTCGACCGAGACATGCCGGCCATCGATGTGGGTTATGCAGGAACATGGCACCGCCTGGACCGGGACAACTGCCGTCTGCGGAACGGCGCCTGCAGCTCCAGGATCAGGCGGAGGCCCAACCCCGGAACCAGAGCAAGACGAAAGAGGTGAATCCAAATGAAGCGAAGCACAGACCGCATTCTCACAACCCACGTGGGCAGCCTGCCGCGTCCTCCGGACATCCGCCAGATGCTCCTGGCCAAAGACGCCGGCCAGCCCTACGACACAGACCTCCTCGCACGGCGCGTCAAGGAGGAGGTCAACGCTGTCGTCCAGCAAGCAGGTCGAGGTCGGCATCGACGTCGTCGCGGACGGGGAGATCAGCAAGGGCAGCTTCACCAACTACATGATGAATCGCCTGTCCGGCTTCGAGGCGGCTGAAACCGAGCCCTGGCCGGGTCCGCCGGATGACTTCCCGGAGTTCGCCGAGATGTCGCGTCGATACGGCGGCGCGGTCCCATCGGCGGTGCCGGCCTGGGCAGTGGGTCAGCCGGCACCGCGTCAACCGGCTTCCCTCACCCAGCCGGTCGCTCGCCGGTGGCGCTCAGATCGGCGCGCTTGCCGCGAAACGATTGGCCCCATTGGCTGGGCGGACCGCGAAGAGAACTCGAATACGGACCTCGCCAACCTCAAGGAAGCGCTGCAGGGGCTGAGTATGAAGAGGCGTTCATGCCTTCGGTAGCCGTCGGCCAGATCATCTTCATGATCAGGAGCAGCCAATACCAGTCCGATAGCGACTACCTGTATGCGCTCGCGAACGCCATGAAGGATGAGTACGAGGCGATCGTCAACGCCGGCTACCTGCTCCAGCTTGACGCGCCGGACGTGCCGATGATGCGGAACCGCCAGCTGTGGCAGATTCCTTTCGAGGACTATCAGGAAGCACCTGGCGCTTCGTGTCGAGGCGCTTAACCACGCCCTTCAAAACATCCCTGAGGATCGCATCCGCTTCCACGTCTGCTGGGGCAACACCTACGGCACGCACCATCGTGACGTGCCCCTGAAGGACATCGTTGACCTCGTTCTCCAGGTCAAGGCGCAGGCCTACACTATCGAAGCCGCCAACCCGAGACACGAGTACGAGTACGAGGTCTGGGAGGACGCCAAGCTCCCCGAACGGGAAGATCCTCATCCCCGGCGTCATCGACTCGGTCAGCCTGTTCATCGAGCCGCCGGAGCTGGTCGCCCAGCGCATCATCCGCTACGCCAACATCGTGGGGCGCGAAAACGTCATCGCGGCGCCCGATTGCGGCTTCGGCACCTTCGCCGGCTTTCTGCCTCGTGTTCACTCTGAGCCGATGTGGGAGAAGTTAAGTCGATGGTCCAGGGGGCGGAGCTCGCCACGAAGAGACTCTGGGCAAGTAGGAGGGTCAGAATGCGACGAGTAGGCAAGAACGCTTACACTGAGGTCTACTTCTGGGGCTGCAACCCCAGCTTCGTCGCGACTAACGACGGCGTTGTCATGATCGACACGCCGCAGGAGCCGATCGACGCCTTGCGATGGCGCGAGACCATGCAGGAGCACGGGCCGATCCGCTACCTGATCAACACGGAGCCGCATGGCGACCACATCAGCGGCAACGCGTATTTCCCTGGCGTCGAGGTCGTCGCCCAGGAAGGCCTGAAGGCGCGTTACGAAGAGGCTGATCCCTCAGATGCTTTCCGAAGAGCGGGTGCAGCGTCTGAAGGAAACCGACCCGGACAGTGTCTGGCTGCTCAACCACCCGGACTACCCGCCGAACCCGCCGACGAGAACCTTCGACAAGGAGTTGACGCTGCACGTCGGAAACCACACCTTCGAAATTACCCATCTGCCGGGTCACACCAAACCCCAGACGGCGATCCTCGTACCTGAGGAAGGCGTGGTCTTCACCGGCGACAACATCTTCTTCAAGTGCAAGACCTTCATCCAGGAAGCCGACCCCTGGGAGTGGCTTGACGCGCTGCGCGTGCTGGAAGGTATGGACGTCGACGCCATCGTGCCGGGACACGGAGAGACCTGCGACAAGAACTACCTGTCGGCGCAGGCCCAGATCATCGAGAACTGGCTTGGCATCGTCGAGGACTTCGTGAAACGAGGCCTGACTGAGGAAGAGGCGCTGGCGCAGAAGCTGGATGTTCCGAGCTTGGACCCCTACCCCATCGGCCAGCGCCTGTTCGCCATAAGCGAACGCCTGAATGGCATGAACGTGAGCAACATCTATAAGCACGTGAAGCAACGCGCTGGTCAACTAGGAGGAATCGGGATATGAAACTTGTGACCTACGACTCGGGAAGTGGGCCCGCGGCGGGACTGGTGGCCAATGGCCGCGTGCACAACGTCGCGGACTTGCTGGGCGTGAGCGGCGGCCTGCGCGACCTACAGGCTCTGCTCGAGCTGCCCGAACGTCCCTTGGCTCGCTTAAGGGCGGCGTCTCCCACCGACGCGGGGATGTCCGCTGGGCCAGGTCAAGCTCCGGGCTCCAGTCCTCCAGCCGCCCACCGTGCGCGACTTCATGGTCTACGAGGGCCATGCGACCGGCGGCGGCACGCGGCAACAGGCCGAAGCCTGGTACCGCCTGCCGATCTTCTACTTCTCGAATCCGCTGCGCATTTTCGGTCCCGAGGACACTGTGCCATATCCGTCGGCGGTCGGCGTGCTGGACTACGAGCTGGAAGTGGGCCTCGTCATCGGCAAAGAAGGCAGCAACGTGCGCGAAGCCGACTGGCTGGACTTCGTAGCCGGCTTCACCATCTTCAATGACTGGAGCGGTCGTGACATCCAGCGCGACGAGCAGGCCGTCGGCCTGGGGCCGGCCAAAGGCAAGGACTCGGCCACCTCGCTAGGTCCAATGCTGGTGACGCCGGACGAGCTCACGATTCGCGACGGCCGACTCCACGCTGCCTGCAACGTCAAGGTTAACGGGGTCGAATGGATGGCGAACGACACCGGTATCGCCTACCACAGCTGGGGTTCGATGATCGAGCGAGCCGCGCGTGACAGCCGTGTCGTCCCCGGCGACGTGCTGGGCAGCGGCACGGTGACCGGCGGTTCTATCGGCGAAGCCATCCGCGACCTCGGCAAGCCCGCGCACTTCCTGCAGCCGGGTGACGTAGTGGAAATGGAGATCGAAGGCATCGGGATGCTGAGAAACACCATCGGGCCCAAGGTCTTCGAGGACGCAGACTACCGGTTCAAGGCGAAAGAGGGCGTATTCCAGATGCCAGACCCAGTGCGGCTCAGGCGCGCCCATGATCACGGACGTCCACGCCCATTACCTCCCGCCCGAGTACGTCAAACGCCTGGCCGATCTGTCCCCCGGTCAGGTCCGAACACCGCCGCGTAACCTTGAGCTCACGGAGGTAGAGAAACGCGTCGAGATGATGGACGCAGCGGACGTGATTCGCCAGGTTCTCTCGCCGATGCAAGGACCCTATCTTGAGGACGCGGCGAAATCCGCTGAGGCTGCGAAGGTCCTGAACGACTGTTACGCGGACCTCGTGGCGAAGAAACCTCGCCGCTTCGCTGGTTTCGTTTCGCTACCGCTGCCGCATGTCGACGAGGCCCTCAAGGAGATGGCGCGTGGACTGGACGATCTGGGTATGGCTGGCGTCGCCATGAACTGCTCTGTGTTCGACCGGTCGACGGCCGAGGAAGAGTTCGACCCGCTATACGAGGAGATGAACCGCCGCGGTACGACAATCTTTTACCACCCGGTGCAAAACGGCATCTGCTCGCCCATGATTAACGACTACGGCTTCACCGTGTCAGTCGGGGCATCCCTGGAGGACAGCGCGATCGTGCTGCATCACATCGCACGGAAGACGCTGTCACGTTACCCGAACGTTAAAATGATTGTGCCGCATCTTGGCGGCATCATCCCGATGCTTCTCGCTCGGCTCGACAACCAGGTGCCACAGCAGCATCCAGATTTACAGGAGAAGCCAAGCCAGACCGCACGGCGCTTCTATTACGACACCGTCGGCCATGGCTCGCTGGCCGCCCTTCATTGCGCCGTCGAAGCCTTTGGCGCCGACCACTTGGTGACCGGGAGCGACTACCCGGTGTTGCTGAGCTTCGAGTCCTATCGTGAGACCTTCGACTACGTCAATCGCTCGGGCCTCCCTTCAGTCGACATCGAGCGAATTCTGCACGAGAACGCTGCCAAGCTTCTCGGGCTTAATGATCGCGCGAGCCGAAAAGCTTGAGCTCCCTGCGAGAGACCTTCTTGGCGGGCAAGCCTGCCGACCTTAGAGGTACGAAATGAGCACACCTACTATCGAGCAGCTCTCGAAACGTGCCGGGGCGATGATTCCGACTCTGAAAGAGCGCGCCGCCAGGACAGAGGCAAGTGGCCGGCTTCCAAAGGAGACTATCGACGAGTTTATCGAGGCAGGCTTCTTTCGTGTCTTTGTACCCAAACGCTACGGCGGTTTTGAGCTGGACTATGGCCTCACGCAGGTCGAACTGTGCAACCAGATTGGACGCGGCTGCGGCTCCAGTGCCTGGATCCAATCGGTGGTCGCCTGCCATGCTTGGCTCCTTGCAATGATGCCTGCGAAAGCTCAGGAAGCAGTCTGGAGTAGTGGAGCCGACACGTTGATGACGACGGCAGTCTCAGCGTCCACTGGCGAGGTCCGGCGCGTAGAGGGTGGGTACCGCCTCAACGGCAGATGGCAGTTTTCCAGCGGCTGTGACTTCGCAGATTGGATTCTCCTCGTTGGGCCGCTTGAAGGAGGAGAAGGCCGAAGTCCCTGGTGTCTGGTGAACAAGAAGGACTTCGCCATCGACCACGACTCGTGGCACCCGATGGGACTGGCCGGAACCGGCAGCAAGGACATTAACGTGCAGGATGCCTTCGTGCCGGAGGAATGGGCTTCACCGATGGGCGCGCGTCCCGGGGCTCACCTGCATGACTCCTATATCTATCGCATCCCCTTCGCTCCATTCTTCTTCCTCAACGTGTCCTGCCCCGCCCTTGGTGTGGCCAGAGGCGCCGTAGAGGAGTACGTGGATCAAGTCAACGCTCGACCTGGACGTGCCACCGTCGGGCGCCAGGTGCGACTCGCCGAGTCGTCGGCTGAAGTTGACGCCGCATTGGCACTGATGCGTGTGGACATGACCGAGGTTGCAGAGACGGGTCGCGCGGGCCAGGAGATGACGCCGGAGCAACTGGCACGTTGGGAGCGGGATCTGGGTTATGCCACGAAGCTCTGTGTGCAGGCCGTCGATCGCCTGCTCACGTCGGTGGGAGCCCATGGAATCGATGCCGACAACCCGATTCACCGAGCCGGCCGCGACATCCATGCCATTGGTACTCACTCCGGTAATTGGGATGCCCGAGGTTTTGCATACTCCCGCTGGGCCTTCGGACTGGAGCCGGAGTCGCCGTTCGCCTGAAGAGTGACATTCTAATTGACGAGCTGATACGAGCTGTCAAGAGGCGAAGCGAGTAGGTGCAAACAGGAGGTAAAGGTGATGAGAAAATGCCGTGACTCATCTTCGGAACGTCGCTATCGCCGTCCGCGACTACGAAAGGCAAGTGGCCTTTTACGAGGAGACGTGGCGGCTCAAGAAGGCTGAGAGTGAAACGGGCCTGAGTTACTTTGCAGCTGAGGGCTCGCCTGAACAGTACATAATTCGAGTCCGAAAAGCGGACATCGACAGAATCGACCTTCTTTCGTTTGGCATGAGCGACGCTTCAGCAGTGGACCAGATGGCGAGCAGCTTGGCGGAGAGCGGGGTCCGATTCGCGTCGGAGCCTGGTCAATTGAAGACTCCGGGAGGAGGTTACGGCTTCCGCTTTTATGACCCGGATGGCCGCGTGGTCGAACTCTCGGCGGATGTCGAGGAGCGAGACTTCAGGGTCCTGGAGCCCCGGGAGGACATCCCTCAGAAGTTAAGTCACGTCGTGATCTACTCGGAGAACCCTCAGTCAGTCATGGACTTCTACCAAGAGAAACTTGGCTTCAAGCTCAGTGGCTGGCTTGAGGATTACTTTGGCTTCCTTCGACGCTCACCTATCTCCACGATTTCCCCGTAGACATCGTCAAGATTGACAAGTCCTTCGTGGACGGAATCACCGACGAACCGGCCGGCTCCGCGTTTTCCGACGCAATCGTCACACTCGCCAAGGATTTTGAATCTCGGCACAATAGCTGAAGGCGTCGAGAGAAGTGGGCAGTTGGAACGTCTGAACGACATCGGCTGCGATTTGTGGCAGGGCTTCCTCTTCTCTGAAGCACTGAGTCAGGTTGATATTGAAAGATTGCTTGCAAATTCTACGGAAGGGTTCACGGCAAAGAACGCCGCCTCAAGAACTTCTTGCGCAGACTCTCGGATCCAGGCGCCGGAAGCCATCCCGACTCTTAGGTATCTTCTTGAGGCTCAAGGTGATTAGCGACGACACCTTGCTCAGATTGGGCAACAAAGGTTGTCACTAACGGAATCGAATCTACGTCCTGGCTGCACAGATATCCCGATGTTCGTTCAAAGGTGACAAACTTAGGCGCATCCGAAGGGATTGAGCTGCTCGGTTGGCCTCCTGCTTCGTGGCCTCGACTTTGACCTGAAAGGCCTCCAGTCCCGAACCTAGTGCGGGCATCACGGTATCAGCAATATCTTGCCAATCGTCCCACGGCTCTCGATTTCGCGATGCGCGTCGCTCGCGTCTTCTAGAGCGTGCTCACGATAGACATGGACCTTCAGTTCGCCTTCCTGCACCCAGCGGAAAATCTCTGAATCGCGCCGTTCGGCTTCTTCTCCAGGGTGAACGTAATCGGGGCCCGTATGGTAGCTGAGGTAGATGGAGCCGAGCTCCCGCTGCGGCCACTCCAGCGGAGGCGGCGCCCCTGCGGTCTGACCGTAAGTGACGAGGTGCCCCTTACGCTTGAGACACCGCAGGCTCTTGAGCAAGAAATCGCCGCCCAGCGCATCGAAAATGACGTCGACGCCTTCTCCTACCGTAAGGCGCTTGAGCTCTTCCTCGAAGTCAACCTTGGTGTAGAGGATGACCTCGTCTGCACCCAGGCCGTGCACGAAATCAGCTTTCTCTTGAGTTGAAACAGTGGCGTAGACGTAAGCGCCTCTGTGCTTGGCCATCTGGACGAGATTGGAGCCAACACCGCCCGCGGCGGCATGGATCAAGACGCGCTCGCCCAACGCCAGGGGGTGCGCATCATGCGTCAGGTAGTGCGCGGTGCGCCCCTGGTTAAGGACGGCCACCGCGGAGTGCATATTGATGCCTGGAGGTAGTCGGACGAGGGCAGATGTCTCAACCGCCATCTCTTCCTTGTAAGTACCGCGCCGGTGCTGCCCCGCGAAGACTACTCGCTCGCCCGTTTGGAACCCGGTGACGTCTGCGCCGGTCTTTACGATTGTGCCCCCGCCCTCGTGCCCCGGGATGAGCGGCAGCTGTCCGCCATAGCGGCCGCTGCGGTAAAGGGTGTCACTGTAATTGACGCCGATGACCTCCTGCCTAACCAGCACATCGTCAGGCGCCAGGTCCGGAGCCGGGACATCCTCGTAGGTCAGAACTGCCGGCCCACCGAACTCATGCACGCGTATGGCCTTCACCCTGGTTCCTCCTACGTTGCGCCCGCAACGCTTCGCCCAGCGCTACTTTCTTCGCGCAAACTTCTGCATGCGGGCACCGTTGAGCACCTCGGCGATGTATATCGAGCCCTCGGAGTCGACCCAGATGCCGTGGGGTCCCCAGAACATGCCGGGCTCGTTGCCCCGTTCGGTGCCGTAGCGGCCGATGACGTTTCCCTCGAGATCGACAATGGAGAAGCGATCCTCGAGTTCGGAGACATACATGATCTCGTCCGCGTCGACGTAGATCTTCGTCGGACGCTCGAATCCGGTCCAGATATCGATGAACTCACCGGCCGTCGAATAGATCTGGATGCGGTAGTTCTCGCGGTCCGAGACGTAGACGCGGTCCTTGTGCACCCAGATGCCGTGGGGCGTGTGGAAGTAACCGGGCTTGTCCTTCGTGTTCTTGAGCTCTTTAGCGTTGCCGGGCTCGCCCCAGGATTTCACCAACGAGCCATCGGCATGGAACCAGTGCGTGCGGGCGTTGCGATAGCCGTCCGAGACGAAGATATCGCCGTTTTCCGCGATGCTGACATCGGTAGGCCGGTTGAATGGGCCCGCGCCGTGTCCTACGCCGTTGACGATTGGCATGCCGCCGCCCGAGGCCAGAGGTCCGGCCGGCTCGCGGACTTCCTTGGTATAACCGGTGTCGGATGGCTTGTGACGCTCACCCATACTCAGGAGGTGCCTGCCGGATTTGCTGAACTTCGTGATGATATGCGTGTCCGTCTCGACGAAGTAAACGTCGTCATTAGGCGTGATACAGACGCCGTGCGGGTACTCGAACAGCTCCTCACCCCAGTGGTCGACCAGCTTGCCGGACTTGTCGAAGACCATGACCGGATGCTCGGTCCGGGTGAAGACGAGGACGTTATCCTGGGAGTCGCAGGCGACACCGGCGCACTGGCCCCAGCGCCAGCCGTCGGGCAGCTGCCCCCATTCGTTCACGAGTTCGTACTGCCGTTCGCCGATGTCGATGATCATTCGAAGATCCTTTTCATACAGACCCGACCGGTTCAAGGAGTCGTTCTTGCAAGGCTGTGATATCCCGCTTTCGCATCCCGTGAAATGTCAAGTAGTTCACGCCGCCACCGTAACGCTCCTTTAGAAGCCCAAGTACGCGCTGTATCCCTTCGCGACTGGGCGCCTCGCGTGCCACCCGTGAATTAGTGCTGGAAGTGGACGGTTCGTACTTTGCAAGGACTTGATGGCACGCATCCAGATTCGATTCGCTCAGCATATAATCCGCCACTACGTCGTCGTCCTGGACCCCGAGAGCCTTCAAGATTACCGCCGCGAACACACCAGTCCGGTCCTTACCAAGCCGGCAATGCACGAGAGTCGGCTCTGTTTCGTTAGCGATCGCCGACGCTGCCTTGGCGTACACACGTCCCAATCGCGAGAGCACAACGGGTAAAGCGTCCTCGGGCTTGAGGTTTGCGTACTCCATCAGCTGCGCCCTGGAGCTCGCTAACATGCGGGGGTGGCCCAGGCGCAGCCTTCGCACCGGTGGGGCAGCCAAGGGTCCTGAACTGTCCGCGTTCCGGCCTCTCAAGTCAATGATCAGGTGGATACGGAGACTTTTCAGCGCCTGGACTTCCGACAGGGAGAGGTACTCAGGTGTCATGCTTCGAAATAACTGACGCCAGCGGACTCTGCGACCGTCCGCTGCGGCATAGCCGCCCAAGTCGCGGAAGTTCGGGCACCGATCTAACTCGATCTTTCGGCCCGGAGAACATCTTTCCGCGAGTTGCGAGTCCGCAGTCATCTGGCTACCTTCCCCAGAGCTTCTTCGACGCGATGGCGGCGCCTTCAGACATGGCGCGCAGCTTGGCCCAGACCACCTCTTCGTGCCCGACGCGCGAGCCGATGCCACAGTCAGTGCCCGTCTGCACGTTCTCTCTGCCGACCAGGTTCGCGTAGTTGACCAGCCGCTCGGCGACGAGCTCCGGGTGCTCCACAAGGTCGGTGGCGTGTGAGATCACGCCCGGCATAAGCATCCTGCCCTGCGGTAGCTTGACGTCCTCCCAGACGTGGTACTCATGCTCGTGCCGCACGTTCGCTGCCTCGATCGAGTACTGCTGGGCGTTGATCTTGACCATGAGATCGGCGATGTACTTGAGCTCGATGTCATTGGTGTGCGGGCGGTGGCCGCTGCCCCAACAGGTGTGGAAGCGGACCAGCTCCTCGGGCAGACCGGCGATCGAGTGGTTGAGGATGTCGACGCAGAAGCCGAGGTACTTGCGGTACTCCTCGACGCTCCACTCCGGGTAGAACATCCACGAGGTGCAGAACTCCGGCTCGTCGACCTGGACGATGAGGCCGGCGTCCGTAATCGCCTTGTATTCCTCCCGCACAGCCTCCGCGACGGCGGTCATGTACTCCTCTTCCGTCTTGTAGTGGTCGTTGCGTACCCCGGCGCCGATGCTCAGCGGCCCCAGCGCGGCGATGTAGCCTTCGACGTCCTTGCCCCCGATCGCCTTCTTGAGGTTACCGACGTCCGCCTTGACCGCGTCGTAGCCGGTGTAGGTGATCGGGCCGGTGCAGGCACGCTGTTCGCGCAGGTTCGTGTTGCGCACCTCACCGGGCGTCGCGAATCCGGGGCGGACCGGACCGCCGGAGCCGGAGAACCAGAGACCGGACGCGAAGAAGCCCGGGAAGTCGCGGTGGTCGCGCTCGGCGGTGCCGGCGCGCTTCGGCGGGCGTTTGGGGTCGACGTCAACCGTCGAGTAGCCGGTGATGCGGTCCTGGATGTAGCCGCCGTAGCTGCCGGCCTTGGCGTACTCGCCGTCGTTGACGATGTCGACGCCGTGCTCGACCTGCCGGTCAACGATCCACTTCACTGCGGCAGGTAGCCGCTCGGCGTAGGCCTTGCTGTTGGCGCCCTCGCGGTTGAGGCCGCCGTCGATCAGTTCGTTCAGCGCGTCGGGCCGCGGCAGGTTGCCGGCGTGTGAGACCAGGATGCGATCAGTGCTGTGCCTCATGGGGGTACCTTCTTTTGTGCGTGACTATCCACGCGCGCGTCAGGTTCCACGAGGGAGTCCTCACGCTAATTCATCCGCGTCAATTCGCGGTAATGGAAGAACGTTGACTAGACCCTCGCCGCGAGACTCTCCGGGGTGACGTTTTCTCTCTCGGTGACCTGCTTGACGACGAAGTCGTAGGTGCCGTGCTTGGTGCCGTCGGCGTCCATGGTGCACCTCACGACCAGCTCGGAGGAGTAGTAGTGGTCCTCCTCGTTGCCGGGTTCGCCCTCGACGTAAAGTTGCGTCGTCACCGGGCTGGAGTCGCCCTGGACCTTGACGTGTAGGTGCTTGGCCTCTCGCGGCTCGTAGCAACCGGGAATGATCGTGGTGAACTCGTAGCGACCCTGGGCGTCGGTTACCTGATAGCCGTGGTACTTGTAGCCGACCATGTCGTAGTTGCCGGCGGCGTCGGAGGACCACAGGTAGACGATGGCGCTGGGGATCGGCGTGCCCTTCTCGTTGAGGACGCGGCCGTTAAGGACCAACTCAGGCTTGTCGCCGGGCTCCAGGAGGTTGGAGCGTTCGGGCGGCGCCAGCCTCAGGTAAGGGCCCTCGATCTCGCGCGGCGTCTGGCGCAGTTCTCCGGGGGCGGGCGGCTCCGGCTGTCGCACCGTGATGCCTGCCCGACTGCCTTTTACAACGCTCTCTGTCATTACAACCTCCCTTATTAACTAATAGCTCCAGAGTTCACGACTTGCGATGCGAGCTCCCTCGGCCAGGGCCTGCAGCTTGGCCCACATGACGGTTGGATGAACACGTTCCACCTGTGCGCCCTGTTGGAAGCCGCAGTCCGTCCCGGCGATGACGTTCTCGCGCCCGACGATCCCGGCGTATCGGATGAGGCGGTCGGCGACCAGCCGGGGATGCTCAACGCTGATCGTGTGGTGGGTTACCACACCAGGGATCAGCACCTTGCCCTCTGGCAGTTTGACATCCTCCCAGACGCGCCATTCGTGCTCGTGGCGCACGTTTGCGGCCTCTATCGAATAGGCCCCGGCATTCACTCTGAGAATGAGGTCGATGATCTCCTCCAGCGGCGCATCGGAGATATGTGGCGCGTGCCAGCTCCCGTAGCAGAGGTGGTAGCGGATGCGGTCTTCAGGAATGCCGCGTAGCGCGTGGTTCAGCGCCTCGATCCTCACCTCCGCCCATTTGCGGTAAGTCTCTGAACTCTTGGCCATGAGGTCATCGTAGGCGTTGGCGAGGACGGCATCGTCGACCTGCAGCAGCAGCCCTGATTCGTATATCGCCAGGTACTCGTTGCGAAGTGCATCTGCGAGGGCGTAGACGTATTCTTCGTCCGTCTTGTAGTAGTCATTGACGCCGTTGAAGGCGGCGCTGGCCGGTGCGACGACCGGCAGGAACGCCTCTTCGACGTGAGCGTCTGCCATCGCCGCCTTCAAGTTCTCGATGTCCCGGTTGATGCTGTGCTTGTCCACGTAGACGATAGGCTCGACGCAAACGTCGGCGCCGCGCCAGCGCATGCGTCTGCCGCCGCCAGCGGGCGATTCGAAGAACTCCGCGAACCGGTCGGAGTCCCGACCGGTGTAATTTATCGCCATATCGCGTTCGGGGTCCGGCTTGAAGCCTGAGACTCGCTGGTTGATATATGTGCCCCAGCTCGACTTCGAGAACTCGCCGTCGTCGACAACGTCGATGCCGGCCTCGGCTTGATGGCGGACGACGTGCGACACCGCGGTCCGCAGGGCAGCGTCGTAGGCCTGATTGTCGACCGGCACCCCCTTTTGGCGTGCCGTGTAGAACGCCGCGACCTCTGGGGGTCTGATCAGGCTGCCAGCGTGGGTAGTGAGAATCCGGTCTTCACTTCGCTTCACTTATCAAGTTCTCTCTAGTGCTTTGAGCCAGGTGGCATTGGGTACTCATCCGAGTTGTAGACGTAACCTGCGAGACTGAAGTCCAGGCGAGGCGGTGCGAAGACATCGGCCAAGCAATTGCGCTCTGCCGTCCCTTGGCTAGTGTGGACCACGCTGACGGGCATGATCGTGAGCCCAGGCGGTGTTACCGGGATTCGCTGGTCATCACGCCAAGCCGTGAAGTCGGCCTCCCACGGATAACGGAGGTAGTGGATGTATTCGCCCCAGAGCTCCAGGGAGCCCTGCTCGAAGTCTTCGTGGCTGTGGGGTGTGAACTTTTTGAGGTCCCGGGCAACACCGCCGGGGTGTCCGACCCAGTTGAGCATGATGTTGCGGCTGCGGAAGATGCGTCGCGCGTCCGCCGGCAAGTCAGCGTACTGATAGATCCGAAGCTTGTACCCTTCGGGGGGTTCCGGCCAGAGCTGGAACGGTGCCACGTTATCCCGAAGGACATCGTAAGAAGACCAGTTGAGGCACTTCTCAGCGAACGTCTCAAGCGCGGGGGCAAATATGCGGAAGAGCACAGCGTCCGTCAGGGCCGTGATCGTGGTGTGGCCCGGCGGAACGATGATCACCGCGTCGGCGACGGCCGCTCCGGAACCCGCGTTCGTATCGATTGCGATCGAACCTTCGACCAGCCCGATCATATGCTCGTAGCCCTCGACCTCTGTCTCAAGCACAGCCGACTTCTTGAGGCGCGAGTACGCAATCAGGAAGTTCTGCGCCCTCGCGTACCATGTCTCACCGTGCTGGGTCGCGTCCGGAGCGTGCTCGCCGAAGCGGACGCTTTCTGCTTCATAGGTCGCCAAGTACGCGCTTCCTTCCGGGGCCCAACAGTGTGCTGTTGTTCACGACACCTCCGGGACGGCATTGGTAACCAGTCCGTAGAGCTGGCGAAAGGTTTGACTCAAGACTCGTGCAGCTTCAGGCGTGATGCCGGCATCCTCCATGAGGCAGGCTTCCAAGACGTCCACGGGTGACCCGAGGAAGCCAATCAACGACCCGTGGGAGCCGTTCGTGGCGGCGTTCTGGTCGTCGTCGGTTAGGTGGTCGGGCTGGTTCGACTTGTCGAGCAGTCTGAGAGCAAGGCGCCCAACCTCTATGGCTCTCTCGCGAGTGGTCGTTCCTGCAACGAGTTCTGCTTGCCAGAAAATGAGTACGGAGTGGAGGAGGGCGGCAGCCACAATCGGGTCAACGTCGCTCCTTAGTTCGCCCATGTCGATGCCGACTCGCAGGGACTTTTCGATACGGTCACGGCCATATCCAACGAACTCGTCATGGGTTGCGCGGAGGTCCGCGTCATGGAGACCCGCATCGATCATCTGGACGACGAAGCGAGAGGAGGATCTTCAGCATCCAGGAAGACATCGATGAGGTCCACCAAGTCCCGGGTGCCGTACAGAAGTTGGCGCTGGCGCAGACCGGTCATGAAATCCTCAGAGATTTCGAGGAGGGCGGAGTCAATGAGTTCTCGGCGTGTGTTGAAGTAGTATGCGATGGTCGCGTGACTGACCTGAGCCCGCTCCGCAACCTTCCGGAGGGTCAGTTTTTCAACCCCTTCCTGCGTGATGCATGCCCTAGCAGCCTCGAGGATCTGCTGTCTTCGCTGGCTTTCCACGGTCATGTCGAGTCGTCTCGTGTTGGACTTCCGTCCGGCGCCCTCGTAATTGGCCACTACTCCCCCTTATCACAACCGAAAAGACCAGTCTTTGGAGACCCGATTCTCAACCTGCATTTAGCGACATAATCGAAGAAGTCCATCAGAAAGCGAGTTTCATCTATTGACAGGCTGGACAAGCCACCGTAGTTTACAGCCACTTTAATCCAAGTGGTCAAGACTCCAACCGCTTGGTTAAGGGGGAGATTGCGATGCCGCTCTACGAATTCTTCTGCCCGAATTGCGATGGTGTATTTGAGCGGCTGAGTCCCATCCGAGAATCTGGGAACCCAGCCCCCTGCCCGCTATGCGATGACGAATGCTCCCGAGTGACGCCCACATTCTTCGCCGCGTTCTCAATCCGCGGCGGAGTGCCCAGGAGAATTCCAGATAAGGGTACGTACTGGCACCTCGGCAGGGAAGTTGAGAAGCCGAATACGGGCGGCGTTCCTGCGTTCCAACATCCCGCGTTGTACAAGCCGGCCGCGCTGCGCCGTCCAACAGCTGCAGTCCGCGACGGGATGAAAGAGGTCCAGTACGTCAAGGCAAGTCATCCGCGCATGCTGAAGGATTCTGGTTTAGGGCCTTCTGTGGGCCAGGATGGTCCGAACCTTTCGCCGGGAGTCGGCGCCAGCGGGCATATCAGCGACAGGGACATTCGAAGCGTTGGGAAAGCCCTCGAAGGCAGGGACAGGTAGTACGTCTCCGTCATGCCAAACCGGCTTGCGGATACAAGGAGGACAAGATGAGCTACTGGGATAAGGTTCTCAACAAGCGCGTGTCGCGGCGAAAAGCATTGGCAGCAACCGGCATGACCGCGGGCGCAGCGGCGTTCCTTGCCGCTTGTGGTGGCGACGACGATAGCGGCGGGAGCACTAGCGGCGGGAGTAGCAGCAGTGGCGGCGGGAGCAGCAGCGGTGGCTCTCCTTCCGGTGGCAGCACCCCAGGTGGCGGCGGTGGTCCAACCATCCAAGACGGAATCACGGACGGCTACCTGAAGAAGGCAAGCGGCGATGGCAGTCGAGGCGGGACCATGGGGTTCCTCTATGTGGACTCGCCTAACCTCGACCTCCTGACCAACGCGTTGGAATACGCGGGCATGAGCGGTCAGTACGTCTACGACCACATGATCTCCAGCCGTAGCAACGCAAACGCGCCATTCGTACTGGAAGCCGCGGAATCGCTGGAGCAACCAGACGACACGACGATTATCTTCAAACTGCGCCAAGGCATGACGTACCACGATATTGCGCCGGTCAACGGGCGGGCTGTGGTGGCGGGCGACATCGTCGCGGTCCAGAACCACGTGAAAACCCTGACGGGGGCGGAGAACGCGTTTCAGAATGACATCCTGGAGAGGGCCGAGGCGCCCGATGACCATACTGTCATTTATCATCTCAAAGCCCCTACGGCTTATCTGTTCACGTCCAGATTGCTCGGCCACCCGGGCCCCCAGGCGATTATTCCGCCGGAGACTTTTGACAATCTAGCTACCGCGCGCCAGGTCGGAAGTGGTCCCTTCATGCTCGATGACTGGGTTATCAGTACCCGCTACCACTACACCCGATTCGACAAGTACCACGGTTTTGGTAAGCCGGGTACGTTGCCCTACCGGGACGCTACCGACGTGTTTATCCTCACGGATGACGCGCCACGCCAGGCGGCATTCCGCAGCGAGCAGGTCCACTATTACCAGCCGGCAGCCGGGGCATTCGAGGAGACCGCGAAGTCGATCGGTGACTTTGCCACGCGCGCCGAGTGGGTTGGATTGCAGCCTTACACCTGGAATTTTGGTATGCAGAAAGGCCGCGGCCCGTGGGCAGACCCCACTGACATTCGCATGCGGCAGGCAGGCTATCGTTTGACGGACAAGCAGCAGATGATCGACCTCCGCTATAACGGTGCGGCGGTGGCCACTACGGGCGTCTTGGCCATGGGGCAGTCGAAAGAGTTCCTGCTTGACGCCAGTGAAACCGACGAATACTTCAAGTACGACCCCGACGAAGCCAAGAAGCTCCTCGACGCCGTCGGCTGGGACTACAATCGTGAGCTCGTTTGCGAGATCCTCGGTACGCAGAACCAGTCCGGCGCGGAGATCCTAGCCCAGCAGTGGGCCAAGGTAGGCCTCAAGATTCGTATCGTTGTCTCAAACGCAGGCGAGTTCTTACCCCGCAGCAACCGTGGCGAGTACGACCTGTTCCACGGCAGCCACCCGCAGTACGACTCGCCTCAGGCCCCGATGCAGCAGAACCACTCCGATAGCAAGCTGGCTTACGGGGGCACGGCTCTAGGCTTGCCGGAAATCGATGACCTGATCGAGAAAGCGGAACATACGGTTGACTTCGAGGAGAACGCGAAGCTGATCCGTGAGCTTCAGATTGAGCTTCTCAAGCGCTACACGCCCTACTACAACATCGTTACCCCGCTTAACCAGTGGCTTGTCAACAGCAAGATCGCCAACTTTGAAATCGAGTCTTCGAATACCGTCATGCACCGCGCCGACGCCTGGTTCCAGGCCTAGGAAATGAATGAGCAGGACCGGGAGTTAGCACTGCCCGGCCCTGCTCGTTCATTTGACGACTGGAAGACTCAAAGAGTCTCGAAGGCGGGGGCTAAGCAGTGAAAGGTTACCTCACGAGGAGAATACTTGGCTTCGCAGTCAATCTAATCCTCGTATCTTTTTTCGTCTTCGGGTTACTACGATTGGTGCCGGGCGATGCCGCGGCCAACATTCTGGGCCAAGAAGCCACCATCGATAATCTGGAGAAGTTCCGCGAAGTGCATGGCCTCAACGGGTCATTTACGGAACAGTACGTGCGTTGGATCAGCGGCATCCTGGAGGGAGACTTTGGGAAATCGCTCTGGAGCCACACCTCAGTCACATCGGAGTTTCTGTCACGATTGCCGATCACGTTGGAAATAGTAGCCCTGAGTTTTTCCTTCACCCTCGCGTTAGGGATCACGGCGGGTATAGTCTCGGCCCTGCGGCAGAACTCGCTTACTGATATTTCAGTCCGAATTTTCGCGATCTTCGGGCTGGCGGTACCAAATTTTCTGATCCTCACATTGCTCCTGATTGTCCCGGCACGCCTGTTCGGATACGCTCCCCCGTTTGGGGCGACTGATCCGTTCGCTGACCCGCTAGACAACCTTCGGCTATTCGTCCCGCCGACGCTCTTGCTTTCGATCGGTAGCGCCGCTGTGTTGATGCGGTTCACGCGTTCCGGCTTTCTGGAGGTCTTGCGTCAGGACTACATTCGTACAGCTAGAGCCAAGGGCCTGGACGAGCGGATTATCACCATGCGTCATGCATTCCGCAACGCGTTGCCGCCCGTCATGACGCTTGCCGGGCTTCAGCTCGGCGGGCTGCTCAGTGGTTCGATCATTCTCGAGTTCGTCATGGGCCTTCCCGGGTTAGGCGTTTGGACGGTTGACGCCATTGAGAACAAAGATACGCCGGTGGTCATGATCGTCTCGATGTATAGCGCGGTTGTCTTAATGACCATCAATCTCGTGATCGATCTATCCTATGGATTGATCGATCCGCGCATTCGGTTCACATGACTGAGCGCCAGCGGACAGAGATCTTATGAGCAGCGAACTGGGTTCCATGAACTCGCTTCCTCAAGAGGCCTTTGCGGGTCTTCCGGCGACGCGCGACTCGTTCCGCAGACGTCTCGCGATCGCTTGGGCTCCCTGGCGGAGGCGCCCGCTGGGAATACTTGGGGCCGTAATTATCCTCATGGCCTTCACGCTCGCACTGACGGCACCTTTGATCGCCCCGTACGATCCGAGAGAGTTCGTCGGCAGCAGACTCGAATCGCCTAGTCGTGAATTCCTATTCGGTACCAACTTGCTCGGCCAAGACGTCTTATCGCGAATGATTTACGGCGCCCAGGTATCACTCGCCGTAGCCCTGTCCTCAACTGTCATCGGTGTTGGCTTTGGCACAGCCCTTGGAGTGGTGTCCGCTTACTACGGTGGCTGGCTGGACCTGGTCATCCAGCGGATCCTGGAAGTACTGGCCTCGTTCCCCAATCTTGTGCTGGTGCTGATGGTCATCGCAGCCTTGGGAAGGCCTTCCGGGGTCGAGGAAGGCAACTTCATCACCCTAGCGTGGGGTCTCCGGACGCTTTCTCTGGCGATCGCGTTGAATCTCATTTTTGGTGTGATGAGAGTTATTCGAGCCGCCACACTGACGGAAAGGGAGCTACTCTACGTGGAAGCAGCGCGTACAATCGGCGCCGGTTCAACGCGGATCATGTTCCGCCACATCCTGCCGAACGTTCTGCCGTACGTTATCGTGACCTTTAGTTCGCTGATCGGCTACATCATCCTGGTCGAAGCTGGCATCTCTTTCCTTGGCTACGGCGTCTCGATCGGCACACCTTCGTGGGGATTTGACCTATCCGGTCGGAATCGAGATTTCTTCTTTGATGCTCCGTGGATGATGGCGGCGCCAGGCATTGCGCTCATTCTGACAGTGATGGGTTTTAACTTCCTCGGCGATACCCTTCGCGACATACTCGACCCGCGCCAGCGGGGGTCGCGGTAGCCGCGCATTACTAGAAACCGGATTTCGACTTGAGGCAGAAGATTAGCGTCATCTCAATCGGCGTCGCCGACCTGGAGCGATCGCGGAAGTTCTACGAAGAGGGGCTTGGGTTCACGCCTCGGCCGGAGAGCAGCGAGCGGGCCGTGTACTTTCAACTCGAATGGTCGTGGTTGTCTTTGTTCGCTCGGGAGAGGCTCGCGGAACTGGCGAACGTTTCGCCCGAAGGCTCCGGGTTCCAGGGATTCGTGATCTCGCACAATGTGGCAACCGCGGCTGAGGTAGACGAAGTGCTAAGGCTGGCTACTGACGCCGGCGGCACGATACCGCGTCCCGCGGAGGACGGCAGCTTCGGCCGCATAGGTTACTTTGCGGACCCGGATGGCTTCCTATGGGAAGTGGCCTACACCCCGAAGTGGCACGAGCTCAGCGACTGACCGTGGAGGAGAAGGTGGCCGATCCCAAGGTTGTGCTGGTAACTGGTAGCAGCAGTGGTTTCGGCGAACTGATTGCGAAGACAGTGGCGGGCGTAGGCCATCGCGTCTACGCCTCGATGCGCGACATCGCAGGACGCAATGCCGAGGCGGCGGAAGGGCTTCGAAGTTGGGCACAGGCGCAGAACGCAGCCCTAAAGGCTCTCGAATTGGATGTCGCGAGCACGGAGTCGGTGAACACGGCGGTGGCGGCGATCTTGCAGGATGCAGGGCAAATCGACGTTGTCGTCAACAACGCGGGGATCTCGGCGACAGGGCCGATCGAGGCGTTCGACATCGAGCAGATGCAGTTCCTTTACGACGTCAACGTCTGGGGGCCGCTGCGGGTGGATAAGGCTGTCTTGCCCCAGATGCGGGGGAGGCGCTCCGGACTCTTGATTCACGTCTCCAGCACCCTTGGGCGCATTCTGCCGGGGAGCGGGGGACTTTACCCGGCCAGCAAGTGGGCCGTAGAGGGTCTCGCGGAGAGTCTGCACTACCAGTTGGAGCCGTTCGGCGTGGGCCTCGTGATACTTGAACCCGGCTCCTTTCCTACTCCGGCCATTTCCAAAAGCTTGACAGCTCGAAACGAAGAGATCACCAAAGCTTATGCCGCCCAACCCAGTTCGGTACGGCGAGCTAGCGTGGCGCCTCCTGACTACGTCCCGCCTGACCCGCAGGAGGTCGCAAATGCCGTACTGGCTCTCGTTGAGGCATCGCCCGAGGAACGACCGCTCAGGGTTGTGGTAGGGCCGATCTTCACGACGGGAGTAGACGAATTCAACGCCATTTACGAGCAGGCCCGCGATCGATTAGCGGAGTCTCTCACGCGGCCAGACCAGGTCATTACCTGGGCCAGACGTTAAGCTGCGGTGACCGGGTACTGAGCCTTGGGTATTGAAGCACTCTTTCGGACGCACAGGATTCGAAACCTTACGTTCAAGAATCGCTTCGTTCTTCTTGCGATGTCGAGATACAACTCTCCCGTCCTGAGACGTTTCGAACGTGGCGACTTTGACTTCGTAGGTGTTGGGAGAGCGCTTCTTGGAGATCATGAATGGCTTGCGAAGATCGACCAGGGACGCTTCGATGAGTTGAGAACGGTCTATCCTGCCGATGCATCCAGGGTGGAAACACTGACCTCTGACGAGGATCGACAGAGGTAAACGACGAACTGCTAGGGAAACTTGCAGCCGGAGAGCTCCAAAGTCCCTCCCGGCCCCCAGAAGCGCGACGAGGGAATCGAAACTCGCATGAATGAGACCAAGGCTGATATCTCGGCGCTTGATACGCGTATCGATGAGTTAGCGTCGACAGCTGACCTCGACGCGCTCGGGCTGCTGCTTGCCGACGACTTCATCTACGTCCACTCCAACGGCAAGCGTCAGGACAAGAGGGAGTGGTTGGAATCACTCCTGCCCCTCACCGGCCGCCGCCAGCGCATCGCAACCCAGGTCGAAGTCGACATGCACGGCGATATCGCGGTCGCTATCGGCGATCTTGATATCGTCTGGAATGACGGGCGCACGGTGAGGAATCGGTACGTACGGGTCTATCGCCGCGACGCCCGGTTGTGGCGCGCCATTGAGCAACGCACTGTTCCGGCGCTAGACCGTGGCTAGACCGCATCATGGCTACGTGTTGACGAACTCGATCCCACCCTTGAAATAGCTTGATCGTCTCAACAGCAGATGGATCCCGGCATGGGAGCTGCCCCGAGAAATGGTTGCGAGGATTATTGCACTCTGTTGGCTTGACTCGGCGAATTCCTTCTCAGACCAATAACACTTTGTACGCCCTCGCCGGATACCTTGTTTCTTGACGAAGACCGGTGCTTCGCAAGAAAGGGGACCCATGGATTCAAGAACGAAAACTCTCAGGTGGGACCTCGGGGCGTAGCCTTTCTGATCGCGCCATGGATCGCCTTTGGCGGCACCCGGGCGGTGGGCTTGGCCCACGCACAGACCCCGCCCGAACCAACAGCCGGGGCGGCAACCTCAAACGAAGATCCGAATCATGAGGCGAACGAGACACCTGAGCAGGAAGCCGCTGAGGACTCGGGGCAGGGTTTTGGCGCAGACATGAAAAGTCCTAACGAGGACTCGGACCATGAGGCGAACGAGACGCCTGAACAGGAGGCGGCTGAGGATTCCGGCCAGGGATGGAGCGGACGTATGCACGTGCAGGTCCGAACGAAGATCCGGCCCACGAAGCTTCCGAATCAGCCGAACGAGAAGCAGCTGAACACGCTGACAGACGCAACAGACGTCGGTTGATAGCGTCACGCCATCGAGCTAATCTCCTAACCTCAGTTGCTTCGGCGGGAAAGGGCAGGATTTGATCCTGCCCTTTCAAGTTAAGGCTTAACACATATTTAGGGCCTGAGCCGCAGGCGCAATGCTACGATCGATGCGCTGACATCTCCGCAAGAGCAGCAAGGGGCCTCGCATGAGAAAGAAACGCAAGCTCTTCACCGCACTCGCTGCGACCGCCATTGCCGTGGTCGCCCTGACGATTGGCCTGTCTCGCACGGGTAGCTCCGCTGCCGACCCCGCCGATGCCGGAACCTTCGAGTCTCTACTGGCAGCGAGGCTAGGTGTTAGTGTCGACACGTTGCACTCGATTGAATCCGCCGGGCTGTCTGCGGTAGCTGACCGGGCCAGCGCAGAGAACAAGCTCTCCACCGATCAGGTAAAGATTCTCAGAAATGTCGCTATCAGCCCGCTGCTTGAGCAGGCGTTTTCCGACCTTGCGACCGCGACGAACACCTCAGGGGCGGATTTGTTCGATGGCCTTGCTAGCGGCGAGAGCCTGGCTGAGGTTGCTGATGCCAACGGTGTGGATGCCGCCACGCTGCAGAGCCGAATCAGCCAACTCGTGCTCGGAGATATCGACACCGCGGTAAGCATGGGCGTCATGACAACAGCCCAGGGTGATTCTGTGAGAGCGCTCGTCGATGACGCGCATCTCAACCAGCTGCTAAACGCAACCATTCCGCAGCAGACTGAATCACAGCGATAACCGTCTGTGCCTACGGCTGCTCGGGTTCAGCATCCCACACCGGTGTCAGCCTCGCCGGACGTGTCTGCGGCGCTACAAGTCATCGGTCTAAGAAAGCGGTTCAATGAGTCTGTCCTCGCCCTCGACGATGTCGACCTCCGCGTGATGCCCGGCCAGGTCTTTGGCTTGCTCGGACCCAATGGCGCCGGTAAAACAACGTTGTTAAGGATGGCGCTCGGTCTCGTACGGCCCACGGCTGGGGCTGCCTACATCTTTGGTGAGCGGATGCATTCCAGTCATCGCGTCCTGGAGCGTGTTGGCTCGCTAATTGAAGGACCCGCGTTCGTCCCGCACCTGTCCGGCATAGATAACCTGGAGTACTTCTGGTGTTCCGATGGCAGCTCGATGAACCAGGCCAACCTGACCGAGGCGCTTGAACTGGCTGGCCTGGGACCGGCCATCGACCGCAAGGTCCGTACGTACTCCAAAGGCATGCAGCAGCGGCTGGCGCTCGCCATGGCTTTGCTTAAGAAGCCTGACCTTCTCGTACTAGACGAACCTACGGTCGGCCTGGACCCGCAGGAGATGCGGGAGATTCGCTCCCTCATTCGCGAATTCGCTTCCGCAGGCGCAACCGTTCTGCTCTCGAGTCACATCCTCGCCGAAGTCGAACAGGTGTGCAGCCACGCAGCCGTATTGGATCAGGGTCATCTCGTCGCTGCCGGTAGTGTTGCAGAACTCACCGCTTCGGCCGCGTCGATCTACCTCGAAGTCGATGACCCAGCAGGTGCTATGACCGTGCTACGGAACATGCCCGGCGTGACGCAACTTCATCAGGAAACGCCGGGGATCTCACTTAGGCTCCATGATCTGAGACGCAGTGAACTCGTAAGAGCGCTCGTTGCCGCCGAGATCGGAGTGGAAACCATTACATCTCGCCATACGCTCGAAGACGCATTTTTTGCGATGCTCGGTGATGACGAAGCATGATCCGTGTCGAGTTTGAGAAGCAATTCCTCAGGCTGCGTACGCTGCTGACGTTGGGGGTCATGGCGGCCATGCCGACGCTGATGACCATCGCTCTGGAGCTGAGGAACAGACAACCGCACGACAACGACCTTTTCGCCTTAGCCAAGCATTCGGGCTTGAACATGCCTCTTGCCGCGCTGAGCGTCATGAGCAACTTTCTCTTGCCAGCCGTCGTAGCGATCTACGCTGGCAGTGCGATCGCGGAAGAGTCCACGTGGGGCAGCCTGCGCTATCTTTTGCTGCGCCCTGTCTCTCGCGCACGAGTCCTCACTTCGAAACTCGCCGTCGTACTGATGCTATCTCTCGTGGCTACGGTGCTGATATCAGCGACCGGGGTCATCGAGGGTGTCCTAGCCTTTGGCTGGAAACCTGTGCTGACTCCATCGCTCAACCTGGTTCAACCCGACACTGCCTTCATCAGGTTGTCGCTGGCAACAGTCTACGTCGCTTGGAGTATGACCAGCATCATTGCCCTCGCCTACATGTTGTCCACTCTTACGGACGCCAGTATGGGGGCAGTCTCAGGCGCCGTCGGCGTCGCGATCTTGTCGGAAATCCTCGTTGCGATTACGCCGCTAGGTGGCATCCGGACCATCCTGCCGACTTACTACTGGCACGCCTGGGAAGGCCTATTCGCGAATCCAGTCACAACCGATCACATGATTCGTGGCGTCCTGCTGCAGCTTCCTTACGTCGCGATCTTTTTGACTGTTGCGTGGGGCTGGTTCCACCACAAGGACATCCTGTGCTGAAACTGCCATCAAACGGCCTCAGTCAGCCGCTGCACCGCGTCAGGCGCGGTCATGAAGCCAGTGATCTCCGTAACTGGGCACCGCTATCTCTCACAAAGAAGCCTTCACGGCAGCCAGTGCGCCCCGGCCCATTCAAGCCCTCGTCGGCGGGGAAGACGACGCAAGCCTTCGAGCCAGCCCCATTTCAGGTACTCGCGTCCAGCGTCCGGTTCGACACGGGCGTCAGCCTAATGCGCTGAAGGCCGCAATTTTCAAGATGGCCTGTGCGTATACTCATTGAGTTGGGCCAAAACCGTCGTAAGGGCTCGCAAGTTTCCTCGAGTGGAGGGGTGGTGGAATGTACGACCGGAGTATCCGCTATGACGTGTCCAGGATCGCCGGAACCTCGGCGATCCTGCTCGGCACTCTGTTGATCTTACAGATGGTTTGCCAGCGACTTGTAGGAGCAGACGTCTACGCGGAGACAGGCTGGCCGACAACCTTTTCGCAGATCACCGAACACAAGTCACTTTACTCACTAGGCGCTGCTTCGGGTGCACTTGCCCAAGCTTGCACTATTCCATTAATAGCAGGCTTCTGGTTCTCCTCTCAGAAAGAAGATGCGCCCCTGGCCTTCATCGCCAGCGGATTCTTGTTTCTCAGTAGTCTGGTCCTGATTGTCTCTACTGCTCAGTACGGGAATTTGGTTGGCACCTCCTTTGACTATGTCAACAATGTCGTCCCTCATTACGTCACGATTGAGACTGGCGATAGCATTGGCGATCAATTTCAAATCTTGCAATACGCAGGCTTCGTCTCGTTCGGCATCGGGCTGCTCTTCTTCTCGCGGGTGATGAACCGCTCCGAGTCCTCTGCCAAGCCCGTAGTTTGGTTGAGCGCCATCGTCGGCCTGGCTGCATTCGTGTCGAATATGCTGCCGTCTGTCTTCATCGCCGGACGCCTCGCGTGGGCCTTCAGCCTGGGATTCACCTGGCTCCGGGGGCCAGTGCGTGAAGCGGGCGAGGAACCCGAGTCGGCAGTCGCGTACTAGGATCATCGCTTTGACCGCCTATGTTCCGAGGTATCCAGCAGACCCAGGCGTATGCGCGACGATTGGCGGCCGGTCGTGACATTGTCTACCGCCCCGACGCGCGTCCTTCTCGTAGATGATGACCCACATCTGCTCGTCGCGGTTCAAAAAGCCTTGACCTTGAAGGGTTTCGAGGTGCGGACATCGCAAAACGCTGGCGAAGCGCTGCGCGTCATCGAGGAGGGGTGGCAGGAGGTGATCGTGCTCGATGTGATGATGCCTGTCCTTGACGGCCTCAGCCTCTGCAAACTCCTCCGCGATCGCATCGATTCGCCGATCTTGCTGCTGACAGCGCTCGAGAGCGTGGAGGATCGTGTTCAGGGCCTCGAAGCCGGCGCGGACGACTACCTGACCAAGCCCTTTGCCACGAGTGAACTCGCTGCGCGCATCTCCGCGCTCCAACGCAGGACTAATCGCCGTCTTCAGTCGGAGGACTTGTTGAGTTACCACGGCCTGAAACTGAACATCAACCGCTGGGAGGCGACAAGAGACGGCTTCTCCCTGAACTTAACATCACGAGAGTTTCGGATTCTGGAAGTACTGATGCAGTCGCCCGAACAGGTACTCTCCAGAGAGCGAATCTTGCGTGCGATCTGGCCCAGGGGAGACGAAATAGAATCGAATGTCGTCGACGTGCACATCGCCAGCTTGCGTCATAAGCTCGAGGCTTCCGGTCGATCACGAATGATTCAGACAATCAGAGGAGTGGGATACGCCCTGAGGGAATAGTGCCGTGTCGCTCCGTCTGAGACTCACGCTCACCTATGCCGCCCTAATGATTCCGGCTTTACTGGTGTTTGGTGTCATCAGTTACCTGATCGCGTCAAGCCGGATTTACGGCGCCCTGGACGATAACCTTTTGGCGCAGATTGAAGGCGTTCAGTCCGCGCTCGCCTCCGATACGTTACTCAGTGGCGCCGAAATACAGGGCCGCCTGAGGGCCATGGACGCAGCGTCAATCAGCGATTTCCAGTTCAAGCTGATCGACACCGATGGCGCGACGATGTTCGCCTCTTCTCGATCCGCGTTGTTCAACCTCCCCGATCCAAAGGACCTGCCTGTCGGCGAGGATCAACCGGTTACGCGTGGCAAAGGGGGAGCGCAAGCGCGCATCATCTTTGAGCCCGTGCCAGACGTGTCCGGACACCTTCTTGGGTATGTGGTCGGCGGCATCTCGTTCCGCCAGACGGACGCTGCAATCGACGCGCTTCGCGGCGTATTCGTCATTGGCGGCATCCTCGTCGTCGTGCTGACGGCTGTTCCTGCTTACGTTCTCGCCGGGAGGGCGCTGAAGCCCATCCGAGACGTCTCTGCGCTTGCCGCGCAAATCGAGCGAACAGGTGACTTCGACACCGGGCTCGCTTTGCCGGGAACGAAGGGAGAAACCGTCGAACTGGTGAGGACGTTCAATGCGATGATCCTTCTGGTCAAGAACATGCTGCTTGGCCAGAAGGCGTTTCTTGCCGAGTCAGCCCACGAGCTGCGCCGCCCCCTGACGATTATCCGTACCTACATCGACATACTTGGTGACCCAAACTTACCGAAGGATGAACGAACGTCCGCGCTGGCGGCGATGCAGGAAGAAGCTGATGCCATGAGCAGTCTACTAACCGACCTGCTGATGATCTCACGGGACTCTGAACGCCCCTCAAGGCGAGTAGAAGTAGACCTCACCCAGATCTGCGAGAGGCTTCATCGCCAGATTGCGGGC
Source organism: uncultured Chloroflexia bacterium (assembly GCA_963766645.1). GTDB lineage: Bacteria > Chloroflexota > Dehalococcoidia > DSTF01 > WHTK01 > WHTK01. The sequence continues at coordinate 733,032 of CAVYAY010000003.1, read as the reverse complement.
CAGGATTTCGCCAGCAATTTTGTGTTCAGCGTAGACGCCACTCATGGCTCTTTCGTTTTTGGTGATCCGGAGCAACTGGAGCGCATGATCTCCAACCTGCTTCAGAACGCCGCACAGAACACTCCACCGTCCGGGGAGATTCGACTCCGAGTTGAGCATCAGGACTCGGGTGTACTCATTGTGGTGGAAGATGAAGGGTCGGGGATCTCTTCCGAAGATCAGCCGCACGTCTTTGATCGCTTCTTCAGAGGTCAGGAGGCGCAGCGAAACCGAGCCGAGGGTGTCGGCCTCGGTCTTACGATTGTTAAGCATATCGCCGAAGGTCACGGCGGCAAGGTGTGGTTTGAGAGCAAAGAAGGCGAAGGCAGCGTGTTCTTCGTCGAGCTGCCTCTCGCGGTTCAACCGGCGACATTAATTCGAAGTTAAGCATCGCCTCATCTTCTCTTCATGAACCGCTGACTTCGTCCTGCAATGGTGATGGCAGGAGGCGATGGCGAAACATGAGAGTTCCACCCGCCAGCATCTATTTCCCCGAAGAAGACCGTCGATGGATCCTGGAGCAAATCGAGGCTTGCCTAGACAGCGGCCGTCTTACTCTCGGTAAGCACGGTGAAGCCTTCGAGGCGGCGTTTGCCGGGGCTACCGGAACGCGATTCGCGGCCGCTGTCAGCAGTGGGACGAGTGCTCTGGAAATCATCCTGCGCTCTATCGGCGTTGCTGGACGCGAAGTCATCGTGCCGGCCAACACTTTCTACGCGACTGCAGGAGCAGTCGTCCACGCCGGCGGCGTGCCGAAGTTCGTTGACTGCGAGCCGCAGTCGTTGGCTCTAGACGCTGATTCACTGCGGCAGGCGCTCACGCCGAGTACGGCCGCAGTGATCGTGGTCCACATCGGCGGATTGATGTCACCTGCATTGGGCGAGATTCGGCGCATCTGCGACAACGCCGGCGTGCCGCTTGTCGAGGATGCTGCTCACGCCCACGGCAGCGCGTTGGATGGCCGGCCAGCAGGTTCCTTTGGGCTTGCAGGCGCCTACTCCTTCTACCCGACGAAGGTCATGACCAGTGTAGAAGGCGGGATGATCGTCACGGATGACGAGAGCCTGTATCGCGAGGCGCTAATCTATCGCGACCAGGGCAAGGAAGGTTTCAACACCAATTTCCACGTCCGACTGGGCCACAACTGGCGCATGAGCGAGCTGCACGCGATCGTCGGCGAAGCACAGCTAACCCGACTCGGGGAGTTCGTGAAGAAACGGCGTGAGATTGCCGCAATCTACGACGAGTCGCTTCGTCGATCGGGTGGCCCTGTAAAGCCCGTCCTGCCCGCAGCCAATTGCGAATCCAGCTACTACAAGTACGTCGCGATGCTTGATAGCGTGGATCGCGTGGCACTCAAGCAAATGATGCGAGAGCGTTTCGACGTCGGGCTCAGCGGTGAGGTCTATGAGACGCCCTGCCACAAGCAGCCCGTGTTCAAGGAATACGCTGGCGACGCCTTGCCCGGCGCCGAGGCCATCTGCGCCAAACACATTTGCCTGCCAATCTCAGCCACGATGACGCCGGAAGATGCGCGATACGTTGTTGACTCGCTGGCGGCCTGCTGTGAACAGCTCGGACGGAGCCGCTCCTCCGCCGAGGTGATCTCGTGAAGCTCGGCATCACCGGCGGCTCTGGTTTCATCGGCTCGCACGTGGTGGACGCGCTCGCGGCGGCCGGTCATGAAGTGATCGTCGTCGACATTGCGCCTCCCCACCGCCCGGATGTCGAGCACCGCCCCGTTGACCTCCTGGACCTCGACGCGCTGGTAGAAGCGACGCGGGATCTCGAGTTCGTCTTCCATCTTGCTGCCTACGCCGACGTCAACGACGTCGATCGCAGACCGGTCGATGCCTTCGATCTTAACGTCGGCGGCACATTGAGGGTCTTGGAAGCGGCCCGAATCAACGACATCCGGCGGGTCGTGCTGGCAAGCACAGTGTGGGTGTACTCCTCCACCGTTGCAGACGAAGGCGACACCGTCGACGAGACTGCCACGATCTCGCTGGATGCGAACCGGCACCTTTACACCTCAACCAAGCTGGCTTCTGAGATGCTTTGCCAAGACTACTGGCATAAGCACGGAGTGGCGTTCACGATCCTACGTTATGGTATCCCGTACGGGCCACGGATGCGGCCTTCGCTGGTGATACCGATCTTCTTCCGCAAGGCGATCACCGGGGAGCCGTTGACGCTGACAGGCGATGGTAGCCAGCATCGGAAGTTCGTCTATGTCGAAGACCTCGCGAGGGCACACGTTCTGGCCCTGGCCGACGTAGCCAAGAACCAGGTCTTCAACCTCGATGGTGTTGAAAAGGTCACCATCCGCCAGATCGCCGAAAGCATCCTCAAACTAACCGGGTCCACCGAGCCAATCGAGTACGTTGCGGCGCGAGCGGGCGACTATGGCGGGGCGGACGTCTCCAGCGAGCGTGCGCGGCGCCTCCTCGGTTGGCAGCCGGAAGTACCCTTCGCGGCCGGGCTGCAGAGAACGGTTGACTGGCTGATGGAAGGTCGCCGAAACGCCGTCCTCCGATGACGACAACCACCGTCTTGAGATCCGAACCGGGACTTGCCCCCCGGAGGCCGCGGCGCGTCGCTGTCATGCCGGCGTACAACGAGGAGGCGACGATTGTTGGCGTGCTCGAACGGCTAGCGCCACTGGCCGACGATCTGATTATTGTCGACGACGGCTCGACTGATCGCACTCGCGAGGTCACGCTGGACTGGGCCGCCGGACGGCCCAACGTCAAAGTCATCTGCTTCAACGAAAACCTCGGAATGTCTGCAGCTTATTACCGCGCGTTTCAGGAGCTAAGGCGGCGTGCCGGGGCAGATCTTCTGACGGCTGACGATCTAATACTCACCGTCGATGCTGACGGCCAGCACGATCCCAACGAGGTCGATGAACTCGTCGACCACTTTGTCGCGAATCGGCTGGATGCACTTATCGCACGCAGAGATCTATCCAGTTACACGCTCTACAAGCAGACTGGCAACTTCCTCATGTCGCTCTGGGCATCGCTCTGGGCCGGGCAGCGCCTCTACGATGTCGAGTCCGGTTATCGGATCTTCAGGCTGGGACCGCTACTCTCCGCTTTGGCCTTTTACAAGGGCTATCGCTACAGCGAGACGGTGGAAGTCGCTGTTATTCTGGCGAGGCTTGGCTATCGGGTCGATAACAGCTACCTCGTCCCAGTCCCCGTCTTCCGTTCCCGCACGCGCCTCAAGGACGTCGCGATTGATCTAGCGGCCATCCCAGCGGCCGCGTGGCGGTCGGCAGCGCTACGTGGCTCGCCGCCAAACATCTCCCGCGCAATTGCCGTGTTCCTGCCGCTTCTGGCGCCGGTCCTCGTGCTCCTAATGTCGCTCAACGTGCTGAGTCACCGGCTGTTCCTGTCAACCGATTCGATGCAGCACTACTCGCACGTCTGGTACATCTCAACAGCGTTGTTTCAACACGGCCGGCTGCCACTCCACGTCGCGCTCCTCGATGGCGGGCACGCCATGACGTTCCCGTACGCCGTGGTGCCTTATCTGGCCGGCGCGATCCTCTATCAACCGCTGGGGGATTGGGCCGTCACATTGCTTATGGTCGCCGGGGTCGTCGGAGCCGTCTGGGCGATGGGATTGGCACGACCGGCGATGCGGAACCCATGGCTGTTGTTGATCTTCGTCCTCAATCCGTTCTTCATCGATTCGCTATACGCATTTCAATTCGCAAGCGTCTGGAGTGCGGTCTTCTTCTTCCTCTTCGTTTGGGCGCTGGAAAGCCGTCGGGTGGTGTTGGCGACGGTGCTGGCGTGGCTGACCCTGAGCACACACCCGCTTATGGGTGGCTTCGCGATCGCCGGATACGGTCTATATCTGGCATGGCAGGACCGTGAATTGCTGCGAAGAATGATCGGGACCACGCTCGTAGCTGGCCTCTTCGCCTTGCCTTTCTTGTGGATGACGCTCCAGACACCAGCCGCAGGAGAGCATTCCTTCATCGCCATCGGCGCCTCAATTCTTGACAGCGTGACCCGCCGCGGCACGGTGGTTTTCCTGCCGCTCCTGCTGCCGCATATCGAGCCGGCGCTAAGCAGGAACTACTTCCGAGTTCTGCCACTCGCCGCTATCGGCCTTCTGGCTGGCGTCGCGTTCAGCGCCGGCATTGTGCCAATTGGCGACCTGAATCACGGGACCTATTCTGGCGCGATGCGCCACGGTAGCGACCTTTACGGGCAGTTCTTCCAGTCGCCGGCATTCGTCCCGGGCGCTGTTTACCGCGTCATGGAACCAACCGACCGCGAGGAAGGCGTTTACCGGTTCATGAAGCGTGGCGCCGTTATCGGTAACGAGTTCTTCAGCGAGAGCTTCCAGCGCCGTGATTGGAGTGAGACACAATTCGTCTGTTACGCCCGGGCAAAATCAATTCAGTATGAGGTCCTGGAGTCCGCGTACAACCGGGATTACCAGACGAACGAAGGCGCAATCGTCCAGCAGTTGGTCGCGGGTTCCCAGGCATCGATTGCGTTTGTGGATCCGGCAGGCCAGTTCACGGTCTATGATTTGCGGCCGCTGCTAGCGGAGGGCCAGCCACCAGATATAAGCCAGTGTGGGCTCTAGGGTGAAGCGCTTCGCCTCACTCCTGAGGGAGTCGCTGTGCGACCTCCATTCCGCTGAGGCGCGCAGGCTCCTTCTGACCGTATTCGTTGTCGACGGCAGCTTCGGACTGCTATTCATTGTTGCGCTTCAGGCGTACCTGGAGCCGCAGCGGCTCGCCGGTGTCTCGATTCCAGGGCTGGCGCTAGCCCTGTTTGCCGCCGGCAAGCTGTCGAGCCAATATCTAGCGAGCAGGCTCACGGACAGTGCCGGCCCGCGGAAGGCATTAGCGGCGGGCCTCGCAGCGCTGGCCGTCAGCCTGACGGGATTCCTGATTGCGACTCGAATTCCCCCTGTCCTCGTCCCGGCCAGCTTCATCTACGGGGTTGGCAGCGCGACGCTCTGGCCAGCGCTGCTGGTTTATGCGAAGCATGTTCCGTCGGAGCGGAGAGCGCATTTCACGAGCGCGATGATGATAGCGACGGGCCTCAGCGAGGCGGCCGCTCTAGTTATCGGCTTTGCCCTGCCTTCCGGCTTCCCGTTCTGGGCGGTGGCTCTGTTCGAGCTGACCGCAATCTGCTCTGTCCTGCTGGCGGTACTCGCCAGCACCGAAGCGAGTCCGGTGGAGACACTAGCTGGACAGCTGGCCAAAGGACGCGCCGAGGTCTTGTGGATGAACTCCAGCGTGGTCCTCGTTGGGATCATCTATTTCGTCCAGGCTGCCGCTATCTCAGCGTTGCTTTCGGTGTTCCGGTCGGTCGGCCAAGACGTCCTTCATGTCTCCCTTCGGGGGCAAATTCTGCTGTTGACGCCGGCGGGACTTACCTTTGGTGTCGGCGTCCTGGCCTCGGGATTCTTCGGGCGAAGCTTCAGCCGCCCTACGCTCCTCAGCCTGGCGTCAGCGATCTCCGGCGTGGCGATGCTTGGCGTCTTGGGATCCGATGGCAAGGAGTTAACGGTTGCCCTTCTAGCGCTCGGGTCGCTTGGGTTGGGTCTGGCACTGCCCACCACGACTGCGGTGGCACTCGACGTTGCCGGAGTCAAGCCGGGGACCGTAATCGGCTTCCTCCTGAGTTTCGAGAGCGTTGGGCACATCGTTGGACCAGCCATGAGCGCTGTCTTGGTTGACGTCAGAGCAGTACTCGCATTTGTGGCGGTGCTCTTGTTGATGGGGTGCATCACGGCAGGGGCACTTCGCGGTCATCAACTGTTCGGCCAACTAATTGGACGCACGGAGGTGGAGCATGCGTCCTGAAGGCAGGAGGGGCCATGTCCAGGATCTTGGCCCGGTCTTGGTCACTGGAGGCGCGGGCTTCGTCGGATCGCACATCGCCCGCAAACTTTCGCAGCACGGGCCGGTACATGTGCTCGATGACCTGAGCACCGGCAGCATCGATCGGTTGCCGCCAGGCGTGGCGTTTCATTTAGGCGACGTAAGCAACCGCGCAGATATCGAGCGCGTCCTGGGTTCGACGCGATTCAGCGCCGTGATTCACTGCGCCGCACAGACGAGCGTTGCTCGATCGATGGCGATGCCCGCGATCGACTGGCAGGTGAACGTACTCGGGACGCACCGACTGGCGCGACACGCTGCCGAAATGGGGATCGAGCGGTTTGTCTACCTTTCGTCCGGCGGCGCCATCTATGGCGAAACCGACCATCCGGCGGTTGAGACGGATCTGCCCGCGCCACAGAGTCACTATGGGCTGAACAAGCTGGCGGCTGAGCAGATAGTCAGGCTGGAAGCGCGTTCTTATGCGATTCTCAGACCATCGAACATCTACGGCCCGGGCCAACGATCAGACCTGGAGGGCGGTGTCGTCGCGATCTTTCTCGAGCATTTGTTAGCCGATGACGCGGTCGAGATCCATGGTGACGGTAGTCAACGTCGCGACTTCATCCATGTCGAAGACGTAGTCAGAGCTGTCGAAGTCGCTCTTGCTGAGCGGCGGAACGTTATTTGGAACGTGGCGAGTGGGGAGTCCACATCGATCGCAACGCTTTATCGCGTACTTCTGTCCTCGACCCGCGGAACGGATAGAGCGCGATTATGCTCCCGACGCGCGGGTGACATAGCCTCCTCGGTCTTGTCGCCTGATGCCCTGATTGCCCAGGGCTGGGGCCCACCGAGATCGCTGATCGACGGCCTCACGGAGCTAGTCGAGGCCCAGGCCATCGAGAAGAGGCTGCAGGAGTCTCCTGACGCTTCAGAAGCCGCCGCCTCACGTGTGAGTTGACTAGCTTCGATCAACTTCTCTGGCCCGCCGTCCTGCTCGGATCGATCGCAACGAGTGTCACATTTCGACATGTGCGAGGCCGGACCGTACTGCTCGGAACGGTTGCGGTGACGCTCTTTGTGCTTGCCGCTTGGTACACGCCGGATCGATGGCCGGCAGTGCTCTTCGCTCTGACGGTCGCAGGAGGGCTGATCGGTTCTCGCTGGTCAGCGAAGCCAGGTCGGAGCTGGCTGCTGAGATTCCGCGAGTTCTTCGCGCCTGTGCCTGCTCTGGTATGCCTCTCCGTGCTGGGCGTCGTCTTACCTGGTTCGGATGCCTTCGGCAACCTGACGGTCCACGGGCCGCGTGGAGGCAACCTGGTGGCGATCACGTTTGATGACGGGCCAAACCCTACGTGGACCCCAAAAATCATGGCCCTCCTCGACCAAGAGGGCGTCGAGGCGACCTTCTTTAGCATCGGCCAGGCCGTCGAGGATTACCCGGACGTTGCCAAATCCCTGAAAGCCAGCGGTCATCTGATTGCCAACCACTCTTACAAGCATTCGGCCTGGAGTTGGTTGAGTCTTTCGTACGATGACGGTGCGAGGGCGGAGCAGGCAATCAAGCGGACGCTGGGTGTGTGCCCGGCCTTCTTTCGACCGCCCCACGGGAGCAAGTCACCCGCGATGCTCAAAAGCATTTCGGATTCTGGTCTCAAAACTGTGACGTGGGACGTAGCCGGAGATGATTGGCGTCTCACAGACCCCACGGGAGTTGCAGATCGCGTGCTGGAGCAAGTGAAGCCGGGCTCGATCATTCTGCTACATGACGGTCTGAACGGCGACGCCAGCGCCGACCGAGCTGTGGTCTTGCAGGCCCTCCCGCAGATACTGGCGGGCCTTAAGGCCAAAGGTCTCACACCTGTCCGCCTCGACGAGCTGCTCTCGGTACCGGGCTATCTCGATTCCTGTTGAGGCAATAGAAAGGCGAAAAATACAGACGACCTGTGAACAAGGACAGTGACTTCTTTGGAGGCACCTTCTCGAGTTGCTAGCTACTTTCGAAGATCGATGTGATGACGCGGCTCAATCTATTGATGTTGGACCTGCTCCTCTCCTACGGCGGATTGGTCTGGCGAGTTGGCCATCTCCTTCAGTTCCTGACCGGTGACACTGGCGAGTCGGAATAGTCATGGATAATGGAACTTGTGTTGCCCGTTGGTGCTTAGCTCACGTCCAACGGCTCGGTCAATTCTGGAACCTCCAATCCGTCGGTCCTCTGCGAGGGGAGCAGAAGCGTCCCCCCATCGGTCGTGGGCAGGCACCGCGCCGGCAATCTGGACGTTCTCATTGGAAACCACCACTTGAGCGTCGAAGGCTAGAAGCAGCGGCCCCAATCGGTCACCCTCACCTGTGGAGACCAACTGACCGATCCGCATCGCAATGGACCGAGCGCCTCTCCGGATCCGAGACTAGTACGCGGTGGTCGGATAGTATCGAATAGCCTGACTGGCGAGCGTAGAATCGAAGCGGCGGAGGCGACTGCATGGTGACCCGCATGTCGCAGGATGAGTCCAAAGTTGGTTCCCCTAGCGGCCGAGTTGTGGCCGTGCACGGCGTCGTCGTGGAGGTCGATTTCCCAGCCGGACACTTGCCATCGATTCAGAACGCTCTGAAGGTTGAACGGCCTGACGGCGAGTCGCTCGTTCTTGAGGTGCACGCCCACCTGGGCAACAGCGCTGTGCAATGCCTCGCTTTGTCCTCCACCAACGGCCTGCGTCGCGGACTGACAGCAGTGGATACGGGAGGACCCCTGACCACTCCAGTCGGGGACGCTACGCTCGGCCGAGTCCTGAACGTGTTCGGAGAGCCCATCGACAAAGGTCCCGCGCTTGCCGGCGCGGAACGACGCCCGATAAGTGGCCGGCTGCTGCGGCTTACGGAGCAGGAGGCGCCGACGGACCCCTTTGTCACCGGGATTAAGGCGCTTGACCTGATGGTTCCACTGCCCGTCGGCGGCAAGGCTGGCTTGTTCGGGGGAGCAGGTGTCGGCAAGACAGTACTCGTGATCGAGTTGATGCAGCGGACCGTGCGCGAGCACAGCGGCGTCGCCATCTTTGCCGGGGTCGGTGAGCGCACCCGGGAGGCCAACGAAGTCTACCTGCAGATGAAAGAGCAGGGCGTCCTGGACAACTCCGTCCTCGTATTCGGCCAAATGAACGAGTCGCCAGGAGCACGGCTACGTGTCCCGGCCACGGCGCTGACCATCGCGGAGTACTTTCGCGACCAGGAACGCAAGAACGTGCTGCTCTTCATTGACAATATCTACCGTTTCGTACAGGCGGGCATGGAGGTTAGCGCTTTGCTGGGCCGTGTACCTTCGGTCCTCGGCTACCAGCCGACGCTCGATACGGAGATGGGCGCGCTGCAGGAACGCATCTCAAACGCCAACCTCGGCTCCGTGACCAGCGTGCAGGCGATTTACGTGCCAGCCGACGACATCACGGACCCTGGGACGGCCGCGGTGTTCGCACATCTCGACGCAGTTGCTGTCCTATCGCGGGACCTGGCCAGCCAGGGGCTCTACCCTGCTATCGACCCACTCGCATCCTCGTCACGCCTGCTCTCGCCGGTCCACGTCGGCGACGAGCACTACGACGTGGCTCGAGGCGTGCGTGAGGTTCTGGCTCGGTACGCGGAGTTGCGCGACATCATTGCGATCCTGGGCATCGAGGAGTTGTCAGAGGAGGAGCGGCGTATCGCCCAGAGAGCGCGGCGAGTACAGCGGTTCCTGACGCAGCCGTTATTCGCGACTGAGCAATTCTCGGACTTGAAGGGTGTCTTCGTGCCGCTAGAAGACACGATAAGAGGCTTCAAGCGCCTTCTATCGGGTGAGTTGGACGACCTTCCGGAGCAGGCCTTCTACATGGTCGGCACGATCGAGGATGTCATCGCCAAAGCGCAGCACCTGGAATCAGTCGAACACGGAAGCGGAGAGAATGAAGATGCTCCGGCTTGAGGTACTGACGCCCCAGTCTGTTGTCTTCGACGGCGACGTGGATGAGGTCGTCGCGCCGCTGCCAGACGGCTGGATTGGTGTCCTGCCCGGCCATCTCCCTTTCATAGGGCGCCTTATGCGAGGGCAGGTGGTCTTTCGCAATGGCGACAGGGAGCGTGTTATCGCAACTATCGGTGGCTCACTGGACATGAAGGACGATTTGATAACCTTGCTTACGGGCGCCGCGGCACTTGACGTGACGTTCGCTGATCTGGAGGTGAGCCTTGGATCCGAAGCCGAGCAGATCCGGGCCATGGAACAGGAAGCGGAGAGACACTTCAACCGTGTCTACCGAACGCTGGCCGACACCCTCCGCTCACCCCGACGACAAATCCTCTGATAGAAAGCGGCGCGACGCCTCCCTGTGGCGCCACGTCGCCTACTTGACGTCGCTGGGATGGATGATCGTCCTGCCGATCGCGGCAGGTATCCTCTTCGGTCGCTTGGCCGATGGGGCGCTCGGCACTCACCCTTACGCCACTATCCTGCTTTTGTGTGCAGGCATTGGCGTCGCATTGCTCGAAGGCTTTCGTACGATGACCGAAGCCATGAAGGTAATCCGCCATGAGTAGCGCAGGAGGGCGCAACTTTGGTTCTTGAGAAAGACGTCGTCTTTCGCTTGTTGGGTGTCGACATCACCGCCGCGGTAGTCGCGACCTGGGCGATGGTGGCGGTGCTCTCCGTCTGTGCCGTCTACGCCGGCGGCCGCCTGCAACAGCGTCCATCACGTTGGCAGGCTGTGGCCGAATGGGGCATCGGCGGATTGTCCGGCCTGATCGAGGAAATGACGGGCGAGAGCAGCCGCCGCTACCTACCGCTGGTCGCTACGATCGGTCTCTTCGTACTGGTGGCGAACCTTATGGCCGTCTTGCCGTACGTTGACGCGCCGACGGCGAACATCAGCACACCGGCTGCCCTCGCGGTCATTGTCTTCGTATCCGTGCACTATTTCGGCATTCGCGAGCTGGGTCTGGGCAGCTACTTGCGCAGTTTCGCCCAGCCAAGCGTGCTGCTGCTGCCGATGAACCTGCTCGGCCACCTGACGCGCACGTTCTCGCTGGCCATTCGGCTCTTCGGGAACATGCTCTCGCATCAGATAATCGTTGCGGTGCTACTGGTGGTGCTGCCTTTGGTGATTCCCGCCGTGCTGGAGGTCTTTGGCCTCTTCATCGGAGTGCTTCAGGCCTATATCTTCACGATTCTCACCGTGGTTTACGTCGCGGGCGCGGTGCGCGCGGAAGGAGAAGCAGGCTGATTACGGAGAGTTGGTTTCACGTCGCGGTTATCGCCACAGCGGGCGTCGCAATCGGCGCTGGCGTCCTTATGCCCGCACTCGGTCAGTCGATCGCGGCGCGCTCCGCCGTTCAAGCGATCGCCCGCCAACCGGACGAGGCGGACACGATCAGCCGCAACCTCTTTGTCTCGCTGGCGATGATCGAGTCGCTCGCCCTCTACGTGTTGATCGTCGCGCTGGTGCTGCTCTTTGCGAATCCACTGGAGAACGATTTGACCCGCGCCGCCGCAGCAGGCAAGGCGCAGTTCTGGTTCATTACGGGTTCCGCTGTCGTTGCCGGGCTCACCATCTTGCTTGGCACAACGCTGGCCGCGATCGGGCAGGGTCGCGTCGCGGCTGCCGCGATGCAAGCTATTGCGGAGCAGCCGGGAGCGCGCGACTCGGTCTCGACGACCCTTTACATCAGCCTCGCGTTGCTCGAATCGCTTGCCCTGTACTCGCTCATCGTTGCGCTCATCTTGCTGTTCGCCAATCCCCTGACGAACACCGTCCTACCGTAGTCCTTCATGCTTGGCTTCGATGTACCGACCTTCGTCTTCCAGATCATTAACTTCTTGATCCTGCTCGCGATCTTGGCGCGGTTCTTCTACCGCCCGGTGCTGGACCTGATGCGGCGTCGCCAGGATGAAATCGATGCCAGAATCGAAGATGCCGAGGAGCGGGCACGGCTGGCTGATGTGGAGCGCGAGAAGCTGGCGCGGCAGTCGCAGAGCGCCGAGAGGGAGGCCGCGAAGCTCCTTGAGTCGGCTCGCGACGACGCGGCGATCGAGCGGCAGCGGCTGTTGGAAGCCGCGAAAGCGGAGGCTGCAAGCCTCATTGACGAGGCGCGCAACGCCGCTACGGCAGAAGAGCAGGCCGCGCTGGGAAGACTGGGCAACCGGTTGTCAGAGTCGGCCGTCAAGATCGCAGGCGCGCTGATCCGCGGTTCGGCCGGCGAGACGGTACACGAAAGTCTGGTTGAGCGGTTGCTTACCGAAGGCTTCGGCCTGGACGATGCAGGCCGCGAGCAGGCGAAGCTGGACTTTCGCAACGACGCTTCTGGCGTGGTCGTCCAGTCAGCATACCCGCTGAGTTCGGAGCAGCAGGCGGCCTTGCGCGACCAGGCCAGTAAAGTGTTGGCCAGTCCGCCGCATGACTTACGAATCGAAGTCCGCGAGGACCCGGACTTGATAGCCGGGGTGCGAATCGTGGCCGGAGCCGTAGTCATCGACATGAGCGTCAGGCACCTGCTGCGGGAGCTTAGCCGGCAAGAAGGCGCTTCATGAGCGACACGGAGCGTCGCGTCGATGAACTCCTGGCCAGGCTTGAAACCCGATCCGGCCAGCTGCAGATCAGCCCGTCGGTCCAGGACATCGGACGTGTACTGAGCGTCGGCGACAGCGTGGTGCGCGTCGCCGGGCTTCCTGAAGCCGCGAACAACGAAGTCGTTATCTTCGAAAACGGCACCGAGGGCCAGGTGTTCGACCTCGCTCGGGACGAGGCCGGCTGCGTGCTCTACGGCACGGAGTCAGGGATCAGCGCAGGCTCGCCGGTGGTCAGGGCCGGTCACCTCGCGAGGGTGCCCGTGGGTGACGAGCTGCTCGGCAGGGTCATCGATCCGTTGGGCCAGGCGAGGGACGGCAAGCAACCGTTGGCGGCCACCGAAAGGCGCGACGTCGAGGAGGAAGCGCCGGGCGTACTGGACCGGCAGCCGGTTCGCGAGCCCTTGCTGACTGGTATCAAAGTCATCGACGCCGCCGTACCGATCGGTCTGGGTCAGCGCGAGCTGATCCTAGGGGACCGCGAAACCGGCAAGACCAGCATCGCCATCGATACGATCATCAGGCAGAAGGACACCGGCGTGGTCTGCGTCTATGTCAGCATCGGAGCCAGGCGGGCGTCGGTGCGCCAGGTGATCGACGAGCTCACTCTCATGGGCTCGTTCTCCCAGACGGTCGTCGTCGTGGCCGATGCGGCGGAGCCGGCGGCGTTACGTTACCTGGCGCCCTATGCCGGCTGCGCCATCGCCGAATGGTTCGCCTACCGCGGCAGGCAGGCGCTGGTTGTTTACGACGACCTGACGCGCCATGCGGAGGCCTACCGCGGCATCTCCCTGCTTCTGCGCCGCCCGCCGACCAGAGAGGCATATCCAGGCGACATCTTCTTCGCCCACGCCCGTCTCATGGAGCGCGCCTTCAAGCTCAGCGATGCACGCGGCGCCGGTTCTGTGACGGCATTGCCGATTATCGAGACGCAGCGAGGGAACTTCTCCGGCTTCATCCCCACGAACCTGGTCTCGATGACAGACGGCCAGATTTACCTCGACACAGCGCTTTTCGCGGAGGGGCAGCTTCCGGCCGTCGATGTCGGGCTTTCGGTCTCACGCGTCGGTGGCAGCGCTCAACCACCGACCTTGCGCGATGCCGCCGCGAGCGTAAGGGTCGAGCTGTCCCAGTACCTGGAGGTGAAGACCTTCACACGTTTTGGCACCCTCCTGGATGAGACCACGCAGCGCCAGCTCGCCCGCGGCGAACGGCTGACCGCGGTATTGCGGCAGGGGGAACGCAAGCCGATGTCCCTGGCGCTTGAGCTGGCGGAAATCTGGGCACTCAAGAACAGCATGCTGGACGAGCTGACGCCGGCACAGGTCGGGAGCCTCGAGGCGGTGCTTCAATCGCTGGCCGGCGGCTTCCCTCAGATCGATGCGCTCGCGTCGTCACCGGACGGCATCACGCCGGAGCTGGCTGAGCAGCTTACACGCTGGGTGGAGGCCGCCAGGGCGCAGTTGCAAGGTGCGGAGGCAACTCACTCGTGACTGCCGATTACGAAGAAATCACGGCGCATCAGCACGCGATTCAGCAAGTCATCCCTCTCCTTGAGGCGATGCGCTCCGTCGCGGAGATAGCCTTTCGCCATGCCGAGGCCCGATTGCCCCCGCTAACGCGCTACGCCTCAAGCATCGACACGCAGCTGGCGGATCTAGGCCATCTACCTGACGGTCCCTTTGGCAGCTCGCCCACCGCATCCGGCGGCTCCGTAGTGGTCGTCGTCTCGTCCGAGCGCGGTCTGTGCGGTGCATTCAACCAGCGCCTCGTCGAACAAGCTCGGGCAGAGCTTGGCCGGAGACGTTCAGCAGGCGAGGAGATAGCACTCGTCTGTCTGGGCCGCCAGGGATGGCGGCTTCTGGAGGCCGCAGGGGAACCTATGGTGCGCTGGTCTCCGCTGCCCTCCTTTGCCCTTCCCGCCTATCTCGACATCGAGAAGACTGCCATCGAGGTGATCGACCTGATGGAGGAGCGAAACTTTGGCCGCCTGGTAGTGATGGGCAACGCACCGCGGCGCCGTTTCCGGTATGAATTTACGAGTCGTCAGCTCTTTCCCGTCGGGCCGGCTTCACAACCGTCCGCCGGGCCGCCGGTGACCCCTGCGATAAGGCCGGCGAGCGATACGGAGAACCTCTTCACCCATCTGAGCACGGAACGCGTGCTAATCGACCTGTATCAGGCGGTTATCGAGTCGGCGATTAGCGAGGAGCTGGCGCGAGTGGCCGCCATGCGACTGGCTACGGACAACGCCCGCCACCTGCTGGAGCAGTTGACGCTCGACGCCAATCGAGCCCGCCAGGCCTCTCAGACAAACGCTCTTCTAGAGATCATTAGCGGCTTCCAGGCCGCTTCCGAGGCAAGAAGCGCCCAGCTCTAGCCGCAGAGGTGGCAGCGCGAGATAAGTGGAGGCGCGGCCCCCGAAGTACTTAGGCGGGTGGCGAAGCCCTCAGCGGGAAGGCGGCCTCGAACGAGCTGATCAGGTCAAGCCAGTCCTCCATGAGACGGCTCATCAGGAAGCGCTTTTTCACAGACTCCCTCGCCTGTTCGCCAAGGCGGCTGCGAAGGCCTGGATCTTGTACCAGCTGTACGATCCGCTGCGCGGTCTCCTCGACGCCGTCCACCAGGAAGCCGCTCACACCGTCCTCGATCTGATGGCGTATACCGCCGACGTTGGAACCGACCACGGCGGCGCCCTTCCACATTGCTTCGGTCACGGTGAGGCCGAACCCCTCCCGTAGCGACTTCTGGACGACGACCGCGGCGCCACGCTGCAGAGCGTTGACCAAAGCGGAGTCCTGGACAAAGAGGACCTTTACGCGATCGTCCGCGCAACGCAGCACGGATTCGAGAACGGCCTGGCCTTCGGGGTCGTCGGTGGCCGCGTTGCCAACCAACACGAGGCGGCAATCGACCTCTTTCTGGGCCAAACGGAACGCTTCGACCACACCCAGCGGATCTTTCCAGGGATCGAAGCGGGAAACCTGGACCACCAACGGCAGGTCCGTCGGTATGTCGTAATTCTCCAGCCGCTCTTTGATCGCGGACTGCGTCAGTTCTTTGTTCGTGGTTGAGAACGGGTTGATTGCCGGCATGATGAAGCGCTGTGGCGTGTTGAGTCGTTGGGCGTACTCGGGCAGCGAAAGCACCACCGCGTCGAAACGCTCGATGAACGGCGTCAGGTATTCCATCATCTCCGGGTTTGGCTTTGACAAGTCGACGTGGCAGCGCCAGATCCAGGGTGCTTTCTTGCGGAAGTAGCAGATCATCGGCAGCGGCTGCGGGTCGTGGACAATGACAACATCGTGATCCAGATGGAGGCGGGCCGCGTTCTCGAAGACCACCTCTTCATAAACGTTCTTCTTCAGATCACTCAAGTTGATGTCCCCGCCTTGCAGCGCGTTGTGCATCTTCTTTGTGATGCTGAAGAAGTCCGGGCGCCCCTGAATAACGCGCCAGCCGGTCTTGATCGAGGCGTTGTTCATCAACAGGGTCAGCGATGAGAGAATTTCCGCCACCCCGCCGCCGTAGTACGTTGAGCTGACGTTTTCGATGTGCAGATCATGCAGGTTGTCAGCCTTCCTAAGGATGCGGTTTACGGACTCTGCGCCGATAAGGGGTTCGTAGTCTTCTACGGTTGTAAGGTGGACTGGCGGGTCTTCTGTCAGCACGAGGTCCACAGACTCCTCCTTGACTGCGCCCGACATGGCCGGGCGTGAGTTCGGTGTTCGCGCAGGTTTCTACTATGATCGCATCTTAGTAGTGAGTCCCCAAGAGCCGTTTGCCGATTCCTTGCGTCCTCATGGCCCGCGCCGTCTTGACGCTAACGTGGGAGCCGAACTCCGCGTCGAACGCCTCAGCGGACAAGAAGTCATCATGGCGCCGGCGCGAAGCCTGCGGCCACATATGGCGGAGTCTCTTCTGCAGCGTCATGCTGGACCGGCATACGTCGCTGGGTGCCCGCTCTGTCCAGGCAACGAACAGCAGAATCCTGCCGCAACCCTCAGCCTGACTAGACCAGGTGCAGCGGAACCATGGTCAGTTCGCGTGGTGCCGAATCTATACCCCATCGTTTCGTTAGGGACCGCAAACACCAGGCATGACCAAATCCGGATCGCCACTGGCATCCACGAGGTGGTTGTCGAAACGCCGTCACATAACGAGGAGTTACCGGATCGCGATCTGGGTCAAGTATGCCTGCTCCTGGAGGCGTTTCAGCGACGGATGAGGGAGCTGGAAGAAAGGGCAGCAACCCGTCACGTCGTAGTCTTCAAGAACAAGGGCTTTGAAGCCGGCACTTCGCTCGAGCACCCCCATTCGCAGGTCGTGGCGTTGGATTTCGTGCCCCGACAGGTGGCACGCCGCGTTCAGCGAGCGCGACGCCATCTTCAGAGCGGCGGCGGCTGCCTGCTGTGCGCTGTCGTTGAAGAGGAACGGCGAGGCGGCGAGCGCATCGTGTTCGAGCGCGAGGGCTTCGTGGCTTTTGCACCCTTCGCTTCGGGCTCGGCCGGCGAAGTGCTCCTGGTGCCAGAGGCACACGCGCCCTCTTTCACGACTACGTCGTCGGAGGATCGTGACCGGCTAGCTCTCCGCCTCATCGACCTGTTGCGCCGGATGCGAGATGCGTTCGACGATCCCGCTTATAACCTCGTGCTGCATACCGCACCGAGGCGCTGGCGGGACGATGAGGCGCTGCACTGGTACTGGCAACTGGTGCCTCGGCTCACACGGCAGGCCGGCCTGGAGCTGGCGACCGGCCTCAACATCAACCAGATGCCGCCTGAAGACGCGGCAAGGCTACTGCGGGCAACGCAGACGGCAGTAGAGGGTTCAGCCTAGGAGGGAGCGAATGCCCGCTTCCTCGAGATGCTTCAGGAGGTTCAGCGGGTCTTCATAGACGCGGTAAGCGCCGGCCGATTCAAGCTCCTCCTGACCATAGCGACCAGTCAGAAGACCGATGCCTAAACGAGGGTGCAAGACCATCACGGGACTGCGATTTGTCATGAGCGGGCGTTCCCTCAGGGGACGAGGACGCCGGCAACGTCGTGCGCGATAACGGTGGCTTCATCGACGGCAACGACCCAGGTCTCGATCTTGGTGCCGTTTGCGCTGATCCGGCGGTCGTCACCGGATTCCACGTCGTTCGCCTCGTGGTCTAATCCTATTCCAGTCCACTCTAGCCCATCGCAGATGCGTCTCCTGATTTCCCGGCTGTGCTCGCCGATGCCGCCACCGAAGACCAACGCGTCGGCGCCGCCGAGGATGGTGAGGTAGGCGCCAATGTACTTCCTCACCCGGTAGCAGAAGGCCTCGACGGCGAGGGCGGAGTGTCTGTCACCCGCGGCTTCGGCCTCAAGCAGGTCGCGCATGTCGTGCGAGCGCCCGGAGAGGCCGAGCAGCCCTGATTCGCCGTTAAGAATTGATTCGACTTCGTCCAATGAGATGCCCTCCTGGCGCGCGAGAAAGAGCGGCAGAGAGGGGTCCAGATCGCCGGATCGCGTACCCATGATCAAGCCCTCCAGCGGCGTGAAGCCCATCGATGTGTCCAGCGGCCGTCCGCCGAGGCTGGCCGTCGCCGAGCAACCGTTGCCGAGCTGCAGCGTGATCAGGCGAGGCTGCTCGACCTCCGGTCGAAGCGCCTGGAAGCGTTCCGCCATGTAGCGATGCGCCAGGCCGTGGAAACCGTAACGCCGGATGCCGAACCGCTCGCTCAGCTCGCGGGGCAGCGCATATCGGGCGGCGACCTCGGGGAGGTCGGCGTAGAAAGCCGTGTCGAAGGTCGCGACCATGGGCATCGACGGACCCATCCGAGTACGGGCTGCATTGATAGCCGCGAGCGCCGGGCCGTTGTGTAGCGGCGCGAGGACGCTTGCCGCCTCGATTGCCTCGATGACGGTTTCGTCAATCAGTACGGGCGCGCGGAAGCGGGTACCACCGTGAACGACGCGATGCCCCACGGCCTCGACGCTGGCGACAAGTCCAACTTCACGGAGCATATCGATAGCTTCATCGAGGGCCCGAGCGTGGTCGGCGACGGGTTTTCGGCGTTCGCTTTGACCACCGGCAGCCCTCAAAGTGCAGATTGCTTCGGCGCCGATGCGGTCCACGATTCCTCGGGCGAGCGTCCTAACCCGAGATTCGTCGTCCTGGACGTCGAGCACGTCGAACTTGAGGCTCGAACTGCCGCAGTTCAGAGTGAGCACCCTCATCAGAGGCCGCCGGCTCAGGCCGGCTCTGTGGGCCAGACCCAGTTCTGAATCTCGGGCAGGTCTTCGCCAGTCTCGCGTGTATACTGCCGCGCTTTCAGACGCAGGTCGACCATCGCCTGGCGGACACGGGCTGCATGCGGGCCGACTCCCGGAACCCGATCGATGACGTCCATGACTAGGTGATAGCGGTCCAGGTCGTTCATCATCACCATGTCGAAAGGCGTCGTCGTCGTGCCCTCTTCCTTGTAGCCGCGCACGTGGAGATTGTCGTGATTTGTACGCCGGTATGTCAGGCGGTGAATGAGCCAGGGGTAGCCGTGGTAGGCGAACATGATCGGCTTGTCCTTCGTGAACAGGGCGTCGAATTCCGCGTCGGATAGGCCATCCGGATGCTCGCTGGTTGGCTGCAACGCCATAAGGTCGACGACGTTGACGACTCGAACGAGTAGCTCCGGCAGGTGCTCGCGGAGCAGCGCTGCGGCCGCGAGGGTCTCCATGGTCGGGACGTCGCCGGCACAGGCCAGGACGACGTCTGGTTCGGAGTCGGCATCGTTGCTGGCCCATTGCCAGATCCCGGCACCGCGCGCGCAGTGGCTCACCGCATCTTCTATCGGTAGGTAGTTCAGCTCGGGCTGCTTGCCTGCCACTACCAAGTTGATGTGCTGGCGGCTGCGCAGGCAATGATCGATGACGGAGAGCAGAGTGTTGGTGTCGGGAGGCAGGTAGACCCGGATGACCTCCGCCTTCTTGTTTACAACATGATCGACGAAGCCGGGGTCTTGGTGCGAGAAGCCGTTGTGGTCCTGCCGCCAGACGTGTGAGCTGAGAAGATAGGTCAGCGAAGCGATCGGCCGGCGCCAGGGAATTCCGTTGCTCACCTTCAGCCACTTGGCATGCTGGTTGAACATCGAGTCGATGATGTGGATGAAGGCTTCGTAGCAGTTGAAGAGGCCGTGTCTGCCCGTGAGCAAATAGCCCTCCAGCCAGCCCTCGCACAGGTGCTCGCTGAGTATCTCCATCACCCGGCCGTCCTTGGAGAGGTGGTCGTCCTGCGGCTCGAGCTCCGCCATCCAGACTCGGTCGGTTACCTCAAAAACGTTTCCCAACCTGTTCGAGGCGGTCTCATCCGGGCCCATGATGCGGAAGTTATCCGAGTTTAGGCGGATCACATCACGGAGGTAGCTGCCCAGGACGCGAGTCGCCTCGCTGAAAGTGGTTCCGGGTTTGGCGACGTCAATCGCGTAGTCGTGGAAGTCGGGCAGGTCAAGGTCGCGGAGCAGCGAACCGCCGTTAGCGTGTGGGTTATCGCTCATGCGGTGCTCACGCTCGGGCGCGAGCGCGGCGATTTCCGGCCTCAGCGCGCCATCATCGGTGAACAGCTCCTCGGGTCGATAGCTGCGCAGCCAGTCTTCGAGAATCTGAACATGCTCGGGCTTCTCCTTGAAGCCGGTCAACGGCACCTGGTGGGCGCGGAACGTCCCTTCGGAGGGGAGGCCGTCGATCTCCTTAGGGCCGGTCCAGCCTTTCGGCGTCCTGAGCACGATCATCGGCCAAATCGGTCTGGGCAAGTCGCTGTTTGCCTCCGCTGCCGACTTGATGTTCTGGATCTCATTCATGACCTCGTCGAGAGTTGCGGCGAGGAGGTGATGCACCTCTGCGGGGTCATCGCCCTCGACGAAGAAAGGCTTGTGGCCGTATCCCTCCATCAGGCTGCGCAACTCCTCGTGCGGGATGCGCGCCAGGACGGTGGGGTTGGCGATTTTGTAGCCGTTGAGATGGAGGATGGGAACCACGGTGCCGTCTCGGGCGGGGTTAAGGAACTTGTTGGAGTGCCAACTAGCCGCAAGGGGCCCGGTCTCTGCCTCCCCATCGCCGACAACGCAGAACACGAGGAGGTCCGGGTTGTCGAAGGCGGCGCCGTAGGCGTGGGTC
This sequence comes from uncultured Chloroflexia bacterium, assembly GCA_963766645.1. Lineage (GTDB taxonomy): Bacteria > Chloroflexota > Dehalococcoidia > DSTF01 > WHTK01 > WHTK01. The sequence continues at coordinate 712,397 of CAVYAY010000003.1, read as the reverse complement.
AGCGCGTAGCCGAGCTCGCCGCCTTCGTGAATCGAGCCCGGGGTCTCGGCCGCGACGTGGCTAGGGATGCCGCCGGGGAAGGAGAACTGGCGGAAGAGCTCGCGCAGACCGTCTACGTCTCGCGAGATGTGAGGGTAGACGTCCGTGTAGGTGCCCTCCAGGTATGTGTTGGCGACGATCGCCGGGGCTCCGTGGCCGGGGCCGATGACGTACATCGCGTTGAGGTCTCGCTGCTTGATGACGCGGTTGAGGTGGACGTACAGGAGGTTGAGTCCGGGCGCCGTTCCCCAATGACCGAGCAGCCGGGGCTTGATGTGCTCCAGCCGTAGCGGCTCGCGGAGAAGCGGGTTATCGAGCAAGTAGATTTGTCCGATCGAGAGGTAGTTCGCGGCTCGCCACCAGGCATCTATGAGGCGCAGTTCGTCCGCAGAAAGATGGCCGGCGGTTTGGAGATTCTGTCTCTCGCTCATGGCACTTCTCCAGAATCAGTGGGTGGAATCGACGAAGCGAGGCCTGTCAGGCATGTGGAGTCAGGGAACCTGGGTCGATTGAAGGTTACAACGACTGAGCGGCTTTCCCTAATGTCCGAAAGGCCCGGACTGCCCTGCCAAGGCCCCGGGCATCGCCATCTGGCTGGCGAGGAACATCCTAAAGTTCGGCTGCTTTGATAGCCGAGACCAGCCAGACGCTTGCCCGCTGGCGTATGCTCTCGTTGTGACTGGTGCTACCTGTGAAGTTGCGGTCCTGGGTAGTTTTCGCTTCTCCGTGGGCGGCGAACCTCGGCGCGATCTACCTCACGGCTCGCAACGCCTCCTTGCCTTCCTTGCTTTGCGCGACGGTGCTGTCGCCCGTTCAGCGCTGGCCGGAACCTTGTGGCCCGAGGCGTCCGAAGAACATGCACATGCCAGCCTGCGTTCGGCGCTGTCGCGGCTGAGTGAAATCGACCGTACCGTCGTCAGGACGACGTTTCAGGAACTTTCCCTGGCGGATGGCGTCTTCGTCGACATTCGAGATGCGCGGTCGCTGGCCCACCGGCTTATTAATCGCGGAGCAGGATCGGACCACGACCTCAATGACCGAGCGATCTCGACGCTTTCGGTTGACCTGCTCCCCGATTGGTACGACGACTGGGCCGTGGCCGAGGCAGAGGAATGGAGGCAGTTGCGCCTCCACGCGCTTGACGCGCTCGCGGATCGATTGACCGCGGCCGAACGCTTTGGCGATGCCACCAGCGCAGCTCTGGCCGCCGTGAAGGCGGAGCCACTGCGCGAGACCGCTCACGCGGCACTTATCCGCGTCTATCTGGCCGAAGGGAACAGAGCAGAGGCCCTGGCGGCTTACGAAGACTATCGAGCGTTGCTCAGTTCCGAGCTCGGCCTGGAACCGACTGAGTCGATTCAGTCACTCATCAAAGACCTGCGCCAGCCGTAACGGGCTCGTGATGGCGCGCTCGCTAGCATGAGCGCATGCCACTTGATCGCACCGGTCTAATGATCATCCGCGCCTGGATCGAACAGGGTTCGTCCAAACCGCTTCGTGCCCGGATTCGTCTTACCAGAGACATCGGCGCCGGCTTCGAAAGCGATGCGACGCTGGCTGACGTCCCGTCAATTTCCGCGGCGGTGGAGACGTGGCTGCAAGACGTCATCCTCGATGGCGAGGTGCCCTAGAGGACGACAAGGCGGTAACGCTGTCGTGACGCGAATAAGCCCAAACTTATTTCCAGAACGAATTTACGATATTTAGGAGAAACTCGATGACCACTGCAACCAGTCTGATTCTGATCGCCGTTGGCGCGATCCTCGCGTTCGCCGTCGACTACCAAGTTGTTGGCATGAACATCCAAACAATTGGCGCCATCCTCATCGTCGTCGGCGGCATAGGCCTGGCGATTTCATTAGCGACGCTCGCCGGCTACGCACCCTGGGGCGGCGGGCGCAATGGTACCGGACAGCCTCCGGCCAACGTGACTCCCCCTCCCGCTGTCTAGGCACGCGGCCGGCAACACGAGAGTGTCACCGGGAACGCCCACGACTTCGAGACATGCGGCTTTCGCAATTTACGGGCACGATTTCAGTCTGGAGACAAAAATGACCGGTTGGGAACTCAATGACTTGACGGGCCTCCCCGTCGTATCGAAGAACGACGCGAAGGAGATAGGCCGGGTGGAGGAAGTACTTTTCAATCCCAGCGCGAATGCCCTATTCGGCTTCGTTGTGAAGCCCGAAGAGAGGGACGCCGTCGCACTGCTGGTCCCGCTCAGCGCGATAGCCTCGATCGGCCCCGACGCGGTCACGGTTGAGAGCCGTACCGCAGCCAAGCCATTCACGGAGAACGTCCGGGCGCAAGAGATTTCCGCCGCCGGCGGTTACCGGAGCGGCATGAATGTGATTACGGAGTCCGGTGAATCGGTCGGCAAGATCGACAAGGTAACGGTGGACGAGACCGGCGCCGTCGTGTCCTATCACTCCACAACCGGCCTTTTCGGGTCAAAGCATGACATCGAGCCGTCCGAAGTCAGGTCGGGCTCTGAGGACATGCTGATCATCATAGACAGCGCCCGCGAGGGCGCAGTGAAGAACGTAACGGGCTAAATCCGCGGGGCTGAGATGCCGGGCTTTCAAAGCCGGCATCTCAGCCAGACTGGCAGCCAGTCAGATTGGAAAGGAGTCTCAGCAATGCGCATCGGTGGCGGTTTATTTACGTTTATCGTAGTCGTCCTCTTTCTCGTTTGGGTCCTTTAGACTCGGACGAACCACGGGCAAGCACAGGTCCAGGAGGACGCCACGTGACCCTGGTCGCATCAGGCGGCGGCGGTGGTGCGCGTGGTCGCGGGGGCCGGCGAAAGGAGCGGTCAGCCAAGAACCGGCTGAGCTCCGGGCTCAGGCAACCTTTATCACGGGAGTCTCCAAATGCGCATTCTGTCGACTCTGGCCGGCTTATTTTTCACCTTCCTATTGTTCATGACAGGTGGCCGGTTTGTTCTTCTTCTGCTCAATGCAAACAAGGACAATGAAATCGTCCACTGGATCCTGAGCCGCAGTGATTTTTGGGTGAAGCCCTTCGTCGATCTCTTTCACCTGGCGAACAAGGCGGTTACCGACACGAGTGGCGTCTTCGAGCCGGCGTCACTCATCGCCTTCATCGTCTACGCCGTCGTGGGCTCGCTAATCCTGGCCGCTCTGAGTGGAACCCTGTTTGGTTTCGGAAGGCGGCGACTTCTGCAGGAAGTGTAAAGCCGGAGTCCCGAGCCGATTGAATTTACGGAAGGTAGGACAGAGATGGAAGTTTTGATTCTCGTCGTTCTCGTTGCAGGCATCGTGTTGGCGGCTGGCTTCTGGTTGATCCAGCGGAGCCGACGCCGGCAGGAATTGAAGGGCCGCTTTGGTTCTGAATACGATCGGACCCTGGAGAAGGCCGAAAGCCGGGGTGAAGGTGAGAAGGAACTGGCCGAACGCGAAAAGCGTGTCGAGCTCCTCCAGCTGAAAGAACTGGACCCACGCGAGACACAGCGCTTCGGCGACGAGTGGAGAAACACTCAGGGACGCTTCGTCGATGACCCCGGCGCCTCTATTCAGGAGGCCGATAGCCTCGTGCAAGAAGTCATGAGTGCTCGCGGTTACCCGATAACAAACTTCGAACAGCAAGCCGCTGACATCTCGGTCGATCACCCGGAAGTCCTGAGTAATTATCGTGCGGCACATACAATCGCCGAAGCAAACGCCTTGCGGCCGGCTTCAACTGAAGCCCTGCGGCAGGCGATGGTCCACTACCGGGCGCTTTTCGAAGAGCTGCTGGTCCCGGCCCAGCCGGTGGACGCGAAGCAATGATCTTCAACAGTATTAGGTTCTCAGGCGCGAGAGTCGCTGGGACTCTATCTCCCCCTGTCGGCGGTCTTCAACAATTACGAGGGGAGAACATTCTGTGACGCCCACGACGACCGGAAGTAGCCTCTTGCTCATCGCCTTGGGTGCTGTACTCGCATTCGCGGTCAGTTTCCAGATCGTCGGAATCGATATCGTTAGTATTGGCGTCATCCTCATGATCGTTGGAATCATTGGTCTCGCCATTTCGATGCTTACGATCGCCGGATATGCCCCATGGAACGCAAACAGAAACGCCGGTCAGGTCAACCAGATGGCAGCTGTACCCCAGGCGGCAGCTCCTGCACCTCCGGCTGCGACGAACTCTCCGCAAGCTTCGGTCGTTGTCGTCGGCGCCCCGGACGTGGGCAGTGTTCCGCCGCCGACCGCTGCGCCGGTGGCGCCTCCCGCTCCGCCCGCCGAAGTCACGCCGGGAGGCTGAACCAGATTGCCTCACAGTCGTCTTTGACGGTGGACGATCTAACGACATCAGGTCCGAAGGAGGACGAAACGTGACACTGGCTGAAATCTGTTTCATCGTCGCGGCAGTTTTATTCGCGGTGGACGGGCTACCGATGATCGGAATCGTGAGCCCTGTCAAACTCCAATCCACCGGCTTAGCGCTGGTGGCGTTGGGCCTTGCACTCGGTGCCGGACTTGCCGGCAACCTTGGTGTCGAAGGGACCATCATCTAGCGGTACGAAGGATTGTCAGGTTCCTTCCTGATCTTTTGCCAATTAGTACCGATAAGTCGTGCAGTCGATCTCCGAGGTACTTCGGGAAATGAGGAAGAGTTGAAGAATTCAGTTTTGCATTGGGCCTGGATCGGGGCAGCGCTGTTCGGGGTTGGCCTGATAGCCGCGGGCCTATTCATGGTCTCCGAAGGCAGATCCGCGCACAACGACGTGCGAGACGCTCTGTCAGCCGAACGAATCGTCACGCCGGAGGATTCGGCCATACCTAATGTTCCGGTTACCGGCGCGGCCGAGGCTAAAGCTCAGGCAGACGCCATCTGGAAACACGTGCTAACGATGACGGATGGGAAGACGTATGCAGAGTTGGATCGCGAAGACCCACTACGGGCGACCTACCTTCAGTCGGTAACCCTGCGCACCGCCCTGATGGAGTCCTACCTGGCATTCAAGGTTGCCGATCTCGTGGTAGGCGTTGGCTTGATTGTGGCGCTCCTGGGCGCAAGCCAGATCGTTCTTGGCGTGTTCCTCGGACTGATGGTTCGATCCGCGAGCGAGGATAGAGTTTCGATGAAGGTCGCGTCAGCTCCACTGGCGCCTTGAGGAGTGAGGGAGTCTGTCCCGAAAGACTCAGGACTGTCCTTGAGACATCCAGGGTTCACTCAGGCTTGAATTCCTAAATCCCGCCTGCAGAGGCCAAAGGACGTGAAAATGGCAGCAGCAAGGAGAACTCCCCCGCCGATTGGCACTCTGGTGTTCAGCGCCGACGGACATGAAGTGGGTCGAGTGGAGGAAGTCAGCGACACTTGCTTCAAGCTCGACATACAGTTCGGACCGGATTGGTGGCTGGGCGCAGATACAGTCGCCAATGAGGCCGATGGGACCGCGATCCTGCGGCTCACTCTTGAGGCCATCAGGAACCTGACCATCCAGCAGGCTGGCGACGGGCACCTTGCGTTTCATCTTCACCCGTAGCCGCAGGCATGGGCCGAGTGCCAGGGATGCTGGTCTGACCGTCCTAACCGGGGGGAATAAGCGCCGAAAGAATGAATGCGGTTCCACATAGAGGCGGGCAAAGTTGTGATGCTGAGTGTGGCGGTTTCAGGCCGAGAAAGGAGATCATGGCATGGGACTCTTACTGATAATCCTTCTGCTGCTCCTGCTGTTCGGGGGCGGCGCGTTTTACCTGACCAGCAACCTGCTCCTTGTGATCATCGTAGTCCTGGTAGTAATGGCGTTGGCTGGCTTTGGCGGCCGAGGCAGGTGGCGGTGAGTCCTTAACCCTCATTACTGGCTACAACCAGGCCGCTGTTACGCCTTCGTGACGCATGAAGTCACAAAATCGAAGTCGAACCACAAGCTGCGCGCTTCAAGGACCGTCTAGCGACAGCCAATCACGCCTTTGCACTTCTCATGGATGAGGCACTGCAATCGTCCCTGAAATGTGTAGGTACCAGATGAAGCCCAGTACACTCGCCAAGTCGTCCATCCGCAACGGCTATGAACGTCTAAGAACCACCATCAAGTGGCCGGCCTTCATCGGCCTCGCGGCAGCTGCAGTGCTTCTGGGGGGCATCTACGCCGGCGGCGGGGAGGCCGCCACCGCGCCCACGCTCGGCGCCGCTGACAACTACTCGGTTCTCGCCGGGTCAATTGTCACCAATACCGGGTCGACGACCATGCCCGGTGATCTGGGCATCTCCCCCAGCATCGGCGTTGCACCGCACTACACGGGCTTTCCGCCCGGGCTCGTAGGTCCTCCAGGAGCCATTCACGACGCCGACGGAGACGCGGGCGACGCTCAGGCCGCCAACACAGCTGCATTCGGAGCCCTGGACCAGGGCTGCGACACCACGTACGCGGGGGTTCAGGACCTTACCCTAGTCTCACCGCTCGGGGAGGGTGTTTACTGCGCTGACGCCTTCTTGCTGACAGGCAATCTGACTCTCAGCGGTACTGGCGTCTGGATCTTCAAATCAGCGGCAACCCTGACCACGTCGTCCGGGTCGTCGGTAACTGGTGGCGACCCATGCAACGTGTGGTGGCGGCTGGTTTCGTCTGGGACACTCGGGACGGATACAACCTTCATTGGGAACATTCTGGCCAGTACATCGATCGGACTGGAGAACGGCGCGAGTCTGGACGGGCGAGCCCTGGCGCAGACCGGTGCTGTAACGCTGGATAACAACGTCATCACCGGACCGACCTGTTTCGTCGCACCGACGAGCACACCGACGAACACTCCGACGAGAACACCGACCAGCACCGCGACGAGAACCCCGACCAGCACATCGGTGCCAGCTACGTCGACGCCAGGAACCACTTCGACGACAATCCCGACCGCGACCTCGACAAGGGTTGTTCCGCTGGGTACTGGCAGTCGCCCTCCGCAGTCGCCGATATCGCCGCCGCAGACCGGCGATGGAGGTCTCTTCTAGCCAATCGAAAAGAAGGACCCGCCTCTCACGCCGAATTCGGGTCTTGAGGGTTCGGGCCCCAGCTCTTGAGGCCTGCTTTCGTCCGACCTCGGCTAAGGGGAGAAGAGCCTGAGGGCTGCAAGGTGCACCACGCTCGAGTGACGACAGCATCGCTGATGTCACTCGGACCTGAATCGCCGGACAAAGCCAGCGAAGAGCCTCATCGCCGTAACGTTTCCGTGATGCTCGAGAAGTCAGGATGACTTCTGGGAGTTGCGCAAAGCAACAAAGGAAAGTCCGCCGGGAGCGGCGATTTGTGGAACGGTGATTTTCGTGAATGCCCAACAGCGGAGCCGAAGGTTCAGGCCTAGAGGCTGTCCAAAATGCGGTGGTGATGGTTTCTTCGATGGCGCCGCCGAATCTGAGTGGCGTTGCCTGCAGTGTGGCAAGACGTTGCCATTTTATGTGGATGTGCCGGCCGAAGCCCCAAGCCTGGGAGCAATCGCGGCCCTCCAAGGATCGAAAACGCGAGGGACGGCAGCCTAGCGCGAACTAACAGCAGCCTCAGCAGGCATCATTGCTGAAGCCAAACCCCATCTATCAAGAAAGAAAGCCACTCGCGTGTGCGCGAGCAGAGGAGTTGTCCCAGTGAGTATCATCGCCTGGATCGTCGTCGGATTGGTTGCAGGTTTTGTCGCCAAGGCACTCATGCCGGGTAAAGACCCTGGCGGAATCATCCTTACAGTCCTGCTTGGCATCGCTGGTGCCTTTGTAGGGGGCTTCCTGGCGGTGGCCCTCGGCGTCAGCGACGGCGTGAACAACTTCGATCTCGGAACCATCGCCCTGGCCATTGCAGGATCGATGTTGCTGCTGTTGGTCTACCGGACCCTATCAGGGGGTCGGTTACGCGTCTAAGCGGGCCCGATTCACCAGTTGAGCGAGGGGACGAACAGCCAGCGAAGGCGAGCTTCGTGTGGGCTGGCGGGATCGCCGTCATCGTCTTGGCCGTTCTGTTCGTCGCGGCAGCCGCACAGTTGAATGGATGGCTGAAGCCAGTCAAGGCTTTGCCGGTTGCCGCTGCTGCTGGGCTAATCGACGACTCTCCTGGATCGGTCAACAGGACGAGTTGTGCTGAGTTCGGCACCTCCGACCTGGGTTCCCCGGCCGAGGGAGTCTGGTTCCAGGCCAATTGCACAGGGAGCCCGGCGGCATCGCTCGAAGGAAGCAGAGGTGAGTGCAATCGAACCTCGCTCGATCCCTCGAAGTTCGCGATGATTGCGCCAGGGCTTTATGTCTTCAATGGGCCACCCGCTTCGCGAGCCTTCCTGTGGTACGCCAGCGCTGAGAATTGCTTCTCGCTTGTCTCTGGGAGAGTCGTGACCGTGATTTGTGCTGATCAGACAGTGAGCTTCCGCTGGAGTGACGGCGCTTGTGCAGTTCACGGCGGCGTCCTCGCCAGAGTGAACGCGCCTTGAACCATCGATCGGTGACCGAGAAAGATTCAGTTCAGATACGAAAGGCGGACTTCAATGGGAGATAAAAGCCCAAAGAACAACTCCAAAGCGAAAAAGCAGAAGGCGAACAAGAACAAGCCTGTCCTTGAGACAATAGCGCCCTCGAGTCCCGCAAAACCGCGGTCTTTCTAACTGACGAATCAGAGTCAAACGTCCAATCGAACCCGGCGCTCGCCGCAAGTACTCAGGGCTGACGCGGCGGAAGACTTCTCCGAGTCGCGGACCGGTGTGAGCCTAGTTTTCCTTGTGCTCCTCGTTCCGCGCCTCTCGTTGTTCGGCCATTTCGGTTTCCATGCGCTGGCGCGTTTCATCCTGCTCGGCCTGACTCTGGACAGCCGGGCTACCGTGCATCGGCTCCACCGGCGGCTTCTCTTTCTTGCTAAACAGTTGCTTGAAGAAGTTCATTTCCAGCCTTCACCCTTTCATTCTGAGCCGAGCTGTCGCTGGAATGCCTCACGTAAAGGCCCACTTTCCATAGGCAGAACGTCCTAGAGCAAACGATACACCTTTTGCTCAGCAGGTCGATCTTGTTTCGGGTCAGTCTGGGTGTCAAATGAGCAAGCTCCTCACGGCTGGGACTGAGCAGCTCTAGAATGGGCTTCACGGTTTGGTGCCATTCGCGAAGCGTGGGCGGCGAGAGGGAGGATGCCTTGCCAGGACAGCTCTCAGGGAAGGTCGCGTTGATCACGGGAGGCGGCTCAGGAATCGGACGCGCGCTATGCGTCGGATTAGGCGAGGAGGGCGCTAACGTCGTGGTCTGCGACGTCGTCGCAGAGGCTGCTGAAGAGACGGCGGCGCACGTTTCGCAGACAGGCCGGTGCATGGCGATAGCGGCCGACGTGTCGAAGGCCGACCAGGTCGTCGCTCTGGTGGAGGGCGCGTTATCCTATGCGGGTCACATCGACATTCTCGTGAACGCGGCGGGGATCTGGCCGCGCCACGCCTTTCTCGAAGTCAGCGAGGAGGAGTGGCGACATGTCCTCGACGTCAACCTGACCGGAACGTTTCTGTGTTGCCAGGCCGTAGCATCGCACATGATCGAACGCGGCAGCGGCAAGATCGTCAATCTCGCTTCGGGCCGCGGCGTGGCGGGGGCGATGAACGGCGTTCACTACGCGGCTTCCAAAGGCGGCATAATCGCCCTCACGGTGTCGCTTGGCATGGAGTTGGGGGACGCCGGTATCAATGTGAACGCGGTCGCGCCGGGTGGTACTGAGACGCCCTTGTTTCGCGGCGGGCGGCCCGAAGGCTGGCAGCCGCCTACGTCGGTGCCACCGAACCGGCGCATCGAGGAACCGGAATCGGTGGTTGGTCCGGTGCTTTTTCTGGTGACGGACGCGAGCAAGACGATGTTCGGCGAAGTCATCTTCATGAAGGCCCCGTAAGTTGGTCGACAAGGCAGTCGCGACGGTCCGCGGCGTTGTCAGCTACTAGCAAGGATCCAGGCGGTGACGACAAGCACTCCCGTTAGAGCCCAGCGCGCTGCGAGCGAGCCCGCGCTACCCGGAGCCGCGCGAGATGACCCTCGACGACATCGATCGGATCGAGAAGGCGTACGGCGAGGCGGCGGAGCGCGTGGACCGATACGGCTTCGACGTGGTTGAGCTGCATTCCTGCCACGGCTACCTCCTGCATCAGTTCCTGTCGCCGCGCTCGAACATCCGCACCGACGAATACGGCGGCGCGTGGGAGAACCGCGTGCGGTTCACACTACGGGCGGCGAGCGCGATTCGCCGCAACTGGCCCGATGACAAGCCGTTCTTCGTCAGGCTGTCGGCCACGGAATGGGTTGAGGACGGCTGGCAACTGGAGGAGATGATTCGGCTGGCCAAGGAGCTATTGAATCTCGGGGTCGATGTCATCGACGTGTCCTCGGGCGCCGGAGACCAGCCCGAGGCCGAGAACGCGACGCATCCTGGCTACATCCTGCCGTTCGCCGAGCAAGTGAAGCGCGAGATCAACGCCCCGATTTGCACCGTCGGCCTGATTACGACGCCGGAGCTGGCCAACGAGGTCGTCGAGGGCGGGGCCGCAGACTTTGTGTCGGTCTCGCGCGGTTTCATGCGCGACCCGTACTTCGGCATTCACGCGGAGGAGGCGCTAGGCTGCCCGGAAGCGATGCCGTGGCCTCGGGAGTATCAGCGCGGCGTTTCTGACCTGACACGCATCGGGCTCTAAAGGCCTGGTTAGCGCCTCGGGCAAGTCTCTGCCTACGAGCACCGTTGAGCACCTCGGCGATGTATATCGAGCCCTCGGAGTCGACCCAGATGCCGTGTGGTCCCCAGAACATGCCGGGCTCGTTGCCACGTTTGGTTCGATGGTCGCGGCTAGCGACCGCGCCTCAGACTCGTGTCGTAGTTAACGGCGCCGATCGGGCCGAGCTGCCGGGACCAAAGCAAGACGACGTCGAGATCGAGGTCGGTGAGGACGGACTGACGATCAGCGGGTGAGAAGAAGGAGGAGCAAGAGGTCAAGGAGGATAAGTACTACGGCTCCGAGCGCAGCTACGGCAAGTTCGCGCGCCAATCCCTCTGCCCAAGACGGCCGACGCCGACAGGGCCGAGGCGCACTTCAAGGACGGCGTGATCGAGATAGAACTGCCACTCACCGGCGAGTCGGCGACGAAGAAAATCTCGGTTAAGGCGTCGAGCTAGCAAAACCTCAAGGCTCTCGATCTTCTTCGGCCGCGGCCTTCCTTCACTTGCTTCGACAAGGGATGCTAGAGGCACCGGTCTGACGCGCTGGCGTTTCTTCTGTATCGTCAGACCTGAATCGGCATGAATGACACGAGGCGCAATTCGATGCCCGATACTCCATGGTGGTCGCTGCCTCCGGAAGACGTACTCCTGTCACTTGAGGCCGATGAGCATGGCCTGACGGTTGCGGCGGCAGCGCATCGTCTTGAGCGCTGGGGACCGAACCGGATCCCCCAGCCGCCTCGGCCGGGGCCGCTCTCGCAGCTCCTCGATCAGTTCCGCTCGGTACTCATCTATGTGCTCTTCATCGCTGCAGCACTCTCGCTGGTGTTGGGCGATCTGTTGGAATTTGTCGCGATCGTACTGATCGCTTTGCTCAACGGGGTGTTGGGATTCGTTCAGGAGCATCGGGCTGAGCAGGCGTTGGCCGCCCTTGAGTCGATGTCGGCACCAAGCGCCGGAATCCTGCGGAATGGCTCCTCAGTTCGAGTTGCGACTGAGGAAATCGTCCCGGGAGACCTGCTTCTGCTCGAGGCAGGTGACATCGTTGCAGCCGACGCGCGCCTCTTGGAGGCCATCAGCCTGGCTACTGGTGAGGCGCTTCTTACCGGGGAGTCCCTTCCGCGCCCGAAGCTAGTCGAGGCAGTCGACCCGCAGACGCCTCTCGCCGAACGCGATTGCATGGTTTACCAGGGGACGCTAATCACACGAGGCCGGGGTCGGGCCGTCGTGGTCGGTACCGGCGCCGCGACCGAGATGGGCCGCATTGCCGGCTACGTGGCGGAGCGGCGTCAGGAGGAGACACCGCTGCAGCGGGAGCTGGCCTACGTGGGGCGATACCTGGTGATAGCGGCGGGGCTGCTCTGCTTCGGCGTCTTCCTCACCGGCCTTGCCGAGGGCATCAAGGCCAGTGAGATGGTCCTGACCGCGGCCAGCCTTGCCGTCGCCGCGATCCCCGAAGGTCTGCCCGCCGCGGCGACTGTCGTTCTGGCCCTCGGCGTGCAGCGGATGGCGTCACGCAATGCCGTGGTGCGACGCCTGTCCAGCGTGGAGACATTAGGCTCTGTCACAATCGTCTTCACGGACAAGACCGGCACGCTAACGCAGAACCGCATGCGGGTCGAGGAGACCTGGCTGACAGGCGTAGAACGTGACCTGCTGCATATCGCCTGGGAATGCAACAACGCCACGGTCGCTGCTGGAGACGCGCCTGCCACAGGCGACCCTACCGAGGTCGCCCTACTGGAATACGTCCTGCAACGCGAGCCTCTCGCAGCGGAACTGTGGCCGGATGGACGCCACTCCGAAGTTCCGTTCGATGCCGAGCGCGCTCGCATGACGGTTGTGGTGCCGGACGAGTCCAAGGGCCGCATCGCCCTGGTGAAAGGATCAACGCAGCGCGTCCTGGAGCGCTGCCTGAACATCGGCGAGGTGATGGCCACGGATGCCCTTCGCAGGGAAGTCGAGGATCAGGCGGCCGCCATGGCTGGCAAAGGCTTGCGGGTTCTGGCCCTGGCGCAGCGCCGCATCCCGGACAGCATTACGAGTGGCGAGGACATCGAACGCGACCTCACGTTTATCGGCCTAGTCGGCATGGCGGACCCGCTGCGACCCAACGCCGCGGAAGCGGTCCGGCGTGCGCAGCAGGCGGGTATCAAGGTAGTCATGCTGACCGGCGACCAGCGGGAGACGGCCCAGAGCATTGCCACCGCCGTCGGACTTCAAGGCGAGGTCGTCACGGGTTCCGAAATCGAGGAGATGGACGTCGAGCGGTTGCGACAGATGCTGGCGGAGTCGCAGATCTTCGCTCGCGTTACGAGCGAGCACAAGTTGAAGATCATCCAGGCTGCCCGTGAAGAAGGTCATATCGTCGCTATGACCGGCGACGGCGTTAACGATGCTCCCGCGCTACGTGCAGCCGACATTGGCGTGGCGATGGGTCTCGGAGGCACTGACGTGGCTCGCGAGGCCGCCGACCTCGTCCTCTCCGACGATGAGTTCAGCACCATTGTCGCTGCGGTCGAAGAAGGGCGCACGATCCACACGAATATCAGACGATTCATCCACTTCCTGCTCTCCTGCAACGCGGCGGAGGTGGCGGTCGTTTTCCTGGCCCTCGTGGCGACCCATGACGTCGTTTTGACTCCGTTGCAGATACTCTTCGTGAACCTGCTGACAGACGGGATGCCCGCACTTGCCCTCGGTCTCGAGCCAGCCAGCACGAACGTGATGCAACGGCCCCCCAGGCCGCCTGGCAGTGGTCTCCTGATGCGTCGGTCCCTGGTACCTATCCTCGGACTCGGTAGCGTCATAGCGGTAAGCTCACTCGTCGCGCTCGCGATAGGTGGCGAACACGACGGGAGCATGACGTTCGCGACCCTGGTCGGAGCCCAACTCTCCGCATCGCTCGCATTCCGGAGCGAGTCCGAGAGCCTATTCTCTTTGGCGCCTAACCGCTGGCTTGCGCTCGCTTTGGTTGCCTCGGTCGCCGCCCTGGCTGCTGTGTTCTACGTGCCAGTTGTGCAGGATGCGTTCGACCTCGATAGGCTTTCGGCATCACAGTGGCTAATTGTTGCGGGGCTCTCGCTCTCGCCGCTCGTCGCGGCTGAAATCGCCCGTCTGACCGGCTTGTTGAGTCGTTTCAGTTTGGTACCGCGGGCATAGGCCACGCGCCGGCAGTACGCCTCGGACGTTCAAAGATAACCGTGTGTGGATGAGTGGAGTGCCGACGAAGTCGTCAAGACCTGCGCTCCAGCCTAGTCTTTCGTGAAGGAAATAACACGAGGCGAATGGCTCTGGCTGTTCTTGATTCGCAGTTCTGGCTATATCGCGCTGGGGTTGCGGCGGTAGACGAACCAGTAGATGGCGCCGACGAGGATGCCACCGCCGACCACGTTGCCGGCCGTGACAGGCAGGAGGTTCGCAAGCAGGAAGTGCGACAGGTCGAGGTTGCTGAGGTCCGAGGCGTCGAAGCCGCCTGCCGCAAGCACCGCGTCCTGCGACTTGAGCAGGAGGCCTAGCGTGATGAAGTACATGTTCGCGATGCTGTGCTCGTAGCCGCTGGCAACGAACGCCGTGATCGGGAAGACGATGGCGAGTGCCTTGTCGATGTTGCTGCGGGCGCTGTACGTGAGCCAGATCGCGAGACAGACCAGCGCGTTGCACAAAACTCCAAGGAAGAACGCTTCTTCGAAATCAAGGTTGACCTTAGCGTTGGCGATTCGCACGGCATTGGCGCCAACGGCAGCGCCGTCGAAGCGCCACTGGCCTGACAGCGCGACGAGGACTGCAGTCGCCACCGCGCCCGCGAAGTTGCCGGCATAGACGATGGCCCAGGCACGGAGCAGCCGGGTTGTTCCGATGCGACGCCCGGCCCACGCCATGACCATGAGGTTGTTGCCTGTGAACAGCTCGGCCCCTGCCATGACGACGAGGATGAGGCCGAGGCTGAATGCGATGCCGCCGAGCAGCCGCGTCGGCCCGTAGCCGAAGTCCGTCGAGGTCGTCACCGTGGTGAAGAATGCGGCGCCCAGCGCGATATAGGCGCCGGCGAGTATCGCCAGCGCCACGAGGTTGAGCAGCGGCTGGCTCGCCTTTGTCAGTGCCGATTGTTTCGGCGCGCGCCGCCATCTCCGCAGGCATCAGCGGGTCGAAGTTAGCGGACGGCGTCACGGCGTCGTTGGGGTTCACAGCTCGCTCTTCAAGCGCTCGTAGGCCGCTGTCGCCTCGTGGACAGAGGCTTCGTCCTCCAACGTGGTAATGTCCCCCGGTGGCTGGTCGGAGGCGACGGCCCGGAGCACCCGGCGCATGATCTTGCCGCTTCGCGTCTTGGGCAATGAGCTGACGAAGTAGACTGCCTCCGCCGTCACGATGGAACCCATCGCGTTGCGGATGTGGGCTATCAATTCGCCACGGAGCTCGGGCGACGCCTCGACTCCGTCCATGAGCACGGCGAAGATCGCCAGCGCTTCGCCCTTGATCGGGTCGGGGACGCCGATCGCCGCTGCTTCGGCGATCGCCTTGTGCGACACGGCCGCGTTCTCGATTTCGAGGCTGCCGAGGCGGTGGCCTGCGATCTTGAGCGTCTCGTCGGCGCGGCCGAGGATGTGGAAGTAGCCATCCGAGTCGCGGATTGCGAAGTCGTCGGCGTTGTAGAAGCCGGGGAAGCGGCTCCAGTACTGGCGGCGGTAGCGCTCCTCGTCGCCGTGCACCGTCATCAGCATGCCGGGCCACGGTTTGCGAATCACCAGCGTGCCCTTCTCGCCGTCGGGCGTTGGCTGGCCTGCCTCGTCCACCACCGCGGCGTCAACGCCGGGCAGGGGCAAGCCGGCGGCGCCAGGCTTGAGGGGCAACGGCTCGATGCCAGGTGTCGGCGCGATCATGAAGCTGCCGGTTTCCGTCTGCCACCAGGTGTCGATGATCGGGCAGCGACCGCCGCCGACGGTGTCGTTGAACCAGTGCCAGGCCTCGGGGTTGATCGGCTCGCCGACGCTACCGAGAATCCGGAGGCTGCTGAGGTCGTTCGCCGCGGGCCATTCGTCGCCGTGCTGCATCAGCATGCGGATTGCCGTAGGCGACGTGTAGAACGCGGTCACGCCGTAGTCCTCAATCAGTTGCCACCAGCGTCCGAGATCGGGGTAGTCGGGCGTGCCTTCATAGATCAGGACGGTGGCGCCGTGCACCAGGGGGCCGTAGAGGACGGCGCTGTGTCCCGTGACCCAGCCCACGTCTGCTGTGCACCAGTAGACCGAGGATTCGTCCAGGTTGAATGCCCACTGGAACGCCGACGAGTTGTAGACGAGGTAGCCGCCGGTGCTGTGCACGATGCCCTTTGGTTTGCCGGTGGTGCCCGAGGTATAGAGGATGAACAGCGGATGAGTGGCTTCGAGGTGCTCGGGTTCGATCGAGGCCGGGGCGCCGGTTGTCAGCTCCGCCATGGTCACGTCGCGGCCGGCGACCATCTCTACCTGCGTGCCCGTGTGCCGCACGACGATCACGTTCTGCACCGACGGTGTCGAGGTCAGGGCGGTGTCCACGGTCGACTTCAACGGGATCACGCGACCGCGTCGCTTGCCGCCGTCGGCCGTGATGACGAAGCGGGCTTGCGTGTTGTTGATGCGGTCGGCCAGGGCCTGGGCGCTGAAGCCGGAGAAGACGACGCAATGGATTGCGCCGATCCTTGCGCAAGCCAGCATGAATATCGCAGCCTCCGGGATCATCGGCAGGTAGAGCACCACGACGTCACCCCTGGCGACACCGAGACGCCTCAAGCCTGAGGCGACGCGGTTCACCTCTGCCTGCAGCTCGGAATAGGTCAGGGTCTTTTTGGCACCGTCCTCGCCCTCCCAGTGAATCGCGACCTTGTCGCCGCGGCCCGCCGTCAGGTTGCGATCGAGGCAGAGGTAGGAAGCATTCAGCTCACCGCCAGTGAACCAGCGGCCGAAGGGAGCGTCCCAGTCCAACACGCGGTCCCATTCGCGAAACCATTCCAGCTTGCGCGCCTCCTCGGCCCAGAATCCCTCCGGGTCGCGCAAGGATCGCTCATAGACCTCCCGATAACTCATGGGTTGATGCTACCAGCTCGGCTCGGCCCGAGAGCAGAGCGGGAGGGCATGAATAGTGGGGCCGTTTGGCCCTCCAGCCCGCCAACTTCCGGCACTCACGGGAGGAGTGACGCGTTGACTAGAATACCGGTCACCCGGCAGTGGCCAGCAGGCCGAGTTCGAGAACCATGAGGGAAGAGAGATGGCGCTGATCAGATACACGAACCGGAGGCAGACCACGGTTCGCCATTCATGCCGCACATCGAGCAGATTGCGCTGCACGCGACGATTCTTACGCTCGCGCTGGCTGTTGTGGCTTTCAATCTCCTGGGCTAGATTCGGAGTCGACGATTGACGACCGCAACGACACGCGAAGAGCAGCAAGCCGCAGCCACCAGCCCAGAGATGATGGTACGCGCCGTTGGCGTCAGCAAGGTCTACGACACAGGCCGCGTTGAAGTGAACGCCCTCCGCGGTGTGTATCTAGACATCAAGCGCGGCGAGATGGTCGCGATCATGGGCCCGTCCGGCTGTGGCAAGACCACACTGCTCAACTGTCTCTCTGGTCTTGACTCGATCAGCGGCGGCGACGTGCTGATCGAGGGTACTTCGCTGAAAGCAATGTCGGACCGGCAGCGCACGCGCTATCGCGCGAGACGCATGGGATTCGTCTTTCAGTTCTACAACCTGCTCGCGGTGCTGACCGCGGTTGAGAACGTGGAGATGCCCTTGTTGCTCACGGGCGTATCGACGAAGGAAGCTCGCGCCCGCGCCCTTGACATCCTGGACCTCGTTGGCCTGCGTGAGAGGGCCAATCAGCGTCCAGCCGAGATGTCCGGCGGCGAGCGTCAGCGCGTCACTATCGCACGCGCCCTGGTCAACGACCCGGCCATCGTCTGGGCCGACGAGCCGACGGGCGACCTCGACAGCACGAACGCCGAGGAGATCATCAATTTGATGTGCCGCCTCAATCAGGAACGCGACGTGACGTTCGCGTTGGTTACGCATGACATCAGCATCGGCCGACGGGCCCACCGCATCGTTCGGATGATGGATGGCCAGATAGTAGACGAGGTCATTCCGGCCTGAGGAGAGGCGCAATGCAAGCACGGGTCACGCTGTTCGAGATCGACACACTGCGCATCAGCCTCGACGACGCGCTGCGGCTCTTCAAGGAGCGGGTCTGGCCGCGTTTGCGTGAGCACCCGGACTACGAGGGGGTTATTGCGCTGGAGACGCCCGAGGGCAAAGGCATGCTGATCAGCTTCTGGACCACGGCCGGCGCCGCGGACAATGCCTTGCAGAGTGGGTTCTATGACGAGCAAGTTGGCGAGTTCACGATGTTCCTGCGCCAGCCGCCCGACCGTCAGCACTACCAGGTTGTGTTCCAGGAGCTCGACGCAGCGTTCCAATCCAAGACGGCAAACGGCTAATGAACGAGCTGTTTGGACTGCAGATGAGCACACTGCTCTGGATCTTCGGCGTGGGTTTGCTGATGGTCGTCGCCTGGTCCGTCTTGCTCGCGGTGAGGCAGCCTGTGCTGTTCCGGCTTTCGGCGCGCAACATACCGCGGCGCTGGGGCCGATCCCTACTGATAGTCGCCGGCCTCACTCTCGCGACCACGATCATCACCTCCGCGTTTGCCACCGGGGACACGGTGGCGTTGTCGGCGCGAGGCGAGGTGCTCGGCGCGCTTAGGCAACATCGACGAAGTGATCTCCTCCACTGAGGAAAGCGACATCGAAATCACGGGCGAGAGCGTAGCGCTGCAGTACTTCGATGAGTCTGCGTTCGAGCAGCATCCATTCGGCGGCCCAGCAACTGTCAGACGTCGATGGTGTAATGCCGGCGATTCTCGAAGAGGTTGGCGGTCAGAACCTGGCAACGCGTCAGACAGAACCGCGTCTTGCGTGATCGGGGTCGACGCGCGCTACATGCAGGGCTTTGGGACGGTCCGCAACCTGCAGGGAGAAACGATTGACCTTGCGATCGCTGCAGCCGGGAGAGGTGCTCCTGAACAGAGATGCAGCGGACGAGCTGCAGGCATCGCCCGGGGACGCGTTGGTGCTCTACAGCCCGGTCACGCAGATGGCCGCCACGGTGCGCGACGTTATCGCCTACGATGGTATGGGCACGCCAGACTCCGGCCTGTTGATGGCGCTTACGGAAGCCCAGTTGCTCTTCGGTAAGCAGGGCCAGATCAAGCATGTCGTCATCTCCAACGACGGTGACTCACAGGGCGGTGCATCGCACACCGATGCCGTCATCGCGGGTCTGACACCGACTCTCACAGCCTTGGTCTGGCAATCGAGCCGACGAAGCGCGAAGACCTTGCATCGGCGGATGAGGCAGGCGCCGCTGTTTAGCACGATCTTCATCACGTTCGGCAGCTTCTCAATCGCGGCTGGGATCTTGTTGATTTTCTTGCTCTTCGTCATGTTGGCGGGGGAACGCAAGCCGGAGATGGGTATTGCACGCGCCGTCGGCACTGAGCGCGTGCATCTTGTCGAGATGTTCATGTTCGAAGGCCTGCTCTATGACGTCGCCGCTGCGGCGGTGGGAGCGCTGGCGGGTATGGCGGTGGCCTATGCCATGGTCTCAGGCGTTAGCCAATGCTTTCGAGCAGTTCAACGTCGATATCAAGTTCACGGTAAGCACACGCAGTCTGGTTACAGCGTACGCGATGGGCGTGGTCCTTACTTTCATCGTCGTCACAGTCTCGGCGTGGCGGGTCAGCCTGCTCAACATTGTCACCGCGATCCGTAATCTGCCAGAGCCGCTCGGCCAAGCTGACGGCCGCGCATCCCTAATCTGGGGTGGCGTCTTCATCCTATTGGGGGCGTTGTTCACCTGGCTCGGCTTGTCAGGAGAGCAGGCCATGCCCTTTTACCTCGGCGTCTCATTGATCGTGATCTCGGCCGTCCCGTTGCTGCGCTGGGCGGGAACGCCAGACCGCATCCCGTTCACTGTTGCCGGCGCGTTGATCGTGGTGCTCTGGCTGCTGCCGTGGCGCTTCGTCGAAGGCATCACCGGCGAGCTTTCGTCGGACTATCAATATCTGGGTCGTTGGCGGGCTCATTACCGTCATCGGTGTGACATGGATTGTCATGTACAACTCGGACCTGGTGATCGGCGCCGCGCTCGCTACTTTGGGTCGTGTCCGTGGCCTGGCGCCGATCCTTGAAGACGGCGCTGACCTATCCTCTTACCAACCGTTTCCGTACCGGCGTTACGCTCGCCATGTTTACGCTTGTCGTCTTCACGCTGGTGGTCGGCGGTACGGTGACGACCGCGTTTACAAACGCGTTCGACGACGAGGAGCTTTTTGGCGGCGGCTTCGACATTCGCGCCGGGACGGTGCAGGTCAACCCGATTGTCGACCTCGGCGCGGCGGTGCGCCAGGAACCGTCGCTTTATAATTGCGACTTCGGCGTTATCGCGGCCCAGAGCCTGGTGCCGGTTGCAGTGCGCCAGGCGAACACGAGCCTAGCGGCCGGAGATTACCCTCTGCGGGGCATTGAGCGATGCCTTCTTCGATCACACTACGTACGACTTGGCAGTTCTGGCCGACGGCTACAATTCGGCTGAGGAAGTCTGGCAAGCAGTGAAGAACGACCCTTCGCTGGCAGTCATCGATGGCCTTCCCGCGCCGCGCCGCGACGACTTTGGCTTCGGCGCCCCGGTGCCTGATTTCAAGCTCGAGGGCTTCTATCTGGAAGACGGGCGCATGCCGCCAACACCGATTGAAGTCACTGACCCGCTGACCGGCGAGGTGTTCCATCTCACAATCATCGGCATCCTGCCGGAAGTCATCCCCGAGTACATGATCGGCGTCACGACGAACCAGAGCTTCGTCGAGGCATCTTTTCCCGAACTTGCGACGCCGACTGCGCACCTCATCGGACTAAACGAGGGCGGTGGATCCGGCCGTGGTCGCGGCGAATCTGGAGTCGGCCTTCCTCAGCAACGGTATGGAAGCGGTTCTGGTTTCGGATGAACTGGATGACCTGGTGGCGGTGAACCGGACCTTCAACTATTTGATCCAGGGTTTCATTGGGCTGGGGCTGGTGGTTGGCGTCGCGGCGCTTGGTGTTGTCAGTGCGCGCACGGTTGTCGAGCGGCGCCAGGAAATCGGCGTCATGCGAGCCATAGGCTTCGAGCAGGGGCGGGTTCAGATCGGCTTCTTGATCGAGTCCTCGATGATCGCGGTGGCAGGCATCGTTGTCGGGACGGTTCTGGGGCTGATTCTGGCGTACAACATCATCGACGACACACGCAGCCAGGCCAGCTGGGCGAGCATCGACTTCGCCGTGCCTTGGCTGAACCTTGCCCTCATCTACGTTGTGGTTCTCACCGCGGCGCTTCTAACGGCGTTCCTGCCCGCCCGCCAAGCTTCGCGTGTCTACCCGGCTCAAGCACTGCGCTACGAGTAGGCGCCGCTCACACCGCGCTGTAGATGGCCCAGAGGCTGCCAACGTAGACAATCAGCATTAGCACCGCCGCGGAGTCCAGTGGCAGACGGTTGCGCTCCGCGCGCAGGACGATTCCCATCGTGCCTATCGACATGAGCAGGACGGCAGCCGCAGCGGCTGTCAACAGGCCGGCGTCCGCGTGGTCGAGAATCGAACCGCCGCTATAGGCGGCGTCCAGGGGCAGGATCAGGGCCATGTTTGTCGCGTTGCTGCCCAACAGGTTGGCGATCGCCAGGTTCTGGGCTCCGATGCGTAGCGCCGCGACAGAGACCGCTAGTTCCGGGAGGGAAGTGACCAGGGCCAGCGAGAAGGAGCCGAAGAACGTCTCCCCGACGCCGGTGCTGTCCGCAAGTTTGTCGGCGCTCGCCGCCAGCTGAGGGCCGGAGGCGAGGATCGCTGCCGCAGCGAGGACGAAGCCGACCTGGGCCACCTTGAGCGAGACCTCGGTCGCGAATTTAGATTCACTCTCGTCGATCGTCGCGGTCTCCTGACGTTCCTTTATTGCGAAAGTGCCTGCGAAGAAGACACATGCAATCAGTACGGACCCGATCCCAACGTGACCCAGGACGGGCAGCGATCCCGAGGTGGCGAGGACGAGCGCGAGTGAGGTTAGCCCCACGGCGAGCATGGCCGTGAGGACGTTCTCCAGCGCGGCCCGCTGGAGCAACCGCCGCGTTGTGAAGGCGATCGTCATCGCGGCGAGTATTGCCATATTGGCCATATTGCTGCCGAAGAGGTCGCCGAGGGCCAGCGCCGACGCATCGCGTCTGACCGCTGCGACAGATGTGACCAGCTCCGGCAGTGAGGTGACGAGAGCCACCGCCACAGCGCCGAACCACAGCGCGTTGAGGTGGGTGCGCCGCACGATTACTTCGGCGCAGATCGCCAACGCCGAGCCCGCGCCTATGATCACGGCGGCGGAGGCGAAGAAGAGGAGCCAGTCAACAAACATCGCGGGGGCTATCTCCAGGTACTCGCTCGCAGCGGGCGCGAACGACAGCGGCCTCTCAGCGGCGCCATTATCCGCCGCGCAGCGTCCCGTGTGGGAACTTTCGCAAGCAGCGTGACCTTTTGGCCGGCTGCGTAGATAGGACGTGTGATGGTTACTCCGCAAAAACCCGCCGCCCTCGACGGCTTGAGTCTGGAAGTACGCAGCGCCTTCCGTTGCTTCAACACCGACGTTGCAGTTCTTTTGTCGGACTGGCGCTGGGCACACCTCCTTCCGGCCGTCGAGGCGTTCTTCCACCGCTTCGAGTCGCGATTCAGCCGTTTTCTGGCCGACAGCGAATTGACGCGCTTCAACCTGCGTGAAACGCAAGCCGTCGAGGTCTCTGACGAGATGTTCGAGATGCTGAGCGAATGCTTGAGGTTGTATGAAGACACCGGGGGCATCTTCAATCCGCTGGTGCTGCAGAGTCTGGAAGCAGCCGGATATGACGTCTCGTTCGAAAAGGTCGGCGCGGTGAGCGGCCCGCCGGCTCCGGCGGGGTCTCTACCCGCCCTGACTTGTCTTGAATTGGATGGGCGGCGGCTCACCGCTTCGCTGCCCCTCGGCCTGCGCCTCGACTTCGGCGGCATCGGGAAAGGCTACGCGGTCGACCTCGCGGCGTCTTTACTCGATGAAGCCGATGGCTACCTGGTCGATGCTGGCGGCGATATCTACGCCGCGGGGCTGGGGCCGGATGGCGAAGCCTGGCGCGTCGACGTTGCCGACCCGACGGCGCCTGATTCGCGACTCGACGTCATCGCGATCTCGGACCAGGCGGTTGCTACATCCTGGACTACACGCCGCCGTTGGAAAGCTCGCGACGGCTGGGCTCACCACCTGATCGATCCTCGCACCGGCCTGCCGGCTGAGACGGGCGTCATCGGCTCGACTGTGATTGCGGCTCGCGCCGCTAAAGCAGACGTTTTCGCCAAGTGCGCCCTGATTCTCGGGCCCGAGGAAGGTATTGGCTTCCTCGAGGCGCGCGAGGCGCAGGGGCTGCTGGTCATGGAAGACGGAATCAAGAAAAGCACAACCAACTGGCCATCGGCCTGAAAACTTCGGAGGTTGCAATGTCTCGCAGAATCGCCCTCGCCTTTTCTCTTGCGCTGACCGTGGTGGTCGCTTTCGCTGTCGCATCCTTTGCGTCACAGGCTGGATGGCTGCAAGCGCAGTCGAAGCCCGAGGTCGCCAGTGCGGAGAATAGCTCGCCTCAGCCACCGCAGCCCACGGACTTCGGTTGGCAGGAGCCAGTTGTCATAACGGAGTACGTCTACCAGGACGTCCCGGTTGTCGTCTCACGGGCGTCGGAGGGCGAGCCGGAAGCGGCTGTAACGCCGAACCCGCCGCCGATACTCGTGAACCCTCAGGGCGACTCGGCTGCTGGCCCAATCGTGAACAACACGGTTTCAACCAGCGCCCCGGCGCCGCAAATCAACGATGCACCGCCGACCTTGACCTGGAGCCACGACGACGATGGCGAAGACAGCGAGAACTTCGGAGATGAGGTTCAGGACCAACACCAGGGCGGGGAGCGCGAACATGACGATGAGCATGACGACTAACGTCGTCCCGCGTGCTGCGGAAAGGGCCTAGCGGATGCGGATGAAGTATTTCGGCGCGAAGGTCGCTTTGGTGTTCGTTACGGTGGTCGCCACGCCGGTGGTCTGGGCTGCACTGGCCTGGCCGGAGTGGAGCGCGGCCAGCCCAGTTGACGACGGGGCCATCGAAGTCGTCAGCGGCATAGACCCCACCAACCTGGAACCGCCCGTCCTCGTGCAGCCGGTCATACGCCGCCGCGTCGTGGTCGTGCCGCGTTACGTCTACATTGAGCCGACGCCGGCGCCTGTGCAGTCTGGCCCGGCCCCAGTTGCACCTCTTCCCGCGAACACGCCGGCTTCCATGCCGACGCCTGTGCCGACCGCGGTGATCGTGGCCACCGCCCCGGTCGCCGCGCCGCGCCCGGCTCCGGTGGCGCAGCCGCCACAGCAGACGGCTTCTTCCAGCGGTTCGAGCTCCGGCACTGGAGGCAGCTCAACCTCAACCAGTGGTTCCAGCACAGGTTCGACCCAGCCGTCCGGGAATAGCAGCGGATCGACCTCGACCTCGACTTCGAAGACAAGGGGGTCGTAGATGACGCCTGCGGCGATTGACCTCGGATTGCACACCTACTGGTACCTGGGCCGGGCAGGCGGCTTCGTTGCCTTTTCCCTGCTCCTCATATCGATGCTGCTCGGTATCGCGATCAGCTCGCGCATCTTCGATGGGCTGCTGACTCGTGCCTGGTTCTTCGAGTTGCACAAGTTCATCTCTTTGTTCCTGCTGGGTGCGGTGTTATTCCACGCGCTGATCATGTTGCCGGACCCCTATGCCAACTACACCGTGGATCAGCTGCTGGTGCCGTTCCGGTCGCACATCATGCGGGATGCGACGGCGGTTGGGATTCTAAGCCTCTACGGCCTTGCTCTGATTAGTCTCAGCTTCTTCCTGACGAAGTGGATCGGTCAGCGCACCTGGAGGTCGATCCACTACCTCACCTTCGTTGCTTACGGGGCCGGGCTGATCCATGCCCTGTGGGCCGGTAGCGACAGCGACATTGTGGGCGTGCGCTACTTCTATTTGGCTTCCGGGATTGCGCTCGTCTTCTTCGTCTTCTATCGCATCCTGGCTGTCCGAAGTCAGAAGAAGCCCGCCTCCAGATCGGTCATCACAGAGGGCCGGCGTGTTTCCGGCGCAATTTAACAGAAAGACCACTTGGCTCTGATGTTTGCCACAGACGGAGTTCTAACCTTATGGAAGATGTTTCCTATGGAAGACGATGCGGCTCTGGCCGCGCGCGGAGTCCGAGAGCCGGAGCGCCTGATGGCTGCGGCTGCCTCTGAGATAGGCGTGGAGACGGCGGACGAAGCGGTGCTCGTCACCCGGCTCGCGGCTTTTGACCCAGACGCATGGAACGCCATCTTCGAGCGCTACTTCACCTCGATCTTTCGGCTCGCGTATGTCAGGACGCGGCACCATGGCGCCGCCGAGGATATCGCCGCGCAGACTTTCGCGGAAGCGGCCCACGGCATCGGTCGTTACCGCTATCGTGGCGTGCCGTTTCGAGCCTGGCTCTATCGCATCGCGCGAAATCTTGCTGCTGATCATTTGAAGGCTGAACAGCGTCAGCCGCGCGTCTCTTTGGACCAAACGCTTGCCCTAGAAGCCCCGGCAGTGGAGCCCGAGGCGTACGTCGATCTTCTGGCTGCGCTTGACTACCTCACTGAGGACCAGAAGACCGTGGTCGTCCTCCGTCTGGTGGATGGCTACAGCCTGGCGGAAGTCGCCAGTATCACGGGAAAGAGCGTTGGCGCCGTGAAGCAGCTTCAGTCCCGAGCGATCGGAACGCTGCAGCAGCGGATGCAGATTGAGGGCTCGCGGCGATGACTTATCAAGACGCACTGGAGCGAGCCCTCAATCTGTCAGACGACCGCGTGGGGCTAGAGTCGTTCCTTCGCAGCGTACCGTCCTGGCGCGCCGACCTGGAGCAGGCGCTCGCGGTTTCCGATTCGCTATCGCGGGACCTGCGCGTCCTGGCGCCGGACAAAGATGTGAGAGAGCGTTCGCAGCGCAAGCTGATGGCGACTGTCTCACGCCTCGCCAGGGCGGAGCCGCCGTCCCGCTTATGGCGGGTCGCGAGGACGACGAGCATGCTTACGCTTCCGCGTATTTTCTTCGCCAGCGCGGTGGCTGCCGCGCTCCTTGCGTTCGCCGTCGTGGTCGATTTCCCTCCGACAGGCGGGGGCGGCGCTCCGGCAGCCGAAGCCGTCGTCATTGAGGGTAGCGTTTCAGAGGTCAGTACTGGTGCCGTGACTATCAGCACCACCAGCGACGCTTCGCGGGTTGTCACGCTGAGCAGCGATACGGTGCTTACGGACGGCTTCGGCAACTCCGTTCAGGCCTCCAGCCTCAGCGCCGGCCAGGACGTAGTACTTAAAGGTAGCCAGTCTGGCGAGGAGTTCGTCGCGAGCCGCGTAGAACTGCGCGACAGGCTGTTTGGCGTAGTCACGGCGCTTCCAGGTGATTCGATTCATCTCAGCAGCCCCCAGGGCGACTTCGTGATTCTCGTCAACCCTGAGACTCAGTTCGAGGGAGTGATAGCGGTTGGCTCCTCGGTGGAGATAAAGCTGACTCGCGCTGCTGACAACTCGCTGCTTGCCCTGGAGATTGAAGTCGCTCACGATGAGGTAGACGAAGGCGAAGGCGATGATGTCCAGGGAGGTTCTTCGGCATCGCCGGCACCTGCGGTGTCTCCCGTCAGTCAGCCGGATGGCTCCGGCTCCTCGGGCGGCAGCGCTCCCAAGGGGGAAGACGGCAGCAGCAAGGACGGCGCACATGAGGGCGGTCAGCCCTCCGAAGGCGGAGACGAGGGCGACTAGCTATCCCGAAACCGTGTCCGTCATCAACCTGCCGTGGCGCGTCATGAGCCCCCGCGCCAACGCCGGGTCGCCTGCGAGGGCGGCATCCGTTCCCTGGTTCGCCAGCTGCAAAAGATAGGGCAGCGTCGCGGCAGTAAGCGCCGAGGTTGAAGTACGCGGCACCGCGCCTGGCATATTGGCGACACAGTAATGAATCACGCCTTCTTCGACGAATACCGGCTCGGCATGAGTCGTCGGCTTCGATGTTTCGAGGATGCCGCCCTGGTCGATTGAAACGTCGACGACGACGGCGCCGGGGCCAAGCAGTCGCAGGTCGTTGCGGTCGAGCAGGCGTGGCGCGGCGCTACCGCCGTGGACGAGGATTCCGCTGATCAGGACATCGACGCTCTCGATGGCACGGCGCAGGCTTTCAGGCGTAACGGGCACAGTACTCACACGACCCGGCCAGCGGTCCTCGATGCGGCGCAGGGATTCGAGGCCACGAGAGACGACCGTGACATCTGCGCCCATAGCAACCGCGACTGCACAGGCGTTTGTCGACACCGTGCCGGCGCCGAGGATGACGACGCGCGCGGCCGGGGAGCCAGGCAGGCCGGACATCAGCTTGCCGCGTCCGCCGCTGGGCTTTTCGAGGAAGTGAGCGCCGACCTGCGTTGCCATGCGGCCCGCGACCTGACTCATCGGCACCAGCAGTGGCAGCGTGCCGTCCGACAATTCGATGGTTTCGTAGGCGATGCCCGTGGTGCCCGCCGCCAGGAGCGCTTGCCTGACCGCCGGCGCCGCAGCGAGGTGCAGGTAGGTGAACAGCGTCAAGTCCCGGCGCAGGCGAGGGAACTCCTGCTCTTGAGGCTCCTTTACCTTCACGATGAGGCCGGCCTCGGCCCAGACGTCTCCGGCGCTTTTCGTTTCAGCGCCAGCGGCCGTGTAGGCTTCGTCGGTATAACCGCTGCCGAGCCCGGCACCGGCTTCGACGAGGACGCGGTGGCCCGCGGCGGTCAGCTCGCGCGCGCCGTTAGGCGTCAGCCCGACGCGGTACTCCTCCGTCTTCACCTCTCGGACCGTACCGACGATCATCATGTACCTCGATTCAAGCTCGTGGCAGCAGTACTGCCGTCCCGGTCAGGCTGCCGCTCTTGAGCTGCTGCAGCGCCTGATTCGCCCCGGCTAGGGGGAAGGTCTGGATATCGGTCCGTATCGGGATTGTGGCGGCGAGGTCGAGAAACTCCTGGGCGTCCCTGCGCGTGAAGTTGGCGACGCTGCGCAGCTCACGCTCCCACCATAAGAGGTCGTAGGAGAACTGCGGGATGCGATCAAGGTGTATCGCGTTGATCGCCACCGCGCCGCCGCGGTCGACTGCGCCAAGCGCTGCGATCACCACGTCGCCGGCCGGCGCGAAGGTCACGGCGGCATCCAAAGCTACGCCCGGCGAGCCGTCGTAGCCGCCGGCCCAGGTCGCGCCGGTGGCCAGTGCCCGCGATTGCTCCTTCTCCGAGCGTGTAAAGACGTAGACCTCGCACCCCCAGTGGCGCGCCACCTGCAGCGCGAGGTGCGCCGACGCGCCGTAACCAAACAGCCCGAGCCGGGCGCCAGGCTGGATACCGCTACGCCTCAGCGCCCGGTAGCCGATGACGCCGCCGCATAACAGTGGCGCCGCGGAGGCGGCTTCCAGCCCCTCCGGCAGACGTAGCGCGAAATCGGCGTCGACGGTTGTAAAAGCGGCATAGCCGCCGTCGCGGTCCCAGCCGGTGAATCGCGCTTCGAGGCAGAGATTCTCGCGGGCCGTGGCACAGAAGGCGCAGCGTCCGCAGGCGCCGGCCAACCACGCGACGCCGGCCCGCTGACCTAGCTCCCAACCGCTGACGCCTTCGCCGAGCGCCTCGACAAGGCCGACGATCTGGTGGCCCGGGACGAAGGGCGTTTGCTTCGCCTCGATGTCGCCTTCGGCTAGTTGCAAGTCGGTGCGGCAGACGGCGCACGCTTCGACGCGTAGCAAGAGCTCGCCGGGACCCGGCGATGGGTCGGACCGCGTCACCGCCTCCAACGGCGTTTCTTCGATGGGGCGCGGCACGTCAATGACCATGGCATCCATAACACGCCTAGCTTAAGGCGCGCGTGCCTCGCGCTTCAGCAGCCGTTCGGCCGTTAGTCAGGCTCGTGACGAAGCCAGAAGCGCAGGTTCAGACTCGTCAAGACGCCGAGGTCGCGACGCTGGAAGCTGAGCAGCGCCCAGCCTGAGAACAGCACGTACAGCGCGACGAGGATGGCGACGCCACCCCAATGGACCCCATCGGTCAGAACTTCGGTGCCGTGATAGTGATAGAAAACGGAGAGTTGCTGAAGCGGCTGCAGTGCGTCGACGATGTTGGCCAGGTAGAAGACAAAATAGCTGACTACGGCAAGGGCGACCGTCAGGCCCGTGGCGAGTCCACGGCTGGGTAGAGTCACGCCAGCCCAAAGGGAGAATGCCTCGAAGAAGGCGATCAACGGGACCAGGTTGAGCGTCGCGACCGCAAGCTCGCCGAGCCCAAGATCGATATTCACGAATGGGACGCTGAGCAGCCAGCCGGCGTAGATGATGGCGCAGATCAGCAGCGTGGCGACCAGCAGGCCCAAGAGCTTCTCGATGGCGACCCGCACGCGGCTCACCGGTTGCGCGAGGACGATATCGAGCGTCCCGTTGGCTTCCTCGCCCGCCAGCACGCCTGTTCCGCCCATGATCGCGAAGACGACGAGGACGAGCGGCGTCCAGCTCAGGAACTCGGCGGAGACAAACCCATCCGCAGTACCGTAGTCCACGTTGCCGATCATGGCGCGCATTGCTTCCGGTATCTCGATATCCGCCAGCTGACCGCTATAGCTTGGGAAGATATAGATCACGAGCGCCGACATGAGACCCAGGCCGATGCCGTACCAGACGACCTGCCAGCGACGGTCGCGCAGCGTCTTGTAGAAGACGCTAGGACGCTGCATCGCGTGTCTCCTCGGTGTCCTGGTGGTAGTACGCGCGGAACACCTGGTCCAGGCTGGGCTGCTCCGTGCGAAGGTCGATGACCTCGTAGCGCGCGATCGCTTTCAAGACCGCGTCGAGGCCGTCCTGCACTTCGATGTGCAGGGTGTTGCCGTCACGCCCGATTTCGCGAGTGCCCGGCAGCCGAAACGCGTCTTCGGGCACCGGCGCCGTGAACGTGACCTCGATGATGTGCAATGAGCGTCCCTTTATCGCGGCGACGTTCTCGACGGCGATCAGCCGCCCTTGGCGCAAGAAGGCGGCGCGGTGGCACATACGCTCGACCTCGGACATGACGTGGGAGGAGAAGAAGACGGTCCGTCCTTCAGCGGCGAACTCGAAGAGCAGTCGGGCCACCTCATCCTGCACCAGCGGGTCGAGGCCACTGGTCGGCTCGTCGAGGACGAGGATGTCCGGTCGGTGCATCGTCGCCAGGATCAGGCCCAGCTTCTGGCGGTTGCCCTTCGAATAAGCGCCAATGCGGCGCGAGGGGTCGAACTCAAGTCGGGTCAGCAGGCTGTCGACGAAGGCGGCGTCCGGATGGCGCTGACGCAGCGTGGCGAAGTAGTCGATGGTCTGGTGGCCCGTGAGGCCCTCGTACAGGTGCATCTCGCCCGGCAGGTAGCCCATATGGGCGCGGGCGGCGAGCGACTCAGCCTGGCAGTCGATCCCCATCACCTGGGCCGAACCGGACGTGGGCCGGATCAGGTCGAATAGGATGCGAATGGCGGTTGTCTTGCCGGCGCCGTTTGGGCCGAGGAAGCCGATTATCTCACCCGGCTCCACGCTCAGCGAAACGGCGTCCAGAGCCCGAACGCCGCCGTAGTCCTTGGTCAGGTCATGAAGCTCGATTGCCGCAGCCATGCTTACAGATTGAGGCGAAGCCCGGCCGTTCCAGTCATGGTAACGGACGGCTCAGATCTTCCGTCACGCCCGGCCGGTCAAATAAGCGGAGCGCCTCAGTAACCTGACGGCGCGTCGCCTGGCTCACAGCATGAGTAGTAAATGTCACGGCGGTCGATGACGACGGCTTCAAGATCGCCTCGGGTGAAGATGACCTGCGTATCCGTCATCGCGATCTCATCCACGTCCTCGATCTTCCGAACTTCACCCGAGCACAGGTGAACGAAGAGTGTTCCGAAGGGCTCGGTTGCCGGTGCTTTGATGACCCACTCGGTTTCCTTCATTGCCCGCCTCCGTGCAAGGAGCATCCTTGCTCACCTAGATGGTACTCCGGTCGGCGAGCTCCAGTCAGGTGCCGTTAAGCTCTTTAGAACAGGCCGTTTGCATAGTTCGTCGCTGAAGGCTGATGTGGTTCACTGGGTACATCCCAAAGGATTCAGGGAGGAATCGAACATGTACGAACGCATCCTGGTCCCGCTCGATGGTTCGCCGACCGCGGCGGAGGCGCTGGAGCAGGCCGAGGCGCTGGGCGAGAAGCTTGGATCGACGCTGATCCTGGTACGTGTTGTGCACACGCTGAGCGATCTATCGCGCAGCGCTACGCCGACGCTTTCTCGCGCCGAGTTCAGTCAGGACGTCATTGCTCGCGGCGACAGCGCTAGCGAGCACGCGGAGTCACGGGCCTACATTGCAAACCTCAGCGACGCACTGCAAAAGCGCGGCCTCAAAGTGGAGACGCACGTCGGTGAAGGCGCGCCGGCCGAAGAGATCATCAAAACCGCGCAGAGCGCCAACGCGAGTCTCATCGTCATGACCGCCTTCGGCGCCGGCGGCGCCCACACGCGGAGCCAGAAGGCCGTCTTCGGTGGTGTGGCTGACGAGGTGCTGCGGCAATCCCATGTCCCCGTCCTGCTGATCAGGCCATAGGCGCCTCGAAAGGAAGTCGACATGAAGTGGTTCTTCGCGATCTTGCTGGCGCTGCCCTTCGTGCTCATTCCCGTGACCGCTTCGGCGCAGTCGCCGCAAGAAGACGACGACTTCACGCTGCACATTAACGGCGATGTCACAATTGCGAAGGGCGAAAGCGTCAACTCGGTCGTGGTGATCGACGGTGACCTGACGGTTGAGGGTGAAGTGACCGACTTCGCGCTCGTGATAAACGGCGACGCAATCGATCAGCGGTACTGTCACTGGTGACCTGACTGTGATCTCCGGCGATATCGACCTCGCATCCACCGCGGTCGTCGATAATCTGAACTCGATACGGGGCGACATCATCCGTGCCTCCGGCGCGACGATCCAGGGCGACGTTAGCGAACGCGACAGCTTCCGCTTCCTGTGGTGGGCTGCCGGGCTGTTCTCGGTGCTGCTCTGGATCGGCATGACTATCGCCGTGGTCGCGGCGTCGCTGCTCTTCGCGGCCTTTGGCGGGCGCCAGCTATGCCGCGGCGTCACGCGCTATGACCGGCGACCTGGTAAACACGATCATTGGGGTGTCTTCTTCTGGGTTGGCGTGCCAATCCTGGCGGGCATCGCGATAGTGACGATTGTTGGCCTGCCGTTTGGTCTCGGCATACTCCTGTTCCTGCTGCCGACCTTTGGATTCCTGGGCTACCTGGTGGCAGGCACACGGCTAGGCATGTGGGCTGCTAGGCCTCGGCGGCCGCGAGCCTGGTGATCGCCCCTTCCTCGCCGCGGGCCTCGGCACGCTGGGTCTGCAACTGCTGGTGTTGATCCCGTTTCTGGGAGTTGCGATCGCACTGCTTGCGGGCATCTGGGGTGGGGGCGCGCTCGCATTCCGGGTCTATCGCAACGCGGGTGGCAAAGGCTTCGAGGGCGGCGAGGCGCCGGCGCCGCAGAGTGCAAGCAGCGAAGCCTAGTTCGAATCCAGTGTTCTGTCGCTGCTGTCAGTTGGGCCGTACCGCGGCCGGCTTCCACAGCGACAGCAGTTCCATGGCCACGATGCCCGAAACGAATAGGCCGGCTCCCAGCGCGAGCACGTCCGGGCTGAGGTTCGCCATCTGCAAGGCCACGAGGGCGATGCCGAGGACGGGTAGTAGCGGCATCCTTCCCAGCGTTCCCGGGAGACGGAACGGGCGTGGCGAGGCCGGGTTGGCGGTAACGCAGCACGATCAGCGATACGCAGACGGCTCCGAACGCTACAAAGATCGCGAAGTTGCTGGCGCCCGCAGCGAATGCCAGCTTTCCGGTCAACGCGAAGGCAGCAGCGAGGCCCAGGCACAGGGCGATTGCACGCATCGGCGTGCGGCGATCGGGGTGGACCCAGGCCAGGAAGCGAGGCAGCGCGTCAGCGGTAGCCATTCCGTAGATCATGCGGCTCGCGGCGACCAGCATCAGCAGCATCGTGTTTGCCGTCGAGAACAGGGCGATGACGGCGACGACGTTGCGATGCGCGGTCTCCCAGCACCTCCTTGGCGACGTCCGCCAGCGGCGCTTCGGAGACCGCCAACGCAGTGGCGCCCAGGACACTGACGGCGGCGATCGCACACCAGGATGTAGAGCACCGTGGTGATGACGATCGAGAAGACCATGGCCAGAGGCACGGTGCGCGTCGGATTCTCTGCTTCCTCTGCCAGCGTGGCGACTTCAGAAAAGCCGAGATAGGCGAACATCACCAGAGCAGCGCCACCGAGGACGCCCCATGCGCCGCCTTCGAACTGCGCCAGGTCGAAGTCACCGACGTGTGGAACGCCCACCGCGATCACGAGAACCAGTCCAGCGACCTCGACCAGCGTGCCGACGATCATGACCTTCACCGTCTCCTCGACGCCGACGAACGCCACGGCGGTCGCGAATGCGAGCGCTACGATGGCCGCGACCGTGGGGTCGATGTCGAAGAAGGTGTTGAGGTAACCGCCGAAGCCGAGTGCGACGGCTGCGGCGGCGATGATGTTGCCGATGACCATCAGCCAGCCGACGACAAAAGCGGGTCGCGGGCCAAGGGCGCGTCGCGTGTACTCGTAATCGGCGCCGCTATGGGGGAACATCGACGCCAGCTCGGCGTAGCAGAGTCCGATGACTGCGGCCACCAACGCGGCGAAGAGGAATGAGAGCCAGAGGCCGTTGCCGGCCTCCTCGGCCACGGCGCCCACCAGTGCGTAGACGCCGGCGCCGAGGATGATGCCGATACCAGCCAGCGTGGTCTCGACCAGGCTGAGGCTGCGGCGTCAGCTGTCATCTTCTGCTCCGCCATGGGGTCAGGCTATCAGCGCGGCTTGAATCGCCGACAGAGGCGACCGGCCCATTGCCCGCCCGCGGAATTCGCACTGAGAATGACGCAGAGCGGAGGCCGCCTTGCCTGAAGTGCCGATCGAACAACTTCGCCCGACCTGCGACCCCGCGAGTCTTCCGTTTCGAAACGACTGCGGAGGTGCGAACCGCTACGTCGGCCTTATCGGCCAGGAGCGCGCCGTTGAGGCGATCAAGTTTGGCCTGGCAATGGACAGGCCCGGGCTTCAACATCGTCGTCTCCGGCGAGCCCGGAACCGGCCGCACGACGGCGATCCGAGAGTACCTGCAGGCGATGTCCGCGACCAAAGCGCCGCCGGACGAGTGGTGCTACGTCAACAACTTCGTCGACCCGTACCAGCCTCGCGCCATGCAGTTCCGCCCGGGCCGGGCAGCGCCTTCGCGCGGGCGATGGCAGTCGATGATATGCCGAGGCTCGCGAGGCTTATACCGCGTACGTTCTGCTTCGGAGGACTTCACCAACCGCCGGGACCAGATCGTCAATTCGGTGCAGCGTCAGCAGGCGGAGCGTTTCTGCGGCCTGGCGGCGCGCGCCAAGGAAGCCGGATTCCTGCTACAGGGCAACCCGGCGGGCTTCTTCCTGATCCCGCTGAAGGACGGGGAGCCGGTCGATGACCAGGCCTTCGCCGAGCTGGAACCAGCCGAACGGGGAGATCTGATGCGGCGTCGCGACGAACTGATGGCGCGAGCTGCGTCCCGTCGCGAAGCAAGGCCAGGGCGCCGAGTCGAAGCGCAGCAGCGCCTCGCCGATCTGCAGCGCACCGTTGCCACCACGCGTTGTCGAAACACTGATCGATCGGTTCTTCGAAGACTTCGAGACCCATGAAGAGGCTGCGCAGTACCTTACGGAAGTACGGCAGGACATGATCGAGAACGTGGGCCTCTTCCTGATGGCGGCAGAACCGATGCAGGCTCCCGGGCCGCTGCCGCGGCGCCAGGACCCGGAAACGCTGTTCCGCAAGTACGAGGTCAACCTCCTGATCGACTGCTCGGCGCGACGAATGCGCCCGCGTCGTCTTCGAGTCCAATCCGACGCCGCAGCACCTCTTCGGCAGCATCGAGAAGGAGGCCTACCTCGGCGCCCTGACGTACCGACTTCTCGATGATCCGGGCTGGGTCGCTGCACCGGGCCAACGGCGGCTACCTGGTGCTCGATTTCGACGACCTGCTGATGTACCCGCTCTCCTGGAACGAGCTGAAGCGAACCCTGCGCACCGGCCAGATCATGATCGAAGAACTGGGAGACCGGCTGGGCATGATCGAGACGCGCACGGTACGTCCGGAGCCGATCCCCTGGACGGGCAAGATCGTTGGCGTGTTGCGCGAGAGCGTCTACCGCCTCCTCTACACGGTGGATCCAGACTTCCGCGAGCTGTTCAAGGTCAAGGCCAACTTCGATATGCGCATCGACCGCACGCCGGAGCACGAGCTGGAGTACGCCGGACTTAATCGCCGGCCGTGACGAAGAACGAAGGGCTGCCACCGCTGGACCGGGGCGCCGTCGCGCGCGTCGATCGAGCAGGGCATGCGGCTGGCCGAGGACCACAGCAAGCTCTCCATCCTCTTCGGCGAGATCTCGGACGTCGTGCGCGAAGCGGCGCACTGGGCCGCTCAGATGACGCGACGGTTGTGCCGCCGAGCACATCGAACGCAGCATTCGCGAGCGCAAGCAACGCGTCAATCTGATCGAAGAGAACATGCGCGAGGCGATCGAGAAGCAGATCATCCTCGTCGACACGGCAGGGCGAGGTCATCGGGCAGGTCAACGGACTGTCCGTGATCGACCTTGGCGACACGTCCTTTGGTCAGCCGTCGCGCATCACGGCCACGGTTGGCGTCGGACGTGAAGGCGTCCTCGACTTGCAGCGCGAGGCTCGATGAGCGGGCCGATCCACTCCAAGGCCGTGCTGACGATGCAAGGCTTCCTGGTCGACCGCTACGCCGACGAGATGCCGCTGACGCTGGCGGCACGCCTCTCGTTCGAGCAGAGCTACGGCATGATCGAGGGCGACAGCGCCACCTGCGCCGAGGCTTGCGCCCTGATCTCGCGGCTGGCCGAGCGCGCCGCTGAAGCAGTCGCTCGCGATTACGGGCTCGATGGACCAGAAGGGCGAAGTGCAGGCGATCGGCGGCGTGAACCAGAAAATCGAGGGCTTCTTCGACGTCTGTCAGGGGCGTGGATTGACCGGCGAGCAGGGTGTCATCGTCCCGGCCAGCAACGTCCAGCACCTGATGCTGCGCGACGACGTCGTCGAGGCGGTCGGGGCGGGGCGCTTCAAGGTTTACTCCGTCTCGACAATCGACGAGGCGCTGGAGCTACTGACCGGCGTCGCCGCTGGGACGAAGGATGCATCGTGGCTCTTACCCTGCCGAGTCGATCAACGGGCGCGCGCAAGCACAGCTGGATGAGTTCGCGCGACGTCAGCAGGCCTTCAGCCGATCCGGGATCTTCGGAAGAGCAGGACGCTTAGACGCAAAAGGAACGGCCGGCGCACGACCGGCCGTCTCGACGAAGGCTCCAGGGTTCAGCTGCCGCTGACAGGTGTCTCCTGAGTCTCCCAATCTCACCTGCGGTCCAAACTTCGCGCAGATGGCGGCTGCCATCCCACCAGTCCTCGTTGCGAGGCAGGATGCACTCGCCGGAGCGCTGGCGGTAGACGGTCGGGTCGTCGACGCCGGGCGGAACGACGCCGTGGTCACGCAGCGCCTTCGCGGCAGCGATCCAGCGGCGACGCGTGCGAATGATCATCGAGTCCGTGGTGCCGAGGTGCTCGTGATCGCGGGCGTAGATCGGGCCCATCGTCTCGGTCATCGCCATGTCCTGCTGGCGGATGCCAGGGATACCGGTGTAGCTGCGTGTTCGCCCTCTGCGCCTCGCGGTCGATCAGGTAGTCGTTCTCCATGTTCTGGGTGAGGCTGAAGCGGCCGTACCAGTCCGTGCGTCTGCGGCATGTAGACGCCACGCGTCAACGGCGGCAGCTTCTTCGCTGATGTCCGGCATCTCGCCGCGGTTGATCGGCGCGTTGTAGCGGCTGCTGACCGTTCGAGTCGTCGTCGGTGCGGACGTTGATCTCCCACTGCAGCGTGTGCTCGTCGTCCATCGGCACGTAGGCGTTCATCTTGGCGACGGGGCCGAGGTCGCCGGCCGCCTGCTCCGCGTAGAAGGGGAAGAACGAGTGGCCGATGCGCCAGTAGTACGTGTCGTCCTCGGCCGGACGATATAGCCCGTAGGAGCAGCCGAACTCGGTCTCACGCGCGACGAACTTGCCGGCGCGCTGCTTGTACTGGTAGGAGTTGAAGCTGCCGGCCGCCTGGTCTTCGACCTTCTCCGAGCCCATGTGCAGGAAGACGAAGTGGATCGTGTCCATCTCGCCCTCGAGGCCCTGCATCCAGTTGTTGGGGCGGTAGAGGACGCTGATGCCCTCCGGGTCCTTGTTCAGCATGTTCGCCTCGATGTCAGGCAGCGGCGGCGGCACCTCGCGCGGGCCCATGTAGGCCCAGATGATGCCGTTGCGCTCGTGCGTCGGGTAGGCGCCGATGTGCACCTTGTTCTTGAAGTTGGACTCGGCCGGCTCCGAAGGCATGTCGACGCAGGTGCCGGCTGCTGTCGAACTTCCAGCCGTGATAGACGCAGCGCAGGCCCTTCTTCCTCGTTGCGGCCGAAGAACATCGAGGCGCCGCGGTGCGGGCAGGCGTCGGCGATCGAGGCCGACCTTGCCTGAGGTCATGCGGAAGCCGATCAGCTTCTCGCCGAGCAGCATGACGCGCAACGGGCGGCGCAGTCCGGCGCCGGGCAGCTCGTCCGAGCGTATCGCGGGCAGCCAGTACTGCCGGAACAGGTTCGCCCATGGGCGTACCCGGCCCGACGCGGCATAGAAGGTCGTTGTCTTCTTTACTGAGCATGCTTCACCTCTAATTAGTTCCCGTATTGACAGGTGAAGGCTAATTCCGTCGGTGGCGCCTACAAAGGGCCGTTTGGCCCAAACCAGAGTGTGACCTGCGGCGAAATGGTCCGAATGGCCCTCTCCCGTAGTGGTATCGGGCCTTAGGTTCGTGGCGGAGGAACGGCATGAGCGTACCCCTGCTGGCCGCGATTACCTGTCTCGGGATCCCGGCACTTATCACGATTGTCGCGGTGCTCTCGGAACGTCCGGTGTCCGCGCCGAAGCCGCGATCGCTAAATCGCGATTCGGCGTCCCGCGCAGGGCTGATTACGTTCATTTTGTGGGCGATCTTGACGGCCGCGGGCCTGGCGGCCGTGCTGAATGTCGACTTCTATTCGACCGTGGGATCGGACCGCGGCGAGGAGATCGCCAGAGCGTTCCGTTTTCTGACAGCGCTGGCGATGCCGGTCTCGGCGATGGTAATCGCCATCCTTGTCTATTCCATCTTGCGGCGAGGCTCGGGCGACCTCTCGGAAGAGGACGGCCCGGCGATGGATGGCACGGGGGTGTTTCCTAAGCTCTGGTTCGGGGCTACGGCGGCGCTCACCTTGCTAATCATCATCTATCCCGGACTGTGGACGCTGAACGACGTGATCCGGAAGCACGAGACGCCCGACCTCGTCGTCGACGTCCAGGCATTGCAGTGGACCTGGCTGATTTCATACCCCGAGCAGGGGTTAGAGAACCAGGTTGAACTCGTGATCCCGGTCGACACGAAGGTTACGTTCAGGATCACCAGTCGCGATGTGGTGCACTCGTTCTGGGTGCCTGCCTTCCTGATGAAGATCGACGCCATCCCCGGTCATACGACAACGATGTCGCTTATGGCGGTCGAGGAAGGGGACTACTCCGACGATCCGCTTTACCGCGCTGCAATGCGCCGAGCTTTGTGGCCTCAGTCACGCCAACATGCGGGTGCCGGTCCGCGTCGTTTCGCAGTCCGAGTTCGATGACTGGGTCAGCCAGAAGAGCGCCAGCATCTATTAACGGAGGTCAAGTTTGGCGATCGCGGTAGCTCGACAACAGCAGGTGTTTGGCATCGGCGCCTTCGGGCCAATCCTCAAGGCACTGATCGGCGCGGCGATCGGCGCATCTCTGGGCGTGAGCGGTGTGGTCCTGGCGCGGTCGGCCACCGGCCATGACGCCTGGGACCTCGAGCAGGCGTTCGTTGTTGCCTACCCGCTCGCGCTGGTGGGCTGGCTCCTGGGCGTCGGGCTGTGGGACCGCTGGGCCAAGGAGTGGCTAGGCCTGGAGACCGGGCACGAAAAGGTGGGCCCGGCTCGGTTCCTGACCTTCACGACCGACCACAAAGTCATCGGCATCCAGTACCTGACGACGTTCCTGCTCCTCTTCCTGTTCGCCGGCCTGCTCGCGATGCTGATCCGCGCCCACCTGATTACGCCGGAGGGCGCCATCTTCAGCGAAGGCGAATACAACCGTGTCATGAGTTTGCACGGCATCATCATGATCGCTGTGGCCGTGGCCAGTATGGTCGGTGGGTTCGGCAACTACTTCGTGCCGCTGATGATCGGCGCTGACGACATGGCGTTCCCTCGCCTCAACGCGCTCTCGTTCTGGCTAGTGCCGCCAGTTGCCATCCTGCTGCTATCGGCGCAGGCATTTGGTGGTTGGGACTCCGGCTGGACGGCATACGCGCCACTGAGCACGACGAACGCCCACGGCCAGATATTCTTCAACCTCGCGATCATTACCTTCGGTCTCTCGTCGATCCTGGGCGGCCTTAATTTCCTGGTGACCGTCATCTTCATGCGTGCGCCCGGGATGAGTCTGATGCGCATGCCGATCTTCGTCTGGTCGATTGTTGCCGCCAGCTGCATCGCCCTGACGTTCACGCAGTTCTTCGCCGCCGCGATGCTCATGGTTACGTTGGACCGTATCGCGGGTACGGTGTTCTTCAACGCATCAGGCGGTGGCGACCCGCTGTTTTACCAGCACGTCTTCTGGTTCTACTCCCACCCGGCCGTCTACATCTTCGTGCTGCCCGGCTTCGGCATCACGCTGGAGATGCTGGCGCACTTCTCGCGCAAACCGCTTGTTTGCCTACAAGTGGGCTGTCGGAGGCCTGCTTGGAATCGTCCTGGTCAGCGGCATGGTGTGGGCCCACCACATGTTCGTCAGCGGCATCACGAGCGATCTCCTGGCGCCTTTCCTGGTTACGACGGAGATCATCTCCGTTCCGACAGGGCTGATTTTCCTCTCGGCTCTGGGGACGATCTGGATGGGTCGGCTCTGGCTCAAGACGCCGATGCTGTTTGCGCTGGCGGTCGTGTTCAACTTCATGATCGGCGGCGTCACCGGCATCCACCTTGCGGACGTGCCGACCGACCTGAGCCTGTCAGACACCTACTTCGTGGTGGCGCACTTCCACTACACCATCATTGGCGCTGAGATATTCGCGCTGTTCGGCGCGATCTACTACTGGTACCCAAAGATCACAGGCCGTATGTACGACGAGGGCCTGGCGCTGTCGCACTTCGTGCTCATGTTCGTCGGTTTCAACGTCACGTTCCTGCCGATGTTCTGGGCCGGCTTCGACGGCATGAACCGGCGCGTCGCCAACTACACCGACAACCTGGCCGACCTCAACGCCTTCATCAGCGTCGCCTCCTTCGTCCTCGGCGCCAGCTTCCTGCTCTTCGCCTACAACATGATCCGGTCGGCTTACGCTGGCGAGATAGCCGAACCCAACCCATGGCACGCCCGGACGTTGGAATGGCAAACCTCGTCGCCGCCGCCACTGGAGAACTTCGCGTCGCCGCCCGTGGTTGTGTCGGGTGCTTACGA
Organism: uncultured Chloroflexia bacterium; assembly: GCA_963766645.1. Lineage (GTDB taxonomy): Bacteria > Chloroflexota > Dehalococcoidia > DSTF01 > WHTK01 > WHTK01. Next base: position 671,868 of record CAVYAY010000003.1, on the reverse strand, counting down.
CTACGGCGTGCCGTCGGCTCGGCCGCACGCCGTGTTCAGTCCGGCCGGCGCTTCTGACGAATTGCCGGTTGAGCCGGCGCCTCAGGGAGGGAGTGCATTGTGACAATCGGGCTGATCGTCATCGTCGTCCTGGGGGCGCTGACCGGGATCGAATACGGGATCGCGAAGACGATTGATCAGAACCTGATCCCCCTGATCCTGATGGCGCAGGTCAAGGCGGTTCTCATCCTCTGGTATTTCATGCACATCAAGCGCGTCAAGACAGCGGAAGGGGAGCACTAGATGGCAGTCGCTGGACACGTCGCGCCTCATCAGGCACATAACCGGATCGCGATCAACACGGTTGGACTCTGGCTGTTCTTCCTGTCGGAGACCTTTCTGTTCGCCGCGCTGCTGGCGGGACGTTTCTATCTCGCCGGTACCGACCGGCCTGAGGGCCTAAATCAGCTGCTCGGCCTGGGTATCACCTCGATCCTGCTGCTGAGCAGCGCAACGGCGTACTCGGCCGAGGTGGCGATATCGAAGGGCTACCACGGCTGGGCCCAGATTTGCGTATTGCTCACAATTGTCCTCGGCCTGGTCTTTTTCGGTGGCGTCGTAGTCGAGTGGTCGACGGCCGAATTCAACCAGGGTGAGGTTTACGGCACTGCATTTTTCTCGATGACCGGCCTGCACGCATCGCATGTGCTGAGTGGCGTCGCCATCCTGTTCCTGGTGCAGTTGGGGCTGATGCGCGGCCGCTTTTCGGCCGAAGACCACTGGGGTCTCGAGGCTTCGATAAAGTACTGGCACTTCGTCGACGTGGTCTGGGTGTTCTTCTACCCCGCGCTGTACCTCGTCGGCTCCTCCTGAGGACTCAGTTGCAGGCGACGGCGTAGACGTCTCGGACGCCGTCGGGCAGACGGTTCTCCTGCCAGTGGCTGCCGCCGTCCAGCGTGCTGAAGACCTGGCCGGCGCGGCTGACGCAATGCACCTGAGCCGGGTCGCTGTAGTGCAGGGCGACCGCCATCATCGTTGCCTCCGCTTTGACATCGTGGTCGAATCGCGTCCAGGACGCGCCGAGGTCGTCGCTTCGGTAGAGCGATCCGTCCTCGCTGCGTGCCGCCGGACTGAGGCAGGCGTAAAGCACGCGCGGGTCCTGTGGCGACACACGCACGTCGCGGCTGTAGGTCAGCGGCGAGAACCGGCCGACCTGCATGTCCTCCCAGCTCGAACAGCGGTCTTGGCTGCGGAAGAGACCCATGCGCACTGCCAAGTAGACCGTGCCGGGCGTCGCACTGCTGGTGCAGAGTGCGTGGCCGTCCATCATGCCTTCGATTTCGGTGTCGCTGCCGATCCTGCTCTTGAGGTGGGGCATCTGTGCCATCTCGATGAGATTTGTGCTGCAGTCCTCCCAACTCGCCCCGGCGTCGAGGCTGCGCATCACGCCGCCGACTTCGAGGGTCGCGTAAAGGTCGCTTGGGTTGGAAGGGTCAACCGCAAGGCGCATGACCCGGCAGGGGAAGTCCATCTTTACGCGTTCGGGTGTATTGGGCGTGGCGAGTCGTGTCCAGCTGTCGCCGCCGTTTTCGCTGCGGTAAACTCCGACGGGCGACGTGCCTGCGTAGAGAATCCGTGGGTTTTCCGGGTGGACGAGGATGGACCAGACCTGGGGGCCCTCGGGGAACGGAAGACGCTGCCAGCTATCGCCGCCGTTTTCGCTGCGGTACGGGCCCGTGTGGGTGCCCGCGTAGACGACGTTCGCGTCGGTCGGGTGGACGGTTATAGCCTGAACACGGGCGTCCTGGGGCAGGCCCGTCGTGAGCTGTTGCCAGTCGCCGCCGTCTGCCTGCCTGCGGAAGAGCCCGCCTCGCGAACCTGAGCCGCTCTGCGCGGCGCCGACGTACACGTAGCCTGTCTGGCTCATCTCGAATCCTCCTCGGACGGTCCGGAAAATTGGACGGTGGTCTGCAGCGAGCCATTCTAGATCAACCAGCCGAAGAGAGTTGGGCGATGGTGGGTGAACCTAGTCTTCGACGTAGGTGACGGTGACGGGGCCTTCATAGACGGGGTCGTCGCGCGCTTCCAGCGCCTGCACCACGATGTCGGCGATCTGCTCCCGGGTTAGCACCGCCGGATCGAAGCGCACCGTCAGCGAGGGGTTCGTCGCGTCCGTGTCGCGGTTGGCCACGCTGACGTTGGCGAATGACTCAATGTCCGCGATGACGTCCTCGACGCCGCAATAGCCGGTATCGCAACGAAGGCTGCGTGACATCAGCTGGAGCTCGCCTTCGCCAAGCGACTCGACGGTGAGGATGCGGTCGCGCGGGATGGTGTTGACCAGCCGAAGCACGACCGGAAGGTCGCCGGGTGGCTGCGCGCTAATCGCCGCGTCGAGGAAGATGTCGAAGCGCTCCGGGCCGGCGTAGCCCGCGTAGACGGTCTGAATTACCCCCTCTAAGTCGATGAAGACCGAAGCGGGAAGCCCGAGGACCCGATAGGTGTCGCTGACAACGAGATTGGTGTCGAGGCCGTAGGTGAACGGTGCCTGCAGGAAGTCTACGAACTCAAGGGCGCGCTCGCGCGTCTCGCCGGCGTTGATCGCGAAGACAGCGAAGGTTTCGGTGCCTCGTTCCTCCTGTGCCGCTCTAATCTCAGGCATCTCGGCCAGGCAGCTGGTGCACCAGAGGGCGAAGAAGTTGATTACGACGGGCCGGCCGCGGAAGTCGCTTAGTCGGACGCGGCGGCCATCGGTGGTGGAAATTTCGAAATCGGGCGCCAGTTGGCCGACCTCCAGGCCGACCTCGGTCGCCCCGTCGCTGGGCGGCGTTTCAACCAGCAGTGGATTTTGAATAGCGGGGTCGGTCTCTCTGCTGGGTTGCAGAACGAGGAAGTAGAGCGGGGTGAATAATGCCGCGAGGACCAGGGTACCGATGACGAGGCGACGGGGTTCTATAAAGCTAGCCATCAGGTCGATGATACCGGCGCTGACTGGGTACTAGTGTAAGTTTCAGACTTCCCCGGACGCGAGGAAGGCGGCGTACGCCTCGGCGTCGAGCAGGGCGTCGAGCTGGGAGGGGTCGGCGAAGTTGATTGCGAGGATCCAGCCGAGGCCGTGTGGGTCCTGGTTGATCAGCTCAGGGGCCGAGTCGAGCGTGCTGTTGACCTCCACGACCTCACCGGTCAGTGGCATGAAGAGCTCCCAGATGACCTTCGTTGATTCGATGTCGAGGAGCTTGTCTCCGGCGCTGAGTTTGTCGCCGACCTTCGGAAGGTAGACGAAGACGATGTCGCCAAGGGAATCCTGGCCGAAGTGGGTGATGCCGCTGCGCGCGGTATCGCCTTCGACGCGCACCCACTGGTGCTCCTTGGTGTAGCGCAGGTCCCGCGGCCAGGTGACTTCGCCCATTACCTACACGATCGCCGGAGCGGCGGCCGGCGCGGCCTGAATTGGCTGCAACTGCAGCCCCGGGGCCCAGAGGTGTTCCTGCTGCAGCCATTCGCGGAAGCGTCCGGCGGCGGCGATTGCCCGTCCGGGCGTCGGCGCCAGGACGATGACAGACATCGACTCTCCATCACGCTCGATGAAAGAGCGGCGCACGAATTCCGCCTCGTCGTCGGCGCAGGAGCAGCCGGCGAACGGCGTGGTACCGAGGTGTTCGCCGTCGCGGCCGAGATAGACCCGCCAGGGTGTGTCGGTCTCCTTGCCTTGGTCGAGGGCGTGACCTTCGATGCGGTAGTCCTCGAACCGGCCGTCTGCGAGCTGCGAGACGACATCGCGGGCCCGTGTCAGCGTCCTGTAGACGCCAACGACAGCCTCGCCGGCTGGCGAACTCTCGACGACGGACCAGACCAGTTCGCTTTCGGACTGCATGATTGCTCTCCCAGAGTGACGTACTAGATTCCTTCAATCCATCTTAAACCAGCCTGAGTGCCCCAGACGGGTGCGTCCTCTGTGGCTCGAAGATCCCACGCAGAGGCTTTCGGCCCCCATGATCGCTCCGTTCGGCACTGCCGAGGATTGCGAGTTCGAGCCATAGTTTGAATGTATGAACGAGCGATCCTCGGACGAGACCACGAGTCGCTTCTCCGAACACGACGTCGAATTCCTCGACCACATCTTGCAGGACCTGTTCGGGTTGGGCCTAAAGCTGGAGTACTGTCTTCAAGTCATGGAAGACGCGCCGGGGCAAGCACGCGTTGGAATGGAAGACGTTGTCTCCAGTCTTGACGACATGGCGGAACCGATAAGGGCGCAATTACTCAAACTCAACAAATCGCGTAATCTGTCCAAGTAAATCCACTACTAAGGGTCGAAATGCCGGACACCACCATCCGAGTGTTGCTAGTCGATGACCACGAGGTCGTCCGTGAAGGGCTGAAAGCGCTGCTGAACCGTCGCGAGGGGATGACCGTCGTAGGCGAAGCCGGTAGCGTCGCACAGTCCATCGAGGTGGCGAGCAGCGTCCGCCCGGACGTCGTGGTGATGGACCTGAGGTTGCCGGACGGTAGTGGAATCGAAGCGTGCCGCGAGATTCGCTCCGAGCTGCCGGGCACGAAGGTGATCATGCTCACGTCCTACGCGGACGAGGAGGCGGTCATGTCTTCGATCCTCGGGGGCGCTTCGGCCTATCTGCTGAAGCAGACGCGGGGCTCACAGCTAGCCGATGCGATTGAGGGCGTGGCGCGCGGTGAATCGCTGCTCGACCCGGCGGTGACGATGCGTGTTCTCGACGAGATACGCAAATCAGCGGGTGGAAGACCGAAACACGCGTCGCCCGAGGCCCAGCTGACCGAGAACGAGCAGAAGATCCTGCACCTCATCGCTGAAGGCAAGACGAACCGTGAGATCGCGGCGGAGATCTTTCTCAGCGACAAGACGGTCAAGAATTACGTTTCCAACATCCTCAGCAAGCTAAACATGAAGCGTCGCTCAGAGGCGGCCGCCTACATTGCCCGGCGCACCAGCCGGGACGAATAGTCAGCTACCAGAAGGGTTCAACGGAAAGCGCAGACTCAGCCTTGTGCCTTTGCCGGGGCTGCTTTCCAGTTGCAGATCGGCGTTTACGGCGCGGGCGCGCGTCAGCATGTTGCGCAGGCCGCGATGGCTCTGATTCAGGTCCTTGCCAGTGTCGAAGCCGATCCCATCGTCCGTCAGGAGGAGCTGGCCAGCGCCGTCGCTGATCCGCAGTGATATCGTGACCAACTCTGCCTGCGCATGGCGCTGGATGTTGCTGAGACCCTCATGCGCGATGTTGTAGACGGTCAGCGACGTGGGAAGGCTCGGTGATACCGAGACGTCGACGTCGACTTCCGTGGCGATCTGTGAGTTCTGTTGGAACTCATGGGCCAGGTTGGTGACGGCTTCTGCGAGGTCGCCGCTGAACTCTCGAGGCCGCAGGTCAAAGATGTAGCTGCGAATGTCCAGTACAACCGCCTGGAGCTGATCGATAACGCGTTCGATAGCTTCCGCCGTTTCTAGCGGTGTCTTCGGTTGAGCCGAGCGCCAGCTCCAGCGCAAGCGACGAGGCGTAAATGTCCTGCAGGATGCCGTCGTGCAGGTCCATCGCGATGCGGTCACGCTCACGTTCTGTTTCCAGCTCCGTTTCGAGGGCGAGGCGTTCGTCCTCCAGTGCTTTGTGTTCGGAGATGTCGCGGACGATGGCGATGACCAGCGTCTTGCCGGAGGTCTTCAACGGACTCAGGCTGATCTCGACTGGAAACTCGCTGCCATCTTTGCGGCGGCCGACGAGATTGAGGCCGAGACCCATGGGACGCACCCTTGGATCCTGCATATAGGAACGGCGGTGCCCGCCGTGTACGTGGTGAAAGCGCTCCGGTATCAGACTCCTGATCGTCTGGCCGACTAGCATGTGCGCCTCGAAGCCGAACATCTGCTCGGTCGTGCGGTTGGCGAAGACGATGGAACCAGTTTCATCAACCACGACGAAGCCGTCAGGCGCGGTTTCGAGGAGCTCTTGGATCGGGAGGTTATCGCTGTTCACAAACACCCGGAGATGACGGCTCTCGCCGTTGGTTTGGCAGTGTCAGGGAGCGTAGCACAGCGCCTAAGCCGGAAGTAGACGAGATGATCGTTTGTCACCATCTTGTGATCGCGGAGACGTTGCCGAGCGACAGTCTCCTTGCGCTGCGGGCGCCTTAGCCGTTGGGGTGGACGGAGACGCACACGGCGTCGCCGTCCGTCTGCAGGGTCTCGATGGCGCGGGGCGTGTCTTCGAGGCCGAAGCTGTGGGTATGCAGCTTCTTTAGCGGGAAGCGCCCCGATTCGATAATCGATATCGCCTCTTTGTAGGCGCGCGAGTCGACACCGAAGGCGCCGACGATGGTGGCGCCCTTCTGAATCACGGCGTCGGGCGAGAACTGCATCGGCCTGCGCCCCTTGAGGCCGGCGAGGACGACGCGGCCGCCGTGCCTGACGCACTCGATCGCGTGATTGACAGGCTCCAGCGCCAGCGGCGTGACGTCAAGGACGACGTCGCAGAGCTTGCCTTCGGTTATCTCTTTGACGCGCTCGATTGTGTCTTCGGCTTCGACGTTTATCGTGTGGGCGGCGCCGAATTCGCGGGCGAGTTCCAGCTTCGCAGCATCGCGGGCGAGGCCGGTGACGATGACGTTCGCGACGCCGGCTGCCTTCGCGGCGATGACGGCGGCGATGCCGCGCTGCCCGGCGCCGAGCACAAGCAGCGTCTCGCCTTCGCCGACTCCGCCGAGGTGGCATGCCCATCGCACGCCGGCGCCGAGCGGGTTGTAGAGCACTGCGACTTCGGCGGGGATGTCATGGCGCACCTTGTGCAGCAGCGTGTTGGGGTGGAGGTAGATGTATTCGGCGTAGCCGCCCCAGAGGGACGGCGCCCGGCTGGTGGGGAAGAAGCCATAGGCGAAGCTGCCGGTGCGGCAGGACATGAACTCGCCGCGGGCGCACATGTCGCAGTTGCGGCAGGGGAGGTAGCTCTCCAGCGCGACGCGGTCGCCGGCCTTGACGCCCCAGCGCTGCGCGGCGCGCTCGCCGATTTCCTCGATGATGCCAAGCGATTCGTGGCCGGCGATGCAGGGCTCAGTGCGGCGGCCGTTGTGGTCCTCGTACTGCTCGAGGTCGCTGCCGCAGATGCCGCAGGCCTCGACGCGCATGAGCCCGTCGTCGGGGCCGATGACGGGCCGCGGGAACGTCTGCATCTCGTGAGTGCGGGGGGCGATCTGGACGGAGGCACGGACTCTATCGGGCATTTTGGGGTTACCTCCGGTGGTTTTCGGGTATCGAGGGCATGATCGCCCCGCCGACGCGGGAGATCAACGGGCATAGGCTCGAAACGCTCGTGTAGCTCGTGGCGTGGCGGAGCTCTACGATGATTGGGCGACATGAACAGCTTCGCCCTCCTCAGCCTGGATCAGCGGCGGACACTTTTCGTAGCAGTCGAGGATAGGATTAGACGCTTAGGCCCGTGGCAAGGGGCACTGATGGTGTGCGTGGGCGTCACCGTCACTCTGGTCACGCGAATTGTGGCGCAAGACGCTACGTCGGCCCCATCAGGCCCAGATCCAGGTAATTGGTTACGTTTGGCGTGGCGCATTACCGGGGATGGGGTCGTTTCCGCGCAGACGGTCTACCCGCCCGTGCTTCCAGCCCTGCTACGCGGAGAACTGGCAGTTTTGGAACCGATGGTGGCGTTGAAGGCCCTTGGCCTCGTGACGTCTGTACTGTTGGTGGTTCCCTGTTATCTGTTGCTCCGCGAACGGCTCGCGCCTTGGGGGGCTGCTTGCCTTGCGCTTGCCGCCCTAGGTGCTGGCTATCAGCAGGAGGTGTACGCGTGGGGCGGGTATCCTCAACTGCTGGGGACCGCCTTTCTCTTGTTCGCTGTTTACGGGCTTGGCTGCTGGCTGGAAAGCGGAAGACAGAGCCACCTCCTCTGGTCCGCTGTGTTTGTGAGCCTCGTGGCTGGGACGAGCCATTTCGTGGTGGTGCAGCTCGTTGCAGTTGGCGCTGTCTCTGTAGTCGCGTTTTTGTTGGCGTCGCCGGCACGGCAAGAGGCGGCTCAGAAAGTTGCTTTGTGGGCTCTCGCTTGCGCTGCGGCGAGCGTGGTCTTGCTGCCTTGGTACGCAGAGATTCTCAAATCGATGGCATCGGCGACGACGCACGCTAGCAGTTTCTCATGGCTGAGTTACAGCTCATACGAGTTCGTATTCCGAGAAAATCTCGGCTTGGGGCTGGGCTACGCAGTGGTTGGGGCGATATGCACCCTCGCACCTATCGGTGGGCCCCGTACACGCACGCTTCGTCCTTTGCTGCTTGGACTGGTTTGGGGGCCCTACCTCTTGTTCGTCCTGACTGGAGAGATACGTCATTTCGAACTTGTTCAGATCGGCCTGATCCTCAGCCTGTCGGTCCTTGTCTCCGAAGCTGATTTGGCTGTCAGGGAGTTCGTCTCGTCATCGGGCCGAGTCCCCGGTTGGTTGAATATTGCGCCTCCGGCGATCCTTACTGCCTTCTTGTTGAGCACCGCATTCACAGGCTGGGAGCGCCTTCAAGACGCGACGATTTGGTACCGCACCGTTGACAGTCCAGCGCAGGCTGCTCTTGATTTCATCCGCGATGAGACTCCGTCTGACGCTACGGTGCTGGCGGGCACCTCGCCGCACGGTTTGCCATACGGATGGTGGGTGGAAGGGTACGCGCGCCGGCGGACATTTCTTCATGTCGACCGAAACCTGCTGCTCTTCAAGGCTGAGAGGAATGAAGCTGATTTTGTAGACAACCTCGTGAGTGCATCGATCTCGTCTCCGGAGCTTAGCCAGATGCTTGCGGAAAGCGGCATCACGTATATCCTCACGACGCCCGATAGAAATGAGTTTGCGAATCTACTTGATCGCGTTCACTTCGTTGAGGAGTTCAATGACAGCGGATTTGGCGTGATCCGGATCGAACAAGTAAAGACCAGCGCGGATGGACAGAGATAATGGCGTCTCGATTGAAGATCGGGCTGGTCTACGATGCCGTGTACCCGGTGGTCCTGGGCGGAGCAGAGCGCCGATTCTATGAAATTGGGCGGCGCCTAGCGCAGGAGCATGAAGTACATCTCATCAGCTGGTCCTATCACTCGACCGAGAAGATGGATGGCATGCTCTTTCGAGGATTAGGTCCCGCTCCAGAGTTGCATGGAGCCAATGGGCGAAGAAGACTCCTGGAAGCTGCGCATTTTGGCACGAAACTGGCTTTGTTCTTGTCCAGGGAGCGGTTTGACGTCATCGATTGCTGTTCAATCCCGTACTCCTCTGTCTACGTCGCTTCAGGGCTCCGTAAAGACTCCGCATTGGTCGCAACGTGGCATGAGTTTCTGGGGGATGGCTGGGAGGGTTACATGCCACGGGCAGCGCCTTTTCTGGCGAAGATCGAGTCAGGGAGCGCACGACTTGGGGCTCATCGGGTGGCCGTGTCTGAATTCACTCAGAGCCGGCTGCCGCCAGGGCCTCCCACCACGGTGATTCCAAACGGTGTCGACCTGGAGGCAATCGATTGCGCGCGGAAAGCTACGGATGCCCCTTCCATCCTGTTTGTGGGACGGCTGATGCCGCATAAGCGGCTTGAGCTGGCACTGGAAGCTCTGACCCTCACACCTAAGGAAACAACGATGGCCATCGTCGGTACGGGACCAGATGAAGACCGACTCAAACGCCAGACGACTGCCCTCGATTTGGAGGGGCGTGTTGCTTTCAGCTCGAGGCTGGATCGAGGCTTGCTGCTAGAACTGATGAAAGGCGCTACCGTCCTCGTGCAGCCTTCGGGACTGGAAGGCCAATCGATTGTGGTTCGAGAGGCAATGGGCTGCGGTCTTCCGGCTGTGGTCGTGACCGGGTCTCACACGGGAGCCAGCCGAAACATCATCGACGGCGAAACGGGACTGATCGCGGAACCCACGGTAGCTGGAATAGCGAAAGCGTTGAACCGCATTCTTCTCGACAAGGAATTGCGCGAGCATTTGTCGCGAAATGCTATCAGAGCCAGCCAGGGTTTCGATTGGTCCGTTGTCTCAGAAAGTACGGCCAGTCTGTACACAGGAATGACCTAGCGAATCTGTGCTGCGGACAAGCCTCCAGAACCATCCGCATAGTTTGCCGGGTATTGCCCTGAGCCGTCAGACGAACTGAACAGCCCCGCAACGCCTGCCAGGACGAACAAGACAAGGATCAGGGCCAACCCACCAGCGAGAATTCGGTTTCGAGTTGTATTGGTCATGAAGGTGACTCGCACCCGAAATTAAGCTTCTGGATGCTCGCTGTCAAGGATTGACGCTGAAGGAACCCTGCAGTGCGGTGTTACCGCCAGCAACCACGCTTACGTTTTGGCATTGAGGAGCGACGTAGCCATCAGTTTTCCCATAGCAGACTTGATGGGTACCCGGGGGAAAGGCCGTCCAAAGCCCCCAGTCGTTACGAGGCACTCCATCGACGAAGATGGTGGCAGGCACGGCTGGGGATGTCGAAACCTGGAGAAGGCCTTGCTGCTGGAAGGTTCCGATGACCGTTGTGGTTTGTCCGTTGGTGATGTTCACATCTTGGGATGCGGGTGTGCTGAACTGCGGCACATCGCCAAACGAAACGGTGTGCGAACCCGGTGTCAGCTTGACCCAAGTGAGTCCCCACGTATCCATAGGAACGCCGTCAACGTAGATCTTGAGACCGGACCGCGGGGGAGGTTTGCACGCGGAGCATTCCAAAGTTGGTCGGACCAGACGCCCCAGGAGATGAGACGTAGTTGCCTGTGACCGTAGTCGTATTTCCTGCAGTAACAACGGCATTCACGCAGGGCGGCGGCGTGTAGTCGGCCACGACGCCATAGCAGACCTGATACGTGGCCGGATTGAGGTCTGTCCAGACGCCCCAGTCATTGCGAGGGGTGCCAGCGACGGAGATCGTCGCGGGGAGAGCGGGGTTCGTTAGTACTCGCAGGAATCCGCGCTGCGTAAAGTTGCCTCCAACCGAGGTTGTGGCTCCCTCTGCCACCGTGATCTGCTGAGAAGTTGGCGGTGAGAATCCCTCGAGGCCAGTAAAACTCACCGTGTAGGTGCCCGGGATGAGCTTCACCCAAGTCAAGCCCCAGGTGTCACGCGGCATTCCGTCGACCATGATTTGTGATGGCACCGCGGGGTTCGTGGTCACGCGAAGGAAGCCGCTTGTGATCGTGTTGCCTGTGTTGGCGCAATCGACCTTGGAGCGGACGACGGCGCCGGGCGAGCCGTCCGGGATCGCCGATGGCGTGTCGACGGCGATGCAGCGGACGGTGCCGGAGAGGACGATCTCGAAATCCTCGATGGTGCCGGTGTTGCTGGCTACCATGTCCTGCACCTCCAGCCACCAGGGAGTCGCCGCGAGGGCGGAAGGCGGCAGCTGAGGCAATCTGCAGGACGAGGTGGGCGAGGTCGACGAAGCCAACGACGTCGTCGGCAGTGCCGCCGGACGGGTTCCAGATCAGCAGGTTGCAGACTGGTGAAGCCGGGGTTGATGCCGGCCTTGATGCGGATCGACAGGTCGCCTACCGCGGTGTGGCGAATGCGGACGAAGGCGTAGGGGAAGTCCGGCGGCGGCATCGCGTTGCAGTTGATGCCGCGGTTGGAGAAGACGTTGGCGATCGTCGCGCCGTGGGCGCCGCCGAAGACGTCGTTGTCGGCGGCGAAGATGGCGCAGACGCCGTCGTCGAACGTGGCCTGCGGGCCGAGGTAGAAGTGGCTGTCGATGACGAGCGTCAGGGCGAGGTCGATGGCGTCCTGGTTGTCGCCCAGCGCTTCGACGAGGTCCCAGAGGGCGCCGCCCCAGATCTGCCGGTGCAATGCTCTTCCTCGCGCCGTCCGGATTGCCGGGACAGGCAGCTCTCGAAGTCGGCAGTAAGTCTTGGTGTTCTGCAGGTAGCGCAGGCCTGGCTTGCCGTTGCAGGTAGTGGTGCTGCCAAAGTTGACCCAGTCGCCGATGCAGGGGCTGGCGGTCATCGCCGCCGCCAGGAAGTCGCCGAAGCCCTCGCCCATGCCGCGCGCCTGCTCGCACGCCAATGGATCGCCGACGCCCCAGCCGGGCACCTGGTCGTCCTGGATGGCGTGGCCGTACTCGTGAATGATGACGTCGCCGTCCTCAGCCGTGTCGTGCACGTTGGTGCCGCAGTCGCCGAAGTGCAGACCCGGTATCGACCAGGCGAATAGAAGGCGTTGCAGTGTCGTAGTAGTGGGCGTGCGCCGGGACCGGCTCGTCGAGGATGGCGGACGTGCCGGTGAAGCCGAGCGATTGCAGCTTTCGCTGCGTGGTATCGACGTGGTAGTAGACCATGATCTCTTCGAAGGGTCCTCGTTGCAGTCGTAGGTGTAAGTATGCGAGGCGCTACTGGCCTGACCGGCCGGCCTTGTAACCGCCGGCGATGCCCGGCGCCGTTAGGTCGACGTACTGACCTTTGAGCTTGTTCTGGCCCGGAGTCGATGCCGAGCAGCGTGCGTGTGACGTACTGGCCACGGACGACGGTTTCGGCGGCGCTGGTGTCGCAGTGGCTGACGCTCTGCGGCCCGCCGGTGGCGACCGGGTTGGGGTCAAAGACCTGCCCGGCGTCGTTGGTCGTGACGTTGGTGACCAGGGCGACGTCGCCCGTCGCCGGCGAGGACGACGACAAGCCAGTCGCCCAACGGGTCGGCGGCGGGCAGGATGAACTGCCACGCCAGGTAGAGCTGATTCGTCGATCGGGTAGTAGACCAGGGTCTCGTCCGGGTTGCCGCGCAGATCGACGATGTCCGCGGCGGCGAGGGCGATATTGCGCGGCCTCGTCCTGCATTGACGCCAATCCCGGACGAGGCGACGGTGGCTGATGTGCGGTGGTCGCTGACGAAGCCGACCTCGTCGTCCTGCTTGCTGACGTTGACGACGACCTGGCCGCCGAAGATCGGGATTCCGTCCTCGGTCTCCTGGAACCGGACGTGCCGCGCGCCGGCGCTTTCTTGTGTGACGACGTGGTCGAGCTGACGGTTGGCTGGGGCTGCCGCTACGGCGGCGGAGCGCAGCTGAGCCGGCGCCAACCCGGAGACCGTCTCGGGAATCGGGACGAGGCGTGACGATTGTGCCAGGTAGGCGCGGGCGATGGCCTCGGCGTCGGGGCCCTGGGACGAGACGCTGCGCGTGCTCGCTGCCGCCACGAGGGTCAGGACAAGCGCCGCAGCAATCAGGCCTCGTGCGATCACTGAGACAGCCCGTCCTGCAGCAACGCCACGAGCCTGTCAGCCAGGGGCTTCAGCGCCGAGTCGAGCCCGATATCGACCGCCTCGACGCTGTGCGTCTGGCCGTCCAGAGTGACAACGATCGACAAGTTGAAGCAGTCGGCGCAGGGAGCGTTTTGAGGCGTGGACTGGGAGAAGAAGCCGCTGCTGTCGATCAACGTCCGTAGCTCGGCGAGGTCCGCGGCTTCGAGGGAGCCAGTCTTGGTCAGCTCGGAACGCATGTCTTTGAAGGTCGCCTGGCCGTCACTGCTGATGCTGAGGCTCTGCGACAAGCCGGCGAAACCGCCCGTGCGCTGGAAGTCGATGCTCCAGATCTCGCTAACAGCCACGGTCGCCGACGGGGCCACGGGCGTGGCGGGCTGCGAAGATGCGGTCGGCGAAGGCGGTGTGGCCGTGGCTGTCGGCGTTGCGGCGGCGCCTGTCGCGGTTGGGGTGGGGTCCGGTGAGTCGGCGGAATCGTCGCCGGAGCCGAGCGCGAAGGCGACTACTACCCCGACTACGATTGCGAGGAAGGCGACGCCCCCCAGCAGGAGGGGTGTGCTGACACCGCGAAACAGGCTACTCATTGCGGCCGCCCCTCGGCCTGCGACTCATGGAATCCAATATACGTGGGTTTACCCGTTGCGGCTCGGATGGGACTACCTCGTGGCGATGCCGTAGGGGTGAGCCCAGGTCAGGCCCTCCAGCGTGCCGTTGAGCGGTGCGTATTCGGCGCCGAGCCAGCCGTCGTAGCCCATCTCATCGATGCGGTCGAAGACGTAGGGCATGTTGATCTCGCCATGTTGCGGCTCGTGGCGGCCGGGGACGCAGGAGAACTGCATGTGGCGGATGATGTCGAGGTTGCGGCGGATGCCTTCGACAATGTCGCCCTCCATGATTTGCATGTGATACAGGTCGTACTGCAGGAAGACGTTGTCGGTCGCGGCGGTTTCGATGAGGTGGCGTGCCTGCTTCGTGGTGCTGTGCAGGTAGCCGGGGACGTCGCGCTGATTCAGGGGTTCGAGCAGCAGCTTGACGCCGCGCTGCTTCGCGACGGGGGCGGCGTGGCGCAGGTTTTCGACGAAGACCTCTTCGCACTCCTCGCGACGCATTCCCTCCGGGACGACACCGGCCATGAGGTGCACCATCTTCGCGCCGAGCCCGTTGGCGTATTCGAGCGTCAAATCGAGGCTCTCGCGGAAGTCGGCCTGGCGACCCGGGAGCACGCCGAGACCTCGTTCTCCCGCCTTCGGGTTGCCGAGGGGCGAGTTGAGCAGGATCAGCTCGACGCCAGCGTCATCCTTCCAGCGGCGCACATCCTCGAGCGAGAACTCGTAAGGGCGCAGGTACTCGACGGCGGTGAAGCCAGCATCGTGGGCGGCCTGGAAGCGCTTCGCGGGCTCGAGCTCCGGGAACATGAGGCTGAGATTAGCGGCAAACCTGGGCATATCGGGCTCCTGGGATCTGGCTACGTGGCCATTCTAGCCGAGGTGCTTTGGAGGTAGAGCGAAGGCCACGGCCGTTTTGGTCACGGAGTCTTATGCACGATCAAGGCGAGACTGGCGGTGTAGCCGTGGAGGAAAGGCTTGCCGCCCACGGGACCGATTTCCCCGTTGCAGAAGAAGCCGGCCAAGGGTAGCCGACCGAAGAGATCGCTGACCATGCCCGCATCGTGGTTGGGAGTCCCAAACAAGCCCACGCCGCGGCCGTTGCAGGCGCAGAGGAGGGCTCCAACCGGGGTGCTCAGGCCGAGTTCGTCCTTCGCCTGACTCAACATGGCCGACAGGTCCGCATCGGCAGCCTGCGGGTCGCGGATCTGGAACTGCAGCGTTTGCCCCAGTGTGGGTCGCGCTCCGATAGCGATCCAACCTTCCTCCTGACTGGCTCCCATCACGTTGCGAATCAGGAAGTCTCCGCGATGAAACTCGTCCCGGTATTCGTTCATCGCCAGGCCGACCAGGAGGTTACGTCTTGCCCGTTCCTGAGTCTCGGGCGGGAGGGCTCCGAGCGTTTCCATGAGGATCTCAACCGCGGGCCGCATTCCGAGTGTCTCGACGACGTTCTCGGTCGCACCGGTAATCGTCCAGGCCTCCCCTATCGGCTCCGCCCCCTGGGCTACGACGGTCTTGATGGCGTAGGGATCGCCGAGGGGCAGCACTACCGCTCCTTCTTCGAGCACCACTCCGTCCATGAAGAGATGGGTCCCTTGCCGCCTCATGTCGCCGGAGGCGAGCCCGCCGACTAGCGGAGCATCCGGATATGCAAGGCTGAGGGCACGAAGAAGCGCTTCCGAGTCCAGCGAAAACGGGTCGGCAAGAATTATGAAGCCGGTGGTGCCGTGCACGATGGAACTTAGGTTTGTGCACCAGCCCTGCAGCGCTTCGCCGTCTCCGATGTCCGATTGCGTGACGTGGACGGGGTTCAGTTGGGCGCCCGGAAGCGAGAAGGCAAGGACAGAGATGGCAGGCTCGGTCTCAATCTCGCGGTCCCCTCCAATCACACCCTGGCCCGAGCAGCCGATCAGCGCGCCCGTGCCCAGCCTGCGCTTCGTCTCCGCAACGAGGTCTGCGTAATGAGGGGCATATTCCGGACTCGCGAAGAGCATCGCCAGGTCAACAGGGGCACCCCGGAGTTCGCCCTGGATCTGAGCCAGGGCACCGTCCAGCGTTTCTTGCCAATCAGATCCCGTTGCGATTCCTGCGGCGGCTCTCATGTCACGCACCCCTTCGTTCACAGAATACGCCCCAGGCGTGACCGGTTGTCAGAAAATCGCGGCGACGATAAATCGGGCCATTCGTACCGTGACGCAGAGGAGGAGGAAGCGTTAACGTGTTGACGATCGGGTTCGAAATCAAGGAGCAGGCACCAATGCTGACCAAAGAAGACAACGAACTGTTGAGCCGGGTGGGACCCGGGACGCCGATGGGCGAGCTGATGCGCCAGTACTGGATACCGACGATGCTCTCGGAGGAGCTGGCGACGCCGGACTGTCCTCCTGTGCGCATCCGCCTGCTGGGCGAGGACCTGATCGCTTTCCGCACGACCTCGGGCAAGGTGGGGATGGTGCAAAACGCCTGCCCGCATCGCGGGGCATCGATGTTCTTCGGGCGCAACGAGGAAGACGGTCTGCGCTGCGTCTACCACGGCTGGAAGTTCGACGTGACGGGCGCTTGCGTGGACATGCCGTCGGAGCCTGCGGAGTCGAACTTCAAGAACAAGGTGCGCACGAAGGCTTACGCCGTCGAAGAGCGGGCCGGCATCGTCTGGACCTACATGGGACCGCGGGAGACGCCGCCACTGTTGCCGGAACTCGAGGCGACGATGATTGAGGGCGCGCGGCCGCAGCTCTGCATGATGGAGTGCAACTGGATGCAGACGCTGGAGGGCGACCTCGATACGTCGCATCTCGGCTTCCTGCACCTCGGCTCGGTGACGCCGGAGAAGTCGGTCAAGGGCAGCTACGACTACTACATGGTCACAGACCGCGCGCCACGTTACGAAATCCTCGAGTCCGAGGTCGGGACGACGTACGGCGCGTACCGGCCGGCGGAAGAGGACACGACGTACTGGCGCATCGCGCATTACATGTTCCCGTTCTACGCGCTGATCCCGACCGGCGACCTCGGCACCGTTGTCAGGGCGCAGGCGTGGGTGCCGCTGGACGACCACAACACGATGTATTGGGGCTGGCAGATCGCCGGGACCGTCGCGGGACGAAACGGAGCGCAGGCGACGCAGGCCAACGCCTCGACGGGCCGGCCGGTGAACGCGGCGGCGCCGGTGGGGCGTGCCGGCTTCGAGCACCTGCCGAATACGACGGACTGGCTGGGCCGCTGGCGTTTGAACCAGGACAAGACAAACGACTATCAGATCGACCGCGAGGCGCAGGCGCGCGGCGACACCTTCACCGGCATTCGCGGCGTACGGCAGCAGGACAAGGCCGTCGCCGAGAGCATGGGTGGGATCATGGACCGCACGAACGAGCACCTCGGGACGTCGGACTCGATGATCATCCGGACGCGGCGCAAGCTGATCCGCGCCGTGAAGGCGCTGCAGGAGCAGAACGTGACGCCGCCGGGCGTCGACAACCCGGAGCTGTACCGGCGGCGCTCCGGCAGCATCATCCTGCCGCGAGAGGTCGACTGGCTGTCGGCGACGGAGCACTTGCGCCACCCGAACGTGGGCATCGGTGAACCGGCGGCGCCGCAAAAGACGACCTAAAGCCTTTGCCGCCAATTCACAAGGTATGGGGTCTGTCTCGCTTGACAGGCCCTTATCTTGTCGACGCGAACGGGTATTGCGTGACGAGAGCGCGTACGTCGCCTTCGCCTTGAGCCGGAGCTTTTCGACGGCGGAATGCAAGCGGCCATGCACGAAATGCCGGCCGAGGCGATCGAGTGCGAGGCGTAGTTCGCGGGAGACCGGATGCAGGGCGGCCTCGCGCGGTTATCGCTCACAGAGGTACGACAGTACCTGCAGTCTTGCGCCGACCAGCGAATCGTGATGCTCGGTTTGGCTAGGGGCCAAGGAGCGCGCAACCGCGGGCCTGCTCAAGTAGCACAGCGTGAGCAAGGCGAGCCGCGAAACCCACGGTTTGTGCGGCGTCCCGAAGCAGTCATTTCTCAGACGATCCCATGCTGTTGAGCGTAGACGGCAGCCTGGGCGCGGTTGTTGAGGTTGGTCTTGATGAGGATGCTGCTGACGTGGTTCTGGACGGTGTTTCGAGTGATGAAGAGTTCTTTGGCAATTTCGGGGTTGGATTTGCCCTGAGTGAGGAGGCGAAGCACCTCAAGCTCGCGCTGTGAGAGGCCGTCCGGCAAAGCGTCAGACGCCGTTGACGCTGCACCTCGCTCGTCAGGAGGCAACAGGTTGGCCACGAAAGCGTCGACGGCAGCTAATCCCTGGTCGGGGTCGCCGTACACGGAGGCGCCGTCTATAAGGACGAAGCGAGCATCGGGAATCAGCGCCGCGACCTTTATTGATTCGCTGACAGGTAATGACCGCCAGTCTCGTGGATGCAATACCAAGGTCGGCACCCGGATTCCACGGAGCTCTCGTTCAACGTTGGAAGGTTGGTTGACCCTAAGTTGGGCGTCGAAGTCTTCGGGCGTTATGGCGGCTCGTATTGATTCGATTCGATGCTTGCTTTCTTCGGGCGAAAGATCACGAGGAGCTATCGTACGAAGGAAAACATCCCAGTCGTCTAGCGGAAGCGCATTGAACATAACGCTCCGGTACACGGTGTTCGAGACCGCGCAGGTGTTCAGGATCAATCCCGCTACGTGCTCAGGATGGGCGTGTGCATATCGAACCGCATGGTGGCTTCGGTTAGTCCAGCCCCAGACCAGAAATCGCTTCAGGCCAAGACGTTCTACCACAGTTTCAAGGTCTCGACTGAAGTCAGCCAATGTCAGGTCATCAGGCAGGTTGCGACTGGAAAGCCCCTCTCCACGGGAATCGTATTGGATAAGCTGGAAGCGTTGAGCAAGACCCTCAAGCCACTGCGGATAGAACTGCCAGACCACCTGGATATCGCTGAAGAGCGGCGGTACGAAGACCAATGGCATACCATTTCCGGTTACCCGGTAGGCGATGTCGTAGCCATCGCTGGTGGTGACGTAACGGACGGGCGCCGCGTTCATGGCGGAATCGATTATAGCGAACGCTCAGGGGATCGGCCGCTCACATGGCGATCCCGGTTGGCGAGTACGAAGCCGACTCTGTCGAAGTAAGCTACTGACGTCCTGAATGGGAAAGGAAGGCGTGATGGCCGAGGAAATTTCGGCGGAGTTTCCCTTCGAGTCGCGCTTCATCGAGGTCCACGGCTCGCGGATTCACTACGTCGAGCAGGGCTCCGGCGATCCGCTCCTGTTCCTGCACGGCAACCCGACCTCGTCCTACCTGTGGCGCAACATCCTGCCTTACGGCGCCAAGGTGGGGCGCGCCATCGCAATGGACCTCATCGGCATGGGGAGGTCGGACAAGCCGGACATCGACTACCGTTTCGTCGACCACGTGCCATACGTCGAAGGGTTCATCGAGGCGATGGGGCTGCGGAATATCACCTTTGTGGTACACGACTGGGGCTCCGGACTCGGCTTTCACTACGCCAGCCGCAACGAGTCGAACGTGAAAGGTCTCGCGTTCATGGAGGCGATCCTGATCTCGCGGGCGGAGGGCCCGCCGGCCGGCTCGCCCTTCGCAAACTTCCGAACGGAAGGCGTCGGCTGGGAGCTCATTGTCGACCAGAACGTGTTCGTAGAGCAGATCTTGCCCGGCGCCGTCGTCCGCGGCGTGACGGAAGCGGAGATGACGCGCTATCGCGAGCCGTATCTCGACCCGCCGAGCCGCAAACCGCTGTGGCGCTGGCCCAACGAGCTTCCGATGGGCGGCCAGCCGAAAGATGTGGTCGCCATCGTCGACGCGTACAACGCCTGGCTGCAGCGCAGCGAGCTGCCGAAGCTGCTGTTCTACGGCGAGCCAGGCGCGATCATCAACGCCGAGATGCTGGAGTGGTGCAAAGCGCACCTCAAGAACCTCAAGACGGTGAGCATTGGGCCGGGGCGCCACTATCTGCAGGAAGACAACCCGCACCTGATCGGCCGCGAGCTGGAGGCGTGGTATCGCACGTTGTAGCCTTAAGGTTGATGACGGAACCTGAGCGCCAGACCAAGATCGTCGCAACCGTCGGGCCGGCTACGGCGAGCGCGGAAGCCCTGCGCGGGCTGATCGCCGCCGGCGTCGACGTGCTGCGCCTCAACTTCTCGCACGGAACCCGTGCGGAGAAGGCAGCTCAAATCGAGACGATTCGCCGGGTTGCCGCGGAGGCAGGGCGCCAAGTCGCGATCCTGCAGGATCTTCAGGGCCCGAAGATCCGGGTTGGCAGGCTGCCGAACGGCGCGGTCGCGCTGCGCCAGGGCGAGATGGTCCGTCTTTCGGGCGGAAGAGCGGCTGCGGGGGTGATTCCCGTCAGCTACGGCGCGCTCGGCGAGGAGCTGGAGCCGGGCGACGTCATATTCCTTGACGACGGGACCATGCAGCTCCGGGTTGAGTCGGTCCGCGGCAGCGTCGTGCGGGCGGTCGTCGTTGAGGGAGGTCGCTTGCTGGCCGAGAAGGGCGTCAACTTGCCCGGCGTCGACCTGAAGACGCCGGCCGTGACGGAGAAGGACGAGGCCGACCTGCGCTTTGGGCTGGAGGCGGGGGTCGATTTCGTGGCGCTCAGCTTCGTGCGACGGCCGCGGGACGCGGAACCGGCGCGGCGCATAATGCGCGACGTAGGGAGAGTCGTCCCCCTGATCGCCAAGATCGAGAAGCGCGAGGCCGTGTCGAGCATTGACGCCATTCTGCGAGCCTTTGATGGCGTCATGGTGGCGCGGGGCGATCTCGGCGTCGAGATGCCTCCGGAGCGCGTGCCGACGGCACAGAAGCAGATCATCGAAAAAGCGAACGCGATGGCGAAGCCGGTGATTACGGCGACGCAGATGCTGGAGTCGATGACGCACAGCCCGCAGCCGACGCGAGCTGAGGCTTCTGATGTGGCGAACGCGGTCACGGACGGGAGCGACGCGGTCATGCTCAGCGGAGAGACGGCGATCGGTGAATACCCTCTCGAAGCTGTCCGCATGATGGACCGCATCGCGAGAGAGGCGGAGCAGCGGATCCCGCCGCGGTTCCACCTGGATCGGGTGCGCCGTTCGACGCCATTGGCGATCTGTACAGCCGCGGCGCACCTCGCGGAGGAAATCGGAGCGGCAGGACTGGCGGCGTTGACGCGCTCCGGCCACACGGCGCAGACGCTCTCCAGCCTGCGGCCCAGGATGCCGATTTTCGCGCTGTGCGAGGACGAGGCATCGGCGCGACGTCTCTGCCTCTGGCACGGCGTCGTGCCGCTGGTCATGGGGCTGGCCCCCGCGCTAGAGGAGGCGTGGCAGACGATGCGACGCGAGGTCGGTGAGACGGGTCTCGTGCCGGCGGGCAGCCGGGTTGTGTTGTTGGGCGCCGCGCCCGGCTCACGGCGCGGCCGGACCGACTTCATTCGCCTGGTGACCGTCTAGGCTGCATCACGAAGCCGGTTCGGGGCATACTTCGATAGTTAAAGCCGGGGGTACCCCGGACCCCACTAAAGCGGGCTGGACGTATCGGGGGCGAGACGAGAAGAGTTGTCTTGAGTTGCGAATGCGTCCGGTCTGGATGGAGCCCTAACGCCGGGGATCCCCCGGACCCCGCTGAAGTGGGTTGGACGTGGCGACGAGGAGCACGAGGAGCTGTTATGGCGGACGAATGCGCTGAACATGACTGGAAGCCGCTGACCGAGGACGAACTCGCCGCGGTACGCAGGGGATCGCGGCAGACGCGGCCGAACATGGCGTGGCTGGAGAGCGTGGAGCAGTGCAGCAAATGCGGCGCCATGGAGGGGGTCGTGTCGTGGTACGGGCAGGTGCAGCGCACCGAGGTGCTGCAGGAGGGGGAGCAGGTCCGCGTCAAGTGGCCGACGCGCGCACCCGCGCCCGGCGGCGGAATGAGCGGCTGACGCTCGGGCAATCTGGTAAACGTGCAAACAGGTCACCTGCCAACGCGACGGAGTGAAGATGGACCTCTCCAAATACGAAGACCTTCCGTCATTCGAGAAGACCGGCGAACACCATGCCTGGGGCGTCTTCGGCGAAGGCGACCAGCTGGGCAGCGTGAACCTGCTGACACCCGAGCGGGTGCTGGCGGCATCGCGGCTCGTGAAGCAGGGGCGCGTGATCAACCTCAGCCTGACGCTGGACACCCCGACGACGCTGTATTACGGCGAAATCCGAAGCGGCTACAGGCACAACATGACGGTTAATCGTGGCGGCCGCGACGACACGCTGGACAACTTCGCGATGCAGGGCAGCAGCCAGTGGGATGGCTTGCGCCACGTACGCTATCGAGAGTTTGGTTACTGGGGCGGTCTGCAGGATGAGGACGTCGACGGCCAGGGACGGCTGGGCATCGAGCAGTGGGCGCAGCACGGTATCGTCGGGCGTGGCGTGCTGATCGACGCAGCGCGTTACTACGAGCAAACGGGCGCGGCCTTGGACGCGACGAAGAAGACGCCGATCGGCGGCGCGGAGATCGAGATCATCGCCTGGTCGCAGGGTGTCGCGTTGCAAGAAGGCGACGTCCTGCTGCTGCGCACCGGCTGGCTGCGCTGGTTCCTAGCGCTATCGGACGAGGAGAAAGAGGCGCTGCGCGGGCGGCTCAATCCCGGTGAGGACGGTCTCGACATGCCCGGGCTCGACCCGTCGACCCCGACCGCCGCGTGGCTCTGGGATCACCGTATCGCGGCGATCGCAGCGGACAACCCGGCGCTGGAGGCGCTACGGGTCGATCCGGAGGTGGGGTTCCAGCACCGGCGCTTGATCGCGCTCCAGGGCATGGCGATCGGCGAGCTGTGGGACCTCGAGGCGCTGTCGGCGGACTGCGCCTCGGACGGCGTCTACGAGTTCATGCTGGTGTCGGCGCCGCTCAATGTGCCGGGGGCGGTGGGATCCCCGGCCAACGCCTACGCGATTAAGTGATGGCGTCTCTCGAACTGAAGGACCAGGTTGCGGTTGCCGGGGTTGGCAACACGGCATTCGGTGCGCTGTACCGCAACCTCGACCCGGAGCGCAGCCCGTACGAGCTGGGGGCGCAGGCCTTTGTCGCGGCGCTGACAGACAGCGGCCTTTCGAAGGACGAGGTTGACGGTGTGTTGGTCTGCCGCATACCGGACTACGCGCGTATGTGCGACGTGCTCGGCATCCGGTACCCGCGCTTTGTCAACGTGATCGAAGGCGGCGGGCGCCAAGCGAGCCTCACGCTGCAGTACGCAGCGCTGGCAATCGCGGCGGGGCAGGCGGACGTCGTAGCGTGCATCTACGGCAACAACGGACGCAGTGTCGGCGCGCGCTACGGCGGCGGCGAGGGCGGGGGCCGCAACGAGACCGGGATCAGCGACGCGGCGTACGGCATGACGTCGCCGGGTGCGTCTGTGGCGCACATGTTCCGGCGCCATCAGCACCTCTACGGCACGAAGGAGGAGACGCTTGGGCACCTGGCGATCAACAACCGCCTCAACGCCGCGCTCAACCCCAACGCCGTGATGCGCGACCCGATATCGATGGAGGACTACCTTAACTCGCGCTACATCGCCGAGCCGCTGCGGCTGCTCGACTACTGCCTAATCAACGACGGCGCCGTCTGCATCATCCTGACGTCGGCAGAGCGGGCGCGGTCGTTACGCAAGCCGCCCGTCTACCTGCATTCGATGGCGATGGCGGGCGACTTCGACCAGCAGTACACGGTGGACGACATGTTCTACACGCCGCTGCAGATGGTGGCGCGCGACCTCTTCGTGGCTTCGGACTTCGGCCGCGGCGACATAGACGTGGCCGAGATCTACGACAACTTCACGCCGACGCTGCTGTTTACGCTGGAAGGGCTGGGCTTTTGCGGCCGGGGCGAGAGCGGCGGCTGGGTGACGCCGGAGCGTATTGCGCGGGACGGCGAGCTGCCGCTGAACACGTCGGGCGGGCACACCAGCGAGAGCTACATGCAAGGCTGGGGGCTATTAGCCGAGGCCGTGCGCCAGGTGCGCGGCGAGTGCGGCGAGCGGCAGGTGGCGGGCTGCAAGACGGCGCTGTACGCCTGCGCCGCGCCGATCTGCAGCGGGATCATCTTCCGGGGCGAGCCGTGACGCAGGAGTACGCCAAGCCGCTGCCGCGTCCCAACCGGCTGAGTCAGCCGTTCTGGGACGGCGCGAAGCGGCACGAGCTGCTGCTGCAGAAGTGCTCGGCCTGCGGGCACGTCTGGTTCCCGCCTTCGACACGCTGCCCGCAATGCCTCTCGGCGGAGTACGAATGGTCGAAGGCGAGCGGGCGCGGCAGGGTGTGGTCGTGGATCGTGATGTGGCAGCGCTACTTCGCGGCGTTCGAGGCGGACATCCCGTACAACGTGGCGTACGTGGAGCTGGAGGAGGGGCCGCGGCTGATGACGAATATCGTCGGCTGCGACAACGAGGCGATCTACTGCGACATGCCGGTCGAGGTCGTCTTTGAGGACGTGACGCCGGAGATTGCGCTGCCGAAGTTCAGGCCCGCCGCCAGTTAGAGGAGGCGCTCGCCGGGGAGGTTGGGCCAGGCGCTCATCTCATGCGGGAGCGTGACGGGGTCTGACTTCTCGACATAAGAAGCGTCGAGCTGGTCGATGCAGGTGACGCCTACTAGCGCCATCGCCATGCGCGTTTCGGCCTCCAGCAGCTCGAGTGTGCGCACGAGGCCGTCGACGCCCCCGGCGGCCATGCCCCAGCCCTGCAGCTTGCCGATGGAGACCGCGTCCGCGCCGAGCGCCAGCGCCTTGAGGACGTCGGTGCCACGCAGGACGCCGCCGTCGAAGATGATGAGCGCACGGCCGGCGACGGCGTCGACGATCCGAGGCAGGACGTCTAGCGTGCCGACAGTCTGGTCCAATTGACGCCCGCCGTGGTTCGACACCCAAACGGCGTCGACGCCATGCTCTACGGCGGTGACGGCGTCGAGCGGGCTCATGATGCCCTTGATCATGAAAGGCAGCCCGGCCATCTCGCGCAGGCGGTC
Source organism: uncultured Chloroflexia bacterium (assembly GCA_963766645.1). Lineage (GTDB taxonomy): Bacteria > Chloroflexota > Dehalococcoidia > DSTF01 > WHTK01 > WHTK01. The sequence goes on along the minus strand of CAVYAY010000003.1, from coordinate 647,048 downwards.
GACCGTGTCCCAGGTGACAGACGCCAGGTAGTTGGGGCCGTCGGAGTGGCGGGCGCCGGGGCGTCGGCCGGGCATCGGGTTGTGGATCGAGCGGTCGCGGCGGCTGTGGTAGGGCGTGTCGACGGTGAGGCAGACGGCGTCGTAGCCGGCGGCATTGACGCGCGCGAGGATGTCCTTTGCCCAGTCGAGGTCGCCCTGCATGTAGAGCTGGAACCACTTCGGGCCATCCGTCGCGGCTGCGACATCTTCGAGGCTGGGCGGCGTCATGATGCTCATTGACATGACGGTGCCGTACTGCGCCGCCGCCTTCGCGAAGCCGATGGCGCCATCCGGCGAGAGGTGCTGCATCGAGCCGATGGGTCCGAGCACGACGGGGCCGCGCAGCTTTTGACCGAGTAGCGTGGTCGAGGTGTCGATCTGGGAAACGTCGACGAGGACGCGGGGGATGAAGCCCCACTTGTCGAAGGCGAGGCGGTTGCGGCGCATCGCGGTCTCGGAGTCGGCGCCGCCGACGAGGTAGTCCCAGGCGGGCTGGGATAGGTTCTTGCGCGCCGCTTCGACGATCTGCTGCGTGGTTTCGAAGTCAACCATGGGCGGGTTGGGGGGAGGGCTCGCCAAAACCGTAGCCAAGGGGTTCTAGCCCAGGCGTCGCGGACAGGGGCCGGAGCGCGCGTGACAGACGACGGCGAGCCCGGAATGGCCCTCCTACGTGTACTAACGACCTAAGACGTCGCATGAGGACCTATTTCAGACCGGGCAGGACGACGGGCTTCACCTCGGTGCCGTCGGCCATGCCCTGCAGCGCCTCGTGGACGCGCGAGAGCGGGAACTCGCGCGAGAGGACGCGCTCGAAGGCGATGCCGGTCTTGGTGGCGAGGAAGGTGAGCGCCGACAGGTAGTGGCGCGCCTCGCCGGCCCGGAAGCCGATGTAGGTCTTGGTGCCGATGCTGTAGGGCTTGTCCGGCAGGCCGCCGGCGCCGATCGAGAGAAAACGGCCGCCGGGGCGCGTGAAGTCGAGGCCCTCCGGGATGGCTGCGCCGGAGGCGCACTGCACGACGATGTCGGCGCCGCGGTTGCCGGTGCGGTCGAGCACCCATTTCTGACGGTCGGCGACGTCGCGCACATCCTCGATGTTGAGGATATCGTCGGCGCCGAACTCCCTGGCGATCTCGAGGCGTGAGGCGGGCGCGCCGACCACGTGCACCGTGTTGGCGCCACGGTCGCGGGCGACGGCCAGCGCGTAGAGGCCAATGGGCCCGGAGCCCTGTATGACGACGGTCTCGTGCGGCGCGATGGGGCCAAGCAGCTCGAAGCCGTGCATCACGGTTCGCAAGGCACAGGCGGCTGACGCGGCGAGCGGCGATGAGACGTTGCCGGGTATGCGGATGATGTCGGAGCCGGTGGGGACGTAGTGGAGCTCGGCGCAGCCGCCGAGCAGGTGCGGGTACTGATCGACGTGTTGACGCCCGAAGCGGCCGGCGTTGGGGCACAGCGTGGGTTCGTTGGCGACGGTGCAGTAATAGCAGCGGCCGCACCACGGATAGGCCATGAGCACGCGGTCGCCCGGCTTGAGTGGCTGGCCGAGGATGTCGAAGCGTTCGCCGTTGATCTGCAGGATGCGGCCGGCGGTTTCGTGGCCGGGGATGTAGGGCAGCGCCTGGGCGCGCATCATCCCTTCCCAGAAGTGGACGTCGGTGCCGCAGAGCGTGGCGGCCTCGACTTCGGCGATCATCGCCGTCGGCTCCAGCTCGGGCTCAGGGATGTCGCGGACTTCGACGGGGCCGTGGAAGGCGGTAACCAGTGCTGCGCGCGCCATAAGACTCCTCGGTCTAGCTCGACTTCTTTACGATCTTGACTCCGGCCTCGTCTTCAATCGTGATCAGCGTGGCGGACATCAGCTTATCGCCGAGGCCTTTCGCCATGCTGCGGACGTAAACCTGCGACGCGGCCGCTGCCACGGTGGTGGGGACATTCATCTCGCGGGCCGCCTCAACGCAGAGGCCGACGTCTTTGGCTGTGAGCGCGAGCGTGAAGCTGGGGTTATCGAAGTTGCGCTCGAGCAGGCGCGGGATGCCCTGGACGAAGCGCGACGAGCTGCTGACATTCCAGATGTCGTACAACTTCTCGGCGTCGATGCCGGCCTTGACGCCGATGGCGAGCGCCTCCTGCACGAGCAGGCTGGAGGCATGGATCATCATGTTGTTGGTCAGCTTGAGGATGTTGCCGGTGCCTACGGGTCCGACGTGGAAGATGTTCTTGCCGAAGTGCTCCAGGAGCGGCCGCGCCCGCTCCAGCGTCGCTTCCTCGGCGCCGACGAAGATGGTCAGCGTGCCCTCTTCGGCGCCGACGACCATGCCGGAGAGCGGCGCGTCCATGAAATCGAGTCCCCTGGCGCGCTCGATGCGGCTGAGGCGCTGGACGGCGCTGGGCAGATTGCTCGAGAGGTCGACGTGCAGCATGCCGGGCTTGGCGCCGTCGAGGATGCCGTTTTCGCCGAGGACGGCGTCGTCCACCTCGGGCGGCCCAGGAAGCGACGTGAAGACGACCTCCGATGCGTCGGCGACGCCGGCCGGCGTCTCGCCCCAGACGGCGCCGAGCTCGATCAGGTTGGCCGTCGATTCCTGGCGCTTGTCGTAGACGGTAACGTCGTGGCCGGCCTTGAGCAGGTGCCGCGTTATCGGGTTGCCCATGTGGCCTGTGCCGATGAATCCCAGCTTCATATGCCGCTCCTTGTGATGCTTGAGGCAAGCATAGAGCGCCGTCTTGTGGACAGGCGCTCTATGTGGCTGCTTACCGGGCTCCGGGGTGGCTCCGCCTACTAGTACTCGATTGGCAGGCCGTAGAGGTCGACGCAGTTGGAGACCGTCATGGCGAATCGCTCTTCGTCGGGGATGTCCTCGAAGATGTCGTCGAGGATGGCCTGAGACTTCGGGAACGTCGAGTCGTGATGCGGGAAGTCACTGCCCCACATCAGGTTCTTGACGCCGATGTCGTACCGGGTCGCGAGACCCTGGCGGTCATCCTCGAAGGTCATGGTGAACTGGCGGTGGAAGTAGAAGCTCGGCGACTCGGTGAGCTCGTCCGGGATCTGGTTTCGCGGCACGCGGTAGGCGGCCCAGTCGAGGCGCTGCAGGTAGTGGGCGACCCAGCCGGTCTCCCACTCGGTGGGGACAAACTTGAGGTTGGGGAAGCGGGCGCAGACGCCGCCAACGATGATGTCGCCCATGACGTAAGCCATCGCGACCTGCCACAGGGCGTAGCCCATGACGGGGCCCCAGTGCGTTGGGAGGCCCATGTTGGGCTGCGCCGTGGTCAGGACGTGCATGACGAGGGGCAGCTCGAGCTCCTCGGCGACGGCCCAGAACTTGTCATAAGAACGGTCGGAGTAGGGGCGGTCGACCGGCGGGACGCAGGGGATGTTGGCGGCGACGTGGCCCATGTTCTTAACGCGGCGCAACTCCTCGATGGCCTTGTCGATGTCGTGCAGCGGGATGCAGGCCGAGGCGAAGAGGCGCTTGGGCGGCGCGCCGTGAGCGTAGTTGAGGATCCAATCGTTGAAATTCTTGAAGGTGGCGGCAACGATCTCCGGGTCCTGGATGCCGTAGACGCCGAACATGATGCTGGGCAGGAGCACCTCGGCGTCGAGGCCGTCGATGTCCTGGTCTTTGATGCGCTCCATGGGGTCGAGGATGCCAGGACGCAGGCCCTTGTAGCCCATCTTGATCATCTCTTGCGTTTCGGGGTCGTTGGCGAAGTGGCCAGCGACGCCGAAGCGGCCGACCGGGAAGCGGCGCTGGTCGCCGATCTGCAGGATGTCGCCGGTTCCCTCGACGAAGACCATGCGCGGCGCCGCGTCGCCGAACCGTTCCGGGAGCCCGTTGAAAATCTCACCTGTCTCAACGACGTGAGAGTCGCCTGAAATGCACAACTGTGGACGCGCCATGCTCGGTTCTCCCTCTTCTTATCGGGTGCAAACTCCGCGACGGGCCGCGAGCTTGCGGACAGCCTTATCGTAGGTCGCGAGCCCCTATTGTCAACGTCTAAACGATTTCCTCCACGTAGGTAATCAATTCCAGCAAGTTGCCGTCGGGGTCGCGGGTGTAGAGGCTGGTGCCGTTGACGCTGCTAAGATTGCGGCCGCCCTCGCGCGCCACGGGGCCCTCGATGACCTGGGCGCCGGCGGCTTCGAGCAGCGCCTTCGCATCGTCGAGGCTACCCTGCCAAACGAAGCAGAAGTCGCCGCAGCCGGGGACGGCGGTCGGGCCTCGCAGGGTGAACTCGGGGTTCTGCCAGACCGCGGGCGGGTGGACGTTGATCTTGTTGTCGCCGAACGCGAAGGCAAAGGCGCGTGCCTTACCCTGGCGCCACTCCTCCTCGTGGACGACGGTGCAGCCGAGCCGCTTGTAGAAGGCGATCATCTCCTCCGGCTGCGCCGTCGGGATCGCGGTGTGGTCATAGGACACGATGGGCATGACAACCTCCTCCACCGAATCATAGTCGCGTCCTGAGTTTCCTTGCGAAGGTGAACGGCGGGCCATACGATTGCGTTCCCGCGACCAAGGGAGGCTATTGATGAAACGCAGCGAAGGACGAATCCTGACGACACACGCGGGCAGCCTGCCGCGGCCGGTGGACCTGATCGAGCTGTACCGCGACCAGGCCCCGGATGCGGCGGTCGAGCCGCGGCTCAAGTCGGCGGTCGCCGAGGTCACGCGAACGCAGGCTGAGTGTGGCGTCGACGTCGTCAACGACGGCGAGTTCGGCAAGCCGTCGCGTGGGCCCGTCGACTACGGCGCCTGGTGGTCGTACATCTACGACCGCATCGACGGCTTCGAGGTGCGGGAGCGGTCGATGGAGGGCGGCAACCCGTTGCAGTTCGGCAGCAAGGACCGGGCCGATTTTCGCCAGTTCTATGAAGAAGACGGGGGCATGGGCTCGGGTGGGGGGAGAGCCAGCGCAGGCAACCGGCTGGCGCAGTTGGTGTGCACCGGCCCGGTGAAGTACACGGGGCAGGCGCTGATCCAGCGCGACATCGCCAACTTCAAAGCGGCGCTCGATGGCGTGGCGGTCGAAGAGGCGTTCATGCCGGCGGTTTCGCCCGCGACGATGCAGATCCTGGCCAACGAGCACTACAGCAACTCGCGCGACTACGTCTGGGCGCTGGCGGAGGCGATCCGCGAGGAGTACCGCGCGATCGTCGACGCCGGCTTCGTCTTGCAAATCGACGACCCGGCGCTGGTGGACATGTACGACTGGTGGTTCTCGCTGGAGAAGGGCATGGGCGAGTACCGCGAATGGGCCGAGATGCAGGTCGATGCGGTAAACCACGCGCTCGAGGGCATTCCCGAGGACCGGGTGCGGTTTCACATCTGCTGGGGTAGCTGGCACGGCCCCCATAGCAGTGACGTGCCGCTGAAAGACGTCGTCGACCTGCTGCTGCGCGTCAAGGCGCAGGCGTACTCAGTAGAGGCGGGCAACGTGCGCCACGAGCACGAATGGAAGGTGTGGCGCGACGTCGCGAAGCTGCCGGAAGGCAAGCTCCTGATCCCGGGAGTCGTCAGTCACGCGACGAACGTCCTCGAGCATCCCGAACTGGTGGCGGACCGGTTGGTGCGGTACGCGGAGATCGTGGGTCGCGAAAACGTCATCGCGGGCACGGACTGCGGGCTGGGCGGGCGCATTCACGAGCAGCTCGTCTGGGCCAAGCTTCGCCTGCTGAGAGAGGGCGCCGATCTGGCCTCGCGGCAGCTCTGGCCGTAACGCCAGCGTTCACGCGACGTACTGGTAAAGTTGGCGTGCTTCCGAGAACTAGCGAGGGGAACCGGCACTTCATGCCCACCGTCAACGTCAACGGCTACGAAATCTACTATTACGACGACGACTTCACCGACCCGTGGAAGAAGAGCGAAGTCGTCCTGCTCAACCACTACGGCTGCGGCGACTCGACGCTGTACAACCGCTGGATCCCGATCCTGGCGAAGGAGTACCGCGTGATCCGCTGGGACCGGCCGGGGCACGGCAGGTCGGAAGTTCCAGGTCTCGATTACAAGCTGAGCGTTGAGGGGATCCTCGAGCAGTTCGTCGGATTCATGGACGCGCTGGGGCTGCCGCAGGTGCACTACATCGGCGACAAGGTGGCGTGCGCGGCGGGCATCGCGCTGGCGGTGACGCACCCGGAGCGCGTCAAGACGCTGACGCTGGCGTCGAGCTTCCTGCACGTGCAGCGCATGCGGGAGAACTTCATCAAGGCGTCGCGGGCCGTGCTGGAAGAGGGCTCATGGATCAACGGCATGAAGGCGTATGCGGCGCGTAATCACGACGACCAGACATACGACGAGCGCATGCGCGACCTCTACTACCAGGAGGTCTGGGGCCGGACGGCGTCGCACGTGATCTCGTCGGCGTTCGCGCTGGTGCAGGACCCAGCGTTCGACGTGACGGGGCTGCTGCCCCAGGTGAAGCAGCCGACGCTGCTGCTCAGCCCCGATAACGGCGGCACGCTGGTGACGATGGAGGAGCAAAACCTGATCAAGGCGCAGATCCCGGACTGCGAGCAGCAAGTCTTCGCCGGAGCGACGGCGATGCTGCCGTACCACGAACAGGAGTGGTGCGCCGAACAGACGCTGCAGTTCCTGCGCAAGCACACGGAGCCCTAGATGACGAAGCGGGTTTGCGTGATACCTGGCGACGACGCCTCTCCTGAAGCCGTCCTCCCCGCGTTGGCGGTGGTCAAGGGCCTGGAACTGGACATCGACTGGCTGGTACTGCCGACGGGCGAGGAGGGACAGGCGCTGCACGGTGAGGGCTGGGCCCAGGTCTGCCGCGACGCCATCGACTCCTGCGACACGACGTGGTTCGGCTCGGCGAGCGGCAAGACGCCGGCTATCGCCTATCTGCGCTGGGGCAAGGGTACTTACGCAAACATCCGGCCCGTGAAGTATATGCCCGGCGCGCGGAGCCCATTGGCGCATCCGGAGGGCATCGATTTCATCATCGTGCGGGAGAACATGGAGGACATGTACTCCGGCGTCGAGGGCGATCTCGAAGCGCTGCAGCCGCTTGGGCTGGTCAACCGCCAGACAAAGGTGCCGATACCGGCGTCGGGCGGCAGGTTCGCGGTCAAGATCATCACGGAAGCCAACACGCGGCGCATTGTGGAGTACGGCTGCCGGCTGGCTCTGGAGCGCAAGGCGGAGGGCTACCCCGGACGGCTGACAGTGTCGAGCAAGTACAACGTGCTGCCGGGGACGGACGGTTACTTCCGCGCGTTGGCGCAGGAAGTCGCCGCGGGCTACCCGGAGATCGAGTACGAGAACTTCATCGCCGACGACTTCGCGCGGCGCATCGTGGCGGACCCGCACCGGCTCGACGTCGTCGTGCTGCCTAACCTGTACGGCGACATCTTTTCGGACGAGGCGTCGGCGCTGGTCGGCGGGCTCGGCGTAGCGCCCAGCGGCTGCTATGGGGACGAGTTCGCTTATTTCGAGTCGGTGCACGGCTCGGCGCCGGACATCGCCGGGCAGCACGTGATCAACCCGACGGCGACGATGCTGTCAGCGGCGATGATGCTGCGGCACCTTGGCTTCGACGACGGCGGCGCAGCGCTGGAGCAGGCGATTGAGGGCGTGTACCGCGACGGGAAGGCGCTGACGCCGGACCAGGGTGGGACGGCGCATACGGAAGACTTCTGCGACGCGGTGAGGGCGAAAATCGCGTAGCGCACAGGCATAGCGCATCAATAAAGAGGGTGCATTCGTGAGATCAGCGGCCGAGTATCCGCACTCTGTACCATACAACCTGAACTGATTCTGGGAAGGACGCTTCCATGGCAATGATGACGGGTGGGCAGGCGCTGGTGCAGCAGCTCAAGCGCGAGGGGATCGACACGCTCTTCGGGCTGCCGGGCGTGCAGCTCGACTGGGCTTTCGACGCGGTATACGAGGAGCGCGAGCACTTCAAGGTCTACCACACGCGCCACGAGCAGGCCTGCGTCTACATGGCGGACGGCTACGCGCGCACGACGGGCAAGATTGGCCTGGCGATGGTCGTGCCGGGCCCGGGGCTGCTGAACGCGGCAGGCGCCCTATCTACCGCGTACGCGGTGTCGTCGCCGGTGTTCGTCGTCACAGGGCAGATCGAATCGAAGAACATCAACAAGGGCAAGGGGCTGCTGCACGAGATCAACGACCAGCTGGGTATGATCTCGCATGTCACGAAGTACCAGGCGCTGGCGATGGCTCCGGGTGAGATACCGGGCCTAGTGCATGAGGCCGTGAAGGCGCTTAGAACGGGCCGTCCGCGCCCGGTCGAAGTCGAGGTGCCGCCGGATGTCTTCGAGGCGAAGGCGGACGTGAAGCTGCTCGATCCGGTAGATGTGGAACGGCCGGGGCCGGACCCGGACCTGATCGAGCAGGCGGCGCGGCTGCTGGGCAAGGCGAAGAGCCCAATCATCTTCTCCGGCGGCGGCGTCATCTCGGGCGGCGCCTGGGCCGAGCTGCAGCGCCTGGCCGAGATGCTGGAGGCGCCGGTTATCCAGACCAGCAACGGCAAGGGGGCACTCTCGGACCGGCACCATCTTTCCTTCCCGATGCGCGGCATGCAGGAGCTGGCGCCGGACAGCGACGTCGTGCTTCTGGCCGGGACGCGATTCGTGCAGGGCATCATGGCGCAGACGCCGCAGAGCTGGGTCGGCGAGAAGACGGTTATTCAGCTCGACGTCGATGAGACCGAGATCGGGCGCAACTACACGCCGCAGATCGGCATCGTTTCAGACGCAAAGAAAGGCCTCGCGGCGCTGGCCGACGCCGTCGAGAAGCACAACACGACGCGCGAGTCGCGGCGCGAGGAGCTGCTGGGGCTGAAGGCCTACCTCGAAGAGGACGCGCGGCGCCAGAGCCCGCAGGCTGACTACGGCTACGCGCTCCGCGAAGCGCTGCCGGAGGACGGCGTGCTCGTCCAGGAGTCGACGCAGGTGGGTTACTGGACCAGCGCGGCATTCCCGGTGTACCAGCCGCGGACGTTCTTCACGTCGGGCTATCAGGGCACTTTGGGCTATGGCTTCGCGACGGCGCTGGGGGCGCAGGTCGGCCTGCCGGACCGCCGGGTGGTTTCGATCAACGGCGACGGCGGCTTCTTCTACAACGTGCAGGAGCTGTCGACGATGGTGCAGCAGAAGATCCCGCTTGATCGCAGTCGTGTTCAACGACAACGCGTACGGCAACGTGAAGCGGATCCAGGAGATGCGGTTCGGCGGCCGCACGATCGCGTCGACCTTGCACAATCCCGACATGCTGAAGCTTGCGGAGGCGTACGGCGTCGAAGGACGGCGCGCGAACTCGCCGGCCGAGTTGAAGTCGACGCTGGAAGACGTCATGAAGAACAACCACCCAGTGCTGATCGAAGTGCCGGTGGCGCCGATGCCGCAAATGAGCTTCAAACCCCGCGCCCAGGCAAACGCCTGATCCCCGAACAGGAGAGATGCGATGAGAGCCGCCGTAATGCGCAAGACGGCCGACCCGCTGCCACAGCTGGCTATAGAGGACGTTGAAATCGACGAGCCGGGGCCGCGCGAGGTGCTGGTGAAGACAGCAGCGACCGGCGTCTGTCACTCAGATTTGCACTACCTCAAGGGCGACTCGACGATGCCGGCGATGCCCGCCGTTCTGGGTCATGAGGGCGCGGGTGTGGTCGAGGCGGTGGGCGCGCTGGTGACGTACGTGCAGCCGGGCGACCACGTGATCTGCTGCCTCTCGACGTTCTGCGGGCAGTGCGAGTACTGCCTGACGGGCCGGCCCGCGCGCTGCATCGGCAGGCCGACCACGCAGCGCCCGGCAGACGCGCACCCGAGGCTGAGCTGGGATGGCCAGAGCGTCTGGGCGCACGGCGGCCTCGGGACGTTCGCCGAATGGATGCTGGTTCACGAGAACTCGCTGGTGAAGATCCGCGAGGACATGCCACTGGACCGCGCGGCGCTGATCGGTTGCGGCGTGACGACAGGCCTTGGCGCCGTGTTCAACACGGCGAAGGTTGAGCCGGGTTCGACCGTCTGTGTTTACGGCGCGGGCGGCATCGGGCTGTCGGCGATCCAGGGAGCGCGCATCGCCGGGGCGAGGCAGATCATCGCCGTCGACGTGCACGAGAACAAGCTGGCGACGGCGAAGGAGTTCGGCGCCACGCATATCGTCGATGCGTCGTCGCACGACCCGGTGGAGGCGGTGCGCAACATGACGGATGGCGGCGTCGACTATTCGTTCGAGGCGATCGGGCTGAAGACGACGGTGAAGCAGTGCTTCGAGTCGATTCGTCTCGACGGGACGGCGACGGTGATCGGGCTGATGCCGCTGGGGGAGCAGATCGAGCTGGACGGGCGGATGTTCTTTCGCGGCAAGTTCCAAGGCAGCATGATGGGCTCCAACCGCTTCCGCATCGACATGCCGCGCTACATCGATTTCTACCTGCAGGGGCGTCTACGCCTGGACGAGATGATTACGCGCCGGGGACACCTGGACGACGTACACGAAGCGTTTCGTGCCATGGAGGCGGGCGAGGTCGTCCGCACCGTCCTGACGTTCGACAACTAAGGAGACACCATGAAGGTAGGAGTCATCGGCCTGGGCAACATGGGTGGCGGTATCGCGCTCAACCTGCGCAAGTCCGGCAACGAGGTCGTGGTCAACGACGTGCGGCGCCAGATGGCGGAGGACCACCTATCGGCAGGGAGCGTCTGGGCCGATTCGCCGCGGGAAATCGGAGAGCAGTGCGAGGTCGTGTTCACGTCGCTGCCGGGGCCGCCGGAGGTTGAGGCCGTTGCTACCGGGCAAGATGGGCTCCTGGCGGGGATGAAGCCGGGCTCGACCTGGTTCGACCTTTCCACCAACTCGCCGACCCTAATCCGGCGTCTACACGACGATTTCGCCGTGAAGGGGATCAAAGTGCTCGACGCGCCGGTCAGCGGCGGGACGCGCGGCGCGCGAGACGGCACGCTGGCGATCTGGGTCGGCGGTGACGAGGCCGAATTCAACAAACACATGGACCTGCTGCTAGCGATGGGCAATGCGCCGAAGTACATCGGGCCGATCGGCGCCGGGACGGTGGCAAAGCTGTCGCACAACGTCATGACGTACATGCTGCAGACGGCGCTGATGGAGTGCTTCACGCTGGGCGTGAAGGGCGGCGTCGAGCCGCTGGCGTTGTGGGACGCGCTGCGTCACGGGGCGATCGGCCGGACGCGTACGTTCGACCTGATCGGGATGTACCTGCGCGGCGAGTTCGACGTCGGCGGGTTTGCGCTGAAGCTGGCGCACAAGGACGTGATGCTGGCGACCGAACTGGGGCGGGAGCTGGACGTGCCGATGCGCGTCGCAAACCTGGCGCTTGCCGAGCTGACGGAGGGCATGGCGCGTGGCTGGGCGGCGAAGGACTCGTGGGTGACCGCGCTGCTGCAAGAGGAACGCACAGCTCTCGACTTCCACTACTCGGCGGAAGAGGTGCAGGAGGTCAGGGAGCGGCCCTAGGGCCGTGTTAGCTGGCGTCGCAGGTCGGCGATCAAAGCCGGCAGGCCGTCCAGGGTTGGCGCCGCGCCGAAGATGTAGAAGTCGTGGCGTTTGACGATGACGTCGCAGCCGTATTCGTCCATAAGGCCTGTGTAGTAGCCATCGATGTCCTCGATGGCGCCGTTGCCGAGCCGGGCGAAGCTGCCGCCGAGCGAGCGCCAAAACGACACATCTACGGCCGACAACGCTGCTTCGGGGTCGCCACCGCGGGCGAGGATCAGGAATCCGCGCCCGACCACGTCATCAAACGGACCCTCGTTGCCGTTGAACCGGACTCGCCCCTGGCCGAAGGCGCCGCCGGCAGCGATGGCGTTGCGGGCGATGAAGCCCGCCTCGTAGCCGGGCACGCGAAAGGCGATGAGTTGTTTGTCGGCCTGGCCATGCTGCATCTGGGCGGAGAGCGCCAGCAGGCGTTCATCGCGCTCCGCTGCGCGTTGTGGGTCGCGCTCGATGACGTTCTGGCCGACGCGCATGCTTTCGACGATGGTGGCGCGGGCGTTAGGCTCACGCTCATCGGCATAGGTGTCCAGGAAGGACGGGCGGCTCGCGCCTTTGAGAACGAGGTCGAGCTTCCAGGCCAGATTGTAGGCATCGCGGAAACCGGAGCAGAGGCCCTGTGCGAGGAAGGGCGGCATCTGGTGTGCGGCGTCGCCAGCGAGGAAGACCCGTCCTTCGCGCCAGCGTCTCGCGATGAGCGATTGGAAGCGGTATGAAACGGCGCGGATGATTTCAAACTCCTCGGACGTGGCGCCTTCCGGGCGGTCCAGGCGACGCCAGATGTTTTCGGGTTGAGTGGCTTCTTCGACCGACTCGCCGGGTAGCAGCATGAACGACCAGCGGCGATGGTCCGGCCCCATGCGTAGCGTCATATGCGGCAGTTCCGGCTCGAGGAACTGTCGATACTCCGGCAGGTCATCTCGCTCGGGCCGTAGCGCGCGGCCGTCGATGACGAGCCAGTCCTGTTCGAATCCGAGGTGCTCATACTCGATATCGAGTGCCGACCGGACGAAGCTATTGCCGCCGTCGGCGCCAATGACGTAGCTGGCGCTGAACCCGGTTCGCGCTCCAGAGGCGTCCTCGACGGTGACGGTGACGCTTTCGGCGTCCTGCTCCAAGGCGACAACGGTCTGGCCTGTCAGCAGGTCGATGTTGGGCGCGGCCTGTACGAGAACGTCGAGCTCGGCTTCGAAGGCGGGCTGGTAGACGGAGATGAATTCCGGCCAGCCGTGGGTTGCCATGGGCGCGACGGGGCTGGACATGAGGACGCGCTGGTTGCGCGCCAGTTCGTAAATGGGAAGGAAGTACATGGAAGGCTGCACCTGCTCCATGCAGCCGACTTCCTGGAACATGCGCATGATGTCGTCGTGGACAATGCCGACGCGCGGGAGGTTGTAGAGCGTGGTGTAGCGCTCCAGCACCGCGACCTTGTGCCCGGTGCGTCCCAGCAAGATCGCGGCGAGCATCCCCGTGGGGCCGTAACCGACGACGATGACGTCATACATTGCGCCGCAATTATATTCACATCGAATGCTTTGACGTAAACTTGGCCCTCATCCACTTAGCTGTCATGCTCCAGACGTGCTGGATGTGTTTCTCAAGGTCGTCTTGCCGGTCGCCGTGACGGCTGGTCTCGGCGGGTTGGGGGCACGCTGGCGACGACTGCCGGCCGACGTCCCGGCCGCGCTGGTCTTCTATATCTTCGCGCCGGCGTTGGTGTTCCATGCCATGTCGACTACCACCGTCTCGGCGAACGACTCGCTGAAGATCGTCGCCGTGCTGCTGGCGTCGTTCGTCGCGATGTACATCGTCGCGATGTTGTGGTCGACGTTTCGCGGGTACGATGCGCCAATGCGGGCGGGGTTCGCCGTCGGCGCCACGACACCGAACGTCGGCAACATGGGGCTGCCCGTGTCGCAGCTGGCGTTCGGCGATCTCGGTCTGCAGATCGCGGTGATGAACTTCGTTGCGGGGGCCGTCCTGGTGAATACGGCCGGTATCGCGATCGCGGCGATGGCGGGCGGCTCGCGGCGGGACGCTCTGCTGGCGCCGCTGAAGTACCCGGCGTTGTACGCAGCCGCAGCCGGCATCATGGTCAACGTGACGAACTTCGACCTGCCGGTCGCGATTGAGACGCCGGCGGAATCGCTGGGCGCCGCGGCGATCCCGACGATGCTGGTCGTGCTGGGCATACAGCTCGGCAGCATGTCCGGTGGCGACAGCCTGGTCGACCTTGCGGCGGTGAACATTGCGCGGTTGCTAATTGCGCCCGCGGCGGCATGGCTGGCGGTGGAGGTACTAGATATAGAGGGTGTGACTCGTGGGACGCTGATCGTCCTCGCGGCGATGCCGACGGCGGTCAGCGCCATCGTCCTGGCCACGACGTTCAAGGCGCGCCCGAGCTTCGTGACGCAGGTCGTGGTCAGCTCGACGCTGGCGAGCATGGTGACGCTAACGCTACTGATCAACCTCGTGCGTTGAAGGACGTAAGAGATCCTGGTTCCGGCTGTCTTACCATTGACGGAGGCTGCGGGGTCGCCCGAAGCGACGCTGTCGCCCGGACAGGAAAGCGAGACGTATGAGAGAAGACGCCGAGCTGGTAGAGCTTGCGGTTGGCGGGGACAGCGCCGCCTTCGCCGAGCTGTACGAGCGCTACTTCGATAACGTCTACGACTTCCTGGCGCGCATGGTTAAGAACCGCGAAGAGGCGGCTGACCTGGCGCAGGATACGTTCCTGCGCGCCATGAACAGCCTGTCATCCCTGACCAAGGCAGGCAGCTTCAAGAGCTGGGTATTCACCATCGCGCGGAACACGGCACTGAACCGTCTGGAGCGTTCGTCGCGATTGCAGCCGCTGGAGCAACAGTCAGATGAGGGCGAGAGCCTGGATCTGCAGGTCGTCGATTCAGACCGGTTCAGCAACCCGGAAGAGGCAGCGGAAGCCAAGGAGTACGCCGGTTTGGTCTGGGAAGCTGCGAGCAGCCTGGACGAGAGGCAGTACTCGGTACTCCACTACAGCGTCCGTCTCGGCTTTGACAATGAGGAGCTGGCGGAGGTGCTTGGGGTGACGAGGAACAACGCCTACCAAATCGTAAACAGGACGAAGCAGGCGCTGGAGAGCGCGATCGGCGCGCTGGTGCTGCTGCGCCAGGGCCGCCGCTTCTGCAAGGAGCTAGACGCGGCGCTCACCAACCTCCAGGTGGGCGAAATGACGCCGGAGGTCGAGCGCATCATCGACCGCCACACGTCTCGCTGCGCGACTTGCAGCGAGCGCCGGCGCAAGCTCGCCTCACCGTTCGCGATCTTCGCCGGATTCGGGTTCATCCAGCCTGCGACGGGGGTCAAAGCCGCCATTCTCGAGAACGTTCAGACGAGGTTCGCCCAGACGTACGGCGCCGGCGCGGCGCAGACGTCGGCCGGGATGCCGCTGGAAGGGACAATGTCGATCGTCGGCGGTACGACTGGTGGCATCGGCGGCGACGGCTCGTCCTCAGGTAGTGGCGCGGCCGCGGAAGACGATGGATCGCCAGGTGGCAAGTGGAAGCTTGCCGCTCTGGGCGTGGGGGCTGTTTCGTTGCTGCTGCTGGGCGGCGTTGCGCTCTCGTCCGGCTTCTTCGATGACGACGAGGTCAAGAGCGCCGTCGCCGAGGAGTCGACAGCCACGCCGACGGTCCTCGCCGGTGTGCTGGAGCCGACCAAGACGCCGACCTCGGCACCCAGGTCCACACCCACGGAGGAGCCGCCGACAGAGACACCCGAGCCGCAGAACGCTGCTCCAACGCCTAGCGAGCCGGCTCTGCCGACGCCGCCGGAAGCTACCAACACACCGCTCCCGCCGACCGCGCCACCGCCGACCTCGACGCTGACACCTCCGTCAACGCAGACGAACTGCTCAATAACGATGACGGTCGACCCGGCGCACCTCAACTACCAGGACGACAAGTCTTCACTGCCGCTCCTGATTGGCATCGCCGGGTGTGACTGGAACGTCGAGTACCAACTGACTCCCAGCGCGGATTGGGTCATCCCGGTACCGTCCCAGGGGACGATCCCCCCAGACGGCGAGGTGCAGATCACGGTGCGCATTGACCGCGAGAACCAGACATTGGCCAAGCCGGGAAGTTACTCCGGGACGATAGCCATCGATAGCGTTGTCGGGCAGCTAGTTGTGCAGGTTTCCGTAGAGGTGCCGGCCGCAGGGCCCTCCAGCGTGCCCTGACGCTTACTCATAATGGCATGTCCGAAAGGAGCGGCTCCAGCTGAGCCGCTCCTTTTCTCGTGCGCGCGATCGGTCGCCAGAAAAACTTCGAAAAAAGTTCTCCAGAACCTGTAAGAGGACGCGAGGTTGGCTGTCTAACTCCTGAAGTTCTTGAAGGAGGAACACAGCAATGGAACTCAACGGACTGAAGATCATCGGGACGGCAGTTATCGCAGCGGGTCTTATGAGCGGTGCATTCCTGGCCGGCAGCCTTGTTACCGGCGACAAGACCGGCGCCGAGCCGGAGGCACAGCCGACGGCCACAATTGAGGCCGTGCAGAAGGACGACACTGACGGTGACGTCGTCCTCGTCGGCGACGAGCAGGGCGCTACCAAAGACGCCATCGATGAGGCGGATGGCAGCCAGCCGCAGCAGCCTGCTCCGGCCCCGGTGGAGCCCACGGTTGCCCCGGTTGAGCCGACCCCGGCCCCATTTGAGCCGACGCCGGAACCCGCGCCGCTGAACGAGGCCCCTTTCGTGGTCTCGATCAGCCCCGATGACGGTGTCAACGGCGTCGCAATCGACGCGAACATCGTCGTGACGTTCTCCGAGGCGATGGACAAGGCGACCGCGCAGGCCGCGTTCAACCTTTCGACCGGCAACTGTGGAGCCTTCTCCTGGAACGGCGACGCCACGGTGATGACATTCGACCCGTGCGCCAGCTGGGCTTACGGCACCGAAGTCGAGGTCGAGATCTACGAGAGCGCCGCCGACAAACTAGACCTCGCCATGGGTGAGGAGTGGGGCAGTAGCTTCAAGGTGATTCGTAAGATCACAGAGACCCTGTACAGCGAGGGCGCATACGACGGCCACGTTTTCGCACCGCCGGTGCTGACGTTCATCAACCCAGTGGTCTCTAGCGACACCTTCGCAGTTGGTACCTGGAGCCGCGGCTTCCTGAGCTTTGACCTGGGTGACCTGCCGGAAGACCTGACCCGGATTGTGGCTGCTGAGGTTGGTGTCTACCAGCTCTCGCACGCCGCCGGCGCCTACGGTCTGGACACCGGCAAGGTCATGATTCAGAGCGTGAGCTACGGCTCGCTGGGTACCAGCGACTGGAACATGACTGCAATCCCCTTCTGCAACGGTCTCTGCCTGGCACCGACCCCGACCGACTGGGTGCTGAGTTCCTCTTCGGCTAACAACCTGAAGAAGGCCAGCGTTGTCGGCGCCGTGATGCAGGACTGGGAACACCGTGCGGAACGTGGCGAGCGCTCCCAGTTCCGGATCAAGTTCCAATCTGAAAACAACGGCTTCGGGCCTAGCATCTGGGCAAAGTTCGCCTCAGGTGACTCGGTGAGCAAGCGCCCCTTCCTGACCGTCACTTACCTTGTGCCGTAACTTGCCGAGCGAGAAACAAGGAGGCGGCTCCAATCTGGAGCCGCCTCCTTGTGTTTGCGCCAGACCTTATGGCAGCAGCGCGCCACCGTCGACGTCCACGGTTGTCCCCGTGACGAAGTCGTTGCGCAGGCAGAAGAGGATTGCGTCGGCCACCTCGGCCGCCGTGCCTATGCGCGGGATCAGGTTGTTGCCGGTCATGCGGGCAAACGCTTGCTCTCGTTCGGCACCGGTCGCGGCGATCATCGGGGTGTCGATCATTCCCGGCGAGACGACGTTGATGCGGCGCGGCTTGATATCGACGGCGACGGCGCGGACGAATGCTCTCGACGGCGTTGCCGACGGCGGCGATGGCGCTAGTCCCGGGCCCGGCCTTGCGGGCCGGGAAACCGCTTACGAGGACGATCGAGCCGGTCTCGGCCATGTGAGGCGCGCCGAGCCGCACCGAGTTCGTGTAGCCCCAGAGCTTGTTGAACGTACCCTGAAAAGCGTCGAGGTCCATATCCAGGAAGGGCCCCCAGGCGCGCTCCCGAGGGACGGCGGCATTGACCAGCACGTCGAAGCCCTCGTGCTCCGCGAAGAGCGATTCGAGCGCGGCGCGGTCCAGCGCATCGATTCGTATGAAGTTGGCGCCGGGTTCCTGTTCTTTCGCCGAAGCGAGGTGATCAGCCGAGCGGCTGCCCGCGGTCACCTTCGCGCCCGCGGCCACGAGCTGTCGTACTGTCGCGAGCCCGATGCCGGAGGTGCCACCGATTACGATGGCGCGTTTGCCTGCCAGGTCCATTTAGCCTCCCTTGATTTCCTTGAGCGCGCGGCGATAGCCCGCCTGCAGCACGCCGACCTCGGATGAGTAGCCGAGGAGTATGACACCGGCTTCTTTCCACTGGCGCGCCTGAGCGTCGCTGTTCACCAGCATCGCGGTGGTTTTTCCGTGGCGTCTGGCGGCGTCGATGATCATCTGACGCCGTTCGTCGAGGACGCGGCCCTCGTCCGCCGTTCCGTATACGCCGAGGTCCTGCGCCAGGTCGGTCGGGCCGAGCGTAAGGGCGTCGATGCCGGGCATGGCGGCGATGGCGTCCAGGTGATCGAAGGCGGCGCCTGTCTCCAGCATGACGGTGACGAAGACCTGGCTGTTGGCGTACGCCATGCGCTCTGCCATCGACATGCCGGTCTCGAACTCGTTGGCAGGGCTGTTGCCGGCCTGGCCGCGCGACCCCATCGGTGCGTAGTAGGCGGCTTCGACGATCGCGGCAGCCTGGTCCGCCGTGTCGACCTGGGGGCAGTGCAGGTTCCAGACACCGGCGTCTAACAGCCGCGTGATCCATTCACGGTTGGCCTCGGGCGGTCGGACGAAAATCGGGAAATCGATTGCTCGGGCCAGTAGCGCCATGTCGGCCAGCGACTCCATGTTCAGCGAGGCGTGCTCCATGTCGACGCGGGCGAAATCGAGGCCGGAGGCTTTGAGCAACGGCAGGATGGCGGGATTGCGCACCAGGTTGATCCAGGTGCCGAACAGGGGCTCACCGCGCTGGACGGCTTCCTTTACGGGATTGCCGTGCATGATGGTGCCTTTCTAGTTACGGGGCGTGCGACGCCTCAGTCTAGCGGTTGTCGAACGATATGGCTGCGGCAAGGGGATCACGAGGCCGGCGAGACGCGGTTCAAGTGTCGCTTCTGCGTCGGGCGGTGGCGTGACCTACGATCGACCCAAGTTACGGAAGCGACGTCACAGGTGCTCGCGAGGCCTTCCGGGCGTCGTTAGGAGCGGTGCTTCGGCGCAGAGCCGTTGCGGCACGAGGTTGCCAGGCACATAGTTAATGCAGGCGTTCCTCGCCGCAAACATGTGAGCAGCGAAGTACAGATTCAGCATCCTGCCGTGAGATACGGCAAGTCGATCGGGGTTGGCGCCGCGTTTGCGGTCGGCTGGACACCGTGTATCGGCCCGATCCTGGGAGCGATCTTCGCGCTGGCGTATGACGGCGGCACCGTGGTGCGAGGCGCGCTGTTGCTGGCAGCGTGGTCGGCCGGGTTGGGCATCCCGTTCTTGCTCGCCGGCCTGGCGATGGGGCAAGTGATGGCGGGGTTGCGCAAGATTCGCCCCGCGCTTCCGATTATCGAGGTCGTTGGCGGCGCGATCGTCGTGATGGTGGGGGTCCTGAATCTTCCTGGACCGCTTCACGATCTTCAATGAGTACTTCACAGGTACGGCAGGGCTGGTCACCGACGCTGAGGGGTCGTTGGGCGACGGCGTCGGCGGGCCGTTGGGGTTCGTGGCCGCGTTTGGTGCGGGCATCGTCGCCTTCCTGTCACCGTGTTGCTTGCCGCTCGTTCCGGCCTATCTGGCGCACCTGGCCGGGCTGACGGGCGAGGTCTCGGAGTTTCAGGGTCAGCGGGGCGTTGCGTTCAGGCACGCGCTCGCGTTTGTCGGTGGCTTCTCAGCGGTCTTTGTGACGCTGGGCGCCTCGGTCGGCGCGGTGGGTTATGTGCTGCAGGACAACATGCCGACGATAGAAAAGATCGCCGGCGTGCTGCTGATCGTTCTCGGATTGAACCTGATGGGCATCATCAAGATACCCTTCCTCTACCGTACCTATTCGTTCAACTTCGGCGACTAGCAGATTGGAACGTAAACTGACGCCAAACGGCCCTTAGCAGAAACCGGCTTTCAGGGAGTAGCATCTCTTACGCGAGTTCCCCGCGAGGAGGTTAGACGTCCATGCCACGAAGAGTACTGATTCCGCTGGATCAATCCGAGGGAGCGGAGAACGTCCTGAAGGTGCTGTCAACCGTCTGTGAGAAAGGCGACGAGGTCATTCTGCTTTCGATTGCTCAGCCGGAACGAGAGACGCCCTCCGGTGTGCGGCCCGGGAGGATAATCATGGGTAGCGGCATGGGAGTGCCTGGGGGTGGTGTTGCCGGCTTCACCAGGCCCGACATGCCGGTCTACGCTGATACCTCGGACCAGGCATCGCAGCGCCAACTAGACGAGTTGCAGTCTTATCTCTCGCCAAAGGCGAGGGTGTTGGAGGCCAACGGCTTCACTGTCCACATGGCGTTCGAGATCGGCAATGACCCGGCTGCGGCGATCGCCGCGGTAGCGCGACAGACGAAGCCGACATTCATCGTGATGGCGCGTACGACGCGCCCAGGCATCGCCCAGCGTGTGTTCGGCACGGTGGCGCAGCAGGTGATTCGCGAGGACGTGGCGCCGGTTATGATCCTACCTGGTCAATAGCCGAGAGGTCCGTGGTCTGAGGGACGCGTCGGAGGGCGCATTCGGCCGTCGTTTAGTGCCGTTGCCAGAGAGGACGTATTCGTGAAGGTCACGCGCTTCTACACCGGCCCCAATGATCGGACGCATTTCGAGGAGCTCGATATACCGGTCGATGAGCGCGGGCGCAGCGAGTTCTTTGCGACGACGACGACGATGGTGCGTGAGTCGGACGGGACGCAGCATTTTCTGGAGCTTCACCCGGCGCCACGGCGTCAGCTGATCTTCTGCCTCGCGGGGATCGTCGAGATCGAAGCAGGCGACGGCACCAAGCGCCGCTTTGGGCCGGGCGACATCTACATGGCGGACGACTTGACGGGTGAAGGCCACAGCCATCGCGAGATCGAAGGACCGCTGGTCCACGTGTGGGTTGGGCTGCCGGACGAGTTCGACGTCGAGAAATGGGGCAGCCAGGCGGGCTGATTCACGGATGGGAGCATGCCGTGGCGACGTACATCCTCCTCCTAACGCTTACGCCTGAGGGCCAGGCGAAGGCACTCGATGACCCTGACTACCTGCTGCGCGCCGAGGGCGAGATCAATATGCCGACCGTGCAGACGTTGGGCGTTTACGCCGTGCTGGGCGAGTTCGATTTCGTGACGCTCGTTGAAGCCGATGGCAATGACGCGATCGCACGCTTTTCGCTGGAGCTAGGCGTGCGCGCCGGGGTCCATATCACGACGCTTCCCGTCGTGCCGGCGGCGCAACTCGTGGAGCGCACCGGGATGCCGCTATCGGGAGAAAGCGCGAGAGAACTGCCCGGGAGCGGTTGACGCTCCGCCACGGAACGCGTTCACTGTCCGCAAGCAAAGAGATGACTTCTGGCTTCTTCAACTGCCTTGACGACTGTCGCGTAGCCAATGGCTACGGCGCCGGCTTCACCTGAGCACTTTCATTACCACTCCGGGTCCGAGTGGTTATGGGTGCTTAGCTTTTCGCCGTCTTCGAACATTCGGCTTTGCTCCACTTGAACCCGGAGGTGCTTCACGTGCTGCAGCACCCGTTTCTAGTGGAGGATTCCCTTGACCGCGGTTACGAAATTTCTCCTGCTTCCGCTGGTGGTGGTGGCGCTTGCCGTCTTCGCGGCCGCCTGCGGTGGCGATGACGATTCTGGCTCTTCGAGCGCAAGCGACAGCGGCTCATCCGCCTCTGGCAAGACGCTGTACATCGGCGGCATACCGGACCAGGACGTCGCAGTACTCGAGGAGCGATTCAACAAGCTCAGCGAATACCTGACCGATAAAATCGGTATCAAGGTCGAGTACCTACCGTCGGCCGACTATGCGGCGGTGGTTACCGGCTTCCGAAACGGCGATATCGAGCTCGCGTGGTACGGCGGCCTGACCGGCGTGCAGGCTCGGCTCGCCGTCGACGGCGCTGTCGCCATCGTCCAGCGCGAGACGGACGAGGCGTTCCATTCGGTCTTCGTGGCCGCGCCAGACTCCGGCATAACGAAGCTGGAAGACCTGGCAGGCAAGAGCTTCAGCTTCGGCAGCGAGAGCTCGACTTCCGGCAACCTGATGCCGCGTTTCTACCTCAAAGAAGCAGGCGTCAACCCCGATAAGGACTTCGCGTCCGTGACTTACAGCGGCTCGCACGACGCGACGTGGAAGCTGGTGGAGGCGGGGACCGTCGACGCAGGCGCGCTCAACGCCAGTGTCTGGAACCAGCGCGTGCAGGCTGGCGAAGTCGACGAGACGAAGGTCGCCGTGTTCTTCACGACGCCACCGTATTACGACTACCACTGGGTGGCCCGCCCGGACCTGGACGAGAAGTTCGGTGCCGGAACTACGCAAAAGATCATCGATGCAATGCTGGCCATCGACCCGGCGAACGGTGGTATCGAAAAAGAGATCTTCGACGCGTTCGAACAGTCGAAATTCATCGCCACGCAGAACTCGAACTACGACGCAATCGAGGACATTGGGCGTGACCTTGGACTGATCGAGTAGGCATCGTGGCTGCACTGACACTGGAAAAAGTAGGCAAGACCTACGGGGCCTTTCAGGCCCTACAGCCTCTGTCGCTGTCGGTCGAGCAGGGTGAGACGATCGCCCTGCTCGGCCCGAGCGGCAGTGGCAAGACGACGCTGCTCTCGCTGATTGCCGGTGAGGTGCCGGCGAGCAGCGGCAGCGTGCGTCTGGGCGACACAGACATCCGGACGCTGGCGCCAGGGCGGATGCTGGCGGGTCAGGTTGGCATGATCCACCAGCAGTTCGACCTCGTCCCGCACCTCTCGACCCTGCTCAACGTGCTAGCGGGCCGTCTGGGGCAATGGAGTCTTGCCAAGACGATAGTTTCGCTCGTCTGGCCGCTGGAACGCGAGTCGGCGCTGGCGGCGCTAGAACGCGTCGGGGTGAGGGATCGGGCAGGCCTGCGCGCAGCGAAGCTGTCCGGCGGCGAACAGCAGCGCGTCGCGATCGCGAGGCTGCTGCTGCAAGACCCCGCGATCATCCTGGCCGACGAGCCGGTGTCATCGCTCGACCCGGCGCGCGCCGAGGAGGTGCTGGAGCTTCTTGTGGGCGCCGCGCGGGAGCGGGACAAGACGCTGGTCGCTTCGGTCCACTCTGTTGAGCTGGCGCGGCGTCATTTCGACCGGCTGATCGGCCTGCGAAACGGCCAGGTTCAGTTCGACCTCGCGAGCGCGACGGTGACGGACGGAATGCTCGCCGACCTCTACGAGTTAGGGGGCCTGCGTGCCGAAACTTGAGGCGCTGCAAGGCCGCGGCGCGCTGACGGCGATCCTGATCGCGGCGTTCTTGCTCAGCCTGACCACCGTCCACTGGCACGGCAAGCTCCTGCATGCCGGAGGGGTAGCGGCGATTGTCGACATCTTCGAAGCCATGTCGCGGCCCAACCTGTCGCACGACGTGCTGAGCAGGGCGGTTCGGGAGACGTGGACGACGCTGGCGTACGCCGTCGCCGGCATGACTGTGGGGCTCGCGATCGGCCTGCCCGCCGGGATCATCGCGTCCGGCACGACGACGCGTACGGTGTGGCTGCGACGCGGCAACGTCGCGATTGCGCGCGGCGTGCTGGCGTTTTTCCGCGCCATCCACGAGCTGGTGTGGGCCTGGATCTTCGTGGCGGCGATTGGCCTATCGCCGATGGCGGCGGTGTTCGCGCTGGGCATACCGTACGGCGGCATCCTGGGCCGCATCTACGCCGAGCTGCTGCAAGACGTCCCGGAGGGCCCGCTGCGCGCACTGCGCAGCGCCGGCGCGCGAGAGTGGCGCGTCCTGCTCTATGGCCGGCTGCCGATGGCGACGCCGGACATGGTCAGCTACGGCTTCTATCGCCTCGAGTGCGGCATCCGCAGCGCCGCGATCATGAGCTTCGTCGGGCTGGGCGGCCTCGGACAGCAGATTCAGCTCTCGCTGGCCGACCTGGACTACTCCCGCATGTGGACATATGTCTTCTTCCTCATGGCGCTGATCGTGGCGGTCGATCTCTGGAGCACGCAGTTCCGCAGGACGCTAGCGGAATGAGCCAGGCGACCAGGGTCGAGATACCGCCACGAATGGCGCTTCCCTCCTTTAACTTCATCAAGGCGTCAGCTCGTGATGATGGCGGTGCTGGTTGTCGTATCGTGGTACAGCATCCTGACGTCGGACCGGCTGCAGGCGTCGGGCTTCTTCAACGGCGAGACGCTGGATCGGGCATGGACGTTCCTGGGTGACTTGGCAGGCACGAATTCGTCCGCCACGCCCGCGTTCTTCAAGGCGAGCGAGTGGCGCGAGAAGGCGGGCCTGGCACTCGACACGGTGGCCATGAGCATCCTGGGCATCGGCATCGCCGGCGCCGTCGCATTTGTGCTGTTCATCTTTGGTTCTCGCAACGTGATGGTGGGTGAGCTGGCGCCGTACAAGTCGCCGATCTCGACCGTCCTCTATGGCCTGACACGCGCCTTCTTCACGTTCACGCGCTCGATCCCCGAGCTGGTCTGGGCATTGATCATCGTATTCGCGTTTACGCCCGGTATCCTGCCCGGCGCTGTCGCGCTGGGTATCCACAACTCGGGCGTCCTGGGGCGCCTCGGCTCGGAGGTCGTCGAGGGGCTGGACCCGCGGCCGATGCGCTCGTTGCAGTCGGCCGGCGCCGGGAGGCTGCAGGTGGCGCTGTTCGGCGTGCTGCCGGAGGCGTTGCCGCGATTCGTAACCTACCTGCTGTACCGCTGGGAGGTCGTGATTCGCACGACGATAGTCGTCGGGTTCGTCTCGGCGGGCGGGCTCGGCACCAGTTTCAGGCTGGCGATGAGCTACTTCAAGTACACGGAGGTGACGCTGATCCTGATCTGGTACCTGATCATCGTTCTTGCCGTTGACTTCACGTCGGCATTTCTGCGGCGGCTGGCCGACTAAGCGTGGCGGATGCGGCTGTTGGAGGCTTTGAAAGATGGGGACACCCCATACCCGCGCTGAAGAGTGTTGAAGAGGCCTAGGCGAGGCGGATGCGGGTGTTGATCAAGGCGCCCCAGGTCGCAACGCAAAACGGCACGCAGTAGGTCAGCGGAAGCTTCCAGTAGAGTTCGGCCGGGAAGTCGCCGTCGGCGAGGACGGTGCCCTGATTGATCGCGGCGAGGATCGTTCCGACGACGATGGCCGTGACCAGCGAGCGCTGCAGCATGGGGCGGTAGCGCAGGAAGCACCAGACGCAGCGTTCTCGCCCCGCGATGACGAAGCCAGCGGCGCGTTTCTGGCATGAGGTACAGACGGCGCCGCGGGGGATTCCCTGGCTCATTGCGCTAGAGCATCTCCATGACCGTCACAAAATATCAAGTGCTTTACTGAATCGCGTTGATCGGCTAGCGTTACTTGGCAATGGTACGCCTTTCAGACCTGCCGCCTGACTACGCCGAAGGCCTGCGCAACCAGAAGATGCCGGAGTTCGGTCCCGACACCGTGGGTACCAGGCCCCGACCTCAAGACCGCACGCATCGCTATCGTCTCCACCGCGGGCCTTCACCGCGCCAGCGACCCAAAGTTCGCCGGCGGTTCAGCCGATTACCGCATACTGCCTGTCGATCTCGACTACAGCGAGCTGGCCCAGAGCCACGTCAGCATCAATTTCGACCGCAGCGGCTTTCAGCAGGACGTGAATGTCGTATTCCCGCTGGATCATCTGAAGCAGATGGCGGCGGATGGCGAAATCGGTTCGGTGGCCCAGTGGCATTACTCGTTCATGGGAGCCACGGACCCGACACGGATGGTGGAAACGGCACCGCAGGTTGCAAGACTGCTGAAGGAGGACGGCGTCGATGCGGCGATCCTCATCCCGGTTTGACCGCAGTGCACGCGCGCCGTAGGCGGGCTCTCACACTACATCGAGGCTGAAGGCGTTGCGACGGCCTGCATCAGCCTGATCCGGGAGCACACCGAGCAGATCAAGCCACCGCGCGCGCTCTGGGTGCCGTTCGAGCTCGGCCGTCCCTTAGGGCCGCCGAACTACCCCGACTTCCAGAAGGACGTGCTGCGCTCGTTGCTGGCGCTGTTCTCGCGGGAATCCGGCCCCGTGCTGGAAGACTACCCACACGACTCGCCTGTGACGGAGGAGATGGACCTGGCGTGGAGCTGCGCTCTGCCGCTACCGCCCCTAGAGGCCGCAGCGACGCCCGCCGATGCGCTGGCGCAGTCGTTGACGCAGGAGGTGGGCGGCCTGGCGCCGTGGTACGCCGAGTCGATCCGTCGCCGCGGGCGCACGACTTTCGGCCTCAGCGGCCTTACGGCGGACCGCATGGACGAGATCGCCGAGTTCCTGGCGCGCATGGCCGCGGGCGAAGACCCCGAGCCGCCGAAAGGACTGACCGACCCGATGCCGCAAGCGATCCGGTTCATGGCCGACGACGTGAAGGCCTACTACATGGAGGCGGCCAACGAGCAGCCCGGCGCACCGCCGCCCGGTGGAGCTCGCATGTGGACATGGTTCTACCACGAGACGCGGATGGGCCAGGCGCTGTACGACCTGCGCGACCGCTTCGCGGCGGAGCGTGCGGCTGCAACGGAGGCCAACGGCGGGCAGCCGCCACCAGGACCACCGCCGCCCAACATGATCTCGACGCGTTTCGCCACACGACCGGAGTCGCAGGCGCACTAACGGCCGGCACTCCCTCGCGTGACTTAGAATCTAGGACGGCCCCTTCGTGGGCCGTCGATTCGTTGTGAAGGAGGTGTGGGATGAGCCGAGACGACGTCATCAGGCTGACTTCACTGGCCTCGTGCGCGGGTTGAGCCGGTAAGGCCGGTCCCGGCCTGCTGGCGCAGGTACTGCGCCCCCTGATCGAGAAGTTCAAACCGGAAGACCACCCGCGCCTCCTCGTTGGTGTGACGGACGACGCCGCCGTCTACCAGCTCGATGACGAGACGGCCGTGGTGCAGACGGTGGACTTCTTCCCGCCCGTGGTAGACGACGCCTGGACGTATGGCGCGATAGCCGCCGCCAACGCCATGAGCGATGTCTACGCCATGGGCGGCGAGGTCGTGCTGTGCCTGAACATCGCCGGGTTCCCGGAGGACCTGCCGGCCGAGGTGATCACCGACGTGTTCCGCGGCGGCGCCGACAAGGTGGCCGAGGCGGGCGGGATCATCGCCGGCGGGCACACCGTAATCGATGCCGAGCCGAAGTACGGACTGTCCGTCATGGGCCTCGTGCACCCGAACCAGGTAATGTCGAAAGAAGGCGCGCGGCCCGGGGACGCGCTGGTGCTGACGAAGGCACTGGGCACCGGTCTCGTCCTGACCGCTGCGAAACGGGACCTCGTCGACCCGGGGCATCTCGAAGCCGCCGTAAACAGCATGCTAACGCTGAACCGTCACGCCTCGCACCTGGCGCGTGAGGCCGGCGCGCACGCCGTGACCGACGTCACGGGGTTTGCGATCACGGGCCACGCGTTGGAGATGGCAGAGCACAGCGGCGTGCGCCTCGTCTTGCGGATCGGCGACCTGCCGCTGTTGCCGGGCGCGCTGAAGTACGCGACCGACGGCGTCGACTTCGGAGGCGTCAACCGCAACCGCGACTACCTTGTGCCGCGTATCGAGGGACTGGGCGGCGTTTCAGCCGAGATGCAGCGCCTGCTGCTGGACCCACAGACCTCGGGCGGGCTGCTGATCTCACTGGACGCCGCGAACGCGGCGACGCTCGTCGAGGCGCTGCAGGGCGAGGGGCAGCCGGCGGCCGTGATCGGTGAGGTGCGCGAGGGCGCCGGGTTAGTACTCGAGAGCTAGGCGCGGCGCAGCAGACGTTCGTCGCCGCGGCGCATAGTGACGTGGCGGCGGTCGAGTTCGTCGAGGAAGGGCTGCACATAACGGCGTGAGTTGCCGAGCATGTCCCGTACCTGTCCCATCGTTATCGTCTCCTGTGTTCGCAGCGCCTCGACAACCTTCGCGGTCATCTCGTCGAACGCCTCGCGCGTGAAGGCGATGCCGCCGACGTCGACGACGTGTCCTGCGTCCACCAGGTACGCCACGAGCTCCTCTGAGGGACGTCCTTCCGTTGGCGGCGAGTAGGGGTCCGCGCTCAGCGCGGCGAGGAAGGCGTCAGCCGCCTGCTGCTGCTGCGGCGAGAGCCGAGGCGCCCATCCCGGCATCGCGATTGCGCCACCGGCGTCGGCGACGTCTTCGCGCGCCATCATGACTTCTAATGCTGACGCAAAGAGGCGCTGCGCCAGGCCGAGACGGCTGCGCAGTTCCTCGCGGCCCATGCCGGCCCGCAGTGGGTTCTGCTTGAGATACGCCTCGACCGTTGACTGCGTTTTCAGGCGCAGGCGTTCGAATCCGCCTGCCGTGTAGGCGGTGCGCGTGTCACCCTCGCCGAGGAGGACGATGCGTCCTGTGCTGACCAGCGCGCCTACGGCTTCCGCCGCGGCGCCGGCGGGGAGGTCGGTTCGTGTCAGGACGGCTCGCAGCTCGGCGGGCTCGGACGCGGCGATAGCGGCGTAGACGGTCTCGGCGGGGTCCCCGGACTGCTGGCGCTCCAGCGCGGCGATGACGCCGGGGCGACGGCGTGGGTGGCGCTTCGCCTGCGTCTCAACGATGACGCCGCCGCCCAGCGTGTCGTTGGCGTCGCGGATGATGAAGCGGTCGCCTTTGAGCACGGCGGTGGGCTTGTAGAGGCGTAGCTGCGCCCACGTCTCTTCGCCGGGCAGCATCTCGTCGACTTCGAGAAGCCGCAGGCGGGCCGGGGCTTCGGCGGCGAGGCTGTGGAACGTCACGTTGAGGTTGTGCCGCAGGGGCCGCCCCAGCGACTCCAGCGCCTTCAGCCGTACGTCGACGGCTTCGGAGGGGCGCAGCCAGCCCGGCGTGGTCACGACCTGGCCTCGCGATAGCTGGTCGGGCTCGATGTTGGCGAGGTTGGCAGCGGTGCGGGTGCCGGGCTCCGCCTGCTCGACCTTGCTGCGGTGCGTCTGGATGCCGCGCAGGCGGCTGCGCAGCGTCGTCAGGTGGCCGCCCTCGACCGCGGGGATAATCTCGACCTCCTGGCCGACGCTCAACGTGCCGTCGATCAGCGTGCCGGTGACTACGGTGCCGAAACCGGCGATCGTGAAGACGCGGTCGATGGGAAGGCGCGGGCGGCCGAGGTCGCGTTTCGGCTCCGTCTCGGAGAGGCGCTGCTCGATCACGTCCAGCAGCTCGTCCAGGCCTTCGCGCGTGACGGCGGAGCAGCGCACGAGGGGCGAACCCTCCAGCGTCGTGCCCTTGACGACGTCCTCGACGTCCGCCGCAACGAGGTCGAGGAAGTCGGGTTCGACGAGGTCTGACTTGGTCACGACGAGCACGCCGCGCTGCACGCCGAGCAGGTCGAGGATGGCGAGGTGCTCCCGCGTCTGGGGCATGACGCCCTCGTCCGCCGCGATGACGAGCAGCGCCAGGTCGATGCCGCCGACGCCGGCCAGCATGTTCTTGATGAAGCGCTCGTGGCCGGGCACGTCGACGATGCTGACCTCGGTGCCTCCGGGCAGCCGTATCCAGGCGAAGCCGAGGTCAATGGTCATACCGCGGTCCTTCTCCTCCTGGAGCCGGTCCGGGTCGATGCCGGTGAGGGCCTGCACCAGCGCCGACTTGCCGTGGTCGACGTGGCCGGCGGTGCCTATCACGAACATAGGGTCATTCTAGAGGGGAGCGTCTCGATGCAGGTATCTACTCAGGGAAGGTTCGAAACGCAGGATCGGGATCAGCCAGAGCAGCGCGAAGAGATAGCCGCCGAGCACATCGGACGGCCAGTGGGCGCCGGCCCAGACGCGCGCCAGCGGCATACTCAGCACCATCACGACACACGCGGCCTGGAGCAAGCGAGTTAGCAAGCTATGCAGGCGGAGACGCGGTGCGAACACGAGCAGCAAGATAAACAAGACCGTGGTTCCGACAACATGGCCGGACGGATAGGCAAACGAGCCCAGGGTCTGGCTCACATCGACCTGGCTAGGCAGCGGGCGAGGCGCCGCGAAGAGCTCCTTCATCAACGCCTGCGTCCCTCGAGCGGCGAAGCTCAGGGCAAGAAGCGCCGTCTCCAGGCGCAACCCGCGTGTCAGAAAGACGCCCGCCAGGCACAGCGCCAGCAATGACACGGGCCAACCGCTGCCCAGCCAGTTAACGGCGTCGAACAGCGGGCCGAGGACGTTCGGCAGGTCCTGGACTGCCCGGGCGAGGTCGAGGTCAACGCCGGGCGCGTCACGGGCGCTGACGTAGAGTCCGAGCGCCACGAAGGCGATCAGACAGGTCAGCCACAAGGCCGCGAGCGCGGCGTCCACTTTCACTCGACTAGTGTGACACCCCCGTACCCGACACTGGAGGCGTAAACGTCTTGTAAAAGCACGTCTCCAGGCCTTGCCGCCGCCGCGCGACCATCGTAATTTGGCGATGGTATGGAGCAGGTGAAGTTTGTTGGGCTCGACGCGGACAGGCTGGCAACGATGCTGAAGGCGCTGTCGCATCCGGTAAGGCTAGAGATCGTGCAGCTACTCTCGGATTCCGGCGAGGCGAACTGCGTGGACTTCACGCGGCACGCCGGGCTGGCGCAATCAACAGTGTCGGAGCACCTGCGCGTGCTCAAGGATGCAGGGCTGATAAGGCAGTGCGGCCCGGGTCCGCGGTCCGGCTACTGCATCGACAAAGAAGCCCTCGCTTGGCTTAAACAGACGGTGGTAGCCATATGATCTCGGTCATGACGCTCTTCGCGCGGCGGGAGCCACCACTCCTGAGCGTGCCGTTGCCGCAGCGACTGACTGCCGAGCTGATCGGCACAGCTCTCCTGGTCATCTTCGGCCCCGGCTCCGCCGTGATTTCGTCCTACCGGGACGGCGCCATCACGCTGGAGGGCATTGCCGCGGCCAACGGCATCATCATCATGGTGCTGATCTACGCCGTGGGCCACGTCTCCGGCGCGCACTTCAACCCCGGCGTGACAATCGCCTTCGCGCTGTTCCGGCACTTTCAGCCACGCGAGGTCGCGCCGTACATCGCTGTGCAGTTCCTCGGCGGGATCATCGGGGCGGCGGTCCTGTGGGCGCTATTCGGCGATGCGCTGAAGAGCGGTGTGACCGGTCCGTCCGGCAGCGACGCACAGGGCATCGGCATGGAGATCGTGCTGACGTTTCTGCTGATGTTCGTGATCACGGCTGTGGCCACGGACGTGCGCGCCGTTGGCGCCGGAGCCGCGCTCGCGATCGGCTCGACGGTTGGGCTGGACGTATTGATCGGCGGGCCGATTACCGGCGGCTCGATGAACCCGGCGCGTAGCCTGGGACCGGCGCTGATCTCCGGCGAGCTATCCGACTACTGGATCTACCTCATCGCGCCGCCGATCGGCGCGATCCTCGGCGCGTTCGCGTACACGGTGGTGCGAGCCGACCACGACGAAGGCTGAAGAAGAAGCGTTACGTCTGAGGGAACCGCCTAGTAAGCTACGTGCGGGAGTGGATGGGGCCCGGTGGCTTCTGCGGTCTTCAAAATCGTTGTTTCGGCACCTGCGTGTTGAAAGGAGGGTTCGACTCCCTCGCACTCCCGCCAAATTTCGAATCTGATTTAGCCTTAAGTGGGCTAAGCAAGTTAGGGCGTAAGCTCTCTGCTCCAACGATTGACAGCAACCGCGACAGCAACGCCGAAGAACCGCGGAAGACGTGCGTGGACGTTCGGAGCTGCTACGCGGAAGGTGTTTGCCACCGTCACTCCTTCACGACAGAATCGCGGCACGGTGACGAGCGAACGGGTCAAGCACACATCGCCCGTCTCTTCGTATTGATAGACCCCGGTAGCCTTCTTAGCTTAGTCGCCTTAGAATCCTCAACCGCCACCACGTTGCGTCGGGTTCCAGCTAATCAATACCTGCCTCTGATCTGGCGTGTACCGCCTCAGAAACCCTCCCTCCGTTGGCGCGAAGAGCTCGTCAAAATGCGAATCGACTGCCGCGGCCCAGCGAGCGCTTTCCGATTGTCCACCAACACTGCCCTGCAGCAGCGAGTGGATGGCATCGAACCGGGTTGGAAAGACGCCTGCCACCAGGGGGCCTTGAACCCGGAAACTGCCTTCGGGGAGCACGCTCACCTCGGGCAGGATGTTCATTTCCCACAGCGCGGGCAGGAGTTCCTTGTAACCTGGGACGAGAGACTGATCTTCACCCCAGACGGCCTCGAAGACATCAGCACCCCGGTTGGGGTTCGGAGTGGCAGTCACGTCTATGACGATCAGACGCCGCGTCGCGGCTTCGAGTTTGCGGATGAACGTTTCGATGTTGGCCACAAAGTAGGTCACGTGAGAAACGATGCTCACGTCGCAATCGAAGCCATCCGTGGTTAACCAGTCCTGCTCGACATACCGAGCATTGATGATCCCGGCGTCCTTCGCCACGGAGTCGAATACCGCGTGCATTCCCGGTGAGGGATCGATGTTGATCACCTCGCGGCAATGCAACGCGAGCGGCAGTGTGAAGCGGCCACCGCCACCACCCACGTCAAGCACGACATCGTCGGGACGAACAAGATCGAGGAACGCTTGAAGCAGGCCCTCCGGGTCTCGATGAGGGTCACTCCTGAACCGCTCGGCCAGCGCACCCGTCCAGCGGTCTTCCTCTGTCGCTTGCCCGATTCGCTTCCGTTGAGCCAGCGCCGCAGCCACCATCCCGTCGTGGATCTCTATCGTCGAAGCCACCGGTTGCCTCTCTTTCGAGATGGATGGTAGCGCTTCCTGCTGCTGGGCGCGTTCCTACTGCTCAGAGTCGTAGGTCGTGAAAGCAGACACTGGGGCAGCCGGCCCAACGAATTCCACAGTCTGACGATGCCGTTTGCGAGGCTAGATTCAACTACGATGTCACGCTATTCGCACTTTAGTTTGAGTCGCACTATCGCGCAGTGGAGAAGCGGGATGAAAGGCCCGAGGAGAGCAACGACGACGGCAAGGTACGTCACCATTCGAAATCGATCCAAATGATCAGCATCCGTTGGTCCGGAAGATGCCACTCGGTCCCTTCAAAGGATCGGGCCAGACGGTGTGGAACGGATTGATATTACAGATCATCTTTCGTCAAAGACGGACTCTCGCCAACGTTGACATCGCCGCGGGTCGGGGCCAAGATTGCGCCACCTCCGACCCGCAGGCCGTGGGGCTTCCGCTGGCGGCATGAGGTGGCAATTTGAAGAACCTGCTCGTTCTCGGCGGAATCATTGCCGTCATTGCCTTGTTCCTGATCCTGTTCACGGGCGGCGGCGGCGATAACAAGAACGATTCGAATGCCGACGCCAACGTGGTCGTGGACCTCGAACTGACGATGGACGGTCCGACCGGCCCGAACGGTACCGATTACGTGTTCACTCCAGCGAAGTTTACGGTGCCAGTCGGCAAGCAGTTCACGATCCGGCTGGTCAACATTGGTACGCAGGCGCACCGCTTCCGCATCGGCAGCATCGTGGACAGCAACCCGATCGCGGTGGGCGAGACGAAGATCGTCAGCTTTACGTTGACAGAACCGGGCACCTTCCAGTTCTTCTGCCCGATCTACGGTCCGCAGGTGATGTCTGGCGAGGTAACGGCCGAGTAGCTTCAGGCCGCGTGGTGGTGGGCGTACTCCTCGCCGAAGATGGCGTCCTGGAAGCCGTTGCAGATGCGCTCGAAGCTGAGCGGCATCGCGGGATAGGACGCCAGCAGCAGCTCTTTGGAACCCTGGCCTGACGTGCAGCCCTCGACGGTGGCGCGCTGGATGACCGTGCCACCCACCTTCTCGGCGTAGCGCGCTGCGATCTCGAAGTAGATGCCGGCGGCGATACGCTTGCCCATGTGGTGATCGTAGTGGCTGATGGCCGGTGAGATGCTGAGCTCGATGCCGTCGTTGACCACGTGGACGGTTACGGTGGCGGACTCCTCGGGGACGTCGCGCTCCCAGCGCGTCGCGAGGTCGGGCCGGTCAGGCGCGAAGTACACGGGCTTGAACTGACCGACCGTCAATGTCGCCCGTACCAGCTCGGGGTTGAGTGGCCTGACGACGGTGCGGCAACACACGTCAGCGCTCCCCAGCCGTCAGCATCCGGATGCCGAAGACGAAGAGCAGGGCCGCGAACAGCCACGCCTTCAGGGGCAGGCGGCGGGTGGACTCGGTGCGTGTTTCGGAGTCGCTTTCTGACATAACGTCACCTCACGCGCACACTGTGTGCCTCTCTAACGATCCTCGCAATCAGGCGATCCCCTCAGTTGAGGCAGCGAGAAGTCGTAGAATCGACCTGATGACGAACCAGTACCGCCGCCTACCTTCCGTCGACCGCGTGCTTGCGGACGAGGCGCTGCAGCGCGCTATAGCCGAGGTCGGCAGTGCGGCGGCGACGGAGGCTGTTCGCGCCGAGCTGACGGAGCGAAGGGCAGCCCTGCAGAACGGCGGCGCCGATGTTTCGCTGGCGTCGATAGCGGGCGCGGCGGCCGAGCGCGCCTACGCATCGTTGCGCGCCAGCCTGCGCCCCGTGATCAACGCGACGGGAGTGATCATCCACACGAACCTGGGACGTGCGCCGCTTTCGGACGCGGCGATCGCTGCGATGAGCGCCATCGGCCGTGGCTACAGCAACCTCGAGTTTGAGCTGGAGGCCGGGGAGCGCGGCAGCCGTTACGACCACGTGGAGGCGCTGCTCTGCCGCGTCACCGGCGCCGAGGCAGCGATCGCGGTCAACAACAACGCCGCGGCGCTGCTGCTGGCGCTTTCCGCGCTGGCACAGGGCCGCGAGGTCGTGATCTCGCGTGGCCAACTTGTGGAAATTGGTGGCGGGTTCCGCATACCGGACGTCATGGCGCAGAGCGGCGCGAGACTGATCGAGGTCGGGACGACGAACCGGACGTACGTCCGCGATTATGAGGATGCGATTGGCGAAGAGACAGCGGCGCTGATGCGAGTGCACAGCAGCAACTTCCGCGTCGTCGGCTTCGTGGAAGCGCGCTTCGCTGGAGTCGCTGGCGATGCTGGCGCACGAGCGCGGAGTGCTGCTGCTGGACGACCTCGGCAGCGGCTGCCTGCTCGATACGCGAGCTTACGGCCTTAGCGAGGAGCCGACGCCGCAGGCGAGCATCGCGCGCCGGCGCCGATCTGGTCATGTTCTCCGGCGACAAGCTGCTGGGCGGGCCGCAGGCGGGCGTCGTCGTAGGCAAGAAAGAGCTGATCGCGCAGCTGCGGCGGCATCCGCTGGCGCGGGCGCTGCGCATGGACAAGGCGAGCATCGCGGGGCTCAACGCCACATTGCTGCATTACGCCAAGGGCGAAGCGGAGCGCGAGGTGCCGGTCTGGCGCATGATCGCCGCGCCTCTGGCGGAAATCACGGCGACAGCGCGGCGCGCTGGCGCGTCTGCATCGGCGAAGGCGCGACCGTGGTGGATGGGCGGTCGATGATCGGCGGCGGCAGCCTGCCGGAGGAGAGCCTTCCGACGAAGCTCGTCGCGATCCCGGCGGCAAGCGGCGCAGCGCTGGAGGCGCTGGCGAAGCGGCTACGGCAGGGCGAGACGCCGGTCGTGGGCCGGATTGAAGATGGGCGGCTGCTGCTGGACCCGCGCAGCGTGGCGAACCGCGAGCACGCGGCGCTGGTGCGCGCCGTCAAGGCAGCGTTGGCGGGTTAACGGCGGTTTGGGCGCAGAGCCATCGTCTCGGGTCGTTAGTGAGATATCAAACCTGAGGGTTGAAACCCTCGGCTGACACGGACCGGACATTTTACCAGTTGCAGGTTCACCCTTCAGGGGGCGTGCGGCGAGAGGACGCATCGTACAATGCGGGCGGATGAACGGAAGAAGGAGCGGTAGATGATCCTGCTCAACCCGGAGGGCTCCTCGCAGGAGGGACGAGAGCTGCTGGCGCCGCGTCCCGGTACGCTACGCGGCAAGACGCTTGGCCTGCTGAGCAACTCGAAGCTCAACGCCGACGCCGTGCTCTACGCGATTGGCGAGCTGCTGTCTGAGCGGTACGGCGTCAAGGCCGTCGTGCACCACACCAAACCCAGCTTCTCGTTGCCAGCGCCGGACGCCACGTTGGATGAGATGGTGGAGGAGTGCGACGCCGTACTGGCGGGCGTCGGCGATTGAGGAAGCTGCAGTGCGGCCAGTGTGGCCGACGCAACCCTCTTCGAGAAGCGCGGCATCCCGACGGCCTGCGTAATCACGCATCAGTTCACGCGCGCGGGCAACGCCATGGCGAGACGAAACGGATACCCCGACTTCAAGTACGCGATGGTGCCGCATCCAATCGGCAATCTCAAAGACGACCAGATCAAGCAGCGCGCCCTGGATGTGCTGCCGCAGGTGATCGAGATTCTCGGGCTCAAATAGGAGTGCGCTTGTGACGACGTGGTCCGTCGAAGACCTGACCTTCGAAGACGTGCGCAAGGCGCGCGAGGCGATGGAGTACTACTTCGAGCAAGGCTGGACCGACGGCCTGCCCGTCGTTCCGCCGGTCGAGGAGTTCGTCGTCGAGATGCTGGCGCAGACGGACCGCGGCCCGGACGACGTGCTGCTGGTGCAGCACCATCTCAACCGCACCTGCAACGTCCGCCAGGCGGCGATCAACGCGGTCATGGCGGGCTGCAAGCCGGAGTACTTTCCGGTGCTGCTGGCAGCGCTCGACGCGCTGAAGGGCATCGACTCGGGCGGCGGGCTGCTGCAGAGCACGACGGGCCAGGCGACGATGGTCATCGTCAACGGGCCGGTGCGCAACGCGCTGGGGATCAACTACCTCGAGAACATCCTGGGGCCGGGTGACCGCGCGAACTCGACGCTGGGTCGCGCGATGCGCCTGATCATCATGAACGTGCTCGGCGTGAAGCCGCACGAGTTCGACCAGAGCACGCAAGGGACGCCGTGCAAGTACGCGCTGTTCATCGCCGAGAACGAAGAAGACAGTCCGTGGGAACCGCTGCACGTCGAGCGCGGATTCGACGCGAATGTCAGCACGGCGACGATCGCGATGGTGCGCTCTGACCTGCACGTGGAGCACCGCAGCACGCAGACGCCGGAAGAAATATTGATGACGATCGCGGACTCGATGTCTTACGCGGGCGGCATCTACGAGGCGCCGCCGTATAACCAGAACTCGTGCTGCGTGTTGCTGATGGGGCCGGAGCACGCCAACATCGTGGCGAGCAAGGGCTGGTCGAAGGCTGACGCGAAGCAGTTCCTCTGGGAGAACTGGGGCAGGACGAAGGCGCAGCTTGCGAGCTATGGCAAGATCCTCGGTCTGGAAGGCGAGGCGGACGACGCGTTCATCCACGGCGCCCGCGGCCCGGACTCGATATTGCTTGTCGTCTCCGGCGCCCCGAATGCCGGTGTATCGACCGTACTGCCAAACTTCTCGCCGGGCGACGAGCGCACGAAGCGCAACTTCACGGCTCCAATCAAACTTTGACTTGAAGGTTTGGGGGTTTGACCCCAATACCTCACTAACGGGTGAGGCAGAGTGGTTGCCATGCAACGGGTACCACTGGCCCTGAAGTTCAGGATTCGTTAGCGTATTCACACCCTCGCGCTAGGATTAGCAGCTAGGAGCATCTGCCATGCAGGAGAATACGGACCGCATCCTCACGACGCACGTCGGCAGCCTGGCGCGGCCGCATCACATCCTTGACATGATCCAGGCTCGCATCCGCGGGCATGGCGTCGACGATGCGACGTTCAACCCGGTGTTGCGTAAGGCGCGTCGAAGAGATCGTCCGCAAGCAGGTTGAGTGCGGCGTCGACGTCGTCTGCGACGGCGAGATCAGCAAGACGAGCTTCAACGTCTACATCCGGCACCGTCTTGGCGGCTTCGAGCCGTCACCCGAGGGCGCGCCAATCGCGATGGGGCGCTGGGGCGACACGCGCGAGACGCTGGCGTTCCCGGAGTACTACGCGTGGTACGAGAAGCAGCGCGACGATCGCAAGCCGATCGAGGAGGAGCGTACGCCGCTGGTCTGCAGCAGCCCCCGTGACCTACACGGGCATGGCGGACCTGCAGCGCGACATCGATAATCTCAAGGCGGCGATTGCGGCGACGGGCGCGAATTTCGGCTTCATGCCGGCAATGGCGCCGCGCGCGCCCGGCCGCAACATGTACTACAACGACGGATGAGGAGTACATGCAGGCCGTCGCGGACGCGCTGGCGGTCGAGTACAAGGCGATCGTCGATTCGGGCCTGATCCTGCAGGTGGACGACCCGACGTTTGCGACGATGTACGGCCACGACACGGCGCCGCCGGAGCAGCGCCGCCTGGAGGCCGAGCAGCAGGTCGAGATACTGAACTACGCGCTGCGCAATATCCCCGCCGAGAACATGCGCTACCACACGTGCTACAGCATCAATATCGGGCCGAGAGTGAACGACGCGCCGCTGGCCGACTTCCTCGACCTCATGCTCAAGATCAACGCGTCGGGTTACTCCTACGAGGTCGCGAACGCGCGGCACGCGCACGAATGGCGAGTCTGGGAGAAGACGAAGCTGCCGGAGGGCAAGGTCATCATCCCGGGGGTGATCAGCCACGCGACGGCGCTGGTGGAGCACCCGCAGTGGATCGCGGACCAGATCGTCCTTCACGCGGACCTCGTTGGCAAAGAGCGCGTCATCGCCGGCGCCGACTGCGGCTTCTCATCCGTGGCGGGCTACAACCCGGAGATCCACCCGACAGTGGTCTGGGCCAAGTTCGAGGCGATGGCCGAGGGCGCGAAGCTGGCCACGAAGCGTCTCTGGAAGTAGGTGGACTCAATGCTGAAGACGGAATGTAATCACGCCGCGGAGTTCATCAAGGCGGACGTCACGCCTCACACGGAGAAGTGCGAGGTGTGCGGCATCAACGGGCCGTCGCGGATGTGCGCGACCTGCGGATTCGTGGGCTGCTGCGAGTCGATGAACTCACACGACACGGAGCACTGGAAGCAGACCGGCCACCCGATCATCGGCGCATGCCGCTGACCGACGAGTCGTGGATCTGGTGCTACGAGCACGGGGACTATCTGAAGGACAGTTGATCGCGGTTAGTGGTGTCTAGGCGTCTTCGGCGAGGCGCAGGCCCATGAACTGCCAGCGCAGGTAGGGCTGGAAGAAGTTCCGGTAGGTGGGACGGATGTGCGACGCGGGCGTGGCGCAGGAGCCGCCGCGCAGCACCATCTGGCTCGACATGAACTTGCCGTTGTACTCGCCGACGGCGCCGGGCAGGGGCTGGAAGCCGGGGTAGGGCAGGTAGGCGCTGCCGGTCCACTCCCACACGTCGCCGAAGAACTGCGACGAGCCGTTGCTGAGGCCCGCGACGTGGTAGCGCTCCGATTCGACAAAGTTGCCCTCGACGGGCTGCGACGCGGCCGCCAGCTCCCATTCGGCCTCAGTAGGGAGGCGCTTGCCGGCCCAGCGCGCGTAGGCATCGGCCTCGTAGTGCGAGACGTGGCAGACGGGCTCGTTGAGGTCGACCTTGCGCATGCCGGCCAGCGTGAAGTTCCACCACTCGCCGTCGCGTTGCTCCCAGTAGAGGGGGGCCTCCCAGCGCTGCTCGTTCACGGCGTACCAGCCGTCCGAGAGCCAGAGGTCGGAGCGTGTGTAGCCGCCGTCTTCTATGAAGCGTATGTACTCGCCGTTGGTGACGAGGCGGTCGGCGATGCGAAAGTCGTTCATGTAGACGGGGTGCCGCGGCAGCTCGTTGTCGAAGCAGAAGCTGCCGCCTTCGGTGAAGCCGATCTCGTGCAGGCCGCCCTTGAACTCGAGCCAGCCCATCGGGCCGCGCTTCCGAAGCGAGCGTGCCGTCGCGCTCGCGGTAGACCGGCTCCAGCGGGTTGCACCAGAGGATGTGCTTGATGTCGGTGACGAGCAGCTCCTGATGCTGCTGCTCGTGGTTGAGGCCGATGGTGACGGTCGGCGCGATTCGACGCAGCTCCTCGTCGGTGACGCTGTCGAGCAGGTCTGCCATGCGGTCGGTGACGTGGGCGCGGAACTTGTAGATGTCGGCGACGGTAGGGCGGGAGAGGACGCCGCGCTTGACGCGGGGGTGATACTCGCCGGCGAGGTTGTAGTAGGAGTTGAAAAGGTAGGCGTACATGGGGTGGAAGCGCTGGTAGTCGGCCAGCGCTTCGGCCAGGACAAAGTGCTCGAAGAACCAGCTTGTGTGCGCCAGATGCCACTTCGGCGGGCTGACGTCGGAGACGGACTGGATGACGTAATCCTCGGTCTCCAGAGGCTCGCAGAGCTTCTCGGTCTGCGCTCTGACCTCGCGGAACGCCTCGATTAGCGAGGCGCGATCCGTGTCCGGCTGGCCGAGTCTCATCGTGCTCATGACGCCCCCTGAAGCGCTACGAGAGGAACAGAGCTGTACCGCTTTATAGTTTAGCGTGCCTCTGCGCCCCAAGGGTTACGCAATGCTTACAGGATGGGTGCTAGCGGATCTCCACTGTGACGCCAAAGGTCTGCTCCGGTGCCACGCCCGGTTCGAACGGTCGTTTGTATTCCAGAATCAGGTGTGACGTTCCTGGCTCCTGCGCCTTGAAGCTGAAGACCTCGGTGCCTCCGGCGCCAACGACCGGACTCGTGGAACCCGCCGGTGCGTATCGTGGGTCACCTTGCAAGACAAGACCTGCGTCAGAGTCCTCGCCGACCGACCAACTGAATCCGGTCGTGGGATTGCTGGCTAACGCAACGATCAGCTGGCCACCAAGCGCCAGTTGGACGGCGGCGCCGTCGTCCGCGCCCGTGAGCTGCACTTCGGTCGGGAGGGCTGCATCGTCGTCATCGCCGCCTCCACAGGCTGTGGCCAGTCCGAGCAGGGCAAACATCGCAAACGCCGCGAACAGGAAATTTCGTCGGATCGAACACCTCACCGAGGTCGAAGGTAGTCGAGATGCCGCTTGGGGGTCAGGGTCAAATGGCACTTCGTCAGGCGGGGCCAGCCAGCGCGAGGGCAAACATGTCTCCGGGTGCCGCGTACCACTCCCGGAGCGAAAGGCCCGACGCTGTAAGCATCTGCCGTACCGTATCAGGTGTGAACTTGTGGGAGCTCTCGGTCCATATTGTCTCCGGGGGCTCTATTTCGACCGTCAGGCCGAGCTTCATCAGATGCGCTACCTGCTTTGACTTCGGGCGCAGGTGCATCTCGATGCGGGAGTTCTCGGTGTTGAAGTAGGCATAGTGCTCGAAGGCGTCGGGGTCGAAGTCGCCATCGAGGCCATTGTTGATGACGTTGAGCATGTTGCGGTTGAACTCGGCCGTGACGCCTTGCGTGTCGTTGTAGGCGGCCTCGATGAGTGCGACATCCTTCACGAGGTCGAAGCCGACGAGGAGCCGGTCGTCCGGCGCGAGCAAAGCGCCAATCTGGCTCAGCAGCTCGATACGCTCGTCACGGTAGAGGTTGCCCAAGGTGCCGCCGAGAAAGAGGACGAGACGCCGTCCCGTATGGGACGGGATCTTGTCGAGGTGGCGATGGAAGTCGCCGACGATGCCGTAGACGTCGAGGCTGTTGTAGCGCTGGAGCAGGTCGGTCAGCGGCGAGGCGGACGATCGACTCGCTGACGTCGAATGCGACGTAGCGCTTGAGGCAGCCGTTGGCGCGTCCCGCATCGAGCAGGGCCCGGGTCTTGGTCGAGGAGCCGGAGCCGAGCTCGACAATCTCACTCGGCGCCATGGAAGCGATGAGACCCGGCGAGATCAGGTTGAGCAGCGCTCCCTCTTCACGCATCGGGTAGTACTCGGGCAGCTCGGTGATCTGCTCGAAGAGGTCGGAGCCGCGCTCGTCGTAGAGGTACTTGGGTTGCAGACGTTTTGGACTGGATGTGAGGCCCTGGCGCACGTCCTCGGCCATATTGCTGAAGAACTCGTGGTTGTTGAGGTAGTTATCGATGCGGATCTCGGCCAAGAGCTCAGTCTTTCTGTTAGACCGCCTGCCTGGAAAGCGGCGCTTACAGGTTAGCTCAAACTCGGGCCGAGGAGTTTCGAAACATGGGGCAGGTTTCCTGCTAGGATGCGGCTCATCGCGAATACTCAGGAGGAAGGCATGAACGGCGTAGCTTCAATCAAAGAGATGCTGGGTCTGGCGCGTCAGTACCTGGACGCGGCGATTCAGGAGACCGACGCGAAGACCCTGGGAACGAAGCTACCCGGCGCGACGGTGGGGCCGATTGGCGAAATCTACGGCCACACGATTGGCAACGAAGACTGGGCCTTCAACCAGCTGATCCAGGGCAAAGAGCTTGATCCTGACGTCGGGCGGCTGGGCTGCGCAAACTCGGCCTCGACCCTGACAGCACAGATCACGACTGGAACGCGGTGGCGCAGAACCACATGGCGGACCTGCAGGCTTACGGCAAGGCCGTCAGGGAGGCGACGGACGCTTTCCTCGACGGCCTCTCCGACGCCGACCTCGATAAGGCGATCGACTTCTTCGGGCGCAAGGAGTCGATGGGATGGGTGATCGCCGACACCGTGCTGGTACACGTGGCGTTCCACTCCGGCGAGATCGCTTCGCTGAAGGGCGTCATGGGGCTGAAGGGTCTGCCCTGGTAATCCGTCATGAGATGAATAATTCATTAACGTAATAGATGTAATTCGTCGGATGTTTTATAATGCAAAAACAGACCTCAAATGGAGCCAGATTCAACGCCTGACTCCCAGCTATTGACAATGGTAAGACCTCCTCATAGATTTGGCGCATCTTTCGGGTCGCTCCGAAGTATCATGCGGGCGGCTTCAGGCCGCCGGGCAAATCGAGCGCCCCGCCCGAAATAGACAGCTCGCCAGGGCGAAGGGGAGGCAGGATGCGACGCTACTGGGACAAGGTTCTTGAGCGCAGGATTAGCCGCCGCCGGGCGATTACGGCGACGGGGACGGCCGCTGCCGCGGCTGCCTTCCTGGCCGCCTGCGGTGGAGATGATGATTCTAGCTCCGGTGGCAGCTCACGCCGGTGGAGGCGGCAGCGGCAGCGGCAGCGGCCGGCGGACCAGCCCGAGCCTAGCTCTTTGAAGCCGTTGACACCACCACCCAGGCAAAGCGGGGCGGGACCTACAAGGTAGCCGCGAACGCCGACCCGCAGAACTTCGACCTCTACAACTTCGACCCGTTCTCCCAAGGCTTCGCCAATACCGTTGGCACGAAGCTGGTCTACCTAAGCCCGGCTCGCATGCAGGACCCGGCGAGTTCAACGTCGACAGGCGACCTTGCGCAGACTGGGAGATCTCCGGGGACAAGCTGACTTACACCTTCAAACTCAATCCCAACAAGAAGTTCGGGCCGCTGTCGCCGTCCTTCCATTCGGGCGCGCCGGACACGATCGGAAATCGGGTAATCGACTCCGAGGACGTGCTGTATCTCATGGGAACGGTTCAAGACGATCAGCTCCAACGCGCGGTGAGTTCGCCAAGTCAGAAACCAACCCGCACGCGCCGGTCGTCTCGTGGAGGCGCCGGACCGAGCACCGTGGTGATGAAGCTGGACAAGCCGTACTCGCCGCTTGCTGGTGCAGCTGGCGAATGCCAGCGTTAGCTACTTCTACATCATTCCGAAGGAAGGCAAGCCGACCAGGACGCGAACTTCTTCAACAAGTACCAGTTCGGCGGCGGGCCTTTCTACATCGACGAGTTCGAGCCGTCCGTGCGTGCTTGTCCTCAAGCGCAACCCAAACTTCGAGGATCCCGAGCGGCTTGGCGGCCATTTGCCGATGAGGTCCTGATACCAGATCATCCCTGACGCCGCGCAGCAGGAGACGCAGTTCCGCGCCGGCGAGATATTCCAGGGCCGATGAGCCTCGCGACGGAAACGATCCTTCGATCAAGAACGACATCCCGGAAATGATCATGTGGGCGCTTCCGGACTCGACCGGCGGTGACCGAATGGTTCGGTATGGGCGCGGAGGGTCCCTGGAAGGACGCCCGCATGCGCCAGGCCGTCCAATACTCCTGGGACCGCGACCTGTTCATCGACGTCTTCTTTGCGACGGACAAGCTCGAGGCGGTCGGCATTCCTGACAACCGGCGCTGGAACACCGCGATCCCGTGCGGCGGCCCCGGCTCCTACATGTTCTTCCCAGGCATGTGGCTCGACCCGCAGAGCAGCGATTTCGGCGAGAACGCCAAGTACTTCACGCTCGGCAGCCGCGAACGCCAACATCTGGCCGAGGCGAAGAAGCTGATTTCTGCCGCCGGCTTCCCGAACGGCATCGACATTACAGCACCTGCAGTACCCGCTCGGCTTCGGCCAGCAGCCGGCCCAGGACATCATCGAGGGATGATGCCGAGGCAGGAATTCGGGTGACGAAGCAGGAGCAGATGATGATCCCGGAGATATTCGACTACATCTTCGGGCGCGGCAATTTCAACGAGATGCTGAACACCGTCGACTTTGGCGGGCCCGACGTTGGCGCCTTCATGAAGGCGCATTTCCATCCCGACCGGCAACCTGTTCGGCGGCTGGAACCCCGACGACAGCGGCGTCAGCGAGGCCGGCGACCCCGTCGTTGAACAAGCTTCG
This sequence comes from uncultured Chloroflexia bacterium, assembly GCA_963766645.1. Taxonomy (GTDB): domain Bacteria; phylum Chloroflexota; class Dehalococcoidia; order DSTF01; family WHTK01; genus WHTK01. The sequence goes on along the minus strand of CAVYAY010000003.1, from coordinate 602,717 downwards.
TTGAGGACGTGCTGTTCGAGTTCGACAACGCGAAACGAGTCGAGATCGTGCACGAGTTCCAGCGCTACATGGCGAAGCAGTTCTACTACAGCCGATATCCCGGCGGCGCGACGGCCCTGCGGCTCGCCTGGCCGGCGCTCTCGAACTGGCAGACGTTCCGCGGATACGGACTGGACGGCTTCTACACCTACGAGTGGATTGACGAGACGAAGCCGCCTCTGGCCTGATCTCACCGCATTGCACTTCCGAAGAGGCCTTCGCGACTCGGGAAGGCCTCTTCCTTTCTGATATGCTGATCGTCATAACGCTGAACTGAGGCGACGGTCCGATGACTACGCTTGAGACCAGGAGTCACGTTGGCCACACGGTTCGACGGCTGCGCGACGGCGCCTGGGCTCAGGACGACGACGTGCTTGCGGCAGAAGAGCCGCTGGAGATACGCCTGATCTGGAAAGACGGCCGCAAGACGGTGACCCGAAGTATCGCGCGTGACGATGCGCACGCCCGGCAACGACTTCGAACTGGCGGCCGGATTCCTGCACGGCGAGGGCATCCTTGGCGCGCGGGAAGACGTCGCCGACATCTCCTACTGCATGGACGAGGAGGAGGACCAGGCGTTCAACATCGTCACGGTGACGTTGCGGCCCGGCCTCGTCTTCGACGCCTCGCGGCTGGAGCGCAACTTCTACACGACGTCCAGCTGCGGCGTCTGTGGTAAAGCAGCGCTGGAGTCGCTCGAGGTGCAGGGCTGCGACATGGTCCCGGCCGGCTTCGTGGTGTCCGTCGGACGTGGTCTGCGGGCTACCTCAGAAGCTACGCGCCGCACAGGCTGTGTTCGAGCAGACGGGTGGGCTGCACGCGGCCGGCCTGTTCGACCGCGAGGGCAAGCTGCTCTGCGCTGCAAGAAGACGTGGGCCGCCACAACGCCGTCGACAAGCTGATCGGCGAGCGCTTCCTGGAAGATGCACTGCCGCTGTCAGAATCGGTCCTGATGCTGAGCGGCCGCGCCAGCTTCGAGCTGCTGCAGAAGGCGCTGGTGGCGCGCATCCCGGTCGTCGCGGCGGTCGGGGCTCCGTCCAGCCTGGCGGTTGAGCTGGCGGAGTCGTTTAACATAACGCTATGCGGTTTCGTGAAGGCGGACTCGATAAACTCTATACACATCGCCGGAGCGCGTGATCCGCCTCATGCCGAAATCGAACTCCAGACCTTTACCGCGTATCACGCCCATCGTAAGCTAATCGGCCAGGAGGTGTGATGCCGAAGCATTACACGCGACTGACCCAACCGCTCGTCCGCGAGGCCGGAGAGCTGAGGCCCGCTACCTGGGATGAGGCGCTTGCCGCGCCGCGGAAGGTTTCCGCGATACCGTCGCAACGCACGGCCCCGACACCTTCGGCTCTTCTCCTGCTCGAAGGCCACGAACGAGGTCAATTACCTGGCGCAGAAGTTCGCCCGGCAGGTGCATCGGTACCAACAATATCGACTCCTGCAACCGCACTTGACACGCTCCTAGCGTCGTCGGTCTGACGACAGTATTCGGAGCTGGGGGCGGAACGAGCTCCTACAAAGAGGCTGAAGAGACCGACCTCATCATCCTCTGGGGCTCGAATGCGCGCGAAACGCATCCGATCTACTTCCACCACGTGATGAAAGGGATCAACCGCGGTGCGCGCCTTATCGCGGTCGACCCACGCCGGACCGGCTCCGGCGCAGTGGGCCGATCTCTGGCTGGGCCTCGACGTCGGCTCCGACATCGCGCTGGCCAACGCGATCGGGCGCGAGATCATCGCCGCCGGCCTGCAAAACGAAGCGTTCATCAAGCGCGCGACGACGGGCTTCGAGGAGTATCGAGGCGCGGTCGAGCCCTACACGCTGGAATACGCGGAGCGAGATTACCGGCGTGCCGGCCGATGCCATCCGCGAGGTGGCGCACGCCTACGCGCGCGCCGACCGGGCCCAGCTCTGCTGGACGCTGGGCATCACCGAGCATCACAACGCTGTCGACAACGTGCTGGCGCTCTGTCAACCTGGCGCTGCTGACCGGCCACGTCGGGCGCTACGGCTCCGGCCTCGTGCCGCTGCGTGGACAGAACAACGTCCAGGGCGGCGGCGACATGGGAGCGCTGCCGAACCGTCTGCCGGGCGGCAACGACCTGGAGAAAGAAGAGCAGCGCGCGCCATTCGAGCGCGTCTACGGCAAGCCGCTGCCGGCGAAGCGCGGCAAGAACCTGACCGAGATGTTCGACGCGATGGAGCACGGCGAGATGACAGTCGCTCTACGTCATCGGCGAGAACCCGGCGCAGTCGGAGGCGGACATGGAGCGCACCATCGAGCTGCTGTCCGGCCTCGACCACCTGGTAGTGCAGGACATCTTCCTCACCGCGACGGCCGAGTTGGCGGACGTCGTGTTCCCGGCTGCCGCCTCCTGGTGCGAGTCCGAAGGGACGGTCACGAGCTCCGAGCGTCGCGTGCAGCGCGTGCGCAAGGCGCTCGAACCCGCCGCAGGGCGCCCGCGACGATATGGAGATCATCTGCGAGATGGCCTGCCGCGCTGGGCTACGACTGGGGCCACCCGACCGCCGAAGCGGTCTGGGACGAGCTGCGTGGCCTCTCGACCTGGCACGGCGGCATGAGCTACAAGCGCCTGGAAGAGCTTAACGGCCTGCACTGGCCTTGCCCGACCGAAGACCATCCCGGGAGCCCGTTCCTGCACGGACGGCTCTGGGGCGAACCCGTCGAGGGCGCGCTGGCGCCCTTCAACGTCGTCGCAGCACGAAGGCGCCGGTGGAAGCAGCTCAGCGAGGAGTACCCGATCCGCCTGACGACGGGCCGCCGGCTCGATTCGTTCAACACGGGCGTGCAGACCGGCGGCTACACGTCGCCGCTGCGCCGTGGCGAGTCGCTCGACATCCACCCAGAGGACGGCAGGCGCCTCGGGCTCGACGATGGCGAGATCGTGCGTGTCGTCTCGCGGCGCGGCGCGCATCGAGGCGCCGGTACGCTTCGACCCGACGTTGCGGCCGGGCCTGGCCTTCATGACCTTCCACTTCCAGGACGACGTCGCGACCAACATCCTCACGATCGACGAGACCGACCCGAAGTCGGGCACCGCCGAGTTCAAGGCGGCGGCCATCCGGATCGAAAAGCTCAGCGCTGTTCCTCTGAGTAGACATTGATCTAGACTGCCTTCGTGGACCTGCATCTCATCCCTAACGCGGTAGCCGACGACGCCGAGCGAGCCGCGGTCGACGCGCTGATCGGCGCGCCGGAGACGCGGCTGGGAGAGCGCAACCGGCAGAACGCTGACGCGGACTCGTTCCTGGGCCGCGGCGGCCATGAGCCGCGCGAGCAGCGGCACCTGCTGCTACCCGTCCTCGAGGCGGTTCAGCGACGCGTCGGCTACATCACGCCGGGGGCGCTGAACTACATCTGTCAGCGGCTGGAAGTGCCGCCCGCCGAGGCCTACGGCGTGGCGACCTTCTACGCGCTGATCTACGTTGACCCGACGCCGCCGTCGCTTGCGCACGTCTGTGACGACCTCGCCTGCCGCATGAAGGGCGGGCTGGAGCTGTGCGAGGCCCTGGAACAGCGCTTTGGGCCGATGAACGAACCCGCACTGAACGGCGAGGCGACCTGGAAGCACAGCCCTGCCTGGGACTGTGCGAGCTGGCTCCCGCCGTCCTTTTGCAGCAGGCGGTGAGGCCGCTACCGAGGACGCCGTCTCGCGCCGGCGAGCGAGGACGCGATCGTCGCGCGGTTGACGTCCGGCGGGCAGACGATTCGCCCATAAGGCGGAAGGGATCGATCTCCGCGCCGCAAACGCTGGAGGCGGGCAGGCACGAACTGCGGCTGCTGGCGCGCGTCGGGCGGATCGATCCGACGAGCCTCGACGAGTACCGCGCCGCGGGCGGCTACTCAGCGCTTCGGCAAGCGCTCGATATGGGGCCGGCGGCGGTCATCCGTGAGGTGCTGGATTCCGGGCTGCAGGGCCGCGGCGGTGCTGCCTTCCCCACGGGCCGCAAGTGGCAGGACGTTGCAGCGGCGCCGGTACGGCCGCACTACCTGGTCTGCAACGCCGACGAGTCGGAGCCCGGCACGTTCAGCAACCGCGTGCTCATGGAAGAGGACCCGTTCTCGCTGATCGAGGCGATGACGATCGCGGGTTATGCGGCTGGCGCCGAGCAGGGCTACATCTACATCCGCGGCGAATACCCGCTGGCGCCTCCCGGCTGCAGAACGCGATCGACACGGCGCGGCGGCGGGGCTTCCTGGGCGACGACATCATGGGCGAAGGCGTCGATTTCGATATCGAGTTGCGCATCGGCGCCGGGGCCTACATCTGCGGCGAAGAGACCGCGCTATTCAACTCGATCGAGGGACTGCGCGGGGAGCCGCGCAACAAGCCGCCGTTCCCGACCCAGGTGGGCCTCTTCGGCAAGCCGACCGTAATCAACAACGTTGAGACGCTGGTCAACGTGATCGACATCGTCGTTGCGAGGCGGCCCGGCGTACGCCGCAACAGGGACTGAGCACTCCAAGGGTACGAAGCTGTTCTGCGTTTCGGGCGCGGTGCAGCGCCCCGGCGTGTACGAGGTGCCGTTTGGCATGACGCTGCGAGAGCTGCTGACGCTTGCGGGTGGATTGCCGGCCGGCGAAAGCCTGCGAGCCGTGCTGCTGGGCGGCGCGGCGGGCGGCTTCCTGACGCCGGATGAACTGGATACGCCGCTGACGTTCGAAGGCACGCGCGCCATTGGCTCGTCGCTGGGCTCGGGAGTCGTCATGGCGATCGCTGAGAGCGCCGACCTGCAGGGCTTCGTCTCCCGCATCGGGGCCTTCTTCCGCGATGAGTCGTGTGGCCAATGCGTCCCCTGTCGGGTCGGTACTGAGCGGCAGGAAGAGGCGCTGCAACGGCTAATCAGCGGGGCGTCCGTTGGGCACGGCAGGCGACGAGGTCCTGCTGATCGGGGAGATCGCGCAGGTGATGCGTGATGCGTCGATCTGCGGCCTGGGGCAGACAGCTGCCAGCGCCGTGCAGTCCGCGATCGATAAACTGGGCGTGTTCCAGAACGGGAGAACCTCATGACGACGAGCCGTGCCGCAGCGCCCACCCGCCAGGTCGAGCTGACGATTGACGGCCGGCCGGTCAGCGTGTCGGAAGGGACGACGATCCTCGAAGCGTGCCGTGAGCAAGGTATCGACACGCCGACTCTCTGCTACCTCGAGACTCTGACGCCGGTGAACGTCTGCCGCGTCTGCGTCGTCGAGCTGGAGGGCTCGCGCGCGCTGGTGCCCGCTTGCTCGCGCCCGGTAGAGAAAGGCATGGTCGTCAAGACTGACAGCGAGCGGGTCGAACACAGCCGGCGGCTTGTGCTGGAGTTCCTGGCATCGTCGGTGGACCTGTCGTACGCGCCGCCGGAGGTGCAGGGCTATCTGGAGCGCTACGGCGCCCGGCCGGGGCGCTTCGGCGGGACAGCAGCGCCAGCGGCCGAAGGCGAGCGCGATGCCGCGACGGCCGGACACCACCACCCCACGGATGGCAGCACGGAGACGGTGCATCAGCCGGCGAAGATCGACAACAACCTCTACGTCCGCGATTATTCGCGCTGCATCCTCTGCTACAAGTGCGTCGAGGCGTGCGGCTACGACCATCAGAACACGTTCGCCTTGGGCATTGCCGGCCGCGGCTTCGATGCGCGTGTTTCGACCGAGTTCGCGTTGCCGCTGGGGGATTCAGCCTGCGTCTATTGCGGCAACTGCATCGCCGTCTGCCCGACGGGGTCGCTCATGTTCAAGAGTGAGTACGACATGCGGCAGGCAGGCACCTGGGACGAGACCAAGCAGACGAAGACGGACACGATCTGTCCCTACTGCGGCGTTGGCTGCACGCTGGAGCTGCACGTGCAGGACGACCGCATCGTCAAGGTAACCTCGCCGTTGGACCATGACGTGACCGAAGGCAACCTCTGCATCAAGGGGCGCTTCGGCTGGCAGTTCGTGCAGCTCTTCGACGAAGAGCCTGTCGACGGCACGGCGCCTGCTCCGTAGATTCGCCTACGCGGCACTCCAGAATCACGTAAGCTCAACATATGAGAGATCACGTCTCGTGGCGCAGGACGCCTGACGGCTCGCCGCGGAAGCCACAGCGCCCCGCCTGGCCAACGTTCAAACGCATTGTACGGCTGCTGACGCCGCACAAGTCGCTGATGGCCGCCTACCTGGTCGCGATTACGTTCGTGTCGTTGATGGGATTGGCGCCGCCGCTGATTATCAGGCGCATCATCGACGATTCGATCCCCAGCATGACGGCGGCGAGCTGAACCTGCTGATCGTTGGCGTGGTGGTGATCATCCTGCTGGCATCGTTTAACGGCGTCTTGCAGTCCTACCTCGGCAACTCGATCAGCCAGACCGTGATGTTCGACCTGCGCGACCGGCTGTACCGTCACCTTTCGTCCATGTCGCTGCGCTGGTTCACGGCGAACCGCACCGGCGAGACGCTCTCGCGTATCAACAACGACGTGGGCTCGGTGCAGAACGTGGTCCAGGACTCGCTGGGCGGCGTGCTGGGCAACCTGGTCACGCTTGTCAGCACGTTCGTGATTATGCTGGCGCTTGACTGGCGCCTGGCGCTGTTCTCCATCGTCTTCATCCCGGTATTCGTGATCCCGGCGCGCCGAGTTGGCAACGTGCAGCGAGCGTTGTGGAGCGAAACGCAGGAAGAGATGGCGACGATGAACTCGCAGATGCAAGAGACGCTGTCCGTCAGCGGCATCCTGCTGATGAAGACCTTCGGTCGCCAGGGGGACGAGGCCGCCCGATTCCGAGGCGTCGCCGACCGCATCCGCGGCCTCAGCATCCGGCGGGCCATGGTAGGGCGCTGGTTCCAGATGGGTATGGGGCTGTTCGGGACGCTGGGACCGGCCGTCGTTTACTGGTACGGCGGGCACCGCGTGATCGACGGCGAGGTGACGCTGGGGACGTCGTGGCGATGGCGGCGCTGCTGCCGCGCCTCTTTGGGCCGATCACGTCGCTGCTCAACGTCCAGATCACGGTGCTGAGTTCGCTGGCCCTGTTCGAGCGCATCTTCGACTACCTCGACCTCGAGCCCGATATCCAGGAGAAGGCAAGCGCGGTCGAGCTGACGCAACCCCCGCGGCGACATCGAGCTGCGCAACGTGGACTTCTCCTACGTCCGCGGCCAGCCGGTATTGCGCGACGTCTCGCTGCGGGTCGAGGCGGGGCAGTTCGCGGCCCTGGTCGGCGCGACGGGCGCCGGCAAGACGACGATTGCGCTCCTCGTGCCGCGTTTGTACGACGCTGACGCTGGCTCCGTGCTCATCGACGGACAGGACGTCAGGGACCTGACGCTGGACACGCTGAGCGATAACGTGGCGATGGTGGACCAGGAACCGTACCTGTTCCACACGTCGATCCTTGAGAACCTGCGCTACGCCCGTCCCGAGGCGACCGACGATGAGGTGGAGGCGGCGGCACGGGCGGCGAACATCCACGAATTCATCAGCCTGCTGCCGGACGGCTACGACACGGTGGTCGGGGAGCGCGGCTACCGCCTTTCGGGCGGCGAGAAGCAGCGCGTCGCCATTGCCAGGGCGCTGCTGAAAGACCCGGCAGTGCTGATCCTGGACGAGGCGACATCCAGCGTGGACAGCATCACGGAGCGCGCCATACGCGAGGCGCTGGAGCGCGTCACGCGCGGCCGTACCGTGCTAGCGATCGCGCATCGCCTGTCGACTGTGCTGGCCGCGGACGTCGTCTTCGTGATCGATGAAGGTCGCGTCATGGAGCAAGGCACGCACGCTGAGCTGATCGAAGCCAACGGGCGCTATGCGCGGCTCTACGAACACCAGCTAATCGGACCTGCGCCTCGGGATGTGGTCGAGGCCTAGCAAGGCAAAGCGCTGGTCCTATTCCCCGTGTCAGGACAAACAGCCGCCGAGACTGCAGAGAGTGTCCACGAGCCTCATGACGGCGTGCATCGCCGCCGCACTGAGGAAGATACGGTAAGGGACGTTGAGGAAGGGGCCGATCATGCCACGGTAGAGCACGGAGGATCCATTGAATCCAGCGCGGCGCAGCAAGTGTTGCGCCGTCGTGACACCGAAGAGTGTCATGCCGACGCTGAGGATGCCGATGCGGCGGACCCGTGTGGCGAAGCCCTTTTCGCCGCGGAGGATGGTGCTGGCGACGCGAGCGAAAACGAGGTTGTGCAGACCGACGAACCAGACGCGTACAGCGGAACCGGCGGCGTGGCGCGCAAAGGTAGATCGGCCGCAGCCACGCTTGGGCGCCTGGACCGTGACAAGGTCGGGTAGACCATGCTCGCGTGCCTTGTGGTAGAGGACGTGGGCGATGAGGGACCAGGCGAGCATCGTGGCCAGCGCAGCCCAGATCGAGACGAAGGCTATGAGCGACACGAGAATCACGTTCGAGAGTTGGGACTGAACCTCCCAGCCGACCACGAATGCGGCGTCATTGAGGGAGAGGCTTCGGACGAAACTGAGTGGCGTGCTGCGCCGCAGGACGGGAGCCAGGACGAGTGCGATGACCGGCCTCCTTCTGCTACCGCGGCCTCAACATAATGAGTATCGCCATGTGCGGTGCAGTGAAACCAGAATTGAGTAAAAGAGCTGTAAAGATGCCGTGTACAGAAGAATTCTCGGTTGCGTTGGGGTGAATGCGTAGGGAGATTAACGGAATCTTTACTTCCGTTAAGCAGCCCTTCACGAAGCGGCTGTAGCGTGAAGACAGACGAACCGAGCACCCGCCGCCAGGCCCCAGCGGCGCGCTCTCGACGGTGGCCGGCGGCGAGCCCCGACTGCGGCTCCCGCCGGCCCTTTATTATTGAAGCCGGGGCTCTTCCCCGAGACCGCACTGAAGGCGGCGGGGGATGCGTATTCTTGTGGAAAGCAAAACGTCGCCTGACTCGATGCGGCGTTTTGGTAGAGGACGAAGAGGGCTAGCCGCGTCTTGAGCCGAAGCGGTTTTCGGGGTCGTACTTGCGCTTGATTTCCGTGAGGCGCTGGTAGTTGGGGCCGTAGACCGCGGCGACTCGCACCGGGTCGTTGGGGTCCTCGAAATTCACGTAAGAGCCGCCGGTGGAGAACGGCTCCAGGGCCGCAAACACCTCTCGCGCCCAGCCGACGTTGGCGGCGTCGTCCGCGGGGTCGTCCCAGTTGGACTCGATGCCGGCCATGAATGGCGCGCCTCTGTGGGCGATCGGGGTTTCGTCCGGCCCGAAAGCGCCGATGGCGCCGCCGAGAACCCAGATGTCGAGCGACGTGAGGGGCGACGGGCGGCGGCCGCCGAGGTCGACGATCTTGTCCAGGGCCTCATCGCTTAGCTCGCGCAGGTAGGAAGAGCGCCAGTAGTAGCGGCGCCCGGTAGGGTACTCCTCGTCGAAAAAGGTCTGTACCACGCCGAACGGCATCGTTTCGCTGGCGTCGAAGAGCACCGTGCCCATTTCACGCAGTGGCTGGGACGCGCGCTCTCCATCGCTGGCAGGACCAATGTAGGGCCCGACGATGCCGATGAACTGATGTCCCCAGATCGACTCAGGGAACGGCACGCCGGAGGGAAAGGTCCAGATAACCGCGATCAGGCCGAGCTCTCGGGGTCCGGTGGCAGTAAAGGCCTGTAGCTTCTTGAGGACCTGCTTCGCTTCGGCCAGCGGGTAAGCCACAAAGGTCAGAAAGACCTCCGGCGGCATTGGGTGGGTCTGATAATCGAAAGACGTTACGACGCCAAGGTTCTGGCCGCCGCCGCGCAGGGCCCAGAGCAGGTCGGGGTTCTCGGACTGGCTGGCTCTGAGGAACTTGCCGTCTGCCGTTACGACGTCGGCGCCGATCAGACTGTCGCAGGTCAGGCCACGCAGCCGAGATTGCCAACCGTAGCCACCGCCGAGGGTGAGTCCGGCGATGCCGGTCTCGCCGAAGACGCCGGTAGGAACCGCACGCCCGTGGGGCAGGGTCGCGCCGTCGAGGTCCTTCAGCAACGCACCGCCATGGGCACGGGCCGTCTGGGTCGACGCATCGTAGGAAACGTCGCGCAGCAGGGAGAGGTCGATGACGAGGCCGCCGTCGTTGACGGCGCCGCCGGCCGCATGGTGCCCGCCGCCGCGCGCGGAGATCGCCAGACCCTCGCCTCGCGCGAAGTTGACGGCGGCGATGACATCGTCGACGGCGGCGGGCTGGACGATCAGGCCGGGGCGCTTGTCGATCATGCCGTTCCAGACCCGGCGTGCCTCGTCAAAGGAGGCGTCTGTCGGGCTGATCACCCGGCCTGTAACGCGGCCGACCAAGACGGTGAGGGCTTCTGCGTTCATGACGTTGCTCCTTTGTGAGGTTCTCCGGCGATTTTTTGACCCGCTAACCCGCGTCGGGGTTAACGCCGGCCCATAGCGAGACATCCGTGCCGAAGCGCTCGGGGTCGCCACCGGCGGCGCCCATCATCTGGTTCAGTTCCTGGACCAGCTTGTGCATGTCCATCACGTCGTCGCATTCCATTACGAACACGTCGGTAACCTCGCTCGTAAATGCCCGAGTCCAGTAGCGACGGACCATGTCCACCTTGCCCGAGTACTTTGTCAGTAGCGCTTCGAAAGCCTTGCCGGGCTCCTCACGCTCTGCCTCCGAGAGTGCGAAGTAGGAACCGGGTACCTTCTCCGCCAGGACAAAACCAAACTTCTTGCCTGCCATCTGATCTTCCCTTTCTTACTCGTTCTGCGCCTAAGGGGCCATCGAGGCCAGGTTGCGCTCGACGACGGCCATCGTCTTTGCCAGCTCATCCGTCTGACTGAACTCGACGTACTCAGCGCCCGCTTCGAGGATGGGCAGATGACCGGGAGGCGCGTAGTAGATCTCTCCCGCTGAATAGACCTCTTCGTGGTCGGCGTAGCGGTAGCGCAGGGAGCCCTTCGTGACGACGCCCCAATGCGCGCACTGACAGCGGTCGTCTTTGAGCCCCTGGAACAGCGGGGCGGGGTCCATAGTCTGCGCCATCTGGCCCATTTCGATGGTCATGCCACCCCACTCGACAAATCGCAACTTGCCCTCCGGCATTTCGAAGGCGACCGGGACGTCTGTCTGCTTGCTGTGCATCTTCCTCTCCTTGTTGGCTAGTTCCCGTGGTTGCCGGGTGCTGTCGCGTCCGGCAACTCACGGGACACCGCAGATTAGGCGGATGCTTGATGCGGGCCATGCGTGCCGGCACGCAACCTGTGTCTTTCCGAACACGTAAGTTGGGCTTCGATCGCCTAAGTGTTGGCCGCCTAAGTGTTGGCGCGGAGGTTGACGGCGATGGCAGCAGCGGAAGCGCGTGCGGCGCGGCCGTTGAGGTTGAGCTTCTCGTACACAGTCGAGATGTGTCTTTCGACCGTGCGGATACTGAGGACAAGGTCTTCGGCGATCTCCTGGTTCGTCTTGCCAGCGGCGATGAGCCAGAGGACCTCGGCTTCCCGCGGTGTCAAGCCGTATGGCAACGGGCCGCTGGGCGGCTGGCCCATACTTGCGGCGAGGGCTTCAATAATCCTCGAGGACGCCTCGCTGAGAGTTCTGGCGCCAAGGCGCTTGAAGACTCCCTGGGCGAGAATCGCCTGCTCCAGCGCTGTCGACGCCCGCCCAAGCTCTCGCAGGACGTCCGCCAGGTCAAGGCGCAAGCGCGCCGCGTCAAACCCGGCATCGCTCGCTTCAAAGAGGTCGATGGCGTCCTCATAGTGCAGCTTGGCCTTGTCGAGTTGGCCGAGGGCGCGGGCGACGGCGCCTCGCGCAGCATTTACCGTCGCACGTAGCGGCTGTGTCCCGATGGGGCTGACGGCAGTCTCGAGATCGGCGAGGCTGGCTGCTGCGGATGCCGTGTCTCCCATCATGATCTGTGCGCTAACTCGGAGGGAAAGGGCGAAGGCGCGTTCGCCGACGTCCTCGTCGCCGATACGCCGGATTTGGCGGTCGAGGAAGTCGAGTGCGGTTCGTGGGTCGGCGCGGTCAAGGGCCAAGCCGGCGCGTCCCATCAGCGAAAGCCGGTGCGGGTCGGCCTGCTGAAACAGCGCTTCCGCCTCGCCAAGGCGTCCCTGCTTGCGGCGCAGCTCGCCGAGCTTGGCAAGACTCTCCTTGGCGTAGGCGGGCCGGAGGACCTGTAGTTCTCGCAGGGCCGCCGACAGCTCGGCATCGGCTTCGTCCCATGCGCCCTTCCAGATCAGGACTGTGGCGTAGTTGTTACGGCAGATGGCGAAGAAAGCATCCATGCCCATGCGGCGGCAGAACTCGCGGGTGCGCTCGCACCACTGCGCCGCTCGGTCATAGTCGCCGACCGCCTCGCAGGCGTAAATCAGGAAGCAGCACGTGTTGCCGATGGCGGGTAGGTCTGACATCTCACCGCTGGTGGCCGCGGTCATGGCCTCGTCGAGCCGCAGCATACCGTCGGTGAACCTGCCTTCGCGGATCAGAAGCAGCGCATCGAGGCCGACGACCATCATCTCGACATCGAGGTTGTTCAGCTCATGCGCGAGAGCGCGGGCGGTATCGCGGCGTTGCTTTGCCTGCTCGATGTCGCCGTCGAACATGAGCGCCTTGAGCCCGTTGTAGAGGTGGAGCCAGGCATGCTCGTCCGAATTTGGCATGCCGTCCAGGAGGTGCTCGGCGCGCTGTATCCAGCCGTTGGCGGCGGCGGTGTCACTGCGGTAATCGACGTAGTCGAGAGCGAGGAGCGTTGCCATGCGCGCGGCGCTGCGGGTGTCGCCGACGCTGCGATAGAGGCGGAAAGCAGCCTCGCGTGTCTCCAGGACGTTGCCTTGATCGTCGAGCCACCAGAGCGCGGTGCCGAGATCTTCGAGCGCTGCTGCTGATTCGCTGTTCGCGACGGCCTCCTGCAGAGCATCGCGCGCGGCAGCCCAGTCGCCGCGCCCCAGCGCCTCCCGCCCGCGAGCGAGCAATTCTTCTGCGTTCACGAAATGCATTTTAGCTGCGTTTGGTTTACCACTCTTTAATCCCGGTTAACGGCGCCTTAATCACCGGCGCTTAGGCTGATCGTGAGCTTAGGAAGTGCAGTCGATATGATTGATACAGAGATGCACGAACGCAAACTAACCCTCGCCGGCTGCGGTAACTTTCGAGACCTCGGCGGATATGAAGGTGCAGATGGGCGGACGGTCCGTTGGCGGATGCTGTTCCGCAGCGATGCGCTGACCTGGCTCACCGAGGGCGACATCGAAACGCTCGCGGCCGAAGGGCTGCAATTAGCCGCCGGGTTCGACCTGCGGACACCGGAGGAGCTGGCGCACATGGCTCCCGGTGCGCTGTTCGAGAGCGGTGCTCGGCATCATCACATGCCGTATCTGCCGAAGCTGGGCGAGGACCCGAACCGGATGCGCGAGGTCGCGCTGGCGACCGGCGAGGTCGCCGCGGCCGAGTACATGACGATGACTGAGGGGGCGCAGAGCTGCTTCTACGGCGTGTTCACGGCGTTGGCGGAAAACGAGAATTACCCGGCAGCGTTCTTCTGCGCCGCCGGCAAGGACCGCACGGGAATGGTCAGCGCGGTGCTGCTACGCGCGATGGGTGTTTCGGACGAGCAGGTCATTGAAGACTACGCGCTGTCCGGCGCGCCCGATATCGACCGAATGCGGCGCCGCATGGAACTGATGGGCCGCGTATTCGACGAGACGATTGACCGTAGCAAGCTGGCGGCGAAGCCGGACACGATGCTGCACTTCTTGCGCGCCTTCGACGAGCGCTACGGGTCCGTCGAGGCGTTCCTGGCCGCCTGCGGCGTGACGAAGCAAGTTATCGAGCGGGTTCGGGAGCACCTGCTCGAAGCTTAACTGGACTCGTCCGGCGCTTTTTTAGCGGGGGAGCGCCGGACGGGTCTTTCTCTTTCAAGCAGGTCTCAGGGCTTCCAGCCGATAGCACGGCACTCGGCGAAGGCAACAACCGACTCCTCGCTTTCGCCCCAGACTCGTATTTCCTCAAGGAGGCGCGGCAGGTCTTCGCTCGTGGCGATTCCCATCTGAATGAGTCGCTCGACCATCTCGGGCTCGTGACTGAAACGCTCCATGAGCGCCAAATTGGCCTTTGGAGAAGAGAGCGCAGGCGCATAACCCGGCGCCGTCTCGACGCGGATGAAGCCGTTTTCTCGAAGCAGAGCTGGCAGCCTGAGACCCAACATCGGATCGCTACGCCATGTTCTCACCGAGGCTTCGGCGATCCTCTTCATGTGCTCGGAATGCGGTCCGGCGAACCAGTCGCTACCCTTCTGCGGCTCGACGGCCGCGATCAATCCGCCCGGCTTCAACAGTCTGAATGCGATCACCAGAGCGCGCTCCGGCTCCTCCAGGTGGGCCAGCACGCCGCTGAAGAAAGCGACATCGAACGATGCGTCTGGCAGAGGAGGGTCGTACACGTCCGCGACCTCGAAGCGTACGTTGTTGACGCCTTCGGACGCAGCGGATTTCTTTGCCGCTTCGATCGCCGACTCCTGGAAGTCGAAGCCAACCACCTCGCCAGGCGTGACAACCTGGGCCAGTCCGATGGTGATGTTTCCCCTGCCGCAACCGCAATCGACAACACTCATGCCAGACTTCAGGAGAGGCAAGAGAAACGCGGCGTCATCCGTGGCCGAGCGCCGGCCAAACATGGACTGCGCGGCCTGACTGCCGCCAAGGTTATAGCCGCTGACCGCCTCCTCGTGCTGCGTCATGAGCGGACTCCGTTAGAGACCTAGCTGGTGGACACGATCAAGGACTGCAGCCCGGCGTGGGTGGCTATACGTACGTGTGCGTGATGACTTCCCAGCTGTGACCGTCGGAGTCGCGGAAGTAGAAGCCGCGGCCACCGTGGAGGTGGTTGATCTGCATGTCGTCCTGGTTGAACGGTCCGCTGCCGTAGGGGATGCCTTCCACCTGTACGCGGCCCAGTATGGCGTCGAAGTCTTCGTCCGCGGCAAGGAACGCGTAGTGGTGCGGCTCGAACTTCTCCCGGTCGTCAAAATCGAGCGATAGCTCTCCGACCTTGACGGGTGAGAAGTGGCTCCACTTACCGTCGTAGCTTAGTCCGAACATCTTCGCGATGAAGCGCGCGGCATTTTCCTGGTCGTGAGATGGGATGATGGTGTGGTCGATTGCGAGCGTCATGTCTTGTTACCTCCGCTACTAGCGGATCGATAATATCGCTGCCTGCCGGCTTGTCAACGTGCCTAGCTGCCTGCCGGCTTGATGTTCTGGTTGGCACGGAACAGGTTCTCCGGGTCGTACTTCTGCTTGAGCTCCTGGAGACGCTGGTAGTTGCCGCCGAAGGCTTCGGGAACACGCGACTCATCGTCCCCGACGCCGAGGTAGTTGACGTAGACTCCACCGGTGCTGAACGGCTTGAGGTCCTCGGTGACCTGACGCGCCCAGGTTCTGCACTGGTCGTTCTCGGCTGGATCGAGTGTTGTACCGACGATGGCGACGTTAAAGGCCGCGGTGCGGTCGCTGAAGGCGGTTGCATCGACAGGCACCTTGCTCATCGCACCGTGGAAGTGCTCCAGAAGCAGCATTGATAGCGGCGTCGGGAGGTTGCGTGCCGATTGCGCGATAGCATCGCGCGTTTCCGGCGTGAATTCCTTGAGGAAGGTCGATTTCCAGTAGACCTGTGCCCGCGCCGGGTTGTCCAGCATCGACTGCATCGCGGTGTAGGGGATCGGGCCGAGAAGGTCGAGGATCGGCGGGCCGAACTCTTTGACCGCCTTGAGCTCCGCAGCCGCCGCTTCCGGGGTGCCAGTGTGGCAGCCGATGAAGACGACGATCAGGTTGCCGCTGCCATCAGGTGCGCCGGTGAAGCCCAGGAAGGAGCCCATCTCATCCGACGCCTTGCTCGTGAATTCGGCGTAGAAGTCGAGGCACTCGCGTGCCATGCTGAGCGGCCAGGCGGCCAGGCCGCCGGTGACCAGCGGGCCGACCGGGTGGAGGCGGAACTCGAAGCTGGTGACGATGCCGAAGTTGCCGCTGCCGCCGCGGAGTGCCCAATACAGATCCGGGTTCTCCTTCTCGCTGGCAGTGACGATTTCACCGCTGGCGAGGACAACGTCGGCCGAGATCAAGTTGTCGACGGAGAGGCCGTACTTACCCATGAGCCAGCCGATGCCGCCACCCAGGGTCAGACCGCCGACGC
This sequence comes from uncultured Chloroflexia bacterium, assembly GCA_963766645.1. GTDB lineage: Bacteria > Chloroflexota > Dehalococcoidia > DSTF01 > WHTK01 > WHTK01. The sequence continues at coordinate 586,557 of CAVYAY010000003.1, read as the reverse complement.
CGGTGGTGGAGACGACACCGCCGGTGGAAGCGAGGCCGAAGACCTGCGTTTCGCGGTCGAAGTCGCCCCACTTGGCGCCGCCCTGGGCGCGCGCGGTTCGGTTCTTAGGGTCGACGTGGACGCCATTCATGAGAGACAGGTCGATCATCAGGGCGTCGTCGTGGACGGCGCTGCCGGCAGCGCTGTGGCCGCCGCCGCGCACCGAAACGGGGAGGCCGTTGTCACGCGCGAAAGCCACGGCGTGGATGACGTCGGCATTGCCGGTGCAGCGGACGATCATCGGCGGTTTGCGGTCGATCATGCCGTTCCAGACCTGGCGAACCTCGTCGTAATCGTGGTCGCCCGGCAGGATCACGGGCCCGCGGATGCCCTTGCGGAACTCCTCCACATTGTCGCTGGCGATAGCCATTGCCATCTTGATTTCTCCCTCGTGATTTCTGTCTAGCGCAGCCACCTTAGCATCTGGTTAGTCTGTGTGCACCGCCCGCCTGGAGGCGACATCAGCAAGCGCTTTGATCATGTCCCTGAATACGAGATTGTGAACGGGGTAGAGGGCGTACCAGTACAGCAGGCCGGCCAGACCAACTGGATCGAAGATTGCGGTCTGACGCAAGGTGGCGCCGTTTTCGCGAGGTTCGACCTCGAACTGGAGCCAGGCGCGGCCCGGCAGCTTCATTTCAGCCGAGAGACGCAGCAGACGCGCCGGCTCTACCGCCTCGACGCGCCAGAAGTCCAGAGTCTCACCGATCCTGACGTGCTGAGGATCACGCCGACCGCGGCGCATGCCCGGACCGCCAACCATGAGGTCCATGAGCCCGCGCAGTCGCCAGAGCAGGTCGTAGCGGTACCACCCTGTATCGCCACCGATGGCTTCGACGACGGAGAAGGTCGCTTCAGGAGCCGCGTCCACTTGGACGACGCGTGAATCGACGAGGCGAGTGCCGAAGCGCTTGCCGCCGAAGTCGCTGGTGTCGCCTTTAGATGACAGGGCGTCGCACCAGCGCGTACGGGCGAACTCCTCGTCCTCGTTGACCAGGGCACGCTGGATGGCTTGCCGCAGGTTCCGGGGCCGGACGCTGAACGCTTCGAGCGCGGACGTGTCGCTGATCGTCGTCTCGTTTCGCATGCTGTCCACGAGTTTACGGCCGACGCGGGCGTAAACCGGCGTGATGAGCCCGAGCCAGAGGCTGGAAAGGCGTGGCGTCAGCACAGGCACCGGGATCATGAGGCGGCGCAGGCCCCGCTGGCGGGCATACTCCAGCATGATCTCGCCGTAGGACGCCTTATCCGGGCCGCCGATCTCGAAGATGCGCCCCTCCACCGCCTCTACGTCGATCGCCTCAACGAGATAGCTGATGACGTCCTCGATGCCGATTGGCTGGGCGCGGACGCCGACCCAGCGCGGCGTGATCATCACTGGCAGGCGGTCGACGAGGGCACGGATCATCTCGAAGGAGAGGCTGCCGGAGCCGATGACGATGGACGCGCGCAGCTCGACGACCGGGACGCCGGAGCCGCGCAGTACGTCACCGACTTCATGGCGGCTGGCCAGGTGTGGCGAGAGGTCTTCGCCGCGACCAAGCCCTCCGAGGTAGACGATCCGGCTGACGCCGGCTTTGCGAGCGGCCGCGGCGAAGTTCTCGGCGGCCAGGCGGTCTGCTTGCTGGAAGCTGGTGTCGGCGGCCATGGAATGGACCAGGTAGAACGCGACGTCCACACCTTCGAGGGCGGCCTCCAGGGACTCGAGGTCCATGAGGTCGCCGGTAATGACTTCGGTGCGCTCCCCGGCGCGCCCCGCGAGGAAGGCGGGGTTGCGGGCGACGCAGCGTACGCGGAGGCCGCGCGCCTCCAGCGCTGCGAGCAGGCGTCCGCCGATGTAGCCGGTGGCTCCGGTCACAAGAATCAGACGGTCGTCCGCGTGCGCGGTCATGGTGACCTAGCCGAGTTGAATCTCGCGGAGATTGGGCGACGCCTCGATCGGGGCGTCGGTCAGCGCCGCGACCTCTTCGACGCTGAAGCCGGGGGCGATTTCGAGGATGCGGTAACCGTCGCCGGTTGGCTCGAAGAGGCCGAGGTCGGTCATGACGAGCTTGACGACGCCGCGCGCCGTCACCGGCAGGTTGCAATGCTGGAGCAACCGGGGTCTGCCGTCGCGTAACGTGTGCTCCATCATGATGAAGATGCGCTGAGCGCACGCGGCGATGTCCATCGCGCCGCCGATACCGCCGCCTGGCTTGCCGACCGCTGTCTTCCAGTTCGCAAAGTCGCCGTTTGCCGCGACTTCGTAGGCGCCAAGTACGCCAACGTCGAGGCGGCCGCCGCGGATCACCCCGAAGGCGTCGGCGTGGTGCAGGATGGCGGCGTAGTCCTGCAGGAGGACCGGGAGGACGCCGGCGTTGACTACGTAGGGTCCCGCCTCTTCCACCGGGGCGGCCGCGGCCGTAGCCGATCAGGCCGTTCTCGGAATGCAGGACGATGAACTTTTCGGCGGGCAGGAAGTCGGAGCACATCGTCGGCATGCCGACGCCGAGGTTGGCGATCCAGCCATCCTGGAACTCAGCCGTGATTCGGGCCGCCATCATGTCGCGAGTAAGGCGCAGCTTCTCAGCCACTAGTTCCCTCCCGGCTTCTGCAGGCGTCGGCCGTGCGCGAACGGCATGGAGACGTGGATGATGCCGTCGGGAGGGATCTTGACCAGGCGTTGCACGTAGATGCCGGAAGTGTGCACCTGCTCGGGTTCGAAAGACGCCGATGGGCAAGATCTCTTCCGTCTCAACGATCGTGCGTTCGCGCGGCAGTCGCCATGATCGGGTTGAAGTTGCGCTCGGACCCCTTGTAGTAGAGGTTGCCGAACTCGTCGGCGTGCCAGGCTCGGACGAAGGCGTAGTCCGCCGTGATCGCTTCTTCCAGCAGATAGGTGCGGCCGTTGAATTCGCGGTGCTCCTTGCCCTCCGCCAGCTCTGTGCCGACGGCTGTGGGCGTGTAGAAGGCTGGGATGCCGGCGCCGCCGGCGCGGATACGCTCCGCCAGTGTGCCCTGGGGGACGAGCTCAGCCTCGATCTCGCCGGCTTCCTGCAAGTTCCTCGAGCACCGACTGTGCGGGAGGGGTGCGTCGAGGCGGTGAACGCCATCACGACCTTTCGCGCCACGCCGGGCTCTCCAGCAGGTCGTTTATCGAGACGCTGCCCGTGCCGCTGCCGCCGCTACCCGCGCCTGCCGAGTTGAGGATAAGCGTGAGGTCCTTCGGCGCCTTGCTCGTATAGCGCCTTGATCAGGTTGTGCGGCGTGCCGGGCCCGAATCCGCCGATCAGGATGCTGGAGCCGTCCGGGATGTCCGCGACGGCTTCCTGGAAGCTAGCTACGACTTTGCTTCGTGTCTGCATGGTCAGGAGGCCGGCCTGAACTTGGGCAGCGTCACCTCCTCAGTCACGTCGTCGAAGACGACCTCGACGGTCATGCCGACTTTGATGTTTTCGGGTGTCAGGTTCAATCTCGACGATGTTGCTCGGGAAGCGCGCACCGTCCTCGAGCTCGACGATACAAGCGACGTACGGCACGTTGTCGGCGAAGGCGGGCGTCGGGCCGCGGTGCACGATCGCAGAAGCCATGGACGGTGCCCTTGCCGGACGACTGCGACCAGCGCGTGTTGCGCGAGAAGCACTTGGGGCAGATGGCGCGCGGGTAGAAGTAGGCCTGTTGCAGTCGTCGCAGCGCATGATCCAGAGCTCGTGCGGCTTTGCCTTCTCCCAGTAGAAGTCCCATTCCGGCTGCGAGACCGGCAGCGGACGGTTGTAGGTGTTTGTTGTCATCGTTCCGTCCTTCTAGTCCACCGCGAGTATGGCTGTGCCGGTCGACGAGAGCACGCCGCCGGTGCCGTTCACAAGCGCGATCTTCGGGTTGACGTTGCGCTCGCCGCACTCGCCGCGCAGCTGCCGCACCGCCTCGATGGTGAGGAACATGCCGTACATGCCGGGGTGCGTGTAGGAGAGGCCGCCGCCGCTGGTGTTCAGCGCGAAGTCGCCGCCAGGGGCCGTGCGCTGGTTGGCGACGAAATCGGGGCCTTCGCCCGGGCCGCAGTAGCCGAGGCTCTCCAGCGTGATCAGCACGGTGTACGTGAACGAGTCGTAGATCATCGTCAGGTCGATGTCGCTGAGCTTGACGCCGGCCATCTCGAGGGCTCGCGGGCCGCTGCTGTGGGCAGGCGTCACGGTGAGGTCGGGCATCTGGCTGATCATCGAATGGTCGTGGTGCTCGGCGGCACCGAGGACGTAGACGGGCTTCTTCGGCAGGTCGCGGGCGCGGTCGGCGCGCGTCAGGACGACGGCGCCGCCGGCGTCGGTGACGAGGCAGCAGTCGAGGAGGTGGAAGGGCCAGGCGATCCAGCGCGAGCTGTGGTAGTCGTCGAAGGATCATCGGCTCCTTCATGTAAGCCTTGGGGTTCATGAGCGCCCACTTGCGGGTCGAGACGGCGATCTCGGCCAGCGCCTGGCGGGTGCGGTCTTCGCCGTAGTGGCTCATGTAGTTGGAGCAGGCCATCGCGTAGCTGACAGGGGGCCCGATGATGCCGTACGGCGTCTCGAACTGCGGTCCGGGGAGTCCGGCGCCACCGAGGCCGGCGGCGCTGCGTTCGCGGCCGTTGCGTCCGGCCTCGCCGTGCGTGACCAGCGCCACATTGCAGTAGCCGGCGTTGATCGCGGCGACGGCGTGCGCGAGGTGAATGACAAAGGAGGAGCCGCCGACTGCCGTGCTGTCCGTGTACTTCGGCCGCATGCCGATGTATTCGCCGAGTGCCAGCGTTGAGTAGCCGGCGGTGAACAGTCCGTCGACGTCCTTTATCGAAAGACCTGCATCGGCGAGGGCGTTGTGGGCAGCTTCGGCGTGGTGCTGCAACGGCGACTTGTTGGGCACGTTGCCGATTTCGTCCGATTCGGCGGCGCCAACGATGGCCACGGTCTTTGAGTACTGGTTCATCCAGTGCGTCCCTTCAGGGTGAGGAAGGGCCGGCTAGGCCGGCGTGCTACGGAACAAGGCGGCGCTCACTGGGGGAAGGTGGGCGCCGGCCGCGTCTAATCTAGCAGAGTCCTCCGTTGCAAGGATCAGACTACGCTCGCCCTCGGACAACGGCACGGTTTGAGCCTCACCGGCGAAGTTGACCGCGAGCGTGACCGAACTGCGCCGCATCGTCAGCCAACGCGCTGCTTCGTCGACTGCGACCTCGACGTGCGAGAGGTCAGGGTCGGTCAGATCTGGTGTCGCCTTGCGCATCGCGATGAGACGGCGGTAGAAATCGAGCAGCGAGGCGTGAGGCTCCTGCTGCATCTCGTCCCAGTCGAGGCGAGAGCGCTCGAACGTCTCGCGCGCCTGCGGGTCGGGGACGTCCCGGGCCGACCATCCAAACGACTCGAACTCGTGGGTCCGGCCACGCGTCACCGCCGCACCGAGTTCCGCGTCCCTGTGGTCGCTGAAGTACTGGAAGGGAGCGCTCGCGTCCCACTCCTCGCCCATGAAGATGAGCGGAACGGTGGGCGCGGTCAGCGTGATCATGGCAGCGACCCTGGCTCCGGCGCTTCCGACGAGGTGGGAAAGGCGCTCGCCCAGGGCGCGGTTGCCGACCTGGTCGTGGTTCTGCGAGAAGGTGACGAAGTTATCGGCCGTGACGTCTACACTCGGGCGTCCATGGCGGCGGCCGCGGTACGGCGAGAAACGGCCGTCGTAGACGTAGACGTCGCGCAGTGCTTTCGCGAGGTCGGCAACGGTGCCGAAGTCGGCGTAGTAGCCGGCGCCTTCGTTGGTCAACAAGCAATGCAGCGCGTGGTGGAAGTCATCGCTCCACGTGCCCTCGAGCGCGTAGCCGCCGCGTTCCACCGGCCAGACGAGGCGCGGGTCGTTAAGCGAGCTTTCGGCGATGACGTCGAAGTGGCGACCCGTTTGGCGCGAAAGCGCATGCACCCCGGCTGCCAACTGCTCGAGGAAGTGAACGGCGGACGTGTCGAGGATGGCATGGACGGCGTCGAGGCGCAGGCCGTCGATGCGGTAGTCGCGCAACCACATCAGGGCGTTATCGACGAAGAAGCGCCGGGGCTCATCGCTGCCAGCGTCATCGAAGTTGACGGCCTGACCCCAGGGCGTCGAGTACTTGTCGGTGAAGTAGGGGCCGAAGCGGCCGAGGTCGTTGCCAGCCGGACCGAGGTGGTTGTAGACGACGTCCATGACCACGCCGAGGCCGCGCGCGTGGCAGGCGTCGACGAGACGCTTGAGACCGTCCGGACCGCCGTAGGCGTGGTGCGGCGCGTAGAGGTCGACGCCGTCGTAGCCCCAACCGCGGTCGCCGGAGAACTCGGCGACGGGCATCAGCTCGACGTGCGTCACACCGAGGTCGGTGAGGTAATCCAGCTTCTCAATCGCGGATTCAAACGTCCCTGCCGGCGTGAACGTGCCCAGATGCAGCTCGTAGAGCACAGCCTCTCTCAGCGGGGTGGGGTCCCAGGTGTCTTGCTGCCACGCGAACGTGTCATGGTCGACGACGCGAGACAGGCCGTCGATACCGTTGGGTTGCGAGGCGGATCGCGGGTCGGGGAACGGCCCTTCGCCGTCGATGAGGTAGCCGTAGTCGGCGCCGTGGCCGGCTTGAGGCACGTGGAGCTGCCACCAGCCACGCTCGTCCTGCGCCATCAGCAGCGTCTCGTTGCCAAGTTGCAGGCTGACCTCGCGCCGCGCGAAGGGCGCCCAGACTCGGAACGTGGTCACGAGGACGGCTCCTTTACCAGCATCGCGACGTTGAGTTCTGCGAGTACAGCTTCTGACGACATCCTGCCGCCGCTTAACGTCTGGTTCGTCAGGGCGTTGCGCCAGGTTCCGTTCGGGAGCGTCAGGGTGGCACCGAGTGAGGCGCCACGGGTCCTCGCGACGCTGATGACAGAGCCGCCACGGATGAAGGCGACGAGGGCATCGTCACCGTCGCTGTGCAGCGGTTCATAGTCACCTTTAAACGCCGCAACGTGCCGGCGTCGTGTATGAAGCACACGGTGCGTGAGCCAGAGCTTCGTCAGACGCGGGTCGTTGAGTCTCAGGACGTCTGCCGCGGTCTCGAGACGCTCGACCTGATCAAGCATCCTGCGGCGCAGCGTGTAATCGACCGATCGACGGTTGTCGGGGTCGACCAGGCTGAGGTCGAAGAGCTCGCAGCCCTGGTAGATGTCGGGGAGGCCGGGCGCCGTCAGCTTGAGCAGCGTTTGAGCCAGCGTTGGGGGCGTCGCCAGCGAGACGACGCGGCGCAGGAAGGCTTCAAGGTCCGCGACGAAGGGCACGTTGGCGAGCGCACCTTCCACAAAGCGCTGCAACGCGGTCTCGTAGGCGGCGTCCGGCTGGCGCCATGATGTGTGCACTTTGGCCTCGCTGGCGGCTTTTCGCATGAAGGCCCAGGCGCGTTCCGAGTCCAGGGGCCAGGCGCCGATGAGAGCTTGATAGAAGAGGTACTCGGCGTTGCGGTCGGGCAGGCTGTCGCTACGCAGGGGCTTATTGAGCGCTGCCCACCGCCTGACGGCCGCAGCCCATTCGTCCGGTATCTGGGATAGCGCATTGATTCGTAGCCGGCCGTCCTCGCCGCGTTTGGTGTCGTGCGTGCCAGTGGCGAGCATAGTGAGGGGCCAGCGACGTCCCGTCTCGGCGCAGAAGGCGTGGAACTCGGCGACGGAGACACCGAAGTGCGACGGCTCGCCGCCGACCTCGTTCAGGGAGATGAGCCGGTTGTAATTGTAGAAAGCGGTGTCTTCGGCGCCTTTCGCCATGACGGGACCGCTCACCTGCTGAAAGCGCAGCGCCAGCTCGGTAGTCACTTCCCCGCCGCTCCGAAGCATGAGGATGTCGCGCAGGTTTTCTATAAGCGGTCGGAGGTTGGGGCGAAGAGCTGCGGCCGCCCGGGCAGTGGCGTCCTCGACGATGCGGACGTCCTGGCCAGACAGGGTTGCACCGGGTCGGACATAGGTGCGATACCGGGGGAACGCGGCCAGGACTTCACGTAGCGCTGCTGCGCAGTCGTTCGGGGTCCATCGATCGCCGGTGGCGTCTCGCAGCACGCCGCTGAGTTGGGAAATCTCGGCGCCGAAAAGAAGCTGCATCACCCGGCGCTTCGACTCGTCTAGTACAGCCTCGTAGGTCTCGGTGCGCCCGGTGAACTCGGCGTAGAACGACGTGAGCGCTTGCTCGCCTCCGGGATCGACGAAGAGGCCGTTGAGCACGTTGAGGAAGTCGTAACCCGTTGTGCCATCGACCGGCCATGATGCGGGCAATGCCTCATCAGGCGCCAGGATCTTCTCGACGACGATGCGCGCTTCCGGCGCGCGGTCGCGAAGGCGATGAAGGTAGCCCTCCGGGTCGCGCAGGCCATCGACGTGGTCGATGCGCAGGCCATCGATGCGACCCCGGCGTAGGAGGTCCAAGGGGAAGCTGTGCGAGTCGTCGAAGGCGGCGTCATCTTCGACTCGGAAGCCGATCAGCGTGGTGACGTCGAAGAAGCGGCGGTAGGAGAGGTGGTCGTCCGCCGTTCGCCAGTAGACGAGCCGGTAGTGCTGGCGCTGCAGCAGCGCGTCGAGCTCACCGGTCGTGACGTCCTTGCTCGCGGGCTGAGTGCCGGGGCGAAGCGGCAGGGCGAAGTTCCCGTACGCCACGCGCAAGCCGTCATCCGCGGCGACGAGACGGATGTCACCGCTCTTCAGCGTCGCTTCGTATTCATCAGCGAGGAAGGGCAACTCGACATAAGGCGTGCCATCAGAAGATTTGCTCCAGGACAAGTCGAAGTAGCGGGTGTAGGGGCTATCGGGGCCGTGGCGCAGCACGTCGTCCAGCCAGCGATTCTGAGGGACGGCGAGGGCCATGTGGTTGGGGACGATGTCGACGATCTGGCCCATGCCCGCCGCGGCGATCGCGTCGCAGAGGCGTTCGTAAGCGTCAGGGCCGCCGAGGTCTGCGCTCGGCGCGGTGGGGTCGCAGACGTCGTAGCCGTGCGTGCTGCCCGGCGCTGCTTGAGTGATCGGCGATAGGTAGACGTGGGAAACGCCGAGGTCTGCCAGGTAGCCGACGATGGCCGCAGCAAAGTCGAATCCGAATTCGGGCGTCAATTGCAGCCGATAAGTAGAGATATGTTCGAGGGCCACGCACCCATGGTACGACGTACGGACTGCGGAGCTCCCATGGACAATGAGTGGGCCGCTTGACCGCCCAGGTAGGCGGGGATTAGCTTGCGGGCGTCACTTGAAAACTTGCTCGGTGTCGATTTACACCGTCTGGGGGTGTGAGGCGTGCAACAGGAAGTCCTTTCGGTCGGAGACCAGATTCTGATCATTACGCGGCGTCTCTACGATGAGGACCTCCGGCGTCATTTCATTGGTCGAGTCCTGGCAGCCTCGGGCGGCTTGATTCGCGTCGCCGGCCACGCCTGGGTGGCTGGAGCCGTGGGGAAGTATGAGCGCAGGCCGGAAGAACGAATTCGTGTATTTTCCGCAACGGCTGGCACCGAGATCATGATGTTGATTCCAGGAGACGTCGATCTTGATGGTCTGGAGTACCGGGCTACGGCAATCGGCCGCCTCATTCTGACGGACAATTCCAAGTTCTCAGTGGACCTTTCCGAGTTCGCCCTCGGGTAGTCAGGGCGCGCTCGGCAATATTGCTGCCTAAAGTAGCCGCCCTCCGGGACCCTGGGGCGTCGGCATGTTGGTCCACATGCTCATCTCGTGGGGCGCGTCTTGGAAGTACAAATCGACCTTCAGGCGTTACGCCTGGTGGCGACTGCAATCCGGGCTATCAGGAAGGCGAGCAGCCAGAGTGGTGCCGACGCGAGGAGTAAGCCGAGGCCGAAACCAAGGTCTCATCAATGTAAAAGTCATGGCCGTCCCGCCTATCCAAACTCCGCCACTGGTGCCCCCTGCACGAATGTCGACGAACTCCTGCGTTTCATAGTTGAAACGTTGGACGGAAACAGTTACTCCGGAGTGAGGGTAGCGGAGAAGCCGGAGCTGGCCGCGAAATGGAATGTGTGCGAAGTCCTGGTTGGCGACCTGGAACCTACAACGCTGGGGCTTTGTGCCCGAGAGCAAAGACACCTCGATTTCCGAGCCGAAACCGAAAAACTTCTTGCTCAGGTTTGTCACGACTCCAGATACATAACTTGGCCCTTCACGCATGTCCCGCACGCGGCGGCGGGATGAAAACAAACAAGCGAGACAGATTGGGAGGAGGAAGGCGAGCAATAGCGCTGCGATGACTTCACGACCGATGGCAAAGTAGAGGGAAATGACAGCGCCCAGAGCGCAGACGATTCCTACGAGACAGATGAATATTGAGCACCTAAGGAAGGCTTCGTCACTCGTCCAAGAGTATCGGAAAGTTGACTCGTCCATTGTGGGAGCGATTCTAGTTGAATGAGTCAGCGGTCAGTGACCACCTGAGGCGCTGAAAGGCATTCAAGCCCCGTCCGTTCGGCCAGGGTCGACATTGGGGGACTCCCAGGACTGGGTCCGAAAGCAGCGAGGTGTCTCGCTAAAGTAGCCGCCCTCCGGGACCCTGGGGCGTCGGCATGTTGGTCCACATGCTCATCTCGTGGGGCGGGATCACGGGCTCGGCGCGGCAGACGTAGCGGTCGTTGAGCTGGTCGAGGCTTGTGACGCCCATCAGTCCCATCGCGGAGATGACCTCGTTCTCGAGAATCTCGAGCATCCTGAGGCAGCCCGCCTCTCCGGCAGCGCCGAGCGCCCAGGCCTGTAGGCGCCCGAGGGCGACGCACTTCGCCCCCAGCGCGACAGCCTTGACGATGTCGGAGCCACGCTGAACCCCACCGTCGAGGATGACGTCGGCCTTGCCATCGACTGCCTGGACGATTTCGGGGAGCACGTCCATGCTGCCGAGGCCGTGGTCGAGCTGGCGCCCTCCGTGGTTCGAGACCCATATCACTTGAACGCCATGCTCGATGCAAAGCAGAGCGTCCTCGACGGTGGCGACGCCCTTGACAATGAGCGGCAGGTCGCCCCAGGCCTCCTTGATCACGTCGAGCTTGCGCCAGGTCAATTCCGAGAGGAAGTTCCGTCCTGGAAGTCCGCGTCGCGTCGGTGGCGCCCAGTGGTTGAGCATGGGGCGCTCGCGGCGGCTGTAGATCGCGGTGTCAACCGTAAGGGCGAGCGCCTTGTAGCCCGTAGCCTTGATGCGCTGCACGGCGTCGCGGGCCCAGTCATCGTCGCCCTGGACGTAGAGCTGGAAGAACTTCGCGCCGGCGGCCGCGGTCTCTTCCCAGGCCGGCTCCGTCACGGAGCTAACGCAGTGCGCCGTACCGAACTCGGTGGCAGCCCTCGCGGCAGCGACGGCGCCCTCCGGTGTAAACGTCTGCAGCGAGCCGACGGGCGCCAGCATGGCCGGGATGCGCATCTTCTCGCCGAGGAACGTGGTTGAGGTGTCGATGTTCGAGACGTCTACCAGGATGCGAGGCCGGAAGCCCCAGCGGTCAAAGGCGAGGCGATTGCGGCGCAGCGTGGTTTCGGACTCGGAGCCGCCGACCAGGTAGTCCCACGCGCCCTGGGGCAGGTTCTTACGCGCCGCGAGTACGATCTCTTCATTACTCACGAACAGGCTGTCGTACTCCGGCACTTGACGGCTCCTCTAGTTCACCGGCGCGGGGTCAGACGGATTCTCGCCGCCGAGCAAGTGAGTGTCAACGAACCTGGGGAACCAAAACGCCGCTCTCGGCGTCATGAAGGTGGAAACTAAATTCGTAAGTCCAAAGAGGAGATCGATGAACAAGCTCAACATCCTGATCGCGGGCGTAGTGACAGCACTGGCGATCTTTGCAGTAGGTTGCAGCGGCGGAAGCAACGAGCCGGGGACATCAGTACCTGAGGACGGCCCTCCGGTCGTCTCGCCCGGGGGCGGCCTCGTGCCACGCGATCGCTTCCTTGAATTCGAAGGCCGGCGCTACATGTTGACGCTGGAGCTGCACGAGGGCATGTTCGAAGATAGTGAATTCCATGCCATCGGAGAGGCGTCCTCTTCGGACATTCCACTCCCGGGTGGTAACACCGTCTACGAACGCCAGAACGACCCCGATGCCGTGTACACGCTGTCTCCCGCGACGGCCGACGGCGGTAAGCTCTGGTTGCGCTGGGCGAAGAGCTAAGCGACGCCCTCGGCGTCCGGACGAGGTCTTGCTATGGTTTGGCAAGGCCTCTTTCTTTCACGCTCTGCATAATCGTTCCGAATGCGAACGTGGTTCCGTGTCCGAATCGGCGTCTCGATGGCGCTGGGAGTCGCTCTGACCGCTTACGTTCTCGTGGCGTTGGCCATCGTGTACGGAGCGACCCGGGCAGAGCGAGAGCCGTTCGAGGCGATTCCTGAGGACTACGGCCTGAATTACGAACCGATCATGTTCCTGTCGCGAGACGGCGATGTGTCTTTGCGAGGCTGGTTGCTCGAGGGCTCCCAGGACGGACCGTTTCTTGTCTTCGTGCACGGTGTAGGCAGTCAGCGCACCGGGGACGGCGCCATGGAGATCGCTGCGCGTCTGGTGCAGGACGGCGGCTATAACGTTCTCTTGTTCGACTTGCGAGCGCATGGTGAGTCTGGTGGCGGCAGGGTCACGGCGGGCGACTCTGAGCGGGAGGATGTCCTGGGCGCCTATGACGCTGTCGTGAGTCACGGCGCCGAACCGGGTCGGGTCGGGCTCATAGGCTTTTCTTTCGGCGCCGGGCTGGCGATAATGTCAGCCGCCGAGGAGACAGGAATCGCGGCTGTCGTCGCTGACAGCCCTTTTGCCGATGTTGGCGACTTGCTGGCGCAGGAGACGGCACGCACCACGCCCATTCCCAAAACCCTGGCGCCTATCTTCTTGCCGGCAGCCTCGCTTTTTCGCCAACCTGCTGTACGGCATCGACATAGGTGACCTGAAGCCGGAACGTGACGTGGCGAGGCTGGACTACCCGGTGCTATTGATCCACGGCGAGGCGGACTCCAGGATCCCGGTCTCGCACAGCGAACGTATCCTCAAAGCCGCCGCTCCAGGTAGTCAACTCTGGACCTTGCCCGGCGTCGACCACGTCGACATGTTCAAGGCTGAGCCGGTCGAGTACGTGCGACGCCTCCGAGAGTACTTGGACATGCGCCTCAACCCCTGACCGGGCGTCTTATTGCTAGTTGCTTCGTGCTGGCGCTAGTCTTAGTCACTATCCCCGCTGTCTCGTATTCAGATAGAGGCGAACAACATGAAGGCTGCGATCGCGTACGAACCCAACGGCGACGTTGTCGTCGAAGAAGTCGACCTGGCTAAGCCGGCCACGGGCGAGGTGCTGGTCAAGCTGATGGCCAGCGGCGTTTGTCACTCGGACTGGCACATCCTCAAGGGCGAATGGGGTACTCAGCTCTTCCCGCTAATCCTTGGCCACGAAGGCGCCGGAATCGTCGAGCAGGTCGGCGAGGGCGTCCGAAACGTCAAGGCAGGCGACCACGTCATCCTGTCCTGGCGCACCAACTGCGGCATCTGCGAGATGTGCCAGAAGGGCTGGCCGGTGCTCTGCTACAAGTCGCCAACGGTCTCCACGCAAGCCGTCAAGCACGGCACGGACCAGGCGTTCGGCAAGGCAGGTAGCCTGGGAACTTTCGCGGAGTACGCGCTGGTGCCGGAGGTCGCGGCTGTGCCAATTGACCCCGACATCCCGTTCGCGCAAGCCTCGCTGGTCGGCTGCGGCGTCACGACGGGCGTCGGCGCGGCGATCAACACGGCGAAGGTCCAGCCGGGCTCGACGGTTGCAGTGTTCGGGTGCGGCGGCGTGGGCCTCAACGTGATCCAGGGCGCGCGTCTTGCCAACGCGAGCCAGATCATCGCCGTCGATATGCTGGACAACAAGCTCGAGATGTCGAAGAAGTTCGGCGCCACGGACCTGGTGAACGCATCGAAAGGCGATCCGGTCGAGCAGATCATGGGGCTCACGGGCGGTCTCGGCGTGCACTACGCCTTCGAGGCCATCGGCCTGGTGCCGGAGCCATTCCTGCAGAGCATCCACTGCACGCGCAAGCGCGGCCTAACGGTCTGGGTTGGTCACGCACCGCTGAATACGCCGGTGACCATCGACGCGCGGACGCTGATGCAGGAGAAGATGGTTATGGGCTCGTTGTACGGCTCGGCGCGGCCGCAGATCGAGTTCCCGCGGCTGCTCAGGCTGTACCAGGAAGGCAAGCTGATGCTGGATGAGCTGATCACGAGGGAGTACCCGCTCTCCGGCGCCAACGAAGCCTTTGCGGCCCTGGGCCGCGGCGAGGTGGCCCGCAGCGTCCTGAACCTGAATTAGGGATACGCTACAGATTCGCCTTCGGTAAGGTTCCGGTGGATTCCCCCGGCTTTAGAGAGGATCGTCATGCTGCAGAGCCTGTGGACTGAACAGGGCATCGTCCTCAAAGACGTGGAGCCGCCGGCGCTGCAGGACGGCTGGGTGCGCCTGAAGATACACGCCTGCGGTATCTGCGGCTCCGACCTGCATGGCTACAAAGACGGCAAGATCCGCGCCGGCGGCAAACCCGGTCACGAGATGTCGGGCACGATCATGGAGTCGACAGTCGATCTGCCTGACGAGCTCTACGCCGTAGAGCCGTGGCTGTGGTGTGGCGAGTGCGAGTTCTGCCGCATCGGCAAGGTACAGCTTTGCCGCAAGGCGGGCCTTGTTGGCGCGTCGGTGCCCGGCGGCCTGGCCGACTTCATCGACGTGCCGGCGATGCACGTCTATCCCAGCGACCCGTCCCTAACGCCGATCGAGGCATCGCTGACCGAGCCGTTCGGGATCTGCACGCGAGCCGTGCACCTGGCCGACCTGAAGATGGACACGCGGGTCCTGATCCTGGGCGCCGGCAGCCTGGGCCTGATCAGCGGTCTGCTGGCGCGCGATACCGCTGAGCGGGTTGCGATTAGCTATCGCTACCCGTCGCAGGCTGCGGCGGCGGCGAAGCTCGGCCTGGAGGCCGTGCCGGAGGAGCGAGGTGGTCGAGTGGGCGCAGGACTACGGTCCGGACGTCATCATCGAGACCGTCGGCGGGCACGCCAACACGATGGAGCAGGCGACGGCTGCCTGCCGGCCCGGATGGACGCATCGTGGTACTGGGCCTGTTCTCTGAGAACCCGCCGCTGGACATGCGCGCGCTAATCCACAAGGAGCTGAAGATTATGGGCTCGGCGTTCTTTGGCACCAGCGAGCACGGACCCGAGTTCCGCGCTTCGACGAAGATACTGCCGCACTTCAAGGACGAGCTGAAGGTGCTTCAGACGCACCAGTTCCCGCTGAGCCGCGTCGCGGACGCGTTCGAGGCCGCCGTGTCGAAGGACGACCGGCCGATCAAAGTAACGACTCATCCCCGGCTCTTAGCATTCCGAGGCGACGCAAATAGGACGAGGACGGCCCGTCGGGGCTTGGACCGTCCTCGTCCTATGGCGGGCCGCGGAGAGAGCAGTCAGCCGCGAACCACGTTGCTCTGCCGGTTACGCTTCGGCGGCGATAAAGCCGTAGCCTCGGCCGCGTACTGTTTCAACTCGATACGGCCAGGAGGCCTCGAGTTTGGCGCGCAGGCGGCAGATCGCGACGCTTAGGCGACGGCGCTCCTTCTGGCCCATCGAGCTCCACAGCGCCTGACACAGCGAGTCGTAGTTAACGATGCGGTCGACTTCGCGACAAAGCAGACGCAGCAGTTCGAACTCGTGAAATGTCAGGCTGACCGCCCTGTCGCGGACCATGACGCCGAATGTCCTTAGATTGACCTTCACGTTACCCAGCACCAACTCTTCTTCATCCTGGATCTCGTTCGGCCGCACCACGATCTTCTCCCCTTAGCTCACGGCGATGCTAACGGGATGGTATTTCGCATCGATTACTGGCGCGTTTCCGGTCGATGAAGACCGTGTTAACGCAACCTTTCCCATGTTTCAAAGAGTTAACATGGACGAAAGCCAGACGAAACCTAAACGTAACGAACGGCCTTTATTCTCCTTAAAACCTAGAACTGATGAGGAGATAAGTCGTTGGAATTTGTTGCCATTGGTGCCTTCGTCGTCATGGTTATGCTTTTTGCCGTCGTTCCGACGATGATCAAGAAGGCGCGCTAGCTCCCAGGACTCAGTCAATTTGAAAGGCCGGCAGCGCCGGCCTTTTTTGTTACCCAAGAGAAGACAAAGAAGAGGAGAGGGATGGCAACCGGCCATCCCTCCCTCCATTCCGTGTGGAAGCCCTGCTACCCGCCCGCGGAGGCGTAGCTCAACCTCCGAGTCTGCTGGGTAAGCGATCTGAGTGTGCTCCGTCAGGTCGACGCCTGCCAGTTCGTCTTCGGCCGGTACTCGCAGGCCCATTGTCATCTTGATGATGCCGAAGATGATTGCCGATGTGACCGCCGTCCAGGCGACGACCGACAACCATGCTGATGAGCTGGGAAACGATCTGGTCGGTGTTGCCGTCGAGTCAGGCCGGAGATGCCGCCATACGTCCCGTCGGCGAAGATGCCGACAGATAGCACGCCCCAGAGGCCGCAGTACATGTGGCAGGGGACGGCCCAAACCGGGTCGTCCAGCTTGAGGATGTCCTCGTTGAACCGAGCGCCGTAAACCACGATCGGCCCGGCGACGACGCCGATGACGACGGCTGCCCATGAGGGCACGAAGGCGCAGGGCGCCGTGATGGCGACGAGGCCGCCGACGATGCCGGAGCAGGTCGCCGCGATGTCGACCTTACCGGTCTCGATGAATCGGATGTAGTAGGCGGCGAGGCCGCCCGCGATACCGGCCAGGAACGTGTTCACGGCGATTACCGAGATGCGCAGGCTGGTCGCGGCCAGGGTGCTGCCGGGGTTAAAGCCGAACCAGCCGAGGAACAGGATCAGCATGCCGAGGACCACCAGCGTCATGCTGTGACCGGGGATGAAGCGCGCCTTGCCGTCCGGCCCGAACTTGCCGATGCGTGGTCCCAGCATCAGGCCGCCTACCAGGGCAGCCGTGCCGCCGACAGTGTGCACGACGCCGGAGCCGGCGAAGTCGACAGCAGGTGTGCTGCATCGTCGCGAGCCAGCCGCCGCCCCAAACCCAGTGGCCGTAGACGGGGTAGATGATCGCGCTGATCAGGAAGCTGTAGGCCATGTAGGCGTTGATCTTGGTGCGCTCGGCCATGGTGCCGGACACGATCGTCGCGGCGGTGGCGGCGAAGACCATCTGGAACATCCAGATTTCGATCGTCGTCACGTCGTAGGCGTCACCGGTGAGGAACCAGCCGGACGTACCGAAGAGTTTGTTGCCATCGGCGAGGCCGGAGCCAAGCTCAGAGCCGCCGAACATGATGGCGAAGCCGAACGCCCAGAAGGCCATGCCGCACATGAGGAAGTCCATGACGTTCTTGGTGAGAACGTTGGCCACGGACTTCTGGCGGACGGAGCCGGCTTCCAGCAGGGCAAATCCCGCCTGCATGAAGAAGACAAGGAACGCTGCCATCAGCGTCCAGGTGAAGTTGACGGCCGCTGTCGGGTCGGCCTCGATCGTCGCGTCACCGGTCGGGTCGCCGTCTGCGAGGGCTACGCCCTGCATCATCGCCGACGCGACTAAAAGAACACAGAGACCCATGAGCGTCATTCTGAAAACACGCCAACTCGCCAAACGGCGAAGAACGCTCATGCCCCGTCCCTGGACTAAAACCTCCGTGCTAACCATTTCCAATGCCACTTCCTTTCGCCTTCCAGGTCAGAGGCCAGACGTATCCGCGATGGATGAAGCCATAGCCGCGACCGCACGATGTCCTTTAGCTTGCAGGTTCACGATGCAAAACGAGCCTGCCACTCAATCCGTGCATCGCTAGGTTGAGGCGCCTTTCCGCCCGGCGCCAGTGGAGTGCCACAGCGTCATAGAAAGAGAGTCTGACCGGACGACTTGGTCTGATGACTGGCCTGAGTCCGCGGTGCAGTTCAGATTCGTGGGAAGTGAGTTGATGGCGTCCTCTGTGACTCGAACGCCAAGGGTGCCGTTATTGATACCAAAGCTGTAAGGCGACAGCAGATCGTCGTCCCTCGGTTGCCTTGCATAGGCGACCATGCGTTACCTCCTTTCGATTCGGAAGGCTACGCTCGGTGCATTTCTCAAAGATAACTAGGAGGTTAAGTCTGTGTTACGAGGCGGTTTCTGCTTGCACCAGGAGACGGGCAGGCAGATATTTTGATGCGGAGGCGAAAGTGATGCCGCGCGAAGGTTCTTGGCTGCCGCCACAGTACGAGCGTCGGCTCAAGGTTTACGCCTCGTTGGCGGCCCTGGCGCTGATCCTCACGATGGGTATTGCGTTCGTCGCGTTCCTTGTCTCGTTCTCGTGGCCCGAAGCCGAGGTCGGTAGCCCGGCGGCGAGAGTCTACGCGGGCACGGTCGACCAGTTCGAGGTTGGCCTGCCGGTCAAGTTCCCCGAGGGGAAGTTCTGGCTGGTCAAGCAGGCGGACGGTCATTTCATCGCGCTGTCGTGGAGCGATCCCCGCAACGGTTGCACGATTCCGTGGCGTGAGGGGTTTGAGTTTCGCGATCCTCAGACGGGGCGTGACACCAGGGGCTGGTTCCGAGAGCCGTGTCACGGGTCCACTTATAACGTAGACGGAGTCCGAGTATTCGGGCCGTCGTCACGCGACATGGGCCGATATCCGATTGAAATTGTTGGGGACAAGATCTTCGTGATGGCGGGGCCTGGCGACCTTATTCTTGGCGCAAGCCACGACCCGAACTGGCCGAATCAGTAGGGGGAGGGTCATTCGCCTCCCGTTAGCGCTAGCATGGCGCAGTGACGATCACAACGAGACGCGGACGCCCAAGGCATCATGACGTGCTGACTCCCACGGAATGGCGCATCGTCAACGCAGTGCGACATGGCATGAGCAACCGTCAGATCGCCCGGCTGCGGGGCATCAGCCTCGACGCGGTGAAGTTCCATGTTGAAAATGCCGTGACCAAGTTTGGTCTGTCGGGACGTGCCGAGCTGAAATCATGGCGCGGCGGGCCGTTTGATAGCGCGACGCAGCGAGGGGAGTTCGAAATGGGCAGTGGTCTACAACTTGGGCCGTTGGGTCAGATAGCGCGGGCCGTGAAGGACATAGCGGTGGCGGAGGCGTGGTATCGGGATGTGCTGGGCCTCACCCACCTGTACACGTACGGAAATCTGGCATTTTTCGACTGCGGTGGCACGCGGCTGTTCCTGGAGCAACAGACCACGATCGAGGTTCCGGGCCTCAACAACGACTCCGTGCTTTACTTCCAGGTCGCCGACATCAACGCCGCGCACATAGAACTCACGTCGCGCGGCGTCGAATTCAGCGGCGCGCCGCACATGATCTTCAAGCACCCGGACGGCATTGAAGAATGGATGGCGTTCTTCAACGACCCGGACGGGAAACCCCTCGCCATCATGTCGCAGGTGAAGGCCTAGCGCTGGCGATTGCCTCTGACGCGCCAATGCTCCCATCGAGGTACGAGGAACGCCGCGATAGCAATACCGATTGCAGCCCCGAGCAGGTTCGTCAGCGCGTCAAGGATCGATGCGTCCCGACCATACAGGGTTGATTGGTACGCTTCGAGCAGGCCGCCGAAGATCCCGGCTGCCGCGATTACAAACGGGATGATCACCAGACTCCGCCTCTGGGGCGCCATCTGGGCGCAGAAAGCGAGCGCGGCGTAAGCCATGAAATGTCCGACATACGCCTCCAGTGTTGATACATCCGGCAGCGTCGGGTCCCCGGCCTCGCGGGTCGATTCATAAAGCACCAGTGCCGCGACAATGATCGTCGCGACGGTCCAGTTTTTCCGCAGCCTGGGGAAGTGGCGGAACGGAGCTAGGGCCGCAGCAGCACCTTGCCGAACTGGTTTCGGCCGCCGATGTAGCGGTGCGCCTCTGCAGCCTCGCTGAGCGGGAAGACTCGGTCAATTACCGGATTGAGCTTCTTGGCGACGATGGCGGCCATGATCCTGGACAGGTCGGCGCTGAGCTCCTCGCGCGGCTTGATTGTGAAGACTAGCCAACTGGTGGTGACGGTCTGGTTCTTCGCCTTCGCCAACGCTTCGTCCACCTCGGGGCCTTCGCCGCCGGCACGTCCGACCGAGACGAGACGGCCGCCTTCGGCGAGCGCCTGCTGCGTCTTTCTGAACGTCTCTCCGCCGATCATATCCAGCGCGACATCGACGCCGCGGCCGTTGGTCTTCGCCATGACCTCTGCCAGGAAATCGTGCGTCGAGTAGTTGATCGCGTGGTCGGCGCCGAGTTCGAGGCCGCGCCGGCACTTCTCGTCCGTACCGGCGGTCGTGAAGACGAAGCCGGCGCCACCGACGTGCTTGGCGATCTGGACGCCGGCCATGCCGACGCCGCTGCTAACGGACTGGATCAGCGCGGTCTCACCGGGCTGTAAGGCTGCAGTGTCGAGAAGCGAGATCCATGCCGTCAGCCAGGCGACGGGAAGGCTCGCGGCGGCCTCATAGCTGATGCCGTCGGGCATGGCGACGACGGCGTTGGCGGGTGCGGCGGCCAACTCGGCGTAGCCTCCGCCCATGACCTGCGCCACAACGCGCTGCCCGGCGCTGAAGCCTGTCACGTTTGCACCCAAGGCCTCGATATCGCCGGCGATGTCCCAGCCGATGATCAGCGGGGTCTGGCCGGCCTGAAAGTAACCAGCGCGGCGGCCGAAATCACCGCGGTTGATCGAAGCGGCGCGGATACGTATCAGGACCTCGTCGGGCCCTATGCTGGGTTCGGGCGCGTCTTCGTAGGAGAGGACGCCTTCGTCGCCGTACTCATTGATCACCGCCGCTTTCATTGCTTCCTCCCTGCTGAGGCCCGGTTCGATTCTAACTGTACGATTGCCAGATTGCCTGTGACACGGCTACTTTGTCGAGCGAGGGAAGGAGATTAGCAATGTCAGTTCGACTTGTCATAAACATGAAGGCCGCGCCCGGTAGAGGCGCTCAGCTTCTTAAAGCCATGGAGGAGCGCTGCGTCGAAGTGCGCAAGGAGCCCGGCTGTGAGCAGTTCGAGGCGTTCCAGAGCGGTAACGACCCGGACAAGCTGTGTCTATTGGAGCTGTGGGCGGACCAGGCCGCGCTGGACGTGCATGCCGCTGCCAACGCCAACAGCCCACCGAATCCGGCAATGGCTGAGTTGCGCGCCGGCGGTCCCGGCACGCGTGAAGACTACGAGTACAACCGCACTCGCTAGACAGCAATCGCTGCTGACTAGAAGTGGTCCGTAAAGTAAGGCGGCCGGCGAACGGCGAAGATCCGCGCTGCGCGATCGAGAGCGTCATCATTCTTTGCTTCGATGAGGCCCGACCACGCGGCGATGGACGGCGACAGGTAGCCGTTGAACAAGGGCGCCATGGCGCGGCCAGAGAGCGCAATCTCCGCTTCGCCGGTAGCTCTCTCAGCCCACGTCCTGCCTTCGGCGACGCCGATGCGCCATATCCCGTCGTTCCACGGCGCGCTCTCGTCGACCAGGCGCAGCGTTAGCTCCGCCGCGTCGTCGTTGCGGGCGGCGGGCCGTGCCCGCATCGCCGCCTCGAAGTCGACGATGCGCAGGAGGACGGCGGGGCCCTGCCGGATCTGCAGCTTCTCGGAATCGGCGAAGAGCGTCAGAATCGGGTCGTGCGGCGCCGCGGCAATCGTGATCTCATGATGGATGTCGTGGCGGCCGAAGTAGGCGAGCAAGTTGAGGTATGCGTCGCGGGAGGACGCGATCAGTTCGCGTACGTTGACGTCAGTCGTCGGATACTCCGGGCCGGGTGTGCTGGGCTGCTGGTAGATTGCGTAGCCTTCGGCCAGGCCAGCGTCGTTCTGCCACAGGACGATGTCGGTATCCTGGCGCCACGGCACCTCGGTGACGTGAGAACGCCACCACGTCTCGGAGCGGTTGAACGGGCCGTTACCGGACGTGGCGTAGCTCTGAAATATCGGTTCCAGGGCCTCCCAGTCTTCGAGCTTGAGGAAGCGGAATCGACCGCGCTGGGACGGTTCGAGGGTTAGCTTGAAGTCCTTGGGCTTGAAGCTGAGGGCGCGCCACTCCGAAGCCACCTCCCATCCGTAGCGGCGGTAGAAGGCGGGGTGAGGCGTGTAGAGGCCGGAGAGCGGTTGCCCGGCGTCGTGCATCTGCTCCAGGGAGCGGCGGAGCATTGCGCCGGTGTGTCCTTTGCGCCGGTGCAGCGGGGAGTTGGCAACTGGGCTGACGGCGCCGAGCTTGATAAGACCGCCGTTCAGGTGCATCTCGACCGGTATCGTGCGCATCATCGAGGTCATCTCACCGTCCTCGAAGACACCAAGGTACGAATCGGTGTCAAAGCGGGCCTTCCAGTGCTCGAACATCGGCGTTACGTCGTGGCGAAGCGACATCCCGAAAGCATGCGCATCCAGCTGTGCTGCCTCCTCGAGGTCGTCGATCCTGAGATTGCGTATCTCGAAGGTCATGATTCGCTCCGAATAGAAACGCCGCCCCGACGTTGCGTCAGGGCGGCGGCTCATTTGTAGATGCCGGCTCGGACTACGCCGATTCACTCCTCGATTGGCTACGGATTCCCATCTTCATGAGAAGCCTTTCCCTTTGCTGCGCCACCGCCGGCCCCGGAGGGGCGAAGGCATCCTATGCGAAGTACCAGGAGGCGTCAAGGCCGAATCTACAAGCCTGAAACGAGACAGGCCTCGTCAGGGGAGGAGATTTTGCCGATACGTATGCAGGCGTACTCCTCGAGTTCGAGGTGCCAGCGTGAGGATCGAAAGCGTGGACAAGAATCGGCAGTTCCGCAATGAGAGCGAGAATGTGAAAAGACAGCAGACCGTGCTGCCTCAGTTACTCGTAATATCGGGCGGTGTTGCGGCGGTGGCGTTCGCTGTAGGCCGCCGGGTCCAGGCTGGGCGGTCGAAGGCGGACCAAGAGCGCGCGTCACTGCGTGCCATGACTGAGAAGCTGCAGCATCGGAACAGCCAGCTACAGGCGCTGTACAACGTCTTCACTGAGATTACGGAAACACTCAGCCTTCGCTACGTGGTGGAAGCCACGTTGCGCGAGACGCTTCGTCTGATGGACGCGCATGGCGGGGTGTTGTGGCTGATTCGCGGCGGTGAACTGGTTCCAGTCGGCAGCCTGACCTTTGCTGGTAAGCCGGTGAGAGGCCTGGAGGTGCAGGTGCTCGGCGAAGGTCTCATGGGCCGCACCGCCAAACGCGGACGTACTCTGCGAATAGACAACGACAATATCAACCTTCTAACCGAGGCTCAGCAGGCCCAGGGGCTACGCTCTGGCATCCTGGTGCCTCTCATCATTGGGGCTCGGGTTGTCGGACTGCTCAACTGCTGGTCGACTACGCCGAATCGATTCAGCGACGAGGACCAGCGTATTCTCGAGATGATGGCTTCGCAGGTGGCGACGGCCGTGGTGGCGGCGGATACGACGGAGAGCAGCGAGCGACGGGCTCACCACGATGCCCTGACCGGACTGCCAAACCGGCTACAGCTCGCAGAAGACCTTGCGGGTGAGCTTTCGTCTTTGCGGCTGAACGGGGACAGAATGGTTCTCGCCATGCTGGACATCGATCAGTTCAAACGCCTGAATGATGAATACGGCCACCACGTCGGCGATGTGACGTTGCAGAAGGTCGCCTCCGTTCTCCAGAACTGCGTCCGCAATGACGACCGTATCTACCGCTATGGCGGAGAGGAATTCGTGGTCGTCTTCATGGATGCGAGCTTGAAGGAAGCCGAGACGCTGGCGGAAAGGCTACGCAAGGCGATTGAGTTGACTCCTTTGAGCGGCGCCGGAATGGAACCTGTCGGTCCGGTGACAATTTCGATAGGGCTCGCGGCTCGGCCGGACCACGGCAGCGACGTCGAGCAACTCATCGACCTTGCGGATCAGGCAATGTACGAGGCCAAAGAGGCTGGCCGTAACCGCGTCGCGCTGTGGGAGCCGACGGCCGGCAGCGAGGTTGCGGCTTTGCCGCCAAGTGAACCCAGGAAGGCGCGGGTTCGCACCGCACGCAAAGCAAAACCCAAAGCGGCGTAACCCGACGAGTGGTGAGGGATGCTCTACCGCGGCCCTCATCCCGGCAAATCCTGCATCGCAGAGTCATACCCGGATCTTGACGCTGGTATCGGTCACTCGAAGAGGAGCCGGGCAATTGCCCGGCTCCTATAAGCACGATCCGCTTCCGCCTCTAGTAGCAGACCACGCCGCCATAGAAGAGGTCAAGGACGCTGGTCTCAAGGTTGACGGTGCCGCTGTTAATCAGCGTTCCGCCAGCACCGGCAAATGCGCCTTCGCCGCCCACGATAACGTACTTGGTGAACATCCGGACGATGTTGTCCTGGCCCGCGACGGGCGTCCAGGTGCCGACGTCCTTGGTCATCAGCTTGCCAACGGCAATTGCGCCGGCACCCGTGGTGAATTCGTGAGAGGTCGAGAATCGTCTGGCTGCCCAACTCCTCCTGGCCGTGGACGGTGGCATTTACGGTACCCGCGAGGCCACCCGTGACCGTGCCTGAGACTGTGGGATCGGGCACGCCCGTGAGGCTGGCGTCGATGTCTCCGTAGACAATCCGGCAGGTGCCGTGAACGCCGGTCGCGAAAGCCCAACTGCCAGACTTCGCAGCGAGGACGAGTGTTGGGGCCTGGATATCGAAAAGCGTGACCTCCGGCTCGACGCGACGTTGCACGCGCCCGTAGGCAACGCGGTCTGCGGAATTCGTCGCTTCTGCCAGCTTCGGCTTAATCAGGGCTGGGTCTTCCAACGGATAGACAAGATGTGCATGGGTTTCCAAAAAGAGGTCCCAGCTCTCGAGTGGCAAGTCAATCTGCATGGACGACCGAGTATCTGTATCGCGCGAGAGCGGGTTCCACAGGATAAGCGCCTTCACTCGCTCGGGATGCTGGGAAGCGTAATGAAGCGCAACGCGGCCAAAGCCCAACGGCCCAAAGAGGACGAATTGGTCCAGTCGCAGGTTGTGGACAACAGCCTCGAGATCGAGGGCGTAATGGTCGATGGAGACTTCGTCAGGCAAGCCCCGTGTCGAGAGGCCCTGGCCGCGGCTGTCGTACCGGATGAGCCGGAAGCGCGCCTCCAACGCGGTCAATGCGGCGTAGTTGCTGGCAACCTGCGACAGAATCGTCAGGTGGTTGAAGGGACGCGGCATGAACACGAGAGGCGTGCCTTCACCTTTGACGGCGTAGGCGATGCTGAAGCCGTCGCTGGTAGTTGTGTACTGGACTGCATCCGATTCCATCGTGCCTGATTATATGGCTTCAAGAATCAAGGAGCCTGGCATTTGCCAGGCTCCTTGACCGCATTGCCAAGGTGGACGCTACGCCGAAGCGTTCTTGAGGTTTTCGAACGACATGTCGTCCTCCGGAGCGATCTCCTGGCCGCTGGCGGTGACCAGCAGCGGCCGCTGGCGCATGCGGATTGTCTCGGCGCTGACGATGCACTTCTCCACGTCGCGTGCGCGAAGGCACCTCGTACATGACGTCGAGCAGCGTGTCCTCCAGGACGGTGCGCAGGCCGCGGGCGCCGGTCTTGTGGCGGATCGCCTCATCGGCACAGGCACTCGAGGGCGTCCGGCGTGAAGACGAGCTCGACGTTGTCCAGGGCGAAGAAGCGCTGGAACTGGCGCAGGACGGCGTTCTTCGGCTCCTGCAGGATGCGGATCAGCGTCTCCTTGCTCAGCGACTCGCAGGCCGACGACCAGCGGCAGGCGGCCGACGAACTCCGGGATCAGGCCGTAGGCCAGCAGGTCGTCGTGCACGACGTGCTTCATCAGCTCGTCGATGCGCTCCTGGCCCTGTCTTGCGGTCGAGGTTGGCCGTGAAGCCCATGCCGCGCCGGTCGCGTCCCAGCCGCTTCTCGATGACGCTGTCGATGCCTTCGAAGGCGCCGCCGCAGATGAAGAGGATGTTCTGCGTGTTGATCTGGATGAACTCCTGGTGCGGGTGCTTGCGGCCGCCCTGCGGCGGCACGTTGGCGACCGTGCCCTCGATGATCTTGAGCAGGGCCTGCTGCACGCCTTCGCCGGAGACGTCGCGCGTGATCGAGGGGTTGTCCGACTTGCGCGAGATCTTGTCGATCTCGTCGATGTAGACGATGCCGCGCTCGGCGCGGCTGACGTCCAGGTCGGCGGCCTGGATCAGGTGCAGCAGGATGTTCTCGACGTCCTCGCCGACGTAGCCGGCCTCGGTGAGGGCCGTCGCGTCGGCGATGGTGAAGGGCACGTCCAGGATCCTCGCCAGCGTGCGGGCGAGGTGCGTCTTGCCGACGCCGGTGGGGCCGACGAGCAGGATGTTGCTCTTCTCCAGCTCCACGTCGCTGCCGTTGCCGGCGGCGTTGGCGTTGACGCGCTTGTAGTGGTTGTAGACGGCGACGGAGAGGATCTTCTTCGCCTGCTCCTGGCCGATGACGTACTCGCTCAGTTGCTCGTGGAGCTGCTTGCGGCGGCGGGACCTTCTGGGTGGCTGGCGGCCTTCGCGGGACCGCCTTCCTCCTCGATGATCTCGCGGCAGAGCTCGACGCATTCGTCACAGATGTAGACGGCGCCGGGCCCGGCGATCAGCTTCTTGACCTGGTCCTGGCTCTTGGCACAGAACGAGCACTGGTACTGCAGGCGGCTGCCCTTGGTTGTTGCCATTTAGCCTCCGTTCTCGTTTGCCTTCGACAGGATCTCGTCAATCATGCCGTACTCTTTGGCCTGCTGAGCGTCCATATAGAAGTTTCGGTCAAAGTCGCGGCGAATTCGCTCCGGGTCCTGACCGGTGTTTGTCGCGAGGATGTTGCGCAGCAGGTCGTTGAGGCGCAGCGTCTCACGCGCCTCGATTTCGATGTCGGAGGCCTGGCCGCGGGCGCCGCTCATGACCTGGTGCATGTGGATTGTCGAGCGCGGCATGGCGTAGCGCTTGCCGGCTGTGCCGGAGCTGAGCAGCACGGTGGCCATGCTGGCGCAGATGCCGACGCAGTAGGTCGAGACGTCGCAGCGGTTGAGCTGCATCGCGTCGTAGATCGCCAGGCCGGCGTGCACGGAGCCGCCGGGCGAGTTGATGTAGATCGAGATGTCGCGGTCCGGGTCCTCGCGCTCGAGGTGCAGGAGCTGCGCGATGATGCTGTTCGCTACCTGGTCATCGATCGGCGTGCCGAGGAAGATGATCCGCTCCTTGAGGAGCATTGAGTAGATGTCGTAAACGCGCTCGCCTCGTGGTGTCGTTTCCACCACGGCGGGGACAATGGCTCGCAACGGGTTCGTTCATTCCTTCTCCTGAGTCTCTGCAGCCGACGTGCTTCGGCCTTAGCTCGACGCCTTCCGGGGCTTCGCGGCTGGCTTCTTCGCCGCGGCCGCGTGCCTTCTTCTTGGCCGTAGCCTTCTCCGCCGTCCTGGCTGGCGATCTCGACCAGCCGGGCCAGCGTCTTTCGCGTGTGCAGCGTCCGTGCCAGGGAATCTCGCGCTTCTTCGCTGCCGAAGAGCTGGCGGAGCATGTCCGCCTGCTCGCCGGCCGAGCCAGCCATCGTCTCGATCTCAGCGTCGATGTCCGAGTCCTCTACTGTAATATTCTCGGCTTCAGCGAACTCACTCAACACGAGTGAGCGCCTCAATCTCAGCAAAGCTTCTTCGCGAACCGACTCGCGGACCTCCTCCTCGCTCTTGTTCATGCGCTGCAGGTAGAGCAGTTGAGCCCGCGGGTCGCGCGGGTCGAGGTTGGCCTGGTCCTCCAGCAGGTGGTCGATTTCGTGGTCGAGCATCTGACGGCGCATATTCGATCGTCGGCCTGCTCGACCAGCGCGTCGACGGCCTGGGTTTCGTAGGCGCGCAGGGCTGCTTCCGTCTCCGCCTTCTCGATGTCCTCGCGGATCTTGGCGCGCAGCGCCAGCAGCGTCTCGTAGCCGTCGCCAATCAGCTTGGCGAAGTCGTCGTCCAGCGGCGGCAGCTTCTCCTCTTTGACCTCGGCGACCTTGACCGTCGTAGTTCATCGTCTTGCCGGCGATGTTCTCGTCGCTCGAAGTCGGCGGGCGCCTCGACCGTCTTGCTGACGTCGTCGCCCTTCTTGAGGCCGGTGACGACGTCGATGAAGCCCGGCAGCGACTGCAGCGACTCTTCCGTGACGCGGAACTCGATGTCGTCGGCGGAGAAGATGCTCATGTCGCCGGCGTGGGCGGAGACGCTGCCGCTGAGGACGTCGCCCTTCTTCGCCTTGCGCTCGACTGGCTCGATGGTGCCGTTGCGGCGCTGCAGGTCTTCCAGCGCCTCATCGACCTGCTTGTCGTCGATCTTGACCTCGTCGCGCGGCACGCGCAGGGACTGGTAATCGCCGAGCTCGACGACGGGCTGCAGCGGCACGGTGGCAGTGAAGACCAGGGGCTCGTGGCTGACGAGCTCGACGGAAGGCTGAGCGACGGGCGTGATGTCCTCCTCTTCCAGCGCCTCGCGATAGGCGTCGGGCACCACGATGTCCATCGCCTCGTCGAGCAGGCGGTGGCGGCCGAGCTGCTTCTCGATCAGCGGCCGCGGCGCTTTGCCGGCGCGGAAGCCCGGG
The DNA here is from genome assembly GCA_963766645.1 of uncultured Chloroflexia bacterium. Taxonomy (GTDB): domain Bacteria; phylum Chloroflexota; class Dehalococcoidia; order DSTF01; family WHTK01; genus WHTK01. The sequence goes on along the minus strand of CAVYAY010000003.1, from coordinate 557,992 downwards.
ATCTGCACCTGCGGCGCCAGCTTCTTGTAGGCCGTCTCGATCGCCTTGTTGTGGCGCTCGTCGTCGACTTCGATCTGCAGCTTGACCTGGCGCTCTGGGAGTTCTTCTGTAGTTACCTTCACTGTGTCCTTACGTTCCTACCTGTTCGAGGACGGGATGCGATGAGAGCTCGCATGCGAGTTGGTCGCTATTACGAAGTATACCAAGTCGCGATTGACCGGACGAACTCTGGCCGGGCTAGTTTGCTTTGGGCGTGAACACGTCGGTTAGGGCGTCGCCGAGGAGGTTGAAGGAGAAGAGCAGGCCGGCCACGATGGCTCCCGGGAACGACCAGCAGGTGAGGATACTGGTTGACGGTGCGGACGCTGCGACGCTTCGAAGATCATGGCGCCGAAGCTGGGGTGCGGTGGCTGGATGCCGACACCAAACCAGGTCAGCACGATTTCCGAGCCGGCGATGCCCGCCAGGCCCAGCGACAGGCTGACGATGATGATGTTGCTTACGTTGGGCAGGAGGTGGCGGAACATGATGCGCGGCGTCGAAGCGCCGAGCATGCGCGCGGCGAGGATGAACTCGGTTTCTCGCAAAGCGAGGATCTGCGAGCGGATGATGCGCGCGCCGCCCACCCAGCTGAACAGCTGACAGCGCGCCGAAGACCAGGAAGTAGTCCGGCGCGCCGGCTGCACGATGCCGCCGATGCCGGTGAAGTCCTCGACGTCTGCCGGCCAGGTCGCTGACGCGGTCTTTCAGCGTGGCATTGATCAGGATCAGCATCAGGATGGTCGGCAGGGACGCGAAGGTGTCGCCGACGCGCATGATCAGCGGTATCGACCCAGCCGCCTACGTAGCCGGAGAGCAAGCCCAGGCCGACCGCGAGGACGAGGCCGCCGGTCAGCAGCGTGAGCAGCGGTGACGATCACCGTGGTCTGCGAGGCCCAGATCACGCGGCTCAGCTGTCGCGGCCCAGGCGGTCGGTGCCGAAGGGATGGTGACAGGGACGGGCGCCTTGGCCAGCGGCCGCAAGTCCAGGTGCTGCTCGCGGTAAGACGGGATGATTCCGGCGTCGGTCAGGAACGGCGCCGTGATGCCGCAGAAGTAGAAGACGCAGATGTACGCCAGCGCGAGCATGGCGATGCGTTTCTTGACCAGCCGCCGCCATGCCAGCCCGAAGCGGGCTGATCGAGCTGACTGGTCTCGTCCTCGAACAGCCTGACCGAGCGTCTGGTCAGACGTCTCGCGCGCCATACCTGATCCTCGGGTCGATGAAGGTGTATAGCGACGTCGACGACGATGCTGGCGAAGACGAAGACGGACCGCGCCGATCATCACGATCGCCATGATCATGTCGTAGTCACGGCCCTGAATGGCCTCGAAGGCGAGGCGGCCGACGCCCGGGATGCCGGTCAGCGTCTCGACGAAGAAGGAGCCTTCGAGCAGCGCCAACCAGGGAGAAGACGACGATCGTGCTCAGGGGCAGCATAGCGTTGCGCAGGACGTGCCGCGTCATGACTGTGAACTCGCTGAGGCCCTTCGAGCGCGCGGTGCGGACGTAGTCCTCCTTCATCACCTCCAGCGTGAAGGCGCGCGTGAAGCGCCCCCAGACCGCGATGCCCGGCAACGAGAGCGCCAGCAGCGGGATCATCGCCTCTTTGCTGATGACGCCGATGCACTCGTAGCTATCGCCGAGGAAGCCGCAGCTGACGTTGCAGTCCTGGGGCCAGCCGCTGGCCGGCAGAATGCCCAGCTTCAACGCAAAGAACAGCAGGAGAAACGGCACCGAGATCAAGGCGGGCACCGATTGGATCACAGAGAAAGGTGCTGATGGCCGCCGGGTCCGCCCAGGTGCCCTGCCGTCTAGCGGCGAATATGCCCAACGGGATGCCAACCGAGCATCGTGATCACCAGCGCAACGATGTTGTACTGGAAGCGAGCGCCACATGGCCGGGAAAAGGACCTCGTTGACCGAGACGCCCTGGTAGCGGAAGCTCTCGCCAAAGTCGAGCGTGGTGATGACGTCCTTCATGTAGATGTAGTACTGCTCGTAGATCGGCTTATCGAGGCCTCGGGCGGCGCGGATGCGCGCGAAGGCCTCTTCGTCGCGGAAGTTGCCGGCTGCGACCCGAACCGGGTCTCCCGGGCCGATAGCGCGCCAGCGCGAACGTGGCAAACGTCACGACGAGCAGGATGGGGGGCACCCACAGCAGGCGCCGAAGAATGTAGGAGAGCCTGCCTTCCATGGCGCCGAGTTTACCTAAATCCCTTTAGAAGCACACAAGCCACCGCGGCATGTGGAAGTCTCGCACGTGGGGTGTGCCACGCGCCTACTCGTCGATTGAGAGGTAACGCAGCATCGGGATAACGATAGGCAGCGGCTCGAAGCCCTTGACGTACGGCTTGACGACGAAGTGGTCCTTGCCGAAATAGAGCGGGATCCACGGCAGGTCCTGCAACAGGATCTGCTCGGCGTGCTGGTAGAGCTGCAAGCGCTTTGTCGAGTCAGCTTCCGTGCGGGCCTGCTCGACCAGAGTGTCGAACTCCGGGTTGCTGTAGTGCGTGTTGTTCTGGCGGCTCGTGCTGTAGAACAGCAGGTCGATGATGTCCTCCGGGTCCGGGTAGTCCATGATCCAGCCGATATCGAACATCTGCAGCCGGCCGCGGTCGAGGTCGTCGTAGAAGCTCGCGGCTTCGGACTGCGCGATCGAGACGTCGACGCCGAGGTTCGGTTCGCCACATCTCGATGATCGCCTGTGTCGCGATACCGGCGTTGGCGCCGCCGCCGATCTCGGTCAGCGTGATCGGGCCGAGCCCTGCGGCGTCTTTGTACTTGGACGCGGCCAGCGCTGCTTCGGCGCCTTCGGGGTCGAACGCCGGCACGCTGGCGTCCTGGTTATAGCCGGGCAGTCCAGGCATCATGACGCTGTTGGCCACGGGCAGCATGTCTTTGAGGACGACGTGCACGATCTGCTCGCGGTCGATTGCCATGGCGAAGGCGCGACGCACGTTGGGGTCGTCGAAGGGCGGCTGCGTGACGTTGAAGCCGATGTAAGAGATCGAGAGGTCGTCGCCGCTCTTGTAATCGGCGTTTAGCGGGTCGCGCGGGCTGAGCACGCGCTCGATGTCGTTGACGCTGATGCCCGCGACGTCCAGCTCGCCGTTCTCGTACTGGGTCAGCGTGGAGCCGCCGGCGAGGACGTAGAGTACGCGCTTCACGGACGGCGCGCCGAGGTGATAGTCCTCGTTCGCCTCCAGGATGATGCGCTCGTTCAGGCGCCACTCCACCAGCTTGTAGGGCCCGGTGCCGTTGGGCTTGCGAGTCCAGTTGCGCGGGTTGGACTCGACCTGCTTGCTGGTCGACGACGAAAGCGGTTGGGTAGGTCAGCTTCGCGAGGAAGTACGCCTTCGGCGCGTCGATCGTGATCTGCGAGCGTGCGAGCATCGATGACCTTGACGCCGCTGATCGAGTCGGCGCGGCCGCGCGTTACGTCCTTGGCGCCGACGATGTCGCCCAGGTAGGCCTCGGCCGTGGTGGACGACGGTCTGTCCCAGCTTCGCGGTGCGGTCGAGCGAGTACTTGAAGTCGTTCGCGGTGACCGGCTTGCCGTCGTGGAACTTGGCGTCTGGCCGGATGTGGAAGGTGTAGGTCAGTGCCGTCCGGGCTGACGTCCCAGCTCTCGGCCAGGTCCGGGACGATCTTGAGGTCCTGGTCCAGGGTCACGAGGCCGCCGAAGATCTCGACGATGTAGGTTGCGGAGCCGGCGTCGCTGGCGAGTGCCGGGTCGAGGGTGATCGGGTCGGCGCCCGCCATGCGCAGGTCGGCGTTGGCTGGCGAAGCAGGCGAGTCGGTTCCACTGTTGGTGCTGCCGGAGTTGCCGGAGTTTCCGCTACTGCTATTGTCACTGCCGCCGCAGGCAAGGGCAAGGAATGCAACTCCCATGAAGAGGATCGAAAGCCAAAATCTTCGTGGGGTGCCTGCCATCACTACCTCCTGCCCCGCTACCACCAACCAGCATACAGAATCGACGGGCCTTCGAAGGCCTCAGGCTTCGTCAATGCTGCTACGAATGTTAGCAAACGCCGGTTTCAAGCTACAACGAAATCGACCAGCGGCCGTGTCACACGGGTTAGGTTTGCGTCTGACGCTGATCATCGGGTCTCGTCGCAGTAACGGCGATGTTGAGCATCCGGAGCGCCTCTTCGGACGCGCGGGAAGGCGCGCCGGTCATGGGGTCCGAGGCGCTTTTCGTCTTGGGGAACGGCGATGACCTCGCGGATGTCGTCGCTCCTGGCCAGCAGCGCCGCGGTGCGGTCGATGCCGCAGGCGATGCCGCCGTGCGGCGGCGCGCCGTACTCGAACGCCTCCAGCATGTGACCGAAGCGCTCGTGCGCCGTCCTCGTCCGCGATCTTGAGCAGGCGGAGGATGCGTCTCCTGCTCGGCGCGGTCGTGGATTCGGATGCTGCCGCCGCCGATCTCCTGGCCGTTGCAGACGATGTCGTAGGCGTTGCTGCGGACCCGCGCCGGGGTCGCGTGCTCGAGCATCGCAGAGTCCTCCGGCTTGGCCGAGGTGAAGAGGTGGTGCGCCGGGTCCCAGCGCTCCTCCTCGTCGTCTCCACTCGAACATCGGGAAGTCGACGACCCAGAGGAAGGCGAGCGTGTTGGGGTCGGCGAGCTCGAGCTTGGCCGCGACGGTGCGCCGCAGCGTGTCCAGCGCCGGCTTGACCCGTGCCGGCGGAGCCCGGCTCCTTGGCGGGCATGCCGCCCTGCGCCCGCGACGATGAGCACGAGGTCGCCGGCTCCAGCGCCCGCGTTGATGCCGATGGCCCGCGCCAGCTCCAGGCCGAGGAACTTGAGCACGGGCGAGCGGATCTCGCTCCTCGGTCGCGGTGCGCGGTTCGGCCTCGAAGGCAATAGAGACGAGGCCGCGGGCGCCCATCGTCTTGCACGGTCTCGGTCAGCGCGTCGATCTCGCGGCGGGAGAATGACGGCGCCGCCGGGCACGCAGATGCCCTCAACGGCGCCGCCGCTCTCGACGGCGCTCCTGAACACGGCGAACTCGGTGTTGCGCACGAGCTCCGTGAAGTCGATCAGCTCCATGCCGTAGCGCAGTGTCCGGCTTGTCGGTGCCGAAGCGGCGCATGGCCTCGGCGTAGGTGAGGCGCGGGAAGGGCGTGGGCAGGCTCGAGGTCGGGGCGCAGCTCGTGCGACCAGCCGCGTGTACAGCGCCTCGGTCAGCTCGAGGATGTCCTCCTGGGTCGACGAAGCTCATCTCGAGGTCGAGCTGCGTGAACTCCGGCTGGCGGTCGGCGCGCAGGTCCTCGTCGCGGAAGCACTGCGCGATCTGGTAGTAGCGCTCGAAGCCGGCGACCATCAGCAGCTGCTTGAACTGCTGCGGCGACTGCGGCAGCGCGTAGAAGTTGCCGGGCGTGAACGCGGCTGGGCACCAGGTAGTCGCGGGCGCCTTCCGGCGTCGGGTTGGCCAGGATCGGCGTCTCGATCTCGATGAAGCCGCGCTCGGTGAGGAAGCTGGCGGATGAAGTGGACGACGCGGCTGCGCAGGACGATGTTGTTGTGCATCGTCTCGCGGCGCAGGTCCAGGTAGCGGTAGCGCAGGCGCAGCAGCTCTTCGACCGCTGACTCCTCGTTGATGTAGAACGGCGGCGTCTTGGCGGCGTTGAGGTTGACGATCGACTGCGCGGCGACCTCGATGGCGCCGGTGGGCATGGCGTCGTTCTCCGTGCCGGGACGGCGCATGCGCGACCTCGCCCTTGACCTGCACGACGTACTCGTTGCGAACTTCGCTGGCGACGGCGTGGGCTTCCGCGGCGCTCTGCGGGTTGACGACCACCTGGACGATGCCGCTGGAATCGCGCAGGTCGAGGAAGATCAGGCCGCCGTGGTCGCGGCGGCGGTGTACCCAGCCGGCCAGCGTGACCGTCTGGCCGGCTGTGCTCGGCCCTCAGTTCACCGCAATAGTGGCTCTTGAGCACGATTGTCCTCCTGTGGGTCGAAGTCTGAAATGATGGCACGCAGACGCATGTGCCGACCCCTGGAACGGTCGAGCGTCGTAGTACGCAGTGTCACATCGCGCGGCAGTCTGTCGACTGTCGCTTGAAGCGCTGAACCGGGGCTAAGTGATGGCTCTTCTACTCTCCGCTGCTCGCGGAGGCGGTATCTTCCGTCGGCGGCGTCTTCCTTCTTCTTCTTCATCGCGAAGATGGCGGCAACGGCGCCGATCAGCAGGCCGATGATTGGGAGCTTCTTCACTACAGCGCCTCCCCCGTAGAATGCGTGGCCCTATCCTATACAAGCATTGTACGCCTGCGCAAATCAGGTCGGAATCTGGAAACCGCGCTACACTGGCTCTGTGACTCAATGCCCTTTGCGCTTTACGTCCACATTCCTTTCTGCACCGCGAAGTGCACCTACTGCGACTTCAACTCCTACGCGGGGCAGGACTCGCTGATGCCGCCCTACGCGCAGGCTGTGGCGCAGCGGAGGCGCGAGTTGTGGGCGCCGCATGTCGCCGGCCGCCGGGCCGAGACCGTGTTCTTTGGCGGCGGCACGCCCAGCCTGCTGCCGCTGCCCGAGATGCAGGTCATCGTCGAGGCGCTCGCGAGCGCGTTCGACATTGCCCCGAGCGCCGAGTTCACGCTGGAGGCGAACCCGGGCACCGTCGATGCCGCGCACCTGGCAGGGCCTGCGAGAGCTCGGCTTCAACCGGATCAGCTTCGGCGTGCAGAGCTTCCACGACGACGAGCTGCGCACGCTGGAGCGCATCCATGACGCCGACGAGGTCGACCAGGCGCTATCGCTGGGCGCGCGAGGCCGGCTTCGAGAACGTCAACCTGGACCTGATCTACGGCCTCGCAGGGCCAGACGCATGGAAGGCTGGCAGGTCAACCTCGAGCGCGCGCTCGGCACTGGCGCCCGAGCACCTCTCGCTCTACGCCTTGACGCTGGAAGAGGGCACGCCGCTGACCCGCGACGTGGAGCGCGGACGCAGCGTGGCCCCGACCTCGACCTGCAGGCCGACATGTTCGAGTGGAGCCGTCGAGCGCATGAAGCGCTCCGGCTTACCACCACTACGAAGTATCGAACTGGGCCGGCCCGGCACGCGAGTGCCGCCACAACCTGGTCTACTGGCGCAACGGCGACTGGCTCGGCCTCGGCGCCGGAGCGCATTCGCACTTGCTAGACAGCGCTTTGCCGATGCCGCGAGCCCCTCGCGCTACATCGCGCTGGTCGCTGGACTCGCGAGCCGACTTCGAAGCGATCCGCATTCGACGGCTATGCGACAGGTCGGTATGCGAGAGTCGCCGGACGAGGCGCGCGAAATGTCGGAGACTGCGTTCCTGGCGTTGCGACTACGCGAGGGCCTCGACATCGCGGCCTTCGAGTCGCGATTCGGCGTAGACTTCGAGCGCGTGTTCGGTGAGGCGCTGCGTGAGACACAGGCGCTGGGGCTGACGGAGCTATCGGAAGGGCGTCTGCGCTTACGTGATGAAGCAGTACTGCTGGGAGACGAGGCTTTCATCCGCTTCCTGACGCCCGCGGTTTGAGATGGAGCAGGTTCATGTTTGCCGGCGGCTGTTAGAGTGGCCGCGAAATCCGAAGAAGGCGTGACGCCGTGCTAACGCAACGCTCGGTCGACCCGAAAGAAGACAGGGAGTTTGTGCTCGATCTGGCTTGCATGGCCAGCTACGAGAGCGTGCCAGTCTGGTACAGGAACATCTCCTATCGCGCTTACCGCGAGTCGTGGTTCGATTCCGGCTTCCCCGCCCAGGTCATGGACGACCTGAGACGGAGCCTGGGAGAGCCACGGACGGTCATAGAGGTCTGGCTGGAGGACGACCAGCGAGCAGGACTGCTCTGGTTGGACTTCGCCGAGTCACCCCTGGGACGAACGATCGCCACGTTGCGAGACCTGGTTGTCGAACCGGGTCATCAGCGTCGCGGTATCGGGAGGCTGATGTTGCGGGCGGTTGAGGCAGCGGCCCGTGAGAAGGGGGCCGGCGTCCTGCGGGTCGAAACCAGCCTGGAGAACGAGGCGACGCAGAAGATGTATCAGAATGCGGGTTTCACGGTGGCGCGTCTTATCTACGAGAAGGTCCTGGACGCGAGCTGACGATGTCTGAAACAGACGACGAAGTCACAATAACGCCGCGCGACAACGGGCCATATTTCGTGACGGGTGCCGCCAAGCTCGTAGACGTCGAGGGCAAGCCGATCGCTTATGAAGGACGGCTGGCGTTGTGCCGCTGTGGCCACTCGAGCACGAAACCGATCTGCGACGGCTCTCATCGCGAGAACGGCTTCGAGAGCGTGATCCGGGCTAGGCCTGATTAGCCAGAGACTGGGACAGATTCGCACAGGCTGACGGCGATGAGGGCTTCGGCTAGCGGATGCCGTGGAGTGACTTGACGCCGGCGATGAGCTCCATGATGTCCGGCGCCGGCGCCGGGGGCGCGGGACCGACGGGATCGGGCGTCGGCGAATCCCCGAGGAGCGCCTCGATGCTATTTCGCACGCTCCACGACAGCGCCGTAAGGTCATAACCGCCTTCGAGCGCAGCTACGATGCGGCCTTCGCAAAGCTCCGACGCTAGATCGCGCAGCCCAGTCATGAGCACGGCGTAACCGGCGCACGACAGGCGCATCAGGGAGCCGTCGATGGGGTCGGCGTGGTGGGCGTCATAGCCCGCCGAGACGAGGATGAGCTGAGGCCGGAAGGCACGCAGCTTGGGCGCGATGACCCGGTCGAGCAGCAATGCGTACTCGGCGTCGCCACAGCCACCGGGCAGTGAGAGGTTGAGCGTCGTACCGTCGCCGGCTTCGCGCCAGTGGCCGCTGCCGGGGTAGTACGGGTACTGGTGGGTGGAGACGTAGAGCACGCGCGGGTCTTCGTAGAAGGCATCCTGCGTGCCGTTGCCGTGATGAATGTCGATATCCACGATGGCGACGCGTTTGAGGCCGAGGACATCTGTGGCGTGACGGGCCGCGATGGCGACGCTGTTGAAGAAGCAGAAGCCCATCGGCGCCATGGCGATGGCGTGATGGCCGGGCGGCCGCGTCAGGCAATAAGCGGCGTCGAAGTCGCGACGGACGACGGCTTCGGTCGCGCTGAGCGACGGCGCCCGCGGCTCGCAGCGCGGCGGCGTAGGTGCCGGTGTTGGCGATTGTGTCGGCGAGGACCATGACGGGGCCGTGCTCGCCGACGTGCTGCATGCGCTCGATATGGCCCGCTGTGTGAATGCGCGACAGCTCGTCTAGCGTCGCGTCGCGGCACTCGGGGCGCTCGAGTCGGGCCGCGAGGCCGGAGTCCTCGAGCAGGCGCAGACAAGCCTCAACGCGCGAGGCGTTTTCGGGGTGAGTCAGCGTGTCGTGGCCCAGGAACAGGGGGTCGTAGTAAAGCGCGACGCCTGCCATGCACGAAGCGTAGCAGGCGTCGATTTCACTTGACGAACTTCTGGACAGACTCCTTGAGGTCGTTGAGTTCCGGGAACTTGCCAGTGCCCTGTTTGGAGTAGATCTGTTGCCCGTTCACGGTGATTTCGAAGGCACCGCGGTCGCCGGGAATCAGCGTGACGCCGTCCGTCCACTCACCGAAAGTCTGTAGCAGTTCTTGCGCCGTCCACGCGGCGCGCGCGGTGTAGTTTCAAGGACGGCAGTAAACCAGTTCGATTTTCAGTTTGTCGTTAGCCATGAATACCTCCCGCATCCATTATCGCTCGTCAAGCAAGTCAGTTTCGTGCGTCTTCGGTACCTTGACGGCCCGGATAACGACGAAGCCCTTGTGACGGGCAACCGTTTCGGTGTTGCCGAAGACGGACTCGACCTCGCGGCGCAGGCTGAGCAGGCGGTTAATCACGAGGTAGAGCCGGCCGCGTGGCCGCAACGCCTTGTAGGCGCTCACGACCAGGTCATCCAGAACCTCGCGACCGCTGTGCGTCGGCGGGTTGGTGAGGATGACGTCGAAGCGCGTTTTGGGTGGCAGGTCATGCACGCCGTCACCGAGCACGACCTCGGCGTTCTCGATGCCGTTCAGCTCGAGGTTGCGCTGCGCGAGGCGGGTGGCGCGCACGTCGACGTCAATGAGCGTGACATGGCCCCGCGTAGCCAGTTTCGCAGCGACGATACCGATAGCGCCGTAGCCGCAGCCCCAGTCCAGGACGCGCGCGGTAGGCGAAACCTGCATCCCCTCGATGAGGAGGCGCGAGCCTTCGTCCAGCTCACGGTGGGCGAAGACGCCGGGCTGCGTTTGCAGGCGCAGGTCAAAGCCGCGCACAGTCTCGGAGATCGTGTCGCCGGGCACCGCGCTCTAGAGACCGCGCAAGTGGCGGTCGAAGAAGGCGTGGACTTCGGCGACAGCGGCTTCGCCGAGGTCTTCGTGGCCGAGGCCCGCGTAGACTCTCAGCGTGCTCTCGACGCCGACCTTTCGCAGCGCTTCGTGCAGCAGCTCGCTCTGGGCCAGCGGCACCTGGGCGTCCTCGGTGCCGTGCATGATCAGGTGCGGCGCGCTGGCTGGCGAGACGTGGGTTAAAGGGCTGGCGTTCTTCGCTACCGCGACGTTGTCTTTGACCGGGCCGCCGATGAGGCGAGCGCTATGCGAGTCCGGGTCGTCGTGACCGAGGAGGGTCAGGTCCGACATGCCGAACCAGTCACAGACGGCCTGCACCGCGCTTGATTGTGCCGCCCAGCCTCCGCTGCCCTCTAGTTCCGCCGTCAAACCTGTCGAACCGAGCATGGCGACGAGGTGCCCGCCCGCGGAGCGGCCCCAGACGCCAATACGGTCGGGGTCGATTCCCCACTGGTCGGCGTGGGCGCGCAGGTAGCGAATACCGCACTTGCAGTCCTCGATCTGTGCCGGCCACTGCGCCTCGTCCGTAAGGCGGTACTCGAGAGAGGCACAGAAGTAGCCTTTGTCCGCAAGCGGCACGAGGCTGGCGATGCCGCTGCTGCGGTTGCCGCGCCGCCACCAGCCGCCGTGGACGAAGACGATGACGGGCATTTGGCGCAGTACAGGGTTGGTGGGCCGGACAACGTGCATGCGAAGGGGACGCCCGCCGCCGACGCCGAATTCGACGTCCTCGATGAGCTCCGCGCCGGGTGGCATGGTGATTTGTTCTGCCATCTGCGTGTGCCTCCTGGCGGGGAGGTACTAGGCGGGGCTTTCCGTGGCACCACCGCGGATCCGCCGGACGTTGAAGTCGCCTTCGTCCCAGGACACGAGGAGCTGAGAGGCGATGAAGACAGAGCTGTACGTACCGACGATGATTCCGAGCGCCATGATCGTCACAAAGTCGCGGATTGTTTCTCCGCCGAGCAGGATCAGGGCGACGAGCACCAGGATTGCGGTCAGCGAGGTGTTGAGCGAGCGGGCCAGCGTCTGGTTCAGGCTGGCATTGACCGCAGCGGAGAGAGGAGGTCTGAATCCGGCGACTCTCCGCGCGCCGGATGTTCTCGCGGATGCGGTCGAAGACAACGATGGTGTCATGGACACTGAAGCCGACGATGGTGAGCATCGCGGTGATGAACAGCGTATCGACCTCGAAGTCAAAGATGCGGCCCAGGATCGACGTGATACCAAGGACGATGACGACGTCGTGGCCGAGGGCAATAATTGCGGCCGCGCCGTAACGGAACGGACTGGGAACGGAGATGAAGGAAAGCGTGACGTAGAGCAGGATGGCAACAGACGCGGCGACGACGGCAAACGCGGCGTTGCGTGTGATGTCGGAGGACACGGAGGGCGAGACGGAAGAGAACTCGAGGAATCGGCCGGTGGGGTTGCCGTCCGAATCGACTAGGGGGCCGAAGCGATCCTGTAGCGCACTCTCCAGGTCTTCGCGTTCGGAGGGCGCAGCCGGGCCGAAGGCGGGCGCGTCGCCAGAGCCTTCGATCAGGTCGGTGCGTACAAGGAGGCGTCCCACCGTGGTCTGTTGGATGCGGGCCTCCGGATGGCCGAGCTCGACGAGGGCCTGGCGAAGCTCGTCCTGCGTGACGGGGTTCTGGAAGGCCACGGCAAAGCTTGTACCGCTGCTAAACTCGATGCCGCGGCGAAGGCCGTTTGGCAGCGCCAGCGAGACGATGCCGGGGAGGACAAACATTAGCGAGATGAGGTAGAAGAGCGGGCGCTTGCCCACGAAGTCAATCATGAACCCGACCCTCCGGTCGCCTCACCCGCGACCGGGCGGTCGATAGCTGCGGACCGCGCGTCTTCAACATCGCTGCCGAAGAGCCATAGATGGCGCATGACCGACGAGCCGACGAGCGCGTGGAGGAAGGTGCGCGTCACGGTGATGGCCGAGAACATGCTGACGAGAACACCGAGGGCCAGCGTGAGAGCGAACCCCTTGACGAGGCTGGCGCCGAACTGGTCGCCGAACCAGTAGAGGATCATGCAGGTGATCAGCGTGGCGACGTTGCTGTCGCGAATCGAGGTCCAGGCGCGGGAGAAGCCGGCGTCGATGGCGCCAACGAGGCTGCGTCCGAGACGCAGTTCCTCTTTCATGCGCTCGAAGATAAGGATGTTGGCGTCGACGGCCATGCCGACAGAGAGGACGAACGCGGCCATGCCGGCCGAAGTGATAGTGACCGGCCAGAGCTTGAAGACCGCCAGTGTTAGCGAGACGTAAACGAAGAGCGATGCCGAGGCAAGTGCCCCGGGTAGCCTGTAGTACGCGACCATGAACGCCATGACAGCGAAGACGGCGATGAGCCCGGCCTGGACCGAATCGACGACAGCGGTGTCGCCGAGGGTGGCGTCGACTTCCTCTTGCTGAACCACGGTGAGCGGCACAGGGAAGGCGCCCGTCCGCAGCAGCTTGGAGAGGGTGGTGGCGTCGCCAAGGTCGAGGCCGCTGATGACACCGTTCTCGGACAGTTGCTGCTGCACGTACGGAGCGATGATGTTGCCGTCTGCACCTGTAACCGGCACGCCGTCGAGGAAGAATGCCATCGGTTGTGGCGGATTGGAGAGACGTCCCGTGGCGAGGGCGAGCAGCTTACCGCCTTCGCCGGTCATGCCGAAAACGAGCTGCGGCAGGTTGGTAATCCGGTTGCGATCGACCCGGATGTCGTTGCGGTTGAGGTAGCGCCCATCGAGAACACGCTCGATGCCATCGGAGTCGACCACTGTTACCGGGATGAAATGGGCGGACTGGACGAGGGAAGGGTTGCTGAGCACCGTCTGAAGCGGCTGGGTGGTCGTCGTGCCGTCCGGATTATCGAGGATGACGTTCCCGTTGCCGTCCTGGGCCATCTCCATGAACTGCAGTTGGGCAGTACGTCCGATCTGATTGAGCGCCTCGTTGGCGGAGATGCCGGGTAGCTGCACCTGAATGCGGTTGCTGCCGACGCGCTCTGTGATCGACTCTGCGACACCGAAGGCGTTGATGCGGCGTTCAATGACGTCGACCGCGGAATTAAGCGCTTCATTGAGGTCGATGTCGGGGTTGTTGGAGAGATCGGCCTGAAGGACGAGGCGAGTGCCGCCTCGCAGGTCGAGCCCGAGGCGCATTTCCCGCCTTTCAACGCCAAAGACGCTGATGCCCTTGCCGATACAGATGTGGCCGACACACTGCTCTTCCGGCCACGGAATGAAGTCTGGCAGGTAGCGGTTCGGGTCGGATGGGAAGGCTACAAACACGGCGAACGTGGTCAATGTCAGGACAAACAGCAGCATTAGCCGCGTGGTGCGGTTTCTCATCCGGATGCGCCTTTCTGCCCTGACCCGCTGCGGCTGCGGGATTCTGATTCGTTGAGGAGGCGCATGATAGCGTTGGGCAGGGCCGTGACGATGACGCCGTCCGTTAGCTCAAGAGCGATGCGCGTCCCCCCGTCCTCCCAGACCTGTATGTCCTTGACCGTGGCCATGAAGTTGGATGTGGTCACCACAATATCGCCTGGACGCAGGTCGCGCATCTCTTTCTTATGGCGCTCCTGATCTTTCTGGATCGGGCGCATGAACATGATGTAGAAGGCGAGGACGACGCCGAAGATGACGGCGGCCAGAAGCTCGGCGTCGTTCATGGCCGGGCCTCGGCGATCAGCTCGAGCGCCAGCGCTATCGCCTCTTCTTGTGTCGACAGTTCGCCGACGGCGTGGGCTTCGTCGATCGCGGCAAGGAGGCGTCCGACTTCCGGGCCGGGTTCGAGGCCGAGGGCAGCCATGAGCGTCGTCGCCATCAATCAAACGTTGCGGTTTTTCCGAATCCGGCTCGGGTTGCAAGCCGTTTTCGAGGACCCAGCGCACGTAGGCAACATGACCTGCCCAGCGGTCCTTCTCAAGGCGCGGCCCGCGCGCGGCGGCAGCGTCCGCGAGGCTGAGAAAGAGGCAGGCAGGCGCGACGTCGCCGAGGTCGCGGAAAAAGCGGTAGAGGGCGCGCTTCGAAGGCAAATCATTGCCTTGCGAGAGCATGCGTTGGACGCAGGTGCTGTTCGACCAGCAGGGAGACGAATCTAGTCTCCTTCGAGCCGAAGCGAAGGCGGCTGCAGATGGTTTCAGCTTTGGCGGCGCCTTGCTCTGGGTGGCCTAGGAAGCGGATGCGGCCGTCCGGCTGCTGGGACTTCGTCTCCGGTTTTGACACGTCGTGCAGAAGGCCGGCGAGCTTGAGGAGAACGCGGCGGCTGTGGCCGCCGACGCTGCCGTCGAGGTAGGCGTCGAGGTCGAAGCCAGCAAGACCGTTGCGGAACACAGGGGACAGCCAGCGCTCCGGGTCCGCGGCTGGCGCGAGCATGAGGTCGAGCGCGGCAAGGGCTTCGACGGAGTGGTCGAAGACGTCCCAGTAGTGATGCTCGAAAGGCTGATCGACGCCGCGCGCCGCCGTGATCTCCGGCATTAGCTCTTCGAGCAGTGCGAGCGCATCGAGCAGACGGATGCCGATAGCGGCGTGAGGCGTAGCGAGGATACGCACGATCTCCTCGCGCTGGCGCTCGCCGGCGGCCTGAGGGATGAGATAGGCCAACTCCCGGATCATCTCCTCGGTTTCGGATTCGATCTCGAGATCGAGCTCAACGGTAAGGCGGACGGCGCGCAGGAGCCGCAGCGGGTCGTCGCGCAGGCCCTGGCGGCTCATCATGCGTAGAGTGTGCGACTCGAGGTCGGTGACGCTGCTCGCGGTGTCGAGCAAGGTCGCCGAGCGCGCCGTCTTTCAGGATGGGAGCGGCCATCGCGTTGATCGTGAAGTCGCGGCGGGCGAGGTCCGCCACGAGGTCCGCGGCCTGCGAGATGTCGATCTCTTGCAGCGGGGCGGAATCCGGCAGCGTGAGGCGGTAGTGACCGCGCTCGGCGTCGAGGGCGAACATGACTGCCGCCCAGCGCCTGGGCGAGGCGCTCGGCGGCGGGATGCGGGTCTTCGCGCGTGACGATGTCGAGGTCGATGGGTTGGCGGCCGAGCAGGAGGTCGCGTGGCGTGCCGCCGACGGCGCAGGCGTCGGGCACGGCGGCGTGCAGTGTCGCGAGCAAGTCGCGCAACTCCGGGCTTAGCGAGTCGTTGAGTTCGGCCACGATAGCGGGGGAGGCGGCGGTCATTATTTCGACGTGTCCTTCTCAGGAAGGACTTTCCGCCGCTTCCTCCTCCTCTTCGGTTCTCTTCCTCAGGCCCAGTGTACGGCGTGAGGTCGTCGATGCTACCCAGATAGTCAAAGTAGAGCTTGCCGTCGAGGTGGTCGAGTTCGTGCTCGATGGCCTCGGCGAAGAGTTCTTCGGCGTGATAGCGCACCGGCTTGCCATGGCGGTCTAGAGCTTTGACGACGACCCTCTCGGCGCGCGGCACGGCACCCTTGTAGCCGGGCAGCGAGAGGCAGCCTTCGCCTTCGCAGACTCGCTCGCCGCTGCGACGCACGATCTCCGGGTTGATTAGAGTGACGACGTCCTCGCCCGGGATGTGGATGACGCAGATGCGCAGCGAGACGCCGACCTGCGGCGCAGCGAGGCCAACCCCGGGGGCGTCATGCATCGTCTCGATCATGTCGTCGATCAGCTTCTTGATCGAGGCGTCGATCTTGCGGACCTTGCTGGTCTTGGCGCGCAGGACGGGCTCCGGGACCTTGGTGATGCGAAGTACGGCCATGTGTGGAAGCAGGCTTCCTCTACCTTTGAAAAATGGCGAAGCGACGCCTCCCGGCGATTCCGCGGAAGGCAGGGTCATTCTATCGCAGTGATTTCGTACGCGCGAAACGCGCTAGGAAGGGATGACGGGCAGGACGACGCGGGAAGGATGTGTCGCGTCGTGGTAGATGGTGTTCGTGGCGACGACGATGCGGCGGTGGCGGTTGAGCGGCTCGCCGCGTGTTTGGGTTGACGTCGAAGCGGGGAAAGTTGCTGGAGGAGATGTCGAGACGGATGCGGTGGCCGCGTTTGAACACGTTCGAGGTCGGGTAGAGCTTGATCGTGAACTCGTATGGGCGTGCCGGGCTTGAGGAGCTTCTCGTACTTCAGCGATTCGCGGTAGCGGCCGCGGATGATGCCGTCCTCGAGCAGCAGGTCGAAGCCTCCGGGGAAGTCGTCACTCGGCGGATAGACGTCGATCAGCTTCGCTGTGAAGTCGGTGTCGAGTGCCGAGGACGAAGCCCAGAGCTTGACCTCGATCTCGCCGGTGACCTCGAGGTCGGCCGGCAGCGGCTCGGTCTGGAACACGAGGACGTCGCGGCGCGCAGAGAGCGGCAGCGGTTTCGTCCAGTTCCAGATGTGGTCGCCGCCACGCTGGTCGTAGGCACCCTGAAGCAGGATGCCGTCTGCCGAAGAAACGTTGCCGCCGACGCTGGGTACGGGGTTGCTGCGGGTCGAAATCGTAGCTGGTGGATGAGGCGGCCTCGGCGGGTGGCAGTACGGAGAGTGAGCCGTCCGCGTGCAGGTAGTAGTGGGTGTGGACGCGTGCGCGCGAGCGGCCATTCGTGTTCATCGCGCCAGTAGCCACCGTGATTGAGGAGGCCATCCGGCGTGCTGACTGCCGTCGCCGGTGCCCATGACGTAGATGCGCACGCATGTGGCGAACGGGGCCGATTTGCCTACCGAGGTGTCTTCGCCCTTGAGCCAGCGGTCGAACCACTCGCGTCGCCAGGCCGAGCTGGTCTTCGATCGCGGCTTCGGCGCCGAACTCGACCTGGCCGTGGGAGTGATGCGCCTGCTGGCCGTGGATCCAGGGGCCCATGATCAGGTAGACGGGGCCCTTGATCACCTGGCTCAGCGCTCTGTAGTTGGCGCTTGTGTTGCCGGCCCAGGAGTCGTACCAGCCGCCGACGAGGTAGACGGGGATGTCTTTGTAGCGCTTCGGGTTGTCGAGGATGTTGTTCTCGGCCCAGAACTCGTCGTTGCCGCCGTGCTCCATCGCTGCGATGAGCCAGCGTTCGTACTCCGGGGCGTGCTTGAGTGGAGTCGTGCCCGGGCGCAGCGGGAGGTTGAGCAGGTAGTGGCGGCGGTCGTGCGACATCTGCGCCAGCGCTTCGCGGGCGCGTGTGTCGGTGGCATTGAAACCGCGCCAGGTGGCATCGTTGCCGCAAGTGAAGACCCAGTTCCAGAATCGCAGCTCGAAGGCGCCGGCGTTGCGCATGCCCTGGTAGCCGAGGTTCGAGACGGCGTCGACCGGGATGACGGTCTTTAGCTCGGGCGCCTGCTCCAGCGCGACGGCGTGTTGCGTGCCGCCGGGATAGGACGTGCCGAACATGCCGACCTGGCCGTCCGACCACGGCTGGCCGCCGATCCAGGCGCAGGTGTCGACGCCATCCTCGGCGTCACCACCGAGGAAGTCCCAGGTGCCTTCCGACATCCAGCGGCCGCGCACGTCCTGCACGACGACGGCGTAGCCGTGCTTCGCGAAGTAGTGCCCGAGCTCGACGATGCCGGCGCGTCCGGCGGCCGGCGGCTGCGTCTTACTGTAAGGGGTCCGGGTGAGCAGCGCGGGCACGGGCTCAGGACGGGACGCCGGCAGGTAGACGTCCGTGGCGAGGCGGACGCCGTCGCGCATTGGCAGCATGAGGTCAGAGAGGACTTCGACGTCTGAGTCGGGCATGGGCGGAGCGTAGGAGGCTGCGAGGCTGGCGTCAACGCGGACGCCGGTAGCTATGATGCTGAAGACGGCAGGCGTAGTGATCGGAGGCACGGCGTGAGCGAGCGGAAGTTCAAGTTCGGCGTCAGCGGGCGCGGGGAGACGATGGCGCTGTGGCAGGACTTCGCGCGCAAGGCGGAGGACCTCGGTTACTGGTCGCTGGACCTGCCGGACCACTTCACGCGGCAGTTCTCGCCGCTGCCAGCGCTGGTCGCGGCAGGTCAGGTGACCAGCCGCATTCGATTCGCGACAACGATGATCTGCAACGACTTCCGGCACCCGGTGATGCTGGCCAAAGAGGCGGCAACTGTCGACGTGCTAACGGACGGGCGCTTCGAGCTGGGGATCGGGACGGGGTCGAGGCCGGACGACCTCGCGGAGGCGGGGATGCAATACGACTCTGCCGGCGTGCGCGTCGAGCGGCTGGCTGAGGTGTTGAGCATTCTCGACCTGTACTACGGCGAGGCGGAGCGGATCAATTTTGCCGGCAAGCATTATCAGATAGCAGACCTGGAGGCGTACCCGAAGCCCGTACAGGAACCGATGCCGATCATGATCGGCGCGCGTGGTAACCGCATGCTGCGGCTGGCAGCGCGCGAGGCGGACATTATCGGCGTCATGATGGGCGCCGACGACGCGCCGGGACTACTGGGCGAGAAGATGGCGGTGGTACGGGATGCAGCGGGCGAGCGCTACGACCAGATCGAGTTCACCCAGCTCTTCTTCAACGTGCAGGTCGATGGCAAGCCAGACGGGCCGGGGGCGCAGCGTCCCGGGCTTAGCCTGGTGGGGAGCCGCGATCAGGTCGTCGAGCAGCTGCTGCAGCTACGCGAAGAGAACGACATCTCATACATCATGGTCATCGGGCCGGTGATCGACGCGTTCGCGCCGGTGGTGGCGAAGCTGGCGGGGACGTGATGGTCTTTCAGACTCGGGTGCCGTAGCGCAGGTAGACCACGCCGTTGCTGAAACGCTGTTGGTCCAGGAGTTGTAGGTTCAATCGAACGTCCGCCGGCAGCCAGCGCTTGCCTCCGCCGACAATGACAGGCGACACGAATATCTGATACTCGTCAACCAGTGCCTCCCGGATCGCGTGTCCGGCAAGCTCCGGCCCCCCGATTATGATGTCGGCCGCCGAAGCAGCCTTGAGGCGCCGGACCGCCTCGGAGTCGAATGACCGCTCGATCCGGGTTTTCGCGGTGATCGTGCGCTCCAGCGTTCGCGAATACACGACCTTTTCCGCGGCCTGCCAGATCGGTACGAATTCTTGCATGTACAGAGGCCACTCAGCCTCCGGTGACTCCCAGACGGACATCACGTCGTACATCCGACGTCCGTAGAGATGAGTGCCCACCGGGCGCAAGAGGTTGTTGATGAACGCGTGCTCCTCTTCGACAGGATTGCTCCAATCGAATTTTCCGTCCGGGTCCTCGGTGTAACCGTCCAAAGTTGTATGCGTCATGTAGATCAGTTTTGCCATTTCGTTCGCCTCAGCTTTCCACTTGTCATCTTCCTCAGGCGATGCTTGCGGGGTCGATGTCCAGCACCCAGCCTTCGGAGAGGGTGAGGTCGCGCAGCAACTCCGTGGGGTCCGGGGATCGCACCGTGATTTGCCAGCGGAAGCGGCCGTGCCACTTCGGCACGTGGGGCGGGGCCGGGCCGACGACATCGACGCCGGGCAGGCCGCGCTGGGAGATGTCGGTGCGCAGGGCGCCGACCATGCGCTCGGCCTGTTGCATGCCGTAGTCGGCGTTGGTGTGCGAGTAGACGAGGCGCGCCAGCCGGATGAAGGGCGGGTAGGCCTGGGCGCGACGAAGCTCGATTTCGGCTTCGAAGAAGGTGTGGTAGTCGTGCTGCGCGGCGGCGACGATGGCGTAGTTGTCCGGCGTGTAGGTCTGGACGACGACGCGGCCTGGCGAGAGGCGGTCGCCGAGACGGGGGTCGGGGTTGGCGGAGGGACCAGCGCGTCCGGCGCGTCCCGAGACCTGGGTCAGCAGCTGAAACGTGCGCTCGGCGGAGCGAAAGTCGGGGACGTGGAGGCCGATGTCGGCGCTGATCACGCCGACGATGGTCACGGCGGGCAGGTCGAGGCCTTTGGCGACCATCTGCGTCCCGACCAGGACGTCGGCCTTGCCTTCCATGAAGGCGGAGAGGATCTGCTCGTGGGCGTGGCGGCCCTGGGTGACGTCGCGGTCCCAACGCAGCGTGCGGACGCCGGGCAGCAGTTCTTGCACTGCCTCCTCGACAGCCTCAACGCCGAGGCCCATCGGGCGTAGGCGGACGCCGCCGCACATGGGGCAACGCGTAAACGGGCTGCGACTGCGGTTGCACTGGTGGCAGACGAGCCGTTCGATGTTGCCGGAGGCGCCGCGGCGGTGGTAGCCGAGCGCGATGGCGCAGGCGCTGCATTGCGGCACGTAACCGCAGTCGCGGCACTGCAGGAAACCGGCGCTGCCGCGGCGGTTGAGGAACAGGATCGCCTGCTCGCCCTTCTCCAGCGTCTGGTGCAGACCGATCTGCAGCGAGCGGCTGAAGATCGAACGGTTGCCGCTCTTGAGTTCATCACGCATGTCGACCACGTCGACCGGCGGCAGGACGGTCGAACTGTGGATGCTGAGGATGTTGCCGTCGGAATCGCGGACGGGGCGGACGCGCTCCTTGAGTTCGAGGAGGCGGTGGGTGCCCCAGAGCGCCTTCTGGTAGGTAACGACGTCGGGTGTTGCGGAACCGAGGACGAGGACGGCGCCGGTCAGCTCGGCCAGCTTCTCGGCGGCCTCGCGGGCGTGGTAGCGGGGCGCGGGCTCGTTCTGCTTGTATGTCCACTCGTGCTCCTCGTCGATGACGATGAGGCCGAGGTCAGGCTGCGGCGCGAAGATGGCCGAGCGGCTGCCGATGACCACGGCGTAGCGGCCCTCGCGGATGCCGTGCCACTGGTCGAAGAGCTCGCCTTGCGAGAGGCCGCTGTGCAGCACGGCGACCTGTCCCGGGAAGCGCTCGGCGAATCGGCGTACCGTCTGCGGTGTGAGCGCGATCTCGGGGACGAGGACGATGGCGCGCTTGCCGAGCTCGATAGCGCGTTGCAGGGCGGTGAGATAGACCTCTGTCTTGCCGCTGCCGGTGACGCCGTGCAGGAGGAAGCTCTGCGAGCGTCCGGAGTCCAGCGCGGCGACGACCGGTGCGAGGGAGGTGAGCTGTTCGTGGGTGAGCGGTGAGGCCTCGCGCGGTGCGTAGTTGCGGCCGGCGAGGGGGTCGCGCTCCACGGGTTCGTCACGGACCTCGATGAGGCCTTCTTCAGCGAGGGGGCGCAGGACGGGAAGCGTGGCGCCGGCGCGAAGGCGAAGCTCCGAGGCGGGCAGCGAGGGGCCGGCATCGAGGAGCAGCCGCAGCGCTTTGGCGAGGCGGCCTTTGCGCGCGGCGCTGAGGTCGTCGATTGCGGCCTCGATCCTTGAGGTCGGGGCGGTGAGTTGGACATAACGAGCCGTCTTGGGCCGCACGGTGGGGCGTGCCATGCCGAAGCTGCGCTGAATGAGACCACGTTGCGTCAGCTGCGACAGCGCCGTGGCGACGCCCTTCAGCTTCGAATCGCGCTCGATCTGGCGCGCCTCGCTGCGGCCGGCCTCGATGAGGTGTGTGAGGACGGCGAGCTGGCGCGGCGGCACCTTGATCGAGTCCACCTCTCCGGCGGAGACCAGGGATTCGTAGAAAGTGAGCGGCTTGCGCTCGAAACCGGGCGGCAGCATAAGCGCAACGGCGGCGAAGAGGGGCGAGAGATAGTAGTCGGCAAGCCAATCCGCGAGCTTGACGTTCGCGGCGGCGATGACGGGGACGTCCGAGATGCGCGCGTCGACGGGTTTGGGGTCGTGGAAGGCGGGCACATCGACCGCCTGCATGACGATGCCCTGGAGGAAGCGGCGTCCGAAGGGGACGAAGACGGCATCGCCGGGCTGCAGCGCCATGCCGTCGGGGATGGCGTAGCTGAAGCTTTGACGGTGAGGCATTCCCGAGTTGACGGCGACTTCGACAAAGGGCATTTGTTCTAATCATAGCGTGACTCGAGGCAAGGTCGCGAAAACCCTGACCGCGCCGCGACAAAACCCCTAAACAACGACCCCGAGAAGCCGACAAATCCGGTAAGACCCCCGCGATACCCAAACCAAGCCTGATCAGGGAGGCCGGCATGTTCGGCACGTTGGGTAATAGCCTCAAGCTCCTCCGGACCTCGTGGACCATTCTCACATCGGACCGCGAACTCATCCTGTTCCCGCTGATGGCGGGAGGGGCGCTGTTCTTTGTGTTCGCCTATACCGGCGTGGCGTTCTGGGCCGGAGGCACATTCGACCGCATCGGACCGCATTACAGCTTCTACCTGGCGGACTTCGTCTTTCTGGCGCTGGCGTACTTCCTGGCGTCGTTCGTCATCGTCTACTTCAACGCGGCGCTTGCCGCGGCGGCGTACCAGCGCATGGAAGGCTTTCACCCGGACCTGGGCACAGGACTGATGGCCGCGAACGACCGCCTGGGCGCCATCGCCGGCTGGTCGGCGCTGGCGGCGTCCGTGGTGTTGGCTCTGAACGAGCTGAGCAACAGCCGCAGCCTTATCGGCCGTGTGTTCGGGTTTGCTCTGCGGATGCTGTGGAGCTACAGCACGTTCTTCGTGGTGCCGGTGTTGGTGATCGAGAGCGCCAGTCCGGTCGACGCGCTGAGCCGCTCGACGGAGCTTTTCCGGCAGCAATGGGGAAAGACGCTGGTGGCGAACTTCGGCTTCGGGCTGGCCTACGGCATCGTCGTGGTGACGGCGCTGGGGCCGGCGGCGCTGCTCTACTTCGGCCTCGGGTCCGTGTTCCTGGCGGTTACCGTGGGGATGGCGTTTCTGACACTCGGCGTCGCGATGGTGAAGGCGTTGGAGACGATATTCACCGTGGCGCTGTACGACTATGCGGCGACGGGACGCATCGGCGGTGGGTTCCTGGACAGTATGGTGCGGGATGCTTTCGTTTCAAAGCAGGATCGCGGGAGGTTCCGGCCGAACGATGTGGAGCGAGCGTCACGCTACCGGCGGGCGGCCTAGCGACCTCACGGACGGTTGAGAGAAACAAGAAAGGGACGGCCATTTGGTCGCCTCTTTGCGGTTGAAAAGCTTGAGTTAGCGAACGCGGGCTTTTTCTTTGATCCGGGCGGCGCGACCCTGCAGCTCTCGCAGGTAGTACAGGCGCGAGCGCCGAACCTTGCCGAGCCGCACGACCTCGACCTTGTCGACGCGCGGGGAGCTGTGCAGGAAGGTGCGCTCGACACCGACGCCGTTGCTGATCTTGCGGACCGTGAATGTCGAAGCCGGGCCGCCGCGGCGGACGCGGATGACGTCGCCTTCGAAGACCTGGATGCGCTCGCGGTTGCCCTCGACGACCTTGACGCTGACCTTGACGTGGTCACCGGCCTGGAAGTCGCCCATCTGGGGATTGTGCGTGGCGTTGGAGAATTCGTCCGCGTCCATTACGTTTCGTCCTCGTTTTCTTGCGGCGCGGCGGCTGCTTCCGCCGCCAGGCGCTTTTCAGCTTCGGTCAGGCAGGCGGGTTCGGGTTCGCGAAGCGCTTTTTGAAGCAAATCGGGGCGGCGCTTGGCGGTCCGGATGATCCGCTGCTGGCGCCGCCATTTCGCGATTTCGCCGTGGTTGCCGGATAGCAGTATATCGGGTACTTGCCATCCGCGAAACTCCGCCGGGCGTGTGTACTGCGGATACTCGAGCAGGCCGTCAGAGTGAGACTCCTCCAACAAGGAGTCTGCGGAGCCCAAGGTGCCGGGCTGGCGACGGACGACGGCGTCGATGACGACCATGGCAGCGTATTCACCGCCGGAGAGAACGTAATCGCCGATGCTGATCTCGTCATCGACGAGGTGCTCGCGGATGCGCTCGTCAATACCCTCGTAGTGGCCGCAGAGGAGGATGAGGCGGGGCTCGGCAGCGAGCTGATCGACGACTTGCTGGTTGAAGAGGCGGCCCTGAGGCGTGAGGAGGACGACTCGGCCGGGTCGTTCGGCGGCTTCGCGGACGGAATCGATGGCGGCAGCGAGCGGTTCGGGTTTCATAACCATACCGGGGCCGCCGCCATAGGCGTAGTCGTCGACGACGGCGTGCTTGTCGGTGGCGAAGGCGCGGATGTCATGCAGGTGGACTTCGGCGACCCCTTCGCGCAGGGCGCGGCCCAGGATGCTGGCCCGCAAAGGGCCGTCGAAGGTTTCGGGGAACAGAGTCAGGACGTCGATACGCATGACAAATACAGCGTACCAGTGGCGAGTGCAGGCGGAGCGAGTGGCTAGACCTCCCGCGTGAGGTCGATCCAGTAGCGACGGTAGGGAAGGCCGGTATCGGGGTCGACGCGTTCGTCTTCGAAGGCGCCGCCGCTGGATTCGATGACGCGAATTGAAGGCACGTTGTCGGTTCGGACGGTGAGCAGGACGCGCTCGAGGCCGAGGTTGCGAGCTTGGGTGAGCGTCAGGGCGAGGATCTTCGTGCCGTAACCCTTGCCGCGGTAGGCGGGACGGACGTAGTAGCCGATGTGGCCACCATCGTTGAGCAAGCCTGGCGTCAGGCTGTGGCGTAGGCGGCTGACGCCGATCACTATGTCGGAGTCAGCCAGGAGCCAGTGCGTGGTCATCGGTACCCAGCCGGGCCGGAGGTTGCGGCCCTCTGCCATGTCGACCAGGCGCTGCAGGTGTTCGCGTATGGGCTGCTTGCCTTCGGCGACCAAGTTCTCACCGACGAATCCGTTCTCGGAAGCGCCGAGTTCGCGGTACATGTCGAGGAGGCCGGACGGCGGTTCGAGAGCGGCCTTCACGAGGCGCAATTTAGACCTGGCTTACGGGGTGCTCTTCGCCGTTGTCGCCGCGCACTAATTCGACGGCGTGGGGTAGCAATTCGAGGATGGATTCGAGGCTCTCGCGGGCTCCGCGTTCGCTGCCGGGCAGGTTAATTATTAGCGTCCTCGCGTGTATGACGGCAACGGAGCGCGACAGGGACGACAGGTGCGTGCTTTTTCGACCGGACTCGCGCATTAATTCAGCGATGCCCGGAACCAGGCGATCTGCGACATCAAGGGTGGCTTCTGGGGTGACGTCACGGGGCGCGAGACCGGTCCCGCCAGTGGTCAGGATGAGATCGACTTGTGTTTGGTCCGCCCAGCGGCGCAGTTGAGCCGCGACGGTCTCGCGTATGTCAGGGAGGACGGCGGTGTCGATGATTTTGGCGCCGATCGAATCTAGCAGGGAGGCCACGGCGGGCCCGGCGGTATCGACGCGCTGGCCACTGGCGCCTTTGTCGCTGACGGTGAGGATGGCGACGCGAATCGTCATGAGGCCTCGATTCTAGCATCGTGACGCGACGGTACGGGTGTGGGAGTGAGGGCGATCTGGACACTCGGGGTTGACATTGTGCAATTGAATGGTAGGATGTGGGAGCTTGTGGGAAGATATGGGAGAGACCAAGGGTTAACTGAGGTTTCTTCGGGGGGACGGGGCCCCAGCGAATGCTGTTTCTCGGCAAGCACGATTACGCAATGGATGAGCGGGGGCGGATCCCGATGCCGCCGCGCTACAGGGACGCACTGATGCAAGGAATCATCCTGACGCAGGGCACTCCGGACCATTGCATCCGCGCGTACCCGGCGGACGCCTTCGATGAGCAGGCACAGCTGTACATGAACGAACCGGTGACGACGCGCAATGGCCGAGTGATGCGGCGTGCGTACTTCAGCGGCGCGTACCCGGCAGAACTGGACCGGGCGGGCCGTGTACTGATCCCGCCACAACTGCGCCAGTGGGCGAACCTGGAGACTCAGGTCATCGTCGTTGGGGCAGGCGAGGGTATCGAGATCTGGAACGCGGCCGACTTCGAGATGGCGATAGGGTCCGAGGAAGAGACGTTCCTGCGGAGCCTGGAATCGGAATGACGGTATTGATGGACACGCGCGTGACCCACGACCCGGTGATGCTGCGAGAGGTGCTCGCGGCGTTGGACGTGCGTCCGGGCGGCCGCTACGTCGACTGTACGGTGGACGGGGGCGGGCACGCAGAGGCAATCCTGGAGGCTGCGGAGCCGGGAGGTTCGCTGCTTGGTATCGACGCGGACCCGGGGGCGCTGGAGATGTCGCGCGAGCGGCTGGCGCGCTTCGGGGAGGGCTTCGCGGTCGTCCAGGGTAACTTTCGCGACATGGACCGGCTATGCCGCGAGCGCGGCTTTGCGCCGGTGAATGGGATACTTTTCGACCTCGGGCTTTCGTCGCATCAGCTGGCGAGCGCCCGCGGTTTCAGCTTCCGCGTGGAGGCGCCGCTGGACATGCGGTTCGGGCCGGGAGAGGAGCCGACGGCTTCTTACTGGGTCAACGAGGCGCCGGAGGAAGAGCTGGCAGACATTATCTGGCGTTTTGGCGAGGAGCGGCAGAGCCGCCGTATCGCCAGGGCCATTGTAAGCGGCCGTCCGCTGAGGACGACCACCGAACTTGCCAAAGCCGTCGAGCAGGCCGTGGGCCGGAGGGCTGGAAGTCAAATCCACCCCGCCACCAAGACGTTCCAAGCCCTTCGCATCGCCGTAAACCAGGAACTAGCCAGCCTGGTTGAGGCACTGCCCTGGGCTCACGGTCTGCTTGGCTTTGGATCCCGGCTAGTGGTGATCAGTTACCACTCGCTAGAGGATCGCATTGTTAAACAGTTCATTGCCCGCGAGTCACGCGATTGCATTTGCCCGCCATCGCAGCCGGTGTGTACGTGCGGCCACAAGGCCACGCTGAAGCCGGTGACCCGAGGCGCCCTGACGCCATCACGAGAAGAAATCGCGGCCAATCCCCGGAGCCGTAGCGCGAAGCTGCGTGCGGCGGAGCGGTTGGCGGCGTGAGGGTGGGGGCAGAGATGGACTTCGGCCCCGCTGCTTCTTGCGCCGATGAGGCTCGGGTTTGGTGGTATCCGGGGGCGGGAGCCTCCGCGGTTGCACAACCGGTTGCTGTTGCCGCGCCCGAATTCGCAGTGAGGCACGTTGAGGTGTCTCGATACAAACCACAAACCTCACAGCGTGAGTTAAGCCTCACGCTGTGGTTCTGAGGCGTTGCCGTGGCAACGCTCGACAGACTTGGTCCTGCGCCGCCACAGGCGCAGCCCGCACCCACCTGGAGGCCCCGTCGCGCGATAGCCGTCGCCCTTGCAACGGCGGCGGTTATCGCGCTTCTCCAGGTTGTGCAGTCCAGCAACTTTGCGCACACGGGCCAGCAGATGCAGCGCCTTGAGGCGGAACGAGCCGCTTTGAAGGCGGAGGTTTACGACCTGGAGGCGAACGTCGCGGAACTGTCGTCGCTGGACCGCACCGAGCGTGTGGCGCAGGAGCAACTGGGGATGATTCGGGCTCGAAACGTGAGCTACCTGTCGGTGGGCGTTGAGGCGCCGGCCGGCGCTTTGTTGCCGCGTCCGCTGGTGGTGCCGGTGGAGGATCAAGGGTACGCGGAGCCGTGGTGGGAGTCGCTGTACAAGGCGTTGCCCTTGCCGTGAGGTTTTGACGGCGAGGGGAGATTTCGAGGCGCCAGGGGCAAGGGCGTGTGGAGTTGAGATGGTGGATGCTCTGACGCGCCCCGGCTTGAAGACGAAGCGTTGGCGAAGGGCTGGGCGTCCCGCGCCCTGCCGAGCTTGTGCGCTGCCCACTTCTATGCTTACACACCTCAAGGGACACTCCACAGACTCCGCGCGCATGGGCTTCGCCTCCGCTAGCCATGCTGGTGTTAACAAGGATCAGGGTGATAGTGCTGCGCTGCGCCCAAGGTCATTTCAGGTCGCTGCCGTCCACCTGCTTCTTGCCTCGATGCAGCCACCCCACCTCCTCTCAGGGACTCTTTTGGCATGAGGGCAAGGTCGCGGTTTACGTGGCGGTTTGCGGTGCTGGCGTTTGTTCTGCTGGTCTCGACGGGCGGGATCGTTGGGCGGCTGGCGTATGTGCAAATCGTGCATCATCAGCGGTATTCGCTGGAGGCGCAGCAGGAGCACCTCGAGAAGAAGCTTGTGCGCTCGGAGCGGGGCGCGATTCTCGACCGCAACGGGTTCCCGCTGGCAACGTCGATTGACGTGTTCGACGTGTACATCGACCGGCGGGCGTGGGCCGAGGACGTCACGAAGGCACAGAAGACGGCGGAAGGACTGGCGCCCAACCTTGGTGTCGACAAGGACGCGATGCTGGCGCGGCTGCTGAACCAGGACGCGGCGCCGATCGAGCTATTGGCGGACGGCATCCCGTTTTCGGCCGGGCTGCAGATCGATTCGTTGAACCTGCCGGGTGTAACAGTGGCGGCGGCGACGAAGCGGTTCTACCCGGAGGGCGACACCGCGTCGGCGCTGCTGGGCTTCCTGGGCCGAGATCACAGCGGGCTGGCGGGGCTGGAGGCCGATCTGGAATCTGTCCTGGGTGGGCAACCCGGGGTGCTCTACTTCGAGCGCGACGGTGGCGGCCAGCCGATCGCGGTTGGCCAGACGCGCGAACAGCCGGGGCAGCCCGGCTCCGACGTGCGGTTGACGATTGACCGCTACATCCAGAGCCTGGTCGAGAAGGAACTGGACACGCAGCTCGTGGCACACAAGGCCTCGGGCGGAACTATCATCGTGATGGACCCGAAGACGGGCGCGATCCTGGCGATGGCGAGCCGGCCGAGCTTCAAGCTGTCCGAGCTGGACCTGGACAACCCGCAGCAGGACCTCTACCGCAACCGGGCGGTGACGGACGCCTACGAGCCGGGGTCTGTGCTGAAGGTGATCACGATGGCGACGGCCATCGACCTGGGGCTGGTGAACCCGAACACGACGTACTACGACTCCGGCGTGGTTGAGAAGGGCGGCTACACGTTCGCGAACTGGGACTTCAGCGCGAACGGCGAGACGACGATGACGCAGGTTTTGCAGAAGAGCCTGAACACGGGCGCGATCTGGCTGAGTGACCTGATTGGGCCGGAGCGCTTGTATCAGAGCATCGAGAGGTTCGGGTTCGGTGAGTCGACACA
This sequence comes from uncultured Chloroflexia bacterium, assembly GCA_963766645.1. GTDB lineage: Bacteria > Chloroflexota > Dehalococcoidia > DSTF01 > WHTK01 > WHTK01. The sequence goes on along the minus strand of CAVYAY010000003.1, from coordinate 528,927 downwards.
CTCGGGCCTTGGCGGCGAGTCGGCCGGGCTGCTGAGGACGCAGGACGATCCGGGGTGGTACTCGGCCGACCTGGCGACGAACAGCTACGGGCAAGGCATCGCGGCGACGCCGCTACAAGTGATCACGGCGATCGCGTCGGTGATCAACGGCGGCAACTTGATGCGCCCGTACATTATCCAAGAAATCGACGGACCAGATGGGCGTCGGATGTACGACCCGGTCGTCGTGCGGCAGACGATATCGGCGGCGAGCTCGGCGACGATGGTGGAGATGATGCACCAGGTGGTCGACGGCGTACCGGGGCACCTGGCGCAGGTCAAGGGCTACGACGTCGGCGGCAAGACGGGGACGACGCTGGTGTCGATCCCGACAGGGTACGCGCTGGACTCCACGCTGGCGACGTTCGTGGGATTTGCGCCGGTCGGCGACCCGGCGATGATCATGCTTGTGAAGATCGACCAGCCGCAGGACGACCCGCTGGGCGGCATCGTGGCGGCGCCGGTGTTTGCCAGGCTGGCGCCGAAGATCCTGGCATATCTGAATGTGCGGCCGAATGACGCGCTGGTACAGGGGCCGTAGGCATGTGTAATGACGTGACGCTGGTGAAGGACTGTGCATCCCACGCGCTGCCGCCCTTGTTTGCGCCGCCCTTCTGTGTAGAGGTGGCTGAGGGGGCACCCCTCAGACTCCCCACGCACGGGCTTCGCCCCCGCTACACCGGCGGGCGTTTGTTTGGCCGGCGAGACGCGGATCGATTGCAATGGTGCGTCCTCGGCGCATTTCGTCACGCCCCTTCGGCGGATAACGAGGCGTCTGTAGAGTGCGTTGGGACCTCTGGTTTGGGCGTGGGATTGCCGCGTCCTGGCGCGACCTCGCAGTGACGTGAGGGTTTTGGACGAGGGCAGTGGTGGACGGCGTTGGAGCGTTGAGGGCTTCGCATCCTTCCGGCTGACGCCGTTGTCTACTGCGCCCTTTTTAGAAGAAGTCATTCCGAGGGGACACCCCTCGGGCTCTCCGCGCATGGGCTGCGCCCCCGCTACTCCTGCTGGCGTCTCTGACATCTCGGCGTTGAGGGCGCGATGAATCTCGCACCTGCGAATGTTGGGCCGTTCGGGGAGTTCGTAGGGATGTCTGGTTTCGGCGTGGGATTGCCGCGTCAGCGGGTGCTTCCTCGCAATGACGAGATGGGCGGGCCCTGCCTTGCCGGGCGGCGTGATTCTGGGATTCGTTCGGCGTGGTAGAGGCGATGTTGGCGGGATGTGTAGCGCTGGTGGTTACGCTGGCGATCGGCGGGCCGGTGGTGTCTGAACTGCGGCGCCGAAAGCTGGGGAAGCAGGCGGACACGGACGCGCCGGCGGCGTACTCCGAGAAGGCCGGGACGCCGACGATGGGCGGCGTGATGTTCCTCGCGGGCATCGCTGCGGCGGCCGTGCCGCTTGCGGCGTTGCGCGATGGGGACGTCTGGTTGCCGCTGGCGGCGATGGGCGTGGCGGCGGTACTTGCGACGTTCGACGATTTTCAGACGCTGGTGGGATCGAAGGAGACGGCAGGGCATGAGCGGTGGTTCTGGGCGGTGAAGTGGGGGGTGCTGATCGGCGTTGGCATCGCGGTGGCGCTGGTGCTGTATTACGAGATGGACTTGGAGTCAGTGCTGGTGCCGCATTTCGGGGCTTACAGCCTGGGCATCCTCTATATACCGGTGGTGATCGGGGTGTTCTTCGCGGGGACGAGTGGAATTGTGATCACGGATGGGATGGACGGGCTGATGGCAGGCGTGAGCGCGATCGCGTTTGCGGCATACGGGGCGATCGCGCTGTCGCAGGGGCAAAACGAGCTGGCGGCGTTCGCATTCGCTGTAGTCGGCGGTCTGGCGGCGTTCCTGTGGTACAACGCGTATCCGGCGCAGGTGTTCATGGGCGAGGTGGGGTCGCAGCCGCTGGCGATCGGGCTGATCGTGCTGGCGTTCATGACGGGCTGGTGGCTGCTGCTACCGGTTATCGGGGTTGTATTCGTGGCGGAGGGGCTTTCGGACGTGATCCAGATTGCCTACTTCAAGAAGCGGGGCGGCCGCCGGGTCTTCCGGATGGCGCCGATCCACTATCACTTCCAGCTTGGAGGATGGACGGAGACGCAGGTGGTGACTCGGTTCTGGGTTGTGGGGTTGCTGGGAGGATTGGCGGGCGTGGCGTTGGCGGTGGTGGAGTGAGGGGCTGCTTATTGCGACTCGGGCCATTGAAGGCTGCGCATCTTCGCCTGGCGGCTCATCTGCTCCGCCTTCTTTTGCTGAGAAACCTGAGGGGAGACCCCTCAGACTCCCCCAGCATGGACTGCGCGCCCGCTGCCCCTGCTGGGCCTGTCAGGGCGGAGCGGATCGCGGACTGCGTTGGAGTGTTTGGTGAGGGTATGAGATTGCCGCGTCGGCTGGCGCCTCCTCGCAATGACGTGGTCTTCGATGATGCGGCGTGTGGGGGACTGCGTTGGGGCACCATGGGCGCGATGAAGCGCGCTTCTTCAGGGATCGGTGGATTCGAGGGGGTGGCGGCGTGAAGGTTACGGTGATCGGGTTTTCGATTGAGGGGGAGGACCTGGCGCGGTACTTCGTGGCGCAGGGCGATGAGGTGACGGTGAGCACGCTGCGGGTGCCGGAGTCGATGGCACATGTGCAAGAAGAGCTGATGGGCCGCGGGGTGACGTTCCGGGTGGGGGAGAACTCGCCGGAGGATGTTGCGGGCGCGGACCTGGTCTGCGTGTCGCAGGGGGTGCCGTTGGGGATTGCGGCGGTGGTGGCGGCTCGTGAGGCAGGGACGCCGGTGCGGTCGATGACGAGCCTCTTCTTTGAGAAGTACCCGGGGCCGATCGTGGGGATCACGGGGTCGAGCGGGAAGACAACGACGACGGCGCTTGTGGACGCGATGTTCACGGCGGCGGGACGCGAGCACGTGACGGGCGGCAACATCGGCGTGGGGTTGATGGGGCTGCTAGGGGGCGCGAAGGCGACCACGCCGGCGGTGCTCGAGGTGAGCCATACGCAGCTTCAGCTCCTGGAGCGCAGCCCGGAGGTGGCGGCGCTGACCAACATGACGCCGAACCACCTGGACCAGTTCACGTGGGAAGAGTACGTGGCTCTAAAGCGCCGCATCTTCGAGTTTCAGCCGCCGGGCGCGGCCTGTGTGTTCAACGCGGACGACCCGGTGTCGCGGGAGCTGGCGCCGACGGCGCCGGGGGACGTGTTGCTGTTTAGCATCGGCGGCGACCATGGGATGAACGGAGCCTTCGTGAAAGAGGGCCTGGTCTGCATGCGGCGCGATGGGCGGAGCTACCGCGCACTACAAGTGTCGGATATACCGCTGCGAGGCCAACACAACGTGGCGAACGTCGCCGCGGCAACCGCCGTGGCGTCGGCGTGCGGCGTTGACGCCGGATGTGGTGGCGCGAGCGGTCATAGCGTTCAAGCCGCCGCAGCATCGGTTGGAACCGGTGGCGACGGTGAAAGGCGTGGACTATTTCAACGACAGCATCGCGACGGCGCCGGAGCGCACGCTGGCGGCGCTGCGGTCGTTCGAGGAGCCGGTGGTCCTTCTGCTGGGAGGTCGCGAGAAGCAACTGCCGTTGGAGCAGATGCTGATCGAGGCCAAGCGGTCGTGCCGGGCGGTGGTGTGCTTCGGCGAGGCGGGGGTGATGCTGGCGGACGCGGCGGAGGGTGCGGGGCTGGAGGTGACGCGGGTCGAGACGGTGGCGGAGGCGGTGGAAGCAGCTTCGAGGTTGGCGCGGGCGGGTGACGTCGTGCTTTTGTCGCCGGCGTGCACGAGTTTCGATGCGTATGAGAATTTCGAGCAGCGGGGTGAGGATTTTCGGCGGCATGTGTTGGGGTTAGGGAGGAACGGGTGAGCAGATTGATTGCTTCCGGTCGGGTCAGGAATTGTTGCGCCTCTCCTAACGCCTCATTCTTGCAATGGTGTGGGATGGTGACGGATGAATAACGGGAATTTTCGGCTGCGGCCGGGACGGCCTGATTACGCGATCCTGGCGACGACGCTGGCGCTGGTCTTTATCGGGTTGATCTTCGTTTACAGCTCGAGCTTTGCGATCGCGCTGGCGGAGTATGACGACGTCAATTACTTCCTGTTCAGGCAGCTTGGTGCTGCGCTGATCGGACTGGTGGCGATGTTTGGGCTGATGCGGGTGGACTATCGCAAGCTGCGGGTGATCAGCCCGTTGCTGATGCTAATGGCAGTGCTTTCGCTGGTAGCAGTGCTTGCCGTAGGGACCGAGGTCAACGGGGCGAGCCGGTGGATCACGCTGGGCGGGCTGCCGCCGTTCCAACCTTCCGAGTTCGCGAAGCTGGCCGTGATCATCTATATCGCGGCGTGGCTGGCATCCCGGGGCCGCGAGGTTAAGACGTTCGCTCTGGGGCTGGCGCCCTTCATCCTGCTGGTGGGCCTCGTGGCGGCGCTGATCCTGATGGAGCCGGACACGGGGACGGCGGCGATCGTTGTGATGGCGACGGTGGCACTGTTCTTCCTGGCCGGCGGCTCGATGACGCATGTGTTCACGCTGGCTGGCATCGGGTTGGTCGCGGGCCTGCTGCTGATCGTCGGCGGCGAATATCGGGCCGACCGCGTGCTGGCGTTCACGCACGCGGAAGACGATCCATCCGGCATCGGCTTCCACACGTTGCAGCTGCTGATCGCGCTGGGCAGCGGCGGCATCGAAGGGCTCGGGCTCGGTGTGAGCCGGCAGAAGTTCTTCTACATCCCGGGCGCGCACACGGATGGCATTTTCGCGATCATCGGCGAGGAGACGGGGTTTGTCGGCGCGATGATCGTCGTGGGGCTGTTCGCGTACCTGGTTTATCGGGGCTTCAAGGTGGCGATGAACTCGCGGGACGAGTTCGGGAGTTATCTGGCGATGGGCGTGATCTGCTGGATTTCGTTCCAGGCGCTTGATCAACATCGGCGGAATTACCCGCTCGATCCCGTTGACAGGCATTCCATTGCCTTTCGTAAGCTACGGCGGCTCTTCCTTGATAATGGTTATGGCCGGGGTGGGGATCTTGCTGAACGTTTCGCGCTATACCCAGGAGCACGAGTACGCCGAGCAGAACCGCGTCGCGAAAGCGAGACGTCCTCTTAGATCGAAGGCACGCGCCGCGCCGATATGAGGATCGCGTTTTGCGGCGGTGGCACCGGCGGTCACGTCTACCCGGCGTTGGCCGTGGCGGCGGCGCTGCGGAAGCTGACCGGGGGACAAGAGCTCGAGCTGCTCTACATCGGCGTGCGCGGGAAGATCGACGAAGAGATCGCAAATCGCGAGGGGATGACGTTTCGAGCCGTCACGGCGGGTCCGCTTCGGGTGGGCAACATCCTGGGGACAGCGCGCGGTGGGCTGAAGCTGGCGGCGGGAACGGCCCAGGCGTTTTCGATCCTGCGGAGCTTCAAACCGGACGTGGTGTTCGCGAGTGGCGGCTACGGCAGCGTGGGAGTGGGGCTGGCAGCGCGGGCGCGCCGCGGGAAGCTGCTGGTGTTCCTACCAGACGTGGAAGCCGGAATGGCGGTGAAAACGCTGGCGAAGGTGGCGGACCGCATCGCGGTGACGGTGCCACCGGCGCTGGCGGCGATGCCAACGGAGAAGACGGTGCTGACCGGCTACCCGGTACGGGAGGCATTTTTCGAAGCAGAAACCGTGGCGGCTCGGGAGCAGTTGGGGCTGGACGCGCACCTGCCGACGCTGCTGGTCAGCGGGGCGAGCAGCGGTGCGAGCCGTCTGAACCACGCGGTCTCGTCGTGGGCGACGGACTTTCTCGAGATCGGGCAGTTGATCCACCTCTGCGGGACATCGGACGAGCCGTGGCTGCGGGCGGGGGTCGAGATGCTGCCGGAGGATGTGCGGTCGCGTTACCACCTGTACGCATACATGCACGACGAGATGCCGCTGGCGATGGCGGCGTCTGACCTGGCGGTGATGCGAGCCGGGGCGTCCGTGCTGGGCGAGCTGCCGGCGACGCGGCTGCCGGCGATCCTGGTTCCGGGGGAGTACGAGGGCTGGGACCAGACGCCGAACGCTCGGTATCTGGAGGAGAACGATGCGGCGGTGATGCTGCCGCAGGACCGGCTGGGCGAGCTGCAGGACACCGTGACGTATCTGATCAACAACGAGACGCGGCTGGCGAACATGCGGGCGGCGCTGGGGAAGCTGGCGAAGCCGGGGGCGGCGGAGAATCTGGCGCGGCTGTTGGTGGAGATGGGGAGTTAGAGGTTAGAGGGGCCTGGTTGGAGGACGGCCTCTGCAGGTTGAAACCTGCAGCTTCGGCAATGGAACGTAGAATTTCATCTTCGCCACGCCTTTCACTCCGCGAAGGACCGGCACGCGTCCCTTCCTTGCGAAGAGAGGGACTGTGGGGACATCCCTCGGGCTCCCCGCGCATGGGCTGCGCCCCCGGGACCCTGCTGGCGTTGGAAGAGATGGGTAAGCGATTGTGGACTTCTTCAGGGCGCGGCAAGACGGTGCTAAAGTTTCGTCCCTGCGTGGCCTTGCTTGGCTCGGCGTTGGGACGGGGCGTTGGCGGACTCTGTTGGGGCGTTGCGTGACGGCGTGAGATTGCCACGTCGGCTGACGCCTCCTCGCAATGACGCAGGGTGCGCTTGCGGAGGACGAGGCTGTGGGTGGCGATGAAGGACGGGGATTGCGGGGGTGACGGTCGTGAGATGATGGGGGCGTGAACAGGGATTCGATTCCGCGGACGGGTTCACCTGGTTGGAATTGGCGGGGCGCATATGTCCGCAATCGGGCGGATATTGCTGTCATGGGGGCGTTGAGGTTTCGGGGTCGGATTTGCGGGCGACAGGGGTGACGGAGGCGTTGGCGGCGCTGGGGGCGCGGGTCGTTATCGGGCCGCACGCGGCGGGGAACGTCGGAGATGCGGAGCTGGTGGTGACGACGTCGGCGGCCACAGGGGACAATCCGGAGCTTATCGAAGCCCAAAGACGCGGTATCCCGGTGATCAAGCGGGCCGAGATGGTCGGTCGACTGATGCAGGGAAAGATCGGTGCCGGCATCGCTGGGCTGTCACGGCAAGAGCACGACGAGCGGGATGGTCGCGTACATCCTGGTGAAGACGGGCCGGGACCCTTCATATCTAATAGGCGCCGAGGTGTCGGACCTGGGGACGAACGCGTCTGCAGGCGAAGGCCCGCACATCGTGGTGGAGGCGGACGAGTACGACAGGGCGTTTCTGAGCTATCACCCGCAGGTGGCGTTGGTGACCAACGTGGAGGCGGACCACCTCGATTACTACGGGACGTGGGAGGCGGTGCAGGAGGCGTTCGCGGAGTTTGCGTCGAACGTGTCGGCGGGCGGGACGCTGGTGCTGTGCGCGTCAAACGCGGAGGCGATGCGGCTGCGGGAGTATGCGGGTGCAGGCGTGGACGTCGTGACGTACGGGATCGAGGGGCTATCCGGCAATCCGGCAATCGGACAAGACAAAGGCGGCGTTGATTGGGTGGCTTCGGGGATTGAGACAGAGGGGTTGGGGCAGTCGTTCCTGGTGTCTCATAAGGGTAAAGCGCTTCGGCGGTTGAGGATCGCTTTGCCAATACGGCACAACGTGGAGAACGCGCTTGGCGCCGTGGTGGTGTGCCGGACGCTGGGGCTGGAGCTGGACGAGATCGCGACGGCGCTGGAGGGCTATCGCGGCGTACGGCGGCGGTTCGAACTGGTGGGCGAGGCGGCTGGGGTGTCGGTGTACGACGATTATGCGCACCACCCGACCGAGATCGCGGACACGGCCGCGGCGGCGAAGACGCATTTTCCGGGTCGCAGGATCGTGGCGCTGTTTCAGCCGCACACGTATGCGCGCAGCCGATACCTGCTGGACGGGTTCAAAACGCTGCTTCCGGGACTTCGACCGGCTCTACATATTAGAAACGTATGCGGCGCGAGAGGCGATCGCCGACGGGATGACGGGAGCGCAGCTGGCGGCGGAGGTGCATGAGCCGGAGCCAGGGTATTTCGAGACGTCTGAGGTGGCCGCGGAGGGGATCGCGGCGGAGCTGAGAGAAGGCGACGTGTTCTTTACGATCGGGGCTGGGGACGTAGACGTCGTTGGGCCGATGGTGGTGCAGAGGCTAGAGGGCAGAGGACCGAAGGCAGAATGACGCTTGACGCAGCGTTTGTGGGGGCGCTGGAGGCTGTTGCGGCGGTGCGGCTGGACGAGCCGTTGTCGCGCCATACGACGATCGGGATCGGCGGGCCGGCGGATGCGTATGCGGTGGCGGCTTCGGCGGCGCAACTGGGCGACGTGCTGCGCGTTTGCGCCGCGGCTCGGGTGCCCGTGTTCATGCTGGGGACCGGGAGCAACATCGTCGTGGGGGACGGCGGGATACGGGGCGTGGTGGTGGAGAATCGGGCGCAGGCGGTGACGGGGCCGAGCCATGTTGCCTCCGAGCAAACGCGTACAGCGCCGGATCGAGAAAATGCGGACGAGCGGTTTCTGTTCAGGTTGGAGAGCGGGTGCAGCTTTGCCGGAGAGTCGCGGCATCTGGCGTTTGCAGGGTATGCGGGGCTGGAGTGGGCCTGTGGGATACCGGGGACGCTGGGTGGCGCCGTGGTCTATAACGCGGGGGCCTACGGCGGCTGTCTGGCGGACGTGCTGCAGCGGGTCGCCGTTTGGGATGCCGACTCGGGGGAGCAGGTCTTCGAGGCTTCGGAGCTGGGGTTGGTGTACCGGGGCAGCGACTTCTCGCGCGGTGTGATGGCGGGCCGGCAGGTGCTCTGGGCTGAGGTGGCGCTGTGGCAAGGGGCTATCGAAGCGCTGAAAGAGCGCGTTGCGGAGTATGACGCCCGGCGGTTGAAGGCGCAGCCGAGGGGTCGCAATGCCGGGTCGTTTTTCAAGAACCCACCGGGGCAGCCGGCGTGGCGGTTGCTGGAGTCGGTTGGGTTGCGAGGCCATCGTATCAACGGGGCGGAGTTTTCTGAGAAGCACTGCAATTTTCTGATCAACGTGGGCGGGGCGACGGGGGCCGACGTGGCGGCGTTGAAGTCACTGGCGCAGCAGCGGGTGCGGGCGGCGTTCGGGGTGGAGTTGGAGAATGAGGTTTCGTTGGTGGGGGAGGGGTGGTGAGGGAGGCGGCCAGCGAGCGGGGCGTACGAAGGCTGCGCATCTTCGCCTCCCGGTTCATCTGCTCCGCCTTCTAATTTCGAGTAAGTCTGAGGCGAGACCCCTTGGACTCCCCCGCAGGGGCTGCGCCTCACTGACCGTGCTGGTGTCTTTGAGCCTGAGACGTTGTGTGGACGGCGATGGGGTGTCGGAGGCTTCGCATCCTTCCGGCTGACTCCGTTGTGCGCTCCGCCTCTTGTAGGAGAGATCATTCCGAGGGGACACCCCTCGGGCTCCCCGCGCATGGGCTGCGCCCCCGCTACCCCTGCCGGCACTCTGACATCGCGGCATGCGGTGGTTACGAGACGGGCTGAGGGCACTTGTCAAAGCACTAAAGCGGCAAGATTTTGTGAGGTTGTTTTTGACATAGGATCGAGTAAGCTATACCGGACTGATAACGTGTGTTAGTCATTTGACCGGCAGAAGCGTTGTCAAGGAGTGACCTAGCTTGCCGAAGGACCGCAGCCCCCGCCGGCGGCCCGAGCCGATTTCGCGTTTCCAGGCGCCACGCCGCCCTGGTGTGCTTTCGCGCCTGCGCTGGCTTCTTACCGTTGTCCCCATACTTTTCGTAGCAGCAGGCACGTACTACGTGCTGAATTCGCCGTGGCTTACGGTGCAGCAGGTGCACATCCAGGGGACGGAGAGCCTTGACCAGGCGTCGTTAATCGAGATCTCCGGATTGCAGGGGCGCAGCATGTTCGGGCTGCCGGTGAAGGGCGCCCAGGCGCGGCTGATGGCGGTGCCGCAGGTGAAGTCGGTTTCAATCGAGCGGAACTGGCCGGACGCCGTGACGATCACGATTGAAGAGCGCAAGCCGGCCGCGTTCTGGTCGGTTGGCGGCCAGGACTACGTGGTGAGCGCCGGTGGGTACGTGCTTGGCGGCGGCGCGCCGGATGGCCCGGCACCGCGTATCGTCGAGGTGGGGAACGACCGAACGCTGAACGTAGGCGACCGGGTACACCCGGACGCAATCGCGCTGGCGCAACGCATCTTCAAGGAGTCGCCGCGGTTCCTGGGCGAGGACGTCGAGTCGCTGGAGTATCAGGCGGACGTCGGCGTGACGGCGGTATTCCACGGCGGGATGCGAGTGACGTTCGGGGACGAGCGGTCGTACGAGTACAAGGTTGCGGTGCTGGCCAAGCTGCTGGACCAACTCTCGGTGCAGGGTAAGACGCCGAAGATGGTGGACCTGCGGTTTGGTGAGCGGGTGACGTATGAGTAGGGCGTGCAAACGCGGCGGTTGGGGACTGCGTTGGGGCGCCGGGCTTCGCGACCTGCGCCCGTCCTATCGGTTGGGATTGTGCGCTTCGCCTTTTTTCATTGAACCCCTGAAGAGAGAGCCCTCAGACTCCCCCCGCAGGGGCTGCGTCCCTACTGACCCTGCGGGGGTCTCTGACATCGCGGCGATGGCTGGAGTGCGATCGGGCGCCGAAGGCTACGCATCCTTCCGGCTGACGCCGTTGTCTACTTCGCCTCGTTTAGAAGAAGACGTTTCAAAGGGACACCCCTCGGGCTCCCCGCGCATGAGCTGTGCCCCCACCGACTCTGGTGGAGTCTCTGACGTCGCGGCGTGGCGTGGAATGCGTTGGGGCGTTGAGGGCGCGATGAATCGCGCCCTCACGGAGAGTGGCCGGTTGAGGGATTGCGTTGGGCTGTTTGGTAAAGATGTGAGATTGCCGTTTCGTCTGGCGCCTCCTCGCAATGACGGGATGGCGTTGGATGACGCGACAGGTGGAGAACCGGGTTTTGAGCGAGTTTTGATAACCGGTGGGGCCGGGAGGGAGTTGCCGTGAAGAGCGGTACCTTTGCGGCGATAGACGTTGGGACGACAAAGATCTGCACCATCGTGGGTGAGGTGAGCGGAACGGGGGAGACGCGGATCATCGGTGTGGGCGTAGCGCCCTCCGCGGGATTGAGCAGGGGGATGGTGGACAACATCCGCGAGGCGACGGACGCGATCCGGGCTTCGGTGGACAAGGCCGAGCGCGCCAGCGGGACGCGGATACTGTCGGCGTTTGTAGGGCTGAGCGGCGCCCACGTCGAGAGCATCAATAATCGCGGCATCGTTGCGGTGCCGGACCGGTCGCGGCCGATCTCACAGGATGACATCGCGCGAGCGATGGAGGGCGCGAAAATCATCAGCGTGCCGGCGAACCGCGAGGTGCTGCATGTGCTGCCGCGCTACTTCGTCGTCGACGGTCAGGACAGCGTCTCCGACCCGCTGGGGATGTACGGTCAGCGGCTGGACGTGGAGGCGCACATCATCACGGTGGCGAGCAACGCGCTCGCCAACGTCGCGAAGGTAGTCGAAGCGGCTGGGGTGCAGGTGGAGGAGGTCGTCTTGCAGCCGCTCGCCTCGGCCGAGGCGGTGCTTTCGCCGGAGGAGAAACGGCAGGGCGTAATCCTGGCCGATATCGGCGGCGGCTGTACGGACATCAGCGTCTTCGTAGAAGGCAGCATCCAGCACACGGCGACGCTGGCAGTGGGTGGCAACCACATCACGCGCGACCTCGTCGTCGGGATGCGATGCCCGTACCACAGCGCGGAGTCGGCGAAAGAGGTATTCGGGAACGCGTTGCCGAGCGCCGTGGGACCGGAAGAAACGATAGAAATCGAAGCGTTTGGCGCTGAGCGCGAGCGGACGTATCAGCGCCGAATGGTCTGCGAGATCATCCAGGCGCGGTGCGAAGAGATCCTGGAGATGATCGTGGCCGAGGTGCAACGGGCGACGGAGACCGAGCTGGTGTCCGCAGGCCTGGTGCTGACGGGCGGTACGGCGCGCCTGCCGAACCTTGACCTGCTGGCCGAGCAGGTGACCCACCTGCCGGCGCGCATTGGCCTGCCGGGGCACATCTTCGGGCTGGTCGACGAGCTGCACGACCCGGCGTACGCGACGGGCGTGGGGCTGCTGCAGTGGGCTGTGGGCGAACAGGAGATATCGCCGATGAGCCGGCGGTCCACAGGTCCGACGCCGCTGGACGGGATCTTCAAACGCATCAGCAACCTGGTGCGGGTGCTGTTGCCGGAGTAGGTGGGATGGAAGTCGGCGAGTTGGCAAGAGTGAGGGCGAGTGGTGGACTGCCTTGGGGCGCAGGACTTAGCGTCCCTTCCGCTCCGCGAAGGGCAGGCCTGTGCCCTTCCATTGGAGTCGGCTTGTGCGCTGCGCCCTCTTACATCGAAACCCTGAAGGACGCGCCTGTGGTTACAAGCGGGCTGCTCGAAACGATTCACGTAAAGAATGACGGCTTCGATTACATACGAACGCTCTCTCACTTAACCCCGGATGGAGGGCCGCAATGACAAATCGCAACTATGAGTTCAGTGGTCTGCCGCCGATCAAAGTGGTCGGTGTTGGTGGAGGCGGCTGCAATGCCGTTAACCGCATGGCGCAGGACAAGATTCCCGGCGTGGAGCTGGTGGCTGTCAATACGGACGGCCAGGCGCTGATGCACATCCAGTCCGACATTCAGATCCGGATCGGCGACAAGCTGACGAAGGGTCTGGGAGTCGGCGGCGACCCGGCCAAGGGTGAACGGGCGGCGGAGGAGAGCAGGGACGAGCTGCGCGACGCGGTCCGCGGGGCCGAGATGGTGTTCGTGACGTCCGGGATGGGCGGCGGCACCGGTACCGGCGCGTCGCCGGTGGTGGCCGAGGTGGCCCGTGAGGTCGGAGCGCTGACGATCGGCGTCGTGACGCGGCCGTTCGGCTTCGAGGGTCGCAAGCGGGCGGAGCGAGCCGAGGAAGGAATCGCCGCGCTTCGCGAGAAAGTCGACACGCTGATCGTGATACCGAACGACCGGCTGCTGACGATATCCGATGCGAAGACGACGCTGGAGGACGCGTTCTGCAGCGCGGATGAGGTGCTGCACCAGGCGATCCAGGGGATCTCCGAGGTGATTACGCTGCCGGGGATCATCAACCTAGACTTCGCAGACGTGCGCAAAGTCATGGGCCAGGCCGGGCCGGCGTTGCTGGCGATCGGCAAGGCACGCGGCGAGAACCGGGCGGTCGAGGCGGCGAAGCTGGCAGTGTCGAGCCCGCTGCTGGACGTGAGCATTAAGGGCGCGCGCGGCGTGCTGTTCAACGTGGTCGGTGGCCGCAACCTCGGCATCCACGAGGTAAACCAGGCTGCGTCCGTGATCCAGGAGGTCGTGCATCCGGACGCGGAGATCGTGTTCGGTGCAGCAATCGACGAGAGCCTGGGCGACGAGGTGAAGGTGACGGTGATCGCGACGGGCTTCGACGCGAAGCCGGTGCTGTACGCGGGCCAGGATGCGGAACCGGCGCCCGTCGACCAGGGCGACGATTCGGACGAGCCGCGGCCGTCGCGGGGTTTGTTCGGGACGGTGCCGGAGGTGGACACGGAGCTGCCGGCGTTCTTGCGACGAGGGGTTACGGCGAGGTAGCTTCGGGCTCTCAGTTTCGGTAGTCAGTTTTGAGGACGGTTCGTGAGAGCGGGCCGTCCTTTTGGTTTGGCGGGCTAGGGACCTCTCCGCCGCTGCCGCAGAGTCCCTCTCCTTGCGAGGTGAGGGACTCTGGATGGCGGTGCGTGGGGTGCTCCGCGTAGCGGCGCGCGGGGCTTCGCGACCTGCGCCCGCCCGATCGGTTGCGCTTGTGCGCTTCGCCCTTTTCATTGAAACCCTGAGGGGAGACCCCTCAGACTCCCCCCGCATGGGCTGCGCCCCCGCTTCTCCTGCTGGCGTCTTTGACATCGCAGCGTTGCGTGGAATTCCGCGGGATTTTGAGTCTGGATCGGTGTCGGATTGGGGTGAAAGGGCCGATAAAAATGACATGAGATGGCTTAAAGTCTGCGCTGCTTCGCTGGTGGTCTTCGTTGTTGCGTGTGGGGGCGGTTCGTCCGGCGCTGTGCCGACGTTGACGCCAACGCCGCCCAAGACGTCGGCGACGGCACCGCCGCCGGCGGCGGTCGAAACGACGCCGGACGCCGGTCTGGCCGCGACGCCGACGCCGCGGACGGGCGGGGCGCCGGACGCGCCGAATCGGTTATTCGTCGACCTGGCGGGCGGTAGCGACGCGGGCGACGGCATGCGCAACAGCCCGTTTCTGACGCTGGGCGCAGCACTGAACAAAGCGGCTTCGCTTCCGACCGCGGAGATCTTCGTCAGTGGCGGGCAGATCAACGGCACGCACAACTTGAGCACGACGGTGCGCCTCTATGGCGGATTCGACAGCGGGACATGGGAGCGGAAGAGCGACCAGGTAACGTCGATCATCTCGAGCGGGTATGCGCTGCACATTACGGCCGATGAAGTGCGCGTCGACGGCTTCACGCTGCAGACGACGGGCAACGTGGGCGTGAATTCGGTTGCCGTGCTGGTGACGGACGCGTCCGGTGTGAACCTGGCGAACGATACGATTATCGCTGCCAACGGTGTTGGCGGCGCGGCAGGCGCTAACGGTGCGACGGGCGATGCTGGCGCGGACGGGCAACCGGGCGATAACGCCGGCGACTGCCCACCGACTCCGCTGGGCGGTGCCGGCGGAGTGGGCTCGAGCGGAAGCGGTGGCAAAGGCGGTGACGGCGCGCCGAAGAGCGGCTTCGCGGGTGACGACGGCGCGAACGGGGGCGGCCCCGGCGGCCAGCGCGGCTCGCCGGGCCAGGACGGCAAGCCGGGAGGCGATGGCGGCAATGGCACGTCAGAGCTCGAGCCTGGCCAGGGCGGCGACGGCTTCGGCGTGCTTGATGAGACAGGCTACACTTCTGCGCCAGGCAAGGACGGCGGCGGGCAGACGGGTGATGGCAAGTCCGGTGGTGGCGGCGGCGGCGGCGGAGGTAGCGGCAGAAGCAACTCGCCGTGCGGTGGTGGCGGAGGCGGTGGCGGCAGCGGCGGTATCGGGTCGAAGGTCCACGGCATGGGGGGTGTGGGCGGTGGCGCGTCGATTGGCGTGCTAGCGATCAACTCGGACGTTAACGTGGCAGGCTCGACGATTACCACGGGCAATGGCGGCGCGGGCGGCCGT
Source organism: uncultured Chloroflexia bacterium (assembly GCA_963766645.1). Classification (GTDB taxonomy): domain Bacteria; phylum Chloroflexota; class Dehalococcoidia; order DSTF01; family WHTK01; genus WHTK01. The sequence continues at coordinate 513,790 of CAVYAY010000003.1, read as the reverse complement.
GGCGGCGACGGCGGGAAAGGTGGACCGGGTGGCAAGGGCGCCACGGGTGGTGCGCGATCAGTGGTGCTGGGCGCGGGCGGTGCCGGCGGCAACGGCGGCCGGGGCGGCGATAGCGCGCCGGGTGGCGGTGGCGGTGGCGGCCCTTCGATCGGTGTGCTGGGTAACTCCAACTCGAGCGTCAGCGCTTCGGGGACGACTTTCAACCTGGGCAGCGCTGGGAACGGCGGCGCAGGCGGAGCTCCCGCGAGCAGCGGCGGCGAGCCTGGCGTGACGGGCGTGACGGGCCTTTCGCAAGAAGTGTTTAACGCACCGGAGCCGGCTCCCCCGGAAGACCAGGGGCCTTAGGCGCGCAGCGTCGTGAGACCCAGCGTGGAGCCCTCTCGCAAGAGAGGACTCCTTTTGTTGAAGCTTGAGCGACAAGGGCCATTGGCGACTCCGTCGGGGCGTTTGGTGAGAGCGCGAGGTTGCTGGCACCGCGCGGTAACCACCTGTGACGAGGCGTGTAAGCTGCGGATATGGGGCTGAGTATTGAATTCGCGCGACGGGAGGACGTGCCGCTGATCCTGGATTTGATCCGGGAGCTGGCGGCGTTCGAGCGCGAGCCGGACGCGGCGCGGGCGACAGCGGGGCAGATCGAGGTGGCACTGTTCGGAGAGCGGCCGGCGGCGGAGGCGGTCATCGCGCGCGTGGATGGCGAGGCTGCGGGTTGGGCGCTGTGGTTCCAGAATTTCTCGACGTGGACGGGCAAGCCGGGTTTGTGGCTGGAGGACCTGTTCGTGCGGCCGCAGTACCGCCGTAAGGGCGTCGGCAAGGCGCTGCTGGTCTACCTGGCACGGCTGTGCATCGAACGCGAATACGGGCGGTTCGAGTGGGCCGTGCTGGACTGGAATACGCCGGCGGTTGAGTTCTACGAGGCGATCGGCGCCGAGGCGATGTCGGAGTGGACGACGCAGCGTTTGAGCGGGGAATCGTTGCGGCGGCTGGCGGACACGGACCTGTCATAGTCTTGAGATAGGTCATTAACAAATTCTTGATGTTTTATACCGATAACGTTGGTAGGCTCGCCTGGTCAACACGTTATGGGAACCTAGAAAACGCTAACCCGCCACATGCTCGAACCCATCGGAATCGCACTCCTGGTTATGTTGCTACGCGCAACGGACGTCTCTCTCGCTACGCTCAAGACGATCTTCGTCATCGAGGGGCGTAACGGGCTGGCGCCGGCGCTGGGCTTCTTCGAGGCGGCGATCTACGTGATCGCGGCTTCGCTGGTGTTCCGCGATCTGGGAAACCCTTTCACCATCGTTGGATTTGCCGCGGGCTTCTCACTTGGGACGGCGCTGGGCATGTTCCTGGCCGGCAAGCTGGGGCTGGGCAGTGAGACGGTGCGCTTCACGAAATCGGGCGACGCGTGGGAGCTGGCCGAGGCGCTGCGCGGGGCATCATTCCCGCTGACGACGTTTTCGGGCGGCGGCCGGGACGGTCCGGTGAGCGTGATCCAGCTGACGGTGCGGAAGCGTAGGGTACCAGACGTGCTGGCGGCGGCGCGGCCGTGGCTGGGCGAGTGCTTCGTGACGGTGGGAGACGAGCCGGTGCAGGCGACCTGCCAGCCGGCGGTCTTCGAGGCGTTGAAGCGGGCGCCGGTGGTGTCGTGGGCGCTGATGGCGCGCAGGGTACATAGTTGAAGCTTGGGGCTTCGCCCCAAACCCCCTAAAGACGGCATCCAAGGCGTCGGAGGATGGCCGACGAGCCGTAACGCTTAGGGCTTCGCCCCAAACCCCCTAAAGACGGCATCCAAGGCGTCGGAGGATGGCCGACGAGCCGTAACGCTTAGGGCTTCGCCCCAAACCCCCTAAAGACGGCATCCAAGGCGTCGGAGGATGGCCGACGAGCCGTAACGCTTAGGGCTTCGCCCCAAACCCCCTAAGACGGCATCCAAGGCGTCGGAGGATGGCCGACGAGCTGTAACGCTAGGGCTTCACCCAAGCCCCCCAAAGGCGGCGCCTGAGGCGCAGCACGCTCGGCTGCGGAAGGGACTGCGTTGCGGCGTTCGGGGCCACGCGTCTCTTCCGCAGCGGGAAGGGCAGGCCTGCGCCTCTCCTGCCAGGCGGGCTTTCTCGCTCCGTCCCTGAATAAGAACCGTTGCTGAGGGGACACCTCGATGGCTCCCCCGCCGCCTCGCTACCCGGTTTGCGTTGTCGGACGATGCTGCGTTGGTGGGCCTGCTTTGGGGTGTTTGCGCGCGGGGAATGGCGACTGGGATGTGGGGTGAAGGGCGTGGGTGGTGATCATAAGTGGGGTCGTTATGATCAGCGGTTGACTCGAAACGGACACAAAATGTAGGGCTTTGAGCGCTTGACAGGCACCATATCTGGTGTATGATTCGCCTTGCGCTCTCTTCGGAGAGGCATTACGGAATCATCAACCGGAGGCGCTAACCCCCGCATGCGCTGCCCATTCTGTACCTACGACGATTCCAAGGTTATCGACTCGCGCGAGGCGGAGGATGGCATCCGTCGCCGCCGGGAGTGCCTGAGCTGCGGGCGCCGGTTCACGACGTTTGAGCGAGTGCAGACGGCGCACCTCATGGTGATCAAGAAGGACGGACGTCGCGAGGAGTTCTCGCGGGAGAAGATGCGGACGGGATCCAGCGCTCGTGCGCGAAGCTGCCGGTGAGCGCTTCGGAGATTGACGTGATCGTCGACGACATCGAAGCGACGTTGCTGTCGCGTGGGGTGGCCGAGGTGCCGTACACCGAAGTCGGCGACCTGGTGATGGACAGCCTGCGTGAGCTGAATTACGCGGCCTACGTGCGGTTCGCGTCGCACTACAAGGACTTCGTCAGCCAGGAGGAACTGCAGGCTGAGGTGGCGCGGGCGCAGGCGGCGCCGCGCCGGATGCCGCGCCGAGCGGGCGCGAACCAGCCACCATTGCTGCCTCCGACGGCGCTCGACGCACCGCCAACACCGACACAAATCGAAGGCGGACGCGCAAGGCGCGTCGCCCGACGTTAGGTCTCAGGGCTCAAGGACGTGAAGGTTGGTTATCGATTCCTTTGGGAAGTTGTTTACGCGCAGCGGCGAAATCGTTGCCGAGGGTTCGTGCCAGGTGGACATGGAGCGTGGCAGCGTGACGATGCGGCCCCTGGTCGACACGCCGCTGATAGCGCGAGAGAAGGACACGATGCGGCTGGTGCTGGACGACGGCACGGAGCTTTCGATCCGGGCCGGGATCATCCGCTTCCGGCTGAATACGCCGGGGGCGCCGCCGGGACCGGCGTACCGGCTGTTCGTGGCGGGCGGCTGGGATGAGCTCGGCGCAGGCGGCGGAGTGACATTGATGAGCGAGGTGGACCCTCGGGACGTACGGAACGCAGGGAAGGCGTGGTCGGAGACCGACGTCAAGAGGTTAAGAAATCTTGCCCTCGGCGGCCAGATCATGCGTTTGATGGTCCGTGAGATGGGCCGGCCGGAGGAAGAGCTTCGGGCGAAGGCGGCAGAGGAGGGCTTCGAGTTGGAGACGGGTGGCTATAACCGCCGGAGCCTGTACGAGGAGAACAACTAAGTAAGCAGGTGGAAGCGGCGGCCAGGCAGCCGCCGGAGTGGATAAGGCTTAGGAAGGACCCTAATCGTATGCCCCGCAAAGACGCCAAGAACCGGGAAGACGAACTGATACGGCGCTTCGGCGAGATCGAAGAGCGGTATCGCATCGAAGGCGAAGTGAAGCTGGGTGAGGCGACGCCGGACGAGCTTCGCGAGCTGGGAGCAATCGACACGGAGCTGAAGGAGATTCGGGCGTCGCAGCCGCAGGAAGCGGCCGTCTAAGGACGCCCACAGAGATACGACTAATACCCAGGAGACCCCGCGATGACCACTACCGTATATCCAGGACTGCAGACAGGGCGTGAGGACGAGCGCCCCGGGTTGAGCTGAAGCGCTTCTTCACGACGCCGGGCGTGAGCGCCTATGAGGTCATCGACTGGGATAGCCGGACGGCTTCGATCTCGGACGAGACGGGGAAGACGTTCTTCGAGCAGACGGACATTGACATCCCGTCGTTCTGGTCGCAGACGGCGACGCAGGTTGTGGCGTCGAAGTACTTCCGGGGCCGGATCAACACGCCGGCGCGCGAGACGAGCGCGCGGCAGATGGTCGACCGCATCGTCCTGGAGATCACGAAGTGGGGCCGCGAGCCGGCCGACATCGACCTGGCGACGGGGCTGCGCACCGGGACGCCGTATTTCGCTTCGGAAGACGAGGCGGCGACGTTCGAGCATGAGCTGCGCCACATCCTGATCAACCAGCTGGCGTGCTTCAACAGCCCGGTGTGGTTCAACGTGGGGACGAAGGAGAAGCCGCAGTGCTCCGCCTGCTTCATCCTCAGCGTTGAGGACGACATGGAGTCGATCCTGGACTGGTGCCGCACGGAGGGAATGATCTTCAAGGGTGGCTCCGGCTCGGGCATCAACCTTTCGAAGATACGGTCGTCGAAGGAGTACCTCTCGGGCGGCGGCGTGGCCTCCGGGCCGGTGTCGTTCATGCGGGGCGCGGACGCGATCGCGGGGTCGATCAAGTCGGGCGGGACGACGCGGCGGGCGGCGAAGATGGTGATTTTGAACTCCGACCACCCGGACGTGATGGAGTTCATCGAGAGCAAGGCGAAAGAAGAGCGCAAGGCTTACGACCTGGGGCGCGCCGGCTGGGACATGTCGCTGAACGGCGAAGCGTGGGCCAGCGTGCAGTTCCAGAACGCGAACAACAGCGTGCGCGCGACGGACGAGTTCATGCGCGCGGCGATCAACGGCGATGAGTGGAAGCTCGTCGCGGTGACGGACGGCGAGCCCGATCGAGACGGTGAACGCGGCCGAGGTGCTGCGGGCGATCAGCCAGGCGGCGTGGGAGTGCGGCGACCCCGGCATGCAGTTCGACACGACGATCAACGACTGGCACACGTGCGCCAACACGGCCCGGATCAACGGGTCGAACCCGTGCTCCGAGTACATGCATGTCGATGACAGCGCCTGCAACCTTTCGAGCATCAACCTGCTGAAGTTCCTCAAGGGGGACTTCTCTGCGCCGGAGAAGCTGCAGTTCGACGTGGAGGCGTACTGCCACACGGTGGACACGATGATCACGGCGCAGGAGATCATCGTGGGGCACTCCGGTTACCCGACGCCGAAGATCGAGGCGAACGCGCACGCGATGCGGCAGCTGGGCCTGGGCTACGCCAACCTGGGCGCGCTGCTGATGACGCTGGGCCTGCCGTACGACTCCGACGCGGGGCGCGCCTATGCGGCGGCGGTGACGTCGGTCATGACGGGCAGGGCGTACGCGCGGTCGGCGAATACCGCGGCGCGGGTGGGCCCCTTCGCGGCATACGCGGAGAACCGCGAGCCGATGCTGAGGGTGATCGCGAAGCACCGCGCGGCGGCGTACGAGATCGACCGCGCGCTGCTCGAGGATGAAGGGCTGGCGCAGGCGGCGACGGCGGCGTGGGACGAGGCGCTGGCGCTGGGCGAGCAGCACGGCTATCGCAACGCGCAGGCGACGGTGCTGGCGCCGACCGGGACGATCGCGTTCATGATGGACTGCGACACGACGGGCGTTGAGCCGGACATCGCGCTGATCAAGTACAAGAAGCTGGTCGGCGGCGGGATGCTGCGCATCGTCAACAACACGGTGCCGGTGGCGCTACGGCGGCTGGGCTACACGGAGGACGAGGTCGCGGCGATCGTCGCGTATATCGACGAAGAGGGGACGATCGAAGGCGCGCCGGCGATCCGGGATGAGGACCTGCCGGTGTTCGACTGCGCGTTCCGGGCGGACAAGGGCGAGCGTTCGATCCACCCGATGGGCCACGTGAAGATGATGGGGGCGATACAGCCGTTCATCTCCGGGGCGATCTCGAAGACGGTGAACGTGCCGGCCGAGGCGACGGTGGAGGAGATCTTCGACACGTACGTTGAGATCGTGGAAGTACGGTGTGAAGGCGATTGCGATCTACCGCGACGGGTCGAAGGCGGTGCAGCCGCTGAGCACGTCGCAGGACAAGAAGTCGGATGCGACGCCGTGATCGCGGGGCCGGTGCGGCGCAAGCTGCCCGACACGCGGAGCTTCGATCACGCACAAGTTCGACATCGAGGGCCACGAGGGCTACATCACGGTGGGCATGTTCGAGGACGGCCAGCCGGGCGAGGTCTTCGTGTCGATCGCGAAGCAGGGCTCGACGACGGCAGGCCTGTGCGAGGCCTTCGGGCGGGCAATTAGCTACACCTTGCAGTACGGCGTGCCGTTGCGCGACCTGGTGCAGCAGTTCAGCTACATGCGCTTCGAGCCGATGGGCCGGACGGATGAACCGCGAGATCCCGGTGGCGCAGTCGCTGGTGGACTACATTTTCCGATGGCTGGCTTCGCAGTTCCTCAACGAGGAGGAGAAGTCGTGAGCTGGGCATCCTGACGGAGACCGAGCGGGCGCGGCTGGAGGCGCAGTACAACGGCGTGCAGCCTGAGCTTGTGAGGCGCCGGTGCAGCCGCTGGTGGAGGCGATGCCGCCGATCGCGGGCGGATCTGTTGAGGCGGACGCGCTGCCGGTGGTGAGCAACGGCGGCGGTTACGCGAGCTCGGCGGAGTACCGCGGTCCGCGGGTGCAGGCGGACGCGCCGGCGTGCGCGAACTGCGGCTGGATCATGTCGAGGTCGGGGACGTGCTATCGGTGTGAGAACTGCGGCAGCACGTGCAGGTTGTAGTTAGCGGTCGGGAGGTCTTTCCCGTGTCGGCGGTCCGCTGACCCCGTCACCGCCGAACGGAGCCTTTCTGGCCGACGCCCGTACCCGCGGTCAGGTGCGCCGGCTCGTTTGAATGTCTGGAAGCGGCTTGTGGGCTGCGCCCCAAACGACCCCTGAAGGCATTGAGTCGGCGCAGGGCGCTGCCGAGGACCTGCTGTTGGTGTCGGCGGTGGGCTCGCGACCTCGACGCCCTTCCTCGCGGGCGGCGCTTCGTGCGCTTCGCCTTCTTTCTTGAAGTCTGAGGGGTCTCCCCTCAGACTCCCCCGCGCAGGTGCTGCGCCCCTACTGACCCTGCGGGCGCCTTTGAGGATGACGTTCTGGTTGTGGACTGCGTTAGGGTGTTTGGTGCGGATGCGGGATTGCCGCGTCGGCTGGCGCCTCCTCGCAATGACGGATGGGCGTTGACGCGTTTCGTGAGGGTCGGGAGGGATCGGCGCGTGGGCGCTTCGCGGTGAGGGTTTGGGTCAGGTTTCGTCGTGGAGCCAGGCGGGGTGGCCGCGGTGGACCCGGGTGCCGGCGATGCGGTCGTGGAGGGCGCGTCGTTGGGGGTCGGTCAGGACCATGACAGCGCTGATCGGGATGCCGATGAGGAAGAGGATGCCGACGAAGAAGATCAGGTAGCGGAGGATGACCTTGTCGGGCTCGAGGCGTTCGCCCTGTGGGCCGGCGACGTGCATACGCAGCGCCATCTTGCCGGGGGTGGCGCCGATGGCGAGGTGGAAGCCGATTTCGTAGAGCGAGAGGACGATGAGGAGGGTGACGAACCGGCCGGCCTCGTCGGCGTGGGCGCCGGTGGCGATGAAGGCAGCGAGGAGGAGGACGACGGCCCAGTCGATGAGGAAGGCGCCGGTACGGGCGAGGAACGAGGGGTATTCGGGCTGGAGGTTGTCGGGGCGGGCGAGGTCCGGCGCTTCGTTGCGGTTCTGCATTTGGGGACTATAGCTGAAGCTTGGGGCTTCGCCCCAAACCCCCTGAAGGCGGCGCCCAGGGCGTTGGTGGACTGCGTCGGGGCGTCGAAGACTTCGCGATCTGCGCCCTTCCTGGCGGGCGGGCTCGTGCGCTGCGTCTTCTTAGAAACTGATCATTCCGAGGGGACACCCCTCGGGCACCCCGCGCATGGGCTGCGCCCCCGCTACCCCTGCTGGCGTGTCGATAGGCTCTGGCCGTGGGTGGACTGCGTTGGGGCGTTCTGGGCGCGATTCATCGCGCCCCTACGGATGGTGGGAATGACAGCGTGAGAAGCGAACACTTGAGCGGATTTCGTGGTAAACTGGCCGTCCTATGACGAAGAAGGCCGTTTCGTTGGAGCTGTCGGAGAACGCCCGGGTGGTGCTGGAGCGGCGCTATCTGGCGAAGGACGATGCGGGGCAGCTGGTGGAGTCGCCGGAGGAGCTTCTCCGGCGGGTCTCCAACAACATCGCAGAGGCCGAAGCCTGCTATCTGCCGGAGTCCACCTCTGAGAAGGAACGCACGGCCGCCCGCCGTCAGGCAAGTGACCGGTTCTACGGATTGATGGCTTCGTTGCGGTTCTTGCCGAACTCGCCGACTCTAGGGAACGCGGGACGGCCGCTGCAGCAGCTCTCGGCGTGCTTTGTGCTGCCGGTCGAGGATTCGATGGTGTCGATCTTCGACGCCGTGAAGCAGACGGCGCTGATCCACCAGAGCGGCGGCGGCACGGGCTTCGCGTTCAGCCGGCTGCGGCCCTCGGGCGACGTCGTGCAGTCGACGGGCGGCGTGGCCTCGGGTCCGGTGTCGTTCATGAAGGTGTTCGACGCGGCGACGGAAGCGATCAAGCAGGGCGGGACGCGCCGTGGCGCGAACATGGCGATCCTGGACGTGCACCACCCGGACATCGAGGCCTTCGTCAACGTTAAGGCGGACATGACGACGCTGACGAACTTCAACATCTCGGTGGGCGTGGACGAAGCGTTCATGCGCGCCGTCGAAGCCGATTCCGAGTACGACCTGGTGAACCCGCGATCGGGCGAAGTCGTGGGGCGACGGCGGGCGCGCGCTGTGTTCGACCAGATCGTGGCGAACGCGTGGCGCAACGGCGACCCGGGGCTCGTGTTCCTGGACCGGATCAACGCGGACAACCCGACGCCGGAGCTGGGGCCGATGGAGGCGACGAACCCGTGCGGGGAACAGCCTTTGCTGCCTTACGAGAGCTGCAATCTGGGGTCGTTGAACCTGTCGCGCTTCGTCGCGAGGAAAAGAGGGGGACGGATGTACGGCCGGGCGATTGGGACGGACCTGGCAGAAGCGATCCCGGTGGCGGTTCGGTTCCTGGACGACGTGATCGACATGAACGCGTACCCGGTGCCGGAGATCGACGTGCAGACGAAGCTGACGCGGAAGATCGGGCTGGGCGTGATGGGGTTTGCCGACATGCTGTTCCAGCTGGGCATCCCTTACGACTCGGACGAGTCGCTGGGGCTGGCGGACCGTCTGATGACGTTCATCAGCGAGCGGGCGGATGCGGCGTCCGAGGCGCTGGCGAGCTGAGCGAGGCGTCTTCCCGGCATGGGAGGAGTCGCGGTACGGGCCGAAGGGAGAGAACCGGCGGCTGCGGAACTCGACGCGGACGACGGTGGCGCCGACGGGGACGCTGAGCATCATCGCGGACTGCACGGGGGGCATTGAGCCGGCGTTTGCGCTGGCGTTCACGCGGTCGCATTACCTCGACGCGCAGAACCCGACGACAGCCGGTGCGGCTGACCGAGGTGAACCAGCACTTCGCGGCGGCGTGCCGGGCGGCGGGCGTCTATTCGGACGAGCTGATGGAGTACCTGGCGGCGGGCGGCAACCTGCACGACCGGCCGGAGGTGCCAGCGGAGATCAAGCGTGTCTTCGTGACATCGCACGATATTGCGCCGGGGTGGCATGTGCGGATGCAGGCGGCGTTCCAGCGCCACACCGACAACGCGGTGAGCAAGACGATCAACTTCCCGCGCGCGGCGACGATCGCGGACGTGGCGGCGGCCTATCTGCTGGCGTTTCGCGAGGGGTGCAAGGGGATCACGATCTATCGCGACGGGTCGAGGACGGGGCAGGTGCTGTCGCACGTGGCGGAGGGCGAGGGCATCGCGATCGCGGAGGAGAACGGGACATACGAGGCGAACGGGGTGCGCCGGGCGGAGGAGGCGCTGTCGCTGAGCCCGCCCACGGGATTGAGTCCAAGGCGGCGTCGTGGCGCCGTGGGCGGGACGCGGTCGCGGAACCGGTACGTGCCGCCGCGGCCGGCGCTGCCGTTCAGCGAGATCGACACGACGCACGGGTGCCCGGACTGCGGCAGCGCGCTGGTGTTCAGCGAAGGGTGTTTGACCTGCCGCAGCTGCGGGTTTACGAGGTGCGGGTAGGGTGCCGATGGGGCGTCGAAGGCTGCGCATCTTCGCCTACCGGCTCATCTGCTCCGTCTTCTTTTCAGTGTAGGGGAGACCCCTCAGACTTCCCCCGCAGGGGCTGCGCCCCTACTGACCCTGCTTGCGTGTCGATAGAGCTCAGGGCCGTTGGTGGACTGCCTTGGGACATCCTGGGCGCGATGAATCGCGCCCCTACGGAGGGTGAGGCGCGCCGGGACTTCGTTGGGGCGTTTGGCTAGGGTGTGGGATTGCCGTGTCGGCCGGCGCCTCCTCGCAATGACAATGAGCTTAGCCGAGGGCGATGAGGACGAGGGCGACCGTTAGGAGGACGGTGCCAGCGACCTCAATGGGGGCGAGGGTTTCGCGGAAGAAGCGGCGGGCGGCGGCGAGGCTGAAGAGGAGCTCGACGAGGCCGAGGGTGCGGACGTGGGAGGCGGGCTCGATGGCGAAGGCGGTGAACCAGCCGATCGACGCGAGGGCGCCCATGAGACCGGCGGCCATGGAGGGTCGCCAGAGGCGGAAGACGGCGACGAGGGCGGGCCGGTGTCGTAGCGCGAGCCAGCCGCCGAGGACGATGACCTGGATCGTCATGGCCCAGACCAGGGTGTAGGCAGCGGCGAGGGTGTAGCCAGCCTCGTCCCTGACCTCCAGCGCGGCGCCGCGGTAGCCGACGGCCGCGAGCGCGAAGCCGGCGCCTGAGGCAACGCCGAGGAGCGCCGCCATCGAAGTCCAGCCGTCGAGCATGCCGCGGAGGCGGCCCCGGCCGCTGGCTATCGGTGGCGAGAGCATCAGGACCCCGGCGGTTGCGATGGCGATGGCGACGATGGTGATGGCCGACGTGGGGTCGTTGAGGAAGACGCCGGCGAACACGGCGACCTGAATCAGCTCTGTTTTCGAGTAGGCGACGCCAACGGCGAAGTTGCGCGCGGCCATGACGCGCAGCAGCAGCGCAGTGGCGACGATCTGGGCGAGGGCGCCTTCGAGGGCCCAGCCGAGGAAGGCGTTGTTGATCTGGGGCAGGCCGTCGTCCTTGATCAAGAGTATGGCGCCGAGGTAGATGAGGGCGAAGGGGAGGCCGAAGAGGAATCGGACCAGGGTGGCGCCGAGGGTACCGGCCTCGCCGGAGATTGAGCGTTGGGCGGCGTTGCGAAGGGTCTGGGCGAAGCCGGCCCAGACGGTGAGGGCGATCCAGAGTCCATCGGGGGCCATAGCGGGGTTAGTTTGGGGTTTGGGGTGGGTTAGGGGAAGCTAGGAGGGCGGTCCTTGTTGAGGCCGGCGGCCCGGCGTCTCGCGGAGTCGAAGACTTCGCGACCTGCGCCCTTCCTGGCGGGCGGGCTTGTGCGCTGCGTCTTCTATGTATCCATACATTCCGAGGGGACATCCCTCGGGCTCCCCGCGCATGGGCTGCGCCCCCGCTACCTTGCTGGCGTTTGGGGATGACGTTACGTTGGTGGACTGCGTAGTTGCGTCGAAGACTTTGCGACCTGCGTCCTTTCTGGCGGGCGGGCTTGTGCGCTGCGTCTTCTTTTGAAACCAATCATTCCGAGGGGACACCCCTCGGGCTCCCGCGCATGGGCTGCGCCCCCGCAACCCCGGAGGCGTTTGAGGATGACGTTCTGCTGAGGGACTGCCTTGGGGCGTTGGGGCTGCGCGTCCAGCGGGCTTCCTGTCGGTCGCCTTTGTGCGCTTCGCCCTTTCTTCATCGAAACCTTGAGGGGAGACCCTCAGACTCCCCCCGCAGGGGCTGCGCCCCAACTGACCCTGCTTGCGTTCGTGGCGTTCGCTTCGTCGATGGACTTCGTTGGGGTGTCTTGGTGAGGGCGTGAGATTGCCGCGTCGGCTGGCGCCTCCTCGCAATGACGAGATGGATTGTAGGGGACGTTTTTTCAGGAGACAGGCCGTAAGGATGGTTCGCGAACCGGTCTCACCGAAGGTGGTGGTTTATGGTGACAGGGGTTGTCAGGAGGGTGGTTGTGGAGGTGCTGGGGCCGGGCGTATCATGTCGTACACACGTTCGGTTTTGAGTTCGGGGTGAGTATGACTACGACGCGGCGGGAGAAGCGGCATGAGGGTCTTACGGCTGCGACCGCGGACGTGGTTTCGGGGTTCCATCCCGTTATCGAAGCGTGGTTCCGACGGCGGTTTGCGGGGCCTACTGACGCGCAATCGGCCGGCTGGCCGGAGATCCGGTCCGGCAAGGACGTGCTGATCGCGGCGCCGACGGGGTCGGGGAAGACGCTGGCGGCGTTTCTTTGCGGGATCGACGCGCTGGTGCGGCAGGCTGAGGTGGGGGAGCTGGACGAGGCGACGACCCAGATCGCGTACGTGTCGCCGTTGAAGGCGCTGGGAAACGATATACAGCGCAACCTGGAGGCTCCGCTGGAGGAACTCGCGGCGCTCGCGGCGGAGATGGACGTAGGCTGGCCGCAGATCACGGTTGGGCTACGGACGGGTGATACGCCGCAAAAGGACCGGCAGGCGTTCATCAAGCGACCGCCGCACATTCTGATTACGACGCCGGAGTCACTGTACTTGATGCTGACGGCGCAGCGGAGCCGGGAGACGCTGCGCAAGGTGCGGACCGTGATCGTGGACGAGATCCACGCCCTGGCGCGCGACAAGCGGGGTAGCCACCTGGGGCTGTCGCTGGCGCGGCTGGACCATGTCTGCGAGTCGAGGCCGGCGCGGATCGGGCTTTCGGCGACGCAGCGGCCGGTAGAGGAGATCGCGGCGTTCCTGGTGGGGACTGACGCGTCGGACTGCTCGATCGTGGACCTGGGGCATCAGCGGGACATCGAGCTGAAGGTTGAGGTGCCACCCTCCGACCTGGAGGCGGTGGCGCCGCGAGAGCAGTGGGCCGACATCTATGACCGCGTTGCGGGGATGGTGCGAGCGCACCGGACGACGCTGGTGTTCGTGAATACGCGGCGGTTGTCGGAGCGGGTGGCGCATCACCTGCGGGAGCGGCTGGGCGAGGAGGCGGTGGCGAGCCACCACGGTAGCCTTTCGAAGGAACGCCGGCTGCGGGTCGAGCAGCGGCTGAAGGCGGGTGACCTGCAGGCGCTGGTGTGCACGGCGTCGCTGGAGTTGGGCATCGACATTGGCAGCATCGACCTCGTGTGTCAGATCGGGTCGCCGCGCAGCGTGGCGACGTTCCTGCAGCGCGTCGGGCGCTCGGGGCACGCGCTTGGCCTGCGGCCGCAGGGTCGGTTGTTCCCGACGAGCCGCGACGAGCTGATCGAGTGCGCGGCGCTGATCCGGGCGGTGAAGGCGGGACGCCTGGACCGCATCGTGCAGCCCGTGGCGCCGCTGGACATCATGGCACAGCAGATCGTCGCCGAATGCGCCTGCGAGGACTGGGCGGAGGACGACTTGTACGACCTGGTGAGACGGGCGTGGCAGTACCGCGACCTCTCGCGCGAGGACTTCGACGAGATCATCGAGATGCTGTCGGAGGGCGTCGGCGAAGGGGCCGGGAGGGCGCCGCCGCAGATTCACCGCGACCGGATCAATCGAATCGTGCGCGGCAGACGGGGGTCGCGGATGACGGCGATCCTGAACGGCGGCGCGATCCCGGAGATGGCGGACTACAAGGTGGTCGCGGAACCGGACGACACGACCGTCGGCACGGTTAACGAAGACTGGGCGATTGAGTCGATGTCGGGGGACATCTTCCTGCTGGGCAGCCATTCATGGCGGATCACGCGTGTGGGCCAGGGCGAGGTGCGGGTACAGGACGCGCAGGGGCTACCGCCGACGATCCCGTTCTGGCTGGGCGAGGCGCCGGGTCGGACGGTGGAGTTATCTCAGGAGGTTGGCAAGCTGCGACAGGACATCGTCGACGGGCTGAGAGACGTCGAGGCGCTGAGCCGTCGGTTGCAAGATGAGTGCGGCCTGGACGACGTCGGAGCGCTGCAGATTATCGACTACCTGCGGGCGGCCCGGGATGCGCTGGGCGTGGTGCCGACGGACCGCGACGTGGTGTTCGAGCGATTCTTCGACGAGTCGGGCGGGATGCAGCTGGTGGTGCACGCGCCGTTTGGGGCGCGGATTAACCGGGCGTGGGGACTGACCTTGCGCAAGCGCTTCTGCGTCCGATTCGACTTCGAGCTGCAGGCTGCGGCAAGCGACGACTCGATCGTGCTCTCGCTGGGGCCGCAGCACAGCTTTCCGCTGGAGGAGAGCTTCGGCTACGTGACGTCGCGCAACGCGGAAGCGTCGTTGAAGCAGGCGGTGCTCTACGCGCCGGTGTTCCCGGTGCGGTGGCGCTGGGACGCGGGCAGGGCGCTGGCGGTGCCGCGGTTCACGGGCGCGCGCAAGGTGCCGCCACCGATCCAGCGGATGCGGGCGGACGACCTGCTGGCGTCGGTGTTCCCGGCGCAGGTGGGCTGCCAGGAGAACGTGACGGGGCCGCTGGAGATACCGGACCACCCGCTGGTGCGCCAGACGGTGCTTGACTGCCTGCACGAGGCGATGGACCTGAACGGGCTGATCGGGGTGCTGGAGCGCATCGAAGCGGGGGAGATCCGGCTGCATGCGATCGACACCCTGGAGCCGTCGCCGATGGCGCATGAGATCCTGAGCGGCAAGCCGTACACGTACCTCGACGACGCGCCGCTGGAGGAACGCCGGACGCGCGCCGTGACCCTGCGCAGGGCGCTGCCCGAAAACGCGCGGGAGCTGGGCGCGCTGGACGAGGACGCCATCGACCGAGTGCGAGACGAGGCGTGGCCGATGCCACGCGACACCGAGGAGGCGCACGACGCGCTGCTGGGGCTCGTCGCGGTGCCGGTGGGGGATGCGCTGGAGTGGAGCGGATGGGTTGACGAGCTGATTGCGGACGGACGAGCGGCGCGCTTGCGGCAGCCGCCGCTGTATTTTGCGGCGGAGAATTCGAACTTGATGAGGCTCTTGTGGCCCGAGGCGGTCTTCGAGCCGGAGCTGAGTGTTCCCGAAGCAGCGCTGGTGCGGGTGGAGGACCGGGATGAGGCTCGGCAGCGGCTGATACGGGGTTGGACGGAGGCTGCGGGGCCGGTTTCGGCTTCGGGGCTGGGTGAGCGGTTGGGGTTGCGAGCCGAGGACGTCGACCGGGGGCTGCGTCAGGTCGAATCGTTGGGCTTTGTGCTGCGGGGGCGGTTTAGCCCGGGCCTTGAAGAGGACGAGTTCTGTGACCGGCGATTGCTGGCCCGGATTCATCGCTACACGCTGGACCGGCTGCGGCGGGAGATCGACCCGGTGTCGCAGCAGGACTTCATGCGGTTCTTGCTGCGTTGGCAGCATCTGACGCCGGAGACGAAGCTGGCGGGCAAGCAGGGCGTGCGGCAGGCGATCGCGCGGCTAGAGGGCTTCGAAGCGCCGGCGGGAGCGTGGGAGCGCGAGCTGCTGGCGTCGCGCCTGAGCGACTACAGGTCGTCGTGGCTGGACGAGCTGTGCCTTCAGGGTGACGTGGCGTGGGCGCGATTGACGCCACGCAAGGTGGCGGCGGGCAAGTCGACGACGGCTTCGGCGAGCCGGTCGACGCCGGTGTCTCTAACGCTGCGTGGGGACATGCCGGCGCTGCTGATGTCGGTGCGTCATGGGACGGCACCTGCCGACGGTCCAAAAACTGGTGCGGCGGCAGAAATACATGAGCTGCTGGAGACGCGCGGGGCGCTGTTCTTCGACGAGATCGTCAACGGCGTGCGGCGGTTGCGGTTGGACGTTGAGCGGGGGCTGCGCGAGCTGGTGGCGTGGGGGCTGGTCACGGCGGACGGGTTCCAGG
Source organism: uncultured Chloroflexia bacterium (assembly GCA_963766645.1). Classification (GTDB taxonomy): domain Bacteria; phylum Chloroflexota; class Dehalococcoidia; order DSTF01; family WHTK01; genus WHTK01. Next base: position 497,883 of record CAVYAY010000003.1, on the reverse strand, counting down.
GTCTACGGCAGCTTTCAGGCAAAGCGGCGCATTCGGGCCGGCGGCGCAGCAGCGATGCGAGCTACGGCGGCGGCGCTTTCTTCTCGGGATCGGGGCCGGCGGGACGCTGGGCGCTGGTGCCGTCTCTGGAGGCGGCGGAGGGCGATTACGAGGAGTTGGCCGAGTCGACTGCGAAGGTGCTGTTGCAACGCTACGGCGTGGTGATGCGCGACCTATACGCACGCGAGAGCTTCTCGTTACCGTGGCGCGACGTGCTACGGGCGCTGCGGCGTCTGGAGGCGCGCGGGACGGTGAGAGGCGGCCGATTCGTGACGGGGCCGGCGGGCGAGCAGTACGCGTTGCCGGAGGCGGTCGACGCGCTGCGGCGGGTGCGTCGCGAGGAGCGCACCGGCGAGCGGGTGTGGGTGAGCGCGATCGACCCGTTGAACCTGGCGGGGGTGTTGCTACCGGGGGGCCGGGTGCCGGCACAGGCGGGGCATGCTGTTTTGTATGTGGACGGACTGCCGCAGCCGACGGAGGATTCCGTGGGTGTGAAGGGGCCGGTAGAGACGAAGCTGCCGCGGATTGAGGCGGCTGTCAGGTAGGTCTAACCGGCCGTCAGGGTGTCCGCCAAGGAAGTAGGATTGCGCATCATTCAGGCAGCAATGAATCGCGTCCCCGCTGCCGTGGCAAGTGGGCATTCGATGCCGTAGACCGTGGGGATGGGGTCGTTTATATTCGAGGGGACGTTCAGGACGGGGCGTTTACGCGGGAGGATTTCGGTGGTTAGAAACGTAGTTGACGAGCGCGAGATGAGCGGTGCGATGCTGAAGCCGAGCTCGAAGAGCCAGGTGGAGGCGCATCAGCAGGCGGTGCACAACATCGCGGAGCAGCTGTTTCCGTTCCCGACGCCTGAGTACCCGCATTTTCGCACCTTCGTGAATGAACCGGAGGCGGAGCAGAAGATATTCACGAACTACGGAAATTCACTTGAGCCGGACATCGTGGTGCTGCAGTGGCCCGAGAAGCTGCCGGTGATGGTGGCCGAGGTCGTGACGCCCGACATGCTGCGCGACGACGTCGCGGAGGAAGTGTGGACGGTGGAGGCGCGGCTGGACGGCGTGAAGTTCTTCCTGTACGTGCCGGCGGGACACGCTTCGGAAGCCAAGGCGCTGCTGAAGAAGCACAAGATCAAGAACGTGTCGCTGCGGACGTGGCGCAATATCACGGGCTTGAAGACGCTCGACGTGGCGTCGGTGAGGTAGTTACGTCCTGACGACGGCACCGACGATTCGACTTGAGACGGCTTCTGACAGAGAGGCCGTTTTTCGTGTTGAGCGCGAAGCGTTTGGGCGCGAAAGAAATGCGGCGCTGGTTGACGAGTTGCGGACGAACGGGAATCTGACGCTGTCGCTGGTGGCGGAGGTGGACGGGGAGGTCGTGGGGCACATCGGATATTCGCCGGTTTCGTTTGAGCCGGAGGCCGCCCGGGTGAGCGCGCTGCTGCTGGGGCCGCTGGCCGTGCTGCCGGAGATGCAGGGTCGAGGTATCGGCGGGGCGCTGGTGCGCGAAGGGAACGCTCGGTGCCGGTCGATGGGCTACGACGCCGTGTTTCTACTGGGGCATCCGGGGTACTATCCGCGGTTCGGGTTTCGTCCGGGGCGCGAGTTCGGAGTGCATTACCAGGATGACCGGGATGCGTTCATGGGGGTCGAGTTGCGGGAGAGGTCGTTGGCGGAGGTTGAGGCGCGATTGGTGATGTCGGAGGAGTTTGCGCGGTTTGAGTGAGGGGTGTGGTGGACTGCGTTGGGGCGTTGGGCTTCGCGTCCTACGGGCTCCCTGTCGGTCGCCCTTGTGCGCTTCGCCACATCCAAACCGTACCTGAGGGGAGACCCCTCAGGCTCCCCCCGCAGGGGCAGCGCCCCTGCTGACCCTGCTCTCCCTTTGTGGAGGAGGGCCGTTTCGTGGACGGCGTCGGGGTGTCTGGGGACTGCGTTGAGGTGTTTGGTGAGGGTGTGAGATTGCCGCGTCGGCTGGCGCCTCCTCGCAATGACGGAGGTGGCGGTGGGGCCAGTCGCACGGTTGAAGGACTCCAAGTGCCAAATGTGACGATATGGACGTAGTTCAAGCCGGCAGGAGGCGATCTTCGATTTCTTCGGCGTGTTGGGGGTGGCGGCGGGCGAAGGCGTGGAGCATGCCAAAGGCGCCGCTGAGCATCATGTCGCCGTGGGGGGCTGCGAAGTAGGGGTTGAGGTGCGTATGGCGTATTCGGGGGCGCTGCGGGCCGGTTACGGCGATGAGAGGGACGCGTGATTGCTCCTCGCGGCGTGGGCTCGAGATCGCTTCGCCTCGAGCTGACGCTTGGTCCCTCGCGTTGAGTGGCGTTGGCGCGTAGAAGACGCCGTGGCCTTTCGAGTTGAAGACCTCTTCGTGCTGAAGCTCCTCGGTTAGCAGGCGATTCGTGAAGTCTTCGATCATCGCGTCGGTCATTTCGCCAGTGTGATGTTCGTAGAGGGAGACGATGCGCGTGCCGCGGAGGTGGAAGGCGAGGGCGTGCATGTTGCCGAGGTTGAGGACGAGGGTTTCGCTCGCTGCAGCAACGGTGGGGTCCTGGAGGGCGCCGAGTGCGGCGGCCGGACCGGTGTCGAGGAAGACGGTGGGGGCTTCGGCATCGATGCAGCGGAGGACGCCGGCGGCGCGCGTGAGGTAGTCGGGGAGCTCGTGCGGGAGGTAGGCGAAGGCTCGGAGGTCGTTTTCAGCTTCGACGACGCGGCGGAGGTGGTCGAAGCGGAAGAGGCGGTCGGAGTAGCCGGGGGGCGAGGCGCCGTGGTCGAGGCAGCCGACCGCGAAGCCGTCGAAGGTGGCGTTGACGTCGAAGGCGCGGAGGGCGGTGCGAATGGCGACGAGGTCGAGGTCGCGCAGGACGATGTGGTCTCCTGCGGTGCGGGTGGCTTCGTCTTCGGAGACCAGGGTGACGCCCATGGCGGCGACAGCTTCGAGGTCGTCGTCGAAGGTGGTCGCGGCTTCGGGGGTGGCGAAGGCGGGCAGGCCGGCGCGGAGGTGGTCTTCGAGGGCCCAGTGGCAGGGGCCGCCGCCCTGGATGACGCCGGTGAGGACGACGGGGCGTTTGGCCTCGGTGGCGCGTCGGATGCGGCCAGCGTTGATCGAAGTGGCGGAGGGCATGACGAGCTTGGGGGAGTTTTCGACGGGGCCGGCGGTGTCGAAGAGGATGATGTCCTGGGTGCCGGTGCCGATGTCTACGGCGAGAATGCGCATGGGCTCAGGGTATCGCACTGGAGGCCGGTTGAGGGCGTGACGGGGCGTCTCGGACTGCGCGGTTTACTCCAGTTGGCGGACGTTGACGGTGGCGGGCCTGTTGCGGGACGGACTTTGCAGGTTGAAACCTGCAGCTTTGCTGGTGTGAGTCTGGTGCAGTTGTGGGATCGGTACGTTAGCTGGCGTCTCCCCGCAATGAAAGGAGCTGGGTGCATCGATCAGGGAGAGGTCTGCAGCCATGTCACGGGAGGGAGGCGGCGATACGCTGGTATTCGGCTTCGGTGAAGGCGCGGAGGGTCTCGGTGCTGATGTTGCCGGACGAGGCGATGGTGAGGAGGGTTCGGGCGAAAGTCTCGTCGTCGGGGGCTTCGACCTGGGTTACGAAATCGTGGTGGCCGAGGGTGAGGCTGAATTCGGTCATTTTGCAGCCGGCGGCGGCGAAGACCTCACGGGTGTGGGCGGTGCGGCCGGGGCCGTCCTTGATCTTGACGATTCCCTGGGTGGTGTACTTGCCGAGGATGATGAATTTGGGCATCTTAGGGGACTCCTTCGTGTGGTGTACTTTCCAACCAAGAAATCAGTTGCCATTGAGGGTCCTCCGGCCAGGTCAACGCAGTGAGGTCACTGGCGTTCAGGATCCGTGGTTGGGTCGGTCCACTTGATGCCGAGCGAGAGAGTGGTGCGCTTTTCGACGACGTTCGTGGCTTCGTTGCGCGCGGCGCCAACGATCTTGCCGTCGTTGAGGACGATGAGGCCGATGAGCCAGTCTTCGTCGCGGATGACCTCGCGGTTGCGGTAGAGGCCGCCGTTCTTGCGGCCGACGGGTTCGACAGTGAAGTCGTGGGTTGAGCCGTCGGCGAGGGTGAGTGTGCCCGCGTAGCGTTCGCCTTGCAGCGTAGCTTCGACCTTGTCGCCGGCCTCGTTGATTAAGCTGAGGGGGGCACCCTCGGCGGGGGTGGCGCCGCGGAGGGTAGCGTGGATGGTGGTAGTGTCGGTAGCGAAGAAGAGGGCGGTGGTGCCGTCGCTAAGGAGGGCGGCGTAAAGGGTGGCGTCGATGCCTGGTGTGACGTAGGAGCCGCCGCTGCCGCCGGAGCCTCCGCCGCTGTTGCCGTTGCCGCCGCAGGCGACGAGAGCGAGCGAGAGCAGTGCGGTGATGAGCGCGAGGCCGAGGTTTCGCTGAGGATGCATTTGGAGACCTCCGGTGCGGCGAGTCGCGGAGTCGTGTGGCGGGTATGTTAGCGAAGGTGGTCAAGGGGTGGGTAGTTTTGGTGGTGGGGAAGGCAGCCGATTGGTGGACTTCGTTGGGGCGTCGAAGGCTGCGCATCTTCGCCTGTGGCTCATCTGCTCCGCCTTCTATACAAACCAATTCCTGAGGGGTCTCCCCTCAGGATGCCCCCGCAGGGGCTGCGCCCCTACTGACCCTGCTGGCGTTTTGGGTAGTCGACGGGGTGGACTGCGTCGGGGCGAGGACGTGATTCATCGCGCGCCTACGTACGGTGGGCGACGAGGATGTCGGTGGAGTGAATGAGAGTGTGGCAATACGTCGTTGCAGGGAGAAGGGATTTCGTGGTCTGACGGCGGGGCGTTGAGGAAATGCGGCGATGGGTGTCAGGTGGTACGGGGGACGAGACGGTCCTTGTTCATGATGGGGGCTAAGGCGCGGGGGATGAGAACGGAGCCGTCTGCCTGCTGGTAATTATCCATGATGGCGATGAGCATGCGGCCCATGGCGCAGCCGGTGTCGTTGACAGTGTGGCAGTGCTGGGCGCCGCCGGAAGCAGCTTTGTAGCGGATGTTGAGGCGGCGGGCCTGGTAGTCGGTGGTATTGGTGTCGGTCATGACCTCCATGTACTCGCGGGAGCCGGAGAGCCAGGCTTCGACGTCGCGCTGACGGTATGTGGCGAGGTAGCCGGCATCGCCGGTGCATTTGTCGACGATGCGGTAGGGGAGCTCGAGTTGTTGCATGAGCCATTCATTGATTTCGCGGAACTCAGCGTAGATGGCGCTTGATTGCTCCGGGGTGCAGACGGCGTTCATTTCGATCTTGTCGAACTGGTGGACGCGCTTGATTCCTTTAACGTCTTTACCCCAGGAGCCTGCTTCGGAGCGGAAGCAGGTGGTTACTGCGAAGACCTTGACGGGCAGTTCGGCTTCATCCAGGGTGCGGTCCATGAAGTAGCTGAAGTTCGCGGGCTCTGAGGAGCCGACGAGGAAAAGCGGCAGGGGCTCTTCGACATTGTCGGTTTTGATCTCGTAAACCTGATCGCGGCCCTCGGGGAACTGGGAAGTGCCGTAGAGGGAGCGCTCTCGGACGAGGAGAGGCGGGATGATGGGCTGGAAGCCGCGGCGCAGGAGTTCGTCCGTAAGGAGGCGCTGGAGCGCGATCTGCATGACGGCGACGTCGCCGAGGATATAGGCGAAGCGGGAGCCTGAGACCTTGCCGCCCTGCAGCGTGTCGACGCCGCCCAGGGCTTCGCCAAGCTCGGCGTAGTGCATGGGTTTGAACTCGTCGCCGCTGGCGTGAACCGGCGTCTGGGGCATATTGCGGGCGGAGGTTTCGCCGCGGCCGAGCTGGTCGGCGGGAAGGTAGCCGGTATCGGGCACCCAGGCGCACTCTTCAACGTTGTCCGCTTCGCCGGCGCCCTCGGGCATCTCGGGGTCGATGAGGTTGGGGAACCAGTCCATGATGGCGGCCCACTCAGCGGTGATGGTGGCGGACGTTTCTTCGAGGACGCGGGACTTTTCGCGAATCTCCTGGCCGCGGGCGCGGGCGGCGTCGGGGTCGGACTTGCCGAGCCCCGCGACCTGCTTCTTCTCGGCGTTGAGCGCATCGGTTTCTTGCTGGAGGGCGCGGCGGCGCTCGTCGAGGGCGAGCCAGCGGTCGACATCCGCCTTCGCAGGGTCAACCTTGCGGAGTCGGACGATTTGCTTGAGGCGGTCGGGATCCTGACGGACGAGGCGGACGTCTAGCATGGGGCGCTCTCGAGATTCTGAAGATGGGGGCGGTGCCCCCAAGCCCCCCGACTCAAGGCGGCGCCCAAGGCGTTTATGAGCCACTCTGCAGGTTGAAACCTGCAGCTTCGCGGTTGGGAGGCCGTGATTTGAGGCATGTGGGTCAGGTCCTTACCGGCAGTGTGGCGGCGAGGCGAATGGCTTCGAGGCCGAGGGCCTGGACATCGGGGAGGAAGCGTACGGGCTCACCGTTGCGGGTGAGGGCGCCTGCCCCAAGGTCTTCGGTGGTGAGCCATACGATGGGGTTTTCGGCATCGTGGCTGACGCCTGGGTAGCCGCTGAGGATGGTGCAAAAGTAGACCATGTCGACGTGGCCGTGGTCGGGCTCCGGCCAGCAGTCGAGGACGGCGAACGGGGGGTCGAGCTGGTCAGGGCCGGCTTCGTAGTCGAGGCGACGGTGAAGGGGCATGATTGCGGCTTCGAGGGCGAATTCTTCGCGGATTTCGCGCAGGACGGCCTGTACGGGGTCTTCGTTGTCCTCGATGTGGCCGCCAGCGGGGAGCCAGGCGTTGAGTTTGCGGTGCCAGTGGAGGGCGACGCGGGCTTCGTGGACGACGAAGCCGGAGACGGTGATGTGGCGTTGCATGGGTCGATTTTAGGGGGCCCGAGGGGTGGAGTCGAGGCGGAGGCGCGGGACGAAGGTTCTGTGAAGAGGCCGGGCTCTGCAGGTTGAAACCTGCAGCTTCGTGGTTGAGGCGTTGGCGGCAGCGTCGCCGCGACGCGCGAGGCGATCAGGATGAGACGTCGAGGAGAGAGAAGGGGAAGTCGAGCAGCGAATCCAGGACGAGGTCGGCGCTCTCGATCTGCGGAAACGCGCTGGATGCGCTGCGGGTCTGCACCACGAACATGCCCGCGGCCCGCGCCGACGCCACCCCGGTCGGCGTGTCTTCGACGGCGACGCATTGAGCGGGATCGACCTCTAGCCTGCTTGCAGCGAGGAGGTAGACATCCGGCGCGGGCTTGGAGGCCCCGGCTTCGCGCGCTGAGGCCGTGGCGTCGAAGGCTCCTCGCATTCCGAGCCCGCCGAGCAACGCGTCGATCCACTCCGGAAGCGAGGAGGACGCGACCGCGATTGGAACATCTCGCTTCTTCAGTGCGGTGAGAAGCTCCATAACGCCGGGCAGAGGCTCGTGCAATTCCGCGAGCATCCGGCGCAGTTGCAGGTCGTAGGCCTCCATGAGGGAGTCGAGGGGGCCGTCGAGAGCAAATGTCTCCTGCAAGAAGCGCCAGGTGGCCTCGATGCTCGACCCCATGATCTGACGCTGGTGCTCGTCCGTGATCTCGACGCCGAGCGGGCCGAGGACGTTCTGCATGGCCGCGTAGTAGATGGGTTCGGAGTCGGCGAGGACACCGTCCATGTCGAAGACTACGGCTTCGTAGGGGGCTGTCATGGCGCAAGCGGGGCGTCAAAGGCTGCGCATCCTGCAGGCTGACGCCTTTGTCTGCTCCGCCTTCGTGAGAAACAACCATTCCGAGGGGGCACCCCTCGGGCTCCCCGCGCATGGGCTGCGCCCCCGCTGCTTCTGCTGGCGCTGGGGTTGGTTGGAGGGCTTGTCACGACAGGTCCAGATTCTTTGCCGGGCTCAGAATGACGGAGATTGGCTCCGAATGACGGAGGGGCACTGCTACTGCTTTTCGCGGAGGGTGGGGAAGAGGATAACTTCTCGGATGTTGTGGCGGCCGGAGAGGAGCATGATGAGGCGGTCTATGCCAACGCCGAGACCGCCCGTGGGCGGCATGCCGTGCTCGAGGGCGGTCAGGTAGTCCTCGTCTACAGATTCGGTTTCCTCGTCGCCGGCTTCGCGGAGGCGGGCCTGCTCGATGAAGCGCCGGCGTTGCTCGATTGGGTCGTTGAGCTCTGAATAGGCGTTGGCGACCTCGAAGCCGACGACGAAGGCCTCGAAGCGCTCGACATAATGTTCGTCACCGGGTTTCTGCTTGGCGAGGGGTGAGAGCTCGATTGGGTAATCGAGCAGGAAGGTGGGCTGGATGAGCTTTGGTTCAACGAACTCGGACTGGACCTGGTCTATGAGCTTGCCCCAGCCGGCTCCGGCTTCGGGCTCGACGCCGAGCTCGATCATGCGGCTCTTGAGGCTCTCGATGTCGCGGAACTGCTCGGGGTCGAGGTCTGCGTATTCGATGAGGGCGTCGCGGAGGGGGAGGCGGCGCCATGGCGGCGCAAGCTCGACTTCCTCCTCGCCAAACTTGATGCGGGTTCTGCCGAGGCACTCCTGCGCGACGGCGGAGACCATGTCCTCGAGCATGCGCATGACGTCTTCGTACCCCGCGTAGGCTTCGTAGCTTTCGAGCATTGTGTACTCGGGGCTGTGTTTCCAGGAGAGGCCTTCGTTGCGGAAGATGCGGCCAATTTCGTAGACCTTGTCGAAGCCGCCGACGATGAGGCGCTTGAGGTGGAGCTCGGTCGCGATGCGGAGATAGAGGTCGCGCTCGAGGACGTTGTGGTGGGTGACGAAGGGGCGCGCGGCAGCGCCGCCGGACTGATCGGTGAGGATTGGGGTTTCGACGTCGATGAAGCCGCGGGCGTCGAGGAAGCGGCGGATGGCGGAGACGACGCGGCTGCGGAGGCGGAAGAGGTCGCGGGTCTCTTCGTTGGCGATGAGGTCGCGGTAGCGCTGGCGGTAGCGCTGCTCGGTGTCGGTGAGGCCGTGGAACTTCTCGGGCGGCGTCTGGAGCGACTTCGCGAGCATGGTGAGCGATTCGGCCTGGACGCTGATCTCGCCGGTACGAGTGCGGATGAGGGGCCCGGAGACGCCAAGAATGTCGCCGAGGTCGACGTCGTCCTTGAGGGTCTCGAAGTCGCTGGGGTTGAGGTTGTCGGCGCGGGCGAAGACCTGGATGCGGCCCTCGCCGTCCTGGAGGTCGAGGAAGGCGGCCTTGCCCATGCGGCGAAGGGCGGTAAGGCGGCCGGCAACGGTGACGGTGACGGTAGGGGCGTCTGTACCGGCGGCTTCGGCGGCCTCGAAGGCCGCGACGGCGGCGGTCGAGGTGTGGGTCCGGTCGAAGTGCGTGGGGTATGGGTCGATGCCGCGCTCGCGCAGGCGGTTGAGCTTGGTGAGGCGTTCGCGGTAAAGCTCTTCTTCCCGTGAGGACATGGTCATGTTGAGGTCAAGAATACTGTGTCGGAGTGTGAGGGACATCCCCCGGGCGCTTATCAGCGATCGAAGTGGAACGGCACGCGAATCAGGATAGTGTCGGGTCGTTTGATCAGCGCGTTACGCAGGCGGCGGCCCAGCTGGTCGTGGAGGGGACGCTGCCAGACGTGCTTCACCTCGTAGTCGGCCAGGACGATGCTGATCGTCTGCTCGGGCTGCGAGGGCCGCATGCCATCGATGAAGGCCATCAGCGGCTCGACCAGGGCCCGGTAGGGCGACTCGACAATCGTCAAGGGAATCTCGGGAACGGCCGCTTCCCAACGGCGGCGAAGCTGATCGCCCTTTTCGAGATCGTCAGTGACGTGGACCGCAATGATGCGGCCGGGCAGGGTCCGAGCAAAGGCAGCGGAGCGGAGTGAGGCGCGGTTGAATTCGTCGACGAGGACGACGGCTGTGAGGTCTCGAAGCGCGGCGGGGCGCGGGAGAATCGGGGTGTCCGGCAGCCGGGGGCTGTATCCGACGTCGAGCTGTTGTTTGACGTCATCGTAGTGGGCCTCGATGCGCCAGAAGACGAGCGAGAGCAGGGCGACGGCCAGCATCGAGAGCCAGGCGCCATCTTCGAACTTCGTCGCGCCGACGATGACGGCGACGATTGCGGTGACAACGGCCCCGAAGGCGTTGATGGCGATGTAAACGCGCCAGCGCGGCGTGCGGGTCTTTCGCCAGTGGATCACCATCCCGGCCTGAGAAAAGGTGAACGCGAGGAAGACGCCGAACGCGTAGAGAGGAATGAGCTCGTGAGTCTCGGCGTGGAAGATCACGAGGACGATAGACGCCGCGATCCCGAGAACGAGGATCCCATTAAGAAAAGGCAAGACGGTCGCCGCGGAAGGCGAATTGGCGGGGCATGACGCCGTCGTGGGCCATAACAGAAGCGAGCGTCGGCAAGCCGGCGAAGGCGGTGTTGGCGGCCAGGACCAGGATAAGCGCGGTCGAGGACTGGACCGCGTAGTAGAAGACGTTTTTGCCGAATACGGTGGCCGCGATCTGGGAAACGACAGTGTCGGTCTCGGAGGGGACGACGGCGAGACTCCGGGCGAGGACGGTAGTGCCGATGAAGAACGTGGCCAGGATGGCGACCATCCAGGTGAGGGTGATGGCGGCGTTGCGTGGTTCGGGGGGCTTGAAGGACGGCGTGCCTTCGGCCAGCGCTTCGATGCCGGTGAGTGCAGAAGCGCCGGAGGAGAAGGCGCGCAGGACGAGGAAGAGGGTGAGAGCGCTGGTGCCTTCCTGGATGGAGGCTTGCGGCGTAGCCGCGTGGAGGTCCTGGCCAAGGGCCAGGCGGGCAAGACCCACGGCGATCATGCCGCCGAAGGAGAGGATGAAGAAATAGGACGGGATGGCAAAGATGGTGCCGGACTCGCGGATGCCACGGAGATTGCCAACGGTGAGAAGCGTTACGCAGCCAAGCGCGAAGGGGACCTTGTAGGCCTCGATCTCGGGAATCGCGGAGGTGATTGCAGCGACGCCGGCGGCAGTTGAAACAGCCACGGTGAGGATGAAGTCGACGCAGAGGGCGGAGCCGGCGACGAGGCTGGCCGACTTGCCAATGTTGGTCCGGGTGACGTCGTAGGCACCGCCACCACGCGGGTAGGCGCGAATCAGCTGGATGTAGGAGAGTGCCACGACGGCGACGAGGAGTGAGATCACAATCGCCAGCGGCAGGGCGTAAACGAGCCCGGCCGCCCCGGCCACGATGAGGACGAGGAGCATCTCCTCGGTTGCGTATGCAGATGACGAGAGATTGTCCGAGGAGAAGACGGCGAGCGCCTTCAACTTGCTGAGGCGCTCGTGCGCGAGCTCGCTGGTGGCCATCGGCGGGCCGATCAGGTAATGACGGGCGGCGGCCGATAGACGCCCGATCCGCGATGAGGGGCGGAGGACGTTGCTGGTGGCCTCGAAGGCGCGGTCGCCGAGGCGTATTAACTGCTGGTCCTCGGCCCTGGGAACCCGGAGCGTGCGGTCGCCAGGCAAGTGCACGGGGACGGCTTCGAGAAGTTCAGGTTCTAGGGAGGCGTCATCCTCGCGGTGAACGGGACGAGGGCGGGTAGACATGTACCCGCTTTCGATATTGTCATCGGCATCACCCGATGACTGGCCAGAGTCAGTCTCCAACTCCGACGCCTTCTTCCTGGGCCAATTCTGAACCGAAAATGTGAACGATTTGTTATATCGCCCTTACGGTTTCATGAAGCCAGTATGCGGCGTGTTCTGGCTACGAGAAAGAGGGTGGCCGCTTAACCGCTGGAGTCGAGTTGTGTGGCCTGCGAGCGGCTAACTGATTCGAGTGATGGTGAGCCGGAAGACGCCCTTGGGGACGCTGATCTGGACCTCGTCGCCGACGCGCTTGCCGAGGAGTGAGCGGCCGACGGGCGACTCGTTACTGATCAGGCCCTTGGTGGGCTGGGCTTCGGCGGCGCCGACGATGGTGTATTCGACCGTCTTGCCGTCCTGGCCGTGTGCGGTGACCTTGGAGCCGACCTGGACTTGCGAGGCGTGGTGAGCGGCTTCCTCGTCGATGATGCTGGCATTCTGCAGGAGGTGTTCGAGGGTAAGGATGCGGCCTTCGACGAAGGCCTGCTCGTTCTTCGCCTCTTCGTACTCGGCGTTGTTCTGGGCGCTGGAGAGCTCCTTGGACTCGTGGATGCGGCCGGCGACTTCGTGACGACGGACGTTACGCAGGTGGTCGAGCTCTGTTTTGAGCCGTGCGATTCCGTCTTTGGTCATCGGGACAGCCTTTTCGGCCATTTCCCACCCCCTGAGGTCCATCCCTACTGGGCCTCTAGATAAAGAGAAACTGAGGAACAAGGGTCCCTCAGTCCGTTTGAGTTATCGAAACATCGAAATCATATATGGGGTGATCTGACCTGTAAAGGTCAGTCTGGGAAGGCAGCGAGGTGCTCGTATCGGGCGCCGCCAGGGCCGAGGTGGCTGCGTATGAGGTGCACGCACTCGACGCGCCATGCCGGGGCCCGCGGAGCCGGGAATGCCGTGGCGAGGCCGGCGACGGCCTGACGGGTGGCGTTGTCGAGCGCGTCAGGGAGGCGGGCGAGCGTGAGGTGGGGGTGGAAGCTGCGCGTTTCGCGGGGCCAGCCGGCCGCGGCGAGCCAGGTCTCGATGCGCTCGTAGAGGTCGACGAGGGCTCGGCCTTCGACCGAGACGGTGCTGAGGATGACGCGGGGCACGCGACGCTGCTCGAAGGTGCCGACGCGGGAGAGCGTGAGCTCGAAGCCGGGCGCCGCGGGGACGGCCTGGGCGAGGGCATTATTGAGGGCCTCGAGGCGGTTGGCGGGGGTGTCGCCGAGGAATTTGAGGGTGAGGTGGATGCCTTCGGGGCGGACCCAGCGGGGGCGGACGTCGGCGCCGAGGCTGGCGTCGATGGCGGTTTGCATATCGCGCTGGAGGGTTTCGAGGGCGTGTTTCCAGGCCTCGGGGAGGTCGAGGGCGACGAAGAGGCGAATCGGGAAGTCAGGCGCGGTCACGCGGGGAGGTTGAGGAAAGTGGCGGCGTTGGCGCCGAGGATGAGGGCGATGGCCGCTGGGTCGAGGTTGGATTCTTCGATGCGTTGGCGGCTGCGGCGTTGAGAGAGGAGGGGGTAGTCAGAGCCGAAGAGGATGGATTCGGGGCCGATGAGCTCCGCGACGCGGGAGTAGATGGTGTCGTCGTAGAGGAGGGAGGTGGCGGCGGTGTCGACGCGGAGGTTGGCGAAGGTGGCTTTGGCTTTCGGCATGGCGGCGTAGAAGGGGAGGCCGCCGGCACAGTGGGCGCCGATGACCTTGACCTCTGGGTGTGCCGCTACGAAGTCGGCGAAGGCGGCGAGGTTGCCGCCCTTCTTGCCGGGGTAGGCGTGGCCGGCGGGCTCAGTGACGTGGAAGAGGAGGACGGCATCGAGGTTTGCCGCGAGGCGAGCGAGGTGGTCGTCTGCCGCGCCACTGAGATTGAAGCGGAGATTGTCGGGGCGGAGTTCGCCAAACCCCCGAGCGCCTGCCTCTACGCAGCGTCGGGCCTCGGCCTCGATGACGTCGGGCGTGGCGGCGAGGGGGAGCGTGGCGAAGGGCAAGATGCGGCCATCGAACGCCGCAGCGGCTGCCAGGAGGTAATCATTGTGCAGGCGGCAGGTCTCGGCGTCGGTCCAGGCGAAGCCGAGGGCGATTGAGGCGTCGATTTGGGCTTCGTCCATGGAGCGCAGGAGGTCTTCGGCGGTCGCGAGCTTTGCTTCGGGGTCGGCGTAGAGCTCGGCGAACGTGGCGTCGGCGACGAGGTACGTCTCGCGCTTCGAGGCGATGTCGGGCGGGAAGATGTGGGTATGAGCGTCGAGGATCACAGGTGGAGTTTAAGGGTTGGGAGAACGGAGAAGACAGAGGACAGAAGCAGAGGACGGGGCCAGAACGGAGAGGTGTTTGGGACTGGACGGGGCCTGCAGGTTGAAACCTGCAGCTTGGCGTATGAGGCGCTGGTCTTGGCGGCTGAGGCTGAGGGGAGGATTGGCCACGGAGGTTGAGGAAGAGGCATCCGGGGCGCGATGAATCGCGCCTCTACGGAAGTACCCGGCGGCGGTAGGGTTAGAAGACGGCGATGGGGTTTACGGGGGAGCCGGTGGTGTTGTGCAGCGGCAACGGGCCGATGGTGACCATGAATTCCCAGCGGTTGCGCTGGAGGCAGGCTGCAGCGAGGTCTTCGAGGTTGGCGTTGTCGAGGATCCAGAGACCCATGGCGGTGATGCCGACCTGGTGTATCGGTTGCGGGACCTTGGCGTACTGGGCCGGGCTTACGTCGTTGCCGGTGTCGGATCCCATGACGGCGATGCCGCGTTCGTGGAAGAGAGGCAGGCAGGCGGCCTGACAGGCGGTGGAGCCTGCGGTGCGACCGACCGGACCCTCGACGTTGCGGCGGCGCAGCTGGCCGGTGCGGATGAGGAGAATGTCGCCTTCTTCGACCTTGAAGCCGCATCGGCCTTCAGCGGCGTGGATGTCGTCAGGCGAGACGCCTTCGCCGCGCTCGACCCAGTCGATGCCGCGGACCATCGGCACGTCGACGAGGACGCCCCGGGAGATGAAGCCCTGCCTTGCGGCAGTGACGGCACAGACGGTTGCGCCGAGGCTGGTCGAGACGAGGTGGGCCGGCTTTCCGTTGTAGGTCATGCCGTTCCAGAAGAAGTGGGCGAGGCTGTCGACGTGGGTGATTGCGACGCCGTGGAAGACCATACCGATATAGTCGATCGCGGCGGCATTGGGGCGGCTCGAAACTTTGTCGCCGCTGGCCCAGCCTTCACCGCTTTCGAGCATGTGATGGACCGGCGGACTTGGGACATCGACGGCTCCGTCCCACATGATTTCACGTGCGAGCGAGACGCTGACGCCTTCCTGGACGGTGGCGAGGGCGCGCTTTGTCTTCTCCGGCGTGATCAGGTTTGGGGTGCCGAGCTCGTCATCGGGTCCCCAGCGCCCCCAGTTCGAGAGCTTGTCGAAGTAGCCGAGGACTTCTGCTTCGGTTGGGATTTGCGCCGCCATTTCAGGCCTCCGTCTCAGGTTTTGGTTGGTCGCAGGCATTATGGCGGACGAGGCGACTGGCGTCATTGGTGACGCGACCCTCGCGGTGAGCGAGGAGACGTTTGGTGGACTGGGTGAGGTGATGAGAAAGACGCGTCGGGTGGCGCCTCCTCACGATGACGGTGGACGGAGACGAGGATTGTTGAGCGTTGCGGTCAACTTACGACATGATGGGCGCGGAGGTTTGCGTGCCGGATTGGTTGGTGTGGCCGGGGTTGGTGTTGCTGGGCGTCGGGGTGGGCGCATACGGGACGATGATCGGCGCCGGCGGCGGGTTCGTGCTGGTGCCGGTGCTGTTGCTGCTCTATCCCGACGACCCGCCCGAGCTACTGACCAGCATCTCGCTGGCGGTTGTATTCTTCAATGCGCTTTCGGGTAGCGTGGCGTATCTAAGGCAAGGGCGGATCGATTTCCTGGCGGGGAACGCGTTCGCGGTGGCGACGATTCCGGGAGCGATTGCGGGGGCACTGGCCGTCGGGTACATACCGCGAGGTACTTTCGACGTCGTGTTCGCCGTGCTTTTGATCTCGGTATCGGCGTTTCTGCTGATGCGCCCGGCGGCCCGGATCGTGCAGAGGACGCAACGGCGAGGCGAAGTTAGCCGGATGTTGACGGACTCGCGCGGCGACACTTACGCGTACTCTTATCACCTCGCCACAGGGGTCGGTCTGAGCGTGCTCGTGGGCTTCCTGTCGAGCCTATTGGGCATTGGTGGCGGGATTATCCACGTGCCGTTGATGGTGCAGGTTCTGCTATTCCCGGCGCACATCGCCACGGCAACTTCGCATTACGTGCTGATGGTTTCGGCGCTGGTCGGTACCATCGTCCATCTGGCATCGGGTGACCTCGATGGCGGCTTTCTGCGCACCGCGGCGATCGGGTCAGGGGTGCTGGTGGGTGCCCAGGCTGGAGCGAGGCTGTCGGTATTGGTCAGAGGGGCGCTGCTGATCCGGTTGCTGGCAGCGGCGTTGATGTTGGTGGCGCTGCGATTGCTCCTGGGGTCGCTACTGTAACGAGGTGGCGACGGCCCGAATGGTGCGCTCCTGGAGCGGCGGGCCGACAGCCTGGATCTCGTAGAAGATTCCGTCGCGTTCCCAGAAGTAGTGGTAGCTGGCGTCGCCGCTGGCGTCGTTGATCTCGATCAGCGCGGCCTGGACGTTGGGAAACAGGTCGATGGTGCGCCGTGTGGCGCCGGTGGGATCCGGGGTGACGGCGGGCGGGAACTGAGCCTGACTGACGGATATTTCGAATATGCCTTCAAAGAAGAGATCGACCTGCTGGCGGCCGGGATCGCCGGTGACGGAGGCGTCAAAGAGTTGAGTGCCGCCAGGGATTGAGCAGGGGTAGAGGAACGGGAACTGGGCCTCCTGACGAACGCGGAGCAGTGCGGCTTCGCCGGCGGACTCTGCCAGTGGCTGGGGGCAGGCAGCAAGGGGCTCAGCGGTGCCACAAGTCGCCGCGAGATAGATGACGAATGCAGCGAAGACGGCAGCCAGCGTGTATTTGACGGGCCGGGGCAGTCTAAACGCCCGCGTAGCTGTGTAACCCCGAGATCAGGAAGTTGACGGCGAAGTAGGTGAAAAGAACCGCGGCGTAACCGCAGAGCAGCAGGTAGGCGGCGCGTTTGCCCTCCCAACCTCGCAGGCCGCGAGCGTGGAGATAGCCGGCGTAGACGAGCCAAGTGATGAAAGCCGACGTTTCCTTGGGGTCCCAGCCCCAGTAGCGCCCCCAGGCGTTGTTGGCCCAGTAAGCGCCCAACGCTATGCCGAGCGTGAGCAGCGGGAATCCTACGAGGACCGACCAGTAGGCGACCTCACTGAGCGTTTCCGAGTCCGGAAGTCTTGAGAAGGGGTGGGAGGAGGACTGCAGAAGGTAGAGGAGTGAGGCGCCGAAGGAGATCGAGAGGGCGCTGTAGGCCATGACCATGGTTGTGACGTGGATGCCGAGGATACGGTTCGACTGCAGCGCGGGGACGAGGGGACGGACGTCTGATGGGAAGAAGGCGAGAGCGACAGCCATGAGGATGACGGCGCCGGGGAGCATGACGGTGGGGATGGCGCGTTCGTGGAAAGCGCGTTCGAAAATGGCGCTGAACAGGACGATGCCCCAACCGAGCGCGACGGTGTATTCCCAGAGGTTTCCGATGGGCGGGCGGTCGACGGCGATGGCGCGGAAGGCGACGGAGGCGGTGAGGCACGCAAGCGCGGCGTAGAGGAAGAATCGGGCGAAGCGGTTAGCGCTGCCGGGCAGCGTGACCGGCACGGGGATGGTAAAGCTCCCGGCGTTCGTGGCGGCCGGGCGGTAAGCGGTCCAGTTCCCAACGACGGCGTATAGGTAGGCGGCCGAGGCGACGCAGCTAAAGATGAAGCCGGAGAGGAATGCGAAGTAGGAGAGGTTTTGCATGGCTAGACATCTCCTTCGCTGTTCCGTGTCCATCTCTCTCCCGAGGGTGGGATAAGGCGGTTGTGGTTAGTGACGGGATTCGGCGGGTTCGGGTGTGCGCTCGGGCGCATTGGCTTCTCCTGATGGGGCCGTCTTCGGTTGCGGCGGCGCCGTCTTGCTTTTGAGCTTCTTCGGCGGCCTGGGCTCGCTGGGAGCTGCGCATGTGGACGCGTTTGAAGCTCTCGACGAGTCCGCGGCCGCCGGGTCGCCTGCCACGGGCGCGCATTTGCTGAATCAGCTCATCGCGATCGTGGGATTGAACCTGGCTCGCATGAGCAAGGATAGCGTCCGCCTTCTGTTCGATGAAGGGGCTGACATCGACGAAGTAGTTAGGGTCGGGGGAGCCGACGAGAAGGATCTCGTTGACACGCCATTCGCCGAGGCCTTCTTCGGCGTGATGTGGGAAGTAGAGGCGGTCGCGGGTGGCGGGGAAAAGGGCGTCGCGTACGGCGATACCGATCTTGCGGTGGTCCGGGTGGTTGAAGCTGGGGCGAAAGCCATCCCAGGTGAGGACGACGTCTGGTTTATAGACTCGGAAGAGACGAACGAGCTGCTCGCGGAGCTCGTGGGTGGGTTCGAGAAAGCCGTCGGGGTAGCCGAGGAAGAAGACCTCCTTGACGCCGAGGGCACGGGCGGCTTCGCGCTGCTCTTCTTCGCGGGTGGCGGCGAGCTCCTGGGGCGTGAATGCGGGGTCGTGGGTGCCTTTGTCGCCGCTGGTGGCAAGGACGTAGTAGACGGTCCAGCCCTCGGCGCACCACTTGGCGACCGACCCGGCAGAGCCGAAGTCGATGTCGTCGGGGTGGGCCATGATGGCCATGAGCGTCTTGGGGCCGTCGTGGCCAAGGGGAGGTAGGCCCTTGACGTCGCCGTCGTAGCCGCCGCCGAAGGACGGGGCGCTGCGACGAAAGAAAGATGAGAGGAAAGACATGGCGCGCTCCATCGAGTAGTGTGCGTGAGTGTGATCGAGTTTAGCGCAGGTTTTGTGTGAGGTTCGATGGGTGGAGACGGTGTTGGAGTGAGATCACGGACTCTGCAGATTGAAACCTGCAGCTGGGCGGCATTTGAAGTGAGATGTGTGGCAGCTGTCGCTACGGGGTGGTCGCTACGTTTTCGGGGTGGTTGAGGAGGTCCCGGTAGAGATCGAGGACGGCGGTGGCGACGTTTTCCCAGCGGTAACGGGACATGGCTTCGCGGCCGGCTTCGCCGAGGTTGTTGCGCAGGGGCTCGTTTTCGAGGAGCAGCTCGATGCGTTCGGCGAAGGGTTCGGGGCAGAGCCAGGGGACGAGGTAGCCGGTCTCGCCATCTTTGACGGTGCCAGTGAGGCCGCCGACTCGGGAGGCGACGACGGGGACGCCGCTGGCCATGGCTTCGATGGCGACGAGGCCGAAGCTCTCATAGTGCGAGGGGACGACGCAAACGTCGGCGGCGTTGTAGTAGAGCGGCAGCGTTTCGTGGTCGACCGCGCCGACGAAGGCAACGCGATGCTCGATGCCGCGATCGCGGGCGAGGTCGCGCAGCTCGGTGACTTCGGCCTGCGATGCGTCGTCGCCGCCGACGACGAGAACCGTGCATTCGACGTCGCTCTCGAGGAGCGAGGCGGCGTTGATCAGGATGTCGATGCCTTTGAGCGGCTCGATGCGGCCCACGAAGAGGATGATGCGCTCGTCTTTGAGGCCGAGGGCGCTGCGGGCGTCCTGCTTACCGCCCGGCCGGAAGCGATCGAGGTCGACGCCGAGAGGGATGACGGCGACCTTGTCGTCGGGGGCGCCGTAGAGCTGGCGCAGCGAGTCGCGTTCGAGCTCGGTGGCGCAGATGACGCGGTCGGCGCCTGCGAGGACGGCGGCTTCCGATTCGATGCGAAGGCCGGACTCGTGCTCGCCGTAGCTGGCGCGGTTCTTGATCTCGCCGAGGGTATGGAACATGACCACGTGGGGGACGTTCCAGAGCGCCTTGAGGCGGGCGCCGATGAGGCCGGAGAGCCAGTAGTGACTGTGCACCAGGTCGTAGGTGCCGCCATCTTTGCGTGTGAAGGCTAGAAGCGCCTCGTAAAAGGCGTCGAGGTGGCTGTAGTGGTCGTCCGGGGAGAGTAGCTCCGCAGGGCCAGCCGTGAGGGCGATGGCGCGCAGGTTAGGCCCGATCTGCGTGACTTCGGACTGACCGGGGGCGGTGGCGCGGGTGAAGATGTCGACCAGCGCAGCCGAGGGTGGCGAGCTGGCGAGCGAGCTCGAGGACGTAGACGTTGAGGCCGCCGGACTTAGCGCCGCCTGGGCGTGCAAGGGGGGAGGTGTGGGCGCTGATCACGGCGACGCGTAGCGTGGGGGTCGGACGGCTTTCGTGGAGGTCAGCGCGCCGTGGGTTAGTCATCTGTTTGCCAACCTGACGGTGGTCTGGTCCACTTCGTCGAGGCGTTGAGCTTCGCGACCTGCGCCCTTCCTATCGGTCGGGCTTGTGCGCTTCGCCCTTTTAGAAACCCATCATGCCGAGGGGACACCCCTCGGGCACCCCGCGCATGGGCTGCGCCCCCGCTACCCCTGCTGGCTTTGGTCGAGATCGCGCCGTGTGTCATGAGTTCCGGGTGAGGCGGAGGGTGTAGATCTGCTGGTCCTTGGCGCCGAGGTCGTACTTGTAAGGTTCGTCGCCGCGGAGGAAGTCGAGGCCTGTCATGCCGTTTTCGATGGCCCATTGCAGGACGAGGGCTTTGGAGACGAGGCCGACCGACAGACCAGAAAACTCCGGGTCGTAGCCGGAGTTGTAGAGGTAGAGGTAGCTGCCGGCGTCGAAACAGAGGACGGTGGCCGCGGGCTTGCCGTTGATCCGGAGCATGAAGAGCTTGACGAGGCCATCGGCGGCGAGCGCGGAGGCCATGCGGCGGAAGAATGACTCCATCTCCGGGGTCATGAAGTCGGTCTTGTCCTGGCGGCTCTGAGTGTGAAGCGTCGAGGAAATCGTCCATGGCGGCGACGACCTCCTCCTGCGTGCTGATAGGACGTCGAATTCGACGCTGGCGCCGCTCTCGTAGAGGCGGCGGATCTTGCGCCGCAGCTCGTGACGGTCCTTCTTGCCGAGTGAGGCGAGGTAGTCCTCCCATGTGGCGGGCAGGTCGAGGCGCGGGGAGACGGCCTCGGGGATCTTCTTCGACGGTGTAGCCGTTCTGGGCGGCGTAGTCCTTGACACGCTGCGGGTTGGAGAGGACTCCATCAGGCCCCAGAGGTCGATCTCGCTCCAGTCCTGGGCGCTGAGCTGGCTGCCAGAGATCGTCGTAGGCGGCGTCGGCGTTGGCGGGGTCGACGATGATGTCCATGAAGTCGCAGATCGAGGCGTCGCCGATGAAGGTGAGGCGGTCGTCGGCGCGCATGAGTGGAGCGAGGCCGACGAGGTTGCCGTCGCCGCATGTCAGCACGAGGGGCTCGCAGTTTGCGCCGAACTCGGAGAGCCAGGTGCGGAGCCAGGAGGGGTGGAGGAAGGTGAGGCGTTCAGTTTGGCGGCTGAGCAGATCCTCGAGGCGGGAATCCAGCCTGGAGAGGTCGGCGCCGGGGGCGGCTCCCTGCAAAATGGTGTCCTCTAGGTGCGATATCGATTCTGTTGATGCAGGGCCTTTAGGCGTGACCCGACGGTGTAAATCTTACTGTGCAAAGGGTTTGGGCTTCAAGCTACTGTAATCGCGGAGGTCTTCGCGACGAGACCCAGCAGATTTTGAAGCCGGGCATGGATTCGGAGCCCACTGAAGCACGTTCTCGCGATGCCTGCTGGCTAGGCGATTGGTAGCGCCGCTTCGAGGGCGTCCAGACGGGCCGGGACTGGAATAGTTGAACCGGGGGTACCCCGGACCCCACGAAGCACGTTTCGCGATGCCTGCTGCCTAGGCGATTGGTAGCGCCGCTTCGAGGGCGTCCAGACGGGCCGGGACCTCGATTTCGTGCCAGTCGAGGGTGCGGGCGGTGTCGGGGTCTTTGAGGCCGGCGCCGGTGATGACGCAGACGCAAGTGGTGCCGCGGAGGTCGCTGGGTAGCGGCAGCCTTGAGGAGACCGGCGACGCTGGCTGCGGAGGCGGGTTCGCAGAAGATGCCTTCCTCGCGGGCCATGCGTTTGTAGGCTCCATGATCTCGTCGTCGGTGACGCTGTCGATGGCGCCGTGGGACTCGTCGCGGGCGGTGATGGCGAGCTTCCAGGAGGCAGGGTTGCCGATGCGGATGGCGCTGGCGATGGTCTCCGGGTTCTCGACGATGTGGTCGAGGACGATGGGCGCGGCGCCGGCGGCCTGGAAGCCCATCATGCGCGGGCAGGCGCGTCGAGAGCTTGTTCTCGGCGTATTCCTTGAAGCCGGCCCAGTAGGCGGTGATGTTGCCGGCGTTGCCAACGGGGATGAAGAGGTTGTCCGGCGCGTCGCCGAGGGCGTCGACGATCTCGAAGGCGGCCGTCTTCTGGCCCTGGATGCGGTAGGCGTTGACGGAGTTGACCAGCGCGACGGGGTGGCTGGCTGGTGAACTCGCGCGCGAGGCGGAGGGCGTCGTCGAAAGTGCCCTGGATGGCGACGACCTGGGCGCCGTAGGCGATGCTCTGGGCAAGCTTACCGATGGCGGCGCCGCCCTTGGGCAGGAAGACGTAGGCGGCCAGGCCGCAGTGCGCGGCGTAGGCGGCGGCGGAGGCGCTGGTGTTGCCGGTGGAGGCGCAGAGGACGGCTTTGGCGCCTTCCTCCATGGCCTTGGCGACGGCGAGCACCATGCCGCGGTCCTTGAAGGAGCCGGTGGGGTTGCTGCTCTCGAGCTTGAAGTAGAGGTTGTCGATGCCGATCGAGGGGCCGATGTGGGAGGAGCGCACGAGCGGCGTGCTGCCTTCGCCGAGGTCAATGCGCGGCGTGGCCGAAGTCAGCGGCAGGAAGTCGGCGTAGCGCTCGAGCACGCCACGGCGGCCGCTACTCCTGGGCAGTGTCGAAGGCACGGCCGCGTATGTCCCGAATTTCTTTCTCGAGAGCGACGATCTGGCGTTTGCGGATATCGGCTTCGAGCTCGCGCAACCCGCCGAGATAGTTGGCGAGGTTTTCGTGTTCGTGCTCGAGGCCCTGGCGCACCCGGGTCAGCTCGTCCTGGAAGGAGTTGATGCGGGCTTCGAGGAGTGAGGCGCGTTCGTCGCCCTGGTTGAGGCGGTCGTCGACGTGCGAGAGCTCTTCGGCGATGTCGTTGAGGCGCTCGTTGTGACGCGTGCGCTCTGCCTGGACGAGCTCGAGGCGGTCGTCGATGCGGCTGATCTTGTTGGTCTCGCTGCGCAGGGCGTCGATGTCGTTTTCGAGCCGGCGCAGCATTTCAACGTTGCTGTTGATGCGCTCGCGCTGGGTGTTGTCTTCGCTCTGGACCTGCAGCAGGGCGCTGGAGATGCGCTGCAGCTCCTGGTCGATGCGGCTGAGGGTTGAGCTGGCGCGAGACTGGGCGGAATCGGACTCGCTGAGGATGGTCTCGAGGGTTTCGAGGCGCATGGCGAGCTGGGACTGCATCTCGAGGGTGCGGCGGTTGTGCTCTTCGGCGCCGACGAGGCGCTCTTGCCAGTGCTCGATGTGGCGCTCGATGTCGGTGAAGTGGCGGCCGATGTCGTTGCGCTCCTGGCGTAAACGCTCGGAGTCGAGCGCGTCCTGGCGCTCGATCTCTTCGCGGCTCTGGCGCAGCGAGTGGATGTCGTCCTGGGCGCGAGCGAGCAGCTCGCGGATGGTGCGGAAGTCGTCCTGGAGGTGCTGCAGGGCGGGCGGGATGCCGTCGAACTGGCCGAAGGCGGTGCGTAGCTGGTGTGAGGTGTCGGCGGCGTCGGTGGCGAGGTTACGGCTCTGCTCGGCGGCCTGCTGGACGACGCCCATGCGCGCCTTGAGCTCCATGAGCTCAGAGTGGACCCAGGCCATCGTGTCGGCGTTAAGAGGAACTTCGCGTCTGGTGGTCACTGTTCCTCCACGCGAATGAAGTTGCCGATTTCCTGCACTTCGGGCAGATCCTGCACGGCCTTCAGCGCTTGCTGTACGGATGCCTCGCGGGCTTCATGGGTCATGATAACCAACTCGGCCGTGTTTGACGCTTCGTGAGTTTCTTTCTGGATCACGGAGGCGATGCTGATCTTCGGCGTCGCCGAGGAGCGTTGCGATGCTGGCGAGGACGCCGGGCTGGTCGACGACGGTGATCCGGATGTAGTAGCGCGTTACGAGCTCCGCCATGGGGACGATGCGCGCTGGCGCGTCTTCCGTCGCGTAGCTGGCGCGGCGGCCGCCGATGACGCTCTGGGCGGCATCGAGGACGTCGGCGATGACGGCGCTGGTCGTGGGGAAGCCGGCGCCGGGGCCCTGGAAGTTGACGCGGCCGATGAGGTCGCCTTCGACCTGGACGGCGTTGAGGACGCCATCGACCTTGGCCAGCGGGGCATCGGCGGGCAGGAAGACGGGGTGGACGCGCGCCTGGATGCCGCCATCGATGCGGGAGGCGAGGGCGAGCAGCTTGATCGCGTAGCCGAGCTCGGCGGCGTAGCGGAAATCGCGGGCGGTGAGCTTCGTGATGCCCTCGCGGTAGATGTCGTCGCGCTGAACAGAGGCGTCGAAAGGCGAGCGAGGCGAGGATGGCGAGCTTGTAGCGCGCGTCTTCGCCCTCGACGTCGTTGGCGGGATCGGGTTCGGCGTAGCCGAGCTCCTGGGCGCGCTTGAGGGCGTCGGCGAAGTCGGCGCCTTCGCGGGTCATGGCGGTGAGGATGTAGTTGGTGGTGCCGTTGATGATGGCGGAGACGGCGCGTGATGTCGTTGGCCAGCAGGTCGCGCTTGAGCGGGGCGATGATCGGGATGCCACCGCCGACGCTGGCCTCGAACAGGAGGTCGACGCCGTTCTCGCGGGCGAGGGCGAGCAGCTGCGGGCCGTGCTTTGCCATGACCTCTTTGTTAGCGGTGACGACGTGCTTTTCCGTTGCGCAGCGCCTGGCTTCATCCAGTCGACGGCGGGCTGCTCGACGCCGAGGAGTTCGACGATGATGTCGATCTCAGGGTCATCGAGGACCGTGGCGGCGTCGGTGGTTAGCAGGGCCGCGTCGATGCCCCTGCGGGGCTTCGAGGTATCGCGGACGAGCACTGCAGCGAGGTTGAGTGGCCGCCCGAGCTGACGGGCGTAGACGTCGCGCTTTTCTTGCAGGACGCGGCCGACCTCGGCGCCGACGGTGCCTGCACCGAGCACGGCGACGTTGACGGGCTGCTGGTTAGCCACCACCGAAGGTGCCTCCGACAGCGTTCGCGAGGTTGACGATCTGGGTCTCGGACAGGTTGTAGACGACGGGAGTCTCGTCGATGGCGGTCTTGAGGAGGTTGTCAACTCGTCGTGGCCGATGTTGTCCACTACGGAGGGGTCGATTGCGCGGGTCTCTTTGCCGAGGACCTCGATGATGTAGAAGTCCTCCTTGGTCTCGATGATGCCGCTACGGCCGGTGATGCTGAAGGCGACGTCGGCGAGCTCGGGGTCGAGAGCTTCGCGGGGCACCCAGCCGAGGACGCCGTCTGCTTTTGTGTTGGTGTCCTGGGAGAACTGAGCTGCAACTGTGCCGAAATCGGCGCCTTCATCGAGCGCCTGCTTGGCCAGGATTGTGTTGGCCTGGGAACCGCCTTCGATGTAGAGGAGGTTGACCTGCTCCGCCTCCGCCGGCAGCGATGCAGTGAGCTCAGCGCGCACTTTGTTCTCGATGACCCGCGTTTCGATGATGGCGAGGTAATCATCGAGTGGGAGGTCGATCCTGCGAAGCTCACTGCGGAGGAGAGGGGCGAGCTCGTTCCGAGTGATTGCCGGGTCGAGGTTGAGGTCGTCGCGGATGCCGTCGTCGAGCTCAGCTTCGCTGACGGTGATGCCGTGCTGGCGGCCGATGATGCGGTCGAGTTCTTCGCGCTGGATTCGGGCTATCGTGGCGGTGAGGCTGTTGGCGGTGTCCTTGAGGTTAAAGCGGCCCTGCGCAACGTCCGACTTGATGCGTTGTTCGAGGTAGGCGTAGGTGTACTGATGTTCGCCGACCTGGAGGACGATGTCGCCGCGGGGCGCGATGCGGTCGGCGTAGTAGCCGTAAGCGATGAGGAGCATGGCAAGCACGACAACCAGGCCGATCCCCGTAACAATCAGGACGCCGTTGCGTCTTTCGGGGTCGACTTCGTGGCCTGCGAGCAGGTTCGTGAACGAGCGTGCGAGGCGGCTCAGACTGGGGAGCCCCCCTTCCGTGGCATCTCGCTCATTTTGGGCTCAGGGTTGGTTGCCAATCAAGAGCGGGTGGGGAAGGCGCCGGTGAGCTGGATGTGCTGCGCGGTAAAGGGCAGCAGGGCAACGTGCCGGGCGCGCTTGAGTGCAAGCGTGAGCATGCGCTGATGCTTGGCGCAGGTGCCAGTCTTGCGCCGCGGTTCGATCTTGCCGCGGTCGGAGATATAGCGACGCAGCTTGGAGGCTTCTTTGTAGTCGATGGAGTCGACTTTATCGACGCAGAAGGAGCAGACGCGGCGCCGTCCGAAGCGGCCACCGCCACCACCGGGCCGCCGGCGCGGGCGCTCGTCTCGACCACCGCCGCCACCGCGATCACCGCCGCGGTCGCCGCCGTAAGACGGGCGATCGCCGTATGGTGGGCGGTCACCGGAAGGCGCGCTTGTGCTCTCGATGGGCGCTTGAGGCGCTGCTTCGCTGGCTGCTGGTGACTCGGTCGATTCGCTCAATTGTGGAGTCTCGCTTCGTGTTTTGTTGGGTGGGACGTCAGCCCTCGCCCTGACCCTCTCTCGTTCAAAAGAGAAGGGACCGCTCTGATCCTGGTTTGCCTATTTGAGCCAAGGATATATCATCCGGCGCTTATCTAGAAGCTGGGACGAAAGGAACCCTAGTTCTCAAACGGTATGTCGTCCAGCTCCATGTCGCCGGAGGGGTCGGTGGGCGTGCCGTCGCCGCCGAAGGTTGCGCCCTGCGGCCTGTCGAGGAAGAGGACCTGGTTGGCGACGACCTCGGTGCGATAGCGCTTCTGGCCGTCGGGACCGTCCCAGCTGCGGCTGGCGAGACGTCCTTCAACGTAGACCTTGCGTCCCTTTTGCAGGTGCTGGCCGAGCAGCTCGGCCAGCTTGTTCCAGGTGACGACGGTGAACCATTCGGTCTCTTCGCGGCGTTCGCCGCTCTCACCGCCGCCAAAGGAGCGGCTGACGGCGAGCCGAAAGGTGGTGACGGCGCTGCCGTTCGCGGTGTAGCGCATTTCCGGGTCCGTGCCCAGGTTGCCGATGAGCATCACTTTGTTTAGGCCGTCCGGCATGCCAATTCCCCTCTTCGCAACCCACCCAGATGGTCCGCCGTGAAGACGGACAGGTTCCTGCCGATTGGCAGAGCTGCCGCTAGTCGTCAGTCTCTGACGATCAGGTGGCGAATGACATCCTCCGAGATGCGGAGGTTGCTCTCGAGGTCCGGGACCTGGCTCGGGGTCGAGCTTGATCTGGCTGACGACGTAGTTGCCCTCGAGGTGGCGCTTGATGGGGTAGGCGAGGCGGCGGCGGCCCCAGTGGTTGACGTCCACGACTTCGCCGCCGCGGTTGGTGATGTTCTGGGAGAGCCGCTCCAGGCTTTCGCCGACAACGTCATCGCCGATCTCGGGGCTGAGGATGACAACCATTTCGTAATCACGTAGAGCCGTGGCCAAATTGCACTCCTGGGTTGGAAGTCAAAGAAACCGCAAGGCACACCCTGCGACGCTTCGCATTCTAGGGAGCGGCATAGGCTAAGTCAATGAGAGTCGCTTGCGTGGGAAGGGGGCTGGAGAGCTCTCCTGCGCTCCCCGTACCGGCCCGATGAATCGCGCCGGTACGGGGAGCGCGAGGCGACGCGAGGGTGTTTGAGACTGGGGGGCATGCTAAGATCGAGGCCACATTTGCTCAGTCGTCTGATCAGTGAATGAATGACTTAGGTTCACCAGGAGGCGGGGGCTCCAGGCCGGCTTCACCCGCCGTTTTGCTGACGCTCGTTTTGGCAGTGGCGCTCCTGGCGGGAGCGATTTCCGGGACGGCTGTCGCTTTACTCCACGATTCCAGTTCTACTTCTGATTCTGGTGGCGCGCCGGCTACTGCCGCGTCAACGACCCAGCCCGCCTTGCCTTCGGGATTTGCGGGGGATGCCGTGGCAGCGGTTGCGGCGAAGGCGCTGCCTTCCGTTGTCGCGATCATCAACGAGTTCGAAGCGCAGGGCGACCGTGGAGGCCGGGACGGCGGGCGGCGCCGGCGTCATCGTCGACGAGCGCGGGCTTCATCCTGACCAACGCGCATCTGGTGCAGATACCGGGAACGCTCTATCGTGCTGCTGAACAACGGCGATGTGCGGCCAGGCGCAGCTGGTTTCGCACGACGCGCCGTTTACGGACGTGGCGGTGATACACGTGGACGGTGGCGGCCTCACAGCGCATCAACATCGGCGACTCGGCGTTGCTGAAGCCGGGTCAGACGGTGGTCGCGATCGGCAGCCCGGACATCGACTACTTCAACAGCGTGACGACGGGGGTTGTCAGCGCCGTGGGGCGGCGCAAGTATCTTGATAATCGCTGGCTGCGAGGACTTGATCCAAACCGACGCGGCGATCAACGTGGGCAACAGCGGCGGGCCGTTGCTGACGCTGGACGGGGAGATGGTGGGGATCAATACGTTCCGTGACATTGGACGAGGGCGATCCGCTGTTCGGGATCTCGTTCGCGATTCGAGCCGCACCTTCGCGCCGATCGTGCAATCGATGATCCTTACTGGGAGCTTTCCGCGGCCATATTTCGGCGTCGATTTCGTCGACCTGACGCCGGACGTGGCGCGCAGAGATGAACGTGACGGAGCAGCAGGGAGCGCTTGATCCAGGGCGTGACGGCAGGCAGCCCGGCGGCGCTGGCGGGCGTGGAGGTCGGCGACATGATTACGATGTTCGGGAGATATCCGCTGAGCAGCCAGTTCGGATTGCTGAATGCGCTGGGCGTGACCCAACCGGACGCGAAGCTTAGCATTGAGGTGCTGCGGAACGGCCAGCCGGTAACGCTGGACGTTCAATTGGAGCCACGTTGATAGACCCACCAGAAGAACCGCGAGAGCGAGGTCCCTTCGACGAGATCCTGGAGCCGGAGGCGGAGGCTCAGGACCGTTCGGCCAGCATCATCTTCATCGGGATGGGGGCCATCGGCTGATCCTTCTGCTGGTGGTGGTGAATCCCGTTCTCGTTGTTCGGCGGCGGTGGAGACGGCGGCACAGTACAGCCGGCGGTAGCGGCCAGGACCTTCGTCGCTGCTGAGCGCAGCGCCGAAGGTGCCGGACGGCTACGAGGCGCTGAGCCGGCTGTTCGAAGACCTCTCGCAAGACGAAGGAAGCCGGGGCCGTTTGATCTGACGGTGAATCTGCTGCAGCCGGTCAGCGATGGACGCAACCTGGGGCTCTACACGTTCCGAAACGGCAACTGGGATCGTCTCGCCTCGGCCACGCTGGTAAACAACGGCGCGGCGGCGAAGGGTGAGGTCGGGATGATGCCCGGCAACATCGCGGTGCTGCGGCTGACGTCGAGCGCAGTGCAGGTGACGGGCTGGCTGCCGGCGGGCGCGTCGCCGGACGACGAGGCGATGAGCATCGTGACAACAGTGAATCCGGTGGACTTCGCGCCGGCGTGCCGATGGGACGCTTTCGGGCTCGCCGCGGGAATTCCCGCAGGCAGACGGCAACATCGTGCCGACGGTACGCGCCGCGACGCCGGAAGAAGCTGACTGCGGTGAACGCGATCCTGGCTTCTCCGGCGCTGCGCGAGGAGCATATCCAGGCGCTGGTGCAGCTGGCGCTGCAGCCGGGCAACGCGGGCGTCGACATCGACTATCCGGACGTGAACCCGGCGCGAAAGGCGGACTTTACGGCGTTTGTCACCGTGCTGGCGGACCAATTGCACCAGGCGAACCGCACGCTGAGCGTGGCGCTGCCGACGCCGGTGAGGTCGGGCGTGAGCTGGGATACCGGGGCGTACGACTGGGGCGAGCTGGGCAGCGGGCCGACTTGCTGAAGCTGGCACCGGTGGCGGACCCGTCGATCTACTACCAGCGGATGACCGGAGGTGCTCGACTTCCTGCGGGACAAGGTGGACCTGAAGAAGGTGGCGCTGATCGTGTCCCGGAGCAGCTGGGAGAAGGCGAGCGACGGGCTGCGCGAGATATCGCTGCACGACGCGTTGCGGACAGCGAGCGCGATTGAGGTGCGGACGCCGACGCAGATAACGGCGAACACGTCGGTGGTCATCGTCGGGACGAACATCTATCGCGATGACGGGGCGAGCGGTATGCAGTGGGATGACAACGCATTCGCGGTGTCGTTCAGCTACCCGGGCATCGGCGGGCAACGGACAGTGTGGCTGGAGAACGCGCTGAGCCTGGCGTTCCGGCTGGACCTGGCGCGGCGTAACGGGCTGGCGGGCGTGGCGATCGCGGACATCGGCGCGAACACGGCCGCGCCAGCGTACTGGGAGCCTCTGCGGACTTTCGCGGAGTCGGGACTGGCCCCGCTGGCCAAGGCGAACACAGTGGTGCTGGAGCCCTCGTGGCAGATCCAGGCTGGGTCGCAAGAGGCCGACGCCGCGGGCAGCATCATCTGGAAGGCGCCGGCGCAACCAGGGTCGTACGAGGTTTCGCTGGTCGTGAGCGACGGCGTGATCCGGGCGATGCAGACGGTCACGTTGCAGGTCACGGCGACGAATAACTAAAGGCGGGGGTACCCCGCATCTCACTGAAGACGGCTGGACGGACTTGATGGTGCATTGGTGGATGAAGACGTGAGATCGAAGCGTCGGCCGGCGCCTCTGCGCAGTGACGGGTGTGCGGGGGCGATAGATTAGATGCCGCTGCGGGTGATTGGTGGCGAACTGGGCGGACGCGTGCTGCGGGGCCCGCCGCGGTCTGGCGTGCGGCCGACGTCAGACCGGGTGCGCGAGGCGTTGTTCGAGATTCTGACGGCGCGCGGTGCGCCCATGCGCCGGATGCTCGACCTGTACAGCGGCACGGGGGCGATGGGCATCGAGGCGATGAGCCGAGGGGCGGAGTATTGCGACTTCGTGGAGTCGGATCCGAAGGCGTGCGAGGTGATCCGGGAGAACCTGCGGCGCACCGGGTTGCAGGGGCAGGCGAAGCTGTGGCCGATGACGGTGTCGAAGGCAATACCGAGGTTGGTCGAGCAATCGGGCATGGCGAAGGATGAGGCCGCCAGGCAAGAGATTGAGAGTTACGACCTGGTAGTGGCTGATCCGCCTTACGAGTATGATCGCGCGGAGGCGGAGATGGCGCTGGTGGTGGAGAAGGGGCTGCTGGCAGACGGCCGGCACGCTGGTTGTCGAGCACTCGCAGCGCAAGGAGTGGCCGAGACACTGGGCGGGCTGGAGCAATTGACCAGCCGCCGATATGGAGATACGCGAATCACGTTGTACGGGCAGGCCTGACAACCTACAACGACAGGGGACGGAACTTGACGATCGCATTGTTTGCCGGACGCTTCGATCCAGTGACCAACGGCCACCAGGACACCGCGATGCGGGCGGCGGAGCTGTTCGACGAGCTGGTCAT
Source organism: uncultured Chloroflexia bacterium (assembly GCA_963766645.1). GTDB lineage: Bacteria > Chloroflexota > Dehalococcoidia > DSTF01 > WHTK01 > WHTK01. Next base: position 466,889 of record CAVYAY010000003.1, on the reverse strand, counting down.
CGGCGTTGCGGAGTCGAAGTCGACACTGTTTACGACGGAAGAACGCGTCGAGTTGTTCGCGAGCGCTGTCGGCGGCGTTAAGAACACGCGTGTGACAGCCCTACAGTGGGTTGACGGTGGACTTCGCTCGCAGCCTGGGAGCAACGGTGCTGATCCGCAGCATGCGCGGCAACACAGACTTCGAGAACGAGTTCTCGCAAGCGCTGATGAACCGGCAGATGGCGGCAGAGATCGAATCGGTCTACCTGATCGCGCGGCTGGAGCACCTGTTCATCAGCGGGACGCGTATCCGTGAGGTTGCGGCGCTGGGCTATGATGTCACAGGCCTCGTCCCCGCTAACGTTGCCGAGGCGCTGAAGCGCAAATTCGGAGGGGCCTAGGGAGTTAGCAGTACCGCGCCCGAACCGCGGCATGCTGAAGCTACTATGGACATTCTTCACCTCATCGATCGACTGGAAGAGCTGGTAGCGGAAGCGCGTCGCATGCCGATCGGGCAGGGCGTCGTAGTCGACCGCAGACGACTGCTGGAGCTGGTGGACCAGATGCGGTCTAGCGTGCCGTGGGAGGTTCGCGAAGCGGAGCAGATCGTCGCGGAGCGCGACGCCGTGCTGGAAGAGGCGCGTCGCGAGGCCGAGGGCATGTTGCATCGGGCCGAGATGGAGGCGCAGGAGCGTCTGGAAGAGACGGCGCTCATGCAGGCCGCCGAGCGTGAGGCGGAGGCGGTGATCGAGCGGGCGGAGACGCGGGCGCAGACGATGCTGGACGAGGCGCAGGCCCAGGTACAGTCGCGGTTGCGTCAGGCGGAGCAGGCGGCGACGAACCAGATGGACGAGGCCGACCGCTACGCGCTGGAGATGCTACGGCGGCTGGACGCGCAACTGACGGCGTTTGCTTCGACAGTGCGCTCAGGCATTGGGGCGCTGGAGGAGCGGACGAGCGACGCGATGGCCTCCCAGGCGGTGGAGTATGAGGACGATGCAGGAGCGCGAGCCGGCGCAGACGTAGGCGCTAGAAGTCAGAGGCGGCCAGGCGTAGCTTCAACCGGGCTCCAGCCGTGATGAGGAAACGGTAGATTCGATGCACAACGTACTTCTCTTCGGTTCGGCATTCCTGGCATCGGCAGTCGAGATGGTCGAGGCGCTGACGATCATCCTGGCGGTGGGCGTGACGCGCGGCTGGCGCTCGGCGCTGCTCGGGATCGTGGCCGCGAGCATCGCGCTGGCGGTGATCGTCGGAGTTCTCGGCGCGTCGCTAGTCCAGTTCGTACCGATCGATGTACTTCGCGTGGTGGTCGGCGTGCTTCTGCTGATCTTTGGGCTGCAGTGGCTGCGCAAGGCGATCCTGCGGGCGGCGGGCCTGAAAGCGAAGCACGACGAAGACGCGATCTTCGCCGAAGAGGTGACCGAGCTTAGCGCGGGCGGCACGCCCGTTGCCGGGATCGACTGGCAGGGCTTCGTCGTCTGCTTCAAGGGTGTCTTCCTCGAGGGCCTGAGGTGGCATTCATCGTCATCACATTTGGGGCGAACTCGGGGCGTCTGGATATCGCGACAGGCGGCGCCGTCGGGGCGTTCTTCGTCGATCTTCGCGGCAGGCATCGTGCTGCACCGCCCGCTGACGCGGGTGCCTGAGAATGCGATCAAGTTCACTGTTGGTCTGATGTTGACGTCATTTGGGACGTTCTGGGGCGGCGAAGGCATCGGCATCGAATGGACGCTGAAGGAGCCCACGATCCTGCTGCTGGTGGCGTTTTACTGGGCGCTGGCGTACGCACTGATCGCGGCGCTGCGAGACTCGCGCGCTGAGGCCGTGCTGGCTAACGGCGGCAGACGGAGGCGTAGCGGGATGAAGTATATCGTGGGCTTCGGGCACTTCTGGTACGACTTCATTGTCGGCGACTCGGTGTTCCTGGCGATCGGCGGCGTCGCGATGCTCGGCCCTGGGCTACGGGCTGGTCGCAGGCCGGGCGCCGACTCCGTGGCTGAGGTGGTGCTGCCTCTAACGGTGGCGCTGACGCTGGTCATCAGCCTGCCGCGCGTCCTGCGCCGATACCGCTTCCGTCCTAAATAGCTGTCCTCAGTACTGGTCGAGAAACCCGAATAGCGCCTCTTGAGGTCGGGTGCCGCTTGCCCGCCGAGCAGCTCCGTGCCGTGCTCAGAGCCGTCGTAGATGATGCTGTCCTTGGGGCCGTGACGCCTGCTGCATGAAGTAGTCGACGGCGTCGGGGGCGCCATCGTCGCCTCTTTGCGGCGATGAAGAGCTTCGGCTCGGCTGACGTTGGCGACGTCGGTGCGGGCGTCGAGTCCCATGAAGTTGGTCCGGCGCTGAGATAGTGACGAGGCCGGCGAGGTCGAGACGAGCAGCGACCTTGATCGCGGCGGTGCCGCCCATGCTGGCGCCGAAGAGATAGACCTGCGCGTAGTCGCGGGAGGCGATGAAGCGCGCGGCGGATTCGAGGTCGAGGTCGATCTTCGCGACGTCCTTGTCGCCGCCGGTCTCGCCGTAGCCGCGGAAGTCGAATGTGAGCGCGTCGATGCCGGCGGCGGCGAGCTGCTGGGCGAATGCGGTCCAGGCGGTCTGGTCTCTGGGGAACTCGTGGGCGAGGACGACGACTTTGCGCTTGGGGCCGCCGCCGCTGTAGAGGTGGCCGGAGATGGCGACGCCGTCGGAGGTCTCGAAGCGTACGGGCTCGTCCGTGACGCCGGCGGGGGCGGCTTCCGGCGTGGGCTTGTCTTCCGCGGCGGTGGGCTGTGGCGGAGGCCGCGGCGGCGGACGTCGGCGATGCGTTGCCAGTCGGCGGGTGCCGTCATAGTCGCCACCGCCGCAGGCGACGAGGAAGGTCGCGAGGATGAGCGGGGCGAGGAAGGCGAGGCGAGGCATGACGCTTATGTTACGACCGCGGGACGGCCGGCGTGATGTGGGTGGGGCTATCGGAAGCGTCTATTTCTGGGGTTCGCGGCCGCGCCAGTAGTCGGTGCCTTGCATGAGGGCGCGGAGGTGGTTGATCTCGCCGGCGTGGTAGAGGTCGTGCTCGATCATGATCGAGATGATGTTGCGAGTTTCGAGGGTGCCGCCCATGTGGACGGGGCGCTGGGTGACGAGAGCGTCGTCGTCAAGGGCGGCGACGCTGGCGCGCAGGACCTGGTGGCCGTGGCGGAGCCATTCGAGGTCGTCGGCCATAGTCTTGTCGGTGGCGAAGATGCGGTCCTGCATGGTGGGCCAGGTCATGGAGGCGTCTTCGAAGGCGAAGTTGTTGTAGACGTGCTTGGCAGCGGCGACGTGGCGGACCATTTCGAGGATGGAACGGCCGTCGTGCTCGCGTTCGTAGTCGTCCTCGGTGACGGTGCCGAGATTGCTGAGGAGGGCGTGGGCGCGACTGTTCTCGAATGCGTTGTCCATCAGGAAGAGGAGGGTGTCGACGGCGGTCTGGGGCATTTGCGTGTCCTTCCATGTGCACCGGGTGAAGGCCGCTGGGGGACGTGGCGAGGATGAATCACGCCTTATTTGACGACGATGTTGACGAGGCGGCGGGGGACGAAGAGGACGCGGTCGATGGTGGCGCTTTCGAGGTAGGGCTTTACTCGTTCGGCTGGCCAGGGCCATTTCGCTTGGCTTCGTCTTCGGCGATGTCGACGGAGACGTCGAACTTGTCGCGGACCTTGCCGTTGACCTGGACGACGAGGGTGAAGGTCTCGGCGGCGGCGAGGGCGTCGTCGTATTCGGGCCAGGACTGCTGGTGGACGCTGTAGGGGTGTCCGGTGCGCGACCAGAGCTCCTCGGCGATGTGCGGCGCGGGTGGCGCGATCATCAGCAGCAGGGACTCGATGGCGCCGTCCCAGGCCTCGCGGTCGACGTTGCCGGCGTCGCGGACCTTGCCGAGGTAGGTGGTGAACTCCATGAGGCGGGCCAGCATGGTGTTGAAGCGGAAGGCCTCGATGTCGGCGGTGACGGCGCGGATGGTGACGTGGCGCTGGCGCTCGAGCTCCTTGACGGCATCGGAGTCGGCGCTCGGCGAAGGTCGGGGGCTGCAGGGCGAGCGACCAGACGCGGTTGAGCCAGCGCGCGAGGCCCTCGATGCCTTCCGGACGGTAGGGACCGCCGTCGCTCCAGGGGCCGATGAACATGAGGTAGCAGCGGAAGGTGTCGGCGCCGTAGCGTGCCAACGTATTCGTCCGGGTTGACGACGTTGCCGCGGCTCTTCGACATCTTCTCGCCGTCGGGGCCGAGGATGATGCCCTGGTTGAACAGGCTGGCGGCGGGCTCGCCGAAGTCGATCAGGCCGAGGTCGCGCATCGCCTTGGTGAAGAAGCGGAAGTACATCAGGTGCATCGTGGCGTGCTCGATGCCGCCGGTGTACTGGGTGACGGGCAGCCACTGGCGGACGCGCTCGTCGGTGTTGTCGAAGGGGCCGTCGGCGTAGTGGGGGCTGAGGTAGCGGTACTGGTACCAGGACGAGTCGACGAAGGTGTCCATGGTGTCGGTCTCGCGCTCGGCGTCCTTGCCGCAGATGGGGCACTTCGTCTTCCAGAAGCTCTCGCGGCGCTTGAGCGGCGATTCGCCGGTGGGGACGAAGTCGGCGTCCTCCGGCAGGACAACGGGCAGGTCTTCCTCGGGGACCGGGACGGCGCCGTGGTCGGGGCAGTAGATGATCGGGATCGGCGTGCCCCAGTAGCGCTGGCGGCTGACCAGCCAGTCGCGCAGGCGGTAGGTGACCGTCTTCTCGGCGAAGCCGTTCTGAGCGCCGTAATCAACGACCTTCGTCTTGCCGTCGACGTTGGACGTGCCGTCGAAGGGGCCGGAGTTGACCATGCTGCCTTCGTCGACGTACGCCTCGGTCAAAGGTGCGCCGGAGTAGTCTGGGGGCGCGATCACGACCTTGATGTCGAGGCCGTACTTTGGTGGCGAACTCGAAGTCGCGCTCGTCGTGGGCCGGGACGCCCATGACGGCGCCGGTGCCGTAGCCGGCGAGGACGTAGTCGCCAACGTAGATGGGGACGCGTGCGCCATCGAAGGGGTTGACGCAGTAGGAGCCGGTGAAGACGCCGGTCTTGGCCTTGTCGGCGGCGGTGCGCTCGATCTCGGTCTGGCGAGCGGCGGCGGCGATGTAGGCGTCGACGTCGGCCTTGCGGTCTGGCGTAGTCAGCGTTTCGACGAGGTCGTGCTCGGGGGCGAGGACCATGAAGGTGACGCCGTAGATGGTGTCGGGGCGGGTGGTGAAGACGGTGATCGACGTGTCAGAGATCGGTTGAGAAGGTGATGTTCGCGCCTTCGCTGCGGCCGATCCAGTTGGTCTGCATGGCCTTGACGCGGTCGGGCCAGTCCATGCCCTCGAAGTTGAGCAGCTCGTCGGCGTAGGCGGTGATGCGGAAGAACCACTGCTCGAGGTCGCGTTTGATCACGGGCGTGCCGCAGCGCTCGCAGTGTCGGTCGTCGCCCCAGACCTGCTCACGGGCGAGCGTGGTGTTGCAGCTGGGACACCAGTCGACGGCGGCTTTCTGGCGGTAGGCGAGGCCTTTTTTGAAGAACTGCAGGAAGAACCACTGGTTCCACTTGTAGTACTCCGGCATGCAGGTGATGACCTCGCGGGACCAGTCGAACATGGTGCCCATCTTCTTGGCCTGCTCCCGCATGGTGTCGATGTTGTCGAGCGTCCACTTCAAGGGATGGATGTTGTTGCGAATGGCGGCGTTTTCGGCGGGCAGGCCGAAGGCGTCGAAGCCGTAGGGGAAGAGGACGTTGTAGCCCTTCATGCGCAGGTAGCGCGCCTTGGTGTCGGGCGGCGTTTCGGCGTACCAGTGTCCGGTGTGAAGGTCGCCGGAGGGGTAGGGGTACATGGTGAGGAAGAAGTACTTCGGGCGCGGGTCGTCGTCGCTGACCTCGTAAAGACGGTCCTGCTGCCAGCGCTGCTGCCAGCGGGCTTCGACCTCGGTGGGGTCGTAGCGGTCGATACGCTCGGCGGGTTGGTTGGATGTCTGGGTCATGTCAGGTTTTGATTCTAGCAGAGGCGGTTGCAGATTCGGGGTCGAGGGGAGTGACTTTGTACAGGGTGGCGTGATAATGGAGGCATGTCGTGGGCGAGGGTCCTTGGATGCATGGCGTTCGCCGGCCTGATGGTCGGGTGCTCCAGCGAGTCCGACGCCTTGTCAACGAACGCGCCTGCGAAAGGCGTTACGTTTGTGGCGCCGGCCATTCCGACATCGACGCCTCTGCCGGATTCGATTCTCAACGACGGTTGCCCTGTGACGAAGCCGAACGGCTCGACGCCGCCGGGCGAGGATCCCAACCGTTCTTCCGATGTGCTGGGGAATGGGGCGATCTGGGTGGGGCTGTACCCGGAGGGGACGGTGGTGTTCGAGCCGGGCGGGCCCGGCGGCCGAAGCGACATTGACGGTTCGCTGGGCATGAAGTTCTGGTGGTGGCGTGGTGTCGAGGGAAAGCTGGAAATCACGGGCCGACGTCTTGACGGAGACGCCCCACCGATGCACGGCGAAGCGCCGGGAGGCTACGGCAACATCGGCTTCCAGGCCACCGGGCTGGTGTTCCCGACGCCGGGATGCTGGGAGGTGACCGGGCGCGCCGGTGACGCGAGCCTGACCTTCGTGACGCGCGTCGTCAGTTTCTATCCGCCGTTTGAGCGCATCGAGGTCGGCTCAGTGACGCTCGCGTCGTGTCCGGTGACCGAGCCGAACGGCGTGCTTCCGCCAGACGGCAAGGGAGACCTCGCGTATGGGAGCGGTGGTGTTTCGACGACATTGTGGTCGGAGGGGATCGTCAAAGTCGGCGCTGATACCCGCGCCGAGGTTCGCGATGATGGATCATTGGCGGTCGAGTGGTGGTGGCTGCGCTGGACGACCGGGCAGCTGGAGATCAGCGGACGCCGCCTGGACGCGCCGTCATCGCCCCTCTTCGTCGAGCAGGCGATTGACGCCGGCGACGGCGTCTTCCGGTCCGTCTTGGTGTTCCCAGAGGCCGGTTGCTGGGAAGTGACGGCCCGGATGGGGGATGGCGGGCTCGTGTTCTTGACGCGGGTGGCGAGCTTCGACTAGCACAGCTGCCGCGCGGGAAGGCCTGCAGCAAGGTTAGAACCAGCCGCGGCGCCGGAAGTAGAGCGCCATGGCGGCGGAAAGCGTCAGCATAGCGCCGATCATGAACTCGAATCCGTATTTGAAGGTGAGGCCGAAGGGCGCCAGGTCCAGGTTGGTGCCGTAGATACTGGCGATCAGCGTCAAGGGTAAGAACACCACGGCTACGACGGACAAGGCCTTCATGACCTCATTCATGCGGTTGTTGACCGAAGAGAGGTAACTGTTGAGAGCGCTGTCGGCGAGGTCCCGCAGGCCTTCAAGCAGGGACTCGATGCGGACGACGTGATCGTAGACGTCGCGGTAGAAGATCAGGGCTTCGGGTCGGATGAGCTTGGGGAATTCACCGCGGGAGAGTTGGTTGACGAGGTCGCGCTGGGGCAGGATGGAGCGGCGAAGTCGCAGGATGTTGCGTTTGAGTTGGAGGACCTCCGACAACAGCTCTTTGTCCGGATCCTCAAGGATGGAGCGTTCAAGGTCATCTAGTTTCTCGTCCATCTCTTCAGCGGCAGGCAGGAGCTGGTCGACCACGACGTCGAGAATCGTGTGAGTGAGGAAATCCGCGCCGCGGGCCATGAAGGGCGAGTTTCCCTGAGCCCGAGCGAGCAGCTGCTCAATGGGGTCGATTGGCTTTTCGTGGATGGTGACGACGTAGTGGGGGCCGAGGAAGAGGCCAAGCTCGGTGAGGACGAGACGATTGGTCTGCATAGAGTAATCGATGCCTTGAGCCTCGATGAAGAGGTAGGCGTCGTAGTCATCGACTTTTGGTGTGTCGAGGTGGCCGTTGTAGCAGTCGTCGACGGCGAGCGGGTGGAAGCCGAACGCCTGCTCGAGAAGCGGCCTGCCTTCAGGATCTGCGGTGTCGAGGTCGACCCAGAGCAGGCCTTTGGCGGATGCGAACTCGCTTTTGATCTCGTGCAGGCGTAACTCGGAGTGAAGCTCTCCGGTTTCGGTGCGGTACAGAGCGCGAATCATTCGGATTCCTCTCGGTCTTGCTGCGATGCTTCGATTAGCGGTTCTTCCCAGTAGGTCGCGAGCTCAATGAGGTGGCCGGGGTCGTCGCTGCCGGCGAAATAGCGGTTGGCGCGCAGCAGGCCGATCGCGAGGGCGAGGAGGAGGAACGGGGATGCGATGAGCACGCTAGCGACGCCGAATTTGGAAGCGGCGAGGCCGAGCGTAACCAGCGGGATGACGGCGACACCGTTCTTGAGGCTGCTTTGTAGTGCAAAGGCGCGACCTTGGCTGGCGAGCGGGACGCGGCGGTTGATGTAGATATGCACCGACGTCGAGGTGAGGGATAGGCCAAAGCCGAGGGGCAGGGCGAAGAGGGCCGCCGTGCGCAGCCGTAAATCGAGTTCGATGCCGACGCTGGCGAGGGCTCGCAGCGGATTCGCAGCGTCGATCCAGGTCAGATCGGCGACGAGACCGAAGCAGAAGAGGGCCGCGGTCACGAGGACGAAGCCAAGGAGCGCCGTCATGCGCTCGCCGCGGCTGCGGACGAGGATGGGCGTGACGACGACCGCGAGCGCGAGGCCGAGGGCAGACGGAGCGAAGACGTAGACGGTGTCGGCGGCGTCGACCTGGAGAACAGCCTGGACGTAGCGTGGCGCAAGCGTCTGGATGACGATCTGAGCCGTGCCGGCGAGGACGGCGACAAAGACCATGGTGGCGACCGCGGGCTGGCGGGCGAACCAGGTGATTGTGGAGCGATAACTGACCTGGCGGAGGACGCGCTCGAGTTGTAGCCGGCTCTCCGGCTCGGAGGCGTGGGCCGGGAGGTCGAAGACACGGCTGGCGGCGATAAGGAGCATGGCGCCGGCGAAGTAAATTACGACCTCGACACTGAAGACGCGGACGAGGATAGGGGCGAGGAACGCCATGCCGAAGGCGGTGCCGAGCGAAGAGGCCAGGCTGAGCATTGACGCGGCGCTGGCGAGCTGCGTTTCGCTGGCGACGAGCGGGACGACGGAAGACTCGCTGGGGCCGCTGACTTGGCCGAGAGCGTTGACAGCGAAGAGCAGAAGCATGAGGCCGCCGAGATGGGTGCCGATTAGGCCTGGGGCGGCGAAGCAGAGGGCGGCCTGCAGGTTGTAGATGGCGGCCAGCGCGACGCGCTTGGGTAGCGCATCGGCGACGGCGCCCCCGTAGAGACCGAAGAGGGCGGGCGGTAGCAGCGCGGCAACACCGATCATGGCAGCATCGATCGCGGTGCCGCCGGCGCGGACGACGCCAACGAGGGCGCCGTAGGCGAGGGCTTGCTGGCCGGCGTCGGAGAAGAATCGGGAAGCGAAGACAGCCTGAAAGCGAACCTGGTGCACGACCGAGGTATCGGGGAGGAAGAACCAGAGGACGCGAAAGGCGTGGCCTTGGCCGGTATCGAGCAGGGATTCGGCTCGGTGGTACGCGTCGTCGAAGGCGCGCCGGCCGCGCGTTACCGGAGACGTGTCCTCCGGCTGGGGATCGTCCTGGTCGCTCACGGTGGGAGTATAGGGGTGGCTCTGGAAATGGGGCACGCCCTTACTCCCTTCGACCCCTGCTGAGTGGGGGCTTGGATCCGCATTGCCGAGTTGTGGCGGTCGGTCGAAGGGAACGTCGTGAGCTTGACGGCCTTGGCGCGAGGTGCGAGTGTCAGGGTATGAGCTGCGAGAAAGACACTGCAGAGCTGCTGCGGGCGTCTGGGCAGAAGGTAACGCCGCAGCGTCTGCTGATCTTGAGCTGCCTGCGGCACGCGGGCGGGCACGTGACGGCGAGCCAGCTTCTCGAGGAGGCTCGGCGCAGCTATCCCTATGTCGACGCGTCAACGGTGTACCGGACGCTGGCGGCGGCGAAGGAGCTGCGGTTGGTGTCGGAGACGAACCTGGGCTCGGGAGACACGCTCTTCGAGTGGCTGGGCGGAGACAGGCATCACCACCTGATCTGCCGGTCGTGTGGTCAGGTGACCCAGCTTGACGAGTCGCATCTGACGGCGCTGACGCGGTCGTTGCAGCGTGAGACGGGGTTTCAGGCGGACCTGGACCATATCGCGATCTTCGGGCTGTGCAGGGAGTGCGCGAAGGCCTCGTAGGTCTGGAACGAGCCGTCGTGTAATCCCTTCTCCTTCCGGGGAGAGGGGATTTTGTTATTGAGGACAGCGGTTGGCTCTTTGAACTGCGTCGGGGTGTTTCGGTGCCTTATGAGATTGCCGCGTCGGCTGGCGCTTCCACGCAGTGACCGAGATGGTGGCTCTCGTGAGAGGCGGGACGTTCAGGGGCGGCGTGCGAGGAGGACTTCGGAGGGCCAATCTGGGCCTACGTAGGTTCGGGTGACGTTTGTGAAGCCGTGGGCTTGCAGCATGGACTGAAGGTGCAGAGGGCGGGCGCCGCCAAAGTATTCGGGGTCGATTCTGGTACCGGCGCTTCCAGTCTTCGGTCATGGCGGCGTCGGGTCCTTCGCCGTCGGTGAGGTTGACGACGGCGATGCGGCCGCCGGGCTTGAGGACTCGGAGACATTCTTCGAGGACGGGCGGGGTGTCGGAGGTGGCGAGAACCTCGAACGTGTAGGTGTTGAGAAGGCAGTCGAAAGTCGCGTCGAGGAAGGGGAGGTGACGGGCGTCGGCGAGGAGGAAGGGGATGCTGAGAGACGGGGCGCCGGGTCCTTCGACGGGCTCGGGAAGGCGCGCGGCGCCCCTGGCTGCTAGCTCGGAAATGGTTTGGCGAGCGACTTCGAGCATGCCGGTCGCGACGTCGAGGCCATAGGCGTCTGCGAAGCCGGATTCGGTGACGAGGCGGGCGAAAGCCCAGGCGGTGCCGACACCGACTTCGAGGAATCGTTCTCCGGGCTGGCGGTCGAGCTGGCGCAGTGCTTCGAGCTTGGGGCCGGCCTGGCGTTCGGCGACTATGCCGTCGTAGAACGCGGCGGTACGGGAGTAGATCTCGCCGAGGCGAGCGACGCCCAGGGGGTTAGGCAACGGTTCGGGGCCATGCCAATTCTTGTCCAGGGATGATTTCAATCTGTCCTGCGTTCAGTCTCTGGTGTTGGTTGCCGAAATTGTAAGGGAAGGGACCGAGGGCTACGGCGCGACACGGTCGCTGCCGAAAGTAAAATAAGAAATCAATTTCATAGGAGCCGGAAGTGTTAGGAGAAGTTCTGACGTGGTTGGGCGTGGCCGGTGCGGCCGCGTTTGCCTGGGGCTTGTATATCTTCGGTGAGAGTCAGCCGAAGCCGGGCAATATGAAAGCGGAAGACCAGGCTTCGGAGGAGTAGGCGCTTTTCGGGTTTGAGGTTTAGAAGGGACGGCTGGTTGGCCGTCCTTTTTCTTCTGGCGATGGCGTTGCAGTGGGTTGGTGGACTGCATTGGGGCGTCGAAGGCCGCGCGTCCGGCGGGCTCCCTAGCCGTCGCCCTTGTGCGCTCCGCCTTCTCCTACTAGGAACTGAGGGGAGGCCCCTCAGACTCCCCCCGCAGGGGCTGCGCCCCTACTGACCTCACTGGGCCTTGAGGAGATTCGGAAGCAACGTGGAATTGGTCTGGGGTGGGGCAGACGGTGCTGGGCTGGCGGACTGCGTTGTGGCTTGGAGTGGAACGTGGGATTGGCGCGTCGGCTGTCGCCTCCTCGCAGTGACGGCGGGTTGGTGACGAAGCGTTGCGCTCGTCCCTCCAGAGGCGTTACGCAGGGAGTTGGACGCCGAGGTTCTTGAGTCGCTGGTACCAGCGCTCGCGGACTTCGGGGTTGCGGAAGCACGTGGGGTCTTCGCCGCGCAGGCCCTTGAGGATGTTTTCGGCGGCGAGTCCGGGGAGGGCGGCGTAGACCTCCTCGGAGTGGCCGATGTTATGGCCGGTGGCGATGATACGTGGATGCGTGCGCAGGGGGTTGTCGGCGCGGGTAGGCTCCTGCTCCCAGGCGTCGATAGCGGCGCCTTTGAGGCGTCCTTCATCGAGGGCTTTGATCAGGGCCGTTTCGTCGACGCAGGGCCCACGCGAGGTGTTGATCAGGTAGGCGTCGGGCTTCATGAGCGAGAGCTCGTGCTCGCCGATGAGGTGGTGGGTTGAGTCCGTCAGCGTGACCATGACAGTGACGACGTCCGATACGCTCATCAGCTCGTCCAGCGAGAGGAGCTTGACGCCGATGGCGGCGGCGTCTTCGGCCTTGACGAAGGGGTCGGCGGCGACGAGGTTGCAGTCCCAGCCCTGGAGTCGTTTGGCGGTGGCGCGGCCGATGTTGCCGAGTCCGACGAGGCCGACGGTCCGGTTCATGACCATGTGGCCGGGGTCGTCGGTGCGCCAGCCGCCTTCGGCGACGGACTGCCACTTGCCAGGCAGGTTCTTGAGCAGGGCGGCGGTGAGCATGACGACGGCTTCGGCGACACCCAGGAGGTTTTCGGGAGCGGCACCATAGCCGATCGCGATGCCGAGGTCGGTCGCCGCATCCACGTCGATGGTCTCCGTGCCGATGATCGGGCTGGCGCCAACGCGCAGCTTCGCGGCGGCTTCTAGGACCTTGCGGGAGATGGGACGTCCGGCGAAGATGCCGACGAATGCGTCGGCATCGAGGAAGTAACGTTCGATTTCCTCGCCGGACCATTCTGTCGGGCCGCCGGGCTGGACGGCGGGCAAACGGATCATCTCGCAGCCTTCGGCCTCGAGGAGCTGGGCTATCACTTCGTTGCGGCCGAGCTGGTTGGGGATGACGACTTTCAGCGGCATTTGGTTCTCCTTGGAATCGGGGTGAGTTTGACGTGACCAAGGGCGCGTGACAAGAGGGCTGATGACGTACGAGTGCGGTGGAGGGGTAGGTGCGTCCGTATAATGGGCGCGTAGTTTAGAAGAGCGGATACGGCTTGAAAGTAGTTCTGCTGGTCATGGCGCTGATGTTCGCGATTGCGATCGCGGCGCTGGATCAAACGATTATCAGCACTGCGCTGCCGACGGTGGTTGGAAACCTCGGCGGCCTATCTTTGTTCAGCTGGGTGTTCTCGGTTTACCTGCTGGCTTCGACGGTAACGGTGCCGCTGTACGGCAAGCTAGCAGACCTCTACGGGCGCAAGCCGGTCCTGCTGTTTGGCATCGGCGTTTTCTTGCTGGGATCGATGCTATGCGGGACGGCGAATAGCATGCTGGAGCTGGTGATCTTCCGGGCTGTGCAGGGTTTGGGCGCTGGGGCGACCCAGCCGATCACAATGACGATCATCGGCGACGTATTCAGCATCGAGCAACGAGCGCGGATCCAGGGTTTGTTCAGCAGCGTCTGGGGCGTGACGAGCCTTTCGGGGCCGGCGATCGGCGGCTTACTGGCAGACGGGTTGAGCTGGCGCTGGGTGTTCTTCATCAACTTACCGATCGGGATAATCGCAATCCTGTTGATCTGGCGTTTCTTCGATGAGAAGACGGAGAAGCAGTCTCACGTGATCGATTACTTCGGCACGGTGCTGCTATCGGGGTCGGTCGTGGCACTGCTTCTGGGCCTGCTGGAAGGCGGTCCTGCCTATGGATGGATATCGGTAGAGACGCTGACACTGTTCGCGGTCTCAGCGCTGCTGCTGGCGGCATTCATTGCGCAGGAGAGCCGGGCCCGGGAGCCGGTGCTGCCGATGTGGCTGTTCCGTAACAGGGTGATCGTGATGTCGTGCGCGACGATCGCGGTCTGCGGCGGTCTGATGTTTGGCGTTGAGTCCTACGTGCCGTTGTTCGCGCAGGGCGTTTTCGGCGGGACGGCGTTCGACGCAGGGCTGATCGTCCTGCCGATGTCGTTCAGCTGGCCGGTGGCGAGCGTGATCGGCGGACGGATGATCCTGCGGTTCGGTTACTACGCCGCGGCGATTACGGGCGGATTTTCGCTGGTGATCGGTACTGCGATCCTGCTAACGCTTTCGCGTGACGCACCGCGGGAGCTGGCGATGCTGGCGGCCCTGGTCGTCGGCTTCGGTATGGGGTTCATGACCAGCGCGCTGATCATTTCATTGCAGAACGCGGTCGAGTGGCGGCACCGGGGCGTGGCGACGGCCTCGTTCCAGTTCTTCCGCACAATCGGTGGCGCGATCAGCGTGGCGATCATGGGCGCGCTGCTGAACAGCAACCTGTCGGGCCGCTACGCGGACGTGCCTGGCGTGCCGGCCGGCGCGGACTCACAGACGCTGCTTAACGCGCACGCGCGCGCCGAGCTGGCGCCGGCGGTGCTGGACGGGATGCAGCGGGCCCTCGCGGCGACGCTACACGAGGTGTACTTCATCGTCGTCGCGGCGGCGGTGATAGCGTTCGGGCTGGCGTTGCTGTTCCCGCGCGGGAGCGCTGATTCGCTGGCGGTGTCGGCGGGCGGGGAGCGCGGCGAGGCGGAGGCGAAAGCGGCGGCCGCCGCGTCGCCGGGCGACGGACGGTTGGTGCCGGAGGAAGGCAGTTAGGGGCTCGATCCTGGTTGGACGGGGCTCGTGATCCTTCACCGTTACAAGCTCAGAGCAGGGTTATCCTCTGCCTACGGAAAGCAGTAGCCTACGGAAAGCAGTAGATTGAAAGAGGCCCTCACTCAGAGGGCCTCTCCTTTTGCGGTGTGCATGGTCCGGGATTGCTTCGCCTCGAGCTGACGCTCGATGGCTCGCGGTGGAGTCGTCAGGACTCGATACGGACTATTCCTTTCGAGCCGTCGACGGTGACGGTCTGTCCGTCTTTGATTGTGATGGTGCCGACGCCGGTGCCGACGACGCAGGGGATGCGGTATTCACGGGCAACGATGGCACAGTGGCTGAGGATACCGCCGGTGTCGGCGACGACAGCGCTAACGGTACTGAACAAGGGCGTCCACGGCGGGAGGGTCATCTCGCAGACCATGATGTCACCCTGGGAGAGCTTGCTGGCCTCGTCGAGGGTCTTGACGACCTTCGCGACGCCAGTGACGAGGCCGGGCGCGGCGGCGATGCCCTGCAGGACGCTGGGGTCGGCGCTGGGCTCAACCGGGGCACCGAAGAAGCGCACGAGGACGTCCTCAACCGGGTCTCCGGTGGGCGGCGCGGGCACCCCCATGGCGGGCGGCGGGACGATCTTGGCGTACTTGGCGATGTCGGCCTTGCGTTGCCTGGCGACGTCGCGGTAGTCGTTACCGGCCATCGCCAGGTGCAGTTCACTGGAGTAGAGCAAGAAGACATCTTCTTGTGCGTCGAGCAGGCCGCGGGCGGTGAGGCGCTTGCCGATCTCGAGACAGGGGTAGCGCATGGTGATGTCGCCCATCTGGTCGATCCAGTGGTTGTGGTCCTCGACGATGGGTGTGAAGCTCTTGGCTGCGTCGTAAAGGGACTCGAACTGCTTCAAGAGGTCGGGGCTGCCGGCGAGCTTCTTGCGGGCGTCCGCAAGGAGCTCCTCGCGCCGCTTGATGGCAGCCGCGAGTTGCGACTCGGGGCCGCTCGAGTCATCGATGGTGATGAAGCCCTGGACGGCGCCGAGCGGTATGCTGGGGTCTTCGCGCCATGCGGGCTGGGTGAGCTCGTAAACGCTGTCGGCGCGCCAACCGTAATCCTCGAGGTACGCGTTGAGGTCGTTGAGCAGGGCCTTGCCGGCGGCGCTGCTGGGGAGTGCCTTCGCGATCTCCTGCGGGGTCGACTTTTCGAAGAGGGCCTTGAGCTCCGGGTTGGCGCGGACGGTACGGCTGAGCTTCCAGAGGCCGCGGGAGCTCTTGGTGGCCTCGGTTTCGAAGCCCTGGAGCGCCTCGTAGCCCTCCATCGAGCTGCCCCTGGAGATGTGTTCCTTGTAGAAGTCGGAGAAGTCGTTGGCGGCGGCGAATGAGTAGAGGAGGAGGCCGTGGATATACCAGCGGTCGAGGACCTCGTTGCGCATCTCGTCGAAGCGTGCCAGGAGGCCCTTGTCGGGGTAGCCGGAGTAATCTGTGTTGCGGCCGCGGGCGAGTTTGGCCTTCATCTCGGGGAGCCATTCGTTGGTCCACTTATCGCCGACCATGGGCTTGAGCTCGGCGACGCTCTTTTCGTAGGCAGCGTTGCGCTGCTCCTGGGTTTCGCCGGGGCCGAGGGGTCTCGCGACGCCACAGAGGTAGGCGTAGTAGTTGTACATCTCGCAGACGGCGATGATGCCGGAGCCCATTTCGCCGATGGCCTTGGTGAAGCCGGTGCCGGTGGACTGGACGAGGAGCTCGTGCTCCAGGGGCGTCAGCGGCCTGGGACAGTGGAGGCGGTCCCAGATCCAGAAACCTTGCGAGATCGGCCGGAATCGGGAAGTCGGTAGCGTTTGCCAAGGGGATGTGACCTCCTAGTCGTAGTATGCGAGACGTAGTCGGGGACACGGCTGCCTGACCCCTCGGGCAGCCGCAGGATGGCTTTTGCAAGGTATGAATGCGGGGAGGGCATGTCAAGTAGGTGCGGGCGCGAGAGGCCTATAATCGGCGGTAATGAGGGGTGAGCGGCGATGAAGTTCGGGCTTTTCTACGAACTACAGCTACCGAGACCCGCGGACAAGGATCAATGGAACCCGGATGACGAGCATCGGATCGTCCAGGAGACGCTGGAGCAGATCGAGTTCGCCGACAAGCTGGGCTACGACTACGTCTTCGACGTAGAGCACCACTTTCTCGAGGAATACTGCCACTCGTCGGCGCCCGAGGTGATCCTTGGCGCGGCAGCGGCGCGTACGCAGCACATTCGCCTCGGCCATGGCATCGTCCAGATGCCGCCGAACCAGAACCACCCGGCGCGTGTGGCGGAGAGGATAGCGACGCTGGACCTGCTGTCGAACGGGCGTGTCGAGTTCGGGACGGGCGAGGGCGCGACGAGCACCGAGCTGGGCGGCTTCCTGACGGAGCAGCGTCTGAAGAAGGACGCGTGGGAAGAATCGACGCGGGAGTGCCTGCGGATGATGACCTCGACACCGTATCCGGGCTACGAGGGCGAGCACTTCAGCATGCCGCAGCGCAACGTGATCCCGAAGCCGCTGCAGAAGCCGCACCCGCCGGTGTGGGTCGCGGCGTCGCGGCGGGAGACGGTCATGCTGGCCGGGCGCCTGGGTCTCGGCGCGTTGGGCTTCGGGTTCGAGACGCCGGAGGAGGCGCAGGAGCGGGTCGAGCGCTACTACGAGCTGATCCGGGGGATACGACGGCCACTGGGCCTGGCGATCAACCCGGCGCTGGTGACGCTGGGTAACCTGATGTGCGCGCGGACAGACGACGAGGCGATGGAGAAAGGTATGAGCGGGGCGCAGTTCTTCGGCTTCTCCTTCGGCTGGACGCACGGGCCGGTGCAGCACGGGCACGACAACGTCTACCGTGAGTTCAGGCGGCGCGTCGAGAGTGCGGAGAGCAAGGCGGCAGCAGAGGTGGCGCTTGCGGAGGAACCGGAGGACGAGGGGGCGCGGGCGCTGCAGCGGTCGGGACGCCGGGGGATGTTCATCGGTTCGACGGAGTACATCCGGGAGAACGTGCGGAAGTACGAGGCGGCGAACGTAGACATGCTGCTGTTCATCCTGCAATGCGGCGACCGCAAGCACGAACACATCATGGAGTCGCTGGAGCTGTTCGCGCGGGAGGTAATGCCGGAGTTCAAGGAGCGGCACCACCTGCAGCAGAAATGGCGCGAGGAGCAGCTGGACGGCGTGAAGTTCGAGATCAACAGCACGATCTAGAGGACATACGGCAAGCCGTAGGCAAGAGAGCGCCAGATGGCGAGTACTGCTGACATCAAGGACGCGGGATTTCGGGAGGCGTTGGAGCGTGTGGATGCCTTGCTGGAAGACGGGACGTATGGCGATGCGGCGCGGTTGTGCGCTGAGACGTACCTGGAACTGCTGAAGCTGCGTCCCGATTTCGTCCCTCCGCCACCGAATCCGCATAACCTGCCGCAGTTTCGCGACGACCTGCCAGAGAGCGGGTCCCGGCTGGCAGGCGGGGCGGGCCGGACGGTGCGGACAGGCTGGCCGAACGGCGGTGGACTGAAGGTGCTGTATTACGAAGCGGGCGGGCCGCGGTTGAGCTTTGAGAAGGAGCGTTTCGGGCTCTCCGAGGCGACTTCCTATTTTGAATTCCTGGTCGAGGAGGTCGTGCGGGCGGAGCGGGAGTAGGGATCCTTTGTGGGCTCGGATCAGAAAGAGCGCGTTGAATGGCGGGGCGGCGTAGAGGACAATCGAAGCGCCATGGTCGTTAGCCCGCAGCATTTCACAGACGTCGAGGGCCTGCGTGTGCAGTTTCGCTTGCGCGGCAAGGCCGATGGCGAGCCGTTGCTGATGCTGCACGGCTGGGGTCAGAGCTCGCTGAGCTTCATGGGCGCGGCGAGTCTGCTGGAAGAGAAGTACCGGACCCTGGTGCCGGACCTGCCGGGGTTCGGATTTAGTGAGCCGCCGCCGGAGGCGTGGGGTTCGGCGGAGTACGCGCGGGCTATCGCCGGGCTGCCGCGATCTGCAGGGTTCGAGTCGGTGAATGTGTTGGGGCATTCGTTTGGTGGCAAGGTGGCGCTCGCGCTGGCGACGGCGTATCCGGAGCTGGTGAAGAGACTGGTCATCGTGGCGTCTCCGATCGTCCAGCTGCCGCTGGAGCCGGGCGTGCGGCGTCGCAGCCGGCGGTTCGCGATGCTGCGCCGTGCGGCGACGCTTCTGCCGCCGTTACGGGAGCGCATGCTTTCGTGGGGACGAGAGCGGTTCGGTTCGGCGGACTACAAGTCGGCGGGAGTCTTGCGGCCGACGCTGGTGCGCGTCGTGAATGAGGATATGCGGCCGTTGCTGGCGTCGGTGCAGGCGCCGGTGCTGCTGATCTGGGGGTCGTTGGACACGGAGGTGCCGTTGCGGCGTGGCGGAGGAGGCGATGGCGGAGCTGGAGGACGTTCGGCTGGTGACGCTGGAGGGTGCGGGGCACTTCCCTTTCCTGGATCAGCCGGAGGCGTTCGCGGAGGCGGTGGCGTCGTTTCTGGCGTGAAGGGTGGACTTCCTTGGAGTGTCGAGGGCTGCGGGTCCTTGCCTCTCGGCTCATCTGCTTCTCCCTCTTTAGAACGAAGCCGTTCCGAGGGGACACCCCTCGAGCTGCCCGTGCGTGGGCTGCGCTCCCGCTACCCTTGCTGTCGTACACAGCGATGTTGGGTTACTCGCGCACAGCCGGAGCTCACGCGTGACTGAAGCGTGGCTGGTGTTTGGGGTGGGGTTGGCACCTTGGGGGGTGCTGACGGTGCTGCGGGCTCGGCGGTTTCTGCACATCCTGCAGCTCGAGGAGTATTTGACGCGGCAGTATCTGTGGTGGCTTCAGGACCACCCGGACCGTTATCTACGGCTTCCGTTCCTGGTGCCGGCTGTTGGCGGGCTGGTTCTTGGGATCTGGCTAGCGGGGTTCGCCTCGGAATCGGTGGCGGTCGTCGGATCGGCGGTCTGGTTGGCGACAGGGCTTTCGATGCTGGGGCTCCAGTATCGGTCGGGCTCGAAGGCAAAGAAGCCACTGGTGATGACGGCGCGAGCTCGACGAATATTCGTGATCGCAATCGTTCTGGGCGTGGGAATCGTGGCGTTGGGTCTCGGATTCGGGCTGCTACAGGGAACGCGCGATGGGCTGGTACTGGGCATCTTCGGCGCGACGCTGGTGGCTGTGCTGCCCGGGCATCTGGTCCTATTGGCGAACCTGGCGCTGTGGCCGTTCGAGGAGCGGTCGCGGCGGCGGTTCCAGTCGATGGCGGCGGCGAAGCTGCAGGAGCAGCGGCCGCGAATCATCGCGATCACGGGGAGCGCAGGGAAGACGACGACGAAGGAGCTGGTGGCGCACCTGCTGTCGGCTCGGTATCGAGTGTTGAAGACACCGGCGAGCTTTAATACGCCCCTGGGGATCGCGCGGACGGTGAACGACTCGTTGCAGGGGCAAGAGTACTTCGTGGTCGAGATGGGGGCGTACAGGCGGGGCGAGATCGAGAAGCTGTGCCGGCTGGTGGGCGGCACGGACGTGAGCGCGATCACGACGGTAAACGCGCAGCACCTGGAGCGGTTCGGGTCGCTCGAGGCGACAGCGGCGGCGAAGTGGGAGATCGTCGAGGGGCTGAAGCCGGGCGGCACGGCGGTGCTGAACTTCGACGTGGCGGCGATCGAGGAGCGGGCGTCGGCCTACGGCGGCATCGGATTGATCTCTTTTGGGGTGGAGTCCGTAGAGGCGGAACTGCGAGGCAGCAACATTGTCGAGACGGATAACGGGATCGAATTGTACGTGAGCTTCGGGGGCGAAACGGCGCACGTCGTCACGCAGCTGCTGGCTCGACATAACGCTACGAACGTGCTGGCGGCGATCGGAGTGGGACTGAGCTGCGGGCTGGAGCTGGGCTACATGGCGGCCGCGATACGGCAGTTTCGCCCGCCGGAGCATCGATTGCAGCCGATGGAAGCGAACGGGATTACGGTGCTGGACGACGCGTACAACGCGAATCCGGAGGGGATTATCGGCGCTATAGAGGTGCTGGGGCGGTACGCGCCGCGGCGTCGAGTGCTGGTGACACCGGGCCTGATCGAGATGGGCCGGGCGAAGGCGGAGTATCACACTCGAATTGGTAGAGCTGCGGCGGCGAACGTGGACGTGGCGTTCCTGGTGGGGCCGAAGCAGACGTCGGACATCAGGCAGGCGATGCTGGAGGCGTCGTTTCCGGAGGGATCGTTGCACGTGACGCGGAGTCTGGACGAGGCGCGCGAGGCGCTTGGGAGGATGGGGGCGGCGGGGGACGTGGTGTTGTATGCGAATGACCTGCCGGACCAGTTCGACGAGACATTGGTGATTTGACGGTGGGTCTCGGTGATGACGGGCGCCGAAAGCCGCGCGTCCTGCGCCCCCACTGACTCTGCCTGAGCCTCGCGACTGACGAGCCGTTTGCGCGGATGAAGGACTCTGCAGGTTGAAACCTGCAGCTTCGTGGTTGGGACGTTGGAGGTCTGATGACGCCGAGGCTGGAGAACCTCGGCAAGTCTTCTTGGGAAAGGCGTTGGGTGGACTGCGGTTTGGGGGTTGGTGGGGACCTGAGGTTGCCCCTCGGCTGGCGCCTCCCCGCAATGACCGCGCCGAGGCGGCGGTGACAGTAGGGCGGGGCGAACGTAGGATTGCGGTGTGAATCAGGGGAGGCTCAAGGTCGCGGTGTTCTTTGGCGGGCGGTCCGTGGAGCACGGCGTGTCAATCGTGACCGCGGCGCAGGTCATGAACGTGATGGACCGTGGCAAGTACGACCTGCTGCCGGTGTACTGCTCGGAGAAGGGCGACTACTTCCTGGTGCCTGAGTTCGACGTGTCGGTGCATGCCGGGCTGCCGCTGAACCCGGCCTCGTTCGACGCGTTTGCCCGCGACAAGGGACGCCGGGTACTGCTCTCGGCGGAGAAGGGCCGTCTGCTTTCGACGTTGCGCAGTACGCCGGGAATCGGCGAGCGCGTCGCACCGCTCGAGGTGGACGTGGCGTTCGCGGTGATGCACGGGACGCATGGCGAAGACGGTTCGTTGCAGGGTGTTTTCGAGCTGGCAGACGTGGCCTACGTGGGGCCGAATATGACGTCGGCGGCGGTCTCGATGGACAAGATCGCGGCGAAGGCGGCGTTCAGAGGCCTGGGGCTGCCGGTGGTCGACGGGTTCTGGATCGACCGGGCGTCGTGGGGGCTGGAGCAGGGACCGATCGTTGAGAAGGCGGCGATGCTGGGCTGGCCGGTGTACGCGAAGCCGGCCACATTAGGATCAAGCATTGGTGTGTCTCGAGTCGGCGCGGCGAACGAGCTGGCGTTTGCGGTGGACACGGTGCTGGCGTACGACCGGCGCTGCATCATCGAGCGCGGGGTCGACGGCGGGATGGACATCAACGTGTCGGTGCTGCGGGACACGCGCGGCGTCTACGTGTCGCGGTGCGAGCGCCCGATTAAAGACGACGAGGTGCTGGACTACGCGACGAAATATCTGCGGGGTGGCAAACAGGATGGGATGGCGGCGGCGCGGCGGGTGATCCCGGCCGACATCCCGGACGACGTAGCAGCGCGGGTGCAGGAGATGGCGCGGCTGGCGTACACGGAGCTGAACTTCAACGGCGTGGCGCGGGTTGATTTCCTGGTCGACCCGAACGGTTGGAAGGTTTACATCAACGAGGTCAACGCAATACCGGGGTCGCTGGCGCTGTACTTCTGGGAGCTGGAGGGGGTCACGTCGGTGGAGGTGATCGACCGGGTGATCCAGGAGGCGGTGTCGGCGCAGGCAGCGAAGGCGCGGACGCTGCATTCGATTAGCGAGGCGCGGTAGGGAATTACGGAGCATTGCGGGCGCCTGGTCCTGCAACCTCATGCCGCTAATCCGAGTCGCCGTCTTTAGAAGCTAATCGTTCCGAGGTGCCGATTCCCCGTTTGGGCCGTGCAGGCATGCCGTTGGTGCCGAGTCACGCCGAGCCTGGCAAGTCTCTGCAGCGTTTTTCGTAGAATCGATGGCACAGGAGGGATTCGATGGCTGAGCAGGCGATGGTGCTGGAGTTCGGGATGGGGATCGACGTGCACGGCGGGGACGCCACGAAAGCGGCGCGGCGGGCGGTGTCGGACGCGATCCGGCATTCGAGTTTGCCGCTGCTGCAGCAGATACGGGAGCGCGGCGGGACGATGCTGGTGGACGTGACGATCGGGGTGCCGGAGCCGTCGGAGGTGGACATCGAGGCGGTGAAGGCGGAGTTGCCGCATGGCGAGGTGACGGTCCGCGCAGTGGCGGGCGGGCTGGCCGTGGCAGAGTTCGATACGTTGATGGCGGTGGCGCAAATCCGGGTGAGCGCGCGGTATCCGGAGGGCTCGACTTAGCGACAGATTTTGCAGATCAGAGCCGATCTTCCTGTGGGTAGTTTGATGAGGAACGAGCATTTCGCGGAGGCCGCGGACTGGCGGGAGGCGGCGGCGATGCTGGCGTTCACGCCGGTGGAGCCGCGCGATACAGTGGGCTATTCGCTGCAGAGCTTGCGGGTACACGTGCGGGACCACCGGCAGAAAGACCTGGCGATCGGTGACCGGACGCTGGAGGCGCACTACGGCGGCTTCGTGCTAAGCGAGGTTCGTAGCACGAAGGCTGACGCTTTGCGGCGGGCGCTGGAGTTGCGATACGGCCGCGAGCCGCACGAGGTGCAGGTGGCGGGGCACGAGGGCCGGTCGTACGAGATGGGCCCGGAGGTGCCGCCGGACGACCCGGATGGGCGGATGCCGTCGGTGGTGACGTGGTCGGACGGCGAGATGCACTTCCTGCTGGCGAGTGGCGAGCTGACGGCCGGCGTGCTGCTGAGGATTGCGGAGTCGATTTACTACTCACGCGGCACGCGCGGTAGTAGACTTGGCCCGCGATCTTGAACCGGAGGTGGCTCCATGTTGCAGCGCTCCAGCATCGCGTCGTCGGAATCTGACCTTCAGGCTTATTACGGCGACCTCGAGTCGTTGAATATGGCGCCGTTGTGGACGCGGCCGGAGGCGCCGCGAGGAGCCACACGAGCAAGCTGCAGCCGTATCGCTGGCGGTGGTCGGAGCTGCGGCCGCAGGCGTTGCGGGCGCTGGAGCTTGTCGGGACCAAAGAGGCGGAGCGCCGCGTGATCTGCTGCGTGAACCCGGGGACGGGCCGCGGCGCGACGAACACGCTGGTGGCGAACGTCCAGGTAGTCGGGCCGGGCGAGATCGCTCGGGCGCACCGGCACACGGCGGCGGCGCTGCGCTTCATCATCGAGAGCACGGGCGGGTATACGGTGGTCAACGGCGACACGATCCCGATGCTGCCGGGCGACCTGGTGCTGACGCCGAACTGGACGTGGCACGACCACGCTAACGACTCGGATTCGCCGATGATCTGGCTGGATGGGCTGGACTCGCCCCTGGTCGGTGTGTTGGAGGCGGGTTTCCGGGAGCAGTACCCGGAGGAGTCGCAGAAGACGAAGGAAGACGTCGATTCGTCGCTGGTGAAGTATGGCTTCCCGGCTTTGAAGCCGGCGTGGGAGTCGCACGAGGCGGCGCATTCGCCGCTGTGGCACTACCCCTGGTCGGAGGCGAAGGCGGCGTTGGACAAGCTGGCGGAAGGCGAAGCGGGGAGCGCGACCGACGGCGTGATTCTGGAGTACACGAACCCGGCGACCGGCGGACCGGTGATGCCGACGATCGCGTGCTACGTGCAGGTGTTGCGGCCGGGCGAGCGGACGGCGCGGCACCGGCAGACGAACAGCAAGGTGTACCACGTGGTGGAGGGGCAGGGGGCGACGGTGGTGGACGGCGAGACGCTGGAGTGGGATTCGAAGGACGTTTTCGTGGTGCCGGGGTGGGCGTGGCACGAGCATGTGAACCTGTCGGCGAGCCATCCGGCTTACCTTTTCAGCTTTACGGATGAGCCGGTGTTTCGGGCTTTGGGGTTGTACCGGGACGAGGCGGGGTAACCTCACCCCGCTGCCGCGCGCCCCCTCTCCGTCGACGGAGGGGCCGAAGACGGCCGAGCGTTGGGCGGACTTCGTGGCGACGAAGGCTTCGCGTCCTGTACCCCGCTGTCGCTTGGGATTGTGCGCTTCGCCTTCTTTTCAACCTGAGACCTGAGGGGAGACCCCTCAGACTCCCCCCGCGGGGGCTGCGCCCCCACTTCCCCTGCTGGAGTCGTGAAGGGATGGAGCCGAGGCGATTATCTTCGGAGCGTCGAGGCTTCGCGTCTTGCGCCCTTCCTGTCGGGCGGGCTCCTGGGCTCGCAAATTGGGCACGTCTGGGAGTGACAGGGGGCGAGATTGCTTCGTCTCGGCTGAGCGGCCGATGGCTCACGATGAATGGCGTGAGCCTCTGGGGTTTTCGACACGCGGGGTCTGGTGACGTGGCGTTGCGCGGACGGCACTTCTCTGGTGTCTGCGTCTGTTGATCAGCCAGAGACGAACTATGGCTGGAAAGCTGAAGGCGGCAGCATAACTCAGAATCAGGATGAGGCAAACGTGGACCTGACCTTCACCAGCGAGGGGCGACTTTTCGGCGGCAAAGGCATTCCAGGGCTGGATCCCATCGACGCTACTGTGTCCGTTGACTTCACTGCCGGCCTAAGTCCGGGCGGGGGCGGCTTCGTTAACGTCAGTGATATCCGCTACTCTGGTAACTCGAGCAGCTCTGTTCTAGGGCAGAATATTGCCAGCGAATGTAATGACGAATGGTGAGGAAGCTCGGAAGATAACATCGCCGCTTACAGTAGCCGGGCTCGCGGTGGTTAGTGGAATGCTCATCGGCATCTGGGAGAACATCGGCGTACCTGGCTATGGTTGGGCGGGAGTCGGCGTATTCCTGTTCGTTTATGGATCCTTGAGTATCGCGATATTCATAGCGGCAAGAGCGAAAAGCCACGAGACACTTTGCCTCGCGCTGGGAGGCCTACCGTTGTTGTTTCTCAATACTCTGTATGTGATCTTCTCTGATCCCTTCCATTTGCCACCTCTTGCGCTAGCGCTCGTTGCCGTTCTTTGGTCGAGCGGCGCGGTGACATTTCGCGAGTCAAGCTGAAAACTCCTGACTCTGCCATGGCGCCGATGGGCCAGGACGGCGACGTGGACACGACTTTGGACTACGACGTCTACGGCGCCATACGTTCAACTAGCGGTGGTCAGCCCAACGAATTTACCTTCGCGGGCGAACAGGTTAGCGGGTGTAGACTTCGGCGCAGATACGCGGTACCCCGCCGCTACGATGACTAGATGAGGGACGCCATGAAGCGGAGTACGGACCGGATTTTGACTACGCACGCGGGGCGCCTGGCCGGGTCGGACGACCTGCAGGAGAAGACGCGGGCGATCCAGCGCGGCGATTCGATGGATATCGACGCGATCATGCCGCAGATCAAACGCGAGATGGTCGACGTGATCCACAAGCAGGACGAGGCGGGGATCGACGTCATCAGCGATGGGGAGCTGGGGAAAATTGGCTTCTCGCTGGCGTATTACAGCCGTCGGATGACGGGCCTTTCGTCTCGGCCCGTAAGAGAAGGCGAAGCGGCAATGATGTCGGGCCATACGAACGAGCGCATCGAGTTTGCCGAGTTCTACGACTCGTTGACCATTGGCGGCACGCGCGGCGGTTTCGGCCAGCGGGACCGGACGGTCGTCAGCGGGCCGATCAAGTACATCGGCCAGGACGAGGTCAAGAATGACGTCGCGCTTTTCAAGGAGACGCTGGCGCAGTCGGGCGTGAAGCCGGAAGAGACGTTCATGTGCGTGCTGGCGCCGGGCTGGCTGGAGCACTTCTTCTACAACGAGTACTACAAGACGGACGAGGAGTACCTTTTCGCGCTGGCGGAGGCGATAGGCGAGGAGTACAAGGCGGTCGTCGACGCCGGGTTCGTGTTGCAGCTGGACGACCCGGGCTTGCCTGACACGTACGACATGATCGTGCCGAACCCGTCGATCGAGGAGTATCGCAAGTTCGCGCAGCTTCGCATCGACGCGCAGAACCACGCGCTGCAGGGGATCCCGGCGGACCGGGTGCGCTACCACATCTGCTGGGGTAGCTGGCATGGCCCGCACACGCATGACCTGCCGCTGAAGCACGTGGTCGATCTGATGCTGCAGGTGGACGCCGAGGCATACTCGGTGGAGGCGGCGAACCCGCAGCACGAGCACGAGTGGAAGGTGTGGCAGGACGTGAAGCTGCCCGAGGGCAAGATCCTGATCCCGGGCGTTGTGAGCCACGCCAGCAACGTGGTCGAGCACCCCGAGCTGGTGGCGGACCGGATCAAGCTGTACGCGTCGCTGGTGGGCAAGGAGAACGTGATCGCGGGGACGGACTGCGGAATGGGAAACCGGGTGCACATGCAGATCGGTTGGGCGAAGTTGAAGGCACTGGCCGAGGGGGCTGAGATGGCGAGCAAGGCGCTGTGGGGGTAGAGCGGGCACGGCGTGAACCGCTGCGCCTCGAAGGCTTCGCGACCTACGCCCTTCCTGTCGGGCGGGCCAGGGCGCTTCGCTTTATCTAACGCTCATCCTGAGGGGAGACCCCTCAGACTCCCCCGCAGGGGCTGCGCCCCCACGACGCCTGCCGGCGTTGGGTAATGACGCGGCGCTGGTAGTGAGTTTGGTGAGCTGACAGGAGATGACGGAATGGGGGTAGGGATCCGCGATGGTGTCGGGACGCAGTGCGGAGGCGTATCACGTTTGGCCGGAGTTCTGGGCCACTCATCCCTTCAGAGGTGCTCAGGGCTAGCTTGCGAGAGCCTCAGGATGAGTGGTACGGAAACCGGACCTTAGCGATGAAAGACGATTGGAGGTTGATATGAACGGGGTGCCAGAGGCGCGGAATATGCGCCTGATCAGTCACAACGACCTCAACGGATTTGGCAACGGCGGCGAAGGGCTGGCGCTGCAGCAGACGTCAGACGGGCGGCGGGTGCTGTATATCGCGCATGAGTCGGCGCCGAAGAACTTCACGGTGGTAGACGTGTCGGATCCCACCGAGGCGTTTGTGATCGCGCAGACGGAGTTGCCGCACGAGAACGTGCGGTCGAACTCGCTGGACGCGGTGGGCGACATCCTGGCGGTGGCGTACCAGACAAAGGAGCCAGGTCTGACGCCGGCAGGCGTCGAGCTATTCGACGTGTCGGACCCGGCGGAGCCCAGGTCGATCGCGTTTCTCGACCGGTCGGGGTCGCATTCGCGCGGGGCGCACTGCCTGTGGTTCGTCGACGGGGAGTACATCCACCTGTCGAGCGGGGCGCCGGACGTGACGCCGACGAACAAGCTGGACGACCAGTTCTACCAGATCATCGACGTGCGCGACCCGACGAAGCCGACGGAGGTCGGGCGCTGGTGGCTGCCGGGGACGATGGAGGGCGACGGCGCCGACCCACCGCAGCGCCACGCAGACTTCGACATGGGGTATCGGACGCACAACACGAACGTCTACCCGGAACGGCCCGACCGGGCGTACGTCGGCTACATCGACGGTGGAGTTGTGATCCTCGACATTTCGGACAAGTCAAAGCCGCGGATGATCAGTCAGCTGGACTACCACCCGCCGGCGTCGGGGTTCACGCACACGGTGCTGCCGCTGTTCAGCCAGGAGACGCTGATCGTCAGCGACGAGGCGATCCAGCCGGGCGGCAAGGACTGGCCGAAGCCGGTCTGGGTGGTCGACATGCACGACGAGACGCGGCCGATGATCACGGGCACGCTGCCGCTGCCGGCGGTGGACGAATTTGCTGATCGGGCGGGGCGCTTCGGCGCGCACAACCTGCACGAGAATCACCCGCTGGCGACGGCACTGCGGTCCGACGGGCTGGTGTACGGGGCGTATTTCAATGCGGGCGTGCGGGTGCACGACGTTTCAAATCCGTGGTCGCCGGTCGAGCTGGGGTACTACATCCCGGAGGCGCCGGCGGGTTCGCGGTTCGACGCGGCGCAGATGAACGACGTCTACGTGGACGAGAACGGGCTGATTTACGCGATCGAGCGGTTCACCGGGGGGCTGTACATCCTCGAGGGAACTTGGTGAGAGGGCTCCTCGTCACTAGGGATGTTTGGAAACAGGGTTGCCTGCCGGTTGAAACCTGCAGCTTCGTGGTTGTGGCGTTGGGCAGAAAGCGCTTGAGAGAAACCTGGAGGTAAATGATGGCTGTAGCTGATGTGCGTGGCGTGAAGCTGAATTACGAGGTGGTGGGAGAGGCGGGGCCTTGGGTGGCGCTATCGCCGGGCGGACGGCGCGCCGGGAGCGAGGTCGCGGGGCTGGCGAGGCTAATCGCGGACTCGGGGTACCGGGTGCTGCTACACGACCGGCGCAACTGCGGGGCTTCCGACGTTTCGATCGGCGGCGAGGTCTCGGAGTACGAGGTGTGGGCGGACGACCTGGCGGAGTTGTTGCGGCAGCTGGGCGCGGCGCCGGCGTTCGTCGGCGGGGCGTCTTCCGGGTGCCGTCTCTCACTCCTGGTCGCGATGCGACACCCGGAAGTCGTGCGTGGACTGCTGCTGTGGCGCGTCACCGGCGGTGAGTACGCAGCGAAGCGCCTGGCCTACAACTACTACGAGCAGTTCATCGAGATGGCGCAGCGAGGCGGGATGGCCGCGGTGTGCGAATCGGAGCACTTCTCGGAGATGATCGCGGCGAACCCGTCGAACCGGGAGCGCCTGATGAGCATGGCGCCCGAGGTCTTCATCGGCGCGATGGAGGATTGGAAGCGCTACTTCCTGGCCGGCGCCGACCTGCCGGTGATCGGAGCGCGGAAGAGGACCTCGTCAAGCTGACGATGCCGGCCTGCATCCTGCCGGGGCACGACCAGACGCACCCGGAGCCTGTGGCGCGCGACGCTGGACAGCATCCTGCCGAACAGCGAGATACACGACTCACTGACGCCGCAAGAGATCGAGGCGCAGCGGACGGCGGGGAACGAGATTATCTACGAGCGTGACGAGGCCGTGGCGCCAATCTTCGTCGACTTCATGGCGCGGGTTGCGGGCCCGGTGAGGGCGTAGGCGAGAAATAGGTTAGAGGACAGATCGGGGAGCCGGGTTTGATCAAGGGATTCAGTTCGCTGTACGCGGGGCAGGTGGACCTGGACGACATCGGCTTCGAGGGGACGCCGGTCAACGCACGTCGCTACGACAACGAGAAGCTGATCACGCCGCTTGCGACGGCGCAGGAGATGGCGAAGCTGATGGACCGCTACGGCTTCGACACGCTGTGGTTGGCCGAGCACCATTTTCAGCGTGAGGGCTACGAGTGCCTGCCGAACATCCTGATGCTGGCGATCCAGATCGCCAACCAGACGGAGCATCTGCGCGTCGGCTGCGGCTTCAACATCGCGCCGATGTGGCACCCGATCCGGCTGGCCGAGGACTACGCGGTGGCCGACATCCTGACGGGTGGCCGGGTGCGGTTCGGTGTCGGCCGGGGGTATCACACGCGCGAGGTCGAAACGTTTGGCGGGCCGGTGCAGGACGCGACGGCGAACCGGGACCTGTTCGAGGAACAGGTGGAGCTGGTGCTGAAGGCGCTGCACGAGGAGTCGTTCTCGCACCACGGGAAGCACTACACGATCCCACCGCGGGTGCCGTACCGGGGCTACGAGCTGGAGGAAATCACGCTGGTGCCGCGGCCGACGCACCCGGTCGAGTGCTGGCAGCCGATCGTCAGCGCGAGCGAGCGGGGGCTCGATTTCATGGTACGCAACGGGATCAAGGGCTTCATGGGCGGCGGCGCGGCGGTCGGCGGGGCGCGTCACGAACTAATCCAGGCGTGGCAAGAGCGCCTAGCGGAGCACGGCCGCGCGACGGCGCTGGGCGGCGATTTGATCGTCGGATTCTCGTGCTTCGTGACGGATTCGGGCTCCGAAGAAGACGTGATGAAGCGGGTGCAGCCGTACGTGGAGGAGCACCAGAAGATGTTCGGTCCGCTGGGCTTCGCGGGGCCGCTGACGGACAAGCAGATCGAGATGCTGGCCGACCCGAAGCGGGCGCGGCAGGCGGGACTACCGACGGTGCGGGACCAGTTCGAGGCGGGGTCGTGGATCTGCGGACCGGCGGAGCGCATCGCAGAGAAGCTGCTGGAGCTGCAGGAGACGTATCCGGGCCTCGAAGAGGTGATGGTGGGCCAGCCGGTGGGGACGCCGCGGGCGGTGATCTGCGAGCAGATCGAGCGCTTCGGGGCGGAGGTTATGCCGTTGGTGGCGAAGGGGTGACGATTGCACTCCGTAGAGATCGTGTAGACGGTCCAAACGGGGAATTTCGGAGTAGCAGGGGGTGCCTCTTCTGAAAGTGCGCCGCCTCGCTGCCTTGGACATGCACGGTCCTGCAGGATCCCGTCGGCGTAGAAGGATCATCTACCTGGAGTTTTCTGCTGGGATGCTCGGGTGCATCGGGCTTGGCATCTGGAGCTGGACGACCGCCTCTTCCCCGGTCGCGCTCGCAGTCGGAGCGTGGCTAATCGGCGTGGGCGCTAACTACGTGCCGCTCTTCCTAGAGTCGTCCTCGCTGTTGCGAGCCGGCGCGATTGAGCGCGAGCTTGCTGGCGTCGATATTAGCCGTGAGGCTCAACGTGCCACTCGTAGCCAGTTCTGGATTTTCGTACCCTTCTCTATCGTCGTTGCTTGGTTGCTGACACGCCATCGGCTGTAAGCGATGACCGGCGCCGTCGTTCAGCTGGTTGACCGAGGTTCGTTTCACTATCTTCTGATCGTGTAACCAGACATAAGACGAAATAGCTGAGTGCTCTAGAGCGGGGCGTTGATGCCGAGGCCGAGGTAGTAGCGCCGGCTCGCGCAGCTCTAGATGTGCGCCCATCTTCCGCGTTCTGGGGATCGACCGTTCGGGTGGGCTGAGGCTACACTGCGTCACGCAGTGTTGAACGGTCTTGCCGCATCGGAGGGTGGAATGAAGACACGAGCCGCGATCCAACTGGAACACAACGGGCCGCTGTTGGTCGACGAGATCGACCTGCCCGACCCGGACGAGAACCAGGTTATCGTCAAGCAGTTCGCGAGCGGGATCTGTCATTCACAGCTGCACCAGATGCACAATCCGGCGCTGGTGCGACCGCTGCTGCTGGGGCACGAATCGACCGGCGTCGTCGTGGCCAAAGGGCGAAACGTTAACCACGTAAAGGAAGGCGACCGGGTCATGGTGACCTGGGTGCCGCGCAACGGCAGCGAGGGGATGACGCCACCGACGCAGGGCAGCATCAGCTACGGCGGCAAGCCGGCAAGCTGGCAGGCCTCGCCGACGTGGACCGAATCGACGGTTGCCCACGAGCAGTACGTTGTGCCGCTGCCGAACGACGTCGCCACTGACGTTACGGCGATCATCGGCTGCGCCGTGATGACCGGTGTCGGCGCCGCGATCAACACGGCAAAGGTGGAGCAGGGCAGCACGGTCGCGATCTATGGGGTTGGGGGCGTTGGGCTGAGCGTGGTCCTGGGCTGCGTGCTGGCTGGGGCCGGCCGGATCATCGCTGTGGACCTGAGTGACGATAAGCTCGCGTTCGCGCGAGAGTTCGGGGTCACCGACACGATCAACGCCTCCAAGGAAGACCCGGTTGAGAAGATCAAGGAGCTAACCAACGGTGGCGCCGACTATGCTTTCGATGCCATCGGCCGGAAGGAGACCATGGAGCAGCTCCTGCCGTCGGTGAAGCCGGGAATCGCCGCGATTCGGGAGGGTGGTATCGCCATCCTGGTCGGTGTGCCGCAAACGCCCGCGACACTGAACATGCGCGACATCTTCCTGGCACGGACCTACCGCGGCAGCTTCGGCGGCAGTAGCCGTCCGGATGAGGACTATCCGAAGTTCGTCGAGTGGTTCAAGCAGGGCAAGCTTGACCTCAATCGGCTCGTCACTGCGCGGTACAAGCTCGACCAGATCGATGAGGCCTGCAAG
Organism: uncultured Chloroflexia bacterium; assembly: GCA_963766645.1. Classification (GTDB taxonomy): domain Bacteria; phylum Chloroflexota; class Dehalococcoidia; order DSTF01; family WHTK01; genus WHTK01. The sequence goes on along the minus strand of CAVYAY010000003.1, from coordinate 434,550 downwards.
TCACTGCAGGCGGGCGAGATCAAGGGCCGCGCCATCCTGACCTTCGACTAGGTAGGCGGGACACGATCATCTGATTGTTGTACATAAGAAGCGGCAACATGCTCCCTACAGCGGGGAGTTGATGCCCAGGCCGAGGTAGTAGCGGCCAGCGACGGGGAGGCCGTTGATGCCGCCTACGGCGTGCGAGATCGTGGTGTGGACGTCGCGGAAGCAGCGGTCGAGGCGGTTGGTGGTGTAGATCGAGCTGCCGCCGCCGAGCGTGAACAGGCTGTCGACGACCTCGGCGGAAAGCAGGGAGGCGGTGCCGGTAGCGGCGCGCATCTGGGCGGCGGCGTCGTCCGGGATGGCTTCGCCGCGCTCGATGAAGCCGTCGACGTAGCGAGCTGTCTCGAGCAGGAAGGCGCGGGCGGCGCGCAACTTGCCTTCGCACTCGCCGACGGCGCGATGGACGCTGTCGCGCTCGAGCAGGCTGGAGCGTCCCATGCTGGCAGGTTTGACGCCGGCGAGGTCGATGAAGCTGTCGATGGCGTCACGGGCGATGCCGATGGCGACCCCGGCGATGGCGGACGACCAGGGCGTAGTGCGGGCCGTGCTGTAGATCGGACTGTCTTCGTAGGTCTCCGGCGTGTTGGTCGGGAACATGCGCTCCTCGGGGACGAAGATGTCCGTGGCCTCGAAGTGGTGGCTGCCGGTGCCGCGCATGCCGGTGGTGTACCAGGTGTCGAGCAGCGTGACCTCGGAGGGCTGGAGCAGGAAGGAGTAGAGGCCGACGTTACCGTTCGGCGTCTTGCGCAGCTCGCCGTTTTCGGAGATGCGACCGTTGGCCACCATCCAGTCGGCGTGGTGGCAGCCGGAGGCGTAGCCCCATTTGCCGGTGATGCGGTAGCCGCCATCGACTTTCGTCGCGACGCCGCCGCCGGGCGCGTTGCGGTCGCCGCCGCCGCCGATGGTTCCGGCGATGATGTTCGTGCCGCCCTCGGTCATCGACGCGGCGACGTCGTGGCGCAGGTGGGCCCAGAGGATGCTGTGGTTGGTACTGATCATCGAGTTCCAGCCGACTGCCCCGTCCTGCCGCGAAAGCTCCTCCATGACCTGGACGACGATTTCGATTGGCAATTGGGGGCCGCGGAGCGACTGTGGCAGCCAGAGACAGAAAAGGCCGCGGTCACGCATCGCGTCGGAGAGGACACGAGGCAGGTGGCGGTCCATCTCGGCCTCGTCGCGGTGCTCGGCGACGAGGGGCGCCATCGACCGTGCGCGGTCGAGCCAGGTCTCGGCGTTGAGGCGGGCCGGGGTGTTTGTGGTCATGAGGTCATCCTGCCTTTTGCTCGATGGACTAGAGTCTGTCCGTAACCAGGACTCTGCCTTTGGCGCCAAGAGAAGTCTTGCCATCCTCGCCCTGGATACGGCCACGTAACTCCACGATCTCACCCTTGAGTTTGTCGTTAGGGGTTACTTTGATGACCATCCACTCGAGTCGAATCGTTTCATCCGCGAAGACCGGCCTCCGAAATCGAACCCAGAACTCCAGGCCGAGCATGGCACCCTTCTTGGTGAAGTGGGACGCCGTCAACGCCAGCAGCAGGGCGGTGGTGTGCGGGCCGCTTGCTATCGGCTTGCCAAAACGCGTGGTCGCGGCAAAACCTGGGTCGTGATGAACCGGGTTGTTGTCACCCGCGGCGTTGGCAAACTCCACGACAGCCGAGGTGGAGAGGGTCACCTCAGACGAAAATCGCTCCCTCGGACAGGCTCTCAAAGGCAACCACCTCCTCGGGCGGACAGGTCCTTCATCGCGCTCATCCGGTCGATTATCTACCCCCAGAGCTTCTTGCTGGCGATCCGGGTGCCTTTGACGAGAGCTTCCATCTTGGGCCAGCAGACGCCCTCTGAGACGTCGTTCATAGAGGCGAAGGTGCCGAATCCGCAGTCGGCACCGGCGATGAGGTTTTCTTTGCCGACGAGGTTGGCGTAACGCAGGAGGCGCTGGGCGACGAGCTCTTCGTGCTCGATCAGGGGACTGGAGTGAGTGATGACGCCCGGGATGAGAACGGCGCCGTCGGGGAGCTTGTGGTCCTCCCAGAGGATGTATTCGTGCTCGTGCCGGGGATTGGCGCCCTCGAAGGAGTAGGCGCCGGCTTCGATGCTGAGGATCATGTCGATGATGTGCTTGAGCTCGAGGTCGTGGATGCGGGGGCCGACGTCGATGCCGTAACAGGTGTGCCAGCGGACCATGTCGCGCGGGACGTCGTTCTTCTTGAGCGCGTGGTTGACGGCCTCGACGCGGACGGCGGCCCACTTCTTCGTCGACTCGACGGTCATGCTGGGGTCCATGACGTAGTACATCGAGAGGTGGGGGTCGTCGATTTGGACGACGATACCGGCGTCGGTAATCAGCTTGTACTCCTCGCCCAGGGCTTCGGCGATGGCGAAGAGGTACTCCTCCTGAGTCTTGTAGTACTCGTTGACGCTCTGCCATTTCTCAACGCTGGTGGGAGAGATGGCGGGTAGGAAGAGGTCGGCAAAGTCCCTACCCTGGGCCGCGGCTTTGAGGTTGTCAATGTCGCGCTGGAGTTGGGCGTGACCTGTGTAGGTGATGGGGCCGGTGCATTTCATGTGGATCGCGGGGCCGACCGTGTTGGGCGCGGCGCCGGCCGAGAGTGCGGCGTAGACCTTCGGGAAGTCGCGGTACTCCTTGGATTCACCGAAGGGGCTGCCTTCCGGCGGGCCGGGCTCGAAGCCGCCGAGGCGCTCGTTGATGTAGTGGATGAAGCCGGGCTTGCCGAACTCGCCGTCGTCGACGACGTCGAGGCCGATTTCGGCCTGCTTGCGGACGACTTCGTTGACGGCGCGCTTGAGGGTCGCGTCGTGGGTGCCGGGGTCCTTCTCCTTGTTAGCGCTGGCGTCCATGAGGTCGTGGGGCCGGGGGAGAGAGCCGATGTGGGTGGTGAGGATACGGTCTGTGCTGCGCTTCAAAGGAGGGCCCTCCGGGCTAGGCTGCTGAAAGCTCGCTGAAATATTGTGAGGACAATATATAGCGAATGCATGTTAATTCTTGTGGGAACGGTGTCAATGGGCGGAGGGGTTTGCTGCCCCCAAGGGGCTCTCGATACGATGCGTTAGTGGAGGGGGCAGACGCTTACGAGGGTGCGTTTCCAGCCGGCGACATCGGGGTTGGCGGCGTCGACGGTGTTGAAGCCCGAGCGTTGTTCTTCGACGGCAGCTTCGGCGGCGTATACCTCGGAGGAGACGGCCCAAGCGCCCAGATAGATAGCGAGCGCGAGGACGACCGGTAGGAAACAAAGGCTGATGAATGCGACAAAACCAGGTGTGACGCGGAACGGCTCGGTGGGCTGGCTCTGGTAGTCGTACATGAGGTGCTCCGAGTCAGGCGGGCTGCGCCTCCAGTGTACCGCCGTGGCCGTAGACCCGCTTTCCGGTGACGGCGAAGAGGCTGATCAGCACGACTCCAACGAAGAGGAGGCCTTCCCAGAACAGCATCGTGGAGGCGCTGAACTGGTCGGCCAGCGTGCCGTTGAACAGGTTCATGGTAGCCATCATGCCACCGAGGGCGACGGTGTTGAGGCTGGCGACGCGGCCGCGGAACTGGTCGGCGGCTGTGGCCTGGGTAACGGCCTGGGTCATGGTCATGAAGGCCGCCTCGGCGCCGCCCATCACCGCGGCCGCTACGGTAGCGAGCCAGAGGACGGAGGTGAGCGAGAGGACCGTCTGGCCGACTCCGCTGATCAGTCCCGTGAGAATCAGGGCGTTGCCACGCGCCTTGGAGGTCTGGATCCCGGAAATGAACAGGCTAGCAACAAGTGCGCCGGCGCCAACACCCGCCAGCAGCGTGCCGAAGCCACCCTCGCCGGCGCCGAGGCGGTTGTGGGAGAAGCCCGGCAGCAAGGATTCGAATGCCATGGTCAGGCCGCAGTGGAAGATCGCCAGCATGATCATGAACCGGATGACGGGCATGCTGTAGACGTAGGCAACGCCGCCTTTGAAGCTGTCGAAGATGTTCTCGTGCTTCAGCGAGGCGTCCGGTAGCTTTGGCGTCATGCGCATGATCTGGACCAGGCCGATGAAGTAGAACGCTGCGCACAGGAGGAAGGCGGGTGCGGCGCCGAAGAGAGCGAGGATCGGCGTGACGATGCCTGGGCCGATGAGGCGGGACCCGTGCTGGGTGGAAGCGTTGAGCGACAGGCCGTTTAGCAGCTTTTCGCGCGGCACCAGGGTCGCAACCAGAGCCTGCGACGTGGGTTGCTGTGTGGCCCGCGCGACGCCATTAACGACGGCGAGCGCGACGATCATCCAAACCTCAAGGACGCCAAACAGGGCGCCTGCAAAGAGCGCCAGGTTCTGCAGAGCGTTGAGGCCGTAGCTGGCGGCGAGGATGCTGCGACGGTCCATTCGGTCGGCCATGACGCCGACAATCGGCGGGACGATGAACAGCGGAGCCATAGCCGCGAAGGTTGTGGCGCCGACCCAGAACGAAGAGTGCGTTTCATTGAAGACGAGCTGGCCACGGGCGACGATGAGGCCCCAGGCGGCAGCCTGGGCGAAGGCGTTGGCGATCCACATGGTGCGGAACTCGCGGTACTCGAGCGCGGCGCCATAGCGGCCGAGGAATTTCTGAGTTGCAGCGTTCACGTTGCCGTGAAAGTTAACACCGCTGGTCTCGGCTGCGCCAGCAAGGATTTGCTTAAGAGTGGCGAAGGAATTGGTTAGAGCGCCTGCAGGTGGTGCGCTGTCTCCGACTCAGGGCGGTGAAGGCTTTGCGTCTTGCATTCGCCCTGTCAACTGGGCTTGCGCGCTTCGCCGTCATTTCCATCTATGACCCGTCGAGGCCTGATGCCTGAGTTCAGGACTGGGCGGAGGCGCAGAAGTCGAGGATGAGGGCGTTCCAGGCGGCGGGTTGTTCCCAGTAGGCGCTGTGGCCCGCGCCGGCGATGACTTCGAATCGGGCACCTGGGATGGCCGCGGCGAGCGCTTGCATGACAGGTGGCGGCGCGTAGACGTCCTCGTCGCCTGCGATGACGAGAGTTGGGATGGAGATCTTCGATATGCGGTCGAGGGTGAGGGGCTGGCGAAGCGATTGGCGGGCGCCGTCGGGCTTGTAGCCTGACGACTCCATTTCGAGGAACCGGGCGACTCCGTTGGGGTTGGCGGCGCGGTAGGTCTTGCCGAGCTCCTTTTCGACCGTGGGCCAGGACGCGAGGTCGGGCGGGATGTGAGACGCGCGCAGGGCGGTATATTCGGGGTCGGTGAGGCCACCGAAGCTGGTCGAGAGGACGAGGCCGCGCAGCATCTCGGGGTGGTCGACGGCGAATTCGAGGGCGCCGAAGCCACCGTAGGCGGTGCCGGCGAGGAAGAATGGCGGTAGCTGCAGCGCCTTGGCGAGGCCGAAGAGGTCCTCGGAGATTGAGCTTTCGGTCGCGTGGCCTTCGGCAGGTGTGCGGCCGAAGCCTCGTAGGTCGTAAGTGACGAGGCGATAGCCGGCGGCGGTGAAGGTGGGTATTTGCTCGGTCCAGCAGTCGGAATGGCCGGCAGCGGCGTGGAGAAGGACGAGGGGTATACCGGCGCCGCCGTGGTCGGTGTAGTAGAAATCGGTGTCGTTAAGGGTCACGTAGGACATGCGGGGAGTATAGCCGGGGCGGTGGTTGAGGGCCTCCGTCTTTGTGTGCTAGTCGAGGCGGTGGTTGTTGTTGAGGGCGCGGCGGGCGAGGACGAGGAGTGCCAAGCCACCGCCGGCAAGGGCGAACCAGGTCAAGCGTGGGGCTCGAGTAGGTGTGGCGACGAAGGCGGACGCGTTCGGCGGCGCGGCGCTGGGAGCCAGGGCGGGCGCCATGCGCGGCGTGGGCGGCAACAGGGACTCCCGGTCAGGGATTTCCTGATCGTGGACGCGCTCGGGCATGAAGACGGAGAGCGCCATCGCGATGATGGCCACGAGGAAGGCGACGAAGAAAATGTCGGCGACGGCGTCGGCCAGTGATTTCTTGATCGCGGCGGAGGTGGCTTCGAAGAGGCGCGCGCCTTCGCTGCCGATATCGAGGAAGGCGGGTTCAAGGCTTTTGCGGCCTTGCTCGCGCAGCAGTACCTCGGAGTCATGGATGCGCTCGACGAGCGCCGGGGGCGCGGTTTCTGTGACCTCGACAGGCAGATTACGGTCGATGTTAGACGCGAGGCTGGTGACGACGAGGGTGCCGAAGACGGCGACGCCGATGGTGCCGCCGATCTGACGGAAGAACTGGCTGGAGGCAGTAGCGACGCCGAGGTACCGGCGCGAGAAGGCGTTCTGCACCGCGAGGTTGACGACCGGTACCACGAGCCCGATTCCGAAGCCGACGAGTGCCATGCCGAGGATCGCCTCGGGCCAGGTGGTGGACGCGCCGAATCGTGAGAGGAGGAACATGCCGGCGAGAAGCACGATGGTGCCGGCGACGACGTAGGTGCGGTATCGCCCGGTGCGTTGCACCAGGTAACCGACGCCGTTGCTCGAGAACACGACCGCGATCATCATCGGGCTGAGGACGAGTCCGGAGCTGGTAGCGGAAGCGCCGAGGACACCCTGCAGGAACAGCGGCATGAAGGTCAGGATGCCCAGGAGGCTAATGCCGGAGACGAATGTCAGCGCGCTGCTAACGGCGAAGATGCGGTTCTTGAACAGGTGCAGCGGAATGATCGGTTCCTTCGCCGTGAGCTCGACGATGAGGAAGAGGATGAACAAGGCGCCTGCGGCGGCGAACAGCCCGACAATCTCGACCGAGCCCCACTCGTAGAGGTCGCCGCCCCACGAGAGGGCGAGGAGAAAGCAGACCAGCGTTGAGCTGAGGACCGCAACGCCGGGGTAGTCGATGCTGACCTTGACGTTGGGCCGCTGCAGGTTGGGAAACCGGGAGCCGATGATGGCGAGCGCGGCGAGACCGAAGGGCAGGTTGATGTAGAAGATGCCGCGCCAGCTCACGTAGTCCGTGATCGTGCCGCCCAGCGTCGGGCCAAAGATGCTTGCGACGCCGAAGCCGCTGATGAAGATGCCCTGATAACGGCCGCGCTGCTCCGGTGGGAAGAGGTCGCCGATGATGGCGAAGACGCATGACATGAGCATGCCGCCGCCGATGCCCTGGACGGCTCGAACGACGATCAATTGCTCCATGCTCTGGGCGAAACCGCCGGCGATGGAGGCGAGCATGAAGATGACGATGCCGCCCATGAAGAAGGGCTTGCGGCCGTAGATATCGGAGAGCTTGCCGGTGATCGGGACGATCGTCGTGCTGGTGAGCATGTAGCCGGTGAAGATCCAGCTGAGCAGGTTGAGGCCGCCGAGGTCGCCGACGATCGTAGGGAGGGCGGTGCTGATGATCGTCTGGTTCGAGGCGGCGAGGAGGAGGCCGAGCATGGCGCCGGCGACGATTACGCGTTTGGCTGCGGGGTCAAGGTCGATAGGTGCAGTCATTTGTTAAGGGCTTAGCAATATGGCGAGGTTGGCGTTCGAGCAAGGATACGGGGTTGGCGGTTGCCTGCATAGACAGGCGTGTCGATGAGGCTTCGGGCCCCAAAGGCTCCGCGTCCGCACTCCTCCTGACCCTGGTTTCGAGCCGCGGCTCAGAATGACATCCTGGCTTTCAGATATGATCGCGGCGAATTGACGGGAGGGGACTATGACTACTGAGCGTCGGAAGCTGCGCAGCAACCTGGAGCCGGGGACGTCTTTATGGGCGGGACGGCGCGCTCTGTGGCGGGCGTTGGGGCTGTCGGAAGAGGACATGCAGAAGCCAAAGATCGCGGTCGTGAACTCGTCTTCGGAACTGGCGATCTGCTTCAGCCACCTGGATGGCGTGGCGGCGGCGGCGAAGGAGGCGATCCGGGCGGCGGGCGGGCTGCCGTTCGAGGTTCGGACAGCAGCGCCGAGCGACTTCGTGACCAGCGTGGGGCAGCGCGGGCTGTATATCCTGCCGAGCCGTGACCTGATCGCCGCGGATATCGAGGTGCAGGTCGAGGGGGCGCTGCTGGACGGGATGATCTGCCTGGCGTCCTGCGATAAGACGGCGCCGGGCCAGATGATGGCGGCGGCGCGACTCAACATCCCGACAATCGTTGTGGCGTGTGGCTACCAGCAGCACGGCATGTACAACGGCCAGCACATCGATGTCGAAGAAGTGTTCCTCAAGGCGGCGTACGTGGCGGCCGGGCGGATTACCGTCGAGGAGCTCACGGCGATGACCGACGTCGCGATCTGCAGCCCGGGCGTCTGCGCCGGCATGGGCACGGCGAACTCGATGCACGTGGTGACCGAGGCCCTGGGAATGGCGCTGCCAGGCAGCACGCCCGTGGCGGCGAACAGCCCGGCGATGTTCGACGCGGTGCGTCGTGCGGGCCAGCGCATCGTCGAGATGGTGTGGGAGGACCTGAAGCCGCGAGACATCATCACGGAGGAGTCGATCCGCAACGCGGCGGCCGTAACGCTGGCGCTGAGCGGCTCGATCAACTGCATCAAGCACCTGGCTGCGATCGCAGCGGAGGCGGAGCTGGATACGGACGTCTACGGCGTGTTCTCCGAGCTGTCGGACAGGGTGCCGCTGTTGATGGCGATCCGGCCCTCGGGCGAGAGCCTGATCGAAGACCTCGACGAGGCGGGCGGCGCGCGGACCGTGATGAAGCGGCTGGAGCCGTTGATCGAGGGGATCGCTCGTAGCGTCTCGGGGCAGACGATTGGCGAGCTGCTGGACAGCGTTCACCTCGCGGCGGACAACCCGGTGCGGCCGATGGACGACCCACTGTCGGACCAGCCGACGATCATCATCGTGCGCGGCTCGCTTTTGCCGGGCGGCGGCATCGTGCGGCTGGGCGGCACCGGCGAACGCATGCGGCGCTTCCGCGGGCCGGCCAACATCTACCACTCCCGCGAGGAAGCGGTCGCTGCGATCAACGACGGCGAGGTCAAGCCGGGACAGGTCGTCGTCCTGCGCGGCATCGGCGTGCGCGGCGGGCCCGGGATGGCGTTCACGTCGGCGGTCGTCTTTGCCCTCGACAGCGCGGACTTGATCGACCGCGTGGCGCTGATCACGGAGGGCCAGGTGTCGGGGCTGGTCAACCGCGGGCTGGTGGTCGGCGAGGCGTCGCCCGAGGCAGCGGAGGGCGGCCCGCTGGCGTTCATCGACAACGGCGACATGATCTCGATCGACGTGGAAACGAAGGCGGTGGACCTGGAGGTGCCGGAGGAGGAGCTGGCGAAGCGGCGGGAGCAGCCGCGCGAGTTCGGCGCGACGGGCGTGCGGGGGTTCCTGGGCGTGTATCAGCAGACAGCGCGACCGGTCCACCTTGGCGCCAATATGGAGTGAGCGAAAGAGGGTACAGATCAATCGACTTCAGCACAGGGCTGCGCCCTCGCTGCGGGTTGAACCTGCAACTTCAGTAAAGCGGTGATGACAGGAGAAAACGAATGGCTATTACCGGGAAGTTTGTGATCGCGTTGGAGGAGCACTACTACGATGCGGCGCTGGTGGCGACGTATCCGACCGTGCTGGGCGGCGCTTCGGAGTCGGAAGTGCGGAAGCGGCTGGAGGATACCGGCGAGCTGCGCCTTCGTGAGATGGACGAGGCGGGAATCGACGTGCAGGTGCTGTCGCACGGGGCGCCTTCGACGCAGCGGCTGTCGGGCGAGCAGGCGATCACGTTGGCACGCGAAGTGAACGACCGGCTGGCGGAGACGGTGGCGGCTCACTCGACGCGGTTCGCCGGCTTCGCAGCGTTGCCGACGGCTGAGCCAGGCCCGGCGGCGGATGAGCTGGAGCGTACGGTGAAGCAGCTGGGCTTCAAGGGCGCGATGGTGCACGGCCTGACAAATGGTGTGTTCTTCGACGACCAGCGGTTCTGGCCGATCCTGGAGCGCGCGGCGGCACTGGACGTGCCGATCTACCTGCATCCGGCGGTGCCGGAGCGTGCCGTGGTGGATACCTATTATCGCGACTACCTGTCTAAGTACCCGGGATTGCTGACGGCGGCGTGGGGCTTCACGGTTGAGACGGCGACGCAGGCGGTCCGGATGGTGCTGAGCGGGGCGTTCGAGGAGTTTCCGAACCTAAAGCTGATCCTGGGTCACATGGGCGAAGGCCTGCCGTTCCTGCTGTGGCGGATCAACATGGCGCTGCAACGGCCGGGCAACGCGCCAATCGAGTTTCAGGAGCTGTTCGCGAAGCACTTCTGGATCACGACGAGCGGGAACTTTTCGACGCCGGCGCTGGTATGCAGCATGCTCGAGATGGGGATCGACCGCATCCTGTACTCGATCGACTATCCGTACGTGGAGAACCCGCCGGGGACGGAGTGGATGGAGTCGCTGCAGGTGTCTTCGGAGGACAAGGAGAAGATCCTCAGCGGGAATGCGAAGCGGCTGCTGAAGATGTGAAGCCCGAGGGGCTGATTCTCACGCGCCCCTCGATCGATGAGACGGAGCCTTAGAAGCTGCGCTCCCGCTACACTCGCTGACCTGGCCAGACGACTGGACGTTGGTGAGTCGCCGAGGCTGGTTGGCTGGCTACGAGAGTGGTGTGACTACGACGTTGCAGCGGTTGGCAGCGGGGCCGCAGATGATTTCGAAGGCGGCGCGGGAAACGTCAAGGTGGTTCTCAGTGCAGCCGGGGCAAGAGTCCTGGCGGACGCCGACGATGCAGCCGGTGATGATGCCGTTGGCGTCGATGCCGCAGATGCCGAGTTGCGTGCCGCAGGGCCAGTCGTCGTAGTGCTGGGGCCCGACAGCGATGACCGTGGCGTCGCCGGGGTCGTACGGGCCGGCGCCGCTGCAGCCCATATTCGACCCGGCGAGGGAGTCGGCGTAGGGCGTGATGCTGCCGAGCACGAGACCGGAGCCGGCAGGTGGCGGCGGGACTTGCGTTGGCGTAGCGGTGGGCGGTAACGGAGTTAGCGTGGGCGTCGGGGGTTCAGGCGTTGGTGTTGAAGGTACGGGCGTGGGCGTCGGCGGTTCAGGCGTTGGAGTTGGAGGTACGGGCGTCGCGGTGGGCGGCTCGAGGGTTGGCGTCGGTGGTTCCGGCGTTTCGGTCGGTGATTCGGGTGTGGCTGTGGGCGGCATCTCGGTTGGCGTGGCAGACGGTTCCGCGGTGGCGGTCAGGGTTGCGGTGGGCGAGTCCGTCGCGGTGAGCTCGAGGAGCGTCCGGTTCTGGCGCTGCGGGGCTCCGAGCAGCGAGCTTCCGACGACAGAGATGCGACTTTCGGCGTGCGTCGTATTGGGCTCGTCAGCGCCCAGCAGGGCAAAGCTGGCCGTCACGTAGCCGGCGGTGGACATCGCGGCGAAGGCAATGAGGGCGATGAGGACAGCTTTGGGCGGGGTCACCGGCGGCCTCGTTTACGTAACGTTACGCCCGACATCATACCAAGCTGAGTCCACCCTATACTGGGCGGCGTCAGGAGGCACACATGACGAATCAGTGGAACGATGTCCCCGCGCCGATGCCGAGGGACCCGGATTACGCCATGCCGCAGCGAGACGACGGACGCCAGGGGCCGTACTTTCTGGCCGAGGTGACACTGCTCGAAGACCACCTCAAGACAGGGACCGTCGGCGGGTTTGCGGTGCGCTGCGACGAGGGCGCGCGCCTGGGCGGTACGGACACGGCGCCCTCGCCGCTGAGCTACTTCACGATCGCTGTTGGGTTTTGACTGGCGACTCAGCTCGTGCAGGTTGCACGGGGTCTAAAGATCGAGTTTCGCAACGCGAACATCAAGGTCCACGGGCTCTATTCGCGGACCGGGTCGGTGCTGGCGGGTGACATCGAGGCCTTCGCGGACTCGCTGACGACGGAGCTTTCGCTGGACAGCGACGAGCCGCCCGAGCGCGTGAAGCAGCTGGTGAGGCTGGCGGAGGCGAGCTGCTTCACGATAGCGGCGCTGCGTAAGCCGACGCCCGTGGAGCTGCAGGTGACGGTGAATGGGGAGCGTTTCGAGCTGGAGGAGTAGGCCGTCATGCGACAGAGGGGCAAGTTGATGATGGGGCGCGTCTTCGGTCTGACGGTTGTCGCGGTCTTGGCGCTGGGACTGCTGGTTGCGGCCTGCGGCGGTGACGATGATGGCGGTCGCGGCGATGTGTTGCAGCCGGCGGACGGCATCGATGCAATCACGCGCCAGGTCATCGAGGAGGGGGAGCCGGCGAGCGCGGCGGGTCAGCTACTCCAGCTGACGCGCGTGATTATCCCGGCGGGGATGGAGATAGCGCCGCACACGCACCCGGGGTTGCAGCAGGCAGTCATCGTCGAGGGGACGTTGACTTACTTTGTGATCGAGGGCGAGGTGGCAGGTGACTCATGATTCGGGAACGGCGTCGGCGCGTAGCCAGACGGTAGGAGCTGGTGAGACGGTGGACCTGACGCCCGGAACCGCGGTGCTGGAGACGCCGGGGATGGTTCACATGGCGCGCAACGATGGGAAGGTGGCGGTCGTGATTTACCTGTCGTCGTTATTCCCGGTGGGGGCGCCGGCGAGCAGCCCGGCTGAGTAGCCTGCGAGGAGATGAGGAATGATCTGGTGCCGATTTGAAGTCGACGGTTCGCCGCGCTACGGGATCGTCGAGGGCGAGAAGGTTTCGGAGGTGGAGGGCGGGCCGTTTGGCGAGTACGCGCTGACGGGCCAGACGCATGACTTTTCGACGGTAAAGCTGCTGGTGCCTGTGGTGCCTTCGAACTTCTACTGCGCCGGGATCAACTACCGCGACCACGTGCGCAGGATGGCGGCGATGCGCGGCGTGGAACCCGTGTTTCCGACTCAGGCCGATATCGGGTACCGGGCCAACAACGCGCTGATCGCGCACGGCGAGCCGATTGTCATCCCGAAGGACGCGTCGGAGGAGGTGCAGTACGAGGGCGAGCTGGTGGCGGTCTTCGGCAAAAGGGCGCGGAACGTGTCGAAAGAAGAGGCGCTGGACTGCGTCATGGGTTGGACGATAGGCAACGACGTCAGCGAGCGCCAGTGGCAGGCCAAGGACCGCACTTTCTGGCGCAGCAAGAACACGGACACGTTTAAGCCGATGGGGCCGTGGATCGTGACGGACGTACCGCTGGAGGGCATGCGCACCAAGGTCTGGGTCAACGACCGGCTGGTCGAGGACTTCGAGACGAACGACATGATCTTCTCGGCTGCCACGTTCATTTCCGAGGTGTCGAAGTACAACACGATCTATCCCGGCGACATCATGTGGCTGGGAACGGATGGCGTGCCGGAGAACATCAAGCACGGCGACACGGTGAGCATCGAAATCACGGGCATCGGGACGCTGAGGAACCCGGTATTGCGCGAGTCTTAGCGCCCGCCGTGGTGGACTTGGAGGCAGATATGGCTAACGAGAAGGTAACAACTCGATTCCAGCGATTGCTGAAGGAGGAGAAGCTGCTGCTGATGCCGGGCGGGTTCAGCCCGATCGCCGCGCGGATGGTCCAGGAGGCTGGGCTGGAGTCGTTCTTCCTGGCCGGCTCGCAGACGGCGGCTTACGTTTACGGCCTGCCAGATGTGGGCTTCATGGGCCGCGAGGAGATGACGCAGGTGACGCAGCGCGTGACGGCGGCGTGCCGTATCCCGATCTTCGTCGACGCTGATACGGGGTACGGCAACGCGCTGAACGTGTACCACGCGGTGCGGGGCTACATCCGAGCCGGCGCGGCGGGACTGCATATCGAGGACCAGGAGTTCCCGAAGCGGTCCGGGACGGGTGCAGGGCGCAAATGCATCTCGCAGGCCGAAGCGCTCGGGAAATTCAAGGCGGCGATGGCAGCGAAGCAGGAGCTTGACCCGGACTTCGTGATCTGCGCGCGCTGCGACCTGATCGGCGCGGAGAACGGGTCGTTCCAGGAGGCGGTGGAGCGCTGCATCGCGTATGTCGAGGAGGCACACGTCGACCTGATCTGGCTGAACAACGTCCAGACCATGGACGAGGTGCGTATTGCGGCGGAGAAGATCCCGGGAGCGGTGATCCCGCACTTCGGCGGGCCGCCGCCGGCACCGACTCTGCAGGACCTGGAGGATATGGGCGTGGCGGCGTGCCTGTTCCCGGGCATGACGTCTTCGCTGGGCCTGCAGGCGACGTGGGATCTGCTGAACGAACTGAAGCAGAGCGGGCAGGCAGCGCTAGACGAGCGTCGCGCGGCGGCAACCGAGAGTAAATGGGGCCGCGTGCGCTTCGACACGTTCGCGTCGTTCAGTCACGATGACATCACCCGGCTGGAGAGCGAGTTTCTGCCGAGAGAGCAGCAGCGCGACTACGAGAGCACGTTCGGGCACTACGCGCCGCCTTCGAACTGAGCGCTAGAATCGACGCGATGGGTGACTCGCTGCGCATGCTGATACTGGAGCGGCTGGAAAGCGGCGCGCGGCCGGCACGGTTCGTAGCCGAGCTGGCGGACTCGCTACTTTGGGCCGCGCCGCGGCCGGACGCCTTCGAAGAGGAACTGGCCGAACTGGAACGCGGTGGCGAAATCGTGGTGAGGCCGCAGTACTGCGCCGACCCGCACCTCGAGGGAACGGACCTGCGTCTAGTGGCGCTGGTGCGGGACGGGGATGCCGAGACGACGCTGAGATCAATTGACGCGGCGTGGCAGGAGTGGCTGAAGGGCTATCTCGCCAACCACCGCTGCACATAGTCGGGAGCGGGAATCGATGCGTGTCGGCGTGGATATCGGCGGGACCTTCACTGACGTCGTCGTCTTCGACGAGGCGACGAGCGAGGTCTCGCTGTCGAAGGCGCTGAGCACACCGGGGGAGCTGGCGCGCGGGGTGCAGGACGCCCTGGGCAAGTCCAACGCACGCCTGGATGAGGTAACGTCCCTGATCCACGGCTCGACCGTGGTGGTGAACGCGATCATCGAGCGCAAAGGCGCGCGGACCGCGATCGTGACGACGAAGGGCTTCCGCGACGTCTACGAGATCGGGCGGATCAACCGGCCGGAATCCTTCAACCTGCACTTCAAGAAGCACAAACCGCTGGTGCCACGAGAGCTGATCTTCGAGGTGCGGGAGCGGATGCTGGCCGATGGCTCGGTGCAGACACCGCTGGACGAGGCTGCTGCGCGGGAAGTCGCCCGCATCCTCAAGGACGAAGGCGTCGAGGCGGTCGGCATTGTCTTCCTGCACGCTTACCGCGCCCCGGAGCACGAGACGCGGATGCGGGAAATTCTGCTCGAAGCGGACCCGTCCTTGTTCGTCGTGGCGTCGCACGAGCTGTCGCGGGAATACCGCGAGTACGAGCGGACTTCGACAACGGCGGCGAACGCGTTTGTGGGGCCGACTGTCAGCAGCTACCTGGGCCAGCTGGAGACACGCCTGCGGGACGACGCATTCGCCGGTGACCTGATGATCATGCAGTCCAACGGCGGGCTCTATGACCTGGAGACGGCGCGGCGGCTGTGCATCCAGATGATGGAGTCAGGGCCTGCAGGGGGTGTGGTTGGGACGATGAGCCTGTGCGAGGCGCTGGGGTTGGAATCGGTGATCGCGTTCGACATGGGCGGGACGACGGCGAAGGCGTGCGTGGTGCAGCGGGGCCAGCCGACGTTCTCATCGGATTACTTCCTGGGCGGCTACAACGAAGGGCTGGCGATTCGGATCCCGGTCCTGGACATCGTTGAGGTCGGTACAGGTGGCGGCAGCATTGCCTGGGTCGATGAAGGCGGTGCGCTGCACGTTGGGCCGCAGAGCGCCGGTGCCGAGCCGGGTCCCGTGTGTTACGGACGCGGCGGTTGGGAACCGACGATCACGGACGCGAACGTGGTCCTGGGGCGGATGTCGCCGGCTGACTTCCTGGGCGGCGAGATGACGCTGGACCGGCTGGCGGCTACGGAAGCCTTGAAAGTGCGCGTGGCGCAGCCGTTGGGGCTGGGCCTCGAGCGGGCGGCGGCCGGCATTCTCGAGATCGCGACGGCGTCGATGGCGAACGCCGTGCGCCACGTCACGCTGGAACGTGGCCTGGACCCGCGAGACTTCACGCTGGTGGCTTACGGCGGCGCGGGGCCGCTCCACGCGGCGAACGTGGCCAGGGAGCTATCGATCGGGACGGTGATCGTGCCGGAGGCGCCGGGCCACTTCTCGGCGTTCGGCATGCTGCAGGCAGACCTGCGGCGGGACTACGTGCAGACGGCCTTCATGCGACTGGCAGACGTGCCGATGGAGGATGTCGAGGCCCTGTTCAGACAGCTGCAGGCGGAGGGCGAGGCCGCTCTGGCGGAATCGGGGGTGCAGCCCGTGGGCGTTGTTTTCGAGCGTTCGGCGGATATGCGGTACGTGGGCCAGGAGCACGCGGTTGGAGTAGCAATGCCCGGCTGGCCGCTGGACGAGGCCTCGCGAGCGGCAATCAAGCAGATTTTCGACGCGGCGCATGAGCAGCGTTTCAGCCACAGCGCCGCGGATGAGCCGGCGGAGATAGTCAGCCTGCGGGTCTCGGTCGTGGGACGCCTGGAGAAGCCGGTGCTGCCCGAGTTGGCGCAGGGTGGCGTAGAGCCCGAGACAGGCGCGAGACGTGGTACAAGGGACGTCAGCTTTGAGGCGGCCGGGACGGTGGCGTGCGCGGTGTACGACCGGGAGCGATTGCTGGCAGGAAATCAGATTGAGGGGCCGGCGGTGATCGAGGAAGCTGCGTCGGTGACGGTGCTGAGTCCGACAGACCGCGCCACGGTCAACGAGTTCGGGCACCTGGTGATCACGGTTGGAGCGGTCGTATGAGTTCAACTGAAGCCAGGACACAGACGGTGGACGCGATTACCGCGGAGGTCGTGCGTAACGCCGTCGTCTCGATCACGGACGAGATGAAGACGAACCTGATGCGGACCGCCTACAACATGATCATTTACGAGGCCGAAGACTTCACCGTTGGGCTGTTCGACGCGGAGGGAAATACGATCTCGATAGGCCTAGGCCTGCCGATGTTCATCCGCGGCCTGTCCGACACGATCAAGGCAAAGTTGGCCTTCTGGGGGCGCGAGAACATAGAGCCGGGTGACATCCTGCTGACCAACGATGCGTACATCATGGGCAGCCACCTCAACCACATGATCTTCACGATGCCGGTGTTCCACGAGGGCGAGCTCGTGGCGTTTTCGTCGTCGATGGCGCACTGGCAGGACGTCGGCGGCGTCCTTGGCAGCGGGACGCGCGACATCTTCTCGGAGGGCTTGCAGCTGCCGTTCGTGAAGATATTCAAGGCTGGGAAGCAAGATGAGGAGCTGACCGCGATCATCCGGATGAACGTGCGCCTGCCGGAGTTGGCGATGGGCGACTTCCGGGCCCAGGTGGCGGCGATCCGGACGGGGGAGCGACGGCTAGCACGGTTGCTGCAGCGGTACGGTTCAGAGGCGTTCAAGCAGAGCATCGAGATGATCTACGACCAGAGCGAGCGCCAGGCGCGGGCGGCTGTGGGCGCGATCCCGGACGGCGTCTACGAGGGCGAGTCGTTCATGGACGATGACGGAGTCGTGTTGGGCAAGCCGCTGCCGATCAAGGTACGTGTGGAGATTCGGGGCGACGAGATGACGATCGACTTGTCGGACGTCAGTTTGCAGGTGGCGGGCCACTACAACTCGGGCGCGACCGCTGGACGCTCGGCCTGCGAAGTGGCGTTCAAGTGCCTGACGACGCCGGTCCTGCTGCCGATCAACGAAGGGTCGTTCCGGCCGCTGAAGATCGTGCTGCCGCCGGGGCGCGTCGTGAGCGCGACGAAGCCGTCACCGATGCGGATGTGGATGACGATCCCGATGACCGTGGTCGACACGGTGTTCAAGGCGGTCGCGGACGCCTGTCCCGACCGTGTGGCAGCGGGACATCACGCCGATCTGATCTCCGCCAGCCCGCACGGCTTCGAGCCGGGGACCGGACGCGTGTTCTTCGGGCAGCTGGGACCGCTGGGTGGTGGCTGGGGGGCGAAGCTGGGCGAGGACGGCAACAGCGCAACGATTTGCATCAATGATGGCGATACGCATAACGCGCCGGTGGAAGCAGCCGAGGCGAAGGCGCCGATCCTGGTCGAGGAGCGCAGCCTGCGGGAGGACTCCTCAGGTGCGGGACAATGGCGCGGTGGGCTGGGCATCCGGCAGCAGGTGAAGATGCTGCAGCAGGGCGTGTTTAACGCATCTGTGGAACGAACGAAATGCTCGCCGTGGGGCCTTTTCGGCGGTAAGGACGCCGTCGCCAATAAGATCGACATCCTTCGAGCCGATGGGACGGTTGAAGAGTTCGAGAACGGCAAGATTTATCAGATGCCGTTGGCGAAAGGCGATGGCTATCTGAACCAGTCAGGCGGCGGCGGTGGTTTCGGTGACCCGCTGAAGCGGCCGATTGAATCTGTGCTGCGGGACGTGACGTCCGGGTACGTCTCGGTGGAGGCGGCGCGGCGTGACTATGGCGTCGTGGCAGAGCTTGACGGCAGGAAGGCAAAGCTGGACGAGCCGAAGACGGCGGCGCTACGTGGCGATATGAAAACCAAACGGGACAACAGTCGGGCGTAAAACGGAGGGAAAGATCAATGGCTGAGGCAATCGGCGAGGGACGATTTCGGTACGAGACGGAGGAAGGCTGGGGAAAGTTCCCCGAGGGCTACGAGTTTCCCGACGCGTCAGGCGTCACGGTGGACTCGAAGGACAATGTCTACGTGCTGAACCGCGGACCGCACCCGGTAATCGTCCTGGATAAGGACGGCAACTTCGTGCGGTCGTGGGGCGAGGGAGAGTTCGACGCGCGGGCGCACGGCATCCACGCCAGCCCGGACGACTTCATCTGGACGGTGAACGACAACCAGCACTGCATCAAGAAATACACGCCCGAGGGCAAGCTGGTGCTGACGATCGGCATCGAAGGGCAGGAGGCGGAGAAGTGGAGCGGCAAGCCGTTCAACCGCCCGACCAACATGGCGGTCTCGCCGAACACGGGCGACGTGTACGTGACCGACGGCTACGGGAACAGCCGTGTGCACCGCTACACGTCTGAGGGGAAGCACATCGTGTCGTGGGGCGCGCCGGGGGTTGACCCGGGCGAGTTCCAGGTGCCGCACAACGTGGTGATCGACGGTGACGAGAACGTCTACGTCACGGACCGCGAGAACTATCGGCTGCAGGTGTTCGACAACCGGGGCAACCTGAAGACGATCTGGCAGAACATCTACCGGCCGCAGGCGTTGTGCATGGACCGCGAAGGGACGATTTACATCGGCGAGCAGCTGATGGAGAACGAGTTGTTCGACTACGGCAAGGTGGGGCACCGCTTGAACGCGTACAGCAAGGACGGGACGCGGCTGGCGCGCGTCGGCGACCCGATGATCGGGGACGGACCGACGCAGTTCATCGCGCCGCACGGCTTCGGAGTCGACAGCCAGGGGAACCTGTATGTCGGCGAGGTGTCGTACACGGTGTACGGGCGGCGGCTGGACCCGCCGCAGACGTTCCGCTGCTTCCGCAAGCTGCGCCGCGTTTCCGGGTAGGCGGCACGCGCCTATAGTGTCCTCGTGAGACGCCCGGCGGGCTGAAAGCGAGGTGTCATCGTGCCGCTAGAACAAGGCTGGAAGGGCCGCTTCCTGGAGGACTTCGCCGTCGGCGCCGTGTACCGTTGCCGTTACGGGCGGACGGTCACGGAAGCGGACAACATCCAGTTCACGCTGCAGACGAACAACACGAACCAGATCCACTTCAATCGCGACTACGGCGAGCGCAGCGGCTTCGACGGCTGCCTGGTGAACTCGTTGCTGACGATGTCGATCGTGATCGGGATGTCGCGTGGCGGACGTCAGCGAGAACGGCGTGGCGCTGGGATTCGAGGACGTAAAGCTGCCGGCACCGGTGCGCCCGGGCGACACGCTGTACTCCGAGACGCGAGGTCGAGGACGTACGCGAGTCGCAGTCGAGGCCGGAGCAGGGCGTCGTGACGGTGCACACGCGGGGCTACAACCAGCGCGGCGAGACGGTGATCGAGCTGCGGCGCAGCGTGCTGGTGTGGAAGCGCGCGCACGCGCCGTCGCGCGACATCTTCCCGGCGCCGAAAGCATGACGATGGACTTCAGCAGCAGCGACGAGCAACGAGCCATCCGCGCTGCCGTGCGCGAGCTCTGCAAAGCGCTTCGGCGGCGAGTACTGGCGCGAGACCGACGCCAACCGGCGCTACCCGGAGGAGTTCGTGCGCGCGCTGACCGAGGCCGGCTGGCTGGCGGCGCTGATCCCGACCGAGTACGGCGGCTCCGGCCTCGAGCCTTGCCGACGCCTGCGTCATTCCGGAGGAGATCAACCGCAGCGGCGGCATGGCGGCCGTTGCCCATGCCCAGATGTACATCATGGGCACATTGTTACGGCACGGCAGCGAGGAGCAGAAGCGCCGCTACCTGCCGCGCATCGCCAGCGGCGAGCTGCGCCTCCAGGCCTTCGGCGTCACGGAGCCGGACGCCGGCTCGGAAACGACGCGCATCAAGACCTTCGCCCGCAAGTCGGGCGACGCGTACGTGATCAACGGGCAGAAGGTGTTCATCTCGCGCGCCGAGCACTCCGACCTCATGCTGCTGCTGGCGCGCACCACGCCCTACGACGAGCTGAGCGACAAGACGCGCGGCCTGAGCGTCTTCCTCGTCGACCTGCGGGAGGCCGCTCGCCCGCAAGCAGGTCGAGATCACACCCCTGGACATGATGATCAACCACCACACGACACAGCTCTTCATCAGCGACCTGGAAGTGCCCGCGGCGAACCTGGTCGGAGAGGAAGGCGAGGGGTTCCGCCACATCATCGACGGCTGGAACGCCGAGCGGATCCTGATCGCCTCTCAATCGGTGGGTGACGGGCTGTGGTTTACCGACAAGGCCACCAGCTATGCGTCGGAGCGCGTCGTTTTCGATCGGCCGATCGGGGCGAACCAGGGCGTGCAGCACCCGATCGCGCAGGCGTATGCGGACGTCGAGGCCGCTGCGCTGATGCGAGACAAGGCGGCGTGGCTGTTCGACGCGGGGCAGAGCTGCGGCGCGGAGGCGAACATGGCGAAGCTGCTGGCCAGCCAGGCGGCGTGGGAGGCGGCGAACGCCTGCATGGACACATTCGGCGGCTATGGCTTCGCGAAAGAGTACGACGTGGAGCGCAAGTTCCGCGAGACGCGGCTGTACATGACGGCGCCGGTGAGCAACAACATGGTGCTGAACTTCCTGGGGCAGAACGTACTCGGGATGCCGCGCAGCTATAACTGAAGCCGGGGGTACCCCGGACCCCACTAAAGCAGGCTGGTCGGGTGGCGGGTCTGGGCTCGGGGCGCCGCTTCCTTAGAAGCCGATCTTTCCGAAGGGATAGCCCTCGGGCTCCCGCGCGCATCGGTTGCGCCCTCGCTGGCCCTGGCCGGGGTTCGTAAAGAAAGGCCACCTTTCGGGGGCTTTTTCGGACTGCGGCGTAGCAGGTGCGGGAGTTCACGGGCGGGTGTAATCTGCGGCACATGCCGGCGCGAACGGGACAGCAGTATATCGAGTCGCTGAGGCGCATGAAGCCGACCGTTTATCTCGGCGGGCGGCGCGTCGAGAGCGTCGTCGAGGAGCCCGTGTTCCAGGGCGCGATCCAGTCCATCGCCGAGCTGTACGACCTGCAGCACGCCCCGAAGTATCGCGACTTCATGCTGTACACGTCACCGACGAGCGGCGAGCCGGTCCACGTCTCGTTCCAGGTCCCGCGGTCGAAGCAGGAGCTGGTCAACAAGCGCAAGGCGTTCAAGCTGCGGACCGACCACAACTTCGGCTTCATGGGCCGGACGATGGACTTCATGAACGGCATGGTGACGGGCTGGTATATGAACCGCGAGAAGTTCGCGCGGCGCGGCGAGCGATTTGGCGATAACGCGGTGCGTTATTACGAGCACGTGCGGGAAAACGACCTGTTCCTGACGCACGTGCTGATCAACCCGCAGATCGACCGGTCGCGGACGTCGGCGGAGCAAGAGGAGCCGTTCCTGCATCTGGGGAAGGTGGAGGAGACGGCGGAAGGCATTGTTGTGCGCGGCGCGAAGATGCTGGGGACGATGGCGCCGATCACGGAGGAGCTCGTCTGCTTCCCGTGGGGCGGCGGCATCGCGGAAGGGGACGACGCATACGCCGTCGGCTTCGCGATACCGAACGACACGCCTGGGCTGAAGTACATCTGCCGCGAGCCGGTGGCGCCGCCGCCGCACACGCGCTTCGACCACCCATTGAGCAGCCGTTTCGAGGAGATGGACTGCATCGCGGTGTTCGACGACGTGCTGGTACCGTGGGATCGCGTCGTGATCGACGGCGGGCCGGGGGCGCGGGAGGTGGCCAACGACCCGACGGTCGCGGGCGTTTCGATTGCAAATCAGACCGCGGCGCGAATGCTGAGCCAGATGGAGTTTTTCTGCGGCCTCGGCATGAAGATCGCCGACGCGGTGGGGATCACGGGCTTCCTGCACATCCAGGAGAAGCTGGGCGAGATGCTGAGCAACCTGGAGATCGCGCGGACCGTGTTCTATGGGGCCGAGGCGATGGCCGTCGAGGGTCCTGACGGAGTGTGGGGCAGCGCGGCGATGGGCCCACGCGCGTTCCATCTGCAGACGATGCGGATATACCGGCGGTTCGTCGAGATCATCCAGGTGCTGGCCGCGGGCGGCTTCTTCTACGCGCCGACGCAGGCCGACTTCGAAAATCCCGAGGAGCGTCCTTACATTGACCGCTACGTTCGAGGCAGGCCCGGCATCTCGGCGGAGGAGCGGGTGAGGTTGTTCAAGCTGGCCTGGGACGTCACCGGCTCCGGGTTCGCGCAGCGCATGACACAGTACGTAACGTTCTACTCGGGCGATCCGATTCGGCTCACCGCGGCGTTCTATGTCGGATATGACAAGGAGCCGCTGACGGACATCGTTGACCGCGCGCTGGGCAAGACGCCGGACCTCGACATCCCGGTCTCGCCGGACGAGCCAGGACGGCCCGTGGCGCGGCGCAGCGCGTCGACGGGCGTGGCGGCGCAGTATCCGGAGGCGACGCAGCCGCGGCCGAGGGCGCCGCGAGTCCCGCCCGGATGACCGTTACCCCGGCGGCAAAGGCTTGCAGAGTTGAGGTATCGTGACCTCGTGGCAGCGATGGAGTACGACAGATGAAGCGCAGTACCGAACGGATTTTGACCACGCACGGCGGAAGCCTGACCCGGCCGGACGACCTGCTGGAGATGATCGAAGCGAAGGACGCCGGCCGGCCGTATGACGAGGCTGCGTTCGCCGCGCGTGTAACGCAGGAGGTCGCCGAGGTCGTGCGAAGGCAGCACGAAGCCGGCGTCGACGTGGTCAGCGACGGGGAGGAGGGCAAGCCCGGCTTCTTTACGTACATTGACGAGCGGCTGACGGGATTCGAGACTCGCGAAGAGGCGGTGAAGGGGCCGCCGAGGCCGCGGTTTGCCGACATGGCGGACTTCCCGGAGTACGCCGATACTGCTCTGCCACCGCTAGTAAGGCCCGTCTGCGTGGCACCGATCACCTACGTCGGGCAGACGCAGTTGCGGACGGACATCGATAACTTCAAGGCAGCGCTGAAGGGCGTCGACGTGGTAGAGGCGTTCCTGCCGGCGGCAGCGCCGGGGATGGTGTCCGCCGACCGGCCGAATGAGTACTACAAGTCCCGCGAAGAGATGCTGTTTGCGACGGCGGAAGCGCTGCGCGAGGAGTACAGGGGGATCGTCGACGCGGGCTTCGTGTTGCAGCTGGACGCGCCGGACATCCCGATGGCGTACCCACGCAAGATGCACGAGTGGACCAAAGCCGAGTACCTGAGGGACGTCGAGCTGCTAGTCGAGGTGACCAACCATTCCCTGGAGGGCATCCTGCCGGAGATGGTGCGGTTCCACGTCTGCTGGGGTAACTACGAAGCGCCACACCACTACGACGTCGAGGTTCGAGAGATCGCGCCGAGCCTGGTCAAGCTGCACGCCGGGGCGCTGTATGTCGAAGCAGCCAACCCGCGCCACGAGCACGAGTGGAGCGTCTGGCGTGACGTCAAGCTGCCCGACGGTATGGCGCTGATCGCCGGGATCATCGATACGAAGACGAACATCATCGAGCACCCGGACCTGGTGGCGGAGCGCATCGTCCGGTTCGCCGACCTCGTGGGGCGTGAGAACGTGATTGCCGGGACGGACTGCGGGTTCGGGACGGTTGCCAACAGGCGGCGCGTGTACCCGTCGGTGATGTGGGCAAAACTGAAGGCGCTGTCGGAGGGTGCGGCAATCGCGTCGAAGCGTCTCTGGTAGTGAAAGAGGCCACGTATGGGTAGGCTGGATGGCAAGGTAGCGTTAATCAGCGGTGGTGCTCGCGGCCAGGGCGCCTGCGAGGCGCGGATGTTTTGCCAGGAAGGCGCGAAGGTCGTCTTCGGTGACATTCTCGACGACCAGGGTCAAGCGCTGGAGTCGGAGCTGAAGGCCGCGGGCGCCGAAGCGACCTACGTCCACCTCGACGTGACGAAGCAGGGCGAATGGCGCGACGCCATTGCAGTGGCGGAACGGCTCTACGGCCCAGTGAACGTGCTGGTGAACAACGCTGGCATACTGATACGGAAGGGCATCGAAGACACGACCGAGGAGGAGTGGGACAGGATCATGGGGATCAACGTGAAGGGGGTCTTTCTCGGTACGAAGGCGGTGCTGCCGTCGATGCGGCGGGCCGGAGGGGGCTCGATCGTCAACCTTTCGTCCACCGCGGGCCTGGTCGGGAGCAACACGTCTGCGGCCTATACAGCCACAAAAGGGGCAGTGCGCTTGTTCACCAAAGCGACGGCGGTCCAGAACGTGAAAGACGGCATCCGCTGCAACTCGGTTCACCCGGGTCCGATTGCAACGGACATGATCAGCGAGATGCAGGCCGACGAGGCGGGCTGGCAGGCACGACTGCGAAACCTGCCCATGGGGCGCGCGGGGACGCCGGAGGAAGTGGCGTACGGTGTTCTATTCCTGGCCTCGGACGAGTCGTCCTACATGACTGGCAGCGAGCTGGTCATCGACGGCGGAACAACGGCGCAATAGGACGGTGGAGCGAGAGGAGGGACAGCATGGCTAACAAACTGGAACTGTTCGCGGCGGAGTGCAATCGGATCCTGTTGAACGACCCGGGTCCTGGTGGGCGCACGAAGATATGCGGTGCGCTGGAGAAGCTTCTCGGGGACAGCGAGTTCGTCGAGGAGCATCTCGGTGAGGGTACCGGAACGCGCGACGTGCTTTACGAGGACCCGGACCTGGGCTTTTGCATCCTGGCGCATTCGTACGAAGGCGCCAGCCAGTCGGCGCCGCACGACCACGGCCCGGCCTGGGCGATCTACGGCCAGGCGAGCGGAGTGACCGAGATGACGGAGTGGGAGCTGGTGGAGCCGGCGACGGCGGAGAAGCCGGGTAAGGTTCGCAAGGCAAAGACCTACCCGCTGAAGCCGGGCATGGCCTGTCTTTATAACGAAGGCCAGTTGCATTCGCCGCGGCGTGAGAGCGCCACGCGACTGATTCGCATCGAGGGGCAGAACATGGACGGCGTGAAGCGGCTGCGTTACGAGCCGATGGAATGACCAAGCCGGGCGAACCGTGTACCCCATCAAATGGGTAAATAGCGGGGCCATTCGCCTGACGGGAGGAAGATCGTGGACTACAAACTCTTTTCGGCGGATTCACACGTCAGTGAGCCAGCGGACCTGTGGACGGAGCGAATCGATAGGGCGTTTCGTTTTCGCGCGCCGCGGGTCGAGAGCCTGGAGCGCGACGGGCGGATGCAGGAGTTCTTTGTCTACGAGGGTTTCCCGCCGCACCCGGTAGGCATCGGCCTTGGGGCCGCGGTGGCGCAGGAAGGCCGCGCCGACCTACGTAACGGGACGAACACGACGAGCTACAGCGACGCGCGGCCCGGCGGCTGGGACCCGGTCGTCCGCCTCGGCGACCAGGACATCGACGGGGTCGAGGGCGAGGTGCTGCACACGACGCTGGCGTTCCGCCTCTTTTGGCTGCGCGACGCGCGGCTGCAGGAGGCGTGCTTCCGCGTCTACAACGACTGGCTGGCCGAGTACTGCAGCCACAGCCCGCAACGGCTGATCGGCGTGCCGCTGATCCCGCTGTATGACGTCCAGGAAGGCATGAAGGAGCTGCGGCGCGCAGCCGCGATGGGCCTCAAGGGCGCGATGATCTGGCTGTCGCCGCCGGAGGGCTGCCCGCCGTTCTCATCGCAGTACTACGATCCGTTCTGGGCCGAGGCTCAGGCGCTGGAGATGCCGGTGGTGCTGCACGAGATCACCGGCGCCGGGGAGAGCCGCCTGAGCCAGGCGTACTGGGACGAGAATCGCGTCCTGCAGAACGTCGTCGCGCCGCACGAGGCTCAGCGCATCTTCGCGCAGTTGATACTCTCGGGCGTCTGCGAACGGTTCCCGCACCTGCGCCTGATATCGGCGGAGAACGGGACGGACTGGCTGCCACTGTGGCTGAAGCGCCTCGAAGGGGCGATACGGCGAGTGCGGGGCGTGAACACGTACCCGACGCAGCTGACGCTGACGCCGCTGGAATACTTCCACCGCCAGGTCTTCTTCTCATACATCAACGAGCCCGAGGCGGTGGAGCACCGCGACGAGATCGGCGTAGACAACCTGATGTGGGCTTCGGATTACCCGCACAGCGCCTCGACCTGGCCGAAGTCGCTGGAGGTCGTCGACCGCGACACGGGCGCGATCCCAGCGGGGGAGCGGCGCAAGCTGGTACATGACAACGTGCTGAGGGTGTACGGCGTCGCGGTGCCCGTGACCGCCTAGGTCGGTGATGGCGTTACGACTGAAGACGACGTGTGCGCCGAACCCGCGTATCGCGCCGCTGGTGGACGGCGAGGTGACGGTGGAGGGCGTCGAGTTCGACTGGCAGCTGCAGCCGGTGCCGCTGCTGTTCCGCGACAACATTGCGAATGACGAGATGGATCTGTCCGAGATGTCGATCTCGGAGACGCTACTGACGGTCGACCGCAAGGCGGCGTACGGGCGCGGGCGCTGGGAGTGGTGGGCGCTGCCTATCTTCCTGGCCCGAGGCCACTTCTGGGGCGGCATGTACGTCAGCGCGTCGTCCGGCATTCAGGGGCCGGACGACCTCAAGGGCAAGCAGATAGGGGTGCCGGACTATCCCATGACGGCGGCGCTTTGGATGCGCATCGTGCTGAAGGACCTGTACGGCATCGAAGCGTCGGACAACGCCTGGCACAACCTGCGGCCGCGGGAGGAGAGCCAGGCGGTTGCCCTGGAGCTGGACAAGGACCCGCCGCCCGGCGTAACGGTGTCGTGGGAGATCGACGACGACCCGATCGCGATGCTCGAGCGCGGCGAACTGGACGCGGCAATTGGGATCGGCGGGCCGCAACTGGAGGGCAACGCCAAGGTGCGCAAGCTGATGCCCGACAACGGGCGCGCCGTGTTCGCCGAGTTCTTCCGCAAGACGGGCTGCTTCCAGGCCAACCATCACTTCGTGATCCAGCGGAGACTGCTGGAGGGCCGGCCGGAGGCGGCGATGGCACTTTACGATGGCTTCGAGCGTTCGAAGCTGGCTTCGTACAAGCGCGAGGACGCCGCATATCTGTACTTCCAGGGTGACGACCGTGCCGAGCAGGCGAAGGTCTACGGCGACGACCCGTATCCACTGGGGCTCTCGGCGATGAGAAAGACGCTGGAGCGCGCGATCCAGGGTTCGCTGGAGCAGGGGCTGATCCGGCGGCCCGTCAAGCTGGAAGACGTCTACCACCCCGGTACTCTCGGCACTTAACCAGGCGGGGTCCGGCCGACTCGACGCTGCAGCATCCGCCTGTCGCGTGTGTCGTAAAACGCGGGAGGCAAATTGCGCTACAGGGGCTGGTGGATAGTCCTCACGGCCTTTCTGGCGCAGTTCAACGCCACCGGCGCGAGCGGCTGGGTCTTCGGCGTGATGATCCTGCCGATGCAGGACGACCTCGGCTGGAGCCGTAGCGCGATAGTCGGCGTGCTGACGGTCGAGAGGCTGGTCGGCGGCGCGTTCGGAGCGTGGCTGGGCCCGGTGGTCGATAGGCACGGCACGCGGCTGCTGATGACAGCGAGCGCGCTGCTGGCCGGCGCCTGCCTGTTTGCACTGGCGCTAGTGCAGGCCGAATGGCAGCCGTACGTAATCTGGGGCGTGTTTGGGGTGACACTGCCGGGCCTATCGACGCTGGCGCCGGTTGCTGCGGTCTCGGCGTGGTTCGTGCGCCAGCGGGCCAAGGCGATCATGTTCTACACGTTCGGCGGCGCGACGGCAGGGCTGGTGTTGGCGCCGGCGATGGCGGCCGTGGCCAACGAGTGGGGCTGGCGGTCGGTCTGGGTGGTGATGGGCTGCCTGCTGTGGGCCGTGGCGCCGATCGCGTGGGTCACGGTACGGCGGCGGCCCGAGGACATGGGCCTGGCGCCGGACGGCGGGGTTGAACTGGCGGTGTCAGACGCGTCGATGCGCGACGAGACCCTTGTGGAGGTGGCAGATCCGGTTTGGACGGCTCGTGAAGTGATGAGGAGCGCGTCGTTCTGGCTGCTGACGGCGGGATTCGCGCTGACGATGCTGCCGGCGTCGTCGATCTTTATCCACATGGCGGCGTACGTGCAGAGCAAGGGGTTCTCGCTAGAGCAGGGCGCGGCTACGGTCAGCATCTACGGCTTCGGGGCGGTGGCCGGGCGATTCGTCTGGGGTTTCACCGTGGACCGCGCGGGAATTCGTCGGGCGCTGGTGCTATGGGGGTTGCTGTACGGCGTCAGTATCATCATCTACGCACTGCCGACGTCAATCCTGGCAATCTACGCGACGACGATCTTCCTGGGTGTCACGGTCGCTGGGTCGCTGCAGTTCCGGGCGCAGACGTTCCCGGACTACTACGGGCGGCACATTGTCGGGACGCTCGTGGGGTATTCGTCGGCGATCGGGACGGTGGCGGGGGCCACGGCGCCGCTGCTGGTGGCGTTCGCCTTCGACTTGACGGACAGCTACACGGCGGTCTTCGTCGCATTTGGGGTGTGTTGCATCGCCGCCAGCGCAGGCTTCGCGCTGTCGCGGCCGTGGCTGGTGGAGGGTCCGGCCGCGGTCACTGCGCCAGCGTAGACGCGGCGACTACTCCGGGTCGAGGGCAATGACCGGGATCTCACGGCTGGTTTTGGCGCGGTACTCGGCGAAGACGGGCACACGCTCGACCTGGAGGTTGTAGATTCTCTCGCGCTCGGCGCCCTGCAGGACGACGGCTTTCGCATCGATGACGTCGCCGTTGCCGAGCTCGACCTTGACGTCGGGGTGCGCGACGAGGTTGTGGTACCAGTCCGGATTGGTGTCGGCGCCACCCTTCGAGGCAAAGACCACCATGCGCTTGCCGTCGGGAAGGTATGCGAGCGGGTTGATGTAGCTGCGGCCGCTCTTCGCGCCGGTGTGGTGCAACAGCAGCAACGGGATGCCTTTGAACTGCTCGACGTTGCCTGCGTTGGCGCGAAACTCTTCGGTGACCTTGCGGTTCCAGTCGTTCCGGTCGTTCATGGTCTGTTCCTCTCAAAGTGACGCTTTCCCTGCAAGGTTAGCCTGCGTCGCGAGTTCGGGGAATCCGTTTGCGTGAAATCCGGGCGCACGCGGGTCGAGGGGCGACTAAACTAGGGCGTCGAGGGAGTGAGGACTGTTAGATGAGCGCGCTGGACCTGTTCAAGCTCGACGGCAAGGTCGCCATCGTGACCGGCGGGGCGAAAGGCATCGGGTTGTTCTACTCGGAGGCGCTGGCCGAAGCGGGCGCACGGGTCGTGATGGCCGATATCGACCCGGTGGCCGTCAGGGAGGCGAGCGCGCGCCTGAGCGAAGAGCATCCGGGTCACGTGATGGGCGTCGAGCTAGACGTTTCGAGCCGGACCAGCATCGAGGCGATGGTGGTGGAGGTCGACGCTCATTGGAGCCGACTGGACATCCTGGTCAACAACGCGGCGGTGTTTTCGGTGCTGCCGTCGCGCCCATCGGCCTGGGAGGTCCCGGAGGACGAATGGGACAAGGTGATGGCGGTGAACGTGCGCGGCGTCTACGACTGCACGGAAGCGTGCCTGGACCTGATGCAACGCGAGCCCTACGGCCGAGTGATTAACATCGCATCCGGGCTCGCGTTCAAGGGATCGCCGGCGCTGATCCACTACGCGGCGTCGAAGGGCGCCGTCGTGAATCTGACGCGCAGCATGGCTACTGATTTAGGGCCGACAGGGATCACCGTGAACGCGATCGCGCCAGGCGCCACCGACAGCCCGACCGTGCTGGCCGAGCGGGCGGCGCGCGGGACGACGGCGCGGCGTTCGCAGCGCATCCTGGACCGTGACGAAGTGCCGGGGGATCTGCTGGGGACGCTGATCTACCTTTCCTCACCCGCCAGCGAGTTCGTGACGGGCCAGACGATTGTGGTCGACGGCGGGAGTTACCTGCACTAGCGGGGGAGAGACGTATGAGTCAACGAGACGACGTGTTGCGGGACCTCGTCATCGGCAACCGGGTGCTGAGCAGCGAAGGAGTGGTCGACGCGTACGGACACATCAGCGTGCGGCATCCCGAGGCGCCGGAGCGCTTCTATCTGTCGCGCTCGCTGGCGCCCGAGTTCGTCGGCTTCGAGGACATTATCGAGTTCGGGTTGGACGGCGAGCCCGCGAGCGGCGATCTGCGGACGCCGTACATCGAGCGCTTCATCCACAGCGCGATCTACGCCGGGCGGCCGGACGTGATGTCGGTGGTTCACGCGCACGCCGAAGACACGCTGCCGTTCGGCATTTCGAAGCAGCCACTGGTGCCGGTGATCCACTCCGGGGCGTTCATCGGCGGCGAGGTGCCGGTCTGGGACATCGCGGACCGCTTCGGCGACGAGACGAACCTGCTGGTGACGAATACGGCGCAGGGCGACGACCTGGCGGCGCGGCTGGGAGATCACAGCGTGGTGCTGATGCGAGGCCACGGCTTTGCCGCCGCCGCGGGGTCGATCGTCGACGTCGTGAGGATGTCGATCTACCTGCCGCGAAACGCGCGGGCGTTGATGAAGGGACTGCAGATGGGCGCCGTCAAGCCGCTGTCGGCGGGCGAGATCGGGGCCCGGAGCCGCGGCGGCGGTTACCGGCCGAATTCGCCGGAGACGTGGCGGGCGTGGCAGTACTGGGCGCACCGGGCCGGGTGCGGAGACATGTTGCCGGAACGGCCGGGAGGTTAGGCGATGCTGAGCGAGCGCGAAAACGAGCTGATTACACGCGTTGGGCAAGGGACGCCGATGGGGGAACTGTACCGGCGCTTCTGGCTGCCGGTGCTGCTTTCGGACGAGCTGCCGGCGCCGGATTGCACGCCGGTGCGCATGAAAGTGCTCGGCGAGCGTCTGGTGGCGTTCCGCGACTCGATGGGGCGTATCGGCGTGCTGGACGAGCGCTGCCCGCATCGCATGGCGTCCCTCTTCTGGGGCCGCAACGAGGACGGCGGCCTGCGCTGCGCCTACCACGGCTGGAAATGGGACGTCGAAGGGCGCTGCCTCGACGTGCCGAACACGCCGGAGGGCGAGAGCTATCGCGACAAGGTCTCGGCGTACGCGGCGTACCCGGCGGTTGAAATGGGCGGGCTGATCTGGGCGTACATGGGGCCGCCGGAGCAGAAGCCGGCGCTGCCGGACTTCGAGATCAACGCAGTCCCGGCGGCGAACCGATACATCTCGAAGATGTTCATCGAGGGGAACTGGATGCAGGGACTGGAGGGCGACATCGACTCCAGCCACGTGAGCTTCCTGCACGGCCGGGCCGATAGCACCGCGGGGGAGCTGGCCCGGATGGGCCGGATGGAGACCACGAT
Source organism: uncultured Chloroflexia bacterium (assembly GCA_963766645.1). Taxonomy (GTDB): domain Bacteria; phylum Chloroflexota; class Dehalococcoidia; order DSTF01; family WHTK01; genus WHTK01. The sequence goes on along the minus strand of CAVYAY010000003.1, from coordinate 402,735 downwards.
GTTCGTCGACAAGGCGCCGCGCTGGGCGTTCAAGGAGACGGGCTACGGCATCATGCTGGCGGCCCAGCGCACGGGACCGGCCGAGACGCTTTACTGGCGCGTCAACCAGTGGCTGATGCCGTCCTTCACGATGATCGCGGCGAAGCCGGGAACGCCGATTCACTTCCAGGTACGCGTGCCGGTGGATGACGAGCGGCAGCTCTACTTCCGCATCATCTGGCACCCGGAGCGCGCCCTCACCGATTCGGAGCTGTACACGGCGCGAAATGCCGGCGTGAACTTCCCGGAGATCGTCCCGGGCACGTTCCAGCCGAAGGAGCGCGCCGAGAACAACTACCTGATCGACCGGGCGCTGCAGAAGACGGGGGCTTCGTTCACGGGGATCAAGTCGATCCCGGCGCAGGACTGGGCGGTGCAGTCGGACCAGGGCGGACCGATTGCCGACCGCGCACTGGAGCACCTGGTCAGCGCCGATGGGGCGATCATCCAGGTAAGGCAGCGGCTGCTGAAGACGCTGCGCGAGCTGCAGGAAGGCACCGAGCCGCTGGAGCCGGCCGCTGAGGGCGAGACCCGGGTGCGGCCGATCGACATCGTGCTGTCGAAAGACCTGGACGTCTGGGACGGCGCGGCGGACTACCTGTCGGCCAAGGTCTGGGGCGAAGGCATCTAGAGGAGATATGGCTTGAAGATCGCGTTTCTCGACCCGCTGGAGGCCCGACTGGCCGAGTTCCCGAGCCAGTACCTGCACGGCCACGAGGTCGTCGTCGCGACCGAGGCGGGAGAGCCGCCGGACGGTTACGAGGACGCACAAGCGGCCGTGTGGTGGAACTACCCGGTCGACGCGGCACTGATCGCCTCGATGGCGAAGCTGCGCTTCATGCAGCGCATAGGCCTGACGCGGGCGAAGGGCGACGCAGCGGCGGCGCTAGCGCATGGCATTCCGATCTCGGTGCTGCCGTTCGGGGTATCGGACCGGGTGGCTTTGCACACGCTGTCGCTGACTTTGGCGGTGCTGCGGCGAATCGTCGACGGGCACAAGGCGGTGCATGAGGGGCTGAACCCGGAGGGGCTGCCGGAGACGGAGCAGATCGGCCCGACGCCGACGGTGAACTGGGTGCGCTGGCCGGACGTCGACACGCTGAACGACAAGACGGTGGGGATCATCGGTTTCGGTGAGATCGGCGCCTGCTTTGCGCGGATGCTGCCGCCGTTCAACAACCGGGTGCTGTACAACAAGCGCAACCGTCTGAGCCCGCGCCACGAGGCCTACTTCGGTGTGGAATACGCGTCGCTGGACGACCTGCTGTCGCAGAGCGACGTCGTCGTTTCGTTCGTGCCGTACTCGGAGGAGAGCCGCAAGATGCTGGGGGCGCGCGAGTTTGGTCTGATGAAGCCAAGCGCGATCTTCGTCAACACGGGGCGCGGTAACACGGTGGACGAGGCGGCGCTGGTGGACGCGCTGCGCAGCAGGAAGATGCGGGCAGCGGGCATCGACGTGTATTCGGTGGAGCCGCTGCCATTGAGTAACCCGCTGCTGACGCTGGACAACGTGGTGCTGACGCCGCATACGGCGGGCGGCGTGCAGGGGTGGATGAACACGTTCGAGCGCATTGCGGAGAACGTGCGGCGCGTCGAGGCGGGCGAGCACGTGATGTACCCAATGCGGGCGGACGACCCGGAGCCGTTTGGCTAGGTAGCGGACAGGGGAAGTTCTCTAAAGCGGTTCTCAGTGCGGCGGAACTGAAATGACGGAAGCTCTTGCCATTTTTTCGGCGGTCGTCGCTGTAGTCGCGCTCTTCTTTGCTGCTAAATCTGCGGCCGCGTCGGAAAAGTCGGCCGGCGCCGCGGAAGAAAGCGTGACCGTCGCTAAGCGTTCGGCCGATGCCGCAGTTCGTTCGGCGGAAGCTGCCGATAAGTCGAACCTACTAGCGAACGAGGGACTGGAACTGCAGCGCGCTTCAGTCCGAGCGAACGAAGATGAACGACAGCGCCGGCAACGGACGAGGCTCGTAGTCGACGGCTGGAGTGGTAAAGGCGGTCTAGTAGTCACCAATCAGGGACCGGGTCCAGCCACGGACATTCTGGTTGTACTCACGTCTCCACGACGCCACGCAACGTTCGCGGGACTTCGACCAGAGCATCAGGAAAGGTTCCCGATCCGAGAGACTAACGGTTGGCCGGAGGGCTTCGAACCCGGCGACCCGCCCGGCCGAGGACAGAATCCAGACGTTGCATTCGTTCGCTGGAGAAACGCCGACGGTTCGGTGGATGAGACGGGTTGGGTGCAAGCACCGAACGTCCCTTGAGGTTGCCCAAGTGGCTCTGCACCGAAAGTCTCAGGCGAGCGGACTCGGTTTAAGGAAGACACCCTATCTATGCGCGCAGCGGGTAGGCGGCTAACGGAGACGTCACGTCTCGGAAGGTCGCGTCGAGGGACGTAATGACCTCTACGACGGCGGGCTTGCCGCGGCCGAGCGCTTTCTCGATTGAAGGCGTGATTTCGGCTGGGTCTTCGACCCGGTAGGACTCGCAGCCCATGGCGCGGGTGATCGCGGCGTAGTCGAAGGCGTGGAAGCTGGAGGCGATGGGACGGTCGCCCTGGCCGTGCCGCACCCAGCCGAGCGCCGAGTTGTTCAAGACGACGGTGACGATGTCGATGCGCTGCTCGATGGCGGTGAGCAGGCCGTTGAGGGCGATGCCGAAGCCGCCGTCGCCACAGACGGCGATGACGCCGCGCTGCGGGTGGATTAGCTTCGCGGCGAGTGCCGCGGGTACGGCGTAGCCCATGCCGCCGACCGCGGCGGGCTGCAGGTACTCCATGGTTCCCTTTGTCTGGAAGTGATGCATCATGAACAGCCGGTTCTCGCCGGCGTCGCAGGTGATGATGCAATCGTCCGGCGCGGCGCCGTGCAAGTCCGCGATGAGGCGCTGCGGCAGGATCGGCCACGCTGTGGATTCGGACTCGGGGACGTTGAACGAGGCGTGAGCGCGGTGGGCCTCGGCGACCTCCTGCGCGCCGTTGACGCGCCCGGGGAGCTCGGCCTGACGCACGGCGTCGACCAGCTGTCCCAGGACGGCCGCGGCATCGCCGATCAGGGGGTGCTGGACGGGGAACGACCAGCCGGCGTGACGCGGCTCGACATCAATCTGCAGGAAGACCTGGCGCTCGGGGTCGAGCAGGGCAGGGTTCTCGTTCGCGGTGTCGGTGGGGCCGAGTTTGGTGCCGACGGCGAGGACGAGGTCCGAGTCTGCCACAGTGGCGTTGGCGGCTTCGAGGCCGAAGTTGCCGAAGACGCCGAGGGCGAGGGGGTGCGTCTCCGGGAACGTGCCTTTGCCGGCAGCTGTGGTGGCGACGGGCGCTCCGAGCAACTCGGCCAACTCTCGTAGCCGTGTCTGGGCGGCGCTCATGCGGACGCCGTTGCCGGCGAGGATGACGGGTCGAGAGGCCCGCGCCAGCGCCTCGACGGCTGCGGCGACGTCGTCAGCGTTAGCGGTTTCGCGCTGCGAGGGCAAGTACTGCTCCGTGGCGTAGAGGCGCGGCGTCGTTTGGGGGCCGACGCTGCCCGCGAGCGCGGCGCTGTGGAAGAGCAGCGCGACAGGGCCCGGCTGGCCGGTGGTGGCATGCTTGAGTGCGAGCTGCGTCATCTGGACGGCGGACGCGGCGTCGCGGGCGACGAAGACCTCTTTCGTGTAGCCGCGGATCACGTCGCGGGCGTCCCAGCTGCCGAAGTCACCGCTGCCGGACTGATACGGGCCGTGCTGCGTGAAGGGGTGCCCATCGCTGAGGTCGGCAATGACGAGCATGGGGCTGCCGGCAAGATAAGCCTCGACGATGCCCATGCCCGCGTTCGTCAGCATGAAGGCGGCCTGGCCCATGGCGACGGCGGGACGGCCCGTGAGGCGGCCGTGGGCGTCAGCCATGACGGCGGCGAGGCCTTCCTCCCGCGCCAGGACGGTGCGGATCGTGGCGCGGCGGTCGTAAAGGGCGTCGTAAATCGGGATCGTGCGGCCGCCGGGCATACCGAAGACGAAGCGGACGCCGCCTTCTTCGAGGACCTGGGCGATGGCCTGGGGTACGGGGACTGTTTCGGTCAGGAGCCTGCGCGCGGTCATTGTTTGCCTCCCGCTGTGGAAGTGGTGGGCTAGAAGTGGTGGCCGTAGCTGCCGTCGATGACGACGTCGACGAGGGAGGGGCCGTCGTGGTCGAGGGCTTGTTTGCAGCGCCGGGGCGATGTCTGCCGGGTGGTCGACGCGGGACGCGGGGATGTCCCAGACGGCGGCCTGCTTCGCGAGATCGATCGCGGGCTCGCCGAAGTTCATGCCGAGGAACTCGCTCTTGCGCTCACGTGGCGCCGAGGTAGCGCACCATGCCCTGCTTGAGGATGCGGTAGCTGGCGTTGTTGAAGACGACGTAGGTGACGTCGATGTTGTACTTCGCCGCGGTCCAGAGGCCCTGGATGCTGTACATGCTATCGCCCTCGCGCAAGAGACCGATGACGGGTCGGTCCGGGCAGCGCGAGCTTGACGCCCAGGGTGCCGGGCAGCGGGAAGCCCAGCGAGGCGTTGCCGTCGAAGAAGGAGTCGGGCTGCGTCAGCTCGATGAGCTGGGCGAACGGCGCGCGCCCGGAGGTGCCGCCGGAGCCGACGAACGCGGTGTCGCGCGGCGCGGCGTCACGGACCTCGGCGACGAGGCGCATTGGGCTGATTGGGCTATCGTCCCACTCGCTACGTAGCTGCTCCTGCGCTTTGGCGCGCATTTCGATTGTCGATTGCGCGATCTCGGCGGCGCGTTGCTCGCAGTTGGCGCGTTGAGCCGGCGTCAGGGCGCGGTCTAGGGCTTCGCGGACGTCGCGGGCGGTCCAGGCCGTGTCGGCGAGGACGCTCATCGTGACGGGATAGTTCTTCGCCAGCTCCCAGGAATCGACGTCGATCTGGATGAAGACGGCGCCGTCCGGGATCGGGCTGCCGCCCTCGTAGAACAGCGGCATGAACGGGTTGCCGCGTTCCGATGGCGACGATGACGTCGTGGCCGGCCAACGACTCCTTGGCGCCGCCGAGGAAGCCCAGCGGACCGACGAAGAGCGGATGGTTGGTGGGGAAGTTCCACTGACGGCTGGCCGTCTGCGAGACCGGGCAGCCCGCCAGCTCCGCCAGCGCGGCGACATCAGGGTGCGGCATTGGAGAGCGCCATGTTGTCGCCGCAGAGGATGATCGGGTTCTCGGCCTCGGCGAGGTAGCGGGCGATGCGAGCGGCGGTTGAGGGGTCGGGGCGGCTGGCCCAGCTCGGTGTGGGTGGTCGGCGTGATCGGCTCGTCGACCTCGCCGTCGAGGACGTCCTGCGGCAGGCTGAGGACGACGGGGCCCTGCGGCGGCTCGGCGGCGACCTTGAAGGCGCGCCGCATTAGCATCGGGATGTCGTCGGCGCGATGAGCCTCGCCGACCCACTTCGTCCAGGGCTCGGCGAACCGGACGAGGTCGGCCGTAGAGCAAGGGCTCGGTCGCGGTGTAGCGCGTGTCCTGCTGGCCGACGGTGACGACGAGCGGCGCGCCGTTCTTGCGGGCGTTGTAGATCATGCTCATCGCGTTGGCGAGGCCGGGCGCGATGTGGACGTTGACGACGGCGGGCTTGTGGGTGGCGCGGGCGTAGCCGTCTGCCATGGCAAGCGGGACGGTTTCGTGCAGGCCGAGGATGTATTCCAACTCCGGGTAGTCCTGCAGGCCATCCATGAAGGCAAGCTCCGTGGAACCAGGGTTACCGAAGACGTACTTCGTGCCTTCGGCCAGGAGCTGCTGCATTACGGCGTGTTTGCCCAGGACTGCCATGTGAGACTGCCTCCTCGATTCGGCGCTGCGGGGCGTGACGATTATAGGCGGGGTTCAGGCCGCGCCGAGGTGTCTCGTGAAGAAGGCCGCGACGTGCTGCTCGAGAAGAGGCTCGGCGCCGCGCCAGAAGTGGTCGACGCCGGGGGCGATTACGACCTCGGTCGAATCGTCTGGGCGGTTCTGGGCGGCGAGTAACAGCTGCTCAGGGAAGCTGACGTGGTCGGCGTCGCCGGAGATGAGAAGCAAAGGGCCGGGGCAAGCTTCGAGGCGGGAGGCAGTGTCGGCGGCGCCGGTCGGAAGCGAGGTCAGGGCGACGGGGAGCGAGGCTCCGTATTCAGGCGCTACTGAGGAAGCGACGCCGGCGCCAAAGGAGTAGCCGGCGAGGCCAACGCGCTCGATGCCATCGACTGAGGCTGCGTACTTGAGCGCGGCGCGGACGTCGTCCTGCTCGCCACGGCCCTCGTCGTGCGTGCCCTGGCTGGCGCCGACGCCGCGGAAGTTGAAGGTCAGGGCGGCGAAGCCGGCAGCGAGCACCCCGCTTGCGATGGCGGCGACGACGTTGTTAAGCATATCGCCGCCGCGGAGGGGGTGCGGGTGGCAGATGACGACCGCGGCGGTTAGGGCCGTGTCGGGCGCGTAGAGCAGGCCTTCGAGCTGGAGGCCAGCGCTGGTGAACTGGATCGGCTTTACATCCATGAGCAGACGCTAGAATCGGTGGTCAAGGTTGTCTCCTTGCCGTGACGCTTAGATTATCAGGTTGGGAGTCCAGGTTTTCTGTTCCACGGGCTTCCAGCTCAGCGGGCTGAAACAGGATGGTCAGGAGAGCGTTTTCAAAGACGAGGGTAAAGGTTTGGCCATACTTGCGATCAAGCGGGACACTTCACCGATGACGCTAAACACTCCGCCAGACACTCGGGGTGAGGGGGAGTCCACCTGGTCGATTGACCTGGCTCACCTTCCCGCGCTGGTTCTGCGCTGGAGCCTTATCCTGACCGCTTTTCTCACCGTCCTTCATGTTCTCTCGACAGATTTTTTCGTGAATGACCTGCTTAGGGTCGGAGCAGGCTCCGACGGAGAGAGGGCGCGCAGCCTTTTCAGGCTCCAGCAAGAGCAGAGCTTGCCCACTTGGTATAGCGTGGTGCTGCTGCTCGGCTGTGGCGTGGTGCTTCTTACGATTTCGGAGTGGGAAATGAGCCGGAGGGGGCCGCGTCGCACCGCTTGGTTGGTGCTGGGCCTGATCTTCGTCGCAATGTCAATCGATGAGCAGGTGGGGTTCCATGAGACCACTGGCGCCTACCTCGGCACCGTCGTCGAAACTGGTGGCTTCTTGCAATTTGCCTGGGTCATCCCTGGTTCAATATTCGCAGCAGTCGTCGGCCTGAATTACTGGCGTTCGTTCAGGTCCCTGCCACGTCTCTACCTCGCTTTGTTCTTCGGCGCTGGTGCTATCTACGTCTCTGGAGCGTTGTTCGCTGAGATGCTCGAAGGCTTTCTGGTCTCAAAGGGTTACCAGACTCAAGTTGGGTGGAGCAATCTCCTCCAGGACCCCCTGGAGATGGCTGGGGCGGCGGTCTTCCTGTATGCCCTTTTGCGGTACGGCGTTGAGCAGCTCGGGTGGCGCCGGTTGACGCTGGGCGCTGGTTCAGTCTCCTAGCGAACGTCCTTCCCGGACAACCCACCTCACGGATTGTTGGAGGTGATGGCGCCGCGGTGCCATAATCCCCGCCGAAGCCAATATCCGTAGGAGGCCCACGGTGATCATTCACGCTGGGGAGCAGCTCGAGATCCCGCAGGAACCGCGCCCCCTTGTCCTGAAGCGACTGATCAACATAGACGAGCACAGCACCAGCCTGAGCATGACCTGGGTGCGAATCTGGGGCCACCACGACCGCGTGGTCAATGAGACCAGCGAGCGCGCTTATTACATCCTCTCGGGCACGGGCCGTTTTCTGATTGGGGACGCGGATGAGCCGGAGCCCGTTACAGACGGAGACGTCGTATTCATCGCGGCGGGCACGCCGTACGAGTTCGATGGCGAGATGACGTACGTGGTGGTGAACGGGCCAGCCTATGCGACAGACTCGGACCGCGTCTTGCCTTCCTTGATGAACAAGCTATTGTGAGCCGGGCCTAACGTCGGAAGGCCCCGCGAGCACTGGCGGCAGACTGGATGAAGCAAGGCACGACTCACGGATCGACTTCCTGGCAGCGCCGAATGCCCTTCTTCTACGGCTGGGTTATCGTCGTCATCGCCCTGTTCACGACATTCTTCGGCATTGGCCTGACCTGGGCCGCCAGCATCTTCGCGATCCCGATGAAGGAAGACCTGGGCTGGGGCAACTCAGCCTTCTTCTTCGCGTTGAGCCTGCGCGGCTGGACAGGCATTGTTGTAGCGCCCTTCGTGGGTCCTTACATGGACCGTGAGCATGGTATCCGCCTGCTGGCGCTCCTGGGTGGTCTGATCAACGTTGCGGCGCTGCTGCTGATCAGCGTGGTGCAGTCAGAGCTGCAATTCGTGCTTCTGTTTGGCGTCGTGGGCGGGATCGCCCAGGCGCTGCAGATCGGCGCGACGGTGATCATCCCGAAGTGGTTCGTCAGACGGCGCGGGATGGCCGTGTCGCTGGCGTCGGCAGGTGGGGGCCTCGCGGCCTTCGTGCTGCCTACGATCCTGGTCGCTATCGACCACGCGTTGGGCTGGCGCAGCGGGTGGCTGGTGCTGGGGTTGCTAGCCTTCCTGTTTTCAGCATTTCCCGCCATCTTCCTGCGGCGCGAGCCGGAGGACATAGGCCTGCTCCCGGACGGCGATGAAAGGAGGCCTCAGGACATCGTCAGGCCTCCGGTGCGAGAGGAAGCAAGCTTTACCCGGAGCGAGGCGATGCACACGCGCACGTTCTGGATCCTCACCGTGGCTGTGGCGTTCGGCGCGATGGCGGCGAACGGCCTCCCGGCGAACATGACGAACCTGTTCGTCGACCGCGGCATGGAGCTCGATACCGCCGCGACAGCGCTGGTCTTCTACGGCGTGGCGTCGATCGCGGCGAAGTTCTTCTGGGGCTCGTTGGCGAACCGGTTCGAGCTCAGATCGGTAATGCTGCTGCTGACGGGCTACGGCGCCCTGGCGGTGCCCGCGATCCTGCTGGTCCCGTCTACCGTTGGCTCGCCGGCGCTGGCTTACGGCGCGCTGGTGGGCTTCTACGTTGGGGCGTACATCCCGCTGCATTTCCTCGTCTGGGCTGCGTACTTCGGACGGGCGCACGTTGGTGCTATCAGCGGCGTAGGAAGGCCGCTGGGCGCGATGACGCTGGCGGGCGGGCCGTTCATCATCGCGCTAGCGCGGGACGCTTTCGGGACGTACACGTTCGGCCTGCTGCTGGTGGCGATCGGGATCGCCGCTGCCTTTGCTTGTCTGTACTTCGTGCAGCCGCCGAACCGCCCGGTGCCCGGCATCGAAGGCAAGGAGCAGCTCAGCACCGCATGAGACATGTCAGCGGGGCCCGCCGCATTTACTACGGCTGGTGGATATTGGCGGCCTCTGTTGCCGCCATGACGGTGGTGAGCGGCCTGGCGGCGTGGTCGTTGGGGCTCTACGTCCATCCGCTGGAGCAGGAGTTCGGCTGGTCGCGGGCCGAGGTCTCGTTGGGCTTTTCGGCGGGGATCCTGGTCAGCGGCCTGGCAGGACCGGCGATCGGGCGGTGGATCGATAGATTCGGGCCGCGCTCTTCGGTCATCGTGGGCAGCATCCTGGCGGCGCTGACGTTTCAGCTGCTGGCCGCGACAGGCTCTTTGTGGCAGTGGTACCTGTTCTCGGCAATCAACGCGGCGGCACGCCAGATGATGTTTTTCATCCCGTTCCAAGCGCTAACGTCGCGGTGGTTCGACCGCCGGCGCGGGGCGGCGCTGAGCATCCTCGGCGTCGGGTTTTCGCTGGGCGGTTTCGTGGTGCTGCCGCTGCTGGCTCTGGTGATCGAGGCTACGGACTGGCGCGGCGGGTTCGTCTTCTCCGGGATCATCTCGGCGGCGCTGGTTCTGCCGCTGGCCGTGTTCGTGTTGCGAGACGACCCGACGCCGGAGGAGACAGAAGCCTTCGGTGAAGCGCGGGGCCGTAGCGGGGAATCGCGCGCAGCGGCAGCCAGCCTGACATTGGGCCGAGCGATCCGGATGCCGATTTTCTGGGTGCTTTCGATCGGGCTGATGCTGTTTTTCTACGGGATGATTGGCTGGACGGTGCACCTGGTGCCGTTCTTCGAGTCGAGGGACATCTCGCGCGAGACCGCGGCGCTCCTTGTCTCGCTGGCGTCAGGGGCGGGAATCGTCTCGCGACTGGCGCTCGGGACGGTTGTGGACCGCTTCCAACGCTTCGAGACCGCGGCGGTGGGACTGATCAGCCTGCTGGCGTGCGGGATGGGCGTGCTCCTTTTGACAGGGACGGGAATTTCTGGGGTCCTGATCTTTCTCGGACTCTGGGTTATCGGGACGACTGCAGGCTCGATGATCGAAGCACTGACGCTGACGCGGGCGTTTGGCATGGGGCACTTCGCCACAATCCTGGGCGCTATCGTTGTCATCGAGACGATGGGCGAGATACTCAGCCCGTCGGTTTCCGGGCTGATCTTCGACACCACGGGCTCCTACGACTGGGCGCTCGTGATGTACGTGCTGACGTTCAGCGGCTCCGCCGTGATGTTCGCGATCGCGAGCCGGATGGCCTACCCGGCGTCGCCGGTCTACGCGCGAGGCGCTTGAGCGGGGCGACGCGCCCCACTATGCCTACGTCGACCGTATTACCTCTGCCTGCGGCGTCTCGCCCGTTGGCACCTGCGTGGTGCGGGCCGCGTGCCAGTCCGCGAGCGCCTCGTGCCAGATGACCTCGGGCGGCAGGACGGTGGAGCAGGAGCGACGGCGGAAGGCTGACGGGTCACTTGCCGCTGGAGGCGGCGTTCCTGATTCCCGTAGCGCTTTGGCGGCCTTGAGGAGCTTGCGGCGCGTCATGATGATCATCGCGTCTACCGTGCCCAGGTGCTCGCGGTGCCTCGGTGTGATCGTCCCCATGCTGGCAGTTACCGCGGCGTCCTGAAGACGGATGGTCGGGATGCCTGTGAAGTTCATCGTGCGCTGGACCTCACGGTCCATGAGGAAGTCGTTGGCATGCTCTGCGACGGGCCACCAGTCGGGGTAGGGCCGTCCGTGCTGCGTCGGCTTCATCGGCCCCATACCGTTTTCTTCCGGGAGCTTGGTGACGACCTGCTGTAGCTTGCGCGGGCCGTCGAACTTCCGAGTCGGGTGCCAGCGCAGGCCCCAGTGCATCGTGTGGTTGTCGTCGATCGGCGTATACATATGCTGCGGCACGGTGCCGTCCGGAGTACCGGGGAACATCGTGAATACCGGGAAGAGGTACTGCGTCGTGCGCCAGTAGGTTCGGCTGGGCCCGTCCTGGCGGCTGGCGCCGTAGTAGATCCCATAGTCCGTGTCGATGATGTCGAGGTGGGGCGCCTTGTCGGGGTGGTAAACGCCGTAGATGTCGGGCTGAGAGGGCTCAAGCCGGGCGTGCAGCAGGTACAGGTGCGAGGTGTCGATGTCGCCTTCGAGGGCCTGCATCCAGTTGCACTCGTAGATGCCCTTGTACTGGTGATGCACCTGCTCTTCCGGCAGGCCGCACCATTCGAACTCCGGCACGCCGGGGGGATTGGCCTGATCCGGGCCCATGTAGGCCCAGACGATGCCGCCCTGGTCTTCGGCCGCGTAGGCGTGGGCGCGGACCTTGTTCTTGAAGTTGGACTCCGCGGGCTCGGACGGCATGTCGACGCAGGAGCCGCTGACGTCGAACTTCCAGCCGTGGTAGACGCATCGCAGGCCGTCTTCCTCGTTGCGGCCGAAGAACAGCGAGGCGCCGCGGTGCGGGCAGGCGTTCTGGATCAGCCCGACGTCACCGCCCGTGGTGCGATACGCGATCAGGTCCTCGCCGAGGATGCGGACGCGCTGCGGTGGGCCGTCAGGTACGATCTCCCAGCTGTAGAGCAGCGGTAGCCAGTACTGCCGCATCAGGTCGCCCATCGGCGTGCCGGGACCGACGCGGCAGAGCGTTTCGTTGTCTTGAATCGAGAGCATGTATTCCCTCCCGTGCGCGTTAGGGTTAAGTCTACAGCAATAATCGGCATCCGGGGCGGCCTGGCGTTGATACAATGGCGCGCGCAGAGAAGACAAGGCTGGCTGTAGAACAGGACGGGGCGATGAACGAGCAGAAATTGCGAATTGCGTTTATTGGTGCGGGGAAGCAGGCGAACTGGCGCCACTATCCGTCCGTCGCAAGCCAGCCGGACGTCGATCTGGTGGCGTTGTGCGACCGCGACGAAGGGAGAGCCGCCGAGACCGCAAAGCGCTGGGGCGTGCCGAAGACCTACGCGGATTACGAACAGATGCTGGCGGAGGTCGACCCGCAGGCGGTATACATCATCATGGGTCCGGACGCGATCCAGGAGCCGGTGACTTTCGCGCTGAAGCAGGGGTACAACGTCTTCATCGAGAAGCCGCCTGGGCTGACGCTGAACCAGATCAAGCTGCTGGCATACAACGCCGAGCAGCACGGCTGCATCACGATGGTGGGGTTCCAGCGGCGATTCCTGCCCGTGATGACGGCACTGAAGGCACGGGTGGAGGAACGCGGGCCGATCCACGCAGTCGCGGTGGCGAATTTGAAGTCCACGCGGGATTTCGAGCGACCCGCGGCGACGGGAATCCTCGACCAGCTGACGTCGGACGGCATGCACGCCGTCGACAACTTGCGGTGGCTCTGCGGCGGCGACGTGGTCAGCGTTTCGAGCCACGTGCGGACGTTGTACGCGCCGGGGCCGGTGGCCAACGCCGTGATGGCGCAGGTCGCGTTCTCGTCCGGCGCGGTGGGGCAGCTGAACTACGACCTCGCAAACGGTGGCTCAGCGCTGGGCGAAGGGGCGACGGCGCCGGGCATCTTCCGGGCCGAGATTCACGGCCGCAACATCAGCGCCTACGTGGACGCCGAGCGCGAGAGCTACATCGTTGCCGACAGCGGGGAGCGCGAAGTGTTCGAGTCGCGCGTCTTTGGCCAGCCGTTCGGCAATACGCCGGAGCACTGGCTGGGGTTCTGGCACGAGAGCCGCTATTTCATCGATTGCGTCAAGGAAGGGCGCCAACCGTCTTGTAACTTCGCCGACACGGTCAAAACATGGGAGCTCATCGAGCAGATCTACGCGGCGGCACGCTAGGATTGTCGAAGCCGGGGATCCGCCCTGAGACCCCGCTGAAGGCGGCACCGCAACGTTTGGCGTAGTTTGCGCAGGGGCGTTTTGAAGCCGGAGCTCCGCCCCGGACCCAGGAGAAGATGATGCCGAGAATCGTGCCTGTTTCTGACAAGTCGCAAGTGGCGCCCGAGTTTCAGAGCGTGGTCGACGCGGTGCTGGAGGTGTTCGGGGGGCTCCGCGGGCCGCACAGCATCCTTCTGCACAGCCCGCCGCTGGACAAGCCGGCGCTGGAGCTGGGCAACTACTTTCGCTACGACTCGATCGTGAAGTCGCCGGAGAAAGAGCTGGCGATTATTACGGGCGCGCGAGAGAAAGACTGCCTCTACGTCTGGGCGGCGCAGGTAGCAGCCGGACGCCGCAGCGGGCTTCGCGAGGAAGCGATCGCCGTGGTGAAGGAGAAACGCGACGTTTCAGCGCTGGAGCCGCACGAGGCCGAGATCGTCACTTACGTACGGCAGCTCTTCCGCAGCAACCGGGTGGACCAGGCGACTTTCGACGCGCTGAAGAATCGCTACGGCGAGCCGTGGCTGATCGAGATGACAACCGTCGTAGGGTATTACGGGATGCTGGCGGGCGTCGTGAACGCGTTTGAGGTCGCGGCGCCGGCTGATGGGGACGTGCTGCCGGTCTAAGCCCTGAGGCCTGTCCAGTGCTCACGGCCGACTGGAGTGATGGGCGGGTTGTCATGGTGAATCCAACGCAAAAGGCTCGCCCCCGAGGGCGAGCCTTTCCTGCACTCTTGTAATGCCCGTTAGGAAACGGTTGGGGCGAAGAGCTCCTCGGGCTTGTGCTCGACGAAGGCGGCCTGGAGGCTCTTGGTCGCCTCTTGCCAGTCGGCTGAGCGCGGCAGGATGACGCCGCCGGAGCGATAGCGGTAGATTTTCGGGTCGTCGACTCCGGGCGGCAGCGTGCCGTCCTCGGCCAGCGCCTTCGCGGCCTTGATCATGCGGCGCCGAGTGCGGATGACCATCGCGTCGCTGGTGCCAAGGTGCTCCCGCGTTCGCTCGTAAATCGTGCCCATGCTCTCGGTAATCGCCTGGTCCTGCTGGTGAATGCCCGGGATGCCGGTGTACGAGGTCGTGCGTTGCGCCTCGCGGTCGATCAGGTAGTCGTTCTCGCGGTTCTGGGTGAGGCGGAACTTGCCGAGCCAGTGCGATTCGTCCGGCAGGTAGTCGAAGCCGGGGCGCTGACGTCGCGGTGGCGCCTTGCCGGCGGCGTTCTTCGCCGCCTCGGCGTCGCCCTGGGCGCCCTGGCCGGCCGTGGTGTTGTTGAAGGCCAGCGTGCTGGGGACGGCGAAGCTCCAGAACATCATATGGTCGTCGTCGACTGGGACCCAGGCGCGAACCAGGATCTGCATTCCAAGCAGGCCGGTCGGGATCATCGTGTAGAAGGGGAAGAGGAAGTGCGCGACGCGCCAGTAGTAGGTGTCGGCTTCCGCCGGGCGGTAGGCGCCGTAGGAGGTGCCGAACTCGGTTTCCACCACGTCGTAGCGCGGAGCCTTATCGGCGATGGTGTAGTAGTCGAACGAGCCGGGCTTGGCGTCCTCGAGCTTGTTGCCGCCGAGGTGCAGGAAGGCGAGGTGGCTGGTGTCGATGTCGCCTTCGAGGCCCTGCACCCAGTTGCAGTCGCGCATAGCCTTTTCAACGTGCGTGCTCGTCTCCGGCAGCATGTTCGGCTCGATGTCGGGCAGCGGCGGCAGGTCTGAGCCAGTGCGTGAGCCCATGTAAGCCCAAACGACACCGTTGCGCTCCTGCGTCGGGTAGGCGTGGGCGCGGACTTTGCTCTTGAAATTGGATTCGGCGGGCTCAGACGGCATGTCGACACAGGCGCCGCTGACGTCAAACTTCCAGCCGTGGTAGACGCAGCGCAGGCCGTCTTCCTCGTTGCGGCCGAAGAAGAGCGACGCGCCGCGGTGGGGACACGAATTGGCGACGAGGCCGACGTCTCCGCTTGTGGCGCGGAAGCCGATGAGGTCTTCGCCCAGGATGCGGACGCGCTGCGGAGGAGAATCGGGGGCCGTTAGCTCGCTCGACATAAAGACAGGAACCCAGTATTCGCGCAGAACGTTCCCCATTGGCGTGCCGGGACCGACTTTGCAGAGAATGTCGTTGTCTTGTTTGCTGAGCATTGCGACCTCCTACTTCTGTTGCCCCTGATTTTACTCCGGATCAAGCTTGAATGCTTAGGTGACTTAAGAACTTTTCTCGCCGGCGTCCTATAATCCGAGCCGGCTGGAATCAGCCGCAGGAGGGGCCATATGTCAGTTGAAGGCAAGGTTGTTCTGATCACGGGCGCGGCGCGAGGCATGGGACGCGAGATGACGCGTGCGTTCATCCAGCAGGGGGCGAAAGTCATCGCCACGGACCTTTCCTGGGTCCCGACGGGCGTTTCGAACGACGACCACGACTTCCGCGCCGAGATCGAGGGCGACCAGAATGTCCTGATCGGCGTCATGGACGTGACGCTGCAGTCGCACGTGAACGCGATCTACGACAAGGCGATGGCGAAGTTCGGCACGATCGACGTGATCATCGCCAACGGCGGCACGCGGCAGCGCGACCTCTATCTCGACACGCACGGCAGCGTCAGCGTGCTGGAGACGGACGTCAGCGAGTGGGAGAAGATGTTCGGGACCCACGTCTTCGGCAACCTACGCGTGATCAAGAAGTTCGCACAGCCGATGCTGGAGAAGCAGCGTGGCAGCATCATCACCGTGGCGTCGAGCCAGGTGCTGAATGCCCACGGAGCCGGGCAGGGCGAAGCTACGGGCTACGGCCTGAGCCGCGAGGGTTCGTACCAGCCTGCGAAGGCAGCGATGTCGTCGATGACGATCTACCTGGCGCAGGAGTTGAAGGGCTCAGGCATCGCGGCGAATGTGCTGCTTCCGGGCCACACGGCGACGACGGGCTCGGATGAGCAAGAGACCGTTCGCAACGAAATTCGTCAGCGCAGCGGCCAGGCCCGCCCCAACTGGACGCCGCAGCGCGTCCGGGCCGACAACGTGGTGCCGCTGGCCCTGTTCCTGGCCGAGCAGGACGCGAGCGGCGTGACGGGCCAATGGCTGAGCGCGATGGCTTACAACGAGGAGCACGGACTCGGTGGCTTTGAAACGTGGGGCTACGAGCCGGATCTCGCGGCGGCGAAGGCGAGCGGCGCGCTGTAGGGCATCTGGCTAGGAGTGACCGTGGCCTTCGACCCCGAGGCGCACCTTGTCGAGGAGGCGGCGCAGCTCGGCCTGCTCGTCGGCGCTGAGCTGGTTGCAGGAGTCCTGCATGTACTCAACGATGGCGGGAACGAGACGGGCGGCCCTTTTCTTACCTTCGTTCGTTAGACGCGCGTGGACCACCCTGCGGTCGGCGGGATTGACGACGCGTTCGACCCATCCCTCGGCGACGAGACCATCGGTGAGCTGAGTGACGTTGGGCCCGGACACGCGCAGTGCCTGTGCAAGCTCGCTCTGGGCCATGGCGTTGTCTGGGCTGAGATAAAGGGTGCGGACGATGGTGTAGCGCGGTCGTGAGAGGTCGAAACCGAGCTCGAGAATGCGGGCTTCGATACCACGCGTTAGGAGGCCGCCCGTGGAGGTCAAGGCAAGGTGCGCGGCGAGCGCTTCGGCATCGGCGCCAGGGAACGCCTGCGTGTAGCTGTTGAGCGTTCGCTGAGAGGGTGGCACATCGGCCTGACCAACCGCCGCTGACTCATTCATACCGTTTGTGGCTCCTTCGATTCCGACTGTTCTAGTTTAGGGTATCAGAGCCTTACGATCGTGCCTTGACACACCTCGTTAAGGCCGTATGATGGCTGCATTGATTAAGCTGCTTAAGTAATAGTGAGTACCAGGTTCATGACATCCAATGAAGCTTTGAAAGCCTCCGGCAAAACCATCTCGAAAAATGGCAAGAGCGCCGCGAAAAACGGCGCGGCCGGAGGGTCTTCTGCCCTTGGCCCGGGCGCGATGACCGGCGCCCGCTACATCGAGAGTCTTCGCGATGGACGCGAGGTCTGGCTGGACGGCAAGCGCATCGACGACGTCACGACGCATCCGGCGTTCAAGGACATGATCAGGTCCCTGGCCGACGTCTACGACCTTCAAAACAGCCCCGAGTATCGCGACGAGATGACTTACGTCGACCCCGAGAGCGGGGTGCGGACGAGCCTCTCATGGCTGCTGCCTACGAACTTGGAGGAGTCGGCCCGCAAACGCCGCAACAGCCAGCTCTGGAATAAGTTCACCTGGGGTCAGCTGGGTCGCAGCCCGGACATCCTCGCGCCATTCATCTGCAACATGGTGCCGCGCCGCGAGCAGTTCTCGCAGTTCAAGAACGAGCACTGCGACTTCGCCGAGAACATCCTCAACTACTACCGCTACTGCCGCGACAACGACCTCTTCCTCACCCACGCGCTCGGCGACCCGCAGGTAGACCGCAGCACGCAGCCGCAGAACGAGCGGCGCGCCACACCGGAGGACGAGGAGATCGCGCTGCATGTCGTCGAGGAGACGGCAGAGGGCGTCATCGTCTCGGGCGGCAAGCAGCTCTCGACCGCGGCGGTGCACAGCAATGAGACCTACGTGTCCCTATCGGCAACGTTCTTCGCGCGAAACGACCCGCGCTTCGTCCTGGCGTTCTCGATCCCGACGAACTCGAAGGGGCTGAAGATCCTGGCTCGCGAGCCCGTGGGCCGCTGGTTCGGGTCGTGGGGCCACCCGTTGCAGGCGCTGGACGAGCAGGACTGCATGCTGTTCTTCGAGCGTGTCCTGGTGCCGTGGGACCGCATTTTCTTCCTCTACGAATCGCCCGCGCGCGTCTTCTCGTTCGCGGGCCCGGGCGGTGCCGACGCGAACTTCGCGGGCTGGGCCAACCTGGAGCGCGCGCTGTTCCGCTACCGCTTGATGACGGCCGTCGCGACGATGATCACGGAGGCGATTGGCGTCAACGAGTACCGCGAGGTGAACTCGAAGCTCGGCGAGATGGTGGCGAACTGCGAGATGCTGCGGCTGGCGATGGACGGTCTCGAGCACTCCAACAAGCGCTTCGGGACGCCGGCGGGGCCCATAGGCATCTGGATGGCACAGACGACTTGGCACATGACGGAACTGCTGCGCGAGCTGTGCGGCTCCGGCATCGTGATGCAGCCGAGTGAGAACGACCTGGCGAACCCCGAATTGCGCCCCTACCTGGAGCAATTCATGCGCGGCAAGGACGTCGACGTCGAGTACAAGTCGCGGCTCTTCCGCTTCGCGCACGACCTGGCGATGTCGTCCTTCGGCATGCGGCAGGACATATACGAGTACTGGCACGGCGGCGACCCGAGCCGCAACCGGATCAACTTGCTGCGTGGCTACGACCAGTCCGACATTATCGACCAGATCAAAGAGGTCATCGCGAAGCCGTTGCCGCATGGCGAGGTCGAATAGCCTCGCGCCGAGCGGCTAGTGGGGCTCCTCCACGACGAGGAGTTGGTCTACCGGGACGTCTCTAAGGCTCTGCACTGCGCCAGAGGGCCAGCGCACCTCGATGCGATCGACGCGCTGCGCTTGGCCGACGCCGAAGTGGACTGGGACCATGGACTGCGACATGTGGCCCTGCGCCTGACCCGCGTACTGCATCATGGTGATTCCGTTGACCGTCACCTCCACCCTTGCCCCGACCGAGAAGAGCCTGTTTTCGCCGCTGACGGGCTGAATCTGCAGCCAGTGGTTACCGGACGTGTCGGCGTTGAGGAAGAGGTGAGAGGTCGCCAGCGTGCCGTCCATTGCGCCGATGTTGACGACGAAGAGGTCGAGGCGGCCGTCGTTGTTGAAGTCGGCATCAACCACCTCGCGGCTCGTGCCTGGGTCGTTGGCGAGGCTGGCGTGAGAGACGTCCGCGAAGGTGCCGTCGCCCTTGTTGATGAAGAGCGCGTTGGGTTGATGCGGCAGATTTGAGCAAGGGTCGCTGTCAATCTGGCCGTTCGTCATGTATAGGTCGAGCCAGCCGTCGTTGTCGAGGTCCGCGAATGCGGCGCCCCAGCCGATCGAGAGGTTGACGTCGCCGTTCTCGGGGATCACGCCGCGTCCGGTGCCCGTGCGGTCCGTCACATCCTCGAAGACGCCGGCGCGGTTCTCGAAGAAGCGGCTGGAGCCGATATCGGTGACGTAGAAATCGAGGTCGCCGTCGTTGTCGTAGTCGCCGGCGGCGAGACCCATGCCGAAGATCGGTGGGTTAGCGCCTGATTTGTCTGAGACGTCAGTAAATCTCCATGTGCCGTCTGGTCCGCGTCCGTCATTGCGCCAGAGGACGTTAGGGTAGATTTCGAAGCCGTAGTCGTTGACCACGTAGATGTCGAGGTCACCGTCATTGTCGTAGTCGACGAAGGCGGGCTTGAAGCTGGCGCCTTCGATGTTGCTGGGGTAGCCCTTGCCGTCATCGAGCAACGATGTAACGTCTTCGAAGGTGCCGTCGCCGCGATTGTGGTAGAGGCTGAGGGGCCGGACGCCGCCATCGAAGTTGCGCTTCGTCTGGTTGGAGAAGTCGTGTGAGTCGCCAATGACGACGCCTCGAGGCACTTTGGGGTTGGCGTAGAACTCATCAGTGCGGCACATGCGCAGAAGGACGATGGCGGCCGTGTCGGTAATTGTGAAGAGCGGACCGACCGCGTCGATGTGACGGACGACGAGCAGGTCGAGGTAGCCATCCTGGTCGTAGTCGCCCCAGACAGCGCCGGTGGTGCGGTAGGTGTTATCGGGGTCAGCGACGCCGGCCGCGGCGGTGACGTCCGTGAAGGTCTCGTCACCGTTGTTGCGGTAAAGTCGGCTGCTGCCGTAATTGGCAACATAGAGGTCGAGCCAGCCGTCGTTGTCGAAGTCGCCCCAGGCGACGCCATCACCGCGTCCCTGAGCGTCGAGGACGCCCGCGGCTAGCGCGATGTCGGTGAAGGTGCCGTCGCCGTTGTTGCGGTAGAGAGCGTTAGGACCGGCGGAATTCGTGACGTAGAGATCGATCCAGCCGTCATTGTTGAAGTCGCCTGCCGCGGCACCACCGCCAAAGTTAAAAAAGTTGTCGTCGCGCGTGTGCTGGAAAGCGACGCCGGCCTTTGCCGCAACCTCGTTGAACGTGGGTGGGATGCGGCCGAGGCGCTGGATCTCGTCCTGGGCGGTGAGTATCTCCAACGGGTCGGCGGTGTCGGCGGCGATCTCAATGCAGCGGCCCTGGATGCACTGGACCACTGTGTTCGCGCCGTCGGCGGAGCCTTCCGGGCGCAATTCGCGGCCGCCAGCGATGAAGACGCCGAGCCCGAGGCCGAGGAGCACGCCGCCCCTGAGTAGCGCGCCGCGGGCGCCAAGCCTAGAGATGCGAGGACGAAATAGCGCCGGCACTCGACGTGTCCTCAGATTCCATCGGATGCCTCCCGGACCGCGTTCCAGTCGAGGGTCCAGCCGGTGCAGTCGGGGCCGAAAGTGAAGGTCCATTGGCCAGTAGAGGCGGCTGCCCTTGAGGGTGAGCCGTCACCGTTGAAGCCGAAGGCGCCCGTGCCGGCCCAGACGCAGCTGACGTGCCTTCGTCGCCGCAGACACTCTCTGAGCCGCCACAGGCAGCCAGCACCAGCGCCGCAATTGGCGTCAGCGAGGGGATGATTGCTATGCTCCTGCGATACGAGATCATTATGTTTGATTGGGCGGGGCCGTATAGATGATAACTCCATCGATGAGCGGCAATGAGAGATGTGGCCGCCGACGGCCCAGACGCAGCCACTGGGGTTCGACCGAGACGGAATGCAGCAAGACGGCTACGCGTACATTGGACTCGATCAGTGTTCAGACACCGTCGACAGGCTGCAAACGCCAGCCTCGATTCCGATGGCGTAGCCCGCCTGGTCTCCGAGTCAGACGCCTCCCTCGGTCGCCCGTCCCCCGTGGGGAGCGAACGTCAGCGCTCGGCTGTCGTGACCGCGACGAGGAACCAGCGACCGTCGTCGCCCGGGCGCATCGCGAAGGTGCGCTCGAACGGTGCAGTCGCGATCTCACTGGACGACCCGCCGGGTTTCGTGAGGTGCTCGGTGACCGTGCCGGTCGCGATGACGCCGACGCTGAGGCTGCCCTGCCCCTCGCCTCGGATCATGTCGAAATGCATCGAGGCGAATTCGTAGGACTCGGTCGTGATCGCACCATCCTCGCCGGCGGCTTCGATACGCTGGCCGAGCTCCTCGAGGCGCACGCCGTGATCGACGGCGGTCAGCAAGTCGTGGTCTCGCGCCGCGACGGCGATCGACTCGACCTCTAGGTTCCGCACCAACTCCGTGGCGACCGCGACCAGGTCGGCGTCGGCGCCCATGAGATCGAAGACCCGATCTTCAGCCGTCACCTCGGGCAAGGCCGCCGTGTCGACGACCGGCACGATGTCGCGTGGGTCGGCACCGGACGGGTCGTCGAGCGGCGACCTGGCGGCGCGAGCGGGTCCGCCGGCGAGCGCAACCACCACCAGCAACGCAGCGGCGCCGACGGCGATTGAAGGGACGCGAACCCAACCGGCGAGGTGTCGGCTGGTGCGGCGCTCCCCGAAGCGCTCGTTCAGCCAAACGACGGCCGGGCGGGCGGCGCATACGACGACGAGCCCTCCGAGGAGGCCGACCTTCGCACCGAACTCGGTCTGCTGAGGAGCGATGAGCAGCGCGCTGACCACGCCGACGCAGATGCCGAACGCGACTCGCCCGCGACGTCCGGTCGGGATGGTGCGGGGGTCGGTGATCATGAAGAACAGGAAGATCATCGTCTCGGGCGACGATATCACTGTCCACCAGAAGCGGGCTCCGCAGACCGGCTGCAGCGACCACGACGTCACCATGCAGTGGCCGGCTAGGGCGAGGGCGCCGAGACAGGCGGCCAGCGTCGCCCAGAAGGCGGTAGCCATCTCGAGCAGCGCGGCCCGTCTCGTGATCAGCACGCCACCGGCGATGATGACGAGGTATGCGCCGACCATCGGTGCGCCAAGCGGCGCCCACCAGAAGTCGAGCGGTTCGATGCGGTCGCCGCCGAGCAGGAGGAACGCGACGACGAGGCCGAAGTTCGACGGGTTGAGCAGGTTCGAGCCCCGCCATCGAATCAGGTACTTGGTCGCCAGCGATCCGGTCGCGATTAGCGCGAACCACCACCAGTGCTCGAAGCTCCAATGTTGGCCGGCATCGATGCCGGTATCACGGAGGATTAAGGCCACGCCGCTGCCGGTCAGCATCGCGCTCGCCGGCCAGGCGATCACGCGCCGGGTCGCGAACTGCGCCACTACCTCGAACACTGCGCAGCTGAAGATCGCGGCAAGTATCTGCGGGACCGACACCTGGAAGTCCAGCGCGATCTGGCCGAGTACGTGGATTGACACGATCACTGCGGCGACGTGGAGCCGTGTGTCGCGGAGGTTCGGGAGCAGCACCGGGTAGTCGCGCGCGCCGAGGCGAACCGAGTGGCCTGTTGCAGGCGCGGGCATGGGCGCTGCGTGTCCCTGAAGGGACCGAGGAGTCGATTCCGGCCCATCGATCACGTTCGTGGACATGGGCGTTCACGATAGGCGGACACAAGATCCATGTCAATCTCAGTCTTGCGGCGGTTTTTGAATCATAATCCCGTCTTTGAGCGGCGAGGATAGTACGTCACCCCCTACTGCCCAGACGCCGCCATCGGGATCCACCCAGATGGTGTGAATAGTGAGCGATGTCTTGATTCCCGTCTTGACGGGCTTCCACTCCCCGTTGCTGTTTCGCTGCTCGACGGTGCCCGCGATGCCGACGGCGTAAGCCGTGTCGCTGGCGACGACGACGCCCACTAGCTGGGGCGTCTTGTCAGGCGTTACGTCTTGCCAGCCGCTGCCATCGTTCTCGAGAATGACGCCGGTGCTGAAGCCGCCAACGGTCGCGGCAAGACCCTCTCTGCCTGAAACGGTGAAGAGGTCTCGCGTGGTGTTGGACTTGACCTGGGTCACGCGGTTGCCGTCGTAGTGGACAATGGTGCCTTCCGTACCCACCATCCAGACGTCATCCGCGGACGAGCCCCAGACCTTGAAGAGCGATTCGGATTTGGCGAGCACCGGCGGGAAGCCTTCGGCGTTGGTCCATGACGTGCCGTCGTAGCGCCAGGCGAAGGCGTCGGAGCCGACATTACCGCCGACAGCCCAGAGGTCGTCCTCGCTCGTGCCCCAGAGGCCGTAGACGGTGGCGTCTCCGGGGGTGTCCATGGCCTCGAACTGCCCGTCCTTGTAGCGCAGAATGAGTCCGTTAGCCCCGCCGAAAAAGGTGCTTCCACCCGAAAAGCCGTAGACCCACCAGAGGTCGCCTTTGGAGCCGGTGGTCATGTCCTGCCACTGGGTGCCATCGAAGTGCTTAACCGTGTTGCCGGTATCGTTCGGATCGCCGCCGATGGCCCAGATATCCGTCGCGCTGGTGCCCCATACGCAGGTGAGGCCGGCAGGAAGGTCGGACATGACGACCCGCCAGTCGCTGCTGCCGCCGTCGGAACCGCCGCCACAGGCAGACGCAGCGAAGAGAAGTAAGGAGCAGGAAACAAGAATCAGGGATCGGAGGCCGAGTTTCTTGGGAGTTTGCGCTCCCCTATTCGATTCGGAGCGGCGCTCGAAGTGTTTTCGGCGCTGCGAGAGTACACTTTGCATAAGAATTAGCCGGCTCAGCATAAGCACATCGATTGACGATTCCAAGCTTGAAAGTCACTGGTTGCATCGAGGCTATCCTGAAGCCGCTTGAGGGGAGAGCAGCCCGGAACCGCATGGTGACCTGCCCGTTCGTTGCGGCACGCGTTTGCCGCCACGGTAACAGGAGACCAGCAGCAGCGTAAGGAACGCAGCGGGAGAAGACGGAATCTCAAGCTGCAGCACCTCTGCTTTGAGGATGCAAGAGGGGTGGACTCAGTCCACCCCTCCAAAGTTACGTGCGAAGTAGCTGCTACGCGAAGGGCGCCAGTGTGGTGTCCAACCACAACTGGTACTTCTCCCAGTTCGCGCAGGCGCTGTCGTACACCCTCTGGTTCTTGACCGCCGGCCAGGAAACCATGAACGTGTCGGCCTGACCAGGCTCCATGAGGCTCCACATGGCCTTGCCGAGGTACTGCTGCGCCTCGTGGACCAAGGCCTTGCGCTTCTCGGTGTCCATCTCGATCCGGGCCTTGTTGAGGATTTCGATCAGGGCCGGGTCGCCGGTTTTGCCAGTGCCACCGTCCAGCGAGTAGCCGTGGAAGGTGACGCCGGAAGACGGCAGCTGCTCGGCGACCAGCGCGCTGGTTGGGTCGAGCACGCTGGGGATGGTGCCGGTGACCGAGTGGTAACCGATGCCGTCGAAGGAGCCGGAAGCATCGCGGTCATTCGGGATGTAACCGCCGGTGTAGTCCTCGATACCGGAGTCAATGACGTTCAAGCCGAGCTCCTGCAGGTAGAAGAAGTAGGGCTGGACGACGTTGGCGCGGTCGAACTGCTGGGCATGCGGGTAGAAGAACTTGACGTCGAACCCGTTGGGGTAATTGGCGGCCGCAAGCAGCTTCTTGGCTTCGTCGAGGTTGTACTGGAAGTACTTCGCGTTCTCGCCGAATTCGCTGCTCTGCGGGTCCAACCAGAAGCCGTTGGCGCGGTAGGCGTCGCGCGCGCCAAGGTGTGTGTTCCAGTAGCCGTTAATCGGGTAGCCGGCGTCCTGCAGCTCCTTGACGTTGGAGCGGACGTCGATATCGAGGTCGCGGTCGAAAGCCATCGAGATGGCCTGTCGAACACGCTCGTCCTTGTAGGGATTCTCTCCCTCGATGCCGAAAGTAATGACGGACGTCGCGGGTTGGGTACCACCGTCAAACACCTCGAGCTTTGGCTGGTTCTTAATCACGGACAAAAGGTCGGTGGGCCGGACGATGTCGTTGCCGGGCCTGCCGAAGTGAATCTGGCCTGCGATGAGCTGAGACTGGGCAGCCGTGTAGTCGGGGATGATCGGCATGAAGATCTCGTCGATCAGCGCGTAGTCCGGGTCCCAGTAATCTTCGAACCGGGTTAGCGTGAAGCTGACAGACGGCTCATGTGCCGAAATGTACCAGGGTCCGGTCCCGATGACCGTGTTCTTGGGGTCGTAGGCGCCGCCGGCTTCCTTGGGGAACATCATGATTTGGCCGGTGTAGCTGCCGAAAGCCGCGAACCAGTTCACCGCGTAGGCGAGCGGAATCGTCAAGGGGATCACGACGGTGTGGGCGTCCGGGGCGGAAGCCGTCTTGCAGAAGCCGCCGCGGTCCTCCCAGACCAGCGTCGAAAGGGCTCCAACGTCGTGGTGGTGCTCAAAGCTGAAAAGGACGTCCTCAGCGTTGACTTCGCGGCCGTTCACCGGGTCGATGTTGTGCCACTTCATACCGGGCCGGAGGTGGAACGTGATCTGGTCAGGCGTGACCTCCCACGACTCCGCGACGGCGCCGGTGAGCTCGTACTTCGAAGTTTCGAGCTTGCCTGGCTTCTCTGTAATCAGTGTCTGCATCGTCTCGGCGATCGTGTTGTTGAGGTCGGCCAGCGGGTTTACCGGGTCGAGGCTGCGCGGCTCAGCGGTCGTGAAGTCGACCAGCTTGCCGCCGCGCTTGGCGTCTTTCGGCTCGATGTATACGGGCTTCTTAACCAGCCCGTTCTCCTCGGTCGCAGCGGGAGCAGGTGTCGCGCCCGTGCCGGCGGTTCCGCCGCCGCTGGTGGTGCCGCCGCCGCTGGTGGTGCCGCCACCGCTGTCGTCGTCACCGCCGCACGCCGCGAGAAACGCCGCGGCTGCTGCCGAAGCTCCACCGAGCTTGATCGCGCGCCTCCTGGTGAGACGACGGTTTAGCGTCTTGTTCCAGTAGGAATCTTGCATTGTTGCGCTCCTCTTCTTTCTATCCAACCCTTTGTCGGGGTAGATTCACCGAATCGGTCTCCGTCCTTCGGTGGTCCGTGCCATTCGAGGCGACAATCAGATGATTGGTGGATTTGGCCTCTACCGTGGTCCTCCTCTCATCGCGTCGCGGTTGCCAAAACTCCGCCGCGACGCTGAGCTGCACGACTATCCGCTGCCACCTCCAATGGCCTCTATCGGCTCTGGCTGTGCCAGGTAGCTTAGTGGTTTGATTTCCCAGGCGACCGGCGCGCCGCTGCTGCCGCTGCGATATGCCGCTGTCTCCTGGACCCAATCGGCGCCCACGGGCAGGACGACCGTGGCCGGGCGGACCTGGTCAAGGCTCACGTTATCAACGTTGGGCGGCAACACTCCGTCCTGGCTGTATGCCTTGACAGCCTTGAGGACCTGGCGCCTTACGGCGATGCACATGATGTCGAGGGAGCCGAGGTGTTCCCGGGAGCGGTCATAAATGCGCTCGCCCTTCTCATTCGCCATCAGCTCCGTCATGGCACGGTCCTGGAGGTTTCCAATTGCCGGTACGCCGGAGACCATCTGCGTGCGCTCGACCTCATAATCCCGGTTGTAGTCGTTGAGGCGGTTAGCCTTCGTCATGAAATACGTCCGAGGGTCACTGGTTCGATCTACGAAGCCAACCTGCGCCTCGAGCGGAGTAGGGAAGGAATTGTTGGGGTCATACAGTCGTTCGGTGAGGCTGCCGCGTTGCGTGATCAACATCGCCCAGTTCGTCGTCCAGCGGGACGAAGGAGCGCAGGACAACAGTGTTGCCACCTGTGATCATGGTGTGGAACGGGAAGATGAATTGGTTGATGCGATGCCATTCATACGGCGTCTTGTCGCCCGGGCGCCGCTCGTTGAACTCGTCGTCCCAGTTGCGCCGGGCGGAGTAGTAGACGCCGTAGTCGGTGGTCCTGACGTCCAGACGCGGCATCTTGTCGCTCCAGACCGTGAAGAAGAGTCCGGGTCGCGAGCCTCCCTCGGCTTCTCGTCGAACAGACGCCAGCGGAAGGCATCGAGTCGGGAGTGCAGGTAGTCGAGGTGGTTAGAGTCGGTGTCCCCCTCCAGGTTCTGGAACCAGTTCGCCTCTTCCATCATGATGGCGGGCGGCGCGACGTTCTCGGGCGGCAGCGTGTTGACCTCAAAGGCCGGGAACTCCGGCGGCACTTCGCGCGGGCCCATGTAGACCCAGACCATGTGGTTGACGTCGCGGCAGGGGTAGGCGCGGACGCGCACCTTGTTCTTGAAGTTGGACTCGGCGGGCTCGGACGGCATGTCGACGCAGGCGCCGGTCGTGTCGAACTTCCAACCGTGGTAGACGCAGCGCAGGCCGGCCTCTTCGTTACGGCCGAAGAACAGGCTGGCGCCGCGATGGGGACAGGACTCGACGAAACAGCCCATCTCGCCGTTGGAGTCGCGGAACATGACCAGGTTTTCACCGAGGAGGCGCATCCGCTTCGGCGGCGAATCCGGCGCGTCGAACTCGGCCGAGGGGAGCGCGGGTACCCAGTACTCGCGCATGAGATCGCCCATTGGGGTGCCGGGTCCAACCCTGGTGAGAAGTTCGTTGTCCTGTTTGCTGAGCATTTATGCCGTCCCTACTTTGAATCGATGACAAATGGCATGGCGGAGGGCTACCTGGTCTGCGTAGCCCTGGCGAGTTCTCCCAGCCGGCTGCTGAGCGCCTTGGCTTTGACGTTGGCGATTGCCTCCTCACGGGTGGCGCCGACGGCCTGTTCCCTGCGGTAGCAATACGCCTCGGGGTGCCACGGCTCCGGCGGCTCGACGCCGTCCGCCATCGCCTTCGCGGCTTTGAGGAGCCGCTGGCGGACGTGAATGATCATGTAGTCCCAGCTGGTGAGATGCTCACGCGTCCGGTCGGCGATGGGGCCCCACTGGTTCTCCATCATGGCGATGTCCTGCAACGGGAACGTGCGAATTCCGGTGTAGTTTTCGCCGCGCTGCTTCTGGCGGTCGATGTTGTAGTTGTTGTGGACGTTGTCAACCGGGACGACGGTCCCCGGCATGAGCTGGGGGTAATACCAGTCCTTCTGGGTGTACTCGTCGATGTCCTTCTGTGGAATCGGGTCATAGCTCCAGCGCAGGCGGAAGAACATGAGGCTTTCGTTGTCAATTGGGATGCGCATGTTGCTGCTATACGTGTTGGGTCCGGCGATACCCGCTGTGCAGAAGATGGGCAGCATCAGTGTGACGTTAAGGTTGGCCAGCCACTTGCCCTCTTCCTGCTCTATGGCGCCGATGGCGATGACGCCGGAGTCCGTGTCCTCCAGCTCGGCCAGCGGCCTGCTAAGCACGCGTCGATTGCCGACGATTCGAGGGTAGGCGTCCGAGTTGGCGTCCCGGTCCGAGGGCGCGAAGGTTGCGGGGTTTCCGACGGGCCGGTTGGGGTCCAGCGGGCTAGGGATGCTCGCGTCTTCAAGCTTGCTGTGCAGGAAACGGGCGTGGCTGGGGTCGTAGTCCCCCTCCATGGCCTGCAAGTAGTTGCACTCGAGCTTGAACTTGCGGACGTAGCGGTTTTCGCGAGGCAGGCTGAGCCATTCGAACGCCGGGAAGGGTGGTTGCTTGTCTTTGGGGCCCATGTAGGCCCAGATCAGGTCGCCGGCTTCGACGCAGGGGTAGGAGATGATGTCAATCTTTTCCTTGTAGCTGTCGCCTTCAGGGGCGCTGGGCAGGTCGACGCAGTTGCCTTCAACGTCAAACTTCCAGCCGTGGTAGACGCAGCGCAGGCCGTCCTCTTCGTTGCGCCCGAAGAACAGCGGCGCGCCGCGGTGGGGGCAAAACGCGTCGATAAGGCCGACGCGGCCGTCGGTGCCGCGGAAGGCGAGCAGGTCCTCGTTGAGGATCTTGACCTTGACGGGCTCGCAATCGGGAACAGGCAGGTCGTCCGCCAGGAGCACCGGCAGCCAGAAGCGCCGGAAGAGCTCGCCCATAGGAGCGCCGGGTTTGACGTTGGTTACGAGTTCGTTGTCTTCCTTATTAAGCATTGCGACGTGGCCCTCGCTCTCAAGGACGCAGCCCCGCGGCAGCGAGAAAACTTAAGAGCATTAAACGTCTGCAACCTACTATCGTGCCCGTCAATTGTCAATGTACTTTCTTCTATGAAAGGCGGTTCGGCAATTGACGGCAGGGTTTCACGGGCCGTTTTGGGTTTGACGAGCGTGCGTGGTTCGGGGTTTGGTGGGCGCGGTACTCGCTGCGGTGAGCCGTTGGGTGACTCGATGCACCAGTGGTGGACACAGACGAGCGGCAAGGGAGCCTGCGGCGGGGCGGGAGCCGTCATAACGACGCCATTTTACGCCTGCCTCGCGGCTTCGAGGGCGTCTTCGCTTCGGATGCATTTTGGCCTGAATAGGTTATATCTCGATTCCCAGCAATTGCCCGACCCTGGCTTCGATGGCGGCAAGCTCATCGGAAATGAGAGACGTGGTCTCTTCAGGACTTACTGGAATCAGGTTATAGCGCACATCTCGGGACCTATGTTCGAGGGTAAAGTAGGCGATGCTGATCGGTTTCAGGTCCGAGAGCCGGGAAATGTGGTTCCGTCTAGCCTCGTGCGTGGATACTCGGAGATGTCTATTAGTTAGGTACGCATCGATCAAGTGAAGTGCCGAGTAGAAGATAAGGACTGCTGCCCAGTCTGGATAGTCCGAAGAGAGTATGCGCTGAGCCAAGCGCTTGTTCGCCTTTGCAGCAGCGAGGTGTTGATCCTCTGTGGCCGGCATTTTAAGCGTGCTGTAGGACTAGTCTCGACTCCTCAGAGGTTTCACCGTCTACTCGTGAATCTCGATACACGTCGAAGGTCACGTACTCAGCGCCGACCATCCGATAGATAATCGACTCAGCCTCGTAAAGCGTCCGCTCCACGTCGCGCGATTCCGATTTCGGGATAAAGGTCAGGAAGTGGAGCTTCGCGGCATCCATTCGCACCCAAACCTGTATAGGCCCAGGGACTGCCTTCGCCATACCAACATAGAGGTCAACGATCTCTTCTGGCGAAAACTTGGGCATTTGCCATTCAAGGACAGGTTCACTCATCTTCTTCCTCTTAGCTGCTACCCATCTTAGAAAACGGCGGGGGGTCTCTGAGGTTAACAAACGACTGCGATGGCTGCCACTTCCATAATTCTCGACACTTGCATGAGAGCGTGAAGCCATGTCACTCATCGCCCACTAGCTCCTGAACTCCGACCCCCAGGGCGCCGCACAACTTCTTGACCGTCTCGTATTGCGCCGACCGGCCCGCCTCAATGCTTGCGATGGTCGCCGGGGACACTTCCGCCAGCATCGCGAGCTGCCGCTGCGATAACAGTTTCAGTTGGCGCACGCGCCGCAGGTTGGGCAGCGTCAGCATCTCGCCGAAAGCGTACGTGGGTTGACTCATTCCTTGAAAACTCCTAGTCCAGGTCAGGTGCAGTTCTGTTGCATTATTGTAGCAGTCTTGGTACTCTTCTCGCTACGTCGCGTCTCCGCCCGACAGCCTGGGCGCGACAGGCAGCGGCCCCTCCTCGGGATGGCTCCTCGAGTAGAGCGAGAGCCATCCCCGCCGCTGCCGCAAAGGAGCGGGTCGTGGACACCTACGTATTAGGCGTGGCCGTCGTAACCCTGCTGTTGATTGGCCTGATCTGGGCCGTAGACGCCCGCGACCGCGCCCAGGCCGCCGTCTACGCCCAACAACACGGCCTTGTCTAACTTCGCCCACCACGCTAACTGGCTCCGTTCAATCGTCGCCGCTGGTGATGCCGTGCATTCGACTATTTCCGAAGCGTTATGATCGCTCCACCATGACCACACCCATGACTTCACCGCCTGTTCACTACGTCACCAACAGCGACGGCTTCAACCTGGCCTACACCATAAGCGGCAGCGGCAAACCACTGGTCATGGTCCCGGTCGGCTTCAATCATGTCCAGCTCTTCTGGGAAGCTGGGAGTCGCAGCCGTTGGTGCAGGGCTCTCGCGTCTCGCTTCAACCTCGTCACGTATGACGGCCGTGGCCAGGGGCTCTCGACCAGAGGATTGCCCGGCAGTTATAGCCCGCTGGACAGGACGCGTGATCTCGAGTGCGTCGTTGATCGTCTCGACCTGCACGGGCTCACTCTCCTCGGCATCGGGTCGTCCTGCCATACCGCGGTCCACTACGCCGCGTCGCATCCCGACAGAGTAGAGGCCCTGGTGCTCGTTTCTTGCAGTGTCACATCAAAACCGTGGCCGCCTGCCCTCTATCAGCAGCTCGCAAGCGGCGACTGGGACACCTTTCTCTACCTCCTTTCGCAGGGTCGTGGCGACCACGAAGCCGCGCTACAAGAGGTGGAGTTGCTCAAGAGAATGGTTACTCCGGCGGATTTCACCACGATGACGAGGTCATTCGAGGCGTCCTCAATCGAAAGTGACCTCCACGAAGTCCTTGCGCCGACGCTCGTTATCCACCCCAAAGAAGTGAGGTCCCCGTCATTTGACGACTGCGCCGAGGTCGCATCGAGAATCGCGCACGCCCGGATCATCGTTACAGAGGGCGGCGGCAGCGGCAATCTGGCAGGCGACCCGGATTCTGCAATTGCTGCGATCTTCAGCTTCCTGGTAGAGCTACCGCCGTTGCAACTTGAACCTGGCGTCAGCACGTCACCAGACAGCCTTTCACTGCGTGAGACCGAAGTACTCCAACTCGTCGCCCGTGGCAAGGGCAATCAGCAGATTGCCGACGAGCTCGTGATCAGCATCAACACGGTGAACCGCCACGTCAGCAACATCTACGCCAAACTGTCCGTAGACAATCGCGCCCAGGCCGCCGTCTACGCCAAGGAGCACGGGATCATCTAAGGGGTCACCCTATCACGGTTCATCGATAGTCACCTCTGCCGGAGCTTTTCGCGACCATCCGGCGCGGCTTAACACTCACCACGTCAGATTTCCACCCCTTAGGCTTCTGGAGCCCTTGTGGACGCTCGCGCTGCTCACCGTCACGGGCTCCCTGTGCAGCGGCCCAGATCAGGAGTCAAGCGGTTAAATTCGTATCTGTGATGGAGTTTTGGTGGAGCTGGGGGGATTCGAACCCCCTACCTTTTGACTGCCAGTCAAACGCTCTCCCAATTGAGCTACAGCCCCAAGTAATCGAAGCGTAGCAGATTGGTTTGCAGTGCCTCAAGGCGGGGGACGACGCCTTAGGCGCGGTCTTCGTCTGACGGACGGAGCGAGTATTAGCCGGTTAGTTTGAGGAGGTCGCCCGTAATGCTGGTGACGGCGTTGTAGAGAAAGATCCCGGGCGCGTGTGGCTCAACGCTTGTGACGCTTGCGGAGGCGAGCAGCGTCAGGGCGGCGGACCAGACGAAGAAGCCCGCGAGGTTGGCGACGAGGACGCGGGCGGGGTCGGCGGTGGTGACGCTGTTGATCGCGATGTTTGTCAGGCCGAAAGTCAGCGCCAGAGAGGCGAGGCCGATGGCTAGCGAGAGGCCGGGGATGAACATCAGGACCATGAAGCCCAGCGGCGCGGCCGCGAGGCCCATGACGCGCAGTAACTGCTCGACATAAGCGCGCTCGCGGAAGATCTGCGTCAGCATGAAATAGACGACACCGAGCCATCCAATGGCCCAGAGGGCGACGGCGAGCAGGGAACCGATCAGCGCTGAGTTGACGAGTATGTCCTGCGATCGGCCGTAATCCTGGAGCACCCACCAGAGCCAGCCTCCGAGCCCGGATAGGAAGATGGCGACCGTTGCAACGAGCACTCCCGGTACGGTGGCGGTAGGGTTGGTTCGGATCTCATCGAAGACTCGGGTGTCGAGGTTAGCGAGACGTCGCAGCCAGGCGACAACCTCTTGCATGTCGACGATGTTGACCACCTCCGTGCCCAGGCCCCGCAGGCACAGAAAGCGACGTCCCTGGGAGGACGTCGCGGGGCGATGTGAATTCTAGCATGGCTGGTCCTGCTGACCTGACTCGTCGCGGACTCGAGACATTGCTTTCTCTTCGCCTGAATACTGGAAATACTGACTCCTGCGTGTAGAATCGACTCAGAATCAGTATCCAGGCAAGGAGTTCTTTCCTTATGGTCGCAACGAATCAATACAAAGTCGTCGGCACGCGCCCGATCCGCCCAGACGGCACCGACAAGGTCACCGGCCGCGCCCAGTACGGCGCCGACGTCCGCCTCACCGGCATGCTCTACGGGCGCGTGAAGCGCAGCCCGCACGCGCACGCCATCATCAAGCGCATCGACGCCTCGAAAGCGCTGGCGCTGCCCGGCGTCAAGGCCGTCATCACGCGCGCCGACTTCCCGGACGTGCCGCCGGAGGCATCGGTCGAGATCGGACGAGGCCGGCGTCACGCCGCTGCCGTGGGTCGTCGACCGCATCATGGCCGGTAAGAAGGCGCTCTTCCGCGGCCACGCCGTCGCCGCCGTCGCCGCCACCGACCCGCACATCGCCGAGGACGCCCTCGACCTGATCGAGGTCGAGTACGAGGTGCTGCCGTCCGTCACGGACGTGCGCGAGGCGATGCTGGACGTCGCCCCGATCCTGCACGAGAACCTGCGCACGCGGACGCTGGCGCCGCTGGCCGAGCCCGCGCCGGACAAGCCCTCGAACATCGCGGCGCACCGCCAGTTCGCCATGGGCGACGTCGAGAAGGGCTTCGCCGAGGCCGACGTCATCGTCGAGCGCGAGTTCCAGACCAGCCGCTACCACCAGGGCTACATCGAGCCGCACAACGCGCACCGCGTTCTGGAACCAGGACGGCCACCTCTCGGTCTGGACCAGCACGCAGGGCCTGTTCGGCGTCCGCAACTCGCTCGTCCGAGCTCCTGCAGACTTCCCGTCTCGCAGATCACCGTGAACGCCGTCGAGATCGGCGGCGGCTTCGGCGGCAAGCTGCGGCATCTACCTGGAGCCGCTGGCGGCGCTGCTGTCGAAGAAGACCGGCAAGGCCGTCAAGATGACGATGAGCCGCGAAGAGGTCTTCGAGGCCTCCGGCCCCACCTCCGGCACCTACGAGCGGGTCAAGATCGGCGCGAAGAGGGACGGCACCTTCACCGCGATGCAGGCCGAGCTGGCCTACGAGGCGGGCGCCTACCCCGGCTCGCCGGTCGGCGCCGGCATGAACGGCATCTTCGCCCCGTACGACTGCCCGAACCAGCTCATCGACGGCTACGACGTCGTCGTCAACCTGTCGAAGACGGCCGCCTACCGCGCGCCCGGCACGCCGGCCTCGATGTTCGCCGGCGAGGCCGCGATCAACGAGCTGGCCGAGCAGCTGGGCATGGACCCGATGGACCTGCGCCTCAAGAACGCCTCGGCGCAGGGCACCGCAGCGTGCCAACGGCCAGGTCTTCCGCGCTCCGATCGGCAACGTCGAGGTGATGCAGGCGATCAAGAACCACCCGCACTACCGCTCCGAGCTGACCGGCGAGAACCGCGGCCGCGGCGTCTCGATGGGCTTCTGGGGCAACGGCGGCGGCGAGTCCAGCTCCAGCGCCAGCGTCAACGCCGACGGCACCGTCAGCCTCGTGCTCGGCTCCGTCGACATCGGCGGGACGCGCGCCTCGCTCGCCATGCAGCTGGCCGAGGCGCTCGGCCTCGACGGCGGCGGACGTCCACCCGACGGTCGTCGGCACCGACTCGTCGGCTTCACCGGCAACACGGGCGGCAGCCGCACCACCTTCGCCGGCGGCTGGGCGGCCCACGACCTCGCAGGCAGATCAAGCGACAAGATGGTCGAGCGCGCCGCCAAGATCTGGGAGTGCGAGCCAGACGCAGGTCTCCTACGGCGACGACGGCGTCCTCCGCGGCCCGAAGACGCGAGGGCAAGCCTCGCAGCATGACCTTCGACGAGCTGGCGGCGCAGCTGCCGCGCACCGGCGGCACGCATCGACGTCGGCGCCAACATCAACGTACCCGACGCCAGGGCCCGGCCTTCGCGGCCACATCGTCGACGTCGAGGTCGACCGCGACACCGGCAAGGTCGACAATCCTGCGCTACACGGCGCTGCAGGACGTCGGCACGGCGATCCACCCCTCGCTACGTCGAGGGGCAGATCCAGGGCGCCGTCGCCCAGGGCATCGGCATGGCGCTGATCGGAGGAGTACTACGTCGGCAGCGACGGCCGCATGAGTAACTCCAGCTTCCTCGACTACCGCATGCCGACGGCGCTCGACCTGCCGATGATCGAGACCGTCCTCGTGGAGGTGCCGAACCCCGGCCACCCCTACGGCGTGCGCGGCGTCGGCGAGGTGCCGATCGTGCCGCCGCTGGCCGCGGTGCAGACGGCCGTCAACAACGCCATCGGCGTGCGCTTCAACTCGCTGCCGATCTCGCCGCGTATCGTGCTCGACGAGCTTCTCAAGGACGAGATAGCGGATGGACTTCTTCGAAGTCGTCCATACGCAGCGTTCGATCCGTAAGTTCAAGCCGGATGCCGGTACCGGACGAGGCGATCTGGAAGATGATCGACGCGGCGATCCGTGCGCCCAGCGGCGGCAACACGCAACCCTGGGCGTGGTTGGTGATCAGCGACCCGGCGAAGAAGCAGGCGCTGGCGGACGCCGTCCGCGAAGGCCTCGGCGATCTCGACAAGGCGCTCGAGGCGGCGGGCAGCTTCCGACAGAATCGCAGCGCCGCATGCGCCGGGCCTCGGTGACGTTCCGCTCAGACGTGGCGTCGGCGCCGGTGATCATCATCCCCTGCCTTGTGCACCCGACGTCGCCTTCCGGCGACATGACCAGCATCTGGGCAGGGTCGTCGATCTACGGCGCTGTACAGAACATGATGCTGGCGGCGCGGGCGCAGGGCCTCGGCACGGTGCTGACGACGTTCAACATCGCGCTGGAGGACCTGATCCGCAAGGAATACGGCCTGCCGGACGACGCCCGGCCTGTCGCCGTCATCCCGGTGGGCTACCCGGACGGTCAGAACTTCGGCCCGACGACGCGCAAGCCCGTCGACGAGGTCACCTACTGGGACGGCTGGGGTAACCAGAAGCAGCGCTAGATCTCAGTCCCCGCGTTCGTTAGCTTTGGAGAGGTTGCAACGTGATCATCGACGTTGGTGAACGCCAGTACGAGCTCGTGGAGGGCTGGGGCGAGCTGCCGGCCGGCTGGGTCTGGGGCCAGGTCGGCGCCGTCTGCGTCGACTCGCAGGACAACGTCCACGTCTTCACCCGCTTCGAGCACCCCTACCTGCGTCTTCGACAAGTCCGGCAAGATGCTCGACCACTGGGGCGAGGGCATCTTCGAGGACGCCCACGGCATGTGCATCACGCCCGGACGACACGATGTACTTCGTCGACCGCCTGCCGCAGATCGTCACTCAAGTTCAGCAAAGAGGGGCGCCACCGCCTCACGCTCGGCAAGCGCGGCGTCCACTCCGACACCGGCTACACGCAGGAAGTGCGCGAGCGCCGCGCGGCCCGCTGCGTCTCCGGCGGCGGCATGCCGATGATCAACGGCGTCGGCCACGCCGGCCCGCCGTTCCACCACCCCACCGACGTCAGCGTCGCGCCGGACGGCTAGATCTACGTCTCGGACGGCTACCGCAACTCGCGCGTGCACAAGTACGCGCCGGACGGCACGCTGACGAAGTCGTGGGGCGACCCGGGCAACGCCAAAGAGCTGCGCGACACGAAGAACAGGCCCGGCCTGTTCCACACCGTGCACAGCGTCTGGGAGCACAAGGGCAAGGTCTACGTCGCCGACCGCGAGAACAACCGCATCCAGATCTTCACGCCGGACGGCGAGTTCCTCGACATGTGGACCGGCTTCGGCCGCCCGACCAAGCTCTACGTCGACCCGCGCGAGGACCTGATGTACGTCTCCGAGCTGGACGACGCCTGAGCATCGTCGACCTCGACGGCAACCTCATCGGCCGCTACGCGACGGAGCGCAGCAACGACCCCGGCAAGTTCTGGGGCCCGCACGGCATCTGGACCGACTCCGAGGGCTCCGTCTACGTCGCGGAAGTGCTGGAGGGCGCGCGCCTGCAGAAGTTCGCGCGCAGGAAGTAGCTACGCCGCAGCGGCTGCGGCGACCGGCGTTTGCGCGTCGTCGCCGCGCCTTCGTAGCGGACGCGGCGGATCAGTATCGCTACCAGCGCCAGCAGGACCGGCGCGCCGACCGTGAACGAGACCGCGAGTCCCAGCACGAAGCTGGCGAGCGGCGTGAACCAGGCGACCGCGAGCAGCGGGCGCTCCCACGCGCTGCCATCCTGTGGCGCGGGCGCGGTTGGCGAAGAAGATCATCGCTACGCCCATGACCGTCAGGTCGTAGTGGTAGACGTACGGCGTCGCCAGCAGGCTCGCGAGGCCGAGCCCCGCGGCCTTGTACTCGAAGCGGCGTGTCGCGGCGCCAGAGCCAGAACACGAATGCCGCTGCCGCGATCGTCGTCACGCCTTGCACGACCTGCGAGGCGAGGTCGCTACCGCCCAGTGCCAGCACCAGCGCGGTGACGGACTGCATCTTGGCCACCGGGAACACGCCGCCGTACAGCAGTCGCTGTCGAGTCCGTCAGCTGCGAGACGAACTCCTGCCACGGGCCCGCGCCGAAGGCCACCAAGGAGGCAACCACGAGCGTTCCGGCGCTGCCGAGCGCCGCGGTCAGCGCCTTGACCTCGCGCCCGGCGAGCAGCGCCAGCAGGATCAGCGGCATGAAGTGCGGTTTGAACGCCATGAGGCCCAGCAACGCGCCGGCAACGACAGGCCGGGTCGGCATCAGCAGCATCGCCCAGGCAAACAGCCCGGCGGTCAGCATGCCCGGCCTGCCCGATGATCAGGTTGAACAACGTTGCGGGGAAAGCCAGCGCCAGCCAGAACGTCATGCCGTTGCGCGCCATCCGCCGCAACGCCGTGACGAAGACGGCGCCGGTAGCCAATAGCCAGGCGGCGAACGCGGCGCCGTAGGGCAGCAGCGCCAACGGCAGGACGAGGATGAACGCGACCGGCGGGTAAACCCACGGGAAGCCGTTGGCGTTGTCGCCAACCGCTTCCGTTTGCTTCGCCTCGAAAGTGTCGGCATCGTAGGCGAGCGTCGCGTCGCCCTCGACGCCGAGTCTTCGCGGCCGTCCAGTAGACGATGAAGTCGACGTTCGGGACCTCTTCGTCCCCAGCGCCGAGGAAGCGAGCGAACCAGCAGCGCCCAGAACAGCATGAAGACGACCAGCACCAGCTGCGCCGCGCGCATCAGCCGCCGTTCTGTGATCCAGCCCTGCTGAGTCGCTCTTCACGTATAGATATTCGGCAGAATCGATCCGGCGCGCCTCGCGGGGCCTGATCGTTTACCAGTGGCGGTTCGGCTGGTTCCAGTACTGGTTTGCGGGGTCGTCCGCGCCGTCGATCAGCCCCTGGACGTAGTTGGCGAAGAACGGATCGTCCGTCATCAGCTGCAGCGCCGCCATCTGCACCGTGAGGCAATCGATCTCGGCGTCCTTGCCGCTTGGGTACTCAGCCGCTGCATGTAGCGGGCGCTGTGGTGCGCGTCGTGGACGATCGTGCCGGCGAACCAGACCAGCTGCGTTCGCCTCGTCGTATCCCGGCGCGTGCGCCGTCTCATCGCCGACATCGAAGCGCTTCTCGACGACGTGCATGCCGGAGCCGGCCGGTACCGAC
This sequence comes from uncultured Chloroflexia bacterium, assembly GCA_963766645.1. GTDB lineage: Bacteria > Chloroflexota > Dehalococcoidia > DSTF01 > WHTK01 > WHTK01. The sequence continues at coordinate 364,158 of CAVYAY010000003.1, read as the reverse complement.
TCGATGACCTTCGATCGACGCAGTGACCTCTCTGTAGGCCTCCGGGGCCCTCGTCTCGATCAGCGCCAGCGCCTGCTCGACCCAGGTCTTGAAGGCGTCGTCACCGATGACTCGATGATGCCGTCGGGCGTCGGCGATGGGGCGGGGCCTGCGGTGGCAGATGGCTCGGCGACCTCAACGGTGGCATTTTCGGCGGCTGCCGCCGACGTGGGCGCCGCTCCTGCGCCGTTCGCCCCGGTCGAGTTCGAAGTCGCGGCGTTTTCCGCGGCCGCAGTAGCGGTTGGCGCCGTCCCGGAGGACGACGTCGAGCTTGATGTGCAGCCCGCAATCAGGGCGAGAGCCGCGATCAGGCTCGCGAGGGTCAGAAATCTCGGCACGCTCAGGTTTCCTTGTAGCAGCGTCCGCGGTCGGACATGGTCCGCTGCGCCACGAAATCGTACACCGGGACGCCGTAGCCGCAGCTGGTCTGAGTGCCGTCGATCTTCACGTCGATGACCTGGCGCTTCGGCAGCGCGATGTCGTCCGCGGTCGCGCTCAGCACGAGGTCGCGCAGCGGCGAGACTCTCGATCGGCGTCACCGTCGCGGTGCCGTAGAGCCGCACGACCGCGGCGTCGCTATGCGACATCGACATGACCATCAGCGTCATCGGACCGCCGGCGTGACGCGCCGTCTCGTTGCCGCTGCCGGTGTAGTCGAGGTACGCGACGCGGTTGGCGTCGATCACGTGCAGCGGCGTGCCGCCCTTGGGCGAGAGATTGACCGGCCCCTGGTTAGCCGGGCCGCGGCTGAGGTCCGGCGCGGCGCTCGCGACGAAGAAGACCTGCGATTCGCGGATCAGCTGCGCTTGCGCTTCGGTGATGTGGTCGTAACTCGTGGCCATGAGACAAACCTCCCCTGCCACTTTATTGCGGTGACAGCTTGCGCTACAGCTTCGCCTGCTATGATCACGCCGCTAGATGCAAGACTTCGAAGGCAAAGTGGCAGTTGTGACCGGTGGCGCCAGCGGCATGGGGCTCGGCATGGCGACGCGTTTTGCCGAGCAGGGCATGAAGGTGGTGCTGGCGGACGTCGAGGAGCCCGTCCTGCAGGAAGCCGTGACGCGGCTGCGTCAGGCCGAGCACGACGTAATCGGTGTCGTGACAGACGTGTCGAAGCTGGAGTCGCTCGAAGCGCTGGCGCAGAAGACCCTCGATGCGTACGGCAAGGTTCATGTCCTGTGCAACAACGCCGGCGTCGGCGGCGGCTCGGGCGCCGCGATCTGGGAAGCTACGATCAAGGACTGGCAGTGGACCCTCAACGTCAACCTCTGGGGCGTGATCTACGGCATCCACACCTTCGTCCCGATCATGCTGGACCAGGACGAAGAAGGGCACGTCGTCAACACGGCGTCGATGGCCGGCCTGACGCCCTCGAACCGACCATACAGCATCAGCAAGCACGGCGTCGTCTCGCTCTCGGAAGCGCTGCATGAGGGTCTGCGCGACCGCGGCGCCAAGGTTCACGCTTCGGTGCTCTGCCCCGGCGTCGTCAACACCAACATCATGTTCGGCGGCCGCAACCGGCCGGACGACCTCAAGGACCCCGGCCGGGAGGCGCCAACAGAGCGAGAACTCAAGCGCAGCAACGCCGTCCACAAGTACGCCGCCGAGCACGGCCTCGACCCGCTCGAGGTCGGCGACATGGTCGTCGATGCGATCCGCGACGAGCAGTTCTGGATTCTGACGCACGAGGAGTACGACGACGTGATCCGGACCCGCGTCGAAGACATTCTGGCGCGCCGCAACCCGACGCCGATCACCACGCCTCTTGGCATCCGCGGCATCACCGGCGACGAGGACGACTAAATCATGCCTGACGACCTGGAAGAGCGGCGCAGCGTCGCCGAGGAGGCCACGCGTGCCGCCGGCGCCATCCACCTCAAGTACCTCTCGAGCACTATCGACTACGAGGCGAAGACGGACCCGCGCGACGTGCTGACGAAGGCGGACCTCGAGGGCCAGGACGCCGCGAAGGCCGTCCTGCAGGCTGCCTTCCCGGACGACACACTGATCGGCGAAGAAGACGGCATTCCCGTCGAGCAGTTGCTGGAGCTTGTTCGAGACTGGCTGCTGGCTGATCGACCCTCTGGACGGCACGCAGAGCTACGTGCACTCCTTCCCAGCGTTCACGGCGGGCGTCGCCTGGGTGCAGGGCGGTGTCTCGCTGGCCGGCGCGATATACGACGCCGTGCAGGACGACATGTGGAGCGCGGCCCGAGGCCGCGGCGCGTTCTGGCAACGGCGAGCCGATGCGCGCGCCGCCCGGCAAGCCGCTGAAGGACTGCATGGTCGGCCTGCACATCCGCGAGGTAGAGAACGGCGCGGCCGAGATATTCCTGCGCACCACCGGCAATGTCGTCATGAAATCGCACGGCATCCGCATCCTGGGCTGCCCGATGCTGAGCATGGCCTATGTCGCCTGCGGCCGCATGGACGCCTTCGCGATGCTTTCGCCCGCGAAGCTCGGACCCTGGGACCTCGCTCCGGCGCTCGTCGTGCTGGAAGAGGCCGGCGGCGTCGTCGCCGAAGGGGTAACCGGCAACCCGCTGCAGTGGACCGATCGCGCCATCGCAGGCGCCACGACGAAGGCGCTGCTCGACGAGCTGTACGCCGTCGCGCGCGGTCAAGCGTGACTTCGCAAGAAGAGCTGCAGCGCCGCCGGGACGTGGCGATTGAGGCGGCCCGCGCCGCCGCCGAGGTGCACCTGCGCTACCGGGGTCAGCAGCTTCAGCGCGAGGTGAATTCCCGCGAGCGCACCGACTATGCAACCCGCGTCGACCTCGAGGCGCAGGATGCGGTCAAAGCTGCCGTTGCGCGCCACTTCCCGGGGGAGCCCGTGATCGGCGAGGAGGACCACGACCGCTACGACGAGGTCGAGGCGCTGACAGAGAGCGGCTGCTGGTTCACGGACCCGCTGGACGGCACCGCGGACTACGTCCACGGCTCGCCGCACTTTTCAGCCATCGTCTCCTACGTCGAAGCGGGTGAGCCGCTGGCCTGCGCCGTGCACTTCCCGGTTCTCGATGAGCTGTTCAGCGCCGCCAAAGGCCAGGGCGCCACGCTGAACGGCGGGCCGTGCCGCGTTTCCCGGGTCGAGACGCTCAGCGGCGCGATTCTCGCGACGGCGTTTCGTGGCAGCGACCCAGCGCGCGTGGCGCGGCTGGCCCAGCGCGTCGAGCGCGTGTTGCCGCATATCGAAGGGCTGAGGCTGCCGGGCGCACCGAGCGTGATGGCCTGCGCCGTCGCTAGCGGCCGCTACGACGTGTTCACGATGATGGGCCAGGCGCTGGAGTCGGCGCCGGCGGGGCGGCCTTTTCTCGGCCAGCCCTGGGAGACGGCGGCGTTCATTGTGCTCGTCCAGGAAGCGGGCGGTGCTGTGAAGGGCCTGTTCGGCGGCCCGCCGGACGTGCTCAGCTACAACGTCTTCGCTGCCAGGGCGTCGATGATCGACGAGCTTACCGCCGTGATGGGAGACCTGATCGCGCCGCCGCAGAACTGAGCCGCGATTTAGGCTACGTCTCGCTATACTCAGGACGTGAGCGAAGACACCCTGAAAGAGACCACAATGGGGGAGCGCGACGCGCAGCAGGCGAAGCTGCGCGTCGAAGAGCTGCGCAGCACGATTAACCACCACGACTACCGCTACCACGTGCTCGACAGCCCGGAGATCGCCGACGCCGAGTACGACGCAGCTCATGCGCGAGCTGCGCGACCTCGAAGCGCAGGTTCCCGGAGCTGATCACGCCCGACTCGCCGACGCAGCGCGTCAGCGGCCAGCCGATCGAGGCGTTCGGCATCGTCGAGCACCGGCAGCAGCTGCTCAGCCTCGGCAACGCCTTCGAGCGAGGAGGAGCTGCGCGCCTGGTACCGGCGCGTCGCCAACCTGTCGGAGCGCGACGACCTCGCGCTGGTCTGCGAGCCGAAGATCGACGGCCTCGCCGTGGCGCTGGTCTACGAGAACGGCTCCTTCGTGCAGGGCGCGACGCGCGGCGACGGCACGCGGGGCGAGAACATCACGCAGAACCTGCGCACGATCCGCAGCATCCCGCTCTCGACTGACAAAGCCGTCGCCGCAGCGCTTCGAGGTGCGCGGCGAGGTCTACATGACCAAGTCCGGCTTCGAGGCGCTGAACGAGGAGCGCGCGGCTCAGGGGCAGCCGCTATTCGCCAGCCCGCGCAACTCCGCCGCCGGCTCGCTGCGCCAGCTCGACCCGGCGTCACGGCGACGCGGCCGCTCGACATCTTCCTCTACCAGCTCGGCTGGGCCGAGGGCGAGACGCCGCAGACGCACTGGGAGACGCTGCAGTGGCTGGGCGAGCTCGGCTTTCGCGTCAACCCGCACATCCAGCGCTTCACGGACCTCGACGAGGTGGTCGAGCACGTCAAAGGCTGGGAGGCGCGGCGCGACAGCCTCGACTACGAGATCGACGGCCTCGTCATCAAGGTCGACGAGTTCGCGGCTGCAGCGCGCGCTGGGCGTCGTCGGCCGCGAGCCGCGCTGGGCCATCGCCTACAAGTTCCCGCCGACGCAGGCGACGACGAAGCTGCTGGACATCGAGACGAACGTCGGCCGCACCGGCAGTCCTCAACTCCCTTCGCCGTGCTCGAGCCGGTCATCGTCGCCCACGCGAGGGTGAAGCTCGCTACGTTACATAACGAAGACGACATCCGCCGCAAGGACATCCGCGTCGGCGACACGGTGATCGTGCAGCGCGCCGGCGACGTCATCCCCCAGGTCGTCGGGCCCGGTCGTCAGCCTGCCGCACCGGCGATGAGCGCGTCTTCGAGATGCCGACGCAGTGCCCGGTGTGCGGCACGCCCGTCGTCCGGCCGGAAGGCGAGGCGATGACGCTACTGCCCCAACCGCGCCTGCCCGGCCCAGATCTTCCGCCTGCTGACCCACTTCGCCAGCCGCGGCGCCATGGACATCGAGGGCCTCGGCGAGTCGATGGCGCAGCAGCTGCTGCGAGAGCGGCCTCGTGAAGGACCTCGGCGACGTCTACGACCTGACGAAGGAGAAGCTCGTCACGCTGGAGCGCATGGGCGAGAAGAGCGCCGAGAACCTGCTCGCCGGCATCGAGGCGAGCAAACAGCGCCCGCTGGGGCGCGTCCTCTTCGCGCTCGGCATCCGCCACGTCGGCGACGAGACGGCCGAGCTGCTGGCGGGCCACTTCGGCAGCGTCGACGCGATGGCGCGGCCGCGAGCGTCGACGACCTCGAAGCCGTGCCGACCATCGGCCCGAAGATCGGCGGAGAGCGTCTACGAGTACTTCCACGACGAGTAGAACCTGGCGCTGATCGAGAAGCTGCGCAAAGCCGGCGTGAAGCTGGAAGGCGCGCGCGGCCGCGCGCGAGGGGCCGCTGATGGGCTCGAACTTTGTCGTTACCGGCAGCCTGCGCGCTGGAGCCGCAACGAGGTCGAGTCGCTGATCAAGCGCCTCGGCGGCGGCGTCGGCAGCAGCGTCACGAAGAAGACGAGCTACCTCGTCGCCGGCGAGAGCCCCGGCTCGAAGCTGACAAAGGCGCAGGAGTACGAGGTGACCGTGCTGGACGAGGACGGGTTTCGAGCGCTGTTACAGGAGCACGGAATCGGCGTTTGATTTGCGACTGAGTCGAAGTGGCGACGCCGATTGGCTTCTTGTCAGCACGCTTCGGATTGTGCTTCGGAATGTAGAGCTTTGCAATCTTATTCGAGCTTTGACGCCCTCTGTTATGTCGGTTATACTGTCCGACAGTAACTCGGGGTGGATACCTTCTGATCTGAAGGCAAGGACTGCATGGCCTTCAATCCTATTAGCTCGTTCCTCGGGCTCTTCTCTCACGACGTCGGTATCGACCTTGGCACGGCGAACACCCTCGTCATGGTCAAGGGCCGGGGCATCGTCATCGACGAGCCCAGCGTCGTCGCGATCGACCGCGTCACGCAAGAAGGTGCTCGCCATCGGCGCCGAGGCGAAGCGCATGGTGGGCCGCACGCCGGCCAACATCATCGCTGTCCGCCCTCTGAAAGACGGCGTCATCTCCGACTTCCACGTCACGGAGCGCATGCTGCACTACTTCATCCGCGCCGTGCACGAGCGCTACGGCTTCGGCATCCCGCGGCCGCGCGTCGTCATCGGCATCCCCAGCGGCGTCACCGAGGTCGAGAAGCGCGCCGTGCACGACGCCGCGCTCAACGCCGGCGCCCGCGAGGCCTACCTGATCGAGGAGCCGATGGCGGCGGCGATCGGCGCCGGCCTGCCGATCATGGACCCCTCCGGCTGCATGATCGTCGACATCGGCGGTGGCACCACCGAGGTCGCCGTGATCTCGCTCGGCGGCATCGTCGAGAGCCACTCGATCCGCACCGCCGGCGACGAGATGGACCAGGAGATCATCGCCTACGCTCGCCAGGTGCACAACATGGTCATCGGCGAGCGCACGGCGGAGGAGATCAAGATCTCGCACGGCTCTGCCTTCCCGCTGGAGGAAGAAGAGACGGTCGAGATCCGCGGCCGCGACCTCGCGACGGGCCTGCCGAAGGTCGTCGAGGTCAGCACCGTCGAGATCCGCGACGCGCTTTCGGGCCCGGTGAACCAGATCGTCGAGTCGGTACGGCTCGCGATCGAGGTGACGCCGCCGGAGCTGGTGGCGGACCTCATGTTCAAGGGCATCTGTCTCGCCGGCGGCGGCGCGCTGCTGCGCGGCCTGGACCGGCGCCTGCAGCAAGACACCAAGTTCCCGGTCTACGTGGCGGACGACCCGCTAACCTGCGTGGTGCGTGGTTGTGGTGAGGCGCTGGAGGAGACGCGATGCTCGCCAAAGTCCAGGCTGCGCTGGCAGCCCGCAAGCCGCCGCGCTAATCCATGCCGGCTGCAGCACGCGGGCCGCTTCATGAGGCGGCGGGAGGGCCTGCTCCTGACAGCGAGGAGTGCCGCCTGGTTCGCCAGCGTCATGGGGGCGGGACTCGTCCTGCTCGCGCTCTCCGGCATCGGCCTTCTGCGACCCGTCGAGGACGTTTCTTATACCGTTCTCTCGCCGGTCGAGACGCTCTGCGCTCCATCGCCCAGCCGTCGCCGACATCGTCGCGAACTACGGCGACGTGCGCGACCTCACTCAGGAGAACGAAGCCTTGCGCGCCGAGAACGAGCGCCTGCAGGCCGAGATCGCCCGTCTGCGACGAAGAGGCTACCCGCCGCGAGGAGCTCCAGCGCCTGCTGGACACGCGAAACGCCCTCGCCGACCAGACAGTTCGCGACCGCCAGCGTCGTCGCCGCGCGACCCGAGCAACCTGCGCCGGCGCATCGCCATCGACTCGGGCAGCTCGGATGGCGTCAAGGTCGGCATGCCGGTCGTCACGCGAGGGCACCACGCTCGTCGGCACGATCACGAAGGTCGAAGGCGACCACGCCTGGGTCACGCTGGTGACGGACGTCGACAGCGCCGTCAGCGGCCATCGCTCCTCGAGTCGCGCGCCCAGGGTGTCGTCTCCGGCGCCTACAACCGCACGCTGACGATGGACTTCGTGGAGCAGAACGCCGACGGTCAACGAAGGCGACACGGTGCTCACGTCCGGCCTCGGCGGCACGTACCCGAAGGACCTCGTCATCGGCAAGGTGACCGGCGTCAGCGGCAACCGCAGGAGCTGTTCCGTAGCGTCACGGTTGAGCCGCTCGCCAGCCTGTCGAGGCTCGAGACCGTGCTGGTGATGACGAGCTTCGTGCCGACGGAGGTGACGCCGCCGTGAGCTACTACGTGGCATGCCGCTGCTCGTCTTCGCGGCGCTGCTCGAGGCGTCGGTGCTGCCGCTGTTCCGCGTCGACGGCCTGCAGCCGAACCTGATGCTCGTCCTGCTCATCGCCTGGCTGATCGTGCGCGGCGCCAGACGAGGCCTTCGTGCTGATCCCGATCGGCGGCATCTCCTCGGCCTCGTCGATGGCGCGCCGATGGGCACGGCGCTGCTCGGCGCTGGCGCCGCTGGCCTTCCTGCAGGAGCTGCGCGGCTCCCAGCTACGCGAGGGCGAGGCTGTCTCATCGCGGCAATCGTGTTTCACCGTCGTCATGTCGCTGTTCTACAACTTACGTCACCTGCGCGTCTTCACGCTGATGGGCGCAGTCCGGGCGACTGGCGTCACGGCGTCGCTGCGTATCATCCTGCCGACGTCCTCCTCAACGTGTGCTCGTGCTGCCGATCTACTGCGCTGCTAACCTTGGCCAGGCCCTCAGCGAGCGCAGGACGGTGTACGTCTGATGGGGTTCCAGACAGGCCGCAAGCCCTGGAGCTCGGAGCCCCTGTCGCCGGAAGGCCGACGAGCGAGCGCGCGTGCGTGCGGAAGATCTTCTACTTCGGGCTGCTGGTCATCCTGTTGTTCGGCATCCTGACGATTCAGCTCGCACGCATGCAGCTGGTGAACGGTGACAAGTATCAGGCTCGCGCCGAGACCAACCGTCTGCGCCAGGAGCCGATCCTGCCGACGCGCGGCCTGATCTACGACCGCAACGGTCAACCGCTGGTCGAGAACCGGGCCTAGCTTTCGCGGCGGCGGTCGTCGCCGCCGACGTGCCCGACTTCGATGCTTCGGGACCAGCCAACGCTGCACGAGCGCGCTGCATCGACATACGATCGAGCTGCAGGACTTGACCGGCGTGCCGGCCGGCGACATCGAGGCGACGCATCCTGGAGCGCAGCGAGTCTAACGACCCGTTCACGCCGGTCGTCATCAAAGACAATCTGACGCAGGAGACCGCCTTCGCCCTGCGGGAGAAGCTGGCCGAACTTGCCGGGCGTCCGCGTCGTCGTCGAGCCGCAGCGCGAGTACCGCGAGGGCGTCCTGCTGTCGCACATCCTCGGCTTCGTCGGCCCGGTCGACGCGGAGGAGTACGCGCGCCTCGCGCCGGCCGGCTATCAGCTCAACGACCGCATCGGCAAGGCGGGCGTTGAGTTCACCTACGAGTCGCTTCTGCGCGGCACGCCCGGCAGCACGCGAGTCGAGACGGACGCCTCCGGCCGGGAGATCAAGGTCATCGACGAGACGCCGGCGACAGCCCGGCCTCAACGTCGTCCTGTCGATCGACATCGACCTGCAGCGCAAGGTCGAAGAGTATCCTGCGTGAGGGCATGGGCGATTCGCACAACGCCGCCGCCATCGTCATCGACGTGCACACCGGCGACATCCTGGCGCTGGTCTCGCTGCCCAACTACGACAGCAACGTCTTCACCGGCGAGGTCGACGAGGAGGCGCCTGAACAAGCTGATCGACGACCCGGCCAAGCCGATGCTCGACCACGCGATCTCGCGAGATGTACGCGCCCGGAAGTACGTTCAAGCAGGTCACCGGCCTGGCGGCGCTGCAGGAAGGCGTCGCCAACGCCGACACCGAGATCACCAGTCACCGGCTATATCCAGGTCAAGAACGAGTACGACCCCCGATCGTCTACACCTTCCGCGACTGGCGCTCCGACCTCGGCACGATGAACTTCTACCGCGGCCTCGCCATGTCATCCGACGTGTACTTCTACTACCTCGCCGGCGGCTACATGCGAGGACGGAAAGCTCGTCTTCCAGGGCCTCGGCGCCGACCGGCTGGCGAACTGGGCGCGCGCTTCGGCCTCGGCGAGCGCGACCGGCATCGACCTGCCTGGCGAGACGGAAGGCCTGGTGCCGGACCCGGACTGGAAAGAGAAGACCTTCGGCGAAGGCTGGCTGCTCGGCGACACGCTACAACTTCGGCATCGGCCAGGGCTACCTGGCCGCGACGCCGCTGCAGATGCTGCTCGTCACCGCGGCCATTGCCAACGGCGGCGACGTGCTGATCCCGCACGTCGTCAAAGAGCTGCACGGACGCAAACGGCAACGCGTCCCGCTGCGCCGCGACACGGTCAAGCGCAAGCTCAACGTCGACCCGCGCAACTTCGACGATCATTCGCGAAGGCATGCGGGAATCCGTGGCCGACGGCGCGGCCTTCGACCGCCGCAGGTGCCAGCAACGTTGCCGTGGCCGGCAAGACCGGTACGGCCGAGTTCGGCCCGGAGATCGCGCCCGGCAGTCTACCAGGAGCACGGCTGGTTCACCGGCTTCGCCCCCTTCGACAACCCGGAGATCGCCGTCGTCGTCTTCATGGAGCAGGGCAACGGTCGCGCCACCGCGGCGCCCGTCGCGTCGAAGATCTTCGACTACTACTTCAACCAGCTACAACGTCGCGCAAGGGCAACACGCCATGATCAGCTGGCGCGAGACCCGCGCCCGTTCGACTTACGTCCTGCTGGTCACGGCACTGGCGCTGACGGCGTATGGCCTGGTCCTGATCTACAGCGGCAGCCTGGCCGACACGGCAGGGCTGTCGCGGAAGTGCTCCGCGGCCCGGTCGGCCGCCAGCTGGCGTTCGCGGTCGTCGGTGTCATGCGCCTGCCTCATCGTGTCGCGGATGGACTATCGCTTCCTGGCGCAGGGCTCCGCCGGTCATCTACTTCGGCCTCATCGCGTCGCTGCTCTTCGTGCTCACCTGGTCGGCGACTCGGAGTTCGGCTCGAGGCGCTGGATCGATCTTGGCGGCACGCAGCGTGCAGCCTTCCGAGATCGGCAAGCTGATCGTCATCCTGGCGCTGGCGAAGTACCTCGCCGACAACCACGAGCGCGTCAATGAGCTGCGCGTCTTCCTGACGTCGCTCGCCATCGCGGCTGTGCCGGCGCTGCTTGTCTTCGCCGAGCCCGACCTGGGCTCCGCCACGATCTTCCTCTTCGTCTGGCTCGGCATGGTGATCATGGCCGGCGCGGACATGCGTCACGTCCTCGGCCTCGATCGGCATGGTCGATCGCGCTGCTCGCCGTTCGCGCTGATCATCGTCGTTACGGAGTACCAGCGCGAGCGCATCAGCCTCTTCCTCAACCCGGCGTCTGACGCGCTGGGCTCCGGCTTCAACATCCTGCAGGCCGAGATCAGCGTCGGCTCCGGCGGCCTGCTCGGCAAAGGGCTGACCCACGGCACCCAGACGCAGCTCGACTACCTGCGCACCCAGACGACCGACTACGTCTTCAGCGTCCTCGGCGAGGAGCTGGGTTTCGTCGGCGCCATGGTGCTGTTTGCGCTGTTCATCCTGCTGCTGTTCCGAGGCCTGCGCGCCGCGGCGATCTCGCAGGACGTCTTCGGGCGCATGATCGCGGTGGGGATCGTGATCTTCATCCTGCTCCAGGCCTTCATCAACATCGGCGTCAACATCCGGCTCTTCCCGGTGACCGGCATTCCGCTACCCTTCATCAGCCAGGGAGGCAGCTCGCTGATTACCGTGTTCATCGCCATCGGTCTGCTGGAGAGCGTGATCATGCGCCATAGACAGGTCTCGCTCTAGGCGGCTGGATGACGGAAGGGCGCTTGTAGGCTCACGCGGGGACGGTTTGACCATGAATACGGCCTCTACGACTTTGCGAGCGTTCTAGCTGCAGGTTTTGTGCTCGTCGGCTTGCACATCTTCGACGACTCCTCAAACGCCTGATTGTCAGGGATACGAATGAGATCCCGACACCTGTGCAGCCGACGTCATCGCAGTGACCGCTGACAGGTGCCTGGCAGATGGCCCGGAAGGTGCTACCCAAGGATGTCACGGTCTACATGCCGCGCGACGTACCGGCGCGATTTGGTGAGCCTCAACTCCAGGAAGCCTGTATCGAAGATGACGCGCTCTCCGCGTATACGATTGTCTACTGGGGCCGCGAAGCTAATCTGGCCTTCACCCTCGGCCAAGGATTCGGGAGTTGGGGCAATACGCCGGGGCCTCCCAGCCGGCAGCTGCCGGTAACCGTCCATGGTGCCGACGGTTCCTTGTCGTATGTCTCCGGCATTAGCAATGGCCGTTGGAACGAATCCTACGCGGTCTCCTGGCAGGAGGACGAAGCTAGCTACAGCGTAAAGGTCTTTAATGACGATGAGAGCGAGAAAGTTTCACAGGCGGATGTGCTTCAGCTAGTCGATAGCCTGGTCCCGGTTGAGTGAAGGGCTTGTTGTTCGAAGGATCGAAACGGCGAGACTAGAAGAGGCCCCGGAATCTCCGGGGCCTCTTTCGTGCTTATGTTGTCGAAGCCTAGGTGCTGGTTTCTGCCAGCTCCGGCGCCGCCCTGCGTGGTGATGGCGATCTCGCCGCCTTCGCAGTCGACCACGACCGTGTCGGCCGGGCCGAAGCGGCCCTCCAGCAGCGCCTCGCTGAGGCGGTCCTCGAGCTCGTTCTGGATCACGCGGCGCAGCGGCCGGGCGCCGAACACCGGGTCGTAACCCTTCTCGCCGAGCCAGTCGCGGGCGGCGTCGCGTGACCTCCATGCTGATGCCCTTGGTCATCAGGTTCTTCGCGACGTTCGGCCAGCTCCAGGTCGACGATGGAGCGGATGTGCTCCTTGCCCAGGGAGTGGAACACGATCTGCGCGTCGATGCGGTTGAGGAACTCGGGGCGGAAGACTCGCTTGAGCTCCTCCGTGACCTTGTCCTTCATGCGCTTGTAGTACTGCTCTTCCGTCTTCGCCTCCTCGGTGTTGACCGAGAAGCCGAGGCTGCCCTCGCGCCGGATCAGGTCTGAGCCGACGTTCGACGTCATGATGATGATCGTGTTGCGGAAGTCGACCTTGCGGCCCTTGGCGTCCGTCAGGCTGCCGTCGTCGAAGACCTGCAGCAGCATGTTGAAGACGTCCGGGTGGGCCTTCTCGATCTCGTCCAGCAGGATCAGGCAGTAGGACTTGCGTCGGACCGTATCCGTCAGCTGGCCGCCGTCGTCGTAGCCGACGTAGCCGGGAGGCGCGCCGACCAGGCGCGACACGTTGTGCTTCTCCATGAACTCCGACATGTCGAGCCGGATCATCGAGTCCTGGCTGCCGAACATGAACTCGGCCAGGATCTTCGGCAGGTAGGTCTTGCCGACACCGGTGGGGCCGAGGAAGAGGAAGACGCCGATCGGGCGCTTCGGGTCCTTGAGCCCGGCGCGGGAGCGGCGGACCGCCTTGCTGATCGTGATGATGGCCTCGTCCTGCGACGACGACCTTGGCCCGCAGCGCCTCTTCCATGTGGACAAGACGCTCGGACTCCTCGCGTCGCGATGCGCTGGACCGGGATGCCGGTCCACATCGCCACGACTTCCGCGATGTCTTCTTCGGTGACGACCGGCCTGAGGCATGATTCCCTCTTCGGCCATGCCGCCTTCCATCCTCTCGATGCGCTCCTGCAGCTTCAGCTCGCGGTCGCGGAGCTCCGCGGCGAACTCGTACTGCTGCGCGCCGATGGCCTGGTCCTTCTCCTTGCGCAGGCTCTCGAGACCGCGCAGGGCCTCCTGCAGAGACGGCGGCGTCGCCGACTTGCGGATGCGGACGTGAGAAGCGGCCTCGTCGACCAGGTCGATGGCCTTGTCGGGCAGGAAGCGGTCGGAGACGTAGCGCGCGGCCAGCTCGGCGGCGGCCTTCAGCGCCTCGTCCGTGATCTTGAGCTTGTGGTGCTCCTCGTAGCGCTCGCGGACGCCCTTGAGGATCTCGATCGTCTCCTCGACGCTCGGCTCCTCGACCATGATCGGCTGCAGGCGGCGCTCGAGGGCGGAGTCGCGCTCGATGTGCTTGCGGTAGTCGTCCAGCGTGGTCGCGCCGACGCACTGCAGCTCACCTCGCGCCAGCGAGGGCTTGAGGATGTTGGCCGCGTCGACGGCGCCTTCGGCGGCGCCGGCGCCCGACCAGCATGTGCATCTCGTCGATGAACAGCACGCAGTTGCCGGAGTTCTTGATCTCCTCGATGACCTTCTTGAGGCGCTCTTCGAACTCACCGCGGTACTTCGTGCCCGCGACCAGCGAGCCGATGTCCAGCGTCAGCAGGCGCTTGCCCTGCAGTGTCTCCGGCACGTCGCCTGCGACGATGCGGTGGGCCAGGCCTTCGACGATGGCCGTCTTGCCGACGCCCGGCTCGCCGATGAGGATCGGGTTGTTCTTGGTGCGGCGCGAGAGGATCTGAATCAGGCGCTCGATCTCGCGGCTGCGGCCGATCACGGGGTCGAGCTTGCCGGCGCGCGAGGCGGCCGTCAGGTCGATGCCCAGCTGGTCGACGGTGGGGGTGCGGGTGCTGGTGCGGCCGCCGGTGCCCGCGCTCTGAGGCGTGCTCTGCGAGAGGATGCGCGCCGTTTCGGTGCGCACGCGCTCCAGGCTGACGCCCAGCGATTCGAGGACGCCGAAGGCGATGCCCTCGCCCTCACGCACGAGGCCGAGCAGCAGGTGCTCGGTGCCGATGTAGCTGTGGTTGAGGCGCCGGGCTTCCTCGACGGCAAGCTCGATCACCTTCTTGGCGCGCGGGGTGAGACCGATTTCGCCGCTCGGTCGTCTTCTCGCCGCGGCCGATGATGAACTCGACAGCGGAGCGAACCTTGCTGAGCTCAACGCCGAGGTTGTTCAGTACCTTGGCGGCAACGCCGTCGCCTTCGCGCACGAGGCCCAGCAGCAGGTGCTCGGTACCAATGTAGTTGTGGTTGAACCGCTGCGCCTCTTCCTGCGCAAGAGTCAGAACGCGGCGAGCTCTCTCGGTGAATTTGTCGAATCGGTCTGCCATTTGCTGCTAGCGCCCCCTGTTCCTGATTCCAAGGTAGCATAGGCTTGGTAGCTAGTCCAACCAACCGGCAGACCTCCGATGTTACGCTTTTGTTTCCTCCGGCGGGGCGTCGGAGGCCAGCTCATCCATGTTCGATCGCCGCGAAGGCAGCTGCCATCTGAGTCTGGGGTAGTTCTTCCTCCTCTTGCTTGGGAGGCTCGACTGCCGCCATGCCCTCATTCTCGGCTGTTTCCGCGTCTGCAATAGTCGGGGCTTCCCTCTCTTCGGGAGCTTCGACAGCCGTTTCGGACGCGGCTCTGGCCGTCGCCGCCTCGGAGCTGCTCGCGCAGGGCCGCGATCTCATCGCTGAATTGGGCTTGAATCTCCTCCGGGACATAGAGCACCTCGCCGTCCGGTGAGAAGGTGAAGCCCATGCGCTCGCCCTGATCGCGTGCCTGCTTCAGTGAGAGGCCGAGGCGGTGGCGGTCGCGCTCGATGCGAATGATCTTCAACGGTAGTACGTCGCCTTCGCGCACCGCTTCCTGCGAGTGCGAGATGCGGCGGTCAACCAGCTCTGAGACGTGAATCAGGCCCTCGACAGGCCCCTCGATGCGCGCGAAAGCGCCGAACGTCGCGAGCTTCGTGACGATTCCGGGCACGACTTCGCCGACCTCGTACTTGTCGACGATGCCGTCCCAGTGGGCCGGCTGCGCGCGGCGGATGCTGAGCGCGATCTTCTTGCGCTCGTTGTCCACCTTCATGACGTAGACGTCTACTTCGTCGCCCAGCGTCGAACAGCTCTTCCGGCGTCTTGGTGCGGTCCCAGGAGATCTCGGAGAGGTGCACCAGGCCGTCGGCGCCGCCGAGGTCGACGAATACGCCGAAGTTGCGGATCGAGCTGATGCGGCCCTTGCGGATTTCGCCCTCTTCCAGCTCCTCGAGGAGGCGTTCCTTCTGCTGGCTGCGCCATTCCTGCAGCGCGCCGCGCTCGGACAGGATGACGCGGTTGCGGCGGCGGTTCAGCTCGATGACCTTGAGCCGCAGCGTGCGGCCGACGGCGGTCTGCAGGCCGGCGCCGGTCTCCGAGCGCTCCGGGCGCAGGCCGACGAGCTGCGACAGCGGCACGAACGCCGCGACGCCTTCCACGTTGACCAGGAGTCCGCCCTTGTTGAAACCGGTGACTTCGCCTTCGAAGCTCTCGCCGCTCTCGAACAGCGTCTGGAGTGTTCGCCAGCCGCGTTCGCCGCGGGCACGGTCAATCGACAGCAGCACTTCGCCTTCCGACGTCTCGGGCTGCATGACGTAGGCGACAAGCTTGTCGCCGGTCTCGACTTTGCTGAGCGGGTCGGCGCCCAGCGAGTGCATTTCGTTTACGGGAATGAGGCCTTCGGACTTCGCGCCGATGTCGACGATGACGCCGTCGCGACTGATGCTAATGATCGTGCCTTCGACGACCTCGCCTCGCCTCAGTGAGTGGATCTGCGACTGCTCTTCCTGTGCCAGGAGAGCTGCCATATCCATCGTGTCTTCGTCTTCTTCGATCAGCGCTCCGCCCCGCGTCCCCGCCTGCTCTTCGGGGTGTTCTACCAAACTAAAGTTCCTCCGTGTCCAAACTCGGAGCATTCTAGCACAGGGCGAACGTGAGACAAGCCTGAGCTGAATCTGCGCCGGAAGGGAGAAGGCTCCCGCGAACGGGAGCCTTCACGACACCGGCGACGGCCTATTTTCCACAGAGGCTTGCGCCCCCAGTATCGTCAGCGCTGCGACGTTTCACTTCCGTGTTCGGGATGGGAACGGGTGGTTCCGCCGCGCTCTAGCCACCGGCCACGCCAAGTATAGCAAAGGCGACACCTTAGAAGGAAGGCCGCCACCATATGTGCCTGATACAATCCGCTCATGAAGCAGATCGTCATCGTCGACTACGGGGCCGGGAACCTGCGCAGCGTCTCGCGCGCGATCGAGCATCACGGCTTCAAGCCCGTCATTAGCTGCGAGGCGAAAGCCATCGCCAACGCTGAGGCGGTTGTCCTTCCCGGTGTCGGCGCCGCGGCGGACACGATGCGTAACCTCCAGACCGGCGGCCTCGTCGAGCCGATCCGCGAGTACATCGACAGCGGGCGTCCCTTCCTCGGCGTCTGCATGGGGCAGCAGGCGCTGCTCAGCTACAGCGAGGAGGGCGGCCGCCACGAGTGCCTCGATGTGATTAAAGGTAAGGTGACGCGCCTGCCCGCGGGCCAGAAAGTGCCGCACATGGGCTGGAACCAGGTCCGCCAGCGCGTCCCACACCCGGTCTTCGACGGCATCGAGGATGGCGCCTACTTCTACTTCGTCCACTCCTACTACCCGGCGCCGGACGACGAAGCCGTGGTCATCGGTGAGACGGATTACGGTGTAACGTTCGCCAGCGTACTGGCCAAAGACAACGTGATCGCTACGCAGTTCCACCCCGAAAAGTCGGGTACCGACGGTCTGCGGTTCTACGGCAACTTCCTCAAGATCGCCTTCCCTGAAGCCATCCTGGCGTCCTGAATACCGTGGGTTTCGAAGTCATACCGGCTATCGACCTGCGCGGTGGCAAGTGCGTCCGCCTGTTTCAAGGCGACTACGACCGCGAGACCGTTTACGGCGAGGACCCGACGGCGATGGCGCTGCACTGGCAGGCGCTCGGCGCGAAACGCCTGCACGTTGTCGACCTCGACGGCGCACGCAGCGGCAGGCAGGCGAACGCGACCGCGGTACGCGCCATCGTCAACGCCGTCTCCATCCCGGTTCAGCTCGGCGGTGGCATCCGCGACCTCGACGTCGTTTCGCACTGGCTTAGTCACGACGTCGACCGCGTCTTCCTCGGCACGGTCGCGGTTACCAACCATGACCTCGTCCGCGTCGCTTGCAGACGATTTGCAGGTCACATCGGCGCCGGCGCTGACGCTCGCGACGGGCAAATTGCGGTGCGCGGTTGGGAGGAGAGCACTGGCGAAACTGTCGTTGATTTCGCGAGGCGCCTGCTCTCTGCCGGCGCCAGCGCGCTCAGCTACACGAACATCGCGCTAGACGGTACGCTGCTAGGGCCCGACATCGAGGGTATGACAAGTCTACTGGGCGAAATCGGCCAGACGGAGGCGCAGATCATTCTCTCCGGCGGCGTGGCTTCCCTCGAGGACATCGTCGCC
This sequence comes from uncultured Chloroflexia bacterium, assembly GCA_963766645.1. Taxonomy (GTDB): domain Bacteria; phylum Chloroflexota; class Dehalococcoidia; order DSTF01; family WHTK01; genus WHTK01. Next base: position 346,432 of record CAVYAY010000003.1, on the reverse strand, counting down.
GCGTCGAAGGTGCCGGGTCTGGGCGGAGTCATCGTCGGCCGAGCTCTGTATGAAGGTACGGTAGATCTGAAGGCTGCGCTGGCAGCAATAGAAGAGGTATAGAGATGCCACTCACGGGATACGACCACTACACCTGCAGATGCAGCGACCTCGACGCAACCTGGAAGTTCTACCAGGATGCCCTGGGCCTGCGCGTCACCGAGCGCGCCGGCTTCCCGATCAAGGCCGCCATCGTCTGGCTGGGCGAGAACCAGGTAGTGCACCTGTTCCAGTCGCGCCCCGATGCAGAAGAAGTCTTCGCGACAATGGCGCCGAAGGACGAAGCGCAGTCCGAGTATCCCACCGGCCGCATCCTGCACGTCGAGTTCTGGGCCGAGGGCCTTCCCGACATGCGAAACCGGCTCTCGGGCGCCGGTGTCGAGTTCGCCGAGCGCACGCTGCCGGATAAGCACCAGGTCACGATGGCGGACCCCGACGGCATCCGCATCGGCCTCAACTTCCCGTTAGCTGAGATCGCCTAGCGGGCGCGGCTTCGGTTGAACAGTATCGGGCCTCTATACTTGAAGTCTGATGCTGACCAAGCGCGTCATCCCCTGCTTCGACGTCGACCAGGGCCGCGTCGTCAAAGGCGTCTCCTTCGTTGAGCTGCGCGACGCGGGCGACCCCGTGGAGCTGGCGCCGCTATACGACGCCGAGGGCGCCGACGAGCTCGTCTTCCTCGACATAACGGCATCGTCCGACGACCGCCGCACCACCTACGACATGGTCGAGCGCACCGCCGACCGCGTCTTCATCCCGTTCACGGTCGGTGGCGGCGTGCGCAGCGAGCAGGACGCGCGCCTGTTGCTGGAGCTCGGCGCCGACAAGGTCTCGATCAACAGCGCCGCCGTCGCGGATCCGAAGCTCGTCGGCAGGGCATCGGAGCGCTTCGGCGCGCAGTGCATCGTCGTCGCCATCGACGCGCGCGCCGCCGGCGACGGGCGCTGGGAGGTCTACACCCACGGCGGCCGGCGGCCTACCGGCCTCGACGCTGTCGAGTGGGCGAAGCAGGTCGTCGAGCTCGGCGCCGGCGAGCTGCTGGTCACCAGCATGGACACCGACGGCCACCTGGACGGCTACGACATCCCGCTAACGCGCGCCATTTCCGACGCGGTCGAGGTGCCGATCATCGCCTCCGGCGGCTGCGGCAACCCGCAGCACATGGTCGACGCGGTGGTCGAGGGCCGCGCCGACGCCGTCCTCGCCGCCAGCATCTTCCATTACGGCACCTACCGCGTACGAGAAGCCAAGCAGTACATGGCCGACCACGGCGTGCCGGTCCGTCCCTAGAAACCTCAGGAGCCGCGTTATGACCTCCACTAATCAGCGGGAAGAAGGCGTCGATCTGACGCTCGACTTCGACAAGACCTCAAGGGTCGCGCAGGTTCGGGGCGTCATCCCTTGCGCCGTGCAGCACGCCGACACGAACGAGGTGATCCTCGTCGCCTACGTGAACCAGCAGGCGCTGCAGGCGTCGCTGGACACGCGCTCCGCCGTGTTCTGGAGCACCTCGCGCAACGAGCTGTGGGAGAAGGGCAAGACCTCCGGCGAGACATTCGACCTCGTCGAGGTGCGCGTCAACTGCGAGCAGAACTCGCTGCTGTACCGCGTGCGTCCCCGCCGCGGCAACATCTGCCACACGAAGAACGCTGCCGGCGAGCCGCGCAACTGCTTCTACCGCCGCCTCAACTTCGCAACTGGCCGACTGGAAAACCTCGACCCCTAACCCCGCCACTCTGTCATCGCGAGGGTGGGAGCTTAAGCTGTGCGCGCTCCAGTCGAGTATCATGTAGGACATACTTTCGCGTAGGCGCCTACACAGATGCTAAAGAGAGACACCAGCGCCCGCTTCGAGAAGGTCGGATTCGCCTTCCTCAGTCGCTATCACTTCGTCAGCGGCAAGCTTGACGTCGCGATGAGTAAAGAGCGGCACGCGGGCATCATGGCGCGGCAGCAGGAGACGCCCGAGGAGGCCGCGAAAGACGGCGAGCGTCGCCGAACTTACTGGCTGTTCCGCGACGAGTTCTACTGGGAAGACGAAGGCTACGACGAGTTGGAGGTCAAGGCGCTGATCCTGGAGCGGCAATCGCAGAAGGAGCGCCGCGTGCAGCGTGCCGTGGCGCTGATGCAGCAGACTGCGGCGATGGACGCCCCGGCGCGGGCGCCCATCCCGGATGAGGTGAAGGTCTTTGTCTGGAACCGCGACGGCGGGCGCTGCGTCAAGTGCGGCAGCAACCAGCGCCTCGAGTTCGACCACGTCATCCCGGTGGCGCTGGGCGGCGCGAACACGGCCCGTAACCTGCAGCTGCTCTGCGAGACCTGCAATCGCAGCAAGGGTGCGGCGATCGCCTAACGCGCGACAAAGACGCCGGCCATCTCTGGATGGGCGTCACAGTGAAAGTAATAGACGCCGGGTGGTGGCGCCTCGAATCGATATTCCATGGTCTCCGGGCCGGTGAACAGCTTGCCGCGATAGATCGGATCGCCGCCATTCAAGGTGTAGACGGAGATGTTGTGCAGGGCGCCATCCTTGTTCTCGAAGTTGATCACGACTTCTTGCCCAGCAACCACGACCAGCGTGTCCGTGTCGAACTTCGTCGACTTCGCGACGACGTTGAACGACGACGCCGGCGCCGTCCCGGCTGCCGCGGTCGCCAGCGCCGGGATGTCTGCCCCGCCGCCACCGCAGGCGGTGAGGGGCAGCGCCATGAGTATGAATGTGACGAAAAACAAGAGGGGCCGTCGCATAGCTGCTTTCAGCCTAAACGGGGCTGTCTCTACAGACCATGTGTCGATTGTCGACGAGCCGAGCGTCCAGCCCGCAACATTACGGGTATTCCCCGATATGTCGCCTCTCGCTCCCTGCCTAGCATGAGCCTCAACCAGCGAAAGGAGTCGCCCCGTGGAAATCCTTGTCATCATCGTCGCGTTCTGGTTGCTTCTTGTGGGCGCTTACGGTGGCCTCACGCTGCTCAACGCCCGCAACAAGGCGAATCGCCGGCTGCGGACGCAACCAGCGGTACGCCCTCGCACTGACGGTTCGTCAGGCCCCGCGCCGCTCGGCGGCCTCTTCTCCGAGGTCGACATGCTGCGTGCGCAGGTCGAGCACCTGCGCACCGAGGTCGTCGCGCTGTCCGAGACGGCGACGCGCCACGAGAAGCCCCGCACTCGCCGTTATCAGACGGGCGTCTACACTGACCTGCCCCGCATGCTGCGACGCCACGTCAAAGAGGCTCGCAGCGAGCGCCATCCGCTCGGCATCTAAAGCATCGCCCCACCTCCGCAAGCAAAGGGCCCGGGAAGGAATCCTGGGCCCTTTGCCGTCGCTTGAGGCAGCATGCTTCTGGCGCCTTCCTGTTTAGGGCGAGAGGTCCGGGCAAACCATTGGGTACTCGAAGATCAGGTTCCCGTCCTGGGCGCGGATGACAATCCGTCCATCGCTGAAGGTTCGGAGCTTGGCATCGGCGCAGGCCTGCAACTCCGGCGGCACGGGCGGCTCGACGGCTTCGATTCGCGCCTGCCTCGCCAATTCAGGTTTGAGAATTTGCTGAGCGATGGGGCTGACGAGGCTGATGCGCGCCGAATCGCCTCGAACCGCCGCGCCGAGAAGCAGCATCACGGCTGCCGTCACCATCACGGCGCCGATGATTGATGCCGGCCACAGCAGCCGGCTCCAGCCTGAATTCGTCGGCGTCTTGGGCTGAACCAGAACTCGCTCTTCGAACTCTGATTCGTCGAATTCCCCGGGCGCTGGCACCGACTCCTCGGCTTGTGGCTCCAGGGGCTGGCGCGCGGCGCTGAGGTCGAGCTTCGAGGCCATGAAAGCGGCCTCAGTACGGTTACGCGCATCCAGCTTGCTCAGCAGGCGGCTGATGTGGAACTCCACAGTCCGCCGCGAGAGGTAAAGCCGCTCGGCGATCTCGCGGTTGCTCAAGCCCTGCGCCAGCAATCGCAACACCTCGGCCTCGCGTGGCGAAAGCGGCACGTCGCTCTTTGGCGCCTCGTCCGGCTGCTGCGCTGGTTCCGGTTCCTCCGGCTGGGCTTCGCGGTCGTCGTCGGTCATGCAGGCCTCCAGAGAATCAGGCGATGTCGGCTGCGTCTCGATCAAGATAGACCGAAGTGGCCGCCGCGACGACTGTGGAGTCCGCTAGTTTCGCCGTACCGCCATACGTGATTTCGTTTGACACTACCCTTGGAGCGTCTCGATACTGGGGTACAGATTCATTCGGAACGGTGGTGGGCTCATGACGCGCAAGATCGAGATCGACCCTATTGTCGAAGCGCTGGAGTCGATGCCTTACGGGCTCTACATCATCGGCTCGCATGGCTCCGACAACATCAACGGCATGATGGCCGACTGGTCGATGCAGGTCTCATTCAACCCGCGTCTCGTCGCCGTCTCGCTGGAGCGCAACAGCACCACCCTGCGCAACCTGCGCGAGAGCGGCTTCTTCACCGTCAACATGCTCGGCGCCGAGCAGCGCTCGCTCGCCGTGAAGTTCTGCCAGCCGCGGCAGGCCTCGAAGGTCGTAGGGCGCTCTCAGGACGCCAGCGCCGTGGTCTACGACAAGCTGGACGGCGTGCCGTACCAGATGGGCGAGCTGACCGACTGCCCCATCCTCAATGACGGGCTGGCCTACCTCGAATGCCAGGTCGAACACCTCGTCGACGTCGGCGACCACACCCTCGCCGTCGGCCGCGTCCTCGACGGCGGCGTCCTGCGCGAGGGCGAGCCGCTGACGCAGCGCATCCTCGGCTGGTCCTACGCCGGGTAATTGCGTTACGGAATCCGGCTGCCGCATGTCGCCGTGCTAGGCTTCCGGCCATGACCATTGGAGTACAGCTTTCCAACCGTGACGGGCGCGAGCTGGTCGAGACGATCCGCCGCGCCGACGAGCTCGGCGTCGCGGCGGCCTGGACTCCCCAGGGTGGCGTCATGCCCGACACGATGGTCCTGCTCGGCGCCGCCGCGATGATCACGAGCCGTATCAAGCTCGGCACCTCGATCGTGCCGACCTGGCCGCGCGCCGCGCTTCTTATCGCGCAGCAGGCGATGGGCATGGAGGCGCTGGCGCCGGGTCGCTTCCGCCTCGGCATCGGCCCCTCGACGCCCGCCGCAATGGGCCCGCTGTACGACACCAACTACCGCAAGCCTCTAACCCAGCTGCGCGAGTATCTGACCGTGATCCGTTCCTTCCTGCACGAGGGTGCGGTCGACTTCCACGGCGAGTTCGCCGGCGCGCGGGTGCGCCTCCGCGAGCCCATCGACGTCCCCGTGATGGCGTCGGCGCTCAGCGCTGGCGCGTTCCGTCTCTGCGGCGAAGCGGCCGACGGCGCGATCAGCTGGATGTGCCCATGGGACTATCTCAAAGCCGTCGCGATGCCCGCGATGCGCCAGGGTGCGGATCTCGCCGGGCGCGAAGTCCCGCCGCTGGTGGTGCACGTACCGATCTGCCTCAGCAACGATCGCGAGGCCATTCGCGTGGCGGCGCAGGAGCAGGTCGGCGCCTACGGCACCTTTCCGGTCTACCAGGCGATGTTCAAGGCCGCGGGCTATCCCGACACGGCGGAAGGCTTCTCCGACGCGCTCGTCGAGTCGCTTGTTGCGTCCGGCAGCGAGGACCAAGATCGTCGAGCGCCTGGCGCAGATCCAGCGCGAGGGCGCGGCCGAGATCATGACCCATATCCTCTTCGTCGGCGAAGACCGCGCGGCGTACCAAGACCGCGCCTTCAACCTGCTGGCGCGCGCCCAACGTGAGATCGGCTGAGGCTATTCGATTCGAGCGCCCTTGGTTAGGTTGTGACGTGCGCAAAGGATTCGGATGTTTTCTGGTCGCACGCTGGTTCCACCACGGGAAAACGGCAATTCATGGTCGAAGTGAATCTGGTCGGCTGAACCGCAGATGACGCACTTGCCTTTATCCCTCTTGTAGACCACTTGCTTCACCCACGATGGAATTACTCGCGTGGACTCTTCACTGGAGGCAGGCTCCGCGGGGTCGTCCTGACTGGAGACCTCCAAATTGAACCTGAAGACCTGTCTGGATTCTGATTCCTTAGGTTGGTATTCGTAAGCAGTCAAATAGAATAGGCCGCGGTCGCTCCAAATCCCCTGCCTCAGCTTCTCGTAAACACGAACCAGTGGCGAATCGGCCTCAATCGGGCTCGCGGCGGTAGCAAACTTGGCGTTCTCCGAGGGTCGCCCTGGTGCTTCTTCCCAAGGTTGATCAACATCCTTCGGCTCAATCCCTGGACTCTTTCGCACATCATGCCCCTCGTAGATGAGGGTTGTTCCATCCTCAGAGAGCTGGTCCTCGTAAGGCGCTCCCGCGCGCTGCGACATCAAGAGAATCGAGACCCGAGGCATTGCCCGGAAATTCATGCCGCGTTGCAAGGACATACCCTCGCGCGCGCACATTTCCCAGTAGGTCAAGATTTCATCTCTCATGGTGGCGTCCGAAGTTTAGGGCTTCGTCCCTACCGTCAGCGAGTAGTAGCCGTAGGTGTGCTTCGCATCGACTTCCCTGAAGCCGGCGCCTTCCAGCATCGTCTTCAGCTCCGGCAGCGTGAACTGCTGGCCCTGAGTCCCCAGCATCAAAACCGAGAACGAGGCAGCGGTCACGGGCCCGACGCCGTCGTCGTCCAGCAGCATCTCGTGCAGGTAAAGTCGCCCGCCGCTCGGCAGCACGCCGAAAGCCTGTTGCGTCAGCCACTCGCAGGTCTCGAAGTTCCAGTCGTGATAGACGTTGGAGAAGAACAGCGCGTCGTAGCCCTGGGGCCACGGCTGGCGGAACATGTCGACGGCCACCGTATCGACCCTGCCCGTCACGCCGCCGGCGTCGATGTACTCCTGCGCCACTTCGCACATCGTCGGCAGCTCCATATCGTAGCAGCGCAGGTCGGGGTGCTGCTTGCGCCAGCGCGATCGCAAAGCAGCCTGAGCCGCCGCCGACGTCGAGCAGCCGCGTCACGCCCGCGAAGTCGCCGTTGCGGGCCAGCCCGATCGCGGCCGGCAGCGAGTGTGACTGCATCGCGTTGGCCACCCGCCTGGCGCGCTCCATGTCGACCTCTCCGGCGGCCCAACTGCCGGAAGAGCCGCCCGTGTCTGTCCGCGTCTCGATGTCGTCGACGCCGGGACGCCCGGTGGGGCTCTGACCTAGCAGCCGCTCCTTCAGCGTCTCGTGCAGCCCTTCGCGTCTGCCCAGCATGTGGCCCCAGTAGAAGTCGCTGTCCTGCAGCAGGTAGAGACGCGTCGGGTCCGTGAGCTGGTAGACGCCGAGGCGTAGCGTCAGGAAGCCGCGCGCCGCCAGCAGCCGCAGCAACGCCACGGTTGTGCGCCGGTCGTAGCCGAGTCTCGACGCCAGGTCCTCGGCGGTTGCTGGCGCGTCCGCCAGGGAGCGAAAGATGCCCGTCTCGTCCGCTACGGTGACCGCTGGCAGGTAGTGGATCGATAGCCAGGTGTCCCAGATCAGGCGGTCGTCTGAGGTCGGCAGCTCGTAGTTCGTCACGTTCGCTCCTCGTGCAGTCGTTCTGCGCGAATAATACGGGCCTGCAGCTGGCGAGAGGGAGACCAACGGTCCGGGAATTAGCTTCGGGTGCTATCCTGACGCCGCAAGCACTGGAAGGGGATCCGGGATGATCGGTGTATACGTACCGGGGGGAAACGCCCAGGCGATTGTCGCCAACATCAAGCAGGCCGAGGCGAAGGGCGTGCCGTCCTTCTGGCTGACCAGCGGCGGCGTCGCCGCGGACTGATCATGGTCTTCGCGGCCGCTGCCGTGCAGACGTCTCGCATCAAGATGGGCACGTCGATCACTCAGACGTGGCCGCGCCATCCCGTCGCCATCGCCACCCAGTGCATCGCGATGGACCAACTGGCGCCGGGGCGCTTCCGCATCGGGCTGGGCGCCAGCCACCAGCCCGCGGTCGAGGGCATGTACGGCGTCGAGTACCGCAAGCCTTTGCTCAACCTGCGCGAGTACCTCTACACGGTGCAGTCGATCCTCAAGAAGGGCGAGGTCGACTTCGACGGCACGTTCGTCAAGACGAAGACGTCCCTCGGCGCCGGGCCCGGCGGCAACAAGATTCGAAGCGCCGGTCAACGTGCCGGTGATGGCCTCGGCGCTGCGGCCGGCCTCGTTCCGCCTCTGCGGTGAGCTGGCCGACGGCGCGATCAGCTGGGTCTGCCCCTGGGAATACCTGCGCGACACGGCGCTGCCCGCGATGCAGGAGGGCGCGGCTGAGGCTGGCAGGGCAGACGCCACCGATGGTCGCCCACGTGCCCGTCGTCCTCAGCGACGACATCGAGACCGTACGCGCACGGCCGCGGGGCCGGCGCTGTCGCGCTACGCCAACCTGACCAACTACCGCGGCATGTTCGAGATCGCGGGCTTCCACGACGCTGCCGGTGGCGACCTCAACGCGCTGATCGACGCTGTCGCGGTCTTCGGCAGCGACGAGCACGATCGCGGCGCGTCTGGGCGAGATCATCGCTCAGGGCGCAGGTGAGATCATCGCTCACCAGCTGCCGGTGAGCCAGGATGGCCTCGCGGAGCAGACGGAGCACTTCCTCGAGGTCGTGGCGCGTGCCAACAAGCTGGCGGGGGTTGCGTCGTGAAGACGGTCATGGCCACCGTCGACGCCGTCTGCTCAGCGTGCCGGACGTGCGCGTCGCCAAGGCGCCGCAGGACGAGGCGTTCCTGGGCCCGCACGGCTTCGTCGGCGACCGCCACGAGGCCGAGTTCCGCAAGATCGCGCGACGGTTCCGGGCATCGCCCCAACCATCGCCAGTGGTCCGCCGTCTCGACGGACGAAGTCGCTGCAGCTCTGCGCGCGACCTCGGCGTCGACCCCCCGTTCGCGCTGGGCGCGCTGGGCGAGAACCTGCGTCTCTCCGGCGTTAAGCTGGCCGACGTACCGGAAGGCAGCGTGCTCGAGTTGCCCTCAGGGCGCGAAGCTGCGTCGTTTCGGGCCGCAACGACCCCTGTATCAACGCCGCGAAAGAGCTGTCGGAGACATACGGCTCGCCGTCGGCCAGCACTTCGTGAAGCAGGCCTTCGGCCGCCGAGGCATCCTAGGGACGGTGCTAGAGACCGGCCTCGTGCGGCCCGGCGACAAAGTGACGATTCTGCTGCCGGACGCGGTGGCGTCTAACTAAGGAGATAACGATGGCTGAATCCTCGATCACGCGCCTTCGCTACGTGGCCATGGCAACACCCGACTTCGACAGAGCGGCGGACTTTTACGGCGGCATCTGGGGCCTCAAGCGCACCGAGGGTGAGTCCAACCTCGCCTACTTCGCCGCCGAGGGCTCGCCGGAGCAGTACGTCCTGCGCCTGCGCGCCGGCGACGACCGCCGCATCGACGTCATCGGCTTCGAGGCACCGGACGCCGCGGCCGTCGACGGCCTGGCGGCGAAGCTGTCGGCCGACGGCGTGCGCTTCGCCTCCGAGCCGGGCGCGCTGCGGACGCCCGGAGGTGGCTACGGCTTCCGCTTCTTCGACCCGGAGGGCCGGACGATTGAAGTGTCGAGCGGTGTTGAGGAGCGAGGCTACCGGGAGATCGCCCCGGAAGACCCGACGCCGCGTTCGCTGAGCCACGTTGTCCTGATGACAGACGACATCAAGGCGATCGCGAAGTGGTACGAGGACAAGCTGGGCTTCCGCGTCAGCGACTGGATCGCGGAGTTCTTCGTCTTCTTGCGCTGCTCTGCCGACTACCACAGCCTGGCGTTCATGCAGTCGAAGCACGCGTCGTTGAACCACGTCTCGTTCGAGACGCGCGGCATCGACGAGGTGATGCGAGCCATGGGCCGCGCGCTCAAGGCCGACGTGCCATTGCGTCAGGGCCCCGGCTTCTTCGGCAACGCGCAGATGGCGTTCGCCTACTTCTACGACCCGTCCGGCTACGTCACCGAGTACGCCAGCCCGCAGCTTCAGGTCACGGACGAGGCGTCTTGGAGGCCGCGCGTCTGGGGCATGAACGAGACCGAGCAGTGGGGCATCGCCCGCGGCGGCGAGAACGTGCCCGAGAACGCGAAGGACATGCGCGACCCGGGCCTCTGGGTGGCGCCGCCCGTTTGACGCTTCGGCTAAACCGCCAGCGCCACGCCGTCGCCACGCAGGTCTGACGCGACGGCCCAGCCGCCGTTCGGCAGCCCTGCGATGACCTGCGTCCGCGCCACACCGCCGTCCCAGTTCGCAAGCCTGATCACGTCATGGCCGCGCGCTGTCAGGTCGTCGAAGACCGCGTCGGGGAAGCGTCCTTCCAGCGCCAGCCGGTCGCCGTGGGTGACGAAGCGTGGCATGTCCACGGCCTGCTGCGGGTCGAGGCCCCAGACCAGGTTTCCGACCAGCGTCTGCAGGTTGTTCTGCACCTGGAAGTCACGCCCCGGCGTGCCGCCCGCCAGGGCAACGCTGCCGTCTTCCTGCAGCGCCACAAACGTGTTCAACGTGTGCACCGTGCGCTTGCCCGGCACGAGGCGATTGGCGGCGTCGGGGTCGAGGCTGAAGCCGCGCAGTCGGTCCGTCATCAAGATGCCCGCGCCGGGAATCATGAACTTGCTGCCCCAGCCGGAGAACACGGTCTGGATGAACGCGATCGCCATATCCGCGTCGCCGGCGACAAACTCGGTGGTGTCGGAGCCGAAGGACGCGGCGACCGGCTGCTGCGCGCGCTTCAAGTCGATGCGCGCCGCCTGGCGCTTGCCGTGCTCCTTCGACAGCAGCGCCTCCAGCGGTATCTCCTCGAAGTCGGGGTCGGCCGAGTACCGGCGGCTGTCGGCGAACGCGAGACGCGTGGCTTCAACCATGACATGTAAGGCTTCCGGGCTGGCCGGGCCCCAGTCGGCCAGCGGGAAGTGCTCGACGATGTTCAGCGCCAGCAGCAGGACGATTCCCTGCGAGGGCAGCGGCTGCTCGTACACGGTGCAGCCGGCGAACGTGGTCGAAATCGGGTCACCCCAGACCGCCTGCGGCTCGCGCAGGTCTTCCTTCGCGACCAGCCCCCCGAATCGCGACATCGCCGTCGTGATCAGCTCCGCCGTCTCGCCGTCGTAGAAGCCCTCGCGCCCGCCGTCGACGATGCGCTGCAGCGTCTTCGCGAGCTCGGGCTGTCGCAGCACCTCCCCCGGCGCGTACGGCTCGCCATCCTTGAGGAAGACGTGCTTGATCTCGTCGAACTCGGGCCCCTGGAGGCTTGTCAGGTTGTGCATCGCGCCCGAGAACCGCATCGGCACCGCGAAGCCCTCCTCCGCGATCCGGATCGCCTGCGCCAGGAGCGTGTCGATCGAGAGCGTGGCGTAGCGCGCGTGCAGCTCGAGGATGCCGTCGACGACGCTGGGCACCGTGTTGGTCAGCGGTCCCTGGGACGGGATGCCGTCAGGGAAGCGCTCAGGCGTCGCCTGCTTCGGGGCGCGGCCTCCCGCGTTCAGCGCGTCGACGCTGCTATCGAGGCGGCGCCAGATCAGCGAGAAAGCGTCGCCGCCGAGCTGGGTGAAGTAGGGCTTGGTCACCAGGTTCACGGCGGAGGCGGCGATGATCGCGTCGGCAGCGTTGCCACCCTTGCGCATCGTCTCCATCGCCTCCATCGTCGCGAGCGGTTGGTCGCTGGCGGCGGCGTATTTCATGCCGTAGGCCGGGCCGCGGTTTGGCGCCCAGACGCCCTCGATACTCTCCGCGCCGACCATCGTTTCCCAACCCGCGTCGCGTCTATTAGTCATCGCTGCCTCCCGTGCCCGCGATCATCCTTAGCCGTGGGGCTGGGTGTCAATTAAACGTCAGCCGCGACGCTCCGCAACGGGTTCCGGCGTGACCACCTCTGGTGGCTTGGTGTGCTTGTCCAGCGAGCGCGCGATCATCGACACGAAGACTGATACGACCAGCAGCGGGAGCAGTGCCGTAAACGCGAACTGCTGGCCCTCTGTAAAGCTGCGCGCGTCGTTCGCAGCCGAGCGGCTCTCGTTGATAGCGACCGCAATCGTGGTGCCCAGGGTACCGGCAAGGCTTTGCAGCAGCACCAGCATCGCGGCGAGTGCGCCGTAGTCGCGCTGGTCGGCCTGCGCGTACACGGCGACCTGGTTCGCCGGTCTGAAGAAGCCGGCCCCGAGACCCACAAGCAGCAGCGCAATGACGACGTAAACGAGCGACGCGTCTATGCCGAGGCGAGAGTAGATAAGTACCGCGAAGAAGCTGAGCATAGCGCCGCCGGCGGCGACCCACCACGGGTTGTGGCGGTCCGCGAGGCTGCCGCCAATCGGCCCGGCTATCAGCGTCGAGATCGGCAGCGCCATCATGACCAAGCCCACGGTCAGCGCGTCTACGTTCAGGACCTTCTGCAGGTAGAGAGGCGTGAATAGCGTCACCGGGTTCTGCACGAAGGACGCGACCGCGAGCGTGAACATCGCGATACAGAAGGTGGGGCTGCGGAAGAAGCGGAAATAGAAGATCGGCTTCTCAAATCGAAGCTCGCGCAGCGTAAAGCTGGAAAGGCCGACGGCCGCTACGGCGAACCAGAAGACCGTCGTCGTCGAGCCCCAGCCGTAGCCCGGCCCCACACTGAGCGCGATCAGCAACGACGGATAGCCCACGAGTAGCAGCACCGCGCCGAGGTAGTCGAACGCTTCATGACGCCGCTCGTCAGAACCTCTCAGGAAGGCGGCCTGCGCGATGGTCAGGACGGTGCCGATAGCCATGTATGTCACGAAGATCGCGCGCCAGCTGGCCAGGTCGAGGATCAAACCGCCGAAGCTAGGGCCGATGAGCTGCCCCGCCGCCTGGAACGATGCGAACAATCCGATGGCGCGCCCGCGGCGCTCCGGCGCCACCGTCGCCGCGATGATCGCGCCCGCCAGCGGGTTTGACATGGCAAGGCCCGTCGCCATGAACACGCGCGAGGCCATCAGCTGCGGGAACGAGAACGACAACGCCGTCAGCCCGGCGCCGATGGTGTAGATCAGGATCCCTGCCTGATAGACGCGCCGCCTGCCAAGCAGGTCGCCGATACGGCCGAAGCTCAACGACAGGCTCGCCACCATGATGGCGCCGATGATCGAGACCCATTTCAGCGCCGAAAGGCTGACCCCGAACTCGTCCTGGATCTGCGGTAGGGCGACGTTGATGCTGCTGTACGTGCTGGCGAGGACGAAGGCGCCCGCGCCCAGCAGGACGAGTTGCCTGGCCTCGGTATCCGTCATGCCTTTGAATGGACGCAACGTTTTCATATGCGAAATGCCCGGGGATGAAACTGGAGCAGGACGATTCCTTCCGGAGCCGGTTAAGTCTACCCCTTACGTGAACTGCGTGTTTGGCGTGCTTTTGTGTCGCGGGAAGGAGTCCGACCCGCTATGATCGCCGACACGGATTGACTGGAAACAGAGGCAGAAATGGCTAACAACGTCTTCGAACTGCTCAGCGCCGGCGAAGCCGATGCTCCGGCGATCGTCGAGCCCGCCGGCCCGACGATTACATACGCGCAGCTGCGAGAGCAGGTCGCCCACCTCGCGGGCCAGCTCAACGCGCTCGGCATCGGCCGCAACGACCGCGTCGCGATCGTCCTGCCCAACGGCCCGGAGGCGGCGCTGTCGTTCCTCGCCGTCGCTGCCTGCGCCACGGCGGCGCCGCTGAACCAGGCCTACCGTGAGGAAGAGTTCCGCTTCTACATGGACGACCTGAAGGCGAAGGCGCTGATCACGCTGCCGGACGACGCGCCCGCGGCCCACGCTGCCGCCGGCGACGACGTCTTGCGCCTGGCGCTCGAAGGCCGGCTCGGCAGCTACTCGCTTGCAGCACGACGGCGCCGAGGTCGAGCCCGTCGACGCCCACCTACGCCGAGCCCGACGACGTGGCGCTCGTGCTGCACACCTCCGGCACGACGGCGCGCCCGAAGATCGTGCCGCTGACGGCAGCGCAACCTGATCGTCTCGGCCGGCAACATCCGCGAGTCGCTGGCGCTGACGCCGGCCGACCGCTGCCTCAACGTCATGCCGCTGTTCCACATCCACGGCCTCATGGCGGCGCTGCTCGCGTCGCTGAGCGCCGGGCGCGTCCGTGGTGACGTCGCCCGGCTTCGATGCGTTCCGCTTCTTCGGCTGGCTGGAGGAGACGCACGCCGACCTGGTACACGGCCGTCCCGACGATGCACCAGCTCGTGCTCAGCCGCGCCGGCCGCCAGAAAGAGACGGATCGCGCGCAACGAAGCTGCGCTTCATCCGCTCGTCCTCCGCGTCGCTGCCGCCGACGGTGATGGCGGAGCTGGAGGAGACCTTCGGTGCGCCGGTGATCGAGGCGTACGGCATGACGGAGGCGTCGCACCAGATGGCGACGAACCCGCTGCCGCCCGGCCAGCGCAAGCCCGGCGCCGTCGGCCTGGGCGCGGGCGTCGAGGTCGCGATCATGGACGACGACGGCAAGCTGCTCGACCGCGGCGCGATCGGGCGAGGTCGTGATCAAGGGCGGCAACGTCACCTCCGGCTACGAGAACAACCCCGACGCCAACGAGTCGTCCTTCACGGACGGCTGGTTCCGCACCGGCGACCAGGGCTACCAGGACGCGGACGGCTACCTCTTCCTGACCGGCCGTCTCAAGGAGATCATCAACCGCGGCGGCGAAAAGGTCAGCCCGCGCGAGGTCGACGAGGTGCTGCTGCAGCACCCGGCCGTGGCGCAGGCTGTCGCTTTCGGCGTGCCGCACGAGCGCCTCGGCGAGGAGGTCGCCGCGGCCGTCGTGCTGGCCGAAGGCGCGTCGGCGGACGAGAAGGAGCTGCGCGAGCACGCCGCCAAGCATCTCGCCGACTTCAAGACACCGAAGCACATCATCATCCTTGAAGACATCCCGAAGGGCGCCACGGGCAAGATCCAGCGCATCGGCCTGGCCGAGAAGCTCGGCCTCGGCTAGCGACAACAGGGAATTGACCCGAATGACGCAGGCAGGGGTAGCGGGGGCGCAGCCCGTGCGCGGGGGGTCTGGGGGGTGTCCCCCCAGTTTCCTTACTCGGGATGAGGCGGAGCAGCGCGAGAGCGAAGCGCAGCCTCAAGGGCTCGATTGGAGCACGCCGTGCGCTTAGCCATCTTCGGGGCCGGCGCCATCGGCGGGTACATGGGCGCGAAGCTCGCGGCGAAGGGTGACATCGACGTCACGCTGATTGCGCGTGGGCCGCACCTCGCCGCGATGCAGAAGGACGGCCTGCGCCTCATCGAGGCGGACGGCACCGAGCTGGTTACGCACCCCAGGGTCGTCGCGGACACCCGCGAGGCCGGGCCACAGGACTACGTCGTGCTCGCGGTGAAGGCGCACTCGATCCCACCGGCACTGGACGCGATTGCGCCGCTGCTCGGGCCGGACACGGCTGTGGTCACGGCGCAGAACGGCGTGCCGTGGTGGTACTTCCACGGACTCGACGGGCCGCATGCGGGGCGCAGGCTGGAGACAGTCGACCCCGGCGGCCGCATCTGGTCGACCATCGGCCCCGAGCGCGTCATCGCCTGCGTCGTCTACCCGGCGTGCGAAATCGAGACGCCCGGTGTCATCCGCCATGACGACGAGGAGAACCGCTTCAGCCTCGGCGAGCCGGACGGCAGCCGCTCCGAAGCGCGCCGCCACGCTGGCGAAGGCGCTGATCGACGCCGGACTGCGCGCTCCGCTGCGCAACCGCATCCGTGGCGAGATATGGGTTAAGCTCTGGGGCAACGTCGCGCTGAACCCGCTGAGCGCGCTGACCCGCGCCACGCTGGCGCAAATCTGCGGCGAGCCCGCCACGCGCGCCTTCGCCCGCAACGTCATGCTCGAGGTGCAGGCCGTAGCCGAGGCGCTCGGCGAAAAGATGGTCGTCGACGTCGATGCGCGCCTTAACGGCGCCGCGGAGGTTGGCGAGCACAAGACCTCGATGCTACAGGACCTGGAGCTCGGACGCCCGATGGAGGTCGACGCCGTAGTCAGCGCCGTCGTAGAGCTAGCCCGCGTCACAGGAACCGAAACGTCTTACCTCGACGCGCTCGACGGGATGGTACGTTTACTGGTTAGGTCCCAGAGCTGGGTCTAGGCAGGAGGATGATCGCGATTGCGAATTCTCCGGGCCAGCAGCCAGGAGCCATCCGTCTGAAGTCGAAAGATATTCACGTACTTCTCGTGAATGGTCTGCTCTTCTCCGCCACCTCTGGGTCGAACTTTCGCCTTTAAGCGGCCGCGTTCAAAGGCAAGCCGGCCTTCGATCTGGATTTCGAGAGTCTCGTTCTCCAGCATCGCATCGAATTCGGCGAAGCGTTCCTTGAAGAACCTGCGAAGCGCGACACTCCCTTCGATGGGAGGGCCGTCAGGCCACATGTAAATCGCGTCGTCCGTGTACTGGCTGACGTAAGCTTCGAGGTCCCGTTTGTGGAACGCCTCACGCGTCCAAGTAATGAACTTATACAGGGCTTGCCGGTGATCGCGACCAGCCATAGCCAACCCCTGACTTGGTTATTAGTCAATCATCCCGTAGGCCGGCAGCGTCAGGAAGTCGACGAACTCGTCCGCCAGCGAGACCTCTTCGAAAATCTGGCGCGCCTCGATGAAGCGACGGCCTTCCTCGTCGGCGGGCAGCTTCGCCATCTCTTCGTCCGTGATCTGCTTGACCAGCTCCGGCGTGATTGCCCGCCCGTCGTCCAGCTGGGCGCCGTTGTGCAGCCACTGCCAGATCTGCGAGCGCGAGATCTCCGCCGTCGCGGCGTCCTCCATCAGGTTGAAGATCGCCGCGGCGCCGACGCCGCGCAGCCACGACTCGATGTACTGCATGCCGACGCTGATGTTCTGGCGCAGCCCCGCCTCCGTGATGTTGCCGCCCGTCTTGTCGAAGGCGATCAGGTCGGCGGCCTTGACGTCGACTTCCGGGCGCTGGCGGTCGACCTGGTTCTTGCGTTCGCGCCGAGGACGGCGTCGAACTCCTCCATCGCCACCGGGACGAGGTCGGGATGGGCGACCCAGGTGCCGTCGAAGCCGTCGCGTGGCCTCGCGCTAGCTTGTCTTCCTTGACCCGCGCCATCGCTACGGCGTTGACGTCGGCGTCGCGGCGGCTGGGGATGAACGCCGCCATGCCGCCCATGGCGTGGGCGCCGCGTTTGTGGCAGGTCTTGACCAGCAGCTCGGTGTAGGCGCGCATGAAGGGTACCGTCATCGTGATCTGGCCGCGGTCCGGCATCAGCAGGTCTTTGCGCGCCTTGAACTTCTTGTTGACGCTGAAGATGTAGTCCCAGCGTCCGGCGTTGCAGCCCGCCGAGTGGTCGCGCAGCTCGTAGAGGATCTCCTCGATCTCGAAGGCGCCGAGGATGGTCTCGATCAGCACCGTCGCCTTGATCGAGCCGTGGGGCACGCCGACGTACTCCTCGGAGAAGGTGAAGACGTCGTTCCAGAGGCGCGCTTCGCAGGTGGCTCTCCAGCTTCGCGAGGTAGTAGTAGGGCCCGCTGCCGCGCGCAAGCAGCTCCTTGGCGTTGTGGAAGAAGTACAGCCCGAAGTCGAACAGGCTGCCGGAGATCGGCTCGCCGTCCACTTGCTAGATGACGCTCGACGAGGTGCCAGCCGCGCGGCGCGCACCAGCAGCGTCGCGACCTCGTCGTTGAGCTCGTAGACGCGCCCGTCCTCGCGCTCGAAGCGGATCGTCGCGGCGGATCGCGTCCATGAGGTTGACCTGGCCGTCGACCATGTTGGCCCAGGTCGGCGTGTTGGCGTCCTCGAAGTCGGCCATGAAGACTCGCGCGCCGCAGTTGAGCGCGTTGATCACCATGCGCCGGTCCGTCGGGCCCGGTGATCTCGACGCGGCGGTCCTGCAGGTCCTCGGGCACCGGCGCGACGCGCCAGGAGTCGTCGTCGCGCACGCTCTTCGTCTCGGGCAGGAAGTCCGGGTTCTCGCCGGCGTCGAAGCGCGCCTGACGCTCGGCGCGCTTGGCCAGCAGTTCTTCGCGCGTCGGGTTGAAGCGAAGGTGCAGCTCGGCGAGGAAGTCGAGCGCTTCCGGCGTCAGAATCTCTGCGAACCTGCCTTCGACCGTTCCTTTTACCTCAACGTTCGCGGGCATTGCGTCCTCCCCTAGTTCACCCAGCCGGTTGGTGCATCTTATCGCAGCGCTTACGAATCGGGCACACGCTACTTTCCGCTGAGCGCTGTCTCGCGCCCGGCAATCTCGCGGCGCAGTTCGTCGACGTCCACGCTGCCCGGCGCTTGCTTCTCGCGCGCCATTCGCTCGACGTACAGAGCCATGACCTCGTTGGCGGGCGTCGGGACACCGTACAACCGCCCGAGCAGTACGACCTCGCCGTTGAGGTAGTCGGTCTCGCTGCTGCCGGTGCCGCGCACGATGCCCTGCCACGTCGAGCTGCCGCGCCAGCCGCCCTGGCCGACGCCGCCGACGCTGGCGCTCATCCCCGCGGCGCGCGCCATCATCTCCGGCGTCTCGGCAAGGTCGATGCCTGCTGCTTCGAAGCAGGCCGTCGTCTCAGCGCGTAGCTTCGCCGAGATGTCGTCGGCGTCTGTTTCCGGTGGCACCAGGGCGTGGACGGCGTTGATCATGTTCTCGCGCAGCTTGGTGTACTTGACGCGCATGATGTTTGCGTCCGGCGATGAGATGAACCCTGCCTTCGTCATGTCGGCGGCCATGGCTTCAGCCGTGGCGTCCGTGCCGCGAGGGTAACGGCCGACGTCGAGCAGGCCGCTGGCCGGCCACGACGTGGTGTCGACGACACCCGGGTCGCGGAAGTTGGCCGGCAGGATGACCAGCATGCCGTAGACGTTGGCAAAGCGCCGCAGCGCCAGGCGCTCGTTCTCGACCCCGTTCTGCGCACACACGACCGCGATCTGGTCGCCTGCGGCGGCGCGCAGTTCGTCCAGAGCCGGGGCGGTATCCTGCGACTTCATCGTCAGCAGCACGACGTCGTCCGGCTTGAATTCGATCTCGCTAGGATGCCCGACGGCGGGGATTGGCAGACGCTCCGTCGTCTCCGGGTTGGGGTGATTGAAGCGCAGGCCGTCGCGCTGGATCGAATCGAGGTGCTCTCCTCGCGCGATCAGGATGACGTCGAAGCTCGCCATGAACAGCTTCGCGCCGATGATGCTGCCGACTCCGCCGGCACCGTAGATTACATAACGCAAGAGAGGTTCCAGCCTTCTAGTCCGGAGCGCAGCCTACAGGGTACAGAGCTACTACTCGTAATCGCAGAAGACGCCTGGTCAATCTACTCTCTGCCCTATGTACTGTGCACTTTCCCGCCTCGTATAGTTGGAGCGCCCCGTCCTTCATTCTCAAGCATCTAGAAGCGAGGAGCTTTCTCATGGACCTCATGCTCGAAGGCAAACGAGCCATCGTAACCGGCGGCAGCCGCGGTATCGGCAAAGCAATTGCGCGACAGCTGGCACGCGAGGGCTGCGACGTAGCGCTCGGCGCGCGCACCGAAGGGCCGCTGAAAGAAGCCGCGGCTGAGCTGTCGAAGGAGAGCGGCCGCAAGGTCGTCCCGCTAACCGTCGACACGATGAGCATCGATTCGATCAAATCGTTCGTGAAGTCGGCTGCGGATTCCCTCGGTGGCGTCGAGATCGTCGTCAACTGCGCGGCGCGCGTCGGTGGCGCCGCGGGCGATATCGAGACGCTGGACGAGCAGGAGATTCTGCACGACTTCGAGGAGAAGGCGATTGGCTACCTGCGCGTCGCGCGCGAGGCGATCCCCTACATGAAGACGGCGGGCTGGGGCCGCATCATCAACATCAGCGGCCTCGCCGGTCGCGCCCCGGGGACCAACCTGAGCGGCGGCGCCCGCAACGCCGCGACCGTAGTGCTGACCAAGGCGTGGGCCAACGCGCTCGGCAAGTACAACATCACCGCCAACGCCATTTACCCGGGGCTGACCGTGACGGAGCGGACCTACGACAACCTGGAGCAGCAGGCCAAGACGGAGAACAAAACCGTCGCGGAGCTGAAGCAGGCGCTGGACGACCGCACGCTGCTCAAACACGCCACGACGGCTGAGGACATCGCCTACTTCGCCGCGTTCCTCGCCTCGCCGCTCGCCATCGGCATGACGGGGGAGGCGATCGCCGTCTCAGGCGGCCAGAGCACGGACGTTCACTACTAGCAGGACGGGAAACGGCCGGCAGCAGTCTTTGACTAGACGCCACCGGCCGAGGCAAGGCTGGTCGGCGCAGCGGGCTTCGATTGACCGCCAGGTGGTCTGGCCAGGGTGCCCTGCCCACGAAGAAGAGAAACCGCGAAGACCGCGATCCAGAGCATGGTCGCGTAGATGTTGACGCGCTCGGCGAGGCCGAGGCTCGGTGTTGCGTCCGGCATCGGCGCCGCCAGGTACCCCGCCAGCCCGCCAAACACCACGACGGTCGCGATAGTTGCGAAGGAGTAACGTCGAAAGCGCTTGCCATGCACGAAGGCTCCAAACCCGATTGTCGCCACGATAAGGATCGACATGACAAACGTCGCCGCGATGTGGAGTGAGTCTCGATTTGAATCGACGGTTCCGCGCAGGTCCATCGGAGTGAAGAGTAGGCCCGCCGTACTGAGAATACCGTATCCGAGCAGCGCCACGGCCGTACGACGTGTAGCGCGGCTTCCGGGAGTCGAAGACCAAACACCGACGGCAAACGCGAGAACAAGCAGGTTGTAAGGAATGAACAGCGAGACGAGGAGGGGCCTCGTCGGAGCGTCCACGGCCATCAACTCGCTCACCATCTGAGCGGAATAGCCATGGTATTCCGGGTAGCGCAGCGCCGCGATCACGTCGATTCCGATCACGTACAGGATGGACGAGAGCAGGCCGCAGGTGAGCAGGACGAGCCTGGCGGTACGGCTGTTGACGTAACTCATGTTCAGCATCCGCGCCTTCTCCAAGGATAATCGCCGCTCATCAACGCCTCTTGCGGCCTCCCGTTTCTTTAAGTTTGCCTCGCCGGTCGTCTAGCAGCCATGGTCGAACGGCATGGTTTGGCAGGACGATCGGCTCTCAGGTCAGAGCGGAACCGGGGACGAAGAGGCAGCCGCTACTCGTTCTCGATGAGGTACTTTCCGGATGCAGCGAAGTTGTTCCGGTAAATGCCGTCCGGCTTCGATAGCGTCCCCGGTTCATCTCGATTAATGCCGCCACGGCGGCCACGCGGTCGAGCCAGCTTTCGGTGTTCTCATCCTGCTGCATGAGTGGCATGAAGGACTCCCGTGTTGCAAAGCGGCTAGCGGGTCGTTTCGTGCGGCCGCACACTGCCTGGCTCCGGCTAGTGCCGTCCACCTGCTCGCCGGTGAACTTCGAAGTCGTTAGGCTGGGTGCCCGACTAGCCACGCCACGTTGCCGATATGTCGTGGTTCCACGCCGTGCCGACGTCGCCGTCTTGATCGATAAGCCATCGTGAGCCGCGATCACAGGCCTACCTCGGGTTAGCAACGGGCGTATCCCCTCAATCAAAGGCGGCGAGAACCAAGAATAATATCCCGATTGCAATTGCTCCCAAGCTCATTCCGATTGTCAATCGGTAATAAACCAAGTCTGAAGCCGTAAGCGTCAAAGGAACACGAAAGAAGCTCGCTCTACGCGATGAGCGTGGGTTTGAGTTGAGCCGACGCCGCCAGAAGGGGACCGTCAAGAGGCCCAGCACTCCGAACAACAGCAGGACGAATCCGTAATCTTGCACTGTAATCAAAATGGCCACTCCGCGATGTAGATGCAGGTAACCGCCGCACCCGGTGAACCGACGTACGGGCCTCCTCCTACGAATCCTCCACCTTCGTGCCGCCGACCTATTCCGCTCTGGCCCCACTCGGTGCTAGCACCAGGACCAACCGGGCCTACGGGAGGAATCGCAATAGTGCCCTAAATGCTGCAAGAAACGCCGTCCTCGATCTCTTGTTGAGGCACCTGCTCTTCGAAGGGCGAGCAGGCCGTGACTTTGCTCTCGGACTCGATTCGATGTCGCGGCAGGATCATGCCCTTAAGCAGCGACGCTTCCTCGACGCGCACTGTCATGACACCCTGCGTCGGGAAGTCCTGCTCTGAAAGCCAGAGGCCGCGGCCGCGCGGTTCCGAGTAGCGAAGCTCGGTGCGGTATTCGCCGCGGCCGCTGAGTTCGTATGCATCGCCGGACTCTATGTCGAGCGCCAGCACGGACACCGTACCGGTGGCGCGGACGTTGCCGGCGCTCTTGAACATGCCGTTGCCGATCAACTCAGGCCACGTCAGCAGTCGCGAAGCCGGGTCGAAGTGCATGAAGCCGGCCGGTCCGCCCTTGTGCGAGACGTCGGGCCTTCCCTTCGGACTAACCGAAGCGAGAAACGCCGTTTCGACGTGTGACAGCAGTCTACCGAGTCCCGGGTCGTCAATCTCCAGCGCCTGCCGAACCTACGGTCCGTAGTGAAAGCCGGCCTGCAGGGCCACTGAGGGCGCGATGTACTTGCGGCAGTTGATCAGCTCCTCCCGCACGCAAGTAGACACGAGCGCCGTCGACCCGAACCGTCCCGTTGGCACGGGCCCGCCGCCTCTCCCGCAGACTGATCGCGATGGCGCCCGCCTGCGAGCCGTCGCGCAGGCCGCCGGCGCCGTCATGCAACTGCAGCGTCTCGTCGTCAACCGGCGACAGCAGCGGCGCGTCGCCGGAGAGCGCCGTGAAGCGCAATACACCGCCGTCGTCCGCCGTCGCCAGCACGAGCAGGTCGGCGGCCGCGTAGAAACTCAGTACGCGCTCGCTGCGCTCGGACGTTCGCTCGGCGAGCATGTCGGCCGCCGGGCGGGAGTTGGCCTCTTTCTGGACCTCAACCTGCCCGGCGTGATAGTTCAGAGACATCGTGCCGCTCGTCTACCCCCAGCGCGGCGTTTCGTCCGGGTTGATTCCTAGCACCGTCTTTGCGACGAACTCATGACTGAGCGCGGAGTTGCCGGGGTGGATGCGACCAAGGCGTGCGTCACGCCAGAGGCGCTCGTAGCCGCTCTGCTTGAAGATGCCGAAGCCACCCATAAGGTCGAGACCCTTGTCTACGACGTTCCAGGCGCTGTTGACCGCGCGGTACTTGGCCGCGATGAGCTTCGCGCCCCACATTGCCCCGTGGTCGACGCCGCTGACCCAGTCGTTCGCGAGTCCGTCCAGGGATGGCCCGATGCTGTCCAGGTCGATCCACATGTCGGCCAGTTCGTGCTGCACCTCGGCGTGGTACTTCAAGGGTCGCGATAGGGCGATCGACGTCCGCTTCTCAATGCTAGCAACCACAGTGTCGAACGCCTTCTGGGCCTGTCCGTAGTACACGTTCGCGAAGCCGCCGAGC
The DNA here is from genome assembly GCA_963766645.1 of uncultured Chloroflexia bacterium. Lineage (GTDB taxonomy): Bacteria > Chloroflexota > Dehalococcoidia > DSTF01 > WHTK01 > WHTK01. Next base: position 323,129 of record CAVYAY010000003.1, on the reverse strand, counting down.
GCCCAGGCAAACAGGCAGAGCACGTAGTAATCCATACCCGAAGCTCCAGCAGGCAGCACCCGCAGGATCATGCTGTCGGGCACGAAGCAGCCGTCCAGAACGGTGTCGTCACTCTGCGTGGCGCGCATGCCGACCGTGTCCCACACACTCACAGTAGATGAGCCCTCGGTCCCTCTGGCCATGAAGGCGTGGACGATTTTCGGTGCGTTCGGGTCAGACATGTCCATGCCGTGCATGCCCAGGCGCGTCCATGCCGGGCCAAGGCTCCCGAAGGACTTGCGCCCGTAGAACTTGTAACCGCCGTCGACTCGCTCGGCGCGAGTGGTCGATAGGAGCACCGGCAGGTCGTTGCCGCCTTCGGCGTGACCTGCGCCGTAGACTTCGCCCGCGACCATCTCCCGCAGGAACGGTTCTCCCGCCTTGTCTCCGGCGCGCCACATGTCCGCGAAACAGCCTGCCCAGTAGACGTGCATGTTCACGGCGAGCGCTGTCGGCGCGGCATGATAGGCAAGCTTCCGCTGAAGTTGCATCATCTCTGCATAGTTGAGGCCACCGCCGCCAAGCTCCTGCGGCACAGCGGCTGTCAGGTAGCCCGTCGCCTTGAGCTCGTCGAAGTCCTCCTGGAAGAAGCGGTTCTCCTGGTCGTACATCGGTGCTCGCTCCGCAAAGCGCGCGAGCATGTCATCCGGCAGAAGTGTTGCTGATGTAGCTACCATTTCTCTTTGTCTCCGTGCGGGGCTAATCCGAACCTTCGGGGTACCGTCCTCCAGGCTACCAACAATGTGTCAGTAGGAAGGAGCAAGAATCTAACATATTCCGTGGACGCCCGGGACTATTCAGGAAATGGTTAGATCTTAAGTCTCAGCTCCACGGAGCCGATGTGGTCGAAGTCGGCGCGGATTACGCCGCCGGGCTTGGCGTCCACCGCCGCGACGAGCGAGCCCGGCATGATCACCTGCCCGGCGTGGAGGTAGTGGCCGTAGGGCGCCAGCGTGTTCGCCAGCCAGGCGACGGCCTCGGCCGGGTTGCCGAGGACGGCGGCCGATGTCGCCGTGGCCACCAGGTCGCCGTCGACGTAGTAGTTCATGCCGATGAGCCTGACGTCGAAGCCACTCGGCGGCGGTGCGCTGACGGCCCAGGACGAAGCGCCCGCATGAAGCGTTGTCCGCGATCGTGTCGCAGAGCTTGATCTTCCAGTCCTTGACGCGGCTGTCGATGACTTCGAGCGACGGGATCAGGTACTCGGTGGCGTTCATGACGTCTTCGGCGGTGACGTCCGGGGCCTCGCAGGTCGGCCTTGAGCTGAAACGCGATTTCGGGCTCGACGCGGGGCCAGATCATCTCGCGCGCAGTCGATGTCGGTGCCTTCGTCGATGCGCATGTTGTCGAGCAGGTGGCCGAAGTCGGGCTGGTCGACGCCGAGCATCTGCTGCATCGCCTTGCTCGTGAGCCCGACCTTCCAGCCGACGATGCTGCCGCCGTGCGCCTGCGTGCGCTCCTGGATGCCTTCGAGCTGCACGGCGTAGGCATCGGCGATGTCCATGTCGGGGTACTGCTCGGTCAGGGGCGCGATCGGCTCCAGCGTGTGCTCGGCGCGATGCAGCGCGTGCGCCAGCTCTTTGACCTGCTCGGATGTCAGCGCCACTGACGCGTTCTCCTGTTCATGGAACGATATCGTACAGGGCCTTCCAGCGCGCTTCCAGACCCTTGGACCGGGACCTCCTCACCGACGCAATCACGGTCCTACGGAACGAGCGCGTATTCGACAGACCAGCGTCCGTTCGAGTCCGGGCTGGAGGCAAAGATATCACCGCCCTGCGGCTGACAACCCACCGCGTCCGACAGCACGATCTGTATTTCAATCGTACCTTCCGCGCTCGCGGCCGTCCGTCCTATCTCGACGCCATTGTCGGAGAAGCGCGACCCGGCGATGAGCTGGACCTCGCTGTCGGACGGGAATCCATCGCCACGCAGGACTGCGGGTTCACCGCAACCGACGATACGGGGATCGAGGGTGAGCCCGCCCGGTGCCGCATACCTTACGTCCACTATGGGCCAGCTGTCGGGTGTGTGCACGGGCGTGCCGGAGATGCCGGCGGTGAGACGCACGCTGTTGCCTGGATAGCATTCGCCGAGGCGTGTCTCGTCCAGCCGCAATACAAAGCGGCCATAGAGGTCTGTATCTACCGTAGCCACCACCGGCGAATCCCCCATCTGCGACCGGATTACGTCCATCTTGCTCTCCGGCTTGAAGCCCTCGCCGCTCAGCGCAATCGGCTCGCCGCACGTGGCAATTTCCGGAATCGCGCGCAGCGTCGGAAAGTATTCGAGCTCGTCGTCATCGCCGCCGCAAGACATAGCGAGCGCAAGCAGGCAGATGAGGACGCCGCTAGCGAGCCGCATTACGCCTTCCCGATCCGATACCAGTAGTCGTACACGGGCGCGAAACCCAGCCGCTCGTATAGCCGCACGGCGGCCTCGTTGTCAGCCACCACGGAGAGCCAGGCGCGGCTGGCGCCGTGCTGTCGTGCCAGGCGCATCAAGTTGACGCACGTTGCCATGCCGATACCCTTGCGCCGCTGTGACGCGACTGTCGCGATGTCGAAGAGCCCGGCGTAGTCGTCTTCGATCATGAGGAACCCGCAACCGACCGCCTCATCACCGTCCCAGGCCACGACCGCGAACCCGGACAGCGTGCTCTCGGACAGCCGCTCGCGCTCGGCTCGGCGCCCCTCCGGTGTCAGCCCGCACATCTCCGAGACGAGGTCCAGCCAGCGGTCGAGGTGCGGCCGCTCGAAACGCAGGTCGTCGCGCACCTCCGGCAGGGGCGCGTCCAGCGGCGCCGACATGGCGAGGCTGCGCTCGAAGCGCTCGTAGCCGCGCGCCTCCAGCGTCTCGTCCAGCGACGGCGGCTGGGCAAAAGAAGTCATGCGGTACAGCGCCGGCAGGCCGTGCTCGGCGTAGACGCGCTCGCAGTGCGCGATCTTCTCCTCGACGGGTAGCGACGAGCCGTAGATCGGGTTCACCGAGCTGGCGCGCTTGACGTCGTTGTGCGCCAGCCGCAGGAGCCAGCCGTCGTACTGCAGCTGCTGCGCTGGCTGCGTCGAGTTGAGCAGCAGGTCCTCGACGCGGCGTGCTTCGGCGTCGTCCCAGATCACGGCGCGTCGCCTGTCGCGCTCGGCGACGCATTTGACCCTTTAGACACCAGGCAGGAGGAGCATCCCAAAGCGCTCCGAGGAAGCGAGACGGAGAACCACTGGGCTTCAATCATGCTTCAGACACCAGGCAGGGAGGGGATTCCGCAGCGGATTCGAGGCAGATAGACCACGAACCACTGGCTTCAGTTATGCCGGGGGGATCGCGTCGGCCGCTGTCTCCGGTTTCGTCTCGCGCAGCTTGCGGATCGACTCGATGGACGACTGGAAGTGCGCTTGTGTGACCGTCAGGCCGGACGCGTCGCGGTCTGCGTCGCCCGTGTCGAGAAACTCCGAGATCGCCATCATCGAGGCGCGGCGGCAGACGGCTTCGATATCCGAACCAACGAAGCCATCCGTGGTAGCTGCCAGCTTCGCAAGGTCGACGTCGTCACCGAGCGGCTTATTTGCGGTGTGCACGCCGAAGATCGCTTCGCGGTCGACTTCTGTCGGCCGCGGCAGCTCGAGGCGCACTTCGAAGCGCCCGGCGCGCAGCAGAGACGGGTCGAGCAGGTCGGGCCGGCTAGTCGCCGCCGAGGATGACGACGCCGCGCAGCTCCTCGATGCCGTCCATCTCGGTCAGCATCTGGCTGATCACGCGCTCGGTGACGTTGCCGTCCTGGCCGCCGCCGCCGCGCCGTGCCCGCGATCGCCTCCAGCTCGTCGAAGAAGATGATGCAGGGGCTGGAAAGCCGCGCGATCTTGAAGACGTCGCGGATGCGGGCCTCGGAATCGCCGACCCACTTCGAGAGCAGCTCGGGGCCTTTGATCGAGATGAAGTTGACGCCGCACTCGTGCGCGACGGCCTTGGCCAGCAGCGTCTTGCCGGTGCCGCTGGGCGCCGGTGAGCAGCACGCCCTTGGGCGGCGAGGTGTCGGCGCGCTCGAACAGGTCGGCGTACTGCAGCGGCCACTCGATGATCTGCTTCAGGGTCGACTTCGCCTCGTCGAGGCCGCCGACGTCTTCCCAGCGTACGTCCGGCACCTCGGTGAACACCTCGCGCAGGGCGGAGGGCTCGACCTCGGTCAGCGCCTCGAGGAAGTCGTCCATTGAGACTTCGAGGCGCGCCAGCAGGTCGTAGGGTATGAACTCGGCGTCCAGTGGGATCTCTTCCGAGATGCGGCGCAGCGTGACCATCGCGGCCTCGCGGCAGAGGGCGGCGAGGTCGGCGCCGACGAAGCCGTGCGTGATCTCGGCCAGCTTGTCGACCGAGACGTCCTCGGCCAGCGGCATGCCGCGCGTGTGCACCTCGAGGATCTCGCGGCGGCCGTTACGCTCCGGCACGCCGACGTTGATCTCGCGGTCGAAGCGCCCGGGGCGGCGCAGCGCCGGGTCGAGCAGCTGCGGTGCGTTGGTCGCGCCGATGATCGCGACCTGGCCGCGCGACTTGCAGGCCGTCCATCAGCGACAGCAGCTGCGCGACGACGCGCTTCTCGACCTGCTGCTGGCTACCCAGCTCCTCGCGCTTGGGCGCGACGGCGTCGATCTCGTCGATGAACATGATCGACGGGCGCGTGCTCCTGCGCCTCCTCGAAGACCTTGCGCAGGCGTTCCTCGGACTCGCCGTAGTACTTGCCCATGACCTCCGGCCCGCCGATGTGGGTGAAGTAGGCCGAGGTCTCGTTGGCCAGCGCCTTGGCGATCAGCGTCTTGCCGGTGCCGGGCGGTCCGTAGAGCAGCACGCCCTTCGGCGGCTCGATGCCCAGGCGGTCGAACAGCTCCGGGTAGCGCAGCGGCAGCTCGATCATCTCCCGGATGCGCTGCACCTGCTTGCGCAGCCCGCCGATGTCCTCGTAGGTGACGCCGGTGGCCTCGCGGCCCGGCTGCGAGACGCTCTCGCCTTTGATCTTGACGTTGGTGCCGGCGTTGATCAGGACCGGCCCGCGCGGGGTTCGTCTCGACGACGGAGAACTCGCGGTAGATGCCGCCCATGAAGGTGGAGCGCACCTTGTCGCCCATCGAGACCGGCAGCCCCTCGAGGACGCTGGTCATGTGCCGCTGGTCGGAGCCGATGCCGCCGGCCTCGCCGAGCGGCTGCCAGCACGACGCTGCGCGCGACCGGGCAGACGATCTTCTGCATCTGCACCCGGTCGCCGAGTGCCGGCCTGCGGCGTTCTCGCGCAGGATGCCGTCCATCTGCACCTGGCCCTGGCCGCGGTCTTCCGCGTAGGCCGGCAGCGCCTTTGCGACGGTGGACGCTTGCCCGTGAGCTGGACGGTCTCGCCGGTCTGCACGCCCATCGTGGCCATGTCGTTGGGGTCGAGGCGGACGAGGCCGCGGCCGACGTCGCGCGTCAGCGCTTCAGCGACGCGCAGACTGACAGGTTCCATATCGATTCAAGTATAGCGCCGCGCCAATACGGCCGGCCTCTCTGAGCGCAGGCTGTGTGCCCGGCGGGCTCCATGTGGTTAGAGCCTTTACATCCGCCCCTTCGGGCACCACGCGGGAGGAGGATTCAATCCTGAGTTTCTAACGGCACGAAACGAGCCGGGGAGCTTCAATTATCCTCTTTGTAAGGCTGCCACCAGATGTGGTCTAGCGCTGTGGCGGCCTTGTCCAGCTCGCCCTCCATCTGCCAGTCCAGAGCCAGCGCGAGGTACGCGATGTTGAGCTGGGCCAGGCGCAGGGTCTCCGACGTCTTGCGCTCCTGGAGATGGCGCTTGCACCAGAGGATGGCCTGCGTTGCGTCGTCGATGCCGCGCGTGATGTCGCTGCTGAGCTGGTCTACCGATTCATGGCCCTGGGTGTTCACCGTGAATGCTCCTTTGCGCGAGACAGGCGTCCTGCCGTCATTATCGCCGAAGCTTTAGGGCTGCCGTCAAAGGGTCCGCGGGGCTCCAGCCGATACCTGCCGATATAATGCGCGCATGGGTCCCCCCGAAGGCGATAGCGTGCCTCCGGCCACGCCGGAAACGTCCCGCAGGAGGACTTCTTCGACGACTCCAGAAACCCCCGCCCGGGTTGGCATTCCCAGCCCCGGTCCCAGCTTCCGTGGCGCCCTCGCGTCGCGGGATTTCTCGCTTCTCTGGGTAGGTCAGTTCGGCTCCGAGGCCGGTAACGGGCTCGTCCAGCTCGCGCTGCCTTTCCTCGTCCTCGAACTAACCGGCTCGGCATTCCAGCTCGCCGGCGCCTACGTGGTCCAGTTCATGCCATGGCTGCTCTTCGGACTCCTGGGCGGCGTGCTGGTCGATCGCTGGGACCGGCGGATGACGATCGTCGTCGTTGAGATCGCGCGGGCCGCCGCCTTCCTCAGCGTTGGGCTCGCCTATGCGCTCAATTCGAGTCTGCTCTCGGTCGAAATCATCTACGGACTGATCTTCCTCGAGTCATCGCTACAGAACTTCTTCAACCCGGCGCGGCTGGCTCTGATGCCGAACCTGGTCAAAGACGACGACCTGCGCGCCGCGAACTCGCTGATGGAGGTTTCTCGGCACATCGGCTTCCTCGTCGCGCCTCCGGCCGGCCTTGTCCTCGCCGACTTCCTCGGGTCGAGCACGATCATCCTGGCTGATGGGGTTACCTTCCTGATCTCCGGCATCACCGTCTTTCTGATCAAATGGCGCCAACCACGGCGAGAGTTGGTGCAGGTAGACGGCTGGCGAGAGCAATTGAGACAGGTGCTACGCGAGACCAAGGAGGGCATTGCCGTCATCCGCGCCGTGCGCCTGTTGCAGGTGACGTTGCTCCTGGGCTTCAGCCTCAATCTCGTCGTCGCGCCGATCCAGACACTGCTGCCGCTTTTCGTGATCGATATCAAACACGAGACCAAGGCCTACTTCGGCCTGCTCGGCGCCGCCTTCATCGTCGGGTTGATCGTCGGCTCCCTCGTCGCGCCGGCCGTATCGCGCCGCGTCGGCCTGGGCCGCATGACGATCACCTCGATCATGGTGCTGGGCCTGACGATCGCCGTCGCGGCCTATCTACCGACGCTCTGGGTGCCAGTGGTAGCGCTGGTCATCGCCGGCAGCGCCATCGGCTCGCTCAACGTCGCCCAGATCAACATGCTCCAGACCTCGACCACCGACGATGAGCGGGGGAGAGTCTCAGCCGCGTATTACTCCGCCACGCTGGGCGTGCGGACGCTGGGCTACTTCCTGGCCGGTGCGCTTGTTGCGCCGGCCGGCGTCCAGCCGCTGTTCGTAGCATTCGGCATCGTCGTCCTCTGTGTCGGTCTGTTCATCTGGCGAATCCCCGAAGTTCGCGAACACCACTAACCAGCGACTTTCGCCAAGTAGCGACATTTGGCGCTTGACGCCGATAATACTTAGGCCATAGTCTCTCCAGGCATTAGTGTCTGCTAATTGCCCAGTACAGCTCTGGCGGAGGTCGCAGTGTTCTACTCGTTTCTCATCGTCTTGCGGGAGGGCTTCGAGATTGCCCTCGTGCTGGCGATCGTGCTCGGGTACCTGCTGCGGACCGGTAATCGAGAGCTCTTCCGTGCCGTCTGGCTTGGCGCAGGCGCTGCCGCGCTGCTTTGCGTCACAGCAGGCGCGATTCTCGAGGTCACGTCATCCAGCCTTTCTGACACCACTCAAGAGGCGTTCGAAGGGTTCACGATGCTCTTCGCGGCCGCTGTTTTGACCTGGATGGTCTTCTGGATGCGTAAGCAGGCTGCCTCCATTGGGCACGACTTGCGTCACCAGGTCGATGTCGCGCTCGAAGGGGGCACGCTGACGGCGTTGGTGGTTCTGGCTTTCGTCGCGGTCCTTCGCGAAGGCCTCGAAACCGTGCTCTTGCTATTCGCCGGGGCATCGTCGGAGCGCGGCGACTCTGCCTCCGCGTTCCTCGGCGGCGCGGCATTGGGCGGCGTTGTCGCCGCGGTGCTCGGCTACCTCGTCTATCGAGGATCGCACGTCATTCCGATGCGGCAGTTCTTCACGGTGACCGGACTCGTCGTCCTCGTCATCGCGGCCGGGCTCATCTCCACCGGCGTTGGCAATCTACAAGCGTCTGGCCTCATGGGTAACCTCGGCTCGCGGCCCTGGGATACGGACGCCTTCCTGTCGCAGACAACCACGCTGGGCAAATTCCTTCACACCCTAATTGGCTACGACTCCGCGCCGACCTGGGGCCAGATCGTCCTGTACTGGACCTACTTGATTACGGGACTGGGCGCCTTTCTCTTGGGTATTGGCCTGCCTCGCACTTCAGGTCCGCATAGCGAGAACGTTGTCCTGGACGATTCCCGCGCAACACCGCGAACTTAAGGGGGCCGCATGAAGTCGAAGCTGTTTGTCCTGTCGCTTGCGGCGATGTTTTGCGCCGTCCTGATAGCCTGCTCCACTGGCGGTGGCCGCGAGATCGAGATCGTCGCGACCGACGATGGTTGCGCACCGGCGACGCTAAACGCGGTGACCAGAGAAAAGCTCACCTTCGTCGTCGAGAACCAGGCCGGTGGCGACCGGGAGCTCGAAGGCATCGAGGGTACCAAGGTGGAAGAGGTCCTCATTCCCGCCGGCCGCACGCGCAAGATCAACCACACGACCCCCGGCGAGGCGACTACCGAAAAGCTCAAGTGCTACGTCCCCGGCGGGCCATCCACCATCATCGAACTGCAAGTTAGCGAGTCCTAGGTGGGCTGCGACGTGAGGATCCGGCCCTGCTTCATTTGACCTTCACGCTATCAGTATCCACTTATTACTTGCCTTAGTAGGAGCAACTAACATGATCCAGCGTGGCATCCTTTTGCTAGTCCTTCTGCCTATTTGTGCTCTAGCCTGGGCTTGCGGTGACGATTCCAACCCGAGGGCCACGGTTGATGTCTCCCTCCAGGAGTGGACTGTAAGTCCCTCCGTGTCGAGTGTCGAAGCCGGTGAAGTCACCTTTGTCGTCACGAACCGCGGCACCATGGTGCACGAACTCGCCGTCGTCCAGGTCGGCCCCGATGGCAACAAGCGCGTCGTCGCTGAGCTCGAAAACGTCGTCGTCGGCTCGACGGTTGAATTGACCCGGGACCTGAAGCCTGGCCACTACGAGCTTGCCTGTCTCCTCGTTCCGGGCGAAGCAGGCGCAACGGTCGACCACTACCAGCAGGGTATGCACACGGCATTTACGGTGCAGTAAGGGCGGCGCAGTTCGGTCGGCGCGGGCCGGTTGCTATACTCGATCTAACAGTTCGCAATAGTTTCGTCTTGAGACGGATGAACCTCGAGGAGTGCAACCAGATGGCAACCAAGGACCCACGCGAGCCCTTCACCCGCGTTTCGGTGACTGAGGCCAAGGAGAAGATCGATAACGGCGACGTCCAGATTGTCGACGTCCGCACACCCGGCGAGTACGCCGGCGGCCACGTCCCCGGCGCGATCAACATCCCACATATGTCGGTCGTTTCGCGTAAGGCTGAGCTGGCTTCGGACAAGGAGCTGGTCATGATCTGCCAGATGGGCCAGCGCAGCGCTTTGGCTTGTGAATTCGCGGCATCGATGGGGTTCAGGGACCTCTTCAACGTCGAGGGTGGCACCGAGGCCTGGATCAAGGCCGGCTACCAGGTCGAGTAGGCTCGCTTGCCCCGCACCAACAACCGGCGCCTCTACCTCTTCGATATCGACGGCACGCTGCTCAGCACGGGCGGCGCGGCCAGCCACGCGATGGGCCTGGCGTTCGGACGCGTCTTCGGCATCGAAGACGGCTTCAAGGGCGTTACGTTTACCGGCCGCAGCGATCTCGCGATCCTGCAGGACGCGCTGGCCAACGCCGGCCTGTCCAATGGCGACCTGGCGGGCCTGTCGCGGCGCTTCAAGCGCGCCTACATGAGCCTCCTGCCGCGTGTCCTTGCCGATAAGGCAGACGTCGGCCTGTTGCATCCAGGCGTTGTGCCACTCCTGAAGCGTCTCAATTCCAACCCCGACGCGACGGTCAGCCTAGGCACCGGAAACTTCCGCAACTCCGCTCACCTCAAGCTGAAGCACTACGGCATCGCCGAGCACTTCCGCTTCGGTGGTTTCGGTGACCGTACGACGGTGCGCGCCGCCATCATCGAACAGGGCATCCGCGCGGCGAACCGGGCCGTCGGCAAGCACGCCACCGTCATCGTGATCGGAGACACGGTCCACGACGTCGCCGCCGCGAAGGCCAACGGGGCCATCGCGGTTGCCGTCGCGACCGGCCTGCCAACCCGTGATGAGCTCGCCGCCTCAGGCCCCGATATTCTCCTCGACACGCTCGTGGACGCTGACAAACACCTACCCAGCTAGTCCACAGACGTCCTTCCGTTGGTATAATGCTCCTGCGGTTGATCCTTCCCCGGAAGGACAGCCAGCGAACGGGAACCAAAGGAAACATGACTGCTCGGATCGAATAGCGACCGAGACAGCCCATAGACAAGTCGGAATGTCGACGCGCTATGCCCTTTCGGTTGCCGAAGAGGGCATTTTGATTGCCCGGGAGCAAGGACATGGCACGAATCGGCATCAAGGACGTGCAGGCAATGAAGCAGCAGGGCGACAAGATCGTCATGCTGACCGCGTATGACTATCCCTCGGCGTGCATCGCCGAGGAAGCCGGCGTCGACATGATCCTGGTCGGCGACTCGCTGGGCATGGTCGTTCTCGGCTATGACGACACGATAAAGGTCACGCTGGACGACATGCTGCACCACTCGAAGGCGGTGGCGCGCGGCAGCGAACGCGCCCTGGTCGTGACGGATCTGCCGTTTATGACCTACCAGACGTCTGTCGAAGATGCGATGCGCAACGCGGGCCGCCTGCTGCAGGAAGGCGGCGCTCAAGCCGTCAAACTCGAGGGCGGCGTGCATCATGGCCGAGACCGTACGGCGGCTGGTGCAGGTCGGCATCCCGGTCGTCGGTCACATCGGCTTGACGCCCCAGTCGATCAACCAGCTCGGCGGTTACAAAGTGCAGGGCCGCACGCCCGAAGCGGCGGAACGCCTGCTGGAGGACGCGATCGCGCTGCAGCAGGCCGGCGCCTTCTGTATCGTGATCGAGACCGTCCCGGCGCCCCTCGCGGAGCTGATCACGCAACGCCTTGCGATCCCCGTCATCGGCATTGGCGCCGGCGCCGCGTGCGACGGACAGGTCCTCGTCTGGCACGACCTGCTTTCCTACCGCACCTCGTTCCTGACGCGTCACATCCCGCGCCACGTCAAGGAGTACGCCCACGTCGGTGATGACATGCGCAAGGCGATCGAGCAGTACGCCGCCGAGGTGCGTGACGGCAGCTTTCCGACGCCGGAGCAGAGCTTCCGCATGAGTAAGGAAGCGCTGGCCGAGCTCACGGAAGCGCGGTCCTAGACGCGGAGCGGCGTTGCAGGTACTCACCACGATTGCGGAGGTGCGGGCCACCCGCCGCCAACTCAGCGGCAGCCTCGGGCTCGTGCCCACCATGGGCGCCCTGCACGACGGCCACCTGGCGCTGGTGAAGCAGGCGCGCGCCGCTAACGACTGCGTCTGCGTCAGCATCTTCGTCAACCCAACTCAGTTCGCCGCCAGCGAAGACTTCTCCCGCTACCCCCGAAACACCGACCGCGATCTGGAACTGCTGGAATCGCTGAACGTCGATTACGTTTTCACGCCGTCGGCAGAAGAGATGTACCCCGAGGGCTTCGATGCGAAGGTCGATATGGGCCTGATCACGGAGCTCCTCGAAGGCAAGGTGCGCACGGGGCACTTCCTCGGTGTCGCCACCGTGGTCCTCAAGCTCTTCAACATCATCCAGCCGTCGCGCGCCTACTTCGGCAAAAAGGACGCCCAGCAGCTCGTCGTGATCCGCAAGATGGTGCGCGACCTCAATCTCGATATCGAGATCGTCGCGGTGGAGACGGTGCGGGAGCCGGACGGGCTGGCGATGAGCAGCCGCAACGCCTACCTCGGCGCGGCCGAACGTGAAGCGGCGCTGGTGCTATGGAATGCGCTGTCGCTGGCGCGCGAGATGTGGACGCGTGGCGCACGTGATGCCGAGACCTTCCGCACCCGTTTACGTGAGCTGATCGAGGGCGAGGAGCTGGCGCGCCTGGACTACGTCTCGGTGGCCGACCCCGTAACCCTGCACGAGGTGCCGCGCATCCAGGGCCCGACGCTCGTGTCGCTCGCCGTCCGCATCGGCCGCACCCGTCTGATCGACAACGTCACGTTGGGCGAATAGCCTCCGGGAGGCCATAGCGGTCTATGCGCGATGCCTGCGCGCTATGTACCCTGCCATCTGCATCGGTTCCTGTTTGTTAGAATGCCCTGCAAACTCTGACTGACGACCTCGAAACCGCAAAAGGAGTCCATCACCCGCCTATGGCCGGACACTCTAAATGGAAGCAGATCAAGCGCCAGAAGGCCGTCGTTGACGCCAAGCGCGGCGCGCTGTTCACCAAGCTCGGGCGCGACATCACGATGGCCGCGAAGGCCGGTGGCCCCGACCCGAACGGCAACGCCAGCCTGCGCCTCGCGCTCCTGAAAGCGAAAGAAAGCAACATGCCCGCCGACATCGTCGACCGCGCCATCGCCAAGGCGGTCGGGGATGCCGACTCCAGCCAGCTCAGCGAGATTCTCTACGAGGGCTACGGGCCCGGCGGCACAGCCGTCATGATCGAGACGGTAACGGACAACCGCAATCGCACTGTGGCGGAGATTCGCAACGTCCTCACGCGCGGTGGCGGCAACCTCGGCGAGTCCGGCTCCGTAGCGTGGCAGTTCGTCACCCGCGGCGTGATCTCGCTCGACCTGTCTGAAAACGCCGACGGCGAAGAGGTCGCGCTGGTCGCCATCGACGCCGGCGCTGAGGACTTCAACGTCGATGAGGACAGCGTCGCCATCTACACCAGGCCCGAGGACCTCATGGCGGTGCGCCAGTCGCTGGTCGAGGCGGGGCACGAGCCGTCCGGCGCCGACATCGAGCGCGTCCCGACCGTCACGGTATCGCTGGAGGAGAAGGAGGCGCTGCAAGCGCTACGGCTGCTCGACAAGCTCGAGGACCTCGACGACGTGCAGCGCGTCTACTCCAACGCCGACTTCCCGGACGAAGTGCTCGCCTTCCTACACGGCGTGACCCGGATGCCCGACGCCCCCGCCAAAATCGAGCCCGTGGTCCTGGGTATCGACCCCGGTATGCGGGTCTGCGGCTGGGGCGTCGTGCGCGGCGAAACACGCCTCGGCTTCGAGGCCTGCGGCACGATCAAGCCGCGCACGAAAGACCGCTTCGAGCAGCGTCTGCTGGTGATCCACGAGGAGATCAAACGGCTCATCGAGGTCTACGCGCCAACCGAGGTCGCGATCGAGGACCCGTTTGTCGGGGCGCTGCAGCCGGCCTCGGCGCTCGCCATCGGGCAGGCGCGGGCGGCCGCGATGCTGGCGGCAGCCGCCGCCGGGCTCGAGGTCGAGCTCTACGCGCCCGCGGCAGTGAAAGCGGCGGTCTCCGGCTACGGCGAGGGCGACAAGCGACAGGTGCAGGCGATGGTGCGAATGCTGCTCGCGCTGGAAGCGGACGCCGGAGCCGCTCGACGCGGCGGACGCGCTGGCGGTGGCGATCTGCCACCTCGGCTCGCGGCGGGCGCGGGCGCTGGAAGCGGGACACCGGTGATCGTCGAGCCGTACAACCCCGAGTGGCCGCACATGTTCCACCAGCTGCAAACGTTCCTTTACCGCAACCTGGTCGGCACCTATCACGGCATCGAGCACGTCGGCAGCACGGCGGTGCCCGGTATGGCCGCCAAGCCGATCATCGACGTTGACATCGTCATGCGTGACGGCAAGTTCGAGCAGGTCAAGAACCGCCTCATCGCCGCCGGGTACGAATATGGAGGCGACCAGGGTATGCCGGGCCGTGAGTCGTTTCGCATGAAGGACCCGGGGCTGAAGGGAGCGCTGGCCGAGCACCACCTCTACGTCTGTGCTGCGGACGCCGACGAGCTGTGCCGCCACCGCGCCTTCCGCGACTTCCTCATCGCGCATCCGGAGTGGGTTGAAAAGCTCAGCGCGCACAAACTCGAGCTCGCCGCAAAGCTGGGCGACGACCGCGACGCCTACCAGAAAGCAAAGGAGCCCATGGTGCTCGAAATAATGGCGCTTGCGCTCGCAGAGACTCCGGCGTGATCTCGCATCTGCGCGGCCGGCTCGCGCGCAAGAACGCGCTGTTGTCCCGGGTCGAAATCGATGTCGGCGGTGTCTGGTATGCCGTCGAGCTGCCGGCCTTCGTCTGGCGCGCCCTCGAGGAGCGCGACATCGGCGAGGAGGTGGAGCTCGAGACGTTCTACTTCGTGACCCAGAACGCCCCGATCCCCCGCCTCATCGGCTTCCTGCGCGAGGTCGAGCGCGGCTTCTTCGAGAAGCTGGTCACGGTGCCCAATGTCGGCCCAACGACAGCGACCAAGGCCCTCGTCTTCAGCGTCTCGACTATCGCGCGCTGGATCGAGGCCGGAGACACGGCGCAGCTCGGCAAGCTGCCGTCGATCGGCAAACGCAGCGCCGAGACGATCGTGGCGCAGCTACGCGGCAAGGTGACCGAAGAGGCGCTGCTGGCGGACGAGGGCTTCGACAAGCCGGAGCCGAAGCCCCAAGCCGGCCCCAGCGAGGTCTCCCGCGACGCTGCGGATGCTCTCGTCTCCCTCGGCTACAACCGCGGCGAGGCAGAGCGCCTCGTCGCGCAGGTAGACGAGGAGTCGTCGCCGGAGACAGTCGAAGACGCCATCCGCGCCGTCTTCCGCAAGCTGAACCCGGGCTGAGGAAAGCAGAGTAGAAGCCATGGAGAGTGCCATGGCGCAGTAACTAGGCGGCGCTGACGGCACCTGCAATACTGGGGCCATGACGATCAAGAAATTGGATCACGTGAGCGTCGTCGTCGATGACCTTGCCGCCGCTGTCGCGTTCTTCACCGCGCTTGGCATGACGATCGAAGGCGAGGCGCCGATCGAGGGCCCGTGGGTGGACCGTATCAACGGACTCGAAGGTATCAAAGTCGACATCGTTATGATGCGGACCCCAGATGGGCACGGGCGACTTGAGCTGACGAAGTTTCACAATCCAAAACTGGTCGAGATCGAACCGGCAATCGCACCACCGAACGCGCTGGGCCTCCGGAGCGTCATGTTTGAAGTCGAAAGCGTCGACGACACGGTCGCTCGCCTGCGCGACCACGGCGCCGAACTCATTGGCGAGGTGGCCCAGTACCAAGACAAATACAGACTCTGCTACATACGAGGCCCTGCAGGCATCATCATCGCGCTGGCCGAAGAACTTTCCTAAAGCCTCAGAAAGGCCCGTGGCACACACCTAGCCATCCGGCTTTGGTCGCGAAACTACGCGCTGCAGGTTCAGCCTGTAGGGTCCGTTCGTTTGATCAGGTTCGGCCAGATGACGAATCTACAAGCTCGGCTTATTCCGCCTCGCCCAGGCAACCGTCTCCTTGATCGACTCGCGCAGGATCTCGACGATCTGGTCGATCTGCTCCGGCGTCGTCACCAGCGGCGGCGCGATCAGGTAGTTGTCGGCCAGGTTGCGGCTGATCAGGCCGCGCTCCTTGGCGGCGCCTACGAGCCGCGGCCCGACGTTCAGCTCCACGCTGAAGGGCTTCATCTTCTCCTTGTCCTCGACGATCTGGACGCCGCCGATGAAGCCCAGGCCCCGCACGTCGCCGACGCCGTCCTCGTCGAGCAGCGTGCGCAGGCCCGCGTGCAGGTGCTCGCCCAGCGAGGCCGCGTTCTCGACCAGGTTCTCGTCATCGAAGATCTGCAGGTTGCGCAGCGCCACGGCGCAGGCGGTCGGGTGCGCCGAGTTCGTGAAGCCGTGCATGAAGCGGTCGGCCTCGGATGCCAGGATCGCCTCGTGGATCGGCTTCGAGACGATGGCGCCGGACAGCGGCACGTAAGCGCTTGTCACCGCCTTGGCGAACGTAACGATGTCGGGCTGCGACGTTCCAGTGCCGCAGCGCGAACCAGCGCCCGGTGCGCCCGAAGCCCGTGATCACCTCGTCGGCGATCAGCAGGACGTCGTGCTTGTCGCAGACCTCGCGCAGCTTGGGGAAGTAGTCGGCGCCGGGCGGGATGACGCCGCCGGCGCCCTGCACCGGCTCGGCGATGATCGCCGCCACCGTGTCGGCGCCCTCGCGCTGATCGCCTCTTCGAACGCCGCGGCGCAGTCGGCCGTGCAGGACGTGAAGGGGTGGTTGCAGGGCGTGCGGAGGAAGGTCGGGTCCAGCGGGCCGAAGCCGCGCCAGAACGGCGGCAGGCCGGTGGCCGCGGTCGTCGCCAGCGTGCCGCCGTGGTAGGCCTGGCGGCGGGCGAAGATCTTGACCTTGTCCATCTTGCCCTGCAGGAACCAGTAGAAGCGCGCGAGCTTGAACGCGACCTCGTTGGCCTCCGAGCCGGAGTTGGCGAAGAAGACGGCGTCCATGTTGGAGTAGCTCAGGCTGCAGAGCCGCTCCGCCAGCTCGATGGCCGGCACGTTGGAGTACCCGCGTGTAGCCGTTGGCGAAGGCGAGCGTGCTCATCTGCTTCGCCGCGACTTCGGCAAGCTCCTTGCGTCCGTGACCCACGGCGACGTTCCAGAGGGAGGAGAGGCCGTCGATGTACTCGCGGCCGCGGACGTCGGTGAGGATCGATCCTTCGCCCTTTTCGAAGATGATGGCGCTGCGCTGGTCGCCCTGCAGGTACTGCGGGTGGATCAGGTGCGCGACGTCGCGGTCGACGAGAGCTCGATACTCGGTGTCATTCATGGCGTTGTGAGTCCCCCTCGATGGCGATCTTACACAAGCGACTTCGCGCATGGAGACAGGGTTGATGGTCGTTAGGGCGATCACCTACCGTCTGGGTTGCGGCCCGAATCTATAATTGAGGCTGAGACCCATCGCAAAAGGCACGGAGGCCCGCCTATCCTTTCGCTGCTCCCCTTCCTCATAACCTTCGACAATCAGTTCCGCGACGATGCCATCGACGCGGCTATCCGGATCGGCGTGATCGCTCGTCGTCGCGTTCATCATCGTCTGGGTTCTGCAGCGCGCGCTTGATCCCGTTGATCCGTGTGGCAGTCCGCGAGCAAATGAAGACCGAGCCGGAAGAGGAGATCACGCAGCGCATCGACACGCTGTCGCACGTCGTCTACCGCACCGCGCTGCTGGTGGTCGTGGCTATCGCCGGCATCATCGATCCTGACCGAAGTCGGCATCAACGTCGCGCCGCTGATCGCCGGACTTGGCCTCGTCGGCCTCGCCGTCGGCTTCGGCGCGCAGAGCCTCGTCAAGGACATGATCAACGGCATCTTCATCCTGATCGACAACCAGTACAGCAAGGGCGACGTCGTGACGATCGCGAATACGACGGGCATCGTCGAGGACTCAACCTGCGCCGCACCGTGCTGCGCGACATCGACGGGACGGTCCACTTCATCCCGCATAGCAACATCGACGTGGCGAGCAACTGGACCAAGGAGTACTCGCGCATCCACCTCAACGTCGGCGTGGCCTACGAGTCGGATCTCGACCACGTGATCGCGGTGATCAACCGCGTCGGCAAGGAGTTTGCCGAAGAGCCCGAATACGCGTCCAAGATCATCGCGGCGCCGCAGGTGCTGCGCGTCGACAACTTCGGCGACTCGTCGATTGACATAAAAGTTCTCGGCGACACCGTACCGCTGGAGCAGTGGGCCTTGATGGGCGAGCTCGCGTGCGCATCAAGAAGGCCTTCGACGAGGAGGGCATCGTGATCCCGTATCCGCAGCGCACCCTGCACCTGGACACGGCGGCGGCGCTGATGAGCGATCGGCGCTTGGCGCAAGGCCCGTGCCGAGGTGAAGGGTGAGCCGGACGCGGACATTTCCGCTTCGAAGTCATAGCCGGAACCCGATACCGAGGCGCAGGCCCTGGACGATAGCCCCGATGAGCCGTAACCCAAGAAGCTTTGCTATCCGCCGGCGCCTTCCAGCGTCGTAGAATAGCCCTCGCATTCACTTGGGGTTTAGCGACCCGGCACGGTCAGCAAGGGGTACGAGCATGAAGCAGGTTGCGGTCGAATCCACCGCCGAGGCGTACATCGAGCTTCTGGCGGCGCGCGGCGTCGATTACTTCTTCGGCAACGGCGGCACGGACTTCGGTCCCATCGTCGACGCCTACGCCAAGCGCCTGGAGCAGGAGCTGCCCGTCCCGAAGCCGGTGACCGTCCCGCACGAGATCACCGCGATGGCGATGGCCGCCGGCTACGCGATGGTGACTCGCAAGCCGCAGGTCGTCATGGTGCACACGATCCCCGGCACCGCCAACGCGACCGGCGGCCTGATCAACGCCCGCAGCAACAACGTGCCGATGCTGTTCTCCGCCGGCCGCACGCCGCTGACCGAGAGCGGGCTCAAGGGCTCGCGCAACGGCGGCATCCACTGGGCGCAGGAGTCGCGCGACCAGGGCAGCATGGTGCGCGAGTGGGTCAAGTGGGACTACGAGCTGCGCCACGGCGTCGACCTCGAAGGCGTCGTCGACCGGGCGCTGGCGATTACGCAGTCGGAGCCGCAGGGCCCCGTCTACCTCAGCCTGCCGCGCGAGGTGCTGGCCGCACGAGATCGAGTCGTTCGAGTACTCGGAGCGGCCGCGCATGCAGCCGAACGCTCGGCATGGCATCGCCGGACTCGATCAAAGAGGTCGCGCAGGCTGCTGGCGAACGCCAAGAACCCGATCGCCGTGACGGCGGCGCTGGGCCGCGACCCGCAGGCGGTGCCGCAGCTGGTCAAACTGGCCGAGACGCTGAACATGGCGGTTTACAGCGGCGGCACGTACATGAACTTCCCGGTGACGCACCCGCTGCACCAGGGCGCGCATGGCAGGCCCCGCGCTCGGCGAGGCGGATGTCGTCCTCGTCTTCGAGCAGGACGTGCCGTGGATGCCCTCCATGGGCGCCGGCCCGAACGAGAACGCCACGGTCGTCGGCATCGGCGTCGACCCGCTGTTCACCAACTTCCCGCTGCGCAGCTTCCCGGTGCACGTCAACCTCAGCGGCCTGCCTCGCGCTACACGCATCGAGGCGCTGGTAGAGGCGCTGAAGAAGGAGAAGCTGGACACGGCGGCAATTGCGGCGCGCGGCGAGAAGCTGGCCGCGAACCACGACAAGGTGCGCGACGGCGGCTCGGGAACGAGCCCTGGCCGGCAAAGACGACCGCCCGATCAGCAAGGCGTGGGCGTCCTACTGCTTCGAGCAGCTGCGCGACGACGACACGACGATCATCAGCGAGCTCGGCCTCGACATGTCGCAGTTCGAGTTCACCAGCCCGGCGCAATACTACGGCGTCTCAACCGCCGGCGTGCTGGGCTGGGGCGTCGGCGCGGCGCTGGGCTGCAAGCTGGCGGCGCCGGAGCGCACTGTCGTCGCCACGATCGGCGACGGCTCGTACATGTTCGGCGTGCCGGAGGCTGGCCACTGGGTGTCGCGCAAGATGAACCTGCCGGTGCTGTACGTGGTTTGGAACAACTCGCGCTGGAATGCGGTGCAGACCGCGACCCGCGGCGTCTACCCTGACGGCTGGCAGGAAAAGACCACAACGTTCCCCTTCAGCGACCTCTCGCCGAACCTCGACTTCGAGATGATCTGCCAGGCCGCGGGAGGCTACGGCGAGCGTGTCGAAGACCCGGCGGAGCTTCCGGCCGCCTTCGAGCGCGCACTGCACGCGGTGAAGGTGGAGAAGCGGCAGGCGCTGCTCAACATCGTCGGCGCCTAGGACGTCTTCCTCTTGGCCAGGGTCCGCTTGCGTTCCGCTGTGAAGGCCCACCAGGGCAGCTTCGGGCCGCCCTCCACGTATCGCACGGCGGCGATGAACGTGTCGAGCACGCAAGGGTCGTGTCGCACGCCGGTGTTTCTACATAGAGTGGTCGTAAAGCTCGTAGGGGTCCTTACCGGCGAGGTCGGTGGGCGTGTTTATCTCCAGATAGCGCAGGTCGGCGGCGATCGCCTTGCCAACGTTGGGAACGTCTTCGATCCGGTCGAGTTTTCGATTTGCATCAATCATCGCAATACCTCTCGGGCGTCATCATAGCGAGGTCGTCCTGACAGGGTTGTGTCAGCAGTGCGCCGCTTTCTGGGAAGCACCGCTTCGCCCACCGCGTGCGAATCCCTACGCGCTCTCGCTCCGTATCGGACATTACGGGGCCTAATCCGCCGACAATCATGTGAGGGACTCCCCAAAAGCCATCGTGGCGGGGCGAGTCTTGCCTGGTCGGTCTCGTAGAATCTGCTGCCTGGGAGCAGGAATGTCGATTCGCAAAGTAGCTCTAATCGTCCTGGCGCTCGCGCTGGTGATCGGCGGCGCCCTGGTCTCCGCGCAGCAGAGCGGCCGCTTTGCCAGCGGCGCGGAGACTGACGCTCCGCTGCCTGAGGGGACCCTGGTCGCGATTCAGGACTGCCCCTACGGGGAAGCAAGCTGCATCCTGGGTCAAGGCATTGAGCGGGCGCTGCAGCATGGCAACGTCGACGCCGTCATGGCGTTCGGCGCGCCGCGTCTCTACACCTGTCCAGGTCCCGGACGCTCGGACTCGCCCTCGCCGTTGTGCGACCGGGTTGGCGGAGATGATGCCCGCCAGGGCTATCCCATCGAGCGTCGGGGCGGCGATCCTTCCATCGTCCCACCTGAGGTCGTGCGGGCGACGCTGCAGGCCTTCGTGGACGCGATCGAGCCCAACGCGACGGATGAGGTCGGCAATGGCGCGCTTACGCTTTACGCGTTCAGCTGCTCGCATGCGGCGTTTCCAGCCCAGAACCTCTCCTGCGCCCGCGAAGGTATCATCCTCAGCGCCATCGTCGACCGCGGCGCCGGGCCGCAGCGCGAACTTCTCGTCTTTTGGGCCGAGGGCGGCTTCGGGGGTCGCACGCTGCCGTTCACGGAGATGTGGGACGGCGTCGTGCCGACTAAGGAGGAAGGCGTCCTGTTTGAGACCGGCGGCCGTCTGGCGGACCTCGGTGAGGTCAACGTCATCGACCAGTCGCTGCCCCGTTAATTCCCTCGCATATCCCGTTACAGGTCGTTTCGCGGTCCAAGGTGGCGGCTGGTCACCTGAGAGGATAAGATCGCCGAGGTCTCGACAGTAGTTGCGAGGAGCGACCGTGAAAATCGATATCTACAACCACATCCTCCCCAAGCCCTATTACGATCGAATGATCGAGGCGATGCCGCCCGGCGCTTACATGCTCAAGCGCGTGAGCAACATCCCTTACCTGTACGATCTCGATACGCGGTTCCGCAAAATCGAGGAGTTTGGGGACGACTACCAGCAGGTCTTCTCGGTCAACCTTCCACCCGTCGAAGCCGTCTGGGGCCCGGACAAGAGCCCGGAGATGGCGCAGGTCGCCAACGACAGCATGGCCGAGATCTGCGCCAGGCATAAGGACCGCTTCCCCGGATTCGTTGCCGCAGTACCCCTGAACAACATCGACGCGGCGGTCATCGAGGCCGAACGAGCAGTCAAGACGCTGGGGGCGAAGGGGATCCAGGTTTTCTCCAACATCAACGGACACCCTATCGATGAGGCACAATTCCTCCCGTTGTTCGAAAAGATGAACGAGCTGGACTATCCCATCTGGATCCACCCAACGCGCGCGGCCACAACGCCGGACTACGCCTCGGAGGAGCGCTCCAAGTACGACCTCTGGTGGGCTTTCGGCTGGCCGTACGAAACGACCAACTTCATGGGACGAATCGTCTTCTCCGGCATGTTCGACAAGTTTCCGGACCTCAAAATCATCACGCACCACCTCGGCGCCATGGTGCCGTACTTTGAGATGCGCGCGGGCCCCGGCCTCGACCAGCTGGGCACGCGCTCGGATGACCCGGAGGACAATGCGGCACTCGGTCGGCTGAAGAAGCGACCGTACGACTATTTCCGCATGTTCTACGGCGATACGGCCGTCTTTGGTTCGATCGCGGCCACAGAGTGCGGCCTGGCGTTCTTCGGCTCCGACCACGTGCTCTTCGCCTCCGACGCTCCGTTCGACCCCGAAGGTGGCTCCGGCTACATCCGCGAGACGCTGCGGGTCATGGACGGCATCACCGCTTCCATCGATGACAAGAAGAAGATCCTGGAGGGTAACGCGAAGCGGCTGCTCAAACTGGGATAGCAGCTCCTGAGTACTGTTAAGAGGCCTCGTCGAATCGTCGGGGCCTCTTTCTTTTGCTGAATCTCGGCAAGCCTGCTCAAACCGTGAAACTTAACCGGGTTAAGTTTTCGATAGTTGTGGCAGCCAGCTTCATGGCAGTGTTAGACTACGCGCGCCTGCGGCTTTGTCAGGCCATCCTGCCTTCGGCAGGATGATCCCCCTACCCCGCAATTTCTTTGGTGTTTGAAGCTTCATAAGCCAGAGAAGAAAGGACAGAAGCGTGTACAACGGCCAGAAAGTCTATGACGTTCACGGGCACGTGACGGCGCCAGATGCCTACCGGGCGGGCGCTACGTTGCTCATGGCGTCCAACACCCCGCAGGCACAGAGCGTGCTGATGCAGCCGAACGAGCGTCGCCCCGGTCCGCTCCAGGACGAAAACTTCAAGCAAGTGGTCCTCAAGCAGCACGTTGAGTATATGGACGAGCGCAACATCGACGTTCAGATTATCGGGCCGCGGCCGTTCCTGATGATGGGCTGGATGTCGATGAAAATCCTGCCATCTTGGACCCGTCTCACCAACGACGCGATTGGCAAGCAGGTCTCCTTCTTCCCCGATCGCTTCCTCGCTTCGATGCAGCTGCCGCAGGATCCCAATGCGGACGACACGACACACTGCCTTGACGAGATCGACCGTTGCAAGAAGGAATGGGGCGCGATGTCGGTCTACGTCGGTCCCGACCCCGAGGGCCTGCGACGCACGCCCGGCATGGACAAGCCGTACTGGTACCCGCTGTACGAGAAGTGCCAGCGCGACAGCCTGCCGATCATCGTCCACGGTACCAACCACCAGGACCCGCGCCTGGAGATCATCAACCAGAACTACCAGGTTGGCTTCCTGATCGAGCAGTTCATTGCTTCACAGCTGCTCGGCTTCAGCGATGTCTTCGACCGCTACCCCGAGCTGAAGGTCATCGTCTGTCACTGTGGCGGCGCGCTGAGCCGCTTCGCCCCCACGGACAACCACAACTTCCAGCGCGACACGAGCAACAACCTGTTCTACGACACCTGTGCGTACGAGCCGTCGTTCCTCGAAACCGCGTTCAAGCAGAAGGGCGTCCCCCAGATGCTCTTCGGCACCGAGGCTCCCGGCTCCGGCCGTCACGTGGACCCGCGCACCGGCCGCAGCGGCGACAACGTCATCCCGACGTTGCAAGAAGCGGCATACCTCACCGACGCCGACCGCTTGGACGTCACCCACAACAACCCGGCCCGCGTAGTCCCGGCCTTCACCAAGGTCAAGTAACGCAGACACCGGATAAGCGCTGAGAGGGGACGAGCTGTGAGGCTCGCCCCCCTTTTTCTTTGGGACATCAGAAAGGCCTCCTGAGAGGCCCTTTCTGTCTCAACCGTAGTTTGCGGTTAGCGGCTGCCCCGCAAGCGCGGGTCGAGCCAGTCGCGGAGTGCGTCTCCGAATACGTTGAAGGCGACGACGGCGACGCTGATCGCGGCACCGGGGATCATCATCGTCCACCAGGCGGCCTGCCACGACGGGCGGGTCTCCTGCAGAATACGTCCCCAGCTGGGATTGACGGCACTTGACACGCTTTGCCCCAGGAAGCTCAAAGTCGCCTCGATCAGGATCGCCACGCCGATCTGGACACTCGCGATGATGATGATCGGGGCTACGACATTGGGCAGGACGTGCCTGTACATGATGCGCAGCGGGCTGTTGCCGATGGAAAGCGCCGCTTCGATGAACTGCTGATGCCGCACGCCGATCGTAGCGCTACGTACGATGCGTACGTTTCCCGGTACCAGGATGAGGCCAATCGCAACCGCGACGGTCCAGAACTCCCGGCCGAAGATGGTCACGAAGAAGATGACGAAGACGAGAGCCGGGTATGCGAGCATGACGTCGATGATCCGACTGGTCACCATGTCCACCCAGCCACCGAGGTAGCCGCTCATGACCCCCATTAGGATGCCGAGGAAGAGGCTCACCGCGATCGCGGTGAAGGCGATGCCGAGGCTGTTGCGCGCCCCGTAGATGATACGGGCCAGCATGTCGCGGGCCAGGTTGTCCGTCCCGAAGGGGTGCGTCAACGACGGCGACTTCAATCGGCCGTAGTCGAGTCGTGTCGGGTCGGCCGGTGAGATGCTCGGCACGTGCACCCCAATGAAAGGTACCGTGACGCCGGGCCCGAAGGTGGCGACGACGACGAGCAAAATGATTATCAGGCCGGCAAAGGCGCCAACCGGGTTTCTCCGAACATTCCGCGCCGCTGTTCGTCGAAAGCTGGTTTCTCTCAGGGCGGGCTCGTTGAGAATGCCGACTTCAGCCGTTGATGTAGCCATTTAAGAGAACCTCACCCTTGGATCGAACAGCGCGTAGCTGAGGTCGACGGCGATGTTGATCAAGATGACGATAATCGCGAAGAACAGCACGATGCCCTGCACCTGCGCGAAGTCCTTCGTTATGATCGACTCTACTAGCAGCGAGCCCATGCCGGGCAGCGCAAAGAGGAACTCGACCACGACGGTCCCGCTCAGCAAGACTCCAACCTGGATCCCGATCAGCGTAATGACCGGGAGCATAGCGTTCTTCAAAGCGTGCTTGGAGAGCACGACGCGCTCCTGCAGGCCCTTGGCTCGGGCCGTGCGGACGTAATCCTGGCGGAGCACCTCCAGCATTGAAGAGCGGGTAAGGCGTGCGATCGTCGCGCTGAAAGCCAACCCAAGTGAGAGGACCGGCAGATATATTTGCTCCAGATTGGTCAACGGGTCTTTCCAGAAGTCCACGTAAGGCACCGGAGTGGCATAACCCCACCAGACTGCCGGGAAAGTAATGAGCATGGTGCCGACCCAGAACTGAGGCATGCTGAGCCAGCCAATAGTCAAGAACCTGGCGGCGATGTCCGGCAGCTGGTCCTGCTTCAGCGCTGAAAGTACCCCGATCGGCAGAGCAATCAGGATCGAGAGGACCGATGCCATCAGGGCGAGTTGAATCGTCGTCGGAATGCGGCTCTGCATCACGGCCAGCACCGGCCGGCGTTGGACCATGGAGCGGCCGAGGTCGCCCTGGATCGCATCGCCCGCCCAGGTGAAGTATTGCGAAACGATGGGTCGGTCTAGCCCCAGGTCATGCTTGACGCGCGTGCAGTTTTCCTGGAACCCAGATGTGTTTCCTCCGGAGGTGTCCACCCCTAGGATGGTGGCGCAAATGTCCCCGGGTACGACACGTGTACCACCGAACACGAGGATGCTGACTACGAAGAGAACGGGGAAGGCAAGTAAGAGTCGTCTGATTATGTACCGGCCCATAATCCTCCTTGACGCTAGGCGCTTGTTGAGCGTAGATTCCCGGCCCAGTTCCGGTCAGGAACTGGGCCGGGAGATTAGCACCGTTGTGGTGTGCTTGCCTCCTCCGACTACGCTTTACGCGTCGCCAAAGTACCAGTACTTCATCCATGCCGTTGAGCCGTTGTAGGCGTCACGCGGCATCTGCGCGTTCTTCACGCTCGGGTCGATGAAGTAAGTCAACTGACCGGTCACACCGGAGCTGGTACCCATGATCTTCACGTTCAGCACGTCCTCAAGGTCGCGGAAGAGTTGCACACGAGCGTCGTGATCGAACTCCTCAAGCTGTGCCTTCACCAGCCTGTCGACGTCCGGGTCGCTGATGTAGGACTCGTTCTGAGTGGGAGTCGTCGGTACCACGCCACCGGACCAGTACTTGTCGTAGATGTACTTGCCGAGGTCCGGTACGGTGGAAGTGACGTTGGGGCCCCAGGTCAAATCATCGTACTGGGATGCGAAGAGGCGCGGCCCGTACTGGCCGAAGGTCTCCTCGACCTGGTTTGCGTCGATCACGCCGTTCGCCCGCCATTGCGTCGCGATCAGTGTGATCTCGTCGACGAACTTCTGGCCGATAACCGTTGAGTTCCAGTGCGGTATGTCGGCCTTTATCGGCAGCGACACGTTGGCGGCGCTGAGCAGCTTCATGGACTCTGCCAAGTTGTACTCGTAAAGGTCCCCGCGCGGCAGGTCTTCCGGGCCACGGAAGCCCCAGGCGGTGCCGGAGCGGGACAACTGCTGGTCCGCCTGGCCTTCTCCCTCGGTCACATTGTCAATCAGCACCTGGCGGTCGTAGGCCATGCTCATGGCCTGGCGTACTCGCAGGTCGTTCCACGGTGCCTTGTCCGTGCGGATGTAGACCTGGCCTGAACCAGCGCGCGGGTACTGGAAGACCTGCAGGTCGTCGCGGGCGGCCTTGATGCGCTCGCGCTCCTCAGCCGGGAACCAGTAGGTCACCTGCACCTGCTTCGAGATGATGTCAGCGACCTTCTTCTCGGAGTCGGAGGTGCCGAGGCGGTCGACCGTGTCGAACCAGCCGGCGTTGTCCTTGTTCCAGTAATTGGCGTAGCGCTTGTACTTGAGCACCGTCGGCGGCGAGTACTCGACGAACTCGAATGGGCCGCAACCCATGAAGGAGTTCTCGGCCTCGCTGCTCTCCTGGAACTTCTGGCTCAGGACGCCGGCGAAGTTCTTGCCGACCAGCGTCTGCACGTAGTCGGCGTTGATCTGGTTCATATGGATGACCAGCGTCGTCGCGTCCGGCGCTTCTACCGAGTCGATGAAACTCCACAGGCCCTTGTAGGCCGACTCTTCGGCGAAAGCGAGCGTGTCGTAGGTCCACTTGAAGTCTTCGGCGGTGACAGGGTCGCCGTTGTGGAACGTTGCGCCTTCGACGATCTTGAACGTAACGGTGAGCTTGTCCGGAGACAGCTCCGGCAGCGCCACGGCCATGCTGGGTACCGCGTCGTTGCCGATGCCGGGGTGGTCTGGCGTGCCGTAGGCGAAGTGCATCAGCGCGTCATGCGTCAGGCTGGCCATCTGGTTGACGCCGGGGTTGTTGGCCTTGATCAACTCGAGACCGCCGCCCGGGTCGCCGTAGCCCTGCCAGATCAGGGCGCCACCGACCTTGGGGCCGGTCTGCGCGGTGGTGCCGCCGCCGCTGCTGGTGGAGCCGCCACCGCTGGTGCTTCCGCTGCTGCTGGACGAACCGCTGCTGCTGCTGCCGCCGCTGTCATCGCCACCACCACAGGCCGCGAGGAACGCAGCCGCGGCTGCCGTTGCCCCGGTCGCTGCGACAGCGCGCCTTCGTGTCAGGCGCGTATTCAGTACCTTGTCCCAGTAGTTGTTACTCATATTCCCTTCCTTGAGCAAAATTGCTCCCTATATTCGTCCCCCAAGCGGGACTGATGTCTGGTCCACCTCTTATACGAGGACTCCAGCACACATGGATTCAGGCAGACGCACTCTACCGCTGCAAATATGTGGCAAATCTATGGACGGACTGCCTCGTTGTCAATACTTCACGCAGGTTATCGAAACGTCGAATGCCGGTTAGAAGCTTTTTCAACGCGCTAAAATTTCGCCTTTTTCAGATTGTCAAGGTAGTGACTAGTTTCCAAAGACATAGCGCCCATATAATGCGCGAAGTTGCACACCAAGGACGGAGGAATCGTGGCTGACACATACGAGTTCATCAAGTACGAAAAGGCCGACCACATCGCCTACCTGACCCTGAACCGGCCAGACGTGATGAACGCGCTCCATACGCCGGCACACGTCGAATGCGCCGCTGCGCTGGAGGACTTCGAGAAGGACACGGATGCCTGGGTGATGATCGTCACGGGCGAAGGCGACAGGGCCTTCTCCGCCGGCATGGACCTGCGCTACCGCCCGGCGGAAGGCGATGCGCCGGTGCCGATGCCGCCGGGTGGTTTCGCCGGCCTGACCAACCCGAAGCACAGCAAGCTCACCAAGCCGATCATCGCCGCGATCAACGGGTACGCTCTTGGTGGCGGCCTCGAGCTGGCGATGGCCTGTGACATCGTCATCGCCGCCGACACGGCACAGTTGGGGCTACCCGAAGTGCTTCGAGGCATCGTTGCCGGAGGTGGCGGTATGCACCGTCTGCCGCGCCAGATGCCGTTGAAGATCGCGATGGGCTACCTGCTCACCGGCAAGCGCATGACGGCGGATGAGGCGCACCGTTGGGGCCTCGTCAATGAAGTCGTCCCGGCCGCGGAGGTGATGGATGCCGCAAAGCGCTGGGCCGCCGAGATCACCGAGGCGGCGCCGCTTTCGGTGCGTGCCAGCAAGCAGGCTGCGATGGAGGGACTTGAAATGTCGCTGGAGGATGCCTACAACACGGCGTTCCCGGCGACACAGGCGCTGCGAGGTTCGAACGATAGCCGCGAAGGCGTCGCGGCCTTCGCCGAGCGGCGCAAGCCGAACTGGACCGGCACGTAGCATCTACCCCGCATCGATCGCATAGCTGACGAGCCGTCTCTCCCAAATCGGGCCAGGGAGAAGAAAGGGGCGACAGTCCTGGAGGCATCGACAACCGGACCCCTGGATGGCGTCCGCGTCATCGACCTGACCCAGTGCATCGCCGGGCCCTACTGCACCAAGCTCTTCGCCGATTACGGCGCCGAGGTGATCAAGATCGAAGCGCCCGGCAAAGGCGACGTCGCGCGCGGCATGCCGCCGTTCTGGCATGACGAGCCCCACCTCGAGGGCTTCGGGCCTCTTCCTTCACCTCAACACGAACAAGAAGTCGGTCGCCGTTGACGTCAGTAAGGCGGCGGGCCGCAAGGTCGTGCTCGACCTGGCGCGCGACGCCGACATCCTGGTCGAGAGCTTCGCGCCCGGGACGATGGCCTCGCTGGGGCCTCGACTACGCGGCGCTTTCGAAGACGTAACCCGCGCCTGGTCATGACCTCGATATCGAACTTCGGCCAGACCGGGCCATACCGCGACTACAAGATGACCGAGATCACGCTCTACGCGCTGGGCAGCACGATGCAGGTCACCGGCATGCCGGACCGCCCGCCGCTAAAGCTCGGCCTGACGGTCGAGAACGTCTACGCCGGCATGGTGTCGGCGACGGCGACGATGGGCGCCTTCATGGGCGCTATCGTCAACGGCGAGGGGCAGTACGTCGACCTCGCCTTGATGGAGATCCAGGCCGCGAACCAGGACCGCGCCGTGCAGGGCCACATGATTTACCAGTACGTCGGCGGACCCACTGGCGGCTGGACGCGCTCTGGGCGGTGGCAGCCAGGGACGCAACATCCTGCCCGTCGGCGTCTATCCCTGCGCCGACGGCTACGTGCAGTTCTTCACGCTGCAGCCGCTCTGGGACCGCGTCTGCCGCATGATCGACCGCGAAGACCTGATCGACGACCCGCACTTCACGGCGCCGGAGAACTTCACCAACAACCCGGACGTCAAGGCCGAGTTCGACGCCATCCTGCTCGAGTGGCTGCTGCAGCACACGAAGCGCGAGGTCATGGAGAAGTCGCAGGCCTGCGGCTACATGTGCGGCGCGATCAATACGATGGAAGACGTCTTCAACGACCCGCATCTCGCCGCGCGCGGCTTCTTCGCCGAGATCGACCACCCGTACACTGGCCTGCTGAAGTACCCCGGCGCGCAGTTCAAGATGTCCGAGACGCCGTGGCGCGCCGGCCGCGCGCCCCTGCTGGGCGAGCACACGCAGGAAGTGCTAACCGGCCTGCTGGGCTACGGCGAGACCGAGATCGACGGCGCTGCGGGAAGAGGGGGCGTCTGATGCCGAAGCTTCCGCTGGAAGGCATTCGCGTCATCGACATGACGGTCGTCTGGGCCGGGCCGTTCGGCGGTGCGCTGCTGGGCGACCTCGGCGCCGAGGTGATCAAGATCGACTCGACGCAGCGGCTGGACATGAACAGCCGCGGCCAGAACTTCACGATCGAGCAGCTGCGCGAAAACGGCGGCGATCCTTCACCGGACGCCAAGCCCTACAACCTCAGCGCCAACTTCAACAGCGTCGGCCGCAACAAGCTCAGCGTGACGATGGACCTGCCTGCGCCCCGAGGGTACAAGAGGTCTTCTACCGCCTCGCCGCGAACTCCGACGTCTTCATCGAGAACAACGCGCCCGACGTCGTGCACCGTCTCGGCATCGACTACGAGACACTGAAGCAGCACAACCCGGGGCTGATCATGGCCTCGCTGCCCGCCTTCGGCACGGTCGGGCCCTACAGCCACTTCCGCGCCTATGGCGCCAACATGGAGGCGGTCGTCGGGCACACGCTGCTGCGCGCTCTACCCGGACACCGACGCGACGAACGCGACCGGCGTCTTCCTGGCCGACGCCGCGGGCGGCGCCACCGGCGCCTTCGCCGTGATGGCTGCGCTGTATCACCGCCGCAAGACGGGACGAGGCCAGTTCATCGACCTGTCGCAGGCGGAGAACGTGATGCACACGCTGAGCCAGGCCGTGATGGACTACTCGATGAACGGGCGCGTCCAGACCAGCCTCGGCAACCGCCACCCGAATCGCGCTCCGCAGGGTGTCTACCGCTGCAGCCGGCGAGGACGCCTGGCTGGCGCTTTCAGTAGGGACGGACGAGGAGTTTCGCGCACTCTGCGGTGTCATCGGCCAGCCCGGGCTGCCGGACGACCCGCGCTTCGCAAGCCTCGAATCGAGGCAGGCCAACCACGACGAGCTCGACGCGATTATCGAGGGCTGGACGGTCGACAAAGACCACTACGTAGCGTTCCATGCGCTGCAAGCCGCGGGCGTGCCGGCAAGCCCTGTGCTCAACGCGGCGGAGGTCTTCGCCGACCCGCATCTCAAGGCACGCGACGATTGGCAGCAGGTGACGCACCCGGAGGCGGGCACCTACTGGCATCTGCGTTCGCCGATCCACCACATGTCGACGACGCCTCTGTACATAAGAAAGCATGCGTCTTGTCTCGGCGAGGACAACGAATACGTCTACAAGCAGGTCTGCGGCTACACGGATCGAGGAGTACCAGTGGTTCGTGGAGAACGGCCACGCGGGCACGGAAGTCGTGGTCGCCAACCGACAGCAGGCAGGTAGCAACCGGTAGGGGAGAATGGCTTTGAGGAGGACGAAACCATGAGTCTGAGAGGAAAGGCGGCAGTCGTCGGCATCGGCGAGACGCCGCATAAGCGGTCGTGGCCGGGGCGGTCGGCTCTCGGCCTCTGCGCCGAGGCCGCCGCTGAGGCGATCAAGGACGCGGGCCTGCGCCGTGAGGACATTGACGGCCTGATCACGATGGGCGGCATCTATCCATCGCGGGTGGCGGAGTACATCGGCATCCGGCCGGTTAACTTCGCGGTCAGCGCCGGCTGGATGGGCTCGACGTCCGGCGTGGCGCTGACGATCGCCGCGACGATGGTCAACGAAGGTATCGCGAACTACGTGATGTTCGTCGCCGGCGGCGGGCGAGACCCCGAGAACCCGCAGGCGGCGCCCGGCTTCCGCCAGGATGCTGGCTTCCAGAGCGAGTGGTTTGCGCCTTACGGCCCGGCGGCGGGCGCCAACACGTATTACGGGCTGCTCTACACGCGGCATATGTACCAGTACGGCACGAAGCCGGAGCAGATGGCGCAGGTTGCCGTGAATCAGCGCTTCAACGCCGGCAAGAACGAGCTGGCGGCGATGCGCGACCCGATCACGGTCGAAGACGTGATGAACTCGCGCTACATCAACTACCCGCTACACATCCTCGAGACCGTGATGCCGGTGGCGGGCGCGATCGCCTACATCGTGACGACGGCGGAGCGGGCAAAGACGCTGCGCAAGCCCCCCGTCTACCTGTTGGGCGCTGGCCTGTCGCAGGGCTACGACAACCACTGGTACATGCCGGACATGACCCAGACGCCTGTCGTCTACTCCGCGCCCAAGGCCTACGCGATGGCCGGCTACGGCCCGAAGGACATGCAGTTCGCCGAGTTCTACGACTGCTACACGATCCTGGTGTCATGCTGTCTGGAGGATGCGGGCCTGATCCCGAAAGGCGAAGCCGGTCCCTTCTTCGAGTCGACCGACACGACGTACAAGGGGACTTTCCCGATCAACACGGACGGCGGCCAGCTCTCTGCCGGTCAGCTCAACGGCGTCGGTGCCAGCGGGTGCCAGCAGCTCGTTGAGACGGTGCGTCAGGTCCGCGGCGAAGCGGGTGAGCGCCAGGTCGCGAAGCACGACCTCGGCATCGCCAACATGAACGGCGGCACGCCGTCGCAGGAAGCGACCGTCGTGCTGGGCAGCGCCAACGCGCTCTGAGCAGATGGAATCAAGAGGCAAGAAATCATGACGATGACACGACCCCAGGGTGGCGGCGCCGCGGACGGTGCGGAGCGAAAGTTACCGCCGAAGCCACTGCCGCTACAGGAAAACAAGGCGCTGACTGACCCATTCTGGCAGGCGGCCAAGCGCCACGAGCTCGTGATGCAACGTTGCACCAAGTGCGCCAACTGGATCCACTTCCCGCGTGAGCAGTGCCCGGTGTGCTTCTCGCAGCAGACGGAGTGGGCTCCGGTCTCGGGTAAGGGGCGGGTCTACGCCTTCACCAATGTGCACCAGTCGCAGCACCCGGCGTTTCAGGAAGACACGCCGTATTGCTTCGCCATCGTCCAGCTCGACGAAGGACCGCGCATGGTGACCAACATCGTCGACATCGCGCCCGAAAACGTGCAATGCGACATGCCGGTCGTGGCCACCTATGACGACGTTTCGGACGATTGGACGCTAGTCAAATTCAAGCCGGCCTGACGACCTGGGCCGAGAACACCCTTCAGTCGGGTCCGGGGTACCCCCGCCTCAGTCATGAGGCGCTGTCGAGTTCAGCCGGCGTAGCGTCCCGGGTAGGTCGAAGTTGCCGAAAGAGCCGCACCATCGTGCGGCTCTTTCGTGCCGCCAAGCCCACCGTCCCTGCCGTCTTGAGCGGGGTCCGGGGTTCTTCCGGCTCCGCTTTTACCTACTTGATTAATTATTGATAGTTATGTATAAAGAGCGAACCCCCGTCGCTCTGAACTACTTGAAGGATCGGAACAACAGCCCCAGGGGGACCCATCTTGCTTTTGAGACTTGCCATACTCGCCGCGCTCCTGATCGCGGCACAGACGATTGTTGGCGCGCGCGGAGTAGCCGCTCAGGGAGAGGCCTCCGGACTCGAAGTCGACGGCCAGACCTGTACCGAGGGCTTCACGGTGCAGGTGGCTTTCAGTTGGACACCTTCCGGTGTTGGGACGCAATGGATCGACCTCTCCCTTGAGAACGACGGCTTCTCGACGCCCTACGTCCACGGCGGCCCTTTCGACGCGTCGCGGTCAGAGGCGACGCTGAGCAACCTTGAACCGCAGCGTAACTACTACGTTCGCGTCAACACCTGGAACGGCACCGAATGGGCGGCGAGCGACCTGTTCGCGTTCACGACGGGCTGTCTGCCTTACGAAGCAACCGGACCGATCCACGTTGCCGGCGCCTCAATTTCAGACACGGCGGCGCGGTTTTCTTGGGAGCCGGGTAAGGGCAATCTCTGGTACTGCCTCGACTACGCCGCCACGCCTGAAGACCTGGTGAGTCTGACCGGAACGTGGCGCAACTCGGGCTGCGGGATGACCGCCACTACCCACGTCGTCGAGGACATGCATTGCGGTCAGACCTACTGGGCCCGTGTCTGGGCCTGGACTACGCAAGGTGGCCGCCATAGTGCCCAGGTCAAAGTGACGACGCAGCCATGCGCCACGACGATCACGGCGGCGACGGACCTGCACGCGCTGTTCCTGGCGCCGAACATGACCCGCTTGGCCTGGACGCCCGGTCTCCACAACATCTGGTACTGCGTCGACACCGCCCTGAGCCAGCAGGATTTGCTGTCCTTCGGCGAGACCTGGCAGAACCACTGCGGCTTCACGGATCCGGAACTTGAGCTACGAGGGCTGGATTGCGAGACGCAGTACTTCTGGCGCGTCTACACCTGGAACTTCAACGTCAACGCCCATAGCGACGTGCGCAACTTCATAACCGCCGACTGCGACCTCGACAACGAGCGGGCGCCGGTTCTCGAAGTCAATGTGTTCAAGTCGGAGGGCGATATCTACCGCGCCGAGGTCCTCGTCAGCCTACCGGACGGCTGTCAGCACCCCGGGTTCTACCGCATCACTCGAGACGGCGCCAAGATCGATATCCGGGTGGACAACCTCGTCGAGACGCCGCTGACGACGTGTTCGAACATCGTCGAGTCTCATCTCTGGACGATCCGGCTCGGCGCCGACTTCAGCGAGGGAGTCACCTATCAGGTTGAGGTCAATGGCCAGCTAAGCGACTTCTTTACGCCGCAATAGCCCGCCGCGGGTCGTGGGCTCAAGGGCCGCCTCCTCACGGGGACGCGGCCCTTATTGTGTGATTTCGTTCTTCCATGAAAGAAAATTTCGAAAGCCCCAGATCGCGGGAACTTTTCCATTTTCTCCGTCGTTATACTGGGGAAAGGAGAAAGAAATAGGCTGAAACTGAGCTTCCAAAACGGCGCGCGATTCCATCCGCGGTCGGCTCCTTCGCCTCGTCTGCTGCGTCGGCCGCTGGGTCGACGCCTCGAACTGGCGAGAAGTTTCGCCTCGGGCGAAGGCCTTTATGGTCATGTAACACTTATACGAGGGGATTGACACAATCTTCAGGTGACGCATCCTAGATTGAAGAATCGCAGTCATCAAACCGGCTGACCCGTACAGGGCAGCCAGGGAGGGCACGATGAGATTTTGGGTTCTATCCGGCATCGCGCTGATGTCGCTACTTCTAATCGGAGCAGCCGGCCCGGGCGTCGCAAGCGCCAATCCGGCAGGACTCTCTGTCGACAACCAGACCTGCGTCGGTGGTCTCGTCCAGGCGACGCTGCACTGGTCACCTGACAGCGCCGGGCAGCAGTACGTCGACCTCTCGGGGCGAAACGACAACTTCACCGGGTCCTATTCGACCGGTGGGCCGTATCCGGTCACTCAGACGCAGGCCAGCCTCACGCAGCTTCAACCCAACAGCACGTACTACGTCCGCGTCAGCACGCTAATCGGCTCGCAGTTCCTCCGTAGCGCAACGCTCCAGTTCACGACGCGCTCCTGCGGCGGGGGGGACGGCGGCAGCACCGGTGGCGGCACCCCCACCGGCGGCGCCACGGCGCCGATCCACCTGCAGGGCGCGGCATTCTCCACGACGCAGGCGCGCTTCCAGTGGGTACCCGGCATTGCCAACCACTACTTCTGCCTGGACTACGCCAAGAACTTGAACGACCTGTTCAACCTGGTCGGATCGTGGAGGAACTCCGGCTGCGGCACGACCAGCAATTCGGTCATCGTGTCCAACCTGTCCTGTGGCACCAAGTACTTCGCGCGCGTCTGGACTTCGGCGGGTGGAGGTTTGTACAGCTCGGTCACCACCATCCAGACCTCGTCCTGCGCTAACGCCATCTCTCCGCCGACCGGCCTTGCCGTGATCTTCGTCACGCAGACGACAGCGCGGCTGGACTGGGATGCCGGGAAGGACAACGTCTGGTTCTGCATCGACACGGCAAGGAGCCAGTCAGACCTGCTCAATACCACCGGCTCCTGGAGCAACCACGCTTGCTGGACCACGAGCACGCAGGCGACGATCAGCGGCCTCAAGTGCGGTACGGTCTACTACTGGCGCGTCTACGCCTGGAACCAGATCACCAACGTCCACAGCGGCGTCAGTACCTTCGCGACCGACGATTGCAACACCTCGCAGAAGAAGGCGCCGATCGAAGATGTGGACGTGACCAAGGTGGGCAGTGAATACCACGCCAAGATTGTGGTAGGCCGCCCGAACGCGTGCTACAGCTTCGGTTCCTACACGGCCGAGGTCAGCGGGAACGTCATCAAGCTGACGGTCTACAACAAGGTAGTCGACGCTGTCTGCGCGCAGGCGTACAGCACCTACACGCTGACGATCAATCTCGGCAGCAACTACATCAGCGGGGTGACCTACATCGTCGTGGTCAACGACGATGAGAGTGATGTATTTACCGCCAGCTAGAGCCAGGGCTTGACGGAGAGGCCTCCTTCTTTCTTTCTAAAGGGAGGCCTCTTCGCGTCCTCAGGCCCGAGTCAGGTCTTCGTCCGAGGCGAGCACGAGGTGGGTTTCCCCGAACTGCTCCGCGTCGTCGATGCTCCAGGGCTGATCCGAGCCCGCCGGCCGTAGGCGGACGCCCCAGTCGCCGCCGTAGATGAGATACGCGTCGCCGGCGCTGGAGTCCTCGATGTGCACCGCGTAAGCACCGACCGGAGAGCCCCCGCCCGCGCTGGACCAGCCGGCGATGTCGTGCAGCGTGCCTTCCGGCTCACCCTCGTAGATCAGGACCTGGCGGACGCGAAACGGCAGGCCGAGGTTCTTGTAGACCTGCTGCGCCATCATCGGCGTGTTTTCGTTGGCCTCGACCTCGATATGTGTATAGCCAGACGGGCGGATGATCTCCATGGCAGCATGCTAATTGCGGTGTTTAGGTGCGGCAATCGTTGGAGTGAGATAATGAACCACCCTGCCTTCTAGCTAGCTAAGGAATCAATATGTCCCTGACCGCGCTGCGAGAGTCGATCCGCGCCACACGAGACGTCATCTACATGAATACCGGCTTCACGGGCCCATCACCGGAGCCGGTACTGACCCGGATGCGCGAGGTGTTCGAGAAGGAGGCCACCGTAGGCCCCGCCAGCGTCGAGGGCCTGGCCCAGTCCCGCGCCATCAGCGAGGAAGCACGACAGGTCGTGGCTTCTCTGCTCAACGCCGACGTCGACGAGGTCGCCGTGACGCACGGCACGACGGAAGGCCTCAACGTCGCGATCTACGGCCTCGACTGGCAGCCCGGTGACGAATTCGTCAGCTGCAACCTCGAGCACCCGGCGCTGGCGACTCCCGGCAACGTCCTGGAGGAGCGCGGTGTCACCGTGAAGCGCGTCGAGGTGCCAGCCAACGCGAGTTCCGGCGAGGCGCTGGAGCTGATCAGCAGCGCGATGACGCCGAAGACGAAGCTGGTGGCGCTGAGCCACGTCCAGTACTCCTGCGGCCTCAAGCTGCCGGCGAAGCAGCTGATCGAAGCGGCGCACCGCAACGGCGCGCTGATCGCCCTCGACGGCGCGCAGACCGGCGGGCAGCTGAACCTCGACGTCAAGGCGCTCGGCGTCGATGTCTACTCGATATCGGGGCAGAAGTGGATGCTCGGTCCCAACGCGACCGGTGCAGTTTACATAAGCTCTGCGATCCAGCGCAGCCTTTTGCCGTTGTTCAGCACCCACGCCGTGGCGGACGCCCGCGCCATGCCGGCTGACGGCCCCGGCGGCGGCAACCCGATGATGCGCTTCCGTATCGCGTCGCAGAGCCCGGCGCTGACGGCGGGCTTCATGACCGCGGTCAAGCTGCTGCAGGAGATCGGCCTCGACGAGGTCGAGGCGCACTGCAACGCGCTGGGCGACCGTTTGCGGCAGGGCGTCGCCTCCATACCGGGATGCGGCGTCACGGGCCCGACCAGCGGCGACGCGACCTGCGGCCTGACGGCGGTGACCGTCGAGGGCTGGGAGCCGCGTCAGCTGGTCGATGCGATGTGGGAGCGCTGGCGCATCGCCGTCCGTGCCGTCAACTTCCCGCCTGCGATCCGTTTCAGCACCGCCCCGTTCAACACGGAGGCCGAGGTGGACAAGGCTCTCGAAGCGCTGAAGACGCTGTCGTCCGAGACGCCGGTCACTGCATGACGGCGAGACGCTGCCGGGCTACGCCTTGAGCAGGCCTCGGCGCCCCAGCGCCCGCTCCAGCGCCGGTTGCATCTTCATGTGACGAAACTCGGCGATGGCGAAGTCGAGGTGCTCGATAGCGGCGTCGTGCTCGTCCGGGTAGTGGTCGAGGAGAAGCTCGGCTAGCTGCAGCGCACAGAGCGCCGCCTCGGTCCGGTTCCGGACTTGCTGGCAGGTCTCCAGACCTCGCTCAGAAAACTTCCGGGCGGCAGCGGCATCGCCCAGCGCCAGTGCCGCCTCAGCCTGGAGTCGCAGAGTCGACATGAGGCACGGTACCGCCAGCGGATACTCGGGTAGGTCCACGACGGCCTTCCAGTCCTCCTGTGAGCCTAGCTTCACGCAACCCAACAAGGCGACGCTAAGCGGCATGTTGGAGACGTCTGCCAGCATGCCACTCTGACTCACCTGCTTGATAAGGACCTTTATGCCCTCCCAGGCCGCGGCCCGGTTAGCCTGGTCGAACGACTCCCCGTCCAACGCGATGGCTATTAAGCGCGCCGAGCTACCCAAGACTCGGCGAGCGTCCATACTCATATCGCGGAACAACGTCTCTGCTACCCTTGGGTCCACCGCCGCTTCGGCAAAAGCCTCAGCAATCGGCAGTCCAAGCAGCGAACGCGCATAAACGCCAAGAATCAACACGATCTCGCTGTAGATGCCGATCTCCCGCGCACCCGCCGCAGCGGATTCCGCGAGTTCGACGGCCTCCTCCAGCGTCCCCTCAAGCAACATATGCTGCAGCCTCATCTGGATGGCGCTGGTCGTGACGTTGCCATCGTGTACGCGATCCGCAAGCGCTGAGAGTTCAGCAACTGCGGCATCCCACCCAGCGCGGTCGCCACCAACTAATTGCATACCTCCCGCAAACTGCAGGAAGAGACCGAGGATACGTGAGCTCACGGTTGAGCGAGGCAAACTCAACGCCTGCGTCGTCATGTCCAGAGCCGCCTGCCACTCTTTTGGAGTCGTTCTCGAGAAAATTGCAGCGATAGCTGCCGAGATGGCGACTTCGTAGTCTTGCGCATCGACCGCATCTTGAAAGGCACGATCGATACGCTCGAGACCGGCTCGGCGGTCGCTTCGTATCAGGAGAATCGACTGCCAGACGTGGATAAATGCTCTGAACCCCGTAGAGGGCCTCTCGACCTTGGCCCCGCGCTCAAGCCAGGACTGAAACTCCGATAATGAAACTGCGACGGCTGGTGTCAGCTCCCGCGAGAGAGCTTCCAGCGCGATTCTGCAGGCCCTTGTCCTCGCCTCGTCGTCGTCCAACATGCTCGCGAGCTGAAATGCCTCTTCGCAGACCACATCAGCGACGCGCCGTGGGTCGCCGAGAGGCATTTGCGCCTTCGCCACATCGAGCAGAAGACCGCACCGCCGCGCCCTGTCGTCCGGGTCGAGGACTTCCTGCGCACGAAGCGCTTGCTCCAGGTGACGCGCCGCCTCAGCGTAGGCATATACGGCCATTGCCCGATGCGCTGCCATCTCGCCGTAGCGCACCGCCTTCTCCAGGTCGGCGGCTTCGGTGCTCTGCGCGAAGTGCTCCGCCAGCTCTGCCGCGTGCTCTTCCAGCCGGCGCGCGTAGGATTCCTCCAGTGCTCGCCCCACCTGTTGGTGCCAGCGGATGCGGCGCGGGGCGAAAATCTCCTCGTACAAGGTCTGCCGGAAGAAGGCGTGCGTGAACCGGAAACCGACCGTCCCGGTGGCCTCGCGCTGCTCGATGACCGAGCGGCCGGCGGCTTCTTCCAGCGCGGCAAGCAGCTCTTCCTCTCCGAGGCCGGCTACTCGCTGCAGGACACCTAGCGTGAAGTCTCGGCCCATGACCGACGCAATCGCCAGCACCTCATTCGTCTTCTCGCTGAGATGCGACAGCCGTCTGCCGATGACGTCGCGCAGCCCGTCCGGGATACCTTCGCCCGGTGTCCTGGCGACGTAGCGACCGTCCTCCCGAACAACGATGCCTTCTTCCACCAGGTAGCGCAGGACCTCCTGCACGAACAGCGGGTTACCCTCCGTCTGCCGGTGGACCGCTTCCGCCTGTCCCCATGGCACCTCGTTCCCACGCACGGCCTCGTACATACGGTGCACTTCATCCACTGTCAGGCCGCGTAACGGCACCCGTAGAAAGTTGGCCGCGCGTCTGAGTTCTGCGACAGCGCCGGACAGCGGGTGCGTCCGGTCAACCTCCACGTCGCGGTACGTCCCGACGATGACGATTCGCGTGCCCTGCAGGCTGCGCGCCACGTGCTGCAGCAGATCCAGCGTGCCCCGGTCGGCCCAATGTAGGTCCTCGAGAACGATGACCAACGGTTGGACCAACGCCGCGTTGGTCAGGAAGGTCGTTATCGACTGCAGCAGCCGCCAGCGATCATCCTCCGGGTCCGCGGCGTCCCGTAAATCGACCTGTACCCGGTCGCGGACCTCCGAGATGATGCGCGCCACATCTACCGCTCCGGTGCCCAGGTCAGACTTCAACCCTTCCGGGTCTCTTGCTAACACATAGGTACGCATCGCCTCGACGAAGGCAAGGTAGGGCAGGCTCAGCGACCCCTCTTCGTAGCAGTGCCCCACCAGCGTTCGTCCGCCGCGGATGCTGACGTAAGTGGCGAGCTGTTCGCAAAGTGCCGTCTTGCCGATGCCTGGCTCGCCCACGACCATGACGAGGCCGCCCTGGCCCGACACAGCAGCGTCGTAAGCCTGCTGCAGCTGGCGCAGCTCCTGCTCGCGGCCTACGAAGACGGTGCGGTAGAGGGGGTCGACGCCACGCTGCTCAGGTGTCTGGTGTACAGACGGCTCAGACGTGGAGGCCGGACGGATCGTTTGCAGCGCCTCACGGACCTCAGTGGCCGATCCAGGGCGCTTAGTAGCGTCCTTCTCCAACAGGCGCAGGATTAGCACCTCCAGCCCCGGCGGGCAGTCGGGCCGATGCCAGGTCGGCGCCACGGGCGGCGTGTTGAGGTGCTGCCCGATGATCGCCACGCTCTCGTCACCGACGAACGGCGGCCGCCCGCAGACCATCTCGTACAGCATCGCGCCCAGGGAGTAGAGGTCAGACTGCGGCGTCACCTCGCCACCCATCGCCTGCTCCGGTGGCATGTAAGAGACGGTCCCGACCATCATCCCCGCCTGCGTCAGACGGCTGCGGTCCACCGCGACCGCGAGGCCGAAGTCGCCGATCATCGCCCGCCCGTCCTCCGCCAGCCAGACGTTCCCCGGCTTGAGGTCCCTATGGATGATGCCCTTCGAGTGTGAGAACTCGAGCCCCAGGCAGGTCTCCGTGGCGATCTTCACGGCCTGCTCGATCGAGAGCTTGTGCTCCGGGGCGTCCTCGATCACGCCTTCCACGTCGCCGCCGGGCAGCACCGGCAGGACGAGGTAGGGCTGGCCGTTTTCTTCACCGATGTCGTAGACGGTGACAATGTGGGGGTGGGAACCGAGGCGTCCCATAGCCTGCGCCTCTCGGGTGACGCGGACTCGCGCTGCCTCGTCCAGGCCCTCGGTCTTGATCAGCGCGAAGGCGACGTCGCGGTCGAGCTGGGCGTCGTGGGCCAGATACACCTTCTTCTTGCCGCCCTCGCCGAGGAACTTGCTCACCGTGTAACGGCCGCCCGCAAACGAGGTTGGTTGAGGCTGCGCCGCACGGGCAGGAGCCTCCCCTGCAATGGGCCCTTCCGTGCTCGTCGCTCGACCGGCGGCCGCCAAGAGGGCCGCCGCATCAGCGTTGGCGGGATCGAGCGCCAGGATCGTCTCCGCGCGCGCCCGGACGGTAGACCAATCCGACGCACGCAGGGCGCTGGCGGCCTCTGCAAGGAGGCCTTCTATCTGGGCTCGCACGAACTCTGTAGTCACCGCGCGGCCATCTTCGTAGTCAACAACCGGGACTGTCAACGCATCGATTCGGCCGTTCCTACTATTCGCCCGGCCGCGCTAGTTGATAGAATCCCTGTATCCGGATCGGTGTTGCATGCAAGACTTGGCGAGGCTTGCGAAAGGGGACGCAAAATGACTACGGCGCTATCAACCAAGTACGACGTCGGCGGCGTGTTGCTCGACCGGCCGTTCAAGATCCGGCGGCTCGGGCACTTCGGCTTCAACGTCGTCAACATGGAAGCGTGCAAGCATTTTTACGTTGACCTGCTCGGCTTCAAGGTCTCGGACGTGGCTGATATGGCGTCTCGCCTCAGCGACGAGCAGAAGTCGAAGCTGACCGACCTGACGCCCGGCGTCTTCACGCGGCACAACTCCGACCACCACACGTTCGTTTTGTTCAACAAGCAGGTCATGGATACGTTCCGTGGCGAAGAGTCGAAGATCACGATCAACCAGATCACCTGGCAGGTTGGCAGCCTCGCGGAGGTGGGCGACGCGGCGAAGTTCTTCACCGAGCGTGGCGCCAAACTTCAGCGAGTCGGCCGCGACATGCCGGGCTCCAACTGGCACTCCTACGTCTACGACCCCGACGGCCACGTCAACGAGCTTTACTACGGTATCGAGCAGGTCGGTTGGGACGGCTACAGCAAGCCGCGTTCCATGTACAACCGCGGCTTCCGCGAAGCGC
Source organism: uncultured Chloroflexia bacterium (assembly GCA_963766645.1). Taxonomy (GTDB): domain Bacteria; phylum Chloroflexota; class Dehalococcoidia; order DSTF01; family WHTK01; genus WHTK01. The sequence goes on along the minus strand of CAVYAY010000003.1, from coordinate 280,714 downwards.
CCGAGTTGCCTCAGATCAACGAGTTCCAGGAAGTCCAGGACGCGATGGCGGCCGGTGACGACCTGCACGGCTACCGCTACGTCGACGAGATGGAGCCGAAGTATGACGTGCAGGGCGTGTTGCTGGCGCGTCCGTTCAAGATCACGCGCATCGGGCCCGTTAGCATCTTCGTTGAAGACCTCGACGCCTCGGAGGCCTACTACCGCGACATCATGGGCTTCACGACGAGCGAAGAGACTTCGATCGACGGCCTGCCAATCAAATTCATGCGCAACAACACGGAGCACCACTCGATCGCGCTGTACCCGATGGCGCTGCGCGACAAGCTGGGCATGAGCCCGCACACAACCTCGATGTCGTTCGGCGTGCAGGTTGCCAACTACCGCCAGCTCAAGGACGCCTGCGATTTCCTCGAGCAGAACGGCGTGCGCGTCGACCGCAACCCGCCTGCTGCGACGCGTCCCGGCATGGACTACGTGGCCCACGCCTACGACCCGGATGGACATTGCATCCAGATCTACCACTACATGGAGCAGGTCGGTTGGGACGGCAAGGTCAGGCCCGAAACTGCTCGGCGCCCCGTCGCGGCGAAGTGGCCCGAGACCCTGGAGGCACTGCCGGACAGCTTCGAGGGCGAGCCTTACCTCGGCCCCTGGGGGTAAGGGCGGCGAGAGGCAAAGGAACCGAAAGCCAGAAGCGGTCTCGGTAACGGGACCGCTTCTCTATTCCCTCGAACCGTAGATGCGTCGCTATGACTCATCCGTACGCCTCCGAGTAGTAACGCCACTCGGAGCTGGGTCCCCTGCGAGCCTCCCCGGGCTGCCTCACGTCGGATGGCAGGCGGCCCAGGACGTCCTCCAAGTCTTCTTCGGAGATCGGTATAGCGCCACCCAGAAGGTCGGCCTTGAAATGAAGCTCGGCAAGGTCGTTGAGGTGGATCGCATTAAGGGTTGCCTCCTCGACCGAGGCACCGGCGCTTGTGATGCCATGTGCGCGCATCAGGCATACTCGAGCCGTCCCCATTGCGCTTGTAAGGTCTCCGCCGCGCTCCTTGCTATTGATCAGCACGCTGCGTGGATACGTCGGTATCCCCGCGTGGACCATGCGTAACGCCGCTGGATTGTACGCACCCACGATCGGTAAGATCGGCTTGCCGGCAATGGTGTACGCCACCACGTTCGGCGGGTGGATGTGGATAACGCTGTTCAGCTCGGGCCGAGCGCGGAGCACCTCAGTGTGAATGAAGACCTCGGCAGGGGCCGCAAGACCGTCGCGTCCCTCCACCAACTTGCCATCCATATCAACCACGGCGAGGTCGTCCGGCATCGTGTAGCTCAGCGGCGCTTCTTGAGGCCCGCGCGCCTTCATCAGGACCAGCTCCGACCCGGGGATGCGGACACTCACGTGGCCGTTTGGCTCTCTCGTCAAGTGCAGCCGTCCGATTATCCGGCACGCCTTCGCCACTTCTTGCTTCAGGTCGTCGATCTCGGCCATACGTCACCTCCATGCCGCCTGCTACGTCCTTGGGACAGAACTTATCAGATGATGAAGGCCTTAATAGGGGAAGGCATCGTCCTTGTTCAGGTTCCGCGGCTCTGGTCAAACTCCTGGACCTCGTTTCGCGGGCGGGCCGATGCTCGTTCGGCGGTGTCCGTAAGCGAAGATGCCTCTAAACTTGACCCATCAATGATTAAGCGATTGTGCCTGCCGGAGGGACGCGATGAAGAATAGCTCCGAACGAATCATATGTACGCACGCCGGCTCGCTGCCACGGCCGGAGGCCTTGGTGCCGATGATCATGGCGCGCTCTCGCGGCGACGTCTACGACAAGGCAGCGCTGGAGAAGACGCTGGCCGCCTCGGTGCAAGAAGTCGTCGACATGCAGGTGTCTTGCGGCCTCGACAGCGTCAACGACGGCGAGCTCAGTAAGACGAACTTCACGAACTACGTCCGTGAGCGCCTTGGCGGCTTCGTCACGCGCGAGGTGCAGCCCGGCCGGCGCTCCTTCGAGATGAACATTTCTGCCCGCGACATGCAGGACTTCCCGGAGTATTACGAGAACCACGACTTCTTCGGCCGGCCCCGAATGCCCGGGGCTGTGCTGCCGGGCGGCGGCATCGCCGGTGCCGGTACAGAGTCCGTCTGCGTCGAGCCGCTGAAGTACGTGGGCCACGAGTACGTGCAGGAGGACATCCGCAACTTCAAGGCCGCCCTGGCGAAGTACCCGCGCGTCGAGGGCTTCCTGCCCGCCAACTCGCCGGGAACGATCGAGCACTGGCTGCGTAACGATCACTACAAGAGCGAAGAGGAGTTCGTCTTCGCCATCGCCGAAGCGATGCGCGAGGAGTACAAAGCGATCATCGACGCGGGCTTGGTCCTCCAGATCGATGACCCTGACCTGCCGGACGGCTGGCAGATGTTCCCCGAGATGAGCGTGGCGGATTACCAGAAATACGCCCAAATGCGGGTCGACGCCTTGAACCACGCCCTACGCGACTTGCCTGAGGACCAGATCCGTTTGCACGTCTGCTGGGGCAGCGGACACGGCCCGCACACGCACGACATCCCGCTGAAGGACCTCGTCGATATCATCTTCAGCGTCCGCGCCGGCAGCTACTCGATCGAAGCTTCGAACGCGATGCACGAGTGGGAGTGGGTGGTGTTCGAGGACTTCAAGCTGCCGGAAGGCAAGACGCTGGTGCCGGGCGTGGTCGGGCACTCGAGCCACTTTGTCGAGCACCCCGAACTGGTCGCGCAGCGCCTCATGCGCTACGCCAACCTCGTCGGACGCGAGAACGTTCTCGCCGGAACGGACTGCGGCCTCGGCGGCCGCGTGGCGCACCCCAAAATCGCCTGGGCAAAATTCCGCGCCATGTCCGAGGGCGCGAAGCTGTCGACGCAGCGCCTCTGGTAGCTCTCTCCTCCTCGACAGGATAGAGAAGAGGCCGTCCCGATTGGGACGGCCTCTTGGTTTGTTGTCCCGGTTCGGCGCTTGGGACCGAACCGGGGGGAATGTAACAACTAGAGCCTGGGACAGGCCCTAAGCGTCACCGAAATACCAGTACTTCATCCAGGCCACCGAGCCGTTGTAGGCGTCGCGCGGCATCTGCGCGTTCTTGACCGACGGGTCGATGAAGTAGGTGAGCTGACCCGTCACACCAGAGTTGTGCAGCATCTCCTCGACCAGCACGTCTTCAAGCTGGCGGAAGATGGCCGTACGAGCTTGCGTGTCGAACTCTTGCAGCTGTTTCGTGACCAGGTCGTCAATCTCAGAATTGACGACGTAACACAGGTTGGGGCCGGGCGGCTGTGACGCCACTGAGCTACTGTGATATTTCCTGTAGATCTGGAAACCGAGGTCTGGGTAGGTTGCCGTCGTGTTCGGCCCCCAGGTTAGGGTGTCGTAGGTCGCCTGCAGGCGCGGGCTGTACTGACCGAAGGTCTCTTCGACCAATGTTGCGTCAACCAGGCCGTTGCTCTTCCACTGTGTGGTCATCAGGGTGATCTCGTCGACGAACTTTTGACCGATAACTGTGGCGTTCCATGTCGGCAGGTCTGATTTGATCGGCAGCGTGACGTTGGCCGCGGCCATCAGCTTCATCGCCTCCGGGACGTTGAGCTCGTAGAGGTCGGCCCGCGGCAGGTCCTCTGGACCGCGGAAGCCCCAGGCGGTGCCGGAGCGGGAGAGTTGCTGGTCGGCTTGGCCCTCGCCCTCGGTGACGTTGTCAATCGAGACCTGTCGGTCGTAGCCCATGCTCATGGCCTGACGCACGCGCTTGTCGTTGAACGGCGCGACGTCGTTGCGGATGTAGACCTGACCGGAGCCGGCGCGCGGGTACTGGAAGACCTGGAGGTCGTCGCGTGCGGCCTTGATGCGCTCGCGCTCCTCGGCCGGGAACCAGTAGGTTACGTGGACCTGCTTGGCGATGATGTCGGCGACCTTCTTCTCCGAGTCCGACGTGCCGAGCCGGTCGATCGTGTCGAACCAGCCTGCGTTGGCGCTGTTCCAGTAGTTGGCGTAGCGCTTGTATTTCATCACGGTCGGCGGCGAGTACTCGACGAACTCAAATGGGCCGGAACCCATGAAGGAGTTTTCGGCCGCCGCGCTCTCCTGGAACTTCTGGCTTAGCACACCGGCGTAATTCTTGGCCGCAATTGTCTGCAGGACATCCGCATTGACCTGCTTCATATGCATGACAAGAGTGGTGGGATCCGGTGCCTCAACCGAGTCAAGGAAGGAAAAGTCACCCTTGGCGGCGGACTCTTCGGCGAAAGCTAGCGTGTCGTAGGTCCACTTGAAGTCTTCTGAGGTAACTGGGTCTCCGTTATGGAAGGTTGCTCCGGAGACGACCTTGAAGGTTACCGTCAGTTTGTCGGGTGAGATCTCCGGCAAGGCCTCCGCCATGCTGGGGATCACGTCGTTACCGATGCCGGGGTGGTCCGGCGTGCCGTAGGCGAAGTGTAGCAGCGCGTCGTGCGTCAGACTGGCCATCTGGTTGACGCCGGCGTTGCGAGCCTTGATCAACTCCAGACCGCCACCCGGGTCGCCGTAGCCCTGCCAGATCAAGGCGCCACCGACCTTGGGACCGGTCTGCGCCGGTGTGGTGCCGCCACCACTGCTGGTGGAGCCGCTACCGCTGGTGCTTCCGCTGCTGCTAGACGAACTGCCGCTGCTGCCACCGCTGTCATCGCCACCACCGCAGGCCGCGAGGAAGGCAGCCGCTGCTGCCGTTGCCCCGGTCGCTGCGACAGCGCGCCTTCGTGTCAGGCGCGTATTCAGTACCTTGTCCCAGTAGTTCTCGCTCATGAATCCTTTCCTTGAGCCGGCCGGCTCAGCTTCCTTGCCCCGATGACAAGAGAGATCGCCTAAACCATTCGCATACGCCCGGATTCCCCGGTTTGCGACCCGTTTCTGGATCAACGGGCAACATATTACATCCCGTTACATCCCGTCGAATTTAGCAAAATCAAATTCCATGTTTGAATAGTCTTATAAGTGGGTACTATCTCGCTCAGGAAGCCTTTTAGGCCTTACTGAGGGAAACACGGGCTAGTATGCCAGGTTTCACGACTCCGCGCAGCAACCGCTTGACAATAGAACGGGCGTGCGTATACTCCTTCCGAACATGCTTGCTAAAGTCTACTCAGCCGCCATCGTCGGCCTCGAAGGCGAGCTCATCGAGGTCGAGGTCGACCTCCTCCCCGGGCTGCCGAGGGTCAACGTCGTCGGTCTGCCGGACACGGCGGTGCAAGAGGCGCGCGAACGGGTGCGCTCCGCTGTACGCAACTCCGGTTGCGTTTTCCCCAATCGCCGCATCACCGTCAGCCTCGCCCCGGCGGACATCCGCAAGGAAGGGCCCAGCTTCGACCTGCCGATTGCCGTAGGCATCGTCATCGCCTCGGAGCAGGTCGTCGCGGACACCTCGACGCTGCCTGTTCCTCGGCGAGCTGTCGCTGGACGGGCGGCTGCGGTCGACGCACGGCGTCCTGCCCATGGTCAGCCTGGCGCGCGACGCGGCCTGACGCAGGTCTACGTGCCGGCCTGCGACGCGGCCGAGGCAGCGCTGGTCGAAGGCGTTGACGTGTATCCGGTCGAGACCTTCTCGGCGCTCGTCAGTCACCTGCGCCGGCGATGGAGCCGATCGGACCGTTCGTGCGAACCGGCCAGCCACTTGCCGAGGCCGCGGCTTACGAAGGCACCGACTTCGCCGAGGTCCGCGGCCAGGAGCACGTCAAGCGCGCCCTGGAGGTCGCGGCTGCGGGCGGTCACAACCTCCTGATGGTCGGTCCAGCCGGCGCCGGCAAGACGCTGCTGGCGCGCGCCCTGCCGTCGATCCTCCCTTCGATGGCGCCGGACGAGGCGCTGATGGTGACGCGCATCTACAGCGTCGCCGGGCTGCTGCCGCGCGACGTGCCGTTGATCACGCAGCGGCCGTTTCGCGCGCCGCATCACACCGTGTCGCAGGCGGGCCTCGTCGGCGGCGGACGTCAGCCGCGCCCGGGCGAGATCAGCCTGTCGCACCGCGGCGTCCTTTTCCTGGACGAGCTGCCGGAGTTCGGCCAGCAGACGCTGGAGGTGCTGCGCCAGCCGCTCGAAGACCACGTGGTGACGATCAGCCGGGCGCAGGGTTCGGTGACGTTCCCGGCCAATTTCATGCTGATCGCGGCGATGAACCCGTGCCCCTGCGGCAACTACGGCGACCCCATAAAGTCTTGCGTCTGCTCCGAGTCCACCGTGTCGCGCTATCAGCGACGAATCTCGGGCCCGCTGATGGACCGCATCGACATCTTCGTCGAGGTGCCGCGGATCGATTATGAGAAGCTGGCTTCCCTGGAGCCGGCGGAGCCGTCCTGTAAGGTGCGTGAACGCGTTGACGCGGCGCGCCAGCTTCAGCGGCAGCGCTTCAACGAGCGCGCCGCGCAGTGCAACTCTGAGATGTCACCGGCAGACGTGCGCGACTTTTGCCAGATTGAGCTGACGGAGGATGTGCGCTCCTTTCTCAAGCTGGCCACGACGCAGCTGTCACTCTCCGCCCGCGCTTTCCATCGCATCTTGAAGGTTGCGCGGACGATTGCCGATATATCAAATTGTCGCGAGATCACGACCGCGCACGTCGCCGAAGCCGTACAGTACCGCCAACGCACGCGCGCTGTCTGAGTCATCAGGAGCCCCGCCCAATGAACAGCGTCTACTTCGCTGCCCGTTATTCGCGCCGAGATGAGCTAAACGGTTATCGAGCCGAGCTGGATGCGCTTGGCATCGAGGTTACTTCGCGCTGGCTGGCAACCGAGCCGCGCGAGCGCTCCCAGTACAGCGCTGCCGATTGGCGCGAGCTGGGACTGCTCGACCAGGAAGACGTCCTCGCGGCGGACACGCTGGTCTGCTTCACGGAGCCAGACGGCGAGGGTGGCAACGGCGGGCGGCACGTCGAGCTCGGAATGGCGCTGGCGCTGGGTCGTCGGGTCATTGTCGTCGGCAGGCGCGAGCACATCTTTCACCACTTGCCCGAAGTCGAGGTCGTCGAGAGCTGGCCGGAGGCGCTTCGCCTACTGGCGCAGAGCGTCTACCCCGCCGTCGCCCGGTAAGGTGAGTTGTCTTTGCCGTAGGTCCTGACTTTTTCACCACCCTTGAACGTGGCGGCGCTGTTTCGGCCCCCGCGCTTCACTCTGTACAGGGCGTGATCGGCTTCGTCGAAGACCTGCTTCCAGCTGAGCATGCGCCGGCGGTTCGGCTGCATTGCGCTAATACCACAACTAATCGTGAGAAACCCGAAGGGACTGGCAGAGTGCTCGACATGGAGCTGCCGCAGGTCTTCCTGGAGGCGGTCGGCCGTACCCTTCGCGCTTTCTAGCGATGTCATTGGCAGCAGGAGAAGTAGCTCATCGCCACCGTAGCGATAGAGACGGTCGGACTTGCGAATCCCTGAGCGCAGGACTTCGACTAAACACCGAAGCAGCTCGTCACCAGCCCGATGGCCGTAGGTATCGTTGTACAGCTTGAAGTAGTCCACATCGCAGACGGTGACGGCGTACGGCGTCGCGTAGCGCAGGCCCATCTCGTGCGTGTACTGCAGGTCGACCTCCATCGCTCTGCGGTTGCCAATCCCCAGCAGCGCATCTTCGTGGGCCAGCGCCTTGAGACGCTCATTTACCGCGATCAGGTCCGCTTCGCCGGCATCGGGCTCTTCAAGGCGTGCGCGCTCCTCCTCGATCGAGCGCAGGTGGTAGGAGGTCAGGTCGGACTGCGTCAGGAGACCAACAAGGCGGCCGTGGCGGTCGACGACGGGGAGATGGCGCAAACTTCGGGAGCGGCAATAGACGATGGCGTCGAATACGGGGCGGTCCTCATCGATTGTCATGACCGGAGCGGACATGAACTCCGATGCCGGAACGTCGCCGCCACATTCGCCCCCCAGGACGTCATGTAGCACTCCGACAATGTCGCGTTCTGTGACGATTCCAATCGGATGATCGTCCTCGCTGATCACGATGCACGAGTAAGCGTGTTCGCGCATCAACGCGACCAGCGCGTGGGCCGTGGCGTCTGCCGGCGCGCAGAGCACCTCCCGAGACATAAGGTGACTGACGAATTGCTCCTGCATTGCCCCCCCGATGGCCAAGCATGGCCCTATTTATGCTTTTCGGAAGGGAGCGCGATTTCAGTAGGCTGGACTTTAAGCGCCTATTAGTGAAATCTGTAACAGATAGTTTGAGAACATAGTTCTTATTTGTACACACTTTCTGGAGGTCATTGCTTGATTCGCACGGAAGCGAGTATCTGAGTTGGCCGAGGCCTGAAGCGCGCGGCTTCTTAATCATCGCGCTTCTGGTCTTAGCTCTAATGCTGAAGGGAGGACATCTAACCGGGGAATATTCAAAGGCTAATCGACACCAACAAATCGCCGTACCGACGCTCAGGGCGCTGCAGCAAAGCTGGTCCGTTTCGGTCACCGCAAACTCATGGAGCGGGGTCCTTTCGCCAGCTCCGGGCGATACTGAGTTGCTCGCGGCGGAACCCACGCATGAGCAGGATGCGGCGCCATCTACACCGATTATCCGCGGCTGGGCTACCGCCTATGGCGTTTCGTATCAGGGTGGCGTGCTGGGATGCGGCACCGGCTACTACGACACTGGTAACCCCGACATTATCGCGGTCGGGCCGTCGCGCTACGCAGAGTGGCCTTGCGGGACGAAGTTGCGCGTCTGCGGGCCTGCTGGCTGCATCATCGCGACGCGTCATGACGCCTGCCCGGGCTGCTCGCCCTATGTGCTTGATCTTTCCGAAGCGGGAAACAAGCTGGTTTGCGGCGATCCGCCGTTCACCTGCCGGGCCACCATGCAGCTTATCGAGCTACCGCAGCTGGAGCGGGAGCCTAGCATCGACACCGCGCTAAGTGCCGAACCCTAGGCGTCGGCGGTAACTGCCTCCTCGGCTTCCGTATGACTCGGCGAACGCGTCGTCAGCCAGAGGAAGGCGAGGCCAACGAAGCCTGATGCCATCGAGGCCGTCAGTACACCCAGCTTCGCCTCGTCGATCAATAGCTCGCGTTCGAAGCCGAGGTCGGTGATCAGGAGCGCCACGGTGAATCCGACGCCGCCCAGCATCCCGATGCCGAGTACCTGGGGCCACGTCGCGCCGGTAGGCATATCGCAGACGCGTAACTTCACGCAGACAAACGTAACCAGGAAGATGCCGATCGGTTTTCCGATCAACAGTCCGAAGAAGACGCCCTGAGAGATGTGGCTGCTGATCGCGGCGTCGGCCGTCCCGCTCGAAACGTGGACGCCGGCGTTGGCCAGGGCGAACAGCGGCACGATGCCGAAGCTGACCCAGCGGTGCAACGCGCGCTCCAGGCGGTCGAGTGGTGCTTCAGTCCCCTGCGTCAGGTCCTCGACCTGCGCCAGAATACCTTGCTGAATCTCGTCATTTTCCGTCTCCTGCGCCAGCTTGAAGCGGTCGATCAGGTCCTGAGCCGCCGGGACGAAGGTCTTGGGGTTGTAGAAGAAGCTCGCAGGCGCCATTAAGCCGAGAGTGACGCCGGCGATCGTGGCATGGATGCCTGATTGCAGCATCATTAACCAGAGTACTGCCCCGACCGCGACGTAGATGTTGATGGTTCGTACGCCGGATCGGTTCAGCACGGCCACCAGCACCACCATCGCCGCCGCCAATCCCAGCGCCAGGAAGTTCAGGTCGCTCGTGTAGAACACGGCGATGACCATGATGGCGCCGATGTCGTCCGCGATCGCGAGCGCGAGCAGGAACACCTTGAGGCTGAACGGCACGCGCCGGCTGAGCAGCGACAGCACGCCGACTGCGAACGCGATGTCCGTCGCCATCGGGACGCCCCATCCCTTCGCTCCCGCGCCGCCGAGGTTAATTGCCGTGTAGATCAGGGCTGGCGCGGCCATGCCTCCGAGCGCGCCCGCCGCCGGGAGCAGCGCTCGCCGGGGGTTCGAAAGCTCGCCGTGCACCAGCTCGCGTTTGATCTCTAGGCCGACGACGAAGAAGAAGATCGTCATCAGCGCGTCGTTGACCCACTCGCGCAGGTCGAGATGGATATCGAAGAGGTTGGCTTCTACAAAGACGTGGGTGTGCCAGAAGTTGAAGTAGGAATCCCACCACGGCGAGTTAGCCCAGATTAGCGCCGCAATCGCCGCAACCAGCATAACCACGCCGCTGGCCGCCTCGACCTGCATGAAGTTCTGCGCCGTCTGGAAGACGCGCCGATAGACGAAATTGCGCGGGCGCGCGATGAACATGTGGGCTAGAGGTGAGTCGTTCAATGCGTCTGTGCCTGATCGGACGCGTGCATCACCAAAGACGGTATTCGGGACGGGAGTAGGGGTCAAGTGAGCTTGTTACGTCGTCTTGCGGCTGTCTAGAATGACTGCACGCCCCCGTAGCTCAGTGGATAGAGCGCCGGCCTCCGAAGCCGGAAGCACAGGTTCGAGTCCTGTCGGGGGTACCATAACAAGAACCTGGGCTCCGCCCCGAGACCCCACTGAAGGCTGACAGTAGCGCCGTCGACCCGGTCGATGTGAACCGGGCCTCCGCCCACGACACGTTCCGCCGTTGCGCAAGGAGCGCCATCTTTCTACTCGCCGAGGCACACTTTCGCGGTGTCTTCGCAGGTCAGGCCCATGCGTACGTTGACTTCGCCGACGTGACGGAACGGTCCCGCCAGGTTCTCAACCGTCTCCTCGTTCGCGGCTTCGACGATGAAAACGACCTGGTGCACCGCCTCCGATGCCCAGTCGCCGAGGATCTTGACGCCCATCTTCGCGGCGTTCTCGTCGGAGACGTGCTGGCGCAGCATCCGCACCATGTTGGGGTCGCGCGTTGGGCAGGTCTCGGAGGTGTGGCTGTGCTCGATAAGGAATAGCGGCATAGTGGGCTCCTGTTTGAGTCGTGCGCCGGGGATGTTTCGCTAACCATTGTTTCGCTTTCCCGATTCCAGGGTCAACAGAAAAGGAAAGACATGCCGATTCTGGTAACAAGCGGATGAACACCGCGTTTTAGGGAGTACAGGACGTATTGCACCACCCAGGGATGGGGCGTTGCCGGAAGGCATTGAGCCGTCATCCTTACTTGGTCGCCTGGATGACGGGGAGCCTAGTGGCGAAACCGCCCGGCTTGTCTCGCGAGAGTGTGAGGCAAGCTTTTTTGTTTGGTTGGGATGGGACATATTGCCGGACTTCACCAAGAGACGCGGAGACCTGTACTTCTCGGAGATTCTGGCGGCTGCGCTGGCGATGTCTGCCGTCGCGGCAACAGCCATCGGCTACCTCCTCGGCACGCTGGTGCTCGCCCCCGTCCCTGTCCTCTGCCAGATCCTCTTCGGTGTCGCCGGGGTCCTCGGTATTCGCGTCGCGCATCGTCGAGCCAGCGAAGTCTCAGACCTCGCCTACGACGACGAACTGACCGGCCTGCCCAACCGCCGCTTCTTCGTCGAGCGCCTCTGGACGCTGCTCAGCGACTATCGTCGCGGCAAGCTGCGTCCGGCGCTGCTGCTTCTGGACCTCGACCGCTTCAAGGTGGTCAACGACACGATGGGCCATCCGGCCGGCGACCGTTTGCTCAAAGAAGTGGCGGACCGTTTGCGCTCCAGCAAGCGCCGCGGCGACGTCCTGGCGCGCCTCGGTGGCGACGAGTTTGCTCTGCTGGCTGTAGTGGAATCGTCCGCGGAGGCTGAAGAGTTGGCGGCGGCGCTGCTCAACAGCCTCAACCGGCCGGTCAACCTTGGCGGGCAGACGCTCTGGCCCAACGCCAGCATCGGCATCGCCCTGCCGGGCCCACTGCGCCCTTCACCCCAGGACTTGATGAGCATGGCGGATGTCGCCCTGTATCAGGCCAAGGCCAACGGCAAAGGCCAGTGCTTCCTGTACGAGCCCCAGGCGCCCCTGCCCTCAACACACCGCCTCTCGCTGGAGTCCGACCTGCGCAGCGCCGTGGAGGAAGGACAGTTCGAGATGGCTTATCAGCCTCTCGTAAACCTCGACACGATGAGCATCGAAGGCGTCGAGGCGCTGCTGCGCTGGAATCACCCGACACTCGGCGAGCTGCGGCCCGATAGCTTCCTGCCGCTGGCGGATGAAACCGGCCTCTGGCGCGGCATCAACCAGTGGGTCCTCATGGAAGCCTGCGCACAGGCCAGTACCTGGCACGGCATCTTCGGACAGCACTTCAGCGTCGGCATCAACCTCTCGGCGCGCCAGTTCCGCGACGTCAACTTCATCACGGAGCTCAATCAGGTGCTGAAGAAGACCGGCGCCACCAGCGACTTCATTCACTTCGAAATCACCGAATCGGCGCTGATGGAGGACGAGGAAGACACCCTGCGCAACCTCGACGGCCTGCGCGAACTCGGCTTCCAGGTCGCCATCGACGACTTCGGCGTCGGCTACTCTTCGCTCAGCTACCTGCGCCGCTTCAAGGTCGACATCGTCAAGGTTGACCAGTCGTTTGTCCGCGACCGCGACCCGGAGCGGACGCTGCCCATCGTGCGCTCCGTGGTGCAACTCGCCAACGCGCTGGGCATGACGACTACGGCAGAAGGCATCGAGACCGAAGCGCAGTTGGATCTGATTCGCGAAGCGGGCTGCACCTTGGGTCAGGGCTTCCTGCTCTCGACGCCGCTCACGGCGCTCCAGATTACCGGCATGCTCGCCGGCGGCCCGATCCCGATGCCGCCTTTTGCCACGGCGCGAGAGGAAGGCCGCGAACGCCTCCGGCGCGCCTCGATTCCGATCCGGATGCACGCTTAGCTTCAAAAGTATTAACGCACCTTATATTCAGACTGGCGCCTGCTTGTCGATTCTTTAACCTGCAGGGGGTTAGCTTGTTGAGGGATAACTATGTCTCCAGAACGCTCAACCTCGGGATTCCCAGTCACAATTCGTAATCTGTTCAAGCGGTCCGCTGGTGCCAGGCTGGCAGCGGTAGGCGTGGCGTCGGTACTTGCGCTGATGCTGGTCGTCGGTGTGGGCGCGGCGCCCTCGCCAGTCGATCCCGTCGCGGGGGCTCTCGGCCTCGGCGGCGATCACGGTTCGGCGGTGAGCGGGGCCGTGCAGGACGCCAGGGAGTCGCTCGAGGACGGCGAAGACGTCGGCCCGGCGGTCAGCGAAGCGGCCTGCACGGCGGCACATGACCGGACCACGCTGCCGGAAAGCGCTCAGAACGCGCCCGGACAACAGGACCGCGAGCCGAAGGACTGCACGCAACCGTCGAATGTCGAGGAAGACGACGGAGAAGACACCGCCGAAGCTGACGCTGGAAACGAGACGGAAGTGCAGGGCGACACCACCAACCACGGTTCAGCGGTGAGCCAGGCCGTCCACGAAGCCAAAGCTGCGGCCCAGGAGGCCGGAGAGAATGTCGGCCCAGCGGTCAGCGAAGCGGCCTGCACGGCGGCGCACGATCGGACCACGCTGCCGGAGGGCGCCCAAAACGCGCCGGGACAGCAAGGGCGCGAGACAAAGGACTGCACCCACCCTTCGAACGCCGATGATGGCGAGGCCGGGCCTGATCTCGCATCGAATTCGAACAACAACGGCGGGTCACAGGGACACGGACAGCAGTCGGCGCCCGGCCAGCTGAAGAAGAAGAATCCCTAGGGCTTCACCTTCGGCTCGAACAGCTGCAGGAACGACAAGACGCCCAGGATCAGCGAACCCACGAGCGGGATTGCGACGCTCTCGAAGCTGTAAGTCCCGATGGCCCACTGGTAGAGCACGCCGGCGCCAATCGCGATTTGCTGGATTAGCGCCAGCCAGAAGACGGAACGGTAGTGGTCCGGATCGCGCCAGCAGTAGAGATAGAGCAGCGCCAACGGCGCCGCCTGAAAGCTCAGCGCGAAGCCTCCCATCGCCCCGTCGAGCTCGATATCGTGAATATCGAGGAAGAGGCCGCTGTTTACAAAGATCTCCGTCAGGACCGTGAGCAGCGACCAGGCGGCAAGCAGGATCAGCAGAATGCGCGGCTTCTTGCCGATCTGGACCAGCCGGCCTGGGATTGAAGGGCCCGCTGCCTCCGGTCTGTAAGAGGGGGAATCCTGCGACATTGGGGCCTCCGTAGCACGAAAGATACGCCTCGTGTCAATTCGCGACCCTTATACTCGCAGCATGGCGCAGATTTCGATCGCCGAGCTAGTCCGCAACGGCACCTTGAGCGCCGAGATGGCCGCCGTGCTCTGGGCCGCTGTCGACGAGCAGCAGTCGTTTCTGACCGTTGCGGTTCCCCGTTTCGCTGGCAAGACCACGACCTCGAACGCTGTCCTTGCGCTGCGTCCGCCCGACGTACCGGTCACGCCAGTCGCGGGCGAGCGGGATCTGATGCAGCGTCTGACGCAGGAACGGCGCGGCGGCTACCTGACCGTCGCGGAGTTTGCCCACGCGCCGATGCCGGGCTACATCTGGGGCGAACCCGTCCGTCGCGTCTTCGAAACCGTGCACGTCGGCGGCTACGCCCTGCAGACGGCGTTGCACGCCCCGGGCGTCGATGCCGCGGTGCAGGAAGTGACGCGCGGCAACGGTGTCAGCGACGCCCATGCGTCAGTGTTCAAGCTGGTCATGTATATCGAGCGCTTCGGTGACAGCCACGACACCTTCTGGCGCCGCGTTACGGACCTGTACGAAGTCGAGCGTGTCGAGAACGGACGGCCTGTCGGGCGCTCGCTTTTTCGCTGGCACAAAGCCGCCGACCGCTTCGAACAGCTGGATGCGCCGCGGCAGTGGGGTCGCGACCAGGCAGACCTTGCACAGAGAGGCGGCATCGTTTCTCATCTAGCCAGCAGCGGCCAGACGTCGGCAGAAGAGATGGCTGCCGCCGTGGCCGAATATCGCTCCAGCCGAAGCTAGGGGACCTGATTTGGAACATACGACCCGATTGGGCTACACTGCGCGCGGACAATGAATGACCCCGCTAACAGCTCTGACGAGGAGCTGGCTGCCTCTCTGTCCGGCTCCGACGACCAGGCTGTCGCCACACTGGCTGATCGCCATGCTCAGTCCCTCTATGACTTCGCCCTTCGCCTGACGCTCGACATGGAAGCCGCCGCCGAAATCGTGCGCGCGACATTCGACTACCTGCGCGCCAACGCGGCCCAGCGCCCGAGCGAGACGGGTGTGCAGGCCTGGCTGTTCAACTTCGCGCTCGAACGGGGGCTTGAGGCGGCTAACGACCGCGACCGGCCCGCCACGGGAAAGCTTTCGACCGGCGACCGGCGCTTCACGCAGGCGGACGCCACCATCGATCGTGAGGCGGCGTTGTGGGCCTGGCAGGCGGCAAGAAGCCTGCGTCCGCGCGATTACGGCCTTCTCGACGTGACCGCTCGCCGTGGCGTCGACCCGGACGCGCTGACCGGATCGGCGACCGAGGGACGCGGCGGCGTTCAAACGATTCTCAGTCGCGCCAGTGAGGCGTTTGCCGAGGCGTACGTCGCGACGGCGCTCTACTTCCGTGGCCGCGATGCCTGCAAAGACCTCTCGGAGCTGGTTGGCGGCAGCGGCGCCGCCATGCGCGTCGGCATTCGGCGTCAGATCGTTTCGCACGTCGAGGACTGCGAGAGGTGCCAGGCGACGCTGGAGTCGCTGCCCAACGGTTCGGACGTATTTCAGGCGTTGCAGAACGTCGACCTGCCGGGGGACCTGCGGCCGCAAATCGTCGCAGCCGGCGGCGCCGCGGCCGCGGCCGCCCTCGCGGCGGGCCAGCTCAGCCTCGATGACGCTGGGGTGCCGGGCGAAGAAGCGCCCCAGGAAGACGAAGAGACCGGCGTGGTAGAGGACACCGCTGCACGGGATGAGGCCTCCGAACCGGAGATCGGCGAACCCTTCGTTGAGCAAGAAGGGTCGCCTGAAGAGTCGCCGCCGCTCGAAGCCGAGTCTTCCTTCGACGGCGAGGCCGCTGGGCCGCCGGTCACCGAGGAAGAGCTGTGGACCCGCCCTGAAGCTGAAGCGGGATTTGCCGGCGTCGCCTCGTCCCAACTGCCGGAGGCTGTCTCGGATATCGAAGAGCGCCTCGGCGTCGAGCCGTCGGCGGCACCGTATCAGCCTGCAGAGGTCTACGAACAGTACGGTTCGGAGTACGCCCCGGAGACCCAGTACAGCGGCTATGAGCCCGCCCGGCTAACCTTCGCGGAGCGCCTCAGCATCTGGTTCGAGCCTGCGTATGGACGCAGTTTCGCCTGGAGCTACGCCTTGCTCGGCGTTTCGACCGCCGCCGCCGTCTTCATCGGCCTCGTGGTCGCCGGCGCACTTAGCGGCGGCGGAGAGGCATCGCCGGCCATTGGGCCGGACGTTGTACGGGAGATCGCCTGCGAGACCGGTCGAATGACCATGGACTCGGGTGGTACGAAGACATTCCAGTTCGATCCGGAGGCGCTAAACGGCTTCGAGCTGGACAGCGTTGCGGTCGCCGATAAACCGGCGACTGCCAAAGCCAATGCTCTCGTCGTCGCGGTCGCCGGCGCAACCGCACTGAAGGCGGACGCAGCGCCTGCCTTCTCGCCGACGGCAGGAAGTCAAGAATACGGCCTGCAAATACTCTGGCAGCGCGGCAGCGAAGACGCCGTGACCGATTGTCCGCTATTCGTCAACGTATCGCCTTTGACCGGGCCGTCGCCAACCCCTGCAACGTCTGAGACCCCGGCCGTCGATCAAACGCCTGGCGCCGAAGCGACGCCCACGCCTTAGATCAGGCCGCGCTCCTTGAGCACACGCAGCGTCGTCACGCCGATTTCGGCGGGCGATTCGCAGATCGTGGCGCCGGCCGCCGCCAGCGCCGCCTTCTTAGAAGCCGCGGTGCCCGTGTTACCGGCGATGATCGCGCCCGCGTGGCCCATGCGGCGCCCCGGCGGTGCGGTGCTGCCCGCGATGAAGGCGATGACCGGCTTCTTAACGTTTGCCTTGATGTACTCGGCCGCTTCCTGCTCTGCGGTGCCGCCGATTTCTCCGATCATGACGATCGCGTCCGTCTCGGGGTCGTTGTTGAACATCTCGAGCACCTGGCGCTGCGTCGTGCCGATGATCGGGTCGCCGCCAACGCCGACGCAGGTCGACTGCCCGATACCGAGGCGCGTCAGCTGGTCGACACCTTCGTAGACCAGCGTACCGCTGCGCGAGACAACGCCGACACGGCCTTTTGCGAAGACGCTACCGGGCATGATGCCGACGCGGCACTCTTCGGGCGTGATCACTCCGGGGCAGTTGGGGCCGATCAGCGTTAAGTTGCTGTCGCGCAGGGCTCGCTTTGCTTTCATCATGTCGATCGTCGGGATGCCCTCCGTGATGCAGATGATCACTCTGATCTGCGATGCGGCTGCTTCCAGGATGGCATCTGCTGCGCCTGGCGCCGGCACAAAGATCAGGGAACAATCTATCGGCCCCCGCTGCTCAACGGCTTCGGCGACTGTGTTGTACACGGGTACGCCGAAAGCTGTCTCGCCGCCCCGTCCCGGCGTGCAGCCGGCCACGACTTTCGTGCCGTAATCGATGCAGCGTTCTGTCTGGAAGCCGCCCTCGCGACCCGTAATGCCCTGCACCAGGACGCGCGTCTCTTTGTTAACCAGAATGCTCATGCAGTTCTCCGTAGCTGTACCAGGCCTCCGAGCCCGAAG
Source organism: uncultured Chloroflexia bacterium (assembly GCA_963766645.1). Lineage (GTDB taxonomy): Bacteria > Chloroflexota > Dehalococcoidia > DSTF01 > WHTK01 > WHTK01. Next base: position 263,099 of record CAVYAY010000003.1, on the reverse strand, counting down.
GCGATCAGTAAAGTCGCAAATGCGAGGAGTTCGTAGTCAGGCGCGCTCGCCCGGGCCATCGTGCCGTAACCGGCGGCGGGAAGGCGCTTCAGACCGAATGCCCCGAGAATCTCCGCCGTGCGCTCATAGCGGAAGCCGGCGAACTGCGACCGCTCGCCGATATAGAAGACCAGCGGCCCGCTCGACCGCAGGTTCCCGTCCGCATCGCGGGTCAATCCCAGGAAGGCGTATTGCCCGGTCGGATCGGCCTCGAAGGCCCCGCACGCCCCCGCGGTACCCACCCAGCGATCGCTGAGCGAGGTATCGCTGGCGAGGCTCCCAGTGTCGAGGAATCTGATGCGCTCCGGCGCTTCGCCCTTGAGGACATCTTCAACCTGGAAATCGATCAACACCGGCTCTACGAAGACGCCCTCAGGAATGTCCGGCAGGAGGTCCGCCTCAGCCCATCCAAGGACTAGGCCGCTCACGATCACATCTGACGCCGCGACCGGGTTAAAGTCAGCGCCCCTGTCGCAGGCGAACGTGCTCCGCACCGGAGCGGCGCCGTGAGCTACCAGGGCGAGTGCCGATGCGGCGAGCAGATGAGCAACGCTGCCCAGGTTCATGCTTTCGCGGCCGCGACTGCTTTGCGCGCCGCTTCGCCGAGGTCCTCGGCGCGCTCGCAGTGTACCTGCGACGCCTCCAGCATTCGCACGCCTTCTTCGAGGTTCGTCCCGGCGAGACGGGCGACGATCGGCACGTTCAGCTTGAGGTCCTCGTTGGCCTTGATGATGCCTTCGGCGATGACGTCGACGCGGGCCATTCCGCCGAAGATGTTGATCAGGATCGCCTTCACGTTGGGGTCGGAGGTAATGATCCCGAGCGCGTTGACAACGCGCTGCGGGTCGTTCGCCGTAGCGATGTCGAGGAAGTTGGCTGGCTCGCCGCCCGCCAGCTTTATCGCGTCCATCGTCGCCATGGCAAGCCCGGCGCCGTTGACGACGCAGCCGATGTTACCGTCCAACTTCACATAATTACTGATGCCTTCTTCCTGCGCCCGGACTTCGAGGGGATCTTCTTCGTCTTTGTCGCGCAGTTCGAGGATGTCAGCGTGACGGAACGCCGCGTTGTCGTCGAAGTTCAGCTTCGCGTCCAGCGCCAGGATGCGGTTGTCCTTCGTGACCACCAGCGGGTTTATCTCCGCTAGCGAGCAGTCCTTTTCGAGGAAGAAGCGATAGAGGTTCGCCATCAGGGCCACGGCGGGCCGTAGCAGGTCGCCGGTCAGCCCGAGCGCGAACGCAAGCTGACGGCCCTCATACGGCTGGAAGCCCGCGGCGGGGTCGATCGGTACGCGGTGGATCGACTCCGGATGTGTCGCCGCGACCTCCTCGATCTCCATGCCACCCGCCGATGATCCCATCAGGATCGGGAAGCCCGTCGAGCTGTCGATCAGGACGGCGAGGTAGAGCTCGCGGTCGATGGGAGTCTGCTCTTCAACCAGGACGCTGCGTACCAGCTGTCCCTCGGGTCCGGTCTGAGGCGTCACAAGCGTCATGCCGATGACCTGCTTCGCGGCGGCTTCCGCCTCGTCGGCGTTTGACGCCAGCTTGATGCCGCCGCCCTTGCCGCGCCCGCCGGCATGGATCTGCGCCTTGATCACGGACGGCCCGCCCAGCTCCAGCGCGATCTCACGCGCCTCTTGCGGCGTCGTCGCGACGCGGCCGTTGGGGACGGGCACGCCGTAGGCGGCGAAAAGCTGCTTCGCCTGATACTCGTGTACCTTCACAGCGTCTCCTGGTGAACCGAAACGAATCTGAGGATGCGAGGTCGAGTGTAGCACTCGTCGCGCCTTGACACGAAAGCCGGCATCTCGTGTACTCGCGCCATGAATGAACGGCTTGCAGAGGTAAAGGTGCTGACGTTCGACGTCGGCGGCACGGTATTCGACTGGTACAGCGGCGTTTCGCGGGCGGTCGCGGCCCTGGCGAAGACGAAGCGCGTCGAGGTCGATGCATCGGCGTTCGCTATCGGCTGGCGGGAGCTCTTTTTCGACACCCTGGCGCTGGTGCGCAAGGGCGCGTTGCCGCGCATGAACGCCGACGGCATTCACCGCCTGACGCTGGACACGGTCGGGGACCGATACCCGGCCCTGGACCTCACGGACGAGGAAAAGGACGACCTTACAGACGTCTGGCACGTGCTGGACGCGTGGCCTGACGCCAACCCGGCGATCCAGCGCCTGCGCTCGAAGTACACTGTCGTCGTCCTCACCGTGCTCAGCTTCGGTATCGTCGTCGAGAGCTCGAAGCACAGCGGCATCGACTGGGACGCCATCATCTCCTGCGAGTTCCTGCAGCACTACAAACCGGATGTCGATGCGTATCTCGACGGCCTCGAGCTCCTCGGCATCGAGCCGAAGGACGCCATGATGGTGGCGGCGCACAAATGGGACCTTATGGCGGCGAAAGAAGCTGGCCTCGCCACCGCCTACGTCCCGCGTCCACGCGAACGCGGCGAAAACACGCAGTACGAAGCAACCCTGGGCGGCGTCGACGTCAACGCGCCGGACTTCTCCGGGCTGGCCGACCTGCTGCTGAGCTAGGGGGCGTAGGCCTCGGCGCCTGCGCGGGCGATCGATTCGTCTTCCTCACTCGTAGCGCCCGAAACGCCCACTGCGCCGACGACCTCGCCGGCGTCCTTAACGACTACGCCGCCCTGCGCCGGCGTAAATCGCCCCTCGTAGCGCATCATCAGTGAGTTAATGATCAGCGGCAGGCTCTGCGCCATCGCCTCCAGACGGCCCGAGTCGCGGCCCATGACGGCGCTCGCCACCGCCTTCCCCTCCGCCACCATGACGGTAGCTGAAGGCGCGTCGCCGAGCCGCTCCATCGCCATCAGGCTTCCGCCGGCGTCGACGATCGCCACGCTAACCGGCTTGCCGATCTCGGTCGCCTTTTCTCTGGCGGCATCCATCATCTGCCTGGCGGCATCGCTCTTCATTCGGGGCTCCTTGGGTCTAGAGAAACGACTGTGATGGGTTTGTGAGACGGATTATACCTGTGTGCCGTATCACGAGGGCGTAACGCGAACCTGCCCGAGGCGTTCAAGAGTGTGACTACTATCCAGTAGTAGTGCGTCAAGGATGACGGCACAAGGGGGACGGAGCCACTTGTTACGTGAAATCATGCGCCTTCTTCGGCCACGGGAAGATCGTAGCTCGATCCGTTGGATCAACAGAGACCTCGCCGTCGGCTTCCCAGATCCGATGGAAGGTTGGAGGTCCGTGCGTGCACGCCGCGTGCACGCTGTCGTCGACCTGAATAGGGAGTGCAACTCGGTTGGCACCGTGGTGCGCGAGCACGGCATGCGCTACCTGAGGCTCTCCGTGGACAGGGCGAGTCTGCCCGAGGTCGAAGAGCTGCACATCGTCACCACCTGGATTCAGCAGCGCATACGCGAAGGCGGTGCCGTGCTCCTGCACGACCCCTCGATTCGCGGTAACGACGGCGTAGTTGCCTGCGCCGTCCTGATCAAGCAAGGAGCCAGCCTGGCGAAAGCGCTGCTGCGACTGGAAGGCGTCTATGGTGTCCCGTTGTCGGAGCCCCAGATTAGACTGCTCTACCAGTTCGTAGCGCAGCGCGTGGTGGCAAAGGCGCGCTAGATATCCGGCGCGACGGGCTCACCGGCGCGCCACATATACCAGGAACCAACCGACCGGAACGGCGCCCACGGGGCGCCGATTTCGATCGCCTGCTTCGGCGTCGGAAGCTCAGCCAACCCGTAGGTGAGTCGCATCCCGTGCCGCACGCCGAGGTCGCCAATCGGCAGCACATCCGGCCGGCCGAGATGGAACATCAGGAACATGTGCGCCGACCACTCGCCGAGTCCTTTGACGGCGGTGACGCGCTGGATCACCTCTTCGTCGCTGAGGGAAGGCAATTCGTTGAGCTGCAGGCGTCCGTCGGCGACGTGAGCGGCGAGGTCGCGCAGGTAGCCCATCTTCTGGCGCGAAATGCCGGCGCCGCGAAACTCGTTGTCGGACGTCTCCAGCATTTGCGGCGGCGAAGGCGGTTGGCCATCCGGTCCGTAGAGCGCGAAGAAGCGCTTCTGGATCGCGTTGGCCGCGGCGCCGGCGAGCTGCTGAAACAGGATCGCGCGCACCAGCGCGGCGTAGGGATCGGATCGTCGCGGAGCGTCGTAATCGCCGACGCGGTCGATCACCTCGCCGAGCTTCGCGTCGGCCTCGCGCAGGTGCGACAGCGCCTCCTCGACGGAAAATGGGCGGTCGTACGTCATACGCGCTTACTGCATCGGCGAGTAGCTGGTTGGCCGCATGATCTTGTTCTCGACGCGGGCGACCAGCGGGCCGTCTTTCTCCGTCTCCGCGAAAGCCTTGATGCGCTCGGCGTCGGCGGCGAAGGATGCCCACGCCTTCTCGCGGTGCCCCAGGTCGTCGAAGGCGACCATGTAGGTCAGACGGCCGCTGATACCCACAACGTCCGTCCAGTAGCCGATCTGCTTGATGCCGTGCTTTTCGAAGTATCCGCCCGTGATCTTGGCAAAGCGGTCGTTCAGCGCCGGCAGCTTGCCCGGCATAGCGTCGTAGATGCGCAGCTCGTAAATCAACTCTAGACTCCTGATAACTAATGGCACTGGACAGGTTCGAGCTGCGGGTTGCGGGGTTATGACGCTCGAAGTGCGCTTATCCTAGCATCGACATCGACGCCGAACAGTCTTGAAGGAGAGACCATGGCTCGTATTGGAGTGCTGGACGATTATCAGGGTGTCGCGCTGTCGATCGGCGGCTGGGAGCGGCTGCCGGCGGACTCGACGATTGAGGCGTTTCGCGACCACCTCAGCGACGAGGACGCGCTGGCGCAACGGCTGCAGCCCTTCGACTTCATCGTCGCGATGCGCGAGCGTACGCCGTTCCCCCGCAGCCTGCTCACCCGCTTGCCGAACCTGCGGCTGCTGGTTACGACCGGAATGCGCAACGCCGCGTTCGACATGCAGGCGACAAAGGACCTCGGGATCACAGTGTGCGGTACTGGCGGCATGGCGACGCCTACGGCGGAGCTGTCCTGGGGACTGATCATCGGTTGCCTGCGCCACATCGCCGAAGAGGACAGGGCGACGCGCGCCGGCCACTGGCAGACGACGATTGGCCCCACGTTGCACGGCGCCACGCTGGCCTGCCTCGGCCTCGGCAACCTCGGCTCGCAAGTCGCGAAGGTCGGCCTTGCCTTCGGGATGAACGTCATCGCATGGAGCCAGAACCTGACTCAGGATCGGGCCGATCAGGTGGGCGCGAAGCTAGTTGGCAAGGAAGAGCTCTTCTCACAAGCGGACGTCCTCAGCGTCCACCTCGTGCTGAGCGACCGCACCCGGGGCCTGGTCGGAGAGCGGGAGCTGTCGCTGATGAAGCCTACGGCGTTCCTCGTAAACACGTCTCGCGGCCCGATCGTCGACGAGGACGCGCTGGTTGCCGCGCTGCGGGAGCGCCGAATCGCCGGCGCCGGTCTCGACGTTTTCGATCAGGAGCCGTTGCCGGCGGATCATCCCTTCCTGAAACTCGACAACACGCTCATCACGCCCCATCTCGGCTACGTGACCCTCGAAACCTATGAGCGCTTCTACGGCGAGGCGGTAGAGGACATTCTGGGCTACCTCGGCGGCTCGCCCGTAAGGGTCGTCGAAGTTCCCTGACACTTCGGGCCAGCTGCTCTGCCACGTACGGTTCGCATCCGCGCCTGACGATAATGGCTCATGGGCACAATCGGCGGCGCTCTGCGCGCGTTATCGCCTCACGCCTTGCTGCGTCTCTACCTCGCAATCGTGGTCTGCGCTGCCGCGCTCGCGATCGGCGCGGTCTTGTGGACCACGTCGGCCGTCGACTCGCGCACAAAAGAAGCAGCATCAATGGCGAATGCCGCCACGGCGGCTTCGCAGGTGCAGGCCGGTCTACGCGAGTCACTCGTGGTGCTCCTCCTCAATGCAGGTAGCTTTGTTCTGTCCTCTGATGGCCTAAACGGACTCCCTCCCGCGGAGCGCGCTCGTGTGATGGAAGTCATTTCCGCCGGCTTCATGAGTCTGGAGTCGGGGCCTGCGCAGCTTCCCGACGTCTCGGTGCCGATGTCCGAGCGCGATGCGGTGACGTTGCAGCGCAACCTCGATCTTCATTCGGCGCAGATCGATGAGCTCGTCGCGGGCGTGGACAGCGTCGACCTCACGGGCATCGTGGAGCAAAGAGACCGCCTCAAAGCGTCGCTGGATGCCTACCTGGATGACAATTCAGCTTCGAACTTCGCGGCCGTGTTCACCGCAGTCGTCTCGCTCGGCGCCGAACTCGATGCGGCGGGAGACCAGCTTTCGCTGAACGTGACCCGGACGCAGTCTGACGTGACGCGGGCTACGTCGCGAGCACGCATTGCCATGCTGCTGGCGCTGGTTTCATTGACGGCGATGATGGGTATCGCGACTTTCTTCGTCGGTCGCCTGATCAGCCGTGCCTTCGAATCCAGCGAGAAGGAGCGCCACGAGCTGCGCGAGACGACGGGGACGCTGCAGTACCGCAACGACCAGCTCAACGCGTTATACGCGGTCTTCTCCGAGATCACGGATACGCTGAGCATGCGGTACGTGATCAGCGCGACGTTGCGTGAAACGCTGCGTGTCATGAACGGGACGATCGTTGTGCTGCGCCTGCTTCAGGGCGGCGAACTGGCCGTGGTCGGCAACCTCACCGCTGAGGGCAAAGAGATTCCGAACTTGCCGCCCGTGCCCCTGGGCGAAGGACCGACCGGTCGGGTGGCACGGCGCGGACGCAGCATGCGTATCGACCACGGGGCGCAAGCGCTCGTCGGTCCGTCTCCAGTCCCCGACGATCCCAACTCAGGCGTCGAGTCCGGCATCATCGTGCCGCTCATTGTTGGCGCCCGCGTCGTCGGTACGCTCGCCGTCTGGGCCCGCGCCACGACCGCATTCTCAGACGAGGACGAGCGCGTCTTGGAGATGATGGCGTCTCAGGTGGCTACCGCTGTCGTCGCCGCCGACCACGCGGAAAGCAGTGAACGAAAAGCATTGCACGACCCGCTGACGGGACTGCCCAACCGCCGGCAGCTGGCCGAAGACATCGCCAACCATTTCGACAAGTTCGATGGCGGGGGCAAAGCAGCTGTCGGCATGGTGGACGTCGACAGGTTCAAGCTGGTCAATGACGAATACGGCCACCGCGTCGGCGACGTCTCGCTCCAGAAGATCGCGGCCGTCCTGCGGACGGCGATGCGCGAGGGCGACATGATCTATCGCTACGGTGGCGAGGAGTTCGTTGCGATCTTCGAGGGCGCCTCGGGGCAGGACGCGCTCATCGCGGCCGAACGCCTGCGCATGGCGGTGGAGACCACACCCATCACGGGCGATCAGCTCGAAACCGTTAGCCCGATCACTGTCTCAATCGGTCTCGCGCTTCTGCCCGACCACGGCACGGACATCAACGAACTGATCCAGAAGGCAGATCGGGCCATGTACCGAGCCAAGGAAGCCGGCCGCAACCGCGTAGAGGTCTGGGAAGATTCTATCGGCGGCGAGGATCAGTCGGCCGTTGCTTAGTCCGTAAGCCGCGCAATTCCTAACGTGGAATTGAAGTTCTGACGATAACAAGTTCGAATCCACAGGCTTACCTTCGTGGTTTGAGACAAGGACTGAGGCTTATGTGCCCAACGTAGAAGTCAAGAGCCCAGTCTTTCTGTTTCGGTTCCTGCTGGGCCTCGTCTTCACTCTCGTGCTGGTGGGAGTTGCAATCACCGTCTCCGTCACCCACACGGTCGATTCGAAGGCCGAGGGAGCCTCGGAAAGCGCCGGACTGGCCCAACTCGCGGCAGAAGCTTCCGACCGCCTGCGCGAAATGAGCCAGATCGTCCAGAATCGTATTGACCAAGCCCTCGAATCGCCGGATATCGCACAACTCACCGAAGCGGAGCACGCGCGTCTTGCTGCCTGGCTCAATGGTGAGGCCCAGACTCCCCCATCCGCGGCGATCGCAGTCCTCTCCGCGCCGCTGGATATGGGCCAGTCCATCGACTTTTATGCCGCTTACGACTACCTGATCAGCCGGCGCGCGACTCTTATAAGCGGAGTCGATAGCCCGGAATTACAGCAGGCCTTGCAGCAGCGAAATGAGCTGAGCGAGCGCATCCTCAACACTTATTACAGCAATCCCACCCTGGGCAACCTGCGCAACCTTCACATCGGAATCGACGAACTCCAGCGCTTCACAGCAGCCCAGCTGCCGCGCTTCTCGCAGGAATCCACCACGCTGAGTGCAGAGCTCAATTCGTCGATATTCCTTCTGCGCTGGGGAATCGTGGGAATCGCGATCTTAGGTGGGACCTGCGTAGTCCTGCTCGGCTGGTATATGTCGAGGACGAATCAGCGGCTCCTCTCCGAAGCGCATCAGGAAGGGCAGGAACTCGCCGAACTGACGCAGAGTCTCGAATACCGCAACAACCAGCTGAACGCTCTGTACAACGTGTTCAACGAGATCACGGACACCCTGAGCTTGCCCTATGTGGTTCGGGCTACGTTGTTGGAGTCCCTGAAGATTATGCGGGCCGATATGGTCGTCCTTCGTATCCTGAAAGGCGAGAACCTCGAGGTCGCCGGCGCGATGACCGGTTCGGAGCAAGAGGTAAGCGGCATCCCTCCGGTCAAGCTCGGCGAAGGTCCTACAGGGCGGACCGCGAAACGCGGCCGTACCCTACGAATCGATGAGGGCGGCGAGGGAATGATGGCGCCCGCCGATACCGATCTGGAAGCTTCGGGACAGCTGAGTCAGCCGATCGCCGGCCGTCAGCTCGAGTCAGGACTCATCGTGCCGTTGATTGTCGGCGCCCGCGTCGTCGGCACGCTTTCCTGCTGGTCCCAGGAGGTGCGAGCCTTCAGTGACGGCGACGAACGAGTCCTGGAGATGATGGCATCGCAGGTTGCCACGGCCATCGTAGCGGCGGACACCACCGAGAAAAGCGAAAGCCGCGCCGTGCACGATCCACTCACGCTGCTGCCGAATCGCCGTCAGCTTGATAATGACATCGCCGGCAGGCTGAAAGACCTCGCGGATGCAGGCCGCGCCGCCGTCGTCGCGATGGTCGATATCGACCACTTCAAGCAGTTCAACGACGACTACGGCCATCGAGTCGGTGACGTGACGCTGCAGAAGGTCGCCTCGGTGCTGCGCGGTTCGGCCCGCGATAACGATCTGGTCTACCGCTATGGCGGTGAGGAGTTTGTAGTCGTCTTCGTTGACTCCCGGCCGGCCGACGCCCTCACGTTGGCCGAGCGCCTCCGCCAGGCAGTGGAGGCCGCGCCGTTGAGCGGCGAGCACCTCGATCCTGTCGGGCCGGTGACGGTTTCAATTGGCCTGGCAATGCTGCCGCAGCATGGCACGGACCTGCGGGAGTTGATCGACCTTGCTGACAAGGCGATGTACCGGGCCAAGGCAGCCGGCCGCAACCGAGTCGAGGTCTGGGACGGCCCGGAACAGGCCCCCGGCCTGTCCGAGGTGGCCTGAAGCGTTCGGCCATGACAATAGCAACGAAAAGAGAGCGAACGAGCCCGCAGCATGCGCAGCCAGACTTGTTTCTCGCTGAAATGAGACCAGTCTGAACAAGCTTCTTACCCCGGTAGCTCTGCTCCAGGCGTTGACCGTCACAATCGGCGCGGCGCTGCTCGTCATCGGCGTCGTCGCGGTGGTCTTCCTTGGCGGTCTGACCGCGAGTTCAAGTGATGTTACGAGCACTACTCGTGCGGCACTGCAGGCGGCTGAGTCTGAAGCCGGGCTCGCCAAGCTGGAGGGATTGCTCGAACTGCGCGCGGACCAGTACCTGGCCTCTTCGGAGGTGACTAGCTTGTCTCAGACGCGACAAAGCGTCCTCGAGCGAGAACTGAGGCGGACTGACACCGGCGAACCTGTGCCCGGCACCGCGCGCCCGCCACTTCTGCTTTCGATGAACGAAACCATAGCTCTCCAGCAGGCGGCCGGCCTCCTCAGCGTAGAGTCTGACCGTTTCATCGATGAAGGAAGTATCGCGGCCGCGCAAGCCAGCCGAACCGCCCTCGCGAATTATTACGAGGAGCCATCACCTGGCAATCTCCGCTTGTTGGTCGTTCATCTCGAAGGTCTGCTGCAAGCAACCGCCCTTCGCGCGCAGTCTCTCGCTGCCGAATCGGAGGTGAGAGAGGCTGGGCAGGCCAGTGATACCTCCACCGCTGCCCGCGCCGTCCTGGTTGCCCTGACAGTTACGGGTCTGATCATCGTGACCTTGAGTCAACGCATCACACACATGGTGCGGCTCAGCATCGACACCGGGCGCAGCGAGCGGCTGGAATTGGAGATTGCTACGACCCGCCTGCAGTTTCGCAACGACCAGCTCAACGCGCTCTACAACGTCTTCACCGAAATCGCAGACACGCTGAGCCTGGAATACGTCGTGCACGCCACGCTGCGCGAATCGATGTCCATCATGCGCGCCGATATGGCAACGGTCAGGATCCTTCGCGGCAACGAACTTGTCCCCGTCGGCGCCATGAACTCGGAAGGCCAGGAGATCAAACACCTGGCTTCCACCAAGCTCGGCGTCGGCCCAACCGGACGGACCGCCAAGCGGGGACGCACGCTACGCATCGACGAGGGCGGCGAGCGCATGATGGTTGGCCTACCGGGGACGATCCCGGGTGAGAGCCCGGCGCAGCAAACCAACCGGGCGCCCATGGAGTCTGGGTTGATCGTGCCGCTTGTCGTCGGAGCCAGGGTTGTCGGTACGCTGGCCTGCTGGTCCGCCCGCAAGAAGGCGTTTGGCGACGAGGATCAACGCGTCCTCGAGATGATGGCCTCCCAGGTGGCGACGGCCGTCGCGGCCGTCGACGCGACCGAATCGAGCGAACGCCGCGCTCACCAGGACCCGCTAACGTCACTGCCCAACCGCCGTCAGCTCGACGAGGACCTCGCTGGCCCGCTCTCTTTGGTGGCGCTCCAGGGGCGCAGCGCGGTGGTTGCGATGCTCGACATCGACTTCTTCAAGCGCCTTAACGACGAGTACGGCCACCAGATCGGCGACGTGGCGCTGCGGAGAATCGCTGCTGCGCTGAGGAGCTCGGTTCGCGACAATGATCACGTCTACCGCTTTGGCGGCGAGGAGTTCGTCGTCGTCTTTAAGGAAACTACCGTCGCTGAGGCGATGCCGCTTGCCGAGCGCCTTCGAACCGCGGTTATGCGCGTCGAGGTGATTGACGAGAATGATCGCCGCCTCAAGCCTGTCACCGTGTCGATCGGACTCGCCGTCTTGCCGGAGCACGGTGACGAAGTCAGACTGCTCATCGATCTCGCTGACAAGGCCATGTATCGCGCCAAAGCAGCCGGCCGCAATCGCATCGAGGTCTGGTCCGATGACGGCGAGACTGAACCCAGGACCGAAGCAGCCTGACCAACCCCTTCGCCATCTTCGCGCTGTGGTATATTCCGCGCGTCTACGCGTGTCCTCAGCTGCGGAGGTTACCGATGGCCTATAACGGCATGATCGCCGAAAACGTAATGATCCCCGGCGACGGTGGCGACGAGATCGAGTGCTATTACGCGCGGCCGCTGGGCCCCGGGCCCTTTCCGGGCGTCGTGGTGATCCACCACATGCCAGGCTGGGACGAGTGGACCTTCGAAGTCGTCCGCAAGCTGGCGCACCACGGCTACGCCGCGATTACGCCTCACCTCTACCACCGCTTCAACACCACGGGTAGCTACGACGACGCCGCCGCGCGCGGACGCGCCGAAGGCGGCATGGTCGACTCGCAGGTCGTGGGCGACCTCGGCGGCTGTATGACCTACCTGCGCAACCAGGTCTACGCCAACGGTAAGGTCGGCATGATCGGCTTCTGCTCCGGCGGGCGCCACGCCGTGCTCGCGAGCTCTCAGCTCGACGGCATCGATGCCGCGGTCGACTGCTGGGGCGGCGTGATTCCCACGGAGCGCTTCGGCCTCAGCCCGCAGCGCCCGGTGGCGCCGATCGACCTGACGGAGCAGCTCAGCGCGCCTCTGCTCGGCCTCTTCGGCAACGACGACACGATGCCGCCGCCGGAGGACGTCGACAAGCACGAAGAGGCGCTCAAGCGCTTCGGCAAGAACTACGAGTTCCATCGCTACGACGGCGCCGGACACGCATTCTTCTGCTGGGACCGGCCCAGCTATCGCCGGGACCAGGCGGTTGACGGCTGGGACAAAGTTTTCGCATTCTACGATCGATACTTGAACACCGCGGACGTGCCGGAAGGCGCGGCTGTCAGCTAGGAGAGACGACGATGTGCACATACGTAACCGAAAAGGCTGAGATGTTCGGCAGCGGCAAAGGCCCCGACGGCTGGTTCAAGCTCGACATGGCCAACGTCTATTTCGACCATCCCTTCCACGCGCCGCTCGACCATAGCCTCAACATCGACTTCGTCAACGAAGCCGCCGGCTCGCCCACCCGCGTCGCCGTAGAGCTCAGCGCCGAGTCCGCCCGACGCCTGATTGAAAAGATTCAGGCCGCCCTCGACGCCGGCGAGGCCTCCCACTCCATCCCCGCAGAGCCCGCCAAGGCGTAGTCGGGACCCAACGCAAGCCAAATGGAGCCGGGCCGAAACCCGGCTCCGTTCGTTTCTGTACGCCCCCTTCCGTCCTTGCGAGCGCGCCGCCAGGCGGTGCGGCAATCTGGGGTGGCGAGGCTTCGCCGCATTGAATCCGAACCCTGCAGGCCCTGCATCGACCTCTACGGCCCGCAAGCAAAACGGCGCGTTTGTCTCGAGTTATTGCCAGCTAACGGGCATGCAGCGCACCAATACGGACCATGGAGGCTGGCTCTCAGCTTGGTGCCGAAGCGGACCAGCGATATCAATCATCAGCCGGGTCAGTAGGGTGCAGCCCCTGCGGGGGGAGTCTGAGGGGTCTCCCCTCAGGCCTGACTAAAGAGAAGGCGAAGCGCACAAGGGCGATGGCCCGCTGGACGCGAAGCCTTCGACGCCCCGGAGCCTCGCTAGTCCCCGCGTCCAGCCTCCCCCTCCGCACGCTAACATCCCTCCATGACCACCGAAATGTGGATCATCGCCATCACCCGCATCACGGGCTCCCTGCCCGTCCTGCGCTGGCCCTTCTACGGCGCCATCATCGCCATCCTCGTCGACGAGTCCGACATCTTCATGATGAACCTGATCCACCTCGGCGGCGTCACCGACTACCAGACCTTCGACAAGTACCTCGACCAGGTCTACATCGCCTGCTTCCTCATCGTCGCGCTGCGCTGGCACGGCGCCGACCGCAACGTCGCCGTCGGCCTCTACGTCTACCGTTTCATAGGCTTCGCCACGTTTGAGCTGACGCAGTCCCGCGACGTCCTGCTTCTCTTCCCCAACTTCTTCGAGTTCTGGTTCGTGCTTGTCGCGGCGAAAATGCAATTCGGCTGGCAGGAAGCCCTTCGCGGCCGCCGGCTCGCCGAAGTCCTGACCGCCCTCGTCGCCCTGAAGCTATTCCAGGAGTACGCTGTCCACTACCAGCGCTGGCTGGACGGATTCACGCCCTTCGAAGCTATCGAAGCCATCTGGGACTTCCTGACACCGTTTTGATGAACCTCCGCACCCAGCTCCTCAAGCGCGCCCTGGGCGCCCGTCTGCCGCAGACACGCGGCACCCTGATCCTGCCCGGCCTGCGGGCCGCCGTCACGGTCCGCCGCGACCGCTACGCCATCCCCTACATCGATGCGCAGGACGACCACGACGCCTGGTTCGGCCTCGGTTTCTGCCAGGCGCAGGACCGCGCCTTTCAGCTCGAGCTGCGGCTGCGCACCCAGCGCGGGACGCTGTCCGAGATCTTCGGCGAGCCCGGACTGGGCATCGACCGCCTCGCACGCCGCATCGGCTTCGCCGACTCGTCGCGACGGCAGCTCGCCGTGCTCGACGCGGAGGCGCGGGCGCAGGTCGAAGCGTTTGCGGCGGGCATCAACGCCGGCCTGACCGCGGGTGCCCGGAAAGACGCGCCGGAGTTCGCCCTGCTGCGTTCGAAGCCCACGCTCTGGCGGCCGGAAGACGTGCTGGGGCAGGGCAAGCTAATGTCGTTCTTGCTCATCGGCAACTGGGACGTCGAATTGTCGCGCTACAAGATCCTGACGACCGATGGCGTCCAGGCCCTGCGCGACCTCGACCCGACGCCGTATCCCGAAGACCAGCCCGTTGCGCTCAACGGTGCGCCGGCCGGCCCGGCCCTCGACCGCCTCAGCGACGACCTCGAAGCCTTCACCGCGTACGCAGGCGTCGGCGGCGGCTCCAACGCCTGGGCCGTCTCTGGAGCGCACACGGCTTCCGGCAGACCGATCCTGGCCAACGACCCCCACCTTGAGGCCGCGATACCGTCGCACTGGTACCTGTCGCAGATCCGCACGCCGCACTGGTCTGTGGCGGGCGCCTCGCTGATTGGCGCGCCGGCCATCGCCGTCGGGCACAACGGCTACGCCGCCTGGGGCCTGACCGCCGGCCTCGCCGATTCGGTCGACCTCTTCATCGAAGAAATCGCCAGGGATGGGCGCAGCGTGCGCCGCGGCGACGGCTTCGAGCCCTGCGAGGTGCGGCGTGAGGTGATCAATGTCCGCGGCCGCTCGTCCGTCACCGAGGACGTGCTGGTCACGCCGCGAGGCCCGATCATCGGCCCGGCGCTCCACGGCGAGGTGGGGGCGATCTCGCTGCGTGCTCTCTGGCTCGACCCGAAGCCGGCCCGCGGCTTCCTCCGCGCGCACAAGGCACGTTCCTTTGAAGCGTTTCGGGCCGAATTCGCCGAGTGGCCCCTGTTCAGCCAGAACGTGGTCTACGCCGACGAGAGCGGCAGCATCGCCTGGCAGCTGGTCGGCGAGGTCCCGGTGCGGCGCAAGGGCTGGGGCACGCTGCCGCTGCCGGGCTCGGACCCGCAGACGGGCTGGCAGGACGAAGGCGTACCGTTCGAGATGATGCCGTACGCGGAAGACCCGGCGGCGGGCTTCTTCGTCACCGCGAACAACAAGCCGGCGCAGGACAGCGACGCCGCGCCGTTTCTCGGCGTCGACTGGCTGGACGGCTACCGCGCCGCCCGCATCGACGCGGCGTTAGGCCATCGCGACGACTGGGATGTCACGTCGACGCAGCGTCTACAAATGGACCAGGTGTCGCTGCCGTGGCGCGAAATACATGACATAATCCTTGGCTTGCCCGCCAAGGACGAAGCTGCGCGCCTCGCCCTCCGGTTGCTCGGCGAGTGGGACGGCGTCGTCTCAGCCGATTCGCCCGGCGCGACGGTCTACGAGCGCTTCCTCGGCAACATGGCTCGTCGCATCGCGCGGGCGCGGGCGCCGGGGTCAGCGGAGTGGGCGCAGGGGCGGGGCTTCGGTGAACTGATGCCCGTTTCCACCTTCGCCGCCGGCCGGTCGAGCCGCGTCCTGCGCCGACTCCGGCAGCAGCCGGAAGGCTGGTTCGACTCGTGGCAGGACGAGATGCTGGCGGCGCTTGGCGACGTGGTGAGCGACCTCACGGAGCGCCACGGGTCGTCGCCGGAGACCTGGGCATGGGGTAAGGTGCGCCCGCTGACGCTGCCGCACCCGTTCGGGCGCGTCGCCTCGCTGGCACCCGTGTTCAACCGCGGCCCCATCCCCTGGGGTGGCGATGGGAACACGGTATCGCAGGCCAGCGGCAACAATCCGGCGGTGATCGCCTCGCTGCGATTCGTCGTCGAGGTCGGCGACTGGGACAATGCGCGCTTCGTACTGCCGGGGGGCCAGTCCGGCAACCCCTTCTCGCCGCACTACGACGACATGTTGCCGTTGTGGCAACGCGGCGAGGGTGTGCCCATCGCCTGGTCTCAAGAGGCGGTGTACGACGCGTCGCTAGAGGCGCTGCGCCTGGAGCCTATGACATGAGGTCGCCAATGAATCCCACGCTGGTCGAGCAGCAGCCGACCGAGGAAGTACTACGAGCCTACGTCGAAGTAACGATCGCCTTCACTGCCACTTCGCGCCTGCGCGTCGACCTCATCGATAACGGACTGGGCGGCGTCAGGCTGACGGAAGAGCCGCTGGCGTCACCGGAGTTCCATGACGGTGATGCCAGCGAGGGCAAGGGACCTGTCAGTTGGCTGAGCCAATGGGACCTATCGCGCTGGGTTGCGATCAGCGCATTCGACGGCGAGCGAAGGATTGGGGGCGCGGTAGTGGGCGGGCACACGGGCAACGTTTGGTTCCTGCGCGGCCGTGAGGACATGTCGGCGCTGTGGGATATCCGCGTCGATCCCGATTATCGGAGACAGGGCGTTGGTAGGCTGCTACTCGAGCGTGCTGCGGATTGGTCTCGACGCCGAGGCTTTCGCTGGCTCAAGATTGAGACGCAAAACACTAACGTCGCGGCGTGCCGCTTTTACGAATCATTGGGCGCACGGCTCGGTGGTTTCGACCACTTCGCCTACGCCAACATCCCGCAGGAGACAGAGCTGGACTGGTTCCTCGAGCTGTAAGCCCTAGCGCCGCCCCTTGAACATGTTTCCCAGCTTGCCGAACAGCGACGAGCCGCCGCTGCTTCCACCGCGCAGGCCGTCGAGGAAGCCGCCCCACGAAGCCTCGGCGCTCACGGAGCGCTGCAAGCCCCTGATCCGTTCCTCGATGATGTCGCGCACGCGGCCGTCCTCGCCCGCGTCGAGCCAGAAGCCGTGCTCGTCCTCGCAGGTGTCCAGCTCCAGGTTGTAGGCGCGGTAGTTGAACGCGACCATCTGTTTGCCGCAAACGGGACAGTTGATCTCGCTCTCGTGCTTTGCGTACTGGATTGTGGCGATGCGCTGCGCCTCCGTAGAGGGGACGGTCGCTTCCAGCTGGTCGAGCTCGTTGTGGTCCAGCCAGCGCCCGTGGCAGGTCGGGCAGTGGTCGACCTCGATGCCGTGATGATGCTCAACAGCGAGATCGGTGTCGTCTCTGGGGCACTTCATGTGGCAGTCCTCTCGGTTCTAGCTTTGTTTGCCTTGCAGCGGGGCGCCGCACTCGCTGCAAAAGCGGGCGTTGGGATGATATTCGCTGCCGCAGGAAGGGCACGCCGCCTGGCTCGGCGCGGGGCGGCCGTTGCTCTGCAGCGCGTCGATCAGGAAGCCGAAGGGGCCGCCCACGCGCATGCGGGCGCCCCTCACGGCGGCGCGCTTTATCTCGTCCTCGTGCTCCTGGGCGTAGCGCCAGGCGTCTTTTGCGGTTTTCTCGGCCTGCGGTTTGGCCTTCTCGACCGCGCCTTCGACGCGCGGACGCGCGTCCTTCAGCGCCTGCTCGACACGGGGCTTGCCGCGGCGCAGCAGGCGCGCAGCCCTGCGCCCCAACTCTTCTGCCGTGCGGTCCGTCTTTGCCTTCGCGGCCTCGCGGTCGCTCTGGTCCGAAGCCATATAGCTTCGATCTTAGCGGACTCAGCCTCGCTTCGCAGCCACGGCCGACAGCCCGGCCACCTCGTAGAGGATCTCGCGGAAGCGTTCCGGCATCTCACGGTAGGTGCCGTGTCCGGTATCCATCTCGTAATAGCTCCAGCGCGGGTCGTTGCGCGTGCGGTCGCTGGCGGCCCAGAAGGCGCTCGTCCGCTCGGGGTTTCGCGGCGGCTTCTGCGCCTTGATGTAGGTGAGGCTGAAGTCGCGCTCCTCGAGCGGCGTCTTGAGGCTGACGGGCTCCGTCAGCGTGGCGATCGGTTGTGCCGCTCTCAGCCCCATCTGCCGCAGTTGCTCCACGGTGGCGTTCTCAAGCGACGTTGGCGCCGAGAGGACCTTCCACCCGTCCTCGATCCGCGCGCCTTCTCTGCCCCCCGCGCCGCCAAGGTCGAAACAAGACTCGCCGTCCCGGGGCAGGAAGGCGTCGCTGTAGATCAGGTGGCTGATGAGCTCCGGGACGCGGTCCGCAACCCCGGTCACAACCATGCCGCCGTAGCTGTGCCCTACCAGCACGACGTCCGACAGGTCTTCGTATTTGAAGACGTTCACGACGTCCGTCACGTTCGTCGTCAGATTCACGTCTGGCCCGCCGAGGTGCGATCGCTCTCCGAGGCCGGTTAGGCTTGGCGTGTAGACTTCGTGGCCGTCGGCGCGCAGCAGGTTCGCGAAGCTGCGCCAGGCGTACGAGCCGCCCCAGGCGCCGTGTACGAGCACGAACGTCGTCATTTCGCCACCTCTAGCAGCACGTCGGTCAGCTCGCGCGGCTTGTTGTACGGCACCATGTGGTTGGTCTCGATCTCGTAGTAGCCCCAGCGCGGACTCGCTTTCGTCCTGTCCGCCGCAATCCAGAAGGCGCCGCCGTTGTTTTGGGCCGGCCGCGGCTCGCCGGTCGCCTTGATGTAGGTCAGGCTGAAGGGCCAGTCCTCCTGGGGTCGCAGCAGACGCACCGGTTCGCTGAACGTCGCCGTCGGCTGCGCCGAGCGGCGCGGCTCCGAGAACGTGGCGTCGGCGGCGTCGTCGTAGGTGCGCGCCATCGGCTGCCGCAGCCAGTCCTGTGCCGGTAGCGGCCGCGGCTCGCCCTCGTTTAGCTGGCCCGTCATGGCGTCGAGCGATTGGCCGTCGCCGGGCACGAAGGCGTCGAGGTAGACAAGGTGCTTGACGCGGTCGCCGATGTAGTCGAGACAGCCCGTCACGACCATGCCGCCGTAGCTGTAACCGACGAGCGTGATGTCTCTCAGGTCCTCGTAGAAGACAGCGTTGACGACGTCCTGTACGTGTGTCGAGAGCGTCACCTGCGGGCTGGCCAGATGGCTGCGCTCGCCGATGCCGGTCAGGCTGGGTGTGAATACGTCGTGACCGGCTTCGTGTAGCAACGGACGTATCTTGCGCCAACCCTGGGCGCCGCCCCAGGCGCCGTGCACCAGGACAAAAGTGGCCATCTCGGTCTCCTTCTACAGGTCAAACAGCAAGCGCTGCACCGCGAATCGTATACCAGCACGGAGGTCTACGGTTCAGGTGTTGGCGTGACGGTTTCGACAGCCTCGGTGTTGGCGCCGCCGTCGAGCGGCGGCAGTTGCGTCGCATCGAGCGTCGGCGAAGGCTCCGGCTGGTTGATGCAGTTGGCCAGGAAGAACTCGCGTTCAGCGCCGGAGCGGTAGTCGGTGCCGCGGATCTCGTCGCAGTTCGTGCGGTCGGGCTGTGGCGTCAGCGTAGCCGTAGGCACCGTGGTCGGGCCGGCCGGCACGATGATCGGTGCTTGCTCCGACGGCGCAGGGGTACTGGAACCGTTGTCGAGCACGGATAGCGCGATGTACCCGTTGAGCAGGACGCCGAAGACAAAGGCGATGACCGCAATCAGCGCGACATTAGCGCCGGAACCCGCCGGGGCGTTCTGGTGATGGATCGACTCCGCGGGAGGTGGCATCTCGGCAGTCACGAATCAACCTCGCCGTAGTAGCGGGTAGCAGGCCGAATTGTAGCAACGCAGGGAGCAGCGCGCAGGATGGGTTAGCTCAGGAGCTTGCCCAGCAGGTAGCCGATGATGCCGGCCATGATCAGCGAACGCATCGGGTGCTGTCGTACGAAACCGACGACGTCTCCCGCGACCTCGTTCGTCTGGTGCTGGTGCAGGTAGCCCGCCGCGTTCTCAAGTCCGAGCGCCACGCGCCGCTCCGCTCCGTAACGCAAGTTCTCGCCGTCTTCGGCGTGCTGCTTCAAATTCGAAGCGGCTTGCTCAACCCGGCTCGCGATACGCTCGCGCTGGCCCTCGACCTGCTCCAGAGCCCGTTCGCGCGCCTTTTCGGTCAGCTGCTTGACGTGCTCGCTGGCTTGCGCTCGCGCCGCCTCGCTGATCTCGCGGACCTTTTCGCCGGCCTTCGTCTTAAGGCCGTCACCGTTTCCGTGCTGTTCGCCGTTGGTGTCTTCCATTTGACTGCCCCACTGAGGAATATTTCATCCATTATCGCTGCTCCGGGTGCTGGCTCTCAACCGGATGCTGGTTTCGGGAGATCGATTGACACTCAGCCCAGCAACTCGAAGGCCGTGGCGCGTTCGTCCCATGGCACCGGCCCGTCTCCGAAGACCATCGTGGTCTCGGTCGCCTTCCCTGCAAGAAGAACCGTATCTCCCCGCTCCGCCTGCTCGAAGGCGTACTGGAGCGCGCCGCGACGGTCCGGCACCCGCACGAAGTCGCTGCCCTCGGAGCGCCCGCCCTCGCGCAGCGCGGCCGCGATGGCCGCGATGATCGCGTCCGGGTCCTCGTCGCGCGGGTCCTCGTTGGTCAGCACGCAGCGGTCTGCCAGCCGCGCCGCGACGTCGCCCATGCCTCCGCGACGTGCCGGATCGCGGCCTCCGGCGGCGCCGAAGACAGCCCAGAGCTGCCCCGTCGTCGCAGGCCGAAGTGCATTGAGCACGTTCTCCAGCGCTGCGGGTGTCGAAGCAATATCGACGAAGACGGCGAACGGCTGCCCCCGGTCGATGCGTTCCAGTCGCCCCGGTACGCCGGGGAACGACGCCAGCGCCTGCACTGCGTCGGTCAGGGCGACGCCCTGCGAAACGGCGACGCGCGAGCGCCGCGAGCGAGTTGTAGACGTTGAAGCGCCCCAGCAGCGCCACGCTGGCGGGCAGGGTCTTGCCATTCTGATGGACGGCAAATCGAAGCACGAAGCCTTCGCTTTCGACGTCTGAGCCCCGCAGGTCGGCGTCGCCCAGCCCATAGGTGAGCACTGGCGCCTGCGACAGCCCTCGCAGATACGCGGCCGACTCATCGTCGGCGTTGAGAACGGCGGCGCGCGGGAACGCCTTGTCGCTGGGCCGCTCGCAGCATCTCGAACAGCAGGCCCTTAGCGGCGAGGTAGCGCTCCATGCTGCCATGGAAGTCGAGATGGTCGCGCGTCAGGTTGGTGAAGACCGCCACGTCGAACTCGCAACCGTCGAGACGCGCCTGCGCCAGCCCCTCAGACGACGCCTCGACGGCCATCGACTGCCGTCCTGCCGTCACCGCGTCGGCCAGCATCGCCTGGATCGACGTGGCCTCCAGCGTCGTCATGTGCGTCGCGTTGAGCTGAAACCCGTTTCCACGTGTCGAAGCCGACGCTGCTCAGGTAGCCGCAGCCGAGACCGCAACGGTCGAGGACGTGCGCCGATGAGATGCGCCGTGGTCGTCTTGCCGTCCGTGCCGGTGACGCCAATCAGCCGCAGCTTCGACGACGGGTCGCCGTAGATCGCGGCGGCCAGCGGCCCCATCGCGGCCGCGCACGTCCGGCACGACGACGAGCGGCAGCGTGCCTTCGAAGGCGGCCCATTTCGACTCGCGATCGGCCTGCACAACGGCGGCCGCGGCGCCGGCGTCCAATAGCGGCTGCCAGGAAGTCATGGCCATCGGCGCGCTGACCCGGGACGGCAGCGAAGGCGAAGCCGGGTCTCACTGCGCGCGAATCGTGCGTCATCCCGGCCACATCGGGTACGTCGCCGCGAGTCTGGGCTGAATCTACTCGTTGCCACCACGTCATACGGCCATCTTAGTCGGTATCAGGGGAAACCCTAATCGACGCAAAACGGCGGATGAACGATACCTACATGAGGCCAGAACATCTGGCCTCTTTCTATGACTGGATTCAAAGCGGCAGAGAAGCTCTAACAATCGTCCCGCGAGTGGCAAGGAGCCGGTCTCGCTCTGGAAACAGGGCAGGCGGGCTCTTCAGCGCTACCTCCTGATCGGCACCGGCATCTCCTCGACGGCGCTCGGCCTCGCGCTGATCGTGTCGTTCGTCGCCGCGACGTACGGCGGGTCAGGCACCGGGCACCCGGCGCTGGCCGCGAGCAACGTTGAGGTGACCCAGATCAACGGCCGCCACACAGCGACCGCTCTGGACACGACTCAACAAGTCGTCGCGCCCGAGCAGGCGCCCTCGACCGAGATGTTCCCAGTCGCGCCGCCCGCGCCGCCGCTGGACGTCGAGCGCTCCGAGGCCGGACAGTCGCCAGCTGAGTCATCGCAGGCCGTCGCCTCTGAGACACCGCCTGCTTCGCCGCCAGCCGTCGTCGACGAGACACCGGGTGCGTCGCCGCCAGCCACCGAGCTCGATCCGGAGGAGACGCCACCGCCGCTCGATCCCGTCGCCGCTGCGATACCGCAGCCGATCCTGGCGCAGGAGTTGGCGGACGCGGAGCGCAAAGCGGCCGAGGAGCGCGCGGCTGCCGCGCCCGCCGGGCCGAGCATCGGTCAAATTCAGGGTGTCAACGTCACGTTCTACGACTGCCTGCAGCAGGGCTTCTGCGGCGCCATGTACAACGGCCAGCCGGTCTACGAGGGCGCCGCTGCCTGCAGCTGGGACCTTCCCCTGGGCACGCGCTTCGTGATCGAGGACGACCCCACGGGGCGCGTCTACGTCTGCGCCGACCGCGGCCTCCTGGCGGATACCTGGGTCGATATCTATTTCTACAGCCCGTACGACGGCTGGCGCTGGCAGCGGTCCGTTGGCCGCTACGCGACGATCCAGATCCTTTCGCTGCCTACGTTCGACCCGCAGTCATAGACGGCCAGAAGCGCCACATGTCCGCCCTTCAGTTAGGGGGTCTGGGGGAGTCCCCAGCGTCAGAGCCAAGCGCCACATGTCGGCCCTTTAGTTAGGGGGTCTGGGGGAGTCCCCAGCGTCAGAGCCAAACGCCGCATGTCCACCCTTTAGTTAGGGGCTCTGGGGGAGTCCCCAGCTTCGAAATAAAACGGGCGTCTCTCCGAAGAAAGACGCCCGTCTAGCCAGCAGGACTGTAAGCCGAGTTCTGTATCCCGACGAATCGGAATGGCGGCCATCCATCTGGGACGCCGATTACTCGACGCCTCTTGCGACCAACCCGAGGGCGGGCACGGGCCCCTGTAGCCCTCCTATTTGGTCTTGCTCCGGGTGGGGTTTACCCAGCCGGCCGGTCACCCGGCGCGCTGGTGCGCTCTTACCGCACCGTTTCACCCTTACCCGGATGCTGAAAGCTGATGATGCCTCCGAAGTCCCTTAGGAGCCTCCAGGCATCCTCGACTTTCAACACCCCGGGCGGTCTGTCTCTGTGGCACTTTCCGTCGCGTCGCCACG
Organism: uncultured Chloroflexia bacterium; assembly: GCA_963766645.1. GTDB lineage: Bacteria > Chloroflexota > Dehalococcoidia > DSTF01 > WHTK01 > WHTK01. The sequence continues at coordinate 240,056 of CAVYAY010000003.1, read as the reverse complement.
CCTGGACGTTATCCAGCACCCTTCCCGGTAGAGCTCGGACTTTCCTCCCCCCGACGAATCGGAAGGCGGCCGCCCGTCCTCCTGGCTAGCCACCATTGTAGCGTTGAATCGACGCGCCGGCACCCGGGTCAACCCTCAACACCCCCGGCCGATCCACGCCATGACCGGCAGGCCTGGTGGGCGTTTTCAGCTTCGGGTGAGCCCTGGGCCACACCCGGCGCCTTGCCTTGTCCCTATATACCCTCGGTGCTATAGTCGCCGCGTTAGGGACGTAATTCACAAGCGGGTGCGGGCGTGCTCAACGAATACGGCTACATAGCCATCCTCCTGGCCTTCGCGGTCCTCTTCCCGTCACTGCCCCTGATGGTCTCGTTCCTGTTTCGCAAGCTCAATATCCGCCCCGAAGCGCCCGACCCCGTCAAGATGGACACCTACGAGTGTGGCGTCGAGACCGAGGGCGATACCTGGGTGCAATTCAACTTCCGCTACTACCTCGTCGCGCTCCTCTTCGTCGTGTTCGACGTCGAGGCGATCTTCCTCTACGCCTGGGCCGTCTCCTATGACGGCAGCCTCCTCGTGCCGAGCTTTGCCGCCGTAATGCTCTTCCTCTGCGATCCTGGTCCTGGGCTTTGTCTACGACTGGCGCAAGGGCGGTCTGGAGTGGCGATGACGACAGTTGCCATCCCTGGCACTGACGTTGCAGCCCGCATCAACGCGGCGTTCCCAGATACCGTAATCGAAACCTCAGAGGCCTCGGTCACCGTGCGGCCGAGCGACCTCGTCGACATCGCGCGCTTCCTGCGCGACGACGAAGAACTCGACTGCAAATACCTCAACTGCCTCACCAGCATCGACTGGCTGGAGCACTACGACGTCGTCTACGTCCTCACCTCGATGGCGAAGAACCACACGCTGACCCTGGAAACCCGCACGTCGCACGACGACCCGGTCGTGCCCTCGCTCAGCGGCGTCTGGCAGGGCGCCGTGCTACAGGAACGTGAGGTCTTCGACCTCATGGGCATCTCGTTCAGCGGCCACCCCGACCTCAAGCGCATCTTCCTCTGGGAAGGCTTCCCCGGGCACCCGCTGCGCAAGGACTTTCTCGCCATGCAGGGTGGCTACAAACCCGGCCTGCAGCGCTTCCCCTACGAGTTCCCGGCAGGCCAGCGCAGCTACCCGAACCTGGACCAGCCCGAGGGCCCGCGCGCGCCGTCGGTGCCGCGATTGGTCGGCCCGCTTCCCGGGCAGTCGCAGGCTGAAGAAACCTCCGGCGGCCAGCTCGGCGTCGGCGGCGGTGGCTCGAACCAGACGCGTGAGCCGCAGCAGGACATCGTGACGCCGCCCGAAGTGCCGCAGATTGAAGCGCCGGTCGAACCAACCGAGCCTGAGGCATCAGACGGGGAGGAGAACGCGTGACCGAACTCCACACCCCTCCCTACGTCATCAACATCGGGCCGCAGCACCCTTCGACCCACGGCGTCTTCCGCCTCAAGGTGACTCTGGACGGCGAGCGCATCATCGACGCCGAGATGGTGCTGGGCTACCTCCACCGCAGCATGGAAAAGCTGGCGGAGGAGCGCACCTACACCCAGAACATCCCTTTCACCGACCGCATGGACTACCTCGCGGCGATGACCGGCAACCTCGGCTACTGCCTCGCCGTCGAGAAGCTGTGCAGGCATCGAGGTGCCGGAGCGCGGTTCCTACCTGCGCGTCATCTTCGCTGAGCTGCAGCGCCTCGCCTCCCACTGCATGGCCAACGGCACCTTCGTCAACGACTGCGGCGCCTGGCAGACGCCCTTCATGTACATGTTCCGCGAGCGCGAGAAGATCCTCGATCTCTTCGAGATGACCTGCGGCGCGCGCCTGACGACGAACTACATGCGCATCGGCGGCGTCGCCTTCGACGTGCCGGATGAGTGGTACCCGGCGATCAACAACTTCATGGCCGAGATGCCGGACCGCATCTCCGAATACGAAGAGATGCTGCTCGACAACGAGATCGTCCTGGCGCGCTCGCGCGACATCGGCGTCCTGACGCCGGAGAAGGCGATCAACGCATCGGCCAGCGGCCCCTTGCTGCGCGGCACCGGCATCGCCTGGGACATGCGCAAGGCCGATCCCTACTGTGTCTACGACCGCTTCGACTTCGACATCCCGGTCGGCTACAACGGTGACTGCTTCGACCGATTCATCGTCCGTATGGAGGAGATGCGGCAGAGCGTCAGCATCATTCGCCAGGCGCTGCAGCAGCTCCCCGGCGGGCCGGTCAACACGCCCGTGCCGCTCGCCCTCAGCCCGGAGCCCGGCGAGGCCTACGCCCGAATCGAGTCGCCCAAGGGCGAGCTCGGCTTCTACCTGGTCAGCGATGGCGGCCCTGCGCCGTACCGCTGGCATGTGCGGTCGCCTTCGTTCATCAACCTGACCGTGCTCAAGGACCTCAGCGTCGGCCTCTCGCTGGCGGACGCCATCGTCATCCTGGGCAGCCTCGATATTAACGTTGGGGAGATCGACCGCTGATGCTGCCTCTCCTCAACTGGTACGACTTCGACCCCCTGCACAGCCTCTACAACTGGGTTGGTGACAACACCTCTAGCGAGGTCGTCTACGTCCTCGCTGGCGTCATCGCGGCGACCGGCATTCTGTCCTTCGTCGGCCTCGGCGCGCTGGTCAACGTCTGGCTCGAGCGCCGCATCATCGGCCGCATGCAGGTGCGCAAGGGCCCGAACCGCGTCGGGCCGTTCGGTCTGCTGCAGCCGGTCGCCGACGCGATCAAGCTGATCCAGAAAGAAGTGCTCCAACCGCTGGCCAGCGACCGCTCGCTATTCAACCTGCCGCCGATTCTCGTGTTCATTCCGGCGATGCTGACGTTCTCGGTCTTCGCATGGGCGCCCGATCTCGTCTACGCCGACCTCAATGTCGGCGTCCTGTTCCTGCTTGCGATTTCGTCGGTGACCTCGCTGGCCATCTTCGTCGCCGGCTGGTCATCCAACAACAAGTACGCGCTGCTTGGAGCCATGCGCGTCATCGCGATGGCAATAAGCTACGAGATCCCGCTGGTGCTGGCGCTGCTGGCGCCGGTGATCTTCGCTGGCACCATGTCCCTCGCGGGCATCGTCGATTTCCAGAAGGAGTTCGACGTCTGGCTCGCGGTCCTCGTGCCGACGTCACTCTTCGTTTATGCGCTTGCCGCGACGGCGGAGCTCAACCGCACGCCGGCGGACATCGCGGAGGCGGAGTCGGAGATCGTCGCGGGCTTCCACACCGAGTACTCGGGCATGAAGTTCGGCCTCTTCTATGCCGTCGAGCTGATCAACTCGCTCGCGGTGTCCGGCATTATCGCCAGCCTGTTCTTCGGCGGCTACTCGCTCTTCGGCCTGGAGGACTACATCCCGCCGTGGATCATCTTTATCGGCAAGATCTACTTCTTCTACTTCGGTCTGATCTGGCTGCGCGGCACCTGGCCGCGGCTGCGCATCGACCAGCTGATGGCGTTTGCCTGGAAGATGCTGATCCCGCTGGCGCTGATCAACATCATCGTCGTCGCGACCGAAGTGCTGCTCTGGCGCGAACTCGAGTGGGACAACTGGGTACTGGCGGCCTTCGCCGTCATCAACATCGCGCTGATGGTTGCGATGGTGGGGTTCTTCTTCCGCCTGATCACGCGCGACTTCTACCGCCTGCCGCGACGCGTCAGGCTGGTACACGACATCTCGGTCCCATCGTTGCCAGCGCCCGGGCCGGTCGCCGGTTCGTAGCAGGCTAGACGCAGGAGGCGCATGCAAGACACCGCGGTAATCGTCGCGTTCTACGTCCTGGCGATATTGACGCTGGGCAGCGCGCTGATGGTCGCCACCGTGCGCGACCTCGTACACGCGGTGCTGTTCCTCGTGCTCTCTTTCGTGGGAGTCGCAGGACTTTACATAACTCTATCGGCCGACTTCGTCGCCGTGGTCCAGGTGCTGATCTACGTCGGCGCCATCTCGGTCCTGATGCTGTTCGCGATCCTGCTGACGCCGCGCTCTGGGCGTGACAACGCTTCGGTCCCTTATGCCGCGCCAATCGGTGCGCTGGCGGGCCTGCTGGGCGCCGTGATCATCTTCGTCGGGCTCAAGACCGACTGGGCCAAAGCCGACGGCGGCAATACCTTCGAGACGACTGCGGCTCAGATTGGTAAGGCGCTGCTCGACCCCTTCGTCATCCCGTTCGAGGTCGCTTCCGTGCTACTGGTCGTTGCCATGCTTGGCGCCATTCTGCTGGTGCGCCCCGACAGCGGAGGTGAGCCCGGATGATCGGTCTCGAGCACGTCCTGGTCGTTGGTGCGCTGCTGTTCAGCGTCGGTCTCTTCGTAGCGCTCTCCAAGCGCAGCGCGATCGGCATCCTGATGGGCATCGAACTGATGCTCAACTCGGTCAACCTGAACCTGATTGGTTTCGCTCGCTTCGTGGAGTCGCCGAGGCCGATCGACGGGCAGGTATTCAGCGTCTTCGTAATTACGGTGGCAGCGGCGGAGGCGGCCGTGGCGCTCGCCCTCGCGGTCGCGGTCTACAGGCTGCGCGAGTCGATCGACGTCGACCGCCTGAACATCCTGAAATGGTAGGGCGGCATGTGGTCTAAGCTCATGACCGTCAAGAACGGCCACGTGGCGCAAATCTGGAAGTCGCTCTACGACGCGGAGGGCGTGGCGTGCCGCGTCGTGCCGCCGCTGACTGCGTCGCATTCCTTCAACGAGCCGCGCGAGATCTGGGTACCCGATTCCAAGACGCACGTCGCCGTCGAAATCATGAGGAAGGTCTAGATGCTGGACCAGGTGTCCGAAAACGCCGTCTGGGCGATCTTCTTCCTGCCGGTGGCGTCGCTGGTGCTGATCATGTTCCTGCCGCGCTCGATGTCGAAGCTGGCGGGCTACGTCACCGTCCTCGCCGTCGGCGCCGCGTTCGTGCTGTCGCTCTGGGTCCTCGATAGCGCGATCGACGCCGAAGGACACCGGCTCGCCTTCTCGAACACGGAATGGCTGCGCGTCGGCCCGCTCGTCGTCGACGTCGGACTCAACGTCGACGGGCTGACGGCGGTGATGCTGGTTGTGGTGACCGGCGTCTCGTTCCTTGTGCAGGTGTACTCGCAGGGCTACATGGCCGGCGACGGCGGCTACTACCGCTACTTCGCCTACATGTCCCTGTTCACAGCTTCGATGCTCGGCTTGATCCTGATGGACAGCATCCTCTTGGTCTACGTCTTCTGGGAGATGGTCGGCGTCTCGTCCTATCTCCTCATCGGCTTCTGGTTCGACCGTCCGGCGGCAGCCGCCGCGGCGAAGAAAGCATTCCTCGTCACGCGCACTCGGCGACCTCGGTTTCCTCGGCGCCATCCTGCTGATCTACGCCCACACCGGCACCTTCGACATCGCCAGGATCCATGAGCTGGCGATGTCGGGCGCCATCGGCAGCACGGCGCTGACCTTCTTCGCGCTGGGCGTCTTCGCTGGCGCGGCGGGCAAGAGCGCCCAGGTGCCGTTCCAGGTGTGGTTGCCGGACGCCATGGAGGGCCCAACGCCGGTCAGCGCCCTGGTGCACTCGGCGACGATGGTCGCGGCCGGCGTCTACCTCGTCGCGCGCATGTTCCCCGTATTCCACGAGTCGTCCGACGCGATGATGGTCGTCGGCGCCATCGGTGGCATCACGGCGCTGAGCGCGGCGCTGCTCGGGCTCGTGATGACCGACATCAAGCGCGTCCTCGCATACTCAACGATCAGCCAGCTCGGCTACATGATGCTGGCGCTCGGCATCGGCGCCTACGTCGCGGCGATCTTCCACCTCTTCGCGCACGCATTCTTCAAAGCGTTGCTCTTCCTCGGCTCCGGCTCCGTCAACCACGCCACGAATACGTTCGATATGCGTCTCATGGGCGGTCTGCGCAAGACGATGCCGATCACCTTCGTCACCTTCCTCATCGGCAGCCTCAGCCTGGCGGGCATCTTCCCGCTCGCCGGCTTCTGGTCCAAGGACGAAATTCTCGGCGCGGCATGGACCAGCGAGCCCTACCTGTTCTGGATGGGCCTCGTCGCCGCCGGGCTGACCGCGCTCTACATGGGCCGCGTCATCTGCCTGACGTTCCTCGGAGAATACCGCGGCGGCGCCTCAGAAGAACACGACGAGACGCCCGCCATGGACGCGGCGCACGCGGCGAGCACCCATCACGGCGCGGTTCCGCACGAGTCGCCCGCGCTGATGACTGCGCCCCTGGTCGTCCTCGCCGTCATGGCGCTGATCGCCGGCGTGTTCAACCTGCCGTGGAAGTTCATCGGCCTCGACCACGAGATCGAGCACCTGCTGCTCGGCGCGTTGCCGAACGCCGACGTGGTCGACGAGTCAAAGTTCCGCTTCGGCATCGCCGCCGCTTCGACGGCCGTGGCGCTCGGTGGTGTGGCACTGGCCTGGGTCGTCTATGGCGCCAAGATCATCCCCTCGGCGTTCGTCGCGCGCGTCTTCCGCCCCGTGCACGTCTTGCTCGAGAACAAGTACTACGCCGACGTGCTGTACGAACGGGTCATCGTCGGGTTCCTGTTCTACCAGGTCGGCGGTGGCCTCCTGGCGCAGTTCGACCGCCTCGTCGTCGATGGCGCCGTGAACGGTGTCGGCTACACGGCGCGTCGCGGCGCTTCCATCCTGCGCTACGTCCAGACGGGGCAGTTTCAGACCTACGGCGCGGTCGCCTTCAGCGGTCTCGTCTTCATGGTGATCGTCGTGCTCGTGGTTAGCCCGCTGTGAGGAGGATGAGTTGCTCTCGCTGCTGATCTTCCTCCCCGTTGCAGCCGCCGCGGCGTTGTTCCTGATGCCGCGCGTGCAAGAGCAGAACGCGAAGTACGTCGCGGCGCTATTCGCGACCGTCAACCTGGCGCTGGCACTGGCGATGTACGTCGGCTTCGACAGCGTCGACCTGACGCTGCAGCTCACGGAGCGCGTCAAGTGGATAGAAACGTCGAACTTCACGGCGCAGTACTACGTCGGCGTCGACGGTCTCAGCGCCACGATGATGCTGCTGACCGGCTTCCTTTTCGTCGTCGCGGTGCTGATCTCCTGGCGCATCGAGCTGCGGCCGCGGGAGTACTTCGCCTGGCTGATGTTGCTGGAGACGGCAGTCATGGGCGTCTTCGCGGCCCAGGACCTGATCCTGTTCTTCCTCTTCTGGGAGCTCGAGCTGGTGCCGATGTTCCTCCTGATCTCGATCTGGGGCACGGGCCGCAAGGAGTACAGCGCGATGAAGTTCGTGCTGTACACGCTGTCAGGTTCGGCGCTGATGCTTGTCGGCTTCCTCGTGCTCGGCTTCGCGGCCGGCACCTTCGACATGGAGCAGCTGGCCCAGGCCGACATCACAAACCCGGCGATCTCGCTGAACGCCGTCTTCTTCCTCATCCTCGCCGCCTTCGCCATCAAGCTGCCCGTGATCCCGCTGCACACCTGGCTGCCGGACGCTCACACCGACGCGCCGACCGCCGTCAGCGTGATCCTCGCCGGCGTTTTGCTCAAGATGGGCGGCTACGGCCTGATCCGCATCCTCGTCGGCATCCTGCCGGAGCAATTCGACAACTACCACGTCTATCTCGCGGCATTGGCCGCGGCCAGCGTGATCTACGGCGCCATCCTGACCATGCGCCAGACCGATCTCAAACGCCTGATCGCCTACTCCAGCGTTAGCCATATGGGCTACGTCCTGCTCGGAGTTGCGGCGCTGGGCCAGGTCGGCCTGACCGGCGCCGCACTGCAGATGTTCACGCACGGCACCATCACCGCCCTCCTCTTCGTCATGGTGGGGCTGATCTACGACCGCTCTCACACGCGGCAGATCTCCGCCATGTCCGGCCTGGCGCACGTCATGCCGATCGCGGCGACCGTGTTTGTCATCGCCGGCTTCGCGTCCCTCGGCTTGCCGACGATGTCCGGTTTCGTGGCCGAGCTGCTCGTCTTCCTTGGGCAGCGTCCAGGCGTTCGAGGCGCCGACGATCATCGCGGTCGTCGGCATCTTGCTCTCGGCCGGCTACATCCTCTGGACGGTGCAGCGTGTCTTCTTCGGGCCTCGCAACGAGGAATGGGAGCACCTGCCGGACACGACGGCGTGGTGGGAGCAGATCAGCATGGCGGCGCTCGTCGGCGTCATCATCGGCGTCGGCATCTACCCGGCGACGATCGTCGACGTGCTCGAGAGCGGCGTGCGGCGCACGCTGGGGTTGGGCTAGGAGATGGCTGACGACCTCGACCGCATCGGACCGATCCTCGTCATGGCCGGCGTCGCGGCGCTGATCCTGATCTGGGATTTCCTGCCCCGGGGCAAGCCGTTCCCTGCCGCCAGGGGTAAGGCGCTGCTCGTCTTCGCGCTCCTCGGCCCGGCGCTGGCCGCCGGCTGGGCGTTCTCGCTGCTGTCGCGCGACGAAAGCGGCTACTCGTTCGCGAATTCGGTCGTCCTGGACGATTTCTCGCTCTACTTCTGGTTCCTCTTCTGCGGCATCGCGGCGGCAATCATTCTCGCCTCGCAGGAGTACGCCAAACGCTTCCGCGACTACGAGGCGGAGTTCTACTCCCTCGTCCTCTTCGCCACCTCGGCGATGCTGCTTCTGGCGGCCAGTCGCGACCTTATCCTGATCTTCGTGGCGCTGGAGACGACCAGCATCGCGCAGTACATCATGACGTCGCTTCAACGTGATGAGCGGTCGACCGAGGCGGGCGTCAAATACCTCCTCATGGGCGCCGTCGCCAGCGCCGTCATCCTTTACGGCATGGCATATCTCTTCGGGCTCACGGGCACGACGCGCTCTTGGTGGCGCCGGAGGCGAAGTCAGCATCGCCAGCGTCATCGCCGAGCGTGGCGACGACATGCGCGCCGGGCTCGCTGCTGGCCAGCGTAATGCTGATTGCCGGGCTCAGCTTCAAGATGGCCGTCGTGCCGTTCCAGATGTGGGTGCCCGACGTCTACCAGGGCTCGCCGGCGCCGGTCGCCGCCTTCCTCAGCGTCGCTAGCAAGGCGGCGGCGTTCGCGGTCGTGCTGCGCATCTTCTACGAAGGCATGCACGAGTGAGGTGATCTCCGACAGCTGGTCGGAGACCTTCGCCATCGTCGCGGCGGTGTCTATGACGCTGGGCAACCTGCTGGCGATGGTGCAGACCAACGTCAGACGCCTGCTCGGGTACAGCTCGATCGCGCAGGCAGGCTACATCACTCGTCGGGCTGGCGGCGATTTCGGCTGCCGACGGCGGCTTCAGCAGCAGCGCCAGCAGCGTGCTCTTCTTCATGGGCGCCTATGCGCTGACCAACCTCGGCGCCTTCATCGTCGTCATCGCGATCTCGGCTCGAACCGGGTCGGACGAGATCGCCGATTACGCCGGGCCTGGCGCGCCGGTCGCCGTGGCTGGCTGGGGCGTTCGCCTTTGCGCTCGTCTCGCTGACCGGCATCCCGCCGACGGCCGGCTTCGTGGCCAAGATCTACATCTTCAACGCCGCCGTCGAGAGCCACCTGATCTGGCTCGTCGTCATCGCGGTGCTGAACAGTGTCGCGTCGGCGTTCTACTACCTGCGCGTCGCCGGCATCATGTTCACCGGCGAGCCGAAGAGCACGGAGTCGGTGCCGACCACCAACGCCCTCAAGCTCGCGCTCATGGTCGCCGTCGCCGGCATCCTCTTCGTCGGCATCGTCCCATCGCCTCTGCTCCACGCCGCCCGCGACGCAGCCGCCGTCTTCGCGCAGTAGCGCTCCTTTACCCGGCTAGCGGTAGCATTACCGGAGTATGCCTCGTAAGGTCCACGTCCAGCTCACCCGCGGTTCGCGCGGCGCGATCACCGTCGCCGAGCTACGCCGCGTTGCCCGCAGTGTCCTCGACGCCGAGGACGTGGCATCCGAGGTCGAGGTTGAGGTTGTTTTGGCTGATGAGGCGACGGTGCGCGAGCTCAACCGCCTCTATCGCGGCCGTGACGAACTCGCCGACGTGCTCTCCTTCGCTGAAGCGGACGTAGCGGCGACCTTCAGGTCGCCGGAGGACGTCGCGCCATCCCTCGGCGAGGTCGTGATCTGCCTTCCCGTCGCGCAAGCCCAGGCGTCAGAAGCGGGACGCGCCGTCGCCGGCGAGCTGGCGCACCTGCTGACGCACGGCCTGCTTCACCTCCTAGGCCACGACCACGAGGACGACGAGACGGAATCGCAGCGGATGAAGGCGCGCGAGGATCAGTTGCTCGCATCCCTGGGCTACGCGGGCCAGTACGCCCACGGACACTAGGCCTCCAGCTTCGCCTTGATCCGCTCCAGGTCGACCGCCAGCCCCTTCTTCGTCTGATACGCGATCATCGGGGCCATGATGCGCGCCATCAGCGAAGGCTCCGAAATCTCCATCGACTTCGTCACCTTCGTGCCGCCGTCCGCGACCGAGAGGTCGAACGCGTGGCGTACTGTGCCGATCGAGCCGCGCGCGTCGAACGCGAAGCGTGTTCCGGGCGTGTAGTCGGCCACGGTCTGCGTCTCGCGCTGCGTGCCGAACTGATGGGCGACGCTGGCGAAAGTGGTTCCCACGCCGGCGCCGCCCTGCGAGGTCTGCGTCACCTGGAGGTCGTGCTGTGCCCATTCAGAGTGTCGCGGCATATCGGCGACGTACTCGAAGACCTTGTCGGGCGGCGCGTTGATTACAATTTCCCGTGCGAAGCGAGCCAACGGAGATCCTCCTTTATGCGAGATCGAACGAAGTGTAAGCTACGGCTTTCGGTTGAAAAAGTGGCTTGAAGCGTGCGATCAATTGCGCGGCATCAGCAGACGCCGGCTGTAGGCGTTCGGCAACGGCACGTTAGGGCGATGTCTGATATGCGTCGTCCTGACGTAAATCAGCTCGAAGCCGAGGCGGGCATATGAGCGAATCGTGAACCCGATGGGGTCGTCCGTGACATCCAGGTTGGCGGTCACCCAGGCGCATCCCAACTCCGCCGCGGCGGCAATGCGGTGCGCACCCAGGGCGCGCTGGTAACCGCGATGACGGTACGCTGGCATGGTCCAACCCGGATAGAAGATGGCAAAACCCTGCGACGCGAACAGGCTCGCCATGGCAACCGGTCTGTCGTTGTACAGCGCCATGTAGTGATGCCAGAAGGGCGCCCCGAGGTTGCCCGCCATCACTTCCGCCCAGTCTGCTTGCATGCCTCCGCTGCGATAGAGGTTCAGCATGATTTCGTAATCTGCCTCTGTCGCCTTTACAACGTGATCGCGCGGGTCCATCTCCGGCGGGTTCTTGGTGCTGCGATAGAGTTTCGCTTCTTTCATCGCCGGCTCGAAGCCGCGCTCCTTCAGGAGCCGAGGCAAGGTGGAGGGGCGAGCCGTCGGTGCCATCGGGATGAAGATAGACTCGGCACCCCTTGCGTCGTAGATGTCGAGGATGCGGTCGAGAAGCTCCGTCGGCACCGGCCGCTTCATGCCCAGGCCGACGACGCGGTTGGCCAGCGGATACGTCGGCTCGGTGAACAGAGCAGTCGCGGCGATGATCCCGCGGTCGTCGAACAGCGGTTCTGCCGCCGAGATCACTCCCAGCGACGCCCAGGCTCGCGCCTCCACGGCCTCTACGGCGCGGGCGAAGTCCGGGTGCTGGGGATCAGTTTCCATAGCCTTGACCGTCTTTCAGCAGGTAGGGACGCCTGGTCAATGCACATTTCCTATCGACCACTCTTGCTCGCCTGATATGACCTGAAGGTCATGGACTATTCACCGGTCAATGAATCGTATGCATTGTATCTTGTTTGCGCAAGTACCCGCCGGGTAGAATCGGTCACGGGGGTGCGGATAGGTTTCTCCACGGCTACAATTTGCGTGGCGAGAAGAGGATGTAGGCCAGCTCACGCGAGGTAGAGATGCTAAGCGACTCCGAGAACAAGCTTCTGATGCAGGTCGGCCCCGGCACCCCGACGGGCGATTTGCTGCGCTACTACTGGATGCCCGTCGCCGCAGTCGCCGAGCTCGAAGACAACCCGACCAAGCCGGTGCGCCTCCTCGGCGAAGACCTCACGCTGTACCGCGATTCCAGCGGCACCTTTGGCCTCGTCGATCGCCACTGCCCCCACCGCCGCGCCGACCTGTCGTACGGCATGGTCGAAGACTGCGGCCTGCGCTGCAACTACCACGGCTGGCTCTTCGACGAGACCGGCAAGTGCCTTGAGCAGCCCTACGAGGAGATGGCGCGCCCCGAGGCGAACTACAAGGAACGCATCAGCATCAAGTCCTATCCTGTCGAAGCCAAAGCTGGACTGCTCTGGGCCTACCTCGGCCCGCAGCCGGCGCCGCTCTGTCCCACCTGGGAACCCTTTACCTGGGAAAACGGTTTCGTCCAGGTCGTCTTCTCGGAGGTGCCTTGCAACTGGCTGCAATGCCAGGAAAACAGCATCGACCCCGTCCACTTCGAATGGCTCCACGCTAATTGGGGCCTCGCGCTGAAAGGCGCCCGCGAAGGCAAGCAGATCCCAACTCACCTCAAGATCGGCTTCGACGAGTTCGAATACGGCTTCGTCTACCGCCGCGTTATGGAGGGTGGCTCGCAGGACGATGAGCTGTGGAGCGTCGGCCGCACCTGCCTCTGGCCCAACTGCCTCTTCACCGGCGACCACTTCGAGTGGCGCGTCCCGATCGACGACGACAACACGCTGAGCGTCGGCTGGTTCTACAACGGCGTGCCGGACGATCGCCGCCCCTACAAACAGGACCGCATCCCCTACTGGTACTCGCCGGTCAAGGACGAAAAGACGGGCCGTTGGATCACCAGCCATGTCATGAACCAGGACTTCGTCGCCTGGGTTGGCCAGGACATCGTCGCGGACCGCACCCAGGAGCATCTCGGTGAGAGCGACAAGGGCGTCATCATGATGCGCCGCCGCCTCATGGACGACGTCAAGCTGATCGCGGACGGCGGCGAGCCCAAGGCGCTGGTTCGCGACGAAGAGTTGAACCAGTGCGTGCCCCTGCCGATCATCGGCCGCGACCGCTTCATCGACGGCACGCCGCCCGGGGTCACGCTGGCCCGTGAGCAGGGAATCGACCAGGACGATGGCTTTCTTTTCCTCTACGGTCAGCCGCCCGAGGTAACCCGCGCCTACCGCGAGGCCATGGGCCTGCCGGTTGACGCGTAGCGCGCTAGACTGGATCCCATGAAGTCGTACATCTTCCGAGTTGAGTTGGAGCAGGAGGACGGCTTCTGGAGCGCCGTCGTGCCGGCTCTGCCCGGCTGCGCCGTGGATGCCGGTTCGCCGAACGAAGCGCTCGAGGCCATCCAGGAAGCTGCACGAGCCTACGTCCAGGTCTTGCTTGAGGACGGTCGACCGATCCCGCTAGAGGCTGTTGATTCCGGGGTCGAAGGCGCTGCGGTAGCGGTTGTCGCCTGACCTTCGCAAGAGAATTTCTCCGGGCACTCTACAAGCGCCTAGGGTCTTCTGGAAAACGTGCTCAAAGGCCCGAGGATGACTTCAGGAGCCAACCTTACGCATCTCCTTCGCAACGTTTCTGTTCGCGATCTGGAACGCGCCTTGGTGCGCGATGGATTCCAACTGCGCCGCCAGACTCGCACGGGTGGACGGTTCTATACGCACGGAGACGGTCGCGCGACCGTAATCCACCCACGTCACGGATCCGATCGTTTGACCCGGAAGACGTTGGGCAGCGTCCTGGCTGCCACGGAATGGACCGAGGCTGACGCCCGTCGCCTCGGTTTGCTTTCCTAGCGCCTCTGCTGTGCAAGAATAGGGCGCCATGCATGAGATCAATTGGGACGAAGTCGCCGCCGAGGCGGTGCAGCTGCTGCAGCGCTATATCCGCGTCGATACCACGAACCCGCCGGGTAACGAAGAGCGCGCCGCTGACTTCTTGGCCGAACTGCTCACCGCCGAGGGCATCGAGTCGCGCAAGCTGATCTCGGCGCCGGGGCGCGCCAACCTCGTCGCCGACCTCGACGCCGAAGGCGACGAAAAGCCGCTGATCCTGCTCAATCACACCGACGTCGTGCCGGTGGAGGCGGAGCAGTGGAGCATTGACCCCTTCGCGGGCCAGATCGAAGATGGCTTCCTCTGGGGCCGCGGCGCACTCGACATGAAAGGCATGGGCGTTCTCGAGCTGCTGACGATGCTGACACTAAAGCGTCGCGGCGTCCGGTTGCGGCGCCCGCTGCGCTTCCTCGCCGTCGCGGACGAGGAGGCGGGCTCCGACTACGGCGTCGAATGGCTCGACCGGGAGCACCCGGAGCTTCTCGACGCCGCCTTCGTGATCAACGAGGGCGGTTACGGCGCCGAGGCGTACCTCGGCTCGGAGCGCCCGCTGTTCGGCGTTTCGTTGGCGGAGAAGAGCCCCCTGTGGCTGACCCTGCGCGCCACCGGCAAGCCCGGCCATGGCTCCGCGCCGCACGAGGACAACGTGCTCGACCGCATGGTGCGCGCATGCACCGCGTGCAGGCGTGGCAGCGCCCGTTCCTCATGACGCAGCCCGTCGCTGAAGCGCTGCAGGCCGCCTTCGCGGAGGGCTATATCGACTCTGACCCGTCGAAGTCCACGCCGGCGCAGATCGCCGAGCGCTATCGCTCGCTGCGCACTCTGCTGAGCAACACGATCAGCGCCACGGGGCTGCAGAGCGGCGTCAAGCACAACGTGATCCCGGCCACAGCCTCGGCGACGCTGGACTGCCGCCTCGTGCCCGGTTACACGCATGAGCGCTTCATCAGCGAGCTACGCGAGGTCATCGATGACCCCCGGGTTGAGATCGAGATCGCCTTCGCGTCCGAGAGCCCGGCCTCGTCCGCCGACACCGAGTTGCACGAAGCGATCAGGGCCGTCTGCAACGAAGTGATGCCTGAGGCGGCCGTGCTGCCGCGCGTCACGGCCGGCTTCACCGACTCCCGCGCCTTCCGCCGCCACGGCGTCCCCGCTTACGGCTTCGTCCCCATGCTGCTTGGCCCCGAAGAGCAGGGTGGCATGCACGGCAACAACGAACGCATCTCGCTCGCCAATCTCCGCCGTGGCGTCGAAGTCATGTACCGCGTCGTGGAACGTCTTTGCGTCGAATAGCTCCCCCTTCATCGCCCCCTCATGCTTCTTCGACGAATTTGCGTGTTTCCACGTGCAGGGTTCGCTCTTCAACTGACTGCCATGGCGGCGAGTCCAGTCATTTGCGAGCCAGCCGGCAGGCGGCGCGGCAATCTGGGGTGGGAGGGAACCTGTCGTCAAGTTGCCTGAGGCTCCGCTTCGATCGCCGGCAGGATGTCCCAGGCGCCTTTCCACTGGAGACTCCGCTGCCGGGGTTCGCTGCAGCAAGGCCCCCTTATCTCACCGGCAGCTCGCGGGAACTTCCGAAGGACTGTCCCTCAGCAGGCTGGGTTAGTAGGGGCGCAGCCCCTGCGAGGGGAGTCTGAGGGGTCTGCCCTCAGAAAGCTCATTGAGAGGACGGAGCGAACAAGCCCGACCGACAGGAAGGGCGCAGGACGCGCAGTCCGCTCCCCGGCCAGCGACACCCTTCCGCCACCTTTACCCAACGCATCACGCTTCGTATAGTGACCTCACGATGACGAGCTACTGGGGCGCCGTGCAGCCGACCGAGGCGATCCTCGAGGTTCGAGGCCTCCTCGACGGCCTCAAGCCCGGCGAAGGCGACATGCTGGAAGCCCTGCACCGCATCCAGCACCACTATGGTTACGTCCCGAAACAGGCCATCCCCGCCGTCGCGCAGCACCTGCGCCTCTCCGAGGCCCGCGTCTACGGCGCGCTCACTTTCTTCTCCGAGTTCCGTGAAACGCCGCCGCCTGAGACCAAAATCTCCTGGTGCAGCGGCCCTGCCTGCTTCATCAAGGGGGGCGAAAACATCCGCACCGTCCTCGAGAGCACTGACCGGCTGCGGCATGGGCCAGAACACGGCCGACAACAAGCTCGGCCTCCACATGGGCCAATGCAACGGCACCTGCGACAACGCGCCCCAGGTCTGGGTCAACGGCGAGGTCGTCGGGCCGCTGACCGCCGCAGGCACCGTCGAGCTCGTCAAGAAACTCCAGAACGGCGAAAAACCCTGATGCCGCCGTACCGCGACCTCGTCGACGCCGCCGAAGACGCCGGTAAGCGCATCGACGGCGACGCGCGCCCGCGGCTCGCCGTCTGCATCGACACGTCGAGCATCGCCGTCGGCGCACGGGCAACCCTGGACGCCCTGCGCGACGCCGTCACGAAAGCGAAAGCGGACGCGGACGTCGACCAGGTCGGCGGCAACGGCATGTCGTTCGCCAACCCGGTTGTCATCGTCTCCAGGCCGGACCGCTCCGTCATCGTCTACGGCCCCGTGAAGGCCGAGGACGCCGCCGAGTTCGTCGATTCCGTCGTGGTCAACGACCAGTCGGCCAACCGCTGGGCGATCGGCGCGCTGGGCGGCTTCCGCGAAGACGTCGAACCGATGGAGAACCATGCCTGGTGGGCGATTCAGAACCGCGGACTCATGGCCGACATGGGCTTCGCCGACCCGGACAGCATCGACGATTTCATCGCGCGCGGCGCCTACGCCGGCCTCAACCGTGCCCTGGGCATGACCCCGGAAGAGGTCATCGCCGAAGTCTCCGGTTCCAAGCTCAGCGGCCGTAGCGGCGGTTTCTTCCCAACCGGCCGCAAGTGGGACTTCCTGCGCACCTCGCCGTCGACACCGAAGACGATGGTCTGCAACGCCGACGAGGGCGACCCCGGCGCCTGGGTCAACCGCATGACGATGGAGAACGACCCCCACGCCCTGATCGAGGGCATGACCATCGGCGGCTACGCCTGCGGCGCCTACCTCGGCTACGTCTACATCCGCGAAGAGTACCCGCTGGCCTTTGAGCGCATGACGCGCGCCGTGGATCAGGCGCGTGAGCGCGGCCTCCTCGGCGAGGGCGTGCTCGGCAGCGACTTCGCGTTCGACCTCAAGGTCATCCGCGGCGCCGGCAGCTACGTCTGCGGCGAGGAGTCCGGCCTCATCGCCTCGGTTGAGGACGGGCGCGGCATGCCGAAGCTCCGCCCGCCGTTCCCGGCCGCATCCGGCGTCTTCGGCCAGGGCAGCAACGTCAACAACGTCCAGAGCTACCACGGCGCCGCCTACTGCATGCGCGTCGGCGTCGAGAAGTTCGCCGAGGTCGGCACGGAGCGCAATCCGGGCACGATGATGTTCACCGTCTCCGGCCACGTCAACCGCGTCGGTTGCTTCGAGCTGCCGTTCGGCACCAGGGTCCGCGACGCGTACGAAGTCTGCGCCGGCGGCCCGCCCGAGGGTCACAGCTTCAAGGCGCTGCAGCCCGGCGGCCCGCTGCTCGGCATCGTCAATGACCGCGCTCTCAGCTTCACTATCGAGCCCGAGAGCTTCCGCGAAGGCAACGCCGTCGGTCTCGGCGGCGGCGGCTTCGTCTTCCTCGACGACCGCGCCTGCGTCATCGACCTCGCGACGCAGTTCGAGTGGTTCCTCGAGGACGAGTCTTGCGGTCGCTGCACCACCTGTCACGGCGGCACGCAGCGCATGGTCGAGATGATGCGCCGCATCAAGAACGGCGGCGGCCGCGAGTCCGACATCCCGAAGTTCCGCCTCCTGGCCGAGACGCTGCGCTACTCCAACTGCTTCCACGGCCAGTTCGCGCCCTCGGTCATCATGAACGTCATCGATTCTTTTGCCGAGGAGATGAACGAGCACATCTTCGAGCGCCGCTGCCGCGCCAGAGTCTGCAGAGGCCTGACGCGCTACGAGGCCGACCGCGACGCCGCGCAGCGTCCCGAGCACGCCGAAGCCATGGCCCGCGCCACCGAGACCTGCCTCAACGCCGTCACCGGCCAGAGCGACGGCCCCTGCCTCGACTGCTTCGTCTGCCACGAGCTGCTCCCGGACGTCATCGAAGTCGTCGACCGCTTCCCGCCCAACGTCGGCCCAGCGCCCGAGCTAATCTCCGTCCAACCCGCCTCTTACGACTAGAGCCCGTCCCCAACCAAACACCACTCCCACCGCACTTTTGACCTCGTGGCGTGTCCAGCCCAACGCACCTTCGGTGGGGGCGCGATTCATCGGGCCCAGGGCGTCCCATCCGCAGGAAACCCAGCCGGGTGATGCCCTTCCAACCTCACGCCTGCGAAGCTGCAGGTTTCAACCTGCAGAATCCGTCTGCTCGCCAAACCTCCCATCGCCCGGGCCAGCCGTTCCTTCTCCCTGAATGCAAGGGTTAGGGTGAGGTCGGACGCCCGTCAACTCACCCGCCTCTTCTACTTCGACGTGTAACGCCAGTCGCGCTAGCAGACCCCGTACGCCTGACGCTACGATTACCCCGTGAACCTCGCAAACCCTCTGATGCCTGTATGCCTGCCTGCACGTATGCCCGGTGGGGTGGCGTCGGGAAGGGCCGCATGACGACTCCCATCCGCCGCCAGTACCTCGACGTCAAACGCCGCTTCCCCAACGCCATCGTCTTCTGCGCCTCAGTCGAAGGCTTTGGTTAGCTCCCGGGTTCGCTCTTTCTCCCAAGCCCGCGCAGCAGTCCAATCCCTGCGAATACTGTTGCCAGGCACAGCACCATGAGCACTGCTTCGAGGGCACCCGGCTGTGGACCAGACCCACCCGGGAAGCCTCCGGAACCGGTTACCGGCAGGCGCCGCACGCCGGCAATCTCATTCACCGGTGTGCTCCGGTTGCCCTGACCCTGAATGCCCTGCACCTCATTCGTTGGGGCAGGGTTGTTCGTCGATGTTGCCGCTGTCGTCGTTCCCGGGTTGTCGAAGTTCCCGGATGGGCCCGGGTCGGTGTTTGACAATTCTTCGTCGTCCCCGAGGGCCTCCACCACGACGATGATCGTCGTAGATGCGCCCTGGCAGGCGTTGTCGTCGTCGACAGACGCCTCGAGGCCCCAGGTTTGCGTTTCGTCCAGCCGGAGCTCCGAGCCCGGCAAGGGGCCGTCCTCCGAATTGTCGCCGACGTTCACTCCGTCAGCAGAGCTGGCCCCCAGGATCAGGTTGATGTTAAAGCAGGCGGTGAGATCATCACCGCTGGACCCGATCGCGCCGTTGTCGACGCCGTCATTGTCCGCCCAGGCAGCGATCGTGTAGAGAAAGGGCGACGAGTCCGATTCACCAACGTTGCTTATGACGAGCTCCGTGGCGCACCGACTCAAGGGCGAGACGTTGTCGCTCTCACACATGATCGGTGAGAAAACGAACGTCCCTCCACCGCCATCGATCTGTAGGAAGATGCCCTCGGCGGCCGACACGCGAGTGACTG
Source organism: uncultured Chloroflexia bacterium (assembly GCA_963766645.1). GTDB lineage: Bacteria > Chloroflexota > Dehalococcoidia > DSTF01 > WHTK01 > WHTK01. The sequence goes on along the minus strand of CAVYAY010000003.1, from coordinate 220,802 downwards.
GCGTCCCCAGGGGAGTGGACCAGCTGGCGGCAACCACGGCAATGAACGCCAGCACGCCGGCGATGACCGCCAGATGCAGCGATGTCTTCAGCTTGCCGTTTGGTTTCATCTACTCGCCCGTCTCCTGGAACGCGATGCGTTCTGCTCGCTAGGCGGTGTCAGGTCGACGCCGTCAGGTTGCCGTCGATAGAGGGGTTCTCCGGGTCGCCAGGCAGCAGTTCCTGCTCCTCCAGCTCGTTGGTGAAGGTACAGATCACCTGCTCGTCTTCGGCCAGCGTGATCGTGACAGAGTGGTCCACATCCAGGTCGAAAACTGCGTCGTCGCCGATGTCGATCATAGTTTCGCCGGGGTCGTCGCAGACGATGTTTGCTACGCGGTAACCCTCTTCCAGCGTCTCCGTGATCGTATAGACCCCGCCAGACAGGCCGCCGAAAGTCTTCGTGTCGGTCACTTCACCTTCGAGGTCGCTGTTGTCGACCAGGTTGAAGGTGGAAAGCGGGTCGCCGGAGGTTGTGAACTCGAACGGCTGGATGCTGTTCGGGTCGGTGTCTTTGATGATCGTGATACTGCCGAGCGGCACCGGGAAATCGGCCGTGAAGCTAACGCCGGTATCCACGGCGCTGAAAAACTCGCTCGAGCTGTAATCGATCTGAGATGCGGTCACGCTGAGCAGAAACGCGGCCAGGACCACGGTCAGGACAGCGCCACGCGGTGTAAGCTTCCTGGGTCCAGGCTTCTGCCCGAGGGCCTTCTCATCTGCTCTTTCAACTTGCTACGTCCCGGCCGCGCTGGCCGCGAAGCTCTCCGTAGACCTTTCCCAGCTCCATCGCAATCAGGATCGCGCCTGGAACCATGACCAGAGCGACAAAGAATCGCTGACGCTGGAAGAACGGCGCCGCGTGGCCGATCTGCGGCACGCCCAGGATCACCTCGCCACGCAGATCGGGGCCCGGCATCAGCTCGGCGTCCGGAAGCTCATTCGCGTCACCCTTGGTGCGGAAATCAAGGCCGTTGGCGTCGGAGGCAACCTCGGCGACCCGGTGAGTGACGCCACTCTGCGTGTCGTTGCCGATCCGCCTTGCTACGTCCCGGCCGCGCAGCTCTCGGTAGACCTTTCTCAGCTCCATCGCAATCAGGATCGCGCCGGGAACCATGACGAGAGCGACAAAGAATAGCTGACGCTGGAAGAACGGCGCCGCGTAGCCGATCTGCGGCACGCCCAGGATCACCCGGCCACGCAGATACGAGCCCGGCACCAGGTCGACGTCCGGACGCTCGTTTGCGTCACCCTTGGTGTGGAAGGCAAGGCCGTTAGCGTCGGAGGTGACCTCGACGACCCGGTGGGTGACGATGCGCCGCGGGTCGTTGCCGATCCGCCAGCTGACCACGTCCCCTACCTTGACCTCAGCCGGATTGACTTCTTTTGTGAGAATGATCGAACCAGTCGGATAAGCCGGGGACATCGACCCGCTCTTGATGATCGCGTACTGATAGCCAAAGCGCGGTCCCGCCACCACCATGACGGCGATAGCCCCCAGCGACAGCATCAGCAGGACCGCTGCTACCTGCAGCAGTCGCGGAAGCCAGCGTCTGGAAACGCGCGTCAGCCGTCCGTCAATCATGTCCCGCCCGATTCCTTCGAAAGAGTCGTTCCCCGGCTGCCGGATACTCCGGCAGCCGGGGAACCTGCCTCAGTTATGCCCTTATGCAGGACCGGTCGCAGGTAGCGTTCGGCGTCTCACCGTCCTCGAGGAGGAGGATGTTGAAGGTCCAGCGTGAAGCTGTCGCCCTGCAGGTCGTTGCTGAGCGACGGCTGGCCCGCGTCGGTGCCCCAGGCAAGGACGTAGCCAGCGCTGAACGTGCCACCAGCGGCCATCAGCCCGTTGTCATTGCAGGCACCGAAGAAGCCCGAAAGCTGAACCGGAGCAATAGGATTCACTATGGGGGTGGCGTCATGCGCAGCACCGAAACCGACCGCGTAGAAGTGGTCACCGCTCAACGGGTCCGTCCCTGTCGCCGGGCTGCCCTCGATGTTGATCCACACTCGTCCTGGGAGCGAACCGTCATTGGTCACTGTCCAGTCACAATCCGTCGTCGCCGCTCGAGCCGATGTCGGTTGGGGTGCAGGTGAAGACCGTGGATTCGTTCAGAGTCTAACGTTCCGACCGTGAGCGTCTCGTCGGTCGAGACGCTGGAGTAGAACGATGCGGCGCTAAAGCCGAGGACGGCCAGGATGCCGCCGATAAACATTACGCTCAGCAGAATGCTGCGCTTCATTTAGGTGTGCTCCTTGCAATAATCCGGCGTCCGTGCCGGAGTGAGTCCATTCAGAAAACTCCGTCCTTCTAGATGTGTCTGTCGCACCTCCCCGGGAAGACCAGTGACTGCAAGCGCAGAAAAAAGCTGGTGTTTGCCCCGCCGCGGACGAGTCCCGCCTGAAACGAAATCTCGCAATTGATTAACGATGTTTCAGAACCATTCGTTACGGCTCCAGGACAATAACATAAGCGTAAAAGGATGAGAAGAGCACGCAAAAGACCATTTAAAGCCTTCTGCGCAGCCGCCGGAGGCGCTGGGCCGCGCCGGCGACCACGACGAGGCGGGCGAGATCAGCGTCGCCGACATCGCTCACCAGTGGGCCTACCACGACCTCATGCACCTCAAGCAGGCCGAGAGCATCATTCAGCTCCGTCTCGAAGGCGGGCATAGGCCACACCCGCCTCTTCTACTTCGACGTCTAACGCCAGTCGCGCTAGCAGAGCCCGTACGCCTGACGCTACGATTACCCCGTGAACCTCGCAAACCCTCTGATGCCTGTATGCCTGCCTGCACGTATGCCCGGTGGGGTGGCGTCGGGAAGGGCCGCATGACGACTCCCATCCGCCGCCAGTACCTCGACGTCAAGCGCCGCTTCCCCAACGCCATCGTCTTCTTCCGCCTCGGCGACTTCTACGAGACGTTCGACGACGACGCGAAGCTCGTGGCGATGGAACTCGACATAACCCTGACCTCGAAGCCGATGGGCAAGGACCTGCGCGTGCCCCTCGCCGGCGTGCCGCACCACGCACTGCAGGCGCACCTCAAGAAGCTGGTCGGCCGCGGCTATAAGGTGGCGATCTGCGAGCAGATGGACCCTGCGGGCGTCACGCAGGGCACCGGCAAGGCAAAGCGCGCCGGGCGCGACCTCGTGGCGCGCGAGGTGACGCGCGTCGTCACGCCGGGCACGGTGGTCGAGGAGGAGCTGCTCGGCGGCGCCGCCAACAACTACCTCGCCGCGGTCGCGCCGGGCGGCTCCGAGCGAAGCGAGCGGGGACTTCAGTGGGGGTCTGGGGGTGCCCCCCAGCTTCAAAGCCGCCACGGCCTGGCCTTTGTCGACATAACGACTGGTGAGTTCTCGGCAACCGAGGTAGACGACGCCGACCTCGCGACCGAGCTGGCGCGTCTGGCAGCCGGCCGAAGTCCTGCTGCCGGAGGGCGTCGACCTCCCGGCGCCGTATGAGTCGCCGCGCACGCCGCTGGACAGCCGTCTCTTCAACGCCGAGGAGGCAGGGGAGCGACTGCAAGCGCACTTCCGCGTCGCGTCGCTGGAGGGCTACGGCCTGCGCAACATGCCGCAGGCAACCGCCGCCGCCGGCGCCGTCCTGGCCTACCTCGCCGACAACCAGAAGGCCGCGCTGGCCAACGTGCGCGACCTCACCGTCTACAACCCGTCGCGCTATCTCGTCCTCGACGCCAGCGCCCGCCGTCACCTCGAGCTCTTCGCCTCGACGCGAGAGGGCGGTAAGCGGGGGACCCTAATCGAAGCGTTAGATTCGACCCGGACGGCGATGGGCTCGCGCACGCTGACCCGCTGGCTCGGCCAGCCTCTGGTCGACGCGCAGGACATCGAGTCGAGGCTGGACAGAGTCGAGTCCTTCTTCAATGACGCCATGATGCGGGGTGCGGTACGCGACCAGCTACGCGAGATGCCCGACCTCGAACGCATCGTAGGTCGCATCACTGCAGGCGCGGCGATGCCCCGCGACCTCGCGGCGCTACGAAAAGGTCTCGAGACGTATCCAGAGCTAATCGAAGCGTGTAGGAAGGGTTACGGCTCAAATATCGAAACCACTGCTCGCGACGAAGCGTCGGCACTGCTGCAAGCCGCCCTGGCCGACGACCCGGCGCCGCTGGTCGGCGACGGTGGCGTCATCCGCGAAGGCTTTTCGCGCGAGCTTGACGAGGCGCGCGAGCTCACCGGCGACGTGCGGCGCGCGCTGGCGCAGCTCGAAGCGGAGGAACGCGAGCGCAGCGGCATCCGCGGCCTGCGTGTCGCTTACAACCGGGTCTTCGGTTACTACATCGAGGTCAGCAAGGCGAACCAGGCGCTCGTGCCGGACGACTACCAGCGCAAGCAGACCCTGGTCAACGCCGAGCGCTACACGACGCCGCGCCTCAAAGAACTCGAGGAGCGCATCCTCGGCGCGCGCGAGGCCATCGGTGAGCTGGAGGGTGCGCTGTTTCGCCAGGTCTGCGCCCAACTCGCCGCGGCATCCGGGGCTCTGGGCTCGCTGGCGCGTACCGTGGCCGAGATTGACGTCTACAGCGCCCTGGCCGAGACTGCGGCGCGTAATGGCTACGTGCGGCCCGTCATCGACGACGGCGAGAGCATCGTCATCCGTGACGGGCGTCACCCGGTGGTCGAGCGCAGCCTCGGCGAAGGCCGCTTCGTGCCCAACGACACGCAGCTCGATAGCACTGGCGCGCAGGTCGTCGTGCTCACGGGACCGAACATGGCCGGTAAGTCGACCTATCTGCGTCAGGTGGCGCTGATCGTGCTGCTGGCGCAGGCCGGCAGCTTCGTCCCGGCCTCCAGCGCCAGCATCGGCGTCGTCGACCGCATCTTCACCCGCATCGGCGCGCAGGACGACCTCGCACGTGGCGAATCGACCTTCATGGTCGAAATGCTGGAGACGGCCGCGATCCTGCGCGGCGCGACGCGGCGCTCGCTCCTGCTGTTCGATGAGGTCGGCCGTGGAACCAGCACCTACGATGGCCTCGCGATCGCGCGGGCGGTGGTCGAATACCTCCACGCCCGCCCCGAGCGCGCCGCCAAGACGCTGTTCGCCACCCACTACCACGAGATGACGGCGCTGGCCGACTCGCTGCCGCGCGTGCGCAACCAGAGCGTCGCCGTCACGGAGCAGGACGGCACGCGTCGTCTTCCTGCACCGTATCGTCGACGGCGGCGCCGACCGCAGCTACGGCATCCACGTCGCGGAGTTGGCAGGCATGCCGGCGCCCGTCATCGACCGTGCCCGCGAGGTGCTCGCCGCGCTGGAAGAGACGGCGCGCGAAGGTCCTTCGAAACACGCTGCCGTCCTACCCCAGCTACCGCTCCTCGCCACCGCAACGCCGTCGGAGGTCGAAGCCGCTCTGGCGGAGCTCGACCTCGACGCCCTCACCCCACTACAAGCCCTGACCCGCCTCTACGAACTCAAAGCCAGGCTCCGCGAATAAGAATGTCACGTCGCGGTCCGCAGCAGCGCTTCGGCCTGCCCGGGCGCCACTTGAAGCCTGGCAATAGGCGAAACGACCGGCGGAGCAAGATCATCCCCTCGCCCACTGGGAAGGGTTAGGGTGAGGGGTTACAACGTCCCATCGCCGAAACAGAAGCTACGAGGTTCGTCTACCGCCACGCCCCATCGCCCGGCGCGAAGTTCTTCACGATGTGCCGGCTCATCTACCGTCAGCATCTCGGACGACTCCGCCGCATACTGCTTGAAGTGCGGCGTCTCACGATGCGCCATCCGCGCCGCCTCGTCCCTGTACACCTCGTAGTAAAAGAACTTGTTCGGGTCTTCGGTGTCCTGCAGCACGTCGAAGCGCAGGCATCCCGGCTCGTCGCCCTCGGAGTGCTCCTGGTCATAGGCGATGAGTTCCTTGAACGCGGCAACCTGCTCCGGCTTGACGTCCACCTCGACGAGAATGATCTCCATAACGCTCCTCGGAATCGCTATCGGCGCGGGGTTCCACCGCATTCTGCCGCTTCTCGTGACTCAAGGCGAGAGGATGCCGCAAGGCATTTTGTAGCGCCGCAGCCCGATTCGCACTACGATCCGGATGCACAAACCCTGGCAGTAGGGGCGCAGCCCCTTCGGGGGAGTCTGAGAGGTCGCCCCTCAGGTCCTCTAACTCACAGCGGAGCAAACAAGCGCGATAGCGCGCAGGATGCGCATCTGGCAGACGTTGCGTGTCATAGATATTAGGAGCACCCAAATGGCAGACCTACCGAAACGAACCCTCGGCAAGACCGGCTTCGACGCGACGATCCTCGGCTTCGGCGCCATGGAGCTGCGCGGCGGCGGCCGCGGGCCCGAAATCACCGAGGAGCAGGCCGAGACCATCCTCAACGCCGTGCTCGACAACGGCATCAACTTCATCGACACCTCGATCGACTACGGACGCAGCGAGGAGCTCATCGGCAAGTACATCTCGCACCGCCGCGACGAGTACTTTCTCGCCTCCAAGTGCGGCTGCGTCGTTGACGGCCAGCAGGGCGAGCACGTCCACACGGCGGAGAACATCCGCAAGGGCGTCGAGAACAGCCTCAAGCGTGCTCAAGACGGACCACCTCGACCTGGTGCAGTTCCACCGCAGCCTGACCAAAGAGGAGTTCGAGACAGGACGGCGCGCTGCAGGAGGCGCTGAAGCTGCGGGACGAGGGCAAGGTGCGCTTCGTCGGCGTCTCCGGCACGCTGCCCAACCTCGTCGAGCAGATCGACATGGGCGTCTTCGCCGCGTTCCAGATTCCGTACTCGGCCCTGCAGCGCGACCACGAGGCACGTGATCACGAAGGCGGCCGCAGACCGGCCACGGCACCATCATCCGCGGCGGTGTCGCCCGCGGCGCGCCCAACGACTGGAACCGCACTACTACATGGTGCCCGGCCGAGACCATGAAGGACCGCTGGGAGGACGCCAAGCTCGACGAGCTGCTCGACGGCATGTCGCGCATGGAGTTCATGCTGCGCTTCACGCTGTCGCACCCCGGCTTGACCACGACCATCGTCGGCACCAAGAACCCGGACCACCTCAAGGACAACGTCGAGGCCGCTATGAAGGGCCCGCTGCCTGAGAGCGTCCTGGCGGAAGCCAAGCAGCGTCTGGCGGCGGCTGGAGCGGTCTCACAGCCCGTCTAGCGCGCAAATGTTGCCGTAGGGACGAGAAACCCTCGTCCCTACGGTTAGCGATGCCGAATCTTCGGACTAAACGCCCGTCGAAGCGCCGATCAACGACCCCAACCCGAATGTGATGCTGGCGGCGACGGCTCCGATCAGGAGTTGACGCCGTCCGCTGAACAGTGTGCCCTTGCCGGTGAACAACGACAGCAGCGCGCCGACGCTGAACAACGCGGCGCCGCTCAGCCCGATGCTCAGCCAGCACGAGCCCGTCGAGCCGCCGAAGAAGAACGGCATCACCGGCACGAGCGCGCCGCCCGCGAAAGCGAAAACGAACCGACCGAGGCGACAATCGGATTGCCCAGTTGCGTTCGGGTCCAGGCCCAGCTCTTCGCGTACAAGCGTATCGAGCGCGACAGTTGGGGTCCTCGGTGAGCCGTCCGGCCAGACGCTCGGCCTCTTCCTTGTTGAGCCCCTTGGCGCGGTAGATCAGCGCCAGCTCCGCGACTTCTTCCTCGGGCGACACGGCCAGCTCCGCCGCTTCCAGCTCGATCTGGCGCTCCAGCAGCTCGCGCTGCGCCTTCATCGAGACGTATTCGCCGGCCGCCATCGACGAGGCGCCGGCCAGCAGGCCCGAGAGGCCGGCCAGCAGCACGAACTTGGCGTCGGCGCTGGCGCCCGCGAAGCCCATGATCAGGCTGAGGTTGGAGACGAGGCCATCGTTGACGCCGAACACGGCGGCGCGCAGCGTCCCGCCGCCCGCGGTGCGATGCCATCGCTCGCCGCCCGTTACCGCCTGCGCGACATCTCGCCTAGCGTTCGGGCGTGGCTGCGCTCCTCGGCCGGCCAGCGCCGCCGTCTTGGCGTCCTGCGCCGCGTAGTCGGCCGTGCCGCCCATCTCGGTGCCGTGCAGCAGGGGATAGATCAGCCGCGGCCCGCCGACGCGCGCCAGCAGCTTGAGCAGGCGTGTCTTGAAGCTGACATGGAACGTCGGCACGCGGACGCCCTGCTCCTCGAGTCCCGCTTCGCATCACCTTGGCGTGGCGAATCTCTGCCTCCGCCATCTCGAGCATCAGTCGCGGCGCGCTGCTTGTCGCGCTCGCGCCGCGCCAGGAATTTGTAGAGGTCGGCGCTGTCCAGCTCCATGCGCCAGTTCTCGAGCAGCAGCTCGGGTTTCGGCTCGACCTGCTCGACAGGTTCCTGAGTCTCGTTTGCCATATGTCCATGCTAGACAATGCATTCCGCAGTAGTCCAGAGTAAGGCGGCCCTGTCGCATAACCTTACTCGGCTCCATAGCCGGTACTGGCCTGCTGCAGCAGTCGGTCGGCCTGCAGGGTGCGCAGCCCGGCACCGCGCACCGCGAGGTGGCTGCCGAGTTAGAATAATGCTCCAGCGTGTCGATCCGAATCCTCCCGCCGGAAGTCGCCTCCCGCATCGCCGCGGGCGAGGTGGTCGAGCGCCCCGCATCGATCGTCAAAGAGCTCGTCGAGAACGCCCTCGACGCCGGCGCCACGCGCATCAGCGTCGAGGCCAACGAGGGCGGCGTGGCGCTGATCCGCGTCGTCGACGACGGCTGCGGCATCGAGCCCGACGAGCTGCCGCTGGCGTTCTCGCGCCACGCCACCAGCAAGCTGCAGGACGACGCCGACCTCGACGCGATCAAGACGCTGGGCTTTCGCGGCGAAGCGCTGCCCAGCATCGCTGCCGTCGCGGAGGTCGAGGCGATATCGCGCCAGCACGACTCCCCGAAGGCAGCCCGAGTGCGCCTCAGCTTCGGCGAGCTGCGGGAGCAGGGCGCGGCGGGCGCGGCGCCCGGCACCGCGTTCAGCGTGCAAAAGCCTGTTCCGCGAGCAGCCGGCGCGGCTCAAGTTCCTGCGCTCGCGCCGGCGCCGAGGCGTCGCAGATCGGCGGCGTCGTCAGCCACTACGCGCTCGCCTATCCGGAAGTCGCATTTACGCTTCGGCTGGATGGTCGCGAGACGCTTCTCGACCAACGGCTCCGGCAGCCGCCGCGAGGCCGCCGCCGGCGTCTACGGCCGCGACGTCGCGGCCGCAATGCTCGAGGCGGCGGACGAGGACGAGGGCTGCCGCCTCGAGGCGCTTGTTCACGCCGCCTCACGTCACGCGCGCCAACCGCGGCTACATCACGCTGTTCATCAACCGCCGCTGGGTCCGCAGCCGCTCCCTGGCCTACGCCGTCGAGGAGGCCTACAGCGGCCTGCTGCAGACGGGACGCTTTCCCATCGCCATCGTCGACCTGCGACTGCCGCCCGAGGAGGTCGACGTCAACGTCCACCCGGCCAAGGCGGAGGTGCGTTTGCGCAACGAGCGCGCCGTGTTCTGCCCTGGTGCAGCGGCCGATTCGCCGCGCCGCTCTCCGGCCTGGCGCCGGTCGGCTCCGAGCCGCCGACTGGCGTGGCCGCGTCCTGCACAAGGCGGCTACCAGCTTCAGCGCTTCATCCGCGCCCGCCGCGAGCCGGACGGCTCCGCTGCAGTCCCAGCTGCTGCCGCAGCGAGGCGTCGCCGAGCCTTCGAGCAGGCGCGGATCGCTGCCGGCCGGCGTGCCGATCATGCGGCCGCTGGGCCAGGCGGGCACGACCTACGTCATCGCCGAAGGGCCCGCCGGGCTCTACCTGATCGACCAGCACGCCGCGCACGAGCGCGTCCTGTTCGAGCGCTTCCTGGCTTCGCTGGCCGGCTCGGCGGCGGCTGTCGCAGCCCCTGCTGGCGCCGCTGATGCTGGAGCTGACGCCGTCGCAGGCGTCGCTCGTCACCTCACTGGCGCCGCGCTGCAGGAGCACGGCTTCGAGGTCGAGCCCTTCGGGCCCGGCGGCTTCCTGCTGCGCGCCGCGCCCGCCGGCCTGCGCCGCGACGACCCGGCGCGCGCCTTCGTAGAGCTGCTGGACCTGCTGACGCGCGAGGACTCGCCGGCCGACCCGCGGCGCCGCGTCGCGGCTTCGCTGGCCTGCCACGCCGCCGTGCGCGCCGGCCAGACGCTGGCGACGGAGGAGATGCGCGACCTGATTGCAGCAGCTGGAGGCCTGCGAGACGCCGCAGACCTGCCCTCACGGCCGCCCGACGATGCTGCACCTCAGCGCCGACGAGCTGGCGCGCCGCTTCAGCCGTAAGTAGGGCGCGATTTACCGCGTCCCGGTCAGCTCAGTAGACGATTTCCATGCGCAGGCCGCGCTGCATCGCGCTGCGCCCGGTTCGGCAGGTGCAACGCCGTCCCGGCGGCGACGTGCGAAGCCGTCCAGGCCAGCACGCAGGCGTCGTAGAGGTCGTCCCGGCCGCGCCGCTCGGCGGCGCCAGCCTACGGATCGCGTCGCCGTACACGGACTCGAGCAACCGCAGGCGCTCCGTCGCGCCCTCGCGGGTACGCTTGGCGTGCGAGCAGGTGACGCTCGCCGCCGAGGGCCCAGAAGCTGACCTCGGGGTGCGATTCGACGACGCGTTTCTTGCATGTCCGGCGTTACGGACTGCGTCGACCTCACGGATCTTGGGCAGGATGATTGAAGGTCTGGCTTCTGTAATCCGTGCCCGAATCGCGCTTTCGAGGCCGAATTCGCGGTTTCGTAGTCGCTGACGTCCAGGACGAAGCGTGGCGCCGCTGGGAAGACGCTGCTGCGGCGCGGCCCGATGCGCCGCCGCGCCTCGAAGTCGGCCTCCGCCGTCCGTCCACGCTGAGCCCGATCGGGATGTCCACTGCAAGCGCCGCGCACGCTGCCGTCTGCCGCAGCAGGGTGGCGAAATCGGGTACGACCGCAACGTCTACGAGCGCGAGCCGCCCCTGGTCCTCAACCCGTGCTGTGACGCAGACCCAGCCGCCGCGGCATCCGTCGGCGCCCGCAACCAGGCTTCGCTCCATAGTTCGTGCCGGCCTCATCGCGCCCAAAGCTTAGGGCATGCCACTAGGTGGCAAAACTGAGACTCAATCGCCACTTCTGGCCGTCAAGTTAGGGCAACTCCTGACGATTACTAGATAGAGAGATCATCGAGCCGGCAGCCCACGGACGGGCGCCCAAACACTTCCTTTGGTTTGCCGCATGGACGAGGCCTCCAGGGAACCCGCGCAGCGGGACCGGGAGGGAACGTCATTACACCCAGGGCTATCGCGATTGGGTTCGTCGCCGGCGGCACCCTGACCATCACTGCCGGCCTCGTTGGGCTCGGATTCTTCGACAGTAGGAGCGCTACGCCGGAGACAACCGCGACGACGGTCGATAGTAGTGGCGGCTCCCTGCCGTTCGCCTCGACTGTCCTGAATCCGCCGCCCGCTGCGCCACTCGACAGCAGCGACAAAGGTAATTCGAACTCGCCCAGCCCTGCCTCGCAGCCGTCGTCGCCCACGGCGACCGCCACGAAGGCCGCAAACGGCCCATCCTGGGACAGCCCCGACCCGACGACGACCAGCAAGCCGTCTTCCAGCACCGCCAGCAACAGCACCGCAGCTTCGCCGACAGCGACCCCGAAGCCCGCAGTGAGCGCAGCGTCGTCGGCCTCAACGCCGTCCCCTACCGCGGTGCCATCCACGGCGGTGCCTAGCGCCACGCCGGCTCCGACCCAGGCTCCCACTCAGGCACCGACGCAGCCCCCAACTCAGCCTCCCGCCCCGACGGCAACCCAGCCGCCGGCGCCGACCGCGGTGCCTCCAACGGCGACCGCCACGACGCCTCCGCCACCGCCGCAGTCCGTCTCGCTGCAGCCGATGGAAGCGGCGATGTTCGAAAGCCATAACGTGCAGCGCGCCAACAACGGGGTCGCCCCGCTGGTCATCGACGCTCAACTCGTCAACCTGGCGCGACAACGCGCCCAGACCATGGCAAACACGAACTGCTTCTCGCACACGGCTTGCGGGCCGACCGCGTTCGACCTCATGGGCGGCATCGGCTACGTTTTCCAGATTGCCGGCGAGAACATCGCCCGGAACAACTACCCAGACGCCGAGACCGTCAGCGTCGCGATGACCGGCTTCATGAACAGCAGCGGCCACCGCGCCAACATCCTCGAATCGCGCTACACGAAAGTCGGCATTGGCGTGGCGTTCGGCGCCAACGGCATGAAATACTTCGCCGTCATCTTCGCCGGCCCGTAACCAGCGACTCAAAATCATCCACGAAGCAGGGGCGCCCCGGATGAGGCGCCCCCGCTTCGTGCGTCGCTCGCCGCGTGGCGGGGGCCAGTCTCATACTCCAGCGTCCCGATGCCTCGGTAGACCCAGCTCGCGGCGATTTGCTGACCCGCGAGTGGCACCGCTCGGTTCGGCAAGCCACCGCGAGCCGCAACGTTCCAGGACGTAGAAGAGGGGCGTCCCGCGCGGGACGCCCCTCTTGTTAGTAATCGGTGGCCGAGGTGTTAGCTGGCCTTGGCGATTGTACCTTCCGTGGCTAGGGCTTGCCTCGACTTGTTCTGCTCCTCGTACTCGGCGCGGTCGTCGATGAAGTAGGAGGCGCAGGCGAGGTCGATCATCTCGCGGCTACATTCCGGGTCGCGATTCTGGAAGATGCTGATGTCCATCAGCAGGTCGATGATGTCGCGAGGGTGCACGCCGCGCAGGTGCCGGTTCTTCGGCCGGTAGTAGCGCTCGATGATGTAATGGCCCGCCGCTCCTCGTAAGGGACGTTGTTGGCGGCGCAGACCAGCCGCATGATCTTGAGGAAGGCCTCCTCGTCCGGGTCACCCACCTCGATCTTGTGGCGGATGCGGCGGAAGAACGCCTCGTCACCCAGCTGCTGCGGCGGGATGTTGGTCGAAAAGACGAGCAGCAGCTCGAACGGGATCTCGATCGTCTCGCCGCTGAGCAGCGAAAGGTGGTCGACCCGGGCTTCCATCGGGACGATCCAGCGGTTGAGCAGCTCTTTCGGCGCCACCAGCTGGCGGCCGAAGTCGTCGATGACCAGGATGCCGCTGTTCGCTTTCATCTGCACCGGCGCGATGTAGAACTTCGATGCCGCCGAATACTTCAGCTCGAGGTCGGCCAGTGTCAGCTCACCGCCCGTGATGATCAGCGGTCGCTTGGCAACCACCCAGCGGGCGTCCCGCCGCCGTTCCGGTCGCTGAGAGGCGTAGCCGTTGGCGCCGCGACGGTCACCCTCGGTCTCCTCTTCATCCTCCTCCGTGCCATCCGCGGGGAAATGGACGCGCGGGTCGAAGACCCGGATCGTCTGTCCGCCTACGTCGATCGCGTGCGGGATCAGGACGCGGCCTCTGAGCATGCGGCCAATGCCTTTGGCGATCGAGCTCTTGCCGTTACCGGGGTCGCCGTAGAGCAGCATGGAGCGGCCGGAGTTCACAGCCGGGCCCGACCAGGTCTGCGCGTCATCGTGTTCAGCACCAGGTCGTGCAGGGCGCGCGTCCACGGCCTCGGCGTCGACGCGGATCTGGCGCACGGACTGCTCCCTCGTTACGTCGACGTACTCCTCAAACGGGATCGGCGTTGGGCCAACGTATGCGTTGCGCTCCAGCGCTTCCATGGCGCGCTCGGTGCCCTTTTCGCTCAGCGCGTACTGGTACTCCTGCTCGCCGAGGCCGCCGGAGCCGACGACTTCGATGAACTGCTCGCGCTTGAGGAAGGCCAGCAGCTGGTCTCGACCACGTTGAAGGGCAGCGCCATGCGCCCGGGAGATGTCGCGAGCGGAAGGTCGGCCGCCGTAGTAGATCGTCTTTACGGCGAGGTCCAGCATCTGGCCGAAGCTGATGCCGGTCTCCTCAACCGAGTTCGGCTGAGGTCGAAACGGCGCGTCGAGGTCCTTTGACGTCTCCTTCGCCGCGACGCGGAGTTGAGACGGTGCTGTAGCCTCCATTGCTACTCCTTCCGCTGCAGAAAGATACCCATCACTTAATAGTCGACGGTTCTGCACACCATCGTGCAGGCCTGCGTGAAGGGTACGCGCGCTTGAGCAAAAGTCCAGTGGCTGATAGCCAGGATTAGAGGAGTTGAAGGAGGAAGGCGGGGATTCGAAGGCGAAAAAATACGGGTCCGGGACCGGAGGCTGCGGCCCAGGCCCCGCCTCCTGTGCCTCAAGCCTTCCGGTCCGGCCCCGACGCTCATGAGTCCTTCCTCCGTGAGAAGGACGGTAGCAATCTCAGTAATCCCTTGAGTCTCTCAAAGAGGCTATCCGCTCAAGGTAGGCCGTCGCACTGCCGAATCTTCATTCAGGACAACAGCCACTGTCTAAGGCTGCGTTATGGTGCCATAACATTTTGCGTTAAGTCAAGCCCTTTTGCGCCTCTTTTTATGGTAGGCCGCAAATCTGGCTGGATTCACCTGTTTCGAATAGGTGAAAAGATCTAACCGAAGCGTATAAGACCGCGAAATTTTCTCGGCTCACGATTTGCACTGAAGCATTGCATGCGGAACGCCGACAAGAATAAGAAGACCTTTCTTTAGCGAGAGAAGTAACGAGTGAGAATGATTCTGAAACCCGCCGCTCTCCTCGCCGCGCTCGTCACTCTGACGTTTGCCGGCTCCGTATTCGCCGCCGACCCCGTGAATATCGAGATCATGGCCGTCCAGGAACAACCCGGCAGCATGATCCTGACCGTCAGCGCCGTCGACGAGAATGGCAAACCGTTCCCGGGCCTCGACCCGTCCAACTTCAACGCCTGGATTAACGATCAAGCGCTCATCGTCAAGGAACTGCACACCGAGACAGACCGCGAACCCGCCTCCGTTCTCCTCCTCGTCGACGTCAGCACCAGCATGGCCGGCGACTCAATTCAGCAGGCCCAGGTCGCGATCAACGAGTTCATCGACGTCCTGGAGCCCAACTGACCAGGTCGCCGTGATGTCTTTCTCCGGCAACGTAAACCTGGTCCAGGACTTCACCACAGACCGCGACGCGCTGGGCGCCGCGGTCGCGAACCTCACGCTGACCGACGGCACCGCGATTTACGACGGCGTCATGCAGGCCGCGGCGAAGATGAGTGAGGTTTCGCAGAGCCGAAAACTCGTCGTCCTGCTCAGCGACGGCCATCGCCAACATCAACATGGGCGCCCGCGACGCAGTCGATCGAAGCAGCGCGAGACGCCGGCGTCGGTTTCGTCGCCGTAGGCTTGGGTGCCGACACCGACCGTGACTACCTTGCCGCGCTCACCAGCGGCAGTGGCGGCAGTCTCATTGAAGCAGCCACTCCCGCGGAGCTGCGCCAGGCCTATACCAGCCTAGCATTCGCGATTCGCAGCCAGTACACCCTCGTCACGGAGGTGCCGCGATCGATCGACCGTACGGTTCCCGGCACCCTGAAAGTCCACGTAATCCACCGCGCCGACAACGCCTTTGCCGAACGCGAACTTGGTCCGCTGGCCGGCGCCTTCCCGCCGCCTTTCACTATGGCGCTCGGCGGAATCAAGCCCGGCGACAAGCACAACGGCACGGTTGAGCTGGTTCCGACGGTCGAGGAAGGCATCGAGGTCGCCAAGATCGACTACTTCCTGGATGACAAGGTGGTCCACACCACGGAAGGCGTGGGCAATTACACGCTGGACGCGTCGCAAGCTGAAGAACGGCGGCCACGTCCTCAAGGTCGTCGCGACCGACATCCAGGGCCGCGAAGGGCGAAGTGCAGGTCCCCTTCCTCGTGCCGGTCCTGGTCGCTCCGTCACACGGCAAGAGCCTGCCGATCGTCCCGATTCTGATCCTCGCCGTGCTTCTCGCCGGCGGATACCTCGGCTCTCAAGTTCGGCACAAAGCGTTGGCAGCAGTTCTCCACGCCGACCTATTCCCGGGTCGATAACTGGGCCTCCATTCGCATCCCCACCAGTGGCCAGAAGGCTGAAGAGTGGACACAAAACGACCAGAACACCGACCAGCCTGAGCATCCCCTGGCTCGCGTTTCGAGTGCAGTGGCTCCCGCCGACGAGCATATCCAGGGCCGAGTCGTGATCATGGACGAGGCCGCTGTACGCGGCGGTGAGCTGGAAACGATTCGCGAGTTCGAGATGAAGTCGCTGCCCCTAACGTTCGGTAGCGGGCAGAATGCCGACATGCGTGTCGACGATGCCGGCGGCATGATCGCCGCAGAAGAGGCTAGTATCTGGGTCCAGCGCGGCCGCCTTGTCTACCACAAGTTGACCACGCTGAGCGCGATGGCCACGGAAGGCGTGACTGCCGGCTGGCAATTCCTTGACGACGGTGAAGAGATGCGCGTCGGTCCGTACCGGATCATCTTCCAGGTGCAGCAGAAGGAGGCGGCGGACGCTGACGCGGAGCCGCTGCCAGACCGGCTGCCTCAGGAGCACGGGATGGCGCTGCATCGCAGCTTTGGCCTGACCGAAACCGACCGCACCCCTGAAATGAATGCATGGGACGAAGGCCAGGGGCCCTCCGCGACAAAGGATGCCCCTTCACAGCAGTTCGCCACGATTGAGCAACCGGATGCCCCGCAAGTCGGCGAGGAGGCGCCTCTTACGCCGGCCTCAGGACGGCTGGGAGCAGGCCGACGCGCAGGAGCCGCCGGAGGAGTCCGCGCCGGCTACGTCGGAGTGGGATTTCGCCGAACCGGAGTCTTCGACTTCCGAGGTCAGCGACGGCGCGGATGGCGGCACCAACAGCTTGGCTGCTGAACCGTCCAAAGAATCGCCAGAGGCCTTGGAAGAAGACGGCGAAGCCGATCAGCTTTCCTCCGACAGCGATAATGAATCGTCGGGTCTGGCCTCGGAGTGGGAGTCACCCTTGCTGGAGCCGAAATCGGCAGACTGGCTGGTTGAGCAGTCGCAGCCCGTAGAAGAAGGGCTGGGGAAAATCGTCCAGCCCGACGCCTGGAGCAGCTTCGTGTCCGGAAGCGACGACGACAAGTCTGAATCTCTCGAGAGCGGCGAAGCTCCGGATGACGAAATCGAGCCCGAGGAGCGCGCCTGGGGGACTTAGATTCCCCGCAAGCGACCCAACCTCTTTAGCTGCCGAATTAAATGCCGATCCTCCCTATAGGGAGGATTCGTCTTTTGACCTCTGTCCAGCCCGCCGCGGATACCGTCTCCGCCGACTCAAAGCCGGCCTCAGAAGGCAAGCCCAACCGAGATGAGGAAAGGCGCCTCGTACTCAGCGCGAGCCGGCGCGATCAGACCGCGTTTGCCGATCTTTACGACCGCCACGTGGTCCGTGTTTATCGCCACATCTATTACCTGGTTAATGACGCGAGCGAGGCAGAAGACCTCACCGCGCAGACCTTTCTCAAAGCTTGGGAAGCCATTGACCGTTACAAGGAGCGTGGCGCGCCTTTCATCGCCTGGCTCCTGCGCATCGCTCATAACCTGACGATCTCCTACCTGCGCTCCCGCCGAGACCACAGCGAGCTCGATGAGGGCTTCGTCGATCAGAAGCGCTACGGCAACCCGGAGGAATCTCTGGCCCAGGCCAACGACGAGCGCAGCGTGCGCGACGCGGTCCTTCGCCTTCGCGACGAACAGCGCCAGGTCATCATGCTGCGATTCGTCGAAGAGCTCGATTACACCGAAGTCGCTGCCATGATCGGTAAGAGCGTGCCGGCCGTGCGAGTCATTCAGCACAGGGCGCTGGGCAACCTCAGAAAATTAATGCAGCAGTAGGCCATCAGAATCCACCTTTACTGCCGAAACTGTAGAAGAAGAAATTAAAAGGACGTACGTGATGGAGCACAAGAACACCCACCTGAAACTCGTCGCCGACAATGAAACGAAAGCGGCGCTCGACTCAGTAGCCGCCGCCATCCACCCGCTGCCGCAAGATCTGGTTCCCTCGCAGGAATTCCTCGGCGAGCTGCGAATGCGCCTGATGGAACTGGAGCCGGGCCGCACCGTCAAGCACGACTCGAAACGCGCGGCTTAAACCTCTCTGGTAAAGACCTGTAAGGACATCCTCCCTCTCGACCATCTAGAACCCGTTTAGCGCTGGCGCTACGGGTCCTTCTGTCTGCTTCTCAGTGGTGGCTGGCTTGTGCCCAAAAGCTTCGCTCTTGGGCCGGGGAATCGATTCGAGATACGTATTCCTCAAGTGGCAACAAAAAAGTTAGGGAATGCCCGTAAGTAACCCTTCAGAGTTGGTCAACTGGGCCGACTACTTAAGTGTAGGAATAATCAACACCAAGCATGGCCGAGGCGAAGGCCTGGTGAAGACGGAGGTGTCGCCTAACGACTGAATCAGTGCCGAAGCCATCAAATTCCCGCCGTGAGCGCTGCTGGATTGTGCGCCACATCGGGTCCGGTAAGCGCCTGGCCTGGAAGCCACCTACGACGCCCTCTAGGGCCAATTCAAGACTAAAGGTAGGAGAACCCACATTGCAGAAGATTAATGACTTGCTGACCCGCGTTCTGGTGAAGTTCCAGGAAATGAAGGAAGAGGAAGGCCAGACACTCGTTGAGTACGGTCTGATCGTCGCCCTCCTCAGCATCGCCGCTATCGTCATTCTGAGCACGCTTGGCAAGGACATCGTCAACGTCTTCACCAAGGTCTCGACGGAGCTGCAGAACGCACAGACCCCGTAGTTACGCTTTAGCGTGACTGAAAACGCCGCCTGGCGACACCGGGCGGCGTTTTCTTTTGCCTTATTTCGACGGCAAGATGACCCCGAAATTACCTGCCTTACCCCTTCTGATCTCATAGGTTGTTGTCGAATGTATAAGTGAACTTAGTGGAGAGGGTAGATCATGTTTTTTAAGAACGTTGCCTCCAAATTCCGGCGAATAAAAGTCGATAGCGAGTCCGGCCAGTCACTGGTTGAGTACGGTTTGATTCTTGGCCTTGTTGCCATCGCGGCAATCGCTGGCATCTCGCTGGTGGCGAGCCAGGTTGACTCGCTCTGGGGCGGCATCGTCGAGCAGGCCGGTACTGCCATCGCCGATGTTCTCGGGCTCTAGCGCTTCGATCCCGGAATCTCCCCCTCAATCGGCGCCTCAGCCCTAATGGTGGCCGGTGGACAGCCGAAAAGGTAAGTAGAGTCATTTCACATTGTCTCCTGGAGGGAGCTTAGATGAGTCGTAACGCTGCTGCCCTGAACCCCGCACGCGGGAGCCGGCGCTTCATCCTACTGGCCCTGGTACTGGGCCTCATGGGCGCTGGCTTGGTCTACGTGGCCACCTCTCGAAACTCGACATCAACCACCTCAAGCTCGGGCGGCACCGCCGATACCGCGGTCCTTGTTGCCAAGACCGATATCGCCGCCCGCACCACAATCACGGCTGATATGCTCGAGGTTCGCCTCGTGAGCCAGGCCGACCGTAGCGTTCTTGCCTACAACAACCCGACGCAGGTCGTCGGCCTCGTGACGCGCTTCCCGATCGCTGCCAACGAACAGGTCCTGTCCTCCAAAGTCGTTGACCTAGCCGGCGGCACGGGCGTTGCGCGCTCCCTCTCGTACATCATCCCCGAAGGCAAGCGCGGCTTCGCCATCAACGCATCTGAGATTCAGGACGTAGGTGGTCTGCTCCTGCCCGGCGACTACGTCGACGTCGTTGTCCTCTACGACGTAGATTTCACCGCCCTGGACGGCAGTCAGGCCACAAAGGCTTCCTTCCTGGCTCACACGCTCCTGCAGAACGTCGAAGTCCTCGCGGTTTCGCAGGCAGTCGCGGACATCGTGCCCGGGGCCGAGCCCAGCGAGTCTGGTCAGCGCGTCCGCAACAGCGACGGCCGGCCTGACCCGGGCGCCTCGACGGTTACGCTCGCCCTGACGCCGGAAGACGCGCAGCTGATGTACCTGGCTGAGGCCAACGGTCGCATCCGGCTCTCCATGCGCTCCTTCGGCGACGCGGAAGAGCGCCCAATCGATTTCACGACCGAGTTGGAGCTGATTCCGGAGAACCTCCCGAATCCGTTCCTTCGCTAGCCAACCTACTCCCTTCCAAGGAAGGACCGGAGGATATCTTGCCGAAGAATCTAGAAGTCGTCGTCATAGACCCTGACGTTAACAGTCGGGCTGACACGAACCGCGCGCTGGCGATGGCCCACTTCGAGGTCTCGGGCGAAGCCGGATACGGCATCGACGCGGTCACGATGGCCCGCGAGAAGAACCCGGACATCATCGTCCTGGCCATGGAAGAGCCGGTGGCCCGCGCCTCTCAGACCATGAGCTCCCTTTCGGACGCTCTGCCTGAGACGCCGATCATCGTCTACTCCTCGCTCTCGGACGCAGCGTCCGTCCGCCGGGCCATGGTGTCTGGCGCCCGCGACTACCTCGTGAAGCCGCCGCGGCCCGAAGAGCTGGCCCGCGCCATCTACTCCGTACTGGAGCAGGAGGAGCGCCGCCGGACCCGCCTGACAGGTGACACCGCGTCTTCGGCAGCGCGGGGCACCGTCATCACGGTCTTCGGCGCCAAGGGCGGTATCGGCAAGACGACGATTTCGACCAACCTGGCGACCGCCCTGTGCAAGAACACGAACAGCGCGATCGCCATTATCGACATGGACACACGCTTCGGTGACGTCGCCATCATGATGGACGTCGTCGTCGAGTACAGCATCGCCGACGTCGGCCGCGCCATCGACTCCGTCGACCGCGACACGATCCGGGAGTACCTCGTGCAGCACAGCAGCGGGGTCCAGATCCTGCCGGCGCCGCTTCACCCCACGGAGTGGGGCGCGCTGCACCGGCACCACATCGCCCGTGTCATCGAGCTGCTGGCGCAGACGCACGACTACGTCGTCGTCGACACGCCCGGAGCCTTCAACGAGCTCGTGGCGACCGCGCTGGAGTGCGCCGACATCATCCTGCTGGTCACCAGCATGGACATCGCCAGCATCAAGGACACGGCGCTGGCGCTGGAGATGCTGCGAGCCGCAGCCGTTTCGGAAGACAAGGTCAAGCTGGTCATCAACCACTCGACTTCGTCCAACAGCCTGCGCGCCGAAGACGTTGAGCGCGTGCTTGAGTACGAGGTGTACTGGCGCATCCCGCACGACGTGGCGGTCAGCAACAGCAACCAGCTGGGCCAGCCGATCGTGCTCGCCAAGCCATACGCCCGCGCATCACGCGCCATCACCGATATGAGCTACAACCTGGCAGGCCTGCGGCGCGAGCGGAAAGGCTTCCTGGACCGCGTCCTGGGCCGCTAAATACCCGACGTTAGACGGGGAGGAAACCATCAGTGAACGACCACGGTCAGAGAAGGCCACCAGGTAACCAGCCTCCGGGTTTGTCCGGAGCTTCGCGCGGTCAGCCGACTCGCAACCCGCTGCTGCAGTCCAGCGAGGCCTTCAACGAGCTAAAGTTCCGCCTGCACCAGCGCCTCATCGAGGAGCTGGACGCCGTCGAAGATCGAGAACCGCGGACAGCCCCAAGGCCCGCGAGGTCGTCGAAGGCGCCGCCAAGGCGCTGATTCAGACCGAGATGCCCGGCGTCGTCGGCTTCAGCCGCGACGAGCTGATCGCCGCCGTCTGCGACGAAATCCTGGGCTACGGCCCGATCGAGCCGCTGCTGCAAGACCCGTCGATTTCCGAAGTCATGGTCAACGCGCCGGACACGGTCTACTTCGAAAAGGAAGGCCGCCTCTACCTCAGCCCGATCCGCTTCCGCGATAACCAGCACATCATGCGCATCATCGAGCGCATCCTGGCGCCCCTCGGGCAGACGCGTCGACGAGTCGTCGCCGATGGTGGACGCCCGCCTGCCGGACGGCTCCCGTGTCAACATCATCATCCCGCCGGTTGCCCCCAAGAGCCCCGACGATGACCATCCGAAAGTTCCGCGCTGACAAGATGACCATGGACGACCTGGTCGACGTTGGCGCCATGACCCAGGAGCTGGGCGGAGTTCCTGCGCGCCTGCGTCCAGGCCAAGCTCAACATGATCATCTCCGGTGGTACCGGTTCCGGTAAGACCACGATGCTCAACGCGCTCTCCGGCTTCATCCCGGACACGGAGCGCATCGTCACGATCGAAGACCCGACGGAGCTTCGTCTGCAGCAGGCCCACGTCGTCACGCTGGAGGCGCGCCCCGCCAGCCTCGAAGGCCGCGGCGAGGTGACGCAGCGAGACCTGGTGCGTAACTCCCTGCGTATGCGCCCCGACCGCATCATCGTTGGTGAGGTTCGCGGCTCCGAAGCCTTCGACATGATGCAGGCGATGAACACGGGTCACGAAGGCTCGGTCAGCACGGTTCACGCCAACTCGCCCCGCGACGCTCTCGCCCGTATCGAAAACATGATCCTGATGGCGAGCCTGGACCTGCCGTCGCGGGCGATCCGCGAGCAGATCGCTTCGGCCATGCACGTCATCATCCAGGTCAGCCGTTTCTCCGATGGCTACCCGCAAGGTCACCCACATCAGCGAGGTGTCCGGCATGGAAGGCCAGGTGGTGACCATGCAGGACATCTTCCGCTTCGAGCAGACCGGCATCGATACCGAAGGCCGCGTTCGCGGCGCTTTCCGCTCAACGGGCATCCGCCCGCGCTTCGCGGAGCGCTTCGAGAGCCTCGGCATCCAGCTCGCCCCCAACCTGTTCTCAGGAGTGGCTGCCTGATGGACCCTATCGCACTACTCGCGGCACTCGGCGATTCTCGGCGCCATCGTTACCGGGCTTCTTGCCCTGTACAACGCAACGGCAAGTCCGCGCGGCAACCTGGAGCGGCGCCTCGGCGCCCTCATGGGCGAGGATTCCGGCGATGACGGTCAGCCGCGGCGAGCTTCGAGAACCTGCGCCAGTCGCCGCGTAGGCAGCATCCCGATTATCGGCGTCGTTGCTGGCCGGACGGTCCAGCTCAGACGACCTCGCAATTCAACTCGATCGCGCCGACATGAAGCTGACCGTGTCGGAGTTCGTGCGCTGCGCGTATCTTCTTCGCGTGTCTTCGGCCTCGGCATCCCCTTCCTGCTCTTCGGCACGACTCCGAAGGGGATCGGGACTCGCCCTGGTGGCAGGCTCGTTCGGCTACATGTTGCCTCGGCTCTACATGGCGCGCGGAAGGCGCAAGCGCCTGGCGAAGCTCAACGAGCAGCTGCCCGACATGCTGACCATGCTGGCCAACGCTCTTGAAGTCCGGTTTCGGCCTCATGCAGAGCCTGGACCTGGTTGCCAAGGAGCTGGAGCACCCGATTGCGACCGACATTCATCGCATGCTTCAAGACATCAACGTCGGTTCCTGCGACCGAGGACGCGCTGCAGGGCATGGCCACCCGCAGCGGCAGCGCAGACCTCGATATCGTCGTCACCGCCATGCTGATTCAGCAGTCCACCGGCGGTAACCTGGCCGAGATTCTCGACACGGTAAGCCACACGATGCGTGAGCGCATCCGCATCCGCGGCGAGATCAAGACGCTGACCACCCAGCAGGTCATGACCGGGTTCATCATCGGCTGCTGCCGGTGTTCATCGCCCTGGGCATCACCGTGCTGAATCCGGAATACATCAACCCGCTCTTCACCACGCACCGCGGGCCAGGTCATGCTGGCCGGCGGCGTCATGTTGGAACTCGTCGGCATGTTCGTCATCAAGAAGATTCTTGAGATCGAGGTGTAGCTCGTGGACCTGATTGTTATCCTCGGAATGGCGTCTGGTCTTCGGAGCGATCTTCGTGCTCGTCATGGGCCTCGCCCAGCCAAAGGCTCAACCCGATGGACGCGCGTGTTGCCGGCCATGCGCGGCGAAGGCTACGACCAGCGACTACCTGACCAAGAGGAACGAAGCAGCGGCGGAGCCGCTTAAGTCGCGCCTCCTGGGCCCCATGGCCTGCTCACTTGGCGGCACGGTGCAGAAGGTGCTGCCGATCAACTGGGTCAAAGGTATCGAACAGCAAGCTCGTCATGGCTGGCGAGCCGACCACGGTGCCTGGCTTCCTCGTCGGGGCCGCCATCGCCGAGGCGATGCTCGTCCTCTTCGGCCTGACGATCATCTCGTCCGGCGGCGGATTCGGCGGTCATGACACGCTCGATTGCTCGGCGGGCTGGTCATCATCGGCGCCATCGGGCCGAAGATGTGGCTGAGCAACCGGGTCCGCCTCCGTCAGAAGCAGATCCTCAAGAGCTGCCAGACGCTTTCGACCTGATCACGACCTGTGTCGAAGCCGGTCTCGGCCTCGAAGCCGCGCTCGCCCGCGTCGCCGAGAAGGTCGAAGGGCCCTTCGGCGAAGAGCTCGCCGATCATGCTGCACGAGGTCTCGCTGGGCCGCTAGCGCCGCGACGCGATGAAGGACCTCGGCGACCGCGCCGGCCTCCCGGACCTGTACGTCGTTCATCAACGCCGTCATCCAGGCCGAGAGCATGGGTACCAGCATCGCCGCCGTGCTGCGCGTTCAGGCCGACCAGATGCGCATCAAGCGCCGCCAGCGCGCCGAGCAGCAGGCTCAGGCGGCCCCGATCAAGATGATGTTCCCGCTGGTGCTCTGCATCTTCCCCTGCATGTTCCTCGTCATCCTCGGACCGGCCGGCATCCAGATTTACGAGCAGTTCGTCAACCGGGCCTGAGTCCTCGTGATCATCACGAACACGTCCCGCCAGACCGTCATCGGCGAGTCTATCGAAGTCGCTGAGACCGCGTCGCAGAAGGTCAAAGGCCTGCTCGGCCGCGACGGCCTGGATCAGGGCCACGGGCTCCTGTTCAAGGGCGCCGGATCGCTGCACACGCTGTTCATGCGATTCCCGATCGACATCATCTACACGGACAAGCAACGCAAGGTCGTCAAGACCGCCAACGCTGTCCGCCCGTGGAAGCTCGTCGCCGCCCCGCTGCGCTGCGATTGCGCCATCGAGCTTCCCGCAGGCGCCATTACCGCTTCGAATACCCAGGTGGGCGACTATCTCAGCTTTGGCGATCCGCCTGAGTCGCTCGGCGCTGTCGGCTAGTCTCGCGGTCTCCAGGTAATCACGCCCACGCGCCTCGGCTTTCGCGTCAGCACGTAACCGCCTTCGACCTTAACCGCCATCTCGCGCACCGCCGCTTCCAGTCGCGCGTCCTTCTCGCTGCCCGGCAGCACCCAGAGCGGGCGTCGCGCCGAGGCGTGCAGCACCTCGACGTCGTCGTACGTCCGGGGCTCCAGGTCCAGGAACCGCGCCTCCGGTGTCTTGCCGCGCGCGAACAGCAGCGTCATCATCTCGCCCGCCGCGGGCAGCAGGTGACGTTCTTCGCCGTGCACAGCTCGCCACAGTGCCGCCCAGTCGCTAATGGGGGCTTCTCTTAACATAACAGAGACGCAGAGGCGACTCGCGTGCTCGTCCATCATGTCGAGGAAGCCGCCAATCTCAGCGATGTCGTAGCCAACATGACTGATGAAGGCCACGTCGGCTACCGGCGCGCTGCTGCGACCGGGCCAGCGCTCGTCGAACACGTCGATGTTCTCGACGCCATATTCCCGCGCCGCCTCCGATAGGGCGGTCCGCATACCGGGAGACGGCTCCACGGCGTAGACGCGACGTGCCAGCAGCGCGATCGCAAGCGTGTACCGCCCGCCGCCGGCCCCGATGTCCATCCATGTCTCGTCTGGCTGAACCAAGGCTCGCAGTTCATCCAACAGCGGTTCGTCGCTGCGCTGCGGGTCCGCCTTGAAGCTCTGGGCAATCGGACCGTAGAAGTCTTCCGGGCTCGGCCGGTCCGGTAGCCGCTCGACCTGTTCGCGTTCAGCGACGACCAGCTGACGCCAGGCTTCGGCCGCCTCATCGGATGTGGGGCGCAGCAGGTTCACGCGTCGATCCTGAATCGGCGTGCCGTCAGGGGATAGTGAGTTGCTGGCCGGTGTAAATGTAGTTCGGGTCGCTTAGGTTGTTTGCGCTTGCGATAGCGCTAACCGACGTGCCGAATCGCCCCGCGATGCCGTAAAGCGTGTCGCCTGACACGACGACATACGTTGTGCCTGCCGTGCTTACGGTCGTCCCCTGTGGCGCTGCCAGGGCCGGCGCCGGGCTCGTATCCACCGGGAAGTTCAGCGACGCCGTGCTGCCCGGGATCACGAGTTCCTGGCCGATGTAGACGTAGTTCGCGTCGCTCATTTGGTTGGCTTGAACGATGGCGTCCACCGTAGTGTTGTAGAGCGACGCGATCAGCCCCACGGTCTGGCCTGCTTCGACGACGTGGATGACGTTCGACGCCGCTACGACCGCTGCGGGCTCAGGCTGCTTCGGCGGTCGGCTCGACACGACGTCCAGTACCGCGGTATCCGTGACGCCGTAGCGCCACACCGACAGGTAGTCCGCGTTGAGCGCGTATGCGGCATCGATGAAGCGCCGCCACTCGTCCGGGTCGTCGGTCGCGCCCTGCCCGGTGTGGTGCACCGGCAGCGGGATGTCGCTGTACGCCGCGTATGTCGTCCCCAACAAGAACTCCGGCGTGACGCCCTCCGGCCCCACCGGATAACCAGCCTGGCGGTACTTGTCGTAGTTCGCCTGTGTGTCGAAGGTGCGCCAGTAGTGCTGCGGTGCGATGGCGTTGATGAACGGCAAGAACTCTTTCAACGGGATCGCATTCTTCAGCCACGGCCGCGCGTCTATCGAAAGAACAACCTCACCGTCCGGCACCAGCCGGCGCAGCTCCTGGCCGAACGCTGTGGCGTCCGCTGGCGTGCCTCGCCAGAAACCAGCGTGTGGCTCGACGTCCAGGAAGATGCTGCGCGCGCCAGAGAGCAACACCGCAGCGGCCATGCGCGCCTCCTCGATCGGGTCGCTCCCGTGCAGCACGCACCAGGCGTGAAACGGCACGCCGGCCTCTTCGAAGTACGAAGCCAGCGTCTGCACCTGCGGATGTCCGGATACGGCGTACTGGGATGTGTCGTATTCCGCCATCCACTCGATGCCGTCGTGGGTCTTGAGGATGATGCCGAGACCGTGATCGCGCAGTCGCACGGCGATGCTGTTGGGCTCGGCGTCCGTCGAGAACTGCCAGACCCATACGAGGTGATGGTTGGCATCCGATGCCGCGCGCGCCGGCCGCGCCGAACCGTTCAGCAGCGCGCTGCCGCCGAGTCCTGCGGCGATCGCGCCACCGATGAGCTGTCTGCGGGATATCTTTCGGGTTACGGGGGAATTTCGCATGTTCTGCGAGGATAACATAACCATATCCCGAAAGGGAGAAGTTTGTTTCGTTAATCTGGTAAAATCTTCATCACAGAAGAATCGCTTTTCTCGCGTCAACCGATGCTGATCGCCTGCCCGTTGATCCGCGAACCCTCTTCTGAAGCCAGGAAAACGGCCAGCCCGGCGACCTGCTCCTCTGTCACGAAGCGCGGTTCCAGCTTGCGGTACTCCGTCTCGCCTTCCTCGGCGGAGCGTCCCTGGGCCTCCGCCAGCTGGCGGTAGATGTTGAGCGCGCGGTCCCCCGCGACGGCGCCGGGGCAGATGCAGTTCACCGTCACGCCGTGCGGTCCCGCCTCCAGCGACATCGACTCCGTCAGGTTGATGATCGCCGCCTTGGCGGCGCCGTAGCTGGCGCGCCCGGCCCGCCCGCGCTTGCCGGCGCCCGACGAGAGGCTGATCACACAGCCGTGTTCCTGTTCGATGAGGCGCTTCAGCGCATGTTTGCTGCACAGAAACACCGTCGTCAGGTCGGTGGTGATCGCCTTCTCCCACACCTCGAACGGCATTTCCGCGACCGGGATTGGCGGGTCCAGCCACGCCGCCGTGTTGACCAGGATCTCGATGCCCCCCAGTTGGCTCACAGCCTCCGCGATCGCCGATTCGACCTCCGACTCGCGCGTCACGTCGCAGGTGATCGTCGCCGTCTTCACCCCGAAGGCTGCGCACTCGGCAGCAGTCTTCTCGGCGCCCGGCCCGTTCAGGTCCAGCAATGCAACGTTTGCGCCTTCCTCCGCGAACGCAATCGCCGTCGCCCTGCCGATGCCCTGCGCCCCGCCCGTGATAATCGCGTTCTTGCCCTGCAGTCGCATTCTTAGCCCTCGCGCCTGAACCCGTCGTCGCTTGATTCCTTAGTCCGGCTAGCCCCACTGCGGCCGCCACCAGAAGCGATGCGAGTTTAGCAGTCCGCGCCTTTAAGGGAGAGTGGCGGTCTTGGGCAGCCACATCGGCGAAGCTGCAGGTTTCAACCTGCAGGGTTGTCTCCGCCACCGCGCGCCCCGGGTCTTGGCTACGCGCTCTTCTTTCGGCTGCGGCTGCGAGGCGCGGCCTCTTCGGCCTCTGCCACCGCCGCCGACGCACCCTTGCGCTTGCGCACCTGCTCCACGCTGGCGCGCAACGCCTCCGTCAGGTCCGTGATCTTCGCCGGCGCTGCGGTCGGCGTCTCGATGATCTGCCCCTCCGCCTTCTTGTTGATGATCTCGAGCAGTCCCTCGCGGTACTCGTCCTTGTACTGCGCCAGGTCGAAGTCCTCGTCGGAGAGCATGTCCACCAGCGATCGCGCCATCTTCAGGTCGCGGTCCGTCACGTCGATCTCTTCGCCTGGGACGGACAGCTCGTCCGGCGAGCGCACCTCGTCGGCGTAGAACATCGTCTCCAGCGCGATCGTGCTGCCGTAGAGCCGTAGCGAGCAGAGTTGCTCCTTCTGGCGGAAGGTCACCTTGGCGATCGCGACGCGGTTGGTCTCGCGCAGCGCCGCCATCAGCAGCGCGAACGGCTTCAGGCCGATGTCCTCGGGCTCCAGGTAATACGTCTTCTGGTACAGGATCGGGTCGATCTCTTCCAGGTTGACGAAGCTCTTGATGTCGATCGTGTGCGTCGACGCCACGTTGACCTTCTCGAAGTCCTCGTCCTCCATGATCACGTAGTTGTCCGGCGTGACCTCGTAGCCTTTCACCACGTCGTTCCCACGGTCGATTTCGATGTCCTCTTCGGCGCAGAATAGCTTCTGCTTGACTCGCGATTTGTCGGTGGCGTGCAGCATGTTGAAGCGCACGTCCTTCTCTTCGGTGGCGGTGTAGATCTTGATCGGAATGCTGACCATCCCGAAGCTGATCGCGCCCTTCCACAGCGGTCTTGGCATGACGAATACCTCCCGGCAGCCCGAATCGCGCCCGCGGCGCCCATTCGGGGGAACGTTATTGTAAGGCACGGATTACTGAAACGCACTGGGGGTTGTTGCTGATAGATGTTGCGCGTTCGCTACAATGCACGCCGACCGTATCAAATCGACTGCGAGGCCCCATGAAAGTCTTCTGCTTCGACCTTCTGCCCTACGGCGAAGAGCTCGACCACCTGAAACCCGAGGGTAGCAAAGAGCTGCCCTGGCCGCTCCCCAAACGCCACTTCAAGCCCGAAGTCGCCGCCCGCACCTACGAAGAACACCTGCAGGTCTGGGAGGAGATGGACCGCCTCGGCTACGACGGCGTCGGCTTCAACGAGCACCACACCTCGCCCTACGGTCTGATGAACTCCCCGAACCTCATGGCTGCCGCTGCCGCCCAGCGCACCAAAAACCTCAAGCTGCTGATCTACGGCAACCTGCTGCCCGTACACGATCCCCTCCGCCTCGCCGAAGAGCTCTCGATGATCGACTGCATGTCCAACGGCCGCCTGATCAGCGGTTTCGCCCGCGGCATCCCGCGCGAGCACGAGGTCTATGGCGTCCCGCAAACGGAATCCCGCGCCCGCTTCGAGGAGGCGTGGGAGATCATCGAGCGCGCCTGGACCGAGGAGTCCTTCTCCTTCGAGGGGCGATTCTGGAACTACCACAACGTTGCGCTCTGGCCCCGGCCCGTCCAGCAACCCCGCCCGCCGGTCTGGATACCCGTCACCAGCAGCAAGGAGACGATCGAGTGGGCCGCCGCCCGCAACCTGCCGATCACCCCCGGCGCCGGTAGCCGCGGCCTGCGCGAGGACGTCATCCGCCACTACGCGAAGTGCCTCGCCGCCGCGGGCTACAGCATCACGCCCGATCACCTCATCGTCCAGGCGCAGGCCTACGTGGCCGACTCAAAAGAGCAGGCACTGGCCGAGGCCGGCCCCCACGCCCTCTACTTCAACCGCACCCTCTTCAGCCACGGCAACATCACCGAGGCCAACTTACAACAAAGTGCTGGATACCTGAGTTCGTCCTCATTCGACTACGTCCGCCCCGAGAACCTCCCCGCCGTCGCCCGCGGCCGTGAGGATTACCGCGACATGACGATGGAGAAACTGGCAACGCAGATCGAAACGCAGCCCTGGGGCCCCGCCGACGAGGTCATCTCCCGCATCATCGACGCTGCCGACCACGCTGGCTCCAACACCGTCCTCGTCAGCCTCAACCGAGGCGTCATGCCCCACGAAATGTTCCTCAACCAGGTGCAGCGCTTCGCCAACGAGGTCCTCCCCGCCCTTCAGGCCCACGAGGTCGAAGAAGTCCCGCTGGACTAGCACTGCGGCACACTCGTTAACCCTCTACGTGGCCGGGGTGAGCTCAGCGTCGCCGTCAGACATCCTCGAGCGAAATAGTCTCAGCCCTCCGTGAGTACTCAAATGCTCCTCTAATGACCCTTTGGTATAACTTCGAGCTCAGGTACGATTTCATCTGCAAACCACGGCATGTCTAGGAGGACGCCTCGTGAACGCCTATAGGGTTTCTCTCAGAGAAGAGCTCATATTCCTTCTCAACGAGGCAACGGAACTGGAGCACAGTCTCTGCTGCAGCTACCTGTTCATGAGCTTTAGCCTGAAGTCGACCCTCGCCGAGGGCCTGACGGAAGAGACCGTCGGCTCGGTCCGTCGCTGGAAGCGAGTCTTCAACGACATCGCGATCCAGGAAATGATGCACCTCGCCATGATTAACGACCTGTTGATCGCGGTCGGCTCGGCGCCAAATCTGGACCGCCCGAACTTCCCGCACGGCTGCTCTTACTACATGCCCGACCTCAACATCGAGCTGCAGGCGTTCGGCGAGATGCCCTTGCGCCACTTTGTCGCCGTCGAGCAGCCGACCGGCGGCACGTTCCCGTTGCAGATCAACCCTGCCCTGGTAGGGCGAGTCGAAGGCGATGATGACAACGAAATCGGGCCTGACCCCTACCACCTGGCCTCCCAGGGTGATGTCTACGATCTGGTCCTGGCTGGCCTGCGTGACATGGTCGCACGATTGGGAGAAGAAAACGTCTTCATAGGACCACCGGCAACGGACGCGTTGCGGAGGTTCCTTCAGTCGTACGGCTGGGAACCGATTCGCGACTTGGCAACTGCAGAACAAGCTCTCACTCACATCGTGGCGGAAGGCGAGGGTGGAGCCGGTGATAGCGCTGATTCCCACCACTGGCGTTTCGCTTCCGTCCTGGAGGAATACCTCACGCTGAAGGAGAAGGACCCGGCCTTCTCTCCTGCCTTTCCTGTGCTGTCGAACCCCTTCGCTCGCACGCCGCCGGAGGCAAACGGAGCTGTAAACCTCATCGATGACGAGTTCGCCATCCAGGTTAGCGATCTCTTTAACGAGGTCTACACCGCGATGCTGCAGCTCATGGCCCGGTTCTTCGTTACGACGGATGAGACCGAGGAGGAAGCTTCAAACCTTTGCGACGCGTCGATCGAGGCGATGGCCGGGGCCCTGCTGCCACTCGGAGAGCTCCTGGTTCGGCTGCCGGCCGGCGTCAACAATCCGAATATGACCGCCGGGCCGAGCTTCGTCGTGCGGACGCTGCACCCGCTCCCTTACAAGACGGCCGCATGGAAGCTCCTGCACGAGCGTTTCGGGGAGCTCCGTGACTACACGGGCCAGCTTGCGATTGGCAGTCCCCATCCCGAGCGACTGGCGAAAGTCGGCGAAGCACTGTCGCGCGTGACCAGGATGCTCGGCTAGCCGGCCGCTATTCCCGAAGCAAGAGGGCTAAGCTTCCCGAAAGTCCCAGTCGTCGCGTCCTGATCCAGACACGCGGAGCGCATTGGGACCAGAATCTCCGCGCGTTTCGTCACCCTGACCTTCCCCTTCGCTCATCCCAGCTCCAGCGTCGTAACGCCAAAGACCTTCTCGAGCGCGATCTCCGGCTTGCCGCCGCGAAACATCCGCGCCGTCTCGAACATCGGCGTCATGCTGCGGCGCGTCACCAGCTCGACTGCCGCCGCGTTCGGCTGCGGGATGTCGATGTAGACCGGCGCGCCGGCAGGCACACGTGACACCAGGTCGTCGAAGAGCGCCGCGGCGCGCGCCGCATCGTCGGCAAACAGCGGCCCGATCCGGTAACCGCTTCGCGCCGCGCGGATCATCCCGTAACCCGAGAGCGCGTCGCCCTCCTTGTAGATCACCGCATGGGCTTCCGGCTGCCGCAGCCATCGTTCCAGAAAAGCGTGGCGTGGCGCCGGGAAGCAGAGACGATCGTAACGCTCGATCGCCTCGAAGTTGACGGGTGTGTAAGCCGTGACGTTGAGGTCTTTCGCGCCCGGATTACTCGCGACACCCTCGTAGCGCATGTTGTGATACGCGGGCTTGAAGCCCCAGATGCCGGCGTAATGCTCTGCTTGCTCTAGAACGCCATCGAGTCCCGCGACGGCGTTCCCGACATGGCGGAACGCCTCCTCGGCGAGCCGCGGGCCGAGGAGGCCTCTTCTGTGCTCCGGCTTGACGATGAAGAAGCCCATGAAGGCGTAATCCGCGCTGTACTTGACCGCCGACACGCTGCCCACCGGCTCGCCGTCCAGCAGCCCGATCAGGTAGCCCTCTGGGTCGGCCGCGAAGTAGGCGTCGGCGTCGTGCAGTCCCGGGTTCCACCCCTCGGCCGCCGCCCACTCGATCGCCATATCGAGCTCAGTCCGGCTCATCCTGCGTATCACGAAGTTGTCGCTGGCGGCGCTGCTTCTCGCTCCCATCGGACCCATCATTTCACGCCCCGCCACAGACGGTAAGCCCCCGCCGCTGAGACTATTCCAGGCTTGCGACTGGGAGTGTCTCCGGGACGTGGTTTGGTTACTGCCGCGTCGGCCTCTTTTACGCAACGGCAGGGGTAGCGGGGGCGCGGCCCATGCGCGGGGAGCTCGAGGGGTGTCCCCTCGAGATGAAGCTTTCATAGACGGCGAAGCGAACAAGCCCGCCCGACAGGAAGGGCGCTGGACGCGCAGCCTTCGAAGGCCCCGAGTAGGGCCACACCTACCTAGGCGCCCATGATCTTGCTCACGTCGTCCGGATTGATCAGGTCCGGCACCGTCCAGCCGCTGAGGTCGTACTCCGCCATGCACTCCTCAGCAAAGCCCTTGTAGCGTGCCGCAGCGCCCGATCCCTCCGCCGCAAACAGCGTCTGGAACCGGATCGCCTCGTGGTCGCCGAAGTAGTTACGCTCGTATAGCTCGTGCCGCCCGCCGAACTCGCTGCCGATCGCGTCCCACAGCAGCTTCATCAGCTTGACGCGCTCCTCCGCCGTGTAGTT
Organism: uncultured Chloroflexia bacterium; assembly: GCA_963766645.1. Classification (GTDB taxonomy): domain Bacteria; phylum Chloroflexota; class Dehalococcoidia; order DSTF01; family WHTK01; genus WHTK01. Next base: position 187,478 of record CAVYAY010000003.1, on the reverse strand, counting down.
GTTGGAGCCCCGCACGTACTGGTCGATGTAGGGCCGTATCTCCGGCGTGTTGAAGTCCAGCGAGCTCGATGGCATGTAGATCAGTGCGCTCGCCATCACGTTCTCGATGATCTCTTTGATCTTCGGATAGGCGATACTCGCCATAACGCGATACGCCAGCCCGTACTCCAAGTTCGGCAGCACGTAGCCGTTGGTCCACGGCATCGGCGTGCGCGCCATTGCGTCGGTCAGCCCCCAGAACAGGTTGCGCCACGCCAGCACCTCGCCGACGTTCGCCTGCACGCCGCGAAAGTCCTTCGTGCCAGTCGCCTCGACGCCCTTGAGCAGCAGCCCGGCGATGAAGTCTAGCTTCACCGCCAGCCGCGTGCAGCCGTGGAACATGAAAAGCGGCAGGAAGCCGGAGCCGGGGAAGAAGTTGTTCACCTTCTCCGGATCACCGTACGAGAACACGTTCTCCCACGGCACGAAGACCTTATCGAACACCAAAATCGAGTCGTTCTCGTCCAGCCGGCTCGACAGCGGGTAGTCGAACGGCGTGCCCATCACCGCCGCTGTCATCTCGTAGAACGGCCGGCAGAACAGCTTCACGCCCGCCGACGCCATCGGCACCATGCAGACCAGCGCGAACTCCCGCGTCTTGATCGGCAGCGCGCCGTTGTGGCCGATGAAGATGTAGTTCGTCAGCGTCGATGTCGTCGCCACGACCTTGGCGCCGGACACGATCAGCCCGTCGTCGCGCTCCTCCTCGACGTGCATGTAAACGTCCCGACCTCGTCCAGCGGCTTGTCTCGGTCGACCGGCGGGTTGACGATGGCGTGGTTGACGTAGGAGACCTCCTCCTGCGTCTTCTTGTACCAGTACCGCGCGTTTTCCTGGTACGGGTCGTAGAACTCCGTGTTCGCCCCCAGCGTCGCCAGGAACGCAGCCTTGTAGTCGGGGCTCCGCCCATCCAGCCATACGACAGGCGCGACCATGCGGCGATGGCGTCGCGCGCGGCAACCAGCTCTCCGGCGTCCTTCCACGGCTTGTAGAAGCGGTGCGTGATCCCGCCGTTGCCCGTGTCCGTGGGCGTCGTGATCGTCTTCTGCTTCTCGGGGTCGTGGAGCGCGTCGTAGAGGCGCGCGAGCATGCGAGCCGTGTTGCGAAACGCCGGGTGCGTCGTCACGTCGTCGACGCGCTGGCCGTAGATCCAGACCTCGCGGCCGTCGCGCAGGCTCTCGAGATACTCGTCACCGCGTGAACGGCTTGCTGCGGTGGTTGTTGTGTCTCCGACATACGCTCGCCTCCCTTCAGAATTCGCACCGCAGATTCTACGTCAGGGGCACGCTCGATGCTTGGGTCGGAAGTGCTCGCTTCCACCCGAACCGCCCGGTGTCTTTTTGAGGAACGAAGAATCTTACGCGGGCTGCGACGATGCATTGACTACAGACGCCGATGCCGCCGGGGTTTGCGCAGTCAGATGCACGGCCGGCGCAGCGAAGGCGAAGCTGCAGGTTTCAACCTGCAAGGATCGTCCCGGGGGCCAGCGCTCTAGCCCTTGATCTCCTTGCGAACGATCGCCGTGCCCTCGGTCAGCGCGTGCAGCTTGGCGCGCGCCACGTCGCCCGGCAGGTTGCGCAGGCCGCAGTCCGGGTTGACCATGATCCGCTCCGGCGGCAGCACCTCCAGCGCCTGGCGCACCCGGTTCGCCACCTGCTCCTTCGTCTCCACGTCCGTGCTCTTCACGTTGATCACGCCCGAGTCCCAGCGAGAAATGCGCTCTGGGGTAGCGCTTGAACAACTGCAGGTCCTCGTTACCCTTGCGCGCGAACTCGAGCACCAGCTGGTCGATGTCGGCCTGCATGATCGACTGGGAAGAGGAAGTTGTAGTGTCCCTCCCACAGCGGCCGCGCGTTGCGGTTGCCGTAGCAGACGTGCACCGCCCGCACCGTCTGCGCCGGGTCAATGCCCTCGAAGACGGCGTTGAAGGCTCGTACCGCCGAGCTTCGCGTCGTCTGGATAGCCCGCCAGGTACGGCTCGTCGATCTGGATGATCGTGACGCCCGCCTTCGCCAGCTCGATCGCCTCGCGGTTGAGCTGGCGCGCGAAGGCCATCACGAGGTCGGCGTGGTTCTTGTAGTACTCGTTCTTCACCCGTCGCGACAGCGAGTAAGGGCCCGTGAACGAGAACTTGATCGGGTGGTCCGTGTAGATACGCGTGAACTTGAAGTCCTCGACCAGCTCCAGCGCGGCTTCGTCAGGCTCCGGGATGGCGTGCTCCACGACGGCGGTGTAGTAGTCGGCGTAGAACTCCTTCGCCAGCTGCGGGATTTCGACGCCCGGCATTCGAGCCAGGAAGTAGTCGATGTCGTTGTCGCGCCGCAGCTCGCCGTCGGACACGACGTCGACGCCGGCCTCCTCCTGGTCCTTGATCGCCGCCTTGATCGCGACCTCGTGGATCTCGCGCAGAAAGCTGCTGCTGATACGGCGCTGGTAGTAGTCCGTCTTCAGACGCTCCAGCCACTCCGGCACCGAGTAGGAGCCGACGACGGATGTCGCTAGCGGCGCGACGAGGGGCTTACGAGCGGGCGATGCCTTGGCCGTCGGTGCCCTGGCGGTGGTGCGGCGCGTTGCGGTTGTGGTTCCTGCCATGCTGCTCTTTACTCCTGTAGCCGCGCGATCATGCGTCATGATGTTCGATCCCTCGCGGTGGGTGAACGTCTCGTATTCAACTTCGTAGCCGTTGCGGCGGCCCACGGCGGCCAGGACGGCGCCGTTGACCCAGTTGACCACGGAGCCATCGTACTTGCCGGGGCCGCGGAAGCTGCGCTGGTACTGCGAAGCATCCGTCACGAAGATGTCGTGGCACTGCAGCAGTCCGAACGGGATGCAGTAGAGGCAACGAGTCCAGGAAGCTGGATGCGGCGCCGTTGCTGATGTGCATCCGCACGTCGCCCGTGGCGTTGAGGATCGGCCGCAGCAGCTCGCCGCGTGACGCCCTCCGCCACGCGATACTCGTCGACGCCTTCCATCGGCACGTAGCGCTCTTCCAGCTTCACCGCCTCCCAGACGTTGCGCCAGAAAGTCACCGCCTCCAGCGGGCCGTCAGGGAAGCGCTCCGGCGCCGCGCGCGACAGCAGCTCCGGGCCGAGCTGCAGTAGCCGGTGTACGAAGTCAGGCAGTTCATTAGCCGCGATGCCGCGCCGGCTGCGATCTCCTCGCGCCTGCCTCGTGCGGCACGTAGGCGCGCACCTCCACCATGTAGAGGTGCCCGCCGATGCGGACGACCTCATCGGTCGGCAGGTTGTCGTACACGTTGGAGATGTAGACCAGGAACGCCTTCGATCGCAGGAAGCCTAGCGTCTGTGTCGGCACCCGGGCGTCCATCACCAGCGTGCTGCAGCGCGAGGAGTGCTCGTTGACGTTCTCGCGCGCGCGCTCCAGCACGTGGGGCGAGTAGTCAGCCATCAGGTAGTGCAGGCGGGAGTAGTAGTCGCGGTGGTTCTCGCGGTCGAGCTTGAGGAACTCATCCAGCCAGACCTTGGCCTGGTTGCCGTTGCCAACGCCGAGCTCCAGGACGTGCAGGTCCTCCGGCAGCGCCTTGCGGAGCGCGAGGTCGTCCCAGATCTTGAACAGCTTCAGGATCAGCTCGCGCGCCATCTCACTGTTGCGGGCGTCGGTCTCGCCACCGGGCAACGCCTGCTCGTACTCACGGCCCGTGGCTTCTTCCCACAGGCCCAGGGCGTTCCAGTACAGCCCGTTGAAGTCCCAGATCACGCTGGCGCTACCATGTCGCCACTCTTCGAGGTACTGCCCGGCGCCCGCCGGATCGCCGCGTGCGAGCGATCGCCGCGTTGAGCTGCTCCGCCAGGTTCTCTGCCGCCCGGCGCGCGTCGCAGGTCGACGCGCGATCTCGTACGCCTCGCCGCCGTTCGCCTGCAGGGCGGAGGGCATGATGCGGCGGATGTCCGCCACCGGGCGGAAGCTCTGCCGGTACTGCACCCAGTCGCCCACGACGCGCAGCTTCGCGAGGTCGAGGTCGCTGCCGCGCACGGCCTCGGTGACGTTGGCCAGGACGGGAGCCAGGTCTAGCGGTGTCTTGGCCCGGAGCCTGTCTGCCGCTCGAATGTCAATCTGCACTGTTTCGTCCTCCACTCGGGCTCTTGGCTCGTGCCCCGGCGGCTTTCTCCCGTTCGGCTCGATTGCCGATGCCGGCGCGCGTCAGCACTTCCGGTATGAAATCGTCCCAGCCAGACGCAATTATATGGACGCCGTTGATTCCAGGAATCTCGTGCAGCCGCTGGATCGTCTCGGAGCAAAGGTCGATCGCGTCCTGCTCCTGGCGCTCCGCCGGCATCGACCGCACGCGCTGCTGGACCTCCTCCGGGATGTAAACGCCCGGCAGGCTGGCTCAGCAGCTCCAGCGCCTTCGGGCTGCGTATCGGTCCCACGCCGGCGATAATGCCGCAGCGCTTGTCCAGGCCGAGGTCGCGTACCTGCTGCCATCCAGCGCTCGACGATCGGGACGTCGAAGACGAACTGCGTCTGGAAAAACTGCGCCCCGGCCGCGATCTTCTTGCCGAGCCGCTCGGCCCGGAACCGCTGCGGCGCCGCGGAAGGGTTCTCGACGGCGCCGATGAACCACCCCGGCGAGCGACGAGAGCTTGCATGCCCGAGAGCAGGTGCTTCTCGTCGCGCAGCGTGCGCGCCGTCCACAGCAGCTGCACCGAGTCCATGTCGAAGACCGGCTTGGCGTCCGGGTGGTCGCCGAAGCGCGGGTGGTCGCCCGTCAGGCAGAGCACGTTCGGGATGCCCGACCGCCGTGCGCGCCCAGCAGGTCGGCCTGCAGCGCGATGCGATTTCGGTCGCGGCAGGAGAACTGCATCACAGGCTCCACGCCCGGCCTGCAGCAGCCCGAGGCTGCCCGCCCAGCTCGACATCCGCGCCACGGCGCCCTGGCCGTCGGTGATGTTCGCGGCGTCGATCCAGTCCTGCAGATGCGTCGCGATGCGCTTGATGCCGTTCAGAGACGCGCCGCGTGGCGGCACGATCTCGGCGGTCACGGCGAACGCGCCGCTGGCCAGCGTCTGATGCAGGCGGCTGTGCCAGCGCTGACCTTCGTCAGCGCCGTCTTGGGCGCGGTCAGCTCCAGGGTTGGTCAACGAGGCAATACTCCTCTACGAAATGCGGAGGATTACAGGCTGGCCGGCTTGTCGAGGGCGTTGTCTTCCGTCCAGAGGTTCTCGTCGCGGTCACGCCAGAAGTTTATCCACGAGCTCTGGCCCCACTTGCGGTGGTCCAGCGGCCTTACCAGCCGCCGCAGGTCTTCGACGTGGCCCGTCTCCTCGGCCCGCTCGTAGGCGATCACCCAGACGCATTTCGTCTCTGGATAGACCTCGCAGGAGCCGTCCGGGAAGGCGCCGCCGCACGGTCCGTTGCGCAGCTGCTTGGGGCAGGTCTGGGGGCAGGTGAACGCCGTCGTCGGCAGGGCGCACTGGGCGCACATGCTGCAGCCGAAGAGCTGACGCTTCGTCTTCTCTTCCAGCCACGTGAACGCCTTGTACAGCGGCGGTGTCGCTTCCGCGAAACGCGCGAAGCCGCGCCAGACGAAGTTCGGCTCCACCAGCTTGTGAGTGCGGAACATCGAGCGCGCGGAGGGGCGAGGCTTCACCGGCTGCGGTGACACCTGCTTGCTGACGCCATGTTCGTAAATCGGGGTTTCGGCCCCGTTCCCCGGCATGGAGGTAGTTTCGATCCCCCCATGGCCGCGTAGCAACGGGCAGGGTTCCCAAACCTGCGCTCGCACTTATTGTGGCCGCCTCACAATGTTGCACTTTCTCAACACGCGTAGGATTCGCGATAATGCCCCGTGCAGCCCGCAATATCTGTCGTTTGCCACGAAACGTACGTGGCAAGACGCGATGACGCACGCTGGCAACTTTGCCTGGCACAGTCGTCGCCGGAGGCGGGGTCAGTAGGGGCGCAGCCCCTGCGGGGGGAGTCTGGGGGGTCTCCCCTCAGGTTCACTCTGAAACAAAGGCGCAGCGAACAAGCCGGAGCGATCGCGACGGCGCACGACGCGAAGCCGAGGCAGCAATGTCTGAAGACAAGGCAACGAGGAGCCCGACATGAAAAGCGACCTTGAAATTGCACAGGAAGCCCATCTGGAGCCGATCAGCAAGATTGCCGGCGATCTGGGCCTGCTGGAAGACGAGGTAGAGCTCTACGGCAAGTACAAAGCCAAGGTATCGCTGGAGGTTCTCGATCGGCTCAAGGACAAGCCCTCCGGCAAGTTCATCGTCGTCACCGGCATGACGCCGACGCCGCTCGGCGAAGGCAAGACGCTGACCACGGTAGGCCTGGCGCAGGCCCTCAACCGCATCGGCAAGCGCACCATCGCCTGCATCCGTCAGCCCAGCCTTGGGCCGACCTTTGGCATCAAGGGCGGCGCCGCCGGCGGTGGCTACTCCCAGGTCGTGCCCATGGAGGACTTCAACCTCCACCTCACCGGCGACACGCACGCCGTGTCGATGGCCCACAACCTGCTTGCCGCCATGATCGACAACCACCTCAACCACGGCAACGCAACTCGGCATCGACCCCTTCTCGATCAGCTGGCCCCGCGTCGTCGACATCTCCGACCGCGCCCTGCGCAACGTCGTCGATCGGTCTCGGCGGCAAGGAGAACGGTTTCCCGCGCGAGACGCACTTCGATATCGCCGTCGCCTCTGAGGTCATGGCCGTACTCGGCCTCGCGACCAGTCTGGCCGACCTGCGCGAGCGCCTCGGCCGCATCGTTATCGGCACCAGCAACGACCGCAAGCCCGTGACCGCGGCCGACTCTGCAGGCTGCCGGCGCCATGACGGTGCTCCTGCGCGACGCGATCAAGCCGAACCTGCTGCAGACGCTGGAGCACACGCCGGTCTTCGTCCACACGGGCCCCTTCGGCAACATCGCCCACGGCAACTCCTCCGTGCTCGCGGATCAGATCGGCCTCAAGGTCGCCGACTTCGTGGTCACCGAGAGCGGATTCGGCAGCGACCTCGGCTTCGAGAAGATGGTTGACATAAAATGTCGCACCTCGGGCCTGCGTCCCGACGCGGCCGTCATCGTCGCCACCGTGCGCGCCCTCAAGGCGCACTCCGGCAAGTACCGCATCGTCGCCGGCCGGCCGCTTCCCGATGGCCTCGGCCAGGAGGACCTCGAGGCCGTCGAGCAGGGCATGGGCAACCTCGAAAAGCACATCGAAAACGTCACGAATCGAGGGCGGCCTGCCCGCCGTCGTCTGCATCAACCGCTTTAGCTACGACTCCGACGCGGAGGTCGAGCTCGTCAGGCAGCGCGCCCTTGCTGCCGGCGCCACGGCCTGCGAAGTCAGCGAGGTCTGGGAGCACGGCGGCGCCGGCGGTGAAGCCCTCGCCAACGCGCTCGTCAAGGCCGCTGATATGCCAAACACATTCGACTTCCTCTACAGGGACGACCAGACGATCGAAGAGAAGGTCACCGCCGTTGCCACACGCATGTATGGCGCCGATGGCGTCGACTTCACGCCGGAGGCCCGCCGCCAGATCCGTCAGTACAACGATTGGGGCCTTTCGGATCTGCCGATCTGCGTCGCCAAGACCAACTTCTCGCTCTCGGCCGATGCCGGCAAGCTCGGGCGCCCCACCGGCTTCCGCGTCAACGTCCGTGAGCTGCGGCCCGCCGCCGGCGCCGGCTTCCTGATCGCCTACCTCGGCGCCATCCGCACCATGCCCGGCCTCCCCTCCGAGCCCGCCGCCAATCACGTTGACATCGACGACCGCGGCTGGGTCACCGGCCTCTTCTAGACTCGGAGTCGCGGGCAGCGCACGCAACGTAGGGGCGCACGGCTGTGGGCCCCTACGCCCCAACCGCGTCCCACGCGTCAACGCACCACCAGCCCCGTCGTCACTACGAGGAGCGACGCGGAAATCTCACACTTTCATCAACCGCCCCATCGGCAGCGCACCAGCCACGGATGAACCTCACCAGCGGGGTCAGTAGGGGCGCAGCCCCTGCGGCGGGAGTCTGAGGGGTCTACCCTCAGAACTGGTTAGAACGAAGGCGAGCCAACAAGCCGGACCGGCAGGAAGTTCGCATGACGCGAGGTCGTCGACGTCCCAACGAGTCCACCGACCTTCCGACTCCACAGCCGCCTCTCGTGCGCGCTTATACTAGACGCGCTGTAACATTCGACGCCGCCCGATTCACAGCGTCGGCGTAATCGCACCCTCGCACTGTGTGCGGCCACAAATCGGGGCACGAGACGATGGCAAGAACAACCACGGCACGCAGGTCAGCCTCACGAGACGCCGCCGACGTCTTCGGCTCCCGCGTCCTCGTCTGCGACGGCGCCATGGGCACGATGCTTCAGGCCGCCGGCGTATCGCTCGATCTCTCTCTCCCGGAGCTCAGCGTTTCTCGGCCCGAGCTCGTCAAGGCGATCCACGGCGCCTACATCGCCGCCGGCGCTGACGTCATCGAGACCAACACTTTCGGCGCCTGCTAGCACCCGCCTGGCGCGATTCGGCCTCGAAGGCCGCGTCGCGGAGATCAACGCCGCCTCTGTCCGCGTCGCGCGTGAGGCCGCCGCCGCGGCCGACCACCCGGTGCTCGTCGCCGGCTCCGTTGGTCCCGCGACGCCGGCCAGTTCGCGTGGCCGCATCTCCACCTCCGTACTCCACGAGGCCTTTCGTGAGCAGATGGCGGCGCTGGCCGAAGGCGTTGTCGATTTCATCCTGCTCGAGACATTCGGCAACACGGATGAGCTAATCGAAGCGATAAAGGCTGCTCAGGAGGCCGCCCCGGGCATCCCGGTCATCGCGCAGATGACGTTCATGGACGACGGCCGCACCCTGGCGGGCGAAACCCCGGCTGAGGCCGCCAAGAAGGTTGAAGGGCTGGGGCTGGCCGGTCTCGGAGCCAACTGCACCCACGGCCCCCAAGGCCTGCTCGAGATCCTCGCCGAGCTCAGCGCCCATACCTCGCTGCCGCTGGCTGCCCAGCCCAACGCCGGCTCGCCGACCTTCGTCGACGGCCGCTTCCAGTACGCCACCGACCCGGCCTACCTGGCGCGCTACGCCGCCCGTTACGTGCAGGCTGGCGCGGCGCTAGTCGGCGGCTGCTGCGGCACAACGCCGGCGCACGTCGAGGCGATGGCCGCCGCGGTCAAAGGGCTGCGTCCCGCCACGCCCCGCCGCGCCGCCAGCAAAGCGTCTGCTCCCGGCGCTCCCGAAGCTACGGGGAGCCCGGTGGCGCCCAGCCGCTTCATGCAACGCCTCGCCGAAAAGCAGTTTGTCGTCGTCGGCGAGCTCGGCGCGCCTACCGGCGGCGGCGCCGATCAGGCGATCCAGGACGCCGGCCTGCTCAAGGAGGAAGGCGCCACCGCGGTGCTCATCGCCTCGCCCAACAGCCCCCGCGCACAGGTCAGCCCCACAAGCCTTGCCGTCCTCCTGCAGCAGCGCGTCGAGGGCATGGAGGCGATCCTCACCGTCGCAACCTGGGAGAAGAGCGTCATGTCGCTGCAGGCCGACCTCCTCGGCGCTTACGCCTTCGGCGTGCGTCACGTCATCTGCCGTACCGGCACGCCGCCCCTGCTCGGCGACTACCCCAACGCCGGCGGCTTCTGGGACGTCGACTCCGTGGAGCTGATTCAGCTCCTGCGCGGCCTCAACGAGGGTCACGACCGCCACGGCATCCCGCTCGCACAGCCCACCGCCTTTGTCGTCGGCGCCCGCATCAACCCCTCGGCCGACGACGCCGAGCGCGAGATCGCCGACGCCCGCCGCAAGATCGAAGCCGGCGCCGACTTCCTGATCACGCCGCCCGTATACGACGTTGGCGCCCTCGAACGCCTCATGGACGCCGCCAGGGTGCCGCCGGAGCTGCCGGTGCTCCTCGGCGTCATGCCCCTGCGCGACTTCAACCACGCCGAGTACTTGCAGCACGAGGTGCCCGGCGTCTCGTTGCCGGACCAGATGCTGGAGCGCATGTGGAAGGCGCACGAGGACGCGCCAGCCATCGGCCGCGAGATCGCCCGTGAATTGATTGACGAGGCACGTAAAGGCGGCCGGCTGCGCGGTGTCGTCATCTCCTCCGTCAACAACGAAGTCGATGAGCTGAAGGGTCTCGTCCGGGAGGCGTCGTCATAGCCGTTCGTCGCACCGCGGGCGAAAGCGCCGTTGCGCGGCGTTCGCGCCCGGCTGCAACGCCGAAGAAGGCGGAGCCGGCGGCGCTCGAAGGCGCCCGCGCCTCACTGCAACGCGAAAACGCCACGCTGCGCCTCCTCGTCGCGATTCACGACCGCCTCGGCGCGCTCGTCCTGCAGGGCGCCGACGCCACCGCCATTACCATCGCGCTCTCCGAGCTCGTCGGACGCCCTGTGATCCTGCTCGACGGGCTTCTGCGGCCTGTGACGCAGCAGGTCGGCGCGCAGGTGCGTTGGGAGCCCACCGAGGCCTACGTTGGCCGCGTCCTCCAGACCATGGCCGCGGAGCGCCGCTCGATGCGCCTGCCGCCGCTGCCGGCCTGGGGCGTCAACTACGGCTGCGTCCTCGCCCCCGTACTCGCCGGCGAGTCGACCCTCGGCTACCTCGCGATCCTCGAGCCCGAGACGCCGGAAGAGGACGCGCTGCCGCCCGCGGAAGCCGACCTCCTCGCCGCGCAGCACGCCGCCAGCGTCTACGCGCTGGCCCTGATGCGCGAACGCCTCACCGCCGAAGTCACCACGGAGCTGCGCGACGAACTGCTCGAGGGACTCCTCGACGGCCAGGTCACGGACGAGCAGGCGATCCGCGAGCGCGCCCGCCGCCTCGGCTACGACGAGACATACGCCTACCAGGTGCTGGCGCTGCTGCCGGACGCGTCCGCCTCGCGCGACCCAGCCTATCTTGGCGCCGACGGCGGCTGGGCCGCTGGTTGGCGGCGCCGCGTCCTCGAAGGCGTGGCGCAGCTCGTGCGCGACCGCGCCCCGCAGGCCATCGTCTCGCGCCGCCGCGAAGAGCTCGTTGTCCTGCTGCCGGACGAAACCGAGCCCGCCCCGGCCGACCTCGGCAAGACCGTGACCCTGTACGTCGCGTCCATGTACCCGGAATGGCCCCTGACTGTAGGCATCGGCGGCGTCTGCAAGGCCCCGCGCGACATCGCGCGTTCCTACGCCCAGGCCCGCCGCGCCGCCGAGGTCGCCCTGCGATTCGGCCGCCGCGGCGAAGTCGTCACCTTCGACGACCTCGGCTTCTACCGCCTCCTCTTCCAGATCGGCGACCGCGCCGAGCTGCGCGCCTTCGTCGATCAGGTGCTCGGCCAGCTCCTGGCCTACGACCAGAAGCACAAAACCGACTTCGTCCAGACCATCGCCACGTATCTCTCGAAGGACAACAGCCTCCAGGCCACCGCGAAAGAGCTCTACGTCCACGTCAACACCGCCGCTTACCGTCTGCAACGCATTCAGACCATCACCGGCCTCGACCTCTCGAAGACCGAAGACTGCCTTCTCGCCCGAGTCGCCCTGATGATCCTCGAAGACGAAGGCGTCGAATAGTCGTCTCTAGTCCCGCGCCGGCCGCTGACCTATCCTCCAAACACGGAGGAGGTACGTTGGAACATCCCGCCGAGCACGATCACGAGAAGGCCCGGCGCTGGTACCTGCCCATGGCCGCGCGCGACCCCTCCGAGGACCACCGCGCCTCCACACCTCTTGAGCTCTTCTTCGACCTCTGCTTCGTCGTCGCCATCGCGCTAACCGCCTCCAACCTCCACCAGGAGATCGTCGAGAACCACATCGCCGACGGCGTCCTTACCTTTGTCCTCGTCTTCTTCGGTATCTGGTGGGCGTGGATGAATTTCACCTGGTTTGCCTCTGCCTTCGATATCGACGACGGCGTTTATCGCCTGACCACGTTTATTCAGATGTCAGGCGCATTGGTGATGGCAGCCGGCGTCCCTCGGATATTCGCGTCCAGCGATAGCAGCTCGTGGGCGGTGGCGTTAGCTGGCTATGTCGTCATGCGCCTTGCGATGGTCACCCAGTGGCTACGCGCCGCCCAGATGGACGAGGCAACGCGTCCCGGCGCCCTGCGCTACGCCGGCGGCATTTTCATCCTGCAGGTCCTCTGGGTCCTGCGCCTGCTATTCCTGGATGGCGACATCGCTTTCGCTACGTTCTTCGCGCTGGTCGTCGGCGAGCTCTTGGTGCCCGTCTTCGCCGAGCAGGCGGCACGCACTCCCTGGCACCCCCACCATATCGCGGAGCGTTACGGCCTCTTCACCATAATAGTGCTCGGCGAATCCATCCTCGCCGCGACCCTCGCCTTCCAGTCCGCCTTCGATGAGGACCTCGCTGACACCCGTCTCCTAGCCCTCGCGGTCTCGGCCCTCATCATCGTCTTCTCGCTCTGGTGGCTCTACTTCGACCAGTCTGAGCATCCGGCCGCCTCATTCGGCGCCGCCTTCCGCTGGGGTTACGGCCACCTCGTCATCTTTGCTTCCGCTGCGGCCGTCGGCGCCGCCATCGCCCTCGCCGTGGACCAGAAGACTGATCACACCGCCATCAGCGATACCACAGCTGCCCTGGCCCTCGTCATCCCGGTTGCGCTGTATCTCCTCGGTGTCTGGTTCATCCACGTCCTGCCCAACCGCGACGGCTGGATGGTCGCCGCGTTCCCCATAAGTGCCGTTCTCGTTCTCGTGACCGCCGCCACGGGGCTCTGGGCCTTCCCGGGGGTTGCCATCCTCCTCGCCGTCCTCGTTGGCCTCATGCAGTACGAAGAGGATCGTATTGAGGCGCGGGCCGAAGCTCCTTTGGATTCCGCCTGAGTTCTATAATCCCCTCGACGCCAAGTGAGCGAGCCCTGGCCTTCAGGCCGGTGTAGTACACCCTCCCGCCGTAGTAAAGGAACGACATGAAAGTCAAAGCCGCCGTCTGCTACGAACCCAACGCCCCCCTCGTCGTCGAACAGCTCGAACTCGATGAGCCGAAAGAGGGCGAAGTCCTCGTCCGGATCGCCTCTGCCGGCGTCTGCCACTCCGACTACCACGTCATGAAGGGCGAGTGGAATCCCCCGCTGCCCATGGTCCTCGGCCACGAGGGCGCTGGCGTCGTCGAGAAGGTCGGCCCTGGCGTCACGCTCTCTCAGCCCGGCGACCACGTCATCCTCAACTTCCGGCCCAACTGCGGCTGGTGCAAGTTCTGCGTCGGCGGCCGCCCCGTGCTCTGCAACGGCGCCGCCACGGCACGCTGGTTCATGTTCGACGGCTCCGTCCGCCTCCACCGCGGCAGCACCGACATCCACCACTTCGCGCGCGTCGCCTGCTTCGCCGAATACGCCATCGTGCCGCAGTCCGGCGCCGTGCCGGTGCGCAAGGACATGCCGCTGGACAAGGCCTGCCTCGTCGGCTGCTCCGTCATGACCGGCGTCGGCGCCGCGATCAACACCGCGAAGGTGACGCCCGGCAGCAGCGTCCTCGTCATCGGTTGCGGTGGCGTTGGCCTCAACATCATCCAGGGCGCCGCCCTCGCCGGCGCGGAGCGCATCATCGCCGTCGACATGCTCGAAAACAAGCTGGCGTTCGCCCGCGAGTTCGGCGCAACCGACGTCATCGACGCCTCCAAGGGCGACACCGTCGGCAAGGTCATCGACATGACCGGCGGCGGCGTCGACTTCGCCTTCGAGGCCATCGGCTACTCCAAGACGATCGAGCAGGCTTACGCGGCCACCGGTGTCGGCGGCACTATGACCGTCGTCGGCATGGCGCCCGAAGACGACAACCTCACCCTCAGTGCCCTCGACATCCCGCGCACCGAGAAGACGATCAAGGGCTCCTGGTACGGCTCCGCCCGCCCCTGGCTCGACCTCCCGAAGATGGTCGACCTCTACATGGACGGCAAGCTCCTGATCGACCCCATGGTCAGCCGTTACTACCCCCTCGACGAAATCAACACCGCCTACGACGCCCTCGCCAACGGCGAAGTCGCCCGCAGCATCCTCCAGATGAACTAGCGCCTTCCGGTCATTGCCAGCAGGCGCCAGCCGACGCGGCAATCTCACGTCCTCACCCAACGCTCCAACGCAGTCCACGAAACGCACTGTCGCCCACAGCCCCTCCCCGTCGACGGAGAGGGGCGCGCGGCAGCGGGGGTGAGGTTTCCTACATCCCGTCTAGCCGCAGGTTTCAATCTGCAGAGTCCGTCCACAACCGAAACCACTCGCTGTTCACATGGGTCGGCAGGGGTAGCGGGGGCACAGCCCATGCGCGGGGAGGGGTGTCTCCTCGAAATGAATCGTTTCATAGAAGGCGAAGCGCACAAGCCCAAGCGATAGCCCGGGCGCTGGACGCGAAGCTTTCGGCGCCCCAACGAAGTCCTTAACCCCCTGCCTTCTGGTACGAGAAGCCCCGCAGGCTCAAAATAGGCAGCGTCTTAACGAATAGGGCGCAAGCCCCGATCCGGAGGCGATGACAATGAGCGACCGTGTACGCAACTACATCGACGGCAAGTGGGCCGACTCCAAATCCACCGAATGGCAGGACGTCGTCAACCCGGCGACAAACGAAATCCTCGCCTCAGTTCCCCTCAACGGCGGCCAGGACATCGACGACGCCGCCAAAGCGGCGCACGCAGCCTACCTGTCGTGGCGCGACACGCCGCCCGGCGACCGCATTCAATACCTCTTTAAGATGAAGCAGGCGCTCGAGGACAACTTCGAAGACCTTGCCCGCACCCTCACCATGGAAAACGGCAAGACGCTGGCCGACGCCCGCGGCGAGCTGCGCCGCGGCATCGAGAACGTCGAGGTCGCCTGTGGCATCCCGACAATGATGCAAGGCCAGATGCTCGAGAACATCTCGCGCGGCATCGACGAGATCATGATTCGCCAGCCCATCGGTGTCGTCGCCGCGATCACGCCGTTCAACTTCCCCGGCATGATCCCGCTCTGGTTCCTGCCCTACGCCATCGCCTGCGGCAACGCGATGATCGTCAAGCCCTCGGAGCGCGTGCCGCTCACCATGCAGCGCTTTTTCGAGATCGTCGACGGCATCGGCCTGCCGCCCGGCGTGCTCAGCTGCGTCAACGGCGGCAAGGAGACCGTCGATGCCATCCTGGCCCACCCGCTGATCAAGGGCGTCAGCTTCGTCGGCTCCACACCGGTCGCGCGTTACGTCTACGCCACGGCCGCCGCCAACGGCAAGCGCGTGCAGTGCCAGGCCGGCGCCAAGAACCACGTCGTCATCCTCCCCGACGCCGACATCGATATGACATCGCGCATGATCGCGGACGCCGCGTTCGGTTGTTCCGGTCAGCGCTGCCTCGCCGTCTCCGTCGCCGTCACGGTCGGTGATGCCCACGCGAAGTTCAGCGAGGCGATGGTAGAGTCGGCCCGTTCGCTCCGAGTCGGCTACGGCCTCGACGAGGGCGTCCAGATGGGCCCCGTGATCACGAAACAGAGCCAGGAGCGCATCGAAAACAGCATCGCCAAAGGTATCAGCCAGGGCGCCACCGCCCTCCTCGACGGCCGCAAGGCCAGCATCACCGGCTACGAGGGCGGCAGCTTCGTCAACCCCACCGTCCTCGACGGCCTGCCCTGGAGCAGCGACCTGACGACAACCGAGATCTTCGGCCCCGTCCTCTCGCTCAACAACGTCGCCGAGCTCGACCAGGCAATCGAGATCATCAACAGCAACCCCTTCGGCAACGCCTCGTCGATCTTTACGTCCAGCGGCATCGCGGCGCGTCAGTTCCGCAACAAGGTCAACACTGGCAACGTCGGCGTCAACATCGGTGTCGCCGCCCCGATGGCCTACTTTCCCTTCAGCGGCTGGAAAGACAGCTTCCTCGGCGTCCTCCACGGCCAGAGCTGGGACGCCATCAACTTCTACACCGACAAGAAGGTCGTCGTAGAGCGCTGGCCCGCCGAATGGTCCCGTCGCTTCTAGGAGGTGTCGATGGGCCCTCCTGACGCGGCTTCAGCTCGATCGGCGCGTAAGATGGCTGCCCCTCACGACTTCCTGCATCGTCGTACCGAGTAGACTGGGGCCGCCTTTCGAAACGAAGCTTGAGGAGTGTAGCTATGCGAGTTGCCGTCATGGGTAGCGGGGGGCTAGGCAGCTACTTTGGCGGCATCCTGGCCAATGCCGGTGTCGACCTTACCTTCATTTCCCGCGGTAAGAACCTCGAAGCGCTGCGAGCGCAGGGCCTCACCGTGAGGCAACTCGACGGGTCCGAGTTTCATACCGTGGTAAAAGCGACCGATGACCCGGCTCAGGTAGGTCCTGTCGACTTGATCTGGTTCACGGTCAAGACCTACGACATCGACACGGCAGCGGCCCAGGCGAAGCCATTGATTGGAGACTCGACGCTGATTCTCCCGCTTCAGAATGGCGTCGAGGCGGCAGATCGTATTCTAGAAGTTGTCAGGGCAGGCCACATGCTGGGTGGAGTCTGCGCCGGCGGAGCAACCTTGGTATCGCCCGGCATCGTGGAAGCGAAGACGGCTCAGCTGGTCGTCAAGTTCGGCGAGTTGGCCGGTGGGTCCAGCTCCCAAACTGAAGAGTTGCTCGGAGTCCTGAGACAGTCTGGCCTCGATGCGGAACTCAGCACCGATATCAAGGTTGAGATCTGGCAGAAGTTCATAGTTGCCTGTATGGGACTCGGCCTTTCCTCATTGATTCGACTGCCGGTGGGTCCGATGTTCGATTATCCCGAGACTCGCGCCCTCGCGCTTGGCGTCATCGAGGAGGCGGCCACGGTTGCGCGCGCCGAAGGCGTTAATCTTCCGCAGGATGCCGCCAACAGCGCCTTCGCCATAATCGAGACTATCGCCAAGGAAAGCCCCGAAGTCCGCGGCTCGATGTACTTCGACCTGATACAAGGCCGCCGCCTTGAGCTCGACGGCATCGATGGCGCAGTCGTTCGTCTCGGCCAGAAACACGGTATACCGACGCCTAACAACTTCGCCGTAGTTGCGGCCTTGAAGCCCTACGCGGCAGGCGCGCCGGACTGGGCGGCTCCGGTTGCCTAGACAGCGTCGGGGGTGGCAGCTTGTCGGCCACTGAACGGAGAACAAAGGCAGCCTGATGTCTGACGACCAAACTGGAGCCCCGGAAAGCAGCGCGGAGCGCGTCGCCCTCTGGCGCGCCCTCCACGTCCAGTTCGACCCTCCCCCGCACGTCCTCGAGGACGAGGTCGGCCTGCAGCTCGCGGCTCCCGAACCCGGCTGGCGTGAGCGCCCCGACATGGACCCCGGCTTCACCAGCGGCTTCCGGGCCGCCATCGTGGCCCGGGCTCGCTTCATCGAGGACCTGGTCGTCGAGCAGGCCGCTCTCGGCGTCACCCAGTACGTCATCCTCGGCGCCGGCCTCGATACCTTCGCCCAGCGCAGGCCCGAGATCGCATCCCGCATGCACGTCTTCGAAGTCGACCCGCCCGGCCCACAGGCCTGGAAGCGCCAACGACTGCTCGATCTCGGTTACGGCATCCCCGACTGGCTGCGGCTCGTCCCCGTCGATTTCGAGGAGAGCGGAAACTGGTGGGAGCGGCTAGCTTCTGCTGGCTTCGATTCTGCCCGGCCGGCGGTCATCGTTTCTACCGGTGTCACCATGTACATCACCAGGGAGGCCACTGCTGCCACGCTGCGCCAGGTGGCGACGCTCGCCACGGGTTCCACACTTGTAATGTCCTTCCTCCTGCCCGCTGCGCTCGTCGAACCAGAGGACCGCCTCGGACTCCAGATGAGCGAAGCGGGCGCGCGAGCGTCCGGGACGCCGTTCATCAGCTTCTACGCCCCCGAGGAAATGCTCACCATGGCCCGTGAAGCGGGTTTCAAAGACACCCACCACGTCTCCGGCACATCGCACACAGGCCGGTACTTCGCTGGCCGCAGTGACGGGCTGCGTCCCTCAAGCGGCGAAGACCTCCTGGTCGCGAGGACCTGAGGTGTTTTCGTGGCTGCTGTTGGCTAGTCCGCATCGCGCGGTTTCTCGGCGCTCAGGTATGAGGTAAGCTCCGGCCGAAGCCACGAATCTCGCCAGCGGGGTTAGTAGGGGCGCAGCCCCTGGGGCGGGAGTCTGAGGGGTCTCCCCTCAGGATTTAGCCAAAAGGCGTAGCGCACAAGCCAGAGCGACAGCGACAGCGCAGGACGCGAAGCCTCAACGCCCCGAGAAGGCGCTCCCGCTACGAAGTTTGACCTCGTGGCGTCCAGCCGCCTTTAGTGGGACTCTCGGGGCGGGAGCCACGGCTTCAGTTTTAGGAGGAACCCATGGGTACGCTCGACGGCCAGGTAGCAATCGTCACCGGCGCCGGCCGCGGCTTCGGTCAGGCCATCGCCAGAGGACTCGCGGCAGAGGGTGCCGCCGTTGGCGTCACCTCCCGCACCGTCGCCCAGCTCAACGAGACCGTCTCGGCGATCGAAGCTGCCGGCGGCCGCGCCCTCGCGCTCCCCGCCGACATCACCCGCCAGGAAGACGTCGACCGCGCCGTGGCCGAGACCGAGGCCGCGTATGGCCCCCTCACCCTGCTCGTCAACAACGCCGCCCTCAGCGACCCCGTCGGCCCGATCTGGGAGATCGACCCCGACGTCTGGGCCCGGACCTTGGACGTCAACCTCGTCGGCCAGGTGCGCTGCGCCCGCGCCGCCATGCCCGGCATGGTGTCGCGACGTGCAGGCCGCGTGATCAACGTCTCCAGCGGCGCAGGTCTCTTCGCCGGCCCCTACGACAGCGCCTATCGAGTCTCCAAGACGGGCATCATCCGCCTGACCGAGATAATGGCGATGGAGGCGGCCGAGTACGGCATCAGCGTCTTCTCGATCCACCCCGGCGTCGCCAGCACGACGCTGCACCACTCTGTCACCAGGACGCCGGAAGGGCAGAAGTACATCCCGCAGTTCGGCGAGATGGCCGAGCGCGGCGCCACCGACATCGATCTCGCGGCGCAGTGCTGCGTCTTTCTCGCCTCCGGCGCCGGCGACGGCCTGACGGGGCGCTACTTCAGCGCCACCGCCGACTACAAGGCCCTCGCCGCCCGCGCCGCCGACATCAAGGAGAAAGGCCAGCAGGTCCTCCGCCTCGTCGTCGAACCCCAGCCCTAGCGCGGTGGCGCCTCGTCATTGCGAGGAGCGCCAGCGACGAAGCAATCTCACACTTGTCACCGAGGCCTGCCACGAAGTCCACCGTCACACAGCCCCCGCCTCAGGGAGAGGGGTTTGCGGCAGTGGGGGTGAGGTTTGCGCGCGTCCCGTCCTGCCGAACCCAAGCAGGGGTAGCGGGGGCGCAGCCCATGCGCGGGGTGCCCGAGGGTATCCCCTCGGAATGATTAGCTTCTTAAAAGGCGAAGCGCACAAACCCAAGCGTTAGCGCGGGCGCAGGACGCGAAGCCTTCGACTCCCCGAATGTTTCACCAGGTCATGTTGAGAGAAGTCAGGGCGATGTCCCACTAATCCTCCCGCAGCGCCGGCAGCACCTCGTTCCCTAGCAGCTCGATGCAGCGCACCGTGTCCTCGTGCGACATGCGCCCGTCGTGCGCCCACAGGCACATGTGGCCCACGCCCAGCAGGTCGCGCACGTGGCGCATCTTCTCGATCACCTGGTCCGGCGTGCCAAGGATCAGCTGGTAGTTGTCCTGCGCCTCCTGGTAAGCCTGGCTATCGAAGTCCTTCGAGACCGCGCGCGTCTTGCGGATGCCGGAAAAGTCGACGCTGGCGTATCCGGGCGGCGCCATCCATTCGCGGATCTGCTTGTTCAGCGCCCCGTTCTGCCAGAAGAAGTTGAGCCCCTCCTTCTGCGCCTTCTCCTCCGTATCGGCCACGAAGACGCGCAGCAGGTAACCGGTGTGCTCCGGCTTCATCTCGTAGCCGGTCTCGCTCGCCGTCTCGCGGTACAGCTCGATCATCTGCTGCGTCTGCTCCAGCGACGAGCCCAGCACGACGTACGGATACGCGTGTTTCGCGGCCCAGACGACGGTCTCCGGGCTCACCGTGCCCGGCACCATGACTGGAGGGTGTGGCTTCTGCAGCGGCAGCGCCCACGGGTTCACGACGCGGTACTGGAAATGCTTGCCCTCCCATGAGAACGGCCCCGGGCGCGTCCACGCCGCGATGATCAGGTCGTGCGCCTCCTCGAAGCGCTCGCGGTTGTACACCGGGTTGACGTTGTTCGCCAGGTTTTCGACGCCGCCGCCGCGCACGAAGCCGGAGATCAGCCGGCCGCCCGAGATCATGTCGATCATCGCCAGCTCTTCCGACAGCCGCAGCGGGTTGTCGACCACCGGCAACGGGTTGCCCAGCATCAGGATCTTCACCCGCCGCGTGATCTTGGCTAGCACGGCGCCCGTGATGTTGATCGAAGCCTGCATGCAAAACGGCGCCGTGTGGTGCTCGTTGATCATGATCCCCTCGAAGCCCACGTCGTCGGCGACGGCGTACTCCTCGTGGTAGCGCTGGTACAGCTCCGAGCCCAACTCGGGGTCGAAGTTCTCGTTCGGCAGCATCAGCCGCAGCGCCGGGTACTCCTTCTGCAGCTCCGGGTCGTAGCCGGTGTAGGGCTGCTCGGTGAAGTAGTAGTAGTTCGTCTTGTTCACGGATTCGCCTCCCGTGGTTAGGTGCCGAGGAATCGCAGGACTGTTTCGGCCAGCTCGTCCGGTTTTTCGTAGTGGGGCCAGTGGCCGCAGCCCTCGATGACCTTCATCTTCGCGCCCCGGATCGACTCCTGGTACATGTGAGCGCACTCCATCGGGATGATGCGGTCGTCCGCGCCCCAGACCACCAGCGTCGGCGCGCGGATGCCGCCCAGCGCCGCCGGGAACGCCGGGTTGTGCATGTACGGCCGGTAGCACATCCGCATCGTCATCGATCGCCCCGCCTCGCGCGGCCCGCCGAAGTCGACGATCGGCGACGCCTCGTAGATGCGCCGAAACTCCTCGGCGCGCTCGGGGTCGTGCACGCAGGACGCGACGATGTCACGCCACGGCCGTACGAAGATGTCGACCGTCTCGCCTTCCGTAGGGCGCACGCCCGCCGCGTCGATCAGCACCAGCCGCCGCAGATTCTCCGAGTTCATCGCCGCCATTTCGGCCGCGATCCAGCCGCCGATTCCGAAGCCGATCAGGTCGACTTTCTCGATGCCGGCCTCGCGCAGGAACCACTCGTAGAACAGCGCCTGGTGCGCGATGCTCTCCATCCACTCTGGCCGCTCCGACTCCCCGTACCCCGGGTGCGACGGCAAGTACAGGTCCGCCCCGCGCGACAGCGCCTCATGGAACGCCAGCCAGCCCTCCGGCCCCTCGATTCCGTGCAGCACCAGCGCAGGCCGCCCGCTGCCGCCTCTCAGGAGATGAAGCGTCGCGTCGCCCACCTCTACCGTCTGGTCGACGCCCGTTGCCGTAGTCATGCCGCCCCGCCTTTCGAAGTCGAAGCGATTCTAGGCTGACCGGCCGCGTTTTGCCACGCGCGAGCGATGATCCCTGTTTGGAAGCGAGGGCGAGGGCACCGCTGCGCCCGCTCCCTGCGTTAGGATTGGCGCAGGAGGCCTTCAGCCATGAGCAAGACCGTCGCCCGTCTACTAATCGAGAGCCTGGAGGCACACGGCGTCGACCGTATCTTCTGCGTCCCCGGCGAAAGCTACGTCGGCTTCACCAGCGCCCTGGTCCAGCAAGAATCGATTCAAATCATCGTCTGCCGTCACGAGTCCGGCGCCGGCTACATGGCCCTCGCCGACAGCCAGCTCCGCGACCGCGCCGGCGTCGCCATCGTCTCGCGTGGCCCCGGGCTCTCCAACGCCATGGTCTCGCTCCACTCGGCTTATCACGACGCCGTCCCCCTCGTCATGCTCATCGGCCACGTCGAACGCCGTGACGTCGGGCGTCTCGCCCTGCAGGAGCAAAACTACGCCCGCCTCCTCTCCGACGTCACAAAGCTGGTCATCGAGGTCATCGACCCCGACCAGGCTTCGGAGGCGATCGCCCGCGCCTTTCACACCGCCGAAAGCGCCACGCCCGGCCCCGTCGCGGTGGTTCTGCCTGAAGACATCTTCGACCAGCAGACGGACGCGCCGGTAGACCTGCCCCGAGCGCGTTACATCGCGGCCCCTCGCGGCGAGGATCTCGAACAACTCGCCGCCATGCTCGACGCCGCGGAACGTCCCCTCGTCCTCGTCGGCGGCGCGCTGTCCTCCGACGCCTTGCGCGATCGCGCGGTGCTGTCTGACTTGGAACGGCTCGCCGAGCAATGGTCGCTTCCCATCATCCCCACCCACCGCCGCCCTCAGCTCTTCGACGCCGACCACCCCAACTACGGCGGCTATATGGGCATTCGAGTTCCGCCGGATCAGATCGGGGCCATGAAGCGCGCCGACCTCATCGTGGCCCTTGGCGAAAGGCTCAGCGACACCATCAGCCAGGCCTACACCTTCCCCGCCGCCCCCGAGCCTCAGGTGCCGTTGGTCCACATCTGGCCCGACGCCAACGAGCTCGGCCGCGTCTGGCGTCCCACGCTCGGCATCCCTGCCGGCCCGGCTGAGGTCATTCGCGCCCTCCTCAAACGCGGCGCGTCGGCGGGGGCGCCAGGCCGCAACGCATGGGTTGCCGAGCTCCACGCGATCCCCGCAAAACTGGCCGTCGGCGAAGGTGAGCCCGCTCCCGACGGCGTCGACTTCGCCGACATCGTCTGCGCCATCGGGGGTCACCTGGCCCCGAACGCGGTCCTCACCAGCGATGCCGGTAATTTCTCCAGCTTCATCCACCGCTACATCGGCTTCCATCAGGAGCAAATGCTCTTGTCCTCGGTCGTCGGCGCTATGGGCTCCGGCATGCCGATGGCGGTCGCCGCCGCGCTCCGCCAACCCGACAGGCAGGTCGTCGCCTTCATAGGCGATGGTGGCGCTCTCATGACCGGCAACGAGCTGGCGACGGCGGTTCAGTACGGCGCCAACCTGATCACGATCATCGCCGACAACTCGATGTACGGCACCATCGGAATGCACTCCCACATGCGCTACCCCGAGCGGCCCTTCATGGCAGGCACCCGCCTGACAAATCCCGACTTCGCAGCCTGGGGACGCGCGTTCGGCGCCGAGGCCTTCACCATCAGCGATGAGTCCGAGGTCGAGGACGGCATCGCGAAGGCCTTCGCGATCAATGACCGGCCCGTCGTTGTCCACTGCCTGATCTCTGCCCTCCAGATGAGCGCTTGGCGCCGCTACACGGACGCCGAGGCCCTCCCCTGATAGAGGGGAAGCTTGGAGGTCCGGCACCGAAGCACTGACTTCGTTCGAATAGCTGCGTCCTGCTGCATCGACAGGACGTAGCGGTCTATCAGCTAAGTACCAGCGACCGCCAGCTCTGTCCCGGGCGTCTTCAGCAGTGAAGAGCACCTCTTCTCTAACGTGACTTGAACTTCCGGCGGTCCCCCCAACTGTGCTACGCTACTGTTTCCAGTATCCTTTTTCCTGTAATGTAGATGAAGGGATATCAGCTCATGAGCGTTGCCACACGAGAATCCGCGGTTCGAAGCAGTGTCCCGGCAGATTCAACGAGAACAGCTTCACTCGCTGTCGGCCTGCTTTTCATTCTGACCTTCGTCACCTCGATCGCGGGTCTTCTGCTCTACGACCCGGTGCTGAATGACGCGGACTACGTTCTCGGCGCCGGCGCTGACACAAGGGTTTCCCTGGGCGCCCTGCTCGAGGTATTTCTGGTCATCGCCAACATCGGGACCGCTGTCGTTCTCTTTCCCGTCCTCAAGCGCCAGAATGAAACGCTTGCGCTCGGATATGTCACAGCTCGCATCGTCGAGTCCGTCTTCATCGTCATCGGTCTCATCAGCCTGCTTGCAATCGTGACGTTGCGGCAGGACGCTGGCGGCAGCGCCGCTGTTGATGCGAGTTCGCTCGTCATCGTCAGCCAATCGCTCGTCGCCATCCACGACTGGACGTTTCTGCTCGGACCGGGATTCATCGTCGGCATTGGAAACGGTCTGATCCTGGGCTACCTCATGTACCGGTCCGGCCTCGTGCCGCGGCCCATGGCAATGTTCGGTCTCATAGGCGGCCCTCTGCTCTGCGCTGCCGGAGTCGCCGTCTTGTTTGATGCCTTTGAAGCGGGCTCCGCACCTCAGTTCATCGCAACGATCCCTGAAATTATCTGGGAGGGCTCGCTGGGGCTGTACCTCACATTCAAGGGATTCAACCGTTCTCGAATCACGGATGAGCTGCTCAACGAATACGCCTGACTGAGACCGGCGGGGACAGCCGGACGGTATGATGCTCTCCTCAGCCCACGGAGGAGGATCCTCGAACTTCCATCATGCCGGCAAACGACCCTGACACGTCCGCGCTATATGCGAGCCCCTGGTTCGCCAACGGCCTGCGATTCAAGTGCACGGAATGCGGTAAGTGCTGCACCGGCTCGTCAGGCTCCGTCTACCTCTCGCCGGCCGATATCATTCGCCTCGCCGCCTTCTTCCAGATACCGGCGGGGCGCTTCGTTCGCCGCTACACGCGCATCGAAAAGGGCCACCGTGTCCTCATCGACAGCCCCGGCTCCACCGACTGCGTCTTTCTGCATGACAAGACTTGCACGGTCTATGAGGCGCGCCCCACCCAGTGCCGCACTTACCCCTGGTGGCTCGTCAATATCCAGGACCCGCAGAGCTGGCAGGAGACGGCCGCCGTCTGCGAGGGCATCGACCACCCGACAGCCTCGCTGGTCCCCCTCGGACAGATCATCGAGCAGGTCCTCCTTGACCAGCAGAACGAATCCAACCTGGCCCAGCCTAATCGGAGGCCCCGCGGGCCAAGCTCTGCTGACTTAATCGGTCCACAAGCCCAATGACTTCGTAGGATCGCGCAACGTCGCAAATCGGCCCATTTCGTGTTGAGAGGAAGCTGATCTGGCCGCATCGCCCATTGAGCCTGGGTTCGTCGACTTTGAAACTTCGACCTGTACCTTGCTAGAATTCGTTCACGATGGATGCGTCACCTAGTGCCCACGCCCCGCGTGGCGGCCCTCTGGGTTTGATTTCGGCTCTCGTAATCCTTGCGATCATGCTTGTCGCTGGATGCTCACTCAGTCAACGGGCGTGTTTTCTTACGCTTTCTGAGCAGTGTGCCTCTGCCAAGACGATCGACGGAAGTGAAGTGGTCGGCTACCTGTCCTATACGGCGAATGTGGACGAAAGCAGCAACGCAAACCCCGGAGGCACGGACGATACGGCGGTCTTCGTGACCTGCGGTGCAGCCGGCTTGGTCTCTTACACAACTTGTCTTCTCAAGGGCTCGCAGCTGCCACCTGGTCCGGTGCGGGACGAGTCCGCTCTCGACACAATCAATCAGGCCTTTAGCGTATGTCCAGATATTGACCTGAACCGATACATTGCGTGTCTTGACGAGGGTTGGCCTTCCGACACCGGTGGCCATATTCGAGATGGCGGCAGGATATCCGCGACGTCACCCGATGGGACGACGCTTGCCTACATCCTCACGGAGGCAGGTCAGAGTGAGCTCAAACTCGCCCGCGTCGACGGAACCGAGGATCGGCTCCTCCTTTCCATGGGCTGTTTGCTCACAGTGTGCGAGCAGCACGAGTATGTAGTTCCACTTGAACGCTATCTTCAACCGCCATCTTGGTCTCCAGACGGCACGCACATCGCCTTTGAAGTGAGAGTCGCGGAATCTTCGGGAATATTCATCATCCGGCCCGACGGGACTGGCCTCGAGCAGCTGACTAGCGGTCATCACATCAACCCACAGTGGTCACCGGATGGTCGGCTCATCTTGTTCGAGGTTCGTCGAGGCGAATGCCAGGAGCTGGCTGTCGTTCATGTTGAGAGCCACATCGTTCGCCGGATAACGCGATGGCCGCGAACCTCGTTGGAAGGAATCGATATGGGCCTGATTGGTTTCGGTCCCGAATGCACCGACCATAGCCCGGTTTGGTCGCCAGATAGCACGCAGGTCGCGTTCATGTCGGCACACAGAGATTCCGATTCACACGTTTTCATTGTGAAGGCTGACGGCTCTCAGCTCACTACTATCGAAGGGCCGCCCGCCTATTCGAGGAGTTCAGACAACAGCGACCTTCAATGGCGATGAGGATGTCGGCAAAAATCCATCCTCGCCCTCGGTCTGGAAACCAGATCCGGCGCAGCGCAGATAGCGAAGAGCCGCTCAGGAGGAAGTCATGGCAATTCAATCCCAGAATCCCGCAACCGAAGAACTCCTCGCTACCTTTGATGAACATACCGAAGCGCAAATCAACGAGATTCTCGACCGCAGCGTCGAGGCGTTCAAGCAGTGGCGCCTGCAGCCGTTTTCGCACCGCGCGAACCTCATGATGCAGGCGGCTAAGCAGCTTCGCGTCGACTCCGAACGCCTTGCCGGGCTGATGACGCTGGAGATGGGCAAGCCGATCGCGCAGGCCCGCGCTGAAGTCGAGAAGTGCGCCTGGTGCTGCGAGTACTTCGCTGAGAACGCGGCGTCCTTCCTCGCCGACATCGCCAAGCCCAGCGCCGCCACCGAGAGCTACGTCGCCTTCGACCCCCTCGGCGCCGTCCTGGCCATCATGCCGTGGAACTTCCCCTTCTGGCAGGTCTTTCGGTTCGCCGCTCCGTCTCTCATGGCCGGCAACGTCGGCGTCCTCAAACACGCCTCCAACGTCCCCCAATGCGCTCTCGCCATCGAGGAGGTCTTCACGAAGGCCGGCTTCCCGCACGGTGCCTTCCAGACCGTCCTCATACCAGGCGCCAAAGCCACGGTCCTTATCGACGACCCCCGCATCGCCGCCGTGACGCTGACCGGCAGCGAAGAAGCCGGCGCCATGGTGGCTGAGGCTGCCGGTCGCGCCCTCAAGCCCGCCGTCTTCGAGCTCGGTGGCTCCGACCCCTACATTGTCCTCGAGGATGCCGATGTTGAGACAGCCGCCCGCGTCGCCATCGACGCCCGCTTCCAGAACGTCGGTCAGAGCTGCATCGCCGCCAAGCGCTTCATCGTCGTCGACGCCGTGGCTGACGAATTCCAGGAGCGCTTCCGCAACGGCATCGAGGAGCTGCCCATCGGCGACCCGATGGAAGCCGCTACGCGAATCGGGCCGCTCGCCAAGGACGACCTCGTTGACACGCTGGAAGAGCAGGTCAAGCGTTCTGTCGCTGCAGGTGCCACAATCGTCACGGGCGGCGAACGCCTCGACCGCCGCGGCTACTACTACGCCCCCACCCTGATCTCCGGCGTAAAGCCCGGCATGCAGGTGTTCTCCGAAGAGACCTTCGGCCCCGCCGCCGCGTTGATCCGCGCCTCCGACGCCGACGAGGCCATCGCGCTCGCCAACGACTCCCGTTTCGGCCTCGGCGCCGCCCTCTGGACCCGCGACGTCGACCGCGGCAAGCGCCTCGCGCGCGAAATCGAAGCCGGCGCCGTCTTCATCAACGGCATGGTGGCCTCCGACCCGCGACTGCCCTTCGGCGGCGTCAAGCGCAGCGGCTACGGTCGCGAGCTCGCCGACTTCGGAATCCGCGAATTCGTCAACATCAAGACGGTCTGGATCGGTCCCGCCCAAACGCCCCCACCGGCCGCCCCCAGGCAGTAGGGCCGTCTGGTGTGATAAAGCAAGAGCGCCCCCCAGAGCGCTCTTCGTAGCGGTTACTTGCTCTGGTCAGGCCGCGGCGCTCGGCGCCTTCCGCTTGCCTCGCTCGATCAGAGCGTTGGACGGTTCGGAGGCGGGGTTCATCGCCTTGCGCGCCGCCTCGGCGCCCGCGATCGGAAGCATGCTCGCGTCTAGCAATCCCACCTGTGCCAGAACCGACGCCTGGTCCCAGTAGATGCGCTCGCCGGCGATCCTGTCGCCCTCGAACTCGACCACCGCAACGATCGCCACCTCAACCTTCTTGCCGGTGGGTGGCACCCCGGGAAGGATCCACGGCATCTCGATGTCGTGCGTGAAACTGTGGATCAGCTCCTCGACGATGCGGTTGGAGCCCACGGTACGGGCGACTGGGAGGGAGACGGTGTCGTCTGGATGGCCCGTCAGGAAGTAGCGGCTGTAGAAGCTGCGCACGTTGTCAAAACCAACGCCGCCGGTCATCACTGGGACGTGGTTAACGAACGGCGTCGACGTCATCGTCGGCATCGTCGCGTCAACGTCCTTCGCGTCAAACTCGGCCGCGACGTGTCGCTCCCAGACGGCGACCATCGCTTGCTGCATAGGCGCCAGCTCGATCTCGTTCACTTCGGTTCCTCTCGGGCGACGCAAGGCCGCCGGCCTTTTCACGACAGACGGCAGGAGGTTCTGCCTGCTTACCAACGATGATCGGCTTCTTTTCGCTCTTTCGGAGTGTAGTGAGAAAGGTCACCCCTGTCGGCGGACCGTGGGGTACTTACTCGCCGTCAGCAACGAGCCCGCTGCACCGCGTCGATGCAGTCTTAGTCGTCCAGGCGTATGACAACGGTCTCGATCCGGCTGGTCTCGAGGACAATCGTCTCTTCAAAAGGCCAGACCGCCTGATGCGCCTTGCAGAACCAGTAGATCGACACGACCTCATGGCTCGAATCGATCTTCCCCTGCGATATCCGGACGCTATCGTCACCGACTCTGGGGCAGTTGCGGACGCAGCAGGTTCTCGGCTCAATCATCTTCCGCAAGTCTGAGCCGGATTCCGCCTACTGTACAGCGCCCCCAAACGGTCACCGCTAAGCGCCAGCCGACGCGTCTGCACGACGCCGCCAACGGTCATTGCGAGGAGGCGCCGGCCGACGCGGCAATCTCACATCTTAACCAAAGGCCCCAACGCAGTCCTCGCGGCACTCCCGCCATGCTCCACGGTTGTGCGTCATTGATTGTCGATGTGCATTGCCGCTGCTACCAAAACTCCTGTTAGTCAAGGGTCAATGGTTACGGCAACTGCAACCAAAGCGTCTCTATCATCTTTGTTGCGAAAGCGGATCTCTGGGGTGCCAGGAGCTGTATGATTCCGTCATCCATCGCACAGGAGTTAAACGTTATGGGCGATAAGAGTCCGAAGAACAACGACAAGGCCAAAAAACAAAAGAAGGCGAAGAAGGCTGGAGCGGTCTCGCAAAAGGCGTAAAGGCCGAAGTCGGCACGCGAGTCTAGATGCCAATTGGCCGCGGCCACCTTCGCACAACTCTCGTCTTCCTGAGCTTCGGGTCGCCGGAGGTAAGTCGCCTTCACGGCCAGGCTGCTGTGGTCGAGGAAGCGCGACACCTCCTCGATCGCCTCGCCGGCGTCGGCCGTAGCTTCGCCGCGCTATGCCGGAAGATGTGGACGCCGGACGGCGGGAGGCTTGCTTTCCGTAGGTGGCGCCGCAGGTTTGTGTAGAAGGTCCCGTTGGTGATCCAACGACCCGAGCGAATGTCGGGCCACAGCGACTCCTCTGTTCCGAGACCAGAGAGACCCCTGCCGATTCTCGCGAGCCAGGAAGCCATCGTCTCGGTGAATCGATGTAGAGGGGTAGGAGAGTACAGCAGTGAGGACTTTCCATTGCAGCAGGAGAAGCCACCGTGAAGGCTTATTCATCCGATGTTACTTTGATGGGTAGAATCAGGTTCGTGAGTCCGAACAGAACAACGCTAGTCTAGCTGGCCGTGTGGCTGGCCCAGCATTCTGATTTGACCCCCACGCACGTTGTGCTTCCATGACATTCGTCACAGGAGCTTAGGGCCAGCGACTAGTAACGCTATGTCCTTCCATGAGAAGGCCTATTCCCGTCAAGGCCAACGTGGTGGCCCAGCTCTTTGTTGCCGCTGATGTGCCCTGCTTCCATCCGCACTCTCGTTGGTCGTCTCTGACCGGTGCACGCTGGGGTACGTCAGGCTGAGGGCGCTGCAATCTCATAGACGGACTTCGAGTCCTGGACATCGTCCGCAGTCGCCCAAGTACGCGGCAATTCGGGTGATCCTCAATCGATGGCGGCTCCTTCCGTGCGAGCGGATCGCGAATGTAGACCTCGCCGGTCACCCAGAGCCGGTGAAGCAGAATCGCAAGCTTCCTGGCGACGGCTACGACAGCTCGCTTGCGGCCGCTCTTACCGCCAACCGATGCCCGCTGCAGTCCCCAGCGCCGCAGGTCGGTGTCAGCGCCGCGATAGCCGAGCATGTACTGCGAGCCATTCACGAGCAACTGGCGCAGGTAGGCGTTTCCTGTCTTCGAGATGCCGAGCTGCGGCGAATTGTCACCGGATTCTCGCTGGCGGGGCACCAACCCGAGGTACGGGCCTACTTGTCGGCTCTTGCTGAAACGCGAAGGGTCACCGATCGAGAGGACAAAGGTCAGGGAAATCAGTGGACCAACGCCCGGCACCTGCTGCAGGAACTGGGCCTCCGGGTAGCGGTCGCGGATCAGGGCGACGATCGCCCGGTCCATCCCGTCGATCTGACTGGTGAGGTCAGCGATCATCGCCAGGATGGGCGCCAGGGCAGGCTGGAGCTCGGGTGGGATGGCAGCCGGCACCTTCTTGTGGAACATGTAGGCATCGCAGGCTGGCAGTCTCGAACCGGAGGACTTCACGGCGCCGCGGACGTGATTGATCAGCGAGCTGCGGGCGCCGACGAGGGCGTGGCGAGCCCGGATCACGGCCAGGTCCGCCTGCGCCTGTTCCGACCGGTGAGCGATAGGGCTGAGGAGAGCTGGGTCGACACGACCGAGACGAGCGAGGGTCTCGGCGTCCGAACGGTCATTCTTGCGTGTGCTGTCAGCAATCAGGCGGACTCGTCTGGGATTAGCAACGACTACTTCATGCCCGAAGCTGGCCAACAGCCGGCTTACCCAGGGCGAATGCGTCCCGACCTCGAGTACGAGACGGCAAGGCGGCATCGCTGAGAATCGCTGGCCGAGCGCCGCGCTGGTGGTGCGAAGCCTGCCTTCTTCGACGACCTCGCCCTCGCTGCTGAGTACACACACGCTGGTGTAGTGATCCGAGAGGTCGAGCCCCACGGTGATCCCCTTCAAGGAAAGCTGCCTGAGTCGGCTCAGTTTGTGTGATAGCGTTTGTCACGCCGGTCATCCCTTCCTGCGCTTGAAGCGCCGATTTTGGGACACCTTACGTGAGCCCGCGGGTGACCGGCCTTCTCATCCCATCTCATCGTGTGACAGCGGGCTCGCTCCTGAGGTTTGTCGGCGAAACTGATCTTGCCCGCTAAGCTTCAGCGTCATTTCGCAGGATCATTGCCGATAGACAACAGATGGGAGTTACCATAAGGTTAACGTAATCCCAGGGGACGTTCGAATGACAAGTGAAAACGAATCAACCGAGGCTCAGGGCTCCGAAGCTGGCGGACCAGCAGCGCCTGTTGAACAAAATGAGGTCGAAGTGGCGAGAGCCGGAGCTGCCGTCCCTCCCTCAAGGGGCGGCGGAAACAGTGGTATCGTCATCAGCCGTCGAGTTCTCTACGCAACTGGTGGCATTGTCGTCGCGGCAGCGCTATTCGCTGCCGGCTTCGGGCTGGGCACCTTAACCTCGGGTGACCATCACGAGGCGAGGTTCCAACTCGACAGACCGACAATCGGCTTTCGCATCGATGGGCAGGGTCAGCCGAACCCTTCGGATCGAGGGTTCCAGATAGAACCACGCCAGGACAGCCAAACGCCGCGCTCAGGGCCGAGCCGTCCCTTCGTTCCGCAGTCCTGGCGGGAGTAGGCATTGGACACGTCGCGTTTCACTAATAGGCTAGGCGGGACGTCCTCAGGTTAGCAGAACGAAACCTGCTTTATCTCGTCTGCGTGTTCATTTCGGTGGATTGACCTGTTCACCGACCGCGGGCGCTCAGCCAAAATCCTTTCGACCACGTTCTCTGGCAACGCGGCAATCTTGTGGTTCAATAGCCTCTGCTGCGGCGATCGTCTCGCGTCTGACTTGGGTCGGTGTAGACGAACGACACCAAGGAAGCATCCACTCGTTAACAACTTGGACGAATTCGCCAATCGGAGGTATCCGAACGTCGTCCGTCTGCTCGAATTCGTCAGACCTGTAGGCGGAAAGCACCTAGAATCGGCGCTACATTGTTAGACATTATCCTGGTCGGAGCAGGCTCACGAGGACAAGCCCATCTGTCTGCTTGGCCGCGCGCACGCGGTAAGGTCGTCGCTGTAGTCGAACCTGACGCCGCACAGACCCGAGCGTTGCGACGCCGGCGCGTGAAGGTATTCGAGTCACTAGAAGGCGCTATCGCCGCCGTACCCGGTGCCAAGGTGGTGGATATTTGCACGCCACCCTCGCTGCACAAGGCCCGAATTATCGAAGCCTTGAAGAGCCGCAAGCACGTACTGTGCGAAAAACCGTTCGTCATTAACCCGGCTGAGGCTGCAGAGATAGAGCAGGCAGCTGAGGAGTCCGAGTGTAGTGTTGTGGTGATGCACAACTGGCTTGGCCACCCCGCAATCCTTTCGCTGAAGCACGAAATCGCATCTGGCTCGCTGGGTGAAATCGTCGCGGCTCACTGCATATGGGTCGCGGATCACACTCGTGACCGGCAGGGCATAGCCGACCCTCACCACTGGGTCCATTCGCTTGGGGGTGGCCGCCTTGAGGAGACAATTCCTCACATCATCTACACGCTGATGACGCTGCTCCAAGATACGACCTTGAAGGTCCAGTCGACAGAGTTTGGTAAGGGGACCAGCTACCCTTGGGTAAGAGCTGACACGCTTGCCGCCTTCTTAACTGGCGAACGTGGCTCGGCGACGATCTACATGACCTTCGCGGCCGAGCACCAGCATGTCGCCTTCACGGTCGTGGGAAAAGACCACAGCGCGGAAGCCATCCTCGATACCAGGGTGGTCGATCGTGTCGGAATCAGGTATACCCGAAGAGACGTTCGAGCCATTCTCGAGAAGCTCTATTGGCTGGCCGACGGCATTAGAAGGCGCATAGCTGTGGCCGTCAGGGACAGCATCGGAAGATTGAGGCCTTACCGGCGCGAAGGTGACATCTGGCTCATGAACGAATTTGTGCGATCAATCGAACAAGGCACTCCTCCTCCGGTAAACCTCGCCGAGGCCGTGGCCACGGTTCGGGTTACCCGCGATATCTGCGATCGCATGGGCTCGGTTCCAGGTGCCCAGATGCATGGTGGAGAACTACCTTCGACCATCGGGACCTGACGGGCGCATTCGACGCTGAGCCGCCTCGGCTCCAACACTATCGGGCGATAGTGTCAGGAAGATACATAAGACGATACCGTGTTCCTTGGCGTAGACGGCGGCCTGGGCGCGGTTGGCAACGCCGGTCTTGGCGTAGATGTTGCTGACGTGGCGATTGACCGTGTTCAGGCTGATCACGAATTCGTCGGCGATTTGCTGGTTGCTTTGGCCGACTGCCAGCAGCCGTAACACTTCCACCTCGCGGGCCGAGAGACCTGTGAGGGACGGCACCCCAGGAAACGCCGGACCTTGGGAGACAGAAGTAAGAAATCATCGATCGCCGCGACAGCTGGAGGCGTCGTACCGAATGCGCGGAACAGGCTCGACCCTGGGACATCTATGAACGCCACCCGGCCATTTGGCAGGAGCGAAACCAGTCGTTCTGCCTGGCCGTCCGTTCCCGCACGGCGTGCGATCTCCAGTGTCGGAGCTTGTACGAGAGGCAGCGTGCCTCAATCGAAGTATCCCTCCAGTCGTTGATGATCCGCAGAAGGTCCTCTTGTGTAATGGCGCGAACGTACACGTCCACGAACGCCTGGCTGTTATCTAAGGGGGACAGCATCGGGGCGCGCGCCAGAGCGTAGAGCTCTATCGATTCCGAGGCCGCCTGCTCGTGCAGGACGGCGTAGTGGAGCGATCATCGACACGACAGTTCCAGAGGATCAGCGCGTCGACTTGATCTGGATGGCGTGCCGCATAGGTGACGGCCGCCTGGCCCGTTATCGCGAAACCGCCATAGAGGAAGAAGTGGTCAAGCCCTAGCTTTTGCACGACTGCTTCTAGTCTTTAACGTAGCTGTCCACGCTGTAATGTGGCAGATCACGCTGCGACCTGTCGAAGCCACGGAGGTCGACGCGAATAAGACGAAATCGCGCCGAGAGCTCTTCGTAGAGATGACGGTGCGCGGGCAAAGACCAAAGTCCAGTCACGTCGGTGGGAGGGCTGGGCGCCATAACGAAGGGACGTCCTTCACCGCTGACGGCGTACGCGATCCTGACGCCGTCAGTGGTAGTCGCGTACTGTACCGGAGGCGCGTTTATCGTGAGCGCAATTCTACTGCGCATTGACCAGGCACGATGAAGCCATAGTGTCATAACAGAGTGACCAAGTAGTCGGAAGCAGGCTACGGGCGCCTTTGCCTCTGGATTGAGCGTCGAACGTGTAACGCAAAGCGGCAGGCTTTCGTTGATGAAGGAAAGCAACAATCGAGGTCATGTCCACGGTCGGGCAGGCCGGCGAAAGGATCTGCAGATGTCAATCTTCAGGAAGAAGAACAAAAGGATTTATGCCCCTCCAGATCAAGTGGCTGCCGTCAGGGACAGAGTCAACTCGATACCCGAGCAGATACGCAGTCGAAACGTCGGGGGTTCCGCTCTGTTTTCAATCCTCAGCCAGGACGAACGTCAGGTCTTCTGGACGGAATCTAAGGATCTGGATCACGCCGGATCCTGAGATCTACCGGAGCTTGCATCGCGGCTTTGAACTCCCAGGGCTTCTGCGCTCCGCCTTTGAGCCAAACCTGAATTGTCTCAGTTGACGTGACCCTGTGGCTGGATCGTGTTACGCGTTGGCGGTGGCTTGCCAGGTCAATGCTGTTCAACTGGGACAGGTTTCGTGGAATCCCTCGCTGGCAAGGCTTGCAGATCGACGACATCCGCTTCCTCCTGTGCGATGGAGGTAGCGTCTGGCTCAGGCTGCAGCGGGGGACACACCAAGGTCACCCGGTTGACCGCGCGGGTGCGGCTTCCACTTGCCGTCGCGAGCTTCTATACGAGAGTCGTCCCGTTAGGTCGGGCAACGTATTAGTTAATGGCGACCCGGAGGGGATTCGAACCCCCGATCTCCACCGTGACAGGGTGGCATGTTAGGCCGCTACACCACCGGGCCGTAGGCCTTCGATTCTAGATTCTCGGCCCGTAATCAGTCAACGCGCCGCCCGCATAACTGAAACCGGGGACACCCCGGACCCCGGCTAAAGACGCCCCACGAAGCGCCGTACCCCGTACGGCCCTACGCCCACGTCGGCAGTCAACGCGCCGCCTGGATAACTGAAACCGGGGACACCCCGGACCCCGGCTAAAGACGCCCCACGCTGCGCCGTACTCCGTCGAGCCCTACGCCCACGTAATCAGTCAACGCGCCGCCCGCATAACTGAAAGCCGGGGACACCCCGGACCCCGGCTTAAGACGCCCCCACGCTGCGCCGTACCCCGTACGGCCCTACGCCCACGTAATCAGTCAACGCGCCGCCCGCATAACTGAAAGCCGGGGACACCCCGGACCCCGGCGAAAGACGCCCCACGCTGCGCCGTACCCCTCGAGCCCTACGCCCCCGTGATCTCCGGCGGCAGCTCCCGCGCCTCCACCGCCGCCCCCGCCTCAAACGCCGCGTCGATCTCCCCCGCGTCCAGCCCCAGCAGCTC
Organism: uncultured Chloroflexia bacterium; assembly: GCA_963766645.1. Taxonomy (GTDB): domain Bacteria; phylum Chloroflexota; class Dehalococcoidia; order DSTF01; family WHTK01; genus WHTK01. The sequence goes on along the minus strand of CAVYAY010000003.1, from coordinate 151,921 downwards.
CCCCAGCACGTCCCGCGTGTCCTGCCCCGGCGCCGGCGGCCCCCCGCGGATAACCCCCGGCGTCCTCGACAACCGCAACGGCGAGTTCGAGATCGTCAGCTTGTTCCCCCGCGGCGCTCTCCACCTCCCGCAGCATCTCCCGCGCCACCACCTGCGGGTACGTCGCCACCTCCGGGATCGAGTTCAACGGCCCGCACGGCAGCTGGATCGCCTCGAACTCACGCACCCAGTGCGACGTCGGTTGCTGCCCCATCGCCTCGTTCAGCATCGGCTCCAGCGCCGCGTGGTTCCGCGTCCGCAGCGCCGGCGTCTCGAACCGCGGGTCGTCGATCAGCTCCGGCCGGTCGATCGCCGCGCAGAACAGCCCCCAGATGTTCTCCAGCCCGAACCCCAGCGCGATTACGATGTGCCCGTCCGCCGTCGGGAACGCCTGGAACGGCGTCGACAGCGGGTGCCGCGTCCCGATCGCCTTCGGCGCCACCCCCGTCGCCGAGTAGCGCGCGAACGCGTTCTCCAGAATCGCCACCTGGCAGTCCAGCATCGAAATGTCGATCATCTGCCCCCGCCCGCTGCGCTCGCGCTCCTGCAGCGCCGCCAGGATCCCGATCGCCGTGAACAGCCCCGCCGCGATGTCGCCCAGCGACAGCCCCGGCCGCACCGGCCCGCCGCCCTCCTCGCCCGTGATCGACATCACGCCGCCCATGCCCTGCACCACAACGTCCAGCGCCGGCTTGTCGCGGTCCGGCCCCGTCTGCCCGAACCCCGACGTCGCCGAGTAGATGATCCGCGGGTTGCGCGCCGACAGCGCCTCGTAGCCCAGCCCCAGCCGGTCCATCGTCCCCGGCGTGAAGTTCTCCATCACCACGTCCACCTTCTCGACCAGCCGCAGAAACAGCTCCTTGCCCTCCGGCTTGCGCAGGTCCAGCAGCGTGCTCCGCTTCCCGCGGTTGATGCTGAAGAAGTAAGACGACTCCCGCTCTTCGCCGCCGTCGCCGTCCTGGCCGGTGCCGGGTGCCCCCTCGCGGGAGCGATTAGAAATAAACGGCCCCGTCGTCCGCGCCACGTCCCCGTACGGCGGCCGCTCGACCTTGATCACCTCCGCCCCCAGGTCGCACAGCACCATCGAGGCGTACGGCCCCGACAGCACCCACGTCAGGTCAAGCACTTTGACGCCCTCAAGCGCCCCGTCCGGCAACCCGTTCATAAATGGCTCCTTAGGCTGATGTTCGAGTCCAGAGGTCAGAGTACAGACGGCAGCCACAAGACGCGAGCGCCCTCATTCAGCCAACGGTCCCGCCTACCAAGGCCCGCCGCTGCCCCCTCTGTCTTATCGCGAGGAGACGCCTGAGGCAGCGCGCGGGAGAATGCGTCGAGCGCCCCGTCCCGGGCTTCCACCCGCGCCGCGTGCCACAAAGGCAGCTCGCCCTCGAGGGAGAGGGTGCGGACCCAAGGTCCAGGCCCATTCTCCAATCCTTGATACCAGCCGTCCACAAGGGCATCCCCAAGGCGCGAGACCTTGCAACCAGCGTTACAGCCAGTTCCCTCTTTTACCACGCTAGCGCCTGTGATTCTTGTGAAATGGGAAGGGCCATCCACTTGGGAGTAATGATGATTTCTTCACCTACTCGTCTCTGTGCCGCGGAATAACGAAGAGTGAAGGGCCTCACGTTTGCCCATTCTCGGTACAGCTGTCGAACCTCCGGGCAATCATCGTAGGTTAAGACCCAAGGGCTATCCGCTCTCGTCTGAAGATGGCTTGCCAGGGCGCGATGATACGCGTCATCCAGCGCATTCAGATAGAGGGTCTCTCCTTTGTGATAGTAGGGAGGGTCTATGAAACAGAACGTCGATGAGGAGTCTTGTCGTTCGAGGAATTCAATTCCGTCTAAACCGGATACGCAAATACTATTTCGATACTCGGAATTTTCGCTCCAAACGCGTTCTTAATGTCGACTTGTTGAACCGCGCATCGAGTTTCCATTTTCCTGATTGGCTCATACCCCCAACAGGACCGCCATCGCCGATGATTCCTGAACGGTTGGCACGATTGAGAAAGAAAGCCGAGAACCCCTTTTGCAAGCGAGATATGCGCTTGTCGGATTGGTAAACATCGCGTTGGAGTTGCCAGGAAGAAATAGTTACGGGCGTTGCTTCGAGAAGTCTTAGAAAGTCATTACCCCGGTGGACTGCTGCCCACCAGAAAGCGTGTATTGCAGGGTCCGCGTCGTTGACGTGGATTTCGTGGGTGTCCTCGAGATACAGAAGAGTGAGTGACGCGCCGGCACCCCCAGCGAACGGTTCGGCCATAGCGGTCGATCGCGAGCCCGTTCAGTTTCCGAATCTTGCTCAATAGACCACTCATCGTGGCCTTGCCCCCTGGATATCTAAGGGGACTGGCTGTACTCATTCTCCGGAACCAGCCTCATCCCCAAGCATCATCCTGAACAAGGGTTCGGTACGCTGCCAGAACTGGTGAACGTCTCGGTCGGTAGGCCAAGCTGTGTCCTGATGAACAAACGAGTGCAGATCACTCACTGTAAACGGGGCCGCCGAGTCATATTTGATAGCCTTCTGCACTTGATCCCCATCTCTCTTTGGGAGTGCAGATCTTGCGACTCTGATAAGGTCAGGAATCAGTTGCTTCATGGTTGGTGTCTCGTAGGGCAACCTCTCCTTACCACCTAATCTTTCTATTATCTTCTCCATGTCGCCTGATCGCCTGAGATAATCCGTTACAGCCAACTCAAAAAAGACTCGAAGAAGAACAGCACTTGCATTAGGAAAGTTTCGCGCTTGAGTTTGGTTAACTCCCTGTGAATATCTATGATACGGTCGTTCTTAATTCGTACCTTTAAGTCCCGAGGCAATACGTATGGATTCACTCGTGCAGGTGGCTTGGTTGATGGCCTCTTCTCCGCTTTTTGTTGCTTTGAACTGCTGGCATCTCCAATTACATCTGCAGGAACAAAGCTCCCGTATTTCTTCCCCGGAAGTTCCAACGGTTTCCATTTTTCGAAGTAAATCCGGATTTCGTCATTTGAATTTAGAGTTCTTGAGGATTCAACTCCGCGGGCAACGTCGCATACTAACTTGGCGAAACTCGTACAAACGCTTCTTTTGTTGTCGTGCCCCGAAAGCCGTACTCCGGGTCTGCCTGTACCTTCAGAAAGTCACGTCCGACTGTCGAGTCAAGAACGCGCGCTATGGTTGAGAAGAGAGCAGCTCGTGGGTTGTCGAGCTTCGTCTTCACATCTTCTGGCAACTCGATGGCCCTCGCCATATCGACGATTGCTCTAGTTCTTCTCGCTGCCTGGACATCTGCTTGTGAGAAGCCAAGTTCGTCAGACAATTCCTGGGCCCCGTAACCCTCATCCATCTTTTCAAGAATGAAGTTCGCACGGTTCTCTGCTTGCCAAGCGAGTACGGGAGTTCCAATGTGACGCCCAGCGACTAGCTGGTCGGTCGCTTTCCGGTCGGGAGCTATCACGACCGGCACACGCGCTATGTCATTGAGATCCACTCGCTTCCGTGCAGTTTGAACTTGGCCCCTATGTGGTGGCTCAAGAAGGTCAGGCTCGCGCAGGGCCTTCAGGGCCGCTAGGCGAGCCTATTACCCTCCACTACCACATAGCGGTTTCCCTCGCGGATCGCCAAGAGCGGTTCATTCGCAAAATAGCCACGGACGCTAATGCTATTCGCAACATCGATCGCCTTATCATGCTCAAAGAGATATTGGATAAGTTCTCGTGGTGACGCCTCTGCAACATTACGCCCTAATCTCGGGTTCTTCGGGTCTAAGTGGAGGGAGGCGACGGAAAGTCGCCTGATTTGCCAGTCTGCCAATTCATCACCCCCTGATCGCTGAGGCATGTTAAGCGGTTCCGAGGAACACGCACAACCAATTATTAGCAAAAATTTGCTTTGTTAGACTCTCGCCCCAGGGGATTTCTTTCGCATGATTAAGCTTCTCACTGCTGATCGCTAAGCCCCGTCGCCACCTCACGCCCCGCCATGCCCCGTCTGAGCCCCGAATTTCCCGCCGGCTCCCAAAACCTCCCCGCCTTCTCCCCGCCATCCTCCCGGCAACTCCCCGGCATCCCCCCGCCTTCAGGCCCCGGATCGCCCCGAATCCCCACGCGCATCGGCCCCGTTTCCCGCCCGCAACGCGCCTGTCTCGACCCCGCTTCGCACCTGGAACCCCCTCGTCCCGCCCTCGCTTCCCCCTCGTCCTGAATCTACCGCGGCCTGGACACGCCCACCTGAACGCCGCAAACGCCACGCGCCGCCAACCGCACCGCGGCCGGGGTCCTCGCGGCACGCAGCCCAAAGTCTCGCCCTAAAGGTTCGCGATCTCCACCGGCTCGATGTCGTCCGCCGGCTCGAACCCGAAGATCCGGCCGTAGAAGTACAGCTCCGCCTCCAGCGACCGCTTGATGTTCTCCGCCCGCCGGAACCCGTGCTGCTCCCCCTCGAAAGGGCAGGTACGCCACCGGCACCCCCTTCGCCCGCAGCGCCTCAACCATCGTCTCGGCCTGGTTCGGCGGCACAATCTCGTCCTCCAGCCCCTGGAAGAAGATCACCGGGCAGCTCAGCCCCTCCACGTGGTGGATCGGCGACCGCGCCGTATAGAGGTCCGTACGCCCCGGATACGGCCCGATCAGCCCGTCCAGGTACCGCGACTCGAACTTGTGCGTATCCCGCGCCAGCGCCTCCAGGTCCGCCACGCCGTAGTGGCTCGCCCCCGCCTTGAACGTATCGTGGAACGCCAGCGCCGCCAGCGTCGTGTACCCCCCGGCGCTGCCGCCCGTAATCGCCAGCCGCTCCCCGTCCACCAGCCCCTGCGACACCAGGTACCGCGCCCCGTTCACGCAGTCCTCCACGTCGACGATGCCCCAGTTCCCGTTCAGCCGCTGCCGATACGCCCGCCCGTATCCCGTCGAGCCGCCGTAGTTCACGTCCAGCACCGCGAACCCCCGCGACGTCCAGTACTGCTACCCGCAGCGAAAAGCCCGGCGAAGTCGCCGCCGTCGGCCCCCCGTGCGACATGACGATCAACGGCGGCAGCTCTCCCGCCGGCGCGCTAGAAGTCCTTGTTGACCGGCGGGTAGTAGAAAGCATGCGCCGTCAAACCGTTCGACGTCGGGAACTCGATCGGCTCCGCAACCGAAACGTAAGCAGGGTCGATTTCGACCTCTGACGACGCCTTCAGCAGCTCGATACTTCCCGAAGCGACATCGAGCGCGTACAGCCCGCCCGAATCCGTCGCCGAAGCCGCCGCGAACACGGCCCGTCCGCCGCCAACGTGCACCCCGCCGATCACGTTGAACGGCGTCTCGATCTCCGTCAGCGCCCCCGTCGCCGTCTCCATCCACGCCAGCTTCGAGGTCCCGTCGGCGCTGTAGACGCAAAGCAGCCGCTCCGCGCTCGTCGAAGTCGTAATAAGACGCCCCGAACTGCCAGTGCGGCCCCCCAAACTCCGCCGCCCGCCCCGCCAGCGCCTCGGCCTCGATCAAGCCCCGGGTTCGGCCCGGGGTATTTGCACTCGATACAGGTTCCACCACCCGGAGCGGTCGGAAATGAAATACAACCGCCCGTCCGGCCACCACGCGGCTGGCAGATCGACTCCTGAAACGCCCGCCGGCAACCCGCTCGTATACCACCTCGCCGCGCCCGTCGGAATCAATGTCTGCCACCTGCAGAGTCGCAGCCGTCCCACGGCATGTTGGGGTGGTCCCAGGCCGTCCAGCACAGCCTCGCCCCGTCAGCGCTCACCCGCGGCGACGAGTAGAAGTCGGCGCCCTTCGGCCAGCACCGTCTCCTCCCCCGCTCGCGATATCTATCGCCGCAACCGTGTTTTCAGGCTTCGGCTCGCTCCAGTGTGGTCCTCCCGCACCGCGATCAGCCGCCCCCGCCTGCCATCCAGGACGACGTCCGCGTAGCGCCTGTCGTCCGACTTGCGTCAGCGCCTCGGGGTCTTTGCCCGGGCGCGCAACGTACATCCGCTGGTCGGCGAAATTAGCGAAGTAGACGTCCCTTCGGCCGACCAGATAGTCCCCGCCGCCGTATTCGTGGACCCGCGTCCGGGCGTTGAGCGGCGCCGCGTTGACGTCGGATGTCGCCCCGTCCGGCCGCGCCTCACGATGACGTAACGCCCGCCCTCCTGCGGCCGCGATTCCAGCCAATAGACGTCCTCGCCATCAAGACGAAGGCCCCCAGCCGCACGGTGGCGGAGACGATGAGGTCGGCGGTTATCGGTGAGCGCCAGGCGCCATAGGGTGCTTCAGGCATCGGCTCGCAGTCTACACGACGCAGCGCCACCTCCGTCTTACGGCTGAGTCAGCTTCGAGCCGAAGAGCGCGAGGTCCTCGTCTTCGGCACTGACGCCGGTTACGGCGTGAGGGTGGTCGGCCAGATAGTGACGCCAGAAACGAAAACGCCTGCACGAGCCCGCAGACGTAAGCGAGAGGCACGAAATGCAGAGACTGGCAAACCGGTCTACATCCAGGTTCCGAAACCACTGATCTGGCGCACGATCATGTGCGGCCAAGGCCAGAAGGGATAGTCAGGCTTGTGCGAACCGCGCCGGTAAGCCCCGTCAGTGGAGTGCCAGCCGACCTTCTCTTAAATCTGCGTCTGCGCCATGATGATGCGGGCTCGCCCGGGCGGGTCCGCAGGAGGTCGCATTGCAGTACACCGTATCGCCCGCCCGGCCGATGCTGGCCGACGCCATCTTCCCTCGAATCGAATCCGACAGCCGGGCTGCCGTCTGGGCGCGCGACCTGGCGCTGATGCTGGCGTTCGCGGCCCTCGTAGCGCTGGTGGCGCAGATCCAGGTACGCCTGCCCTGGACCACGGTGCCGATCACGGGTCAGACATTCGGCGTGCTGGTCGCGGGTGGCGCCTGGGCTACGTCGTGGCGTCGGTTCGCTGCTGATCTACACGCTCGTGGGGATGTTCCTGCTCCCCGTGTTCACGCCCGGCAGTTCGGCAACATCCGGCAGCTGGGATCTGCACTTCATCTTGCCTTGGGCGGGCACGGAGGCGCTATCTCTGGAACATCAGCAGCGGCGGGTACATCGTCGGTTTCGTCCTCGCGGCGGGGTTCGTCGGCTATCTGTGCGAGCGCGGCTGGGATCGCAGCTCCTGGGTGCAGCTCGCGATGCTTGGCGGCACACTGCTGGTCTACGTGCCGGGCCTGCTGTGGCTCGGCTACCTGATCGGGACGGGCTGGACGCCCCCCGGCGGCGAAACGCCGCTCAGCGAGCTGATCTCGGGGTCGACCACGCTGGATAAGACGCTTAAGGGTGGCCTTTATCCCTTCATCGTGGGGGATCTGATGAAGCTGCTGGCCGCGGCGCTGGCATTGCCGGCGGCCTGGCTGGCGGTTGAGTGGGTTAAGGGGCGCCGAGAGTCCTAGCACGGATTAGCGCGGATCCTTTGCACGAGTGATGAAGCCGAGGCGCTCGTACCTCGGCTTCGTTCGATTGAGGCGTCTGGGCGTCACACAGGCTGGGCGCAGAAGGCGCAGCGTCGGGCCTCGATCGGGATCGTGCTGATGCACTCGGGGCACGTCTTGGTTGTGGCGTCGGGCTCGGGCTCGCCGCGCTTCATTCGGGCAGACATGGCGTTGTAGGGCACGACGACGAAGAAGTAGACGGCCGCGGCCACGGCAACGAACTGGATGACGTCGTCGAGGAAAGCGCCGTAGAAAAAGATCGCGTCGTTGATTTTGAAATCGAGGGTGTTAAGGCTAGGCTCACCAACAATCATGGCGATGATCGGCGTAATCAGGTTCGTGACAAGTGAGTTGACGACCGCGACGAATGCGAGGCCTATCACGATACCGACGGCAAGGTCGATGAGGTTGCCGCGCATGATGAAGGCTTTGAAGCCGCTAAGTATGTTTTCATCGAGGTTCCTCCAGGTCACTAAGGCCAAATCGGGGGAGGCCAATCTAGGGGTGGCGAGAAGGCTTGTCAACGCGGACACCGCTGCTGAGGTTGGCATGGGTTCACTTATGAAGCGCCGCCCACGAGATCCGGTGTGGGACCTTGATGCCTCGACGCAAAGAAGAGACCGTCCTCAGGACGGTCTCTTGAATCCTTAACGTTGCCGGATTAGCTGCGGGGCTTGGCGTTCTCGTAGCGCTTGCGGAAGCGCTCGACGCGGCCGGCGGTGTCGACGATGCGCGCCTCACCCGTGAAGTAGGGGTGGCAGCGGCTGCAGACGTCGAGGTGGACCGTCTCCTTGGTCGAGCGCGTGCTCCAGCGTGTTGCCGCAAGCGCAAGCATACGGTGGATTCCACGTAGTTGGGGTGAATTCCGGTCTTCATGATGCTGCCTCCGCGTAAACGCTGACCTTCTTGCGACGGCCCTTGGCGAATGGCTCGAACTTCACCTTGCCCTCGACCAACGCGAACAGCGTGTGGTCGCGGCCGACGCCGACGTTGTTGCCGGCGTGGATGCGCGTGCCGCGCTGCCGCACGATGATGGTGCCGGGCTTGATCAGCTGGCCGTCGTAACGCTTGACGCCGAGACGCTTGGCGTTGCTATCGCGGCCGTTCTTTGAGCTGGAGCCTGCTTTTTTGTGAGCCATGTCTTATTCCTGTGATTCGGTTTCGCTGCTTGCGTGTGCGGCGGCGGCGCGGGGCCGGTGCTTTGGCCTCGAGGTTCTGTAGCAGGAGCATCGGTCTTCGGCACAGCGCGAGTGCGGCGACGCCGCGCGTTGCTGCTGGCGTCTCGGCGGTCGGGGTCTCCGTAACCTCGGCCGTCGGAGCTTCAGGAGCCGCGGCGATGGGCTCGTCCTCCGCTGGGGCAGCGGCTAGTGCGGCGCCGTGAAGGGGCCGTCGCGGACTTGCCGCCGACCCTGATCTCGCGCACCGCGAGCGTGGTGTAGGCCTGGCGGTGGCCACGCTTGCGGCGGTAGCGCACCTTGGCCTTGTACTTGAAGTTGATGACCTTCTTGCCCTTGCCGTGCTCGACGACTTCGGCGACGACGATGGCACCATCCACCGTCGGGTTGCCGACGGTGACGTCGGGGCCGTCAGTCACGAGCAAGACGTCACGCAGCTCGACCCGCGAGCCGGGTTCGGCGTCGATGGTCGCGACGTTGAGCACGCTACCTTCGTGCACGCGATATTGTTTTCCGCCGGTGCGGACTACAGCGTCCAACTGTGGCCTCCTTCGAATGGGCCATACCAAGTTATCGAATCTGGGGCGAGTGTGTCAATCGGCCGAGTATGTGACGGGCACTCAGATCCAGTAGCTAGACGTGAAGTTCGATGGCAATTGGGAGCGCGACACGGCCCCAGACCTCGAGCGGTTTCTGCGGCGTAGCGTACTTGGCGAGCAAGATTCGTCGGGCGAGAGCATCCTCGTCGGCATCGGCGACGAGGCGGGCCGTCGCTTCGAATGTCTGCTGAGCAATGCGCAGCGTAACGGCGGGATGCTTGCGGAGGTTTCGCACCCAGTCGGCCTTACCGGCGTCGTGCTTGGAGTCGCCGTTCATCAGGTACGCGGTGGTGCCGTGGAGCGCAAACCAGATCTCGATCTCGTGGGGCTTGCCCGTAATGCGGCCGGTGGTGGTGAGGTAGGCAGAAGGCTCGCTGGGTGCCGGCAGAGGCGTCAAGAGTCATGGGGTCATGAAGCGCGTTCGGGCGGTGGAAGGTACGTGGACGATGTCGTCGTGGCGATAGATGATGCGCTCGCCGTCTTTGAACAGGACGGCGCGTTGGTGGCCCATGACGCGCCAGGCGCCATCCGTCCAGACGACGGTGGTGTCTTCGTCGACGCCAATCGCCATCTGGCCGGGCTGCAGGCTATTGACGATGCGCTCGATGAACTCCGGGCGGCGCTGCTCTGCGCGGTCGAAGTGGGCCAGGGCGCGCACCGGCGCGGCGAGGCCAAGCGCCGTAGGGCCCTCCGTGTCTGTGCTGGGGATGTGGGCGTTGAGGACGCCGAGGCCGCCTGAGGCACCTGCAACGGCGGCACCGCGGCGGTTAGCAGACTCGAGGGCGAGCCAGGCGGCCGTCTCGTGGAAGGCCTGCGCGAGGTAAACGGGGCTGCCGCCGGAGAACCAGACGAGCCCGGCCTCGGCGATCCGCTCCGCGTGCTCTGCGACGTTAGCGTCATCGCGATCCTTGATGCGAACCGGGATGGCCTCGACGCCTAGGCGCTGGAAATGCGCAACGCCCATCTGCTCCCACTTCGTCATGACGTCCTCGCCCTCTTGTGCGCAGGAGGTAGCGATGAGGATGACCTCGCGCCCCACGGCGCGTTCGAGCAAGAAGGTGTCGACGACGTCCATGGCAGGCGTGTATTCGCCGGAGCCGGCCAAGACGAGGGGTCCCAGTGAGTCTTCAGCCATCATTTCGCCTTCCAGGTCTGGGAAATCAGAGACTTCCCCGTAGAGCCGTGCTTGCGTCTCTGCAATACTATCGGAGATGGCACGTCGTATTGCTACTCGTGAAACGAATCCTGATTCTGCAAAGCAGACGAGCCTCCCTACGCCAGATAGACGTCGCGTCGTCATCGAGAACGTGCAGCCGGAAGTTGACGGTGGCCGCTTCGCAGTGAAGCGCACCGTGGGCGACCGCGTACTCGTAGAAGCTGACGTGTTCGCCGACGGACACGACGAGTTGGCGTGCCTCCTGTTCTACACGCAGGAGGGAGAAGCGGCCTGGCAAGAGACGCCGATGACGCCTGATCGCCAACGACCACTGGCAGGGCGAGTTCCGTGTGTCGGCGCAGAAGCCGTACGTCTACCGGCTGGAGGCGTGGGTCGACAAGTTCGGGACGTGGCGGCGCGACCTGGAGAAGCGCTACGAGGCGGATCAAGACGTCGCGCTGGAGCTCGCTCGTCGGGGCCGCAGATGCTGCGCGAGGCGGCGCAGAATGCGCCCGAAGGATGATGCGGAGCGCCTGACGCTGCGGGCCGACGCGCTGGAGAAGGAGTGGCCGTCCGGCGTCCGGGCGGATATCGCTTTCGAAGAGGCGCTGGACGACGCTGATGCTGCAGTACGCGCCGCGCGAGCCCGTACGGTGCACGACTGCGGGCAGCGCATCGCAGTCGACCGCGAGAGGGCGCGCTTCAGCACCTGGTACGAGTTGTTCCCGCGCTCGACGGCGTGCGCGCCGGACAAGCACGGGACGTTCAAGACGGTGACCGAGCTGGCTGCCCTACATCGCAGAAGATGGGCTTCGACGTGCTGTACTTCCCGCCGATCCACCCGATCGGCGAGACGCATCGCAAGGGCAAGAACAACAACCCGATGGGCAAGCCGGGCGACCCGGGCAGCCCGTGGGCGATCGGCAGCTCGCTGGGCGGCCACGATGCGATCCATCCCGACCTGGGGACGCTCGAGGACTTCCGGGCGCTGGTCAGGGCGGCGAACGCGCAGAGGCATTGAGATGGCGCTGGACCTGGCGCTGCAGTGCTCGCCGGACCACCCGTGGGTGAGAGAACATCCGCAGTGGTTCAAGCACCGGCCGGACGGCTCGATCCGCTACGCGGAAAACCCGCCGAAGAAGTACGAGGACATCTATCCCGATCGACTTCGAGACGGAGGACTGGCAGGCGCTGTGGGAGGAGGTCGAACGGGTGGTGCGCTACTGGATGCAGCAGGGCGTGCGCATCTTCCGAGTCGACAACCCCCACACGAAGCAGTTCGCGTTCTGGGAGTGGCTGATCGCGCGCAGTGCACGCCGACCACCCGGACGTGCTGTTCCTGGCCGAGGCGTTCACGCGGCCGCGCACGATGTACCGGCTGGCGAAGCTGGGGTTCAGCCAGTCGTACACCTACTTCACGTGGCGCACGACCGAAGGCGGAGCTCACGCGAGTACATGGAGGAGCTGACGCAGACGGAAGTGCGCGAGTACTTCCGCCCCAACTTCTGGCCCAATACGCCGGACATCCTGCACGAGTTCCTGCAGACGGGTGGACGGCCGGCCTTCGTGATCCGGTTCCTGCTGGCGGCGACGCTGACGCCGAACTACGGCATCTACGGTCCGGCGTTCGAGCTGATGCGTGAGCACAGCCGCGGGAGCCGGGCAGCGAGGAGTACCTGGACTCGGAGAAGTACGAGGTCAAGCACTGGGACCTGAAGGCGTCGCACAGCCTGAGCGAGCTCATCGGGCGGTGAACAGGGCGCGTCGCGAGAACCCGGCGCTGCAGCGCAACGACGGCTTCGTCGCGCTCGAGACGAACAACGATATCGCTGTTCGCGTTCGCGAAGGTGAGCGAGGACGGGACGAACCGCATCGTCAGCGTGATCAACCTGGACCCGTACAGCACGCAGGCAGGCTGGGTGCGTCTGACTCACGATGACTCTGGGGTTGCCCTCGGGGGAGCCGTACGAGATGCGGGACCTGCTGGACGGCGCGCGGTATACGTGGCGAGGTGAATGGAACTACGTTGAGCTGAACCCGCACGTGCTGCCGGGACACCTTCTGACGAGTAGAGTGGCCGCAGCACGAGCCTGGCGCTTGAGCACAAGAGCGGGGCGCTGAGGAGCTGTTGGATGACGGTTCAGATCGGGAGGACGTGGCTGAAGGCGCCGACTGGTACAAGGACGCCGTCATCTACGAGCTGCACGTCAGGGCGTTCTCCGACAGCGACGGCGACGGCATCGGCGATTTCGCCGGGCTGACGCAGAAGCTCGACTACCTCAAGGACCTGGGCGTAACGGCGATCTGGCTGCTGCCGTTCTACCCGTCGCCATTGCTGGACGACGGCTACGACATCGCCGACTACACCGACGTCCACCCGGCCTACGGCAGCCTGCGCGACGTTCGCACCTTCATCCGCGAGGCACACCGTCGCGGCCTCAAGGTGATCACGGAGCTGGTCTGCAACCACACGTCGGACCAGCACGCCTGGTTCCAGCGGGCGCGCCGGGCCGCGCCGGGTTCGCCCGCAGCGCGACTTCTACGTCTGGAGCGACACGCCGGAGAAGTACAAAGACACGCGGATCATCTTCAAGGACTTCGAAGCGTCGAACTGGTCCTGGGACGACCAGGCGAACGCCTACTACTGGCATCGGTTCTACCACCACCAGCCGGACCTGAACTTCGACAACCCGCGCGTGCGCGAAGCGATCATGCGCGTGATGGACTTCTGGCTGGAGATGGGCGTCGACGGGCTGCGGCTGGACGCGATCCCGTACCTGTACGAGCGCGACGGGACGAGCAACGAGAACCTGCCGGAGACGTACGAGCTTTCTGCGGGAGCTGCGGGCGCACATCGACGCGAACTTCGAAGGGCGCATGCTGCTGGCGGAGGCGAACCAGTGGCCGGAGGACGCGGTGGCGTACTTCGGCGATGGCGACCTGTGCCAGATGGCGTTCCACTTCCCGCTGATGCCGCGGCTGTTCATGTCGATCCACATGGAGGACCGCTTCCCCATCGTCGACATCGTGCGCCAGACGCCGGCGATACCGGAGAACTGCCAGTGGGCGGTGTTCCTGCGCAACCACGACGAGCTGACGCTGGAGATGGTGACGGACGAAGAGCGCGACTACATGTACCGCGTCTACGCCGTCGACCAGAGCATGCGGATCAACCTCGGCATCCGGCGGCGGCTGGCGCCGCTGCTGGGCAACCACCGCCGCCGCGTCGAGCTGATGAACGGGCTGCTGTTCGCGCTGCCCGGAACGCCGGTGATCTACTACGGCGACGAGATCGGCATGGGCGACAACGTCTACCTCGGCGATCGCAACGGCGTGCGCACGCCGATGCAGTGGAGCGGCGACCGCAACGCCGGGTTCTCCAAGGCGAACCCGCAGAAGCTCTACCTGCCGGTGATCATCGACCCTGAGTACCACTACGAGACGGTGAACGTGGAGGCGCAGCTGGAGAACCCGCACTCGCTGCTGTGGTGGACGCGGCGCCTGATCGCGCTGCGAAAGCGCTACCAGGCGTTCGGGCGCGGCACGATGGAGTTCCTCAGCCCGACAATCGCAAAGTGCTGGCGTTCATCCGGCGCTATCGAGGACGAGGCCATGCTCGTCGTCGCGAACCTGTCGCGGTTCGTGCAGGGCGTGACGCTGGACCTGTCGGAGTTCAAGGGCATGGCGCTGGTCGAGATGTTCGGCCGGGTCGAGATGCCGGGGCCGATCGACGGGCCGTACTTCCTGACGCTGGGACCGCACAGCTTCTACTGGTTCGCGATAGAGCCGCCGCGTGTCGAGATCGCGGACGCAATCGTGGCTCAGACGATGCGGGCGAGGCCGCCGCTGCAAACCGTCTCGGGGGGCTGGCAGCAGCTTCTCGGCGGCACAGGCAGCGCGAATCTGGCGACGCACCTGCCGGCGTTCCTGGCGACGCGACGCTGGTTTGCGGGTAAAGGACGCAGGGTGCGCTCGGCGAGCATCGAGGAGGCGGTGCCAATAGCGGCACGAAGCAGCGGGCGCAACGGGATCGAACGCGGACGCAATCTGCTTCATCAACGTGCAGTACGCCGAGGGCGCGGCGGAGACCTACGTCCTGCCACTGGCCTACAAGACGGGCGAAGAGGCCTACCAGTCGCCAGAGTCAGACGCCCGAGGCGGTCTTCCTGCGCGTGAAGATCGAGTGAGTGGCGAGGAGGGCATCCTCTATCGACGCCATGTACGACGAAGACTTTGCGGACTCGATGCTCCGCGCTGATCGATCGCAGGGTCGCGCCAGCGGGCGCGAGATGGCGAGATCGTGGGCATCCGCACGGCGGCCCTGCGCCAAATTGACAGGCCGAAAGACGCTCGGCCTAGCGTGCTGCGGGCCGACCAGTCGAACACGTCCATCAATTACGGCGACGCGCTGCTGCTGAAGCTGTTTCGCAAGATCGAGCCGGGGCTCAACCCGGACTACGAGATCGGCTCCTTCCTGACGGAGCGCGGGTTCAAGCACGCGCCGCGCGTTGGCAGGCGCCGATTGAGTACCAGCGTCAGCGCAGGGAGCCGATCACGCTAGCGGTGCTCATCGCGAGTTCATCCACAAGGAGAGCGACGCCTGGCAGCTCACGCTGGACTCCTTGCGCGACTTCTTCGACCGGACGGCCACGATGACGGAGCACATCGAGGCGCCAGCCCGCAACGGTGGCAAGCCTGCTGCGGCTGACTGAAGAGGAGGCGCCCGCACTGGTAGGCGAAACGATCGGCGCGTTTGCAGAGTCGGCGCGGCTGCTCGGCGTGCGCACGGCGGAGATGCACGCGGCACTGGCTTCGGCGGCCCGGAAGGCAGCGAGTTCGTGCAGGAGCCATTTACGCCGTTCTATCAGCGCTCGCTGTACCAAGTCGATGCGCAACGTGGCGACGAATAGCTTCGCGCTGCTGACGCAACGGGTAAAGGCAGACGAGATGGCTTCGCCTCGAGGCGATCGCGGTGATGAAGCTCGAGGACACGGTCCTGGCAGCGCTTCCGCGACATCGTCAACCGGCCGTTGAGCTCGACGCGGTTGCGGACCCACGGCGACTTCCATCTCGGGCAGGTGCTGTACACCGGCAACGATTTCGTCATTACGGACTTCGAGGGCGAGCCGGCGCGTTCCCTGAACGAGCGGCGCCTGAGGCGCTCGCCGTTGCGCGACGTCGCGGGGATGCTGCGATCGTTCAGCTACGCGGTACACAGCGCGCTGCGTGAGCGCCAGGAGCGGGGCTTGCCGGAGGAATCGGCGCAGCGAGCCGACGCATGGGGCCGTTTCTGGCAGGTGTGGGTGAGCAGCATCTACCTGGGGTCCTATCTCGAGGAGGGACGCAAGGCAGGTTTCCTCAATGCGAGCCCGGAAGAAGTCGAGCTGCTCCTTGACATGTACATGCTCGAGAAGGCGATCTACGAGGTCGGCGTACGAGCTGAATAACCGACCAGAATGGCTCAACGTACCCCTCCAGGGAATTCTAGAGTTGCTCCAGGTAGAGGCGTGACCACGTCCGGACGTGAGATTGCGGCTCTGCGCCGCCTCGCCTCGCTTTACGGTGTGCAGGCACACTTCACGGACGCGCAGCATCAGCGCGTCGAAGCGACGCCGCAGTCCTTGGCTGCGGCGGTAAAGGGGCTGGGAGCGCCGATCGAGCGTGTAGCGGACGCCGCGGCGGCATTACGCCAGCGCGAAGACGAATTGTGGTGTTGGCACATAGAGCCTGTGCAGGTGGCATGGGACGGTGTGCTGAACGCTATCGAGTTGCGTGTGCCTGCGACTGAGGCGCTCGCCGATATCGAAATCGAAGTGGCGCTGGAGAACGGCGGGACCAGGCCAGAAGAATCGAGCCATCAAACGCTTTGGTTAGCTCCAGAACGAATCTAGAAGGCCGTGACTACGTGGCCCTCCTGTTGGCTGCCGAAATGCGACTTCCCCAGGGTTATCACTCGCTCAAACTCCGCGTCAAAGGCCACGAGCTGCGGTCAATCGTCATCGCGGCGCCAGTGAAGGCATACGCTGCGCCTGATGGCAAATACTGGGGCTTGTTCCTGCCGCTTTACGCGCTGCACTCGAAGCGAAGCTGGGGGATCGGCGACCTGACGGACCTCGGGGCGCTGGTTGAGTGGTCCGCGAAGCAGGGTGCTGACTTCGTCGGGATGCTGCCGCTTTTGGCGTCGTTCCTGGACGGCGAGCCTTACGAGCCAAGTCCCTACGAGCCGGTAAGCCGCTTGTTTTGGAATGAGATCTTTATCGATATTGATGCGGCCGTTACGGTGCCGGCAGGCCCGGTCAACGAGGATAGGACGGTGCCGGCCGCGACTGCGAAGGCAGCACGCGACCTGAACGCTCGAGAGGCAGTGCCTTACCGTGAGGTAATGGCTCTCAAGCGTCGAGCCCTGACGGAACTTTCCCGCCACAGAGATCAGGGCCCCGCCGCCAACGAGGTAACGAAACGCTCCGGAGCGGAGCGGTCGGCACTACAAGACTACTCAGCCTTTCGCGCCGCGCTGGAAAAACTGGGCCCCCGTTGGCGCGAATGGCCTTCCCCGCAGCGCTTTGGATCCCTGTCAGCGTCCGACTACGATGCCAAGACTGCGGATTACTATGTCTTCGCGCAGCAAACGGCGCAGGCGCAAATGGCGCAGCTCAAGAGCGTGGCGCGCGAGCATCGCGTGCGGTTGTACCTGGACCTGCCGATAGGCGTGCACCCCGATGGGCTACGATCCGTGGCGCTATCAACACCTCTTTGTGGAGAAGATGAGCGTTGGAGCGCCACCCGACCTTTTGGCGCCGGAGGGTCAGAACTGGGGCTTCCAGCCGCTGAACCCGACTGCTTTGCGACAACACGGCTACGAATACGTGCGAGACTACCTTATACAGCAGATGGGGGCAGCAGGTCTGCTGCGTATCGACCACGCAATCGGGCTACACAGGCTGTTCTGGATACCCGAAGGCGGGACGGGCTGCGACGGCGTCTTTGTGCGGCAGCCTTCGGAAGAACTTTACGCGATCCTGTCACTGGAGTCGCATCGCGCGGAGTCGGTGCTCATAGGCGAAAACCTTGGCCTGGTGCCGCGAGAGGTCAATCGAGGCATGGCGCGGCACGGCATCGGCGGCATGTACGTACAGGAATTCGAGTTGACGGGCGACGCAAAGGTGCCACTAGGCCCGCCGAAGCGCAATTCGATCGCGAGTTTCGGGACGCACGACATGGCGCCCTTCGCCGCGTTCTGGACGGACGCCGATCTGAAACAGAGGATCGCGGCCGGAATCATGGATTCTGCGGTTGCGGGACGAATGGCCGGGGAGCGTGTGAAAGGGAAGCGGGCGCTGGCAGAGCACCTGAAGGCCAGAGGCTTGCTACAAGACGCTTCATCGGCCAGAGAGGCGTACCGTGGTTCGACGCGGCTGCTGGCGGAGAGCCGGGCGCGGTGGACGACCGTGAGTTTGGAGGACGCGTGGGGTGAAACGCGGCCCCAGAACGTGCCAGGGACAGATGCGACGCAGAATCCAAACTGGACACGGCGTGCCAAGTACGTGCTGGAGCAGTTCGACCAATTAGAGGACATAACGGCCGTAACAGACGTGATGCGAAGCGTCAGAGGCAGCGAGAAGGAGGAGCAGAATGCCGGCAAAGGATAACGTGTCCCTGCTCTCCGAGGATGACATTTTCTTGTTCAACGAAGGCACGCACCTGCGCCTGTACGACAAGCTCGGGGCGCACCTCGGTAAGCGCGACGGCAAGAGCGGCGTGAACTTCGCAGTGTGGGCGCCCAACGCACAGCGCAGTCTCGGTGGTGGGCGACTTCAATGGTTGGACGCCGTGGCGCCAACACGCTGCAGCCGCGGGCCTCCAGCGGCATCTGGGAAGGCTTCATTGAGGGGATGCAGCCCGGCGAGGTCTACAAGTACCACATCGTGTCGCAGCACCAGGGCTACCAGGTCGATAAGGCTGACCCGTTTGCGCTTCTACGCGGAAGTTCCGCCGAAGACGGCATCGCGGATCTGGGACCTGGACTACCAGTGGGGTGACGCGGCGTGGCTGGCGGGCCGCAAGGAGCATCAGTCGTTGGCCTCGCCGGTCTCGATTTACGAGATGCATCTCGGTTCGTGGCGGCATGTCACGGATGCAGTGTCGGAGACCGGCGAGCGCCCGATGACGTATCGGGAGTTGGCGCAGCCGCTGGCCGAGTACGTGAAGTGGCTGGGCTACACGCATGTCGAGTTCCTGCCGCTGATGGAGCACCCGTTTTACGGCAGCTGGGGCTACCAGACGACAGGCTACTTCGCGCCGACGAGCCGATACGGCACGCCCCAGGACCTGATGTACCTGATCGATTACCTGCACCAGGAGGGGATCGGCGTGATCCTGGACTGGGTGCCGTCTCACTTCCCGAGTGACCAGCACGGGCTTGAGCTACTTCGACGGGACGCATCTTTTCGAGCACGCCGACCCGCAGAAGGGATTCCACCCGGACTGGGGCAGCCTGATCTTCAACTACGGCCGCAACGAGGTGCGCAGCTTCCTGCTGAGCAGCGCGGCCTTCTGGCTGGACAAATATCACGTCGACGGCCTGCGTGTCGATGCTGTGGCTTCGATGCTGTACCTGGACTATTCGCGAAAAGCGGGCGAGTGGCAGCCGAACCAGTACGGCGGCCGCGAGAACCTGGAGGCGATTGACTTCCTGCGACGCCTGAACACGGACATGTACCGCGAATTCGATGGCGTGCTGATGATCGCCGAGGAGTCGACGGCATGGCCGATGGTGTCGCGGCCGACCTACCTCGGCGGACTGGGATTCGGGCTGAAGTGGGACATGGGCTGGATGCACGACACGCTGGAGTACATGCAGCGCGAGCCGGTATACCGCCGCTATCACCATGGCGAGCTGACTTTTCGCATGCTCTACGGCTACACGGAGAACTTCGTGCTGCCGCTGTCGCACGACGAGGTGGTGCATGGCAAGTCGTCGATCCTTAGCAAGATGACGGGCGACGAGTGGCAGAAGTTCGCCAACCTGAGGCTGCTCTACGGCTACATGACGGCGCAGCCGGGCAAAAAGCTTCTGTTCATGGGGTCCGAGTTCGGCCAGTGGCGCGAGTGGGCGCACGAGGAGAGCCTTGAGTGGCACCTGACGGCCTTCGACAGGCATTCCGGTATTCAGAGGCTGCTGCGAGACCTTAACACGCTGTACGCCTCAGAGAAGGCGCTACACGAGGGTGATTGTGAGCCGTTCGGCTTCCAGTGGCTGGAGGCGAACGACCCCGACCGTAGCGTAATGGCGTTTCTGCGTCGCGGCGCCGATCCGGAGGACGTGATCATGGTGGCGTTCAACTTCACGCCGGTGCCGCGCCACAACTACCGCGTCGGCGTGCCGCAGTCTGGACGCTGGGCTGAGGTGCTGAACACCGACGCTGAGGTGTACGGCGGCAGCGGCCAGGGAAACCTGGGCGGTGTCGAGACGGCGCCGGTGCCGTATCAGGGCCAGCAGTGGTCGGTGATGCTGACGTTGCCGCCGCTAGGGGCCGTGTTCTTCAAATCCGAGCGCAACTAAACCGTCAGTTGGACTCGAGGAGGCGGCCGACGGTGACGATGACGATGCCGAGCAGGAAGATGACGCTGAACTCGGCAACCACTGGTGGCTTGAGGTCGTCGTTGAGGTGGTGCTGCACGAGGCCAGACGCGAGATAGAAGACGAGCAGGAGAAAGACTCCTGCGAGAAAGCTATCGATAGGCAGGAAATAGAGCGCCCAGCGCGTTTGCGCGACCACGACGCCGACGGCGGCGGCGAAGACTAGCGCGCGGACCGGGTCAGCGTCCGATTCTCTTACGATCTCGACCGAGAGCAGGAGGCTGACGAGGCCGACCGTGATCGCCGCGGGCACGAGGTCGACGTCGAAGGAGTAGACGACTGCGAAGAAGCCGAATGCCGTGAGGAAGGTCCCGAGGTTGAGGATGAAGCGGGCACCGGCGTACTTTGGGCTGTAGGTTTCGACCGAGATGTACTCCGCGTAGAGGACGGCGCCCATCAGGCCGCCGGCGACAACGACGCCGGGCACGGCCCAGTAGCCGCTCAGCCGGTCTTCCAGGAAGAGGCCAGCGGCGAGCGCCATAAGCGTCTGGCAGGAAGAGCAGCGGCGCGGTCCAAGCGACGTCATCCTGCTCGATGGCGGAGGGATGGGTGCGCAGGATGCCATCGGTTCCGAGGGCGACTAGGCCCGTGACCATGAGCAGCATCCACGGCCGCGTCGGTTCAACTGCAAGAAAGAGCGTCAGGCCGATGGCATAAACGACGACGAGAAGCGGTATGCGAGTGGAGCTGAACGCCGCGGCGGCCACGGGGAGATTTGCGCCGCCTTCGTAATCGGCGGCGTCGTCGTCGGTGTCTTCTGACCAGAGTTCATTTTCGGTCTGCAATACGCGCACCAGCGCCCCCGGGAGCAGATTGTCGTTGTCGTTAATGCGAAACGGGGCGCTCAGAGACTCTGGGATTGTAGCGATGCGTTGGGAGGGGGAGCAAGCGATGGTGCCGCGTCCACGCTGCCGTGCGTTCTTCCATCTGGTTACGAACGCGCGATCATGCGGTCGCGGTTGCTGGCGCCGGGGCAATCGCGGCCAGCGCCCGGACGAGGGCTTCGCGCCACCCTTCGCCGATGAGGTCCCGGTCCAGCCGAAGCTGGTGGTTGAGGACGGTAGTGTGCGGCGGGACGCGTCGTGCGACGGCGTCACGGTCGAGAGAGAGGCCGGGCAGCAGGCGGATCACCATGTCGTCGCCTTCCGTCTGCATAGCGCCGACGCCGGCCTGCATCGCGAGCAGACGCAGTCGCAGCACCCAGAGCAGGTTCCGAGCCGCGGCCGGCAGCTCGCCGAAGCGGTCGCGTAGCTCGTTTTCGATCGCGGCGGCTTCGGCGTCGTTCGCGGCCTGCGAGAGGCGCTGGTAAACGGCAAGCCGCAGGTTGAGGTCTGGGATGTAGCCCGTCGGCAGGTAGGCGGTGATCGGCAGGTCCAGCGTGACCGCGGGACGTGAGGACGTCGGCGGTGGCGGCATTTCACCGCGGTCGAGGGCCTTGAGGCGCTCTACGGCCTCGCCGAGGAGCCGGACGTAGAGGTCGAAGCCGACAGCGGCCATGTGCCCGCTCTGCTCCGAGCCGAGCAGGTTGCCGGCGCCGCGGATTTCGAGGTCGCGCAGGGCGATCTGCAAACCGGCGCCGAGCTCCGTGGCCTCGAAGACGGCCTGCAGGCGGCGCTGGGCGACCTCCGAGAGGGCGTGACCGCGGTCGTAGAGCAGGTAGGCGTAGGCGCGGACGGTGCTGCGACCGACGCGGCCGCGCAGCTGGTAGAGCTGCGCCAGGCCGAGGCGGTCGGCCTGGTTGATGATGATCGTGTTGGCGTTTGGGATGTCGAGCCCGGACTCGATGATCGTGGTGCAGACGAGGACGTCGATCTCGCCGTGGGCGAAGCCGAGCATCGTGCGCTCCAGCTGGTCCTCGTGCATCTGGCCGTGCCCGATGCCGACCTCGGCCTCGGGCACCAGCTTGCGGATGTGCGCTGCGATGAGTTCGATGTTGTAGACGCGGTTGTGGACGAAAAAGACCTGACCGCCGCGCTCAAGCTCGCGCCGGATCGCCTCGCGGATGATCTGATCGTCGGATTCGAGGACGTAGGTGCGTATCGGCGATGCGATCCTCGGGCGCCGTCATCATGTTCGAGAGGTCGCGGATCCCGACGAGCGACATGTGCAGCGTGCGTGGGATCGGCGTGGCGGAGAGTGTGAGGACGTCGACCTCCTTGCGCATCTGCTTGAGTCGCTCCTTATGTGCGACGCCGAAACGCTGCTCCTCGTCGATGACGACGAGGCCGAGCTTCTTGAACTCGACGTCGCGCTGCAGGATGCGGTGAGTGCCGATAAGGATGTCGACCTGGCCGTCGGCGACCTCGCGGACAACGTCCCGAGCCTCTTTGTCGGTGAGGAATCGGGATAGCATCTCAACGCGGGCAGGGAGCGAGGCGAGGCGCTCTTTGAAGGTGTTGTAGTGCTGTTGCGCGAGGACGGTGGTGGGGACGAGGACGGCGACCTGATATCCGTCCATAACCGCCTTGAAGGCGGCGCGGACCGCTACCTCCGTCTTGCCGAAGCCGACGTCGCCGCAGATCAGCCGGTCCATGGGGCGCGGTTGCTCCATATCGGTCTTGACCGCCGTGATGGCGGCTATCTGGTCAGGCGTCTCGACATAGGGAAAGGACGCCTCGAGTTCTTGCTGCCACGGTGTGTCGGGGCTGTAAGCGTGGCCCTCGAGCACCTGGCGCGAGGCGTATAGATCGAGTAGCTCGCGGGCGACGTCCGCGACAGCGCGGCGAACACGATCACGGGCGCGTGTCCACTCGCCGGAGCCAAGGCGCGTAAGGCCGGGATTGTAATCGCCGGGGCCGACGTAGCGGGCAACACGGTCCGATTGGTCGACCGGGACGAAGAGCCGGTCGCCCTCGGCGTAGGTCAGCTCGAGAAACTCGCGCTCAACGCCTTCGACCTCGCGCACGACCATCCCGGCGAATCGAGCGATGCCATGTTCGAGGTGGACGACATAGTCGCCCGGAGAGAGGTCGGCCACCAGGTTGGAGCGGTCGGGGCCCGGCTGGCGCAGCGCTCTGCGCTGCTTGACGAATCCGAAGACCTCAGCGTCACTGAGGCATGTGAGGCCGGGGAGAACTGAAACACCGAGGCTTGAGGACTCCGCATCCGGCGCCGGTGGGTGGAGGGTCCAACCGTGGGGCAGGGAGCCACGCAGGAGCTGGATCGTGCCGGGTCGAACCTCGGGGGCGTCTTCGACGAGGTTGACAGGCAGTCCTTCGTCGCTGAGCAGCGTGTTCAGGCGCGAAGCTTGCTGCGAGACTATGACGATGCTTTCGGCGCGGCGGGTGAGGTCGGCAAGCTCCGACGCGAGGGAGCGGATCGCGGCCGCCGAAGCCGGGTGCCGGCGTGAACGGGAGCCGGAGGGTGCGTGACGAATCGTCTGGAATCGCGAGTGGTGCGTCCGTGGTGGCGAAGCGCGAGAGCTCGATGGCGCCGTGGAGTTCGATCTGAGGTTGGAGGTCGCCCCAGTTCGCCTGCGCGGCGGGGAGGCCGATGGGGAGCTGACCGCGCGCCTCCCGTTCGATGCGCATTGTGGCGGTCTCGGCGACGTACTCGTCGAGGGCTCGCGAGAGGTCCATCGGCTCATTCAGAAGGACAGTGGTTCCGTTCGGTAGGTGGTCGAGCAGGGAGTAAGGCGAGAGCAGCGCCGGTATGAAGGCGGGGCCGACGGGCAGGACGCCGCGGGCGAGGTTCTCCAACTCCTCGCGCAGGCGCTCTTTGGTCTCTTCGTCGCACCCTGAGAAGTCGAGTTCGCGCGTCAGTGCGGCGGCGAGCGAGGCGTCTGGGCTGACCTCGGAGGCGGCGCCGAGGCCGATGGCGTCGACGCGGTCGCGGGAGCGCTGAGAGTCGACGTCGAACTCACGAATACTCTCGACCTCAGAGCCGAAAAACTCGATGCGGGCCGGGACTTCGGCCTGCGGCGGAAAGACGTCGACGATGCCACCGCGGCGGGCCGCCTGGCCCGGCGCCTCGACAAGGTTGACGACCTCGAAGCCTGAAGCCTGTAGGCCTCGCAGGAGGTCGTCGGGATTTATCCGGTCGGCGACGGCAATGCGGGAGACGGCGCCTCGGGCCGCCGCGGGCGAGAGGGTGCGTTGAGCAACGGCTTCCATGCTGGCGACGATGATGACGTTTCCGCCGGCATGGAGCGCCGATAGCGCCTCGATACGCGTGCGGACGTCCCATGGGTCTTCGGCAACGCGCTCGTAAGGCAATGAGTCGCGCTGGGGGTAGACGCGGATGCGCCGCTGGTCGTCCGGCCCGAGCCAGGCACCGAGTTCCTCGGCAAGGTCCTGGACGCGGGAGGACTTCGGCACGATGACGAGGATTGGGCCATCAGTGGCGCGTCGAGCCAGGGCGGCGATGACGGCGGGTCGCGCCGCATCACCGACGCCGATGCGGCTGCCGGGTGAAGCAGCCGCGAGGGACGTCTGTATGAATTCGAGGAGGCGGGACAGGTCCATCAAGGCACGCCAAACGGCCCCTCACCCGCAGTGGGGGCACTTTTCCCTGCACTGTGCGGGGCTCAAGCCCAGTGTAACGCCACACCAAGGGAGGGGGCTAATCGGGGGAACCTTTAGCCCGCCGCAGAGATGTTAAGTCCCTCAGGAAGCTGCACGTAGAGGAGGCGTACGGGGCCTTCGAGGTCTCGAGTGAGGTGGCCGCGGCCAGCGAGGTCGTCGGCGATGAAGGTGTCGCCGGGGCCAAAACGCGCCGTGGAGCCGTCGCCCACCTCGATTTCGAGGCGGCCGCTGAGGATGGCGACGAGCTGGCGCCGCGGCGCGTGATGCCAGTCCTGCGGTTCGAGTGTGTCCGAGAGGCCGAAAGCGGTCCGCGTCGCAGAAATCCAGGCCGAGGTGCTTCGGCGCTGCGATGTATCGACGGGTAAGTCGAGTTCCTCGAAATGCGATTCGCCGTCGTCGCCAGTACGGATGCTTGTCAGCTTCACTTGGTGCCTCCCTCGCTCTCTGAGACGCGGTTGTAGATGTCCATAGCGCGCTCCCAGCCGTCGCGGATAATAGCTTCGACGGCGTCGCAGGCGCGATCGATAGTGGACTCGAGGATCGGAACGGAGTCGCCCGAAGGGGCGGCGAGTACGTGGCGAATCACGACGTCTGGATCCCAGGACGGAACGCCTTTCTCGAGGGGCCGGCCGATGCCGACGCGTATGCGACCGAATTCGCTGCCGGCGACTTCAACGATGGACTTGAGGCCGTTGTTGCCGCCATGAGAGCCATTGGGACGCATGCGGATGCGTCCCAATGGGAGGTCGAGATCGTCGTAGATGACGATGATGTTGGCGGGTTTGATGCGCTCCCTGGCCATGAAGCGCTGGACGGCGCGTCCGGTGCTGTTGTAGAAGGTCTGGGGTTTGATCATGATCACGTCAGCATCGGCAATACGCCCCTCGCCGGCTTCGGCGAGGTTGCGTTGCCAGAACTTCGGGCCCTGGAGTCGGACGTTGTGGCGACGCGCGAGTGCATCGATTGCACGAAAGCCGACGTTGTGGCGGCTTTCGGCGTACTTGGGGCCGGGGTTGCCGAGGCCGACGATGAGGTAGTCGCTCACGCTTGGTCTGTCTCGGTCTGCAGATGGAGGGTGCCGTTGTTGCGCTGCAATTCTTCCTGCAAGAGGAGGCGGAATTCGACGACGGCGTCTTCCAGGTTGGCGGCGGTGATCTCAGGGAAGGTGCGGGCGAGTCTGTCGATCAGCGTCGAGGTAGGCGGCGGCGCGTCGAGGAGGTCCTGAAGGAAGGCGATCAGGCCGTCGTCAAGGACGGCGGCGAGTCCAGTAAGATCCGCGGCCTGCACGACCTCGATGAACCGATCGAGGTGGTCGCTTCCGGCACGTCCTGGGCGATTGAGGAGGCGATTGACGACGCGTTGGGCGAGCCGCGCCTGCTGACCTTCGAGGCCGCGCTGGATCGCCTGCGTAACCCGGGTCGCATCGGCTGTCGGAGGTTCCTCTCCGAGCCTGTAGGCGCAGTAGGGACAGACGGGATCAGATTGCAGGACGGCTGTAAGGTCTTCGTCCGCAGCGGGGCAGGTGAAGAGGGTTTCGAGTTCGTGGTATTGCGTCAGCGCAGTCTGGGCCTGTGGCACGCCGAGACGCTGCAGCGTGTTGAGGCGCTCCACGGCGGCGACTCGCGACTGCATGGCATCGATCTGCTGCGCGATCTCGGCGATGGCCGCGTTGTGGGCAGTGTGACGCCCAATGTAGAGCGGCGCGTAAGCCTGCTTCCAGATGTCGATGGTGTCGACAAGCCAGGCTCCTCGGCCCGGTTCGCGCCAGAGGGTCGCGAAGGTATTGCCATCGAGCAGCGCGGCCTGATCCACGGCTAAATCGGCGCTGGCAGAGGCGGGAGTGATCGCGGCTTCGATGTAGTTGCGGGCATCGAGCAGGGAGAGGGCGGAACCCGCGTCACGTTCGAGGCAGCGGGCGAAGAAGAGTGCCTCGCGGAAGCGCTGAGGCGACTCAAAGCGGATCGCGACGTCTGACAAGGCGGCTTCAAGGGTGGGACACTCGGCGAAGGACGAAAGCGCATCTAGAGCCTGGACGGCAATCGAGTCTTCGAAGGCGAGCGGCCGGCAGCGGTCTATCAGGCGACCAAGGATGGCCAGCGGCTCGGCATCAGAGACGGCTGTCTTGTCGCCTGCGAGGACTTCGTAGAGGGCGTCCTGATACTGGCGGGCGCGGGTAGAGAAATCGGAGGTCATGCGGGTGTAATAGTACAGAGTGCGGAGCACATAGTGCAGCGGCGACGGGTTGCCGCGCCTGCGGCGCGGATGTGTCGGCTGCGGGTTGGCTAGCCGGCCGCGGCGATGGGGCGCAGCTGGTCAATGACGCGCGGCATTACACCGATGACATGGTCGACTTCGGCGTCCGTGGTGTCGAGTGAAAGGGAGAGACGAAGTCCGCCGACCACGTCGGGCATGCTGAGGCCCATCGCGAGCAGTACGTGGGAGGGCTCCCAAGTGGAGGAGCCGCAAGCGGCGCCGGCCGAGACGGCGATGCCTTCTTTGTCGAGGGCGCGTACGAGTTCGTCGCCGCGGACGCCGCGGAAGCTGATGCTGACGTTGCTCGAGAGGCGATTGACTGGATCTCCGGTAAGCAAGGTTTCGGGAATCCGGCTCGTTAAAGCATCGATTAGCCTATCGCGGAGTCGTCTCGTAGATTCGACGTAAGCCTCACGTTGCTCCTCAGCGGCAGTGAGCGCTACGGCCTGCCCGACGATGCCGGCGACGTTTTCGGTGCCGGCACGGCGCTGTCGTTCCTGGCCGCCGCCAGTGAGCTGGGAGACGAACGGGATGCCGCGGCGGATGTAGAGCACGCCGGTGCCCTTCGGACCGCTGAACTTGTGGCCCGAGAGGCTGAGGAGGTCGATCCCGAGCTCGTCGACGTTGAGGGGCAGGGCGCCCGGCGCCTGCACGGAGTCTGTGTGCACCGGGATGCGCTTGCGCAGGGGCCGAGCGCGTTCGGCGACGAGCCGAGCGATTTCGGAGACAGGCTGGACGGTGCCGACCTCGTTGTTGGCCTGCATGACAGAAACGAGGATGGTGTTGTCCGTGATCGCGTTGGCGACGGCATCAGGGTCGACGCGGCCAAGGCGGTCAACGGGCAGCGTTGTGATTTCAAATCCGAACTGCTCGAGATAGTTGCAGGTGTGGAGGACCGCATCGTGCTCGACCTCGGTGGTGACGATGTGGTTTCCGGCGCCCGATTTGCGCATGGCGAAAGCAACGCCTTTGAGAGCGGTGTTGATCGACTCGGTGCCGCCGCTCGTAAATACGATATCGGAGGTGCGGCAGCCCAGAACTTCAGCGACGGCTTTGCGGGCGTCATCGATGGCCTTCTGAGCGTGGCGTGCTATGGCATAGGCTGCGGAGGCATTGCCGTAGTCTTGCCGCAGGTAGGGCAGCATGGCGTCGAGGGCACGTGGATTGAGGGGCGAGGTTGCGGCGTGGTCGAGATAAATCATGAGCGGGCCGCCAGGTTCCTCACAGCTTCAAGTTAGCTTCGCCTGCGGGGTCCTGTCAATTTTACAGCGTGAGCCGCACGGGCCTGTTACAGGTGCAGGGATAAGGCAGTCGAAGGAGATACTAAGTGTCCTCTGACGCGGCCTCTTCGGTTCGGCCCTGAAGGAGGCGCTGGACTCGGGCCAGAAGGCCGGTACGCCAGATTGAGCGGAGGCTGAAGGCCCAGGCCACGACGACCAGGCCGATCATGGCGAACTCCCAAACGTTGAACAGCTCGATCTCGTAGAAGTCGCGGGCGGTAGGGAAGGCGAGGAAGGTGACAAAGAGACCGAAAAGCGCGGCTGCGAGCGCCGGCGAACGCCAGTCGCCGTTAAGCGGATTGGCGGCCACCCATGCAGGCGTCGGTGGCTCGAGGAAGACGATAATCAGAAGCCCACAAAGGATGGCCGTGAACGTCATCGCACTTTGTGCGGTTGGGATGTCTCCCGTTGAATGAAGGAAGAACTCGTAGACGATAACGCCAACCACGGCGATGCTAATGGCCGCGGGGATGACGAAGTGTGCGCCGGAGAGTATCACGAGGCGACCGACCCTGCCGGGTCTGGCCCAGACGGCGAAGAAGAGGGTTGGAATGCCGACGGTGAGCATCGCAATCAGGGCAGTGTGCTTCGGTGTCACGGGGAACGGATCATTCATCAGCGAGATCGCCAGGATCATCAAGGTGAGAGAAAGGGTGCGTGTGAGGAATACGCGGAAGATGCTTTCCATGCCTTTTCGGATGCGCTGACCCTCGCGGAAGGCTCGCGGCAGATTGGAGAAGGCGTCGTTGAGAAGGACAAGGTCGGCGATGTCGCGAGTGATTCCGCTGCCGCTGCGGAGTGCGACCGCCACGTGAGCAGCTTTGAGGGCTGGGACATCGTTGACGCCATCGCCGACCATTGCGACGTAGCTGCCACCACGCCTGAGAGCGTTGACGATGCGCTCCTTGGACCGCGGCGAAACACGGCCGAAGACGGTGACGCGCTGCGCGACATCGGCCAGCTCCGCGGCCTCCATGTCTTCCAAGTCGGGGCCGTGGACGGCCTCGCCGTCGATAGGCAGGCCGGCCTGGCCGGCAAGAGCCGCCACGGTGTCTGGGTGATCGCCGGAGATGACCTTGAGGCCAATACCGGCGCGTGCGAACTCGTTGATTACCTCTGCGGCGTCCGGCCGCGTTTCGTCACGCATGACGACAAGACCAAGAGCCGTGAGGTCGGATGGAAGCGAGGGCTCTTCTTCCTTACCTGAGAAACGCTTGACCTCTTCGTTGCGAGCAAGAAGCAGGACGCGGAGGCCTTGCTCGGTCCACTCCTCGGCGTCCGACAGCACGGAGGCACCATCAGCGAGGTGAGACGCAATGACGTCCGGGGCTCCGAAAACGTAGACGCCCGAGAGGCCATCGTCCTCAAAAGCGAGGCCGCTCCACTTGCGGCTCGAATCGAAGGAGATCTCATCGGCGAAGCGCTTCACGGGTTGTTGGAAGGCCTCCTGGACAGCGTCGGTGGTGCGATTGCGGAACGAGGCACTCGAGGCAAAGGTGCCGAGCGCAATCTGGAGTTCTATCTCAGGGATACCGTAGGGCTTGAGATACTCGATCGTGAGCCGATTCGTGGTGAGTGTGCCGGTCTTATCGAGGCAGAGGACGTCGACGTGACTAATTGATTCGACTGCGTTCAAGTGCTGGATAAGGACGCCGGTACCCGCCAGACGGACGGCTGCCATGGCGTAGCTGACCGTGACCATAACCGCGAGCCCTTGGGGGACGAGGGCGACGATGACGGCGGCGGCCCTGACTGTCTCCTGGAAGGAGACGTTGCCATCGTCTTGAAAGGCACGTGCGACGACGATTCCGAGGATGATTACGACCGCTGTCATGGCCCACAGCACGAATCCGACCTCACGTTGCAGCGGGGTGCGCGGCATGCGGCTCTGGCGCGCGCGCATCGTGATCTCGTTCGCGGTGGTACCGGCGCCGACGCGTATCGTTTCGTAGACGCCGCTGCCGGTCAGGGCGTAGGTGCCTGAGATAACCTCTTCGCCTGTGCGCTTCGGGAGAATGTCAGACTCGCCGGAGAGTAGGGACTCGTCCATACCCAGGCCGCTTGCGGAGATGAGTCTGCCATCGGCGAAGACCTGCTCGCCGGGACGCAGGACGACGCTATCACCGATGACGATATCCTCGGGCCGGATTTCCGTTTCCGCGCCATCGCGGACGACGACGGCGAGGGGGCGGCTGAGTAGGGCGATTCGGTCAAGCTGACGCTTGGCACGCGTCTCCTGGAAGACACCGATGATCACGTTGCCGAGGACGAGGCCACCGGTGAGGAAGGCGTCGCCGAAGAGTCCGAGACCAAGGAGGGCAGCCGAGATCCCGAAGAGAACGATGTTGATGGGGGTGGCGGCATTTTCAAAGACGATGCGGACGAAGCTGCGGCTCGTCGTCCACGTGACCGCATTCGACTGGCCGGCGCTCTTGCGGGCTTCAGCCTCCACGGAGGTGAGGCCTGTGGGTGCTGTGGAGAGCTCGAGTATTTGACCGGTCACCAACACACTCTAATGTGCTCGGTCAGGCCGCCGCCACGCTGCGGAAACGCGCAGGTTCCGTACGGCGCAGCGGATGCGCCTGCTAGACGAGTTGGGGGGAGATGTGGCGGAAGAGGTCTGGGGCAATGATGACGCCCTCAGGTCCGTTCTCGTTGACAATCGGCAGGTGGCGCATGCCACGCGCCGCCATGAGGTTGAGCGCCATCGCGACGGTGTCCTCGCGGTGGAGGACGAGCGGGTCTGGGGTCATGATCTCACCGCAGGTCACGGCGTTGTGGTCCTCTGTCGGGCCAGCGAGTTTCTGGACGATGTCCCAGCCGGTGATGATGCCGGTGAGCTTGGTGTTCTCCATGATCAGCACCGCGTTGGTATCGGCGCGTTTCATCTCCCGAATCGCGAGACTAACGGGATCGGCCGGTCCGAGCTGGATGGCGGGCCGGATCGCGATCGTAGTCAGCGGGTCGTTAATGAAATCCGGGGCCTCGTTGCCCGGCAAGTCAAGGCCGTAGAGGGATGCGCCGCAGTTGGTGCACTCTTCGGTACCCGGGATGTTTTCCTGACTGCAGGAGGGACATTTCATCGTCTTCTCCGGGGCCTGAAGGGCGCTATTCGACTTCCCAGATGTCGCCTTGGCGGAACAGGGCGCCGAGGTCAGCGTCGCCCTGGGTCTCGATCGCATGCGCGATCTGCTGTTCCATCAGGTCATTGTAGGTCGGACGCTGGACGGCGCGGATGACGCCGACCGGCACCGGGAACTCCGGGTAATCCATGCGAGTGAGCATGAAGGCGATGGTTGGGTCTTCCACAGTCTCGTCGTGGACGAGGATATCCTTCTCAGTGACGCCGTCCTTGCCAAGCTCGACGACTTCGGGCTTGAGTCCGCTGATGCGGATGCCTTTGTCGTTGTTCTTGCCGAAAATCATCGGCTCGCCGTGCTTCAGGAAGAGCATCCGGTCGGCGCGGACTTCCTTGGCGGTGAACTCCTCGAAGGCGCCGTCGTTGTAGATGTTGCAGTTCTGGTAGATCTCGACGAAGGAGGCGCCGTGATGGGCGGCGGCGCGTTCCAGCATCTCGACCATGTGGTGGGGATCGGCGTCGAGGGAACGGGCGACGAAGGTGCCTTCGGCGCCGAGGGCGACCGCGAGCGGCCGTAGCGGCCAGTCGATCGAGCCCATGGGCGACGAGTAGGTAACCTTCGAAAGCGGCGACGTGGGCGAGTACTGGCCCTTGGTGAGGCCGTAGATCTCGTTGTTGTGCAGGATGATCTGCAGGTCGACGTTGCGCCGGATGACGTGCAGGATGTGGTTGCCGCCAATGCTTAGCGCATCGCCGTCGCCGGTGACAACCCAGACGCTGAGTTCGGGCCGCGAGGCCTTGAGGCCGGTGGCGATGGTCGGCGCGCGGCCGTGGATGCTGTGGAAGCCGTACGTGTTCATGTAGTAAGGCAGTCGGCTGCTGCAGCCGATGCCGGAGATGAACACGATGTTCTCGCGCGGGATGCCGAGGTCGGGCATAACGCGTTGCGTCTGGGCCAGGATCGAGTAGTCACCGCAGCCCGGGCACCAACGCACCTCCTGGTCGGAGATGAAGTCCTTGCGGGTAAGTACCTGGATGTTGGAATCGCCTGCGTCTTCAGTGACCATAATTCGCCTCGTTAATCGACCATCTCGAGGATCTTGTCCTCGACTTCTTGAATCGTGAAAGGCCGGCCGGTAACTCGGTGGAGGCCTTCGGCATCGATCAGGAACTTGCCGCGGATCAGCAGCGAAAGCTGACCCATGTTGTTTTCCGGGATGAGCACCTTCTTGAACCGGCTGAGCACGTCGCCAGGTTCTTGGGGAAGGGGTTGAGGTGCCTGAGGTGCGCCTGCGAGACGCTCTTTCCGGCAGTGCGAGCGCGTTGGACGGCGGTGCGGATGACGCCGTAAGTGCTACCCCAGCCGAGGACGAGCAGGTCGCCGCCGTCCTCGTCGCCGAACACCTCGACATCCGGGATGTCGTTGGCGATGCGCTCGATTTTCTCGAAGCGCAGGCGCGTCATCAGGTCGTGGTTCTCGGCCTCGTAGTTAACGTTGCCGGTGATATTCGCCTTCTCCAGGCCGCCGATGCGGTGCTCGAGTCCGGGTGTGCCGGGGACGGCCCAAGGGCGCGCCAGCGTCTCCGGGTCGCGCTCGTAGGCCTTGAATGTCGCCGGGTCGGTGGCGAAATTGGGGTCCATCTTCGGTAGCGTCTCCGATGTCGGGGATGAGCCAGGGCTCGGAGCCGACGCCGAGGTAAAGGTCTGAGAGGAAGATGACCGGCGTGCGGTATTTGATCGCAATTCGCCAAGCCTCGATCGCCATGTTGAAGCAGTCGGATGAGGTGGACGGCGCGACGATCGCGACGGGTGCCACGCTGTTGCGACCGAACATGCACTGCAGCAGATCGCCCTGCTCCGTCTTGGTCGGGATACCGGTGCTGGGGCCGGAGCGCTGAACGTCGATGATGACGAGCGGCAGCTCGACCATGACTGCGAGACCGATCGCCTCGCTCTTGAGTGCGATGCCGGGGCCGGAGGTGCCAGTCATGCCCAGCGAGCCGCCGAAAGATGCACCGATCGCGGACCCGATGGCGGCGATTTCGTCCTCGGCCTGGAAGGTCTTGACGCCGAAGCGCTTGAACGCCGCTAGCTGGTGCAGGACCTCGGAGGCCGGCGTAATCGGGTAACTGCCGTAGAACAGCGGCCTTCCGGCCAGCTTGCTGGCCGTCAGGAAACCAAGAGCGGTGGCCTCGTTGCCGGTGACGTTGCGATAGACGCCAGGAGCGAGTTTCGCTTTCGGAACGTGATAGTGCTGAGCGAACACCTCGGTGGTCTCGCCGTAGTTGTAGCCCGCCTTGAGAGTCGCGACGTTGGCTTCGGCAATCTTGGGGTTGCGGCTTGCCGAAGCGGTCCTCGATGAACTTGATTGTGGTGTCTAGCGGACGGCTGTACATCCAGAACATGAGGCCGAGCGCGAACATGTTCTTCGAGCGATCGACCTCCTGAGCCGAGAGGTCGAGACTTCTGGAGGGCGCGCGAATTGAGCGTTCCGATCGCCACTTCGAAGAGGCGGTATGCCTGCAGGCTGTTGTCGTGCAGCGGGTTCGCGTCGTACCCGGCCTTCTTGAGGTTCGTTTCGTTGAACTCGTCCGTGTTGACGATGACGATGCCGCCCTTGGGCAGATCAGGAAGATGAACTTTCAGCGCGGCGGGGTTCATGGCGACGAGTACGTCAGGCCTGTCGCCTGGAGTGTAGATGTCGAAGCTGCTGAAGCTCACCTGGAAAGCGCTGACGCCGGGCAGAGAACCCTGGGGAGCCCTGATCTCGGCTGGAATGTCCGGAACAGTGCTGATGTCGTTGCCGAAGACAGCGGAGGTCTTGGTGAACTGGGTTCCCGTTAACTGCATACCGTCGCCGGAGTCACCGGCAAAGCGAATAGTTACGCGATCGACGTCTAGAACGTCGGGTTCGACCTGCTGTTCAGATACTGTCGTCATTTAGCCACCCTCCGGTTTCGGCAATGTCTGGTGCGGCTGAGGCGGCAGATTAAGCAACTGCGCAGGGAAAGCCTCGGCGAGGAAGTGGATAACATCGACTGAAAGCAAGACGGCGGTCGCCTGACCGGTCGAATCAACAATCGGGATGATGTCCACTCCTTCCGCAATCATGACTTTGATGGCGCGAGCGATGCGCTCGGTGCCAGTTAGCGTCACCGGTATTTTGGAGACGAAGTCCATAACATTGCTATCGTATTTAACGTCACGAGCAACAATGTTCATTAGAACGTCACGTTGGCTCATGATCCCGCGAGGCCTGCCATCCTCGACAATGAGGACGTAGCCCTTACCGTGATCTTGCACGGCTCTCAAGGCGGCCCCGACAGATGCAGTGGTGGGAACGGTAACAGGAGGCGGCAGGCCCAAGGCGCTGATGGAGTCGGTTTCGAACGTCCCTCGAACTGTATGAGGTTCGGTAGCCAAGGATCCTCTTGTCCTGTTGAATCGACGCGTCCAAACCTCGGCGCGTCCAGTAAGGTGTGAGTAGATCATACACCACGTGGGGCGAATCTGGAATGACTGACGCCGCGGGCCGGGTTTGACGGGGGAATGTCTTGTCGCGGCCCTTTGGCGAGTCTTCAATGATCAAGTTGGAGCCGGTTGCCAATTGACCGGCCATCGTGGACGCGTGTAGATTCACGAAAGAGGAGACGGCGATGACAGTCAAGGCCTACATTCTGGTGGTGACCGACCCGGGGGCGACGAAGCGGGTCTATGAGGCGCTGCAGGCCGTGCCCGGCGTCACGGAGCTGCACGAGGTCATGGGTCCGTACGACATCATCGCCGAGATTAATGTGCCAACGCTGGTCGAGGTGCCGCCAATCCTGAGCAGCCGGATCCGGATCATCCCGGGCATTCAGAGCACGACGTCTTTGGTCTCGTTCCCAGAAAACGAATAGCGAAAAATTCGGGCTATCCTCAGGTCCACTGGTAGCGGCGCTCAGCGTCCTACCTCGCTTTCCTCTGGCGAGCGAAAGACGCAACGTTGGCCCCCAGACCTTGCTATTAGATTCTTACTCTAGACGAACGTCGATACTGTCCAGGAGGTCTTGCGCGTCGTCTTTGAGGCCTTGTTCGGGGTCGAGATCGATGCAGTGGCGCAGGCGCTCGGCGGCGAGGCGGTAGAGTTCCAGTGGGTCGCGATAGGGCTTCGTGGCCTGCTTCTCCAGCCGATAGGCGACGAACTCGTAACACCAGCCCATGCTGTAGGCAACACCGGGGTCGTCCGGTGCAAGCTCTGAGGCGCGCTCGAGGGCTGCCAGACCCTCAGAGAAGGCGAGACGGCGCGTGATCAACGTCGTGCCGTAGTACATCCAGGCCTCGACGTGGTCCGGCTGCGCTTCGAGCGCCTGACGCGCCGTTTTCAGCGCGTCGTCGATGCGTCCCTGCGAGTGCAACTCCTGCGCCTGCACGAGGAGATTCGAGGTGTCGGGCATTGTTGCAGTGTATGACGCGCTCGTTAAGCAATTGGCTACCGACTGGCGCTTATACTATCGATTTCGCCTCCGATTCGCGCAAGTTCGGGCCTTGAATGGCGGTGCGTGGCGGTGCGTGTAAGAATAGGCGCCGCGATGTCGAGCACGGTGGTCCGGGTTGAGGTCAACGGCAGCGGGCGACGCGTTTTGGCGCATCCCGAGGCCGAGTCGATTACGCGCGAAACACTGATCGAGCGAGCGCAGGCGATGATCCCAGCGCTGCGCGAGCGTGCCCCGCTGACCGAAGAGGCGCGCCGAATGCTGCCGGAGACGGTCCAAGCGTTCACCGACGCCGGCTTCTTCCGCATCGTCCAGCCGCGGCGCTACGGTGGCTTCGAGATGGGTGTTGACGTGCTAGAGGAGGTCGTCATCGAGGTCGGCCGCGGCTGCGGGTCGTCGGCGTGGTGCCTGGCGATCCTGGGCGGCCACACGTGGTGGTCGGGTCTGTTCGAGGAGGCCGGGCAGGACGTGTTGTTCGGTGACGACGGCCACGTGATCATGGCGACGAACCTCAGCGGCAACGGCCGCTGCAGGCGCGTGAAAGGCGGCTACGAGTTGTCGGGTCGCTTCGTGTACCTCTCGGGCTGCGATGTGGCGAACTGGCTGTGTGTCGGCGCGATGCTGGAAGAGGAGGATGTCGCGCCGGACGATGCGCAGTGGTTCTACATGGCGATTCGGCCGGAAGAGATCACGATCGTCGATGATTGGCACATGCTGGGCCTGCGCGGCACGGGGTCAAAGTCGGTGACGGCCGACGAGGTCTTTGTTCCCGATTGTCTGGCGTTGTCGCAGTCGTCGATAGCGGCCCAGGAGGCGCCAGGGCGCTATGTGCACGCCAACCCGCTGTTCGCGGCGCCGATGTTGGCGTTTCTCAGTATTGAGACGACGGGTGCAGCGGTCGGCATTGCGCAGCAGGCTGTTGATATTCTCGAAGAAATCGGCGCAAGTAAGCCGGTGCGGACACGGGAAGTAGGGCTGACGGGCGCGACCCAGTCGTCATTGCCGAGCTTTCGACGGCGGCTGGCCGAGGCGAAGTCGCTGGTCAAGGCGGCGAAGGTCCTGCTAATAGATGAGTCGCGCAAGCTGGCCTCAACGATGCAAGAGTACGCGCGGCGGGGCCGCAAGCTGGCGCCAGACGAGGTCGTGGAGTATGGGTTGGGCTCGGCCCGGCTCGTCGATCTGTGCGTGCAGGCGGTGGACCACTGCTTCGCAGCGGCAGGGACATCGTCGACATTCCTGGGCCAGCCGATGGAGCGCTGCTGGCGTGATATGCAGATGCTGAGCACTCACAACGTTTACCGGCTGGACCTCATGGGGGAGCGCTGGGCCACTGCGTATCTTGATGCCGGGAGCAAGGCGTGATGGCCGCTTCACACGACATCACTGTTACAAAGGATGCTCACGGGAGGCGAGTAGTAACGCATCCGGAGGCAGCGACGATCACCCGGGCCGAGCTTGTGCGCCGGGCGCGAGACATGATTTCAACTCTGCGCGAGAGGGCGGCGGCATGTGAGGCGGCACGGCGGTTACTGCCGGAGACGTTTGGCGACTTCACGCGGGCAGGGTTCTTCCGCATCTGCCAGCCAAAGCGCTTTGGCGGTTTCGAAATGGGCATGGAGACGCTGCAGGAGGTCCTGGTCGAGGTCGGACGAGGATGCGTGTCTTCGGCGTGGGCCCTGGGGATTTTGACGGGACATGCGTGGTGGGCGGCGCAGTTCCCGGAAGGCGGCCAGGAAGAGATCTACGGTGACGACGGCGTCGCGCTCCTGCCAACGGGCATCTTCGGCGCGGGAGGTCGGGCCAAGCGCGTCGAAGGCGGCTACGAGCTTAGCGGACGCTGGAGTTATCAGTCGGGCGTCGACGTGGCGAACTGGTACGGCTGCGGTGCGCTGGTTGAGAGCGAGAGCAGCCCGCCGGCGGGCATCAGCTGCATCGTGCCGCGATCAGAAGGGGTGATCGAGGACGACTGGCACACGATGGGGATGCGTGGCACCGGCAGCAAGTCAGTGCTCGTAGAGAAGACGTTCGTGCCGGAACGCAGGGCGATGTTGCTGTCGGACGTCGACGCGCAGGAGACGCCGGGGTCGAAGGTGCACCCGAACCCGCTGTATAGTACGCCGTTGTTCGCCTTCATCTCTATGGAAGTGACGGGTGCCGCAGTAGGCGGCGCGCTGGGTGCGGTGGACGCGCTAGAGGAGATGGGGCGCACGAAGCCGGTGCGAAGCCGCGGTGGCGGTGGCGGTGAGACGGCGCTGATGCAGTCCTCGGTGCCATCCTTCCGCAGGCGGCTGGGCGAAGCGAAGTCACTGGCGGACGCCGCGAAGGCACTGCTGCTGACGGAATCAGAGCGGCTCATGGCGCTTAGCGCGGAGTGTAAGGCCTCTGGGCGCAAGATGACCCGCGAGGAAATCGCCGAGGTCACCTTGCGGCAAACGCGCTGCATCGACCTCTGCGTCCAGACGGTACGTCAGGTGTTCGTGGCTGCTGGCACCTCGGCGACTGTCACGGGGCACCCGATCGAGCGTAATCTGCGCGACGTGTACACATTGAGCACAC
This sequence comes from uncultured Chloroflexia bacterium, assembly GCA_963766645.1. Lineage (GTDB taxonomy): Bacteria > Chloroflexota > Dehalococcoidia > DSTF01 > WHTK01 > WHTK01. Next base: position 113,729 of record CAVYAY010000003.1, on the reverse strand, counting down.
ACCGGGTGCTCAGTCTGGACAACGGCGCGGAAGCGTGGGCGACGGCACACTATGGCTAAAGTTTAGACTTCGGCTCGAGGTCCTTCGCAAAATCGGGCCGTCTACTTCACATAACGTTCAGGAGATTCGTCACAGCTTTCGTGAGGCCGACAAGGGGAGCCTCTTGCGGTTCATACCAGGCGCAGCCGGGAATCTGGGTCTGTTTTACGTTTGCATGGGCGACGTGAAGACGCAGATCGAGGTCGTAGTGCGTGAAGGCGTGGTGTTGGGCCTCCAGTGTCTGGGTTTCTACAGAGGCTGGAAGGTGGGCGGCCAGCCAGGCGAGTGCCTCGGGTTCGGTATCGAACTGAGGGAGGTTCCAGAGGCCGCCCCAGAGGCCGTTTATCGGGCGCTGCTGCACCAGCAAAGCACCGCGGGCGTCGCGGATGACGAGCGCGTGGGCGGTTCGCCGAGGACGCGCGGGCCGGTGGTGTGGTGATGGCAACTCGCGCTGGCGATTCGTCTTGTTGGCGATACAGATGTCGCTAAGCGGGCAGGCATCGCAATCTGGACGTGCGCGGAGGCAGACGGTCGCGCCGAGGTCCATGATCGCCTGTGTGTACTCGGCGACGCGCTCGTGCGGCGTGCAGGCGTCGGCGAGCGCCCAGAGTCGTTTGAGCGTGTTAGCGTCGCCGGGACCGCCTTCGATGGCGAAGACGCGGGCGAGGACGCGTCGGGCGTTGCCGTCGAGAATGGGGTGACGTTGGCCGCTGGAAAGCGCGAGGATCGCGCCGGCGGTGGAGCGGCCGATGCCGGGCAACGTTTGCAGATTACCGATGTCGTCTGGGAGGCAGCCCCGGTGGTGTTCAATTACGAGGCGGGCGGCGCGATGAAGGTTACGGGCGCGGGCATAATAGCCGAGACCGGCCCAGACGTGCAGCACCTCGTCAATCGACGCAGCGGCGAGCGCGTCGACGTCGGGGAACCGACTCATGAATCGCTGGTAGTACGGCATGACGGCTGCAACCTGCGTCTGCTGCAGCATGATTTCGGAGACCCAGATTCGGTACGGCACGGTATTCTGCTGCCAGGGCAGGTTGTGACGGCCTTGAACCTCGGCCCAAGCGAGGAGGGCCTGAGCGATAGTCGAGGGTGATGTCACGTCTAGGAAGCGATGAATCGCGAGCCTCGGAGACGACGGCACCTTACTGGTCGTGGGTGCGAAGCCAGTCTATGTAGTCGGCGATCCCCTTTTCGACGATCGGGTACTGGGGCTCATAGCCAAACTCGTCCTTGACGCGCGTGAGGTCGAGGTAGTGGGCGGATGGGTTGCCCTTGGGATTCTCACCAGGCTGAAGCTCGATACGGGCGTCCGGTGCGGCGGCCATGACCGCCTCGGCGAGCTCTTGCATCTGCACAGCGCGTCCATTGCCCATGTTGTAGACGCGATGCTTGAGATTTTCGGCCTGATGGACGAGAGCAGTTATGTTCGCGACGTCCTTGACGCTGGTGAAGTCGCCCGTGTCGCCCGCGAAGGGGGTCCCGCTGGCGCCGTAGTCGGGCAGGGCGCTACGTGCGGCTGCGTGACATAACCGACTAGGCAAGTTCATCATCGAGTAATACATCGGGCCGTAGACGGCACGTGGGCGGATCGAGGCGATGGAGAGCCCAATGCGGTCGGCGTAGTGCATCAGCACGATCTCGCCGGCCTTCTTATACGCTTCAGTTGAATTCCTGGACTCGAGTGGCAACGGTGCGTCCTCGCGATAGGGGCCGTGTGGCAGATTGTTGTAGACCGTAGAGGATCCGAGGTAGGTCAGGCGACGCACCTCGGCGACGCGGGAGGCTTCGATGGCATTTGCGAGGCCGACCATGTTGACCGCGAAATCCTGCGTCGGCGTGCCTTGGCCGATTCCAGGTGCAGCGCAGAACACTATGCCGTTGACCTTGTGCTTCATAGCGACGGCTGTAGTCTCGTAAGGGTTGGAGACGTCGACCTTCTCGGCGATGACGCGCTTGTTGAGCTCGGCGGCCCAGAAGTCTGGCACGCGCCATGAGCGGTTCCAGGTGACGACAACGTCTTCGCCGGCGTCGAGCAGGCTCTTGACGACGTGCACACCGATAAATCCCATTCCGCCGGTTACGAGAATCATCTTTCCACCTTCGCGCGTGAGTTTCTTGATCTTCGAAGCGGGGTCCGTGGCTAGCTGAAAGGCCACCGGGTTCCACGTGTGTGACTCTAAGGGCATCCGGGCGCTCGGGCAATCTGAAGGCGCCAGGAGTTAACGCTCTAATAACGGACCTTCGCACTATATAGGTTATGTAGTGTTGCAGACGACTCGGCCCACTTCGACTGGGCTGCGAGGATGCCGACAATCATGCGTGGTTGTGCCGAGTCTACGCATGCTAGACTTTTTCTGATAGTTCAGGGGGGTTCCGGTGTGGCGGTAGAAGAAGAGCGGCCAGAGAAGTCCGGCAGCGACATGATGGTGAAGGTCCTGGCCGGGCTGGCTGCCGTGCTGGTTCTTGCGGTTGTGGCCATCGGCGCATTCATGTTGGGGCGCGAAAACGGCACCGATGACAAGACGGCGATCGCGTCTGACGCGCCTCCAACCTATGATTACTCCGTCCTCAACCAGATTCGCGAGCTACTTGGCCGAGATTATGTCCGGCCAGAGAACTTGGACGATCAGTCCTTATACGAAGCCGCGATCAATGGCATGCTGGCGATTCTGAACGACACGGGCACTTTTTATGTCACGCCGGAGGACTACCAGACCAGCACTGTTCTCACCGGATCCTTTGAAGGCATTGGCGCGACCGTAGCGGCACAAGGCAGCGATATCGTCATCGTTGCGCCGATCAAGGACACGCCTGCTGAGCGTGCCGGGCTGGTTTCAGGCGACGTAATCCGCGCCGTGGACGGCGAAGACACCACGGGCTGGACGGTCGAAAAGGCGGTCCTTCGCATACGCGGACCGCGTGGCAGTGACGTCACGCTAACTGTCGAGCACGCCGATGGGAAGACGGAGGATCTGACGATTACCCGGGATACGGTCCAGGTGCAGTCCGTGCAGACCGTGCCACCTGGCGGCGTGCTGCTCAATTCCAATGGCGACGAGGTCAAGGATATCGGCTACGTCCAAATTCAGGAGTTCTCCCGCCGCACAGCCCAGGAGGTCGAGGATGCTGTCCAAGCACAGCTCGACAAAGGCATTAAGGGGCTGATCATCGATGTGCGGTATAACGGCGGCGGCCTGTTGGACACGACTGTGAGCATTGCGGACCTTTTCCTCGACGGTCAGACCGTGCTGATCGAGCGTAGTGCGGATGGCAAAGAGGTTCCCTTCAATTCGCGTCCGGGCGAGTTGGCGCCGGGCCTACCAATTGTCATCCTGCAGAATCGATTTAGCGCCAGCGCCTCCGAGGTTCTTGCCGCCGCGCTGCGTGAGAACAACCGCGCGACGATCGTTGGCGAGACGAGCTTCGGCAAAGGCACCGTGAATAGCCCGCGCGAACTGAGCGATGGCGGTGCTCTCTACGTGACGATCGCTGAGTGGCTAACCCCAACCGGCACGCTTATCAACAAGGTCGGCATCTTCCCGGACGTCGAGGTTATTCCGACGGATGAGCGAGATCGACCAGCGGATCGACCCCCAGATGGAGAAGGCGGTTGACCTGCTCCTCGGGCAAGCAAGCGGGCCATAACTGAAGCCGGGGCCTTCTGACCCGAGACCCACTCAGCGCGACTTCTGGGTCGATGCTTGATCTGGGGCTGATGAGCAAAGCCGGTTCATCTCCCTTCGTCAGATCCGCTCGAGCCAGCCCCGGCCTTCGCGGTATCCTGTGCCGTGACGAACTATGGCCAAGAAGAACGGATCGAAGCAGCAAAGCAAGGACGGGCCGACATCCAGGGACGTGGCAGTCAACCGCCGTGCGCTGCATGACTACGAGATCATCGAGCGAGTCGAGGCGGGAATTTCGCTGACCGGTAGCGAAATCAAGTCGGTGCGGCAGGGCAAGGTGAGCCTGCAGGAGGCTTACGCCCGCCCGGATCAAGGTGAAGTCTGGTTGCAGGGCGCGCACATCGCTGAGTACGATGCAGCGTCCTACAACGGGCATGAACCGCGACGACCGCGACGTTTGTTGCTGCACAAGTCGCAAATCGCGGAACTGACGCGCGAGGTGAACGCTGGCGGACTGACGCTGATTCCGCTGAAGCTGTACCTCAACAAGCGCGGCCTTGCCAAGGTTGAGCTGGCCCTGGCGCGCGGCCGCCGCCAGTATGACAAGCGCCAGGTGATCGCCAAGCGCGAAGCGGACCGCGAGATGGAACGCGCCCTGCGACAACGATCGAGATAGGCGCCACGGTGTATCAAATATTATGTCAATTTATGCCCCTGCCAGAGGCGGCTGGGTGGCGGTTTCCGGCGGATGCGGCTTCCTGGCGATAACTAAAGCTAGCGCCGCGACCAGGTATGCAAACGCGAACGGCGCGAAGGCAGCGACATAGCTGCCCGTGAGGTCGTGGGCTGCGCCGGCAAGAATCGGTCCGAAGGCATTGGTGCCGAGCTGAAAGGGCTGCGAGTACCCTCGGATGGCGCCGAGCGCGTGGCGGCCGAAGTAGTCGGCGAAGACGACCTGGTTGCTGGCGACGAGCAAGCCGAAGAAAAGACCGTTGACGACGGCGAAAAGCAACGCCGTCCCGAGGCTGTGGACCAAGATCAGGATCGTCACCCCCACCGAAGAACCTACGAGCCCGATCGCCATCGTCCAGCGAGCGCCAATCCGTTCGTCGAGGAACGCCCTCCAGGATCACGCCGACGCCGCCGAAAACGGCGACCAGCGTGATAACCAGTGCCGCCGTCTCCGGCGATAAGCCGCGGTCGACGAGGTGCGGTATTTGGTGCAGGTTGACGGCGCCTCCGGTCAACGACATCAGGCTGACGGCCAGCGTGACCAGCCAGAAGGCCCTCGTGCGCAGAGCGTCCTGTCGCTCCCAGCTGTACTCGTCGCGGTAGGCAGGCCGATCCGGGGCGTCTCGTGAGACATCGCTCTCGCCGTCCGGCAGCAGGCCCAGCGCCTCGGGCCGCGGATGCAGGTAGAACAGCGACGGGAAGATGCCGAACACAGCGACCGTCGCCGACAGTCCGAGTACAGCCGTCCTCCAGTCCGCCGCCTGGATGATCAACTGCGCGCCGATCGGCATCAGCGCGAATCCGAGGCGCGTCCCGAGCGACATTACCCCGATGGCGAAGCCGCGTCGCCGTACGAACCACTTGCTCACCGTGACGCCGGTCGCGAGCGCCAGGAGTCCGGATGCCGTGCCGCGTCCGATGGCGTAGAGGACCAGGAACTGCCACTCGGACTGCATCAGCGACAGCAGGGCGAGGCAAACGGCCATCAACGCCGCGCCACCGACGACGAACCGCCGTCCGCCGTAGCGGTCGATCAACGGGCCGAACAGCGGCGCAGAGGCAGCCCCAACGAAGGAGCCAAGCGTGACACCTAACGAAATCTCAGTGCGGCTCCAGCCGAAGTCCCGCTCGAACTCCGGAATGAAGACGCCCAGCGTGGGGTTGAAGAAGGCTACCTGGGTGAATGCGGCAAGGAGCGCGACCGCGACAACAGTCCAGCCGAGGAAGAATCGCGGTTTCGCTGCTTCGGCGGTCACGAGTCTGCAGGCATCCTGCCTGATTCTAGGGTGCTCGCCGGTCTGGGGCGATTCGCTTGCTTGACCACCCCTTGTCCCTGCACTACGTTGCGTAAATGGCGCTACGAGGCGAACACGAACTGCAACGCATGGCCCATGAGGTCCTTACCTGCGTCGATGCGGACCAGGCTGAGGTGTTGATCTACGGCGGAACTTCGGCCCTGACGCGCTTCGCCAACAACTACATCCACCAGAACGTGCAGGAGACCGACCTCAGCGTGCGCGTACGTGCTGTGTTGGGAAGGAAGACCGGCGTGGCGGCGACCGACGCCGTAACACCCGAGGGTCTACGTGCGGCGGCCGAGCGAGCTGTGTCGTTGGCGAAGCTTCAGCGGGACAACGAGCACTTCACTTCCCTACCAGGCCCACAGGCCATCGCCTCAGCGCCGGGGCCGATCGTGGCGACGGCTGAGTGCAGCGCCGAGCAGCGCGCCGGCATCGTGGCCGCCATCTGCGAAGCGGCGGAGAAAGCGAAACTCGTAGCGGCAGGAGCGTTCCGTACCGGCGAGAGCGAGACCGCCGTGATGAACTCGCTGGGCGTCTGGGCTTACCACGCGGATGCCGCCGCCGACATCAACACGGTGGTCATGGGCGAGACGTCCAGCGGTTATTCAGAAGCCTGGACGCGCGACGTGGGCGAGATTGACGGCGCCGCCATCGCTGGCGAGGCGATCGACACAGCGCAGCGGGCCGCCAACCCGCAGGCGCTGGAGCCGGGCGAGTACGACGTGATCCTGGAGGAGTACGCCGTCGCGGACCTGATGGACTTCTTCGCGCTGCTGTCGTTCGGGTCGCAGGCCTATCTTGAGAAGCGCAGTTTCATGACCGGCCGTATCGGGCAGCGCGTCATGGGGGACAACGTGTCGATTTGGGACGACGGACTGTCGTCTGCAGGCCTGCCGGCGCCGTTTGACGCTGAGGGTGTACCGCGCCAACGGGTCGATTTCGTTCAGGACGGTGTTGCGATGGGCGTGGCGTGGGACACCTACTATGGCGCTATGGGCAGCCAGGCGTCGACGGGCCACGCGCTGCCGGCCGGCGAGACCTACGGCGCCATTCCCTGCAACATCTTCATGGCGACGGGCGATGCGACGAAGGCAGAGATGCTCGCCTCGACAAAGCGCGGCATCTGGGTCACGCGCTTCTGGTACACGCGTACGGTTCATCCCCTGCAGGTAGTAATGACCGGCATGACGCGCGACGGGACGTTCCTGATCGAAGACGGCAAGATCGTTGCGCCGGTGGCGAACCTGCGCTTCACACAGAGCTACCTCGAGGCGATGAACAATGTAGAGGCGATCGGCCGGGAATCGCGGCTGATGCCGGCCATCGGCGGCGCATGCCGCGTGCCGGCGCTAAAGATCAAGGGTTGGAATTTCACTGGCGCCACGCAACTCTGACGGACGCGAACGCGGCGGGCGTTGTCAGCGTGCAAGTAGCCTACGACACGGACAACGACGTCCGCATGTGCTCGGTCGGCGATCCCGAGCGTGCATTTTGGACGTTCGGGAACTACTGCCGGTGACTTTAGCTTCACCCTCGACGCTCAGTCTTGTTTGACAGGCTCGCCGCGCAGGTCGATGATCGGCGCGCTGTCACGGAGGTGCGCGATGCATCTGGGCCTGTTCATGGAGTGCGACTACCGCCCCGGCGCGACCGAAGAGGAAGCGCTGGCCGAGGCGTTTAGGCTGGTGCAGACGTGCGAGGACGGCGGCCTCGACGCTGTTTGGCTGGCAGAGCGCCACTTCGCGTCGAGAGTGCAGTTGGATAAGTCTGGTTCCGGCGCGGTCCCGTCCATCGCATCGGCGCCGCTGCTACTGGCGAGCGCCTTCGCGGCGAAGACGTCGCGGCTGCGGCTCGGCATCGCAGTCAGCGTGCTGCCGCTATCACATCCCGTGAAGCTAGCGGAGGAGATCGCGACCCTGGACCACATCAGCGCCGGGCGTTTCGACTTTGGCGTCGGGCGCAGCGGCTTCGCGACGGCTTACTCCGGTTACGGCGTGCCGTATGAGGAGAGCCGCGAGCGGTTCCAGGAGTGCCTCGATATCCTGCTGCTGGCCTGGACACAAGAGTCGTTTTCCTACAGCGGCAAGCACTACAGCTTCGAGGATGTCTGCGTCATCCCGAAGCCGCGCCAGAAGCCGTACCCACCGATCCGGGTCGCCGCGACGACGTCGGATACGTTTCCGATGATGGGCAAGCAGGGCTATCCGCTCTTCATTGGGCTGCGTGGCAGCGACCTCGAGATGAATGCGACGAACCTTGCGGCCTACCGACTGGCTTGGCAGGAAGCTGGCCACCCCGGTGATCCCGAGGTCTATCTGCGCGTGCCGTTGTACGTGGCGGAGACGGCTGAGGCGGCCTACGAGGAGCCACGTGAGAGCACCGAGAGCAACTTCCGCCAGCGTGGCGAGGGTTACGCTTCGAGAACCCTGGGCGCCGGCAGCGCAGAAGAGAGGGCCGAATTCGCTCGACGCATCGCCAGCGCGGACTACGACGCGCTCCTGAAGACGCGCCTTGCCTACGGAACGCCCGACGCCGTCATCGGACGGCTGTCCGAGCTGCGAGACGAACTCGGCCTCAGCGGCTTCCTCCTGGAGCCGAATGTGGGTGGCGCGATCCCGCCCGAGCGAGTCTTCAAATCGGTGCGTCTCTTCGCCGAGCGCGTGGCGCCTGCTTTGCACTCATGGCCCTGACCAACTCAGCCGCGCGCGAAGCGCTACAATCGTGCAACTTTATGTCGGATCATCGCCTGTTCACGCTGGAGGAAGCACTGACGCTTCTTCCGACAGTCCGCCAGTTGCTGATCGAAATACAAGAAGCGAAACGCGATCTGGACGGTACGTCAGCGGAGGTCGAGCGCTTGCTCGGGCTGACCGGCGGAAACGGCCATCTGGCCACCGACGTGGCGCGGACGCGCGAGTCGGCCCAGGTTGCGGCGGTGAAGCTGGAGTCCTTGATGTCGGAGCTGGACTCAATTGGCGTGCAGATCAAGGGCATCGAGGAAGGGCTGGTGGACTTCCCGTCGGAGCGTGAGGGCCGAGTCGTGTTGCTGTGCTATCGGCTGGGTGAAGAAACGATCGCTTGGTGGCATGACGAGGACACGGGGTTCGCGGGGCGGCAGCCGCTCTAGAAATTTGACCATTGACCTTCCAGTAACTGGAAGGTTTAAGCTTCCGTCATGAGCAGCGAATTGACAATTGGCGCAGTCTCGAAACAGACGGGGCTCACCAGCAAGACGATCCGGTTTTACGAGGACGAGGGCCTGGTACCTGCGCCGCGGCGTGGCGTGTCCGGGTACCGGTTGTACTCGGAGGCGGACGTGATGCGGTTGCGGCTGGTCAGCCGGGCTCGCCTTCTGGGGCTGGACTTGGCGACGATCCGCAACCTCGTGACCAAGGCATTTTCAACGGACTGCGCCACGTTTAGCGATGAACTGCACGCCGTAATCTCCAGCCAGAGGGCAGAGGTGGAATCGCGGTTACAGGAGTTGATGGCGCTACGGGACGAGCTATCGGGGCTCGAAAGCCACATCGAACACTGCTGCGAGGGGTGCGATCCGGTGACGATGGCAGCAGAGTGCAGCTACTGCGGGCTGATCGAGCCCCAGGACGAAGATAACGTTTCGAAACCACGAGAAGGGAGGTGAGCAACGTGAAGAACATCGACGACGGCGACCTGATCGTCGTGAGAGACGCCGAGGACGCGGCGTCCTGCGACTGCGATTGCGGTCCGCTGTGTCCGCCGGATTGCTGCTAGACGGTCCGTGAGGCTCTGGGGCGGCTGCAGACGCCTTCGGGCCGGACCGCCCTAGCCTGCTGCTGCGTCCGTGGCGGCTTCCGGGAGGTCTAGCATAGCCATCTTTGCTACCTGGTCACCCATGCGAATCGAATAGTTCTGGCCGCGGTCTTCGGGGTAGATCTGTTGCATGTTGGCGAGGTAAAGCCCCGAAACCGGTGTGCGGTGGTCCGGGAGGTCGTCGCGGTAGTTGCGCCGGATAACGGGCTGAGCGTTTGGGCCTTTGAAGACCCAGCGGTCGACGATCCAGTCGCGGCTGAATTTCGGGTTGAGCTTGGTGAGGTGCGGCAAGTAGAGGTCGTCCACCTCTTCGTCGCTGAGCGAGAACCAGGGGTGGTTCGGCGTCAGGTAGTTCGAAAGGTAGACGAGGTTGAGGCCGCCGTAGCGCTCCTTTTCGATGAAGTTTGTGTGCTCAATGACGGCGATGAACGGCGTATCGGAGTCGCCAACGTTGAGCCAGTAGATTGGCGTCAGCGATTCCTTGAGCGCGATGACGTAGCAGAGGGCCCACTGCCAGCGCGCCGCCGAGACGCGGCGTTCATACTCAGCGCCAAGCGGCGGCGCGATCGGCAGGAAGCGCTCTGAAGGCACGCAGGCGATGACGGCTTCGGCGTCGAAGCGGCGACCGTCCTCCAGCACGACGCCGTCGGTTCGGCCATCTGAAACGGTGATCTCTTTCACGGGCGCTGAGGTCTCGACGGTGGCGCCGGCACGAATACGCTTCTCGAGCTCGCGGATGTAGACGCCAAAGCTGCCCATCATGTAACCGAGCTGTTCCTTGGAGTCGACGCCCGACTTGCGCGACGAAAAGCGCAGGCTGATCTTGCTCCAGAGCCAGGCCATTGCGACCTCTTCAGCCTGATCGGCAAACTTGCCACGCAGCAACGGACCCCAGACGACGTCCAGTACACGCTGGCCGGCGTAGCGTCTGATCCACTGCCACGCCGTAACCTTCTCGTAGCCGGCCCACTTCTTCTGACGGCGCAGATAGAGCCCGGTGAGGCCGAGGCGGATGCGGTCGATAAGAGGCAGCGGGCCAAAGCGCAGCAGGTCCATCGGCGTGACGAAAGGCCAGATCTTGCCGCCGTGGAAGAAACCGACTTTTGAGTCGCGCCAGACGAGGCGATCGCCGAGGCCGAGTTCGTTGATCAAGGCAATGATCTCGGTGTCGGTGGTGAAGATGTGGTGATAGAAGCACTCGAGGGGCTCGCCTCCGGCGTCAAAGGTGCGGACGAGGCCGCCGAGCTCCGGCCCGGCCTCGACCACGGTGACGTCATGGCCGGCCTGCAGCAGACGATAGGCGGCCGTAAGCCCGGCGACACCGCCGCCTATGACGACGGCCCTCATTCCACGACTCCCGCTTCCGCAAGTGGTGCCGGCTCGTCCCGTATGCCGAAGAGCTGTCGTAGCGACATGTGCATCGACCAGAGCAAGGTGAATCCGACGAGGATGACGGGGGCAAGCAGTAGCGCGTGCAGCGCGATGGCATAGGCGGATGCGGAGGCGCTCGACACGTTGTAGAGGACAAGAACCTCGCGAGTTGCCAGCTCGAAGGGGCCGACACCGCCGGGCGAAGCGAAAATTGAGAGCGCCAGGTTCGCAGTGGCGGCGATGATGAGATAGACGTCGAAGCCGACGCCAAGGTGGAATGCCTCCCCGACCACGTAGTACATCGACGCCTCCGCCAGCCAGGACGCGAGTGAAACGCAGGCCGCAATGCCGAGGACGCCGGGGCTGCGGATGGCAGCGAGTCCGGAAAGGAACGCGTCCAACGTTGTTTCCGCTTTCGATGCGAGACTCTCAGGCAGGAATTCGGCAAGACGAAGCAACAGTGCCCGGACCCGCACTGGGGAAAAAGCTAGTCCGACCAGCACCGCCGTCCCGGCAAAGAAGAGCAGCCCTGCGCCGATGCCAATGCTCTGACGCCCCGCGTCCGTGTGCGACAGTGCCGTCACCACTCCGAGGATGGCGACGAGCGTGAGGCCATCGAACGTGCGGTCGACGGCGATTGTGCCGAAGGCGGCGGACTTGCTCATGGATTCGCGCTCGCCGACCAGGAAAGCACGGACCAGTTCGCCGATACGCATCGGCGCAACGTTGTTGGACATTAGGCCGATGAGCACGACTGGGTAGAGTCGCGCCGTCACAACATTTGCTACGGGGCGTAGCAAGAGCCGCCAGCGCAGTGCCCGCAACCAGTAACCGATGAAGTAGATCGGCACGGCAAGCGCAGCAAGCCAGTAATCAGCCCCAGAAAACGCGTCGCGAATCTCCGAGAAGTCAGTACGGGCGAGGAAAAACGCCAAGAAGACGGCGCTAATCAAGATACCGAGCCAGAAGCGCTTGCGTTTCAGCAATTCCGGCAGCCTGAAGCGACCTGCGAAGGTCTCGGTAAGCGGGGATTTGCCAACGGTAACCCTCATTCCTAGAAGTTATCGGCATCCGGCAGACGGAGGCAGCAGCGTGGGGCCGTGACTCACCGTACGCCGTGCCAACTAGGGTGTCCAGACAGAAGGGCGGGCTATATGATTGCGAAAAACTTGAATCGAGTTCAGGAGGGCTGTTGTCATGGCATTTCGAGGATACGTGCTGATTGAAGCCGAGGTAGGCCATGCCAAGGGCGTTGGCGAGGCGGTGCTTGCAATGAAGCACGGTGACGCGCGGATCACGGCCGTGGACACCGTGACCGGTCCTTACGACGTCATCGTGCAGATGGAGGCAGAAGACCTCGATAAGCTCGGTACCGCGATCACAGAGGGCCTGCAACGCATCGAGGGCGTGCAGCGTACGACAACGTGCCTGGCGGTACGTTTGGGTTAGACAACCCTTCGCCTGCTCCCGTACGGTAGCGTGTAGCAATCGCATCGCATTTATGTCAAATATTCCCTGCCTGGCTAGAATGAACCCATGAACGTTGAAGGCATGATTAGCGTCGAAGAAGCAAGGTCCAGGATCCTCGCGGTCGTCCAGCGGCTGCCGGCGGAGGAGAAGGAGCTCGCCGACGCGCTGGGCCAGGTCCTTGCCGAGGACGTTACGTCCCCGATCACGATCCCATCCCTCGACAACACAAGCATGGACGGCTACGCGGTGCGCGCGGCCGACACCGCGGGAGCCTCCGAGGCCTCGCCGGTAATGCTGCGTGTCGTGGGCGAAGTCGCGGCCGGTTACATCTTCGACGGCGCAGTCGAGCCCGGCACGGCGGTGCGGATCATGACCGGTGCGCCAATACCGGTGGGCGCCAACGCCATCGTGCCTTTCGAGGAGACCGACGAGCCGCCGGGACGCAATTTCGGGTCCTTCGCCAAGGGTCGCGAGAGCGTCGGCGTGCTGAAGGCCGCGGAGCCCGGGGCAAATGTCCGTAGTGCTGGCGAGGACGTCACTGAAGGCTCTGATGTGATGCGCGCCGGCACGGAGCTGGGTGCGGCCCAGATTGGCGTGCTGTCGTCGCTGGGGAAGCGCACGGTCTGGGTCTACCGCCGCACCGTGGTCGCGGTAATCTCGACCGGCGACGAGTTGCTTGAAATGGGGCAACCCCACGCGCCTGGCAAGATCTACGACTCGAACAGCTACAGCATCGCGGCGTTAGTGCAGGAAGCAGGAGGCGTGCCGCTACGTCTCGGTATATCGCGCGACACCGTGGACGACCTGACGGCGAAGATCCAGGAAGCGCTGCAAACCTGCGATCTGCTAATCACTACGGCGGGTGTCTCCCGCGGCGACTACGACGTGGTCAAAGACGTACTGCTGCGCGAGGGCGAGGTCGATTTCTGGACGGTGCGCATGCGGCCGGGGAAGCCTTTGGCGTTTGGTAGCTTCGAGGCGCCGGACGGACGGCGCGTGCCGCACATCGGCCTTCCGGGCAATCCTGTGAGCTCGATGGTGACGTTTGAGCTGTTCGGGCGGGCTGCCATCTATAAACAATCGGCGCGCGAGGGCTGGGAGAGGCCGGTGCTGCGCGTCGTCGTTGAGGACCGCATCGTCAACTCGGACGGGCGGCGGTTCCTGGCGCGCGGCATCGTTCGGCAGGCGGAGGGACGCTACGTAGCGTCGCTGACGGGTCCCCAAGGTTCCGGGATCCTGACCTCGATGGCGCTGGCGAACGCGCTGGTCGTATGCCCTGAAGACGTACCTTCGCTGGAGCCGGGCGATGAGGCCGATGCGCTGATGCTGGGACCGCTTCGCTAGCCGAAGTTCGGTTGCAAGCGCGGTTGCGGTTCCAGGCCCTCGTGAAAAACGAGGCGCGGTTCAATCGTCGCGGCCTCTGACACGCATTCGTAGACCTGGAATGTGCCGATGAGGAAGCCCTCAGGGTTGCGTGTGTAACGGCCTTCAATGACGCCGACGACCGTGTTGAGCCAAGCGTACTTCTCCTCCTCAGCGAGGAAATACATGCTGCCGGTGAAGTTGCGCAACCCGTCGACGTCTATGCCGTAGCCGCGAATTTCGTAATAGACTTCCGCCCCGTCGTCCGTGGTGAGGATGCCGCGGATATCAGGCGTGACAACGTTATCAGAGCGCAGCACTGATTTGTTCATCGCTTTGTGACCGCCGCGGACGCGCTCGCCGACGATCGTGCCCTCGCGGAACATCCACGACGTGCTGTCGGTGCCCCTTGGACCCTTGAGCGAGACGCTGTGCCTTTCGACGTACTTATAGACCATCTCAAACAGAGGGACGAGCTTCATCTTGACGGTTCCTTTCAGTGCAGAGTGCAGCGTACACAGTAGATAGTCGCGAGGCTTGCTACCCGGGGGGATCATCGGATAAGGAAGCCGGCGTGATCGCCGGTAGCGGCAGCCCATGAGACATCGACGCGCTCGATATGGGCGAGGGGCGGACCCTGACGCAGCGACGCTAGCAGCATTTCGAGTTCGGGCATGGCGCCTTCGGCGACGACTTCGACGGCTGTGCCATTCCTGAGATTGCGGACGAAACCGGTGAGTCCGAGCGCGACGGCCTGCGCTTCGACGAAGAAACGGAATCCGACGCCCTGCACACGACCGCGGACGAGGGCACGTAGGGTCTGCTGCTCCTCAGGCAAGGAGTTCATCAAGGACGGCTTCCACGACGTCCTTCGGGACGTCCGAGGTCACGATGGGGCGACCCACATCCTCGAGGAGGACCCAGCGCTGACCGCCGGCGACAATCTTCTTATCGAGGGCAAGGGCGGCGTGTACCCGGGCGCGATCGATGCCTGCTGGAGGCCTGAGGGGAAGCCCGGCGCGCTCGATGAGGACACGCTGGCGCTCGACGAGCGCCGCAGGGGTAACTCCGACGCGGCGGCCGATCTCCGCCGCCGCGATCATGCCGACGGAGACAGCCTCGCCGTGCAGCAGCGCTTCGTAGCCACCCGCAGTCTCGAAGGCGTGGCCGAGGGTGTGGCCGTAATTGAGCAGTTCGCGCACGCCGCCAGTCTCGCGCTCGTCTTCGCTGACCACGGCGCCCTTGATCTGGACGTTGCGGGCGAGCACCTGAGTCGTCAGTTCCGGCTCCAGCGCCATGAGGTCGTCGAGGCGTGCTTCCAGCAGGGCGAGCAGCTCGGGGTCGCGGATCAGCGCGTGCTTGATCACCTCTCCCATGCCTTCGACCAGGGCGCGTAGCGGCAGCGTCTTGAGCGTCGCCACATCCGCGACGACGGCACGGGGCTGGTAGAACAGACCAACGATGTTCTTGGCCCCAGCGTGGTTGACGGCAGTCTTGCCACCGATCGAGGCGTCGACCATGGCGAGGAGACTCGTCGGCGCCTGGACGACGGGCATTCCGCGCAGATATGTCCCAGCGATGAATCCAGAGAAGTCGTTCACCATTCCGCCACCGAGCCCAACGATGGCGTCACGGCGCTCGGCGCGCTGCGACGCCAGCCAGTCGTAGACCTCCGCCGCCTGCTGCAGGGTCTTGGAGCCGTCGCCGGTCGGGAACCGTGTGACTGGCGACTTCGAGTCCCGCCTCACGCAGGCTGGACACGGCGGTCTCGCCCCATTGCGGCCATGACGGCCTCGTCGGAGATCAGGAATGCGCGTGATGTGTGCGTGCTTCGTGCCGTTATGTCACCAAGTCGCTCCAGTGCTCCCCACGCGACGTACGCCGGGTACTCGCCGGAGGCTGTGCGGATTACCGTCGTGGCATTGGGGGCATCGATGACGGGCGGCAGGACGCTCGGAGTACGGCTAAGCTGCTCGACGCGGCCGGGGCGGTTGAATGTGCGCTCGCCCCGGGCCTGATAGAAGTGGACAACCTCTTCGGCGATCTCCTCGGGCGACATATCGTCGGTCTCGACCGTGAAGTCGGCGAGGGCGTAGACAGCGGCGCGCTGGTCGATCAGGCGGCGAGCGCGGGAAAGGGCGTTGTCGGCAGCCAGCATAGGACGCGGCCGACCCTGGTCTTTCGCCCCCATGCGTTGGACGACGGTCTCCGGCGTTGCCTTGAGGCAGACCACGAGGCCGCTTTCCACCATGCGACGTCGCGTGGGCTCGTAGACCGGTGCGCCACCGCCGGCAGCGACGACGACGTTCTTGCGGCCCGCGAGCTGCGAAAAGGCTTCGGCCTCGATCTGGCGGAAGGTTGCCTCGCCCTGCTCTTCAAAGATGACACCAACTTCCTTGCCAGCGATGCCAACCAGGACGTCGTCAGCGTCAACGACCTCCCAGCCCAGGCGCTGGCCGACGAGGTTGGCAACCGTCGTCTTGCCGACACCGAAAACCCCCGTGAGTGTGATACGGGTTGGGGTCGTCATCAGGTGTTGTCGCCGCGCGGGCCGATAGTCTGCATGTAGGCCACGTAGTTGCGGACGGTCTCTTTGATATTGTCACCGCCGAACTTGTCGAGGACCGCGTCCGCCAGCACGAGTGCGACCATCGCCTCGCCAATTACAGCGGCGGCGGGCACGACGCAGACGTCTGAGCGCTCGTAGAAGGCGTCTTTTAGCTCCGCCGTGTCGAGGTCGGCGCTGGGCAACGGGCGCGGCAGCGTCGAAATCGGCTTGAGGGCGCCGCGGACGACGACGTCTTCGCCGTTGGTGACGCCACCTTCGAGGCCGCCGGCGCGGTTTGTGGCGTGCTGCCAGGGTCGCTCGCCCCACTGCTCGCGTGGCAGGATGACGTCCTGGACTTGAGAGCCGGGCAGCGCGGCCGTCGTGAAGCCGCCGCCGATCTCGACGCCCTTGACGGCCTGCATGCTGACAATGGCCTGCGCCAGACGCCCGTCCAGCTTGCGATCCCAGTGCACGAAGCTGCCGAGGCCGATGGGGACGCCTGTGGCGCGCACTTCGAAGACTCCGCCAACGGTGTCGTGCTGCTCGCGTGCCTGGTCGATACGGGCGATGAAGGCGGCTTCGATTGAAGGATCGGCGCAGCGGACTTCTGAAGCTTCTACGGCATCCCAGTCGGGGTCTTCGGGTGGGTTGGCGCGCAGTTCGCCGACGGCGAGGACGTGCCCGTGAATCGCGACGACCGATCTCCACGAGGAGGCGGCGGGCGATGGCGGAGGCAGCGACGCGGGCGGTGGTCTCACGGGCACTTGCGCGTTCCAGCACAGGCCGTACGTCGTCGAGGCCGTATTTGACGGCGCCGGCGAGGTCGGCGTGGCCGGGACGCAGCGAGGTCAGGCGCTCGACTTCGGCCTCGACGGGTTCCACGGCCATGCGGACCTGCCAGTTCTGGTTAGCGAAGTCGCGGTTAACGATGCTGAGGCCGATGGGACCGCCCATCGTGAGCCCGTGACGCACGCCGCTGACGATCTCGGCGCGGTCCGTCTCGATCTGCTGCCGCTTGCCGCGACCGTAACCGCGCTGGCGGCGTCCAAGCTGCGTCGCAATGTAGTCCTCTGACATCGGCAGACCCGCCGGGACACCTTCGACGATGACGAGGAGTCCCTTGCCGTGCGACTCACCCGCGGTCATGAAGCGGAACGTGCCCATCACCCGGTCTCCGTCTCGGAACCAAGCCAGTCGATGGGTTCGACGGCGTGCACGCCGTCGCCGTCGCCGGCGAACCGCCCTTCGGTCAGCGATACGAAGTCGGCCGGCTCAGTCTCTTCCCAGTCGATGTGCTCGACGGTGCTGCGCAAGATCGCGGTACTCAAGATGCAGCGGGGCTCCGCGTGTCCATTCTCATCACGAAACGAAGTGTATACGTCGATCTGAGCCTGGTCGAGCTTCACGTTGGGCACGTCGTAGAGCAGCATCTCAGCAAGTCGTTTGGTCATCTTCATGCCCTCGACTAGCGGGCTGGAGGTCTCGATACGTCTGCCGCTGACCAGCGCGTATTCACCCTCGGCGTTGCAGCTGACTCGCGCCGCGGTGGGCGTGACGTCCAGCAGCTCCACGGTCTGGACGCCGTGCCAGAGCATGGTGGAGGTACCACGCGGCACGCGCGATTCGTGCCACGTCACAATTTCATCCTCGAGCAGGGATCGAATCGCCTCGATGTCGCCGTTCTCGACGAGGCCGCGCCAGTGCATCTGCCGCGCCGTCTCCTGCACGATGACGAAGCCCGTGAAGAGCAGCAACAACACGACGATCAGGATGCCCCACTCCACGCGTTACTCCCGCGCCGCCATTGCGGCGAGCGCCGCCTCTCTCATTATGTCACCTGGAGGCTCGCTGCCCGTCCATAGCAACTGTTGCGCTACACCCTGGTAGACCAGCATACCGAGGCCATCTACGACGCGGGCGCCCGCTTCGCGGGCCTGACGCAGGAGGACAGTCTCCAACGGGTTGTAGACGATATCGACGACCCAGAGACCAGGACGCAGCGGTGCGGCCGGCAGCGGCGATTCGTGTTCGTGCGATGAGTGACGCATTCCGATCGGCGTCGTGTTGACGACGAGGTCGGACTCGGTGGCGGCGCGTGAAAGGGAGGTTTCGTCGAAAGGGAGGCGCGTCACTGGCACCGGGTGCGGCTTCGAGGCTTCGAGGTGATCAGCGGCGGCCGCCACACGCCCCGGGTTGCGGCCAGCGAGCGAGATCGATGCAACGCCGGCTTCGACCAGGCCGTAGGCGACGGCGCGTTCGGCACCACCGACGCCGAGGACGAGTGCGCGCAGGCCAGAGGGATCGCAGCCAGTCTCGCGCAGGGAGCGGAGAAAGCCGTCCTTGTCGGTGTTATAGCCGACCAGGGTGCGGCCCCTCCGCACGAGCGTGTTGACCGAACCGATAGCATCGGCAGCGGGGTCAATCTCGTCCAAAAGCGGCATGACGGCCTGCTTGTAGGGCACGGTGACGGAGATGCCAAGGACCTCGTCGCCGCGCAGGCGCTCGACGGTCTCCGGGAGCTCCTCGATAGGGATGGGCCACGCTTCGTAGCGAACGTTGAGGCCGAGTGCCGCGAAGCCGGCATTGTGCAGCGGCGGCGACATTGAATGGTCGAGCGGGTAGCCGATGATGGCGGCCAACGTGGGCTCGGTCATGGCTGATACAGTTGCACGTTTTGCTGGTGCTCTTCGAAGGTCTCGGCAAAGGCATGGCTGCCGTCGGGGCGGGCGACGAAGAAGTAATAATTCGTCGTGGCGGGGTGGATCACGGCTTCAATCGACGAGATGCCGGGGTTCGCGATGGGTCCCGGCGGCAGGCCGGCGACGACGTACGTGTTGTACACGGAATCGAATTGCAGGTCTTGCAACGAGAGCTCGTGCTTCCAGTAGCCGTACTCGACGACGCTCCCGGGGCGCGCTGTGATGGCGTATTGCACCGTGGGGTCGGCCTGAAGGGGCATTCCGATGGCGAGGCGGTTGAGATAAACGCTGGCGATAACGGGGCGCTCCTCGGGCAGCACGGCCTCGCGTTCGACGATGGCGGCGAGCGTGAGGACCTGATGTACGCTGAGACCGCGTGAAAGCGCCTCCTCACGAAGCTCCGGCGTGAACCGCGTTGCAAGGGCATCCAGCATCTCCAGGACGACCTCTGAGGCTTCGACGCTGAACGAGAAGCTGTACGTCGCGGGGTAGAGATAGCCCTCGAGCGTGGCGGAGGGCGGACGGCTGGTCAGGAGGTCCGCGTCGACCTCGCTGCCGCTGGTGGCGAGCGCGTTGGCGGCGGCCAGGAAGTCGTTGGCGCTGACGACACCGCGACGTTCCAGCAACTCGGCGACCTCCTCGATGCGCAGGCCTTCGCGTACAGAGACGATGCGAGCGGCAGTGAGGCCATCGCGGATGCGCGCCACGGCGTCCAGAACGCTAGTGCCCGGGAGGAATTCGTACTCACCGGCAGCGAGCCTGCTCTCTGCGCCGATGATCTTGGCCAGGCGCTGGAATGACGCGCCGTTGGCGATGATGTTTGACGCTTCGAGGCGACGGCCGATGTCCGAGGCGTTATCTCCGGCCTCGACTGAGATCAGGATGGGGCCGCCAGGCTCGGCCGCAGCGATTGCGATGCCGTCACGCGAGATGGCGCCGGGCGAGGCCTGGATCACCCAAACCGCCACGGCGATAACAGCAATCGCGGCACCGATCAGGGCTGAGTTGATGATGGAATTTGCGGAGCTTGGGCGACCGTCGAGCACGGGGTCAGGATAGCCGGTTTGGCTACCTGGCACACGCCGTCAGACTCGATTTCGGAGTTTGACGGGAGTAAATAGAGTGGAGGCAGGGAGGCCAGCAGGATGTGTCAGCAGAGCGCCCGAAGGGCGCAGTTCGTCCCCGGCTCCAGCCTCCTGACCGCCGTGATTTGAGTAGCAGGAACCTCGGACCTCCGCCAGCAGCTGTTTCACACATAGAGATGCGATGATGTGATGGGATGTGAGTTTGGAGCCGCCGGAGAGCATTGGGGAAGTGACAGTGAGACGTTCCGGAGAGAACCAACCGGAGTGTCTTTTTGTGCCTGAACCCCCTTGGAGGTTGCGCTATTCGCTGCGCTGATATCTGAGGCGATCGAGATACGCCTGCAGGATTATCGACGCCGCGAGCGCGTCCGTATCCGCCGGAGGCGGAGCCCGGCGGCTGCTGCGCCGGCGGCCTCGAACATGCGAGCCCTCTTCAGTACGAGACTCAGCCTCGTGAGTGGACAGGCGTTCATCCCAGAGATGCACGGGTAGCTGAAGGCGCGCCTCTAGCTGCGCCGCGAATTCACGGACGCGGCCCGTCTGGGCGCTATCCTCGCCACTGAGAGACAACGGCAGCCCGACCACCAGCTCGCTAACCTCTTCGGCGGCGATCAAGCGCTGGATCGCCTCCACCTCGGCACCATCGGCAAAAATCGACCTGAGGGGCAAGGCGAAACTGCGATTGGGGTCTGAGATGGCAACGCCGATGCGGCGGTCGCCGGCGTCGAGTCCGAGGATGCGGCCTTTATCAGGCAAGCTTCTCCTCAATCAGCTTCCGCCCCGCCGCCAGCGCCACGTCCAGCTTCGAAGCATCGTTGCCGCCGCCCTGCGCCGATTCGGGGCGCCCTCCGCCGTTGCCGCCGGCAGCCTGCGCGGCGGCGCGCACGACGTCGCCCGCCGGGCACTTCTTCGCAACATCAGACGTCGACATCGCAACGAACGTTGGTTTTTCATCGATGACGGCGCCGAGAAGGATGACGGCGCTCTTGTGACGTTGCTTGAGAGCATCGCCGACATCGCGCAGGAAGTCGGTGCTGCTGGCCTCGGGGACGGCGCGCACGATCACTGGGACGCCGCCGACCTCCGGGACAGCCTCGGACTCGGCGCCTGGACTGCTGACACTGCGACTGGCCGACTGGCGTGCGATCTGACGCTCCATCTGTTGGACCTGGCGGCGCAGGCGGTCATTCTCGGCCAGAACGGCTCCGACACGGTCCTCGACGGCGTCGTTGGCAACACGCAGGCGCTCTGAGAGGCGCGATAGCGCGTCTTCGTCGCCACGGATGCGCTCCCAGGCGGCGCGGCCAGTGACGGCCTCGATACGTCGCATGCCAGCGCCGATCGAGGTCTCGCCGGTGACGATGATGGCGCCGACTTCGCCGGAGTTGTGCACGTGGGTGCCGCCGCAGAGTTCGTGGCTGAAGCAGTCGTGGAGATCGACATCGCAGACGCCGACGACACGAACCGTATCGGCGTACTTGTCGCCGAAGAAGGCGAGCGCGCCCTCCTCCAGCGCCTTTTCGTACGACATGTGCTCGATATGCACGGTCAGGTTGTCGCGCACAACCTGGTTGGCGAGCGCTTCGACGGCGCGTATCTGCTCCGGCGTCATCGCTTCGAGGTGAGTGAAGTCGAAGCGTAGACGGTCCGGCGTGACCAGCGAGCCAGCCTGCCGCACGTGTGTGCCGAGCTCGTGACGCAGGGCGGCGTGCAGGATGTGAGTTGCCGTGTGGTTGCGCATCGTGTCGGCTCGACGCGATTCGTCCACTCGCGCCTCAACCGTGTCGCCGAGGCGCAGTGTGCCGGACTCGAGATGGCCCATGTGGGCCGTGAGGCCGCCTTCACCGACGGCCTGCGTGTCCTCGACCACGAACCTGAGGTCATCCCATGTCAATTCGCCCTGATTGCCGACCTGGCCGCCGCCCTCGGCGTAAAACGGCGTCCGCGTCAGGACGACCTCGATGCGGGCGTCGGAGGGTGCGGACACGTCCTGCGCCGGCGCTCCGTCCACGAGGATGGCGAGGACCATGCCCATTGCGCGCAGTGGTCTCATAGCCGAGGAACTCGGTGGCGCGGTAGAGCCAGCTCCGCGTAGGTCTGAGCGCGGTCGACCCCGCCGTCGAAGTGGGCAGCGGCGCGAGAGCGGGTGCGCTTGCTCCTGCAACAAATCCTGATAGTCGTCTTCGTTCGCACGAAGTCCTTGATCCTCTGCGAGTTCTCGTGTCATCTCCGGAGGAAAACCATACGTATCGTGTAGGAAGAATGTCTCCTTTGAGGACAATTCGCCTCTCCAGTCGAGGACTTCTTGGAAATCGTCCTCTCCCTCCTCCACAAATCGAGCGAGAGCCGCACTGAACCGGCTTTTGAATTCTTCTGCCGCGATTTCCTCGCCTATTTGCTCATCCGGTGTGGAGTCCAGGTCGTGGCCAACGAACCCGTGTTGCTCCATGACGGCGCCAATCTTCTCCGAGTTGATGTCATGAGCCACTGAGTACTTCAGCAGCTCAACTACGGCGCTACCATGGAGTTGCCGGTAGTGGATCATCCCCTTGAGTATTCCAGTACCCCGATCGAGGGTGGCTGCAAATCGGTCTTCCTCCCGCTTCAGCGTGCGCAAGACAAACTCATGCTGCTCGCTGAGGTCGGCGTATGTCCCCGCCATGCGCTCGATCACCGCCTCGGCGGCGGAAGCAAGGTACTGCTGGCCTTGCTTGAGACGTTGGCCGAAACTGGTGCCGCGGCGGATCAGACGGCGCAGGACGTAGCCGCGGCCGTCGTTGGCTGGCGTCACGCCGTCTGCGATGAGGAACGTCGCGGCACGGGTGTGCTCGGCCACGACCCGCATTGCGCGCTGCTGCTCTTCGGAAGCTGTGTCGTAGGTAAGGCCGGTCAGCTCCTCGACCTTCGCGATGACGGCCCGGAAGAGGTCTGTATCGAAGATGCTTGGCGGCGCGACCCACCGCTTCCCGTTCCCCTGCCAGTCGATGCCCGCCTGGTGCATGTGCACGACGGCCCAGCGCTCGAGGCCGCCGCCGGTGTCGACGTTTTGCATTGGCAGCGGGCGGCGCGTTTTGCCGTCCTCTTCCTGATACAGCGCCATGAAGACCAGGTTCCAGATCTCGAGGAAGCGGCCGCAGTCGTGCGTCGGCGGCGAGCAGCGGGGCTCTCCGCAGCCTTGATCGGCGCCGAAGTCGTAGTAAATCTCCGTGTTGGGACCGCAGGGGCCGGCGCCCCCTTTGATCATGAACCAGTAATTCTCGCTCTCGTCGAAGCGGACGATGCGCTCGGCCGGGATGCCGACGCTGCGCCAGAGGTCGAACGACTCGTCATCGTCCTCAAACACCGTGGTCCAGATGCGCGAGGCGTCGAGGCCGAGGCCGTCCGGGACGGGCAACGTGATCAGCTCCCAGGCCCAGGGAATGACCTCCGCCTTGAAGTAGTCACCGACGCTGAAGTTGCCCAGCATCTCGAAAAACGTGCAGTGCGAGCTGTCGCCGACCTCCTCGATGTCGGAGGTGCGGAAGCACTTCTGAATCGAGGTCATGCGCCGCCCCGGGGGATCGGCGAGTCCCATGAAGTAAGGCTTCATCTGATTCATGCCGGCGTTTGTGAAGAGCAAGGTCCGCTCGTCCGGCGGCGGGATCAGGGAGGACGACGGCACGGCACGGTGCTCGCGAGCGGCGAAGAAGCCGGTCCAGAGTTGGCGGATCTGGTTGGTGTCCATTTGGTGTCAGTCTGGCATCTGGAGGTGCGGGTGATCAATCAGGAGGATCATCGAAGGCTGCGCGTCCTGTGCCCCTTCTACACGTGCCCAGCGTAGCGAGCAGTTTAGGTGGGCCGGGCCCTCCTCGAGACGATGTTCGGGCGTGACGTCTATGGCTGCGTGATCGTGACGGACTGGATTTCGTCTGCGATGGAGCCCGAGCCGCCCGATGTAAGGTCGAGCAGGCTGAGCTGGTCGAGGACGTCGAGTCCAGACGTGATCTTGCCAAAGATCGTGTATTTCCCGTCGAGGGCCGGGTAGTCACCGAACGAGATGAAGAACTGACCGCCGTTGCTGTTCTCAGCGCTGCCGCCCATGCCAACGTAACCACGTGCGAAGGGGAGATCCGTAAGCTCCTTCGGGACCGAGAAGCCCGGTGAGCCGAGGCCGGTGCGAGTTGGGTCGCCGGCCTGAGCGTAGAACTTGCCGCCGTCAGCGTCCTTGGTCAGCTCCATGAACGGTGTGCTGTCGTAGTAGCCCTCGTTGGCAAGAAAGACGAAGGCGTTAACGGCCTGCGGCGCGTCCGCGGCGTATAGCTCGATATCGATTGTGCCCTTAGAAGTCTGAATCTTAGCCGTGTACGTCTTGGTGGTGTCTATAGTGAGCGGCGGTGGCGCTGTGTAGCGCTTGATAACCGGTTGCGCATCCGAAGTGGAGGTGTCGGGCCCCGGCGTGCCGTCTACGGGAGTACCGTTCGCGAGCGGGACGTCAGGGGCCTGATTCATCTGCTGGTTGGCCGCGCTTGTCGTCGTATTGCCCCGGAGCCCCAAGGCGCCGGCAAAGAGGAAGAAAACCATGCTGCCACCGGCGATCACAGCCAGGACTCCAAAGATTTTCGGGTTGCCAAGGAAGGCCAGCGGGCCGGGCAGGTCGATGGAGGAGCTGCGTATCGGGGCCGCCCCGCCGCGGTTGTCCCGGCGGTTGCGGCGGTTGCTGGACTGGCTGCCTCTGTACGACATGAAACCTCTTGGGTGTGTGAGCTTGAGTTGAATTCAATTCAGTATAGCAAGGCTTGTGCAGTCGGCTGTAAACGAAGTGTCGCGTCGACACGGAACTTTGCCGGATAGATCCTGCAGCTCCGATGTCGACGCGTCCGAATTCAGGCCTGACGTTCCCGCTCGACTACTGATGCTACGATATCGCGGCGCCGAAGACCTTTTCGGGACGCCAGCGGCCAGCCTCGTGGCAGCGCAGGATGGCGAGCAGGTCGCCTGAGTCGCTATAGGCGCGGCAAAGGTCCCCGGGGGCGATATCGACGCCTGTAGCGGGCTGTAGAGCCGTCTCGCGGCCGTGCTGGAGGTCTTGCGCGCCGTCCGCGCCGAGGATAGCGGCGCGCCACGTTAGCAGCACTTCGTCGGGGGCGATCAGGCGTTCGGTCCATGAACCGTCTTCGAACTCGCCTCGCAGCGTTTCGATGTCGACGGCGTCCTCAAGGCGAAAGGTGCCGACGCGGCTGCGCACGAGGTGGCTGAGCCTGCCGCCGACACCGAGCGCGGCGCCGAGGTCGTGCGCAAGAGAGCGGACATAGAAGCCCTTGCCGCAGACGATGCGTAACCGCAGATGCGGGCTCAAGTAACTGATTATGTCGAGTTGCTCTGCCCTGACAGGCCGTGCCTCGGCGCGGACGTCTTCGCCGCGACGGGCGCGTTTGTAGAGCGGCACGCCGTCGCGTTTGATGGCGCTATAGACCGGCGGGGCTTGCATGATGTCGCCCTCGAACGCCGCCAACGACTCGCGAATGGCAGCTTCGGTGACCGAGGAGGCGTCGGCGCGGCTGACAACCTCGCCCTCGGCGTCGTAGGTGTCGGTAACGACGCCAAACTCGATATCGGCGACATACTCCTTCGTGGTGTCCACGAGATACTCGGTGAGGCGCGTCGCCTGGCCGATGAGGACTGGCAAGACGCCAGTAGCAGCGGGGTCGAGCGTGCCGGCGTGACCGACGCGTTTCTCACGGCAGCGGCCGCGAATGAAGCGGACGACATCGAAGGAAGTCCAATCTGCGGGCTTGTTCACATTGAGGATCGCGCTGTGGTGCACTTCGGACTTCGGTTAACTGGATTCAGCGTTTGCTGTCTTCGGCCTGAATCACCTCACTTAGCTTCGCCAGCACCGCGGCTCCCTCCTCAATCGACTTATCGAGGTGAAAGGTGAGAAAGGGCACGCGCCGCATGTCGAGGCGGTGCACGAGCTCCTTGTGCAGGAAGCCAGAGGCGGCAGTGAGCGCCTTGATGGCGTCGTCGGGGCTGGCGGTGTCGCTCATGACGCTGACGAAGATGCGGGCGTTGTAGAGGTCGGGTGAGAGTTCGACGCGCGTAATCGAGATCAGGCCGTCGAGGCGCGGATCCCGCAGCTCGCGCATCAGGAGGTCACTGAGCTCGTGGCGAAGGAGTTCGCTGACGCGTTCGGTTCGACGGGACATGGGATGCTCCTCTCGCACCGTCTGGAGGCCGCGCCTCCGTCACCCGGCCATGAACTTCACCGCGCCACTGACGCCCTCAGAACCCGACTTGCTCGCGCCTAACGACGACGCGGACGCTGAGCGGCAGCGTCGCACCAGGCTGCAGTCCTAGTTGGTGCGCTCTTTGTGGTAGAACTCGAGAATGTCGCCCTCTTCGAAGTTGTCGAAGCCGTCGAGGGAGACACCGCACTCGAAGTTGTTCTGGACCTCCCGAACGTCGTCCTGGAAGCGTTTCAGGCCGCTGCAGGTGGCGCTGGCGATCTGCTCGCCGCCACGCATGACTTTGACCAGGCCATTTCGCAGCAGGGCGCCATCCGTGACAAAGCAGCCGGCGATGTTACCGCGGCGGCTGACGCGGAAGACCTGGCGCACCTCCGCGTGACCGTCGACCACGTCTGCGTAGACGGGCTCGAGCATGCCGTTGATCGCCTTCTCGACGTCCTCGATCAGGTTGTAGATGATGCCGTACTGGCGGATATCGACTTTCTCGGCCTCGGCGATGCGCTTAGCCCCTGGATCAGGCTTGCTATTGAAGCCAATGATGACGCCTTTGGAGGCAACCGCGAGCATGACGTCCGACTCGGTGATGGCACCGGAGCCGGAGTGGATGATCTTGACGCGTACCTCGTCGTTGCTGAGCCGCTCCAGTGAGTGTCGAATTGGGTCGATTGAACCCTGGACGTCTGTCTTGAGGATGATGTTGAGGTCCTGCAGCGTGCCGCTGTGAATCTCGCCGAACAGCGTGTCCAGGTTTACGGGGTGGGCTTCTTTGGTGAGGGCAGCGTCGTGGGCTCGACGCCGCGTTGTCACGTCGGCGCGGGCGAACCTTTCGTCCTTGACGACGCGGAAGACATCACCGGCGAGCGGGACGTCGTGCATACCGAGGACCTTGACGGGGGTTGAGGGCCCGGCTTGGGTGACAGCCTCACCGTGGTCGTCGAACATGGCGCGAATTTTGCCCGTGGCGTCGCCGGCAATGACGACATCGCCTGTGCGCAGCGTGCCGCGCTGTACGAGCAGCGTGGCGACTGGGCCACGGTTGGCGGTCAGCTCGGCCTCGATGACGGCGCCGCGCGCTTCGCGGTCCGGATTCGCCTTGAGGTCCTGAATTTCGGCCACGAGGACAATGTTCTCCAGCAGGTCGTCCAGGCCCTCGCGGGTGCGGGCCGATAGGGGAACCGCTGGCACGTCACCGCCGAACGCTTCGACGAGGACGTCGTGCTGCGTGAGCTGCTGCAAGACGCGGTTCGGGTCAGAGCCCTCGACGTCGATCTTGTTGACGGCGATGATCATCGGCACGCCGGCGGCGCGAGCGTGGTTGAGCGCCTCGATCGTCTGAGGCATGACGCCGTCGTCTGCGGCGACGACGAGGACGGCGATGTCCGTCACCTGGGCGCCGCGGGCACGCATGGCGGTGAACGCCTCGTGACCAGGGGTGTCGAGGAAGGTAATCTTCTGGCCGTTGACTTCGACCTGGTAGGCGCCGATGTGCTGCGTGATTCCACCCGCTTCAGAATCGGTGACGTGCGCCTCGCGAATGGCGTCGAGGATGCTGGTCTTGCCATGGTCAACGTGGCCGAGGATGGTGACCACAGGCGGCCGCCTCACCAGGGTTGCCGGGTCCTCAGGCTCTTCGATCTCCGCTTCGGCGGTGGGGCGCTCGTACGGCACGTCGGCAACATCGACGGATTCAGCCTCCCGCAGCTTCGAAGCCGAAATCGCTCGCGACGATGGCCGCGGTGTCGTAGTCGATCACCTGGTTGATGCTGGCCATGACACCGTTCTTCATCAACTCTTTGATGATTTCGACGGCGGACACTTCCAGCAGGTCGGCCAGTTCTTTGACCGTTAGCGCCTGCGGTAGCTGGATTTCTTTACTCGTTACCAATGTCTCGCTAATCTCGCTTCCCAGTCTATCAAACCGTGACCGCGCTCAGTGTCGCGGCGTATTCGTTAATCCTCAGCCGATCATTGGCTGTAAGTCTTGTCTTGAGCGCCGGCTCCAGGCGGTTTCGCTTGAGCGCTTCCTGCCAGCAGGAGAGTCGAGCGCAGAGATAAGCACCGCGGCCCGGCTTCTTTCCGGAGGGATCGACTTCCACGCCGTCGGGCGTCCTGACGATGCGTATGAGCCCGCGCTTGTCGCCAATCGAGCGGCAGGCGACGCAGGTGCGCTGGGGTTGTCGCCGCTCCGCCTTCGTTACGCGTCCTCCTCGGTTTCGTTCATGCCGAAGAAGTCGAAGTCTTCGCCTTCCAGCGCGGCCTCGAGCTCTTCCTCAATCTCCTCGTCCAGGGAGCGGCGGCCGGCGCCACCGCGAGCAGCGCGGCTCCCGGCACCACGACCACGTCGTGCTGCCTCGTCGTCGCGACCGGGACGACCACCACGGGCGCCGGGCGCTGCTGGCGCGGCGCTTTGGCGCCGCGCGTGTCTCGACTGGCTGTGCCGCGGGCAGAACTTCGTCGGCGAAGCGGACGGCGCCGGGGCCGCGATCGGGTGCAGCAGGCTGCACCGGCGCGGCAGGTTCAGCGACGGCCTCGGTAATCAAGGTCGCAGGCGCCTCTTGGGACGCGGCCACGGGCATGCCGGTTTGCATGACAGCGGCAGCGGCTGCTTCGGCAGCGGCCGCCGCGGCCGCTTCTTCTTGGGCAATTTCTTCCCAGATCGGCGTCTCGCGCTTCACGTCGGGCTCGGCCGAGATTTGCAGCGAGGGCTCTTCTTCGCCTTCAGTGGCGGAAAGACTCTTGATGTCGATGCGCAGGCCGGTCAGCTTGGCTGCGAGGCGGGCGTTTTGTCCCTCCTTGCCGATCGCGAGCGAGAGCTGGCGATCGCCAACGATAACCTCGGCAGTCGTGCCGTCGGGCAGGATGCGTACTTCGTGCACCTGCGCCGGGCTGAGCGCGTTGGCGACGAATTTCGAGGGATCGGGGTCCCACTGGACGACGTCGATGCGTTCGCCGTTGAGCTCGTTGACCACATTTTGGATACGGATGCCGCGCAGGCCGACGCAGGCGCCCACAGGGTCGATACCCTCCTGGCGCGAGTAGACGGCCACTTTGCTGCGGAAGCCCGGCTCGCGGGCGATGGCTTTAATCTCGACGCTGCCGCGGAAGATCTCCGGAACCTCCATTTCGAACAGGCGGCGCAAGCAGGTTCTTGTGCGTGCGGGAGACTGAAACCTGCGGACCACGGTTCGCCTTCTGGACCTCGAGGAGATAGACCTTGAGCCGCTGGCCGGGACGGTAGTGCTCCATACGCACCTGCTCGCTGGGCGGCAGGACGGCTTCAGTCTTACCGAGATCGATGTAGACGTGCCGGGCTTCCAGCCGATGGACGACGCCGGAGATAATGTCGCCTTCCTTGCCAGAGTACTCCTCGAACACGACTTCGCGCTCGGCTTCGCGCAGGCGCTGCAAGACGACCTGCTTGGCGGTTTGCGCGGCGATGCGGCCGGCGTTCTGCGGGAACACCTCAAGCTGGATCACGTCGCCAACGTAAGTGTTGGGCGCGTATTCCTTGGCGGCTTCCAGGTCGATCTCGAGTGCGGGTTCAGCGATGTCCTCTTCGACCTCGACCACGGTCTTTTGGGCAAAGACCCGCATCGCCCCGCTTGCGCCGTCGATCTTGACGACGAGCTCGGCTTCGGCGAGGTCGTCTTTCTTGTAGGCAGACGCCAGGGCAGCCTCCACCGCTTCGAAGACGACCTCCTTCGGCAGGTTCTTCTCCGCGGCAAGCTGAGTGATGGCCGTGAGGAAGTCGTTCTTGAGAGCGGGGTTCTCGCTCCGGACGGCGGTGGCCAAGGTTGTCTCCTTGAAAAACAGCTAACAAAAAGGTGGGTCCGCACCCACCTCGTAAGTTGCCTTATTTGGCCTATCTATCGTACCACCGCTATGCAAGCGCGTAAACGCTTAGGGCTGAATCCTGCCTCATGAAACCGCATCAAGCGGTCGCTTCTCTACCGCGCGAGCCGGTCAAGCCTCCAGCAGCGCCACGAGGCGGTCCGGGAACTCGGAGAACGGGACGAGTTCGGATTCTGCGGCGTCGCGGCGCTTGACCTCGATCGAGTCCTTTTCGAGGCTGCGCGGGCTGACTGTGATTCGCAGCGGCAGGCCTATGAGGTCGGCGTCGTTGAATTTGACGCCGGGTGAGGCGTCGGTGCGGTCGTCGTAGAGCACTTCGAGGCCGCCTTCGACCAACGAAGCGTAGAGCGCGTCGACCTTGGCGGCGATTTCGGCCCGGTCGAGTCCGAGGCCGACGAGGTGAACATCGTAGGGCGCGAGGTTGCGAGGCCAGACGATGCCGCGTTCGTCGTGGTTGGCTTCGATGACGCCCTGCAGCAGGCGTGACGTGCCGATGCCGTAACAGCCCATGATCGCGTGCTGCTCGTGACCCTCGGCGTCGAGGAAGGTGGCGCCCATCTTCTCGCTGTAGCGCGTGCCGAGCTTGAAGATGTGCCCCATCTCGATGCCGCGCTTCGACTCGAAGGGCTGGCCGCAGCGACCGCAGGGGTCGCCCGGGCGTGCGAGGGCGATGTCGGCGACGGTGCTCGCCTGCCAGTCGCGCCCGAGGTTGACGTTGCGGAAGTGGACGTCCGGCTTGTTGGCGCCGGCGACGAGGTTCGGAGAGTCGAGGGACAGAGTCGTCCGCCACGATCGTTATGTCCAATAGCCCTACCGGGGAGGCGGAGCCCGCAACGAGTTTCGCGGCGCGCACCTCGTCGTCGGTCATCAGGCGTACGTCGAGGGCACCGAGGGCGTTGCGCAGCTTCGTCTCGTTGACCTCGAGGTCTCCACGGATGGCGACGAAGACCGGTTCTATGCCTGAGGAGCGAATCGCCTGGTAGAAGACAGCCTTCAGCGTCCGTGTGGCCGGCACGTCGAGGAAGCGCATTAAGTCTTCGATCGTCTTCTGGCCTGGCGTCGAGACCTCTTCGAGTGGCCGCAAGTCTTCGGGGTTCGCCTGCGCTTTGCGCAGCTCGGCCTTTTCCGCATTAGCGGCGTAATCGCAGCCGGGGCAGAGCAGGACGTCGTCCTCGCCGATCTCGCTGATCAGCATGAACTCCTGGCTCTCACGCCCGCCGATCGTGCCGGAATCGGCGTGGACGACCGCGACGGGGACGCCGCAGCGTTGGAAGACGCGCTGGTATGCCTCGTACATCGCGTCGTAGGCCTTGTCGAGGTCGGGATGATCGGCGTGGAAGCTGTAGAGGTCCATCATGCCGAACTCACGGCCGCGAACGAGGCCCATGCGCGGGCGCGGTTCGTCGCGGAATTTGGTCTGAATCTGATAGAGCAGTTGAGGCAACTCTTTGTAGCTCTGGACGTTGCGGCGGAAGAGGTCTGTGACGACCTCCTCGTGCGTGGGGCCGAGAGCGAAGCGGCGCTCACGGCGGTCCTCGAGCGACATCAGCGTTGGGCCGTAATCGGCGGCGCGGCCGCTCTCCTCCCACAGCTCGATCGGCGAGAGCACCGGCATGAGGATCTCCTGCCCGCCGGCGCGGTCCATCTCCTCCCGCACGATCTGCTCGATCTTGCGCAGGACGCGCCAGCCCAGCGGCAGGTAGCTGTAGACACCGGCCGCGATTTGCTGGACGAGGCCGGCGCGCAGCAGAAGCTGGTGCGAGAGGTGCTCGGCCTCCTGAGGTGCTTCGCGGAGGGTGTGGCCGAAGAGTCGGGTCATTCGCATCGTGGAGTCATTCTACGGGGCAGCGCGCTCGTGGGGCGAGGGTATTCACTTGGCAGGGAGGACGTTGCGGGCGCGTAGAAAGGGGATCGCGGCGGCTACCAGATCGTCGGGTTCGTCCTGGTTGATTTCGAGGACGCGGAGGGCGGTGGGCGGGATCGCAGCGGCGACGTAGGCCCAGTCCAGCGTGCCGTTTCCGGGCGCGCGGTGGTCCAGGATGCCGGCAACGTCGTGCAGATGGCAGCCGATCATGCGCGGCGTCAGTGCCGGGAACCACGCCGCGCGATCGATCAGGCCAAGGCGGGCCTGCACCTCGCAGTGGCCGGTGTCGTAGACGAACCCGGCCATTGCGTTGCTGTACGGCTGCAGCAGGCGCAGCGCTTCGTCCGGGTGCGGGAACTCGTGGTAGTTGAGGCGGCTCTCAATGCCGATGGCGACGTGACGTGGCGCGGCGTACTCGACGAGCGCTTCGAGGGAGTGCAGCGCGGCCTCGTAGCACGGCGGTGCGGCATTTTCGCGCCAGCCGCGCAGAACTTCGCGGGCGTGCGTGATCGCCTCGCCCGTCTCTCCCGATTCGTGGAGTCTTCTGACCTGGCGTTCGAGATCGCTGCGTCTGTCGCCTACGCCTCCGAGATGCACGACGACGTACGGTAGCCCGGCGTCCGCGGCGAAGTCGATGCTGCGGAGCGTCTCTGCGATAGCGATGCCACGCTGAGCTTCGTCTGTGGAGGCAAGGTTGGCGTCTCCGTTAGTGCGCCCGTCTGGGAGATTGCGCCGCGGCGCAGGGGCGTGAAGGCTGGAGACGGCGGGACTGCCTTCAGTCAATAGCGTTCGCAGGCCGGGCTCCTCGGTGGAGTGCGAAACTTCGATGGCGTCGTAGCCGAGGGCAGCGACAGCGTCGCGAAAGCGGCCCAAATCGGCGAAGCGCGGTTGCTGGGCCCACATCGTGGAGAAGGAGACAGTCACTTTTTGCTGCAGATGCCCGTCAACTCTTGCCAACGTCGAATGATGAACTAGAGACAGTCGCCAAGTACCCTCGACACGGACGCGTATCTATCCGGCCTGAGGAGCAATGAGCTCAGAGCGACTGGCCATCAAGTCGGTCTGAGCTGACTCCGTGGCGCGCTGGATGGCCTCTTCAGCGGTCGACGCCGTGGAGGTTTCTCGATGCATCCGGTAGACCTCCGGGTGCCAGGGTTCCTCCGGCTCGACGCCTTCTGCGAGGTCGTTAGCAGCTTTGAGAAGCCTGCGCCGGATGTGGATGATGATCTGATCCGAGCTGGCCAGGTGCTCGCGGTGCCGTTTGGCAATCGGGCCCCACTGATTCTCCATCATTGCAATGTCCTGCAGCGGGAAGGTCTTGATGCCTGTGTAGGACAGGTTGCGCTGCGAAACGCGGTCGACGTTATAGTCGTTGTCGACGTTGTCCTTGGTCTTCCATGTGCCCGGGAGCATCTCGGGGTGGGTCCAGCCGCCGTGTTTGTATTCGGATAGGTCGGCATCCGAAATGGGCTCCCAACTCCATCGCAACCGGTAGAACATCATGCTTTCATTGTCGATAGGAACGCGCATGTTGCTGGAAAGGTGTCCCGGCAGGGCATTGCCTGCGGTGCAGAAGATCGGCATCCACCACGTGACGCCAACGCTTGCCGTCACATTGCCATCCGATTGATCGAGTTGCTGAATTGACAGGACGGCCGCGTCCAGGTCATGGAGCTTGGTACTCGGCGCGTTCCGTTCCGTGATCCGGCGGTCGCCCACAGCCTTCGGGAACGGCTCGCTCGGGTCGCTACTGTTCCAGCCCCGATTATTCGGCGAGCGGAAGTAGGTCCCGACGGCCAAGTTGGCGGTTTCGTTTGCCGGCATGAAGGTGCTGTGCAGGAAGCGAGCGTGGCTTGGGTCGTAGTCACCTTCCATAGCCTGCAGGTAGTTACATTCAAGCCGGAATTTCGTCACGTAGCGGTGACTCTTGGGTAGCTTGGTCCAGGGGAACTCCGGGAACGGTGGCTGCTTGTCGGCTGGGCCCATGTAGGCCCAAATCAGGTCGCCTGCTTCCACTACAGGATAGGATTCAGCGCGAACCTTTTCCTTGAACGTAGGCCCTTCGACGACATTGGGCATGTCGGTGCAGAAGCCGTTTACGTCGAATTTCCAGCCATGGTACACACATCGCAGACCCGACTCCTCGTTGCGCCCAAAGAACAAGGGGGCACCACGGTGCGGACAATAGGCATCCAGAAGACCAACACGGCCTTCAGAGTCGCGAAAGGCGATCAGGTCCTCGCCGAGCGCCTTGACGCGGACAGGAATGCAGTCCGGGCCAGGAAGTTCTTCAGATAGCGCCACTGGCAGCCAGAAACGCCGGAAGAGCTCGCCCATCGGCGTGCCTTGATCGGTATCCGTGACGAGCTTATTGTCCTCAATCGACAACATCAGCACCCCCACTCGGCGAACTGGTGGCAGAGTAGTTCTGGGCCATCAGGCTGTCAATCGAGTCAGACGGGTGCTGAGTATCACCGGCGGAGCTACTCGCCGTCGTGTTTGTCTGAGTGGCCGAGGTCTCGCTCCGGGGCGATGCGGTCGCGCAGGCGCTGCTTGAGCTCCGCCATCTCAGGGAATCGGCGCTCGGCGGCTCGGGACCAGATCGTGTCGCCGTCGAGGCGCACTTCGAAGATGCCGCCCTTGCCGGGCACGAGCGCGACTTCGGCAAGCTCATCGACGAATGTGGTGAGGAGCTCCTGGGCGGTCCAGCCGGCGCGCATGAGCCAGCGGCACTGGGTGCAGTATTCGATTTCGAGCCGGGGTGAGCGCGGCATGGAGGAAGTTTAGCTCCTCAGGCGGCTTCCACCGTCCGTGCGGTGGGATGTGGCTCGGGAATGGCGGGACGGCGGGCGAAGATGAAGAAGCCGGAACCAAACCCTGAGAGGACGGCGAGGATAGTGAAGCCGGTGACGTAATCGCCGGTGATGTCGGCCATGATGCCGGCAAACAACGGGCCGGAGATCTGGCCTACCATGATGATCGTGGTCGAGATGCCCATGATGGTGCCGAAGTTGCTGCGACCGAAGTAGTCGGCGCGGATCGCCTGCATGAGCGGACCTCGGATGCCCCACGCGAGACCATGTAGCACGGCGAAGGCGCCGATCATGCCG
Source organism: uncultured Chloroflexia bacterium (assembly GCA_963766645.1). Taxonomy (GTDB): domain Bacteria; phylum Chloroflexota; class Dehalococcoidia; order DSTF01; family WHTK01; genus WHTK01. The sequence continues at coordinate 78,651 of CAVYAY010000003.1, read as the reverse complement.
AGACCGGTGGCGTAGGTTACCAGGAGCATACCTACCATGTGCATCAGCATGCAGACGGCGCAGATCATGCGCTTGTCGTAGCGGTCGCCAATGGCGCCGCCGATCAGCATTCCAAAGACCTGCATCGAGGTCATCAGAGTGACAACGAGGGAAGCAGAGCCCACAGAGTAACCGAGGTCCTCCTTCAGGTGCGAGATGAGGTGAACGCTAACGGCACCGACGACGAGCAACGCCGACCCGTGACCGAACGAGATCAACCAAAACGCAGGCGTTCGGATGGCCTCGCGCGCAGTGAAGTCGCGCTGGGCGCGCTTCTCGGGCTCGGGCGCCTCGGGCCGGTCGATAGGGACGGAGCGGATGCCGTCGACGACGTCGCCGTAGTCTTCCGGCCGGCGGCGCATGACCGAGGCCAGGGGCACGCCCGCGACTATCATGACCACACCGGAGGCGAAAGCGGTGTTGCGCCAGCCGAACTGCTCCAGCGAGAGCGCAACCAGCGGCACGATGAGGCCGCCGACCGCGAAGCCAAGCGACATGGTGGACAGGACGCGTGAGCGGTTGCGCTCGAACCAGTTCACAAGGGCGACGGTGAGCGGAAAGAAGGCGCTCATGGCGAAGCCGAGCGCGAGGACGACGAAGGCGGCATAGTAGGCGGTCAGCGAGTGGACCTGGCTGAGCAGCATGAATCCGATACCGAAGATCACGAAGCCGACACGCATGACCGCCCGTGGACCAATGCGGTCCATTACGACACCCTGGAACGGCCCAACCATGCCGCTGACCAGCTGTGTGAGAGAAAAGGCGCCCGAAAGGGCGGTTTTGCTCCAGCCTTTCTGCTCCTGAAGAATCGCTACATAGGCGCCATAGGACTGCATTAGAAGGCCGGCCGTGATCAGTTGCACTCCGAATGCTGCGGCCACCATCCAGTAGCCGTAGAAGACCCGCGAAGTGTACCTGCGGATCATGGGGCGGGGCTCGACACTAGAAACCTCGAGAAGGGATCGGGGGGAACCGGGCTGCCGAGAGTTTATCAGACCGTATCGCCGGGCCGACTTCTCAGGACGGAGACGAGTTGCAAAAAAGAAGCCGATTTCATACCATCGCTTCCGGCAACAATCATGTCTGTGCAACGGCGGGCACTCGTGATCGCGTTTTTCGGACCTGCGCTACAGGCCATCGGGCTGGCCTGGGAGGCGATTCACCTGCTTGTCGCGCACTGGAACACAGGGCTGACCGCGCGGCACCTCATGTACGACCCGGCTGTCCTCCTCATCGTCGTTGGCTTCTTTGCGTCGCTAGTCTGCTTGCCGGTGGCGCTGGAAGTGGCGCGCGCCTCGGAAGCCGATGTCGCAATTCCGGTGTACGAGGTGCAACCTTCATCGAAGTCTCGGCAGACGTCGCCGCGATTTGACCGCTGGCGCGCCAGCCGTTAGACGCTTGACTGGAAGAAGGCGTCGAGCCAGAGGTCGCCGGCCAGCAAGATCAGAGCCGCGCTGATCAGCAGCGATCTGAAGGCTGAGTGTGGCTGTGCACTCTGGTAGAGGCGCAGCGCGGCAACGAGCAACACCACCATGCCGACTCCGATGTGGCTGATGACGACGGGCAGAGCACCGGTCGTGTGGAAGGAGAGCGTGTCGAAGGCGGCAAGCCCAAGGGCCGGTACGATCAGGGCGTCGGCGAACTTGCGATCCATCTCGCCAAGACGATAGCGCGCCTCGGCCCAACCGCCGATGATCATCGGCAGGCCCATGCTGACATGCACGAGACGGGCGTAGGGCTCGATAAAGGCGACGAGGACGAGGCCCCAACCAAGGAATACCAGGATCGCCGGGAACATCATGCGGCGCACCATATTGCGGTGCCACACCTCGCCGGCCAGCGCCTCTGCGGCCATCAGGGCGGCGACCAGAAGCAACCCGGCGCCGAAGACATGATGCGATTCGGGTGGACGCGGGATCCACCAGATATCGTCAGGTGTTGGCCAATGAAGCAGCAACGCGTAAGGCATTTCAGGCCTGCTCTGAGATCCGTCCCCGGGTCATGGCTTCCGTGCCTCGGATTCCCGCTACTTCGACGTGGTTGCTGTCTTGCGTTCGATATGCGGCTTGATGTGCCCCTGGTGTGTGAGCTCGACGAGCTTACCGCACTTGGGGCACCTCGCCGATCTGCCCGTTGTATAAATCTTTTCACTGGAGCCGGCGCACCAGATGCTCAAGTCGTATCTCCCTTGCTGAGCGCGTGACGCGAATATTGTAGCGAACCAGACAAAGATGGACACCCCCTCGACAGCCCGAGTTTCGTTGCGGTGCGAAGCGTAGGGACTGGAAGGCTGCTCAATAAGGAAACTCGCCGCGAAGAGGGGCCTTTGTTAGACTAACGAGGCGTCCGGTCGGGGCGTAGCGCAGTCTGGTAGCGCACTTGACTGGGGGTCAAGAGGTCGGAGGTTCAAATCCTCTCGCCCCGACCATACTCATCGAGTCGACAGGGCTTCAAGTTGAGCCCTGTTTTCTTTTCCCGACTCAGGCCTAGAATGCTCCAGCTAGAAGGAGGCCACCGATGCCGAGAGTGGCGCTGGACCTAAACAAGCAAGAGGACAGCCAGAAGGTCAACGGCACTTGGCGCCGCGCGCTGGGACTGGTGCCCGGCGAGCCGAACCAGGGCCTGGTCGCCGAGCTGGAGGCAAGCCCGGCGCGGCTGGCCGACTACGACGACTCGGCTTGGGAGGTTACGGGCAACGTCCGCGACCTCGTGTCGAAGGGGTTCACGTTCGGCTGGTGGCGCATCACGGTCGAGCTGCCCGCGAGAGATCGACGGGCATGCCGATCGCAGGCTCCAACGTGCTGTTCGAGACGAACATCGATAACTACGGCGAGGTCTGGATCGACGGCGACATCGACATCGTCGCCGGTACCGTGGTCGGCTTTAACGCGCAGCAACGGGTCGTGGTCAGCCCCAGTGCGTGCCGGGCGCGAAGCACGTCATCGCTTGCCTTGCCGCGAACGGACCGATGGCGCTGCCGCGCGGCGTCATCTTCATGCGCTACGCCACGCTGGCGTTCGAAACGAGGGGCTGAGGACTTGTCCGAGGCTAGCTGACGCGCCGGAAGAACGTGTCGCGGTGGTTGGAGTCGGCAAGGCGGATAGCGGAGCGTGCGCCGTCCATCAGCTCGTTAGCGCTGCTACGGCCGCCCGAGGCAACGGCGACGCCGATGGTGGCGCGTGGCGCCGAAGCGGCGAGTCGCGGTTGAGCGGCGCGCAACTGGCGCTGCAACTCCAGTGAGATCTTGTCGAAGTGCAGCACCACATCGCTTTGGGCCTCGACCACAGCCAACGTACGATCGTCGACCTGGAAGATGCGCGAGTCTGCGGCCCGGAAGAGCTCGCCTCGAACCAGCTTGACCATCTCAGCCGACGGCGTCCCGTCTTCGGCTGTCGGTTCGACGAGCGTGATCAGCATCAGGCCAATCTCATCGTGAGAGCTGCGGGATTCCTGCCGGAGCTGGTCGAGGCGGGTCATGAGATCTCCGTGTTCGTAAGGACTGTCGCCGGGGTGAACCGGCGCACCTTCAAGTCTAGCGGCGCCGCTTCGAAGGTCGTCGCGCCGGCGAGGCGCAACAAGCCGTAGTGCAGCCCTGCCGCAACCGCCGCGAAGAGCGCGAGTCGACGTCCGGAGCCGCTCTGGAGGAGCGCGAGATAGAAGGAGGCAGCCGCAGCGCCGAACACGAGGGTGTAGAGCGTCGCGAGGCGCTGATAGCGTCTACTCTGGTCGATTTGAGGCAAAGCGAGCTGCATGGATAACCACTCCTCCCCCAGTTGTGGTGTTCCCTTAGGGGATTATCGACTGCCACCAGCGCCGGTTCAGGGGGAAGATATTGCAGGAGCATCGAAATCTCTGTCGACTTGCACCTGCGCGAGAATTGGCTGCGCCTGATATTCCGTCGATCGTGCGCCAAGATCGAGCCCAGTGCCGCTGGGAGAGAGCTCCAACGGGAGAGCAACTGCATGCAGGACTTTCGAAGGCAAAGTGGCGGTTGTTACCGGCGCGGCCAGCGGCATGGGCCGCGCCTTGGCGGAGCGCTTCGCCGCCGAAGGCATGAGGGTGGTGCTTGCCGACGTCGAGGAGCCGGTGCTCGAAGCGCAGTGACCGAACTGAAGCACAAAGAGTATGACGTGCTAGGCGTGCTGACCGATGTCTCGAAGCAGGACTCCGTCGAGAACCTGGCGCAGCGGGCCATCGCGGACGTACGGCAAGATCCACATCGTCTGCAATAACGCGGGCGTCGCCGGCGAACGCGGCATGATCTGGGAGGAAACGCCAAAGGCCGTGGGACTACATGATGGGCGTCAACTTCTGGGGCGTGCTGCACGGCATCCGCGTCTTTGTCCCGAAGATGCTAGAGCACGGCGAAGAAGGCCACATCATTAACACGGCGTCGATCGCCGCGCTGGGCAGCGGTTGGGGCATTTACGGCGTCACGAAGCACGCCGTGGTCGCGATGACGGAGTGGCTGGCGCAGAACCTGCAGATGATCGACTCGAAGTTCAACGCCTCGTGCTTGCCCCAGCGGCGTCGCGACCAACATCACGACCGTGACCGCAACCGCCGCCGATGAGCTAGCAGAGGACCGCATCGACGCCAGCCAGCGTGCAGGCGGAGCGCATTCGGCGCTATCGTGAGCGCATGACGGCGGCGGTGGCGGCAGGCAAGCAGCCCCAAGAGGTCGCCGAGACCGTCCTGGACGCGATCAAGAACAACGACTTCTACATCCTGACGCACCCGGCGCAGGAGGAGAATCGCGTCCGCCAGCGAGCAGAGCAGATCGTCGCACGTAAGGCACCAAGACCGTCGGCGCTGATCATGAACGACTGAGTGGGACCTGCAGGCGCTAGTCCGGGAGATGCACGCGCAGAAATAAGTGACTCTGGAGCATGAAGGGCCCCGTCGTCGGACGGGGCCCTTCAATTTTGTGCCGACAGCCCTATGCTGTCTCAGGCGTCTTTCCAGACCTTCTTCGCCGTGTCGACGACGAGCTTGAGCTTGGCCCACTGCTCGTCTTCGGTGAGCAGGTTGCCCTCCATCGACGGAGGCAAAGCCGCACTGCGGCTCCAGCGCCAGGTTGTCCAGCGAAACGTACTTGCTCGCCTCCTCGATGCGGCGCATGAGGACTTCCTGGACTCGAGCTGCGGCAGCTTGCTGCTGATCAGGCCGAGGATGACGACTTTGTCGCGCGGAACGAAGCGCAGCGGCTCGAAGGTGCCGGCGCGCTCGCTCTCGTATTCCAGCGAGAAGGCGTCGACGTTGAGCTGGTTGAACAGCTTCTCGGCGATCGGGTCGTAGCCGCCCTCGGCGTACCACTCGCTGCGGTTGTTGCCGCGGCAGAGGTGGATGCAGATCACGACGCCGTCACGCTTGGCGCCTTCCAGGCATGGCGTTGTCGACCGCGATGGCCTCGTCCAGCGCCTCCTCGGGGTCCTTGCCCATCTCGTTCTTCACGTAGTCGCGCCATTTCGGGTCGATGTAGTAGGAGTAGCGCGGCGCGTCGATCTGGATGTACTTGACGCCCTCTTCGCACAGCGCCTGAATCTCGGACCGGACGATCGGCACGCGGTCCCAGAGGAAGTCGGAGTACGTGGGGTAGACGCCGCCGGAAATCTCCTTCTTCCAGCCGATGGCGGGGAACTGGTTCGGCGTCGGCAGTGTGATCTTGATGTCGCCCGGGCTGTGCGCCTTCATGAAGTCGACCTCGTGCTTGGTGAGGCGCTTCGTCTGCCTGATCTTCTCCTGGATGATGCCGGAGACGCGCATGGTGCTGGCCTGAGAGCCGGTCGCCGCCGGCCCACATGCGGTTGACGCCCTGCTCGTCGTCCCAGCCGGAGGTCGCGTCGTTGAAGTCGCGACATGAAGGTGCGGCGGCTGATCTCGCCGTCGGTGAAGATCTTGAAGCCGAGCTCCTTCTGCTTGTCGAGGAAGCGCAGGATGTGCTTCTCTTCCAGCGCGCGCAGTTCGTCTGGCTGAAGCGCCACGCTCGCGTGCGTCGAGCACCTCCTGCGGTCGCAGGAAGCTACCTACGTGGTCGGCGCGATACTTGAATGCCATCGTGTCGTCCCCTCCTCAGTATTTGCGTGCAGCGTCATGTTTTATCACGCCACGGGATTGGGGCACAGCCCCGGTCGACATCGGCCCAACGAGACACGAAGGGCGGCCCATATGGGCCGCCCTTCTGTCTGCTCTCTCTGCGATGCGCCGCTAGTAGCGGTAGTGGTCCGCCTTGTACGGGCCCTGCTGCGGGACGCCAATGTAGGTTGCCTGCTCCGGCGTCAGCTCCGTCAGCTCGACGTCGAGGCTTGGTGAGCTGCAGTCGGGCGACCTTCTCGTCCAGCTCCTTGGGCAGCACGTAGACCCCCGTCGGGTACTCGTCCGTCTTGGTGAACAGCTCGATCTGCGCCAGCACCTGGTTGGCGAAGGAAGAGCTCATGACGAAGGACGGGTGCCCCGTTGCGTTGCCGAGGTTGACCAGGCGGCCCTCAGACAGCAGGATGATTCGCTTGCCGTCCGGGAAGATGATGTGGTCGACCTGCGGCTTGATGTTCTCCCACTCGTACTGCTTCAGGCTGGCGATGTCGATCTCGTTGTCGAAGTGGCCGATGTTGCAGACGATGGCGTTGTTCTTCATCTTCACCATGTGCTCGTGGCGGATGACGTTGAAGTTACCCGTCGTGGTGACGAAGATGTCGGCCTTGTCCGCCGCGTACTCCATGGTGACGACGCGATAGCCGTCCATCGCCGCCTGCAGCGCGCAGATCGGGTCGATCTCCGTGACCCAGACCTGGGCCTGCAGCGAACGCATGGCCTGGGCTGAGCCCTTGCCGACATCGCCGAAGCCCGCCACGAGCGCGATTTTGCCGGCGATCATGACGTCGGTGCCGCGCTTGATGCCGTCCATGAGCGACTCGCGAATGCCGTAGATGTTGTCGAACTTCGACTTCGTCACGGAGTCGTTGACGTTGATGGCGGGGAAGAGCAGGCGCTCCTCGTTCGCCATCTGGTAGAGGCGGTGCACGCCGGTCGTGGTCTCTTCGCTAACGCCCTTGATTCCGGACGCCATCTTCGAGTACCAGCCGGGCTGCTCGGCCAGGCGCTTCTTGATCGCGGCGAAGAGGGCGATTTCCTCCTCGCTCTTCGGGTTGTTGAGAACGGAGGCGTCCTTCTCGGCGTCTGAGCCGAGGTGCACGAGCAGCGTGGCGTCGCCGCCGTCGTCCAGGATCATGTTGGGGCCCTGGCCGTCAAAGTCGAAGATGCGGTGGGTGAACTCCCAGTACTCCGCCATCGACTCGCCCTTGTAGGCGAAGACCGGCGTGCCGCGGCAGCGATGGCGGCCGCGGCGTGGTCCTGCGTGGAGTAGATGTTGCAGGAGGCCCAGCGCACGTCGGCGCCGAGGGCGACCAGCGTCTCGATCAAGACGGCGGTCTGAATCGTCATGTGCAGGGAGCCGGCGATGCGGGCGCCCTTCAGCGGCTGGCTCTTGGCGTATTCCTTTCGGATCGCCATGAGCGCCGGCATTTCCGACTCGGCGATGGCGATTTCTTTGCGTCCGAAGTCGGCGAGGCCGATATCCGCTACGCGATGTTCCTTGGCTACTGGCATAGGGGAATGTCTCCTCTGTTACAGCCTGTCATGCAGGCGGCGCTTGGCGGGCAAAAAGACGGCGCCCGCACCGTTCCGATGCGAGCGCCGTTTTGTGTTAGCTGAGCCTGATCCGTCTACTAAAGGGGACCGCAGCGCTCCTCAGCCCTTCCATTATATCAAAGAGATATTGGAGCGACATCTCCAGCGCCTGCCGAGGCTAGCCGATGGCGGCCTTCAACTCGTTGACGCGGTCCGTCTGCTCCCAGGGCACGTCGAGGTCCGTGCGGCCGAAGTGGCCGTAGGCAGCCGTCTGGCGGAAGATCGGGCGGCGCAGGTCAAGGTCGCGAATGATCGCGGCCGGGCGCAGGTCGAAGACCTTGTTCACCGCAGCTTCGATCTTGTCCGTGGACACCTTCTCCGTGCCGAAGCACTCGACCGTGACGCTGACCGGGCGAGCAACGCCGATGGCGTATGCGAGCTGGACTTCGCACTGGCTGGCCAGACCCGCGGCGACGACGTTCTTGGCAACCCAGCGGGCGCCGTAAGCGGCAGAGCGGTCGACCTTCGTCGGGTCCTTGCCGCTGAAGGCGCCACCACCGTGGCGGGCGAAGCCGCCGTAGGTGTCGACGATAATCTTGCGGCCGGTCAGACCGGAGTCGCCGTAAGGGCCACCGATGACGAAGCGACCAGTGGGGTTGATGTAGAACTTGGTGTCGGCGTCCATCAGCGACGCAGGGATCACTGGGTCGATGACGTGCTTGCGGATCTCGGCGGCGATCTCTTCCTGGCTGATCTCGGGCGCGTGCTGCGTGGAGATGACGACCGCGTCGATGCGGGCGAGCTTACCGTTGTGGTACTCGACCGTGACCTGGCTCTTGCCGTCGGGGCGCAGCCAGGGCAGCGTGCCGTTCTTGCGGACTTCGGCGAGGCGGCGGGTCAGGCGGTGCGCGTATGCGATGGCGGCCGGCATGAACTCCGGCGTCTCGTCGCAAGCGAAGCCGACCATCATGCCCTGGTCGCCGGCGCCGGTGTCGAGGTCGTCTTCCAGCGAGCCGGCCTTGGCCTCGAGGGCCTTGTCGACGCCCATCGCGATGTCAGCGGACTGGCCGCTGAGGTGGACGTTGACCTTGCGCGGTCTCGGCGCTGGTGCCGTAAGAGCGGTCGGTGTAGCCGATGTCGGTGAGGACCTGGCGCACCAGCTGGTCGACGACTTCCGGCGGCGGCAGCGGCGTTACCTCGCCGTAGACCCAGACCCAGTCATCGTTCTCGTCGGACTTGATGCTGGATTCGCAGGCGACGCGGGCCGTTGGGTGTCTGGCTAAGGCTCCAGTCGAGGACTGCGTCAGAGATCTGGTCGCAGACCTTGTCCGGGTGACCTTCGGTCACGCTCTCACTGGTCCAGAGGAATTTCGGGCTGCTCTGGAAGGTCGTCGTCATCTAGAAGCGCTCCTTTCAAATTCGCGCCAAGGCGATGGGGCGTAAGGCGGGCTCAGAGTGCGGGACTCTGCGACATTGTGCCCCGAACTGCTTCTCGGAATCTTTGGGCCGACCGAACGAAGTTGGCTTCGCAGAGTTGTGTAACAGCCACAGCCGGCATGTGCGAACTCAGCGATCCGAGATGTCGCAAAGGGCACAGTTAGAGTGCCGCGGCGCTTGTGGGCAAGTAGGCAAAGCCGGGTCGGAGTAGCTCGAAACCGATGCTTTGCCCCGTTCGTCGCGTATCGTACGGAGTCGCTAGGCGGCGGTTGAGGACTGGGCGGTCGGCTCCTCTGACAGCCTGCCTTCGACGTCCAGCAGGTAGCCGATGCCCTGCAGCGTCTTGATCACGCTGGGCTGGGCGTGGTCCGTCTCCAGCTTGCTGCGCAGGCGCGAAATCCAGACACGCAGGTACTGCAGGTCGTCAATGTACTCGGGTCCCCAGACCTTGCTGAGAAGCTCCGTGTTGAGCATGACGCGACCCGCGTTGCTCGCGAGGTGCTGCAGTAGCATCCATTCGGTACGGGTCAGCGACACGGGCTCGCCTGCCTTGGTGACGAGACGCTTGTCGAGGTCGATCTCGACGTCGCCGGCGACGACTAGGCTGTCGCCCATGGACTCACGGACGGCGCGGCGCATGACGGCGCGGACGCGGGCGGTAACTCCTGCGGGTTGAAGGGCTTGACAACGTAGTCGTCGGCGCCAAGCTCGAGGCCGCGCACCTTGTCTTCGTCGTGGTCACGGGCCGTCAGCAGGATGATCGGCGTATTCGAGCGCTCGCGCAGGCGGCGCATGACTTCGAGGCCGCTCATGTCGGGCAGCATGATGTCGAGCACCACGACGTCGGGTCGCTGCTGTTCGAAAGTGCGTATCGCTTCGTCGCCATCGCTGGCGACGACCACGCGGAAGCCCTGCTCGGAGAGCTCGAGGCGGATTAGCCGGAGAATTCCGGCCTCATCGTCGACGGCAAGAATCAGGGGTTCAACCGTCATTCCCGCTCCTCCTTTGCTTGATGGGAGCAGGTTCATAGTAATACGCGTCACGAGCTTAGAGGGCGATTTTCGCGCCATTTATACGCTTCTGCTATGCTTGTCGCCAGTACCTTTCCGTAAGCGTCAGAGTTTCTGGGTGACTTTAGTTGTTGAGTAACATTCTTGACTGAGGCTGTAGCCAGAGAACCCCACCCGCGACGCGATCGCCGTAGCGGACGCTGGTCCGCCGCGAAGAACCAGCGGCGGGACATTCCGCTCTCTCAGGTATCGTGATTTCCGTCTGCTCTGGACCAGCACGTTGTTCACCAGCGCCGGTCAGTGGTTCCAGCAGATCACCGTGGGCTGGCTGGTCTGGGATATGACGCACAACGCCTTCTTGCTGGGTTCGATTAACGGATTTCGGGCCTTGCCCCTGCTGCTGCTGGCGCCGGTTGGCGGTGTCGCAGCCGACCGCGTCAACCGCAAGTGGCTTCTGCAGGGAACAGCTGTATTCCTCTTCCTCGCATCAGCGACCATGGCCGCCATTCTGTTCGCCGACGTGTTGCAGGTCTGGTTCCTCTTCGCGTTTGCGCTGATAACCGGCGTGGCCTGGGCGTTCAACAACCCCGTCCGTCAGTCGATCGTTCCGAACCTGGTTCCGAAACACGAGCTGATGAACGCACTGGCGCTGCAGTCGGCAGGATTCAACATCACGCGAATCCTCGGGCCGGCGTTGGCAGGCGTCATTCTGGCCTACCTGGGTGGCGTCGAGAACTTCATGCTGATGGGCCTCGCCTACGTAGGAGTCTTCGCGATGGTGGTCCCGATGGTGGTGCCGGAGACTACGCGCGCAGCCGATACGTCAGTGCGCGCAAACCTGGTCGAAGGCATCAAATACGTATGGTCTCACCGCACGCTTCGAATTCAACTAATACTGGCCTTCGTGCCAACGATCCTGGCGTTTCCCTATATGGCACTGCTGCCGATCTTTGCAACAGACGTCTTCGGCAAGGCGCAGAGCGCGTTTGGCATCATGGGCTCGGCAATTGGCGTCGGAGCCGTAATCGGGACCCTGACTTTGGCCACGCTGAGCAATGTCGAGCGGCGCGGCATGCTGATGATGGGAGCGATCTTACTGCTGGGAATCGCCCTGGTGGCGTTTTCCCAGACAAAGTCGTTTGAGCTGGCACTCGTCTTCCTAGCCCTGACCGGCGCGGCGCAGATGGTCTATCTGACTACAAACCAGACGATCCTGCAGCTCATCGTGCCCGATGAGCTTCGCGGACGTGTCATGGGGATTTACATGCTGAGCCAGGGCATGATGCCCCTCGGTGGACTGCTTGGTGGAGCGCTCGCCGAGTTCACCAGCGCGCCGACAGCGGTTGCGCTGCTGGGCTCACTGGTCTGCGTGATGGCAATCCTCTTCATGCTGCGGGCCAAGGAACTGCGCGAAGTCTAGACGCGCCAGCCCACAACCGGGACGATCCTGTAATCTCCGGCCGTGGGCTGAGCAGCAAATCTGGACAGTCGGCCACTCCAACGTACCCTTTGAGGCGCTTCTCGACGCGCTGCGCTCGGCTGACGTACGGCTGCTATTCGATGTGCGCATGTACCCGCAATCGAGACGGCATCCGCAGTTCAACCGCGATCGGCTGTCGCTGGCGCTAGGCGAAGCAGGTATCGATTACCGCCATATGCCGTCGCTAGGCGGACGCCGTAAGCCCGACGTCGATTCCAAAAACCGCGGGCTGCGAGACGAGGGGTTTCGCGGCTTCGCCGATTACATGCAGACGCCGGAGTTCGAATCCGCCCTGACGGCAAGTGATCGAAGCCGGAAGCGAGCCTCGAGTCGCGATCATGTGCGCGGAATCGGTGCCGTGGAAGTGTCACCGGTCGTTGATCTCGGACGCGCTAACGGCGCGCGGCGTGAAAGTGCTGCACATCATCGGCGGGCAACAGAAAGAGCATTCCCTCACGGCGTCCGCGCACGTTGAGGGCGAACGCGTTACGTACCCTGCGCTGCTGTAGCCTTGAGCCATGAACGAACGCGTCCGCGAAGGCTACGACCGAATTGCTGAGGCCTACGCCGAGCACCGGAACCATTTCGACAACGAAATCCATCTCACGCGATTCGTAAGGCTACTGGCGACTGGGTCAAAAGTGCTTGATGTTGGAAGTGGCTCGGGAATGCCCGTGGCGCGTTTTCTCGTGAGTTGCGGGCCCGCGGTGACGGGTATCAACATCTCACCGAGGCAAGTTGAGCTTGCAAGGAACAATGTGCCGCAAGCGCATTTCGAAATCGCTGATATGGACTCGCTGCGCGAGGGGCAGTATCCGGTAGACGGCGTCGTCGCGATGTACTCGATCTTTCATATCGACAGGAACCATCATGGGCGGCTACTGCAGACGCTACATAGTTACCTTTCACGGGGCGGTGCATTCCTCGCGACGATGGGCGCAGACGACTGGGAAGGTTCGGACGCCGATTTCCATGGCGCGGAAACACTTTGGAGCCACTTTGGCCCCGAGCGCAATCGCGAACTGATCGAGGCGGCTGGGTTCACGATCGTGTTGGATGCGATCGACACGAGCGGCGGGGAGCGACACCAGGTAGTCCTTGGAACGGCTTAACGTCATTGCGAACCTGAAAGGCGCGACTTACGATTTATCTCGTGCCAAAGTCGATGCTGGACGAGTACCGCAAGAAACGTGACTTCAAGAAGACGCCGGAGCCGCCGCCGGGCGACCCTGATGCATCGCAGCGCAACCTCGTCTTCGTCGTTCAGCAGCACGCTGCGACGCGCATGCACTGGGACTTTCGCCTCGAGGTTGATGGCGTCCTGAAGTCGTGGCCGCTTCCGAATGGCCCGTCGCTTGATCCAAAAGTGAAACGGCTCGCCGTGATGACCGAGGACCACCCCTACGACTACCGCACCTTCGAGGGCGTGATCCCGAAAGGCGAGTACGGCGGCGGGCAGGTCATCGTCTGGGACGAGGGCATCTACACGCCGGACGAAGACGGCGTCTACTCCTGGGACGACAAGGAGGAGGGATCTCGGCGGATGCTGGAGGGCATCGCGCGGGGCAAGTTGTCATTCACGTTGCAGGGTCACAAGCTGCAAGGCAGCTTCACGCTGGTGCGGACGAAGTACGGCCAGGGCAAAAAGGACGAGGGCAAGAACTGGCTCTTCATCAAGCACCGCGACGAGCACGTCTCCGAGCGCGACATGACGCTGGAGGACCGCTCGGTGCGCTCAGGGCCTGACGATCAGGGATCTCAAGGAGGGCCGTCTGCCCAGCGCGGCGACCGCGAGCGTCGAATCGCACCCCAATGCGCGCGCCGCTCCCTTCCCGGACTCGAAGAAGGAGCGGCCCATGCTGGCCAGCCTGGTCGACAAGCCCTTCGACCGCCAAGGCTGGCTTTGGGAACCGAAGCTAGACGGCATCCGCGTCCTTGCTTACCTGAGCGACGGCAAGGTCGAACTGCGCAGCCGCCGCGGCGTCGACATCACGAAGCAGTACCCGTCACTGATCGCGGCCCTGGGGCGGCTGCCGGCCCATTCGATGGTGCTGGACGGCGAAATTTGCGCCCTCGACGCCGGACGGCGTACCGCGATTCCAGCTGCTGCAGCCGCGGATCAACCTGCTGCGCGGCGACAACGGCAAGGTCGACGCTGAGAACCCGGTGGTGCTGTTCCTGTTCGACCTGCTCTACCTCGACGGCTACGACCTGCGGGCGGTCCCGTTGCGGGAGCGCAAAGTACTGCTAGCGGCGAAGGCCCTGCCGGGCGACCACCTCCGCATCATCACCTGGATCGAAGGCGACGGGCGCGACGTGGCCGCTGGGGCCAAATCGCTGGGTTTCGAGGGCGTTGTAGGCAAGCGCGCCGACTCGCGTTACGAGTCGGGTCAGCGCAGCGCCGCGTGGCTCAAGGTTAAGAATGTTCAACAGCAGGAGTTTGTCGTCGGTGGCTTCACGCCGGGCGAGGGCGGGCGCCGTAGCACGTTCGGAGCGCTGGCGATCGGCTACTGGGAGGACGGGAAGTCTGCGCTACGCGGGCAACGTCGGCTCCGGGTTCGATGACGCGGAGCTGACGGCGGTTCGCAAGGCGCTGAAGCCGCTCGAGACGCCTTGATTCGCCGTTCGAGAACGCCGTGGATGGCGTGACGTTCACCAGGCCGGTGTTGGTGGTGGAGGTGAAGTTCGCCGAGTGGACGAAGGACGGCAGGCTGCGGGCGCCGGTGTTCCTCGGCGTGCGGGACGACATCGAGCCGCGCAACGTACGCCGCGAGGTACCTGAGAAAGCGTCAGCCGCGATCGACCGGCACCTCTGCTTCAAGCAATGGACACGCCCCTGCCTTCAGAGCTAGCGGAATTCGTACTCCTAGTTGATGCGCTGCTCGCGCAGCTGGAGAGTTCGAAAGCGAACTTCACGCTGGACGTGGACGGCGAGCCGGTGAAGCTGACGAACCTGGACAAGCCATTCTGGCCGGCGCACGGCGAGACGCCAGCGCTGCCGAAGCGAGAGCTGATTCGTTATTACGTCAAGTTGGCGCCGCTACTTCTGCCCCATCTCAGAGACCGGCCGTTGACCCTGACGCGCTATCCCAATGGCGTTGAGGCTAAGCCCTTCTACCAGAAGCACTACGAACAGCCATTGCCGCGATTTCGTCGAGACGGCCCGCATTTGGTCCGGCAGCAACCAGCAGTCCGACGACTACATCCTCTGCAACAACCTCGCGACGCTGGTCTGGCTAGGCCAGCTAGCCGACCTGGAGCTACACGCATGGATGTCGCGCACGGACCCGGAGCCGGACGCTCACGGCCGCGGGCTCGACTTCGCGACTTCGGAGGAGACGCTGGATGCGTCCTCGTTGAACTACCCGGACTTCATGGTGTTCGACCTCGACCCGTACATCTATTCCGGCAAGGAAGCGAAGGGCGACGAGCCGGAATACAACAAGCGAGGATGGGAGAAGACGGTCGAGGTGGCACTTATCGCTGAAGGCGTTGCTGGACCAGCTCAATCTGTCGTCGTTCGTGAAGACGAGCGGCAAGACGGGGCTCCACGTCTACCTACCGATGTTGCGCCACTACGACTACGACGAGATACGCGCCGCTACGCAGATAATCGGGCGTTTCCTGGTGCAGCAGCACCCGAAGGACGTCACGCTCGAATGGGACACGACGAAGCGTGAAGGCAAGGTGTTCTTCGACGCCAACCAGAACACCCGTGGCAAGACGTTGGCGGCGCAATACTCGCCGCGCCCCACACCCTGGGCGGGCGTGTCCACGCCGATCACGTGGGCGGAACTGGCGAAGCTGGACCCAACGAGCCTGAATTTGCTGACGCTGCCGAATCGCATCGCGCAGCAGGGCGACCTCTGGCGCGACATCCTGAACCACAAAAGCGACCTCACGTCCCTGCTGTCCGGTTAGGGCGATTGCCACTGAGCAGTCTCCTGCTGATTGCCGAAATAAGATCGAGAATTAAGTCATGAACCAGACCGAGTCCGCGCTGCTTGTCGAGGTACTGCTGGCCGGGGCCCGAATCGAGGGCTACTGTAACCAGGTAGAGCGTCGCCGCAGGCTTTCCGAAGTATTGAACACGCCTGGTGACGCGATCGTGTTGGAAAACGTTGTAGCGAAGCTGGGAACAGGCGAGCCGCTGCAGGCGCCGAGTATCACGATCGAGAAGAAGGCGATCCTCGCGGCGATTCCCTGGGAGACGAGCGAGCAGGACCGGCAACGGACGCTTGCCACAACGATGACCGGGCGTGCCAAGACAAGGGAGCTACCTGTCGTGGTGTTATCTCCGCCGCTCGTGATTGCCGGTACGGCACACTTACCCGGCGGCTACAGCACGACTGCCTTACGCGCGGACCCGAACCTCTTCACACATTTCTTCTCGGTGACTGGCGCTACGATCACTCTCGCGGACGGCTCGTTCCTCGAGGCGCCCGTGGTGTTGGTGAACCGCGAGACGGTGTCTGCAATGGCGCAGGTGGCGGTCCCTTCGAAGTTGCGTTTAGTGGCTTAGGCCGCGAATTCGTCACTTGCCCGGTCAAATCTCACGTAGCCTTATGTGAGATTGCCGCACGGCCGGCCGGTAGCTCGTTGTAACGCGAGGCGCGCCGAAGCTTCGGTTAGAGAACCGTCGCCTTCATTCCTTGCGGTGGGCGCTGCTAAAAGGCTGCCTTCATGTCGCGGTGGGCCTGCCAGATTTCCTCCGGGAGGCCGTTGAACTGCGAGAGGTGCTCTTCCCGGTTGATCATTTCTTGCTGCCACCGCTCGCGGTCGATCGTGAACAGCCGCTCAACGTCTGAATCAGAGATGTCGAGGCCCTGCAGGTTGAGCTCCTCGTACCGCGGCAGGATGCCGACGGGCGACGCTTCACCCTCAGCCCGGCCCTCTGCGAGGTCCATGAGCCAGAGTAGCGCGCGCAGATTCTCACTGTAGCCGGGCCAGATGTAGCGGCCGTTTGGCTCGCGTTGGAACCAGTTGACATGGGCGAAGATCGGCTTCTGACTCGCGCGTCCAAGGACGTCGAGCCAGTGCTGAGCATAGGCACCTTCAGAGTAGGACAGGAAGGGCCGCATCGACATCGGGTCGTAGCGCAGGACGCCTTGCTTGCCTTCGGCGGCGAAGGTGGCCTCAGCGCCGAGGGTGAGGCCGTCGTATACGCCTTCGGCGTTGCCGCGTATGGCACGGATCAGGGGCTCACGATCGCGCACGCGGCCACCAAAGATGATCGCGTCGATCGGCACGCCGGCGCCCTCATTGGCTTCCGGACTTAGGTTGGGTACGTTGGCCAGCGTAGTGGTGAATCGGCTGTTCGGGTGGGCCCATTCGTCGCCGTCGGCGCCGGAGCGCTGGCGGTTAGCGGGACGGTCGCTGATTGGGTCGCCGCGCCAGTCGAACCAGCCTGAGACATCCATGGGCGGTTCCGCAGTGCAGCCTTCCCACCAGACGTCTTTCGTGTTCGGGTTGTAGGCAACGTTAGTGAACAGCGCGCCGGACCCTTCACCTGACGCGTAGACGGCGTTTGGGTTAGTGCTCTCGTTGGTGTCCTTGGCAACACCGAAGACACCGAACTCGGGGTTGAATGCGTAGAGTCGGCCGTCGCCGGGGTTCACGTAGATCCAGGCAATGTCGTCGCCGAAGAAGTAGACCTCGTAACGGTCGGCCAGGGAGGCGGGCGGGTGCATCATGGCGAGGTTGGTCTTGCCTGATGCGCTGGGGAAGCCGCCACAGATGTGGTACGTGCGACCTGTCTGCTTGTCGCGAATGCCAATGAGCATGAACTGCTCGGCCAAGAAGCCATCGGACGCATAGCCGTCGTAGGAGGCCTGGCGCAGGCCGTGGGCGATCTTGCCCAGCAGCGCGTTGCCGCCATAAGAGGATCCGTAGTGTAGCAGCAGACGTTCGTCAGCGACGGTGGCGAAGTAGCGCTTGTCATTGGGCGTGCCCTGCTCGAGGTTGTCGAGATCGCCGGTCACGTGGACGCCACGCACGAAGTTGGCCTGATCGGGCAGGCGATTGAGGAATTCGACGCCGACGCGGGCCATGCGGATCATATGCAGCACGACGACACGGCTGTCGGTGAGCTGGACGCCGGCGGCCCACTGGTCGAGGGGCCCACCGGGTGGCGCCATGAGGTACGGTAGGACGTACATCGTCTTGCCGCGGGAGTCGCCGGCCATTAATGCCTCGACCTTCGGCTTTAGCTCCGCACTATCTACCCAGTTGTTGTAGGCGCCTTTGTCTTCAGGCTTGCTGGTGGCGACGAATGTGCGCTCCTCAGAGCGAGCCGTGTCCTTGGAGTAGGAGCGGGCAAAATAACGACCGCCGGTGACCTCGGAGATTTCACCGGCGGCCAGCGCTTCCCACAACAACCTCGCATCGTCCTCCGCGCTCACCACCTCGACGGCAGCGGGGTCGAGGTGCGCGGCCCAGTGTTTGACAAAGGCCTTGACGGCATCGTTTGCGACGCCCTTCGCGGCCAGAGCCGCTTCGATTTCGGTTTCGTGCATGGAGAGTCCTCGCTCTTACGGCGGCCCCAATACGACTGATTTACGTCTGGGACAGGGTTTTCAAAATCATCCGCCAGTGGCGCTTTAGAGTCAATCGTTAAAGACATGCGGAAGCGAAAGGGTGACGGGTGTGCTCTTTTGGAGGGCGCAGCTAAGTGGCCTTAGAGGTAAGGGTGTATGAAACCGAGGGCAGGATTGCGTGTCTCCGGATGCAGGTCGTCCTCTTCGATCTGGGGATCTGAATCGGGGTCCTGTCCGGGTATGAGCGCCGGCTCCGTGGAAACGACGATTTGAGGTTGGTCGCGGAAGAGGTCAACGAGCGCGGCGGGTACGACGCTGCCGGTGACGAAGAAGTGCAACAGGAGGACGACGAACAGCCCGTCCAGGACGAGTTGACGTGGCTTGCGCCGAACCCGAATCTTCTGCATAACACGTCCTGGCTGAGAGGTCGGGTCTCAGACGCCGGAAGAGTACAGCAATACCCAGATTTTATCCAGCGATTTGATGAATCTTGATGCGGCTAAGCGGCTCGTAGTCTGTGTGCCGCGGGACGAAACACGGCGTTTGCGCTGCGCGCCGATCCGACCGCAGGACCACGAGCATAGTCCACACCGAGCGCTTGCAGCGTAGCAAGGGTTATTCCGTTCGGCACCTGCTCAACGATGACCGCGGCGCCGAGTCCGCGCGCTGTCTGAATCATGCCTTTGATGAGTGCCAGGAGCGATGAGTTCACCGAAAGCTCCCGCACAATCGAGGGGTCGAGCTTGAGGTGGTCGATCGGCATCGCGGCGAGGACCTGGGAAAGCATGAGGCTGCTGGATTCGGGAACTTCGAAGCGATAGCCGGCGGCGCGCAGCGTGGCGATCGAGGCTTCAGCCCCAGCCAGAGCATCGAGGCCGGTGACCTCAAGCACGAGCGGGCTGCCCTGGGCAACGCGCAGTGCGGCAAGATCGAGCAGGCGCCGCAGGACGTCAGGGTGGGCCAAAGAGTGGACAGAAAGCTCGAAGCTAAGCCCGGCCCCGGTGGCTATGAAGGAAGGCCGTCGCGCCAGGGCGATCGTCTCGCGCAGCAGCCAGCGGTCGAGCGCGACCGAGAGGCTGGCCTGCTGGGCCAAGGCGCCGATGTCCCGACTGGAGAGGACATGGCTTCGAGAACCGGTCATTCGGATAGTCAGCCGGTAGAGTACGGGCAGCCCAGCCCGCAGCGGCAGCGCCTTTTCCGCGTACAGCTTGCCCTGGCTCTTCGAGATCGCGGTGCGGAGTTGGGTCTGCCAGTCACCGCGGATCCGTAGGCGGCTCTGACTCTTTAGGCGCCGCGAATAAACACAAATGCTGCCGTTGTCGTCTGATTTGGCTTCGTAAAGGGCAAGGTCGGCAGCGCTGAGGAGCGTATCGCTGGTAGTGGCATGTCCCGGATAAAAGGCAACACCCATGCTGCCCGTAATCGAGACGTGGTTTGCCGAGGCCACGTAATCGTGTTCCGAAAGGTGATGCAGCGTTCGCTCAGCGATCTGCAGTGCCCGTGGAGCCGTAACACCTGGAAGCAGGACGGCAAACTCGTCACCGCCGAAGCGGCCGATCAGTTCGCCGAGATCTGAGTCGGCCAGGACGCGCGCCACCTGGACCAGAACCTCGTCGCCGGCCTGGTGGCCGAAAGTATCGTTGACCTCCTTGAAGCCATCGAGGTCGAGCAGCAGGAGAGCGCCGCGAGGGTGCTGGCTTTTTCCCAGACAGGCCTCTAACTCCTCCTGAATCTTGTGACGGTTCATCAGACCGGTCAACGAATCGAAGTTGGCAAGGCGTAGAAGGGCAGATTCGAATCGGCGGCGCTCGGTAACGTCTCGCCAGCTCCAGACGCGGCCGGCAACTTCACCTTCGACGACCTGAGGCTTGGAATAGTACTCGAGGTGGCGTCCGTCGCGAAGCTCGAGTGAGCCGGTCTGTTCGACCATTGGATTGGCCCACGTTTCCTCAATGACGCGTCGGAATTCGAGCGGATTCTTCATCTGATTACCAAGCATTGCGCGCGCCCGTTCGGCGCCGACGGTCAAACCGTCTTCGATCCTCCAAATCTCGGCATAGCGTTGGTTGTGACTTACGATTTCGCGAGCCCGGTTGAGCACCACGATGCCATCGGTGGTGGACTCGAGCGTCGCGGTCTGGATTGAGATGGCGTTACGAAGGCGTTCCTCGGCAAGCTTTCTTGCGGTTATGTCGACGACGTAGCCGGCCGTGAAGTCGCCTGTCATAGCCTCGGGACCGGCAAAGGTAATCGGTTGGACGCTCGCCATGACCCAACGTTCCCCGTCTGGGGTGTGAACCCGGCACTCAAGCGGAAAATCAGATCGCTCGCCCGATGAGTGAGCGGTGTACCTAAGAACTGCATCGCGGTCTTCTTCGGCTACCAGGTCGAGCCAATTCGAGCCGACCAAATCGTTGGGGGCACGGCCGAGCAAAGCTGCGAGGCGTTCGTTGACGAAGTAGAGAACACCGTCACGCTGCAGGTAGATTCCGGCAGGGGCGCTGTTGGCGAGGATAGTGAAGACGTCGAAGTTCTGACGCGTGAACCTGATCGAACGGCCCATGTGGACGTAGAAGTCC
This sequence comes from uncultured Chloroflexia bacterium, assembly GCA_963766645.1. Classification (GTDB taxonomy): domain Bacteria; phylum Chloroflexota; class Dehalococcoidia; order DSTF01; family WHTK01; genus WHTK01. Next base: position 57,944 of record CAVYAY010000003.1, on the reverse strand, counting down.
TGGGCCGTCTCCGCTTGGTGAACTGGTGAAATCATGACTCCTTCCTCGTAGGGGGAGCCGTCCTTCTTGCGGTTGGTGAATACGAAGCGGAAAGGCATGCCTGAGTGCAAGGTCTCCCACATGTCGGTGAACAAGACTGCTGGATGGGAGCCCGAGGACAGGATGCTCGACGGCTTGCCGACGACTTCTTCGGGCTTGTAGCCTGTCATTCGTTCGAAGGCGCTGTTGGCGTAGCAGATCACGCCGTGGGCATCCATGATGTAGACACTGTCCGCGAGCTGGTCGCAGAGCGCTGCGATGGGCTCAGGAACGCCGATTATGGGTACGATGCGCGACTTTCCCAACGCCCCTCCGCATTCGAGGTAATTCCCTAAGGGAACACCCTTGCATGATGAATATCGGCAGTCCAGCACCGCGGACACAGCGATTAGATGCTGGAAACTGCTTCCCGAGTGCGCTATCGTTCCCTCATGGCAAAGTCATTCAGCGTCTCAGCGGTCACGCCCGTCATCGGTGGCGAAATTAGCGGTCTCGATCTGAGTCGGACGCCTGACGAATCGACGTTCCAGCAGATTCAGGACGCGCTGACCGAGCACCAGGTCCTGTTCTTCCGAAACCAGGACATCTCGGTGGAAGCGCAGATGGCGCTGGGTGCCTGGTTCGGTGACCTGGTAGCACATCCCAACGACCCGGGACTGGAGACCCATCCCGAAGTCATGATCATCCACGCTGACGAAACTTCGAAGCGGGTGGCGGGTGAGAGCTGGCACTCGGACGTTTCCTGCGAAGAGGAGCCGCCGTTGGGTTCGATCCTGCGCATCCACACACTGCCTGCCACCGGCGGCGACACGCTGTTCGCCAGCATGTACGCGGCCTACGAAGCGCTCTCAGAGCCGATGAAGCGCTTCCTCGATGGCATGACGGCGATGCACGATGGCGCGCCTTACTACCGCAGCGTCAACGCGCGCATTGGCCGCGATGACGGGGGCCGCGACTACCCTCACTCCGAGCATCCTGTCGTGCGGACGCACCCCGTGAGCGGCCGCAAGTCGCTCTTCGTCAACTCAATGTTCACGACCCACATCGTTGGCCTGCCGAAGAAGGAGAGCGACGCCATCCTCGACTTCCTCTTCCGGCATATCGCGCAGCCGCAGTTCCAGTGCCGCTTCCGCTGGCAGAAGAACTCGATGGCCTTCTGGGACAATCGCTGCGTCCAGCACCAGGCGATCTGGGATTACTGGCCGCAAACGCGCTCCGGCTACCGCGTGACAATCAAGGGCGAGCGCCCGGTCTGACGGCTGCGGTTTGCACCCTGCCGACTACGAAGACGACGACCCTAACGACCCCTCGCACCGCGATTTCGACCTATCGGACTCGGCGCCGTACGATTTCGACGCGCCGTATGAGAAGCCGTGGTTCTTGCGGCGGTGGTTGTTGCTTCTGGTGGCACTACTGGTCACGATAAGTCTGCTGTTGCCATACGCATTGCGGTTCTAAGACTAGGCACCTTGGCGCACCACCTCCGAGATGATGCAGAGTTGAGAACACGTCGGCTCACAAATGAATTTTGTAGCCCTCTTCAGACGTGAAAACGGGACGGCTTCCGCCCTCCCGCCTCGCTGACTGACTGCGAGCCGTCTAGAAGACGGTCACGGGACAGTTGACCACGATATCAGTCTGAGTGATCTCCATACCGGCCGCGCGGACGGCATCGGCAGCAGTGAGGCTGTTGGCCTCGTAGCCATCCGGCACCATGACCAGGTTGACACGCCAGAAGGCGCTGTAGCTCGCGTCGCCGGGGACGGAGTCGATGATGTTCATCTGGCCCTCGACGAACTGCGGGTTCCCACCGGCGTCCATACCGGTGATGAAGGCCCAGATCGGGATGGCGACCGGCGGGTTCGGGCCGAAGTCGGGATAAAAGACCGCTTCGCCGTTGAGCCATCCCTGGGTCAGCTCTTCGCCGCCCTCGAGCGTGGTACCCTCCGCGACGATCGGACAGTTGACGAAGATGTCGGTCTCAGTGACCTCGAAGCCACCGGACATGACATCCGCGACCGCCTTGACCGAATCCGCCTCGTAGCCGTCGTCCACGGTGACCAGGTTGACGCGCCAAAGGTCGCTGTAGCCGTCGTCGCCGGGCTTGACAGCGACGATGTTGTGCTGGCCGTCGACGAACTGCGGATTGCCATCAGCGTCCATGCCCGTAATAAAGGCGTAGATCGGCGCCACGGCGACAGAATTCCCGTCGGCGAGGGATGTATTGCTGCCGAAGTCGTAGTACTTCACTTCGGCGTCGCGGTACCAGCCGGTGACCAGCGACAGCTCATTGCCACCGCCGCTGGGTGCAGGCGCGCCGGCTGCGGTGGTCGCGGTCGCCTCGGTAACTCCGTCACCATTGCCGCCGGGAGTCGCCGCGCTTCCCGTGTCGTCATCGTCGTCGCCGCCGCAGGCGACGAGGAGCGCGGTGGCGGCGATACCCATTGTGCCGACTTTGATGAATGAGCGTCTCGAAAGGCCCTTACTCAGGTCCGGTCCAGTAGTCAAAATGAATCCTCCTAGCAGATTTCGTCTGGTGACGAACACGCTAAGAGGCCTAGATTACGTAGGCCTTACGCAGATTACGGATTCCGTCATGGCCATCCGGTTGTAAGCAATTCGTAATGCTACCGCGTTACTCTGAATGGGATGTCTGACCGAATACTGGTGGTCGAAGACGAGGCGATTGTGGCCGAAGTCGTGGAGCGCTTTCTGCGGCGCGAAGGCTACGAGACGATGGTCGTGTGTGACGGCCGGGAGGCACTGAACGCGCTGGGCGCTTTCATTCCGGATCTGATCGTGCTGGACGTGATGCTTCCGGAGGTCGACGGCCTGGAGGTGTGCCGGCAGGTGCGATCGCGTGGCGCGACGCCGATCATCATGCTGACGGCTCGTGGTGAAGAGACCGACAAAGTCCTGGGTCTGGGGCTCGGCGCCGACGACTATGTTACGAAGCCGTTCAGCCCACGAGAGCTGGCGGCGCGAGTGCAAGCCGTTTTGCGGCGGGCGAAATCGCTGCCTGGCGCCGACGCCGAGATGCTGCGCTTCGGCCCGTTGCGGATCAACGCTCGCACTAGGGTCGTCGACAGCGACGGCGTCGACTTGCGGCTGACAGCGCGCGAATTCGACTTGCTGCTCTATCTGGCACGAAACGCGGGGCAGGTCTTCAGCCGTGACCAGTTGCTGGATGCCGTGTGGGATTACGATTTCGCGGGGGACGCCGGCACCGTGACGGTGCACATGCGCCGCCTGCGAGAGAAGATCGAGGAAGATGCGGCGCGGCCGCGTTACCTCAAGACAGTCTGGGGTGTGGGGTACAAGTTTGAACCGTAGCCTCTCCTCCCCGGTCCATATCGACCCGCGGTGGCGCACGCCGCTGGCGGGGCTGGCGATACTCTGCCTCGCGATCGCTGCGGCGCTGGTCGTCGCGCACCTGACGATGGCACCTCCCCGCAGCGAGATGATATCGCTGGCGACGTACCTGGCGGCATCGGGCACGGCGGCGGGGCTAATCGGTTGGCTAGCGCTGAGCAGTGGCTGGTCAAAACCATTAGGGCTGCGTGGCAAGGCATTCGTCGGCTCGCTGATCGGCGGCGTCCTGGGACTTTTCAACGTATTACTAATCGCACGCTTGATGTTCATTTCGACGGAGCACGACTTCTGGGTCGTGGCGGCAGCTATTGGCTTCAGCCTGGTTTTGATGACCGCATTCAGCATCGCTGTGGCCGCATCAGTGGCACAGCGCGTAAGCCTGATTTCGGAAGCGGTGCGAGCGTTGGCGGACGGGCGAACCGTCCCCGACCTGTCGCTCTCCGAGTCCGACGAGGTGGCCCAACTCGCGAGCGACGTCGAACGGCTGTGGAGCATGCTCGACGCGTCGGAACGCGAGCGGGAGCGCCTGGACACCCAGCGTGTGGAGCTGACCGCGGCAATCTCGCATGACCTGCGAACGCCGCTGGCAAGCGTCCGCGCGATGACGGAGGCGCTAGCTGACGGCGTCGTCGAGGAAGAATCGGAGCGCGCACGCTACTACGCACTGATCCAGCGCGAGATCGAACGGTTGGACCGCATGATCGGTGACCTATTTGACCTGGCCCAGATCGACGCGGGGGCGCTGCGGCTGGAGAAGCGGCGACTGCCGCTGCAAGAAATCGTGGCTGAGGTTGTCGAGGGGATGCGCCCGCAGGCGGAACGCAGCGGCATCGATCTGCGATTCGAGGCGGCATCCGGGGATCTGCCCGACGTGGAGCTGGACGGCAACCGCTTCGAGCGTGCCGTATCGAACCTGGTACGTAACGCGCTGCAGCACACGCCCGAAGGCGGCGAGATACGCGCCGTGGTTCGTCAGGAGGACGGCTGGCTAGCTCTGGACGTGGCGGATAACGGCGAAGGCTTTGATGCGTCGCATGCCGACCGAGTGTGGGATCGCTTCTACCGCGGCGACAAGTCGCGCGGGCGCAAGGGGTCGGGCGACGGCGCCGGGCTAGGGCTGTCAATCGTGCGAGGCTTCGTGGAGGCGCACGGCGGGTGCGTGGAGTGCAAGTCGATGCCGGGCAAGGGCGCGACGTTCACGGTTAGGCTGCCCGTCCAGAAGAAATGACCGTGTAAGTCAGACGAAGAGCGGAGCCATCTGGCGACGTTCAACCAAGGCGCGCATAGTCGCGTCGTCGGGTGCGCCCGATACGCGTTCTGCGGCGGCCAGAACCTTTGGCAGTAGCGTGACGTCGCTGGCCGTGTTGAGGTAGACGCCGGGCCGGCCCAAGACGTAGCTCACCGCGAGATCGATGTCGGCCTGCTCCTGCAGCGGTTCGTACCAGGTGCTCGTGGTGCGCTCCTTTTCGCCCCAGGGCGCCATCGTGATCCCCTTGATTGTTTGCACCGCGACATTGCGCTCGCGGCACATGACAACCAGCGCCTCGAAATCGCGCGCGTAGTCGGGGTTTTGCATCATCGTGAAGTTGTAGGGCAGCAGCACCGAGTCGAAATCGTGGCGTTCGAGGCTACGCATATGCATCTGCGGCGCCAGCACGCCGTGCCCGGTGACGCCGATGAAGCGCGCGAGGCCCTGCTCCCGTGCCTCGATCACGGCCTTGAGAGCGCCGCCGGACGACATCGCCGTCTGCCACTCGTCGGGGTCCGTGAGGTTGTGCAGCTGAATCAGATCGACGTGGTCGACGCGCAGGCGTTCCAGGGAGCGGCGGATCTGGTCGCGAGCGGCCTCGTAGATCCGCTCGCCGGTCTTGGTGGCGAGAAAGAAGTCGGCACGGTGTTCCTCCATCCAGGGGCCGAGGCGCAGTTCGGCATCGCCATAGCTGGCGGCGACGTCGATATGGTTGATGCCGTGCTGGAGCAGTAGCGGCAGGGTGGCATCGGCGACCTCCTGGCTAACGCGCATGAAGGCAGCGGCACCGAAGATGGTGCGGGTGCTTTCGTGGCCGGTGCGTCCAAAGGCGAGTTTCTCGATCATCGGGTTGTTGTCCTTTCAGAGCTGGCCGTGCGCTGCCCGCGAGTCTAAGAGACACGGTGGCAAACCGGCATTCATCTTGGCAGAGGTTTCGCGAAACTGAGCTCGTGGCCGTCGGGGTCGAGGATATGGAAGTAGCGCTCGTGCCATGTGGCATTGGCGGGTTCAGTCTCTGGACTGAGGCCTGCTGCGAGTGCCGCGGAGTACATGGCGTCGACGTTTGAGACGTAGAAAATCGTACGGCCCCATGGCGGTCCGCGCATGTAGCCAGGACGCAGCGCGAGGTTAAGGTAGCCCTCGCCGACGCGAAAAGAGGTGAAGTCGCCCTCCGGGCCACCGTGCAGGACCTCGAAGCCAAGACGCCGGTAGAAGTCGACGGCGCGAGCCATGTCGGCAGTTGCGAGCGTGATGGCGCTGATCTTTTCCAGCATGGCGCTAGAAGAACGGGAAGCCGGCCTCCCCGCCGAGGATGACGCGGCCGGCGGCTTCGACGGTCATCGTCCCGATCATGACATGCGCCGAGGCGGTGTGGATGTCGCGGAACTGCCGCGAAATCGGGCTGGCGTTGAAGATGCCCGTCGTCGCTACGGCCGCGTGCAGCTCGTCCACGGCTTGCAGGCTGGCTTTCATAGCGTGACTCGTCGCAAGACGGACCGCGCCACGCAGCTGCGACGTCGTTTTCGCCGGCCAGAGCGCCCTGCCAGAGCCGCCACGAGGTGTCGTAGAGATACGTGGCGGCGGAATCCACGCATGCGGTGGCCTCGGCGATGGCAGCCTGCATGCGCGGCACGTCCTTCATCATGACGCCGCCCCAGCCGTACTTCGTCATCGCGACTCAATTGCACTGTCGATGGCGCCGCGGGCGACACCAAGCGCGTGCGTACCGTGATTGATGAAGGCGAGGGGCTCAAACCTGTACAGCGGCCAATCGTGCACGGGCTTGTCGACGAGCACCTGGAAACCGCGCGTGGCAGGCACAAAGGTGCCTTCTGTGGCTGAAGTCGTTGCTGGCGGTGCCGCGCAGGCCGATCGTGTCCCATGTGTCGATAATCGTGGTCTCGGAAGCTGGGAAGAAACACATGCGAGAGACTTCGTTGCCGTCTGCGTCGAGCCGCGGCGCCGTCGCCGTCATAGACGATGCATTCTCCGGCGAACCAGGTGGCGTGGCTGCTGCCGCTCGCGAAAGGCCAGCGACCGGAGACGATGAAGCCGTCGGCCGGTTGCTTCGTCGCGACTGCGCGGCCGATCGGGCGCGCAGTGCCCGCGACGATGCCGCCATTGCCGTAGATCTCTAGTGCGTCCTGCTTTCGGGATGAAACCCGGCGAAGCTACACGACTGCGCCGCCAGCATGACGCACCAACCTGCGGATCCGTCGCCGCGCGCGATCTCCTCGACGATACGGCTGGCGGTAACGGGATCGGCTTCCTGACCGCCAAGGTCGCGTGGCAGCAGTGCATGGAAGAACCCAGCATCGCGCATCTCGTCTACCAAAGCTGCCGGGCAGCTTGCGCTCGCGGTCGATTGCGTCCGAATACGCCTTAACGCTGGGTGAAAACTCGTGCGCTTTGAGCAGAAGCGGGTGGTCGTCTGTGGGTGCGTGGGTAGTCCGGTTGACCGCGATCATCGAGAGGGCTCCTTGCGCCGTCGAAACGTCTCAGGCCCTGATGATAGGACGCGCGGTGCTCGGGCGGTAGGTGTTGGTCAGGCTGAGCCGGCTTCGATGCGGAACGGGACCTCGTGGTAGGCGGCCGCGCCGTCCGGGTAAGGGTCATAGTTGTCGGCCATTTGTAGCTCGCCGGTGCCATCAGTGGCGCGGGCCAGCAGGACGCTTGGACCAAGAGGCGGGTTCGTCCAGTCGTACTCCCACAGAATCCAGGTGTAGGGCGACAGAGGCGGCTTGAGCTTCGCGTCCTGCCAGGTGTCGCCGCCATCTATCGAGACCTCAACCTTGCTGATGCCACGGTCGCCGGAGAAAGCGACGCCCTGGACCAGCAGGCCGCCAGGAGAGAGCGTCATGCCGTGCGCGGGCACGTCGATGCGCACTGTGGTGTTCATCGTTGCTTCCTGGCTCCATCCGCGCTGTTGCCAGAAACCGAGCTGCTCGTCCTGCATCAACTCGATCTCGATGATCCACTTCGGGTGTTTCATGCCGTACTTGCCGGGTGTCAGGAGGCGCAACGGGAAGCCGTGCTTGTGGGTGAGTTGTTCACCGTTCATCTGGTAGGCCAGGAGCGTCTGCGGGTGCATGGCGAAGTCGAGCGGGATCGAGTCGGAGTATCCGTCGACGCAGCGCATGAAGACGTGGTGCGCGGCCGGCAGCAGACCCGCCTGGTCGATGATGGTGCTCAGCGGCACGCCGCGCCAGAGCGCGTTGCCAATGAGTTCGCCGCCCACTTCGTTGCTGATGCACTGCAGTGTCGTGTACTGGTCTTGGGACGGCATCGCGAGCATATCGTCGTAGTTCAGGGTGAGTTCGCGTTCAGTGGCGCCGCTGACCCGCAGACGCCACGTGGAGCCGTCCGGATCGGGGTCGATCAGGTTCTTAGAGACGACATAGAACTCCTTGGTCGGCGTAACCTCAGGGCTTGCCTCGCCCCTGCGAGAGCGCTGCACGCCACCGCCTGATGCGTCCTGGATGGCGCGGCCGATGACGATGATGGCGAGGCCGCCGAGGGCGACGCCGGGTATACGAGTCAGGAGGCGACGGCGCGACTCACTTTCGGCCGTGCCTTCCGTGTCGCTAAGGCCGCCGAGCGACTGAAGGCCTGCAACCGCGACGTAAATAGCGCTGAACATGACTGTGGCGAAAGCGAAGTCGAGCCAGCCGGTGTACTGGCCAAGTGTCGCGGTAGTGATCGAGATGAGGACGACAGCGACAACAAGGAACAGTAATGCCGTCGCAAGCCCGGCGCCGAGCGCGACGCGGCGCGTCTCAGCGTTGGCGCCGGCATAGCGCCGAACACGCATCCAGACGACGACGTAAACCACGAGCTGCGCTACGAGGGCAGAGAGGAAGAATAACGCCTTGCCGTAAGGGCCGAATACGCCGAGCAGGGACGAAAAGTTCTGCCCCGGTAGGACTGACAGCATGGCGTCGAGCGATGATCTCCGCCAGGAGGCGGGTGCCGGAAAGTGTTCGCAGGAGTAGGGCGGCGGCAATCGCGACAAGACCGCCGAGTAACGGCGGCCAGAGGTCAGCGAGGATAGCGGTGCGATTCATGGCTGCTGCCATCATGGTAGCAAGCCTTGTGGTCAGCCGTGGTTAAGGAACGCGTAAGAAATGGAAGCTCAGTGCGACAGGCATGGCCCAAGCATGAGAAACGTCTTACGCGTATTGGCCCTTTGCCTCCTGCCGCCTGTCCCCGTCAGCCCCAAACCTTGCGGGCGACTTCTACGACGAGTTCGAGCTTCTTGCACTGCTCCTGCGCCGTCACCGGATTGCCGGCAGCGACTGAGGCAAAGCCGCACTGCGGGCTGAGCGCCAGATCGTCGATATCGACGTACTTCGAGGCCTCCTCAATGCGGTGGAGGATGTCCTCGGCGGACTCGAGTTCGCCCGACTTGGTCGTGACGAGGCCGAGGACGACGACCTTGCCCTATGGGATGAAGCGCAGGGGTTCGAAGCCGCCGGCCCGGTCGCTGTCGTACTCGAGCAGAAACGTGTCGACGTCGAGGCTGCCGAAGACCTCCTCGGCGATCGCTTCGTAGCTTCCGCTGGTGTGCCAGCCGCCTCGGCCGCCGTTTCCACGGCAGAAGTGCATGGCAAGCGTGACTTTGCTGCGGTCAATGCTCTTGAGGCAGGCGTTGTCGGCCTCGATGTTGTCGAGGATCGTCTGCTTGACGTCCCAGCCGTAAGCCTTCATCTGCTCGATGCGGGAAGGGTCAATTTAGTCGGGGAAGTGAGGGTTATCGAGCTGAATGTAGGGCACGCCTTCGGCGGCCAGCGCCTTGACCTCGGCAGCGATTATGGCAGTGACGTCGTCGAGCGCGTCTTTACGTTTCGGGTAGGTGGTGGCAGATGTGCCAGGCTTGTAGCCGCGGGTCGTGACGTAGGTGGCTGCCGGCATCGTTACCTTGAAGGCCGTGCCGCCGACATGTTCCTTGATGAAGGGCGCCTGGTTGCCGGTAAGGCGATGCCTGAGCCTGAGCTTTCCACCAATGATCTGGCCAACATCCGCGGGCAGCGTCGTCGGACGTGACGTCTCCTGGTTACTCCAGGTGAGGCGCAGCGCGGCCCCGCCGGGCACGTAGCCGTCGACGGAGGCGCTGAAGTCGCTGGCCCAGGCGGGACGGCGGAATTCACCGTCGCTGACGACCTCGATGCCGACTTCCTTCTGCAGCGCGATGGCCTCGAGGATCGCCCCATCTTCGAGTTCGCGGACCTGCGCCGGGGTCATCTTGCCGTCACGCAGCGCGGCGTGGGCGTCGAGAACGGCTTGGGGCCGGAGAAGGCTGCCGACCTACTCCGCGCGGTACTTACGTGCCATGGATCCTCCGTCTTATGTCGACCAGTCTCCTGTTTGGGCTAGAGCTTGATGGACTTGCCTTCATTGGCTGAGCGCTCGATCGCGTCGAGCAGGCGGTGGAGGACCACGGCATCGCTGAAGTCGGGCGCGATCGGCTCACCCTTGGGCAAAGAGTCCGCGTAGCGCACGTAAGCCTGTGCCACATTGCGTGGCGGTCCCGCGGGCGTGCCTTCCGGCGCCAGCTTGTAGCTGTCCGGCGGCGGCATTTCAGCCAGCGGGTCCTTGCCCTTTGAACCGAGCAGCGTGTTGGGACCGATGTTGGACGAGTTGCTGTTGATCACCAGCGTGCCGTCGCGCCCGTAGATCTCGAGGCGGCTGCCGCTGGGGTTGTGTGGGATCGCGACGACCTGGTACGAAACCTCGGCGCCGTTCTGCAGCGCGCCGGCGACGATGACGCTGTCCGGCGAGTCGACCTTCATCATCTCGCCGGTGTCGGCATGCTTCCATTCCGTGATCAGCGTTTTGACGCGGGCTGAGACCTCGCTGAACTCGCCGAGGATGTAGCAGAGCGCATCGATGCTGTGGCCCCCGGAAATCGTCATGGTATTGGCGCCGTTCTTGCGCTCGCCCTGCCAGATTCGTCCGGGGCCGCGTTCGACGACGGCCTGGGAGATAACGGACATGCTCCCGGCCATCACGTCGCCGATAAAGCCCTGGGCTACGAGGTCCTTCGCGTACATCAGCGTCGGGTCGCTGCGAGCCTGCAGCCCGACTATGGTGTTTAGGTTGTTCTTCTTCGCGAGGTCGTTCATCTCCTGCGCCTCTTTAAGATTGGCGCCGAGGGGCCATTCGCAGAAGACGGCCTTGTTGGCCCGCAGACCGGACATGACGAGTTCCTTGTGGCCCGGCACTCGTACGCAGACGGCGATCAGGTCGACGTCCGGGTGGGCCGCCATCACATTGATGTCGGTGAACGCGAAATCAGCGCCGAACTTCTCCTTCGACGCCTGCGCGGTCTCCTCGCGAGTCGTACAGACGGCCTTGAGTTCGTAGTCGGGCAGGATTTCGATGGCGGGAACGTGCGCGTTGGCGCCCCAGCCGCTGCCGCCGGTGGTCACGGTAGCGCCGACGATGCCGACGCGAATCTTGTCAGCCACGGTGAACCTCTCTAGCTAAGACGGGGACTCGGTAAGGCTAAGGCAGACAAACGGCGCGGTCTAGCCAGACGTTGCAAATGCCTAGTCGGGATTTAGGCGCCGCCGCCACCGGACACTGGAACTTCTGCGGCCTGCTCCCTGAGCATGCCCTCAATCTTGACGCGCAGCGGGTCATGCTTCGTGCCGAGGATGCGCCAGTCTTCGCCGCGCTCCAGCACCTTCTCGGCGCCGCGTATCTCCGTGTACGGCAGGGTGGGGTCGATTGCCGGCGGCTCGATGCCGTTAGCGAGGTCCTTCGCCGCCTTCAAGAGGATGCGGCGCATCGTGATGAGCGACTTGTCCGTCGTGCCGAGATGCTCCCGCGAACGGTCCCAGATGCGTCCGGGCGATTCAGTGACCATGAGGTCCTGACTGCCGAAGTCTCGAACGCCGGAGTAGAAGGGGCTCGTCTTGTAGTCGCGGTCGACCTGATAGTCGTTTTCGGGGAGGTATTCGCGTGGCTGGAAGAAGCTGCGCATGCGGTTGACCTGGCCGGCGCCGCGGCGGTTTGTGTACGGCGTGTTGTCGAATAACCCGGTGCCCTCGATGCCCGCGAGGCGAATAGAGAGCTTGTCGGCTTCAGTTGGCGCCTTGTTCCAGAAGAAGAAGTAGCAACTCTCGTCATCGATTGGGACGCTGAGGCCGCCGCCGTAGACGAACGGGATATTGGCGACGACTGAGGTGTAGGGGATGGCCCATGCCGTGATGCGGACGTGAGTGTTGCCGTTCGGCGTGTTGCGGATGCCGGCGTATTTGTAGCCGTACCAATCCTCCTCGACCTCAAGTCGAGGGGCGCCGTCGTGGGCCCAGATCTTGATCGAGGTGTCGAAGGACGGGTAGCTGCCGGGGCGGTCAGTCCCGTCGTCCGGGACGTCGTGCGCGCCTTTGAACTGGTGTAGCCACGAGATATGCGACGTGTCGAGGTTGCCCTCCATGCGCTGCACCCAGTTGCAGTAGCCGATATTCTTGGCTGCGAACCACTGGTCCTTTGGGACGGCGTCGGAGCCGAAGTCGCGGAAGCCGGTCATCGTCTCCCTGGGTCCCATGTAGGTCCAGACGATGCCGCCGGACTCGTGCGTGGGGTAGGCATTGATGCGCACTTTGGTCTTGAAGTTTGACTCCGCCGGTTCCGATGGCATGTCGACGCAGGCGCCGGCCGTGTCGAACTTCCAGCCATGGTAGACGCAGCGCAGGCCGGTTTCCTCATTGCGGCCGAAGAACAGCGAGGCGCCGCGATGCGGACATGCCTGTGGAAACAAGCCGACTTCCCCATTCGTGTCGCGGAAGGCTACGAGGTCCTCACCCAGCAAACGCACGCGGATCGGCGGGCTGTCAGGCTCCGGGACCTCGCTGCTTAGCAAAGCCGGCGTCCAGTAGCGGCGCAGCAGGTTGCCCATCAGCGTACCAGGGCCTACGCGAGTGAGGATTTCGTTGTCTTCCTTGGTTAGCATGGCGTCTCCTTTTGAGAGCAATGTTGTCTCCCAACTATAACGCACATTAGGTTCCGGTTATTTGGGACGGGGTCAGCGCGCTGGGCCCTGCAGCGTGGCGCCGCCGTCAACCGGAAGCATCTGGCCGGTGATCCAGCGCGCCTCCGGGCTGGCCAGGAACAGCGCCGCATAACCAATGTCCCAGGCCGTGCCCTCGATGCCCAGAGGTGAGGCCTTGGCACGCTGGGCGCGGCGCTCCGGTGTCATGTGTTCGGCCACCATCGGTGTGTAGACAGGCCCGGGTGCGATGCAGTTGACGCGTACCAATTGCGCCGCGTGATCGACAGCCATTGCCTTTGTGAGCGCTATCACGGCTCCCTTGGAGACGGAATACGGCGTCAGGCCGCGCGGCCGGAGGGTCGAAATCGACGAGATGTTGATGATAGAGCCGCCGCCGTTGGCCACCATGACGGGGATGGCGTGCTTCGACATCAACATCATGCTCTTGACGTTGACGTCCATCGTCTCGTCCCAGGTCGGTTCATCGACGTCGACGACGCTGACGATGCCGGGGTCAATGCCGACGTTGTTGTGCAGGATGTCGAGGCGTCCGTAGCGACGTACCGTCTCATCGACGACGGCTTTGCAGTCTTCGCCGGACGTGACATTCGCCTCCATCGCGAAGGACTCGCCGCCCTCCTCGCGGATCAACGCCTGCGTTTCCTCGGCGCGGGCAAGGACACTATCGATCAGCGCCACCTTCGCGCCTTCGCGAGCAAAGAGGACCGCGGTTGCTTTGCCGTTACCAACCCCGGGACCTCGCGATCCCGCGCCCGTGACGACCGCGACCATACCCTCCAGCCTTGGTTTGCGGATCGCTTCTGCCATGCGGCTATTTGTATAGGCGGGAGGCCTGAGTGTCCAGAGGGAGCACTGCTGGCGACCCGCAAAGGGCATATCAGCAAGGCTTGACACGAGAGCGTATCTCGGTCTTCGTCCACGTGGATGATGTCTAAGCGGCGCGGCTCTGGGAGGTCACGTCGAGCAGCCTCTCATCTTCAGATTCGGCCTGCCGCGAAAGGCCTGCGAACAGCCGGTGGTATGAGACTAGTTTCCAAATGCCGACCGACAGCGCGATGCCAGCGATCTCGTCGATCACGTAGTGCTCCCCGAGGTAGACGAGCGCGGTGCCCATGAGCGCGACATACGCGATGCCAAGCAGGCGCCAGCGACGGCCGTAGCTAGCTAGGATCAGCGCCACCATCGTGGTTAGAGCTGTGTGGAGCGACGGCATTGCGGCAACGTCGTTCTGTCCCACCGCTCGTGCAGCCTCGTCGTAGGTGCTGCCGGCAAGCTGTGCGCTGATCTCAGGCAGGATGCGTACTACGTTGGCGTCGATGTCGCCAGCGTCGCTCGCGAGCCAGGGGGGTGCCGTCGGCACCACGAAGTAGCAAAACAGCCCAATCATGAAGGCCAGTGAGATCGCTACGATCGCCTTCGGGAACATCTCGGGCCGCGTACGCCAGACGATCAGCGCCATGACGTGTGGCGCAAAGAAATAGGTGACATACGTCCCAGAAAGAACGAAATCCAAGACGCCGATACGGCCCGGGACGTAAAAGGTGTCCTGGAGCCAGACCATGGGCAAGCCGCCAAGGAAAAGGATCCGGTCAATGAGAATAGGGAGATCGTAGTTGACTGGTATGGAAGTCTCGTCCGCGATCGGACGGAGAATGAGGAAGACCAGAAACACGAGAACGTAGCCGACCGCAAGCAGAGTCGACAGGCTGCGTCGCGCGAATGCCGCCACGAGCAAGATTGCCGAGAGCGCAAGCGGCTGGGCCGCGCCGAATACGGTGGGATCAGAGGCGATAACGGCGCGGATAACGAAGAACGCCATGGCGAGCGCGAGGACGCGCCCAGCCAGGACCAACGTTGTCCCAAGCATTGCCCTGCTGCTGGATGATTTGCCCGCCGCCGCCGTTTCAATCTGAACTTCAGTCATGAAGCCAGCCGCTTCTTGACCTGAGGCACTTCGTTGGTTCCATACAAAGGGATTTTCGGCGCCTGCTCAGTCTCATTTGAGGCCTGCTTCAGTACGCCGCCGGCCAGCATTAGAAACATGCCACCTGCCAGGGGCGTAACGAGGTTCAGGTTGGAGTTGGCTTGTAGCTCCATGGTGCGCGACGCGAGAAACCAGACGGTGACGGAGATCGCGAGCCACACAGCCGCCATTGACCGACTGGCTCGCCAGCCGACGAAGCCCAGCACCACCGCAAGGCCGACCAAGACGGTGTCCTGCAGGTATACGTGAGGGTTGGTCAGTAGCGAACCGAGCGCCAGTACGCCCGTCGCCAGGGGGAACCGCGCCGATGACGGCTGCCAGCGGCCGCGGAACGCATAGAGCGCTACGCCGATGGTGGCAAGCGTCGCCACCGTCGTGAGGATTAGGTGCGGCGTCCCCCGATAAGCCGTCAGGGTTGAGAAGAAGCCGTTCCAGCCATACATGCCTTGCGTATCTATGCCGCGGCTACCTTCCCATCCAGTGCTCTCAATCAAGAAGCGCGGATAGTCCCACAGTACGGACGGCCCGGATACCGCAATAGAAGCCAGGACCAGCGCGGCGGCTACGGCCAAGAACGGAGCGAGTGTCGTCCATTGACGCTTCCAGACGAGGATGACCAGCGCCAGCAATGCGGCCTGGGGCTTGATCAGAAGCAATGCCAGCGCGAACCCAGACAGCATCGGCTTGCTCTGCCTTTGGAAGCTGTAAAAGCCGAGGAAGCCAAGAACCAGGAACATCGACACCTGGTTGTGGCCGACGAGCCAGAACACAGACTCGAAGGAGACGACAGCGATCCAGAACGCCGCGCTGACCCAGAGGTTGCATATTCCCAGCGAGCGGTGCAGCATCGCGCCCGCGATAGCCAGGAGGATAAGGTTGACCAGGAGAAGGACGAACGCGGCAGTCCCAACCGGCAGCAGCGCCAGCGGCGCGTAAAAGAGCGCCACGAACGGCGGGTTGAAGAACGCCAGCGTCCCCGTCCCGCCGACCTCGCGGCCCATGACCTCGTGCTCCTTGGCGGCGAGTGTGTCGATGTCGTAGATGTCGGAGCCGTTTCCCTCCAGGACGAGCTTGCCAGCCGAGTAGAATGCGACGTAGTCCTCGAATTGGCCCTGCGCTACGGTGCCGTGAAAACGAGCCGATTGCAGATCGACCAATGTGGCAACGTTCCTGCCCAGGAGCGCGAGCGCGTAGAGCACCAACAATCCGGCCGCGACGAACGCGAGGATTCGCAGCATCCGCTGAGTTGGTGACCGCGGCGCGACCTGAAGTGCTAGCGTTTCGGCGGCCGTCGTTCTGCTCCTTCTAGTCCGATGACGCGTCGGAGGCTCCCACCTTAGTTATCGACCTTTCGGGCGCTCAGCACAGATCGGAAAATCCACCGTAGAACACCAAACGAGCGATCATCCTCCTTACTGGTCCTTCAGTAGGTAGACGTCCGCGAACTCCACCTGCCCGGTGTAGGTGTAGTCATCCAGTAGAAGCTGCCGTATAGCCGCCGGATGGTCTTCCGCCCATGCCGGTTCAGAGCGAAGTGTCGAGCTGTCGACGATAACGCGTGGCTTCGTCTCTCGCAGCTCCGCAACCGCTTCGTCGATGGTGGGCGGATCGAGGAAGAACGAACGGTTGTAGAGGAATCGCGTTGCCGGAAGGCGATCGGCGTAAAAGTAGACCTGCGATTCACGTCCGTAGTTGTATATCCGCTCGTCAGGCCCGGTGATCGACCGGATGTAGGCCCCGAGGTTCGGGCTCCGGTTCTGGATTTCGGGATGAGTTCGGGCGAATCGGACTGTGTGCTTGGCCTCCGGCGTCGGCTGGAGGTAGACGTTTACGTTCACGATCAGACACAGCAGCGTCGAGACGAGGACCATCCCCGCGAAAACGCGTGAGCTTAAGCCTGGCGCCTTGAGTGCGGCGATACCGGTGGGTGCCAGGATGGACAGCCCGGCCAGCAAGCTGACGTAGTAGTGAGGGAAGGCCCGGCCGCTCAGCAAGATCGCGGCGTAACCGGCGACGAGCCAGGCGCCCACTAACAGGCCATCCCAGACGCGGTCACGGATTGTGGAGAGAAGTCCGAGGCCGGAGACCAGCACCACCGGCCCGGCCGCAACGATGAAGAATCGTAGACCCTGAGCGTCCGTGGCGAAGCGATGCAGGGTCAGGGGCTCCTCGGCAGCGTAAAGCCGGTTGTATGTCCAGTTCGCGTAGATGAAGTCGTCTATCGCGCCGAGCAAGATGAAGGGGATGAGCCCTACCACCAAGACGGCTGCGAAACCGCCACAGAGCGTCAGGACTCGACCCACCGCCGGCCAGAAACCGTACTGCTTGATGAAGAAGGCACCCAAGATCAGCGTTCCAGCCGCCAGGTTGAGCCCGGCGACCTGCTTCGTGAAAACCGCCAGGGCACCGAACGCCCCTGCAGCGAGGAGCCACCCGGCGCCGCCAGAGCGGATCGATCGCGTCATGGCATAGAGGGAGAGCGTGAGCGGCAACAGCATGAACGCTTCGGTGTTCGCGTTCGCCTGGAGCAATATGAATGCGCTGGACACCGCGAAGACCAAAGCCGCGACACGCGCCATGTCACGGCCGAACATCAGCGCAGCCTGCTTGTAGACCACGATCGTAGTCAACGACCATACGAGCGCAGCCATAACCCGCGGCGCCACGATGGTTTCACCGAAGACCTGGAAACTGAGGACGTACCAGAGGTAGATCAGCGGCGGCTTATGGTCGAAGAGGTCGCGGTACGGGATGTCACCCTTGAGGATACCCTGGGCGACAGTGCTATAAACGCCCTCGTCTCCTTCGAACGGTTCCGTGAAGAATGGGGCCGTGAGGATGAGGGGAAGGAGGCAGATCGCGGGCAAGATCAGCAGCCCGGCGTTGTCCACCAACCAGCGTGCCAACAGCGTTCTTGCCGGCGGTTGAAGGGCAGATGAAGCCATCAATTACTTATCGGCCACGATTCGCGAGAAATGGCCGCTTATGAACACCGTTGCGGCATCAGGCGCTAGAATCACGCCGCTACGTCCGACGCAAAGTTCACAGGAGATACTCATGAAGGCAGCGCGGTTGGTCGGTCCCCGGCGGTTTGAATTCGAAGACGCACCGATGCCTTTGCTTGACCAGGGCGAGGTCCTGGTCAAAATGGAGTACTTCTCTGTCTGCGGCAGCGACCTCCGCACATACGACCGCGTGTTCCCGGAGGAGGAGTACCCACTGCGACTTGGTGGACCCTGCCATGAATGCGTCGGCATCGTCCAGGAGAGCCGGGACGACCGGTTGAAGCCTGGCCAGCGTGTTATCGCGCTACAGGCCGGCGGGCTGCTGGAGTACGCGGCGGTTCCCGCTCGCAACGCGGTGGCGGTGCCGGATGGCATGGACCCGGCGAAGTGGGTGCTGTGCCAGCCGGTGGGCACGGTACTCTACGCGACGCAGCAGATCGGGACGATCCTTGGCAAGCGCGTCGTGATCCTGGGACAGGGACCAATCGGACTCTCGTTCACAGACTTCGTGGCGCGCGGTGGGGCGCGGCAAGTCATCGTCGCCGATCTGCGCGACTACCGGCTGGACGTGGCGCGCAGCCTTGGCGCCACGCACACGCTGAATCCGACGCGAGACAATGTTATCGAAGCGGTGCGGGAGATTACCGGCGGCCAACTGGCCGACGTCGCAATCGAAGCGTGCGGGCGGCCCGAGACGTGTCACCAGGTGTTCGAGTCACTCCGAATGCAGGGCACGGCGATCATCTTCGGTATCGCTCACGACGAAGACGTCTTCGAATTCGATTGGAACGCGATGACGAGCAAACTGCCGCGCATGGTAGTGACGAACAGCGCGCGATCCGGCGACATGCCGGACACCGTCGCTGCGACGGTGGACCTCGTGAGCCAGGGGCGGCTATCGCTGGACCACCTGCTGACTCACCGCATGAACTGGGAGGATGTCGGCAAGGCGTACGAGATGTACAGCGGCAAGCAGGACAACTCGCTGAAGATCGTGATGAATGCCTAGCGGCACCGCCTTCCGACCCTGCTTGTCATCGGCGGCTCCGGTTGGACGGGTTTAGAGAAATCCGCTGCCACCATTTGCCATGATGGTCTGCCCGGTGACGAAGCTCGAGTCGTCGCTGCTGAGGAATAGTACCGTCCCGACCACATCGTCAGGTTCCGGCACGTGTTTGACGATCAACCTCTCGACACTGTTTTCGAGCATGTCCTCATTGCCTCCCTCGAGGACACCCGGCGTGCGGGTCAAGGCCGGACCGACCGCGTTGACCGTAATGCCATACACACCCACGTCCGCGGCCAGTCCCCTGGTGAAACCGATGACGCCCGCTTTGCTCGCCTTGTAAGCCGTCAGCCGCAGGCCGTTGTTCAGCAGCGAGCCCGACGTGATATTGACGATTCGTCCCCAGGCGTTGCGTCTCATAAGAGGCACCAGCGCTTGGCACATGAGGAACTGTGAATCGAGGTTGACGCTGATGACCTTGCGCCACGTCGCGAAGTCCATCGCCTCCCAGTCGCGGAACGGGTAGATTCCGGCGTTGTTGATCAGGATGTCGCAGCGCTCGAACTTCGCGTCGATCTCGCCGGCAAGGCGCTCCACGTCTTCTTCGGCCGAGACGTCCGCTTTGACACCCACCCACTCCTGCTCTGCCTGGCGCACCAGCCGCTCGGTGTCGCCCAGGTTGCCGATGTCTACTCCGACGATCGTGGCGCCATGTTCGGCGAGGCGCCGGCAGATGGCCTGACCTATTCCCCTGGCTGCACCCGTGACCACTGCTAAGCGTCCCGCATGAGTTAGGACGCCGCTGCTGCCGGGTTGTTCCATTGCGCGTTAGCTCCTTGCGCCGTTAGAGGGCGGCTCCGGGACTCCGGTCCCGGGACCTGCAGCCGCGATTGGCCCGCCGCCCGTGGCGAGGACCCATTCCCGGTTCGCCTTCATCGTCGCGGTCTGGCCCTGGAAGTGCGGCAGGACGTAGCGCGACATCAGCTCATAGCTGCGTAGCATGGCGTCTCGCTTGACGACGCCGAACATGGCGCAGAGGAAACCCCCGAAGCCGCCCGCGTCGTCGAGGAGGCTCTCGATCTCGGCGATGGCGTCTTCCGGCGTGCCGATGATGGCGCCGCGGTTCTCGACCGCGATCTCCGGCATCGTGTCGTTGTTCGTGCCGTCCGGGATGACACCGAGGAGACGAGCGCTGCTGAACTTCGGGAACAGCTCGCGGCAGTCGTCCAGCGCCTGCTGACGCGTCTCCGCGACGTGACAGAACTTTGTGACCCGCCATTCGTCCCGACTCACGGCCGTGCCGTGCTTCGTAGCGGCGGCTTCAACCTTCTGCCACGTTTCGCTCATGTTGCCGTGGCGCGCCGCGCTTAGCAGGCCGAGACCGTACTTGCCTGAAGCCGGTGTGCCGTCCGTCGAAGCGGAGCCCGCTACAGCGACATATACATGGGGCTTGGTGTAAGAGGCGATATGAAGCCGCGCATCGTTCAGCTCGAACCAGTCTGACTTCATCGTAACGGGCTCTTCGGCGCGCAGCAGGCGCATGATCGCCTCGACGGCCTCTTCGGACATACGGGCGCGCTCCATAGGGTCGCGACCGATCATGCTGAAGTCGGCGCGCAGCGCGCCGGATCCGAGGCCGAGCATGGCGCGCCCTCGCGTCAGGTTGTCGAGCATCACGGCACGATCCGCGACCATGAAAGGGTGATGCAGCGGCAGGTCGACGACCCCGGTGCCGAAGCGGATGTGCTTCGTGCGTTGTGCTGCGGCCGCGATGAACATCGAAGGGTCTGCGATGATTTCGATCGCGCCGGAATGGTGCTCACCGATCCACGCCTCATCGAAGTCAAGACGGTCGAGGTGCTCCACGAACTCAAGGTCCTGGGACAGCGCAAGCGTCGGGTTTTCGTTGAGGTGGTGGTGCAGCGGCGCCATGAAGACGCCGAATTTGAGACGCGCAGGCCGGTGGGTCATGCTCTTTGTACTCCAGGATCGTCGCGGCTGGATTCGCGCCATTATAGGCTGGAGGGCGGCGAGCCCGGGTCCTCGATTACGATTGGAGAGTGCAACGTATCTTGCCCAGCGCCGATTCTGGCGGCATTTGGCTGATGCAGGCCGAACAAGCCCACCTCAAAACGTTAAGAACCTGATCGAGGTCGACAGGACACATAACAAGAGAGGCCCGGCATTTGGCCGGGTCTCTCTTGCGGTGAGCGCGAGCCGGGGAGAGAACTCACGTCAGGAGAAGGACGGCGCCTATTGCGGCGACCGCCGTTGATGAGAGGAGAACAGCGTGGCGAATAACCGCGCGCAGGCCAGCGCTGCCGCGGGCACGCGCGTCAGTCCTGCGCCGACGGCTGAGCTGTCTCTCGGCCTGTTGCACCAGGCTGAGGCGCAGCTCATCCACGTTGGTATAGCGACCGCGACGCACCATGGCAGGAAGATGGTCCAGTGCACCGCGGGTGATGCGTTCGGCGTCCTGCCGGCTTCGGGTCGTCAGCAGGACGTAGTGGTAGACGTCGTAGAAGACGTTATCGAAAACGTAGATCAGCGCATCCTGGTCGCCCTGCCGGGCCCGGGTGACGACATCGACGATCGCGGGCGAATCGGGTCGCATCTTCGACGAGAGTGCGATGGTTGCCGTGGTCATTGCCGTCTCCTTCAACTGTTCTGCGCTGCCTGCGTTGTTGCGACGTCAGTATCGCGAGACGCGGACACCGCGACACGAGCCGTTGGCCTGAATCGATGAGGAGACGAGAGTCGGAATTACACCTCCGTCCAAGGACGGAGGTTGGGAGTGGTGGCGAATCGAGAAGGGAAGGTTGGAGCGAGGGACGGGACTCGAACCCGCGACAGCCTGCTTGGAAGGCAGGTGCTCTACCAACTGAGCTACCCTCGCCCGCTCAATCGACCTGCTTGAATCTGGGAACAGACTCTAACTGTTAGGTCGGAAGAGAATCGATTGACCTGCAGCGCTCCAATAGCTTAACCGGTGCAACGCGAATCGTACCAAAGGAAGCAGAGAGAGGCGCGCAACCGAGCGCCGGTCAAGCTGCACCATAAACCCGCGCCGAACGTCGACATAGGCGCTACAGGTCAGGTCAACGTAGCGCAGCTGCGGAGAACGCGAAGGGCTGAGATCCGTTGGGAGTTGTAGAATCCGCGAAAGAACGACATGGAGGCAGGTACCAATGGCCAGGATTAAGCACATCGCAATCGCCACACAGGATGTGGAGTCGACCGCTCGCTTCTACATCGACGTACTTGGACTTGAGGAGGCAGGGAGGGTCAACAGTCCCAACGCCAGCGGGTACTACCTGACTGATGGACACATCAACCTGGCGATTCTCAACTTCAAGAACGACCAGGTGGCGGGACCTGAGTACGGAACCGATTACAGCGGAATCCACCACATTGGTTTTGAAGTTGAGAGCCTTGAGGACATGGCGTCCAGGCTTGAACAGGCTGGGTCAAGTCCTCGCGAGGAGATTAACCAGGCGCTCGGCATTGGTATGGATGGTCCGCGACACTCCAACGTCGAGGTCAAGTACGCCGCGCCCGATGGAGTGATAATCGACATCTCCGAGACCGGCTGGGTGGGTGCGCACGGATAAGCGGCGCGGATTCGACGACTTCCTTGGGCGCGGCAAGGCTCACTGCCTTGCGCCCGTCCAACTTGATGCCCGGAGAATAGTCCCCCAAGCGTCAGGGGGTACTCTCCGCTCCAGGTTCAAGTCAGTGGTAGTTGCTCCGCGTCCTGCGCCGGCGCCATTTCAAAGGCGTTGAGAATGCTGGTCACGAAGACATAATGGCCGATTATCGCGGTGAGCTCGACCAGTCCGGGAATCGAATGCCGGGCAACCATCTGGCCGAATAAGTTCTCCTCAACTTCGTGACGTCTGAGGAGCTGGCGTACGAACTCGATAACGTCGGCGTCCATCGGAGTGATGTCGACCAGTTCTTTTCGATCTCTTACGGCCAAGATGACTGAGTCGGCGATGCCGGCTCTCCGGCAAGCCGGTGCGTGGGCGGCCCAGACGTAGGGGCAGTCGCGCTCCCTTGCAGTGGCGATGACGGCCAGCTCGCGCACCCTCGGCGAAAGAAATTCATCCAGGCGCAGATAATTGCTGAGATCGAGAATATCCCGACACAGTTGCGGGCTATAAAGAAGAAGGGCAAACGGGCCGCGTACGTTCCCTCTTCCAGCTGCAACGGCATCGAAGACCGGCCTGTCGTTCTTCTCCATCTGGTCGCGAGTCGTGATGGCCGTTACGCGCGCGGTAGCGGCTGGGACTCGAAGCGGCTTCAACCGCAGAGCTTCGCTTCCAGGGGCTCGTGTTGGGAGCCTTTCGGCCTCTGGGGTTGGGGAGACCGCAAAAGCGTTCAAGATTCCAGCCAGCGCTCCATAGCGGCCGATCCAGGCTGTGAGCTCCAGGAGCCATCTTGGGCTGTGGTCCTCGAGAAGCCGAGCAAAGAGATCGTCTCCGACTCGCCGGCCGCGAATCAGCTGCCTCACGTAGGTAACGATTTGTGCTTCTGCCAGCGGCAATTCCTCCAGCGACGAATCCTCGGCTACTGCCTTCAGAGCTCGTTCTGAAACGCCAGCGCTTCGCGCCTGTGGCACGTGGGCGGCCCAGATGTAGTCGCAGTCAAATTCTCGTGCCGTGGCGCAAACGGCTAACTCCGAATGCTCGTGTTCCACCACGCTTAGTCCATGCAGGTACTCGCTGATCCGGTTCCAGGAACGAGCGAGATCGGGGCTATGCAGCACGACCGAAGACGGGCCGCTGATTCTGCCACGAAACGCGGCAAGCTCGTCGAAGAGGGCGTGATGCTCTTCCGGCAGATCGATCTTGTCCTGAATCAACTTGACGCGTGGCATTTCCGTCTCCTAGAGTTTCAGACTTTTTGAGGGCTGGTGGCCAATCAAGCAGCCTAGCGAAGAGTTCCGTTGTCGAGGTCGATGACCTGGTCGGCAAGCGTGGATAGCATCGACCAGCCGTGCGCGTGGTCTCGCGTTGCCTCCAGATCGCCGGTGTACCAATCCAAGGTCACATGCTCGGCCCCGAGGTCCTGCAAGGCACTAAGGTCGGCCGCGACCTGCTCCAAGTTGCCCCTGCCGGGTTCGCGGTCTCCATCAACGGCCTCTTGCGTGATCTCCAGCCGAATCCGGGGACAGAACGCCGGGGCTGAGCGACCTTGGGCCTGCGCCAGACGCCCGATCTCAGGCAGGGCGGTGGCCTCAACGTACTGAATACTGACGTTTCGCCAAAGAATTGGGTGCCATGCATCACCGAACTTCACGGTCCTTTTGAAAGCTGCCGGTGAATTGCCACCGACCCAGATGGGAGGGTGAGGCTGCTGTGTGGTTCTGATCGCCGAAACGCCTTGAAAGTTAATGAGATGTCCTTTAAAGTCAACCGCCCCCTCCCCGGTCCAGAGCGCCAGCATCGCACCGAGGCAGTCGTCCGCGAGCGCTCCCCGTCGGTTATGCGGTTGGTTCAGGACCGCGAACTCGTCCTCCGCGTTGCCGATTCCGACCCCGAAGATGAAGCGTCCACCGCTGAATTCGTCGATATTCGCGGCCATGCGAGCCATAAGGACAGGGTGCCGGTATGGCAGGACGATCACCGTAGTACCGAGACGCACGCGTTCGGTCTGGCCTGCAAGCCATGTCAATGTCGCGAATGGGTCGTAGAAGGGTTCGGGGTACCGCTTGCCGACGCTTGGCGTAATCGCGACGTGGTCACAGATCATCACGGAGTCAAAACCGAGCGCCTCTGCCAACTTTGCCCATCGAAGTAAGGCATCCGGGTTTGCACCTGGGCCAAAGTTGAGGATGTTAACGCCAAATTTCAAGGCCGCACTTCCTTACATTCGGCCTGATGACCGGGCATTACAATTGATCCAGTAATCCAGCGTCGCTGTGAGCCTCCGCTGACAGGCGATCAAAAGACTCGGGCGCTCGGATTTCCTCAGCTTTTGCGTTTCGCTGTTCCCTGGCCAGACCTCACCGCCTTATTTGTTGGCTATCGCCAGTTCGCCCACCACACCTTCGACCTCGCGTACCTCGATCTTGGCAACGTGCGGGCCGGTGATCCCACTGTATGCGGCTCGCTCCGGCGATTTGTTGTAGGCGTCGAGCTTCTCAGCGTTCTCGTACGACCGGACCCAGATGAATTCGTTCTGGGGGCGGTTAACCCAAGCGGCGTGTATGTGTATCCCATATTGAGCACTCGTGGGCATGATTTTCTCCTTGAAAACCGATACCCAAGAATCCAGCATGCCACGATTAATCGTGTATAGCCTCACCTCAGTAACCAATATTCTTGTCCTTCCTGTAGCCCCTGGGCGTTCCCCTGCGGGCCACTCTGCGGCCGCTCAGTAACAGCGAATCTCGATCTCGTTTTCGTCGGGGTCGAGGACGTAAATCGATGTCGCATGGCCCCTGGCTCCCCATCTCGACACCGGCTCCTGGACAACAGTCACCCCTTGGACCCTGAGGTTCTCGGCCACCTCGGCAAGGTCGACACTTCTTGTCACCAAACAGTAGTGGTTGAGGTTCTTGCTCGCCTCGGGGTTTGTCGTTGCCCTGGGGGAACTCATCAAGTCAATCAGAGTGTCTTCGTTTATCCGGACGGAGGGGAAGCCGACGTCTCCGCTCCTGAACTCCTCCAGTCGTTCGCCCTGCAGGCCAAGCACGTCGATGTAGAAGGCCAGGGAGCGCTCTATGTCGCTGACGTTCAGGACTATGTGGTCCATCCCTATGATCTGCAGCTCCGTCATCGAGATACTCCGTTACACCTTCAGCAACCCCGGCACCCAGCGCCACTGATCTAGACAGGCCGATACCAGGGCGGCAGGGGTATGGACTCGTCCGTGATTTCCTTGAACATGTCGCGGTGACGTTCGGCATTGGCGGCGGCTATGAACTCGATCTGGAACCCGCCCAACCCCGGATCGACATAGCCCATGTT
This sequence comes from uncultured Chloroflexia bacterium, assembly GCA_963766645.1. Lineage (GTDB taxonomy): Bacteria > Chloroflexota > Dehalococcoidia > DSTF01 > WHTK01 > WHTK01. The sequence continues at coordinate 32,298 of CAVYAY010000003.1, read as the reverse complement.
CCCAAGGAATGGAATGATCGCGTCGCGTGGGCTCTCCGGAGTCAAATCGATGGTCGTCACGTCCTGATTGAGCGCCGCATGTGTGACCCGACAACCCTTGGCCACGGCCTCACGAACGGCGGCCTGAACATCCGGTGTCCAGACGCCGATGTGCTGCAAGCCCTCCCCGTGCTCGTCCAGGAAGACCTTGTGCGCAATCTGCCCCTCCGGTTGGATTAGCTCGAAGGTCATACCGGGTGCGCGACCGAAGGCGATATGGAGTATTCCGTGCCCGCCTGCCGTCTTGGGGTTGACTGGCACGGCCGGCCGCTCAATGTCGCTGTAGTGCCATTCTGGAACGCCCAGCAATTCTGAGTAGCGCTCACAAGCAGCCTCGCGATCGTGCACAACGATGCCTAAATGATAGGCAAACATCCTGGCTTGTGGTGCTGTCATTCCGTCCTCCCGGGGCTACGCTTTCTGCAGCACTCTTCGCCCCAATGCCCTGTCCAGATCGATCGCCAGCTCAGCTCCGGCACCCTTTGCACCTTAGACTGGTCAAACTCAGCTATCAGTGCATCGCTTGATCCTGAGCTGAACGATGCGCGGTAGGATTCGTTCGCTGGTCACGGTGCGGTGATTCTGTTGTCAGGAAGCGAGAGTGTCAATTCATCAGGCATAGGTCATGCGCAAGACCTGTTGCCACGCTGCCTAGGTGCGGTTCATGTCACGTTCGCTGTGAAGCGAGACGTGCACCCTCCGCAAGGGCTCGAAACTTCGCCCACATGACAGTGGGGTGCTGGCGTTCATACAGCGCTCCCTGGGCAAAGCCACAGTCCGCGCCAGCGATTACGCGCTCCGGCCCGACTACGCTGGCAAAATTGGCGATCCTCTCAGCGATCGTTTCTGGGTGCTCAACGACGGCCGTCGTATGTGCGATGACTCCCGGGATCAAAATCTTGTCGTGGGGGAGCTTCGCGTCCTGCCAAACCTGCCACTCGTAGGAATGACCTGGCGTTGCAGCTTCGATTGACTACGCCTGAGCCTTGATGTTGAGCACCAGATCCACGATGTCTTTGAGGGCCAGGTCACCTTCATGGGGGCCTTGCCAGCTTCCCCAGCAGAGGTGGTATCGAATCCGGTCTTCAGGGATTCCGTCAAGTGCGTGGTTGAGAGCCTCGATGTTCATTGCCTGCATCTTGCGGTAATCGTCGAGAGACGGCGTTGGGATTAGCATGTCTCATGTTTCCCCCAGGCCGAGATCGTCGATCTGGAGAACAAATCCCGCATGGACGATAGCCCTGTACGTCAGTTCGCAGCGCCTCGGCGATTGCAAACCGATATTCCTCTTCGGTGGCGTAGTACTGGTTCTGGCCACGTCCAACCATGCTAGGCGCGATCGCCGGAATGAATGCCTCCTCTACGTTGACCCCTTCAAGCCCCGCCCTGAGGTTCGCAATGTCCTTCTGAAGCAGCGCTTCGCCTTTGTAGGAGATTGGCCCTGTACAAACCACCGGTTGGGTTGAAGGTGGCATTGCGTCCGGAAGGTAGCCGGCATAGTACTCGCGGAAGGCGTTCCATTCGCGTCTTGTTGCGATCCGCCTGTCCCTAGAACGCGGCAGTGTTGTTGGCAGGAGTGTTGGGATCACCCGGTGGCATCGTGGTGAACCCGGTGAATCGTTCATCTGTGTAGCTGATGAAGCTGGGCTTTCCCATCTCACCGTCAGCCACGATGTCGATGCCGCAAGCGGCCTGTTCTTGCACCACGTCGCTCACCGCTTGCCGGAACTCTCGGTCCAACTCCCCTGAGTTGACGGGCCGATCGGCAAGGCGAGACCTCCAAAGTATTCGGAGGCTTTCAGGCCTCGGGATGCTACCGACGTGAGTGGTGAGAATGCGACCGGCAGTACTTCGCTTCATCTGCGCTTCTCCTGTCTTTTCAACCCAGCCTGCAGCCCTGCGACTCCGGCCTTCGAAGTCTTGTTGACGCGTCTACCAGATTGTTCAGGGACGTGGCTTCGGTGCCTCCGGGCGAACCCTGCGTACTGGCCGTCGTGACTCGGTTGGAGCGCAGCGGCACCCGCTAACGAACCGGCAACAGCCGGTCCTATGCCGGATTCTCAGTCGACCGGGCGCCAGGGACGACCGACACCGAACCCTGCTGACGAGCCGCCTGCCGTTCACGGAAGGCTGGGATAACCTCTGTTCCGAACAACTCGAGCTGCTCCAGCAAGACGTGACTGGGGGCGCCGACCGGCTGGCCAACCATGACCTCTTCCAGACCCGGGTACTGGGCCTCTAGCTCCAGCAAGCGCTCCACCATGCGCTCGGGCGGTCCGAGCACCCAGCCTTGCTCTCGCGGAGTTTGAAGACCGGCTTGGCGCGCCGTGGCAGGATCCGCCACCATGGCGACCTGTTCCTCCGTTATCGGCCGCACGAAACCCAGCGGTGCAAACATCTTCTGGTACTCCTCCAGCAGTGGGCAGGCCGCGCTGTAGGCTTCTTCTTCCGTGCCAGCGATGTAGAACGACAGGCCGACAATCAGATCCTCGCCGAGCTCCGTCTTACGGCCGTGCCGGGCCAGGGCGTCTCTCCAGCCCTCGACCACAGAGTTCGCAAGTAGCGTCGACGCAGCGCCGCCGCCAACGACACCCTTGATACCGTGCGTCACCATGAAGTCAACTCCACGTGCGCTGGCGCTGACGATGGGCTGCCAGATCTCGAAGGGATGCGTCGGTTTCGGAACCAGTGTGATCTCCTGCAATTCGTAGCCTCGATAAGGAACTCGCGGCGGGATGGTGTAACGCTTGCCCCGATGCGAAAACGAGGGGTGCTCGAGCGCCTTGAGGATGATCTCGACCTGCTCCTCAAATGTCTCTCTGTTTGCGTCTCCGTCCAACATCGGCGCACCGAAGGTCTCGACCTCTCGCGTGTGATAACCGCGCGCAACGCCAAAGCGAACCCGGCCGTCAGTCAGGATGTCAGCAACTGCGTAGTCCTCGGCCAGACGCAGCGGATGCCACATCGGGGCGACATTGAAGCCGCAGCCGAACCTGAGTCGCTCGGTGAGGTGGGCGAGATGCACAGCGAGCATGAGTATGTTCGGGATGCACTCGTAGCCTTCACGCTGAAAGTGGTGCTCAGCGAGCCAGAGTGTGTCAAAGCCCAGGCGATCCATAGTGGTGGCCAGCTGTTCCGCAGTTCGAAAAACGCTGACCAGCTGCTCGTTGCTGTGCCACCGTTCATTGACGGAAGGTCCCTCGAACCCAATCCCTTCCAAGTCGACCTGCCCGGCGTAGAGCGTCCCGAATCGCTTGATCATTTTCGAATCCCCTTCAGTCGAGGTGCGTCGTCATGGTCGTCTCGCTTTTCCGCAACCCAGAAGCTCCGGCGCCGCCACTCATCTATCTTCAAATCTTTGAACTCGACTGATGGTGGAATCGAGTTGCTCGGCGCCTTCTAAGCGCCTTGCACGGCCTCGGTTGCCAGACGCGGCATGACTTGGCTGGCAAAGAGCTCCAGGGAACGCTGGGCGTTGGCGAAGGTGATGTTGCCGAACTGAAACAGACAATGCGTCTCCGTCGTTCCGATCTCGCTCCCCACGAGGCGCAGGAGCTGCACACAGTCATCCGGATCGCCCGCGATGAGGCGACCCTGTTCAACCAGCTGGGCGATCGGTATCTGTGCGGGCTCCGGACCTGACTCGAGTTTGGCGAGCGACCGCGAGGCACGGTTCAGACGCACGTGTTCGGCCAGGCCGGCTTCCGCAATCCGTCGCGCTTCAGCGCGATCTTCCGCGACGACAACGTGGTAGTGCGTCGCGATCGTCTCTGGGTCCCGGTGCCCGGCGGCCACCCACGCTTCCTTGAAGATATGGGTCAGCGCGGCCGTTTCGCCGATCGGTTTGGTGTAGCCAATGGTCATCAGCTTGTAGCCCTGGGTCCCAGCCCAGGCGAAACTGGCTGGCGTGTTCGCGCAAGCGATCCAAATCGGTGGGTGCGGCCGCTGCTCCGGCTGTGGCCAGACCTGAACATCGTCAAAGTCGAAATAGGCACCATGGTGAGTGAACGCCTCTCCCGACCAGGCGTGAAGTATCACCTCCAGGCCCTCCATCAACCGGGCCTGGGCATCCTCATACGTCACGCCCATAACCTCGTAGTCGTGCGCAACGAACCCCCGTCCGACGCCGAACTCGAGGCGTCCGCCGGAAAGCAGGTCGACCATTGCAAGCTGCTCTGCGACCTCCAGGGGGTGGTGCAGCGGCAACACCACGACTGACGTCCCCAGGCGTAGTTTCGTTGTGCGCTGGGCGATGGCGGCAAGCATGGTCGGAAGCGACGGCATGAGCCCGCCATACTGGTGAAAGTGGTGCTCGTTTACCCAGGCCGAGTCGTACCCATGTGCCTCTGCCGACACCAGCTGGTCCACGGTCATCCGCAGGAACTCTCCCTGGCTCAGGCCGAACGACTCGTTGAAGCTGGGCATCGCGTAAGCTGCGAACTTCATTTCAGACCTCCGCCAACGGAGACGGTGACGCTTTAGCCGGGATCGATCGGGTATTGCACTTGCGCCGGGCAACCCCCATCCGTCTCCAAAAGGGCAGCCTCGCCTCCGTCGGGATGTCCGTCGATCTGCCGATCGAACTCGATCGCTGGCAAAGGTGCGCCGATCTTGTCGCGGGCAAGTCAGGGTGTCAAACGGGATACGATGTTGTCGAAGTATCCGCTTGGCCTCATCCGCTAGTGGCGTGACGTGCTACGACTGCGTGATTCCGCTGACTTTGGCGTGTAAGCTACTCCAACCTCCACCAAGATGAACTCGTCGACCAAGGGCGAGCTTCGGCTTGCGATCCAAGCAGGGTCGACGGCATTCCCCTGTGAGTGAACGCGGACGATTGGCCTCGTTGATCTCCCGCGAATTGCTTAACTCCCACCAGCTACCTCCATCGGTGGCAGTCGATGGAGGATTTGTGCTTCGAGGGCCTTCTCTCTTGCTTGTGCAACAGCCTCCTCGGCCGTACTTGCCACGGCGTTCTCTCGATGGATCCGAAATACCTCGGGATGGAACGGTCCTTCGGGTTCGATTCCCTTCTTCATATCCTGCGCAGCCTTCAGAAGGCGCTGGCGAACGTGGATGATCATGTAGTCAGAGCTGACGAGATGCTCGTATTCACGCTTGGCGATTGGTCCCCACTGCGCCTCGATAAGGGCGATGTCCTGCAAGGGGAAGGTCTTGATACCTGAATACGAAAACGTTTTCTGGGCTACGCGATCTATGAGGTAGTCGTTCTGCAGATTGGCTTTCGGCATCCAGGTCCCCGGAATTACTTCGGGGTGGCTAAAGCCGCCGTTCTTGTACTCGGCAAGCTGGTCGTCAGATATGGGTTCCCAACTCCAGCGCAGCCGATAGAACATAAGACTCTCGTTGTCGATCGGGATTCGCATGTTGCTGGAGTAATGGCCAGGGAAGGAAATTCCCGCTGTGCAGAAGATAGGCATCCACCACGAAGCGCCGACGCTGGCCGCGAACTTGCCGTCGGATTGTTCCATTGTCTGCACCGCGAGCATTGCCTGATGGAAGTCCTCGAGCTTCGCGTTGAGTCCGGCACCGCGTTGGTTCGGGAGGCTTGAATCCTTGCTACGGATCCGTCGATTCCCCACCGCTTTCGGGAAAGGCTCATCTGTCGAAACTGGAAAGTCGAAAATGTTCTGCTGCGAACCTGCAGCTCGCAGGTTGTCTACATCGGCTGGCTGCAGTGTGCTGTGCAAGAAGCGGGCGTGACTGGGATCGTAGTCACCCTCCATAGCCTGGAGATAGTTGCATTGTTCGACGAACTTTGTAACGTAGCGGTGACTCTTCGGTAGTTTCGTCCACTCGAATTCAGGGAACGGTGGTTTCTTCTCTGCGGGACCCATAAAGGCCCAAATCAGATCCCCCTTGTCCTCGCAAGGGTAGGCCTTTATCTCGACCTTATCCTTGTACGTATCCCCTTCGGGTGCGTTGGGAAGGTCAACGCACGCGCCGGTTACGTCGAACTTCCAGCCGTGATAGATGCAGCGCAAGCCCTCCTCCTCATTACGCCCGAAAAACATGGGTGCGCCGCGATGAGGGCAGAACGCATCAACCAGGCCGACCTTGCCGTTTGAATCACGGAACGCGATGAGGTCCTCGCCGAGGATCCTGACGCGAAGGGGGATGGAATCCGGCCCCGGCAACTCCTCAGAAAGGGCGACAGGCAACCAGTATCGCCGAAATACCTCGCCCATTGGTGTGCCCGGGTTGACGTTAGTAATGAGTTCATTGTCGTCTGGTGAGAGCATCGTCTTCCTTAACCCCCTTAACTACTTTGCAGGACTAGCCTAAGCTCTTCCACCGTCGTTTTCAATCTGAGGTCCGGGCGTAACCTTGCCAAGGGTGACATCCAACTTGCCAAGTCGCGACTGCAAGAAGAGTCACGCGTTAGCAGATACCCGCCACCTGTCGCGGTTGTATAGTCGTCGTTGTTTTCTCAGGAACCCGTTCTGGCTTGGAATCTGCCTTGGAATTTGGAATCTTTACCGGCTTCAACACGCGTGAAGGGCACAGCGAGGCCGAAGCCTTTGACGAGTGGCTCAACATTGCTCTCGTTGCTGAGGAAGTCGGCATCGACACCTTCTGGTTGGCGGAGTTCCATTTTCGGCCACGCACAATCCTGAGTGCTCCCATGGCCGTCGCTAGTGCCATCGCCGCGCAGACGACGCGAATGAAACTGGGTATGGCTGTGGCGCTGCTGCCGTTGGCCAATCCGGTACGGCTGGCCGAAGAGGCTGCAACCGTAGATCATCTCAGCAAAGGCCGCTTTGTATTCGGCGTTGGCCGCAGCTCCTTTGTGGACGGCTACCGCGGCTACAATGTCGACTACGCGGAAAGCCGCCCAATGTTCCTTGAGGCCTTGGAAATCATTCGCCGAGCCTGGGCGCCCGGGCCATTCTCCTTCGAAGGCAAGTACTTCCAGTTTACCGACGTTAACGTCGTACCGAAGCCATACCATCAGCCCCACCCTCCGATTCGTATAGCCTGCGAGAGCAAGGACACGTTTGGGCTGATGGGCAGGCTGGGCTTTCCAATATTCATCCGTCATCAGATGGACATCCCTGTCCTGCAAGAGTTGCTCGCGCGGTATGAAGAAGACAGGCACGCTGCAGGCTATTCGGGTCCCAATGACGTGATCTTGCAGGTCTCGGCTTACCTCGCTGAGAGCGAGTCGGAAGCCCGCGCCGACACCGAAACAGGAATCATCGCCGAGCGCCAGCGGGCCATAGAGTTCGCCAAGAACACCGGAGATGACGAGGCATTCCACAGGCTCACAAGACTGAGCTCGCTGAGCTACGAGGAGCTAGTGCAACGGCCGGGGCTGGACGTCTACCCGAATCCAAATCTGTTCGGCACCCCACAGATGCTGGTTGAAATCTTGAAGGAGTATCAGGAAAAGCTCGGGATAACCGGCGTGTCGCTGGCCATGAATCCTGGCCTGATTTCCGAAGAGAAGGTCCTCAAGTCAATGCGCCTGCTTGGCGAGAGAGTGATTCCGCGCTTCGCTTAGGCAGGCCTGTTCGAGCTAGCACGGCGCCAGCTGCCAATCTGACTACCGCCTCGCGCCGAACCTCCACCGGGCCGTGGCCACTTTGACGGTGCTTCGGTGGACGGAGAGCGAGGCTGCCGTGGTCTGCCAGCGGCCAAAGGACAACCGCAGTCTAAAGCGGGTTTCTTCGTCGGTAGAATAAACCTTCACGTTAGGGTAGCTATTCTATTTGCGATGAAGCAAATGCTACGCCTGTATACCTACTTCCGGCCTTACAAAGGACAGCTCATCCTGTCCATGGTCTGCGTATTCTTCGCCGGCGGCTTCGGCATGGCCTGGCCGATCATGGTCAACTTCGCCATCAGGTTCGGCCTCGACCCGCAAAAGGACGCCGCAGGGCAAAGTCGTCGGCCTCCATGGAAACGAGACGCTGCTGATTTTTGCCTGCCTGGCTGTCCTCCTCTTCGCGGTCGGGAGAGGGCTCGCGGCCTTCGGGCAGCAGTACCTGAGCCAGAAGATCGGCCAGGACGTCTCCTACGACCTGCGGAACGCCGTTTACAACAACCTGCAGTCGCTGAGCTACGCCTACCACGACAAGGTGCAGACCGGGCAGGTCATGTCCCGCATCACGCAGGACGTGGAGAGCATCCGCATGTTCCCAGGCCAGGGAATCCTGCGGCTCCTCTACATCGCAGTCATGCTCGGCGTCGCCGCCGGCGGCATGTTCTGGATCGACTGGAAGCTGGCGCTGGTCAGCCTGATCACCATTCCGATCATGGCCTGGCGCTCCTACGTGCTGTCCCGCACGGTGCGGCCGATCTGGCTCAAGGTGCAGGACAACATCGGTGAGCTCACTCGTATCTCGGAAGAGGCGCTCAGCGGCATTCGCGTCGTGAAGGCCTTCAGCCGCGAGGATCTCGAGAGCGAGCGCTTCAAGGAGGCCTCCATCCGGTCGGCTGACCTGAGTTACCAGGCGGCCAAGGTCCAGGCCGTCAATCAGCCCCTGCTGATCGGCCTGGGCGCCCTGCAGATCGCTATCAGCATGAGCTTCGGCGCCTGGCAGATCACGCAGGGCAACCTTGGCGGCGAAGACCTTCTGACCTTCGCCCTGTGGCTGAACCTGCTGCAGATGCCGGTACGCCAGCTTGGGTTCTCCCTGAACTGGCTGATGCGCAGCGATCTCGTCCTCCGAGCGCATCTTCGAGCTGCTCGACGCCCAGTCGGCCGTCACCGAGAAGCCGGACGCGATCGAGCTGGAGGACTGCAAAGGCTACGTCCGCCTCGAACACGTCGCGTTCGGCTATGACAGCGTCAGCGACGTCCTGACCGACATCAACATCGAGGCGAACCCCGGCCAGGTCATCGCCCTGCTCGGTCCGCCCGGCAGCGGCAAGTCGACCGTCGTCAACCTGCTGCCGCGCTTCTACGACGTGACCGAAGGGCGGCATCACCGTCGACGGCCACGACGTGCGCGATGTGACCCTCGCGTCGCTGCGCAAGTCGATCGGCATCGTGCAGCAGGACGTGTTCCTGTTCATCGGCACCATCCGCGAGAACATCGCCTTCGGCCGGCCGGACGCCTCGATGGAAGAGATCATCGCGGCCGCCAAGATCGCCCGCATCCACGACTTCATCATGAGCCTGCCGCAAGGCTACGACGAATGGGTCGGCGAGCGCGGCGTGACGCTATCGGGCGGCCAGAAGCAGCGCATCGCCATCGCGCGAACGCTGCTGCTCGACCCGAAGATCATCATCCTCGACGACTCCACGGCGAGTGTCGACATGCACACCGAGTTCCTGATTCAGCAGGCGCTTGCCGAGCTGATGACAGGCCGAACGACATTCGTCATTGCCCAGCGCCTGCGGACGATCATGCGTGCGGACGAGATCGTCGTGCTGGATCGACGGCCGCGATCGTCGAGCGCGGCAAGCACGACGGAGCTGATCGAGCAAGATGGCCTGTACCGGCGCATCTTCGACCTGGAGCTCAAAGACCAGGAAGAAGCCCTGGGCCGCAGCGTATCTGCACGCGTCAGATGGAAGCTAAGACGAACCAATGTGAGCAGGATTCTGAGCGAAATGTTGCGCATACGCGGTAGTCGGTCCAGCAAAGGAAACATTCGATGACTCTCTGGGGAGGCGGCACCGGCGGGTGGCAGCAGGGCATGGGTGGCGGTGGCGGACCGGTTCCGCCGTACACACGACGGCTGGGACGAAGACTTCCTCGGGAAGGTCTACGACGCCGAAGTCGTGCGGCGCCTCCTGCCCTACATGAAGGAGTGGAAGTTCCACGCCTTCGGCTCGCTGGTCCTGCTGGTCATCACCGCCGTCAGCCAGTTCATCCAGCCGTCTGCTCATCGGCTTCATCACCAGAGCCGCCATCCGCGGCGACACCGGCGAGGTCGAGCTGTACGCCGGACTTGATGGTCGGCTTCGCGCTCACTCAGATGGCATCGCAGATGGCCCAGCAGCTGCTGACCGCCTGGATGGGCACGCGCATCCTGCGCAAGCTGCAGTCCGCGATGTACGACCACGTCCAGGAGCTCTCGCTGAGCTTCTTCGACGAGATGGAGGTCGGCCGGATCATCAGCCGCCTCACCAGCGACGTTCAGGTCGTGCAGGACCTGCTCACCACCGGTAGCCTCAGCTCGCTGTCCAACGTGCTGGGCATCAGCATCATCGTCGGGATCCTGCTGTTCCTCGACTGGCAGCTGGCCCTCGTCACCTTCGCAGTCCTGCCGCCGCTGATCCTGATCATGGTCTTCTGGGCCAAGGCCGCCCGCGCCGCCTTCATGCAGACTCGCATGACGATCAGCGCCCTCTACGGCAACCTCGCCGAGAGCATCTCCGGCGTCCGCGCCACCCAGTCGATGTCGCGCGAGCAGGAGAACAGCCGGCGCTTCGACCGGCTGAACGACCAGAACCGCGTCTCCAACAACTGGGCCGCACTCGTCAGCTCCGCTGCCATGCCGGTGATCGAAATTGCCGTCGCGATCGGCGTCTCGGCGCGTGCTGATCGTCGGCGGCCTGCGAGCGATCAACGCCGAACACTGTCGACGTGGCCAGCGCTGATCGGTACCCTGGCCGCGTTCATCGTCTACGTCGCGCGGTTCTTCGACCCGATCCGCGAGCTGATCATGCAGTACACGATGTTCCAGCGCGCCATGGCCGGCGGCGAGCGCATCTTCGAGGTGCTCGACACGCCAGCACGCATCGTCGACAAGCCCGACGCGATCGAGCTGGAAAGCGTCGAGGGACGCGTCGACTTCGACCACGTCTATTTCCACTACATCGAGGGCATCCCGATCCTGCAGGACATCGACCTGCATGTCGCAGCCCGGCGAAACGATCGCCTTCGTCGGCCCCACCGGCGCCGGCAAGACGACGATCACCTCGCTCGTCAGCCGCGGCTACGAGGTCACGTCAGGCTGCGATCAAGATCGACGGCCACGACATCCGCGACATCAAGCGCCGCTCCCTGACGCGCCACATGGGCGTGGTGCTGCAGCAGCCCTACCTGTTCACCGGGACGGTACGCGAGAACATCGCCTACGGCCGGCCGGACGCCACCGACGAGCAGATCCAGGAGGCCGCCACCGCGGTCGGCGCGCACGACTTCATCATGCACCTGGAGCACGGCTACGACACCGTGCTGCAGCAGCGCGGCCAGAACCTCTCGCTCGGCCAGCGCCAGCTCATTAGCTTCGCCCGGGCGATCGTCGCGCAGCCCCGCATCCTCGTCCTGGACGAGGCGACGGCCTACGTCGACACCCAGACCGAGGTGATCATTCAGCGCGCGCTGCGGGAGCTGCTGAAGAACCGCACGTCCTTCGTCATCGCCCACCGCCTCTCGACCATCCGCGAGGCGAACCGCATCGTCGTGCTCAACGAGGGCCGCATCGTCGAGATCGGCAACCACGCCGAGTTGCTTGCACAGAACGGCATCTACGCCAACCTCTACCGCATGACCTACGAACAAGAGCAGGCGCAACGCGAAGAGGAGATGGCAGGCGAGGACGTCGCTGTCGCCCGCAGGCGTCGTGCTGAGGAAATGGGGACAACGGCAGACGAGGCGCACACGTGATTGAAGGAGAGACTTAGATTCCTTCAGAGTTGAATCCGAGAAATCACTCCACGAGCGGGTGCGCAGGCAGGCCCAGTCATGTCAGGATCGGGTGCACAAGAAAGCTGCGCTCAGTCTCATTTAGACGACATGTCATGATGCTCACCAACTGAGCTACCCTCGCTCGCGGTTGTTCAGAGCGGCAGTCAGCGCGCAGCCGTTTCCGTCATCGCTCTGGCTCCGGCTAGAGTCCCTGCGCCAGTTGCTCCTGCTGCCAGCCATAGTCAATCTCGTCACCGTAGAACTTCTCGGGATGCTCGATGGCCCAGAGCTGTTTGCGGATGATGTAGTTGTCCGGCTCGAGCGGATAAGCGAGCTTTAGCAGCTTGATTGCCTCCTGCCGATCGCCTCGCCTGACCGCGGCGCCAGCTTGACGGAACATCGTCAGAGCTTGTTCCGACCATTGCAGCTCACCAGTGTCCTCGGACACCGGGACCTCATTGGTCGCCAGCCAGCGCGTAACGAGTTCGCGTGTTTCGGGAGTCCTGATGTCGAATCGCCCGGCCACGAGGCCGTCTACCTTTCCGTCAGAGCTGACCAGAACACCATTGGGGATGGCCTTGAAGCCGAATGTCTGCCCGAGAACGTTGTCGGCATCTACGACGGTTGGGAAGACCGGGAGCGCTGGCTCCGCGAAAGGTCGCACCTTTTCGACGCCCTGCGAGTCCATGGCAACCGAAAGGAAGGCACACGAGTCCTCTTCGTGGTCAGCGACGAAATGCTGCCAGACCGGCAGCTGGCCCCGGCAGCGTCACCAGGATGCCCACATGAAGACGATTAGCTTCCTGCCGGCAAAAGAAGAAAGCGCTATCGGATTTCCTTCGAGGTCGGGAAGCGAAACTCCCGGAAGGTTTCCGCCGACGTCGACGAACCGCGTCACTGACATTCTCATTACCTCCAGTACAGACCAGTCTACGACCCGCAGATTCATGTGTCACAAACTGAAGACGCCCCTACCCGCCGAATGGGCCAGCACATCCGACACCGTCTGAAGACCTTATCCGGTCAGCACCGAATTCTTCCTTCTCCTGGCCGAAGCTAAGGTGCTCGGAACGCGCCTGACTGCGCCATTGGCATCGCCTGGTCAAATGTTCAAACGGCAACTGCATGACCGGACCCAGTCGTGTTCGAGGGGCCAAATGCCCTTCGACGATTGCGAGATGGTTTCAGCCGGTCTGTCTCCCGCTGCGGGGTGGTTGCCGCGTTAGCCGTTCGCCGTAAGCACCGGGCCGGAGTGGTGATGCAGCAGCTTCCAGTCTTCGCCCGCGAGGACGAAAACGTTGGTGGCGACGAGCGGTGAGCCGCCGACAAGCTCGCGGCAGAGGACGACCCCAATCGCTCCGTGAACTGACGCGGTGGCGCCCCCGATGACGATTCGGGGCTGGGCGGGGTTACCGAGGATGTTGTGCCAGCTTTCAACCACCGCATCCCGTCCACTGAGCAGGTTCCAGCCGGGATGGATGCAGGTAACGTCAGGTGAGTCAGCCCAGATGGCGTCCATGAGCGCCGCATCCTTCTGGTTGAAAGCGTCGTAGAAGGCCTCGTTCGCCGCGAGCGCCATCGCTTCGAGTTCCATGTTTCGACCTCGTCCGCTACGAGTTGCCATTTGATTGACACCCGTTACCCTACGGCAAGATGATTTCGCCAGCCAGACGGGAGCGTGGAGCTTGAAGCGAACAGAACAAATGAAATTTGGCATTTTCCTGGCGCCGTTCCACCCGATCGGTGAAAACCCAACGCTGGCGCTCGAGCGCGACTTCGAGCTGATCGAAAAGCTCGACGCGTTGGGCTACGACGAGGCCTGGGTCGGCGAACATCATAGCGGCGGCTGGGAAACAATCTCGTCGCCGGAGGTCTTTATTGCGGCCGCGGCCGCCCGCACCCGTCATATCAAACTCGGCACCGGCGTCGTCTCGCTGCCCTATCACCATCCGCTGATGGTCGCTGACCGTATGGTGCTCCTCGATCACATCACTCGCGGCCGCGTCATGTTCGGGGTCGGACCCGGTTCCTTGCCAATGGACGCACTCATGCTCGGCATCGATACGAGAGTCCAGCGACCGCGCATGAACGAAGCCCTGGCGATCATCATTCGCCTCTTTACCGAGGACGACCCGATCAGCTACGAGAGCGACTGGTTCACCTTGAAGAACGCGCGTCTACAGCTGCGGCCGTTCACGCGCCCTCACATGCCGATCGCCGTGGCAGCCGTACAGTCGCCGGCGGGGATGGTCGCGGCCGGAGAACACGGCGCCGGTGTACTGACGATGGACGTACCACGCGGCAAGGATGCAGCCGCGATGGCTGAGTTCTGGTCGATTGCCGAGGACACCGCCGCGAAGCACGGCAAGACCATGGACCGTGATCAGTGGCGCGTGGTCCTGCATGTCCATCTTGCCGACTCTCGTGAGGAAGCTTTACGCCAGATCAGGCATCGCGCAGGCCGCTATCGCAAAGAATACAGCGAGGGGACGACCGGCTCGGCGGCGCCGTCAGACTTTTCCATTGACGAGGTGGCCGAGCACCTCGTCAATCAGGGTTCGTGGTGTGTCGGAACGCCGGACGATCTCGTGGCCAAGATCGAGGAGCTGCAGCATTACACCGGCGGCTTCGGCGGTCTTATGGTGCAGGCGGTGGACTGGGCGGACGCCGAGCATCTGCACCACAGCTACGAACTTTTAGCTCGTTATGTCATGCCCCGCTTCCAGTCCAGCATTGCCGGCATCGTTGCGTCGCGAGAGGCAGCCGCTCAGCAACTCGACCACATCCGCGAAGTACGGGCCGCCGCGCTCACGAAAGCCCGGGAGGACTACGAAGGGGCCCGTTAGGGTCTGGCGCCTGAACCGAACGGAATCGACCGGCCATTACGAAGTGGACTTCATGCTGACGGCGGTACTAGCCGCCGCCGGGTCGCTGTCTTTCTATTTGCGAAGCTCAACTCAGGCGCCCGAGCAGTTCTGTGACGATGCCGACCGTGTAAGACGGAGCCACCTCATTGACGAAGCGCTGGAAGTCGGCCGGGGCGGTGCCGTCGGCACGATCCGAAATCACGCGGACGATGACGAAGGGCAACTCGTTGAGGTGGCACACCTGCGCGATTGCGCCACCCTCCATCTCGACGCAGAGGGCGTCCGGAAAGTCGCGCAGCAGTTCCTGGCGCTTGCCATCTTTGACGAACTGGTCGCCGGTGACTATGAGGCCGCGCTGCACGTTGGGCGCCTGCTCAATCCTCGCGGCGGCCGTCGCTGCCTGCTCGACGAGCGCCGCGTCGGCCTGAAAGACGCCGAGGCCAAGGCCGGGGGCTTCGAAGCGCGGGTAGATTGGCGAGGCGTCGAGGTCGTACTGCACGAAGCGCTGTCCGATTACGACGTCGCCAATGTCGAGGTCTGGCTGTAGCCCGCCGGCGAGGCCGCAGACGACGAGGCGTGAAATCGAGAACTGATCGATGAGGCGCTGGACGCCTGCCGCCGCAGAGACCTTGCCCATGCCACAACGCGCCACGACGCAGGCTTGCCCGGCCAACGTTCCCTGCCAGTAGTCGAAGCCAGCACCGCGTCCCGAGGACCCAACCGTCATGGCGTCGACCAGGCCGCGAACCTCGGGCTCCATCGCGCCGAGCAGACCGATGGGTCCGTCTGCGTTCACGGCGGCTCGTTTTTCGGCTGACCGCGTAACGCTGCGTTGGCTGCCGCCACGTGGGCGTGCGAGCACTGGATGACGTAGACGATGTCAGCGAGTTGCTCGTCACCGTTGTTGGAGAGCACGTCAAAAGAGCTCACAGTCGCATCTGCCTCGCAACCTCTAGAAACACGCCTCGGGTCCTGATTCGCGGCAGATATCAGGTCGGAGGCTTCGTTTACCTACCTGTAGCGTTCAGATAACGCAGCGTGCAGCGAGAGAACTTTTGACAATTACTCAAGGTTGCATATTCGGATCTGGACTTAAGGAGACGTCTCGGCCATCCTGATCCAATTACACCAGAGGTTCGCCCATGAGAGGTCTCGCCCGCTTTTGCTTCTCCAACCGATGGTTGGTCGTGTTGGCTTGGATCCTACTCCTCGCCGGGCTAATCGTCCTAGCGCAGGTGGCACAGGGCAAATACCGCACCGACTTCGAGTTGCCCGGCTCCGAGAGCCAGGCAGCACTGGACTTGCTGGAGGCACGCGGCGCGGTCGACCGCACGGGCGTCTCGACCCAGATCGTGTTCAAGGCCGATCAGGGTATCGACGACCCGGCGGTGAAGGCACGCATGGAGCAGTTCTTCACCGACGTGCTCGCGGCCGCCAACAACCTAAGCATCCGCAGCCCTTACGAGCCCGGCAACGAGTTTCAGGTCGGCCCCGGCCGCAAGATCGCTTATGCCGAGCTCCTGCTCGGCGATCGCCCCGAAGAGGAATACGCGAATGACGCCGAGGCCATCAAGGCGGTCTGGCGAGGCGTCCAGCTAGACGGCTTGCAGGTTGAGCTCGGCGGAGACATCTTCGGCGAGTTCTCCGACCCCAGCGAGGTCTACGGCCTAATCGCGGCGGTGATTATTCTGCTGATCGCATTCGGCACCATTCTGGCGATGGCGCTGCCGATCGTCACGGCGCTGTTCGGCGTGACTTGCGGCATCATGATCATCGCGCTGCTTACCCGCGTCCTGGCCGTCCCCGAGTTCACCCCAATCATCGCCACGCTGATCGGCATCGGTGTCGGCATCGACTACGCGCTGCTGATTGTGTCGCGTCACCGCGCCGCCGTACATGACGGCATGGAGCCTCGTGAGGCGGCGGCCTTGTCGATCGACACCTCCGGGCGTGCCGTCCTTTTTGCCGGCATGACCGTGGTGATCTCCCTCCTCGGCCTCTTCCTGATGAAGCTCGATTTCATGCGCAGCGTCGCCCTGAGCGCGATGCTGGCAGTCCTATTCACGATGGCGGCCTCGATCACGCTGCTGCCCGCTTTCCTCGGCTTTGTCGGCGACAACATCGACCGGCCGAACCTTCGTGACATGGTCGGCTTCCCAACGCGCATCAACCGCGCCAGCGTGTTCTGGTGGAAGCGCGTCCTGGCGCTCGTCGTGACGTTCGCCTTCTTCTGGGTCTTCATCATCTCCTTCGTCCTCATGGGCATTCGCAAGCTGATCGGCGGCAAGCCGGGCGAAGCGGGTATGCAGTACGAGAGCCGCAATCAGATGGAGGGCACCTTCTGGTACCGCTGGAGCCGCGTGATTCAGCGGTATCCCTGGCCCGCAATGCTGCTCAGCGGCACCCTGCTCATTGCGCTGGCGATTCCGGTGTTCTCGATGCGCCTCGGCTTCTCAGACGCCGGTAACCGACTCGAGACCGATACGACACGCCGTGCGTATGACCTGCTTTCCGAGGCATTCGGGCCCGGGTTCAACGCGCCGGTCACCATGCTGGTCGACACGTCCGGCGCGACACTCGATCCGGCGCAGACCGACAGCGCCGTCGAGACGATCCGTCAGACCCGCGGAGTCGCAAGCGTGGCGCCTCCCGTGCCGCTCGGAGATACCGGCTTGTTGCTCATTAACGTGTTCCCCGTCTCCGCGCCGCAGGACAAAGAGACCGAGACCGTGGTGCACCGCTTGCGCGACAACGCAGTCCCGCCCATTGAGGCGGCGACCGGCACGACGATCTACATCGACGGTTACCCCGGCGCCGCGGCGGACTTCGCCGACTACACGGCTGCGCGGCTACCGTGGTTCATCGGCGCCGTGCTGGTCCTGTCGTTCGTGCTACTGCTCACCGTGTTCCATAGCGTCGTGGTGCCGATCAAGGCCGTGATTATGAATCTGCTTTCGATTGGCGCAGCCTTCGGGCTGACGATCATCGTGTTCCAGTGGGGATACGGCGACGAGCTCGTTGGGGTTGGCAAGGAAGGACCGATCGAGGCGTGGGGACCGATGTTCATCTTCGCCATCGTCTTTGGCCTCTCGATGGACTATGAGGTCTTCCTGCTGACCCGCGTGCGCGAGGAGTACGACCGTAACGGCGCGGACAACGGGCGGGCCGTAGCCGACGGCCTGGCGGCCACGGGCCGCGTGATCTCCGCCGCCGCCTTGATCATGGTCGCGGTCTTCGGTTCGTTCATGCTGGGCGACGACCGATCGATCAAGATGATCGGGTTTGCGCTGGCGTCGGCGATCTTCATAGACGCGACGGTTGTGAGGTTGATCCTGGTGCCGTCGGCGATGGAGCTGCTGGGGAGCGCGAACTGGTGGGCGCCGCAGTGGCTGGTCAGGCGCCTGCCGACGATCCGCGTCGAGGCGGAGGCGGCACCGGCCGGCGGTGGTGGAGGAGGCGGGTCGTAGCAGACGACGAAGGCGCTACCGAGAATCGATACGGGCCGTCCTCCGGTGGGGCGGCCCGTTTGTTTTGAGGCGTTTGAGAGGCTCAGGAGGCTGCGTCAGATTCGGGAGGAGGGGGAAACGAGGGCCGGTCGAGCCCGGTTCGGGTGGTAGGCGCGGGGCGAAACGAGCGCTGAACCAGGCCACAGCGAGGAGGAAAGCAGGGGCGTGCGCGCGGGGAACGGGCGCGAAAGCCGGGGTGAAGGCGGGTGAAATTCGGGAGAGTCCCGGCGATCGACAGGTTCATGGGGGCTCAGGCCGGGGATTGCGACGGAGGCGGGGCCCGGCAGCCAGCGCTCCGCCCTTGCGATCAGAGACGGGCCGCCCGCGAAGCCGGGCCGTTTTGTGATGGCAGGCTCAGCGCTGCTTGACGCTATTGCCCGAGGGGTCGTAGCAGGCCGGGATCATCGACACCGGGAAATCGGGGTAAGGATCCAGGCTGGGGCAGTCGATGACGCCGTTGCCGTCCCAGACGATGCGCCATGCGCCGTCGACCAGGGCTGCGAACCACATGCCGGCGCTGCCGGCGTCGCGCGCACCGCCGGTGGCGTACTTGCCTTCGATGACGCTGGTCAGCGTGACCTCCAGCGTGCCGGGCGTCAGGTTGTGCTTCTCATGCAGGGCCCGCGTCACGGCGGTGAGCACTTCGTCGTCGGAAGGCGGATTGGCAGCGTTATCGTCGTCGTCGCCGCAGGCTGAAACCAGGAGTGCGAGTGCGAGGCCCAGGCCCAAGACGATACCGAGATTGCGATTCATTGGAAGGAAGCTCCAGCGACTGACAGACGAATGGACTCGGACCTCGCGTTCACAGTCAGACTCTAGCGGCGGCCGGCGGCCCTGCATCGTGGCATTCAGCACGGATCGTGGGGGCCGTTCGGCCCGAATCAGGCGACGGCAGCGCTAATGCGGGTGGTGGTGGTTTTGTTCGGGTTCCGAGTCCGGACCGGACTCAGGGTGGCCTTCTCAACAGCCGGGCTCGCCGGGGTGGCCGCAGCAGGGCTGGAGATGGGACACCTTGATCCAGGTGTTACGCGTGGCGAGGCGGATTTTGGTGCGCAGGGGCATCGGCTGCTGCCAGTTGGCGAGGAAGTTGCGGATAACGGGGTGCATGACTGACAGCGTAGCGGATGCCGCAGACTGTCACAAAAGTGTCACACTTTCGACGCCGGGCGTTTGCGATTGTCCTGTAATATTTCGCCGAAGGGCTACTGATTCCGAGCTGGTGAATCATGACGAGCCAAAGCCAACGTCTCCTGATGACCGGGATACCGACGACGCTTGCGATCTGGCCGCGAGGACAGGCCCGCTCCGAGGCGTTGATTGAGATCAGGTGCTCTGAACCTGACGGCTCGCCGTCACAGGGCGCGACGGCGCAGCTGGACGCGACGCAGGGCCTGCTGACGCGGCACGGCGACGACGCCTGGGGCTCGAAGGCCAGCGCGATCACGGACAGCGAGGGCGCGGCGCTGTTCGATTACACGGCGCATTGGAATTCGGGGACGGCGCCGGGAACGAGCGAAATCGAGGCGATCGTCCATTACCAGGACCGCGCGATCGAGCGTTCGGTCATGCCGATCACGCTGGTTGGGATGCCGGCGTCGATCGCGATGACGGCGACGCCGTCGCTGCTGAGCTGCGGCGAGATGTCGCTGGTGGTGGTAACGGTGACGGACGCGCTGAACCAGAGCGCGGTGGACGAGACGCCGATCCGGCTGTACACCAACCACGGGGGCGTCCTGGCGCCGCCGCGCGTCCGCACCCACGACGGCGTGGCCGTGACGCACCTGTTGACCAGCGAAGCGCATTCCGGCGCTTACGAGGTCGTCGCGGTGGCGACGGACAACCCGCCCGGGACGCCGGCGCTGAGCTCGGTGGTGACGGTGATGGCGCAGCGCCACAGCGTCGAAAGGACGTCGATCGAAGAGATCGTGGACTCGCTGAACCGCGAGCGGGCGGGCCAGCCGGCAGCGGCAGGAAACGGCCCTGGTCCACAGCGCAGGAGCCGCGCGGTGAAGGCGATCCTGTTTTCGGACATCGAGCCGTCGATCGCGTCGAGCAGCGAGGTGGGCGACCAGGCGTGGAGCGCGATCCGCGATGAGCATGACGCCATCGTGCGCAACGCGGTGGAGATGCACCGGGGCCTGGTGGTGAGGAACCAGGGCGACGGCTTCATGTGCTCCTTCGACCTGCCGGCGGATGCCCTGCACTGCGCGATCGAAATACAGCGCGACCTGGAGGGGTACCGCGCGGCGCACCAGGACGGCCTGCGCCGCAGCCTGAGGCTGCGAATCGGCGCGCATATCGGCGAGGTGGAGATGGAGGGCGGCGACCTCTTCGGCAGCGAGGTCAACCTGGCGGCGCGGCTGGCCGTGGAGGCGCAGGGCTCCGAGATCCTGATCTCAGACGCGATGCATCAGCTGCTCGCGGGGCGCCCTGAGATCAGGAGCGGAGGGACGCGGGAGTTCACGCCGAAGGGCGAGTCGCGGGCGATCACGGTGCATGAGGTGGTGTGGCAGCAGCAGGGGTGACGGCGGGGCGTAAGGGCGGCGGGTGGTTGGCAAAGAAGTGACGTAACGCGGGGTGTGGGCGATCCCAAGGTCTGAATGCAATCAGTCAGGATGACCCCCAGGTGGTGTTTCCCTTCGAGAATCAAGACCCGCTAGAAAGCTTTTTAGGCGCTCCCTGAACTCCGCGTTGTCCCAGAGACACTCGCCTCAATGAACCGGATACCGCCGCAGGCTGTTGAGGCGCTAAAGCGGGCGCTCCGGTGTATTCGCGGTCGATAATTCACGTATACTTCCCCTAAAGAGAACAGCCATGCTGAAGTGGAACCCGAACTGGAATCTTGCCGCGTTGGAGCCTCTTAACGACTCCGCAGAGGATGCTGTCCGGGCCTACGCGTCCAGCGCTTACAAGGTGCAAGGTGTGCTTGGCGTCTGGGCGATGTTCCATGGGTCTGTGATGACCGTGTATACGCTGATCGTGCCCGACCGTGATACGGAACGGCACCTCCATGAGGTGGAGCTTTACGTCCGGGATCAGTGGCCCGACCTGCCGGTGCGATTCGAGATCTACCGTGATGACGAGAGCCTGAGGGAACACGTCGCGGGTATCGAGCCGATCCTAATCGCAGCCTAAATGCCCTCGGAATCGAGGCACATAAGCGCTGCTCGCGCTAACCAAGACCTGGCCGAGCGGCTACTTGATGGTGGCCTGTCGCCGTCCTGGGCAGCGGTCATGGCGTTCTATTCGGCGCTGCACTGGGTGGACGCGTTCCTGGCTCGCTCTTCTGTACATCCGCAGTCGCATACGGAGCGGGACACGTACGTCTGGCGAAGCCAGTTACGCACGATTTACGACCAGTACCGCACACTCAGCGACCGGTCTCGCGAGGCTCGCTACGACGTCAGAGCATTCGCTGATGATGAGGCAAGAATGCTGCTATCGGACGAACTGACGGACGTTAGAGCCCACGCGAGAAGCCTGCTCCAGCTCTGATACACTCGCCACGATGAACCGGATACCGCCGCAGGCTGTTGAGGCGCTGAAGCGGGCGCTCGAGCCCGGACCGCGTGCTGCACACGCCGGAGGACCTGCTCGTCTTCGAGTACGACGGGACGATCGAGAAGGGCGCAGCCGCAGGTCGTCGTCTTCCCGGACACGACGGCGGAGGTCAGCGGCGTGCGTCAAGATCGCGCGGCAGTACGACCTGCCGGTGGTGCCGCGCGGCGCCGGGACGGGGCTCTCGGGCGGCGCCGTGGCGGCGGTCGGCGGCGTGCTGATCGCGATGACGCGCATGCACCGCATTCTGGAAGTCGATGTCGAGAACCGCACGGCGCTGGTCGAGCCCGGGCGTCGTCAACCTGCACCTGAGCCAGGCGGTGGCGCAGCACGGGCTGTACTACGCGCCGGACCCCAGCAGCCAGCGCGCCTGCACGATTGGCGGCAACGTGGCGGAGAACGCCGGGGGGCCGCACTGCCTGGCCTACGGCGTGACGACGAACCACGTGCTCGGCCTCGAGCTGGTGATGGCGGACGGGCGAGATCGTCTGGGTCGGCGGCGCGCGCGCGCGACCTGCCGGGCTACGACCTGCCGGGCATCGTCGTCGGCTCCGAGGGCACGCTGTGCATCGTGACGAAGGCGCTGGTGCGGCTGCTGCGCCTGCCGGAGTCGACGCACACGCTGCTGGCGATCTTCGACTCGGTCGACCAGGCGACGAACGCGGTGTCGGCGATCATCGCGGCGGGCCTGGTGCCGGCGGCGCTGGAGATGATGGACGACGTGACGCTGAAGGCGCTGGCGGCGTCGAACATGGGCTACCCGCAGGACGCCGGCGCCGTGCTGCTGATCGAGGTCGAGGGGCTGGCGGAAGCGGCGGCGGAAGACGCGGCGAAGGCGCGCAGCGATCTGCGGCGAATGCGGCGCCCGCGAGGTGCGCGAGGCGGTGGACCCGGCGGAGCGCGAGAAGCTGTGGGCCGGCCGCAAGGGCGCGATCGGCGCGTTCGGGCAGATCGCGCCGAACTACTACGTGCTGGACGGCGTCGTGCCGCGCACCCAGCCTGCCGGAGACGATGCAGGGCGTGGCGCGCGTCAGCAAGGAGTACGGCTTCGCGATCGCCAACGTGTTCCACGCCGGCGACGGCAACCTGCACCCCTGCATCCTGTTCGACGAGCGCAAGCGAGGGCGAGACGACGCGCGTGCTGGACGCCGGCGAGGCGATCATGCGCGCTGTGCGTCGAAGCCGGCGGCTCGGTGACGGGCGAGCACGGCATCGGGCTGGAGAAGCGCGACTTCATGCCGTGGATCTTCAGCGAGGCGGACCTGGCGGCGATGGCGAGGCTGAAGGCGGCGTTCGGGGCCGGGGAGTCGTTCAACCCGTGCAAGGCGTTCCCGACGACGAAGGGCTGCGGTGAGGTGCACTCGAAGGCGCTGCAGGCGTACGGGCCGGACGCGTACGTCTGAGTCCCGCCCCGTGCCCCACACCAGGCAATCGGGCAGGCTGGCAATCGGGCAAGGTCAGCTAGGCAGTTCTCTAGCAGCGCGGTACATTCGAACACGTGAAGTACGCTTCTGGGGTTGTGCTGCTTGTGGCGGTGGCGCTTGGCGTCGCGGCGTTGGCGGGCGCGTTTTCAAAGGGCGATGATGGGGCTTCAGAAGACGAAGCGGCGCAGGCGGCCTCTGAGGCTCAAGAGCTGACCGACTACCTGATCGACGTGCTGGGGGCATACCTCTACGGCGAAACCCGGCGCCTCGTGGAAGGCTCAGACTTCTCCGCCGGTGTGGAGAACCTGCGATCGAGCTGCTCCAAGGCGCTGGACGAGAACACGCTGCGGCAGGAGCCCGGATTCGATCCTGCCCTGCACGAAGAGGTGATCTCGGCCATCGAGCAGGCATGCCTGATTACGGGACAGATGCACGCCGACGAGCCTCAGAGCGTGGTGCTGGCCGGGCGAGCTCTCGCAGTCCTGGGCAACGTCGTGCCGGAAGACAGGCGGGGATTCATCACCGACCTGCCGACCCCAGACCCCAATCCGCCTCCGATAACGACGCAACAGTTGACGGACTACCTCGTCGACGAACTCCTCTACCGCCTGTTCGACAGCGTCAGCCGCATGACGGGCCACCGCAACCTTGAGAACTGCGGTTCGCCGTGCAATTTCGGCTTCATGGACAATGCGGAACGTACTCAGTCGTTTTGCCTGAAGGCGCTGGACCCGGTCTCGGTCCGCCAGGAGGCCGGCTACGTTGCCGCAGTGCACGAGGAGCTGGTCTCGGCTCTCGACCGGGCTTGCGGATTCGTCGCGCAGATCGAGGCGGAGGACGATGCAGGTCGGCAGCTGGCGGAGGCGGCGTTCGACCTCTTGCATCCCTTCGCTCCGCCGGAGTGGGAGTGGTAGCGCTAGACCCTGAGCGCCTCGGCGCTATGCTTGCGACATGGCGAATGCCCCAGACCTGACGAAGCTGGCGGAGACGCTGCGTGCGCTGCTGCCCGCGAAGGCGCTCGACCTCGAGCCGGGGGATGAGTACGCGGTCGATGGGATGATGCCGCTGCTCGTGGCGCGGCCGGCGTCGCAGGGGGACGTGGCGGCGGTGCTGAAGGTGGCGAGCGAGGCGGGGGCGGCGGTGGTGCCGCGCGGCGGCGGGACGCTGATGGCGCTGGGGATGCCGCCGGCGCGCTACGACGTGGCGTTGGACCTGCGCAGGCTCGACGCGCTGGTCGAATACGAGCCTGCGGACCTGACGGTGACGGTCGAGGCGGGGATGGAGATGGACCGCCTGGCGTCGACGCTGCGGGAGCGGGGCCAGATGCTGCCGCTGGGCACTTTCCGCGACCAGAGCACGACGATCGGCGGCGTGCTGGCGACGAACCTGCACTCGCCGGGCTTCCGCCACATGTACGGGGCGGCGCGCGACCTCTGCATCGGCATGACGGTGGCGCTTTCGAGCGGCGAGATCGTCAAGTCGGGCGGGCGCGTCGTGAAAAACGTTGCGGGCTACGACATGGGGAAGCTGCACATCGGCGCGCTGGGGACGCTGGGTGTGATCCTGCAGGCGAGCTTCAAGGTGGTGCCGGAGCCGACGGCCAGCGGTGGCGGCATCGTCCGCGGCGAGCGCGAGGCGCTGGAGGCGAAGCTGGGGGCGCTTCTCGAGGCACGCCTGGCGCTGAGGAGCGCGTCGTTGACCCGCGAGGCGTCAGAGGGCGCGTGGCGGCTCAGCGTCGGCTTCGCAGGCAGCGAGGCGGCGGTCGAGCGATCGCAGCGCGAGTTCAGGGCGATCGCCGGGGACTCGGAGGAGAACGGGCCGCTGGACGCCGTGTCGCGGGCCTACGCCGCCGTGCAGAACGACTCCGTCTGCGTTCGAGCGACCGTGCCGGTAGCGCAGGCGGGCGCGCTGGCGCAGGCGCTGGCAGACGCCGGCGCTTCGGTGGTGTCGGAGCCGACACTGGGGTCGGCGCACGGGAGCTGGGGCGACGCGGGGGCCGTGGACGAGAAGACGATCGCGGCGCTGCGAAGGCGGGCCGTGGAGGCCGGCGGGGCGCTGATCATCGAGCGCGCGGCAGTGGGGTTGAAGCGCGCCGTCGGCGTCTGGGGCGAGCCGCGCGGCGATTTCGCGCTGATGCGGCGGTTGAAGCAGCAGTTCGACGCGGCGGGGACGCTGAATCCAGGACGGTACGTTGGCGGGATTTGAGGGGCGTGGTTTGACGGGCTGGCTTTGCCGAGGACGGTGCGTTGCCTCTCCCCAGACTGCCGCGCCTCGTTGCCGCGATGGCTCGCAATGACGGGCGGTTCGTTGACGGAATTCGAGGCGTGCTAGGCTGAAGCCGTGACTGCAACTCACGAACACGTCCACGTTTTTGCTGATGGGCCGCGCGAGGAGGACCTGGCGCGCTGCGTCCACTGCGGGTTCTGCCTGCAGGCCTGTCCGACCTACGTGATTACGAGCCTCGAGACGGAGTCGCCGCGGGGGCGCATTGCGCTGGCGCGGGCGCTTTCGGAAGGGACGATCGAGGCGACGGCGAACGTGGTGCAGCACTTCGACCTCTGCCTGCAGTGCCGCGCCTGTGAGACGGCCTGCCCGTCCGGGGTGCCCTACGGCCGCATCATCGAGGGCGCACGGGCCCTGGTGCAGAGCCGCCCCGACCGGCCGAAGTCGTGGCGTCTGCGCGCGACGGTGCTGCGACAGCTGTTCGCCAGCCGCTGGCGCTTGAAGGCGGCGTTTTCGGCGCTGCGGACGTATCAGCGGTCGCCCGTTTCGAAATGGATTCGGCGCGTGCTGCCGAGCCGTCTGCGTCAGATGGAAGCGATGCTGCCGCAGCTGGCAGACCGCTTCTTCGAGCCGCCCGTGGTCGCGGCGCAGCCCGCCGGGGAGGTCAAAGCGACCGTGGCGCTGCTCAGCGGCTGCATCATGCCGATGACGCACCCGCAGACGCACGAGGCAACGGTCCGTGTGCTGGCGCGCAACGGCTGCCGGGTACTGGTGCCGGCGGCTCAGGGGTGTTGCGGCGCGCTGCACGTGCACAACGGCGACCCAGAGGCCGCGAGGAAGCTGGCGCGCAAGAACATCGACGCGTTCCTGGCCAGCGGGGCCGACTACTTTGTCGTCAACTCGGCGGGCTGCGGCAGTGCGATGAAGGAATACGGCGAGCTGTTCGAACGCGACAAGGCGTACGCAGCCAAAGCGGCGCGCTTCGTCGAGGGTGTGCGCGACGTCAACGAGCTGCTAGTCGAAATCGGCTTTACGCCCCCTACCGGGCGCATCGAGGAGCGCGTGACGTACCAGGACTCGTGCCACCTGGCTGCACGCGCAGCGCATCAAGGACGCACCGCGCGAGCTGCTGCGCTCGATCCCAGGCGTTGAGCTGACGGAGATGGCGACGCCGGACCGTTGCTGCGGCAGCGCCGGCATCTACAACGTGACGCAGACGGAGATGTCGCGCCGAGTGCTGGACGACAAGATGCAGGACGTTATGTCCACTAACTGCGACGTGATCTGCACTGCCAACCCGGGCTGCATGCTGCAGCTCGACCTCGGCGTGCGGCTCAGCGGCGGCTCGCAGGAGGTGCTACACGTTGTCGAGCTGCTCGACCGGGCATACCGGGCGGAGGAGCGGTAGGCGCTTCCGGAGATCCAAGCCTGGCTTATGGCTCGTGGCGACGCAGCCGCTTACGATTTCAGCTTTTGCAGGACGGCCTCGATCTGCTGATCGAGAGGCGTCGTCGTGTCGATGCTGAGACGTTCGGTTGCAGGCAGTTCTGCGGCCGGTTCGAGTTTGGCCTTCTGGGCCAGGTAGACCTCCCAGCGGCCTTCCGAGGTGCTCCAGTCCTCGCCTTCTCGCTTCTCCTGTCGTGCCCTGACAACGTCGTCAGGGGCGCTGCATTCAACGACGAGGAGACGGGTGTTGTTCTGGCGAGCCAGCGCGACGATGGGCTCGCGCTGGCGGCGCTCGATGTAGGTGCCGTCGATCAGCACCGGCCGACCGTCCGCCAGGAAGTCGCGCGCCTGCGTCTCGATCTCGTCGTAGACGCGATCGCGGGCGTCGGGCGCGTATTTGCCTTCGTCAATCGCCTCGCGTTCGGGCGTTACCTCAAACAGCTCGCGGCGAATCATATCAGTCGAGAGGATGACGCAGCCCAGCCGCGCCCCGAGGACGCCGGCGAGGACGCTCTTTCCACTGCCGCTGGGCCCCGAGACGAGCATGAGGCGCTGCCTGGCGTGGCGCTTGGCGTAGTCCTCGGCCAGTTTGAAGTAGATGCGGGCGCGCTTGCGGGCGGCGGTCTTCTGCTTCGCCGGGACGGCGGGATCGTCCAGCAGCAGGCTCTCGACCTTGCCCCGGACGACGGCGCGATAGCACTTGTAAAAGTCGAGCAGGAGCGGCAGCTGCTTGTCGCCGACCGCAGCAGCGTAGAGCCCAATGAAGAGGTCCGAGAGATCGGGCCGGCCGCGATAGTCGAGGTCCATGGCGAGGAACGCCGCGTCGAGGCCGGTGTCGGAGTAGCGAAAGGCCTCGTTGAACTCGATGCAGTCGTAGATGCAGATGCCACCCGGCAGCGACTCGTCGAAGCAGACGGCGTCGGAACGCAGGTCACCGTGGCATTCGCGAACCCAGCCGTCGTGCTCGCGGCGACGCAGCAGGAAGGCCTCTCGGGCGAAGAAGGCGGCGACGAAGGCCTCGATGCGGTCGAAGCGCTTCTGACTCAGCGTGCGGCCGACAAAGGGCCGCACGTGGCCGAGGTTGTCGCGCCAGTTCCCGCGGTGCGTTTCGATGCCGCCCTTGGCAGTGATCTCGGGACCGGCGGCGGCTTCGCGGTGCAGTTGAGCGAGACGGCCCGCCACCTGACCGACCATGTCGAAGTCGACGGCATCCTGCTCGAGCAGGACGTCCATCATGCGGTCCTGCGGCAGGCGACGCATGTGCACCGCATAGTCGACGACTTCGCCGCGCGGTGTCTCGTCCTCCGGGAAGATGCGGTACGAGGAGCCATCATGGACGACCGCGACGACGCCGTAGTAGACGCCTTCAGGGCAGCCGCGCTGGTTGAGGCGCACTTCCTCTTCGCAGTCGAACTTGCGCTTCTGCAGCGTCGTGAAGTCGACGAAGCCGAGGTCGACGGGCTTCTTGAGCTTGAAGACCTGGTCGTCGATCAGGAAGACGTAGGAGATATGCGTCTGGATCAGCGCGATCTCGCCGCGAACGCCGTCCGGGTAGGCAGAGACGTCGTGCAGGGCACGGATATGCGGCGGCAGGGGGTCGTCAGGCATGCCGTTTCGTTCTACGCAGCCGGTCCCTGGGCAGACGGCAGCGTTAGAAAGTCTCTAGGCTTTCAGTTCTTCCGGAGACATGACACGGAAACCGATCTTGACTGCGACCTGATACCAGGCCGGCTTGCCGTCCTGGATCTGGCCGCGGATCTCGCCGACCTGGAACCAATCGAGGCCTTTGATCGACTGGTTGGCGCGCGAAACGGCCTCGTCGATCGCCTCGGTGACACCAACGTCAGACGTGCCAACCAACTCGATGACCTTGTATGTGTGGCTTGCCATGGTGGTCTCCTTCTTGACTCAGAACTCATTGTCCCCGCACTGCAAAGGGTACAGCACTGCCATTTGTCACGACGCCGTGAAAACGCGTCGCGCGAGCCTGCAGGACTTCAAACCGAAGCGCTCTAGAGCCAGCCGTGCTCCTTGATACCAACGATAAGCCTGCGCGAACCCCTGCTCGATATCGATTTGCGGCTGCCAGCCGAAGTCGCGGGTGATCGCGTCGTTATCGGCGAGCCAGGCGGGGACACGCATGTGAACGACTCTCTTCAGGGCTGAGCGGCAGCGGCTTGCGGAGGATCGTCTGGGCCAGCCCACCAGCGTAGCCACCAAGCGCGAACAAAGGCGTCGGCACAGGCAGGACGCGAAGCTTGCGGCCGGCCGCCTTGCCATACGCCTCGATCAGCGAGCGCCAGGTGTGGATGCGCGCCGTCGAAGACGGTAGTAGACGCCGCCACGAGGGCCGCCGGCCAGCGCCGCGGCGATGATCGCATCGGCAACGTCGTGGGCGTGGATGAAGCTGAGCAGGCGGGAGCCGTCGCCGTAGACCGGGACGAAGCCCAGCTTCGCGATGCGGTAGAAGGGCAGCAGCGCCGCGGTCGCGCTCGCCGTAGACGGCGGGCGGTCGCAGGACGGCGACGCTCATCGCGTCCCTCTCCGCGAGGACGGCGTGTTCGCCGGCGAGCTTGGAGCGGCCGTAGGCGCTGACTGGGTGCGGCGTCGCGGGTGATTGTGACGCCGTCCAGGCTGGGGCCCAGCGCCGCGAGACTGGAGACGTAGACGAATCGCTTGACGCCAGCCGTGCTCGCGGCGCGAACCAGCGCGGCGGTGCCGCGGGCGTTGACCTCGTGGTAGCGCGCCTCGGTGAGCGCCGAGACGAGGCCGGCGAGGTGGATCACGGTGTCGACCCCTCTGACGGCGCGCCGCGAGGGAGGCCTCGTCACGCAGATCGCCCTCGACGCGTTCGTAGTCGACGCCCTCGAGGAAGTCGAGGCGGCTGGTGCGCCGCAGCATGAGGCGTAGCTCGACGCCGTCGCGCGCCAGCGAGACGCTCGGCGACGTGGGAGCCGAGGAAGCCGTTGGCGCCGGTTACCAGAACCTTCATAGACGAGGAGGATAGGGGCGGGAAGTCGAGAGCCTAGAGCGGCTTTTCGTAGATGCGGTAGCGCTTGTAAACGTAGGCGCCCCAGTACGGCATGATGGCGTTGAGCCGGGCGTTGTTCTCCAGCACCCAGCTCTCCTCGCACCAGTCGTAGCGGCCCTTGCGAGCGGCCTCGTAGAGCTCCTGCAGCAGCAGGAAAGGCAGGCCGTGCAGCTCTCGCGTGCGGAACTTCTTCTTGACGCCGAAGAGCAGCAGGCGGCCCGATTTGGTGCCGCGTATCTTGAGACGCCAGATCAGCTTCAGCGCCTTCCACGGGTCGATGAAGCCCTTGAAGTCGCGGATCGCCTCGTAGAGGTTGGGCAGGCCGACGACCATGCCAGCGGGCTCGCCGTTCATTTCGGCGATGAGGACGACGCGCTTGTCGGCGATCAGGCGCAGGTCCGCGACCATCTTGGCGGCCTCGGCGCGGGTGACGCGGACGTAGCCCCAGTTGCTCGCTCCAGGTGTCGTTGTAGATGTCGAGGAGGATGTCGACCTCCTGGCGCAGCTTGTTCATGCGGATGCGGCGCACGGTGAGGCCGGGGACGGCGCGTGTCTTCTCGACCGCCTGCATCATGCGCTCGGGCGTCGGCTGCAGATCCCAGCGGTAGGCCAGCAGATCCATCGCCTTGGCGTAACCCTGCGCCTCGATCAGCGGGGCGTAGTACGGCAGCGCCTGCGGCATCGCGATCATGGCGGGTTCGTCGAAGCCCTCGACCTGGAGGCCGACCTCCTCGTTGATGCTGAAGCTGAGCGGGCCGCGGGAGCGGTCCATGCCGCGCTCGCGCAGCCAGGCTTCGGCGGCGGTCGAGCAGCGCCGCCGACGACCTCGGGG
This sequence comes from uncultured Chloroflexia bacterium, assembly GCA_963766645.1. Lineage (GTDB taxonomy): Bacteria > Chloroflexota > Dehalococcoidia > DSTF01 > WHTK01 > WHTK01. The sequence goes on along the minus strand of CAVYAY010000003.1, from coordinate 1,766 downwards.
TCGTCCTCGCCTCGAAGAAGCCGAAGAAGCCGGTCTTCTCGCCGTGCTGCTCGTTGTGGTCGCGGTCGATGTGCGCGCTGATGCGGCCGACGGGCTCGCCGTCACGCGTGGCGAGGAAGAGCTGCGCCTCGCCGTGCTCGAAGAACGGGTTCTTCTTGGGGTCGATCACCTCGCGCTGCAGCATCAGGAGGTTGGGCACCCAGGCCGGGTGGTCTCGGTAGAGACGCCAGGGCAGACGCAGCCAGGCTTCACGCTGGCGCTTCGTCTCGACGGGCGCGACTTCGAACGTCATGGAGATGGCATGCACTCCGGGCGCGGAGGTGGCGCGTGCCGGAATACATCGCGGCGCTGTGGAGTTTAGCCGACCTGCGGGACGGGGGAGTCAGGGATCAGGCCGTGGCGGCGGCCGAGCTCCGCCATGACTTCGACGGCGTGCTTGAGCTGCTCCGGCGTGTGGGTCGCCATGCAGCTGGTACGGAGGATGGCCTGGCCACGCGGCACGGCGGGCATGATCACGGCGTTGGTGTAAATGCCGTTTGCCAACAGCTCTTTCCAGAAGCCCACCATCTTGCGCTCGTCGCCGACGACGATGGGCACGATGGGCGTCATCGTTTCGCCGATGTCGAAGCCGGCCTCGCGCAGACCTTCGCGGTAAATCATGGCGTTGGCGTTGAGACGGTCGACGAGCTCTGGCTCCTCCATGAGCACCTCGAGGGCGGTCGTTGCGGCGACGACGGAGGCCGGCGGCAGGCTGGCGCTGAACAGGCCGGGGCGCGCGAAGTGGCTGTATCCACTCGATGACGTCGTCGTCGGCAGCGACGAAGCCACCGATCGAGGCGAGGGACTTGGAGAAGGTGCCGACGATGAGGTCGGTCTGGTCCTCGACGCCGAAGTGGTGCGCCGTGCCGCGCCCGCCGGGGCCGAGGACGCCGACGCCGTGAGCGTCGTCAACCATGACGCGGGCCCGTGGCGCCGCGCGACTTCGATCAGCTCCGGCAGCGGCGCGATGTCGCCGCCCATGCTGTAGACGCCGTCGACGGCGACGAGGCAGGCCTTCTCCTGAACGGCCTTGGCCAGTGCCTGGTCGAGCGACGCCATGTCGTTGTGCAGGAAGCGGATCATTTCGCCGTCGGACAGCTTGCAGCCGTCGTAGATGCTGGCGTGGTCGGCCTTGTCGACGAGGATGGCGGTGTTGCGTGAGGCGAGCGCCGAGATGGCGCCGAGGTTGGCCTGGTAGCCGGTCGTGAAGGTGAGGCAGGCTTCCTTGCCGAAGAAGGAGGCCAGCAGCTCCTCGAGGCGCTCGTGCAGCTTTGTCGAGCCGTTGAGCAGCCGCGAGCCGGTCATCGAGGTGCCGTAGCGCTCTACGGCGTCGCGGGCGGCCTTGACGACGCGTGGGTGGCGCGTCAGGCCGAGGTAGTTGTTGGAGCCGAGCATGAGGACGCGCTGGCCGTCGATGATGGCCTCGGGCCCCTCGTTGCTCTCGAGGGCTTTGAAGAAGGGGTAGTAGTCGAAGGCCTTCGCCATCTTGACGAGCGGGAAGACCTTGGCCTTGTGGAAAACGTCGCGCGTAGTCGGATCGTCGTAGAGGTCCGCCGATAACGCGTCTACGGAGACAGACTTCCGGGAGGGATTCGTCGACAAGCGGTCTGGTCTCTGAGGCCAGCTGAGCAGTCCTTTCCCGGTCCTGGCGGGTCCTTCCAGTAAAGGGCCGTGGTCCGGCGTTACCTTGAGCCCACTAGCATGTAACACGCGTGTTAACGCATTGT
>CAVYAY010000002.1:0-1439742 GCA_963766645.1 uncultured Chloroflexia bacterium | reverse complement strand
AACTCGCAGCCGCCCTTGCGATTGGGGCAGGTCGCGACGATGTCGGTGGTGTGCTTGCCGCCGAAGGAGCCGGCAAAGCGCTCGCGGCGCTGCGCGCCAGTCTACCGGAACAGCACGCCGATCAGCGCCGCGATGCCTTCTCCGTAGTCACCGGGGCCCGCATCGGGCTTGCGCTCTCCGACGACGACCTCGTGGACCTCATCGTGATCGAGGGGACGGTGCGCGCGCGTGGAAGAGACCTTGAAACCTCTCGGGACCTCGACGCGCCACCCGACGCCGGTCCGCGTCACCGCCACCGGGTATGTGAACGAGCGTTGCTTTCGCACATCGGCGAGAAGGGAGATGAGCGCCGTGCCGTCCGCCATCGCGTCGAGGTCGTGCTCCGACACGAAGCGGGTCTGGCCCACCACCATTTCGCGCACGAGCCATGGCTCCGGGCGGGGCGGCATCATCGTCGAGTTGAACTTCGCCATGGCCCGACACTACAGACGTCCAAGCCCGAGACTGACGGCGAAGTCAGCGCCGACGAATATTGGGGGCGGCCTGTCAGGAGGCCAACCGCACTCTGGCATAGAGGCGTGGATGACCCCTGCCCTCCGCACGGCAACCGAAACGCTGCTCGCGTTGTACCCCGAACCCTTCCGGGCCGCGGTCGAGTCCGCGCTCCCCGAGCTCATGCTCGATGCCGCGCGGCTGGGGCTCGAGGTGCTGAAAGCCGAACGCGCCGGCCTCCGTTTCGCCGACGCTGTCCGCCGGTCGGATGACTACCACCTGATGAGGCAGATCCACTTCGGCTTCATTCAAGTTCTTGAGCACGAAGTACCAGTCTCACTCGTCGCGCCCGTCCGAGAGCTGCTCCAACGGGCACGCGAGTTCGACGACGTCGACTTGAGCCGACTGCTCTTCGCCGCGGCGGCGGTGGAGGACGGCACTGCCGAGCGCGCGGCACTTCGGTTCATCGTGTACGAGATGACGCGGGCCGGCGCATGGGCGCTCGCTCTTCCGATGCAGCCCTGAGGTGCTCGGCTGCCATCGAGATCTTGACGTCGAAGCGGAGATCCAAATGCGCGAGCGCATGAGGATGGCCGCGATGTTCGACGAGCAAGTGCGTCCGCTGCGAGTCTTGCTCGCTGATGCGCTGTTGTATCTTTCGGACCAGCAGCAGCGTCGGTTGGCGGTGGCCCGTGCCCACGGTGCGCCGATCATGGATCTCTTGAGTACGGTGATGGCACAGGCGCTTGCTGCCCGCGTCGTCGCCGCGCCCGAGGCGCTACTGCTCCGGAACCGCTACGCTGCGGAGATCGGCGAGGATGAGCTCGGGGCGCAGGTATTCGCAGATCGGCATCCCGACGTTTTTCCGTCGCGCGAGGCGGTGTGGCAACGGAGCAGCCGGCTGAATCGGCGATCGCTGCGGGACAGTTCGCTGCTCGTCGCAAGACTGATCGACCTCCTTGAGGGAGGGTCAGGGGGTGCTCCGATGACCTCCGCGATCTGGCAATGGGCGAACGTCTACGTCCACGCGTCGCGCGCTCCCGCCGGCGAGCATGTCGAGTATCCCCGTGCTGCGCTTCTCCATCCGCGCGAGGCCGGGGCCGTTGTCAGCGCTGCCTGGCCAGTTGGCCAATGCGCCGACTATAGGTTCCCCGGAGATTCACCCTTCGTTGGTCTGCATATCCAGGAGTATCCGACCAGCTGGGTGGTGGCGATCGAGCAGACGCATCCTGACCGTGACGCGCACGCGGTCGCGCATCGGGAGATGGTCGCAACTTGGTGTTTGAGCAGCGCGGTCGTTGGCGCCGCCTTTGGTGTCGCGATGACCAAGAAGCGCGACGGCGCGTTGCTCGAAGACGGTGTCGGCCTGCTAGCGGCGGCGTTGTTCCTCGCGAGTGACCAGTGAACTCGAATCTACTCGCGTTGGGGAGCAAGGCGAGGACCGCACGGAACGGTTGGGGGCGCCCGGCTACCCCACGATTGCCTTGAGCACCGCACGGTCGACGTCGCCGTAGAAGATCATGTCGAGCTTCTCCACGACCTGCTCCGGCAGGGCCGGCGAACTGAGCCTTGTTGGAGATGGGGACAAGCACGCGGATCGCTCCGTTGTCGAGGGCAACTTGGAGGGGTTCGGCTATCGAGGGGACACTCTTGATGTTACCTTGGATTGTCAGGTCGCCAAGTACGACGGTGCCGGCCTGAAACGGCGGCTTCCTCCTGGATCGCCGACATCATGGCGACATAGTACGCGACGCCGCAGGCCGCACTCGATGCGCCGGCGCCGGAGAGATCGACGGCCTCGGCATACGATGTCCTTCTGGCGCCAAACCGGGCGTAGGCCGAGCTTGCGCTCCTTCGTCGACTGCAACAGCGAGCACGCCGCTCGGTCGAGAGACTCCTTCATCCCCTTCTCCAGTCCAGTCGGCGTGCGGACCTTGCCGGTGCCAGCCGTGAGCCGAGACCTCCAGGCGGAAGAGGCCAACCTTGCCTTCGCCGTCGGCCGCACAGCGGTGTACACCGTACCCGGGGGCAGTGGGTCTTGGCGAGATCGTCCCTGATCCGCCTTGTTCCGGAACGCCGACGACTGTCTCTCGTCCGTCGGCTCCTCGTCGATGCAGGAGAAGTCGGTCTTGTAGAACTCGAACGACCCGCGCTTCTTGAGCTGCTCCTTCACGCGGCGACGGCCTTCCATGGCAAGCTCGAGCATACTCTCGAGATCCTCCTTGCGTGTACTCGCCATCACGGGTGAAGCAGCTTCAGTAGGCCTCCGACGGTGCGCCTCGCGGCGGTTGCGTCCCGGCCCTCGACATGCGACCCGAAGCCGGAACTTGCCTCTCCACGCGCGTCGTACCGGTTGAGCTTGCGAAGTGCGCGGAAGGCTTCGGCCAGGTAGTCAGTGACGAAGCCGTAGCGTGACCCGTGAGGATGTCCTTGGAGTTCTTCGGCACTTCCCAGCCGGGCATGTAGAAGTGCAGTCGATCAATGACGGCGAGGTCGAACTCCTTCGGGAGGGCTGGAAGAGGTCCGTTGCGGTGTTCGCGACCAGTGTCTCCACCGGCTGGTTGAGATTGCCGACGAACACCAGCGATGCGTCGGCGTGGACCTGGGTGACGCCGCGGCTGAAGCGACCATTCGCCATGTAGTCCTTCATGATCTGGATGGTGTCCGGCTCGGTCGACCTTCATGCCGCCGACTTCGTCGAACGCGACCACGTCCCAGTGCCCGACGAGCCCGACCTTCCGGCGCGCGTTGTTGTAGAAGAGGTTCGCGGTGCCTGGCCTTTCCCCCGGAGATGAGGATGCAGTAGGGCGACATCTCGCTGAACGCGTAGGATTTGCCGGTACCTCGCGGACCGAGCTCGATGAAGTTGTAGTTCTTCTCGACGAACGGGATGAACCGCGTGAGCAGCAGCAACTTCAGCCGCTTTTCCAACCTCGCCGGCTCATCCCACGCTGCGGAGTCAGCAGCTCGATCCACTCGTCGGTCGCGAATTCCTGCGCGCGTGTCCAAAACTCGTCGAAGTCGAACCGCGCGAGCTGGATCGGCTTATTTCAGACGATGTGGAACGGGCTTGCCCTTGTTCCGGCTCCTCGGTGGGACGGAACTCGATGTTGACGATCGCCCAGATGCCACCCTCGAGCAGTCGTTCGTAGCGGCGGTGAAAATCTTCGGCGATGTGGATCCGCGTGAAGCCGAAGTGATCCATCGACGCCCAGTACTTCGTTCTCGCTGGGAGGAAACGCACTTCGCCCGATCGATGAATCGGTGCCGTCCGTTGCGCTCGACCAGGGACTGCGCCTTGTTCGCCTCGTCGTGCCGGAAGTAGTTGGTCTGCAGCGTTTCCTTGACGGCGGCGATGCCGATCCGGATCTCGTCGTCGGGTCGTCGGAGGCGCAGTACCTCCCGAGGAAGTACTCGAGGACGTAGGACGGCACATTCTCGCCGCCTTTGATCTGCTGGAGGAGATCCTTGCGGACGACCTTGCCTGGGAACGCGGCGAGGAGCTTCTCTTTCTGTAGCGGATCGAGTTCATGACGATGCCCCTGTCATTCCATGCAGTCGTTGGTCAGCTTCAACGAACCGAGGACGAGTCCCGCGTCGCCCGCCCCAATCACCCGGATCTCGAGATCCAGTACCGTGAAGTCGTCGTCGACGCGGACTGCAACGGGTTTTTCGATGCCGACTCGAAGTCGAATGAGCCCACTCCCGGGTCTCTGGCCTTGGAGTCGCCAGCCTGCGCGACCGGACGCGCGTTGCCTGCGGCGACGCCGGTAACACGCACGTCCAGTTCGGCGTGTTCGACGCTTGTTAGCTTGAGCTTGACGATGAAGACTCGCTGGGTGAAGCGAGCGTGGCGATACGCCACTGCCACGATGCTCGCCCCACGCACCGAGCGTGTGGGACGAGCAGTGAGGGTGACGACCGGAACTATGCATTCCTGGAGCGACAACCCTTCGTGGAAGTACCCCGCCCCCTTGGTGAACACGCGAAATCCTGTCGCGACGGCAATGTCTTCGACAGAGCCAAGGATACCGACATGGCTCGCCTTCATGACGAACACGCCTTGGGAGGTCCCAGCCGCGCGTCCGTCCCGGCACCGTCGCTTCTTGGCGATCCACTCGCCCGGCGGCTCGTGCACCACCTCGCCGGGGGCAATATCTGGGATGAGGACATGGCCGTGATCGGCGACGAACACCATGCGCGTCACTCCGGCTCGCGCAAGTCGCTCGGCGACCCGCGTCACGTCATCGAGGATGGACGACATGAAGCGACGGGCCGAGGGCTGGTTAGTGCCCTCGCCAGCCTTGTCGATGTCGTCGCTTCTCACCACGAGAAGATCGGCTGTGCCGATCATCTCGCGGAGCCTCGGTTCCTTCGCGTCCTGCAAGTCGTCGAGCCTCAAATCGCGATAACGATCGCCTAGCAGCGCACGAAAACACTCCTTACGTGCGTTCACGTCCGGCATCGGTCGGCCCGCTACCGTCGGCACGAGCTCGCCGGCCTGTACTGTGCAGGATAGGCCGACCTCGGCGCCGGGCAACAACGCCGCCATGCCGAAGGGCGTGGTCGTCGGGACGACCGTGCGTACGGCTTCAATCGTCACCTCGCCGAGTCGGCCGAGCATGTCGAGCAGGTCGCAACCCATTTCGAATCGCAGGGCGTCCAACAGGAAGTACGCTACCTTCGCCCCTTGCCCAAGGGCAGGAGCGACGTGTCGCGCATATGCTTCGGTCTGCTTCGGCCCCTGCGGCGGCCGACCATCGCGCAGCACTGCCTCGAGGAATGCCGTCTGCGCCGCGGCGGCGGTCTCACGATGGGTCAGCCGAGCGAGGTCGAGCATCGGCTGCAGCAATTCACGCTCGGAGCAATCGACCTCCGCCCGCTCCATCCACCGTTGGCAGCGATCAACGCGCCATAGCCCGTCCTCCACCGCTGCATACGCCGCCACATGCTCTGCGGCAGCCCTGTTGCCAGCAACGGCGTTCGCCTTCCACGCGTCGGCAGCCTCGAGCAGCTCCATGCACCGGGTCGCGAGCTGCCAAAGCTGGCCCCGGTTTTCCGTTCGCAACCAGATCGACCTCTTGCGGAGAAGCAGGGCGCTGCGGGCCTCGACCCGCCGTCCGGCGACGCACTTGGACTGCACCCACCGCAGCGTTGCGCGGTCTTCTGAGGGAAACGTGTCACGGACGCCCCAATAGCCAGGAACGTCCCCGATGGGCTGGAGCTGGAGCTCGCCCTCCACAGCGATCGCGATCTGCATGTACTCGTCGCGGAGCTCATCCGAGCTGCGTAGGCGGTCGCACACGGCGTAGATCGTCTGCTCGAAGGCGACTCCGGCACGGGGGACACTGGCGGCGTGGCTCGGGACGTCGCCCTTCACATCAAAGGCAAACTCCGAGAACAGCACCCAGCGCGCGAACTGTGCGCGCAGTCGGCTGATGTCGTTGGGCGCCGTGAACCCGAACGTCTCCACGAGCAGCCGCTCGAGATCCGAACGGACGCCCGCCGCGGCTAGTGCCCGATCGAGGCCTGCTGGATCGGCGAGGATCCGGGCGCCAACCTCGACGGGATCCTCGGTACCGAGCGCCTTCTTCAGAAGCGGGAAGCCTGCTCGATCGCCCAGCGCCTCGAGCTGCGCGAGGCTCACAGTGCCGGGCCCGGAATAGAGCTTGTCGATCTCGAAGGTCCGGCCGGGCAGCGCCGAGCGGGCCAGCGATTGCAGCGACTCGCCGGGGTTGAACCCGAACGTTGTCCCCGCGAGCGCATAGCCCTCGAACGGCTCGTGCATGACCTCGGATTCGGCGCTCGCGCGAGCCCAGGGAACGTAGATAAGCATACTGGGACTGCGCGGCGGTGGCGTCGCAGGATCCACGAGCGCTGGCCAGGTCGCGTCGGCCTGGCGACGCGCGGCCAGGGTGGAGCTCCGTGCATCCACCTTCACCAGATCCGTGCGAGCGTAGGCCTCGAAGAGGTCGGCGCACTCGCGCTTCGGATCGTACCACACCACGACACGTCGCTCGTCCAGCAGCTCATCGAGTCGCGCGAAGATGAGCGTCGTGATCTTGTTTGTGCCGTTCATCGGGCCTCGCGCGAGATCCGGTCGATATCACGATAGAGCTTGTAGAACGATGGCGCTCGGGCTCGATCCCGCGCCGTAGCGGCAGCGAGACGAGGTTGGCGAGTCGACCCTGATCGACGGTCTCCTGGTACCGCCCGCCGAGTACGTTCCGCAGCCGGCCCTTGCTGCCGCCAACGGCCTCGGGGGTTCGCCAGCCAGCGAGGGTCGCGGCCCGCGGCACGTGGCCTCGCGCACGCAGCGAGTGAAAATCCGCCAAGAACCAGGACTCGAACATCGGATTGGCGACCACGACGGCAATCGGGATCGACCCCGCGGCCCGGCTTGCCGCGAGAAGAGGTGAGGCCCGAGCGGCTCGTCGCCCGCCGCCTCGCGCGCGTGACAGCGACGCTCAGCATCGACGACGACCACGATCCCGGCGGGCTTCTCGCGAACCGCGCGCTGGACGAAAAACTCGATCCCGAGCTACGGGGCCGTCGTGCCGCGCCAGCCACTCGGCCAGCCGCTCCTGCTCCGTCCCAGCCGAACGCCTCCTTGCTGTACTGCGTGAACTCCACGTCGTACGGCGGGTCGGCGTAGATGAAGTCGTCCGGCTCCAGCGCCAGCGACTCGAAGTCGCCCATCGTGAAGCGCCAGCCCGACATCGCCTCGGCATAGACCGAAAGGTCTGGCGCGTAGTTGATCGTTTCGTGCCGCCCGAACGGCACGTTGAACTCGCCCTTACGGTTGAAGCGGCAGAGCCCGTTGTAGCCGGTGTGGTTGAGGTAGTAGAAGAGCTGCGCCGCCTCCTCACTCTCGGAGCCGCCGTCGCCGATCAGCTGGTTGAAGCGCGTTCGATGCCGGTAGTACAGCTCGCCGTCATTACGCATCTCGATGTCGAGCCGCAGCCCGCCGGAGAGCCAACGGTAGAAGTTGATGTTGTGCGGGTTGAGGTCGTTGAGCAGCGCCCTCTGCGGCCGCAGCCCCAGCGCCACGGCCAGCCCGCCCGCCAGCGGCTCCACGAGCCGCCGACTCCCGATACGGGGCGTATGCCTTGCGCAGAAAGGGGACGAGCCAGCGCTTGCCGCCCGCCCACTTTAGCGGAGGGCGCAGCGACTCCAGCTCGGCGTCAGACAGCAGCGGGGGGAGCCTGAATCGCCATCTGAATTGCTAAAGGCTAGCGCCGATTAGCGATTATGGCAAATGGACCGGCAAGTGGCGCGGCAGCCTGAGCCGTCTGCTAGACCCCACATCCTCGACAGCGCCGGATAGCGCTCCATCCCCAGGTGGTCCATCAGCGCCAGGTTCCACCCCGTGTGCAGGATCTCGTGGTCGTTCAGGCTGTACAGCAGCCGAATCGCCGGCAGCGGCTCGTCCTGCCACCCCACCTTCACGCTCGCTGATCGATGTCCGGCAGCGCCAGCAGGTCGACCAGCTCCTGCTCCGTGCGCTGCATCTCCGAAAGCAGGCGCGCGCTTACCCCACCGCGACAGCGCCGGCGCCATCAGCAGCTGCTGCCGCTCCTCACCCCACTGCATCACGCCGGTCTTCACCGAGTGCACGTAGTTGCGCACCACGAACAGCTGGTGCAGCAGGCTCTCCCGCGGCGAATCCGAGCGGCGCGTCTTCGTGTCCACCATGCGATAGTCCAGCTTGTCGGCCGGCACCCGGCCGATAGAACTCCCGGTTGACCTCCCGATTCAGCATGAAGCGCCAGAGGAAGTTGCGCGCCTCCGCGCTCGTGATCCGCGAAGTGTCGAGTGCCGCCGGCATGCGCCTGATTCTGCGCCTCCGCGAACCGCTGCCTTCAAGACGCGCTTATACTGCGATTCATGACGAGCAGAGAACCTCGTCAAGGCGACGCCGGATGACGTGGGGCGGTGCGCGCGGCGCTGGTGCTGGCCTTCAGCAACGACCCCTTCACCCGCTGGATGTTTCCCGAGCCGGAGCGATACCTGACGTGCTTCGGAGCGATGCTCGGCTCTTCGCCGCTACGGCGATCGAATGCGGCTCCGCCTATCTCGCCAGAAGACTCACGAGCCGCCGCGCTTTGGCAGCCGCCCGGCGCCCGCACCGACCGCGACCGCCATCGACGAGCTGATGCAAGCCGGATCGCGGCGCGCGTAAAGAAGAGGTCTTTGGCATGCTCTGCTCGATGGGAGGGAGCCATCCAAAGGAGGAGCACTGCTATCTGCAGCTCCTCGGCGCCGACCCGGCTTGTCAGGGCATGGGCTACGGGACGGCGATCCTGCAACACTCATTGAAGGACGTCGACGAAGCGCACCTGCCGGCGTTCCTCGTGTCCTCCAACGCGCGCAATCAGCCGCTCTACGAGCGCTTCGGCTTCGCGTCGTAGGACGATCCAGTCGGGCTCTCTCGCCGGCCGTCTGGCCGATGTGACGCGACAGCCCGCTAGTAGATCTCCCGCAGCTCGAAGCGCGGACCGTCCTTGCAGACGAGCCGAGGCTCCCCGCGCCGGTCGAACACCGCGCAGCCGTAGCAGATGCCCGTCCCGCAGCCCATCGGCGACTCGAGCAGCGCCTGCACCGGCTTGCGGCGCCGCGTCCGCTGCGAGCGCTTCGCTGCGCCCGCAGCACGTCCGCGATTGCGGCGAACATCGGGTTCGGGCCGCAGAGATAGGTCTGGTCGGCCCAGCCGTAGTAGTCGATGAACACGTCCGTCACCAGCCCCTGCGCGCCCCTGCGAGCCGTCCTGCGTCGTCACGACGACCTCCGACCTCGCTCGGGATCAGCTCGGCCGGGAAGACGCCCTCCGCGTCGCGCGCGCCGTCCAGCAGCACGACGCTGTGTCCCTTTCGCCACCGCCTCGTCCGCCAGCCACAGCAGCGGCGCGATGCCGATGCCGCCGCCGACGAGCAGCAGGTTCTGTCCTCGCCCGCCGCGCGGCAGCGAGTAACCGCGCCCCAGCGGCCCCCAGGCGTAGATCGGCGTCGCCCGGACTCACGCCGCGCCAGCCACGCCGTCCCGCGCCCGACCACGTCGTAGAGGATGGCGAACTCGGGGCCGTCCTCGCCCTCCCGGATGCGGTGGTAGCTCATGGCGCGCGGCAGCAGCGGGTCGTCCGCCAGGTCCGCCGCGCTCGGCGACTCCGAGGCGCCCGCCATCAGGTCGGCGCAGCGCAGCATCAGGAACTGACCCGGCGCCGCCCCGCGCATCAGCTCCGGCGAGCTGAACCACGTGATGTAGGTGTTGCCGTACAACCGCGTGTTCTCTACGACGCGGATGAACCCGACCTTCATGACCAGGCGACCGTCTCAAAAGGGCAACCTGCCGGATGAATTCTGCAGCTACCGCCAACGAATCGTCTCGCGATGCTGCAGGTTTCAACCTGCAGAGTCGTTACACACGAGGGGACCCTGCCCTTGCCCGATTGCCCGATTGCCCGATTGCCCCTCACGCAACGTCAGCTGAATCACAACTCAGCCCCTGACAACCGGCTCGTCCGCCGAGGCCACCCGGTACTCCCCTATCGGCAGCACCTCGAACGCCTGCGATGCCCGCCAGCAGCGCGTCCGCGGCGGCGCGCGCCGTGTCGATCGACGTGAAGCAGGGGATGCGGCGCTCCGTGGCGGCGCGGCGGATCTGGAAGCCGTCCTGCAGCGTCTCGCGGCCGCCTTCCGGCGTGTTGATCACGCAGTCGATCTCGCCCGAGTTGATTATGTCGACCACGTTGGGGTGGCCCTGGTCCAGGCGCTTCGGCACCTGCTCCACCGGGATGCCGAGCGCGCGGATCACCTCCGCCGTGCCCTCCGTCGCGTAGAGCCGGTAGCCCGCCTCGTGCAGGCGCCGGATCACCGGGATCGCGTCCGGCTTTGTTCGGTCGGAGATCGAGAGCAACGCGCCGCCCTTCGGCGGCAGCGCCAGGTCGGCCGCGATCACCGCCTTGGCCAGCGCCGCCGGGAAGGTGCGGTCGATGCCCATCACCTCGCCCGTCGACTTCATCTCCGGCCCCAGGTAGGTGTCGACGCCGATCAGCTTCGACATCGAGAACACCGGCGCCTTGACCGCGACCAGCGGCTGCGCGGCCAGAGACCGCCGCTGTAGCCCTGCTCCTGCAGCGTGCGCGCCCAGCGCGCAGTTCACCGCCAGGCGCACCATCGGCACGCCCGTGACCTTCGAGAGGAACGGCACGGTGCGGCTGGCGCGCGGGTTGACCTCCAGGACGTAGACCTCGCGACTCGCCGTCGTTGTTCATGATCACGTACTGGATGTTCATCAGCCCGCGGATGTCCAGCGCCAGGCCGATGCGCGTCGTGTAATCGACGATCGTGTCGATCTCGCCCTGACGTCAGGTTGCGCGGCGGGTAGACCGCCATCGAGTCGCCGGAGTGCACGCCGGCGCGCTCGATGTGCTCCATGATGCCGGGGATCAGCACGTCGGTGCCGTCGCAGATCGCGTCGACCTCGACCTCTTTGCCCGCCAGGTACTTGTCGATCAGGACCGGCTTGCCCTCCGAGAGCTCCACCGCGGCGTTGAAGAAGCGCAGCAGCTCGCTCGCGTTCTGCACGATCTCCATCGCCCGGCCGCCGAGCACGTAGCTCGGCCGCACCAGCACCGGGTAGCCGATCTCCTGCGCCGTCGTCAGCGCCTCCTCGATCGTGTGGATGCCCGCGCCCGGCGGCTGCGGCACGCCGATGCGGCTGAGGAAGTCCTCGAAGCGCCGGCGGTCCTCCGCCAGGTCGATCGTCTCGTTGCTCGAACCGACGATGTCGCGCGCCGTGCGGTACAGCGGCTCGGCCAGGTTGATCGCCGTCTGGCCGCCGAACTGCACGATCGTGCCCGGCGCGACGTCGTCCTCCTCCTCGTTGTGCAGGATCTCGCGGACCGACTCCTCGTCCAGCGGCTCGAAGTAGAGGCGGTCCGACGTGTCGAAGTCGGTCGAGACGGTCTCCGGGTTGGAGTTGGCGATCAGCGCCTTGTAGCCGGCCTCCTGCAGCGCCCAGACCGCGTGCACCGACGCGTAGTCGAACTCGATGCCCTGGCCGATGCGGATCGGCCCGGAGCCGATGACGAGCACGCGTTCGCCCTGCAGCGGCGGCGCCTCGTTCTCCTCCTCGTAGGTGCTGTAGAAGTACGGCGTCACGGCGTCGAACTCGGCGGCGCAGGTGTCGACCATCTTGTAGACGGGGCGGATGTCCCAGTCCTTGCGCAGGTCGCGCACCTGCTCCGGCAGCAGGTCGGCCAGCGTCGCCACCTGGACGTCGGAGAAGCCCAGGCGCTTCGCTTCCCGCAGCAGGTCCGGCGTCATCGGCTCGCCCAGCAGGCGCTTCTCCATGCGGATGATGTTCTGCAGCCGCTCGAGGAACCACGGGTCGACGCCGCTCTTGCGCCGCCACCTCCAGCGTGTCGGCGCCGTGGCGCAGCGCCGCCATGATCGTCCACAGCCGCTCGTCCGTCGCCATCAGCGGGCGCGTAGCAGGGCGTCGGGCCAGTTCGGGTCCTCCCAGAGCAACGACCGCCCGCCGATCTCGAGGCTGCGCACCGCCTTCTGCAGCGCCGCCTCGAAGCTGCGGTCGATCGCCATGACCTCGCCCGTCGCCTTCATCTGCGTGCCGATCTCGCGGTCGCCGAAGGGGAACTTGTCGAACGGCCAGCGCGGGATCTTGACCACGCAGTAGTCCAGCGCCGGCTCGAAGGCGGCCGTCGTGCGCTGCGTCACGGCGTTCGGTATCTCGTCCAGCCGCTTGCCGACGGCGATCTTGGCCGCGACGCGCGCGATCGGGTAGCCGGTCGCCTTCGACGCCAGCGCCGAGCTGCGCGACACGCGGGGATTCACCTCGATGACGTAGTACGGCGGCAGATCGAAGCGGTCGCGGGGCTGCGCCTCGTCGCCGTCCGGCCAGGCCCACGGCACGACGTCCGGCCGCGGCGCCAGCCCGAACTGGATGTTGCAGCCGCCTTCGATGCCCAGGGCGCGGATGATCTTCAGCGCCGCGCGTCCGGAGCATCTGGTACTCCTTGTCGGTCAGCGTCTGGCTCGGCGCGACGACGATGCTGTCGCCGGTGTGCACGCCCATCGGGTCGAAGTTCTCCATGTTGCAGATCGTGATGCAGTTGTCGGCGCCGTCGCGCATCACCTCGTACTCGAGCTCCTTCCAGCCCAGCAGGCTGCGCTCGACCAGCACCTGGTGGATCGGGCTCGCCGCCAGGCCGCCCGCGACGATACGCTCGTACTGCTCCTCGCGTGTGCGCGATGCCGCCGCCGGTCCCGCCCAGCGTGTAGGCCGGCCGGATCACCAGCGGCAGGCCGATGCGCTCCCGCACCGCCTCGGCCTCCTCGAGCGTCGTGACGGTGGCGCTCTCCGGCACCGGCTCGCCGATCTCGCGCAGCAGCTCCTTGAACAGCTCGCGGTCCTCCGCCTGCCGGATCGTCTCCAGCGGCGTGCCGAGCAGGCGCACGTTGTGGCGCTCCAGCACGCCCGCGTCGGCCAGCGCGACGGCCAGGTTGAGGCCGGTCTGCCCGCCCAGCGTCGGCAGCAGGCCGTCCGGCTTCTCCCGCGCGATGATCCGCTCGACCACCTCGACCGTCAGCGGCTCGATGTAGACGACGTCGGCCGTCTCCTCGTCGGTCATGATCGTCGCCGGGTTCGAGTTGACGAGGACGGTCTCGATGCCCTCCTCGCGCAGCGCCCTGCAGGCCTGCGTCCCGGAGTAGTCGAACTCCGCCGCCTGCCCGATCACGATCGGCCCGGAGCCGAGGATGAGGACCTTCTTTGGCTTATCCGTCACGCTCCTACCTCGTGAAGCCTCAGGGCCGGGATGCGGCGGAAGTGTCGATCGGTCGCAAAGACCGGGACGTCAGCCCGGAGAGCAACAGCAGCGACCACGACATCGGACAGCGGTGTGGCCTGCCCAGACCTCCGCAGATCGTTGGAGAGTCGCGCGGCCAGCAGCCAGGCTTCGTGGTCCGCATGCAAAGGTGTGAGAGGTTCCAACTCCCCTATGAGACGGTCGAAGTGCTCTTCCGATTCGCGGCGCCCTGGAGAATCTCAGCCAAAACGATATCCGTGATCGCGGCCTCGTCCATCAGCAATGAGCGTTCCTGAGCTCACGCGCCGTCTCTGAGTCTGACTGGTGGTCTGCGTCTATCCAGACCGAAGTATCAATCAGGACCATGCTCGAGCTTTCGCATGCTTTCCAACTCCAGTTCCTCTAGCTCCTGCCAGTTGTCCTCGAGCTCCAGTTGGCCAATGTGATCCCTGAGTTCGCGAAGCTTGCACAAGCGAACGTACTCCGATAGAGCCTTATGCGACCGCTTTCGCTAAGGACTTGATCTCACCGGTCCGCGCTCGTACCTGTGCAAGCACCTTCTCGTCCAAATTGATTGTGGTTCGCATCATCATTTCGCTTTCTAAGTGATGTACTAATAATACATCATATCGATCCTCGTGAAACGACTCAGCTTATCATCTCCACGAAGCGCTCGAACAAATACATGTTGTCCAGCGGCCCCGGCGACGCCTCCGAGTGGTACTGGATCGTCAGCAGCGGGTACGTCCCGACCGCGCAGCCCCTCGACCGTCCCGTCGTTCAGGTGCACGTGCGAGGCCTCGACGCTGCAGTCGGCAGGCCGTCGCCGTCGACCGCGTAGCCGTGGTTCTGCGCCGTGATGTGCACCTTGCCGCGTCGCCACCTCCTTCACCGGGTGGTTGGCGCCGCGATGGCCGAACTTCAGCTTGTAAGTGCCCGCGCCCACGGCCATGCCCGACACCTGGTGGCCCAGGCAGATGCCCATCACCGGCGCGCGCCCCAATATGCCCCTTCACCGTCTCGACCACGTAGTCGAGCAGCGCCGGGTCGCCGGGCCCCGGCGACAGCACGATGCCGTCCGGGTGCAGCGCCAGGATGTCTTCCGCCGACGACGCGCGCCGGCATCGCCATGACGTCGCAGCCCAGCCGCCGCAGCGAGCGCATGATGTTGTACTTCACGCCCAGGTCCAGCAGCACGACGCGATCGCGTCGCCGCGACGCCCGCCGTCCGGCGCGTAGACCCCCTCCGGCGGCCACGCGAACGGCTTCTCGGCGCTCACCGTCGGCACCAGGTCGACGCTGCCGTAGCGCGACGACTCGCGCAGCCGCGCCAGCGCGTCCTCCGGCGACCCGTCGACCACCAGCGCGCCCATCATCACGCCCGCCGTGCGCAGCCGCCGCGTCAGCGCCCGCGTGTCGACGCCGCTGATCCCCGGCACGCCGCGCTCCAGCAGGTAGTCGTGCAGCGTCGCGGTCATCAGTCGCTCGCTCGGCGCCTCGCAGTGCTCCCGCACGATGAAGGCGTTGACCTGGATACGACTCGACTCGTCGTCGCGGTCGTTGACGCCGTAGTTGCCCTGGATCGGGTAGGTCATCACCAGCATCTGCCCGGCGTAGGACGGGTCGGTCAGCGCCTCCTGGTAGCCCGTCATCGACGTGTTGAACACGACCTCACCCGTCGCCTGCACCGGCGCGCCGAACGACGTCCCCTCGAATATCGTGCCGTCCTCCAGGACCAGGTAACGCCTTCAGTCATCGAGGTGGTCCTTCTTCAGCCGGTCGCGCGCCCAGACCACGGCGCGGCGCACCAGCGGGTGCGGGTCTTTCTGCAGCCGCTCCGCCATCGCCGTCAAGTTCATCCCGGAAGACGCCGCCCTTCATGAACGCCACGATCAGCGTCACCAGCCCCAGCCGCCGCTGCCACGGGTTCTCGCTCGACTCCAGCGCCTTTGTCTCGCACGAGCAGCGTGCGGTCCGCGATCAGCAGCCGTCCCGTCACGTCCGCCAGGTGATCGACCTGCTCCCAGTTGTCGATGTCCGACGACCAGCGCTCCAGACGGTCCCAATCGACCGCTTCCCGCGCCGCCTTCGTCGCGTGGGCCAGGTCGATCGCGACGATGCGCTCTTCGCGCCAGCCCGTCGCCCACAGCGCGTCACAAAGCTCGAACAGCTCGCCTGCCTCGACGCCCTTGTGTCGCCTTACGCCACTCCGACGCGACCTTGCGAATATCCGGCACCCGCGTCGCGTGCGCCGGCTGCTGCGACGGCACCGTGCGCCGCATGCCCCACTCGTAGGCCGGGTCGCGCCGCGCGTCCAGCGCCGCCGTAATCGCCGCCGACCTCTGCTCTGATGTCAAGTCGTCGTGGCGCTCGTCACGCCACGACCCCCTCCAGCGCGTGCACCACCTCGCCGCCGTAAACCGTCGCCACGATGACGCCCTTCAGCGTCTGCCCGGCCAACGGCGTGTTCTTGCCCTTCGAGGCGAACTCCGCCGGCGTCAACCGTCCACTCCCGCTTCGGGTCGAAGATCACGACGTCGGCCGGCGCGCCCTCCGACAGCGTCCCGATCCCCGGCACCCGGCGGTCGAGGCCCAGCGCCCGCACCGGCCCGATCGTCAGCGCCTCGACGACGCGCTCCAGCTTGATCGCCCGGTGCGCTCAGCGACAGCGCCAGCGCCGTCTCCAGCCCCATGATGCCGTTCGCCGCGAGGTCGAACTCGCAGAGCTTCTCCTGCACCGCGTGCGGCGCGTGGTCGGTTGCGATCGCGTCGATCGTTCCGTCTTTCAGCCCCTCGATGCACGCCGCGACGTCCTCCTCGCGCGCGCAGCGGCGGGTACATCTTGGCGTTCGTGTCGTAGGCCAGGCGTTCGCTGCCGCTTGCTGTGCATCACGGCCTCGTGGTTCAGCGCCAGGTGGTGCGGCGTCACCTCCGCCGTGACGTGCACGCCCTCCGCCTTCGCCCGGCGCACCAGCTCGACCGCGCCCGCCGTGCTGACGTGCGCGATGTGCACGTGCGCGCCTCGTCTGCCGCGCCAGCGCGATGTCGCGCGAGACCATGTTCTCTTCCGACGCCGAGGGGATGCCCTTCAGCCCCAGCCGCGTCGACACCCAGCCCTCGTGCATCACGCCGCCCGCCAGCTGCGGGTCCTCGCAGTGGTCGATGACCGGCAGGCCGAAGGCCGAGGCGTATTCCAGCGCGTGGCGCATGATCGAGGCGTCGGCGACCGGGCTGCCGTCGTCGCTGAAGCCGATGCAGCCCGCGTCCGCCAGCTCGCCCAGCTCCGCCAGCAGCTTGCCGGCGCGTCCCTTGGTCACGGCGCCGATCGGCAGCACGCGCACCAGCGCCCTCCTCCGCCGCGCGCTGCATCACGTAGTCGACGGTGCCGCGATTGTCCATCGCCGGCTCCGTGTTCGGCATGGCGCAGACCGTCGTGAAGCCGCCGCGCGCCGCCGCCCGCGTCCCGGTCTCCACCGTCTCCTTGTACTCGAAGCCTGGGTCGCGCAGGTGCGTGTGCAGGTCGACGAACCCCGGCGCCACGATCAGCCCCTTCGCGTCGATGACCTTCGCCCCGGCGGCCTCGAGCTTCGCCCCGACCGCCTTGATCGACCCCGTCCTCGACCAGCACGTCGCCGGTCATGTCGACCCCGTTCGCCGGGTCGAGCACGCGTCCGCCTTTGATCAGCAGACGTGCGTCATTACTTGCTGCCCCGCATCAGATACAGCAGCGCCATGCGCACCGCGACGCCGTTCTGTACCTGCTCCTCGATCATCGACGCCGCGCCGTGCGCCAGCGCCGCCGAGATCTCGACGCCCTCGTTCATCGGCCCGGGGTGCAGCACCGGCGCGCCCGGGTTCGCCTTCGCCATGCGCGCCTCGTTGACCTGGTACAGCCGCGAGTACTCGCGCAGGCTGGGCAGCAGCCCGCCCGCCATGCGCTCCTGCTGCAGCCGCAGCGTCATCACCGCGTCGGCGCCGCACACGGCCTTGTCGAAGTCCGTCTCCACCGTCACGTTCGGCAGCCCGCCGTCTTCGCGCGCCTTGCCCAGCTCGGCCGGCAGCAGCGTCGGCGGCCCGCAGACCACGACCTCGGCGCCCAGCTTGCTCAGGCCCCAGATGTCGCTGCGCGCGACGCGGCTGTGCGCCACGTCGCCGACGATGACGATGCGCCGCCCGCGCAGGTCGCCGACCCGCGAGCGCAGCGTGTACAGGTCCAGCAGCCCCTGCGTCGGGTGGGCGTGCCAGCCGTCGCCGGCGTTGATCACCTTCGCGTCGCAGTGCTCCGCCGCGAGGTATGGCGCGCCCGACATCGAGTGGCGCATCACCAGCACCTGCGCGCCGATCGCCTGCAGCGTCCGCACCGTATCGATCAGCGATTCGCCCTTCTCGACGCTCGACCCCGAGGACGTCAGGTTGATCACGTCGGCGCCGAGCACCTTGCCCGCCAGCTCGAACGACGCCCGCGTCCGCGTCGAGGCCTCGTAGAACAGCGTCACGATTGTCGTGCCGCGCAGCGCCGGCGCCCTCGGCACGTCGCGCGACAGCACCTCCTTCATCGCCGCCGTCGTCTCCAGCACGAGCTCGATCTCGTCGGCGCTGAAGTCGTCCAGGTCGAGGACGTGGCGGCGCCGCCAGACGCGCTCTTCGTTCGGAGTCAGCGGTACCTCGGTGACCGGTCGCGGCGCCGCGCGCGTTTCGGAGGTTCTTGACGAGGCCATGAGCTACTCCTCTTGCCTGCCGCCAGGCACGTCCTGCGGCACGATCGCGACCTCGTCGCGGCCGTCGGTCTCTTCCAGGCGCACGCGTACGTCGTCGCCGCGCGCGGTCGGCACGTTCTTGCCGACGTAATCGGGCCGGATCGGCACCTCGCGGTGGCCCGCGGTCGATCAGCACCGCGAGCTGGATGCGCTGCGGCCGGCCGATGTCGATGATCGCGTCGAGCGCGGCCCGCACGGAGCGGCCGGTGAATAGCACGTCGTCCACTAAGCACAACACGTTTGCCGCTGATGTCCTGCGGCAGCTCTCCCGGCGCCAGCTGCACCGACGCGCCGCGCGTCGAGAGGTCGTCGCGGTACAGTCCGATGTCCAGCGCACCGACCGGCACCGCCTCGCCCTCGATCTGCTCGATCGCGTCGCGAGGCGGTGCGCCAGCGGCACGCCGCGCGTGTGCATGCCGAGCAGCACGAGGTCCCGCGTGCCCTTGTGCGCCTCCACGATCTCATGCGCGATGCGCACGATGGCGCGCCGCACGTCTTCGGAGGTCATCAATACGCGCTCAGACACGAACAGGCCTCCGATCCGGGGATCGGGAGCAAATTCCGGTAGCTGCAGGTTAGGAGGGTACGCGGGGGCACTACATCGCCGTCTCCCTTTCCGGCCTCGCGGGACCGGTCTTAAAGGTCAGGTTGGCTTTCAGTATAGCAGCGCCGGCGGCGGTGCGGGCCAGCCTACAGAGGAGAATCGGCATCTTCTATGTCGTTCGCCTCTGCCAATCGTCGCATTGGAGCCTGTGCTGCCACCCGCCCCTCTAAGCAACCATAAGTCTCGTCGGAGCGGTATCAGATCGAGTGGCGGGCCCACTCTTCCTTGAGGATCGCGTATATCGCTGTATCCCACTGTCGATCGCGCAGCCGGACGTTTTGCTTCAGCAATCCCTCGCGCCTCATCCCGATCCGCTCCATGAGACGCCATGATCGCTCGTTTTCGGCGATGCAGTACGTCCAGACGCGATTTAGGCCTTGCCGGGTGAACCCGAAGTCCACCAACGTCCGCACAGCTTCTGTGGCAAACCCAAGGCCCCAGTAAGAGGGGTCGAGCTCATAGCCGATGTCTGCTTCAGACATGGCGCTGAAACCGAAAGAAACCTCGTCGCGCCTTCGCAGGCCGCAATCTCCGACCAGCTTGTCGGATTCCTTGAGAACGATGGCCAGCTGGAAGTGCGTGCGCGGTTCAACATGCTGCCATCCCACGAACAGCTCTACGTGCTCGCGCGCGTTGTCCCGGATGTCGTCCGGCTCGTCGTAAAAGCGCCAGTAACGCTCGTCCGCCCGACACGCCGCGAGGGCGTCCACGTCCTCGATCACGAAGTCGCGCAGGATCAGACGCTCTGTCTCCAATTGCATGCCTCTAGCTTACAAAGCTCTCGGTGGCTTGAGTCCCTTCGACGGGTTAGAGTTTCGGCAAGCCTATCCCGCCGGAGAGAGGACCCCATGCCCGTCAACATCGCCGATATTCGCTCCCTCGTCGAAGCGCAGGAGCAGTGGCGCGGACGCGAGACCATCAACCTCATCGCCAGCGAAAACGCCCAGAGCCCGGCCGTCCGCTTCCTCCAGGACTCCGACTTCATGGCCCGCTACGCCGAAGGCCACCCCAACCATGACGGCAAGGTCCTGCGCTACTACCAGGGCACCCGCTACATCGACCAGATCGAGACCATGGCGCGCGACGAGTTGCTGACGCTGACGAAGGCGCGACAAGCTGACGTCCGTCCCATCTCCGGCAACGCCGCCAACACCGCGATCGCCCTCGGCTACCTCCGCGGTGGCGACTCCATCATCGTCAACTCGACCCCGGCCGGGGGCCACATCAGCCACAACTCGATTGGCGTCTTCGGCCGCCGCATCCAGAATCGCGGCGCCTCACTCAATCTCGACAACGAAAAGCACATCCCGCTGCACTTCTTCCCGCGTCACCGAGGACGGCTACCACCTCGACGTCCAGGAGAGCATCGACCTCATCGAGCAGGCGTCACCGCGCCTCATCGTCCTCGGCAAGAGCCTCTTCCTCTTCCCGGAGCCGCTGCCGCAACTCGCCGCCGTCTGCAAGCAGAAGGGCATCCCCATCCTCTTCGACGCCGCGCACGTCTTCGGGCTCATCGTCGGCGGTCAGTTCCAGGACCCCTGGCGCGAGGGCGCCACCTGGGTCACGGCCAGCACCCACAAGACGTTCCCCGGCCCGCAGCGCGGCGTCATCGTCTCCGACCTCGATCCCGAAGATGAGGCGCGCTACTGGCCCGCCGCCGACCGCGGTGTCTTCCCCGGCTCCTCCAGCAACCACCACCTGCACACGCTGCCCGCACTGCTCGCGGCGATCCGCGAGATGCAGGAGCACGCCGCGTCCTACGCCGGCCAGATCGTCGCCAACGCCCAGGCCCTCGGCCACGCCCTGGAGGCGGAGGGCATCCCGGTTGAGGCACGCGACTTCGGCTACACGAAGAGCCACCAGATCGCCGTCAACGTTTCCGGCCACGGTGGCGGCGTCGATGTCGCCACGCGCCTCGAAGCCTCCGACATCATCGTCAACTACAACCTGCTGCCGCACGACTCCGACGCCCGCAACCCCTCCGGCCTGCGTATCGGCGTCCAGGAGATGACGCGCTACGGAATGCGCGAAACTGAGATGCAGCGCCTTGCGGAGCTAATCGCCGCCTGCATCAAGGGCACGCCGGTGCAGCAAGACGTAAACGCCCTCCGCGCCCAGTTCTCCGACCTGCAATATGTCTAGCACCCCACCCATTGCGAGTCACCGCAAAGGGGAGGTAATCTCGTCGCCCCGTCGTCCGGAAGCCCGGAGTTTCTGCGTCACCACATCTGGAATCCGCTCTCTACAATTAACGGGAGGAGCACGCCATGACAGTCAGCGTCCGCTACATCGTCAACAACGTCGACGAAGCTATTCCCTTCTACACCGATCACCTCGGCTTCGAGGTTCAAATGCATCCGGCGCCCGGCTTCGCCGCTCTCGGCCGCGGCGATTTGCGGCTGCTCCTGAATCAGCCCGGCGCCGGCGGTGCTGGGCAGCTCGCGCCGGAGCCCGGCGGCTGGAACCGGTTTCAGGTCGAGGTTGAGGATTTGGAGGACGTCGTGGCCAGGATGAAGCAGGCGGGTGTCAAGCTGCGCAGCGACGTCATCACCGGCAACGGCGGTAAGCAGGTGCTCGCCGAAGACCCCTCAGGCAACCCCATCGAACTGTTCCAGCCATTCTAGACTCGAGCGTTAGCTGCGAACTAACGATAGCCTCGCGTTGTGCGCGGCGGACGGGTCAACGCTGACCTCAGTGCCTGCAGTTCTCAGCGACAGTGCGAATACCCCGCCTTCGCCCCCGCGGTTGGCGATGAAGTCGGCGGCCTCGCCACCGCTCGGCACGAGGAAGTCCATGCCGTAGCGCTCGCTGTCATAGTGGAGCAGTTGTCCCCGTTCGTTCTGTACCAACGTGCCATCACCGAGCACTGATCCGAGCCGCCGGGGGACGCCTGATTCCCGCGCAGCAATAGTCAGCGTGGAAATCCCCAGGGCCCCGTTGGCGTGGTCTACGCGCCCCGGCAAGCGTTCGTCTCGTGGTGTGATGTCCTCGATGAGGAACGGTGTGACGCCCTGGGTTTCGGCGGCGAGAGATAGCGTCCACTCGAGCCGGTAGCCGTCCGGACGCAGGCGGTTCATGGGCTGCTTCTCCGTCATCGCCACGCCCGCAGAGCGCAGCGCGCCAACGTCGCCCGCGATGTCATCCGTGCGCATGCAGTAGTCGACCAGACCTCCGCCAAGGTTCAGGTATCTGTACCAACGGTGCTTGCGGTCGTCCTCCCAGAAGGCGATCAGCTCGATGTAAGCGCCGTCCTCGAACCCGATCAGCGCGTTGTGTGTCCCGACATTGTGGCGGCCGCCGCGTACCACGCTGAAGCCGAGACGCGTATAGCTAACGATCGCCTCGTTAAGATCGCTCACCAGGATAACGACGTGGTCGATTCCTTGGAGCATGGCTGGACAGAGATGAGCCGGACCGCTATCGGATGACCGGCACCTCGCCCGCCGCACACTCGCCCTCGCCGCGGATTACCTCGAAGAGGTCCGTGTGGCCCCAGTCCATGTAGGACTCAGGCTCCTCCGTCAGCGAGCCTACCCACTTGAACTCCTCCAGCGGCTCGACGAAGTGCTTCGGCCCGACCCGCTCGACGAAGTCAACGAACGACTCCGTGTCGCTGCTGCGCTCCGCCGTGTACACCTCGAAGATCTTGTCGATTGCCAGGTGCGCCTTCTTCGCCGACACACGCGTGATACGAGTCGCGTAGTGATCGATGTTCTGGTAGCCGACGCCGCCGACGAACACGTCGTAGCACGGCACCTCCAGCTTCCCCACCTTGTACGACGAGCCCTGCAGGCCGATGCCTGCCATGTGGTGCTGGCCGCAGCCGTTGGGGCAGCCGCTGATCTTGACGTTGACCTTCAAGACCTCTGGGTCCTGGTAATCGAACTTGATCATCTCCTCGCGCATGCTGTAGCCGGCCTGGTTCGACGACGTGATCGCCAGTTTGCAGCTGTCAGCGCCGGGGCACGCCACCACGTCGGCCAGCATGTTCGCCTCCGCATCCCCGAAGCCGATCTCGGTCAGCTCGCGGTGCAGCATCGGCAGCTCCGCTTCCCGCACCCAGCGCAGGATCAGGTTCTGCTGCGGGTTCGTGCGGGCGTAGCCGCCGCAATACTTGCGCATCACGCGCGCCAGGTCGCGGAACTGTTGCGTGCTGATGTTGCCCATCGGGATCGTCAGGTCAGCGGAGTAGAAGCCGTCCTGCTTCTGCTTGCGCACGTTGGTCCAGCGCCACCGCTCGTAGTTCGCTGCGTGCGGTTTGCCGTCGTCCGCCACCGGCGGGCTCGGCTCTTCCGTCACCAGCGAAGTCAACGCCGCCATGTCCAGCGGCTCCTTCGACCACTCTTTCGCTAGCTCTTGCTTCACCTTCTCGATGAAGGCTTCGGCGCCGATCTTGTGCAGCAGGAACTTGATGCGCGCCTTGTTCAGGTTCTTGCGCAGGAGGCCCGGCAGGTCGCCCTCGCGGTCGAAGACCCGGATGATCGCCTCGGCGACGCGGATGTACTCCCCGTCCTCGCACTTCGCGAACTCCCAGATCACGTCCGCCTTGCGCGGCATCGTCGACGTGCCGCCGCCGGCGCGCATCTCGAAGCCCATGACTCCGTCCTTGATCTTCGCCACGAATCCCAGGTCGTGGAAGTTGGACCCGGCGCAGTCGTTTGGGCAGTTCGAGAACGATGTCTTGAACTTGCGCGGCATGCGCTGACAGATCGGGTTACGCAGCATGTGGCGGCCATACGCCGTCAGCCACGGCGTCGTGTCGAATATCTCCTCTGGCGCGATGCCGGCGTAGGGACAGCCCGTGATATTTCGCACCGTGTGCGCGCACGCCTCGCGCGTCGTCAGCCCCGCGCGGCCGATGATCCGCATAACCTCCGCCGCGTCGTCCAGGTTCACGAAGTGGAACTGGAAGTTCTCCCGCGTCGTGATGTGGCCTCGGTGCAGCCCGGAGAACTTCTCCGAAACCTCGGCCAGCGCGTCCATCTGGTCTGCGGTAATGCCGCCGTACGGCAGCTTGATCCGCATCATCTGGTTGTCTTCCTGCCGCTGGCCGTACGTGCCGCGCGACAGGCGATAGAGCTGAAACTCGGTCGGCTCCTCGTCGCCGATGCGGAACTTCTTCGCCCGCCCCTCGAACTCGTCGATCTCGTCAAAGTCGACCTTCAGGACGTACCCGGGCTTCATCTCCGGAATAGCGTCGTGAAGCTTGCCGTTTGAGGTAACCATATCGAGTCTCCCGAACCTAATGTCGACTTTGTTGAGTGGCGAAATAGACAATAGCCTGGGTAGATTCTACACCGGGCAGGCTCGTAGGTTAACTCAGCCCCTTCGAAGGCGTCAAAAGCCGGCAAGAAATTTCACTACTTCTTCATTTCCTCCTTGTGCTAGTTTTCCCTCGATGAAGATGGGAGCGAATCTGTTGCACACCTTCGCCGCGCCCGGCGTGCTGTGTATAGCGGCGTTCCTCATCGCCTGCGGCGGCTCCGCCGACAAGACCAGCGATGCCACGACGGGTCCCGCCGCTAACGGTTCATCCGATTCCTCGGCACCCGCTGCCGCCGCCGATAGTCAGGACAAGGAAGAGGCGGGCATCTTCGCGGGCTTCGGGGATGCCGGCGGCGAACAGCTGGTGGTGCCACCCGGTACGAATACGCTGCTTGGCGGGACGCCTTATAACGCGACGGCGGCTCAGATCAAAGACAGCCTCACCAGCAACGGAATCAGCCTCGACGGGCTGGATATTTACGTCCTGCCGATCAGCGGCACGGACAGCTCGCTCTTGGTTATCCAGGGAGACGCCAATGCCGCCACCGGCGACGACGCCGGCGTACCCGACGACGCCACGCCCATCCTCACGGCTCTGCTGAACTCCGATGCCGTGAAGGCGGCGAAGATCACCCGCGTGGCCATGAACTTCCTCAGCGAGGATGAACAAGGCCCCCTCGTGCTCACGATCACCATGCCGGTGGAAACCCTCAACAAGTTGTTGACAGAGACCCTGTCTGACGAGGAGGCCGCGGCCAACCTGAAGATCGGGATCGAACGGCCGTGACCAGATCTGCTCGTCTTCTCCTGGTGTCGTTGTTAGCCGCCTGCTGCCTAACACTGATAGGCTGCGAAGCGCTCGATAGTGTCGGCTTCTTCGGCGACCTGCCCGAAGACACGGACCTTTCGGACGATCCGGACGTTGAAGTTCAGGCAGCGTCGGCCGCCAACCAGACGATCCTGGACGAAAAGGCCGCTCAGGCCTCGCTTGAAACGGCGCTCAGTCACAACGACCTGAGCGCGGCAGAAGATGCCGTCGAACTTCGGCCTCTCGATCCTCGGTATCACATCTACCTTGGTGCCTTGATGCTGGCCAACGGCGATAGCCCGAACGCCGTCGAGGAAATGTCGAAAGCCGACGATATCTTCAATTCCAGCGAGCTCGATCTGAAAACCCGCTACCACTTTGCATTGGAAGCCCTGCTCCGGACGCGGGAAAGCTTTGAGAAGGGTTCCGCTGAATGGGAGCGCGTTAACGAGTCGTATTGCTATGGCCTCCGCACCTACACGCAGGTCACGGCGGATAGTTCATCCAACGTCATCGAATCCATCTTCAACGTCGCGACGTTCCCCGGGGATAGTTGTGGCTCGCCATAGCTTAGTTCCAGCCTGAAATCGCGCGAAGCCCGCGGACTTCCGCCCCCTTTGACGCCCTCATCTTGGCCCGCAGGCATCAAGACACTGCGACTGAGCCAGGCTGCAGTCGATAACACTTCGTATGAGAAGCGCTCTTCGGCTCGGGCTAACGCTTGCTCTTTTTGCAAGCGTCGCCATCACCGCAGCCTGTGGTGGCTCCACCACCCCCAGTTCGACGGCGCCCCCTGCGCAGGCCACGGGCAATGACAAACCTGTCAATCCGCCGCCTGCCGCCGCCCTCGAACCCACCGCCACGCCGGGACGTCCATATGACTTCTCGCTGATAACGCCCGTGCCACCCAGCGAGTCGGCCCCCCACGAGGACGCGCTGCTGGGTACCTCGGACCGTTTCGCCGCTAAATCCATAACCCAGGCGTTGACCGCGCAGGGCTTCGACCTCAACGGCATCGAGTTCTTCGTCTTCCCCCTCCCGAGCGGCGCGCATAACATGCTCGTCATCGACCGACAGCTTGTGCTAGAAGCCGAGATTTCAGCCGCAGACGAGACCACCGCCGATGTTGCCGCGGACCCCATGCTGGTTGGCCTGGCGACTTCCGAGGCCTTTGAATCGGCAAATCTGGGCCGCATTGTGTACAACCTCCACTACCTGGACGACCAGGGCGCCGAAGTCCTCCTCGCCATCCTGACCATGCCGGGCGACACCTTCGTCGCCTCCGTGACCGGCGCGCTTACTCAGGAAGAAGCGCTGGCTGAGACGAACATCGAGATCACACAGGTGGCACCCCAATGAAGCGTTGGTTCGTCGCTCTGACGGCGATGACCGCGCTGGTGCTCGCGGTTTCTGGTTGCGCCGACTGGAGCGAGGAAGACGTCACCTCCTTCCTGCAGGAGTTGGCCGTAGCCTACCCCTACAAGGATCCTGGCAAACCGCTCTCGGAGTCCTCGGATAAGGACGTCCAGGCCGCCGCCAAGACGCCCGAAACGATCGAGAAAGAACACGAGGCAGAGAACTTGGTGAAAGAGGCGATCAGGTCGAAGGACCCCGTTCTTGCAGAAAACGCTCACCAGGTCCAGCCTAACGACATTGGTATCTGGTTCTACCAGACCGCCCTCTTCATCGCCCTCGGCCAGGAGTCAGACGCCCGGGACTCGATAGCGGCAATCAAAGGTTCCTTGGAGTACGTTCACGATGATCCCATCTCAGCAACCTACGCGACCTTCGTGGAGACAAGTCTCTACCTCGATGCGCTCTTTGCAACGATGACGGGCTTCGCCACCGAGTCGCCCGAATGGACGCGACTCAACGACGCCTATTGCCAGAATCTCACGAATTACCTGCTGATCGCGCAGTCCTACGATCAGGAGTTCCATACACGCGCTGCCGTTGATCGCTTCCCCGCGGCAACCTGCCCCTGACCTCAGACTGAAAACGCCCGCTGCTCCTACCACCGCTTCGGCGTAGGATTTCCTGCATGGCGAACCCGGAGGCCGAGCATACGGAGCCGTTTCGACTCCGCTCCCTCGTCTTCAGCGTTTACCTCCCCACAGTCTTCTTCTCGATAGGCCAGGGCGCCGTGATCCCGGCCATCCCCCTCTTCGCCCGCGAGCTCGGCTCTTCCGTCGCGATCGCCGCCTTCATCGTCTCCATGCGAGGCATCGGTCAGCTCGTCGGTGACATCCCCGCCGGCCTCGCCGTCTCTAAATGGGGCGATAAGGGTGCGATGGTCGCCGGCACCACGCTAATTGGCCTCGTCGCCATCGGTGCCTCCCTCAGTCCAACGCCTGTAGTCCTCGGCGCGCTCGTATTCGTAATGGGAATCGGCTGGGCCTTCTGGCAGATCGCCCGCCTCGCATACATCAGCGAGGTCGCCCCCCTGGAGCAGCGCGGGCGCGCCCTCTCGATGACCGGTGGCATGAACCGCATCGGTAATTTCATCGGTCCCGCAATCGGTGGCTTCCTCTTCCAGTACGCCGGACAGGAAGCCGCTTTCCTGCTTCAGGCTGCCATGGGCCTGGCAGCCGCGGCGATGATGTTCATCGTCGTCCGCGATGCCACCAGCCCCGAGCAAATGCTCGGCCATGGCATTCGCGGCCGCATGGGCGATACGCTTTCGACCCACCACGACATCTACCTCCGGGCCGGACCGCCGGTCATCTCGCTCGGCGTGCTGCGCCAGGCCCGACAGGTCTTCCTGCCACTCTGGGGCGACCACATCGGCCTCGGTGGCGGCCAGATCGGTCTGATCACCAGCGCCTCCTTCTTCATCGACGCGTCAATTTTCTATCCCGTCGGCCTGATTATGGACACCAAGGGCCGTAAGTGGGTCGCAGTCCCCTGCCTCATCATCATGGCCGCCGGCCTCGCCATCTTGCCCCTCACGAACACCTTCACGACCTTCCTCATCGTCGGCATGCTGACCGGACTCGGTAACGGCTTTGGCGCCGGCATCAACATGACCCTCGGCGCCGACTTTGCGCCCGAGGTCGGCAAGGGCGAGTTCCTCGGCGTCTGGCGATTGATCAGCGATATCGGTCAAGGCGGTGGGCCCGTCGTGATCAGCGCCGTGATTGGCGTCGCCAGCCTCAGCGCAGCAGCCATCGTGTCTGGCGGCGTTGGCTTCGTCGGCGCGGCCCTGATGCTCGCCTTCGTCCCTGAGCCCTTGGAACGCCGCACCTGGCCGCCCAGAACGCCGCCGCCGCGCGCCCCAGCCAGCTAGCGCGGCAGGCTGGCAAGCGTCACCCACGGCGCGATAACGTAAAGGCGATCATGCGACCGCTCCTCACCATCCTCGCGGCGCTGATGCTCTGCGCTACCGGCTGCTCTGACGAGTCCGCACCATCGCTCGCCTCCAGCTCAACACCCGTACCGGCCGCCGCCTCCCCTGCGGGCACGACGCCCGCTCCGGCTGCCACGCGGGAGTTCGTCGTGCCCGCGCTGCCGGTCCCTGACGCCGAGGACGTCTTGGCCAACGGCCGGCCGGTCGGCTTCAAGCTCTGCCGCCTCATCTCGAACTTCGAACGACCGCCCTTCGACGCGATACGAGATATTCTCACCGACCCTCGCTTCGGCGACGGCGTCCGACCTCACCCCTTCCTCTTCACCTACTACCTGTCGAGCTTCATCTACGACCCCATCCCCACTGCGGCCAGCGGCGACACACAGCGCCTCGGTTTCAGCGGCGTGACATACAACCTCGACCGGCTGGAAACCTTCTGCACCGAATCGGAGCTACGCAGCGTTGGCGCCGATTCCGCCTGGGTCACCATGGAGAGCGTCGGCTATCGAGTAACCGCGGCGGGGTACCGCAACGACAGCGTCGTTCTACGCGCCGAGCCCGATCCGGGCACCTGGCAGTCGACCGTCTTCCCCTACCCGCCGCAGCCCCGCAGCGTCATGTCTTTTAGCAGCGTCCAGGTTGTGGGTCCTTCGGGCGTCAAGCTCTACGAATACAGCACCGGCGATCAGTGGCACCAGCGCATCCACTACGACGAAGCCGGGAACCTGGTCTACGTCGTCATGGGCACCGCCGCCTCACGTGACTCCACACCTGTCGTCGTTCCCGCCGCCGGCGCGACGCTTGACCTCTTCGCGCCGGGCGCGGACGGCGCGCTAACCATCTTCGACACCGATGGCGCCGAAGTGGCGTCCGTAGCCTGGAACCGCGGCCTCAACATGTGGCAGCCCGTCGAAACGCTAACCTTGCAGCCTGGTACCTACACCCTCCGTTGCCACGCCCAGGGCGGCAACTGGTGCGAAATCACCCTGATCGCGGAAGGCCAGCCACTACCACCCTGACCAGAGCGTGCAATTTCGCTGCCCGATTGCCCGATTGGAGTTTGGGGCAGGCGGCGGCCCCTACGGCAGGCGATTGAACCAGACAAGCCCCAGACCGCCGGCCAGCATCGAAAGCGCCAGCGCCGCGCCGGCGAAGGCAAACGTGATCTCCGTCTGCTTGTTCTCCACAACACGCTCTCGCGCCAGGTCGTCGTAGATCTGGCGCAGGTCACTCTCGTCCTGCGCGTTGAAGTAGTGCCCTCCCGTGGCGTCCGCCATGCCCTTCAGCGTCTCTTCGTCCAGGCGTGTGAAGACGTTGCGTCCCTGGATCTGCAGCACGGTACCCTCCGGCGTGCCGATGCCGACCGTGTAAATCTTGACGCCCGTTTCGCGATGCTTCCTGCGCCAGCTCCAACGGATCCGTTCCCGTGTTGCTCTGCCCGTCCGACACCAGGACGATGCTGGCCGGCGGTGGGTCTGAGCACTTCGCCCGGCGCTGGCGTCGGCGTCGGCTGGTTCGTCACGACCGGCTCGCCGTCCGCCTGCTCTTGATATATCGCGTCCAGCGCCACGGCCAACCCCGCCCCGATGTTGGTGCCACGCTGCGGCCGCAGCCGGCTAATTGCCTCTAGTGCTTGCGTGCGGTCATCCGACGGCGGCGCCACCAGCGCCCCGAAGTCGCTGAACGACACAACGCCGATCTTCACGCCCGAGGGCTGCTTCTCGACGAAGTCGCGCGCCGCCGCTTTCGTCGCCTCCATTCGGTTCGGCTCCACGTCCTGCGCGAACATCGACCCCGACACGTCGATCGACAGGATCACCGTCCCCGTCGTCGAAGGCGTCGGGATCGCCGCTTGCGGCCGCGCCAGCGCGATGATCATCGCCGCCAGCGCCACTAGGTAGAGCACCGCCGGAATGTGGCGCTTCAGGCCCGGCCCAGACCCGACGGCTTGCCGTACCAGCGACACGCTGGCATAGCGCAGCGCGTAGTGCTGACGCCGGCGCTGCATCGCCACGTAGATCAACGCCAGGATCGGTATGGCTACCAGGCCGAGGAGCGCCAGGGGCCACTCAAAGGTCATAGCGACACCCCTCCACCGCGCCCGGCGGCGCGCCGGCGCGTCTCCCGCCGCAGGTGGGCGAAGGCAGCGATCTCCTGCACCATGTTGCCATCCGTGGAAAGCCGCAGAGCGTCTACTCCGTGGCGCGCAAAGGTGCGCTCGATGTGGCGGCGACGCTCTTCGACCAGAGCGTGGAAGCGCCGCTGGAAACCTTCGTCCCGCGTATCGACGTAGACCTGCTCTCCCGTCTCAGCGTCCTCCAGCAGCAATGGCCCGATCGGCGGGATCTCCTCCTCGCGTGGGTCGCTCAGCCAGACGGCCAGCACCTCGTGGCGCTGCGCCAGCCGCGATAGCGGCGCCTCCCAGCCATCCTCGGCGATGAAGTCAGACACCACGAAGACCAGCGACCGCCGCTGCAGGGTCTTCCCCGCACGATCGAGGATCTGCGTCAGGTTCGTAACACCGCGGTGCTCGACGCGGTCGGGCCGCACCAACTGGTGGATGATGCGCAGCGTCTGCATCTGCCCGCCCCGCGCCGGCATCACCTCGTCTACGGCACTGGAGAACAGGATCGCGCCCACCTTGTTTCCGTGCCGCGTCAACAGCCGCGAGATCAGTCCCGCAAAGTCGATAACGAGGTCGCTCTTGCGCGAGTTGGCCGTACCAAAGTCCACCGATGGTGACAGGTCCAGCAGCAGCCACGCCGTGATCTCACGGTCCTCGATGTACTGGCGCACGAACGGCTCGCCCATGCGCGCTGTGACGTTCCAGTCCATGTAGCGCACGTCGTCTTCCGGCTGGTACTCGCGCACCTCGGCCAGGTCGTAGCCATGCCCCGCGAACAACGAGCGGTAGTCGCCCTGCAGCAGCCCGTCCAGCCGCCGCACAACGTACCAGTCGAGGCGCTTTAGCAGCGACTCGGCATCTTCGATCCGGCGCTCCGGGCGCGGCCGGCAGCGGTCGTCATGCGCTCTCTCCCTTACCGGCATGCCCCGCCGCCGTCAGGCGCGGGTCGTCCGTGAAGGGTCGCGCCGGTCGCGGCACGGACTCGATCACCCGCTCGATTAGGTCGTCGGCGCTGACCCGATCGGCCAACGCCTCGTACGAAAGCACGACGCGATGTCGCAGCACGTCAGGCGCCAATTCGGCGATGTCGGACGGCACCACGTAGTCGCGCCCGCGCGTCAGCGCCAGCGCCCTCGATGCCAGGATCAGATTGATCGAGGCGCGCGGGCTGGCCCCGAAGGAGACGTAGCGCGCCACCTCGCTTAGGCCGTATTCGACGGGGCGCCGCGTCGCGCCGACCAGCCGCACGGCGTACTCCATCAGCTCCGGATCGACGTAGACGTTGTCGGCCTGCTGCTGCAGCTCCAGCAGCTGACCCGTCGTCAGGATCTGGCGCGTCTCCGCCAGCTGGCCCGTCATCCGCTGCACGATGACCATCTCCTCGCGGTCGCTGGGGTAATCGACAAGCACCTTCAGCATGAAGCGGTCGACCTGCGCCTCCGGCAACGCGTACGTGCCCTCCGTCTCGATCGGGTTCTGCGTCGCCAGCACCAGGAACGGTTCCGGCACCTTGTGGCTCTCGCGGCCGATCGTCACCTGGTGCTCCTGCATCACCTCCAGCAGCGCCGACTGCACCTTCGCCGGCGCACGGTTAATCTCGTCCGCCAGCAGCAGGTTCGTGAACACGGGGCCCAGCGACGTCGTGAAGTCGCCTGTCTTCTGGTTGTAGATGCGCGTGCCGACGAGGTCCGCCGGCACCAGGTCGGGCGTGAACTGGATCCGGTTGAACTCCCCGCCAACAACCTGCGCCACGGTACGGATTGCCATCGTCTTCGCCAACCCCGGCACGCCTTCCACCAGGATGTGGCCCCGCGCCAGCAGCGCCACGACGATGCGCTCCAGCAGTGCCTCCTGCCCGACGATCACCTTCTTGATCTCGAACAGCATCTGCTCCAGCGGCGTCGTTGGTTCTTTCTCCGTCGTGTCGATTTGGCTGACCATGCTTGCTCCTTAACGCCGAATCGCGCCCGCTCAGCCGAGCGGCGGCAACACGCCTCCGGCGGACTCGATCGGCACGGCGAAACCGAGCCCGACGAAAACACGTTCCTTGGTAGGATTGACGAGGCCGGTAACGATGCCGACCACCCTCCCCGAGAGGTCGACCAGCGGTCCGCCCGAGTTTCCGGGGTTCACCGAAGCGTCGAACTGGATCATGTCCGTCAGCACCTGCCCCGTCTCCTCGACGACGAAGCTGCGGCCTGTCGCGCTGATCACGCCGGAGCTGACGCTCCCCTCCAGCCCAAATGGCGCGCCGATCGCCATTACGCGGTCGCCGGGCCGCACGCCGCCCGAAAGCACGGCCGCCGTCACATTCGGCGGCAGCGTCTCACACGTGGAGGACCGCCAGGTCGCGCTCCTGCTGCACGACGTCAACCGTCGCGACTTGCGAGCTGCCGTCGAAGAAATGCACCGTTACCTGATCGAGGCCCGCGACGACGTGATACGAAGTCAGGATGTTGCCGAACTCGTCGACGACCACGCCGGACCCAAGACCTGCGTCGCGGTCGTTTGCGTCGCGCATGATCAGCACAACCGAGGGTCGCACCATGGCGTATACCTCGGGCTCCAACGGCGGTGTCGGCGTGATCTGTGTGATGCGCTCGTCTGCCAGACGCTGAATGTCGGCGTCCGTGTAGCGTCCAGGCTGCGGGTTGAACTCGAGGTAGGCCAACAGTACGACGACAGCCAGCAGCGCCGCCGGCGAGGGCGGTCAGGGGAAATCGCGCCGAATTGAGCAAACGCCTGACCATAAGACAAAGCGAAGCAGGAAAGCAGCTTCACCGCTTATGGTACCTGTTCGCGAGTCGCCTTGGTAAAACAGCGGTTAAATAACCCCAAACCCTTGGCGCGGGTTAGGGAGTCCGGCTCGCGATATCCTGGAAGTCGGATGAAACGCCCGTGAAGAGGTTCACCACGTCTCCACCCACCACCGTCAGGATACCTACTACCACGATAGCGAGCAGCATGACGATGATGCCGTACTCGACCAGCGTCTGGCCGTTCTCCTGCGTGAACCGCCTGATCCGCTCGATCTGTCTGCCGATAACATCGCCCCACCTTGGCCCTTGGGTGGGATCTCGAGGCGAAGCCTCAGTCTTACCTATCAGGTCTTTGATCCGCGACATCTGACCACGTCCGTTCATGTGATCGGGCATCCCGGCCGGCCAATTGGCATCCGTACCGTTTCATCTGTGCGGCGGGGGAAATAGAGAGCTACTACTAGGGTCGGCTCGCGGAGAGCCGGACTGAAGGGCTGTTATGCAGTTGAGAGGTCAGCGCTGGCCCTGCGCCTCGCGCTCGCGGCGCCGCTCGGCCGCCTCGCACCAGGGGCAGGGCTCACCATCGTAAAGCTCCGAGTAGCGGCACTCGCCCTCCTCGGCATGCGACCACGACCGGTCTGGCAGCGGTCCGTCACGGTCGGTCAGCCGCTTGATCAAATCGTCGTCAGGCAGGTCAACCATTTCGAGCCCAAGCATACCCGCGCATAACGCCTGCGTGAACGCCGCAATTGCCGGATTGCCGGATTGCCGGGTGGGACCCCTACGCGCTCTTCTCCACCGCGTACAGCCCGCACAGCCGGCACACAAGCACCTGCGCCTCGCCGTAGGACGCATCGTCGTCCAACTCGACGCCCACGACCTCGGTCCAGTCGTGCTGACAACCGGCGGCCTGCAAGATCTTCGGCGGCTCCAGGTCCTCTTGCGGCGCGGGCAGGTCGCGCGGCGGCGGCATGCGCTCTGGCCGCGGCGCCTCAATAACGCAATCGCATTTCCAGTACGCCCCGCACATGGGGCAAAGCTTTGCTTCCACGACCACCATGATACCGGCGCCTGCAACCCCACGTGAGTTTCAGACGTTACGGCCTTTTCGGCAGACCCCCCATCAAGCAAAAGAAAACGCCGAAGCGTCGGCCCAATTCATGCCCCGGCCTTCAGGCCGGGGTGTTTGCCTCACTCACGCCGGACGCCGCGCGACCACGATCATGCGCCGCGTTTCGATGCCGTAAGCTTCATCCTCGTAACCGCCGTGCACGCCCTCGTAGACCAGCCCCGCCGCGTCCAGCATGCCCCGCACCTCACGCAGCGTGTAGAGGCGGATGTGGTGTCCGCCCACCTCGCGGCGAGTCCCGTCCGGCGCCACCACTGTGAACGCCACGTGGTTTCGGCTCGTTTCGAGATCCAGCCTGCGATGTTCCAGATAGACCGTCCCGTCGGCGTCCGCGTGGCTGTCCTCCGTCTCGTAGTTGGCGATAACCCAGTCGCGGTTGAGCAGGTCCAAAAGCGCCACGCCACCCGGCTTCAGCGCCAGGCGAACCGCGTCCAGCACACGCGCGTCCTCCGCCTCCGACTCCAGGTAGCCGAATGAGCTGAACATGTTAATCACGGCGTCGAAGCGGTCGCTGAACGGTATCTCGCGCATGTCGGCGTGGACCGTCGAGAGCGCTACGCCGGCGTCGAGCGCCGCTCGCTGCGCCAGCTCGAGATATTCGCCGCTCAGGTCCAGCGCGGTAACGGCGCAGCCCTGCTTCGCCAGCTGCACCGCGTGCCGCCCCTGGCCGCAACACAGGTCGAGCACCTCCATACCCGCCGTCAGCCCCAGCGCGCGAAACACAAACCCCGCCTCGATCTCGGCCCGCCGCTGCGTAAAGCTCGAACCGTAGACGTCCAGGTAATCCTGCCCGAAAAACGACTCGTACCACGGCTGCTCCAATGTCATAACATCAAGACCCCGTCGCCAGATGACGCCCCGCACTTCCCTTCAGTGGGGCCATGGGGATCCCCCATTTTCAACATCCAACTCGTACCACTGCTCCAATGTCATGCCCGTATGCCCGTTGCCGTTATGCCCGTATGCCCGTATGCCCGTTTGCCCGTATGCCCTCAGAGCCTAGCAGACCCCCTGCTGGCCTATACTGTCCCCAGATTCGAAAGCGACTCGAGTATGACGCAGTGCTGAATCTGGCTGGAAGGGGCGCCATCGTCGCGGGCACGCGACGAATCGGTGCCACCATTGTCGAACGCCTGGCCCGCGAGGACGTCAGGGTCGCGATCCTTTACCGCAACTCGCGCACCGAAGCCGAACGGCTGGCGAAGGCCTCCGGCGGCGTCGCGCTGCAGGCCGACCTCACCGACGAAGCCTCGGTAGCGGATGCTGTCGCGGAAGCAAAGAGAGCGCTCGGCGACCTCTCGTTCTGCATCAACCTCGCCGCTGACTACCCCCGCGCCTCGTTCGATCAACTCGACGCCGCCGCCTGGGACGCCGGTATCGCCAGCGCCAGGGCGAACTTCCTGCTCGCCCTGCACGCGTCGCGCGCCATGATGCAGAATCACGGGCCGACTCGCGGTCACCTCGTCTTCTTCGGCGACTGGGCCGCTGAGGAGACGCCCTACCTCGACTACCTGCCGTACCTCACCGGCAAGGCAGCCACGCACTTCATGACGCGCGGCTTCGCGCTGGAGCTCGCTGGAAAAGGTATCCTCGTCAACGGCATTCTGCCCGGGCCTACCGAACGCCCGCCGGACCTCTCTGCGCGTGGCTGGCAGAAGGCGCTGGCGCAGACCCCGCTGCAGCGCGAGTCCTCCGCTGACGACATCGCCGAGATTATCGTCACGCTCCTGCGGCTCGAAACCATCACCGGCGAGAACATCCGAGTCGACGCCGGCCGCCACATCTCCGGTACGGCGCAGCGGCCAAAGGCTAAAGAGAGGCCTCATGCAACGCTTCCAGGTCACCAAGGTCATCGAGTTCTCTTACGGCCACCGCCTCCTCAACCACGACGGCAAGTGCCGCTACCTGCACGGCCACAACGGCATGGTCGAGGTCGACCTCGGCGCCGAAACGCTGGACCGCATGGGCATGGTGATCGACTTCTCGCGCGTCAGCGAGGTCGTCAAGACCTGGATCGACGACAACTTGGACCACCGCATGCTCCTGCGCTATGACGACCCCATGACGCCCGTGCTGCAAAGGCGCCGGCGAGCCGGTCTTTACCATGGACGAGAACCCAACCGCCGAGAACATCGCCAGGCTGATCTGGACCGCGGCGCGTGACGCCGGTATGCAAGTCGCCGAAGTACGCGCTCTGGGAGACATCGACCAGCCGCGCGGCCTACCGCGGCGAAGCGGTGGAGTAATGCGCCGCGTCGCCGTCCTCGCCAGCGGCGGCCTCGATAGCGCCGTCCTCCTCGCCGACCTCGCACGCGAGGACACCGTCTTCCCCGTCTACGTCGCCGCCGGGCTCGCCTGGGAGACGCGCGAGCAGGACGCCCTGCGCGCTTACCTCGGCGCCATCGCTAACGACAACCTTCAGCCGCTGACTGTGCTCGAAATGCCGGCCCGCGGCCTCTACGGCCGCGCACTGGACCATCACCGGCGACGCTCCCCGCCTACGAAGCGCCGGACGAAGACGTCTACATTCCCGGGCCGCAACGTGCTCCTCATCGGCGTCACCGCCGTCTGGTGCGCCCTGAACGACGTCGACGCCATCGCCATCGGCTCGCTGGACGACAACCCGTTCCCGGACGCCACGCCAGCGTTCTTTGAGGACTACGGCAGGCTGCTCAGCACCGCCCTGGACCACGCGCTATCGCGGTCGATCGCGCCCTACCGTCAGCAGCACAAGTCGCAGATCATCGCCCGCTTCCCCGGGCTGCCGCTGCACCTCACGCTAACCTGCATGGCGCCCATAGATGCAAAGGGCAGCTGCTGCACTGCGGCAACTGCAACAAATGCCGCGAGCGCCGGGAAGCCTTCGCCGCCGCTGCCGTGACTGACAAGACCAAATACGCGAACTAGTGAAAGGCACCCACGGATGTCAACGCGGCAGCCTCACGCCGTCCTGCAATGGCCGCCGTCATGCAATGAGCTGGCGCCCCGGGAGGGATTCGAACCCCCGACGCGCGGCTTAGGACGCCGCCGCTCTATCCTCTGAGCTACCGAGGCGTGGCCTCAATGTAGCATGTGGCCTCCCCGTCCGCAGTCAGGAAGTCCCCTCGTCAAAGCATCCTGAACCTGGCCAAGGACGAAGCGTGGCGTCTGCGACAACACCGTTTTGTCGTGGTTAATGCCTCGCGTCAATAGGAAGGGCGGGCCCGAAGGCCCGCCCTTAGACTTAACTAAGCTGACCTTAGAGGTCGATGCAGTAGGAGAACGCCACGCCCACGGGCGAACCGTAAACCGGGATGTAGTCGACGATCGTCGACTTGCGCCCGTCGGCGACTGCCGCGGCCGTGATCCAGTTGCAAATCTCGCGCGTGCCACCCTGCGGTCCGCCGAAGCCCGGCATACCCGTGGCCTGTCGCGCGCGCTCGCCAATGTACTGGCTCTCGTCACCCTCAGGGATCTTGTAGTTGTCGAAGTGCTCGGCCATGCCCTTGATGTCGCCAACTTCGAGGAACTTCAGCTGGCGTGCGGTCGAACTCCTCGTCGATGTACGCCTGCTTCGCGCCCGGCGTGTGCCAAAGGCCGCCCGAGCCCACCACCACGACGCGCATGTCCTCGTCGTAGTCCTCGATCGCGCCGCGCAGCGCCTTACCGAATTCGTAGCAGCGCTTTGCGGTCGGCTGCGGTGCGTAGTAGCAGTTCAGTAGCACCGGCAGCGATCAGCCGTCTCGTGGTCGGTGATCGACTCCCACGGCCGCAGGATGGCGTGGCCGATGCCCTTCTCAGGTTTCGGCATGTCCATGCTGAACGCCGGGTCGAAACCGCGCTTCATCAGCCCCGTCAAGACCGCGATCCCGAGGCCCGGGTGGCCTTGGACGCGCGCATCGCAGGCGGGGACGGCGCTTCGGCAACCGCCGCGCCCGGCGCGGCCCTCGCCGTCCCGCGGCGGGCCGGCGGCCAAATCCGGCAGTCGCGGTTCGAGGTGTGCCCCTCGAACTCATCGCCGACGTAGATCGCGAAGGACGGGAAGTTGTTGAAGTCAAAGCACTCCAGCTGGTCGTCGCCGCAGATCACGACGACGTCTGCCTTGGCCTCGGCCAGCTTGGCGCGCAGCGTCGCAAAGCCGTTCTCGATCCGCGCCTTCTTGCGCAGGTTCTCCTCTATATCGTCCAGCGGGACGTCCTCACGCAGCGAGCGGTTGGCGCGGACTTCGTTCCAGCGCTCCGGTGCCATGTAGCAGAACGGTGTGTGTGCTGTGTTGAAAACGCCTACGACCTTTGCCATTGGCTAACTCCTTGAATAAGCGCGGCTTACATACCGCTTAACTTCGCTCGGACATTATGCGTCTCTCCAGTAGAAAACGCGATACGTCCCGCCCTGCTTCCCTTAACGTTAAGGTATCGTCTCGCCCCAAAGGCAATTCGTCAAGGTTAATGTTCTTAAGCTTCTGAGCCGGCCTTCGAACCGTGCCCCACCGCCACACCCAAATCCCTCCCACGTGGCATGATTCGCCAGACGAAAGCCCCACCCTCGGAGGACACACATCCCATGATCTTGATCACCGGCGGCCTCGGCATGATCGGCCTCCACACGGCCCGGCACCTCATCGACATGGGCGAAGACGTCGTCCTCACCCAGTACCGCGTCGCCCGCGTGCCCGACTTCATCCGGGACGAGCTCGGCAAGCGTGCCCACATCGAACAGCTCGACGTCACCGACGCCGAAATGCTGCTCGACATCGGCAGGCGATACAAGATCACCAGCATCGCCCACCTCGCCGCCCCAGCTCTCGGCGCCCTCGACCCGGCCGGCGATTACCGCATGAACACGCAGAGCCTGATCAACGTCCTCGAAGCGGCGCAAGCCTGGGGCGTCAAACGGGTCGGCCTCGCCAGCTCGATCGCGGTGTACGCCGGCGAGCGGCAGGGGCCGTTTCGCGAAGACCAGCCGCTGCGCATGTATGGCGGCAACCACGTCGAGGCCTATAAGAAGATGTTCGAGATCCTCGGCGCCCACTACGCGCAGCGCACCGGCCTCAACGTCGTCTCCCTGCGCATTGGCGGCATCTACGGGCCGCTGGACCACAACCTCTTCAACGTTGTAACCAGCTTCCTCCACATGGCGCTCGGCCGCGAGACGCCAAATTGGCCCGGCGCGCTCTTCGCCGAAGATGCCAACGACCTCTGCTATGTCCGCGACTGCGCCCGCGGAATCGCCCTCCTCCAGACGGCCGAGAGCCTCAACCACGTGACCTACAACTTGGCGAGCGGAGTCGCCAGCAGCGTTGGCCAGGTCTCTGCGCTGATCGAAGCGCGCTTCCCCGGCGCAAAGCTCCCCGTTACGCCCGGCTACGGCCCCAATCACCGTCACAACGCCTTCATGACCATCGATCGCATCCGCGAAGACACCGGTTACCAACCGCAGTTCACCCTGGAGCAGTCGGTCGACGACTTCGTAGACTGGCTGGAGACACACGAGCAATAGGAGTCACATCTCATGATCTTGATCACAGGCGGCCTCGGCTTCATCGGCCTGCACACGGCCCGTTCCCTGCTCGACCTCGGCGAGGACGTCGTCCTGACCCAGTACCGCGTCGCCCGCGAACCCGCCTTCATCAAAGACGACCTCGGCAAGCGCGCCTTCGTCGAGCAGCTCGACGTCACAGACGCCGACACCCTGATGGAGATCGGCAAACGCCACAACATCACCGGCATCATC
This sequence comes from uncultured Chloroflexia bacterium, assembly GCA_963766645.1. Classification (GTDB taxonomy): domain Bacteria; phylum Chloroflexota; class Dehalococcoidia; order DSTF01; family WHTK01; genus WHTK01. Next base: position 1,399,919 of record CAVYAY010000002.1, on the reverse strand, counting down.
CACATGGCCACGCCAGGACTTGGCGCACTCGACGCCGCGGGTGACTACAAGGTCAACATGTACAGCCTGCTCAACTGTCTCCAGGCCGCCGAAGCCTGGGGCGTCAAACGACTCGGCATTGCCAGCTCCGTCACCGTCTACAACGGCGTCGACGACGGGCCCTTCCGCGAGGACATGCCCCTTCGCACGACGCCGAACCAACCCCGTCGAGGCCTACAAGAAGGCCTACGAGATCACTTCGACCCACTACGCGCTACGCACCGGTCTCGACATCGTGTTGCTACGCATGGGCTACGTCTACGGCCCGCTCTACCACTCGATGGGCAACGCGATGAGCCGCCTCGTACACGCCGCGGTCAAAGGCGTGGCCCCGGAGCTGCGCGCCGAGCTCTACGAGGACGACGCGCAGGACTACTGCTACGTCAAGGACTGCGGCCGCGCCGTCGCGCTGCTGCAAACAGCCGACAAGCTGGAGCACCAGGCCTACAACATCGGCGGTGGCCGCGGCACCACCAACAAGGAGATCGCCTCGGCCATTCGCCGCCACTTCCCCAACGCCCAGCTGCCCATGCGTCCCGGTGCCTCGGCCCCCCGCAAGCACCCCTACATGGACCTCACTCGCATCAAGCGCGAGGTCGGTTACGAACCCGAATACCCCGTCGACAAAGCCGTCGACGATTACGTCGCCTGGCTCGCCAGCAACCCGGAGTAGAGCACCCATGATCCTCATCACCGGCGGCTTCGGCTTCATCGGCCTCCACACCATTCGCGCCTTCCTCGACGCCGGCGAAGAAGTCCTCGTCACGCGCAACCGCACCTACCGTGAGCCCGAGTTCCTCAAACACGACCTCGGCAAGCGCGTCAAGGTCGAGCAGCTCGACGTCACCAGCGCCGACCAGCTCATGGACATCGGCCGGCGCTACGAAATCGACGGCATCTGCCACCTCGCGGGCCCCGGCTACAGCGCCCCGGACGCCGCGGCAGACTTCCGTATCAACGTCTTCGGCCTGCTCAACATGCTCGAGGCCGCCCGCGAGTGGAGCGTCAAGCGCCTCACGCTCGCCAGTTCAATCGCCACCTACTACTATGGCGGCGCCTCCCGCGGCCCCTTCGCCGAGACCATGCCGCTGCGCATGTCGGCCACCAACCCCATCGAGACCTTCAAGAAGGTCGACGAGCTTCTCGGCAGCCACTACGCCGACCGCACGGGCATCGACGTTGCCTTCCTGCGCATCGCACTGATTTACGGGCCGTATCACGCCTACGGCAACATCGCCTACGCCCTCACCCGCGCCGGCGTCGACGGCGCCCAACCAAAGTTCACCGCCGACACCTATGAGGAGGACACCACCGACCTCTGTCACGTCGCCGACTGCGCCAACGCCATCGTCCTGCTGCAGCTCGCCGACAAGCTCCCGAACCGCATCTACAACATCGGCGACGGCAAGGCCACCTCCGGCAAGCAGATCGCAGATGCAGTCGAAAAGGCCATCCCCGGCGCGAACGTGGCGCAGGCGCTGAAGCCCGGCCGCGGCCCCAGCTACACCGAGGATCGCTACATGGACCTCTCACGCATCAAGGCCGACGTCGGCTACGAGCCGCAGTACACGCTCGAGCGCGGCATCGCCGAGTATGCCGACTGGCTACGCACCCACGAGATCTAGAACGCCACCGGCGCCGTCATCGCGAGGCGCCAGCTAAAAGATCAAAATGGCACAAACTCCGAGACGCCACGGCTAGGAACAGCACACGATCTAACTGGCAAACAAAAGAGGCGCCTCCTTGAGAGACGCCCCTGAATGTCCGGCGGTAGGCCGATTCCGTGATGCAATCACTCGGCGCCGAGCAGCGCTGCGGCGTTGTGCTGCGTCATCGTCTTGACCTGCGCCTCGCTGAAGCCGGCGTCCAGCAGCTTGTCGATGAAGATCTCGAAGCCTTCCTGCAGGCCCGGGTTCGTCGTCTGCCCCAGGTCCGTCGCCACGATCGTGCTCGACGGCCCGACCTCCTTGATGTTGTTCAGCGTCTCTTCCCAGGTGCACTTGTTCGTGTGAGGCGTCGTGAACACGCGCTCGAAGTAGACGTTGTACTGCTGCAGGTTCTTCTGGTCGTCCACCGTCAGGTGCGTCGTCGGGAACTCGGGGTGCGTGATGATGATGCGCTGCACGCCCGCCTGCGTTGCCGCCTTGATCACCGGCTCCAGCTCGCTCGGGTTGATGTGGCCCGTCGCCATCACCATGTCGTACTTCGCGATCACCTCCAGGCACTGCTGCATCTCCGGCAGCACCTTGCCGTGCGCCGTCCGTCACAGTTAGGTACGCGCCCGGCGATGCCCGCCGCGCGCAGCTCGCGCGCAATGCTCATCCAGTACGGCAGCTTGCTCTCGTCCAGCTGCCCCGCGACGTTCGCCTGCTCGTTGGCCGAGTCGCACGTCGGCAGCCAGCACACCCGCGCCCCCAGCCGCGCCGCGATGTCGATCGCCGTCGCGTTCAGCCCGCCCACCGGGTTGTTCAGCGCGATGGCGCCGTAAAAGTTCGTCCCCGGAAACATCTCCTTGACCAGCGTCGCACGGTCCGCAGTCATAGCGTGATGCGACTTCAAAACGATGCCGCCGAACTTGCGCTCCTGCGCCAGCTTCGCCAGCTGGATGTCGTTGAACTTGCGCGGCAGCAGGTCTGGCCCCGAGTGCACGTGTGTGTCGAAAGTGCCCTCTAGCAGCCCGCGGATCGTCTCTTTGTCAGCCATCGTCGTCCTCCTCCTCGTTGCCTCGGAAGCATAGCACCGGCGAACTCTCCGTCACAGAACCCGCCACCGAGCCTCATGTCCTGCTCCCGTCGTCGCCAATCCCTTCGGCGCTATACTCCAGTCGTGTCCAACGCACCGTCACTCGATTCCACCGCCGCGAAGGCTGCGGCCCTCGCGCAATTGCACGCCGGTCCCGGCATGCTGGTGCTCCCCAACGCCTGGGACGCGGCAAGCGCCAGGGTTCTCGAATCCGCAGGCTTCGCCGCCATCGCTACGACCAGCGGCGGCGTCGCCAACGCGCTCGGATACGAAGACCATCAGGGCGCCCCGGCGTCCGAAATGCTCGAAGCCGCCGCCCGCATCGCCCGCGCCGTCTCGATTCCCGTCACCGTCGACTTCGAGGCTGGCTATGGCATGGAGCCCGCCGAGATAGTCGAGAACCTGATTGACGCCGGCGCGGCCGGGCTCAACTTCGAGGACTCCGACCACAACACGGACGCCCCCATGCTGCACGCCGAAGGCCAGGCTGAACGCATCGCCGCAATCAAGAGCGCCGCACGCGCCGCTGGTGTCGACCTCGTCCTCAACGCGCGCGTCGACGTCTTCATCCATCGTCAGGGCTCGCTGCAGGAGCAGGCTACCGAAGGCCTGCGCCGCGCCCGCCTCTACCGCGAAGCCGGTGCCGACTGCATCTACCCCATCCTTCTGGCAGACGAGTCGATCATCGCGGCGTTTGTCCAGTCCGTTGGCCCGATAAACGTCAACCTCCGCCCCGGCGGCCCGCTATCGCTGCAAACCGCCGCCTCGCTCGGCGTCCGCCGCGTCACCTACGCCACCAGCCTCTTCCGCGCCGCCATGGCCGCCCTCGAAGCGCTCGCCGGCGAGATCCGCGGTGAGGTCGCAATGCTTCCAGGCTCGCCGGGCGCCTAGCCCGCGCTACGCGTCCGCCGATCTCGACAGCACCGGCTTGATGTCGACCACCGGCGTCCCGTCGATCGCCTCCAGCGGCCCGACCTGTAGCGCACCGTCGCGGACTTCCCGGACCGTGACTCGATGCAGCCCCAGCGGGTTCGGCCGGTCCGGCGACCGCGTCGCGAACACGCCGGTCAGCGGCCGCCCTTCAATCGATCTGGGGTGGACCTGCAGCACGTCACGCCGCGCCTCATGGAACCACGTGATCAGGATGACCTCCTGATCTGCCGTGAACCCGAGCAGCCCATCGAGCACGTCCGGGTTCATCTCGATCCATGCGTCGGGCGCCCCCTCGGAGCCCTGCCTCGGCGCCGTCCGCCGGTCCGTCAGCGTCGACCGCACAAACCCGATCGGCTTCAGCGTGTACAAATCGTCCGCCATGATCGCCCTCCGCAAGGAAACTACCACCCGACCCGCTTCGTCCTCCCGATTGCCCGATTGCCCGATTGCCCGATAGTATCGACGCACTCCCCGCCTTGATCTAAAGGAGCTCCACCGTGGATAACCTTGTCGAACGTCTGCTCAAGCTCGACACCTGCGCCGTCTCCGACGCCTGCGACCGCCTCGGCCTGCCCGGCGCCGTGCTCGGCATTCTGCCGACGTCGCCGCCCGCCAAGTTTGCCGGCCGCATCGTCACCGTCAAGCTGGCCGACGCAGACGGCCGCACCGCGTCGCGACACCTCTGCACCGGCGCCATCGAGGCCGCCAACTCCGGTGACGTCATCGTCATCGAGAACCCGCGCATCGACGCCGCCGGCTGGGGCGGCATCCTCTCCGCCGCCGCCAAGACGAAGGGCATCGCCGGCGTCGTCTGCGGTGGCGCCGTCGCGCGACATCGACGAGTCGCGCGAGCTCGAATTCCCGGTCTTCGCCCGTGCCTCGATCCCGCGCACGGCCCGCGGCCGGATCATCGAAGAGACCTTCAACGAGCCCATCACCCTGGGTGACGTCGCCGTTCAGCCCCAACGACCTCGTCCTCGCCGACGGTTCAGCGGCGTCGTCTTCCTCGCCGCCGACAAGGCGGAGGAGATCCTGCAAACGCCGAGATGATCGCCGGCCGCGAGGCCAAGATGAAAGAGGCCGTCCTCGCCGGTGACCCCGTCAGTGAGGTCATGGGCCGCGACTACGAAACCATGCTGTCGCACTAAGGCGCAGCGCTTCCATACTCGAAAGCAGGGTTTGCAGGGGAGCAGCCCATGCGACGAGGGGCCTGGGGGTGTCCCCCCATATCTTTCTACACTAACCTGAGCGGAGCACCGCGCGAGCGATGCGAAGCAGCTTGAGAACAAGCCTTCCCGCCCATCAGAGGAGAACCATGGACCAGAAATACGCCAACATCATCACGCTCGGTACCAGCGCCCTCAGCGACGCCATGGACCGGCTCGGCATTCCCGGCCAGGCACTCGGCATCAAGCCGATCGACCGCAGCTTCCGCGTCTGCGGCCCCGCCTTCACCATCCACAACATGCCCGTCGACAGCCACGGCGGCTCCGTCGGTGACTACATCGACGACGTACCCGAAGGCCACGTCATCTGCATCGACAACGCCGGGCCGGCTCGACTGCACCGTCTGGGGCGACATCCTCACCGTCATGGGCTCGCTGAAGAACATCGGCGGCACCGTGATCCACGGCGTCTGCCGCGACTCCGACCGCGCCCTCGAGGTCGGCTACCCGATCTTCAGCCGCGGCACCTACATGCGCACCGGCAAGGACCGCGTCATGGCCGATGCCTACAACGAGAAGATCTCCCTCGGCGAGGTCGCCGTCGTGCCGGGTGACCTGATCTGCGGCGACGGCGACGGCATCGTCGTCATCCCCCAGGAGCGCGTCGACGAGGTCGTAGCCGCCGCCCGCGAGATCGAGGACGCCGAAGACCACATCCGCGAGGCGATCAAGACCGGCAAGACCCTCCTCCAGGCCCGCACCGACTTCAACTACCACGCCCTGCAGTCCCGCCGCTAGGCGGCCCGACCGCGATAACCAGAAACGGGGCGTCAAGTCGACGCCCCGATTCGATCGCGGCAGCCTCACGCCGCCATGCAATGGCTACTTCTTGAACCGTGGGAACACCGTACGCACGTTGCCCTCATACACCTGCGTCCTGTCCGCCTCGTTCAGCCCCAGCGCGTCGACGTAGCGCTTTGTGTCGTCGTAGTTGAACCCCGTCTCCGGGTCGATGCCGCGCACCGCGCCCACCATCTCCGAGCCGAACAGGATGTTGTCCTTTGGCACCACCTTGAACAGCAGGTCGATGCCCGGCTGGTGGTAGACGCAAGTGTCGAAGTAAACCGAGTCCTTGATCCGCTCCGCCACCGGCGTCCACTTGTTGTCCTGCGCCAGCCCGCGATAGCGCCCCCAGTGGTACGGCGCCGCGCCGCCGCCGTGCGGGATGATGAACTTCAGCGTCGGGAACTTGTCCAGCACGTCCGACGTGAGGAACTGCATGAACGCCGTCAGGTCGGCGTTGAGGTAATGCGTGCCCGTGAAGTGGAAGTGCTTGTTTGTGGTCTGCGAAACGTGGACCATCGCCGGTATCTGCAGTTCCGCCATCTTCTCGTAGACCGGATACCACCACTCGTCGAACAGCGGCGGGTCCGTCCACCAGCCGCCCGTCGGGTCAGGGTTCAGGTTGATCCCGATGAACCCCAGCTCATTCACGATGCGGTCGATCTCGTCGAGGCAGTTCTTCGGGTTGACGCCCGGGAACTGCGGCAGCATGCCCACCGGCGCGAAGTTGTCCGGGTAGAGCTGACAGATGCGATAGATCAGGTTGTTCCAGTGCTCCGCCCAGTAGACGTTCGCCTTCTCCGACCCCAGGTGGTGCGCCATCGCGCTGGCCCGCGGCGAGAAGATCGTCATATCGGTCCCGCGCTCGCGCTGCAGCTTGATCTGCGCGCCTTCCAGGCTCTCGCGCAGCTGGTCGTCCGTGATGTCCTCGCTGACGCTGCCGCGCGACACGTTTGCCAGGTCGGCGAACTGCGCCTCGCGGTACGTCTGCATCTCGGCAGGGACGGTCGTGTAGTGCCCGTGGCAATCGATAATCATCGTTAACCCCTCATCTGGTGCTAAACGGCTCGTCGAATGCTAACGCAGGTCACTACATTGAGGAACTAAGGGCGATACTACGTATGATGACCATCTTTCTAGTAACCCTAACGTTATCGCTCCTTGTACTTGCGTTAGCCCGTCCAGCAATCCGGCTTGCGAACCTCATCCCAGAAGAGATGGGGGTCAGGTTCCTCTGGCGCATCGGATGCATTTTCCTCGGTGCGATAGGTGCCCTGATCGCGACAGTCTGGGTGCCGCTGCCAGAAGGGGCCCCAATCATCGTTCCGGCAACTGGCCTGGGCATCGAAGTCACCACCTTCGTTGCTTACTTCAACCTCCGGCCCCCGCTGTATCGGTTGTTCCCGTTCAGTCGGTTGGGCATCGAACAGCTGCAGCGACGCAAGAGGCTGCGAAACAAGAGACGAGAGTCCGAATTATGTAAGGATGCCTAGCTCTCTCGTTTCAAGCCGCACCGCTCGTCTACAATGCGTCCGTTCCATCTAATCCAGTTCCAGTCCCAGAGGAGGCCCCTGTGGCAGAGCGACTCAACGGCATCATCAAGGCACTCGAGTCCGGCAAGCCCGCGTTTACCACCTTCGCGCAGCCGGACGTCGGCGAAGTCCTCGCCCTGCCAACTCGAAGTACGACGGCATCGTCTTCGAGCTCGAGCACAACCCCTGGGACATCCGCGCCCTGCGTGACGCCCTGCAGTACATGCTCAACCGCGCCCAGATCGCCAAGTCCGGCTCGGTCGCCCCCGCCGTCACGCCCATCGTCCGCGTCCCGGCCAACGGCCTCGAGATGAACCAGAGCTACGCCAAGCAGGCGCTCGACCTCGGCGCCTACGGCATCATCTGGCCCCACATCTCCGACGAGAAGCAGGCCTACAACGCAGTCGCCGCCTGCCGCTACCCCCGCCTCTCTGACAAGCCGCGCTTCGAGCCGCAAGGCATCCGCGGCGACGGTCCAACATCGGCGGCGCGCTACTGGGGCCTCGGCCAGCAGGACTACTACAAGAAGGCCGACGTCTGGCCGCTCGACCCCGAAGGCGAGATATTCTGCATCCTCATGATCGAGGACACGATGGGCATCAAGAACCTCGACTCCATCCTCAAGAACGTCCCCGGCATCAGCGCCATCCTCATCGGCGAAGGCGACCTCTCGCAGGAGCTCGGCGTGCCGCGCCAGTACGACGCCCCTGTGCTGCTCGAACACATGGCGCAGGTCGTCGCGACCTGCAAGGCCAACAACGTCGTCGTCGGCCACCCCCACGTCGACGCCAACAACGTCGAACGCCTCCTCGGCGAGGGCTACACCTACCTCATGTCTGCACCCTCGCGCACCTACCCCGGCCTCACCAAAGGCCTCGAGCTCTCCGGCCGCCCGTAACGCTAATCACGTCACATCAAGAACGGGCGCACGATGTGCGCCCGTTCTCGTATTTATGCGGGACTCACTGGAGGGTAATTAGAGCCTCCGAGCGTCCGCTCACCGGACGGCGTCGGTTGCGTACTTCGCCATCGTTCGCCCGATGTCGGCAGGATTGAGCAGTCCATGCTCGTCAACCGGAAGCCGGCCCAGGTCGCGGAAATACTCGACGTAAAAGTCAGGGGTCAGCGTATTGATGAACCTGGCTGGCTCGTCAAACGGGTTGCAGAAGGTATGCGCGGTTCCAGTGGGCACAGTCACGCAGGAGCCGGCTTCCACGTCGAAACTCTCCTCCCCTGACGTGAACCGCAACTTGCCGAGTGTCACGATGAAGATCTCTTCGTGATCTCGGTGTATGTGTTGCGGCGGCATCGCCGGTCCCGGTGGCACGGTCGCCTCGATCAGGCCCAGACGGTGACCGGTGTGCGATCCATCCTCAATGATCCGGATTCTTATCGGTCCGCCGCCCGATTGCTCTCCTCCGTTCGGCCCTACGACAACAATGCTCATCGGACTCTCCTCTCAAGAGTTGGACTGGCTGCTCCACGCGAGCTTGCTTCCAGATCCTCTTTTTAGTACGCTTTCTGTACTAATAAGGAATAGTAAGGTCCCTTTACTACCGATGTCAAGCCGAATCTTCGACGATGCCTTCCCGCCGCCCACAGTTGGGGCGTTGATGCGCCTCGCCTGGAATGAGTTTCGTAATCGCATGTACAACGTGGTCCGAGAGGCGGGCTACACCGACTTGCAGCCAACTCACTTGCTCCTGTTTCGCTACCCGACGATCGTTGGCGCGAGGCCAACCGATCTGGCCGTCCAGATCGGGATTACGAAGCAGGCAATGAACGACCTGCTACGCCAACTTGAAGAAAGGGGCTATCTCGAACTTCAACCCGATCCGAATGATAGGCGGGCGAAGCGAATCACTCTCACCAAACGAGGAGTTGCCTTGGCTGACCTGACGCGTAACGCCGCTCAGCAGGTTGCGGATGAATGGTCGCAGGCTGTCGGCCAGAGGCGGTTCGATGGGTTTCGAAAGACGCTGGCCGAGCTCGTGGAGCGTTTCGGCTAAACGTTGCCTGCGCCATTAACACGGGCGTGATGTCCGGACCTCTACGGAAGCGCCGCTACCGCGTCCCTGATCTTCGACCCGTACAGCTCGACTTCGTCCGTCGGGAAGCTCAGCGTGTCGATCGTACGCATGAAGACGTAGCGGATCCCGGCGTCGGACACACGCTTCATCCCCGCGATGACGTCCTCCGCCTTGCCGATGAACCCCGTCTTCTCCGCGATCATCATCCGCAGTTCCTCTGGCACCTGCGCGGCCAGCTCCCGCGCCCGCTCCGGGTCGTGCGCGTGCTGCGGCTCCGGATACAACGCCTGGAACTCCGGCGGCGCCTTGATTCCTTTCGAGTCGACGCCCTCTGCCTTCAGCCACGGCTCGTCTTCCAGCTTCAGCACCAGCAGCGGACCCGCCCAGCGCAGCGCCTCCTCCCGCGTCTCGCGGATGCAGGTCAGCGCCTGCAGGCAGAAGTCGATCTCGAAAGGGTCCCGCCCCACCGACTTCGCGCCCTCGGCCACCAGGCTCTGGGCCTGCTCCATGGCACGCGCCGTGAACCCATTCGCCGAGAGGATCCCGTCCGCGACCTCACCGGCGAGTCGCATCGTGCGTGGTCCCGCCGCGGCAAGGTAAATCGGCGCGTCGCGGCCGGAGATACGTAGCTGGCTGTGCGCGCCGGGGAAGACGTCCCATTCGCCGGCCATGAGACGCCGGTACTGCTGAATCGACGTCCGCATCTCCGGGGTCGTCGCTTCGTGCAGGCCCGCCATGTTGACGGCGCTGAAGCCGCGGCCGATCCAGACCTCGACGCGTCCCGGCGCCAGGTCGTCGACGCTGGCAGCGGCCGACGCCGTGACTGATATGTGGCGCGATAGCGGGTTGGTTACCGCCGCAACCAGACCCAAACGCTCGGTAACCGTGGCAGCCGCGCTCATGGTCACCCAGAGGTCACGGTTGATCATCTGCGAGTCGAGGTAGCCGATGCCATCGAAGCCGGCGGTTTCGACTCGTTTCGTAAACTCCAGGACTTCAGGAAGAGGAGCAAAGGGCGAAACCCTGACCGTAACTTTCATGGCGCCTCACTCATAGACGTAGGGGCGCACGGCGGTGCGCCCCTACGTCGCTTCCTTCAGACTCGTCCCGATGCCACAGCCTTCAGGCCGGGCAAGCCACCAACCTACCAGCCGGCGGCTCCCGCCACGAACACGTCCTCGACCTTCGTCGGCCCGCTGAGGATGTGCTGCGCCTGCGCCGCGCTGATGATCGCCTCCATCGCCTTGCGGTTCGCCTCGATGCCGTACGGCAGAGGGTCGCCGCCCACCATGTCGGCCGTCCGCTTCATTCCCGCGTCCGCCTCGTCCGTGCTGGACGCCAGGCCGGAGACGTACTGGTCTCGTGCCTGCTTGAACACATCGTAGAGGTCCTTACCCAGCGACGGGTTGGCCGCCAGCAGCTCGTCCTTGACCACCAGCGTGTGGTTGATCGGGAAGACGCCGGTCTTCTTGTACCACTCGGCCGCGGCAACGCCTGCGTTCTCGACCAGCGGCTTCACGTTCTCCGAATCGACCTTGCCGATGCCGATCGCCGCCGCAATTTCGCCCGAGGCCAGCATTTCGCCCAGGTTGGCGCCGTTCTGCATCGTCACGTTGGACGGCGTCGTGTACTGCATCACGTGCTCCTCGTCCGCAACCACCCAGTCGATCTTCTCCAGGTCGACGCCGTATTCCGTGCGCAGGATGTCCTTGGCCCAGACGCCAGTCGTCACGGTCCAGGCGCGCACGCCCACCTTCTTGCCTTCCAGGTCCTTCGCCTTGCTAACGCCGGCCGAAGGGTTGATCTGCACAGCGCCGTTGTGGAACGCGCGCACCAGGAATACGGGCAGCGCTGTGAAAGGCAGGTTGTTCGCCTTGGCGCAGAGGTAGGTCGTGATCGCCATCTCGCAGACGTCGAACTCCAGCCCGCGGCACATACGCCGGAACGCGCCGATGATCGGCGTCACGTCCTCGAACTCGAGCGATGCGCCCGCCGGCACGACCTTGCCGTCCTTCAACGCCTTCGTGTGCCCGTAGCTGCCGATTGCTGTCTTGAGCGAAGCCATGATATCCCCTCCTCTATCTGGAAACCGAAACGCGCACAGTATAGTCGCGCCCCGCGATCTAGGTAACCGCGCCTTTCCCGGTTGCCAGCTTGCCCGACTGCCGGGGGTGGTGGGAAAAGGGGAGAAAGGTTGGTGCTGGAGGAGGGATTTGAACCCACGACCTACCGATTATGAGCCGGTCGCTCTAACCACTGAGCTACTCCAGCACTCAGCCTCAGTCTACGAGAGCCGCAAAGCGCCGGGCAAGGCTCGATGCGGCCGCAGTACTTTGCGGGTACGTTTGCGTGTGAATAGGCTGCCTAGGCGCCCGGCATCTCTACGACGCCCATCTGCATCATCATCGCGCCCGAGTCCATCACGCCCCAGTGCTCCTTGACCTTCCCGCCTTCGATGCGGAAGTAATCGGCCAGCGGCACGTTCAGCTGCTTGCCCGTCGCCGGGATCCCCATGAATTCGCCCCTGTGTGTGCCGCTCGTGGTAGCGCGGACGGACACCCGGTCGCCCTCAGCGATGACCTCTTCGATGTTCATGCGAAAGCCGTCGAACGCCGCCATGCAACCCCTGAAGAACTGGACCACGCCCTCTTTGTTCTGCTCAAGCCCAGGCAGTTCCTCGTGCTCCACCACGTCATCGGCTAGCGTGTCGGCCAGGGACGTCAGGTCCCCAGCGTTCAGTGACTCATACAAGCGGCGGATTAGTGCTTTGTTCTCTTCGGACACGGCCCTCGTCCCTTCAACTAAAACGAGCGAATCAATGGTTGCTGGCTGCAAGCTAGGTTCGGCGTCAGGCACTGTCAAGAGGTGTCGATGGCGACGCCGTCACGTGAACCGCAGCGAGATACCGCCGATCGGCAGCCCGTGCAACCGCGTCGACCACGTCTCCCCCGCCGCCACCGGCATCGCGTCCGTTAGCGTCCCCGTCGTCACGAACTCCCCCGCCTCGATTGCCGGATGGTCCGGCAGCGATTCCAGCAGCCGGATCGCGTGCGCCAGCGCGTTGAGCGGGCTACCCAGCACCAGCTCGCCGCCGCCCTCGCGCGACAGCGCCCCGTTGCGATACAGCCGTATCCGGAACGACGCCAGCTGCTCCGCCAGCCGCGCCGGGTCACGCCCCACAATTGCTATCCCGCCACCCGCGACGTAGCGCCCATGTAGACCACCGTCCGCCACCGTGTCCGCCACGCCGAACTTCCAGTCCGGGAAGTGGCACTGCACGATCTCGAAGCCGTGGCCCACCCAGTCGATCGCGCCCAGGAGGCGTACCGGGTCGTCGGTCAGCGGCGGCGCCTCGCGAAAATGGAACACGACCTCCGGCTCGATCAGCGGCTGCGACAGGCCATCGAGGCTCAGCGACGCCTGATCGCCCCACCCGTCGACATCCCACGTCGTCTCCTCGATCCACGACACGGTGCGGTCGTACATGTAGCCCAGGATCGGCTCGTATACCCCGTACTGGTCCCATATCTCCCGGTTCGTGAACCCGATCTTCCGCCCCACGCGCCGCCATCCCGAAGCCTCGCGCCGCCGCAGCACCTCCCGCGAGATCGCGTACGCATCCGCGGTCGTGAACTCGCTGACGCGCGCCGTCAGCGGCTCCGCCAGCGACGCGCTGTCGGCCAGCCGGATCATCTCCTCGGCATAGAATCCAGTAAGCGCGCGGTTCACAGTAGTGCAATCCTACCGCTGAGCTCCCCTCTCCGAAATCGGCGATGGGTTCGGCGCTGAGGTCGCACCACGTCGCGTTGGTATTCTTGCCCCCGAAACCGGAGGTTACCCAATGAACGACGCCCCCTACGACTCTCAGGTCGGCAACAACGCCACCTTCTCCGTTCACGACGCCGAGGTCGAATGGACGGAGCGCGACGTCGGCCTGCCGCCCGGCCTCAAAAGCAAGCTCCTCCACGCCGACCCCGCGATGTTCCGCAACGCCCGCAAAATCTACTTCCCACCCGGCTACATCGAGCCCCGTCACTGGCACAAGGGCTGGCACTGCGTCGTCGTTATGAAGGGCCGCATGTGCGTCGATGGCAAAGAGCTCAAGCCCGGCGACTACGTCTTCGGCTGGGACGAGCTGCACGGCCCCTTCGAGTATCCCGATGGCTTCGAGGGCTTCACCGTCTCGATGGGCGAGGACATGCACCATGTCTGGGACGAGGACGATTTCTACGCCTACCAGCGCCAGTGGCAGCCGGAAACCGACGAAGGCCGCCGCGCCTGCGAGGCCTTCGACAACTGGCGCCGCGAACAGGCCGCCGCCCGCAAGAAGCCCTGAACGCTAACCCACCGTAGGCGCCGAGCCCGACTCCAGCGCCTCGATCACCGCTTCGAAGCGCGCCTCCAGCGCATCGATGTCGGCGCGTTCGCGCATCTGCGACGTCGCGCCTTTCTGGACCATGCGGGCGTGCGCCAGCAGCGTTTCGCGATGCTCCTGTGAAGGCGCGTACTCTGCCAGGACGGCTATCGTCTCCATCAGCCGCATCGCGACCGGAGCGCTATTCTGGCCGTACTGACGTATCAGGTTGAAGGCCGCGCTAACCGCGCCCTCAAAGGTCTGCGAGTTGGCATGCACCCGCACGTTTCCGTCCTCATCCCGCTGGTTAGGAGCCGGCAGCTTACGCTCTGCCAGCTGACGCAACGAGGCGCCGAGCTGATCGATACAGGCCATCGCCGTAAACGGGTCGTTGATCCCCGGCGAAAGCGCCCGCACCGCGATTTCGACCAGTTGATCGATAAAGAACTCGATGTCCCGGCCCGCCGCTCGTTCGCTGCCGATGCTGAAGGCGCCGCTCACCTTCGCGTCGCGCTCTTCATCCTCGCCCGCCGCTCCGTCGCCGAAGACTTGCGCAATCGTGGCCCCCTTGGGGACGAACTGACCGGCATGGTGGGGAATAACCACCACAATTTCTGACTCCGTCGCAACCTTGACAAGGTCGGAGTAGTACACCTCCTGGATGTAGCCACTGCGCCGCGAGTAAACGTGATGCCCCTCGCCGGTGGGCTTCCAGTCCTGGTCTTCCCCGTGCCCGGAGCTGTTGTCCTGCTCGTCGCGCAAGTCCGGGTAGAGGCGATCGATAGTCTCACTCAGGTCGCCGCCGATGGTTGCGATGATGCGCGTGGCCTGGATCGAGAGGGAGATGTGGTTGATGAAGTAGATCAGGACCGCCAGGCTCGCCATGGCGAGTATCACGGCGATGACCATAGAGATCGACGGCACGAAGGTGAAGGTCTCGGAACCCCTCACGGTGCGAAGTACGAGCAGGCAATAGGCAAACGTGGCGATAAAGGTGCCGAGCACAATCTGGTTGCCGGTGTCTCGCATGAAGTTGCGCATCAACCGGGGCCCGAATTGGCTCGAGGCGAGAGACAGCGAGGCAATCGTTATCGAAAACGTCAGGCTGGCGACGGTGATCATCGAGCCCGCAATCGTGGCGAGAAGCGTCCGGGCGCCGTCGGCGCTGGCCACGTTGCCGAAGGGGCCGCTGCCCAGCCCGTTCCACGTCAGCTCGTTATCAAGCTCCACCGTAACGAACGACAGGGCGACAGCGCTCGCCGTCATCACCGCCGGCAGCAACCAGAACGATTCCCGCGCGCCGCTGAACATGACCGAGAGTGTCCTCAAAGTGCGCCCAGCTTAGCGCAAGCCCCGCCAGGCTCGCGTAGCCTGCCTGCCCCGTGTCCCTCATTCCCCGTCTTACAATAGATACGCGATGCCAACCCCCACCGATAACACGAAACGCACCCGCTTCGCCTCGCGCCTCGCCGCCCTGCCGGCGCGACCCGGCGTCTACATCATGCGCAACGCCAAACAGGATGTGATCTACGTCGGCAAGGCGGCAAACCTCCGCAACCGCGTGCGCAACTACTTCGGCGCGCCGCACTCGCTGGAGCTCAAGACGCGCGCCCTCGTCGAGCAGATCGAGGAGTTCGAGTACATCGTCACCCAGACCAACAGCGAGGCGATGCACCTCGAAGCGACGCTGGTCAAGCGCCACCAGCCCTTCTTCAACATCCGCCTCAAGGACGACAAGCACTACCCCTACCTCCGCATCGACGTCCAGAACGAATGGCCCCGCGTCGAGATCGCCCGCCGCGTCCTCAACGACGGCGCGCGCTACTTCGGGCCCTACGCCTCGGCATCCTCGGTGCGCACCACGCTGGGCATCGTCAAGAAGCTCTTCCCCTGGCGCTCCTGCACCAAGACGATCACCGGCACCGACCCGCGTCCCTGCCTCGACTACTTCATCCACCGCTGCATCGCGCCCTGCACCGCCTACTGCACCCGCGAGGAATACGACGAGGTCATCCGCCAGACCGTCCTTTTCCTCGAAGGCAAGACCGGCGAGGTCGTCAAGTCGCTCAAGGGCCAGATGCAGGTCGCATCAGACGAGATGCAGTTCGAGCAGGCGGCGTTGTTCCGCGACCAGCTTCGCGCCGTCGAGAGCGTTGCCGAGAAGCAGGTCGTCGAGCGCATCCGCCCGACAGACGAGGACGTCTTCGGCCTCGCCCGCGTCGAGGGCACCGACGAGGCGTGCGTGCAGGTCTTCTTCATCCGCGGCACGCAGATGGTGGGACGCGACTTCTTCACCCTCGACGGCGTGCAAGACGAGCCCGACGGCGAAGTGCTCGGCAGCTTCCTCAAGCAGTTCTACGAGTCCGCCGTCTACATCCCGAAGCTCGTCGTCGTGCCTTTCGCGGTGCCGGAGTCAGGACTGATCGGGGAGTGGCTGACCGAGAAGCGCGGCACCAAGGTCAGCGTCTCGGTTGCCCAGCGCGGCATCCGCCGCCGCATGACACAGATGGCGACGGAGAACGCGCGCGAGTCGCTAGACATGCTGCGCGTGCGCTGGCTCGCCGACTCCGACAAGCGCGACCAGGCGCTGAGCCAGCTGCAAGAGGAGCTCGACCTCCCGACCTACCCGCGCCGCATCGAGTGCTACGACAACAGCAACATCCAGGGCACCAGCCCGGTTGCCAGCATGGTCGTCTTCATCGACGGCCAGCCGCGGCCGCAGGAGTACCGCCGCTTCCGCATCAAGACCGTCGCCGGCGCCAACGACTTCGCCTCGATGGCCGAGATCCTCGGCCGCCGCTTCAAGCGCTGGGAAAACAACGGCCACGACGCGGCGGCAGACGCTTCCGCTACCGTAGGGGCGCGATTCATCGCGCCCGGAGACGCGCCGGGGCTAGGAGACGCATCGTCAGGCCATCCTGAGGCTGTCGAAGGGCCCGGCGTCCCTCCTGGCGCTTTTGCCTCATCCGATCCCCTCGCTCCCCTACCCGATGATGACGAAGACGCTGCCCTGCTCGGCTGGGGCGCCCTCCCCGACCTCGTCATCGTCGATGGCGGCAAAGGCCAGCTCTCGGCCGCCCTCGACGTCATGCGCAACCTCGGCCTCAAGGAAGTTCCCGCTCGCCGGCCTCGCCAAGCAAAACGAAGAGCTCTTCGTGCAGGACCTCGCCGAGCCCATCGTCCTGCCACGCACCTCACAGGCCCTCTACCTCGTCCAGCGCATCCGCGACGAGGCGCACCGCTTCGCGATCACCTACCATCGCAAAGTTCGCGCCAAGTCCGGCATGGAGTCGGCGCTCGACTCTGTCCCCGGCGTCGGCCCCAAGCGCAAGCGCGCTCTGCTACGCAAGTTCGGCTCCCTGCGCGGCGTCCGCGAAGCCTCCGTCGAAGACATCGCCTCCACCCTCGGATTCACGCGCTCGCTGGCGGAAAAGGTCAAGCAGTACCTCTAGCTCAATAGGAAGAAGGCGCCCCTCGCAGGACGCCTTCTCGGCCTGTGAACAGTCGCGTTGCCGAACGGCGTCCTTCAACTGTTGTCCCCAATGACGCCTCCGTCTACCGTCGATCTATGAAAGGCGTGTCCTCTTGACCAGCGGCGCCAAAGTCGTCCTTGCTATGTTCGGCGGCACGCTGGCGATTGCTCTGCTCGTCGTTGCCGCCTTCCTCCTCACGGACGATTCCAAGCTGCTCTGCGTCGAGGGTGAGCTGCAGGACAACCAGTTCGACGCCAACGGCCAGTTCGTGCCCCGCGTCGAGTCCTTCGCCACGCGTCAGGAAGCCGAAGCGTTCATCTGCCACCAGGTCCCTTATCCTCGCCAAACGGCAGGTATGACGCTCCAGGGCGTCGTCGTAACCCGAAACACCAATCTCGGCAACCTGATCGAAGGCACCGGCTCCGCCAACGTCGCGCTCGATTACGGCTTCGGTGCCGGCCCGGCGCGATTGACCCTCGCAGCGATCCTGCCCGGCTACAGCGCGACACCCGCGCAGGGCGGAGAGCCGATCACGCTGCAAGGCACTCAGGCAACGCTACAAGAGGCGTCCGGCGACGATGTAGCTGTGATCTGGGACAAAGGCAACTTCCACTTCGTGGCGCACGGTCGCCTCGGCGACGACTTCCCACTCGAAGACCTGTTACAAATCCTCGAATCCGTGCGTTAGACCAATACACTAGGGGTCTACCCGGATGAGACCCCGCAGAAACGCCGATATATAGATATGGGCTGCCGCGTATGAGCCGACGCTCCAAGCTGATCTATCTCTGGTCGTTCAACGCGATCGCAGCTTCTACGGTGGTTGCCCTGGTCACTCTGCTGCTTGCAAGTGGTGGCTCCTCCGCCGAGCCTGCAGCCTTCTGCGGCGTGAGTAACGCACCAACCACTACGGATAGCTACCTTCCGGTCAACGACAGCTTCGAGACCATCATCGAGGCCGAAACGTTCATCTGCCATGAAGTAGCCTACCCTCGCTCGACGCCCGGCTGGGCTATGGAGCACATCAGCGCCTCTCGTTCCGGCCCCGCCGCTGACGTCGGCCGCGGACTCGGCTTTGCGTCTGTGACGTTCGATTATCTACGGCCGGACAACCGGGCTGCGGACCTCCGTATCGAGGTATCTCCCTACCACATAGACCCGGTCGCTTACGGCATCATCGACCAGGTCAAAATCATGGGCAGCCAGGCGAATCTCATCCAGGGCAACGACAAGAGCCTCTTCATCCTGCAGTGGGAGGCGGTCGGCTACAGCTTCTACGCCGAAGCCCGCGTCACGGACGACTTCGGCCTCCCGGACCTCTACAACGTCCTCAACTCGATCGAGTAGCTCAGACGCCTTGCCAGGCTGGGCGTCCTCGTCCTGTTTTCAACGTCCCTCGATTCTTTGACAGTGGTATGCCGCAGGCGTCTAATAGGCTCCCCGGACGATGGATCACTCCCAGCCCACAGGAGGGGCGAATGACGAAGCGCAGGACTCCCGTGCTGAGCCTTGTGGTGGCAATAGTTGTGTCGATGATCGCTCTGGCGTGTTCTTCGACCTCGAATTCGGCAGGGGATGCCGCCGCCCTTGATCAATACGCACCGGCGTCGTCTAGCGCGGCGATCAAGGCCGTGAGCTTGGGGACGAGCAGCGACGATACCTTCGATCCAGAGCAGACCGGGACACAGTTCCCGGCAGGTACTGACCGGGTGCTGGTCTGGTACCGCTGGTCAGGGGCAGACGAAACACTCCGGATCGACAACGTCTGGTATCAGGATGGGGAACAGGTCCTTGAGCAAGGCGAAGTCGTGGGTAACAAATCCGGTGACGCGGCTTGGTTCTTGAAACTCGAGAACGGTGGGCCCTTGCCCGAAGGCAGCTACGAGGTTCGCTTGCTGGAAGACGGCGCAGTCGTCACGTCTATCCCGTTCAAGGTCGGGGACTAGCCAGGGCTCGCAGTCGCCGGACCCGGCCGCGCGTTGGCGATTGCCCGAGGCGTCGGTTGCCGCATTTGTGCCTTCCGCAGTGGGAAGGTTCAGTCAAACGGAGAGCATCCTAGTTTCTCTAAAATACGCCCATGCGCCTCAGCTTCGACGACGTAACACGCCTCGCCACTCACCTCCCGGGCGTCACCATCGGCACGTCTTACAGCACGCCCGCGTTGCACGTCGGCCGCCGCCTGATGGCTCGCCTCTGGCAAGATGGCGAAGTCCTCGTTCTCAAACCGATCGAGGATATCGAGCAGCACTTCCTCATGGAGACCCGCCCTGATGTCTTCTTCAAGACACCACACTACGACGGCTACGACGCGGTCCTTGTCCACCTCTCCATCGTCGATGAGGACACGCTGCGCGACTTGCTGGAGCAGTGCTGGCGCCGCCTCGCCAACAAAACGCAGCTCAAAGCCGCCGGCGCCCTCGAATCCTCCTGATGCAGTCGCGACTCGTCCTCCGAGGCCCGCGCCTTCGACTGCGCCCCTGGCGTCACGACGACATCGACGCGGCAGTCGAGTGGAGCAACGACCCCGTATCGCTGCGTTTCGCCGACGCCGAGCGACGCGATAAGCCCTACCGCCCATACACGGCCGGAGAGATCGAGCTCATCTACCGCGCCATCAGCACCAGCGGCTGGATCTTCATCGCCATGCTCGGCAACCGCCGTGTCGGCGAGTTCGTGCTTAGCTTGAACGGCCCCCATCCCGGGAGCGCCCGTATCGACCTGCTCGTCGCCCCGGCTTATCGCGGCCGCGGCTTGGGACGCGAAGGGGTCGCTATCTGTGCCTACTTCGCGTTTGACGTCCTCAAGGTCCCGACCCTTTACGCCTACGTGTCGGAAGGCAACGCTCCTAGTGAGCGGCTGCATCGCTCTCTGGCCTACCGGCGGCAGACCAGCGAACAGAAGCAACCATTTGTGCTCAGAAATACTCCCGCAGCCAGGGCAAGACTGCGTAAGCTGCTCATGTGAGCGAGACGTCTCCCCCGCCGGACTCAGCGCCGTTGCAAGATGGCCTTGGCCTCTTCGCCGACCATCGCTTCGTCCGGTACTGCTACGCCAAGTTCCTGTCGCTGCTCGGCCAGAACGCCCTGATCTACGGACTGTTCATCGCCGTGATCAGTCGGCAGGAATCGTCCGTCGCGACGAGCGCCTTCGTGCTCGCGTCCGTCGTCCCGTCAATCGTCCTCAGCCTGCCCGGCGGCCTCGCCGCCGACTTGCTGCCGAGAAAGCTCGTCCTGCTCCTTTCCCTGCTCCTGCGGATGCTTGTCGTCTACTGGTTCATCAACTTCAACCCCGGCGTCGATGCCGTCATCGGCCTGACGTTCCTGGTCTGGACCGCCTACCAGTTCTTCTCACCCGCCGAAAGCGCCGCCGTGCTCGCGATCGTGCCGCGTGAGCGGCTCGCCCACGCCACGTCCTTCCTGCAGGCGCTCTCGCTGGTGGCGCAGCTGATCGGCGCGGGCATCGTCGCGCCCCTCGCGGTGAAGCTCCTGCAATCAGGATGGTCTCTACGTCATCGTCCTCGTCTGTCTCGCCACTCAGCACGCTGATCTTTGCCTCGATTCCGGATCTCAGTCTCCGCGACGGCGAACGCCGCGACGCGAGCGGCTGGCCTGGTGGAAGTCGATGCCTGCCGGCTATCCACACCATCGCCGCCGACCCCCGCCTCACCTCGATCACTCTGATGCGCGTCCTCCTCGATACGGGGATGCTGATGTTCGTCGTCGTGGCGCCGGTCTTCATCGAAGACACGCTGCACACCGGCGCCCAGAACGCGATCTACATCGCTATCCCGGGCGCCCTGGGACTGGCGCTCGGACTCGTCACCGCGCCGATGCTGCTGACCTTCGTCAACGCGCGCAGCCTCTCGCTGGCCGGCTTCGTCTGCTTCACGTCGGTGCTGCTGGCGCTGCCCTTCGTCGATGGCTTCGCGCCGCAGATCTCCGGCGCCTTCGGCCCGATCGACGACTTCACGAACTGGCTCAATCTCTCCGACGCCATCGTCGCCACCATCTTCCTGCTGCCGATCGCCGGCCTCGGCTCGAGCTTCGTCCAGGTCGCCGCGCGAACCGAGGTCTACCACCGCGTGCCTTCCAACCTCGTGGCGCAGGTCTTCGCCACGCAGTCGGCCGCTGGCAGCATCGGCGCGCTCGTACCGACCTTCCTCGCCGGCATCATGCTGGACATCCTGCCGGTCCGGGCCGTGCTGATCCTCATCGGCGTCAGCCTCACGGCTATCGCGCTCATCGCCTGGCAGCGTGGCGGCATGGCGGCGACGCGCCGGCCGCGTGTCGAACCGGGACCGGTACCTGAGACCCTCCCGAAACCACGGGAGTGGAATCTCGCGACGAAGACTGGGCCTAGCGCTCGGCCGCCCGCGTCAGCTCGTTGAGGAAGGTCTTCGTCCAGTAGTGGATGTCTTTCTTGAGGACGTTCTTCGCTCAGCTGCGTCATCCGCGCCACCTGCTCGCTCAGGGGCATGTCAATCGCCGCTTTGATCGCGTCCATGACGGACTCGGTGTTGTACGGGTTGACAAGGATCGCATCCTTCAGCTCGTCGGCAGCGCCCGCGAACTCGCTCAGCACCAGGACCCCGTCGCTGTGCAAGCGCGACGCGACGTACTCCTTCGCGACCAGGTTCATACCGTCGCGCAACGGCGTCACCATCATCACGTCCGCCGCCGAGTACAACGCCGAGACCTCGTCGTCCGAGAACGATCGCTGCACCAGGTGCACCGGCAGCGACCGCGGACTGCCGAACGTCGCGTTTATCCGACCCACCGCCTCGTTCAGCTGCCGCCGCAAGCCCGCGTACGACTCGATGCGCTCCCGCGACGGGAACGCCACCTGGATGAAGCGCATCTTGTTGGCCAGCGAAGGGTCCGACTGCAGCAGCCGCTCGATCGCGTGGATCCGTCGCGGCAGGCCCTTCGTGTAGTCCATGCGGTCGATGCCCGAGGACGATCTTCCGTTTGCCCGGCGTCCTGCATCAGCGCCAGCACTTCTTTCGCCACGGCCGTGCTGCGAGCCCGCGTCTGCCACGCTTCGGCGTCGATGCCCATAGGGAAGGCGCCTACGCGGATGTTGCGCCGGCCGACGCGCAGGCCCGTTGAAGTCGTCCTCACTCCCAAGCAGCGGTCCGGCGGCGGCCAGGAAGCTGTCGGCATACGTCCGCGTGTGGAACCCGATCAGGTCGGCGCCCAGGAGCCCGGTCAGCAATTCCTGTCGCGGCGGTAGCACCCGGAAGACCTCCGGCGGCGGGAACGGGATGTGCAGAAAGAAACCGACCAGCGCTTTCGGCAGCGCTTGGCGGACCATCTGGGGAACCAGCATCAGGTGGTAGTCGTTGACCCAAATGATGTCGCCCTCGTGGTAGTTGGCCAGGATCGCATCGGCGAACTTCGGTTGACCTCTTGGTAGGTGTCCCACCCCAAGATGTCCTGCGGCAGCTGTTCGATCAGGTCGTGGAACACCGGCCAGATCGCCGCGTTGGAGAAGTCCTCGTAAAACGCCTTCTGCTCGCGGCGCGTCAGGTAAACCGCCACCGCTGAAATCTCCTCCAGCTGGCTGTCCACGGCCGCGCGGTTCTGCGTGCCTGGCACGTCGCCCGGCCAGCCGATCCAGACGCCGCCGCGCTTCTCCCGCGCGCCTCGCAGCCCCGTCGCCAGACCGCCGCCCGACTGCTGCAGCGACATCACGCCGCCGTCCTGCCGCACCGTCACCGGCAGGCGGTTAGAGACAAGGATCAGGCCGGCTCTTCGAGTCCGAGGCATGGCAAGCAACGCAATTGTAAGAGTCTCGACCGGTTTGTGCTCTTTACGTCAGGTGCAGTTTGATTGCCAGAAACCAGTGGATGGCCTATAAGTTGCTGCACAGCGGGGGAGCAAGCAGTGCTCGGCGCTGCGAGGAGGGCAAGATGCCGGTCAATGTGGTCACGTTCTCCGTTCAACAGGGCTCTGACGGCCATCGCATCGCACAACTCGTCAGCCAGAAGCTGGGCTTCACTTACTACGACAACGAAATCGTCTCGGAAGCCGCCTCGATCGCCGGCGTCTCGCCGGACACCGTCGCCGCCGCCGAGCGCTGGCCCACCTTTATTGAGCGCATGCTCGAACGCCTCGCTATGACCACGGTAGTCTCCGAGGGCGTCATGCCGGCCCCGCCCTCGACCAGCCCCTCGACCATGATGATGACGTCCTCCGATTACCGTGCCATCATCGAGCAGGTCCTAACCAACCTGGCCGGGCGCGGCGGCTGCGTCATCGTTGGCCACGCCGGCCAGGCCGTCCTCCAGAATGCACCCGCCGTCTTCAAGGTGCTCGTCTCCGGTTCCGGGGAGCGCCGCGCCCGCCGGATCGCGGAAGAGCAGAGCCTCAACGAGAAGGATGCCGCCGCCTCAGTCAAGAACTCCGACCACCAGCGCATCGACTTCTTCAAGCACATCTACAACATCGATTGGCTCGACTCGTCTCACTACGACATGACACTCAACACGGACGACATCGACGTCGACACCGCCGTCTCTATGGTCATGACCGGGATCGAATCGACCGCCTGACGCAGGACGCCCCGTGATAGCCTTGATCGATGCTGCTCAGGCGACTTCGAATTCTCGCCTTCCGATCTGTCAAGGCCTTCTTCGAAGACAGCTGCAGCCAGCGCGCCGCCGCGCTGTCCTACTACGTCCTGTTCTCGCTCTTCCCGCTGATGATCCTCTCGGTCGGCATCATCAGCTTCTTTCTACGAGACCAATCGCTGCAGCAGGACATCGTCGACCAGATCATGAAGAACATCCCGCTGAGCCAGGACGAGGGCCGCGCCAACGTCTCGGAAGCTCTGCGGAACGTGGCAAGCGATCAGGGCGGCGCCATCGGCATCATCGGGCTCATCGGCATGGCATGGTCTGGCAGCGCTCTTTTCGGCGTTCTGCGCAGCTCTCTGAACGTCGTCTTCAAGGTCGAGCAGCGGCGGCCGCTGCTGATCCAGAAGCTCTTCGATATCGGCATCGTCCTCTCGTTCACGCCGTTCTTCGTGCTCTCAATCGCCGCCACCAGCACGCTACGCATCGCCAAGCGCGCCAGCGAAGACGTACCCGTCTTCGGCCCTGCAGCCCAACAGTTGGGCTTCGGCTGGGACGTCGCTTCCTTCCTGCTACCGGTGCTGATCTCCTTTGTCGCGTTCTTCCTGGTCTACTGGCTCGTGCCGGCGCGCCGGCAGCCGCCACGCTACATCGTCCCCGGCGCACTGGTTGCCGCTGTCCTGTTCGAAATCGTCAAGATCGGCTTCAACGTCTACCTCGAAAACCTCGGCAATTACGATGTCGTCTTCGGTTCGCTGGGTGCCGTTGTCGCGTTTCTGTTCTGGGTCTTCCTCAGCGCCAACACCATGCTGCTCGGCGCGGAGGTCACGTCCCTAGTGCCCGAGGCACTTTCCGGCAGCTATGAGACGCCGTCGCAATCGCAGGGCCCCACCCTTACCGCCAAAGAGCGAATCCTGCACCAGGCGCGCAATTTGGTCTTGAGGCCGCCACAAACGGCAGCGCCGCCTCAGAACACGGCAGCGTCGGCGACAGGACGGCGACAGCGAAGCGCCACAAGAGGTCTGAGCCCGGCTGCTACAGAGTGCCGCTAAGGACCTCGACGAATTTGCCCAGCGTGATGTGCGACAGCGTTGGGTGGCGGAACCCCGCGTTTGGGTTCACCGAGTAGGAGTTGCGCCTGCCGTTGCGCGTGACCTGGAGCAGGTCCGCATCCGCCAGGTCGCGCACCACCTGCGCGATGCGGCGTTCCGTCAGGCTAAGGGCCTCCGACATCTGACGCATCGTCGACTCCGGATTGGCAGCGATAAAGAACAGCACGATGCCGTGCGTCGCCATGAGGTTCCAGTTCTTGCTTGACTTCATCGAAGCATCTCTTCCTTAAACTGAAGCCGCCTCGGCTGAAATTTGTTGCTATTTTTCGGGTAACTGTGCCCTCAGTCAAATCGGGACTTCGCGAACACTACACGACTCGACCCCTGTTCGAGACGAAATCGAGTCCTTTTGAGAGATTCCTGAAACTGCCAGCCGCTGGACAAGCCGTGCTACAGCCGGTATCTTATGTCCGTACCTAAGGCCTAATTCCCTTCGGGGAAACGGGGGACCCACCTAAAAAGGGGTGAAGTCCTCGCAAGAGGACAGGGCAGCTCTTTCAGCCCTAACCCGACAGCTAACCTCGTAGGCCACTGAAAGAGGATGGGTTTCGGTCAACAGCCGGGAGACATCCTCCGGCTGTTATTTTTTCCTCCTTGCTTTTGACAGCCGGGGACGCCTCCACAGCAACCGAACCCTCCTCCTAAGTCATTGGAGGAGCCGGACGGCCCTGTAGACGGGCCGCCCGCTCCAACAGTCGCCGGAGCTCACGTGAGCCGAGGCCAGGAGGACCCGCTAAATGCTGTCCCAGGTCGACAAACCAAGCCCACCCACCATCTCCCACGGCGAAAACCCGAATCGCCTGATTATGGCAAGCAACCGCGGACCCGTCGAACACTGCTTCGACGAGAGCGGTCGCATACGCCGTCGCGACGCGGCTGGGGGCGTCGCGACGGCGTTAAACTCCGTCGCCCGGCGTCAGCCCGTCACCTGGATCGCCGCCGCCGGTAGCGAGGCTGACCGCGCCGTAGCGATTCTCGGCCAGCAGGTCAAGATCGGCCCCGATAGCAGCCTCAAGCTGCTCGACCTGCCGGAGGGCGCCTTCCAGCCTTACTACGAGTCCTTCTGCAACCCGATCCTCTGGTTCATCCAGCACTCGCTGGGCGAAATGCTCGCCAACCGCGATGTTGCAGACGAAGCGTGCAGCTCCTGGCACGACGGCTATCTGCCCGTGAACCAGGCTTTCGCCGACGCCATCATCGAAGAGATCCCGGACGATGGCTGCGACACGCAGGTCATGCTGCACGACTACCACCTCTACCTCGCGCCGCGGCTGATTCGCGCCGCCCGGCCGATGGCGGCCTTGCAGCACTTCGTCCACATCCCGTGGCCCGGCCCGGCCGCCTGGCATCATCCTGCCCGAGTCGATCGTGCGGCGCATCTGCAGCGGCCTGCTCGCCAATGACAGCGTTGTTTTCCAGACAGAATCCAGCGTCGAGAACTTCCTCGCTACCTGCCGCGCCTACCTCGGTGAGCGCGCCATCGTGCTGGAGCGTCAGGGCTCCGTCGAGTACCTCGGCCAGACGACCTTCGTCTGGGCCAACCCGGTCTCGATCGACGCTGTCGGACATCGCCACCCTGCGCGCGTCCCCGACGCTCCAGCACTACCGCCAGTCGCTCGTTGGCCCGCCGGACGTCGCGACCATCCTCCGCGTCGACCGCATGGACCCGAGCAAGAACATCGCCGACGGTTTCGAGGCCTATGACCTCCTGCTGCGCCGCCACCCCGAGCTGCGCGAAAAGGTGCGCTTCCTCGCCTTCCTCATCCCATCGCGCGGCTCCATCGCCGAGTACGCCGAGTATCAGTCCCGCGTCACAGCCCTGGTCGAATCGATCAACCGCCGCTACGGCACCCCCTCCTGGGAACCTGTCACCGTATTCCTCCAGAACAACCGCACCCACGCCCTCGCGGCAATGACGCTCTACGACGTGCTGCTGGTCAACTCCCTGGCCGACGGGCTCAACCTCGTCTCCAAGGAAGGCCCGTTGCTCAACGAGAACGACGGCGTCCTCGCCCTTTCGGAGACCGCCGGCTCCTGGGAGGAGCTCCAGCCCGGCGCCCTCCGCGTCAACCCCTACGACATCGTCGATACGGCGGACACGCTGTACGCGGCGCTCACCATGGACCACGACGAGCGCCTGATGCGCGCCGGCGCCCTGCGAGAAGCGATCCACAGCCACCAGGCCTCCGACTGGCTCAAGCAGCAGCTAAAGGACCTCGCCATCTCGCACGATATGAAGACGATCGAGGCGGCAAAGCCCGGCATGACCGGCTAACTTCCATACCTCCACGGTGTGACGCAACGAATCGGCGGTACCCCGCCGATTCGTTGTATCCAGCCCGATCGCTCAACCCCTCAAGCTCTCCCTCTCCTCGTGGCAACGACTGTTGGACTGGATAGACAGGCGCATCATCGTAAACGTAACGCCAACTACCCTTCAGTTCCCGCCCTGAACTCCCACTCCCCCGGACCGTGGTCTAAAGTACGTACGTCCCCGCGCCGCAACCTCCAGGAGCAGCCCGTGCCCTCTCTCAGCCGCCAACTCGCCAACTGGGTCGCACGACCTCGAGTACGACGACCTCCCGCCCGACGTCGTAGACCGCGCCAAAGGCCTCACCCTGCACGGCCTCAGCTCCGCGCTGATCGGCGCCGGCACGCAGCCCGGCAAAGACGCCCTCGCGCTGATGCAGGAGGAAGAAGCGGGCGGAGGCGGCGTCGCCACCGTCCTTGTCGACGGCACCAAGCTGACCAAAGGCGGCGCCGCCTTCGTCAACTCGGAGCTGATCTACGCCGGCGGCAAATGGGACACCTTCCGCATGCTGACCCACCCCGGCTGCAACATCCTCCCGACCGGCCTCCTCGCCGCCGAGCTCGAGAGCGCCACCGGCCAGCAGTACATCACCGGCATCGTCGCCGGCCTACGAAGTCATGGAGCGCATGGCCGCCGACTTCATCCCGACGGTCATGGCGCGCGGCTTCCACGCCGGGCCCGTGTTCGGCATCTTCGGCGCCGCCATCGCGGCGGCCAAGATCATGCGGCCTCGACGCGCGAGCAGATCCACGGCGCCATCGCGCAGTGCGTCAACCTCGCGGCCGGCAACCTGGAGGGCGCCCGCAGCGGCGGCCGCTCCCTGCGCGAAGGCGGCGCGGTGCGCAACGCCCTGCTCGCCGTCGCGCTGGCGAAGCAGGGCATGCCGCGGCGGCGAGACCGTCCTCGAGGGCGACGCCGGCTTCTACCACCTCCTACACCGGCAACAACCGCGGCAAGCTCAGCTACGCCTTCGACGGGCCCAAGCAGACAGACCTCGAGCGCATCGCCGAGGACCTCGGCAAGCGCTGGCAGTTCCTCGAGACGCTCTACCGCATCCACTCCGTCGCCGGCTTCAACATCGCCCACATCGACGTCACCGCCGGCGCTCTGCCGCGACAACGACATCCGGCCCGAGGACATCGACCGCATCGAGGCGGTGGTCAACTGGTTCGAGACCGCTCTACCCCAGCCCGGCCTTCCCGGCGCCGATCGCGACAACCAGCCCAAGCCCGGCAGCACGCACTACTACTCCGCCTACGGCGCCGTCGAGCGCGGCTTCCCGCTGCTCAAGACCGGCCCCGAGCCGGACGACCCGCCCGCCGTGCTCGACCTGATGCAGCGCGTCACGCTCATTCCGTCCAAGCGTCAGACCCTCTTCGGGCCGAAGATCACGATCTTCACCAAGGACGGCAAGCGCTACACGCGCAAGGCCACCGGCCGCGAGTTCATCTGGGACTTCGACGAGGAGGTGCGCCGCATCGGCGCCATCGCCGGCGGCATCCCGATCTCCGAGTCGCAGTACGCCGAGCTCATCGAAGCCTGTCGCAACCTGGAAGCCCTCCCCGACGCCGCGGAGCTAATCCGCCTCACGATCCCAGGGAACTAGACCTTGCGAATGACAGAGCAGCGCAGCCGTCCGAACGAAGCCATGCCGCGAGGTTCAGCCCCCGGTTCGGCGTTAACCACCCACGACCTGACCAACGTACTGCAATGCTGCCCAATCGCAGACGCCGGCAGGGGTAGCGGGGGCGCAGCCCATGCGCGGGGGGGCCTGGGGGGTGTCCCCCAGTTCTTTCCATTTAGTAACCCGGGCGGAGCAGCGCAAGAGCGATGCGCAGGGGCTCAGCTCCAAGACATTTCGAATTTGAATAGGACTGAACGATGGACTTAGGACTCACAGGCAAGCGCGCCCTCGTCACCGGCGCCAGCAGCGGCATCGGACGCGCCTGCGCCGCTCGAGCTCGCGAGGAAGGCGCCCGCGTCTGCGCCGTCGCCCGCGACGAGCGCCGCCTCACCGAGGTCGTCACCGAGATCGAAGACGCCGGCGGTGAGGCGTTCTGGGTCTCCGCCGACCTCAGCACCGAAGCCGGCTGCCAGCGACGCCATGGCCGCCTGCGCCACGCACTTTGGCGGCATCGACATCCTGGTCAACGTCGCTGGCGCCGCCCAGCAGGCGCACGTCCTCGACGAGTTGACCACCGGAGCTGATCGACGACGCCCTCGGCCTCAAGCTCTACAGCTACCTCCGCCTATCGCAGATGGCGTTCCCCTACATGCAGGCCCAGGGCTGGGGACGCATCGTCAACATCGCTGGCGCGGCTGGCACCGGCCCAACCGCCACCAACCTCCCCGCCAGCTTCGCCAACGTCAACATCCTCAACATGACGCGCGCCCTCTCCGACGTCGGCGTCAAGGACGGCATCCTCGTCAACACGATCTGCCCCGGCCTCACCAACACGCCGCGCACCCGCGAGCACCGCCGCGTCGCGGCCCAGCGCGCCGGCCGCGTTCGCCGACGAGGCCGAGATCGAAGCCGCAATCGACCGCGCCGCCCGCGAGCTCCCCGCCGGCCGCATGTGCGAACCGGAGGAGGTCGCCAGAGTCACCTGCTTCCTCGCCTCGGAGGCCTGCAGCTACGTCCAGGCCAGCGCCATCTACATGGACGGCGGCGCCCGCCGCGCCACCCCCTAGACCCCGTGAGGCTGAAAGGGGCCGCGGATAAGAGACGCCTTACTGCAGGTTCAATCCTGACGATTCATCGAGCTCACCTGCGAGGAGCTACAAAAGCTGACCGAGAGTCTGAGGCCCGTTCCTTCAGTGCCCTCGAAGTGTTGTGATCGAGGATGGTGAGGGGCCAAACCAGCGAGCGTCTGCCGTCTTAATGTTGCGGCTTCCAGACTCACCAACCCGTCCAGTTGTGGATCCAATCATTCACAGACGAAGTTGAACCGGTGCCATACACAGTGTTCGCGCTCAAGGCAGTGGCACCATTGTTGTTTGTTGTTACCGCTGCAGTGGTGTAAAGATATCGATAGTTTGATGCACGTGGTACCCGGACCAGGAGCAGCGCGAGGCGTCGTTTATTGGCTATCAAGTAGGTGAATACAGCCACGATGACCATGGAGCCAAGGAAGATTCCGAGGTTTCGGGCCTTGTTCCTCATGACGACCATTCCTTGAGAAAAGAATTGGGTTGGCTCGAGTGCCAACATGTTGACAGCCCCTCGACCCCTCGTCACCAAATATACGTTTACGTTCTATTTCAAAAACGTACCAACTTCGAATCACTCAACGCCAGGACGCACCAGAATGCCTTTGAAGATTGCCTCGGTGATTAGCAGCATGCCTGAGGCGCTTAGCTTTTCCTTCAACCTGTGCAGGTGGACGCGGACCGTATTCGGCGATGCAACCAAATCTGACATAGACTTGCCTCAAATGGATTAGGAGCACTCCAATGGCAGAAACCGTAGACGTCTGGCGCATCTTTACCCGCCCCGACGGCTCCAGCAGCATGGAACCCGTCAAAGTCACCCTGGAGAACGGCCGCTCCGGCCTCATCGCCGGCACCGGCGTGCAGGTCGTGAAAATGCAGCCCAGCACCAACGTAGACTGGCACGTCGGCCCGCGCCGCCAGATCATCGCTACCGTCCTCGGCGAAGGTGAGATCGAGACCGGCGATGGCCAAAAGCTGACCGTGAGGCCCGGCGTCCTCACCCTGATCGAAGACCTCACCGGCAAAGGCCACATCACCCGCAACAGCCCGCAAGGCCGCCTCTGCGTCTTCATGCCCCTCACCGACGACGCGGTCGTCCAGTAAGCGATGGCTAAAGTTGAGACCATCCTCCAGGGCTTCTCCCTCGGCACCGATCAGGGCAACCTCGCCTTCTGCGGCGTCACCCTCATCGAAGGCACGAAGCGCATCCTCGTCGATGTCGCGCACAACGGCCGCCGTACCCTACTGCTCGAGCGCCTCAAAGAACGCGGCCTCACGCCGGACGACATCGACTACATCTTTCTGACCCACTCGCACTGGGACCACATGCTCAACATCGACCTCTTCCCCAACGCAAAGGTCCTCATCCACCCGGTGGAGCGCGAGTACATCAAGAACCCGCTGCCTACCGACTGGGCAACCACCGGCTACACCAGCCTCATCCTCGAATCGACGCAGCTTCAGGAGGTCAGCGGCGGGGACGAGATCGATGACGGCGTCAGCGTCATCGAGACGCCGGGGCACAGCAAGGGCAGCATGGCGCTCCTCGTCCGCTCCGAAAACGGCACGTTGGCAATCAGCGGCGACGCCTTGCCCAACGCACTGTCGGTGAAGACCGGCCTGCCGCGCATCGTCTTCTGGGACGAAGATGCGGCGAAGGCCAGCATTCGCAAGCTCCTCGAGGCCGCCGATGCCTTCTACCCCGGCCACGACCGCCCCTTCCGCGTCGGCGACGCCGGTGCCATCACCTACCTACAACCGACCGGCCTGCGCCTCTTTGGCCTGCCGGAGCCCGACAACGATGAAGGCGGCCTCGCGCTGACGTACTCGATGGACCAGGCGGGAGGCACCCGGCTCGCGCAGCAGAAATAACAGCCGCATGCGAGAACATATACAGACCGTCTCAGAGACGGCACAAACGGATAACAGTTTGGTTTAAACGCCCGAAATTGCGGTATGAAACATACGGATCGACGTTTCATTGGTCGATTCGTATAAACGTCCAGGAGTGCCTGTGCCCAGTTTCGCGCTCCTGGGCGTCCCCATACCCCGCCCTGAAGTCACCCAAATCATGTGCCGCCAATAAACCTGGGGGGTTCCATGCGAGCTGTTATCCGGCAGCGACATCGCAGGGAAAGCAGGGCCGAAGGTTCCAGGGCAAGGATCGCCTCACCAGCACCGTCTAACGCCATCGAACGTCGCGGGAGACCGTCATGACCCGCTTCACGCCGCACATCCTCGTCGCCGACGACGACCCCACGATCCTGGCCGCCGTCTCGCGCATCCTGCAGCTCAACGGGTTCTTCGTCGTCTCCTGCTCGGACGGCGAGACAGCGCTGCACCTGTTCAATGATCTCTCCCCCGCGCTGCTTATCGCCGACGTGCGCATGCCGCGCCTCGATGGACTCGAGCTCTGCCGCAAGGTCCGTGAACTGTCCGACGCACCGATCCTCATCCTCACGACCCTGGCCGACGAACCGATCGCGGCGCGCGCCCTCGATGCCGGCGCCGATGACTACATCCGCAAGCCCTTCGGCGCTACCGAGTTCCTTGCGCGCGTCCGCGCCGCCCTGCGCCGTGGGCGACCCGGCGGCGCCCGTGGCGAGCGTCTCTCCGTCGGCCCCATCACGCTGGACGATGCCGTGCACGAGGTCATCGTTGGTGAACAGACCGTCGACCTCTCACGCACTGAGTTCGCCATCCTGGCGTTCCTCATGCGCGGCCAGGGCCGCGTCCTCACCCACGACCAGATTCTCACCGTCGTCTGGGGTCCTGAGTTCGTCGGCTCGCACCACTTGCTGCGCGTCAGCATGAGCCGCCTGCGCCGCAAGCTCGGCCCTGGGGCTACCGCGCAGATCGAAACGCTGGCTGGCGTCGGCTACCGCCTGCGCGGTTAGCCCGCTGTCACCTCGTCGATCAGCCTTCGCGCCATCACGCCCAGCGGCGTCGTCACCACCGTGACGCCGAGGGCCGCAGCTCGCGCGTGGAATGCAGCGTCGCCGGCTTCCGTGTGGATCATGACAAAGGCCGCGCCGCTTGCCAGCTTCGCGATGCGCTCCACCATCGTCCACATTGCGCCGTCGCAAATCTCGGCCGGTTTCGCGATCAGGACGAGGTCGTACTCAGCCCCCGATGCCAGGGCCGCCGCTTCTTGCAGCGAGCGGGCCGTTGTCTGCTCGTAGAGCCCTAGCGCGCTGCTCGCAAAGTCTTCGACTGCTCCCTGGGGATCGACGATCAGTGCCTGCTTCACATTTCTTCCCTTACTCAATGCTCGTTCTTCTCCTCTACAGGTCGGCTTGAACGAGCTAATCGTGAAGAGGGCTCAAGCGGGCGTAGATTCCCGTTATGCAAACTGAGACGGCCGTGTGATGCCTGTGAGATGCGGCTGCAATGTTTCGCGGCAGTTTAGCAATATCCTCGCAACTGGACCTGTAGGTCAGGGCCTGCGGTTCCCCGCCGCCACGGCAAATCAGTCCCCTGGGGGTATTGAATGGTCGCTAAAGAT
Organism: uncultured Chloroflexia bacterium; assembly: GCA_963766645.1. Taxonomy (GTDB): domain Bacteria; phylum Chloroflexota; class Dehalococcoidia; order DSTF01; family WHTK01; genus WHTK01. The sequence goes on along the minus strand of CAVYAY010000002.1, from coordinate 1,366,593 downwards.
ATCGTTACCGCTTCCCGTCCATCGCCCCGCGCCGGCATCTTCCAGCGCTCGGGCGGGGATCCGGACGGGACAGGCCTGCCGCAGTGGAGCCGCGCTCTGCTGCGCGCAGTCACGCACGAGCTGCGATCTCCGTTGACGGTGATCCACGCTTACTCGTCCGTCGTGCTCCAGCGCAAGACGCGCATCAGCCTGGACGAGGTCAAGGACATCATGCGCCGTATCGACCGCTCGGCGGAGCTCGCTCAGGTCATCGTTGGCGACCTCGAAACGCTCGTGAAGCAGGAAGCCGCAACCGTGCGGCCCGTGACCATGGAGGTCCGCTCCTTCATCGTCGACCACGCCGACGACCTGCAGGCCCTGGCGCCCGGCCGCAACCTGCAGATTGAGCTATATCCGGAGGCTTTGCTTCTCTTTGCCGACCCGCACCGACTGCGGCAAGTCCTCAACAACCTGGTCGAAAACGCGCACAAGTACTCGCGGCCCGGCGGCGGCATCACGATCCGCGTCGGCTGCGCCCGCGACAGCGTGCTCATCGCCGTGCAGGACGAAGGCCCCGGCGTTCCACCCGGCGAGATCGAGCAGGTCTTCGAGCCCTTCTACCGCGGCTCACACCAAGGGGAAGCCAGCGGCAGCGGACTCGGCCTCGCGATCTGCAAGAGCTTGGTCGAGGCGCAGGGTGGCGGCCTGCGCGCCGCGCCCAGTCCCCGCGGCGGCTTTCAGATGCTCCTGACGCTCCCCACGGCGGCGTAGGCGATTACTGCAGCGGAGAGTAGGACGTCGGCTGCATCAGCGTGTTCGTCATGCGCGCGATTAACGGCCCGTCCCTCTCCGACTCCGAGAACGCCTGCACCAGGTCCGGGTCGCTCAGTGTCTCCCGCCACGCCGTATCCCGGTGCGCCATGTCGTCGAACGCCACTATGTACGTTATCCGGTTGCTCACCCCAACAACGTCCGTCCAGAAGCCGACGACCTTGATGCCGTGCTTCTCGAAGATACGCACCGTTGTGTTTGCAAAACGGTCGTTCAGCGTCTGCAGCTTGCTGGGGATCACGTCGTAGATACGCAGCTCGTAGATCATGCGTCCCATCCCTCTGGCATCCTGATGGCGAAGCCGAAGGATCGGAAGTGGCCCGTCCTCCTCATCGCCAAGTCCCGCAGACGACGCCCCGCCTACGCTTGCTTCTTCCTCGCCACCACGACGAACAACGGGTCGCTATAGATCCCCCCGGTGGCCACACGCTCCCTCAGCTCCGGCGGCACGCCATACCCCGTCTGCCGCGGACTGAAGTCGTACGCCTCCGCCTCCGCGAACGCGCCTGACTCGGCGGCATACGTCGAGACCAGCCGCGCGTGCCCAGAGTCGCCCAGCGTGGTCCAAAGCCGCACCGCCTTCATCGGGAAGCAGCGATTCGAGAACGCCACAATCAGCGGGCACCCCGGCTTCAGCACCCGCCCGATCTCGGCGAACACCTCCACCGGCCGCGTCAGATACTGCACCGACACGCAAATCACGACGCCGTCGAAGCGGCTGTCCTCGAACGGCAGCTTGGGGTCCTCGTTGAGGTCCTGCAGCACGTACTCAGCCAGCGCCGGGTTCGCCTTCAGCTCCTCCTCGTTCATCCCGTGCCCGACGATCCGATTCCGCGGGAAATCGGCCGGGAAGTGAGACACCCAGCTGCTCATCAGGTCTAGGTACTCACCCTCCGGCGGCAGAAAGCAGCGGTACGCCTCGCCCACCGCCGCGATGGCGTAGTCATCGATGTGGTTCACTAGCCGCGCCGATTCGTAGAAAACGCTGTCCGGCGACTCGTCCTCTTTGCGAAAGGCGTCCGGCGGGAACGAAGATGTCACGTGTCCAGCGTGCCGGCGGCGAAGACCTGCGTGTAGCTCAGGCGCTCCCGCGTTAGGCCCTGCTCCAGATTGAAGTCGAGGAACCAGTCGATCGTGTTGCGGTCCGCCTTGATTCCCATCGGATAGACGTCTCCCCACTCGGCCAGCTGGTCGCGGATCGCCTCGCGCATGTGCATCAGCATCGAGTAGCTCGTCCCGTCGCCCAGCGCGTCGTTCAGCGCCAACCGCTTCGACTCCACGAACGCGTCGTAGATCTTGCGCGCCAGGTCCGGGTGCTCGCGGCTGAGCCTGCCTCCCATGACGATGACGTGCGTCGGTGTGTGGACCCCGTGCTCCTGCCACAGCTGCCGGTTCATCTCCCGGTAGTCGGGGAAGAGGCGTTTCACCTTGTCGCTCGACTCCAGCGCCTGCCACAGAGCCGCGTCCGTGATGTCGCCCGTGCTCGCGTCGATGTCGCCGTCCAGCAGCCGCTGGATCGCGCTCTTGCGCTCCCCCGTCGCGATCTCCATCTGCGACTCGACGCCGCGGTATAACGGGAACGGCCCCGGCGCCGGCAGCAGCCACCGCAGCTTTGTCAGGTCAACGCCGAAGAATCGCTGCAGTAGGCCCCGGCTGAACGTCGATATCGAGCTCGCGTAGCCCACCGTGCCGAACGTCTTGCCCTCGAGGTCTTTCGGCGACTCGATGCCGCGGTCGGCGCGCACCCAGAGATAGTTATAGACCGGCTTGCGCTTGTTAAACACCGGCAGGCAGACCATGTCCCAGCCCGCCTCCATCGCCGGGATCACGTCGCCAACGTTGATGTCGAGCAGCCCGAAGTCGCCGGCCTTGAACTTCGGGTTATCGAAGTAGCCCGCGGATTGCATCGGGGCCGACGGCCTGATCGTCACGCCTTCGATCGGCACCCGCCCTTGCAGCAACGGCTGCTCCAGGTCGTAGCGGTGGTTCGGCGGGAACGCCTGCCCGTCCAGCGTGATTTCCAACGTCAATTGCGTGGTCATGGCTCTCGGGTCTCCTCACCTGCCATCCTACCCGACGCGCACGCGATCGCTGGAATCATCCCTCGCGAGGTCGGATCCAGGTCAGGCCGGGGCCCTTCGGGTCGGGATTGCGGCGCGTCAGTATGTTCTCCATTCGCTCCCGGATCACGTCGTCGTACTCGTCATGCGTGATGATGTAGAACTGGTTGTCCTTGACCGCCTGGAGGACCCTCTCCGCAAGGTCATCGGGCTCACGGCCTAACCTGTCCCTCAGCTGCCTGGCCCGGTCTGCAACCGTCGGGTCGGAGCCCGTCGTCTTCTCTTCCCCCGGCCTCTCATTCAAGGTTTCGGGGCGGTTGCGTTCAGCTGTGCTGAGGTTGGTGAAGTAGAGGCCCGGGCACAACACGGATGCCCCGACCTTGCCCCCCTCGAGCATGAGTCCGTCGTAGAGCGCCTCTGTAAGAGCCACCACCGCGTGCTTGGTAACGCTGTAGACCCGGTTCCCCTGCACCAGGCCCGCCACCGATGCCGTGTTGACCACGTGCCCCTCCTCATTCTGGGCCAGCATGATCGGTACGAATGCCCGGATGCCATGGACGACCCCCCACAGGTTCACACCCATGGCCCATTCCCAGTCGTCCAGCGTCGCATCCCAGACCCGCGCTGCCCGCGACCCGCCGACCCCCGCGTTGTTGCAGACGATGTGCACTTTGCCAAATCGCTCGATAGTCTCTCGCGCCAGATTCTCCACCGAAGCAGCGTCGGCGACGTCTGTGACCACGCCCTGAACCTCGAACTCCTGTTGACGCAAACCGGCAACGGCCGCCTCGAGCGCGGGTTGTTCGATGTCGCCGAGCACGATCTTCATGCCCTCTTGCGCAAACCGGGTGGCCATCGCCAATCCGATGCCGCTGGCACCTCCCGTGACTACCGCAACCTTGCCTTCGAAATCCTGCATCTCGGTTAGCTCCCTCTTACGTTCGCTGCTCCCCTGCTCGACGCATAGCGCGTCAAACGACCACGATCTGCCGCACTTTCTCGAACGGCCGAAGCCGTGATGGACACGTGCTCACTTTGTCATCATCGCACCGTTCTCGACTGAATCTGGACGATTTCGCGGCGCAAGTCTAGATTTCGCATGGTGGGACAAGATGGACCGCCGGCAAAGGAGACTGCCATGCAAGACCTCCCCGGGAAAGTCGCCGTCATCACTGGAGCCGCCAGCGGCATCGGTCGCGCCATCGCGGAGCGTTTCGCCCGCGAAGGCATGAAGGTCGTCCTCGCCGACATCGAGCAGCAGGCGCTCGACAACGCCGTCACTGAACTTCGACGCCAGGAGTACGACGTGCTCGGCGTGCTCACCGATGTCTCTAAGGGCGAGTCGGTCGAGGCGCTGGCGGAGGCAACCCTTCGTGCGTACGGCAAGGTGCACCTGGCGTGCACCAACGCCGGCGTCTTCCTCCCCGCCAAGCCGATGTGGGAATCGACCCTCAAGGACTGGGAGTGGATCCTCGGCGTCAACGAGTGGGGCGTCATCAACGGCATCCGCACCTTCGTTCCGATCATGCTGGCCCAGGATGAAGAAGGCTGGGTGATCAACACCTCCTCCATCGGGGGCCTCGTAACCGGCAGCAGCATCTACGGCGTCACCAAGCACACCGTCGTCGCCCTTAGCGAGGCACTGCACCTCCAGCTAAAGCAGCGCAACGCCAAAATCGGCGTCAGCGTCCTCTGCCCGCTGTTCGTAGACACAAAGATCATGGCGTCCGGGCGCAACCGCCCCGCGACCTGTGGAACAAGGACGAGCCGGGGTACAACCCTCTACAGGAGACTTGGACGGGTACGCCGCCGGAGGAGCAGGCAGAATTGGTGCTGCAAGACCTCCTCGCCGGCAAGTTCTACATGTGGCCCTTCATGCAGTCGACAGACGACAACGTGCGCTACCGTTTCGAGAACGTCATGGAACGCCGCAACCCCGAACCGCGGCCCTTGCATTGATTGTGGTAGCCATCACGGCGGTTGAGGCAGACAATCAGTCAGAAATAGTGAGGCAGCCATGATCACCCAGGCGAAGATTGATCTGTTACGCGAGGTAGAGCAGTTCCTCTATCAGGAGGCCCGGCTACTCGACGAGCGCCGTTACCACGAATGGCTTGACCTCTTCACTGAAGACGTCCGCTACTGGATGCCTACGCGCTCCAATCGCCTGGCCAACGACCTCGAACACGAGCTCTCCGCCTCAAACCAGCTCGCCTACTTCAACGACGACCTCGACATGCTCAAGGCCCGCGTTGGCCGGCTCGATTCCGGCATGGCCTGGGCCGAAGACCCGCCCTCCCGCACGCAGCACCTCATCACCAACGTCCAGGCTGAGGAAGCCGCAACGCCGGGCGATTACGACGTGACGTCTCTCTTCCTGCTCTACCGTGGGCGGCTGGAGCACGAAATCGACATTTTCGTCGGCACGCGCTACGACACCCTCCGCCGCGTCGGACATGATCTCAAGATCGCACGCCGCAAGATCGTGCTCGCCCAGAATGTGGTCATGTCCAAGAACATGTCCATGTTCTTCTAGATTCAATCATCGAAAGGACCAGAGTAATGCTCGAGCAGGCCAACGGTACGCAAACGAACGGCACTTACGACTGGAACGCACTCATCCGTGCCGAGGACGGCCTCGTCAACCGTCGTATCTTCATCGAACCTCAGGTCTACCAGGTTGAGCTCGAGAAAATCTTCGCGCGGACCTGGCTCTATCTCTGTCATGACAGCCAGCTCAAGAACCCGGGCGACTTCTTCACTACCTACATGGGCGAAGACCCGATTCTGGTCACGCGCGACAAGAGCGGCAAGATCGGCGCCTACCTCAACTCCTGCCGCCACCGCGGCATGAAGGTCTGCCGCGCCGACGAGGGCAACACCGCCGCCTTCACCTGTTCCTACCATGCCTGGACCTACGCTCCTGACGGCAAGTTGATCGGCGTGCCGGACTTCAAGGGCGCCTACTTCGAGGAGCTGGACAGAGACCAGTGGGGACTCATCCCCGTGCCGCGACTGGAAAGCTACTGCGGCCTCATCTTCGGCTGCTGGGACCCCGGAATCGTGCCGCTTACCGAGTACCTCGGCGATGCCACCTATTACATGGACATCATGTTCAACCGGCGAGCTGGCGGCACCGAGGTGATCGGCGGCACCCACAAATGGTCGATGTCCTGCAACTGGAAATTCGCCGCGGACAACTTCGTCGGCGACTTCTACCACGTCCAGTACACCCATGGCTCCGCGATGGGTCCCGGGGCCGTCAGCGACACCTGGGAAAGAATGATGGAGGTCAGCCCCAAGGACGGGCACGGCATGGGGATCCAGGTCCGCAAGCCGTCGCAGCGCGTATCGCGCAGCGCCCGCGGGACGCCCACCGTCGTCGACACCTACCTGGAAGAGATCCGGCCCGAGGTCCGCGAACGGCTGGGGGAGGAGCGAGCCGATACGCTCTGGCCCGTCCACGCCACGATCTTCCCCAACATGAGTTTCGGCGGCAACGGCCTCCTGCGTGTCTGGATGCCCAAAGGCCCCGACCGCATGGAGATCTGGTCCTGGGTCTGCGTCGACAAGGACGCGCCGCAAGACGTCAAGCAGGCGTTCTTGAAGGGCTGCCAGTTTGCCTTCAACGCGACTGGGATGTTCGAGCAGGACGACGGCGAAAACTGGGGCCAGTGCACTGAGGCCGCGCGCGGCTACATCGCCCGCCAGCATGACTTTAACTACCAGATGGGCTTGGGTCATGAAGAGACCATGGAGCTGCACCCGGGGCGCCGGGGCGGGGGTGCTCCGTTCACGGAGCTTGGCCAGCGCGGCTTCTACAAGTACTACCGCGACCTGATGACGAGCTAGTTAGTCCTACGCCTTCGCCACGATGCGATTCCGCAGCGTTCCCATCGCCGGGTTCGACACCTCGACCACGTCGCCCGGCTTCAAGAAGCGCTCCGGCGACCGCACCGGCGGCTTGCCCGGCTCGGCCGGCAGCAGCTCGCTCGAGTCCTGCGCCGTCCCCGCCGTTGTCCCCGCGCTGATCACATCGCCCGGCAGCAATGTCATGTCGGATGACATGTACTCGACGTACTCGGCGAACGTGAACGTCATGTCCTTCGTGTTGCCCTGCTGCCGCACCTCGCCGTTGACCCGCGTCTCCCACGAGATGTCCTGCGCGTCCGGGAACTCGCCGACCACCACGTACGGCCCGGCTGCGATCGACCCGTCGAAGTTCTTCGAACGCATAAAGCTCGATTGCGGATGGTCCGGCGTCGGAATCGTCGAGCGGGCGCTGATGTCGTTCTGCAGCAAATAGCCCCAGAAGTACGGCGCCGCCTTGTCCGCCGCGATGTCCTTCCCCTTCAGACCCAGGATCACGGCAACCTCGCCCTCGTAGTCCAGTCGGTCCGTGCGCGAGGGGTAGACGACGTCCTCGTCCGGCCCTGCGGCGTTCTCCGGGAAGCAGTAGAAGCCCCAGATGCCGCGCTGGCGGCTCTGGTCATATAGCTCCTGCAGCGTCGGCGCTGGCCCGTCCCCGCTGCGAGTCATCCCCGCGCTATGGATCACGTAGTTGCCGCCGGCCATCATGATCCGCGCCCGCCGCGCGTACGGCGCCTGCAACTTCACGTCGCCTAGCGGAAACACGATCTGCTCCCCGTTCAGGCCCACTCGCTCCGCCGCGCGCTGCATCATGTGCTCCGCCCCGCGCGTCGCCGCCTCGATAGCCCGCTCTCCCGACTCGATGAACGCGCCGAGCTCCTCCGGCGCCGTCGCCGCCGCCATCTCGTACGGCCGACGCTCGCCCAGCGTCTCTCCCAGGTACCGAGCGTACGCACCGCTGACGTCGATAACCGACCCGTCCTGCACCAGCCCCAGCCGTCTCGCCGGCCCGTAGACCACCAGCTTCATGCCACGCCTCCTTCGCCCGGCAGCTTAGCACCGCTGTCAGAGCTAGCTCGTTTTCTGGACGCAGGCGCTTCAGCCCAAGCCTCGCACTCGACCCCGCCACCCTGCGCTCCACGTGTCCGATTGCCAGCGATTCTGCATCACCAACCTCAAACCGTCATAATGTCCCCGCAACCCGCAGAGGCCCCGTGTTCAGAGGGAGTGACCGCCGTGACCTACCGAGGCATCCAGACCACAACCGTAAACATCCAGGGCCACCGCGGCGACACCATCGAGGCCTACGTCGCGAAGCCCGAAGGCGACGGCCCCTTCCCCGGTGTCGTCGTCATTCACCACTACCCCGGCTGGGACGAGTGGACCCTCGAGGTCACCTGGAAGCTCGCCAACCACGGCTTCGCCACCATCGCGCCCCACCTCTGGCACCGCTTCGGCCCCGGCGACCCCGATGACGTTGGCGCCCGCGGCCGCGGCATGGGCGGCATGGCGGACGACGAAGTTGTCGGCGACGTCGCCGGCGCAGCGCGCTACCTGCGTAGCCAGCCATACCACAACAGCAAGGTCGGTATCATCGGCTTCTGCAGCGGCGGCCGCCAGGTCTACATCGCCGCCTGCCAGCTCAGCGACATCGATGCCGCGGTCGACTGCTGGGGTGGCGGCGTCATCGTCGACGACGAGAAGCAGCTCAACGAAAAGCGCCCCGTCGCGCCAATCACCATGACCCCCGACCTCAACTGCCCCCTGCTCGGCATCTTCGGCAACGACGACGACAACCCGCCGCCCACGGAGGTCGACCGCACCGAGGAAGAACTCAAGCGCCTCGGCAAGACTTACGAGTTCTACCGCTACGACGGCGCCGGCCACGCCTTTTTCTCCACCGACCGCTACCGCTACCGCCCGGAGCAGGCCGTCGACGCCTGGAGCAAGGTCTACGCCTTCTTCGGCCGTCACCTCCAGACCACCGGCGCCGCCGCCGGCCCCCAGCGCTGGATTGGCGACAGCCCCAACGTCGCCCTCTCCGGCAAGGTTCCCCTCCGCCCCTCCTAACGAGAGCAAGAGGCCGCACCAGCGTGACGCGAAGGCAGCACGCCTGCACTCAAGGCAGGCGAAGAGAGATATGAGCCCTCTCCATCGAAGCTGCAGGATTCATCCTGCAGAGTTCGCACCAAATGCACCTCCTCGTCGTCGTCGCACACCTCCATGAGCACGGCGCAGCCCCTGCGCGTCGAGCCCGAGGCGAATTCCCCGTGCAGTGATGTTCTCCGGATGGCGAACCAGATCAGCCGTCCGGCGGCGCACCCTCAAACACCCCGTCCATCGAAGCTGCATCATTCATCCTGCAGAGTTCGCACCAAATGCACCTCCCCGTCGTCGTCGCACACCTCCATGAGCACGGCGCAGCCCCTGCGTCGAGCCCGAGGCGAATTCCCCATGCAGTGATGTTCTCCGGATGGCGAACCAGATCAGCCGTCCAGCGGCGCACCTCAAACGCTCCATCCGTCGAAGCTGCAGGATTCATCCTGCAGAGTCCATACTCAACTCAACGCACCGCCACGCCGTCGTCGCACGCCTGCAAGGGTAGCGGAGGCGCAGCCCATGTGCGGGGAGCCCGAGGGGGTGTCCCACCTGTGTCACTGTCGTCCGGATGGCGCAGCAGATCAGCCGTCCGGCGGGGCACCCTCAAACGCCCCGTCCATCGAAGCTGCATCATTCATCCTGCAGAGTCCATACTCAACTCAACGCACCGCCACGTCGTCGTCGCACGCCTGCAGGGGTAGCGGGGGCGCAGCCCATGCGCGGGGAGCCCGAGGGGTGTCCCCTCGGAATCTAGGTTTCATAGAAGGCGAAGCGCACAAGCCCAAGCGATAGCGGGGCGCAGGACGCGAAGCCTTGAGGTCCCGTCGTCGAGACGGCGATTCAGCCATCGGAGGCATTCCAATGATCAAACTCCTCGGCTTCCTCACTCGCAAAGACGGCATGTCCGTCGACGCCTTCCAGGCCTACTGGCGCGACGTCCACGGCCCCATGATTGCCGGCTCCCCCGGCCTCCGTCGCTACATCCAGGCCCACGCCTGCCCCGAGGTCTACGACACCTACCCACCCGCCTTTGACGGCGCCGCCGAGGCCTGGTTCGACGACATGGACGCCTTCGACGCCGCCGTCGCCAGCCCCTCCTGGCAGGCCGCCATTGCCGACGTCGCCAACTTCATGCAGCCCGGCAGTGGCGGCCGTCTCTTCGCCACCGAGGTCCCCATCATCGACGCCCTGCCCTCCCCCGGCGAACGCCGCGGCATGGTCAAGTTCATGAGCCTGCTCACCCGCCGCCCCGGCCTCAGCGTCGACGAGTTTCAGCACCACTGGCGCGACATCCACGGCCCGCTGGTCCACGCCGAGTTCCCGGAGATGCGCCGCTACATCCAGTGCCACGCCATACCGGAGACCTACGCCCTGACGCCCCCGCCTGCCTTCGACGGCGTGCCCGAGGCCTGGTTCGATAGCCTCGACGTCCTCCCCTGGCGCATGGTCCGCCGCACCGGCGCCGACCGCGAGACCGCCGCTGCCCGCGATTCCCGGAGCGTCTTCGTCCAGCCCATCCCGTCCATCGTCGCCCGCGAGGTCGTCATCGTCGCCTGACCGCACGCCACGTTGCCACCACGCGTAGCGCTACCTACAATCGGGAGGCGCCCTCGGGCGGTTAGCTCAGCTGGCAGAGCGCTTCCTTCACACGGAAGAGGTCACAGGTTCAAGTCCTGTACCGCCCACCATCACGTTTCGCCCTAACGTCTCGTTTCCAACCTAAATAGGAAGTGCATTTCTTATATCTATCCTTTAGTGAAATTCTCGTTTCGCATCCACACACCCTTGACATAGATCGCCTGCGTCTCTAGAGTGCCACTTGATACGAACATAACGTATGCGTACCAAGCTCCCGCACCCCCGCCTCTGCTCCCGCACCCCGCCTCTCGCCTCGATTCGGGGCAAGGAGGATACGGGCCCCGAGCACGGGGCCGGCGTCGTCAGGCAACGCAAGGTGCGGTGTAATCACGCCCCCTGTCGCCACTACGACGCCACATGACCCACGGTGACCAGCCGGACGCGGCAACGCGACCGGCTGTTTGCTGAATAGAAAACGGCGCCTCGTGGCGGTAACCGCGAGACGCCGGGGCAACGGGAGTGTAAGCGCCACTCACATTGCCTTCCCATCGTAGCAGGCCAGGCTACGTCCTTTAATCAAAGGCGCGCCTGGCCTTCTACGTGGCGAAAGCAATCACACTCGCTCCCGTTCGCCCCCACAGGGAGGTGATACGGGAGCGATCTCTTTCTAAACGGACCCCACATCGTTAGGACACGCAGACCTGCGTACCGACGGGGAGGCGGCGTGGGTCATTGATGTAGGAGTTAGCTATGCGTAAGTTCTTTGGCGGGACGATTATCGTCTCCCTCCTGGCTGCTGGTCTCATTGGGGCCGCCCTAGCATGGACCGGTAGCCAGACCGGCGGTATCGACAACGGCGCAGTAGCCGGACAAGTGTGCGTCAATTTCTTTGATGAAGGCACTGTCGCAAATCCTGTTGTCCCTAATGGTGGCTGGACACAGGTGTACAAGGGTGGCCTTGACAACTGTGGGGACGTGGACGTTCACGTGAAAAGTGGCCTCGATGCCGGGACCGTTACTGGCATTAGTTATGACCTGGGTTGCGGCGGCTCGGCTCACACAACTGGCCGAGTTCAGCGGCTCGCCAACACGAGCGTAGTCGTCGGTGGCGGTGGTATTTCAGACCTGTGGTCGGTTGAACTGAATGCCGACGCAGACCTACCTGACTCTTGTCAGAACAGCAACATCGACTTCACCGTCACGATCAACGTGACGACATAGCCGAGAGTTTAATCGGTTGGGAGGTTAGAGGTTTGCCTCCAACCTCCCAACCCCGGAGAAAGACTCATGGCCGTTAACACAGCAGCTCAAAGACAGGGCCAGCCTTCGCTTTTGGCAACGGCAGCAGGCGTTCTCGGGAGCCTGCTTTTCTCGTCAATCCTCGGCATCCTAGTTCTGGGACTCCTCGTTACACAGGCACTTGGTTACAGGATTACGACAGTTCAGTCTGGAAGCATGGAGCCAGCACTGAGCCGCGGCGACATCATCGTGACGAAGCCAGCGAGTTCGAGCTCGGTTAAGGTCGGTGAGATCATTCTGTTCGAAGTCGGCGAAGATCTGAAGTTCCTGGCTGCGCATCGTGCGATTGGGTTCGTCAACCTCGTCGTGAATGTGACGGACTCCGAGACCGGCGAGCAGTACACGCAAACCGTACGGCAGATCCGCACGAAGGGCGATGCGAATGTCACACAAGACTCGGGATTCGTCACTCCTGAAAGGCTCAGGGGCAAGGTCTTCTTGACGATTCCCGAGATTGGATTCCTATTCAAGGAATTCCGGCTGCAGCAGCTCCTGCTCCTCATTGCTGGTATTACAGCTCTCGGTTGGGGATTCTATGAAACAAAAGCATGGATGAGGCGACGGAAGGTTGGACTCCGGGCTTAACGGATGAAGGCCATCCTAAAGCTCTTTGGGCTCCTTCTGCTTGGACTCCTAACGCTGGTTCTCTGGTCAGTTCGGTCTCCTCACGCTGGTAGTTACCGACCGGAGGCCACGATCTCTATCGGTAGTCCGGTGCCACAACTGAGACGATCCGCATATCGCGACGTCCTCGCCATTGGTCTCTTCGCCGTCATGCTGCTGCTCAGTTTGCTTGGTCTCATACAACCTAGCGCGCTCGCTTGGTCAGGTGGCGTCTCTGGGCCGGCTGAGGCGGCCTCTGGCAATTGGATCACCCCAGAGCCCGAGCACCCCGCCCCTCCCCCCGAATGCGCCTCCCTCGAATTCGACAACGTCGTCGTCGGCACCGAGGGCGCAGACCAGCTCCACGGCACCAACGGCCGTGACCTGATCTTCGGCCTCGGCGGCAACGACGTCATCTACGGCGGCAACGCCGAAGACTGCATCGACGGCGGCCCCGGCGACGACAAGCTCTACGGCGAAAACGGCGTCGACGTCCTCGTCGGCGGCGAAGGCAACGACCGCCTCTACGCCCAGAACGCCGGCGACACGCTCTACGGCGGCCCCGGCGAGGACCGCCTCTACGGCGGCAACGGCCCCGACTACCTCAACGGCGGCCCCGACGACGACAAGCTCTACGGCGGCCGCGGCGACGACTCCCTCGACGGCGGCGACGGCTTCGACTACTGCGACGGCGGTGACGGCACCGACAGCATCACCAACTGCGAGCACCCCGGCGGCCCCTACGACTGCTGGGCAGAAGGCCACCACTCCATCCCCACTATCGTCATTACCTGGGAGCCCGCCGAAGAAGCCATGTACTACAACGTCTACCGCTCGAAGACACCCGGCGGCCCCTACGTCCCGCTCGGCAGCACCGCAGACACGTCCTTCGCCGACGTCGGCGTCGCCGAGGACACGACCTACTACTACGTCGTCACCGCCGCGATCATCGAAGGCCTCGAGTCGGAGCCCTCCAACGAAGCCCCGGCCATCGTCTCCAGCCTCGCGACTCCGACAGCCACTGCCGAGCCAACGCAAACGCCTGCCACGACGTCCCCAACCGCCACGACGTCCCCAACCGCCACGCCGTCGCCCACGCAGACGCCCCAGCCGACGGCCACCGCTACGCCAACGAAGACGCCACAGCCGACAGCCACCGCCTCGCCAACCCAAACGCCACAGCCGACAGCCACCGCTTCGCCATCGCCGACAACCACGCAAGTGCCAACCGAGACGCCATCACCCAGCCCAACGTCGGAGCCCGACCCAATCGAAACAGCGGCCCCGGACCCGACCGAAACCGCCACCCCCTGACGCCGCGCCTGCGTTGCCACCCCGCCTGCCGCTACCTACAATCCAACCAAAGGCACCACAGGGGCGGTTAGCACACCTGCCAAAGCCCCTCCTTCAACAATAAGACCGTCGTGCTGCATAGCGCGGCAACGATGGAGACGCCATGAGTCGTGACGCACCCTGGATGATCCTGGCAGGCGTTGTTGCGGTCGCGATTATCGTGGCGCTGGGCGCAGGCGCCTTCGGCACGACCCGGACGACGACCGAATCACCCGCGACAGGACCAATTCCCGACCCCGCCAGCGACGGTTCTACAGGCGTCGTGTTTGATCTCCGGGCCAGCGGCGGGCTGACCGTCCTCGGCTTGCCTCTGCGTTCTCGCACCTATGAAGCCCACGTTGGGTTCGTCGCCCCTCCCGAGTGTGTCAGCCGGGATGACGCTGGGCACGAGGAACTGCTCAGCGAGGGCGAATGCGCCAACCTGCCCGCCAGGGGTGAGGTGAGCGGCGGAGGCACCACAGTGGGCGGCCTCAATCTGGTCATCGTGACGGTTGACGTCTCGAAACGATGCTATGAGGCGCTCACCGTCGGAGTTACCTGGCCGGTGGCTAACCCGGAGTGCTCGTCCTAGCGCTACGCCTTCTCAGCCGCCGCAGTCATCCCCGCGATACGCCCCTGCACCACACACCTCGCCAGGCCATGCTGCGCAAAGCCGCCCGCCGATTCGCCGCCGCAGTACAGCCCCGCTATCACTTCACCCGATAGGTCCACTACCTGGCACTGCGCGTTGATCCGCAGCCCCGCCCTCGTGTCGTGCACAACCGGCGTCGACCACGCCGCGTAGAACGGCGGCGTCTCGATCTTGTACTGCGGCGCCGGCTTCTCGAAGTCCGGGTCCTCGCCGGCATCGACGAAGCTGTTGTAGCGCCGCACCGTCTCGGCCAGGACGCCCGCCGGCATCGGCTCGCGCTGGTACTTGTTCTTTATATTCGCAGCCAGCTCCTCGATAGTGCCGCCGCTGAAGAAATACCCCTCAGCGACATTGACGTGAGGCGGCTCCGGCACCCAACCCTCACGCGCCACGGCCGCCGAATCGAAGATCGCCCAGATCGGCCCGCCTCCATTCCTCGCCTCGCCCGTCCCCGCCATCGCGGCGTTGATGAAGTTGCGCGGGTTGTACTCGATGTCCCTCGCGTTCCGCCAGTTCCCCGGCACGTAGTCCGGCACGGCTTCGTAGTTATTCGACATGTACTGCGGCGCGGTCTCGTCGTAGAAGCGGTAACCGGCCTGGTTCACCAGGATCGCATTCTGCCAGTCTGCCACCTTGAGTCCCGTCGCCCGCGCCAGGTGAAACACCGGGCTGCCCGGCTGCCACATCAGCGGGCCGTAGCCGTGATAGGTCCCGATCTGCCCCGCCTTGGCCAGCGCGATGCCGTGTTCCGCGCTCTGGTTGTACGTGCCCCACAACGAGGCTCCGATCGCCATCGCCGCGAGTTCGCCGCTGGCGTCCTGCGGGCTGAACGGGTCGCCCGCCGTGCTGTACTCCTCGGTCAGCCTCGGGTCGAAGATGCGCCGGAAATTCACGTTGCTCGTCGATCCGCCGGTCCCCAGGATCACCGCCTTCCGCGCCCGGATATCCAGCTCCCGACCCTCGTTTGTGCAAGTGAGCCCGATCACCCGGCCCCCGGCTCCGTCGCGGATCAGCGACGTCATCTTGTGCTTCAGCAGGATGCGGACGCCCATCTTGCGTGCAGCCGCCTCCAGTGGCCGGACCAGCCCGATGCCGGAAGAGGTCGTCGGCCCCCTTTCCGGCGGTTGCGCCTTGCCCGTCTGAAACTGCACCCAGTCCATCGCGGCGAAATGCGCCTCTCGCGGCGCCGAGTTGCCGGTGCCGTGCGCCCCTCGGTTATCGATCGGTTGGTCGATGAACACGACGCCCTTCTCCAGCAGCCATTCATACGTCGGTGCACTCCAGTCGGCGAAAGCGCGGATGATCTCGCGGTCGTTGTAGCGATAGTCCGGGAAACCGTTCGACTGCACAACGGACCAGTCCGTCAGGTCGGCGAACAGCATGTCCGGCGTATCCACAATACCGGCCCGCTCCTGAGCGCTCGTGCCGCCGCCCAATGGAATGTTGCCGCCGCTGATCCCCGCGTGGCCGCCGATGTCAAAGTTGCCCTCGATGATCAGTACCGAAGCGCCGGCCTCACACGCCGCGATAGCCGCTGGCAGCCCCGTCGCGCCTGCCCCAACGACCACGACATCGGCCTCGTCTGCCCAACTTCGTTCTTCGACCATCTCAGGTTCCTTTGTGACTCGATGCAGTCCCGCGTCCCGCCTCTGCGAAGCCTGCGAATCATGTTTAGCAACCGTGGTTGATGTCAAGGTCGGATCGGCACCCCGGAATCGACGCCTTGGCCGAGGCCCACTCGCACCGACTCTCTTTGTCCCACATGCGGCGCTTGCGGTTTGGCGCCCCAGCCCTAAGAATGGCCGCACATTTTGAATCGCACCTGGTCTTTGGGGAGGTGACAGATTTGGCCTGGCAGGTCGACATAGCACACACGCAGGTCTCGTTCTCCATCCGCCACCTCGGCGTGTCGTTCATCAAAGGCACCCTGGCGGTCGCCGACGCGGAGCTCAATCTGGACGAGGCGAATCCCGCCAACTCCAGCCTCAAGGGCCGCATGGACATGAGCACCTTCAGCACCCACGACCCCAACCGCGACGGCCACCTCAAGAGCGCCGACTTCTTCGACGTCGAGAACAACCCCTACATCGAGTTCGCCACGAAGAGAGTCGCCGACAAAGGCAAAGGCAAGTTTGACGTCACCGGCGACCTCACGATCAAAGGCACGACCGGCGAAGTCGCGCTCGAAGGCGAGTACGCCGGCCCCGTACTCGACCCCATCAGCGGCAAGCGCAAAGTCGGCTTCACCATGCGTGGCGAGATCGACAAGACAGCCTTCGGCGTGACCTGGAACGTCCCCATGGAAGGCGGCACCTTCATGCTCGCCGACAAGGTCACGCTGGACATTAACGCCCAGGCCATCGAGGCCTAGCGGCCAAGACCTTCGAGGCCTCATGCGCCTCTTCGGCGGGGAACGGGGTGTCCCCGTCTTTCAAAGCCAAATCAACGCCCAGGCCAGCGAGACCTAGCAACCAAGAACCAGACGCCTCGTGCGCCCCTTTAGCGGGGCACGGGGTGTCCCCGTCTTTCGAAGCCAAATCAACGCTCAGGCCATCGAGGCCTAGCAACCAAGAACCAGGACGTCTCGTGCGCACCTTAGCGGGGCACGGGGTGTCCCCGTCTTTCAAAGCCACGGGGGTGTCCCGTACCTTTCAACGTTGTAGACTAGGAGTCCGCGCCGAAGTGGCGGAACGGCAGACGCGCTACGTTCAGGGCGTAGTGAGCATTAGCTCGTGTGGGTTCAAATCCCACCTTCGGCACCATTCCCGCGCTGGTAGCTCAGCGGATAGAGCGCTGCCCTGCGGAGGCAGAGGTCGAGGGTTCGAGTCCCTCCCAGCGCGCCATACGCAACCAAAAGGCCGCCTTTCGGGCGGCCTTTTCGCGGCAGGACTGGCGCTCTAGGGCTTCGCCGTAACCACCGACCAGTAGTAGCCGTAGTAGCTGTTCGCGTCGTAGTAGTAGCCCACGCCCGCAAGCACCGCGTTCGGGTTGAGCAGGATCGCCGCGTGCGCCGAGCTGCCCAGCAGCCGGCTCAGCGCCACCGCCGGCGATGGCTGCCCCGCCGACAGCGCCTCACCTTCGTATTGCCCCTCGAAACCCGCCGCGGCGATCCGCCCTGACGGCGTCGACCCGCTGGGCGGATAGTGGCCGAAGAAATTCGTCGTCGCCATGTACTCCGCGTACGCCATCGCCGAGGCTGTCAGCGTCGCGTCGAACTGCAGCTCCGGGATGCCAATCTCGTGGCGGTACTGGTTCAGCAGCGCGAGCATCTCCTGCGGGTAGAGCGAAGCGTCTACCTCTGGCTCCGGTGTCGGCGTCGGCGCTTCCGGCGTTGGTAGCTCGATTACGGGTTCCGGCGTATCTGCCTCGACCGCGTCGGCCTCCGGTGTTTCGACCGCGTCGGCTTCCTCCGGAACAGCGGTCGCACCCTCAAGCTCGTCGTCCTCGAGTGGCGCGAGGGCGGAGGGAGGGTTCTTGTCGATCACCGTCTGCTGCAGGCTGAGGGCGCTGTTGCTCGGCGCGCCGGAGCTGGCCGACTGCACCTGGCTGCCGCTCCGGTCCAGCGCTGGCGGCGGCAGCTGGCTCTCCGCCGTGGCCGTCAGTTGCGGCGCTGGCAAAGGCACGCCACAGCCCGACGCCAGCAAAGCCAGCGCGAAGATCAGCAGCGGCAGCAGTCGCGAAGCTCTCATCATCATGAAGAAACCCTTCCTGAGAAGGGTCGACGGGGAGCTATAAGGTAAACGGCCTTACATAACTAGTCAAATGGCTTAGGGCGCCGGCGCCCACGTCGCGCCGCCGTCGGCCGTCGTCCAGTCCCCGTCCGGCGTCGTCAGCGTCCCGGTGTCCGCGTCCGAAAAGTCGATCGCGGTAACGGGCAGGCCCGGCGACAATCCAGCCACCGCGCTCCAGCTCACCCCGCCGTCGTCGCTGTGGTAGAGGTTCTGCCCCGGGCTGCTCAACCCCAGCCACCCCTTCTCCGCGTCAGTGAAGAACAAAGCCTCCGCGGCGTTGCCGTTCGGCAGTTCGCCGACGCCCGGCTCAGGTGTCGGGCTGCCCAGCGTCGTCATCGAGAGCAGCGTCCAGCTGACGCCGCCGTCCGCCGTCCCGAAGAGGTACTTCTCGCTGCTCCCCGCCGCGGCGCCTCCGATGCACAGCTGCCAGCCTGCCCCGCCGTCCAGCGCAAACGACGGGCCGTCGGTCAGCGGCTGGCCCTCCAGTGATTCGCGCAAGCTGCACGGGTCGATAAGCTCTGGCGCCGGCGTCTCGGTGGCTGCCGGCGGCGTATCAGTCGGCGCCGGCGTCGCTGCTGCCGTTACTGCCGCAGGCGCGGTAGAGGTTGCAGTCGGTTTGTCGTCGCCTTTGCACGCGATCAACGTAAGCACGACGAAGCCAAGAAGCGCGAAGCCGAGGCGGGCAGGAAAGTACGACATGATCTCTGCCTATAGCTTAAGCCCGAGGACTTCGCGGCTCAGCACCCCGGCGTCGATGCGCACCCTGACGTCCAGCACGCGTACCTTCACGGTCTTGCCACCCTCCGCGATCACGACCTCCTCGCCCTTCTCAAAGCGGTAGTCCGTGTCGATTCGCAGCAGCAGCGCCGCCTTCTGTGGCGAAAACGGGTCCGATTCGTAAAACTCGGTCTTCATATCAACGATTCTACCGCCTTGCCGCGCTAACCAGCGTATCTCAGGGCCTCCGCAACTGGCACCTGTGCCGCACTGCGTGCCGGGATGAACGTCATGATCGCACTCGCCCCGTAGGCGACGCCGATGATGATCACCAGCCGCACCAGCGGGAAGTGGAAGTTGATCTTCGCCCCCGCCTCGCCGATCAACTGCGGACTGGTCAGCAGGTTGTACGAAAGCGCCGACCCCAGGAACAGCCCCATGCCGATGCCGGCCAGCGCGATGAACGACGACTCCATGAAGAAGGACAGCGCAACCAATCTCCGCGTGTAGCCGATTGCCCGCAACATCCCGATCTGCTGGCGGCGCTCCGCCACCGTTCGGAACGCGATCACACCCAGCGCCGCGATGCCGACAATCAGCCCCAGCCCCATGAATCCTTCGAAGAGATACTGGAACGCGCTCGACTGCGACGCTGAGTCCTCCAGCTTCTGCTGCAGCGAGTCGGCCACGACGCCACGTTGCAGGAGTGCCGCCTCGATGCTCGAAGCCACTTCAACCGTCGCCTTCTTCGACGGGTCGCGTGTCGTCAGGTAGAAGCTCTCCATCTCTCCGCCGCCCAGATAATCCTCCACGACCGAACGCTGCGTAAACAACGCCGCCCAGGCGAACGTCACGGATGTTACCTGCGGCTCCAGCACCCCGATAACACGCAGCTCGACCTCTTTGCCCGTCTTAGCGTCCCGCACCGTCACCGGGATCGGCTCCCATGGCGTCTTGCGCAGCTCTTCCGTGCTCGGCCCCAGGCGGAAGTCGTTGTTGTCCCCGCCAAAGCCGCCCGCCGGTGCGGTCCTCGATTCGTCGACGATCGCCAGCGTCGGGTCGTTCAGCAGCGCCTCGAACACGGCCGCGTCCGATTCGTACCCGATCGCCCGCGTCGTCAACGGGAAACGAGCCAGGTCGACAAACTCCTTGTCCATGCCCTGGACCGGGTAGGTTGCGAAATCCTCATCCGATCCGGTGACCTTCACCTGAGGGTCATCCGTCAGCAGCGTGCCGATACCCGTAATGTTGGCTCCGACGTCGTACCCCGTATCCTGCAGCGCCGCGCCCAGGTCCGGGATCCGGTTTGACGAACTCGCGAAGACTCGCACGTCGAAACCACCCTTCGCATCCTGGCCCAGGAACAGCTGCGTAAAGTTGGAATTCAGCGTCGCCATCACCACCAGGCTGAAGACCACGAGCGTGAACATCGCCAGCGTCATTCCGGTGCGAAACTTTGAGGCCAGCGGGTAGGAAATCGCCATCCGCATCGCGGGCGTGATACCTCCAAGCAACCGTGTTAGCGCGTTGACGGCGCTCAGCAGCCGGTCCGCGTTGAAGATCACGAACAGCGTCGCCGCGGAGGTCATAGCGATGCCAGACACGAAGAACATCTCGATGTCGCCCACGACCTCGTCGGCAGGCGCCACGCCGAGGAGTTTCGCCAGCTGAAGCAGCGGGTCGCTATAGTTGGACGCATCATCGACAAAGAAGCTGAATGGCAGTGGTAGCAGCCAGTACCACAGGATCAGCAGGCTGGCGATCGTGAACGCCCGCCGCGCGTTGGCGCCGAAGTAGACCGCGAGCATCGCGATGGCAAATATGAATAACGTCGTGCCCGCCGTGTAGGCGAACGCCATATTACCGGGCCAGCCGCCCCACCACGTCGCCACCGCGCCGATCATCAGCGCCCACACCGCCCAGCCGCCCATGTTGCGATGTTCCCCGGCCCAACGACGCGTGCGGAATAGCAGCCACGTCACGAATGCCATCGCGCTGAAGCCCACCCACCACAGCACGTAGCCGATGCGGCCCCGCATGCTGAGGGCGCCCCACTGCCGGTTAACGCGCGTCACGCCCCAGACATAGGCGCCTGCCAACAGTCCGCCGCCGATCATGCCGGCGCCGTATGTCGTCAACCCGAGCGTGAAGAAAAGGAAGGCCGCAACGCCCCAGATGACGACCATCGCGATCCAGGCCAGCGTCCAGACGACGGCCACCGTGGCCGGCAACAATTTTCGCAGCGATCCCTCCTTGGGGCTCAGCCTCGCCTGGTCCGGCAGGTCCCGGATCGCCTCGACGATGTTCAGGTTTGCGGCGCGCCACGAGGAAAACGCCACCGTGATGAACGTGATCACAAGGCCCAGGAAGTATGCGATTACGAATCCTTGCGGATTGAAATGGAATGTAATCCCAAGGCCGAAATCACTGAATATCTGAGCCATGATCCAGATCAGCAGCCCGGCAACTGCCAGCCCCAGCAGCGCTCCCACCATCGCCGAGCCGATGTTGTAGGCCATCCCCTCCGCCACGAACGACTCCGTGAGGTGCATCCGCTTCATGCCAACGGCGCGCGCCATGCCCATCTCGGAGCGGCGCTCCGCCGCCAGCATGATGAACATCAGGAAGATCAGCATCACGCCCGCTGCGATCGAAAACAGGCCAAAGACCACGAAAAACGTGACGAAGATCGAGCCGATCAGCTCGGCGAGGTCGACCAGATCCTGCTTCGTCAGGATCACTTCCATCGGCGCGCCGGACGCGTCGATGTAATCCTGGACGGTCTTCTCAACCCCATCGACCCGGCTCAGCGAGTCGCGCACGCCACCCACCGCCGAAACGGCGATCAGGTCGATCCGCGTTTCGTCGCCTGTGATCGCGCGCCACTGCTCCAGCGAAGTGACGATGCCGCCGGTCGTACTGGAAAACGAGTCCTGTCCTTCGTTAGAGCTGGTCATCGCGTTGTCCCGCACAACATCCGTCACCACCAGTTCAACCGGTTTGTTGGCGTAGTAGATCGTCAGACTGTCGCCTGGTCCCCTGTCGATTTCCTCGCTCAGCCTTTTCGTGATGTAGACGCGGTTGTCCGCCAGGCCTGTGGCCGAAAGCTGTTGGCCGTTCAAAGCGGTCAGGCCGCCCAGCACGTCCACCGAATCGGGGTCGACACCGGCCAGCGTCGCGAGCGGCTCGGCTCGCTTGTCCTCCGTGTTGATCGCCGGCACGCGAGTCTGCACCACGCCGCTGACGCCTTCGACGTCCGGATCGTCACGCAGCGCCTGGCGCAGCCCTGCCACGTCCGCGTCGGAAAGCTCGGTAACACCCGTCGTCGCCGCGTTCCTGTCGAAGGCCAGGACGACGTCCGCCCCCTGCAGGTCGTTGTAAATCTGATTGGTCACCGAGTATCCGACCGTGTCACCGGTCGCGAATGCCGCACTGACAATCAGTGTCGCCAGCATCATCCCGATCACGATTAACGTCGTTTGAGTCTTGCGCCGCACAACGTTGCGCAATCCCATACGCACCAGCAGCGGATTGCGCCACCAGATCCAGACCAGCACGCCGCCGATCAGGATTACGAGCAGCGTCAGCGCGATCAGAAAGCTGCTGAGCGGTACGCCAAACAGGTTATCCACGCTGCTTCATCTCCCGCTTACGTTTCTGCCGATCTTCTGAGCCTTCATTTCGCGGCGCCCTTGGCGAGGACGCGGCCGCGTTCGGTCTGCATCTCTTCGATGATCTGACCGTCCAGCATGTTGACAATTCGGTGCGTCGACTGGGCGATGTGGAGGTCGTGCGTCACGATGACGAAGGTCTGCTGGTTGCGCTCATTCAGCCCGACGATCAGCTCCATGATCTCGTCCGCGTTCTTCGAGTCGAGGTCGCCCGTCGGTTCGTCGGCCCAGACGATAGCGGGGTCGTTGACCAGCGCCCGCGCGATCGTTACGCGCTGCCGCTGGCCCCCGGAGAGCTGCGCCGGCTTATGCCCCGCCCACTCCTCGAGATGGACCAGGCTCAGCGAGTGTAAGGCGCGCTCGCGGGCCTCTTTGGCCGGGACGCCGCTGACCAGCAGCGGCATCTCTACGTTTTCCGCGGAGCTGAGCACCGGCAGCAGGTTGTAGAACTGGAACACGAAGCCCATTCGCTGCGCACGATAGTGACTCTTGTCGTCATCCGAGAGCGTGTTGATGTCGACGCCGTCTACCCTGACGATCCCGTCGTCAATCGCATCGAGCCCGCTCAGGCAGTTGAGCAGCGTCGTTTTGCCGCAACCGGACGGTCCCATGATCGCGACCATCTCGCCCTTCGGCACCTGCAGCGACACGCCGCGAAGCGCATGCACCTCGACGTCGTCGGTCTGGTACGTCTTGACCACGTTCACCGCCTCAACGGCGAACGGGCTGGCGGAGTCTTCGGACGGATTCATGTGTAGCTCCGGGGATCAGAACGGCGTCGAGCCGTGAACAGCGCGCAAGTGTTGCTTCTAGGCTACCGCACCCACGGCCCAGAAAATACTTCCGCCTTAACAGCACTTATAAAGCGAGAGGAGAGGTGAAGCGTGACTTTCGAGCGCGGGCCTGAAGCTCAGCCCTGAGGCCCGGCTACTCGTCCTTCGCAGAACCCCGCAGGAAGTCCTCGATGTCCTGGACGATGCTCTCTGTCGCCGGCAGCTCCTCTTCGACGACCTCGTAGTCCTCATCGTCGTCGAAGCCCTCGGAGTCGATGCGCTCTTCCAGAGATTTCACGTAGTCGGACACCTCGGTGTTGCGTGACGTCGCCTCGTTGAGCTGTGCGTCGAAGGCGGCAGAGGCGCGCACCATGCGGCCCAACGGCACCTCCAGCGACAGCATCGCGCTCAGCGACTTCAGTAGCGCCAGCGTGGCCGGCGGGTTCGGTGATGCCGAGACGTAGTGCGGCACGTTGGCCCAGATGCTGCCGTTCTGCACCGTCTTCTCCCGCAGCGACGCGTTGAAGACGCCGTTGATACCCGTTGGCCCCTCGTAACGGCCGCCGCGGGTGTAGATTCCGGCACGCTCCAGCATCTCGGCGTCCGGCGCCGTCCCCGTGACCCTCATCGGCCGCGTGTGCGGGTAATCAACGAACAGGGCGCCGAGCGAAATCACCAGCTTGATGTCGAACTTCTCGATCACCTCCATCATCGAAGCCGTGTACGCCTTCCAGCGCAGGTGCGGTTCGATGCCGTTAAAGATGATCAGATCCTGCTCCCCGGCCTGATGGTGGAAGAACGCGTTGTCCGGCCATTCGATGACCCGCTGCTCGCCCTCGTATCGCACGGTGGGCCGCAGCTGCGAGAAGTCATAGAACTCCTCAGCCTCAAACTCCGCTATCCGCGTGGCGTGCCAGCGGTCAATCAGATACTGAGCGGCACCGCTCGCGGCTCCCCCGGCGTCGGACCAACCGGCGAAGGCGACAATCAGAGTTGGCTCTTTCAACTCAGGCGTCTGCAGGATACGGAGATGGGTCATACGGGTGGCCTCCAATCCAAGGCGTCCTGGCCACTTAGACTTGGTTGGATTCTATCACGCATAGCTTGCTCAACCGAACCCGGCGCTGAGATCGAGCCGCGCCTGACCGCGGGTGTCCTTAGGCAGAGAATTCGCCGACCTTTTACCCTTGTTTCACACGCAAAAGCGCGGTCAGAGTAATCATCGAGGCCGGTTTGGACCGCAGAATGCAGAGTTTGGAGTGAAACGTGCTGGGTGTTGATACGATCTTTGGGTTACCGCTACATCCGCTGGTGGTACATGTAGCCGTGGTGCTGGTGCCGCTCGCCGCCGTGGCGCTCATCGTCTTGGGCTGGAGAACTGATTGGCGGCATCAATACGCGCTGCCTATCGCCATCCTGGCCCTCGCTGGCGCCGGGGCCGCGATCGTCGCCTCTTCGACGGGTGAGACTATGGAAGGGACCATCAGGCAGGCAGCAGGTGTCCGGGTGGGTTTCGGCGACCATCCAGAGCAGGGCGACGCGGCCCGATTATTCGCCTTTCTCTTTGCCATGGCGGCCAGCGGCCTCTGGGTCCTGGAGACCTGGCGCGAGCGATTCAAGCTACCGGAGTGGACTCCCGTCGCCACTTACGCTGCTTCGTCCGTCCTCGGGGTCATCGCGATAGCAACCATGGTCGTCGCCGGTCATTCGGGCGCTGCGCTGGTTTGGAAGGACGTCGGCAACTACGTCGGCACGAATCGCTAGGCACGTAGGCTTAAAAGGAAGGTGGTGCCAAGGGCCGGACTTGAACCGGCGACCCCAGCTTTTTCAGAGCTGTGCTCTACCGACTGAGCTACCTTGGCACGTGGGACAGGCGTCAACTATAGGAATTCGCCGCGCGGCAAGTCAATCCAGACGGGCGCTACTGCAGATTCGATACCACCTGCTCCATCACCGTCGTCAGCGTCGATAGCGCCGCCTCGTCCGGCCGGTTTGGCCCGGCGATGTTTATCTGGATGTAAAGGCTGCTCGTCAGCGCCGCCATCGTCAGAAACCGGTAGTTGTTCGGTGTGTCCTGGCCGGGCAGAGCGAACGCTTCGTCACCGATACCCGGCACGCTCACAGCGCCGTCCGCCGAACGGTAGTCGTTCTCGAAGACCGACGCCGCGTTCTGGGCCGTCCGCAGCGTCAGATGCAGGTACCGATTCCCCGTCTTGGAGCCCTCCCACTGGCATGTCGATTCAGCCTGCGTCGCCGGTTGGCTGTTCGTCATCGCAACCTGATCGTCCCCCAACGCCGTGTTTACCTGCGCCTCGCTCAGCAGCGTGCAGGCGTCCTGCAGCGTCGCTCCGCCACCCGAGGGGGCCCCGCCGGACGTTTCGGTAGGAGCGGCCGAAGAGCCGCCACTGCCGCCGACAGACGATCCATCATCGTCACCACTGCAGGCGATACCAAGGGCCAGGCTCAGCCCGAGTGCGGCCACAAGCAGATAACGCAACCTCTAATCCTCCGAGCTTTCCTGAATGCGGCAAATGTAACGCCCACGAAAGGAATACTCCAGCGCCGCAATACCCAGGAGGCGCCCCACGCCAGGCGTCGTCCACGCGCCAAAACGAATCTAAAACGCCCCATCGTGACGCTTGACACAAACTCGAAGCCAAACCTATGCTGCGAAAGCCCGGCCCGTCTTGGCAGGCGGGCGTCGGGGGAGGGATCCGAATGACTCAAGACCCTGCGGGCCGCCGCAGGCCGCCAGTCTCGATTATTATCGCGGCTACGCTCATTCTTATCCTCGCCATCGTCACCATTGTCGGTGCGGTCACGGTATTCCAGCTCCCTCACGCCGTCACCGAGACAGGTAAGGACGTCAACCTCCTTTACGAGGCGGTGCTTGCGGTCTCCTTCCTCGTCTTCTTCATCGTCACCGCCGGCATCATCTGGGCCATGCTTCGCTACCGCCGCGTTGACGACACCATCCCGGAGCAGGTTCACGGCTCCAGCGTCCTCGAGTTCACTTGGACGATCATCCCGATCATCATCCTGGTTGCGTTGTTTGTTCCTGCGCTCGTCCTTCTGCTGGACCTCAAAACGCCGCCCGATCCCGCGGACGTCGACCTTACAGTCGAAGCCGTCGGCCACCAGTGGTGGTGGGAGTTCATCTATCCCGACGGCGGAGTCACGGTGCAGGCGACGCCCCCGAACTACGACGATTTCACGCCGCCCGCGCTCGTCGTGCCGGTGGGCAAAACCATCGTCGTAAAGGTTCGCTCGACCGACGTCGTCCATAGCTTCTCCGCGCCGAATACCCTGTACAAGATTCAGGCCATACCCGGCATGATCAACGAGATGCACATGGTCATCGAGGAAGAAGGCGTCTACCACGGCCAGTGCTACCAGTTCTGCGGCCTGCGCCACGCCAACATGGAGTTCGTTATCGACGCGCGCTCCGAGGCGGACTATGAGGCATGGCTATCGGAAACCCAGGCAGCGCAGGGCGTTAAGCCACAGCAGACAGCCTCCAGGGAGGGCAACTAGCAATGGCGATTCAAGCCGCTGCCGCGCCGGCTCACGCCCACGCCTCCGAAGGCATGAGCCGCGGCATGGCGGGAATGGTCCTCTTCATCGCCTCGGAGATCATGCTCTTCGGCGGCATGTTCGCCGGCTACTTCTTCGTCCGCAACCAGGCTATCGGCTGGCCGCCTCACGACATTGAGCACACCGTCGACAAGACCTTCGGCGTCATCCTCACCGTCTTCTTGGTTTCAAGCAGCGTCACGGCCCACGCCGCCATAATCTCTCTGAAGAAGGGCAACCGTCAGCTCTTCAAGCTGGGTCTCGTCCTCACCCTGGTCCTCGGCGGCATCTTCATTGGCGGTCAGATTTACGAGTGGCTCAACCTTATGGACGAAGGTCTCAACGCCAGCTCCGGCACTTACGGCGCAACCTTCTTCCTGATAACCGGCTTCCACGGCTCACACGTCATCGTCGGACTCGCAATGCTCTTTGTGGTCCTCCTGCGCGCCTTCTGGAACGACTTCACACCGACACGTCACCTCTTCGCCGACGCGGCGGTGCTTTACTGGCACTTCGTCGATGTTGTCTGGGTGTTCGTGCTATCGATTCTCTACCTGTCGTACTAGTACGCGGGCCCACCGGGGGGTGAGGTAACTTGGCGACCGAAGCAATCGCAAGACCAGCACACGGAGCGCAGTCGCGCAACGTAATCCTCGAGTGGCTGCTGACCACTGACCACAAGAAGATCGGCATCATGTACCTGATCTTCACGCTGTCGTTCTTCGTCATCGGCGGCATCCTCGCGCTCCTCGTCCGCACCCAGCTCGCATGGTCGGACAACACCTTCCTCTCCCACGCCAAATACAACCAGTTCTTCACGATGCACGCATCGACGATGCTCTTCCTCTTCGTCATCCCCGTCGGCGCTGGCTTCGGCAACTACCTGCTGCCGCTGATGATCGGCGCCAAGGATATGGCCTACCCCCGCATCAACGCACTTAGCCTCTGGCTCATCCCCCTCGCCGCGGTCATCATGTTCAGCTCCTTCTTCGTCGCAGGCGGTAGCGCAGCTGCTGGCTGGACGGAGTACCCGCCGGTATCCACCAGCACCTACAGCCCCGGCCACGGCACCGACCTCTGGATCCTCGGCGTTCAGATCCTCGGTATCTCCTCCGTCGGCGGCGCGATCAACTTCCTCGTCACCACGATGACGATGCGCGCCCCCGGCATGACGCTGATGCGCATGCCGATCTTCGTCTGGATGATCGTCGTCACCTCCGTGCTCGTCGTCTTCGCCACGCCCGTGCTCGCCGGCGTCCTCACCATGCTCTTCTCCGACCGCTATATCGGCACCCACTTCTTCGACCCGCGATTCGGCGGCAACCCGCTGCTCTATCAGCAGCTGTTCTGGTTCTACAGTCACCCGGCCGTCTACATCATGATCCTGCCGGCTATGGGCATCGTCTCTGAAGTGCTCCCCGTCTTCTCACGCAAGCCGCTCTTCGGCTACAAGGCCGTCATCTTCGCCGGCGCCGGCATCGGCGTCCTCGGCTTCACGGTCTGGATGCACCACATGTTCGCCACCGGCCTTAGCGTGCCGCTCACCGTCTGGACCATGCTCGCCACGATGATGATCGCGGTGCCTTCCGGCGTGAAGATGTTCAACTGGCTCGGCACCATGTGGGGCGGCAGCATCAGCCTGCGCGTCCCCATGATGTTCGCCATCGGCTTCCTCTTCATGTTCCTCATCGGCGGCGTTGACGGCGTCTTCCACGCAGTCGTCCCAATCGACTACGCGATCAACGACACCTACTGGGTCGTTAGCCACATCCACTACGTCCTCTTCGGCGGTTCCGTCTTCGGCGTCTTCGCAGGCATCTACTTCTGGATGCCCAAGATGACCGGCAAGATGATGGACGAAACGCTCGGCATGATTCACTTCTGGCTCATGCTCATCGGAATGAACATGACCTTCATGCCGATGCACATCCTCGGCCTCAAGGGCATGCCCCGCCGCATTGCTGAGTACCAGAGCGGTCTCGGCTGGGAGACATGGAACCTCATCGCCAGCATCGGCGCCTTCGTCATCGCCCTCTCAATCCTCGTATTCATCATCAACGTCATCAAGACACTGACGACGCACCCGAAGTCGGCCGGCGACGACCCTTGGGAAGGCAACTCGATGGAGTGGATGACCTCTTCGCCGCCTCCGGAGCACAACTTCGACGAGCTGCCGGAGATCCACAGTGAACGGCCCGCCTGGGACCGCCGCATGGCTCGGCGTGCCGCCTCAACCCAGGTACACGGAACGGGGACTCACTAGGCAGCGCCAAGGAGCAAAGAAGGACTCGTGTTCAAGAGCTGGCAGATATTCGTCTTCTCCCTCATTCCCCTCGCGCTGGTCTTCGCCGGCGTTGTTATCGGGTCGATGGACGGTATCGGCGCCGAACGCGAGGTCTTCCCCACCCCGGCGCCGACCACCGAAAGCTCCGCGCCGCCCACCCCTAGCGCCCCCGGCGAGACCGTAATCCAACTCGTCGCGAAAAACCTCGCGTTCGACCAGCGCGCCCTCACGGCCACCTCCGGCGCGTCTGTTACGGTCCAGTTCGATAATCAGGACCCCAGCGTGCTGCACAACTTCGCGCTCTACAACGACAAGAGCCTCGCCCAGAAGATCTTCAGCGGTGACCTCGTCACCGGACCTGCCGTCGTCAATTTCACCTTCGACGCGCCCCCGCCCGGCACCTACTACTTCCGCTGCGACGTCCACCCGGACACCATGAACGGCTCGTTCACGGTCCACTAGCGTTCCAGCGCCCTCAGCTTCTCCTCCAGCACGTGGCGCGGCGTCAGCCGCAGCAGCAGGACGATTCCCACGGCGGCGACCAGCACGTCGTCAGCCTGGCCTAGGATTGGAATGAAGTCCGGTATCACGTCTAGCGGCATGGCCAGGTAAAGCACCATCGCGGGCGGCAGCAGGCGCACCAGCAACGGGATCCGCCGGTCGCCGGCGAGCGAGCGCGCCAGCCTTATCTTCTTCCGCAGCGGCAACTTCCAGATCGCCAGCACCAGACCACGGGATTCATCGTCCGTCCTGCGCCACAGCCACGCCAAAAGCAGGCTTGCAACCAGAAATACAAAAAGGATGCTGCCAATTAGAGCGGCCAGCGTGCTCACCCGCGCAGTTTACGGTCTGGGCCGTTCGGCCCTCGCCGCCACAAGGCTCCAGGCGCATCATCTCGGCATGCGACCGAAGGTCATCCTGCATAACGCCGTCAGCGCCGATGGCCGCACGACGGGTCTCGCTCCCAACTTCGGCCTCTTCTATCAACTGGCACGCCACTGGGACGAAGACCTGACCCTGGCCGGCAGCGACACGATCCTCGCCGCGCTGCGACAAGCCCCTGAGCCACCGTCACAAGCTCCGCTGGACCCGTCGCGCCGCGGCCGCCTCGCCGTCATCGATAGCCGAGGCCGCATCAAGGATTGGCGCCGCGTCAAAATGTGGCCCTTCTGGTCCGCCTTCGTTTCGATCTGCGCTGGCTCCACGCCTCGCGAACATCGCGACTACCTGCGCTACCAGGATGTAGAAGACCTCACGGCCGGCGAAGAACGAGTCGATCTCTCCCTGGCACTGCAGGAGATTGCGACGCGATATGGCGCCGCCACGGTGCGCGTCGAGTCCGGTGGCACGCTCAACGGCGCGCTGCTGCGTCAAGCACTCGTCGACGAGGTCAGCCTGCTCCTGCATCCCGTCCTGGTCGGCGGGATGAGTCCGCACACCATCTATCGAACCCTTGATTTCGCCGCCAATACGCCGATTGAGATGAAGCTGCGCGATTGCCAGATGCTGGACGGCGCTTACGCCTGGCTACGCTACGATGTGGTCAGGTAGCCGCCCTCGTGCCTAATTGACGACAGCGTCCAGCGCGTTCACCAGCTCCAGCATGCTGGTCGGCCCCTCGAACTTCATCGACACCTTCCCTTGCGCGTCGATCACGAAGAACCACGGCTCCGACTGAAGACCAAAGTCGACCGCCGCCTGCACCAGCACCTTGTCCGGGCTGGACGGCACTTCATAGGGCTCGACGTGGATGAAAGAGACGCGGTCGCGGTACTGCGGGTAGAGCTTGCGCATGATTTCGTACTCCGGGCCGCAGAGCTGGCTGGTGCAGTAGCCCGGCACAGCGAACAACACCAGCACCGGCCGTCCCGCGTCGATCGCCTCGGCGATCGTCTCCGTATGCATCTCCTCAGACGGCGTAGCCGAGCTGTCGATCAGAGTGATGTCGTCCACATCGTTTACCGTTCGGTTCACGCTGTGCGGCGCGTCCGCGCCGATCGGGATCGTCGTCGCCACTGACCCCACCATAAAGCTGGGGCGGATCGTCTCCTTGCGCTTGCCGGTGTCCACCTGCAGCTCAACACCCCAGCGTCCGGCTTCATCGAAGTCAATAACCGACGCATAGATACCGACCTGCTCGCCGACGTTAGCGTGGATATGCACCGTACCGTCCGCGTGGACGTGCTGGATCGTCTCGGCGATACCCGCGTCGCGCGCCGGCACGCTGGAGATCGCGTCCATCTCGAAACGCTTCTCCTCCGTCCCGTCATCCTGCAGGCGGTAGAAGACCATGTGGACCTTCGCGTCGACGATCAGCGACCCGTCAGGGTCGATCAGCGCGAAGGCGAAGCGGTTCTTGCCCGTGACCAGTTCGGTGCTGACCAGCTCCGGCCGTATATCGTCGGCGCCGATCACTACCGTGTCGGAGAACTTCTTGCCGCCTCCGCCGCCACAGGCAGTCACGAAGATGGCAGCAACAACCGCCCCGAACAGGAAGAAAGACTTTGTGTGCACCGTCACAAGGATCGTAGCACGCCCGCCGCGGGTCAGAACAAGACAGCCAGCCGCATATCGCGATAATCTACGCGCGCCTGGCGGCAAGACGCCCTTGGCGCCGCCTTTAGTGGGGCTTCGCGGCAGAGCCCCGACTTAGCTATCGCCTTGGACGCCGCCTTTAGTGGAGTCTCGGGGCGAAGCCCCAGCTTTTAACTATGCAAACGCTACAGCTCAAGACGGACACACGCTGGGCCCTTTGCCTCGTCAGCACCACGCTCGCCTACAACACCGCCGAGGCCGTCCTGTCGATTGCCGCGGGGTTCATCGCCGGAAGCATTGCCCTCGTCGGCTTCGGCTTCGACAGCACCATCGAGGTCAGCGCCGGTGTCGTCGTCCTAGTCCACCTGCTCAGGCGCAGCGAAGAAGACTCCGCCTGGGAGCAGCGCACCGCGCAGTTCGTCGGTCTCACCTTCATCTTGCTTGCCTTCTACGTGGGCTACGAAGCCGTCCGTGACCTCATCGCCACCGAAGAGCCAGACGTCTCCTACCTCGGCATCGGCATCGCGACCGCCTCGCTCGTCATCATGCCGGCCATGTCCGTCGCCAAGCACCGGCTGGCGCACCGCATCAACAGCCGCGCCCTCGAGGCCGAATCGCGCGAGACGCTCGTCTGTAGCTACCTCTCCGCCGCTTTGCTCCTCGGCCTCGGTGCCAACGCGCTGCTCGGCTGGTGGTGGGCCGACCCGGTTGCCGCCCTGATCATCGTCGCCGTCCTCGCTCGTGAGGGCTGGGAAGCCTTCACCCGTGGCGAGCTCTGCTGTATAGACTGAATGGCCCTTTGCCCTACTAACCCTTCGTACCATAATGGTGGCGGTGGGGTGATGCCTTGATGGTCGAATGGCCCGGACGCTGCAGCAAGTGCCGCGAACAAATCGAAGACTGGTCTGCCGCCGGTTTTCTCGACAGGCGCTGGATTCACAAGACGTGCTACGCAACGCGCTGGAATGAAGCGCGCTCGAGTGGACGGACGCCGCCCGAGTTGCAGTCTCCCGTCGACCGCGGCCGCCTCCTCGAGTTGCCGATGCTGATCTTCCTCCTCATGTTCCACTTCGGTCTCGGCTCCGCCGTCGCCGGCTGGATCATGATCGACCAGGACCAGACGCCCGGCACCGGCGCCCTGCTGCTCGCCATCGGCATCGTCGTGCCGCTAATCGGCATCGCCGGCGTCGCGCTCAACATCCTCAGCCGCCGCCGCATCCAGATGGTCCAGCAGGCCGTCGACATGGCCGGTGGCTGGAAGCCGGGCCCCTAACATGCCCCTCCTCCTGCACCTCGGCCGTCAGGTCGATGTCGGCGCCTGGAGCCTCGAGCCCAGCATCGTCGCCGGCACCTTTATCGCCCTCGCCTTCTATACCTACGGCGTCACGACCCTGAAAGGCGCCTTCAACGGCTGGCGCGCCGCCGCGTTCACCGCGGGCGTCACCGTCATGTTCCTCGCGCTCGTCTCGCCACTCGACTCAGGGGCCAACCGCCTGCTCTCGTTGCACATGCTGCAGCACGTTGCGGTGACCACCGTCGGCCCGCCGCTTCTCCTTCTTGGCCTCTCCCCCGCGCTGGTCGACCCCTTCCTGCGCCCACGGCTGATCAACCGCGTCGCGCGCACCGTGACGCATCCCCTCTTCTCCGGGACGTTGTTCATTGTCAACATGTGGTTCTGGCACGTGCCGCCGGTCTACGGCGCCGCCCTGGACAACCTCCCGATCCACATCACGATGCACATCGCCTTCATGGCGACAGGCATCCTGTTCTGGTGGCCCGTGGTGCAGCCAACACCCCTCACTGGCCACCAGGGCGAGGGCGCGCGCCTGCTCTACCTCTTTGCCACCGGCATGCCGATGGGCCTGCTGGCGCTGCTCTTCTTCGCCAGCAGCGGCGTCATCTACCACTACTACGACACGGTTGATCGCCTCTGGGGCGTCTCGGCTAGGGACGACCAGCAGATCGCTGGCCTCGTCATGGGGGCGCTCGGTGAAGCCGCGAGCTTCGCCGCGATCACGATCCTCTTCTTCCGCTTCCTCGACCACGAGGAGCAGGCGGCGTTGGCGGCGGCTCCGGGCCAAACAGACGTGGCATGAGGATCTGGCCCAAAACGCTCCCGATCAGCGCTCCCATGACGATCGCTACGAACGCTACCCATTGCGGCAGCCCTGCTAGCAAAGCGAAGGCAAAGAGCACAACCGCTGGGCCGGCTCCGATAATGCCGTAGCGAACGACCCGTTTTAGCAGCATCCTGAAGTAACCCCGAAGCATCGCTCCGCAGTATAGCCGCGCCCTTGATTGACACGCCCGCTGAGCCGCGATAGAGTCACTGCGACGGGACGTTATTGCAATTGATTGCATTTAGATCGAACTGCGGAGGGCCCTCATCAGCCTCGAATCCCTCTTCCTGACCGCCGGCATCGGCGGCCTCGGCGTCTACGCCGCGGCCTTGGCCCTCGGCATCCGCCACGGCATCGACTGGGACCACATCGCCGCGATTACTGACATCACGAGCACGGCCGCTGCCATCGACGACGAAGACGAAAGCTGGCTCATCGGCGAGCCCGGCGTCATGCTCACGGACGAGAGCCACCACTCCACGCACTCGCACTCCCACTCGCGGGATGATCAAGGCGCTCCGCTGGTCGCTACCGGCACGGCGCTCCCGTCTGGCGTCACCGGCGCCGCGACCGCAACCCTAGCGCGTCCGCTCTCCAGCGTCCGCGTTCTTACGGCCTCGCTGCCGCCCAGCCAGAAGCAGGCGCTCTGGCTCGGCTCGCTCTACGCCATCGGCCACGGCGCCGTCGTCGTCGTGCTCGGCGTCATCGCCATCCTCGCCGCCGAGGTCCTGCCGGGCTGGATCGACCCGATCATGGAGAAGCTCGTCGGCGCGACCCTGCTCTTCCTCGCCACCTACCTCTTCTATTCGGTCTATCGCTACTACCACGGCGGTGGCCAGTTCCACATGCGCAGCCGCTGGATGCTCGTCTTCGCCGGCGTCAGCAACGCCTGGCACTGGGTACGCTCCCGCATCGGCCAGCACGAGCACATCCACGCTGAGCCCCAGAACTACAGCTCCCGCACCGCCCTCGGCATCGGCGTCATCCACGGCATCGGCGCTGAGACCGGCACCCAGGCCCTGATCATCGCCACCGCCGTCGGCGCTACGAGCCAGGGCGTCGCCATCAGCGCGCTCTTCGTCTTCGTCGCCGGCCTGCTCGTCTCCAACACCGTGATCACCATCACGTCGACCTTCGGCTTCGTCTCCACCCGCCGCCGCCAGACGATCTATGTCATGGCCGGCCTCGTCGCTGCCGTCTTCAGCCTCGTGCTCGGCCTCGTCTTCCTCACCGCCTCAACCGGCGTCCTGCCCAGCCTCGACCCCTACTTCCGCTGGATCGGCGGCCCCTCCTAGATATGACAATCTAGCGAGGTATCGGGAGCGCGGCTACCACATCCTGAGTCCGTCGAAGGCTCCTCTCATGTCATGTCTCCTCCGCAAGAAGGCGGAGCAGAGGAATCGCCGGGCGAAGATGCGCAGCCGTCAGCCTCGCCTCGACCGGGCATTCTGCCCAACCTCATGCGTAGTCCGGAAGAAGCCCAGCAAACTTAGGCAGGGTCAGTAGGGGCGCAGCCCCTGCGGGGGTAGTCTGAGGGGTCTCCCCTCACGTCCCTCTCACAACAAGGCGGAGCAGATGAGCCGCCAGGCGAAGATGCGCAGCCGTCGGCCTCGTGCGAAGCCTTAGACCTCTGCCCGCGTCAGCAACAACGGCAGCGGCGAGCGCCCCAGCAGCGTCAGCGCCACGCTCCCCATCATCACGTGACGTCGCGCGTTCTGGCCCTGCGTCGACATCGCGATCGCGTGTGCGCCCAGCTCCTGCGCCTTCTCGATAATCGCCGTGTCGATTCCGGCGCCGCGCGGGATCTCCCGCACCACCGCTTCGACGCTCAACGCTGCCGGCAGCAGCTTGCGGGCGGCCTCCAGCTCGTCGTG
Source organism: uncultured Chloroflexia bacterium (assembly GCA_963766645.1). GTDB lineage: Bacteria > Chloroflexota > Dehalococcoidia > DSTF01 > WHTK01 > WHTK01. The sequence continues at coordinate 1,331,011 of CAVYAY010000002.1, read as the reverse complement.
GCAGAGCTGCACCGCGGCCGCATCGTCCCGGCCCCCGGGCTCGTGCTCGTGCACCCGCAGCAGCGTGATCTCCAGGCCCCCGTCCCCTGCCAGCGCCCCCAGAGCGTGCAGCAGCGCCTCCGACGCCTTCGAGCCGTCGCTCGTCGCCACGATGCGATAAGCCGACGCCTCTCGTGACCGCGGTTCCAAATTCGGCCCGCTGACCAGCAATGGCAGGTTCGCCGATGACAGCACGTCCAGCGCCACACTGCCGTGCAACGCGTGACGCAGCGCCCCGTGGCCCCGTGAGTCGATAGCCAGCACCGCCGCGTCTAACCGCTCCGCCACCCGCAGCACGGCGTCAGCCGTCTTCCCCTGCCCGTCGCGCGCCTCAACCACCACCTCGCCGTCGATACCCAGCCGCTCCAGCGTTGCGCCACACGTGGCTCGCGCGTGATCCGAATCGTCCTCCTCCTCATCAAGCACCTGCAGCAGGACCAACGATGTCTCCAGCGCCGTCGCCAGCAGCGCGGCGTGCGGCAACACTCGGTGCGAGTGCGCCGAGCCGTCCGTCGTAACCAGTACCGGTTTGTTCTCGTTCATCGAACCTCCGTTACGCCGGCTCGATCTCAGCACTCGCTCGCCGAGTCACGAACAAAGAACCGCCAATCGACGCCGCCAGGACCGCCGCGATGATTCCCAGCGAAACCCAGATCGACATGTGATAGAACTCCTCGGTCAGCATCTTCACGCCGACGAAGATCAGCACCGCCGACAGCCCGATCTTGAGGTAGACGAAGCGATGCATCGCACCGGCGAGCAGGAAGTACAGGACGCGCATGCCCAGTACGGCGAACGCGTTCGAGGAGAAGACGATGAACGCATCGTCCGTGACCGCGAAAATCGCCGGGATCGAGTCGACCGCGAAGATCGACGTCCGTCGTCGCGAGCGTTATCACCACCGCCAGCAGCGGCGTCGCCATCCTGCCGCCCGCCCTGCCGCACGAAAAACCGCGTGCCCTCGATAGTCGGAGGTAATCGGGATCACACGCCGCAACAGCCTCAGCGCCGGGTTGTCTTCCGGGTGGACCTCCATCTCCTTGCCAACCGCCATCCGGGCGCCTGTGAAGACGAGGAATCCACCGAAGACGTAGATCATCCAGTGGAACGCATCCAGCAGTCCCGCGCCGGCGCCGATGAAGGCGAGGCGAAACATGATGGCGCCGACGACGCCCCAGATCAGAATGCGCGGCTGATAGTTTGCCGGGACCGCGAAGTACGTAAAGATCAGCGCGAAGACGAAGATGTTGTCGACCGACAGGCTGCGCTCGATGACGTAACCCGCGATATATTCACCCGCCGCGTCATGCCCGTGCCACGCCCATATGACACCCGCAAAGGCAACGCCCGACGATCGTCCAGATCGACGCTCCAGACAAACGCCTCCGTAATCGAGACCTCGTGGATATCGCGTTGAAATACGACGAGGTCGAGTGCGAGCAAGAAGAAGATCAGGGCGATGAATGCGGGCCAGACCCAGAGATCGACGACCAAACGAGGCACCTCCAGCTGATAAAGCTATCAGCCGAAGGTCTGTCCCGCCGCCGTGGGCCGCGTCACCGGCCCCGTTGTAATTGGGACGTCCTGACGATGACGCTGTCTTGGGTTACTCCCCTTCGGTCTGTCCAGCTTACCCGGCTTTCGCGGCCAGAAACAACCGCCCAACCTCCATCGCAACTCCATTTCGATTCCCCAGTCTCACATTCGCGCGAGTTTGACACTCCGATACCAGCCCGTATGATTGCGACAAGGCTTCGCTTATGTCAGACCGGACCCCCCCCGCCACCGCCGCCATCCTCACCCTCGGCTGCAAGCTCAACATCGCCGACTCCGAGGCGATGGCGCGCCGCCTGCGCGACGCCGGCTGGAACGTCGTCGACCGCCTCACGCCCGAGGCCGACGCCGACGCCGTCATCGTCAACACCTGCTGCGTCACCCACGTCGCCGACCAGAAGTCGCGCCACCTCGTGCGGCTCGCGCGCCGCCTCGCGCCCGACGCCACCGTCGCCCTGACCGGCTGCCTGCTCGAGACCGCGCCCTTCGACAAGATCGACGCCCTCGCCGCCGACCTCGTCTACAGGCAGCCCGACCAGCTCGCCCTCGCCGACCGCCTCATCGACCTGCACCCCGTCGCACGACGCAGCCGTCGAGCTCCCGCCGACGACACGCGCCGCCACCCTCAAGACCCGCGCCTTCATCAGCGCCCAGGAGGGCTGCAACGACCTCTGCGCCTTCTGCATCATCCCCAGAACCCGCGGCCGCGAGCGCTCGCAAGCCCGTCGAAGCCGTCGTCGCAGAAGCGCTGGAGCGCGAGGCCGAGGGCGTCCAGGAGATCGTCATCACCGGCACGCAGCTCGGCGCCTACGGCCGCGACTGGGGCCACCGCACGCCTTATCCCGTGCTCAAGGCGCTGCTCGAAGAGACCGCCATGCCGCGCATCCGCATGTCGTCGCTGCAGCCGCAGGACCTCTCGGACGAGGTCATCGGCCTCTGGGCAGACCCGCGCCTCTGCCGCCACTTCCACCTCGCGCTGCAGAGCGGCAGCGCAGCCGTCCTCCAGCGCATGCGCCGCCGCTACACGCGGGACGAGTACCGCGACGCCGTTCGCCGCCTGCGCGCCGCCAGCCCGGACGTCGCCATCACCACGGACGTCATCGTCGGCTTCCCCGGCGAGACCGAGGCCGAGTTCGAAGAGAGCTACGCCTTCTGCCAGGAGATGCAGTTCGCCGGCATCCACGTCTTCCCCTACTCGCAGCGCAGCGGCACCGTCGCGTTCAAGCTGCCGGACCAGGTGCCGGACGCCGTCAAGAAGCAGCGCGTGCATCGCCTGATCGAACTCTGCCGACCGCATGTCGGCGGCCTACCGCGCTCGATTCCTCGGCCACGACGGCCACCGTGCTCTGGGAGTCGCGCCGCGACGGGGCCTGGGAAGGCCTGACCGACACCTACATCCGCGTCCGCGCCGAATCCGAGCGCGGACCTCACCAACCGGCTCACTCCCGCCCGATTGCTCGAAGAGCGCGACGGCTTGTTGTGGGCCCAAATCCCCGAGGAGGTGACGCCGTGAACACATTCAACCGCGTCGTCCTGATCCTGCTCTGCCTCGTCCTCATGTTCGCCGCCGCCGCCATCACCGCGCTCGCCTGGGGCGGCCCCGACGAGTCGATCAACTGGCTGCGCGACGCCGTCTCACTGGCTCGACGAGCGCAACACCGACGGCACAAAGTTCATCATCACGACCGCGGCTGTTGTCATCGCCCTCGATGTCGCTTACCGTCCTCGTCATCGAGCTCTATCCCGCGCTCCAGCGGTCAGGTCAAGGTCACCGACCTCCAGGTCGGCGACGCCGTCCTCTCCACCGCCGCCATCGGCCAGCGCGTCGAAGAAGCCGTGAACCTGGTGCCCGACGTCGCCGACGTGCGCGCCACGGTCAGGGCGAAGCGCAAGGGCGTCCTCGTCGCACCTCGACCTCCACGTCGACCCCGGAGGCCAACCTCGCCTCCGTCATCGACGAGGCCAGCGAGGCTGCACGCGACATCCTGACCGAACAAGGTCCACGTCGCGCTGGCGGAGCCACCGCAGCACCCGCATACACTACCGCGAGCTGCGCCTGCACGGCCGTCCACCGCGGCGCCCAACCGTCGCCGAATCCGTGGCTGCCGAGCCTGAGCCCGCCGTCGAGGACGAGCCGGAAGCGCTCGAAGCGCCCGCCGAGAACGAGGAGGAGACCGCCGTCAAGGCATGAACAAGCGCCTGCCATCACTCAGCAAGGACCGCCTGCCGGCCGCCATCGAAAGCATCCTCTTCGTCGCCGATGAGCGCTGTCGAAATCTCGATGCTCGCCCGAGCCCTGCGCCGCCCGGCCGACGCCATCGAAGAAGCGCTTGCGGAGCTCGAAGTCCGCTGCGCCGAGGGCGGCACCCGCCTGCAGCGCACCCGCGACGCCGTCCAGCTCGTCACGGCCCCGGACGTCGGTCCCTTTGTCGAGCGCTTCCTCGGCCTCGAAAGCCGTCAGCGCCTCTCCGGCGCCGCCCTGGAGTCGCTCGCCATCATCGCCTACAAGCAACCTATGACCCGCGCCGGCGTCGAGCAGGTCCGCGGCGTCAACTCCGACGGCGCCATCGCCTCGCTGATCGCCCGCGGCCTCGTCGAAGAGGTCGGCCGCGCGCCCGGCCCCGGCCGTCCCGCCCTGCTCGGCACCACCCTGCGCTTCCTCGAGCACTTCGGCCTCAGCAAGCCCGGCGACCTCCCGCCCCTCCCGGCCAACGGCTCCATCCTCGACCTCGCCGAAGGTCTCGTCGAAGCCGCCCCGGTTGCGGAGGAGGACGAAGCCGTTGACGGCGAGGAAGAAGAGACCGAAGCGGAACATGCTGAGCCCGAAGATGGCGAAGACCCGGTCGAGGACGAAGAGCCGGCTCCCGCCGGCTAACCTGCCGTATGGCCTATGTCTCTGCGCTGGGCCCTCGCGACACGGGGTTGAGAATAGGCTCCCCGTGCCCGTAGCCCTCTGCCACCTCACGCTGCGTCTGCCTGAGAACGGCTCCCTGAAGGGGAAACGCGCCGTCATCAAGTCGATTCAGCAGCGTCTCCACAACCGCTTCAACGTCTCAATCGCCGAAGTCGACCACAACGACGCCTGGCAGCTCGCCGGCATCGAAATCGCCGCAGTGTCCAACACCGGCGCCCACGCGTCAGAAGTCGTCGCAAACGCCGTCGGTCTACCTGCAGGCGCTGCGGCTGGACGTTGAGATCGTTGAGGAAGAGACGGAAGTTCTGGACTAGGCGGCTTCGCGCTTCGAATCGATCTGCCGTGGCTGCGATTGTGGCTCTGGCAAGGTCACCATCTCCGTCCAGAAGAGGCGCAAGGTGTCGATCACTCTCTGAAACTCGGCCAGGTCGACCGGCTTGACGATGTAGGCGTTCGCGCCCGCTTCATAGCAGCGCCGGATGTCTTCTTCCCGCGTCGACGTCGTCAGCATGATAACGGGAATACACCGCAGGGCCGCGTCGGAACGCATTGCGTTCAACACTTCGACGCCGTTCATCTTGGGTAGGTTGAGGTCCAGGAGGACCAGGCTGGGTAAAGGCTCGCTGTCACTGCGCAGGAACTCGACGGCCTCCAGGCCGTCGCTCGCGTGCCTGATTGAAATATCGCTGGCCTGTCTTGCGAAGACGCGTCGAGTCAGCGCTACGTCAAGCGGATTGTCTTCCACGAGCAGGATCCGGGGCTGGTTGATCAGTTGCCTCAGTGTTAGTTATCGGCAGGCTGAAGTAAAAGGTGCTACCCGCGCCGAGCTCAGACTCGACCCAGATTCTGCCGTCGAGCGACTCGATCGCCTTCTTACAGATGGTGAGGCCGATGCCCGTGCCCTCGGATTCCAGCTTGGGGTCCAGCCGTTGGAAGATTCCGAAGATGCGATCTTGGAAGCGCTTGTCGATGCCCTTGCCGTTGTCGCGCACGAAGAACGTATAGCTCGCCGCGTCGTCCTGCTGCCAACCGACCTCGATCTTCGGGTTCGGGTTGTCGTCGTATTTCAACGCATTGCCTAGCAGGTTGCGCAGGACTTGTTTAACGCGAATTGGGCCGGAGTGAATCGTCGGCAGATCGTCTGCAACCTTGAGAACGATGCCTTTCTCCTTCAGTGCATATGCTATCTCCGACTCCACCTCGCGCACTGCTTCCAACATCGACATGTCAACGTAGCCGTTCTCGTTACGGGCGATGCGAGATAGATTCAAGAGGTCGTCGATCAGCCGCCGCATCTGCCCGGCGCTCTCCATGACGATGGTCAGGTTCTCGCACGCCGTCTCGTCTAGGGTGTCCGCATTGTCTTCCATTACCATCGACGCGAAGCCTGAGATCCCCCGCAAGGGGGCTTTGAGGTCATGGCTCACGGCGTAGGTAAACGCCTCGAGGTCCTCGTTGGTACGCGAAAGCTCAACGGCGTAGCGCTCGAGTTCAGTTTCGGCCAACTTTCGCTGCTCGACCTCGTGCTCCAGCCTCATATTGCGTGTGCTGAGCTCCCGGGTGCGGCCGGCGACGCGGCGCTCCAGGTGAGCGTTCGCTTCCTCCAGTTCCTCCACCGCCTCGCCGCGCTCCACCTCTCTGAGGTCGATGACGGAGGCCATAGCATCGAAAGCGTTATACAGCTCCGTAATTTCGCTCACGGCCCCGCGCCCTTTGGGAACGTGCTGGCGGGTCTCGCCACGGGCGTAGCCTTGCACGTCCTCAATGAGGTGGCGCGTTTGTCTGGTCAGGAAGCCTGAGCCCATCCAGACGGCAATCAGGGCAACGCCCGCAACAACGCCAAGCAGCGCCAGATTACGGACCATATCGCGGTTAATCGCGCCAAAGGCGACCGAGGTTGGTACGCCTACCACGTCGGTCAGGCCCGTAACCTGGGATCGCCGACAGGTGTGAAGCCGTAAAGCCGCGATTCGCCGTCCAGACCCTTCAGTTCGGCGGTGCCGGAATCGCCCGCCCAGAGCCAATACCAACCCGGAGCGTGCCACATCGCTGCCCGGTCCACGAATCAGAATCCGCGTTGGAGGCAAGTACGGTGCCACCGCGGTCGAGCAATCTGTAGATAGCGCCTTCAGGCAGCGGCACGTCGGCGACGCGTTGGCTCAGTACCGCAATAGGCACCGTTGCGAGGACCACCGCCACCATCTCCCCTTCCAAATAGACTGGAGTGGCGTGGGCGATATTCGCGATGCCCGTAATGCGCCCGACCTGGTATTCGCCGACCGCGAACGCTTGGGTGGAGACAACCTGCTGGAAGTAGCCTCGGTCGGCGATGTTCACAGCGGGTACGTTCGGGTCGAGCGGTACGCTGGAACAGAAGATATCGCCACCTGGATCCGCGACGAAGAAGTAGGCATCTTGATACGCCGGAAAGCTGGTCGGAATGCTCGCCATCAGCTGGTTACAGGCATCGACGTCCCGGTTCTGAAGCGCGGGGTTTAGCGACAGCGAGCCCAGCAGATCCTCGATCGAGCCGATGGAACGTTCCACTTCGGAACCAACGGTCTCGGAATAACGCAGGGCGTCATCACCGGCTCCGCGGCGCTCTTGTTGCTGCTGCTGCACTGCAATGAAAACGATGAGGGCAAAGGAAGGCACATCGCGGCGGCGAACAGAAGGAGCAGGCGACTGCGAAAAGTACTGAACACTGTTCTTGGAAATCGGCGCAAACACTAACGACATGAGACTTCCTGCCGAAATACGAGGACAAGATAGTGAAACCAGCTCGCCGCCCCGGCCCTATGCCGGCGCCCGGGCGGTTCACTCATGAAAGTGGAGGCAGTCTCAATGATCAAGACGCTGTTTACCAGGACCGACGAAGCCAAGCCAGACCTCAAACCCTTCTCACCGCGCTCCATGCGCGTCCTTATCGTCGAAGACGATCCCCTGGACAAGACCTTGATCGCCCGCGCCATGGAGAAGTTCGGCGCCAAACGGATCACCACGACCGAGACCGGCGAGGAGGCCCTGAAACGCCTCAACCGTGAGTCTTTCGACGTCGTCCTGGCGGACCAGGGGCTGCCGCGTATGAGCGGGCTCGAACTCGTCGAGACGATTCACGACCGCTGGCCGCTGATCCATGTCATCCTGGTCACCGGCGCTGGCAACGAGCATATTGCCGCCGCGGCCATCAAGGCAGGCGCCTGGGAGTACGTCGCCAAGGACGACTTCCTGACCTCCGGCTTGATTCGCGCCGTCCACTCCGCCGTCCGCACCGACCAGGACCTGGATCGGCAGGCCATCGGCGCCACCACCGAGGCGACGATGCTCCTTGCGCCAATCGCAGCAGAAGCTGCACTGGCTGCGAGACTCCGAGTCGACGTCGCACTCCGGCACCTACGAGCTCAACCTCGACGACCCCGATCTCGACCGCAGCCGCGGCGCCATGGAGCGATACCTGGAAGAATCTCATGCCGAGCTTCCCCATGGTCCCGCGCCGGGAGGAGGACGCGCTCGTCATAGCCTTGCTCGCCCGTGGTTCCAGCCCGCAGGAAGTGACCCGCCTGGTCGAAGAGGCGATGGAGGTCATGGAGGTCCGCGCCCCTCGAAGACGCACCCTCGCGTTCCGGCCCTCGCTCTGTCTTTCACGTCTCCTCATGCGCTTACTGCAGGAGTATCAGGGCCAGATCGGACTCGAATCATGGAAAAGCCGCCTGACTCCCACGACCGAAACGATCAGTTAACGTTCTCCTGATACCCTGCTGGAGCGCATGCGGCATACGATCAGTCGCTATGGAACGTTAGCTCGCACTTCTGATCGTGTCTCGCCGTCCTCGCCTGGCCTTTGGCATCATCCAGCGACGCTGGCCGCAGATGAAGGGACAACCCTTCTTGAGACGGGCGGCTATCTTCGTCGATGTCGCCTGGTGGCTCTTCACGCCCACGCTCGGCAAGGTCTTCACCGGCGTCGTGGTCGGCGGCTCACTCCTGCTGCCTCGCCGCCGCATCCTTGGCACGTCCCCTCCCACTCGCCGAGTTGCGCGAAAGCAGCCTGAGCGCGACACCTTCATCAGCCACCAGCCCTTCTTGCTCCAGTTCGCCGCCTTCCTCGTCCTCGCTGACCTGCTGGCCTACTGGAACCACCGCGCCTTCCACACCTTCTCCCGCCTCTGGCGCATCCACGCCGTGCACCACTCCTCCACGCAGCTCGATTGGCTCTCCTCCGTCCGCGTCCACCCCCTGAACGACGCCATCGGCAGCGCCGTCGTCGCCACGCCACTGCTTGCTGCTCGGCTTCGCGCCCGCCGCGCTCGCTGCATACCTGCCCTTCCTCACCCTCTACGCCATCATGCTGCACGCCAACGTCGACTGGAGCTTTGGGCCGCTGCGCAACGTTATCGCCAGCCCCGCCTACCACCGCTGGCACCACGCCGCAGAGGCGCAGGCGCTGAATAAGAACTTCTCCGGCCTGTTCCCGTTCTACGACAGGCTCTTCGGCACCCACTACCTGCCCCGCGGAACGAAGGCCGCAGGATTCGGCATCATCAGTGGCGAAGTGCCGCCACGCGGCTTCGTCGGCCAGATGCTCTACCCCTTCAAGCTCGCCTCGGCCGCCCGCTCCCCGCCACCGACTAACGCACCCGCATCTCGAAACAAAGCAAGCCGGTCACATGACCGGCCTGCCTCGTTTCAAACCTGCGATCGGGCCATCTGCCACTAATCCGCGCCCATGTAGACGTAATCGTGTGAACTGCCACACGTCCCGCACGCGAGTCCATAGCCGGACGTAGACGCTGCGGCTTACTGCCAGGGCAGGTTTCCCACCGTCACGCTCTGTCCCAAACCCTGGAGCCGGAGTAAACGTCCGTCCCGCCCGGCGTGGTACCAATGTCAAGCCTGTATTCACTGACGCCGGCAGACGCGCCCCACGTAAACGTCGCCGTCGTGCTCGCCAGCTTGGTGCTCGGCGTTGGGCTCAGCATGCTAACGCTGGCGACGATGCGTGTACCGTCGTCCGGCACGCCGAACGTCGTGGCCCAGTACCACTTGTAGCGCGAGTTCGGGTTGTAGACCCGTGCGATGCCGATCTGCGTGTAGGTCGCGTAAAGCATGTTCTGGTTGTGGCCGTACGAGGAACGCCAGAGGTTGAAGGCGGCCTGCGCCGTGTCGATCCTCGTTCCCGCTGCCAGGTTTTCACCGGCGGCTGACGTGCCGCCGCAGTCGGCTATGCGCGTCTGGCTGTCCCTGCCGGACGAGTCGGTGTGCGAAAAGTAGTTCTTGGTAGCCAGGTCCTCCGCCATCCACGCCGCCGCGCGGTTGAGGTTGACCGACACCGTCAGCGGCGTCAGGCCGTTCGTAACCCGGTACTGGTTGATGACGTTGAGGAACGCCTGCTCCTCACTGTCGAACGTGTCGTTGGTCACGCTGCAATTTGAAAGGGCTTCCACCGTGGTGACGCCGCTCTGGGCCACCAGCATCAGCGTGATTATCGCGAATGCGCCACCGAGCAAGATTCGCAGGCTGAGAAGCTTATGCATGCGCGTTACTGCCTCCTTGCCGTCGCTCCCGTGCCGTCCCTATCTGTTTCGACACCCTGCCGGAGATGCTTAATCCGGCGAACTCCTACTTGCTATCCTTCGGCCTTACAAATAGAGACGGCGGTTCTACTTCCTTGCCCCGCCGTCCGTCGTTGTCCAGGTGCCGCCTCGCAGATCAGCTCTTTGGACCCTCACTTGAGAAATGTCCCGGCAGCTGCGAACGATGCGGCGCGGGCGTTTGTTGCCTCCACCATGTTGGATGGCATCGCCTTCGGGCCGCCCAGGCCATAGGCGTATAGGCAGATCTCAGCTGCCTCCTCAACCGTGATGTTCGCTCGCACGGCGCCACCCAGCGAGTCGGCAAAGACAAGTACGCCGTGGTTCTCCAGCAGCAGTCCTTTGATCCCGGAGTGCGCCTTGAGCACCTTTGAGATGTTGTTGATCGACTCGTCGGAGCCACGCGGGCCGTAATTGGCCAACGGCACGCCGTCCACCATGCCGTTTCGCACCAGCGCCTCATAGGCGCCGGGAATCGGCTTGCCAGCCACGGCGAAGCCCGTCGCGAACGGCGAATGCGTGTGGATCACGCTCGAAAACTCCGGGCGCTGCTCGGTAGACGACGCCGTGCATCTGGATGATCTCGGCGCCCACCGGCATCACAGTGCCTTCGATCAACGTACCGTCCAGCCGGAACAGCGCGATGTTCTCCGGCTGCATCGTGGCCAGTGAACCGCCGGCGGTCAGCAGGAACGCGTCCTGGTCCGGCAGTTTCATGCTCACGTTGCCGTGCAGGCTCTTCGTCATGATGCCGCTCTGCACGATCTGCTGCGAGGCCTCGATGACCTCTTTCTTGTAGTTGGCCATGTTGGCTGTAGTCAAAGTGAGCCTCCTGGTACCAGCGGAGAGAACGGTGACTAAGAACCTGTAGGACGTTCGCAGTATGCTGATCAGCCCAAAAGCCGGTCAAGGTATGGAAATGTAATGCTTCAGCCTGAAAAAGGCTGCACTTCGTGTTGCGAATTCCGCGCAATTCGCCTCCGCAATCCGAATCTAGTGCAGCAATCGCCTGCAGATTGGCAGGACGCGTAACCTGAATCATGCGTGCCTATGTCAGCCGTCTGGGGCACTCGCATCGACCTGCTCCGTCGCCGTCTTGCTCTCGCCGCCGTCCTGGTCGCGATTGCCCTGCTGCTGGGAACCTGCGGCTCCAGCGACACCACTCAGCGCGTCCCGCTCACCCTCGTCGCGGCGAACGGCACCACGGCGCATCTCGAGGTCGAAATCGCCGACACGCCCGCGGAGCGCGCGCAAAGGCCTCATGGGCCGGACCGAGCTACCGCTGGACACCGGCATGTTTTTTGTCATCGACCCACCGGGACGTGGCTTCTGGATGAAGGATACGGGGCTACACTCACCGTCGCCTTTATCGGCGAATGCGGCGAAATCGTCGGCTTCGCGGACCTCGATCCGCTTCTCGGAGGAAGATCAAGAACACCGATAAGCCCTACAGCTTCGCCCTGGAGATCGAGCCGCGGCTGGTTCGGCCGCAACGGCATCGCTGTCGGCGACCCATCCAGCTTCCGCGCGCCTGCTGCCCGACGTGCGGCCAGACGGCCGGCCGCTTCACGGCCGTCGCCGGATAGCTGCGTCTTAGCGCCTGACCAGCGGCAAGATGATCGCGATCGCCAGCAACGTGAGCAGCCCCAACCAGCCCAGCGCGATCAGCGTCGATGCCGTGATGCCGATCTGCTTCGTGATGCTCTCCGCCGACGCCACCTGCGTCGAGGCCAGCAGACCAGAGATCCTGCAATCACCGAAATAATTCCTAGCTTTGCCATTTCGTGTCTCCTTACAGCTGGTTTCGAAGAGTGACTAGCGGTCCATCGTCACGAGTTCTGCGTCTTCTTCTTCTCCGGCTCCTCACCGTCCAACATGTCGTCCTCCGGCTCGTCTTGACCTCCGGATGTCGCGGATCAACTCTCAGCGACGCCTCCAGGTCCGCCAGCAGCTCGTCCACGTCGATCTCGAGTCGCTCTTCCGGCGCGGCCGCCTTTTCGGCCGCCTCGTCACCGGCTCCGGATCGCGCCGCTTCGCTGCCTCAGACCACCGGCAGGCCTGCCTCCGGCGCAGCGCCATCACCACCGGCGCGCGGTTGAGGACGATGCCCAGCAGCCCCGCCGGATTAGCCCCACGCAGCGTCGCAACGCGCGCGCGGCGCTGCTTCCGGCTGCGCCGCCCGACCGCAATACCACCAGCGTCACGTCAGCCAGACGGGTCAGATGCAGCAAGTCGTGCGTCACTGGCGCCACGTCGAAAATCGACGTGGTCCGCCATGTCACGCAGGCCTTCGATGACGCGCGGCAGCCGTCGTCGACTGCAGCAGCGTGTCCGCCGAGCCGGCGATACTCCCAGCCGGCAGCAGCTTGAGCCGCGCGTCCATCGTGTGGACCAGCGGCGTTGCTCGGGACGCATCAACTGGTTACCAGCAGGCCCGCAAAGCCGCTGGAAGTCGTGCCGTCGCCGGGTCGCCGGCGCGCCACTCGGCTCAGGTTGGCATCCACCAGGATCACTTTGCTCCCGCCGCGCGACAGCAGCGTCGCCAGGTTCTTCGCCGATCGTGGACTTCCCGGCGCCGGCTCCGGCGCTCGTCACGACGATGACGCGGCCGCGCAGCGTGAAAGTCCGGCCCGCTTCACCGCGTCCGCCAGCCGCCGGTAGGCCTCCAGCGCCTCCGGATAGGCTCTTCGCCCGGCAGGCGCGCGCCCGGCCTCGGGTCGAATTGGAAATCGAGCCCAGCACCGGCACGCCAAGCGTCGCAGCGTCATCGATGCTGCGCACGACAGCCGGCCAGCGACCGGCTAAAGAGGTTGAAGGGGAGTCTTGGCATCCTGCAGCGTCCCTGTCTGTGGCCGGCCGATGCGGCACGGCGCTGTGATTCCGTTCACCATGTAAAACGCCGCAAAGCGGCCAGCATATCGGTCGGATACGATTTCGAAGCTGGAGCCGCTACGTCTTCGCGCGCTGGCGCTTCTCTTCGAGGATCACGTTGTGGATTCGCCGCGCCGCCTCTTCCAGCTGCCCGTCCGCGTTCACGACCACGTAGTCGAACTGCTCGGCCGCCGTCCATCTCGCGTCGGCGCGACCTCGATGCGGCGCTGCTGCTCTTCCTCCGTAGTCCGCGCCGCGTCCCTGCATCCGGCGCGCCGTCTCCTCCACCGACCCCGGCGAGATGAAGATCAGCAGCGCCTGCGGCAGCAGCCGCTTCAGACGTCGCAGCGCCCTGCACGTCGATGCGCGCGATGGCGTCTCGCCCGAACGCCAACGGGTCCTCGATCTCGATGCGCGGCACGCCGTTGCGGTGGTCGTAGACGAAGGCGTGCTCGATGAAGCCGTCCGTCGTTCAGCAGCTCGTCGAAAGTCTCTTCGCTGATGAAGTGGTAGTCGCGCCCTTCGACCTCGCCCGGCCGCGGCTGGCGCGTCGTCGCGGTCACCACGCGGTGCATCCGTGGCTCCCACGCCAGCAGCAGCTCCCGCACCGAGTCCTTGCCCGCGCCCGACGGCCCGGACAGGACGACCAGCAGCGGCGGCTCGGCAGGCATCTCAGGCAGGTCGTCCGGGTCGTTCGCTCATGCGTCAGTCAGCGTACAGCGCCTCGCCGCTTAAGCGCCTGCCCCGTCTTGGCGTCCAGCACCGTCGCGCCGATGCCGTCTGGCGGCGGCGCCGCCAGCTTGGCGAAGAAGTTCGGGAAACGTCTTGTTGACGCAGGTCGGGTTGCGGATGCGCATGCCCGGCACCCGCAGCCCCAGCGTCGCGAAGCACATCGCGATGCGGTGGTCGTCGTAAGTATCGATTTCGGCGCCGTGCAGCTCGGAAGGAAAGACCTCCAGCGTGTCCCCGGCCTCCACCACTCGCGCGCCGCACTTGGTCAGCTCCACCCGTCAGCGCCGCTCACGCGCTCCGATTCCTGCATCCGCAGCCGTCCCAGGTCGACGAACCGCGACGGCTGCGGCAGCAGCGGCGCCATCACGATCGCCGTCATGATCGAGTCGCCCAGGTCACGTCATCCGCGACAGCGCCGGGTACGGCCGGCGCTTGCAGTCTTTGAACCGCCGCAGGAACTCGATGAACCGCGCATCGATCTGCCAGTCGCTCTCCGGCCAGGCAGCCACCTGCAGCTTGGTCTCGGGCAGCAGCGCCCCCGCCGCGAGGAAGTAGCTGGCGCTGGAGCAGTCCGGCTCGATGACGAACTCGCCGCCGTGCTGCGGGAACGCCTCGATCAGCTTCGACGTCATCGCCACGTAGGCCGACTCCTCGGCGTCCTCGCCAACGACCTCAACCTCCCAGCCGCCCACGCCCGCCGAGAGCAGCAGCGCCGACGCGAACTGCGAGCTCTCGTCGATGCTGACGCGTGCAGGCGCGGCGCAGCGTGCCGCTCTCGCCGGACACGACGGCCGGCAACCGCCCGTCCTCCGCCTCGATGCGGTAACCCAGCTGCCGCAGCGCGTCGATCAGCGCGCCCTGCGGCCGCTCGTGCATGCGCGGCGTGCCCTGCATTCGATAGACACCGCCGCCCAGGCACAGCATCGCCAGCAGGAAGCGCGCCACCGTTCCGGCGTTACCAACGTATATCTCCAGCGGCGCGCTCTTGCGTCCCTGCGTTGGGTATGCGGCCGCCTAGGCCGGTGCACCGTAGATCGCTGCGGTTGCCGTCCTCCGCCGCGTCCGCTTCGACCTCGACCTCGAATCCCAGACACCCTGAGCGCCTCGACCATGATCTCGGTGTCTTCGCTCCACAGCGCACCGCGCAGCGTCGTCGTGCCGTCGCCCAGCGCGGCGAGCACCAGCGCGCGGTTCGTCAGGCTCTTCGAGCCCGGCACCGTGACCAGCACCGGCGCCGCCGCTGCGGCGCCACGATCTCGACGAGGTCAGGCAGTGTCATGTCTAGGCGGCTCGTCGAAGTCCGTGCCTAATCGTCATCTTCCATAAGCTGACGACGGCGCCGCACCTTGTCGTCCCGCATGCTGGCGCGCGTCCGCTCCACGATAGCGTCCTGCGCCTGCTTCGCGCGCTCCTGCCACATCGCGCCCGTCATCATCGTCATGAATGCATCGGACGCCGTCGGCATCTCGACCGAGAGCCGCGCGTCAGTCGCGCTCCGGCAGGCTCTCCAGGAACTGCTCGCGCTCCATCTGCGCCTCGGCAAGCGTCCGGAACAGCATCTCCTCCTCGTCCTGCGACTCGATCAGGTCGGACAGCCGCTGCAGCTCCGCCATGTAGCGCCGCAGCCAGTGCAGCACGTTCTCGCGGTTGGTGATGAAGATGTCGTGCCCCATCTCTGGCTCCCCGGACGCCAGGCGCGTCAGGTCCTTGAACGCCGGCCCGGAGATGTTCGCCAGCTCCGGCCACGCGCTGCTGCGCGCGCCAGGTTGAACAACGCTACGGAGCTGATCAGCGGCACGTGGCTGATCGCCGCGACGTAAGCGTCGTGCTCCTCCGCGTCCAGGAAGAAGCGGCTTAGCGCCCAGCGCCTGCGCCAGCCCGACCACCGCGTTCACCGCGCCCGCCGACCGCGTCGACGCTCGGTACGATGCAGTACGGCCTGGTCCGTCGAACAGCTCGGCCTCGGCCTCTTGCAGACCTGCCCTCTCCCGTCCCGCCATCGGGTGGCCGCCGACGAAGTAGACGCGTTCCGGCAGCTCCTGCTTGGCCCACCGCAGGACATCGCCCTTCGTGCTCGCGGTGTCCGTCACGATGCACTTGTCCTGCAGATGCGGCGCGATGTCGCGGAACACCCGGCGAATCGCCGCGATCGGCGTCGCGACGACGACCATCGTCGCCTCGCGGACGGCGCGTTCCGGGCTGGGCTCTATCGCGTCGACCACGCCGGAGCGCTGCGCTCGGTTCATAACCTCGCGGCTGTCGTCGTAACCCACGATCGTCGTGTCTTTCGGCTCGGCGCGCTTCAGCGCCAGCCCAATCGAGCCACCGATGAGACCGAGGCCGATGATCGCGATCCTGCCCATGACTCCCCCTGCAAGCGCCTCTACGCGTTGGGTCCTATGTTAACGGAAGCAGGACTAGCTTGCGTCGTCGGCCGCGAGCAGAAGCGCGTAGCGCCACGCTTCGTCCGGCTCCACGTGGCCGTGGATCAGCCGCACCGTCGTTTCTGAACTTCCCGCCTCGCGCGCCTTTTCGGAACCCAGTTCGGCGTGGTACCGCAGCCGGTACGCCGGGGCGCGCCAGCCGCACCCGTCGCCGGCCAGCATTCCCGTCGCCGCCGGCCAGATCACGTTCAGGATTCGCAGCCAGACCGGCACGCCGCCCTTGCCGCAATCGTGCAGCAGCGCTGCCACCAGCAGCGAGCGATCGTCCGTGCCCCTGCGAATGCGCAGCGTCACTTCCAGAGCGTGGCGCTGATCGCGGCGCTCCATCGCGAAGAATAGGTCTGCCTCCGGCTCCGACAACAGCTCGCGCGCGAAGTCGAGGTCGCTCGCGTTCAACTGTGGCCGCAGCGCTTGCAGCACCTGGCGGCTGCGGTAAAGGGCCCTAGACATGTTGGCCCACAATGACGTCCGTCATGCTCCTCACAATAGGCCCCATAATGCTCCACAAGCCCGGAATCTGATAGTTCGTAACGATCGGCAGCATGATTAGCAGCATCAGGATCAGCATCCCGTACTTCTCTAAACGAGCGAAGCTACGCGCCATGTCACGCGGCATCAGTCCCAGCGCCACAGAGAAGCCGTCCAGCGGCGCGATCGGCAGCAGATTAAACACGGCGAGCAGCACGTTGATCAGGATCAGCGACCCGAGATACAGCGAGGCGTACTGCCCCGCACCCCACGAGCTCACTGACCCGCGAATGTCCCAGTCGATCAGGCCCAGCTGGAACGGCAACGCCGCCAGCACCGCGATCAGCAGGTTCATCACAGGCCCCGCAGCGGCAACGATCGCGCGGCCCGTCTCCGGACCGTTGCGCAGCCGCGACGGGTTCACCGGCACCGGCTTGCCCCACCCAAAGCCCACGATCAGCAGCAAGATGCTGCCTAGCGGGTCTAGGTGAGCCAGCGGGTTCAGTGTCACCCGCCCCATCATGCGCGCTGTATGGTCGCCCAGACGGTCCGCCGTAAACGCGTGACTCGCCTCGTGCAGCGCGATGCCGGTGATTAGCGCGGTCAGCAGGGAGCCAAACAAGACTGCAAAGACAAGAATGCCTTGGTCCAGGTAGTCGAAGTAGGGTAGGAGCAAACAGACCTCGGGTCTCGATTCTAGCACGCACCTCTGCGAGCATCTCGCCGCGACCTTCTCGTATCTGACCCCACAAGTTATTGACCGAGGCTGCCGGCGTTACTATATTTGTGACCAATTACACAGGTTGGTAGAAAAATTCGATAGATAAGTGAGTACAGCATTGCCTATCGAGATACCCGCCGTCGTCATCGACAGGCTGCCTGTTTACGCACGCGCCCTGACTCGAGCTCGAAGCTCAGGGACGAGACGTCGTCAGCTCTCAGGAACTCGGCGAAATGCTCGGCGTCACGCCGGCGCAGATCCGCAAGGACCTCAGCTACTTCGGGCGCTTCGGTAAGCAGGGCCGCGGCTACAACGTCCTCCGCCTCGCCCAGGAGCTGCGCCAGATCCTCGGCCTCGACCGCCAGTGGTCGATGATCCTCGTCGGCGTCGGCCACCTCGGGCGCGCCATCCTCTCCTATGACGGCTTCCACCCCCAGGGCTTCATCATCGTCGAGGCTTTCGACAGCGACCCCGAACTCGTCGGCGAAAAGATCGGCGGCCTCACGATCCGCCCCACCTCCGACCTCACGCGGTACCTCGAGGAGCGCCAGGTCGATATCGGCATCGTCGCCGTCCCGCCCGATGCCGCGGCAGCGCTAATCAACGAGCTCGTCGCCGGTGGCGTGCGCGCCATCCTCAACTACGCCCCCACCGCCGTCGCCGTACCCCCCAACGTCGAGGTCAAGAACATCGACCCCGTCCTCGCCCTGCAGAGCATGACCTTCTACCTCAAGAGCTCCCAGCAAGGCCGCTAAACGCCGCATCTCGGTTTGCCAAGCACCGCTACCACATCCCGTCTCCTCCCTTCCGTATTGCGAGGAGGCCACAGCCGAGGCGGCAATCTCACATCGCCACCAAACGCCCCAACCGGGTTCACTCCAACCTCCCAGCCCGTCCCGCTAAACTCAACTCACGCATGCTGATCCTCGACCTCACCCTCCCCCTCTCCGACGCCGACCCTCCCTTCACCGAACCCTCGGGCTACGCCGACCCGCCAACCCGGATCGAGCCCTGGGTCACAATCGGCCAGCCGTCCGGCGACTGGATCAGCCCCTTCCACGTCTCCCACCTCCACTTCAGCGCCCACGCCGGCACCCACATCGACGCCCCGTCGCACTTCCACGACGGCGCCCTCACCATCTCCGATATCCCGCCCGAAGCCCTCGCCGCCCGCGCTGTCGTCATCGACCTGCGAGACGCCGGGGACGGCCTCGTACCCCGGCTGCGCGCGGCAGCCGGCCGCGCCTCAGCTCCGGACGTCACGCCGCTGCTCCTCACGCCGCCCGAGTGGCTAACGCCGCAAGCCGTCGACGAGGTCATCGCCTGGCATCGCCCCCTCATCGCCTTCGCCGGCGAATCGGACAGCGACCCCGGCTACGTCGCCGTCAGCCGCCTGCTCGCCACCGGACGGTGGATCGCCACCAACCTCGATCCCGAAAAGGCCGCGCAGGTACAGGACGGCGACCTCCTGGTCGTCGCCCCGCTCGCAATAGCCGGCATCGAAGGCAGTCCCTGTCGTGTCCTCGCAATCAGGGCATAGACCAACCTCGGCACTTTGCCCGACTTCTAGATTGCCCGATTGCGGTGAGGTGTTGGTGGGTGGAGAAAGGTGCGCTAAGGCTGGTTTGCGACCAGCAGCTCTTCTTCCGTCGGCAGCGACCGCCTGATCACGTCAAGGTAGTCCAGCGCCGCCCCCGCGCCGATCGCCACGCAGTCCATCGGGTTGTCCGCGACCTGGCACGGTACGTTCGTCTGCTCCGCGATCAGCTCGTCCAGCCCGCTCAGCAGCGAGCCGCCGCCTGTCAGGATAATGCCGCGGTCGACAACGTCAGAAGCCATCTCCGGCGGTGTCTTCTCCAGCACGCTCCGCACCGCACCGACAATCGCGGCCAGCGGGTCCTGCAACGCCTGCGTCACCTCGTTCGTCGTCATCGTGATCGTCTTCGGCAGGCCGCTGACCTGGTCGCGCCCGCGGACTTCCATGACCTTCTCGTTGTAGACCGGCACTGCGCTACCGATCTTCATCTTGATCTCTTCCGCCGTGCGTTCGCCGATCGTCAAGTTGTGGCGCCGCTTCACGAAAGTCACGATCGCCTCGTCCATCGCATCGCCGGCAACGCGGACCGACTCCTTGACCACGATGCCGTACATCGAGATCACGGCCGCCTCGGAGCGCCCGCCGCCGATGTCGAGGATCATGTTGCCGCTCGCCGTGCCAACCGGGATGTGCGCGCCGATCGCCGCCGCCAGCGGCTCCGGGATCAGGTGCGCGGGCCGTCGCGCGCCGGCCTGCTCCGCCGCGTCGCGCACGGCGCGCTGCTCAACGCTCGTCACGCCGGCCGGAATGCAGATCATCACCTCGGGCCGGATCAGGTTGAACCGCCCCACGACCTTGCCGATGAAGTGGCGCAGCATCGCCTCCGTGATCAGGTAGTCGGCAATCACGCCGTGCTTCATCGGCCGGATCACGCTGATGCTGCCCGGCGTGCGCCCGATCATGTCGCGCGCCGCGGTCCCGACGGCGACAACCGTGTTCTCGCGCGTCGCCAGCGCCACGACGGCGGGCTCCTTGATCACGATGCCCTCACCGCGCACGTAGACCAGCACGTTTGCCGTGCCGAGGTCGATCCCGATTCGCTTATTGATCATCCGCAGTCCCTATTATCACCGCTCAACCTTGGCGCCAAGCCCCAGTAGCTTGCCGGCCAGGTCTTCGTGCGCCCGGTCGAGATGATAGACGTCGTTGATTTCCGTACGCCCCTTGCGCGACCAGACCCGCCAGCACCAGCGCTCCGCCCGGCACGAACGTCTAGCGCCCGCACCGTCGTGCCGTAAAGCTGGCGCGGACCGCTGATCAGTGCCGTCTGGCCGGCGGTGATAACGTCTGCACCCATCTTGCGCAGCTCGCTTACGTAAAGCAAGCGGTTCTCGTAGACCCGCTCCTGAATGATGCTCACGCCGGGGCACTGGGTCAGGAACGCCGCCAGTGGCGGGTGCAGGTCCGTCGCCAGGCCGGGATACGGCACCGCCTGCGCTCGCACGTAGTGAAACTCCCGGCCCGCGTCGCAGCACCGTCACCGCAGATTCAGACGTCTCGACGCTCACGTGAGCCTCGCGCAGCTTATGCAGCAGTGCGTCCATGTGCTGCGGTTCAACATCTTCGATCGTCGCCTCTCCTCGCGTCGCCGCGGCGGCGAGTGCGAACAACCCCGCCTCCAGGCGGTCCGGGATCACGCGGTGCCGCACGCCCTTTAGTTCCGGCACGCCCTTCAATCTCGATAACGCTGGAACCGGCCCCATCTATCTTCGCCCCCATCGCGCGCAGCATTTCGATCGTGTTGACGATCTCCGGCTCAGCGGCCGCATTGACTAGCGTGGTGTGGCCCTCCGCCAGCGCTGCGGCGAACACAAGGTTCATCGTGCCCGTGACGCTGGGGTAGTCGAGGAAGAAGCGCGCCCCGTGTAGCCGTGACTTGTCGTTTATGGCGTGGTACTGCTCCGCCTCGCGCTTGACCTCCGCGCCAAGCGCCGTAAGCCCGTCGATATGCACGTCGAGCGGCCGCGTACCGATGACGTCGCCGCCGGGTGAAGCGCAGGACGCCTGCCCAAAGCGCGCCAGCAACGGCCCCATCACCAGGAAGCTCGCCCGCTGGTTGACCGCCAGCTCGCTCGGCGCGTCTAGACGGTTGATCTTGTCGGCGTGCACGCGCCAGACGCCGCCGCCCTCGTTGCGTACCTCGGCGCCCAGCGACTCCAGGATGCTGGCCATCAGCCGCACGTCATCGATGTCCGGGACGTTCTCGAGGATGCACTCCTCGCCGGTCAGGAGGCAGGCAGACAGGGCATAGTCGGCGGCGTTCTTCGAGCCGCTGACACGAACGGTCCCCTGCAGGGGTGTTCCACCCTCAATAACCAGACTGGAGCCGCTCATACTCGATCTTTTGTTCCCCTTTGGGCTTTCTGAAGGATAAGTGCTGCCTCTACCCGTGGCAACCTTATGTCGGGACTCGGGCGCACAACCGCAACACTCGCTTAGCAACACTCTTACCCTTCGATTGCGGCTTCGGCGCTACAGTCTTAACTTGAAATGCGAATGAACCTCCGCCGCATCCTCCTCAACCGCAACCTCCTGATCGGAGCCGCTGTCGCCACACTCGCCGTCGGCGCCTCGATCGCCGTTGCCGTTGCGCTGGCCCTGTCCAACGACTCGCCGGCCACCGCCCTTGCTCCGACGCCGTCACCGACCCTTCGTCCCCTGCCGTCCCCTTCGCCCCGGCCCTCTCCCTCTGCAACGCCCGAGCCGTCGCCGACCGTGCCGCCCACCGTCCCCGGCGCGGACCCGTCCGACCGCATCGTCATCGAAAAGGCCAACGTCAACGCGCCAATCACGCTGAAGGCCGTCCCGCCCGCCGGCGGCGCGTTGCCATCGCCCATCGGCCCCGACGACGTCGTCTTCTACGACTTCGCTGGCTTCGACGGGCTCGGCGGCTACCCCGGCTCCGGCGGCACCATCGTCCTCTCCGGTCACGTCGACTATGGCGGCGGCTACTGCCACAACGGCACCGAGCCGCCGCCGTGTACGGCAGTCTTCTGGGACCTGAACAAACTCCAAGAAGGCGACATCATCGAGCTTCACCTGACCAACGGCGTGCACCGCTACCGCGTCACCGGCTCCGACAACATCGGCGCCACCGAGCAGGACAAATGGGACAGCGTCTGGACAGCGTCAACTGGAGTCGAACGCATCACCCTGATCACCTGTGGCGGCGACTTCAACCGCGAGACCCACGAATACGACAAGCGCCACGTCGTCTACGGCGAGCGCATCGAACCCGAACCCTAGGCGCCGACGCGACGGCACGTCGCACGTCCCCACCGCCACCGTAGCGCGAGGAGGCCCCAGCCGACGCGGCAATCTCACGTAATCCAAAGACGCCACGACTGGCTCAGTAAGCTCTGCTAATAGTCGTACGTCAGATCGCCGTCCAGGATCGCCCGCGAAATAATCACCCGTTGGATCTGGCTCGTCCCCTCCACAATCATCAACTGCCGCGCGTCGCGATAGTGCCGCTCCAGCGGATGATCCTTCATGTAACCCTGCGCGCCCATCACCTGCATCGCGTCCGACGACACCTTCACCGCTGTCTCCGTCGCCAGCGTCTTGCCGAACGAGAGATAGGCCGCGTCCGCCTTGCTCACGCGTCCCTGGTCCACCAGCCAGCCCGCCTTGTATACCGCCATGCGCGCCGACTCGATCGCCAGCGCCATGTCCGCGAACATGAACTGAATCGCCTGCAGCTCCGTCAGCGGCCCCCCGAACGCCTTACGCTCGCGCGCGTAGTTCAGCGCGTAGCTCATCGCCCCTTCCGCCAGACCAATGCCCCGCGCGCCGACCAGCGGCCGCACGCTGTTCAACCCCAGCATCCCGTGGTTGAAGCCGCGCCCCTCAACGCCGCCGATCAGGTTCTCGGCTGGCACCCGCACGTCCTGCAGCGCGAAGTGCGCCGTCGGCACCCCGTTGACGCCCATCTTGCGGTCCGTCCGCGTGATCGTGAACCCGGCTGTGTCCGTCGGCACGATGAACGCCGAAACGCCGCGCGCCCCCGCGTTGCGGTCCGTCTTCGCGAACACGGTGCAGTAGTCGGCGACCGTGCCGCCGGAGATATAAACCTTTTCGCCGTTCAAGATGTAATCGTTGCCGTCCTTGACCGCGTAGGTGCGCAGATTCGCCGCGTCCGAGCCCACCTCCGGCTCCGTCAGGCAGAACGACGACCGCATCTCGCCTCGCGCGATTGGCGGGATCCACTTCTGCTTTTGCTCCTCAGTCCCGCCGATCAAGATCGGCTGCGTCGGCAGCATCGTCAGCAGCAGCATCAGCCCCGAAGAGCAGCAGTACTTCGCCACCTCCTCCACCGCCAGTACCATCGCCAGCGTACCCGCCCCGCTGCCGCCGTACTGCTCCGGGATCGCTACGCCTTGCAGCCCCACGTCTCTGTACGCCGCGAACACGTCCTCGGGGTAAACCCCCGTCTCGTCGATCTCCGCGGCCCGCGGCGCGATCACCTCTTTGGCGATGCGTCGCGCCGTGCCCTGGATCAGCTTCTGCGCCTCCGACAGCTCAAAGTCCATGAATTGCTCCCTGCTTGTGCCTCGATCGCAGCCGTGGCCGTAGGATATGCCGCACGGCCGCTCCAGAAAACCGCGCCGGTGCAGCGATACAAGGACAGCCCGCGGGCTTTCTTGTTGCCGGCTACACAGGCATCGAGCTACGCCGCACTGGTCTGCGTTACGGGCTGCTGCGGAGTCTCGCCGGTACCGTAGCGGAGGAAGTTGATCGCGAAAATGACGCCGACGAACAGGTACACCGCGAAGTAGGCTGCTCCACCGGGCCGGTCCCCGAAATCGAATAGGTCGATGTGAATGAACGCCGCCGCAGTGATAAACACAATCAAGCCATAAGAGACCAACCCGTGACCGAGAAAGAGGGCCAGCCTCCGGTCCCAGATCAGCGCCAGCGACCCCAGCATTATCGATAAGTAAAACGCCCCGAACGCCCGCAGCGTGAACGGCGGGAGCACCTCCGGGAAGATACCCCCGTTCAGACCGGGATCGCCCGGCTGCGCCAGCAACCCGTAAACGCCGAGAAATCCCACAAACGCCACGAATCCCACGACGCCTACCTGCCGGAGCGAGCCCGTCCCGGGCCCTGTGCCTTCCAGCACAGGACGTCGGCTCCATACCTCGAAAACGAGCCACGGCACGAGTACTCCGTTCGCCGCCAGTGTGACGACGTACAACCACGCCACCGCATGGTCGAGGACGATTCGGTCGCGGAACCACAGCAGCACGAGCAACTCGCAGATCGCGAACGCCGAGAGGTAAATCAACCCCGGATACACCAGCGAAAACTTCCAGCGTAGCCCGAGCAACCACGCCAGCCACGCGTTGCCGAGGCACCATCCGCCGATCGTAATCGTCATGAACGGCGTCACTTTCCAGGCGAAGTCGGGTGCCATGTCCTTCGGGAAGATGAAGAGCAGCAGCCCGAGGACCGTATACAACGTAGCAATCGCAAAAGTGAAGACCCTGAAGCTCGTCGAAAGTCGCGTCTTTTCCATGCCGGCCTGAAGATCTCTCAGACGAACTCCGGGGTTGCGAGACCGGACAGCCGCCGCACCCACTCGTTGTTTCAAGAACGATCGTTCTCGTTTTCAGAGGAATCTAGTCTCGAATTGGCGACGCTGTCAACACGGCAGGCTCCGAATTCCGCAACACGCCGCATTTCCAGGATTCTTGCCGAAAGCCGCTCTCTCCACTCTCTCCTGCCCTAACATTAGAAAGCGGTTTCAGGCATTGTCGAGTCGCAACCATGAGTCAAGGGATGACCACGCAGGACTTGCCGCTTGGGGGAGATGACAGGCTCGACCTGTTGACAAGGCTCTGCTTCACGCCGCTGGCGGTCGCCACTGCCTTGTTCGGCCCCATTCTTCTCATCCTTCCCGGCAAGACGGCCGACTACTGGGCCTGGCCAATCCAACCCGACATGAGTGCAATCTGGATCGGCAGCGCCTACACGTTTGGCGCCGTCGCACTGATGCTCATGCTGCTGCAAGGCCGTTGGACCTCGGCACTCATCCCGGTTGCGAGTACTCTGCCCTTCGCCGTCGTGATGCTCGCGGCAACCCTCATCCACAACGACCGCTTTTCCCATGGCACGCCCCAGTACTACGTCTGGCTCCTGATCTACATCGCCCTTCCCATTGTTCTCCCGTGCATCCTGCTCCTGAACCGCCGGCGCCGGCAGCCGCCGCATCCCGGCGAGTTGGTCCTGCCGCGGCGCCTTCGGACAGCCTTCATCGCCGCCGGACTGGCCGCCGCCCTGATCGGCCTCGAACTGAGCGTCGCACCCGACGCCATCCGGGATTCGTGGCCCTGGCAACTCACACCTCTCATGGCGAGAGTGGTCGGCGGATGGCTCCTCTTCCTCGCAACCGGTGGCCTCGCCGCCGCCTTCGAAAGACGTTATGCCGCGTACCGCTTCTACCTGCCCGCCGCGGCCTTCTGGTTCGCCATGCTTCTCGTGGCCTCGATCGCGCACAACCGTGACTTTCGCTCGGACAGCCTGTCGACGTTCATCTATTTCGGCGCCGTCTGCATTGCGATCGCGGCACTCCTCGGTGTGTTCGTCTTCATGGAGCGAAGAGCCGGCGCAATGCGAAGCGGAATTTCAGCTTCCCAGGCTTCAGGTGCGTCCAGAAACCACCCCAGTTAGGGCCGATCGGCCCCCTCGCAAGCGACCATAATAGTTTGACGTTTGCGTTAATGATAAGTACAGTTCAAAGCATGGCAGACAAGCCCGTTATCGCCCAGGATCAGCCCTGCCTCCAGATTGGCGAAGTCGCCGACCGCACCGGCGTCACCCAGCGCACCCTCCGCTTCTACGAGGAACGCGGCCTCCTCAAGCCTCCGACTCGAATGGACGGCGGCTTCCGCCTCTACTCCGAGGACGATGTCTTGCGCGTCGAGCAGATCAAGCGCTTGCAGAGCCTCCTCGGCCTCACGCTGGCCGAGATCAAGGAAATGATCGAGGCTGAAGAGGTCCGCGAGGAGCTCAACGCCACCTTCCGCCCCGACCGCCCGGTCGAGGAGCGTATCGCGCGCGTCGGACGACGCATTGAAGTCACCCAACGCCAGTTCAACATCATCAGCACCAAGCTGACGGCCATGGAAGAGATGCGCAAAGACCTCGAAGAGAAGCTCGCCCACTGGCGCCAGATCGTCAGCGACCTCGAAAAAGAGCGCTCCGGCGCCCCCAAAGCCCGCGCCTAGCTTCCTACATTCACCGCTTCGAGTAAGTGCACCCAGATCCGGACGTAAACGCCGACGACGGCGGTCAGCACCGCGACGACGATCGCCACAACGCGAGGAATCTCACCCGACGGCCCTACGCGTGCTCCCGCTGTGCCACCGACTCAATGACCTTCTTCGCCACGTGGTCCGGCACCTCTTCGTAGTGGTCGAACTCGTATTCGAACGTCGCCCGCCCCTGCGTCAGCGACCGCAGGTCCGTGGCGTAGTGCTGCATCTCGGCCAGCGGCGCTTGCGCGTCGATCACCGTGCCCTTGTCCTCCGGCGAAATGCCGAGCACACGCGCCCGCTTGCCGTTGAGGTCCGACACTAGGTCGCCGGTGTAAGCCTCAGGAGTCTTTACCCGCACGTTCACGATCGGCTCCAGCAAGACCGGCCCGCACTTCTCGGCCCCCGCCTTCATCGCCTGCGATCCCGCCAGCTTGAACGCCATCTCCGATGAGTCCACCGGGTGTTCCTTGCCGTCGACGAGGCTAACCCGCACGTCCACCAGCGGATTGTGCGTCAGGATGCCCTCGGTCATCGCCTCATGCACCCCGTTCTCCACCGCCGGCACGTACTGCCGCGGCACCGAGCCGCCGACCGTCTTGTTGACGAACTCGAACCCCGAACCGCGCTCCAGCGGCTCGATCTTCAGCGTCACCTTCGCGTACTGCCCGTGGCCGCCCGTCTGCTTCTTGTGCGTGAACTCCGACGACGTCGCCTTCGTCAGCGTCTCCTTGTACGGCACCCGTGGCGTCTGGTGCAGGATTTCGGCGCCGAACTTGCGCTTCATCTTCTCGCACGTGATCTCGACGTGCGATTCGCCCAGCCCGCCGAGCACCGTCTCGAACGTGTCCGGATCGCGGTGGACGTACAGCGTAGGGTCCTCCTCGACGATGCGCGCCAGCGCCGAGCTCATCTTCTCCGTGTCCGCCTTCGACTTCGGGTACACCGCCACCGTGAAGACCGCCTTCGGGAAGCTGATCTGTGGCAGCTTCAGGCCTGCTTCCTTCGTCGTCAGCGTGTCGGAGGTTAGCGTCTCGCTGAGCTTCGCCACAGCCCCGATGTCGCCCGCCACAAGTTGCGGCGTCGCGTCGTGCGTCTTGCCATGCACAACGAACAACTGCCCCACCCGCTCGTCGACCCCCTTGTTCGCGTTCCAGACGTGAGAGTCCGCCTTGCAGCGTTCCGGAAAAGACGCGCAGGAAGGTCAGCTTGCCCACGAAAGGGTCGGCCGTCGTCTTGAACACCTGCGCCGCCAGCGGTCCCGCCGGGTCGGCCTTCAGGTCCTTGCCGTCTTCCGTCTTCACCGTCACGTCCGCCGGCGATGGGAAGTACTCGGTCAGCGCGTCGAGGAAGTGCGTGATCCCGATAGTCTTCGCCGACGACGCCGCGAACACCGGCACCAGGTCTCCCGAGTCGATGCCGATCGCCAGGCCCTTGCGGATCTCCTCCACCGTCAGCTCCCCGTTCTCCAGGAAGTTGTTCAGCAGCTCTTCGTCGTTCTCCGCCGCCGTCTCCATGAGCTGCGCCCGCTGCGCCTCGATCTCGCTCGCCATGTCTCCCGGGACGGGGCCCTCCTCGCCCTTCTCCCCCAGGTACGCCTTCTGCTCCACGAGGTCGACCACCCCCTGAAACGAGTCCTGGCTGCCAATCGGCAGGTAGAGCGCCACGCACGACCGGCCCAGCTCCGACTGCACCTGCTGCAGCGTGCCCGAGAAGTCGGCGTTCTCACGGTCCATGCGGTTGATCAGCACGGCGCGCGGCTTGCCCGCCGAGATCTCCCACGCCAGCTCGGAGCCCACCTGCACTCCGGAGACGGCGCACACCGTGATCACCGCCATGTCAGCGGCCGCGCATCGCGCCGTAAGCGTCGCCGATGAAGTCGGCGTAGCCCGGCGCGTCGATAATGTTGATCTTGTAGCCGTCCCACTCGAGCGGCAGCAGGGATGCGTTGATGCTGACCTTGCGCTTCATTTCGTCCGGGTCGAAGTCTGACGCCGTCGTGCCGTCATCGACCTTTCCCAGCCGGTTGATCGCGCCGGAAACAAAAAGGGCGGCTTCGGCGAAGGAGGTCTTGCCGGTGCCGCCATGTCCCAGGAGAACGAGGTTACGGATCTTTTCGGTCGGATATTCCTTCATGGAGACTCACCCTCAACGCATAAAGCCTGCCAGCCGCAGCAGCCAAAATCTCGGGTCGGCGGGTTGATTGTCGATTCTATGCCTCGTTCCCAAACCCGTAAAGCTCACCCCTGACCGACCCCTGACCCGCGCGACACAAACTTTGTCGTCCTGATGCCGCCCAGCGGCAAAGACCAAAGCGCCTCGCATTAGGCCAACGAACCATCCAACCACCAACGCCATATCCACCACGCGGCGGCTTGCCCGATTGCCCGATTGCCCGATTGCCCCGAACTAACCCTCCCGCCGCATTCGTGCGATCAGATCTGCGCGCGCCTCAATACTCCGCGGGTGCAGCTGCCAGCCGCGCCGCCCCGCCTCGTCGAAGTTGTACTTGAGGTAGCGCAGAACGGCTGCATCAAGGTCGTGCTCCGCCAGCGCCTTGACCTCCGCCAGCTCCGCAGCACGCGCCAGCTTGTGCGGCTCCACCTTGTCCGCCACGAACAGCACGTTTTCCAGCGCGGTCATTCCGGCACGCGCTGTCGTATGGCAGTCGACGCCTAGCACAAGGTCTGCATCGTCGACCCCGTAGTCCTGCAGTAGCATCGCCGCCGCAACCGGCCCGTGCACCAGGATCGGCGACGCGCGCTCGACGTCGTCCGGCGTCAGGCCGTACGCGGCTGCCAGCTCCAGCAACCGCACCCCGTTCTCATGCCTCACGAGGTCGTGCCCTAACGCCGCCAGGCGCGCCCGCTCCTCGTCGACGCCGTGAAGCCCCGCCAGCCGAACCGCCTCGTCTTCTACGCGCTGAATATGCGCCCGCAGCCCATCCGGCAGCGCCGCCGCCGCCTCGCGCAAACGCCCCTCAAGGCTAGACGTCATCGATCAAGTTCCAGCACCCGCCGCAACACGCCCTAAATTCCCGCCTACCCCTCAAACCCCATCTGCCGCCCGCCCAGCAAATGCATGTGCAGGTGAAAAATCGTCTGCCCGCCCTGCTCACCAACGTTAAACGTCAGCCGATACCCGTCGTCGTGTACCCCGTTCTCCACCGCCAGTTCCTTCGCGACCACCACCATATGCGCCAGCAACGACCCGTGTTCGTCCGTGATGTCGCGCGCCGACGAAATGTGCGCCTTCGGGATGATCAGCAGGTGCAGTGGCGCCCGCGGATGCAGATCCCGCAACGCGAAAACGCGGTCGTCCTCGTGCACCATCTCGACGTCCATTTCATGGCCCGCCATCTTGCAGAAAAGACAGTCCGAATCATTCATGCCCGTATTCTACCGCCCACCCACTGGTCATCTTGGAGCCGCGCCGCCAGGTGAACGATCGAAGCGCCCCGCCCCGATCAATATCCCCTCGAAGGTCCACCAATCAGTCACCTGTGCGAGGGAGACGCCAGCTGGCGCGGCAATCCCGCGTCCCGAACCCACGTCTCCAACGCAGTTCGCCCACCTGCCCCGTTGGCCCCAAAAAGAAGAGGAGCCTCCCGGCCCCTCTCTGTAGTTCCCCAAAAGAACGGACTACTCGCTCCGGACCGTCACCGCCACTCGGCGTACCCCGCCATGGCCCGCAGCCGCCGGATCCGCTCTTCGATCGGGGGGTGCGTCGAGAACAGCTGCGACAGCGAGAACCCGCCGCGCTCCTCGCGGAACGGGTGCATGATGTACAGCGAAGCCGCCACTTGAGTGCTTGCCTTCTGCTCCATCGGCCGCGCCTGTACGCCGTTGTGCAGCTTGCCCAGCGCCCGCGCCAGAGCCTCCGGGTCGTGCGTGTACTCCGCCCCGCTGGCGTCCGCCGCGTACTCCCGAGTGCGCGAGATCGCCATCTGCAAAATACCCGCCGCCAGCGCCGCTACGATTGACGCGACGAAGGCGAACATGATCCCGTAACCACCGCCGTTGCGGTTGCGGCCGCCGCCCAGCAGCGTGCCCCACATCAGCATCATCTGGATGTAGCTGATCGCGCCGGCAATCGTCGCCGCGATCGACGCCGTCAAAATGTCCCGATTCTTCACGTGACCGATCTCATGGCCGATCACCGCGCGCAGCTCCTGGCGGTCGAGGATCCGCATGATCCCCGTCGTGCACGCCACCACCGCCTTCGAAGGGCTGCGACCCGTCGCGAATGCGTTCGGCGACTCGTTCTGCACGATGAACACGCGGGGCTTCGGCACGCCCGCCAACATCGCCACCTCTTCGACTATGGCGTGCAGCTGCGGCTCCTGCTCCGGGGTCACCTCGTGGGCGCCCGCCATGCGCAGCGCCATCGAGTCCGAGAACCAGTACGCGAAGAAATTCATCACCAGCGCGAAGATCAGCGCGATAATCGCCAACCCCGGCCCGCCTATCAGATAACCCAGACCGACCAGAAGGCCGGCCAGACCACCCAGTAGAATCGCGGTTTTCAATGCGCTCATTCCTATCTTCCTTCCCCTGTGGCCGTAGATTCGGCCCCACTACCCCTCTGAATCTAATTATACCGGTTTGTCAGATGCCTCGGAGTCGTATCATGGGCATAGCCGCGCTAGCGTGGTGGGCCCGGTGAGCCTGAGCGCCGAGCAGGGGTAGCGGGGGCGCAGCCCATGCGCGGAGGGCTTGGGGGGTGTCCACCTGAAGGGCCTCCCTTGGGAGCGGAGCAGACAAGCGCGGCAGCGCGAAGGATGCGCAGCGAATGGCGAGCCTTTGCGTTGTCACTAGAGGAGCACGAGATGGCGGACAAAGAACTACGGCGAGTCGGGATCATGAGCGTCGGCGACATGGGCGCCGGCTTCGGCAACGTCCTGAACCAGAACGGCATCGAGGTCTACACCTGCCTCGCCGGCCGCAGCGACCTCACACGACTGCGCGCCAAAGAGGCCGGCTTCAGAGACACCCCTGACTTCGACTCCCTGGTCAGCCAGATCGACCTCTTCATCTCCGTCCTCGTCCCATCGGAAGCCACGCGGCTCGCCGAGGACGTGGCCGAGGCGATGATCCGTACCGGCGCAAAGCCCGCCTACGTCGACGCCAATGCGATCGCCCCCCAGACCGTCCGCACGATCGAAGCCATCATCCGCGACGCCGGCGCCAACTTCATCGACGCCGGCATCATCGGCGGCCCGCCCCGCGCCGGCTACACCCCCAGCATTCCCTGCTCCGGTCCCGACACCGCCATCTTCGAGGCCTTCACCAACCACGCCCTCAACGTCCACAAGGTCGGCGATCAAGTCGGACAGGCCTCGGGCCTCAAGATGGTCTACGCCGCCTCCACCAAGGGCACCACGGCCCTCTGGACCGAACTCCTCACTGCCGCCCACATCCTCGGCCTCGAAGACGCCCTGCGGTCCCACCTCGGCGAAGGTGCCGTCTTTGCGGCACTGCAGCGCAGCATCCCCATGATGCCCCACCGCGCCCGCCGCTGGGTCGGCGAGATGGAGGAGATCGCCGCCACCTTCGAAGGCGTCGGCATGACGCCCAAGATGCTCCTCGGCGCCGCCGACATGTACACCCTCGTCGGCGAAACCCCGCTCGCCGACCTCACCTCCCGGGACCCCAATCCCACCCTGGACGAAATCCTCGACGCCCTCCAGCAACGCCTCTCACAGTAACCACCACCCTGCTCTCAGACCCTTGGCGCCACCTTGAGGAGGTTCGGGCGAAGCCCTCAAACTTCAACAATCACCCGGCAGCCCGGGAGAGGTCTCACCGCTCCGCGAGTCCTTGATTCGGCGCCATTCACCACGAACCTTCCGGCATCGCACGGCGAAAAGCAGGGTAGCGGGGGCGCAGCTCATGCGCGGGGAGCCCGAGGGGTGTCCCCTCGGAAAGGTGGGTTTAGTAGGCGAAGCGCACAAGCCGCCCGCGAGGAAGGGCGCCGGACGCGGAAGCCCACGCCCCAATGCAGTCCAGCAACCGCCTCGAGCACCGCCTTCCGGGGTTTTGGGGGAAGCCCACGCCCCAATGCAGTCCACGTCTTGGGCGCCGCCTTCAGGGGGTTTGGGGCGAAGCCCCAAGCTTCAACAATAAAAAGCCCCCTCACCATCGTGAGGAGGCTAACGGGGCATCGAGGACGCCGCCGCTCAGGCGACAGCGTGTGACTTGGAACCCTTATCCTGCCGCGACTCGTCGACCGTCTGCCGCGCGAAGCGCACCAGGCCGTCTGAGCTCGTCGCGTCCGCTGGGTAGCACGCCATGCCGAAGTGGCACCAGTAATTGCCCAGCGATTGTATGAGTTTGCTCACGAACGGCTTCGCGTCCGCGGCGGACGTGTGCGGCAGGCTCATCACGTACTCGTTCTCGCTCACGCTCAGCGTGTGACTGATCGTCTTGTGGTGGTTCGAAGCAATCTCGGCGATTTCCTTCGCGATCCTCTCGGCCACTTCCGGGTTCATCTCGACTCCTGGCCTCGTCGCCTCGATAGCGAGGACCGTCATCTCGTGGCCGGCCCGACGCGCGTTCGCCACCTCATCCTGCAGCCGCAGCATGAAATACGCTTCGCTGAACGAAGCTTGCTCTGCAATCGGCGCGGCTGCGGCAGAAGTGTCGTCGCCGTTAGCCGGCATCCGCTTCTGCAGCCCCGATTCGATGCGGCGCCGGCTCGAAGCCGAGAAGGTCAATCGCGCCGTGGTCACTACCACCGCCGCACTGTAGATCAGCGACAGCACCAGCGCCATCGGCAGGACCATAATCGATCCCAGCAGCACCGCGCCCAGCACGCTGAAAACGCCAACGATTAGCCCGCCGCCCAGGACTAGCTTGATCAGGAAGCTCGTCTGCTCGGGCTCTCGCTTGAAAGCCTCTCGGATGCCAAAGCTCTCTTCTTCCATAGCGCTCGCTCCTCCTATCTAAGATCGGCACTCGGCCAGCGAAAATTAGTCCGCCCTCCAATCCCTCACCGTGTCCTGAGAAGGCAAAAGCCCTCCGCCCAAATCCATAGCGCCACAACCCCTCGGATAGCCCACAAACCGCCTCGTCCCCAGGGGCAGCGGGGGCGAAGGCCATGGGGGCGCTGGGGGCGTATCCCCCAGGTTTCTTTCTTATGAGGAGGGGTGGGGGCACAGCAGCACGACAGCGATCCGCAGCGAATGTGGCACTCTACGGCAACACTTCAAACGCGGCAGCCGCGCTAACATGACCCCATGCCCGCCAACCTGGAAGGAGTCCCCTTGGCGCCACCCGAACCCAACGACCCCCTCGAGACCAAACGCGCCCTCGTCGTCGCCGCCCACCCCGACGACGCCGACTTCGGCGCCGCCGGCACCGCCTACCTCTGGTCGCAGCAAGGCTGGGAGTTCTACTACCTCGTCTGCACCGACGGCTCCAAGGGCAGCGACGACGACTCCATCTCGAAGCAGCAGCTCATCGACTTGCGCCGCCAGGAGCAACGCGACGCCGCCAGGATTCTCGGCGTCAAAGACACCTTCTTCCTCGACCACGTCGACGGTGAGCTAACGCCCAGCCGCGCCCTCCTCGGCGACGTCGTCCGCGTCATCCGCCAGATACGGCCGCACGCCGTCTTCACCCACGACCCCGAGACCGTCATCGTCAACGACATCTTCGTCAACCACGCCGACCACCGCGCCACCGGCCTCGCCGCCATCGACGCCGTCTACCCTGCCGCCCGCGACCGCCTCAACTTCCCGGAGCACATCGCCGCCGGACTCTCAACTCACAAGGTCTCGCAGATCTACATCTGGGGCTCGCCGCAGGCCAACTTCGAAGTCGACATCACCGACGTCATCGACAAGAAGATCGAAGCCCTCCTCGCCCACACCAGCCAGTTCGAAGCCGACTTCGTCACCGGCCTCCTCGAACGCTGGAAATCCCCCGATGGCCGCTACATTGAAAATTACCGTCGCGTCCTCATGGGCTTCTAGCGGGGGATAACGTCAGCAGGGGTAGGGGGCCTTCTTATTCAGGAGGGCGGGGGCGAAGCAGCGCGACAGCGATGCGCAGCACGCGGGCAGTCAAGCTCCCCGCGCGCACAGTCTCGCCTTCGCCACGAGGGAGGCGAGAGGACCGCACAAGGCCTTGATTACAGGGCCGTCGACGACTTGAGGTTTCTCGCCTCCATCATCCAAGCTGCAGGTTTCAACCTGCAGAGTCCATCAACCAGACAGACACCTCGTCCACATGCCTTCGCGCCACCCCGTCGCCCTCGGAAGGAGCGCTGCAGAGCTAGCCAAAGCGAGGGTAGCGGGGGCCGCAGCCCTGCGCGGGGGGTGCCCTCCGGTTCTTTTCTTATTTGAAAGGGGCGGGACCGAAGCAGCACGACAGCAATGCGCCGAGCCAGTCAAGAGGTCGCCGTCTCGCGGGATCCCTTCGCCTTCCATCCTTCCCTCCCACTCCCGCATGCTTCCGCGCCTGCCATGCGATTCGGTGGAAGAGAAGGATAATTCGCGAGTCAGCCTCCAAAAGGCATCGCACCATCACCCATCGCCGGCAGGCTCAGTAGGGGCGCAGCCCCTGCGGGGGGAGTCTGAGGGGTCTCCCCTCAGGTTTACTCCTTTAGTAAAACGCGGAGCAGATAAGCCGCAGGCGAGATGCGCAGCCTCAACCTCCCAACGCAGCCGGACACGCGCGACTTTCTCGACAACCTCGCCCCCACGGTGCAATCTTGATGCCATGGCCAGCTTCTGCCGCGAATGTGGCGCCGCCCTCGAACAACGCCTCGCTTTTGGCAAGATGCGCAGCGTCTGCCCCAGCTGCGGCTATACCCACTTCGAAGACCCCAAGGTCGCCGTCGGCGTCGTCGTCGACCTCAACGGCGGCATCCTCCTCGGCAAGCGCAACCACGACCCCATGATGGGCTGGTGGTCATTCCCATCCGGCTTCGTCGACGCTGGCGAAGTCCCCGAGGATGCCGCCATCCGCGAAGTCGAAGAGGAGACCGGTATCCAGGTCGCGCTCGACCGCATGCTCGGTGTCTACTCCCAGCCCGGCGAGCGCGTCATCTTCATCGCTTACGCCGGCCACGCAGTCGGCGGCAAGCTCGAGGCCGGCGACGAGTGCACCGAGGTCAGGACCTTTCCACCCGAGGCCCTCCCGGAGCTCGCCTTCCCCAACGACGGCGCCATCCTCGCCGCCTGGCGCTCCGGCCGCGGCCTTCCCCTCGACGCAGCCGGGGAAGTCGATTGAACCGCCACGCTCTCCTGCCCTTCCTTGCCCTCCTCCTCGCGCTCGCCATCGCCTGCAGTGGCAACGGCCCGGCGCCTACTCCCGCCGCGCCGACACCCACCGCCTCCTTCGCCAGCACGTACCTACGGCGATTCAAGCGACGGTCCCGCCCGCGGTCGTCAGCCCCACGCCGCGGTCCCTCGCGGACCTTCCGCCTCCGCCGCCGATCGAATGGGCAGCCTGCAACGATTTCTACGCAGTGCGCCGATTTCACCGTCCCCTCGACTACACGACCCCTCGCCTCGGCGATTTCACGCTCTCGCTGCCTCCGCCTGCCCGCCGCAACCCGGACGCCCGCATCGGCTCGCTGTTCATCAACCCAGGCGGGCCCGGCGGCTCCGCCGTCGAATACCTGGAGCTCGTCGCTTTCGTCAT
The DNA here is from genome assembly GCA_963766645.1 of uncultured Chloroflexia bacterium. Lineage (GTDB taxonomy): Bacteria > Chloroflexota > Dehalococcoidia > DSTF01 > WHTK01 > WHTK01. Next base: position 1,295,171 of record CAVYAY010000002.1, on the reverse strand, counting down.
ACCGCCGCAGATCAAACAACGCTTCGACCTCGTCGCCTTCGACCCTCGTGGCGTCGGCGAGAGTAGCCCTATCCTCTGCGGCGACAACATCCAGGCACCTCCTCGCCCTCAATCCTGACCCGCAGACTGATGCCGAGTGGCAGACCATAGTCGACGCCGTGCAGGACTTTGCTGACCTCTGCGCCGAGCGGGCCGGTGACACGCTCCCTTACTACGGCACAGTCAACGTCGCGCGTGACATGGACCGCATTCGCCAGGCCCTCGGCGAAGACCAGATTAGCTACCTCGGCTTCTCTTACGGCACCTCGATCGGCCAGGTCTACGCTGATCTCTTCCCTGGCAGCATTCGCGCTATGGTCCTCGACGGCGCGCTGGACAATTCGCTCTCCGCGGATCAGCGCAACCTGGAGCAGATCCTCGCCTTCGAAGCCGCCCTCGGCCGCTTCGAGGAGTACTGCCGCGAAACCGTCTGCTTCAACGTCGATCCCCAGGACGCCATCCAAACCCTGCTCACGCGCGCCGGCGCAGCGCCGATCCCCGCCCCGGGCGCCGATCGTCCCCTCAGCCAGGGCGATCTCGTCTGGGGCCTGCTGGGTTCTCTCTACGCCCGCTTCCAGTGGGCCGGCCTCGCCAACGCGATCAATGACGCGCTCGACGGCGACGGCAGCCGCATGATCCGAATCGTCGACCAGCTCTGGAGCCGCAACGCCGACGGCACCTACGACAACCTCTTCGAGGCCAACGTCGCCGTGAACTGCCTCGACCAGGTGGTCGACCGCGACCCCGACCACCACCGCATGCTCTCCGAGCAGTTCGCCCAGCAAGCGCCGGTCTTTGGAGCCTGGGGCGGCTACCTCAATATCACCTGTGCCCTCTGGCCCGCCGATCCGTCGCCCCTGCCCGTCCCCACCGGCGAAGGCGCCCCGCCGATCCTCATCATCGGCAACACTGGCGACCCCGCGACGCCCTGAAGTGGGCTACCGCCCTCAGCCACCAGCTCGAATCCGCCGTCCTGCTCACCAACGACGCCGAGGGCCACACCGGTTACCTACAGCGCAACGACTGCGTCGACGCCACCGTGAACGCCTACCTGCTGCAGCTCCAGGCACCGGCTGAAGGTGCGACCTGCGGCAACGCCGGCATCGAGCCGGTCCCGGCCGTGCCATGATCCGGTCGCTCTACCTGCCTGTTGCGCTGCTCGCCTTGCTGCTTGCCTTCGCCTGTAGTGGCGATGCCACGCAACAACCGCCCGAGACTCGCCCGGCTTCCGCCAAGACCCCAACGACGCCTGAGCCCAACGCCACATTTATCCCGTTCACGCCAACCACGCCCACGGCCACGCCGCGTCCTCGGCCGGAAGCGAACCCCTTCCCGGAGGACCTGCGCCAGGAAGCCGCCGCGCTTCTGACCCAGATCGGCGAAGTTCGCGGCACGCCCGCCCGCCGCGAAATCGATATGTTTATCCTCACGCGGGAGCAGGCGCGCGCCTACTATCTCGGCGACGCTGATCCCGTCGGCAACGAGGAGCCCTCGGACTCGACGGAGACCGAGGCAAAGCCGCCCCAGCCCTTCAACCTCCGCCAGGAGACCTACGTACTGCTTGGGCTGATCCCGCCGCCCGACCCTTCTACCGGCGCAGGCGGCCTCGAGGAGCAGCAGATCGACAACCTGATATCGCAGATCACGGGCTTCTACAGCAACGAGTTCGGCGCCCTCTACCTCGTCGAGAACAGCGGCAGTTGTGTCCAGCAGCGCAGCACCATCGTTCACGAGCTCACCCACGCGCTGCAGTACCAGTACCGCGATATCGACACCCTGGCGCAGGAGCGTGCCGGCAACTGGGACGCCACAACAGCGCTGCTCGACGTTCTCGAGGGCGACGCCGTTTACACCGAAACCCGCGTCCTCGGCTTTTCCACGCGTTCCTCCTGTGTCCGAGAGCCCGTTTGCTTCGAGATCGCCCCGCAACGCAGCGACTCCCCCTACGTCGTAGAGCGCGAGCTCGACACGTGGTACGAGGACGGCGTCTGCTTCATCGCCGCCGTGCGCGACCGGCTGACGCGCGGCATCACCGGCATCTTCGAAGACCTCCCCACAACGACGGAGCAGATCCTGCATCCCGATAAGTACCTCGCGGGTGAACCGGCGCGCCCTGTCTTCCTCAACTCCCTGCTCGATAGCCTCGGCCCCGGCTGGGAACAGAAGGGCCGCGCCAATCTCGGCGAGTTCACCCTGCAGAACCTCCTGCTCACCGGGCTGCCCGACGACCGCGTCCTGGTCCAGGACGCCGCAGCCGGCTGGGGCGGCGACTCCTTCTTCTTTTATCGTAAGGACGACGGCGCCGAGCTCCTCCACCTCGAGACCCGCTGGGACAGCGCTGACGATGCCAGCGAGTTCTACGCTGCGCTCGTCCAGGCGATGGTCAACCTCAGCGGCGATGCCGGCCCCGAAGAGGGGGCCACCCAATATCGCACCACCATCGGCAACGTCACCTGGAGCACGACTGTGGCCAGCGACCGCGTAACCCTCCTCGTCTCCACCGACCCCGCCGCCCTCGAGGCCGCCGCCGCCGTCGTCGAATAGCCGCCCTCGAACACGTCCAGCCTAAAAGCAGGGTCTGACGAGACGGAGACCCCTCTCGCTTCTCGCCGTCCAGGCTGCAGGTTCAACCTGCAGCGTCGATCAACCACAACAACCATCAGGTGTAGCCGTCCGAACTCTCTCCCACTTCAGGGCGTCCGGATGCCGATCGCCTGCTCTAGGGCTGGCTTTCGTCTCACAGCTTTACAAATCAGCGATTCGTTCAGGGTTGATCTAGCCAAGACGTGGGTTCTCGCGCAGCATCTGCGAGCTGCAGACGAGAATTGTCAGGCCGAAACCGGCATGGCTGATGTGGCTCAAGTTAGCCAGCACGCCGGTGGGGTTGCGGCTGATACCGGCGGCCGATGCCAGCAGCGATATGACAGCGAGCACAAGACTCGTCCAGGCCAGCCAGGTCCAGAATGCGCGTGCCTTGAGTATGACGAGGGCAAGCGCCAGAAAGAAAAGCGTCAGCACGCCCGTCGCGATGTTGTAGCCGACGAACCAGCCATATTGCAGGGCGCGGATCACACCGGCGCTATCGAGTTCCTTGATCGTGATTGCCAGCACATCACCGAAGGCAGACGCGACGGCGCCGAAGACGATGAATAGGATCGACGAGAGAAGGACCAGCTGACTGAGCAAGCCCGGCTCCCCTTCGAAGTGGTGGAGACGCTCGCGGAGCGCAACGAAGAACGGCAGCAAGCCAAATATGATCGACAGGCCGATAATGAAGTCGCCGGCCACATATTGCTTGCCGTTGCTCGTGTACCAATCGCGGACTTTGTCGATAGACTCATTCGCCTCTGGCTGAAAGCCCTGCACGAATGCCCCGCCGACGATGAAGAGCGCAACGCCGAGGATGCCGGCCACTCCACCAAGGCGGCTCCAACTTAAGTCAATGCCGGGGAGTACACGCTCGTTGTTCGTCACCGCTCATTGACCTCCTCCAGTTGCTCGCGGGCTGATGATGCGTCGAGGCCGCCTCTCTTGTCGATAGGCATGCGACCGGCCACAACCACTTGCTCTCTTGCAACCGAATGAGATCTAACAGGTCGCCGGGCACCGGTAACCTCGCCGCCTTCGGCAACAGGCCCTGACCTACTGCGACAGCACCGACTCGATCGCGTCCCGCAGCGGCCCGATCTTGAACGGCTTCGACAGCACCGGGTTGGAGACGCGCTGCAAGAACGCCCGCGTATCCGGGCTCACCGTGTCGCCGGTGATGAAGATGATCCGTCGCGCCTGCTGCGGGTCGCGCTGCCGCACCTGGCGATAGAACGCCGCGCCGTCCATCCCCGGCATCTTCATGTCTGTGATGATCACGTCGAAGCTCTCACGTTCCGCCAGGTCCGCCGCCTCGACGCCGCTGCTCGCCACCGCAACCGAGTGCTGGTCCAGCCTCAGGATCTCCGACAGCAGTTGCCGGATGCTCATCTCGTCATCGACCACGAGGACGCGACGCCCGCTGACCGTGCTCGGCGCGGTCTCGCTCGCCGAACCGGAAACCCCGGGAGCCTCGTGCTCCTCTTCGACCCCGACCGGCAGCTCGATGTGGAACACGGAGCCGCCCTCCGGCCGGTCCTCGGTCCAGATCCGGCCGCCGTGCTCGTCGATGATGCCGTAGCAGATCGTCAGGCCCAGCCCGGTACCCTCGCCGGCGTCCTTCGTCGTGAAGAACGGGTCGAAGATGCGGCGCTGGATGTCGGGCGGGATGCCCGGGCCGTCGTCGGCAATCGAGATGCGCGCGCCGGTCGGGCCGCCCTGCGTCACCACGGTCAGCTTGCCGCCGCCGTGCGCGTCGATCATCGCCTGCTCGGCGTTCTTGATCACGTTGAACAGCACCTGCTGGATCTGGTCCGGGTCCACCCAGCAGCGCTCCATGCGCGTATCCAGCGTCATGTCCAGCGTGATATTGCGCACCGCGAAGTCGTAGCTGCGCAGCTCCAGGACGCGCTGCACCAGCGCGTTGACGTCCGCCATCTCCTTCGTCGGCCGCCGCCGTCGCGCGAACGAGAGCAGGTTCTGCACGATTTTCGCCGCGCGCTCCGCCTCGTCGTAGATCGTCTGGATCTGGCCCCGCACGCCCTCGTCCAGGTCGCGCGCCAGCAGCAGCTGCGAAAAGCCCATGACGCCGGTCAGCGGGTTGTTCAGCTCGTGCGCCACGCCGGAGACCAGCTGACCGACGCTCGCCATCTTCTCCGACTGCAGCAGCCGCTCGTGCAGCAGTCGCTCGTCCGTGTTGTCGCGCAGCAGTACCAGTCCCTGGCCGCCCGCCTGGCTCGCCGTCACGGCAATATGGCGCGACGCCGGCGAGTGCGTCAGCGTCTCGCCGAGCTGCGGCCCGTTTTCGGTCGCCGCGGTGCGGATCAGCTCCGGCAGCGGGTCCGGCGCCGGCTCGCCTGCGACTGCCCCCCAGCGTCCTCAGCAACACACCGCCGTTGTCGTTCAGCGGCGCCGCCCTGCCCTCGGCATCGACGCGCACAACGCCGATCCCCAGCAGGTCGCAGAGGCGCAGCAACTCAGTGTCAGGTTGGTCTTGCGAAGAAATCGCGGGGCTAACCACCCCGGGCGGCTGCGAGGTCATGTTCTCTCCATCTCCATACGGAGCCGGGTCGCGCTTCCCGCCAAAACGCTGCTACAAGTTAGCACATCCGAACCACATTCTGAACCCGGCTAGGTGACGGTTAGTACGCACCATCCACCCTCATCGTCATTGCGAGGAGGTAACAACGGTGCGGCAATCTCTCATCTCCGGGAGCGACCAACGCAGTCCACCCATTCCCCGAATCGTCCACAGCCCCTCCCCGTCGACGGAGCGGGGTACGCGCCAGCGGGAGTGAGGTTTCACGCCCCGAAAAATCCCGCCCACGCCCCAGGCCAGGGAGCCGGGGGTTAGCCCTTACGTCTTCTCCCAGATCGGCCGCCGCTCCCAGCAGTGGCGGCACACCAGCACCAGGCGTTCAGCCTGAATGCCCTCATCCGTCACCATCATCTCGCGTTGCTCCAGGTGAGATGCGCAGAAATAGCCCTTGCAGCGCGAGCACTGGTGCGACCACTCCGCCTCGCAGACCGCCAGGCCGCAGATGCGCTCCCGATTGAACCTGAGGACGCCCTCCTTGTAGACGAGATGGCGATCCAGGTCCTCGCGCTTCGCGACGCAGTTCTTGCTGTCGCAGATCTCCTCGCCCAGCTCGCGGATCACGCCGTGCTTCTCGCAGAAGTGCCGACCGCAATAAACGCACATCGCCGAAGCCGCGGCGCCACACTTGAATATCCCGCTCTTGACCTGACATTTTCGGAATCGAATCGCTGCCATACATCGTTCACGCTGCCACGTTTACCGCCCCGGTTCAACCCCGCCCTGCTCACGCCACCACTCCCTCGCAACAGATTTAGAAATCACTGCCGAGATTAGGAAATGACCGAGCCTCTTTAGGCATCACCCCCGCCCTGTCCTAAAGGAACTCCTCATAGGAGGCTGACGTCGCGTGACCCGGATACTGCCTTGGTCGGTGCTTCGTGCCCCGTAAATCTGTCATCGGAGGGACCCTTCTTGGCAACGAATGCCGCAAGACGGCTTGAAGCCGTAACCACAACCTCAAGAGAAGACGAACTCACGCGAGTCGTCACCGAATACATGCCCCTCGTCCGGCACGCTGTTAACCGCATCGTCGCCGGCTCCAGCCACAACAGCATCCTGCAGTACGAAGACATGGTCTCCTGCGGCATCCAGGGCCTCCTCGAAGCCCACCGCACTTACGACTCCGAACGCGGCGCCAAGTTCTCCACCTACGCCCTGCCCCGCATCCGTGGCTCCATCCTCGATGCCCTGCGCGCCGCCCATCCCCTGCCGCGCTCCCTCCAGAAAGCCTCCTCCGACATCGAACGCGCCATCTCCAGCCTCTACACCGACCTCGGCCGCACGCCGACCAAGGCCGAAATCGCCGAGCGCCTCGGCCTTCCCCTCGACGAACTCCTCGTCGTCTCCCAGGCGACCAGCATCCGCGTCCTCTCGCTCGAAAGCCTCGCCGACATGACCGTCAACGGCGCCACCGAGAAGCTCACCGAGATGGCCGACGACGACCCCGGCATCGACCCGCACTCTGTGGCCCAGAGCCACATCCTGCGCGGCCAGCTCCTTGACGCCATCGAAGACCTCCCGGAGCGCGAGCGCCAGATCATCCGCCTCTACTACATCGAGTCGCGGTCGCTGAAAAGCATCGGACGCTCGATGGCAATCTCCGAATCGCGAGCCTCGCAGCTCCGGCACCGCGCCATCCGCCGCCTGCGCAACGTGCTGGGCCAGGAGCTCGCAGAGGCAGCCTGAGCTAGCACGCCGTCACTATCACCGGAAAGCCTACCATACCTCCGCAGGGCGCGTGCATCGCGCCCTGAACGTCCCGTCCCCCGCACACGGAGCCGAGGTGTCCTCACCTCGGCGTCATCTGCCCCTAACTCCGCACCTCCGCACAAACCTGATCCCCCACCAACCGTCTTTGCGAGGAGGCGACAGCCGACGCGGCAATCTCACACGGCTCACCCAACCCACCCCAACGCAGCCCACCAAACGCACCGCCGGCCCACCTCCGTAGGGGCGAGATTCATCGCGCCCAGGACGCCACAACGCAGTCCACTCCACGCACCGTCCGAGAAGTCCCTCTGCTCGCAAGGCTTGCCCATCGCAGACCGGAAGGAGAGACGGACGCGCGGCAGTGAGGTAGAGGTTCCCACGGCCCAAAACGCCTTGGGCGCCACCTTCAGGGGGTTTGGGGCGAAGCCAGGCTTAACCAATCCTGCGGCTGAGGTTCCACGAATAAATCAAAAAGGACGGCTCCCTAGCCGTCCCATATGCCCCAACCGCGGATTCGCGGTCGGCTACTCGTCTTGCTCCGGCTTCAGCGCCAGCGCGCCGTGAGTCGGAGTCAGGTTAGGTGTTCGCGAGCGACGAATCGGGCTCACATTCGCGTCGTCTCGCTCCACCAGCTCTTCGCGCAGCACGGCAACGTCAGCCGGCGCGGCAATGCCGAGCTTGACGCGGTCGCGTTCCACGCCCAGCACCATGATCGTGATGTTCCCTTGGATGATGATCGACTGGTCGATTTTTCGCGTCAGTATTAGCAATTACGTACTCCGTACACCGTATCCAGGCCTCTCTGCCCGGCGACGGATGTGTATCTCCACTCGAAGTAAGTATCGGCAGTGAAGATGGCAGGAGTAGGGGTTATTCTCGATCTACGACAGCCAGTTTTCGATCGAACTGTCGCAGGGACGCCGGCGTGAACGGCTTCAAAACCACGCCGTCCGGCTCCGAGCCCTTCCGGTGGCTCCAGCCCCGTCAGCATGAACAACCGGGATCGTGGCGGTGCGTTCGTCGGCCCGCAGCCGGCGCAGCACCTCGTCGCCGGGCATCCCCGGCAGGCCGACGTCCAGCAGGATCAGGTCGGGCGTTCAGCTGTCAGCGACTCCAGGGCGTCGCGGCCGTCGCAGAAGGCATCGACCTTGCAGTCCGGACCCTCCAGGCTCAGGCAGACCAGCGACCGCACTGACTGCTCATCATCGATGACAAGCACGCGCTTCATCCTTGAATCCCCTCTTGCTTCCTGCCTTGGCCTCTGGCCTCTAGCTAATGTCCGCGTCCCAGCCCGGCACCGGGTGCTTGGCGACGATGCGCTTGATCTCAGCCTCCGCGCCGAACCCAACCAGGTCCTTGTAGGTGGAGCTGATCGCGCGGTCCAGCAGCCGCAGGCCCAGCGGGTTCAGGTCCTCGCTGTACTCGCGGCGCAGGCGGATCAGACGTTCCAACCTGCGAATGAAGAGGGCTTTAGTCGAGACCCTCGCCGGAATCGGCCGGTGAAGGCTTCTCGTGTGACCACATGGAGCTTCCTCCCGAAGAGGTCCCGCCGCCGCGCAGGTGGGACGGGTAGCGCTTACTAGTTCTCTTCGGTTATCGGCACCGCGTCCAGCGCGACTAAGCCCTTGCGCAGCGCGTAGCGGATCAAATCGGTGCGATTCTTCGCGTGCAGCTTCGTCATGATGTGCGCGCGGTGCGCTTCCACCGTCTTCACGCTGATGAACAGGTCATCGGCGATCTTCTGGTTCGACGACCCCTCGGCGATCAGCTGCAGCACCTCGCGCTCGCGCGCCGTCAGCAGGTCGTAGCCCACCTTGCCGGAGTTGCTCTTCAGCTGCCAGAGGTAGTCCGTCAGGTCGCCGTCGCCGATGCTGGAGCTGAAGTACGGGTTGCCGCGGTGCACCGCCTGGATGCCCAGCAGCAGCTCGTCCAGCTCCGACTTCTTGATCACGTAACCGGATGCGCCCGCCTTGAGCGCACCCGCGACGTGCTCGTCTTCCATGTAGCCCGTCAGCATCAGCACCTTCGTCTTCGGCAGGCGGCGCCGGATCTGGCGCGTCGCTTCGATGCCGTTGAGGCCCGGCATCACCGTGTCCATCAGGACCACGTCCGGCAGCAGCTTCTCGGCCATGTCGACGGCTTCGCGGCCGTTCGAGGCCTCGCCGACGACTTCGAGGCCGGGCTGCGCTTCGAGCATGTAGCGCAGCGCCTGGCGCAGCACTGCGTGGTCGTCGACGACCAGCACGCGGATAATCTGGGCCGCTGTTGCGCGGTTGCCCTGCGCATCGGAGCGCACGGGGTTAGAGCTGGCGGGGGTGCGATTCACGGCGGGTCCTCCTTGCCTGTGTCCTGTCGCTCCGAGTACCTATCGAAGCGACAAACGTCGGCTGCTTAACCTTTTATCACGTTCACTTGCCATTCGGCAAGCGCGGTTGGCCTTCTTGGAAGGGACGGCGACGGACGACGGCCGTGCCCCGCCGACGGCCGTCGCCACGCCTGATTGCTGTCCGTTGTCCGGCTCGGCCCTCGGGTCGAGGTCATCCAGCACGGCCGGGATAGACCCGCTCGCCGCCGCATTTGCGGCAGTTGGCCTTGATCAGACCGTCCTGCGGCGCACCCAGTACCCAGTGGTGGCAGCAGTCGTGCTGACGACGATGGCGGAGTCCTGTTGCGTTCGTGCTTTCATAACGGGGGAACAATAGCGGCGCAGCCACCGGCCACAACATCGGGAGAAACCCCTAAGTTTCCCCACGCCCACCACCCTTATCCGCCCTTATCCGCGACAGCGCCCCCAGCGCTCCGCCCTTCAGGCCCGAGCCTGGCCCTCGCACTCGCTATAATCGAACCCGCCATGGACGCGCCGCCTGTTCAATACGCTAGGACCAGCGATGGCATAAGCATCGCCTACACCGACGTTGGAGAGGGTCTTCCGTTCATCCTCATGCCAGGTGCGGCCAGCCACGTTCAGCTCAACTGGAACCCTGCCCATAATCTTGCAGAGTGGCTGCCCGGTCTGAGGGAACGCTTTCGACTGATCTGCTACGACGGTCGGGGGCAAGGCATGTCAGACCGGGGACTCGGTCCTGGCTACTCAATGGACGCGCTAAGCAACGACCTCGATGCTGTCACTACGCGGCTCCAGCTCCAGCGTTTTGTCTTGATGGGATCGCACGCATCCGGCCACACGGCAATCCGTTACTCTGCGTCACATCCAGCGCAGGTTCTTGCCCTTGTGTTGACTCCTGCGAGCATGACCGGGAAGCAGTGGTCTGTCATCACTAACGTCGATCTCGCAAGGCAGAACTGGGAGTTCTTTCTGTCTTTCTTCAACCAGAACATCTCGACGGCTGATCTACGAGCTGCGAATGTGGAAATCCTTCGAAAGTCCGTCACTCAGCATGACTGGCTCCAGATGGCCCCTACTTGGCGGGAATCGGAGGTTGAGACCTTGCTGCCCCAGGTACTCTCGCCAACTCTGATCCTCCATCCTCGCAACTACCTGAACATCCCAGCTGCGGAATCGGCACAGGTGGCGGCCATGATTCCCAACGCGCGGTTGACACTCATCGACGGCACGTCGGCATTTGGCGACGCGGCTTCAGGCTTGAAGGCAATCGATGACTTCTTCGCAGAGGTGGCTGAAGATTCAGGGATCCCCGATGCGTCCTCAGCCGCCAATCTTTCGAATCGCGAAGCAGAGGTGCTGCGCCTCCTCGCCCAGGGCAAGAGCAACCAGCTGATCGCCGACGAGCTCGTGATCAGCATCAACACCGTGAACCGCCACGTCAGCAACATCTACGCCAAGATCGGCGCCGACAACCGCACCCAGGCCGCCGTCTACGCCCAGCAGCACGGCCTCGTTAAACGCCCGATCCCCGATTCGCCCTCGCTATAATCGACACCCGAGATGAACGCTCCACCCGTCCAGTACGTCAAGACCAGCGACGGCTACGACATCGCATATTCGGTTTGCGGTCAGGGTCGGCCCGTCTTGGTCACCTGGCCTCCGCTCTTCGGCAGCACGGAGCAGGTGTGGAGGTGGCCCACGACGCGTGCCCTGTTTGAGTCAATCGCGTCGCGTTTCAAGCTCATCCAATACGATATCCGCGGGACTGGCAACTCAACCCGCGGTTTGAAACCAGATCACTCGCAACAGCACTATGATCTCGACTTGGAGGCGGTGATAGATCACACCGGTCTTGAGGACCTCGTCCTCTTTGGCCTCGTGTACACCGCCCACACATCAATCATCTACGCCGCACGCCATCCTGAAGGAGTGGCTGGCCTGATCCTCTGGAACCCTTCGCCCGCCGACGAGGCGTGGGCATCGATGAAGAATTGGGAGAGTATGTACACCAACGCGTGGGATTTGTTTCTGGCGAGTTTTGCCCAAACCTTCATTCCTGAAGGACCTCAAGAAAGCCTCGCATACGTCCGTCAGACGACAACGCAACCTGACTTCTTGCTGGCAGCCAGGGCTCTCGCTGGCTCCCGCATCGCTCAGCTTCTCCCATCCATCCGAACTCCGACCCTCGTCATGACCACGCGTGAGGCCGCGTGGCCTGGTACAGTCGATGCTGCTAAGAGCTATGCGTCGCTCATGCCCAATACTCGTCTCGTGCTCTTCGACGAGCCCAGGATGGAAGCAATCTTTTCCGACAACTCTGGAGCACCGCCTGTTGCACCCGTTATCGAGCAGTTTGTTAACGGTTTGCCACCTGCGGGTCTCAATGGTCAGGAGCCTGTCCCGCGCGACGGGTTACCGAACAACCTCTCCGAGCGTGAACTAGAGGTCCTCCGACTCCTCGCTGCCGGCAGGAGCAATCAGCGGATCGCTGACGAGCTCGTGATTAGCATCAACACCGTGAACCGCCACGTCAGCAACATCTTCGACAAGACAGGCGCTGGCTAACCGCACCGAAGCCGCCGTCTACGCCCAGCAGCACGGCCTCGTCTAACACTCCTCCACCCATCCGATCATGAAACAGCGCGTCACTTGTAAGCCTCGCATGCTGCGCTAACGATCACTCCGTCCCCGCTGCACACACTTGAGGAGCGCCATGCCTGACCTCAAACGCTCACCCGAACGCGAACGCCTGCTCGACGCCGTCAAGCAAATCGCGCCCACCCTCGAAGCGTCCGCCGCGCAGGCCGAGGAGATCCGCCATCTGCCTCAACAGGCCGTCGACGCCATGCTGCAGGCCGATCTCTTCCGCTGCGCCGCCCCCCGTGAGGTCGGCGGCCTCGAGGTCGATCCATTGACCCAGACCGAGGTCTTCGAGGCCGTTGCCGCCGCCGAGAGCAACGCAGGCTGGAACCTCATGATCGGGGCGCTCTGGGACAGCTGGCTCGGCGCCAAGCTGCCCGACGACGCCGTAGCCGCCGTGTTCAACGGCGAAGGCTGGCCCATCACCGCTGGCCTGGTATTTCCATTCGGAGACGCAAAATCGCAGCCGGAGGGCGGGTACCGCCTCTCCGGCCGCTGGAGGTTCGGCAGCGGCATTCAACAGGCGTCATGGGTCGCTTCCGGCTGTCGCATCCTCGACGGCGACTCGCCTCGGACCGCCCCCGACGGCTCGCCGTTCGGGTCCGTGGCCGTCGTACCAAAAAGCAGCGTGACAGTCCACGACACCTGGCACACGGCCGGGTTGCGCGGCACCGGAAGCTGTGACTACAGCATTGAAGACCAGCCCGTCCCCGAGAGTTTCACTTTTGCCGCCATGATCCCCTCGGGCTATCGCGGCGGCGCCTGGTGGCGAATCCCTGCACCTCCGCAGGCCACCCCCGGCCACGCGGGCTTCGCTCTCGGCATCGCCAAGCGCTGCCTCGACGAGGTCAAAGCCATCGGCGACCGCCGACGCTACGCCAATCCCTCGAAGCAGGCCGAGCGCGAGTCTGTGCAAATGGAGCTGGGCCGCCGCATGGCTGAATATGAGGCGGTACGCCTTTTCGTACTCGATGCCCTCGCCGCCAACCTCGAAAGGGCCGAGCGCGACGAACCGCAGGCGCGCGGGCCTTCAAGCGCCTATTCGACCGAAATGGCCCTGCGCTGCGCCGAGTTCGCCTACAGAGTCATGGGCGGCGACGCCGTCTTCGAATCGAGCCCCGTCCAGCGCTACCTGCGCGACGTTCTCGCCGCGCAGCAGCACTTCGCCGCCAGCGACAGCGGCTTCACTTTCTACGGCAAGGAGGCGCTCGATGCCGCTGGCGAGGCGTAAGCTGTCGCCATGCAGAACTCAGACCGCTTCCGCCAGACCAGCTACCAGATTCGCCGCAAAGTCCTCAAGATCTTCGGCGGCAGCTTCGACGTCTACGGGCCTGACGGCTCCCTCGTCCTCTTCGCCAGCCAGAAGGCCTTCAAGCTCCGCGAGGACATCCGCCTCTACGGCGACAAGCAGAAGACCGAAGAGCTGCTCCTGATCAAGGCCCGCAACATCATTGACTTCAGCGCCGCCTACGATGTCCAGGACCCGCAGACCGGCCAAAAGCTCGGCGCCCTCAAGCGCCGCGGCTGGAGCTCCCTCCTCCGCGACCAGTGGATCGTCATGGACGAAAACGACGCCGAGGTCGGCTTCATCAAGGAAGACAGCGCCGCCATGGCCCTGCTGCGCCGCTTCGTAGCGCTGATCCCGCAGACCTACCACTGCCAGATCAACGGCGTCGACGTCTGCACCTACCGTCAGAACTTCAACCCCTTCGTCTACAAGCTCACCATCGACTTCGCCGAGGCCGGCCCCGCACCGGACAAGCGCCTCATCATCGCCGGCGCCATCCTGCTCGCCGCCATCGAAGGCAAGCAAAGCCGCAGCAGCGGCTTCGAAATCGGCATCTAACCTCCTCGGATACCAGGGGTAGCGGGGGCGCAGCCCATGCGCGGCAAGCCTGAGGGGGTGTCCCCTCAGCGCTCCCTTATCAAAGGGGCGGGGCGTAGCAGCGCCACAGCGTGCGCAGCGAACCTGGCTCACGCCACCAGCGCTCGTCCTCAAAGAGATGGGCCTCAAGTCCCGAAATCTCTTGACGCGAATGGCACCAGGAAGCCGGCAAACACCTCCACCCCGGGAGGCATGACGCGGTAGGTACGAGCGGATTCGATGTCGCGCGCTAACGTCCCGTCAGAATCCGGGCCGCAGCAGGGGTAGCGGGGGCGCAGCCCCTGCGGGGGGAGTCTGAGGGTTCTCCCCTCAGTTCTCATGTGAAAAGAAGGCGGAGCAGATGAGCCGTCAGGCGAAGATGCGAAGCCTTTGACGCCCCAACGAAGTCCCCAACGCCTCCCGCCTTGACTCACCATGGCACTATAGATCGTAGACGGCTAGTTCCCCCGGGAGGCACGCAATGGTAGGTACCGGCGGCTTCGACCCCCACGGCAGCATGATGCCCGACCACGACGCCGCGGCCGACCTCAGAACGCGACAGCGCGACATCGCCCAGATCGGGCGCCAGGTGCTCCCGGCCGTCCTGGCCGTGGTCGCGATGCTCGTCCTGCTCGCCCTTCTCACCCTGGCAACGGGCACGTTCTAGGCAAGCCCCCATGTTCCACGGCCAGCTACCTCCCGACCGCGCCCGCATCGAGCTGTTCGATGCCGAAGCGGAGCGTGAGGTGCGCGGGCGCGGCGCCCGGGGCATGCTCTGGCAGTTCGTCGCGCTGTGCGCCCTGTGTGTCGTAGCGCTCGCCCTGCTGTTCCTGGCCTCAATGGTCCTTTAGGTCGGCCCGATGTTCGTCCTGCTCGCGGTCATCGCGCTGTTCCTGCTGCTTTTGCTCGCGATCCTCATGGCCAGGCTCTAGAGTGCGCGACTAGCCTCACACTCAACTGAGTCGGCGGCCGTAACCGGCTCTACCCCTTCTGGATGTTGCGGAACGCGTTCGACCCGCAACCATCGCCGGCAGCCCACCCATGAGATAGGCCACACCCAGAGCTTCCTTGATCTCCGCCTCGGAAGCGCCGAGGGCACGGGCGCGATTGGCCAGGTTCGTCACGCCGCTCTCGTGGTTCAGCAGAGCGTCGCAAATCATCATCATCAGGGTCTTCACCTTCGTCGGCAGAGCACCCTCGTTCATGATCGAGTTGCGGGCGTCAGCCACGACCGCTCCCAGATCAGGAGCGTGTTCGTCGATTAGCTGCTGAAACCCTACCGGTGCCTGAGTCATCGTGCTACCTCCATCAGATTGGAAACTGGTGTGTGGGCATACTAGGAGAGCTGAGTAAGCAGCGTCCAGGAGTCGCGGCGAAGCTCTAGATCCGCCCGACCGGCACGATGACTAGCTCGATGCCGTCCGGCCCCGGCAGCACCTGCCCCTCGACGCCGAACACCTCCCGCAACGTCTCTCGGCGTCAGCACGTCGGCCGGCGTCCCGTCCGCATAGACCTCGCCCTCTTTCAACACCACGACCCGCTCCGCGTAGCGCGCCGCCTGGTTCAGGTCGTGCAGCACCATGACCACCGTCAGGCCGTGCTCGCTGGTTCAGATAACGGATCAGGTCCAGCACCTCCAGCTGGTGGTTCAGGTCCAGGAACGTCGTCGGCTCGTCCAGCAGCAGCACCTGCGGCTGCTGCGCCAGCGCCATCGCCACCCAGACCCGCTGCCGCTCGCCGCCCGACAGCTCCGATAGCCGCCGCCCGGCCATCGCCGCGATGCCCGTCTCCTGGATCGCCCAGCGCACCGCATCTTCGTCCGCTCGCGTCGGCAGGCCCAGCATGCCCTGGTGCGGGCTGCGGCCCAGCCACACCAGCTCCCGCACGCTGAGGTCGGCCGCCAGCGTCGGGCCCTGCGGCAGCAGCGCCAGCCGCCGCGCCACCTCCCGCGTCGGCCACTCGCGCATCGCGCGCCCGTCCAGGTAGACCGTCCCACGGCGCGGCTTCAGCACGCGTCCCAGCGCCCGCAGCAGCGTCGACTTGCCGGAGCCGTTGGGCCCCACCAGCGCCACGATCTCGCGGTCGCCGATCTCGAGGCTGAGGTGATGCAGGACCATCGCCTCGCTGGCCGGATAACCCGCGTCCAGCTCCTCGCTGAACAGCTTCGGCGTCCGGTAGTACGCTCCCGGCTCAGCAGTGCTCCTGCTCGCTGTCGCTGCTTGCCCGGATGCTGCGCCCGTCCGCTCATGCCCTCGACCTCACCAGCATGATGAACACCGGCCCGCCCAGCACCGCGGTCAGGACGCCCGACCGGCAGCTCCTGCGGGTCGAGGACCGTGCGCGCCGCCGTATCCGCCAGCACCAGCAGGATCGCGCCGAACAACGCCGAAGCCGGCAGCACGAACCGGTAGTCGTTGCCGATCAGCAGCCGCACCAGGTGCGGGATGATCAAGCCCAGGAAGCCCACCAGCCCAGCGATGCTCACCGCCGCGCTGGCCAGCAACGCCGCCGTGGCCGCCAGGATGAAGCGCGTGCGCTCGACGTGCTGACCCAGGCTCGTCGCCAGTTCGTCGCCCAGCGCGATCACGTTGACCTGGCGCGTCATCAGCAGCATCAACAGAGTCCCGACCACGAAGTAGGGCAGCAGCAGCCAGAAGTCGTCCCAGTTGCGCTGCTGCAGGCCGCCGATCAGCCAGCGCAGCCCGATCTGCGCCGAAAACGAGCTCGTCACCAGCACACCGGACGTCATCGCCGTCAGGATCGAAGTCACCGCGATGCCCGCCAGCGCCAGGCGCACCGGCGAGACGCCGCCGCGCCACGCCATCGCGTAAGCCATTCCGCCGCCAGGCCGACAGCCGCCACGGCGAACGCTCATCGGCTGCACCGTGCCTATTGGGCAGGTCCGGCAGGAAGACGCTCGGCGGTCACCGCGACCAGCCCCGCGCCCGCCGAGATGCCGAAGATGTGCGGGTCCGCCAGCGGGTTGCGCGTTACGCCCTGCAGGATCGCGCCCGACATCGCCAGCGACGCGCCGACCATCGCGCCCAGCAGCACGCGCGGCAAGCCGGATATCCCGCACGATCGTCGATGCCGTCGTGCCGTCGTGCGCCCACAACGAGTGCCAGATCGTCCCGATGCCAATCGACACGGGCCCGATGGCGATGCTCGCCACCATCGCAGCAATCAACGCCACGACACCGATCAGCAGCACCAGCACACGGTGATGAGTAGGCCGCGGCAGGCTGCGCGCCGCGGCCTCGGTCGTCATCAAAGCGACCGCTGCCCCCATGGACACGTATGTTAGTGCCCGCCCCCTCGGTGTTCACTGCGGGACCTTCAGGCCGCTCAACGGCTCATCAGACTCTCACCTCGCCTGCGCGAAGACGTCGGGGTAAAGCAGCTTCGGCAATTCCTCCAGGATCAACGACACGCGTGGCCCCGCCGACTGGATGTATACGAACGGGTCCACCTCGTACACGCGGTTCTCCTGTACCGCCTTCAGCGTGCCCAGCGCTGGCACGCCCTCCAGAATGTCGGACGTCTTCGGCGTCCCCGGCGGTCCGCCGATGCTCGCCGTGATGATTACGTCGGGGTCGCGCTCGATGATGCGCTCCAGGCTGTAGTCGCTGAAACCCGGGTAGCCGAAGTTCTCCGGCTCGTCCTTGACCAGGTTTTCGGCGCCCAGCTTGGTCAGGATGTCACCCAGATAGGTGTTGCCGCGCGAAGCGATGAACTGGTTCTGGCCCGCCGCGACCAGCACCAGCACGGTCGGCCCCTTGGCCGGCAGCTTGGCCTGGATCGCCGCCAGCTGCTCTTCCAGCGCCACGGCTGCTGTCTCGGCGGCCTCGGCGTTGCCCGTCAGCGCCCCCACCTTGCGCAGGCCTCCCGTCACGTCGTCGAACGACGCGACCCGGATCGCGAACACCGGCACGTCGAGCTGCGACGACAGGTCGTCGACAATCGACGCATGCAGCGTCGCGTCGGCGATAATCAGGTCCGGCTCCATCGCCGCCAGCTCCTCGAAGTTCGGCGATCGGCTCTGCCCGAAGCTCGCAACGTCGGTCGCTTCCGGCGGGTAGTCGGCCGACGACGGCCGGCCCACCGGCGTCGCGCCAACCGCGAACATCAGCTCAACGATCGAAGGGCTCAGAGCGATGATTCGCTGCGGGTTCGCCGGCAGGTCCACCTTACGCCCCAGGTCGTCCTTCGACAGGTCAACCACGGCAGCCGCCGCTGCGGTCGGGCTCGGACTCGAGACCGCCGCCGTCGGCGAAGTATTCGATGCCTTTGTCCCGCCGCCCGAGTCGTCATCGCCACCGCACGCGGCGACCAGCAGCGCCGCAACAGCAAGGCCGCCCAGCAGGCTGAAAAACCGTGTCATTCCTCTTGCCCCCTCCTCTGAAACCTTGCGAAATCTCCCAAATCTCGGCAAATCTTAGGGAGATTTTAGCTTCGTAGCCGTAGTGTGCAGGGTTTCACAATAAGGAGCAAGGCGAAAGTGTAAAACCTGTCGCGAAATCTCACAAAACGACATCTCGTTCTCGCGGCGGCAGAATTCGCGCCCAGCCGGTGACGTCTCCTTCGTCCCAACTTCGAAGCTGCAGGTTTCAACCTGCAGAGTCCGCCAACCAACCAGACACGCCGCCCAGGAATAAGGTGTCTACTCGCCGGCACTCGCGCGGCGAAAGATCAAAGCGCCACGAATCGACCTCGAGAAACCGCTTCCCCAAACCATTTAGACCGTCGCGGCAGCAGGGTCAGCAAGGGTGCAATCCCTGCGGGGGGAGTCTGAGGGGTTTCCCATCAGGAATTACTTAGTAGAGGGCGGAGCAGACTAGGCAGACAGGCTGCGGGATGCGCAGCCCCGGGCGTCCCAACGAAGTCCACCCAACGCCACGTCGTCCCGCCGCCCTTCTTCGTCGACAGAGACGTAAGCGCCCGCCCTACGCGGAGCGGAAGTGGCAGCGCGCCAGTAGTTTCCCTACCTACTCCACCGGCGCGTCAGCCAACCGGGACCATTCCCCGAACGACCCGTCGTAGTTACGCACCCGCTCGAATCCCATCAGCTTCAGGGCCAGCGCAGACTGCGCTGAGCGTCCGCCACCCTGTCAAAGGGTGATCACCTCTTTGTCCGGTGTGATCCCGCACGACTCGAACAACTGCCGCAGCGCCTCCGGATCCTTGAACGTCTCCGCCGCCTCAGGCGACATCATCAGCTTGTTCTCAAGATGCACCGCGCCAGGGATGTGCCCGGCGCGCGGGTTACCGCGCGACTCGCTGCCGTCCCATTCGCCGTCGCTCCGCACGTCCAGGATCACGACGTCTGGGTTCGATATCGCCTCCCGCACGAAGTCCGCCGTCGCCAGCTGCGACTCGTCGGCACGCGCCGTAAACGTCGCCGGCGCCGGCTTCGACTCCGCCATCGTGATCGGCCGGCCTTCCGCCAGCCACCGCGCCCAGCCCTCGTCCAGCACCCGGACATTGCTGTGTCCGTAGTAGTTCAGGCACCACCACAGCCGTCCGGCCGAGACCGCGCCGTTGCTGTCGTAAGCCACCACGGTCGTCTCCGGCCCAACGCCCAGCGCCGACATCGCCGCGGCGAACTCTTCCGGCTCCATCACCAGCCGATGATTCGCCGCGCTCTTGTAAGGATGCACCTCCGAGAACACGGCCCCGGGGATATGCGCCCGCCGGTAAGCCACGGCCCCATCGCAATCCACCACCCGCACGTCCGCGTCGCCCAGCCGCGCCTGCAGCCAGGCCCCGTCTACCAGCATCTCCGGATTCGCGTACTCACCCACGGCGAATCTCCCGCCTGCCCTATGCCCAGGCATGCTCACTCAATCGGCGTATCGTCTCGGTTGCCCCACTCGCCAAACGAAGCGTCGTACACCCGCACATTCTCGAAGCCCAGCAGTTTGAGGGTCAGCGCAGACTGCGCTGCTCGAATGCCACCCTGTCAAACGGTGACTATTTGCTTATCCGGCGTGATGCCGCAGGCCGCGTACATCTCCCGCAGTTCGTCGGCACTCTTCCAGCGCTTTTCGTCATCCGCCGTCAGGTTGTTCACCCACTCCATGTGCACCGCGCCCGGCATGTGCCCGCCGCGCTTGTTGCCCCGCAGGTTGCTGCCGTCCCACTCGCCGTCCGACCGCACGTCAAGCACCACGACGTTCGGGTCGTCCAGGTTCGCTATGATGTGCTCCGCCGTCGCGTACATCGTGTTGTCGGCGCGGGTCGTGAACGGCGTCGCGGCGCTGACCTTGGGCTGCGTCATCGTCACCGGACGGCCCTCCTTCAGCCACAGGTTCCAGCCGCCGTTCAGCACCTTCGCGTTCGTGTGGCCGTAATAGTTGAGGCACCACCAGAAGCGCCCTGCCGTAGTCGACCCCGCGTCGTACGACACCACCAGCGTGTCGTCGCCGATCCCGAGCCGCGCCATCTCCGCCGTGAACTGTTCCGGCGTCATGATGAAGCGGCGGTCGTCAGGGTTCTTCATGAAGTTGTCGCCCGGGCTCACGGCGCCGGGAATGTGCACGCGCCGATACGCGTCCGGCGGGTCGCAATCAACGATGCGCAGGTTGCCGTCCTCAAGATGCGCCTGCAGCCAGTCCCCATCGACCAGCATCTCCGGGTGCGCGTAATCCGCCATCTCGACCTCCTCAGGCGCCCTCTACATCGGCGGCCCCATTCTGAGAACACGAGCCGCCGCCTGTCAACGCACGCCATGTCATCAAGAAACCCATGCCTGAGAATCTCGATACGCCAGCAGGTCAGGAGGGCGTGAGCTATCAAGCGCTGGCCCGGCCGGGAGCACCCAGGCAGGGTCAGTAGGGGCGGAGCCCCTCCGGGGGACTCTGAGGGCTCTCCCGCTCTCCCCTCAGAACTAAACCTAGGAAGAAAACAAAGCGAACAAGCCCGACCAGCAGGAAGGGCGCCGGACGGTTAGTCTGCGATGCCTCAGTTGGGTTTCCCGCCTCCCATAACCCGACCACGAACGTCGAGCCGTCTTGAGTGGGGTCCGGGGTAACCCCGGCTAGAGCTATCAAGCGCGGTCGAGCCAGCGTCACCCCATGCAGGGTCAGTAGGGACGCAGCCCCTGCGGGGGGAGTCTGAGGGGAGACCCCTCAGGTCATCTTTGAAAGAAGGCGGAGCGAACAAGCCCAACCGCAAGGGCGGGCGCAGGACGCGCAGTCTTCGACGCCCCGGTGGGTATCCCCGCACCCGTACTCCGGAACGTCCAGCCGTCTTCAGTGGGGTCCGGGGTAACTCCGGCTTCAGTTATCTAGGCCGCCGGACGCGCAGTCTTCGATGCACGAAACGCAGATGCGCGCCGGAAATCCCCCTACGCCTTGCTGAAAATCAACGCCGCGTTGTGCCCGCCCAACCCGATCGACGTTGACAACGTCGCCTCCAACCCCTCCACCGGCCGCGCCGCGTTCGGCACGTAGTCTAGGTCGCAGTCCGGGTCCGGCTCCTCATAATGCATCGTCGGCGGCAACACGTGGTGGTGCAGCGCCAGGATGCTGAAGATCGCCTCGGCTGCGCCCGCGGCGCCCATCATGTGTCCCGTCATCGACTTCGTCGAGCTCACCGCGAGCTTGTAGGCATGCTCCCCGAATACCTTCTTGATCGCCATCGTCTCGATGCGGTCGTTCATCGGAGTCGCCGTGCCGTGCGCGTTCACGTAGCCCACCTGCTCCAGCGCCAAACCCGACTTGCGCAGCGCCATGTTCATCGCCAGCGCCGCGCCGCGCCCGTACTCATCCGTCGCCACCATGTCGAAGGCGTCGTTGCTCGACCCGTAACCGGATAGCTCGGCGTAGACGCGCGCCCCGCGCGCCTGCGCGTGCTCCCAGCTCTCCAGCACGACCGCACCGGCGCCTTCGCCCACCACGAAGCCGTCGCGGCAACGGTCGAACGGCCGGCACGCCCGCGAGGGGTCCTCCCCCGGTGTCGCGATGGCGTGCAAAGCGTTGAACCCGGCGTACAGGTTCGGCGTGATCGGCGCCTCGGCGCCGCCAGCGATCATGATGTCGGCGTCGCCGCGTTTGATGATCTCGGCCGCCTCGCCGATCGACCCCGCACCGGTGGCGCAGGCCGAGATCACCGCCATGTTCGGCCCCATCGACCCCGTATGGATCGCGATGTAGCCGCTGGCAGCATCCGGCAGGATGTTGGTCAGGAAGAACGGCGTCACGCGCCGCGGGCCCTTTTCGTGCAGCACACGCGACTGCTCTTCGAGCAGCGTGTAGCCGCCGGCGCCCGACCCGTAGACGACGCCCGCGCGCTCGCCCAGACCGCCACCGATCTCGATGCCCGAGTCGCGTACCGCCTCTAGCGCCGCGTTCACCGCGAACTGGCAGAAGCGGTCGATATGGCGCAGGTTCTTCGCGTCCATCACGCCTTCCGGTACGAAGTCACGGACTTCGCCGGCGATCGCATATTCATATGGCGACGTGTCGAACAGCGTGACGTCCCGGATGCCGGAACGTCCCTCCATCAAGCTTTGCCATGTCGTAGGAACGTCGTTGCCTATGGGCGTGACAACGCCGAGACCAGTAACAACGACTCGAGTCATGTGGTTCGCCGCTTGAGAGCGGGAGCATGGATATTCAGGAGAGGTAACGCCATCGACCGCAAGCGCAAATATAGCACAGCGTTACCAATATACTGGGCCAACTGTGGAACGCGCCTGCATTGTCTACAACCGCATCGCTCGCAATGCGCCCCCTCTCGACCGCTTGCAGGCCGCTGCCGCTGCCGCCGCCCCCGGCTGGCAGGTCGATATCCTCCACACCGGCGCGCCCGGCCACGGCATCGAGCTCGCCCGTGAAGCCGCCGCCTCCGGCGCCCGTGCCGTATTCGCCTGCGGTGGCGACGGCACCGTCAACGAGGTCGTCAACGGCCTCGCCGGCACCGATTGCGCCCTCGGCGTCCTGCGCGGCGGCATGGGCAACGTCTTCGCCAAGGAGATTGGCGTCAGCCGCCGCGTCGACCGCGCCCTGCCCTCCCAGCTCAACGGCGACCGCCGCCGCTTCGACCTCGGCAAGGTCAACGACCGCCGCTTCCTCCTCATGGCCGGCGTCGGCCTCGACGCCGAGGTCGTCCGCGCCGTCCCCGAGTCCTGGAAGCGGCCGCTCGGCTCCACCTCCTATGCGCTCGTGGCGATCAAGCGCCTCCTCAGCTACCGGCCCACCCAAACCGATCTATCCATCGACGCAGAGCCGCGCCACGCCAAACTCTTCTGGCTCCTCCTCGGCAACACCCGCTCCTACGGCGGCATCGCCGACATTACGAGT
Organism: uncultured Chloroflexia bacterium; assembly: GCA_963766645.1. Lineage (GTDB taxonomy): Bacteria > Chloroflexota > Dehalococcoidia > DSTF01 > WHTK01 > WHTK01. The sequence continues at coordinate 1,272,084 of CAVYAY010000002.1, read as the reverse complement.
CATGCCCTCGTCGACGACGGCTGCCTCGACGCCTACCTCTTTGAAGGCAGCGGTTTCGTCTGGACGGCGCTCACCGCGGTCAAGCTCGCTCTGCGCCGCCATCACGGCGCTCGCGGCGTCTCCTTCCACCGCCTCCGCCTCCTCACGAATCGAAACCCCCGGCCTCGCCCTCCAGGCCGACGGCGAATACCTCGGCCAAACCCCCGCCACCATCACCGTCGAACCCCACGCCCTCGACGTCCTCCTCCCCAGGGGCCGCGGCCAGGAACTCTTCAACTCACCCGCCCAATAGCAACCGCCATCGCCACACGTCCCTCTCGCCGCCCGCCTCGTTGCCCACCACGTCTCATTGCGAGGGGCGCCAGCCGACGCGGCAATCTCACGTCACTCACCCAAACGCCGCAACGCATTCCACCAACGCCACGTTCGCGCGCCTTGCCCGATTGCCCGCCGGCCCCGAGGGATGAGAATGAAGGAACCAGTCAGCTAAACTGACCCCTGTGACCGAATACGAAGACGTCGGAGCCCTCCGCGAATTCCCCGAAGGCAAAATCCGCCGCCGCATGGTCCAGGGCCAGGAAGTCGGCGTCGTCCTCTGGAACGGCTGCTTCTACGCCTTCAGCAACCGATGCCCCCATGCCGACTTCCAGATGCACTTCGGCTTCGTCGAGGGCGAAAAGCTGCACTGCCCCATCCACTACGCCGAATTCGAGCTCGCTACCGGCAAGGCCGTCTATGGCCCCGAAGGCGTCCGCGATATCGCCACCTACCCCGTCCGCGTCACAGCCGACGCCGTCGAGGTAAGCCTCACACCACTCAACCCCAAGGCCTAACCCAGTCGAACTTCAAAGCTGCAGGTTTCAACCTGCAGGGTTGCAATCTCACCGTCACCACGTCTTCTGACCAGACCCAGCTAACAGCAGGTGAACGGTTGCAGCGTGCCGCGCCAAACGCCGTCAAACCTCAGTGGTGGGTGTGATGAATCGCGCCCGACACCGCCCCATCCCGGCGAACCCACCTCGAACCTCTGCACTATGCACTGTGAACTCTGGCCCACAAAGTGGCGCCTCGCCCTACGCCCGCGCAGTCACACTCCCACCCGCCACCTCAAACACCGCCGCCCCCCGCACGAATTCCTCCGGCAACCACGACCCACTCGTCGCCGTGAACCACACCTGCTCGAACCCCGATAGCCCCGCCAGCACCGACGCCCGCCGCCGCTCGTCCAGCTCTGACACGATGTCGTCCAATAGCAGCACCGGTGGGTCGTCCTCCGCCGTTCGCAGCAGCTCCGCCTCCGCCAGCCTCAGCGCCAGCGCTGCCGTCCGGATCTGCGCCCTCGACCCGAAGGACGCCGCCGAAACGCCGTTCAGCTTGATCGACAGCTCGTCGCGATGCGGCCCCACCAGCGAGATGCCCGGCACCCGTCTCGCGTCGCCGTTGCGACGCCAGCGCCGCGGCGAAGATCGGCTGCGTGTTCTCCAGCGTCGCCTCCGTCGGCACCAGTCCCTGCCACTCGTCGCCCAGCTGCGGCTCGTACGCCAGCTCCAGCGACTCCGTTGCCTCGCCGCTCAGCCCCGCGTGCGACCGCGCCGCCAGCATCGCCAGCCGCTGCACCGCGTTCTGCCGCGCTGCGATAATCACCGCCCCCTCGTGGCCAAACGTGTCGTCCCAAAGCGATCAGCTCGTCCGGTCCCGCGATGCCTTCCTTGATCCGGCGCAGCGTCGCGTTGCGCTGCTGCATGATCCGCGCGTACCGCCGCACCGCCGTGTAGTACGCCCGGTCCAGTTGCGACAGCGCCGAGTCCAGGAACTGGCGCCGTCCCGCCGGCGGCCCCGAGATGATGTCGAGATCGTCAGCCGTGAACAGCACCGCCCGCAGCTGCCCCACGAAGTCCACTGCCCGCCGGCGCGATGCCGTTGACCCGAAAGCGCTTGCCCGCCCGCGTCGCGCCGGCTCCCGGCGTCGCCGCCGGCCCGACAACGATCGTCTCCAGCTGCACGTCCCCGGCGCGCCGCTGAACCACCGTCTCCAGCCGCGCGAACGGCTGCGTCTCCGTCTCGCCACCCCAGCCCAGCATCTCGGCGTCGTTCCCCGCCCGCACCGACCGCCCGGAGGCCAGCAAATACACGGCCTCTAGCAGGTTGCTCTTGCCCTGCGCGTTGTCGCCCAGAAACAACAAGCGCCCCGGCGGCAGTTCAACCCGGGTGTTCTGATAATTACGGAAGTTCGTCAGCTGGAGGTGTCGGACGAGCAAGCGGGGCCTCGGCCAGATTATAGCCATTGCATGGCGGTTAGACTGCCGTGATGGCCCTCGGCGCGTCAGCGCCGAGCAACGCAGGCGGAGGACCACAACGCTCCGTCCACCACCAACGCCCCACCGCGGATACTCGCGCCATCCCTGTCGCAGGCAGGCTACTCAGAACACGCAACCGGAGATAGGAGGTGCAAGGGTAGCGGGGGCGCAGCCCATGCGCGGGGAGCCCGAGGGTGCCCCTTCGGAATGGAGGTTTCATAGAAGGCGACGCGCACAAGCCCAGGAGATAGTGCGGGCGCAGGACGCGCAGCCTTCGTCGCCCCGCCGCAAGCAGCCACGCACCGCCCTCGGTGCGGCACTATGCTCCTATGCCCGCATGCGAAATCGCACACGCACAAGTCTGCCTAGTGTCCTAAGCACTCCATAGGGGAGGGGAAGAAGGCCGGTGCCCCTAGGAAACCACCTTCACCCGCAGCCGCATCAGCTCCGGACGCGACTCCTCGACCACGCAGGCGTGGCCCGTCGTGCTCGTCAGCGCCGCCGCGATCGCGTCGCCGGTCAGCGGCGCGTTGAGCTGCACTTGGATCCGGGAGTCGCCTTCCTGGAACCGCTCGACCGACGCGCTGCTCACTTGCTCCATCCCGTTCAGCGCCTTCTGGAAGTCCATCAGCGCCTGGAAGCCGGGCACGGACGTCAGGCTCAGCGCGATTCCTTCGCCGCCGGGCTGGAAGGCCAGCTCGGGGACGGAAACGGCAGCCGGTTGCGCCAGCGGCGATGCGGGTGAAGCAGCCAGGCGCTCCAGCAGCTCGGCCATGAGCTGCGAAAGGCCGTGTAGATGGCTGACCAGCCGGTCCAGCGATCCCGCCAGGTTGGTCAGCTGCCCCGCGAGCTGAGCGCGTTGCTCCTTCTCGTGGGCAAGCTCTGCCTCCAGGCGCTGCGCCAGCTCCTGAAGCGCCACCCGGTCGCGGGCCAGGTCTTCGCGGGACACGCCGGCTTCGGCTGCGGCCTTCTGATACAGCTCGTTCAATGCGCGAGCCAGATGTTCAGAGGCGCGGCCAACGGCGTCGTCTTGATTCTGAGTCAAGCGTATCCTCTCACTGGGTGGACGTCCGTGCCCAGTAGCATACCGTTTCCGTTATTGAGATTATCGGCGATGTCTGACAAGCCTATGAGGGTGGCAGCCCTGATTTTTCGAATCTGTAACGCCCTTCCCGCAAGCGCGGTATCGCAATGACAACCCTTCTTCGCGCCGTCATCGATGCCACCGGCCTCTCGCGCCGCAAAGCCTTCGCTGCCATTCGCGAAGGCCACGTCGCGGTCGCCGGAGCCGTGGTCACCGACCCTTCTCAGCCTCACGAAGGTGCCGATCTCAGCTTCGACGGCGGCCCGATAACCGCCTCAGGCGCTGCAAAAACCTACCTTCTCCTCAACAAGCCGCCCGGCTTCATCACCACGAAGAGCGACGAGCGCGGCCGCCGCACCGTCCTCGACCTCATCCCCGCCGCGTCGCGCGCCTCTGGCCTGCATCCCGTCGGCCGCCTTGACCGCGACACCTCCGGACTCCTCCTCCTGACCAACGACGGCGACTTCACCTTCGCCCTCACACACCCGAGTCACGAGGTCGAGAAGGAGTACTGGCTCCGCCTGCGTGACGCCGTCACCGAGGACCAGCTCGCCGCCCTGCGCAGCGGCATCGAGCTCGACGGCGAAGTACGCCGCCCCCTCCGCCTGCGCCGTCTCGTCGCCAACCCGCAATTTGAGCTCTCAATCACGATTCGCGAAGGCCGCCGCCGCCAGGTGCGCCGCATGTTCCTGACCGTCGGCGCCGAGGTCATCCTCCTTCGCCGCGTCCGGGAAGGCCCCCTCGAGCTCGGCTCCCTCCCCGAAGGCGCCGTCCGCCCTCTGACGCCGGCGGAGGTGTCATCCCTCCTCGCCGAAGCCCAACCGCAAACCCGTCACTAGAAGGCGGGCCTCACCGCCGTCATTACGAGGAGGCGCCGGCCGACGCGGCAAGCTCACGCCGCTCACCCAACGCTCCGCAGCGGTCCGACACATCACGCCATCACACGCAGCCGCTTGCCCGAAGGAGCCCTAGCGCAGCCCGCCGTCTCCCGTGTTCGGCGGCTGGAAGAACCCGCCTCCGCCGCTCCCACCGCCCGTGGCGCCACCGCCCCCGACGCTGCCACCCGACGCTCCGCCGGATTCCGCAACCGGCGTCACGGCAACCACCGGCTGCGGCGTCGGCGCCACCGAGGATGGCGGGTACGCCGCGCCGCCCGTGGCGGTAAAGAAGTCAGCCGGAACCACGATCTGGCCCCGCATTTCGCCCTCGGGATGGAACACCGTCGTCAGCGTCAAATACCAGCCACCGGACGCGAAGGCCTCCAGCTGCTCCGGCGTCAGCGTCAGGTGCTCCCCCGTGACGATGAAGTCACCGTCGCTCAGCGTCATCACGACAGGACCGTTCTCGCCCGGGGCGCCGGCGTTTATCGTCACGCCGGTTATCGCGGTGTTGGAATACCCTTTGACGTCCAGCGTGTAATTTGCCTCGCTGCGGTCCTCGTTGAAGAAGAAGCGCACAAAGCCGTACGAACTCGTCTCCACCGGCGGCACCACATTGTCGCCGTACATGTTGATCTGAAGAACATAGGACGCGCTGCCGGAAACCGTCGCCGGCAATAGCAACACGATGAATGGCAGCAGTAAGAGCAGGCGCTTCATCCAGACCTCCGTGATAAGGCGGGAGCGGGCAATTCAATCTACACGAGGCAGCGATTACGATCGTTAGATATCGGCTGGCTCGCCGTAAAGAGGCGAAACGCGCTACAACGCCTCGAACAGCAGGCCCAGCGCCAGCAGCACGCCGAACTGCATGTGCAACCGCGCCGAGTTGCGCACAAGCAGGTTCAGCGCCCGCGACTCCGTCTCCTTCAGCTTTGCCACCGTCATCAACGCCGCCGGCAGCGACGCCAGCACGATCAGCGACCCCGCGCTCAGCTCCCCCAGCACGGCGCTGACCACGACGATGCCGTACGACCCCAGCACCAGCGCCCATAGCATGTAGTCGGCCCCCGGCCGGCCCGCTAACGTCGACAGTGTCACTTTGCCCCGTGCGCGGTCATTCTCGATGTCTCGCAGGTTATTGGCGTGCAGGATGTCGGCCACCAGCAGACCCACCGGCAGCGAGGCGTAGAACGCCGGCCACGTCAGATGCTCCAGTTGCACGTAGTACGCGCCCATCACGATCACCGGGCCCATAAAGAAAAAGACGCCGGCCTCGCCCAGCCCGCGCCGCCCGTACTTGATCGGCGAAGCCGTGTAGAAGTATCCGGCGCATACGCTCGCCACGCCGGCCGCCAGCACCGGCCAGCCCGCGTAGACCACCAGCGTCAGCCCGCAGGCCGAACCGGCAAGGAACACCCCTACCGACGCCAGGTGTACCTCCTTCGGCGTCAGCAGCCCGCTTTGGATCGACGCCCCGAAGCTCGCACCCGGCTGCACCCCGTCGACGAAGTCAAAGAAGTCCGTCGCCAGGTTCGTCCCTGCCAGGATCAACACCGACCCCGCCAGCGCCAGCAGAAACAGCCCCGGTTTGAACTCGTCCTCCGCCGCCAGCGCCGTCCCCACCAGCACCGGGATGATCGCCGTCGTGTATGAGAACGGGCGTAGCGCCAGCCACCACGCCCGCCACCGCGTCATCGCTACCGCCGCCACGCCATCTCCCTAAACATCCTCCGGCAGCCCCACGCTGCGCATCAGCAGCGGCCGCAGACCGTCGTAGGCGTCCTCCAGCCGCTTCGGCTCTCCCGTGATCAGCCAATGCAAGATGATCTCGTTCACCGCCCCGAACCAGGCCCGGCTCGCCAGCTCCGTATCCACCGCCGGCACGGCGCCCGCCACAACCGCCTCGTCTAGGTGGTACTTGATCACGCCGATGAACTCGTCGTGCACCTCCAGCAGCCGGTCAGAAAACTCCGGCCCCGCCCCGAGGGCCTCGATCATGAACAGCCTCGCCATCGTGCGATGCTCCGCGAAGGTTCGCAGCACGGTCAGCAGCGCCGCGTCGGCGCGCGCAACCGGCGTGCTCTCCTTCAGGATCGCTTCCTCAACCTCGTCCCGCAGCCGCCGCGCCGATACGTCCAGCAGCGCCCGGAACAGCACCTGCTTGCCCGGGAAGTGGAAGTACAGCCCGCCCTTCGACGTCTGCGCCGCCTCCGCCACCTCCTCCACGCTTGTGTCGCGGTATCCCCGGCGGCTGAACACTGAAAGCGCCGCGTCGAGAATCCGCCGCTGCCGCTCCCGGCTCCGCTCCTGTCCTCCCTGCTGCGTCACCCCATCCTCCAAAACCGACCGACCAGTCGGTCGGCTCCATCTTAGGCACCCCCATCCCGCCCGACAAGCCAACGGCGCCCCTTCCCCGCCCACGGCTATCGAGAGCACGCCGCGCGGCGCGTCTATAATTGTCACGGCTGGTAAGCCAAACAAATCGCCTCTACCCGGTCCCCACCAGCCTCTAAACCCGAGCCCGCAACACAGGGAGCCAACAGCGTGTGAGGACGCCAGCCTTGTCGAGCATCCGAAGCGCCCATCGCCAGGAAAGCGACGCCCGCGCGTGCTGACCACCTCGGTCTCCCGCTTCGTCGTCGACCACGGCCGCGTCACCGAGGAAGGCGGCCGCCTGCGCACCTTCCAGCGCCGCCGCCTTGACGAGCCCGACGTCGACCTCCACGTCATCGCCGAACCCGATGGCGTCAAGGGTGAGGAGCTCGCCGCCCAGGCCCTCGACGCCATCGGACGCCTCTTCCAGCAGGACAAGCTCTCGCTCACCGGCGGCCTGCAACGCGCTCTCGCCGAGACCCATCAGACGCTCAGGGAATGGAACCGCCGCAGCCTCCCCCGCGACCAGGTCAGCATCGGCATCACCGCCGCCATGGTCAGAGACAACCTCGTCTACCTTGCGCAGGCCGGCCCAGGTCTCGTATACGTCCGCCGCGCCGGCGTCTTGGTACGCCACGTGCCGGCGGCCGACGCCGTCGCCGCCCTCGGGGAAGCCGAGTTGGCGCCCTCCCTGCGACGCTTCGAACTCAACGCAGGCGACTTGATCATCGCCGCCTCGACCTCGCTGCAGACGATCCTCGACGACGAAACCCTCGCCGGCATGCTCAGCGGCCAACCCGAAGAGGCGATGCCGGAGCTCTACCTCCTCACGCGCGACCTGCCCAACTTCGCGCTCGTCGCGATCACCTGTCACGAATCGGAACCCGAGCTACCGCCTGAAACTTTGCAACAGGACGAGCCGCGTCCGCAGGACTTTGAACGCCCGCCGGAGTACCTCGAGCGTCGCGAGTCGCAACGTCAGGAGCTGCCGCGGCGTCAGTCCTCTGACCCGGCCCCCGTCACCGAATCCGGCCCGCTGCCGCGCCGTCCCGCCATCGGCGAGCGCGATGCGCTCGATCCGGCCCCCCAGCCCGGGTTCATCGCGCCGTCCGGCCCGGCGCCGCTCGACATCTCGCGCCCCGTCGTCCGCCTCCGCGGCGAGCAGTCCGCCTCGCGCAACGAATACGCGCGCACCACCGGCCCGCCGGGACGCCTCAACCTCAATTTCGCGAACTGGCGCCTCATTCAAATCGGAGGCGCCATCGTTGTCATACTGCTGATCGCCGCCTTCGTTCCCGGACTGCTGCGCCAGGGCCGTAGCGAACGCATCGCCTCGCTGCTGGACGGCGCCCAGGTGCAATTCGCCGCGGCGCAGCAGCAGACCGACCCGCAGCAGCGCCGCTTCCTGCTCGAAGAGACCCGCCGGCTCGCCGCCGAGGCCCTGCGCCTCGACGACCTCAACCTGACCGCGAACCAGCTGCACGAGCAGTCCAGCATGCTCCTGGACGAGATGAACGCCGTCTTCGACCTGGGCCCGCTGACCACAGTGGCCACCCTCGGCAATCAGCTGACGGGCGAAGTCTCGGTCCTCGACGTCAGCGTGCACGGCGGCCGCGCTTACCTCCTCGACGGCGGCGGCCATCGCATCGTCGCCGTGCCCCTCGACGGCTCGCCGATCGAGGTCGTCTACGAAGAAGGCGGCCAGTACGGCGAGGCCCAGGCCAAAGCGCCGGCCTTTTTCACCTGGCAGGGCCCGGACGACACCGGCCGTCTCCTCGTGCTCGACGCCGAGCGCAAGCTCTTCGAGATCCGCCCCGGCTCGCCACCCTCACCGGTGGCGCTGCGCCGCACTGGCACCTGGAACTCCGTCGGCGGCATTGCCACCTTCGACCAGAACCTCTACATCCTCGACCCCGAAGCGAACCAGGTGCACCGCTATCTGCCCGCTGCCGAGGGCTACGACAGCGAGCCGGACGTGCTCCTCGCGGGCCAAATCCAGCTCCAGGCCGCCGTCGGCCTCGCCATCGAAGGCGACATCTACGTCGTCCTCTCCACCGGCGAAGTCCGGCACTTTCAGAACGGCTCCGACGCCGGTTTCGCGCTCGGCGGCATCGACGTGCCGATCGAGGCCGCCAACGACATCGAAGCCGTCCCCGCCAGCAGCGAGCTCTACATCTCCGACTCCGCCGCCAAGCGCATCGTCGTCGCCGGCCTCGACGGCGCCTTCCACCGCCAACTCGTCAGCAGCGCCTTCACCGACCTCCGCGCCATCGCCATCGACGCCGCCGCCTCCCAGCTCTACGTCGTAATCGGCGACCAGCTCCTTACCGCTCCCATCGTCCGCTGACACCGGCTCCGCGCAGAATCCCCGGCGATCGGTCCAGGCTGTCGCCCGGAGCCAGCACCCTTCCTCACCCGCCCACCGCATCGCCAGAAGGCGCCATCCCACACGGCAATCTCACACCAGTCACTTTCCAACCCAGTCCACCATCACGCCGTCAAACACAGTCCTCCCTCACCGGTCAAAGACGAAAGCGAGGGTAGCAGAGGCGCAGCCCATGCGAGGGTGCCCGAGGATGTCACCTCGATGCCAGGTCTGATTAAAAGGCGAAGCGCACACGCCCAGCAGGACGCGCAGCCTTCGACGCCTCGACGAAGTCCACCCTCGACACGCCGTCCTTAGCCGCACCCCGCGCACCGATTGCCCCATCGCCCGATTGCCCCCAACATACCCCTATGCTCGTCCTCGGCATCGAAACCTCCTGCGACGAAACGGCGGCCGGCGTCGTCGCCGACGGCCGCCGCATGCTCTCCAACGTCGTCGCCTCCCAGGCCGCGATCCACGCCCGCTACGGCGGCGTCGTCCCAGAGGTCGCCTCGCGCCACCACATCGAGGCCATGCTGCCCGTGGTCAAGGCCGCGCTGGCGGAGGCAAAGTGCCGCCCCTCCGACCTCGACGCCATCGCCGTCACGGCCGGCCCCGGGCTGGCCGGCTCGCTCCTGGTCGGGCTCAACACCGCCAAGTCGCTGGCCTACGCCTGGGACAAGCCGCTGATCGGCGTCAACCACCTCGAAGGCCACATCTACGCCAACTGGCTGCCGGAAGCCGAGCCGCCGTCACTGCCCGCCGTCGTCCTGATCGTCTCCGGCGGCCACAGCGAGCTGCTGCTGGCAGAAAAACACGGCGTCTACCGGCTGTTCGGCCGCACCCGCGACGACGCCGCCGGCGAGGCGTTCGACAAGGCGGCCCGCGTGCTCGGCCTCGGCTTCCCCGGCGGCCCCGCCATCGAGCGCGCCGCCCGCGAGGCCGGCCCGAAGCCGCCGCGCCTGCCGCGAGCCTGGCTCGGCGCCGGCAATTACGACTTCTCGTTCAGCGGCCTCAAGACCGCCGTCGCCCGCATCGCCGCCGAGAGCAACGCGCCGCGCGCCGACATCGCCGCCGGCTTCCAGACCGCCGTCGTCGACGTCCTGACGCGCAAAGCCGTCGACGTCGCGAAGCAGACCGGCGCCGGCTGCATCCTGCTCTCCGGCGGCGTCGCCGCCAACGGACCGCTGCGCGACGTCATGCGCCAGCGCTCGCCCGTCCCCGTCTTCGTCCCGCCGCCGGTCCTCTGCACCGACAACGGCGCCATGATCGCCGCCGCCGCCCACTACTGCGCCGAAGCTGGACGCGCCGCACTCAATCTCGACGTCCGCGCCGCCTGGCCCATCGCCCAACCCGACCCCACCACAGGCAGTCTCGCGATCGAGCAAGCCACCGCCTGGGGCTAGGGCACCGTTCTCCTTCGCAGAAACGTCATCCCATCTCCGAACGTCTCACTGGCAAAGACGAAAGCAGGGGTAGCGGGGGCGCAGCCCGTGCGCGGGGAGCCCGAGGGGTATCCCCTTGGTGTCGGGTTTTGATAGACGGCGGAGCACACAAGGGCGTCAGCCCGCAGGACGCGCAGCCTTCGACGCCCTAACCCAGTCCCCCTTCAGGTCATCTTGGATGCAGGCGAAGCGCACAAGCCCGAGCGAGAGCGCGGGCGCCGGACGCGAAACCCTCGACGCTCCAACGAAGTCCGCCACCCACCAGCTACCTCGCGATTCTGACACCTGTCACCTTTTATCCGGCATTTATCCGGCACGTCTCGGGGGCGACAACGGACACCTCCCGCACCCTCCCTGACTGCACCACTCCGCTACATACCCCAGCAACCCCTGCGACTGCAGCGCGTTGCGCGCCACGCGCCCCCGCGCCGGCCGCAGGTTCGACGCCAGGAACGCCGTCTTGCCGTAAGCCGTCCCCGCCGGCAGCGCCCGCAACGCCGCCAGTGCCTCCTGCCGCATCCCCCGCGCCGCCGCGAACGGCAGCACCGCGTTAACCACCAGTTCCTGCGCCCGCGCCGCCCCGATCTGCGGCGGCGCCGTCCAGGCCGCCAGCAGCCGCTTCGCCCCCACAGCCTCAGACACCGACGTCAGCGCCATCAGACTCAACGGCCCGTCGCCCTGCCCGATTGCCGGATTACCTGATTGCCCCGCTGGCTGACCTCTTACCCGCCCGCTTTCCTGGCCCTGCCCGACCGCCCGCCGGACCAGCGCCGCCAGCCCCGCCAAACGCAGCTGCGGCCGGTTCGCCGGCCGGCCAAACGACCCCACACCCGGGCTCAACGGCCGCGGCAACCCGCCGCCCTCTTCCGGCGCCGGTCCCAGCCCGGCCACGTAGACCAGCGCCGCCTCCAGGTCGCTCACAGACACGGCCAGCGAAGCCGGAAACGCCGCCGCCAGCCGCCGGAACCCCTCGCGGTCGCCACCCACACCGAGCGTGTCGAGCAGCGCCCGCCACAAAGCCTCCTCGCCGCCGAGCCGCCCGGCCTCCGACGCCATCCGCTCCACCCGCGCCTCGAAACGCCGCGTCCCGGCGTCTTCCAGCGCCATCCTCACTGCCGCCTCACCCAGCCGCCCCATAGCGTCGCGACACGGGGCCTGCCAGATCTCCGGCGCCTGCAGCCAGCTCCGCAGCTCCTCGGCCCGTCCCTCCAGCCACGGCGCGAAAGCCGCCACCGGCGCCAGCGCGCCGTTCTGCAGCCGCGTCTCAAGCTCGTCCGCCTGGTAGACGACATGCAGCGCCAGGTTGCTGTAAGCCGGGTCGCGGTCGTGCCCGTGACCGCGGAACGAGCTCGCCCGGACGTGCAACTCGATATCCCCGCGCCGCTCGACGCCGTCCAGCAGCACCACCGCATCGAGGAAATCAGGCCCCGAGCCGCCGCCGCGGCGTCCTGGGTTGACCACCTCCACGGCGCGGCCGTCGGCCGTCTGCAGCGCCTCCGGCGGGAAGCGCTGGCCCTGCCAGATCAGGCTAAGGTCCGCTTCGCTCAAGGGACCACGCGCCGGCTCGCCCGTGAGGAGCCACGCCAAGGCTATCTCGTACACGTCCCCACGCTACGCATCCTTCGGGCTATCGCCCTTGTCGGCTCCGCTGTCTTTTTAGGGTTCTGAGGGGACACCCCTCAGACTCCCCGCGCATGGGCTGCGCCCCCGCTACCCCTGCTTCGCCTTGTCAACATGACCGGGCATTTATCCCGGTCGAGGCCAGGAGTCGAGTTCACCATCGTGCAAGGCTGTCAACCGTCGCAACCCGGCCTCCCTCTAGTTCTCCCTGGCTTCCCCGCCATCCTCGAAGCCGCCCGCGTCGTACGCGAAGCCGGCGTTCTCCGCCACCATCCCCAGCAGCCGCTCCGACAGCCCCCGCGGCCGGTACAGCCCCGTCTCCCACTCCGAGATCGTCTGCTGCCGCGTGCCCAGCTCCTGCGCCATCGCGTCCTGCGTCAGGCCCAGATGCCGACGCAGCGCCCGCACCTTGCCCGCGTCCCATGCCGGCTTCCGTTTCGCCATGCCGCATTTTACACGGAAACGTGTGGCCTGCCAAGCCTTCGACCTTGAGATCCGACTCATTCGTCAAGCCGCGCGGCCGCGTTTCGCACGAATCAAGCTGAAGACTGAAACCTGAAGCTTGAAAACTGCCCGCCAACCCCTTGCAACAAGCGAATCGCCGCCTTACACTGCATTCGTTAGCACTCTCATAAAGCGAGTGCCAATCAACCCCCGACTAATACATAACCTAGATACACCGTTCAGGAGGTCAGAATGGCTTCGAAGCTCATCCCTCTCGCCGACAAGCTGGTGCTGCGGCCGATCGTCCAGGAAGAGGTCCTCTCTTCCGGTATCGTCATCCCCGACACCGCCAAGGAAAAGCCCAACCAGGGCGAAGTCGTCGCCGTCGGTCCCGGCCGCCGCGATGACGACGGCAAGATCATCCCCATGGATGTCGCCGTCGGTGACCGCGTTCTCTACGCCAAGTACACCGGCCAGGAGATCAAGGTCGAAAACGAAGAGCTCATCGTGCTCAAGGAGACCGACCTCCTCTGCAAAGTAGAAGTCTAGGACGAGTCGCGCTCGGCTTCGTGCTCAGCCACCCGCCCGGCAACCCCGTCGGCGCCTCCGGCTGAACCACGACTCCGAAGACTCGAGGAGCTGAGTTCTCGGTCGCAATTTCAGTCAACGACTGGCAAGACGGTCGACGACTCGCCTGAGAACCGCAGACCGAAAACTCAAGGAGCAAGAAATGCCCAAACAGATCGTTTTTGGTGAAGAGGCGCGCCGCTCCCTCAAGATGGGCGTCGACGTCCTCGCCGAAGCCCTCAAGGTCACCCTCGGCCCGCGCGGCCGCCGCGTCGTCCTCGACCGCAAGTACGGCGCGCCCTCCGTCGTCGATGACGGCGTCTCCATCGCCAAGGAGATCGAGCTGCGCGACCCCTTCGAGAACATGGGCGCCCAGCTCGCCAAGGAAATCTCCTCCAAGACCAACGACGTCGCCGGCGATGGCACCACCACCGCCACCGTCCTCGGCCAGGCCATCGTCCGCGAAGGCCTCAAGAACGTTGCCGCCGGCGCCAACCCCATGGCCCTCAAGCGCGGCATCGAGATCGGCTCCCAGGCCGCCATCGACCAGCTCCGCAGCATGGCCAAGCCCGTCACCGGCAAGGACCAGATCGCCCAGGTCGCCACCCTCTCCGCCCACGACGAGGAGATCGGCAACATGATCTCTGAAGTCATGGAGAAGGTCGGCAAGGACGGCGTTATCACCGTCGAGGAGTCCCGCGGCATCCGCATGGAGACCGAGTTCGTCGACGGCCTCCAGCTCGACCGCGGCTTCGTCTCCCCCTACTTCGTCACCAACACGGAGCGCATGGAGTCCAACCTCGACGAGCCCTACATCCTGATCACCGACAAGCGCATCAGCGCCGTCACCGACCTCCTCCCCATCCTCGAGAAGGTCCTCCAGGTCACCAAGAACTTCGTCATCATCGCCGACGACCTCGACGGCGAAGCCCTCGCCACCCTCGTCGTCAACAAGCTGCGCGGCACCATCAACGCCCTCGCCGTCAAGGCCCCCAGCTTCGGCGACCGCCGCAAGGAGATGCTCGAAGACATCGCCATCCTCACCGGCGGCACCTTCATCACCGAGTCCATGGGCCGCAAGCTCGAAGGCGCCCAGGTCGCCGACCTCGGTCGCGCCCGCCGCGTCATCGCCAACAAGGACGACACCACCATCATCGAAGGCCACGGCACCGACGAGGCCATCCAGGCCCGCATGAAGCAGGTCCGCGCCCAGATCGACGAGACCGCGTCCGACTTCGACCGCGAGAAGCTCCAGGAGCGCATGGCCAAGCTCAGCGGCGGCGTCGCCGTCCTCAAGGTCGGCGCCCCCACCGAGGTCGAGCTCAAGGAGAAGAAGCTCCGCGTTGAGGACGCCCTCTCCGCCACCCGCTCCGCCGTCGAAGAAGGCATCGTCGCCGGCGGCGGCGTCGCCCTCATCCGCTGCCAGAAGACCCTCGACGAGCTCGCCGCCACCCTCGAGGGCGACGAGCGCACCGGCGTCCTCCTGCTCAAGAAGGTCTTCGAAGAGCCCCTGATCCAGATCTGCGAAAACGCCGGCGTCGAAGGCACCGTCGTCGTCGACGCCGTCCGCAAGAACCCCGACGTCGACTTCGGCTACGACGCCATGGAAGGCGTCTACGGCAACATGATCGAGCGCGGCGTCATCGACCCCGTCAAGGTCGAGCGCTCCGCCCTCGAAAACGCCGTCTCCATCGCCACCATGGTCCTCACCACGGAGTCGCTCATCACCGACATCCCCGAGGCCCCCGGCGCCACCCCGCCCAGATGCCCCCCGGCATGGACATGGACTACTAGCGGAGCATCCGCTGTAACAGGTCATCGAGAGGCCTCCGAGAAATCGGGGGCCTCTTCTATTTCGGGTGGTCGGGACGCAGCATCAATCAATTACGAGGGCCTCCGGAGATTCGTTTTGACGGCTGTTTGATTGTTTGATTGAATTCCGGCCGGACTTTTTCCCTTGCTGCTGGCTGGCGAGCGCGGCGCGAATGGGCGGCAGGAGCATGGCCGTGAAAAGGCGATCGAAGACGGAGTCGCGCTTCATGAGCCAGCCGGCAAACCCGATGGCGGTGCGAAGGCGATCCGGGCGGGGCTTGAGGATCACGATTTCGAACATCATCTGGGCGCGGTCGATGAGGACGAGGCGGTTGCGGCGGACGAAGATGGCGACCTCGATGCGCTCGGTGAGGTCGGGGGTTACCTCGATGAATTGATCGGCGGCGGCGATTAGCTCGCGGAGACGGCGGTTGGCGATGGTGGGGCTCTGGGCGAGGGCGAGGTCGAGCTCACGACGCAACTCCAGCAGGATGGCGACGAGCATGGCGGCGTGGGGGAACTGGCGCGAGTAGCGCCCGTAGCGCAGGGCGTTGGTGTTGCCTTTGGGCGCGCCAGCGCCGGGCCGCTTGCCGCCGCGTGGCATGTGCACCCCCGTAACGACAGGCTAATGATGGGGAGGCAGAGCGCTCAGGTGTGCGTGTCACGACTATTGGCACGATAACGACAGCACAGGTGGCGGTATCGCCCTGTAATGACGATGACCACCTCTGGAAGAACTATGCCTTGAATCGGGCACCGCAAGCACATATATTCTCGGTGAGCCATTATGACGTCACGGTCGCGCCCTGCTGAAGTCGTCTCCTCTACGATGAGACGAGTCCGCTCAGTTGACACTGATGCAGAAAGGAAGCTGCGAAGCTCCCTTTGGAAACTTGATTTTCACCGATTCCGGCTGCATCGACGTGATCTTCCCGGAAGGCCCGATATCGTGTTTCCGGCCCAGAAAGTTGCTGTGTTTGTAGATGGTGATTTTTGGCACGGAAATCAATGGCGAGCTAGAGGATTTGCTTCCTTGGAGGAGCAATTTGACGGCATCCACGGACGCGATTATTGGGTGAAGAAGATCTCTAGTAACGTGGCCAGGGACCGGAAGGTGAATTCCGAATTGATTGAACTCGGCTGGCGAGTTATCCGCGTCTGGGAAAGTGAAATCCAGACCGATTTGGAGGCAGCAACTAGTCGTATAAGATGCGAGCTGAAAGGCCATGGAATTGGAATTTAGAAGAGGCACCGCGCTTGATTTCTATGCGGGGATTGGTCTCGCCCGAATGGGTCTTGAGCGCGGCGGATGGGACGTTGTGTTCTCCAACGACATCAGTTCGAAGAAGTACGAAATGTACAAAGGTCATTGGGGTGAAGACCCGCACTATAGCGTGAAGGACATCTTTGAGGTGAGTCCACGGGAGGGAGATTCCATCTGCAGAACTGGCCTGGGCTTCGTTTCCTTGTATCGATCTGAGCCTCGCGGGGAATGGAACAGGACTGTACGGGAAGCACTCGGGGGCCTTCTGGGGATTCTACAAGCTGCTGGAAGGAATGCCAGAGGCCGAACGGCCTCCTATAGTCGTCCTCGAAAATGTCGCGGGAATGCTAACTTCACACTCGGGCAACGATCTTGAGACGCTCGTGCAGAAGGTGAATGAGTTAGGTTACACAGTGGATCTGCTCGCATTAGACGCAGCGGATTTCGTTCCACAGAGCAGGGTTCGGCTCTTCGTCATTGGTGTGAAGTCGCCATACAAGATTGCCCCTCCTGATTGGCTGGTTGTGGACCGCGTCAGGCCTCGTTCGGTCGTGGAGTTCATGCTCCGCAGACCTGAACTTGTCTGGGGTTCCCTGAGTCCGCCGGTACCCCCGAAGCGGACGCAGGGGTTCGCCGAGATAACTGGTAACGTTCTCCTCCAGAAGCAGACGTCTGGTGGAACGAGGAATCACAGGAGAAACTCCTCAAACAAATGAGCAACCGTCACTTGGCGCGAGTCGGGGAGTTGACAAAACCTATGCCGTTAGTTTTGGAACGGTCTATCGGCGAATTCGGGCTGCCGGGTACATGGCCGAAGTCAGATTCGACGATATTGCCGGATGCCTAAGGACGCCACCGGCGGCAGCAGCAAGCAATTCGTGCTCCAAATGGGCGGAGGAGTAGTACGAGCCCGGAACATGACAGCGAGAGAATACGCCCGTCTCCAGGGTGCACCACACTACAAGATCACGGTGCCCTATAACCAGGCGCTGTTTGGATTTGGTGATGGTGTCTGCGTGCCCGTAGTCGAATGGTTGGCGCGAGAATGTCTCGCCAAGATTGAGCTCGCCTCGCGAGTCGCGGTTCATGTCTGAAAACGAACCAACAAGACCTCCTCTAGAAGTACAGGCCCTAGAGCGTGGCCTTCGCGACTTCTTGAATCAAAGAGATTCCGAAGGGCGGGTCGTCGGCAATGCCAAGTACGGTATCTATGCCTTTTACGACTACGACGGCGAGCCAATCTACGTGGGTCAAACTCGAGAAAGCCTCCGTACGCGGATAAGGCGGCATCTGACCAACCAAAGAACCGACGCCGTCGCAATGAACGTTCTGGATCCATTCGAAGTGGCTGAGGTGGAGATCTGGCCCTTTTACTTCGACGAAGGTGCAAGTGACCCGAACAGCGAACTCGCATCCGGCGAGTACACCGTTTTCCAAAAGGTTCTGGAAGAATCGGCATTCATGGCTGTCCTGAACGAGGAAAAATGCGCGAACCGAGCCAATCGACCTTCCAGAGTCCTTCCGGGGGCGAATCGTGCCTGACGAAATCTATTACCTTAGAAGCCATCCAGACGTTCGGATCGCGCGGAGAGCTTCCACGATTGCGAATCTTGCCCGGGTCATAAGTGAACGAAACGTGTCGGCGGGCCTTCGTAAGACTCTTCTCACCCAGGCTCGCAGGTTGGAGCGCCTCTCTGCCAGTCGGTTGCAGCAACTCGGAATTCCGGATCCTAGAACCGAAGCCGAGGTGCACACAAACCAGAGCTAATCGCTCTTTGCAGATTCGGCGTATCCTGACCCGTGCCCCCCCTACACCTCCGTCACGGGCCGATTGGCTCCTGCCCCGGCCCCCCGTTTCGCCTACCCTCGCCGAAGGCCGCGTCCACCTCCTGGCAATCACGGCAAGCGAGGTGGCGTCCGAGGAGGGCGGCCGGGCTGTGAGCTGGCGTCGGAGACCGGGGCGGAGGTAGAGGTCGTGCGCGACGCAGCCGCAGAGGTGCTGGCTCCGCACCGGGACATCGGGGCGCTACTGCGGTACTAGCTGTCAGCTACTCCGTCAACCGCCTGTACAGCGTCGGCAGCCGGCTCGGCAGCAGCTCGATGTCCCCCAGCACCTCGTAGGCGATGTCGCCGCACATCTGCCCCAGGTAGTCGTGCCCTTCCTTGTCCACGGTCAGCGCGAACGGCACGATGCCCTTGTGCTTCGCCTCCACCAGCGCCTTATGCGTGTCGTGGATCGCGTACTCCTTCTCGGTGCGGTCGCGGCCGTAACCGTGGTCCTGCGGCCGCCCGTCGGAGACGAGGAACAGTATCTTCGCCCTCGCGTCGACTCTCCTCCAGCTTGAACGTCGTGTGCCGGATCGCCGGCCCCATCCGCGTCGAGCGAATCGGCGTCACTCTGTCGATGCGCCGCCGGATCGCCTCGTCGAACGGCTCATCGAAGTCCTTGATGATGAAGTACTCCACGTTCTCCCGGCCGTACCCTGAGAAGCCGTAGATGCCGTAGCGGTCGTGAATCGTCTCCAGCGCCTTCGTCAGCAGCACCAGGCTCTCCTTCTCGAGGTCGATGATCCGCTTCGGCGGCTCGATCGCGTTGGCGGTCCGATTCTGCGCCAGCCACTGATAGTAGCGCCGCGGGTCCGACGTATCGGTCACGTTGCGCGGCCGCCGCTTGTCGATCTCCTCGTCCGTAGACGCCGACATGTCGAGCAAGAACGCCACCGCAACGTCCCGCTCGACCTTGTTGCGGCGCCAGTAGATCTTCGGCACGTCGCCGTGCCCCGCCTTCTTCTGCGAGATGAACTCGATGGCGGCGTCCAGGTCGACGTCCTCGCCGTCCTCCAGCCGCTTGAGCTTGCGGAACGTCTCCGGCCGCAGCAGCTCGAACTGGCGCTGCGTCTCGTTCACCAGCGAGGAGTGATGGCGCAGCGTGTCCTCGTAGAAGTCCTCGTCGCCCTCCTCGAGGTATGCGCTCGCGGACGGCGCACCAGCGCGGCTTGTAGTCCGCGGCGCGGAAGTCCCACTCGTCGTAGTAGTACGTCTTGACCTCGGGCGGCAGGTCGGCGGCACCTGGGGGTTCTCGAGCGACGGGCGCGTCGTCCGGGATCGTCGTCGTCGGACGAAGGCGTGCCGGCCTCCTTCTCGAGGTTCTCGATCAGTGCGGCAAGCTGCGACATGTCGAACTCGTCCATGTCGACGTCGACTTCGACGCTCTTCTCCAGCAGCTCCTTGATCTCCTCCGGTGAGAGGTCGGCGAGGTCCTCCATGTCCTCGTCGCTGTCCTGAGTCCGCATGCGCATGAGGAGCTGGACGAGTTCGGGCTTGAAGTCGCCGCGGAACTCGATGGGCTCCGGGCTCTCGTAGGGCATCTCTTCGCCCTCGGGGAGGTCTTCCAGGGCCTCCTCGGCGTCCTGCTGCGCCTGCTGCTCCAGGTCCTGCAGCTGCTCCTCGGTCATAGTCTCCCAGTCGAGGTCCTGCAGCAGCTCCGGTGGCAGGTTGGGGACCTGCTCGGCGAGCTCGTAGAGGATCAGCGTGCCTCCGCGGCGTCCTCGACTGTTGCTGCTCGGCGTCGTGCAGCTTGCGCAGCGTGAGCACGCCACTCGGCCAGGATGGGCTCCAGCGGTTTGGGCCATTCCATCGTCGACTCGCCGTCGAGGCTGGCGCGAATCAGGTTCTCGATGAAGGCCTGGCGCAGCGGCAAGATACGGACCTCGGGGCGCTGCTGCAGCTCGCGCTCCTGCACCTGCTTGCTGCTGCGCCGGATGCCGGAGTACTCGAGCCGGACGCGGCGGTCGATGCGCAGGTCTTCGACAAGCGCGAAGAGGTCGGACGCCATCTGGCGCTCGCCGAAGAGGTCGAAGTAGCGCTCCATGTCGGTGAGCCAGCGCTTCTTCTCGACCAGGCCCTCGGCGCGCCGCTCGCGCTCGCGCTGGTGGCGGCGACGCGGCAGCACCTTTGCCGGCGCGCCGGAAGCTGAAGACGAAGCTGCCAAACTCGATGTGGGCCGTCTGGTGCGTGGCGTAGACCTTGAAGATGGCGAAGTTTTCCGCCTTGTTCTCGAACAGCTCGATGTGCTCCGGCAGGTAAGACGGCGGTGCCCTCCGTGGAGGGGCCGCGCTCCTGGACCCAGCCGATGCCCTTCGATTCGAGGGCGGAGAGGGGCTGGACGCTGATGTTGGCGCCGGTCAGCGCCTTGCCGTAGAGGCGCAGGAGCTCGCTGACGCGTGGTAAATCGACGCGGGCGGACAACTGACTGGATCATCTGCTCGGCGCGCCCGGATTCGAGGCGGAAGTAAGCTTCGCCGCCCTCGACGCTGCCTTGCAGGATCTCGAGGCCGGCTTCGTGCCAGGCCTCGAGCTCGCCGGGGCGCAGGCGTTCGGCGAGCGCGGGGGCCGACTTGAGGAACGACATGGCGGCGACCGGCGAGGCGGCGACGAGTCGCTCACCGAGCTCGATGAAGCGCTTGTGGCGCTCGGCATCGACTTCGCGCATGGCAGCGGTGCCCTCGGCGAAGAGGGCGTAGGACTGGCGGCCGATGCGGCGGGCGACGCGCGTCGATAGCTCGAGGTAGGAGGCGCGCTGCGCCGGCTCAACGCCGCGCAGGAGCTCGGGGCCGCGCTGGAAGTAGAGGCTGGCTTCGGGCCAGGCGGAGTCGGAAATCGAGGCGGCGAAGTCGATAAAGGCGACGATCTCTTCGTGCTGCAAGCGACCGACGGCCTGCGGCGCCGCGTCGAGGCAGGCGGCGGCGAGGTCGGCAGAGCGGTCGGAGATGCCCTTCAAGGACGCGGGCGAGACGGCCGAGCTCGGTCAGCGAGAGGCCTCGTAGCAGCGCCGGGCTGTTGTCGAAGAACTCGCTGGAGAGGGAGATCGACTTCCAGGTCGCCTTGTAGAGCCGTCTGGCCCAGGGCAGCCCAGTCGCCAACTTGAGGGCCGGCGAGAGCCGGGACGACCTCCGGGCTGGCGCGGAAGTAGGCGGACGGCGATGGCGGCGGCAGACTCCGCGAGCCGCGGCCGGCCGAAACCCAGGCGCGGTAGCCGGCATCGTCAAGTCTGGGTAGCAGGGTGCGCGTGGCGTTGAAGTAATCACCGAGGGCCTCCCAGGAGCGCAGGGAGTGGGAGCCGAGCGCGACGGCCTCTTCGGCCCAGCCGCTGGGCCGCCTCATCTGTGGTGCCCTGAGGCAGCGCGTCGAAGGCCTCACGAAAGGCCTCACCGAGCCCGGGTGCGTGCTCCGAGAGCTGGGTTTCGACTTCCTGGAGGTAGGCTTCGTTGAGGAGCATTACGTCCGTTTCTGACCGGTCAATCGCTGCTATGACTACCTCCCTATTCTATCTGGCTGTTGACTTCGAGGCGAACTCCGGAGCGGGCGCGCGCCAAGTGGTTCCGAAGTATAGAATTACGGCCACGATGCAAGAGACGATGCGTCCGGCGCCAACGGTTCAGTATGCGCACGCTGTCGACGGTTTCGACCTTGCCTATATCATCGCTGGCGAGGGTCCGCCGGTGACGATTTTGCCGTTTCACAACGCTCATGTAGAGAAGCGATGGGGGCTCGAGCGGTCTGCTGGAATGGAACCGCGTCCTGACATCCAACAGTCGCGGCCAGGGTCTCTCAACTCGCAACCTAAATAGTGATCCGACGCTCCACTGACTATCAACGCGACCTCGAAGCTGTTATGGAGTCTGGCGGGCTCGAACATTCGGTACTGGTGGCGTATGGCGGCTTCGCCCACGTTGCGCTGCGCTTCGCTGTCGAAAAACCAGAGCGAATCGATGCGCTTGTCCTGATTTGCACATGCGAGTCGTTTTCGGCCTGGCCCATTGGCCGGCATGCTCTCCCTGGCGGAGGAAAACTGGGATCTGTTTCTCGATCTGATGACTGCCAAAGTACCAGCTGAATTGAGACGGGATGCGCTCGCTTACATACAGGCTTGCGCCTGCCCGTCAGACTACATTCGACTGGTGAGGGCGTTTTCGACCTCCACCGTGTCCGACCTGCTAGAACGTGTTCAGACGCCCGTCTTGATTTTGCACTCGCTGGACCAGCACTGGCTCAGCGTATACGAGGGTACGAGGTGTGCCGCCAAAGTCGCCGGGGCTCGCCTTGTATTCCTCGATGGCGATGTGGAGCCCAAACACGTGGAGGCGTCCGCGTGATCCACGAGTTTCTCGCCGGCCTGGGCTTGAGCGGCGGAAACGCTGACATTCCAAGTGATGACAAGCCGGGAGAGGGAACCTGACGTCCCGCCAGTTCCAGGTGCTGTCGCTGCTGGCCGAGGGCAAAACCAACCGTGAGATCGCCGCGGAACTGGTCCTCAGCGAACGTACCGTGGAACGGCATATCTCGGATGTACGCGAAACTGGGCGCACGGAATCGCGCCGAAGCCGTTAGTCTGGCCTTAAGAAGAACTTGAGCCGTCCCCGCTAGCTTTCTTCGATCTCGATCTTCTGAATCTTGTCGCCCTGGCGGATGTTGTTGACGACGTCCTGGCCGGCGGTAACTTTGCCAAATACGGAGTGTCGGTTGTTGAGGTGAGGCTGCGCCGAGTGCGTGATGAAGAACTGGCTGCCGTTGGTTCCCGGACCAGCGTTGGCCATGGAGAGCATGCCAGGACCGGTGTGCTGCCAGCTGGGGTGGAACTCGTCGGCGAACTGGTAGCCTGGGCCGCCGGTGCCGGTGCCAAGCGGGCAGCCACCTTGGATCATGAAGTCGCTGATCACACGATGGAAGCTTAGGCCATCGTAGTAGCCAACGCTGCTGAGATAGACGAAGTTGTTGACGGTATTCGGGACGTCCTTCGCCGCAAGCTCCACGACAATCTCACCTTTATCGGTCTGGAATCGCGCCGTGTAGGACTTCTCGGGGTCTATAACTCGCTCGGGCGGCGAACTGAAGCGGCGCTGGTTGTCGCGCTTGAGGTCTGCGATTGTCGTCATAAGGAAGCTCCCTTCTTGTGGGGACTGGTCGCCCCTTCACCCTGACCCTCTCACCCGAGAAGGGGGGCTTTGCTGGCTAACTCTCAGTGATGCTGACTGCGAGGATCAGGTCGCCCTCGACGATGGCATTGACGGCGTTCATACCCTCCGTAACGTGTCCGAAAATGGAGTGGACGTCATCGAGGTGCGTCGCGGGTGCAAGCGTGATGAAGAACTGGCTTCCGCCGGTGTTAGCGCCGGTGTTGGCCATCGATACCACGCCGGCAGCATCGTGGCGCAAGTTGGGGCTGAATTCATCCGGAATGAGGTAGCCGGGACCGCCCAGGCCGTCGCCACGCGGGTCGCCGCCCTGGATGATGAAGGGCGTCGGCTGCTTGACGACGCGATGAAAGGTCAGGCCATCATAGAAGCCGTGACAGCTAAGGAAGACGAAGTTGTTGGTCGTTATCGGCGCGTCCGCCGCGGCCAGCTCGATGGTGATGACGCCACGGGACGTCTGCATTGTGGCCGTGTACGTCTTTGCGGGGTCGATGACCATCTCAGGCGCCGTGTCGTACTTGCGCTGACCATCGCGGTTGATCGACGCGATCGACGGACCTGTACAGGTCGGCGCCGGCTCAGCAACCGTGGTGCCTTCGGGGTACGGCGTATCGGTGGGAGGCGCCTCAAGCGTGGTGTTACCGCCGCAGGCAATCATGAGGGCGAAGACTGGAGCGAGGGCGACGAGGAGGACAGATTCTTACTCAAAGATGGAGGTAACCACCTCGTCCAGCGTCTGCTGCACTTCAAGGTCGTCCGTCAACGCCCATACTACGGACGAGCGGCAGGCCTCGCGGGGCGGTATGCCCTTGCGAATCAGCTTGCCGGCGTAAATCAGCAGACGAGTGCTGACGCCCTCGGCGAGGCCGTGCTCGCGGAGATTGCGGACCTTCTCGCCGAGCTTCGCGAGGTCGGCGGCGGTGCGGTCGTCGACATCGGCCTCGTGCTTGATGATCTCGGCTTCCTGCTCCTTGGGCGGATAGTCGAACTCGATCGCAATGAAGCGCTGACGGGTGCTGTGCTTGAGGTCCTTTAGGGCGCTCTGGTAGCCCGGGTTGTAGGAGATTACGAGCAGGAAGCCGTCCGCCGCCTCCAACACCTGTGCGCGCTTCTCCATAGGCAGGAGGCGGCGGTAGTCGGTCAACGGGTGAATCAGGACCGTGGTGTCCTTGCGGGCCTCGACGACCTCGTCCAGGTAGCAAATCGCGCCGGCTTTTACGGCGCGCGTCAGAGGACCGTCAATCCATCGCGTCGTCTCTCCCTCGAGCAGGTAGCGGCCGACGAGGTCGCTAGCGGTGAGGTCTTCGTGACAGGCGACGGTAACGATGGGCAGGGCGCGGTCGAGGCCGGATTCGCCGGGGAGCTCGATCGGACGTCCAAGCCGCCACGCCATGTACTCAACGAAGCGAGTCTTACCACAGCCGGTCGGACCCTTGAGCAGAACGGGGACGCGCTCTTCGAACGCCGCGGCGAACATTTGGACCTCGTTCGCGATCGGCAGGTAGTACGGCTCTACGTGAGGCTTGTACTCCTCGATGGCGTACTCGTGGTAGGCGGTGCCTTCATCCTGAAATCGGAAATCGCTGCTAATGATCGGCCTCCCTCAAGGTCCGAGACGGACGAAGCCGGCGTGCGTAAGGCGCGACGGTCTCCGGGGTTAACCCATCTATTCTATACAAGCTCGCGGGCTTGAGAACAGAGATGGCCCTCCGGTCATAGCGCGCCGAACAGCGCGTCCCGAATCGACACGGTGATGCCACCGAGAGCGTCGCGACCTGTCCGGTTAAGGGCGACAGTGCCACCGCTGACTTTCGCCTGAAGAAGAAAAGACCGAAACTCACACCCGTGCAGCTTGCTCGCGTTGGCCCATGGGCCGGTCTTCTCGCCGTAATCGCGCTCTCTGTGCTGGTCGACGTTTGGGACCTGGCCCAGAATGGCTTCGGCAACCTCTACTACGCCGCCGCGGCCCGTTCGATGACCGAGAGTTGGCACAATTTCTTCTTCGTTTCATTCGATTCCGGCGGCTTCATCTCGGTCGACAAACCGCCGGTCTTTCTCTGGATCGACGGGCTCTCGGTCCGCTTGTTCGGGTTTTCGAGCTGGTCGTTGCTGCTACCAACGACGCTCGCCGGGGCGGCAGGCGTAGGCGTGACGTGGTTCGTGTTGCGGCGCTACTTCGGCACGCTGGCGGCCACCATCGCTGGTGTCGTGCTAGCGCTGACGCCCGTCGTAGTCGCCATCAATCGACTAAATCAACCGGAGCCGTTCTACATCCTCGCGCTACTCGGGGCAGCAGCCTGCACGCTGCTTTCCCTGGAGCGACGGCGCTGGTGGGTTTGGCTTGTGTTGGCCGGGATACTGGTGGGAGTCGCCTTCAACACCAAGATGCTGGCAGGCTGGATTCCGGGACCCGCCCTGGTGCTCGCCATCATGGCCGGCACGGAGGGGGCCGGGCGAAACGCCTGGCGCCAGTGGCTACCGCGGCTTGCGGTGTTGGGAGTGACCACGCTGGCGGCCTCAGGAGTCTGGGTCGTCGTGGTGGATACTTGGCCTTCGGACGACCGTCCCTACGTAGGCGGCAGCACGAACAACAGCGTGCAGAACCTCATTCTCGGCTACAACGGCTTCGACCGCGTCGAGGGCGATCCAAACGACCCGGCGGCGCCGCCACCAAACCTTGTCAACCCAACTCCGACATCGGCCAGCGATGACAACCGCGGACCGGGGCTCCTGCGTATGTTCGATGACGACCACGGCGGCCAGATCGGCTGGTTTCTTCCCTTTGCGTTGGTCGGTGGCTTCATCAGCCTGTGGCACTGGAGGGACCACCGGCTACAACGATCCGTAATTGTGCTCTGGCTGGCGTGGGCCTTCCTTTGTGGCAGCGTCTTTTCGTTCACGCGGGGGACATACCACCCTTACTACACCTCCGCGCTCGGCCCCGCAGTTGGGGCGCTGACGGGGATAGGCGTGATCACGCTGAACCAACTGGCGGGACGGCAT
Organism: uncultured Chloroflexia bacterium; assembly: GCA_963766645.1. Classification (GTDB taxonomy): domain Bacteria; phylum Chloroflexota; class Dehalococcoidia; order DSTF01; family WHTK01; genus WHTK01. The sequence continues at coordinate 1,245,955 of CAVYAY010000002.1, read as the reverse complement.
CGGGCGTGGCTCGTCGTGGCTTGCGTTCTGGCACTGCTGACGCTTTGGGTGCAGCTTGACGTCTCCGGCAGGCAGGACGAGTTTTACGGCTGGCTGCGGACACCAATGGTAATCGCGGTGCTGGCCGGCGTGGCTATCGCTTTGGTGACGATTTGGCAGGAGCGCGTCCCGGTGCTAGCCGGCCTCGTAATCGCCCTGGCCGGGCTACTCTTGACGCCGGCCGCATGGTCGATATACGAGACAGCCCACGCCACTTCAGACCCGATCTCGCCGCGAGCCGGTCCGCGGACGAACGAAGAGGTTCCTCTCTTGCGACAACCCGCGCGTGAAAGGGCGACGCTCGAGATGGTCGACTGGCTTCGGGAGCGCCGGGACTACGGTACGGTCTGGGACGTCGTCGTCACAAATGGGCGAGATGCCTCGCTTTTGATGGTGAGTTACGATCTGTCGGTGATGGCGCTGGGCGGATTCAGAGGTGATGATCCGACCCTGACTCCGGCCGAGTTCGCCGAAATCGTTGCGACGGGCAAAGTACGGTATGTCCTCGTGACGGGGAGAATCGGGAACCAGGGTGCCTTACCCAGTGATGGCACTGAGCTACCCAAGGCGGGCGTTTTGGCCGTATTCCCTGCGGTGGTGGCGGCGTGCGAACCGGTGAGCGAACGCATTGCACCGATCAGGGTGGTCGAGCGCGGATACATCTACGATTGCGCCGGCCACGAGGCCGAGCTGGCGTCTCGCTGAGCGCGAGAACGGGCAGGAGCAGTGACTAAAGCTGGCTCTCGAGCGCTTTCCAGAGGGCTTCCACCGTCTCTTCAAGCGCTGTGAGGTCGCCGTCGTTTTCGATGACGACGTCGGCCGCGGCTATCGCGACTTCTGTATCGGTGGCAGCCGCGAGGCGCGCTGCGATTTCGGCTTCGGCGAGACCACGTTGGGCCAGGCGGCGGCGAGCGACATCGAGCGGTGTTCGGACGAGCCAGATCTGATCGAAGTAGTCCGACCAGCCAGCGTCCACCAGCAGAGGGGCCTCAACGACGAATACAAGAGCGCCTTCGGCCTCCTGTTCCTGGGCGATACGCTCGACAGCCTGACCGGTGAGAGGCCAGACGATGTCGGTGAGGCGGCGCCGAATGGAGGCGTCGGAAAAGACGAGCGCGGCGAGCTTTTGACGGTCGATGGCGCCGTCGGGGCCGACGATCTGGGGTCCGAAAGCTTGAATCAGGAGCGCGTAGCCTTCGGCGCCAGGCTCGTAGACGGTGTGGGCGACGCGGTCAGCGTCCACGACGTAAGCTCCGCGGGCAGCTAGGAGGCGGCCGACTTCGCTCTTGCCGGAGGCGATGGCACCGGTGAGACCGATCTTGAGCATGAGACGACAGTAGCAGGTCACAGGTAACAGAAGGGTATTTGAATCAGAGACGAAGCCGAAAGCGGTGCAAAGACGGGCCGAGATGGAGCAGAAAGAAGGGCTAAACCGGGTGGAAAGCGGGGAAAACCGGGCCGAAACGCGGCCCAGAGATGGCTGAAAGACGAGCAAAGCGCGGGGGGAAAGAGGGCGAAAGACGGGCGAGAATTGGGAAGAGGCCGGTCCTCTGCGGGCCGGCCTCTTGAAGCGCTGGGTGGGGCCCGCCGCTAGTTGGGGCCGAAGCGACGGCGAACGATGGCGGCCAGGGCGATGAACGTGGCCCCGGCGATGGCGAACAAGGTACTGCTGTCGACGCCGCCCGCCAGGAGGCCAGCGTCACCGGTGTTTGGCGGCCGGATAGTGCCGGTCCCGGTGTCCGGCGGAATGATTGGTGCGGCGTCACCGAGCGTACAGTTGACGGTTACCTGGGACACCACCCGCGGCGCGTCCTCGAGGCCTCCACCGAACTGAGGCTGCGTGCTGGCCGCCAGGACCTCATAAGGTCCCTGGTGCGATTGGCTGGTGAGCAGATAGGCGATGCCAGAGCCGTCAAATATCTCAACCGTGGTGCTGGAGAGCGGGTTGACGGGCTGGTCCGTGGTGAGAGAAGTGCCGGTGCCGCCGAAGACTCCACCCCAGTTGGTGAGGACCTCGATGCGGGTGTTGTCCGAAACGTGATGGTTGTTGATGTCGGTCGCGGTCACCGTGATCTCAGACTTCTCGCCGCAGATGAGCTCGGTCGGGGCCGCGGACACGGTGATGAAGGCGGGCGGGCCGATGACGGTAATGTCCACCGATGCGGTGACATCCGCGACCGGGCTGGGGTTGTTGATTCGGAAGGTCACGGTGTAGACGCCGGGAGCGCAGGCCTCCCCGTGGAAGATGACGAGGACTTCGCTGTGGTTGGGGACGCCATCGGGCGGTTCGTTGGTATCGACCTCCAGCGTGCTTGCGTTAAGGTCGGGCAATGGAACGCTTCGATCGGAGAAGGTGATGAGGTCGAGGAAGTTGGTCAACGGGGGCTCGCCAAATTCGCCATTAATCGTGGTGAGGTCGAGGCCGGTTTCGGTTGAGCCGGTGCCCAGGTTGTCCAGGGCTTCGGCGCGCTCGTCGAGCGTGTCGACCTCAACGTTGGAGATACCGCAGCCGGTGGAGGAGACGCTGACTTTGGTGCCCGGCAGGACGGGGTTGCCGGAGGCATCGGTGATGATGGCGCGCACGAGGGAATGCGACGTGCTGTAGAGCGCGGGGCTGGCCTCGACGGTGGCCGGAGTCGCACTCAGTGACATGCTGTTGGCGAGACCCTTGCACATGATCAGGAAGGTGATTTTGTCGGACCTGTCTTCCTGGTTGATGGTGATGCGCTGGACGCTGCTGTTGTTGCAGGTAAAGCGGATGGCGAGGATGTCCATATCGTTGTTGAAGACACCATTGGTTGCTACGACGGTCAGGTTACCGGAGCCTTCGCCTTCCTCAGCGATGCAGTCGTCGGCAACGTCCTGTACATAAACACCGCCGCCGCCGTTGTCGCCGCAGGCGGCATCGGTCCAGTCGCCCGGGCCGTTGGTGTTGAAGATGACGTTGCTGTCGGGGCCGTTCGCCGGCTGGACGCACATTATGAGGTCGTCGTCGACACCGATCTGGATGATCGGGTCCTGATCGGGCTTGTTCGGAATCGGAATCGAGTAGTCGGGGGTGAGGTGCTCGATGAAAAGAGACGGGTCAGTCTGGTCGAAGACGCGCACCTGGCGCAAATCGCCGTCCCTGCACTGGTCACTGCCATTGATACCGTAGTCGTTGAGGAACCAGACTCCCTCATCGTTGCCGTTGCCAGCGATGTTCGCTTCGGCCCGTGGCGGCTGCAGGGCGACACCTGCGCCGGCGAGGAGCGCGAGCAGGACCAACGGAATCAGGGTTTTCTTGAGGGCTGGGAACATCCTTGTTCCTCCTATAGCCCCCGCCATATGAAGAACAAGAATCTAGAAGGCGACGCCTGGCGAGGGGGGAAGGCGTGTCTTCAGTTACATAAAACGCTGTAAACCTGCGTAAGGTTAATCGCTGATGGGCCCAAAAACAAGCTAGGGGAAACCCTGATAGTGCATCGTTACGGGTTTGTAACGCGGGCGAGGCACTGTAGAGGGGGGCGGCGACCGTGGCGGGCGTCTGGCGTGGGTGTGAGATTGCCACGTCGGCTGGCGCCTCCTCGCAATGACGAGAGAGGCAATGACGGGTAGGGGTTGAGGACGTAAAAGAGGGGCCCCGACGAATCGGGGCCCCTCTGGTTTGCCCTTGTAGCCGGACGTAGCTTGCGCTATGTCCCTACCAGGTCCTTAGTCGCGGCGTGCGAAGCTGAACTTCGCGAAGCCGGCCAGGACGAAGGCTACCGCGCCGGCGATGACGAGCAGCGTGGCAGAATCCAGCTGAGCTGGAGGCCAGGCCGGCGTCACCGGTGTTCGGCGGGCTGATCGTGCCCGTGCCCGTGTCCGGAGCCGTCACCTCAGGCGGGGCGGCAAGCGTACAGGTCACGGTCACCTGGGACGTCACCACTGGCGTCGAGAAGACACCGGTGTTGCCGTAGTAGGCGATGCCGGCAGCGTCGTAGAGGGATTCGTCATAGAAGCCGCCGAAGACGCCTTCAAACACCTCTTCCGAGTCCTGGCCGATGTAACTGTACGGGCCCTCGAAGATCTTCTCGTAGGCCACTGGGGTCGAGTACTGGCCGACGTTGGAGCCGCCAGCAGCGGCGACCACTTCGTAGGAACCGACGTGGTTGGTGCTGGTCAGCAGGTACGCCGTGGCCACGCCACCGAACGTCTCAGCCGCCGAACTGCTCAGCGGGTTCACCGGGTTGACCCCCGGGAAGGCCAGTGAGCTGCCCGTGCCGCCGAGCACGCCACCGTAGTTGGTGATCAGCTCGACGCGCGTGTGGTCAGAGACCGCCTGGTTCAGCGCGTCCGTGACCGTGACCAGGATCTGGGACTTCTCGCCACAGACCTGAGTCGTCGGCTCGGCAACCATGTTGATGAATGCCGGCGGTCCAACGACCGTCACCGTCGTGGTCGCGTCGATACTCGTGACCAGGTTGTAGTTGCTGTCGTCGATCGAGCCGGTCACGGTGTAAGTGCCGGGGTCGGCGTTTTCACAGTGCAGGATCGCGGCGACACGCGTCTGCCAGACGCCACCGTCCACGTGGAGGAAGGTGTTTGAACTCGAAGTCTTCTTCAAACCCGGAGGGTGGTTGCCAAGGATCAGGTTGATGGCGGCACCTGTTGACGGCTTGGTCAGGTCGAAGGCCGAGAACAGGCCCTTGACCAGGCCCTCGTACTGGGCTTCCGTGATGCCCTGGATGTTGCAACCGGTCGTCGACCAGTCGACGTTGTAGTTCTCGCCAACGTAGCCGCCGCTCTTGTCGGTGACCACGCCCACGATCAGCGAGTGCGAGACGTTACCGATCGCCGGGTGGCTTTCCACCGTCGTCGGCGTCGCCGTCAGCGTCAGCGCCGCCGGGTCGTTGAGACAGGTGTAGCTCTCGGTGTTCGAGTGCACTTCAACGTCGTCGTCGTAGAACGAGATGTCGAATTCGCCGGCTCGCACACACTTGACGATGATGAAGCTAAGGCCATCGTTGTTGCCGGTGCAGTAGCTGTCCGTGGCGGTGATGCCATAGGTAGAACTGATGCTAGACAGCAGGTTCCCATTGGCCGAATCCCAGTTGACGGCCTGGTAGTTGTCGATGCCGTCGAGGATGTCGACGTTGCCAACCGTCGTCCAGACGTCGTCATTGACGGGTGTCGTGTCAGTACCGTCGGGGTTGTGGGCCTACTTGGTGATGTTGGCATCACCGGTCTGGTCGTCGATCTGGACGGTGATACTGCCGTCCGCTTCCTGTCGGTTCTCAACGGAGAGAATGATCAGGTAGGAGTGCCCTTTGAGGAGAAACTCGTTCTCCCAGGGGCCCGGCAGCGTTAGGTCGCGGCGCCGGGGCCGATGTCGGCGATGAACGGGCCGGCCTGGTTACAGGTGTCGTAGTTCGCCGCTGACGCCGTCGGGGCGGTGGCCGTTCCGACAGCGCCGATCAGCACAAACATGCCGATGATCAGCGCCGCGGGCCACATTGCCTTTCTTAAAAATGAACTCAAGGTTCCCCCCTGCTCATGCAAAACGCGACCGACGCCGCGGATCCTGTGCGCTCGATAACGCAGATGCGAACTCCTACGGGAGGGCATCTACGAGATTGAACGCTCGCCAAGGATATAGGTTAACGGCCGCTGGAGAAAGAGGAGGTGCCTGGCAGGAATAAGAAGAGGGGCCCCGACGAATCGGGGCCCCTCTGGTTGCCCTTGTAGCCGGACGTAGCTTGCGCTATGTCCCTACCAGGTCCTTAGTCGCGGCGTGCGAAGCTGAACTTCGCGAAGCCGGCCAGGACGAAGGCTACCGCGCCGGCGATGACGAGCAGCGTGGCAGAACCAGCTGAGCTGGAGGCCAGGCCGGCGTCACCGGTGTTCGGCGGGCTAATCGTGCCCGTGCCAGTGTCCGGAGCCGTCACCTCAGGCGGGGCGGCAAGCGTACAGGTCACGGTCACTTGCGACGTCACCACTGGCGTCGAGAAGACACCCGTGTTGCCGTCGTAGGTGACGCTGCCGAGGTCGTTGTAGATGTATTCGTCGTAGAAGCCACCGAAGGCAGCTTCGAACTCCTCTTCATCTTGGCCGATGTAATCGTACGAGCCCTCGAAGGTCTTCTCGTAGTTACCGACAGCGGTCGAGTAAGCACCGACGTTGGAGCCACCAGCGGCGGCCACAACTTCGTAGGAACCGACGTGGTTGGTGCTGGTCAGCAGGTACGCCGTGGCCACGCCACCGAACGTCTCAGCCGCCGAACTGCTCAGCGGGTTCACCGGGTTGACCCCCGGGAAGGCCAGTGAGCTGCCCGTGCCGCCGAGCACGCCACCGTAGTTGGTGATCAGCTCGACGCGCGTGTGGTCAGAGACCGCCTGGTTCAGCGCGTCCGTGACCGTGACCAGGATCTGGGACTTCTCGCCACAGACCTGAGTCGTCGGCTCGGCAACCATGTTGATGAATGCCGGCGGTCCAACGACCGTCACCGTCGTGGTCGCGTCGATACTCGTGACCAGGTTGTAGTTGCTGTCATCGATCGAGCCTGTCACGGTGTAGGTGCCGGGGTCGGCGTTTTCACAGTGCAGGATCGCGGCGACACGCGTCTCCGGCTGGTAGCCGGGGGCAGCGCTGCCATCAGTCACGAACGTGTCCGAACTCGAGGTCTTCTTCAGACCCGGAGGGTGGTTGCCAAGGATCAGGTTGATCGCGGCACCAGTTGACGGCTTGGTCAGGTCGAAGGCCGAGAACAGGCCCTTGACCAGGCCCTCGTACTGGGCCTCCGTGATGCCCTGGATGTTGCAACCGGTCGTCGACCAGTCGACGTTGTAGTTCTCGCCAACGTAGCCGCCGCTCTTGTCGGTGACCACGCCCACGATCAGCGAGTGCGAGACGTTACCGATCGCCGGGTGGCTTTCCACTGTCGTCGGCGTCGCCGTCAGCGTCAGCGCCGCCGGGTCGTTGAGACAGGTGTAGCTCTCGGTGTTCGAGTGCACTTCAACGTCGTCGTCGTAGAACGAGATGTCGAATTCGCCGGCTCGCACACACTTGACGATGATGAAGCTCAGGCCATCGTTGTTGCCCGTGCAGTAGCTGTCCGTGGCGGTGATGCCATAGGTAGAACTGATGCTAGACAGCAGGTTCCCATTGGCCGAATCCCAGTTGGCGGCCTGGTAGTTGTCGACGCCGTCGAGGATGTCGACGTTGTTGACCGTCGTCCAGACGTCGTCATTGACGGGTGTCGTGTCAGCAGCATCGGGGTTGTGGGCGTACTTGGTGATGTTGGCATCACCGGTCTGGTCGTCGATCTGGACGGTGATACTGCCGTCCGCTTCCTGTCGGTTCTCAACGGAGAGAATGATCAGGTAGGAGTGCCCTTTGAGGAAGAACTCGTTCGTCCAGGGAGCACCGGAGGCGTTAAGGTCGTCGGCGCCGGGGCCGATGTCGGCGATGAACGGACCGGCCTGGTTACAGGTGTCGTAGTTCGCCGCTGACGCCGTCGGGGCGGTGGCCGTTCCGACAGCGCCGATCAGCACAAACATGCCGATGATCAGCGCCGCGGGCCACATTGCCTTTCTTAAAAATGAACTCAAGGTGTGTTTCCTCCTTGCTTTCGCAAGACTGTTTGGGTTCGGACGAAGCTTGAGCCGCGTCCCTTTGTGTTTGTTGTCTCGACTCTGCCCCAGGTGTGTGATTGAACTTGACTGCCTCCGCGTCGCCCTCGGCCGAGATCGCAACTGCGACGCCGAGGCGATGGGCTCTGACACGCCTGGTGGTCCCGTGGCACCTCGCTTTCTGTTTATCGCTTCCATGGCGCCTGCTACACAGAGGTAACACAACGCAGCCCCTCCCATGAGAGGCATTCAAGGGATAGAACGACCGGCAGAGCGTAAAGGTTAACGGGGCCAGAGGAAAGCAGGGATTCTCCTAGTAATGAAAGAGGGCGGCGATAAACAGGGCGCGGGTTGGCGCGGTGAGGGGAGTTTCGAGGGGGCGACCCGTGGCGAGGCGTTTTTGTGTGGGTGTGGGTTGAGGACGAAAAGAGGGGCCCCGACGAATCGGGGCCCCTCTGGTTTGCCCTTGTAGCCGGACGTAGCTTGCGCTATGTCCCTACCAGGTCCTTAGTCGCGGCGTGCGAAGCTGAACTTCGCGAAGCCGGCCAGGACGAAGGCTACCGCGCCGGCGATGACGAGCAGCGTGGCAGAACCAGCTGAGCTGGAGGCCAGGCCGGCGTCACCGGTGTTCGGCGGGCTGATCGTGCCCGTGCCCGTGTCCGGAGCCGTCACCTCAGGCGGGGCGGCAAGCGTACAGGTCACGGTCACCTGCGACGTCACCACTGGCGTCGAGAAGACACCGGTGTTGCCGTAGTAGACGAGGGGGTCGTTGCCGATCTTACGTAGAATGACGTCGTCGTCATATTCACCATCATTGTCAGGCAACTTGCCGAAGTAGTAGTCGTAGGGGACGGCGACCGTGTACTGGCCGATGTTGGAGCCACCAGCGGCCGCGACCACTTCGTAGGAACCGACGTGGTTGGTGCTGGTCAGCAGGTACGCCGTGGCCACGCCACCAAACGTCTCAGCCGCCGAGCTGCTCAGCGGGTTCACCGGGTTGACCCCCGGGAAGGCCAGTGAGCTGCCCGTGCCGCCGAGCACGCCACCGTAGTTGGTGATCAGCTCGACACGGTTGTGGTCGGACACCGCCTGGTTCAGCGCGTCCGTAACCGTGATCAGGATCTGGGACTTCTCGCCACAGACCTGCGTCGTCGGCTCGGCAACCATGTTGATGAATGCCGGCGGTCCAACGACCGTCACCGTCGTGGTCGCGTCGATACTCGTGACCAGGTTGTAGTTGCTGTCGTCGATCGAGCCAGTCACGGTGTAGGTGCCGGGGTCGGCGCCTTCACAGTGCAGGATCGCGGCGACACGCGTCTCCGGCTGGTAGCCGGGGGCAGCGCTGCCATCAGTCACGAACGTGTCCGAACTCGAGGTCTTCTTCAGACCCAGAGGGTGATCCCAGTCAGGGCCGAGGAAGAGGTTTATCGCCGCGCCGGTTACCGGCTTCGTCAGGTCGAAGTCCGAGAACAGCTTCTTAACGAATTCCTCGTAGTACTCCTCGTCGATGCCTTCAATCAGGCAACCGGTCGTCGACCAGTCGACGTTGTAGTTCTCGCCAACGTAGCCGCCGCTCTTGTCGGTGACCACGCCCACGATCAGCGAGTGCGAGACGTTACCGACCGCCGGGTGGCTTTCCACCGTCGTCGGCGTCGCCGTCAGCGTCAGCGCCGCCGGGTCGTTGAGACAGGTGTAGCTCTCGGTGTTCGAGTGCACTTCAACGTCGTCGTCGTAGAACGAGATGTCGAATTCGCCGGCTCGCACACACTTGACGATGATGAAGCTAAGGCCATCGTCGCTGGTGTAGTAGTCGCAGGAGCTGTAGCCCGACTCGTAGCTGGACGTGTCAACGCCATACGTAGCGTCGATGCTAGCCAGCAGGTTCCCATTGGCGGAATCCCAGTTGCCGTACTGGTAGTTGTCGACGCCGTCGAGGATGTCGACGTTGCCAACCGTCGTCCAGACGTCGTCATTGACGGGTGTCGTGTCAGCACCGTCGGGGTTGTGGGCGTACTTGGTGATGTTGGCATCACCGGTCTGGTCGTCGATCTGGACGGTGATACTGCCGTCCGCTTCCTGTCGGTTCTCAACGGAGAGAATGATCAGGTAGGAGTGCCCTTTGAGGAAGAACTCGTTCGTCCAGGGAGCACCGGAGGCGTTGAGGTCGTCGGCGCCGGGACCGATGTCGGCGATGAACGGACCGTCCTGGTTACAGGTGTCGTAGTTCGCCGCCGAGGCTGTCGGGGCGGTGGCCGTACCGATGAGCGCCGAACATGACGAGCATGCCGACGATCAGCGCCGCGGGCCACATTGCCTTTCTTAGAAATGAACTCAAGGTGTGTTTCCTCCCTGCTCTTTGGCCGCGGCCCAAGCCGCGGTTCGCTTCCTACGCTTTACTTACGCAATACACGCCTCCAGATGGGAGGCATCTACGCACTGGAACGCTCGGCTGAGGATAGAGGTTAACGGCATCTGGGACAATCGCGGCGATAATAAATCGAGGTTGAAGAGCAAGGCCCTGATGGAAGCCGTCGGAGCATACACGACGGGACGATGGTGCCGAAGGCGGGACTCGAACCCGCACGAGACTTTCATCTCAACGGTTTTTGAGACCGTCGCGTCTGCCAATTCCGCCACTTCGGCCCGAGATTCAGTCTAGGAGGGGGCGCGGAGAAGGGTCAATGCGAGAGGTCACTCCGGCTGCGGCAGATCGTTTATATAGTCATCGAGTTGTTTGAGGCGCAGGATAGGCGCCGGATCCGGACATCGATCAGCGACCGGCTTCTCCACGGGTACGGCGTCCTCGAGGTCGAAAAGCCAACTCGCGCGGCCGATAGGACGAGAGACCGACAGCAGATCGACATCCGGCTTTATAAGTGCGCGGGCATCACGGCCATTGAACTCAACGCTGGTCCAGGCATGGATCTCAAAATCCGAAGCGCCTCGCTCGCGGTACTTCTCGCCGATGTAACGCGCGAATTGAACCGCACCATCCGGGTAGGAGAGCCAGCCAATCTGATTCGGATACAAGTAGGCTGTGAGGTCGATCTCGCAAATCGCTTCGGGATCCTTACTCGTAAGGAAAAAGGCGACTTCCGCCTTTCGTTGCGACAGAAGCATTCGCCAGGCATGAAATTCGCCCAGCCTTGTCCATTCCGCGTTGCCGGTGAATGCGAAGTGGCGCAGGGGCAAGAGCACCTGAATCAGGAAGTAGACGCCGAGAAGTCCGGCCACGGCCTTCTGCTTGATGGAGAGACGGGGGCTAGCGCGAAGAGTTGAGGCGACGGGTTGAGCGAACCTTCGCCACTGACCGCCAAGACGCGGCCACGAAGGCGAAAGGAAGAGCAACGTGGCGGCCAGCGCCAGGAAGGGGAACACCTGGATGTTGAAAATGAGCGAGTTGCTGAGGTGGAAGAATACAGCCAGCAGCAATCCCAGCGGCCTGGTACGACGCCAAAGCATGAGAGGGACGATCAGAATGTCGAAGCACATGCCGGCGTAGCTAGCGGCGTAATGCATCCACTGTTCGTTGAACCAGCGGCCGACGAGGGGGAACTCCGTGCTGCCGTTGAGGAACATATCCATCGGCCGGGCGTGCAGCCAGTCATGGCTGCTCAGCTTGGCCAGGCCGGCGAAGAAGTAGACGATTCCAAGTTGGGCGCGCAGGATCCAGAGGCACCATGACGGTATTTCGTCCGACTCGGTGACGACGCCGCGCGCGACGTCGAGAGAGAAGGCCCGGTTGGCAGGCACGAAGATCAGCAAAAACGCCAGCAGGGTGATGAAGTAGTAGTGATTCCAGGCGGCGGATTGATCGACGAGCAGGACGTACGTATGAAGCAAGAAGAAGGCTGTTATCGCGAAGCGGTAGAAGAAGCCGAGCGCGACGCAGATCGCACAGGCGGCCAGAACCAGGAAGACGACGTACATGAGCTCGCCCGGCAGGGGTTGAACCCAGCCAAAGCCGGGGTACTTGTAGTGGAACACCGGATCGATGTAGACGGCCCGCACGCTCCGCATCTGAAGCCAGATGTGATAGAAGGCGATGAGTCCAAACGCGATTCGGAAGAAGACAATTGAAGCGATGTCGATGGGATTGAGCAGGCGCTGCAGAAGGGTGTGCCGATCCAGCAGACCACGAAGGCGGCCCGACGCTGGCTCAACGGTTGGACTTTCGCCAGGGGAGTTAGTTGTTACCATATATCTAGAGGACAGAACCGTGGAGACTATGGCCGTTAGCCAAGACCCAGTCAAGACAACAACCGGAGCTGAGCCGGATGACCGCTGGACGTTCTACTACGACGGCGACTGCGGCTTCTGCACGCGTGTGGTGCGGCTGATGTCGGCGTTGGACCGGAGGCGGCGTGTGCGCTGGGTGGCATTCCAGTCGCTGGAGACGCTGCCGGGAAGCCTGACCCGGGCCGATCTGCAGCGCGAGGCCTACATCGGGCGAGGCGAGGTGCTCGAGGGCGGCTTCTATTCTTTCAGGCGGTTGACGCTGCTGCTGCCGCCGTTGTGGCCGCTGGCACCGGTGATGTGGTTTCCGGGCGTGAACCGGGTCGGCGAGGCAGCGTACGCCTGGGTGGCACGCAACCGGACGCGGCTGCCAGGTTCGGTGTGCTCCATAGATTAAGGAAGCGGCGACGCTATTCGAGGCGGGCTGATTTGTTACCGCGAAGGTAGTAGCGGTAGAAGAATCGTAGCGCGATGAAGGCCGCTGCCATCATCCCGATTAGAAAGACGCCGCCGCCGATGATGCTGAGGATCACGAAGTTGCCGCCGCGATCTGGGGAGTGGCCATCAATGGCCTCGACGGCGGGGAATCCGTTCTGCAGGCGTACGACGTACAGGGCGTCCTCAAGGAAGTCCACCTTTGCAAAGCGGTTGCGGTCGAGGTTGGTGACGATGAGGCACTTCGTCGTACCAAATGCGGCGGAATTTTCCACGTCGCCGGGGACAATGACGTACCAGGATTCATCAGAGACGTAGGCTCCATTGATCTCATCGCAGCGGGAATAGAAGTCGCGGTAGAGCAGCGGCTCCTGCGAGTCATTGCGCACTGCGTACGCATGGGATTCGGGTGAGCACGCGACGTTGTTGAATGCGAAGAGGATGGCAAAGACGACCGGTAGCGACGCTTTGATCTTCTGACGCAGGGTCCAACTCGCGATGTCCACAGTATGAATACTCGACTGATCTACGCCGGAAGTTTCGTTTGCGATTCTGCAGCACGATGGAAAGGGAACGGCGGCCATATGGCCGCCGTTCGGTTCGGGTGAGTACTGCGGGCTACTCGAGGTAGTCGCGCAGCTTCTTGGAACGAGAGGGATGACGGAGCTTGCGCAGCGCCTTGGCCTCGATCTGGCGGATACGCTCGCGGGTGACATGGAACTCGCGGCCGACCTCTTCGAGGGTGCGGCTGCGGCCGTCCTCGAGGCCGAAGCGTAGCTCCAAGCACCTTGCGCTCGCGGGGGGCGAGGCTGGCGAGCACGTCCATTACCTGCTCCTTGAGCAGCTGATGGGCGGCAGCGTCGGCCGGGGCCAGCGCGACCGGGTCTTCGATGAAGTCGCCGAGGTGGGAGTCTTCCTCTTCGCCGATCGGCGTCTCGAGGGAGACGGGCTCCTGGCGACACCTTCATGATCTCGCGGACCTTCTCGGGCGCGATCTCCATGCCGCGGCCGATCTCCTCGCTGGTGGGCTCACGGCCGTACTCCTGAACGAGACGGCGGCTGACGCGCACCAGCTTGTTGATCGTCTCGACCATGTGGACCGGGATGCGGATGGTCCGGGCCTGGTCGGCGATGGCACGAGTGATGGCCTGGCGAATCCACCAGGTGGCGTAGGTGCTGAACTTGAAGCCCTTGCGGTAGTCGAACTTCTCGACAGCGCGGATGAGGCCGATGTTGCCTTCCTGGATGAGGTCGAGCAGGGACATGCCGCGGCCGATGTACTTCTTCGCCACGCTGACGACGAGGCGAAGGTTGGCCTCGGTGAGGTTGCGCTCCGCGGCGAGGCCCTCTCGCTTGAGACGGCTGAAGTGTTCGCGCAGCGGCCGTTCGCAGCTCGACGTACTTGGCCTTGGCGTCGGGGCTGGGCGGCAGGAGGTTCTCCTCGCCGGCGGCCTCGGCCATCATGGCGACGAGCTCGGGCTGCAGGATGTGCGTGATGATCGAGAGCTGCACGATGGCGCGCGCGGCTTCGTCGATGTCGAGCTTTCGGGCCTTGGCGACGGCTTCGGCGAACTCGACATTCATCTCGCCGTCGATGAAGTCACGCAGCGTGCGGGTCGCCGACGCGCTCGGCGAGCGGCATGCGACGCGGCAGGTTGAGGTGCTTGACCGCGAGGTCGAGCACCGGCTTGTACTTGTGCAGTTGCTCGAAGAGTGTGAGGGCGGTCTCTACGGCCGTCGGGTCCTTGCCGTTCTCGGCGCGCCAAGTGTCCTCGATGGCCTCGATGTGCTGGCCCTCTTCCATCTGCCGGGCGAGGTGCTTCTCGTCCGCAGCGGAGAGCAGGAAGACCTTACCGATTTCACGCAGGTACATGCGGACCGGGTCGTCGATGCCTTCCTGGTCCTCCAAGGGCACGCCGGTTTGCGCCGCTTCCCGTTCCTCATCAGCTTCTTGCGAGAGCTTGATGTCAGGCTCGGACCAGATGTCGGAGCCGATGTCACGGGTACGGCTTTCGATCATGTCAGCGACGCGGCGGAAGGAATCACCTTCGCCGGCGCCGCCGTTTGTCAGCATCTCGGTGTCGCCTTCGGCGACGCTATCCAGTGAGACGCGATTGGTCATGCTAACGCACCTTCTCCCAAATCAACCCAATTAGACCGAAACTGGGCAGCCGTAATCACGACTTCCCTTTACCGGTCCTCCAAACGGAGTGCTAACCCTGATTGGTCAGAGCGGGAACCTTCGTTCAAGCGGCGGTGGAAACGCAGGCCGGCTTCCATATCATCGAGGAGCTGGGACGCGGCGATGGCCGTTGCTTCGTCCTCTGATGTCTCCTCTGCGCTGCCTGCTCCCATCCGTGCTCGGGCGATGGATGCAACCTGCCCCGGCCGAACTCCTGCCTCTCCTTCGGCAAGAGCCAGGGCGCTAGCCTCCTTGACTGCCCTTATTTTAGCGTGTTGAAGCCTATGCACACAATCCAAAAACGCGCTTTCAGCTTCGTTCGTTTCAATAATTGGTAAATTAGCCTGTCATTACAAGTTGATATAACTCCCAGAGCTCGCTCTCCTCTTCAGATACCGGCTCAGAGAGGCGCCAGCGCCGGAAGAGCTCGCGATTCTCACTTATGTAAAACAAATCCTCGTCAAGCTCCCTGCCTTGGTCAGCTAGGGCTGGGACGCGATAGCAGCAGCGAAAGCAGATAGGCTCTCCCGCGCGGCCGAGCCGGCCTTGAGTCGCACAGGCGTGGCGGGCGACGACCCCGGGCTCGCAGGCGCCATCGCGATCAGCGGTGCGCTGGCGCGGACGGCGGCGCAGCTCGCGACGCAGCTCGTCCTCGCTGACGCGGGCGAGACGCGAGAGGCGCTGCAGGTAGTGCGCGCGCAACACCGGATCGGTGACGTCGGCGATGGCGGGCAGCACCTCGGCGACGAGCTGAGAGCGGTCGCGGGGCTGCGTCAGGTCGAGGCCGGCGCTGACGACGGCGATGAGGTGGTCGACGACGGGCCGGGCGGAGTCGACGGCGTTGGGCCAGGCGTCCTCCTCCGAGGAGCGAATCAGCTCATCGGGGTCCTTGCCGCGCGGCAGGGCGACGACGCGGATATCGAGATTGCGGGCCCGGCCGGCGACGCGGGTACGGCCGCTCGGCGGCGGCGACGACCTGGATGGCGCGCAGGTTGGCGGCGCTGCCAGCTTCGTCGGCGTCCATGGCGAGGACGACGCGCTCGGCGAAGCGCTGCAGCAGCGCAGCCTGGCGCTCCGTCAGCGCCGTACCCATGGAGGCGACGACGTTGCGGTGGCCGAACTGATGCGCCGCGATGACGTCCATGTAGCCTTCGACGATGACGGCCGTGCCGGCGCTGCGCATCGCCTCCTTGGCGCGGTCGAGGCCGTAGAGGAGGCTGCCCTTGTCAAAGACGCGGGTCTGCGGCGTGTTGACGTACTTGGCGCCGGGCTGTCCTTCCCGATTCGGCGTCGCCGCCAGGCAGGACGCGGCCGCCGAGGCCAACGACGCGGCCGCGGTCGTCGCGAATCGGGAAGATCAGGCGGTCGCGGAAGCGATCGTACGGGCCGCGCTCGCCTTCGACGAGGAGGCCGGCTTCGACGAGCTGCGCCTCGCTGTAGCCGCGGCTGATGAGGTGATCGCGCAGCGTGTTCCAGCCGGGCGGCGCGTAGCCGAGCTGGAAGTCGTTGACGGTCTGCTGATCGAGACCTCGCTCGCTCGATGTAGGCCTGGGCGCGAGGCGAGTTGGGCAAGCAGGCCGTGGTAGAAGAGCGCCGCAGCCTCGTTGGCGTCCTGCAGCGTCTTGATCTCCTGACGCCGCGGACCGTCGCTCTTGAGTTCGACGCCGGCGCGCTCGGCGAGGAGACGCAGGGCGCCGGTGAAGTCGAGATTCTCTTTCTTCGAGACGAAGGAGATGACGTCGCCGCCGGTGGAGCAGGCGCCGAAGCAGTGCCAGTTCTGGCGGTCGGGGTAGACGTAGAACGAGGGCGTCTTCTCGTTGTGGAAGGGGCAGTTCGCCTTGAAGTAGCGGCCGGCCTTCTGCAGCCGGACGTAGGCTCCTACGACCTCGACGATGTCGAGACGGGCTTTGACTTCTTCAACTGCGGTCATTGGCGGGGTAGCCTGTTCTCCTCTCTGTATGGAATACCACGGGCGTCAAGCCAGCGGTAAGACCCTTATGTCGTTTGTTGGGAGCTGAGCAACAAGTTGCAGGCTCGAAGCTCCAGGGTTGAGCTCCGTCTAGCCATTCTTCGGCGAGGAGGCCACGAGCGCGGCCTTGATCGACTCGATCTGGGCGACGTGCTCGGCCTCGTGGTCGATGACCTTGGCGCGCAGGATCCAGGCCACGCTCTGGGGGCCGAGGCGCGGGTGCGCGTCGTGCGGTCCAGGCCGCCTCGGCGATGGCCGCGGCTTCGCCGAGCAGGCGCTCGACCTCGCGGCGGGAGGCGAGCAGGCCGTGGATCAGCTGCGGCACCGGCGAGGCGCGGCCGGCGCGCGCGGCTTCGAAGTGCTCTCTCGTCCGTGCCGGGAGTGATGACGACACCGTCCTGCTGCAGCGCCAGGGCGATCCGCGAGGCGCGCAGACGCTCCTGCTGCAGCAGGTGGGCCAGCACCTCGGCGATGCACCAGTTGGGGCCTGCAACGTCGCTGGGCGCGGGTGGGCGCTTCTTGAACTGCTCCTCGCTGACGCCGGCGATGGTTGCGAGGAGGCGTTCGCGGACCTCGGTCAGGGAGCGGCGGAGGTTATCGACTTCAGCGGTCATGGCGTCAGTTTAGCGCCCGGCTCAACGCCGACGCTCCGCAGCCTCCGAGCCGTGGGGACTACCGGCACGAGCTGAATGTGAGACCCGTGCGGTCAGTTGTGATTGGGTGTTTCCAGCGGTGGGGGGACAGTTGTGCTGTTCTGGCCGGCGCCACTGTCGCCGCTGACGACGCAGGTCACGACGTTGTTCGAGGGGTCGATATCCTGCGGCTCATTGAGGAAGACGAGGGCGACGACGGTACGTGGGGCCTGAACCTCGACGCCGGTGTTGACGGGGACGATCTGGCCGACGCCAAGCGTGACGGAAAGCGTCTGCTCGGAGATCACGCCGTCAGGCGTGGAGACAGTGAGGACGACCTGACGGCTTTCGAGGTCGACGTCGCCCACGTTGCGCAGAGCAATGTTAATCGGGCCGCTGACGGGGCAGACATTGCCGAGGACTTCGACCGAAATGTCCGGCGGCTCCGTGGCCTCCTGCGTTGGCACCGCTGACGGGGTGGGAGTCGGTTGCTCGACAGAGGGCTTGGGGATGGGCGTGAAGACGACGGTTTCGATCAGTCCGTCGGAGCCGTCAGGGAGGCGGAGGGCGGAATCCGGAACCCAACCTTTAAGCGCGGTGCCGGCAAAGACGATCTGGTACCAGGAGGAGTCTTCGGTGCGGCCGACGACACTAACGTCCTGCCCGCGATTCAGGAGCCCGATCTCGAAGAAATCGAGGCCGGGCCCTTCGCGAATGGCGGCGATGGCGATGACCTTCGCCTGGACGCCGGGCAGCTCGCCGGGCTGAGGCGTCGGCGTCTTCGATATGACGCTGGAGCCGACGCCGGGCGAATTGCTTCCCTCGCTGAAGATGATGACGAAGGCGACAGCAAGAATAATCGCCCCGGCGACGGCAAGCGCCGCGAGTACGTAGGGATTGCGCAGCATGGAGTACTCGGGCTCGCCGTAGTCGTCGTACTCGTCGTAAACGGGCGGGGGCGCGACGGGGCGTCGGCCGACGCCGGGACGGGCAGCTGGCGGTGTTTCCTGAGCGGGCGGCGGCAGGTCGGCGACAAAGGCATCCAGGCCATCGTCGACCGGCGTCTCAGGAGCCGGCGTTCCGGCCGGCGGCGCTGGGGGGGCGTCGTCAGACCAGAGATCGCCCTGGTCAGCGCGTGGCGCGGACGACCCAGGCGGGGTTGAGGCGCGGCGTGGCTGGCGCGGGCGTCGCGAAGGGGGATTCTGGTCGTCGTCGGAGGTCACAGGCGAGGCATCCTTGCCGGGAGGTTCAACCGTAAGATGGTACCAGATGCCGATATTATGTCTGCATCAGCGGTGCCACGGGCCTGCGTTTTCGTTACATTGAATACGGTCGATTGTTATTAGTAGTAGAGGATAGAGACTCCTGGTGCTGAAACGGCTGCTCTACGTTATCGCCGCAGCGTCCCTGACCGCAGGCGTTGTGCTGCTCATCGTCGCGCTGAGCGGCGACAGCGGCGAAAAGGAACCTCTAGCGATCGGCACACCGCTTCCGACGCGCGTTCCTATCGCAACGGTCGCACCCGGGGAGACTCCGAGAAGCAACGCCAACTCCGCAGGGCGACCCGCGTCTCGCGGCTCTGGATATTAGCCGATTGGTGATCCCCAAAATTGGCATCGACGCGCCGATCGTGGTCCTGGGCGTCCTGCCGGATGGGACGATGGCTTCACCGCGGGGTCCGGAAGATGTGGCGTTGGTACACCTTCTCGGCCAAGCCGGGACAGATCGGCAACGTCGTGATGTCGGGCCACCTGGACTACATCAATTACGGCGCGGCGGTCTTCTGGCACCTCAGCGAGCTGCGCCCCGGCGACGAGTTGCAGGTCGTCCTGGAGGACGACACGGTGGTGAAGTACGCGGTCGAGAGCGTACAGGAGTACGACGAGACGGCGGCGCCGGTGCAGGACATCGTGGGGCCGACGGCGAACGAGTCGATCACCTTGATCACGTGCGCGGGCAGCTTTGACCCGACGAACCTGCACTACAACCGGCGGTTGGTTGTGCGCGGCGCGCGGGTACAAGAGGCGGCTACAAGCCCGTAGGCGCAACTTTCCCCGCGCTACTCACCTCTCATTGTTTCGGGGCCCCTTCCGAGGCGCCCTTTGTGGGACGTATCCAGGTGTCGGTCGTTCGCCACGCCAAGTGGCGGGCTCGCGACCTCGCTCTTCAGATGATCGGCGAGTCGCAGGGCGAGGGCTACGATGGTCAGCGTGGGATTGGCGTAGCCCCCGGTGGGGAAGACGGAGCTGCCTGCCACAAATAGGTTGGCGATGCCGTGGACGCGGCAGTTTGCATCAACTACGCCGCGTTTGGCGTCGTCGTGCATGCGCGTAGTACCCATGTGATGCCAGGAGCCTGAGATTCGCGGCGGTGGATCGCACTCCTCGTAGAAGGAGTCCACGTACCCCATACCCCTCGAGCGGAGCTCCGAATCGACAACCCGTTGCGCCCGGACAATGGTCCTGGTATCAAGGTCGGAAAGCTGCCAGTTTAGTTGAACCGTGTTCAACCCAAGACTATCTCTGTGGGAGGAAAGCGTAATCCTGCTCTCAGGATTCGGGACTTGCTCTCCCATGAAGCGTAGTTGCAGCAAATTGGGCTGCGTGCGGCGCTTTCCTGTCAGGTAGCGAAACCCGCTGGCCGCGATGCTGGGTAGGTCCCGCATTGCATGCCGCAAGTAGGCCATTTCGCCGCTCAGAAAGGCCCTGTGGGCAGCGTCACGCACCAAATTACGGAGCTCCCTCGGAAGGCCACCCGGCAGGTGTTGATAGTGTCGCAAGTTACCGAGAAGCTCTCTGACTGCTACAGCCCCGGGGGTTGACATCTCTTCATCATCGGGCCAGAGCATTGCCCAGACGTTACCGATTTGCTGCTCAGCGCATGTCTTCGAATCGAGAATCAGTGTGGCGCCTATGCTCGATCCCCTCCGCGTGTGCCGTGAATAAAGGCCGGCCTTACGAACAAGCCCAGGTTGGGGCGGGAAAATTCGGCCTGATCTGAGGTTAACGTGTTCCGTGAAGAAACGGCCAACGAGATCGTTTTGATTGCCCAGGCCAGCGGGGTACCGCCGCGAGAGGAGCATCAAGCGTGGATTCTCGATGCCACCGGCAGCAAGCACGTAGACCCTTGCTTTCGCAGTGAGAGAGATTCCCTGCAGGGTAATTGCTCTGATGCCTGAGACGGAACCCGGCGTCTCCTCACACTCCACTTCGACCACATTCGCATTGAGATAGACCCGAATATCAGCAGAGTCTGCGAACTGTCTCTGATAGCGCTGAAAGGCGTCTGACGGTGCGAACTGGCTAATTGCGGTATTGACACGACCGCCGTGAAGGACGGGCCAGATATCTTCCTCCGGCTCAACCCAGCTGTCGAAGCGATAGTCGTACTTGTCGAGGCCGAAGACACGCTGAGCGCGCTCGTAGTAAGGATCGAGCTTATTTTTGCCAAAGGGCCAGCCGCTGAAGGGCACCCAATCACGGGCCTCAAAATCCGATGAATCGAGGGGCCTGAGACGCACTCCAGTCCACCAGTGGCCCGACGTGCCGCCGAACTGACGTAATCTCGCTGAGTCGACTGGGGGGTAAGGATGTCCAGTGTTCTGACCCCTGTAAAGGTTCTGAGTAGCGTCACGAGCCTGGAGGTCGCCGGCTTCAAGGATATTCACGCTAATGTGGTGTTTCATCAGCTCAAGCGCCATCGTCATAGAGGCCGGACCGCCGCCGACGATGCAGACATCGGAGCGAATCACATTTGCGTTCGACCCAAGGCTGCGTGCGTCAAGAAACACTGGTCATCTCAAACGCTATCTTGCTTGCTATGACAGAAGCCTTGCGGTGTTTTCGAGGACGCGAGAACTCCATTATTCGAAAACCTTGAACCTCTCCGGGGTGTAGAAGACCAAGTACCGGCGCTTCCATGCACTGGCCGACGACCAGACATACACCTAAGCCATAGACAAGTCCAATGCTAATTTCTGCTACAAACTATTCGGAAAGGTGGGATTAGATCGAACAGACGTGCAAAGATAAATGCGAACTCCTGCCGTGACCAGGCTGCTCCCCCGCAGAATAATGATTCAGTGGGGAAGTAGGGTGGACAAGTCCCGAACTACAACGGCTGAAGACCCCGCTGCTCCGCTAGTAACGCACCTAGAGCCGAAAGTTCATCGCGCGCAAGGACCGAGTAGCCTCAAGCTTCCTGACTTCGTGATCATCGGTGCAGCGCGGTGCGGTACGACCACGCTCTACGAGTACCTAAAGCGTCACCCTGATATTTTCATGTGTACGCCAAAGGAGCCTGGTTTCTTCGCACTCGAGCAGGAATATGCCAAAGGATTCGACTACTATGCATCCCTGTTCAAAGGTGCGACTCGGAACCAGCTTCGTGGCGAGGCAAGTACTCATTACACCTCATTCCCGTGTCCGGAATTAGCCGCACGGCGTCTGCGAGCCGCCAATCCGGAAGCCAAGTTGATATACGTCTTACGGCAACCCGTGGACCGTCTCTTCTCTCATTACATTCAGGAGACGAAAGCGTCTCTTTGGCTCAATCCGTCGGCAACAGACATTGGAGAAATCCCACTGGATGCCGACGGCTGCTACGTCGTGCCTCAAGAACACAGGCGTCCGTGGCGCATCGCACCAACCTTCGAAAAGAGCTTGGAAATCTGCCCTGACTTTCTCCTCCGAACCAGCAACTACATGGAGACTATCCGGGCCTATCTGCAGTATTTCCCGCGGGACGCCCTACTTGTCCTTTTGCTGGAAGACCTCGGAAGCGATCCCGACGCGACCTTGACGAGGATCTATGACTTCCTGGGTGTCACACGGATTGAGACGCCGGACAGGATTGTCGCCAACGCAATCGATGCGGATGCACCCGAAGGATACTGGAGAGCCAGGTTCAAGGTTTGGCTGGCAAACAAGATCGGTATTGGCTCGGAAAGCATCGATCGCGCGACTGGGTTGCTACCGGCGGGAATAAGGCGGTTCGTGGCCGATGCTCTACTTAAACCGGTCATTCGCGACCGGGATCAGCCTGAACTTAACTCGCTCCCAAAGAAAATTGATCCGGAGCTCCGAGCCAACCTTCTGGAGCGGTTCTGCCAAAGCAACCAAGAACTTGGTCTATTCCTTGGCCGCGACCTTTCACATTGGAACTCGTAGGATAGCCATGCTCTCACCTGGAGATCGACTTCCGTCGCTCAAACCGAAAATCCAAGGGCTTCGACATCCGGCATCGCTGCACAAAGAGCGCGTCCGCGGGCTCTAGTCTGCAGGTATCGCCGCGACGGCTGCCAGGCCGAACAAAGCCAGCACCAACAAGAGCGTACCGGGGGCCCATAACGCCAGGCTAGTCGAAACCCCCGAGAGCAGAAAGAGCACCGCTCCGAAGCCAAACTGGACGACGAGGATGACGAACGGAACCAGGCGCGACCTGCAAACCGCGAGCAGTGGTTCGTGGTCCTTCCAAATGCCCCACATGACCGTCAGCGATCCGATGGCAAGCAGCGACACAGCGACAAGGTTGGATTCGGTTATCCCGCGCCCAGGGCCAAGGCCGATCACGGTTAGGCCTTCCATATCCTCCGGCACGCCGGCCAGTACCAGCCCGGCTGCGATAACTGCAGCTGCCATCCACGGCCAGACGCGAAGGTCAGCGATGAAACTGAGAAAAGATACCAAGGTACTAATACCTAGGGTAACTCTCCGTGCGTTGCAGACACGAGAGCGCTGACATTCGGTGAGTAACTAGGCTCAAAGGCCGTTACGCGTCAATTTAGTGCCACTGTGCTTAGATAGAAGCCATAACTATGTCCGAGGCAAATACAACTCCTACGGTTCAGCTAGGAAATGGCGTTGCCATGCCGATGCTGGGATTTGGTACGTCAGGCCTGAGGGGTGAGGACGCAGCAATTCTCGTAGCCGATGCCATCGGTTTTGGGTACCGTCTGATCGATACTGCGGGGAGTTACGAGAACGAGAGCGAAATAGGGCACGCGATACACAAGAGCGGGGTCCCTCGTGAGGAATTGTTCGTCACGACGAAGTTCGACGCCCAATACCATGGCTATGAGGAGGCTCAACAAGCGTTCAGTCAAAGCACCCGTCGCCTCGGCACCGAGTACCTCGACCTTTTTCTGATCCACTGGCCCATGCCAGCGCTCAACCGCTACGTCGACTCGTGGCGCGCGATGATCAAGCTGCTTGAGGAGGGTAGAGTCCGGGCAATTGGCGTGGCAAACTTCAAGTCGTCGCACATCGACCGGCTCCTGGAAGAAACGGGCGTGGCACCACACGTCAACCAGATCCACCTGAATCCCAAGGCGATTCGCACTGAGGAGCTACGCTACCACGTGGCGCATGGCATTCAAACCGAGGCATCGACACCACTCGACCGCGGGAAGGAGTCGGTCTTCTGGCACGGGCAGGCGCGCAAGTGGCGACGGCGGCTTCGCGGCTGGGGCGGCAACCTTCTGGAAGAGCGCGTTATCCGAGCGGCGGCGGAACGGCATTCCAAGACGGAAGCGCAGGTCGTCCTGCGGTGGCACGTGCAGCAGGGTATCGTGGCGATACCGAAGACCCGGAGCCGTCATCGCATGGCGGAGAACCTGAATGTCTTTGACTTTGAACTTTCGCTTCAGGAGATGAATGCCATCTCAGCGCTCGACAGAGGCGATCAGCGCGTCCGCGACTCCGATCTCCACGGCCACTAACCGGTGGCAGAGAAATGGTCGCAGGAATCGCCGAAGGAGTGTCACAGAGGCCACGTCTTGACGAGCCCATAAAGGCGGGGGCGCCCGTGTATCGGTCCCCTTTGGGACAGCCTTGAGTGACGACTTACTGAGCAGGTATTGGATTCGCGAGCGCCTCGATCATCACGCCGTCCAAGTCCGACTCGTTGACGCCCAGTAGCGACATGAATGTCGGGGCAAAATCGACGACTGAGACCGGTTTCGTTTCGCCGGGTTCGATGCCGGGCCCGAGCGCAAAGAACAGACCCTGAGGCGTGTGGTCGCCGCTGCGCATACTAGGATTCGGGTCACTAATTAACCCGATCTTTTCTGATCGAACGCGAGTGATTGGCGCTGAGCGGTTCCACACCACCATCAAGTCGGGCATGCGCTCGACATAGGGACCCTTGTAGATCTCCGAGGCACGGAAGATATTCGCAACGAGCGGCTCGCCGGTCTCGTCATTGACGAATCCGAGCAAGTCATTGGTCAGGGATTCGCAGAGTGCATCATATTCGGCACCCCGCTTGACGATGCCATGAGCCTCGCGACCTTCCACGTTGAACCGAATGCCGCCGGTGGCCCCGTTCACGTGCTGCTGGAAGAACCTGCGTTGTGCCTTATCCGGTTGAATACGCCGCTGAAGACGCGCCTCTAGCCTGCGGGCGCGCAAGTTGATCACCATGCGGCGAACCGGAGCGGGCAGGCCACGCCAGAGATTCCGAACCGCCCGAATCACGCGCTCGGCCCTCTCCGGAGCCTCGAGGCCTTCCAGGCGAAGGAGTATCTTCTCCAAGATAGGCCCAGTTGCGGTGTAATTCGGACCCATGCCGTGGCTTGCGTAGACGAGGACGGTTGCGTCTTCCTCGACGCCATCGAGGAGGTCTTTCAGCCCCGTGTCCAGGGCCTGAAAGACGTCGAGAATCGGGTCGCCGAGGACTCGCGCCGCCTCCGGGTCGTGACGAGGGTGCTTTGGGTCGTGGAAGTGGTAGCACTGGTGCCCGATGCAGTGCGCTCCGTGAAAGGTTGTCTGGAAGTAAGACCACGCCTCCCGGTTGAGAATGTCGAGGCTCAATCGCGCCTTCGTCCTGATGCGTTGAATGATCGAGTCGCGCAGCCAGATGAGCTCCTTGTTGTTGCGAGGCTTCATCGCATCGCAGGCTGCCTCGAAGATACCCAGCGGATCTTCGCCGTACTTTGCGAGTATTTCGTTGCGAAGCTCTCGCGGCCACGCGTGGAAGTCCGAACTTCGTCCACCGGCCCGGTTTCGATCATGAGATCCCCAGCCATCGAGGAGGATACCGTTGACCTCCTCCGGAAAGAAAGCTTCGGGGGAATCGATGACGGCGACGCGACTCTGATTGCGGCTGAGAGTTTCCCAGATCATCTCTTGCGGTACCTGGCCTCGGCCGGAAAACTCAACGCTGTCTTCGTAGGTTTCGGAGTCGAAATGCTTGGTGCCGTCGTAAAAGCCGTGGCGCCCCGGCCAAACTCCGCTGTGGAACGACTGCCACACAGTGCCGGCGACGTTGGCGGCGTCGTTATCGACTCGGCCCCAAAGGGCCCTCTCGAAGAGAGTCGCGAAGGTCGGCAGATTCCCATCCTTCGCCCACTTTATGAGCAATTCGGGTTCTGCGGCATCGAGGCCGATTACGACGACCCGGCGGCCATGGTCCGCGGTGGCTCGCCGGCTTGCTTGTTGCATCCTAGCCATTTGGCGTCCCGTCCCCTCTGACAGTAGAAGTCCCGCCCATCTCTCCTACATTTCAGTCACTTGGCTGTGTTCTACACAAGAAAGCAACGAGACAGAGATGCATACCATAACAATTTAGACGAATCCTATAGAGCGCTAGGACGCGACGCAACAAGAAATAGCACCGTTGTCGGTCGGTTATGGTGGGCATTGGACTTTAGCGCGGCGCTCTCGCTACCGAACTCACGGAGCCTCGCCTCGAGGCTGTGAGGCGTCGTATCGTCCACTCGATGGCCCATCGTGGTCCGAGCAATGCAAGAAGAGCCTCTCCGACGTGCCGTGTTGAGTACAACAATCGCGGAGACAGCCAGAAACCTCGCCGAATGTCGTCAAAAGCGCCCTTGCGTCCGTGACCACCGGGCCAGAGCCGGTGCTGTAACGCTCGCTGCAGATGTGACCGAGCAATGGCCTCGTTGATCCGCGCCATCCGTGAGTGCGGGATCGCTTCTCCCATGCGGTGAGCCTGGAGGGCTGATCGCCATGCCGACTCCATCGGAGTAGCCGGTTCACCGCGCTCGATGATTCGGAGGACACGACTCATTGAATCTGAAGAGCTTCGCACCGTGTAGTGCAGGAGCTTTTCGTCTATGTAGGAGATCTTGCCGTAGGCAGCCATTCTCAGCACGAGCTCCAGGTCCGCACCATAGCCGACGTCCGGCCGGAGCCAACCTGATTCCATGAGAATGTCACGCGAAAACGCGATGGAGCCAATGTTCCATGGCGCGATGCTCGGCCGGGACATCAGGTCCAGCCATTCTCCAGCTTCGTAAGTCCCGTCCGCCAGGGGAACCAGCCGCTGATGACCGAAGTAAGCGAGATCGGCCTGCTTGCCATTCTCGTCAACGCGAAAGCAATCCGTCATAACAATCGCTAGTCGCCCATTGTGTTCCGATTCCGAGCTAACTCGCCCGGCGATCTTACTCAGGCAAGTTGGTTCGAGTCGGTCGTCGGCGCTGATCGGCTGAACCCATTCGAACTTGCTAAGTTGCGAAGTCCGGTTGAAGTTCTCATAAGCGTCGGTGTGAACATCCCAGCGGTGATAGCGGATTCGCGCATCTGAGTACTTCTCCAGGACAGCCGGCACGTCTTCCTCGGACACGTTGTCACCGATCACTAGTTCCCAATCTTGATGATCCTGCGCGAGCACGCTCTCGATCGCCCCAGGTAGCCAGGCGACATCATTCCAAACTGGTAGCGCAATCGATATCCGTACTGCCATCAACGCTCTCGTAAGAATCGGGGGGCGGGCGTCTTAGCCCGTGAGTCTTCGACAGCCGACTTGGAACTTGGAGCAAGAATCCTTCTGCCCATTTGCTAGCCACGCCCGCGAAGGTCGGCGGCGCGTTGCATCGCCCAGGACACGACGACTTTGGGAGCTGTTAGTGCCACAATGCAGGCGCCGACATGTACCGGCGAAAGCATTAACTTGGGGTTGTACTGGAATGCACGAACAATATCTTGGAGTGCCCCGATTCGTCCCCTTCCTCCTGGTTGAAGCCTGTGCTGCGTCGCACGTTGGATGTGCGAACGAGCAATCACGTCGTGGGCGTGTCCTCGTTGCTCCGGCGTTACGTTTCTCCGCAGCGTGTGCGCTCGTAACCCGTAAATCCAGGCGGCACCATAATCGGTCAATGGGTCGCCGTACTCCAGATTTCGCCTCACGCGGCCCGAAGATATCGAGTTGTGACGGACTGTGAAACGCATTAGTGGCTCGTCTATATATGAAACGCTGCCGTAAGCGCAGATGCGAAGGACGAGCTCGATATCTCCACCAGGCCCCACGTCGGCTCTGAACCAACCGGTCTCTATTAGAATCTCGCGTGAGAAGACGGCCGAGCTAAAGTTCCATGGTAGCTGTCCAGAGATAGACATGACGTCGAACCAGGCGGACGGACTATACGTCCCGCCAACTATGCGGTTCAGACGGGAATGACCATAGAAGGCTCGGTCTGCTGGCTTTCCATCGGGATCCACACGTGTGCAAGTTGTCAATACAGCAGCAAGCCTTTCCTCGGTGGGCTGCACTTGTTCAATTCGGTCAGCCACCTCTGCGAGACAAGAGGGCTCGAGCCGGTCGTCAGCCGATAACCATTCAACCCAAGGGTATTTCGAGAGACCGGCGACTCGATTGTAGTTCTCAAAGAGGTCCACGTGTCGATCAAAGCGGTGGTAATGAATACGAGGATCGTCAAACCGTGCGACGATGGCTCCTAAGTCTTGGTCAGAGGCGTTATCACCGATTACAAGCTCCCAATCCTGATGGGTCTGGGCGAGTACCGTTTCAATCGCTCCTGCCAGCCATTCCTCATCGTTCCAAACGGGGATGCATACCGATACCTGGACCGTCATTGAGTCTTTGCTCGACTCCTAGCAGGACTGATTCTGGCGCGCATAGGACTTCGTCATGGGGAACATCTAAGCGGTGACAGCGCATGACGAAATCATCTACTCTCAACCATAACGCATGAGTGGCCGTTTGTATCACGGCGAAGCCGGGCACTAATTTCGAGAGAAGATCCGGCTTTGCTCGGCGCGCAGGTCCTCGATGAGCCGTCCTTCAGGGACCTCAACGTCACTGTAGGTCAGCACGGCGTCCTTCGGAAGGTCACGGACCAGGCGGCACCCTTCGGCAACCCCCATGGGCAGCAAGCATTCGCGCTCAACGACGTCCGTGTTCTCGGCCACACCATATGTCATGTATTCGCCGAGGCCATCGACGATAGCGCCGGCCTTGAGGTCGGTCTTGGCAGTGGCTACTACTTCGACGCATGGGCCTGCCAGCGGCGCGATTGCCGCATCGCCAAAATCGACCGCCCTGGCAATCGTGTTGTGCACTTCGAAGTGGCATAAATGGTATGGCGTGTAGAAAATATAGAGCGGACCATCACCCATCTTGTACAACTTCAGAAACTGGCGCTGTTGGGGATTTTCGAGGGTGCCTAGGATGAACACGCCAGGCGCGGGCGTGGGCCCAACCAGATAATCAACGATGCCAACCTGATCATCGACCAGGCTTTCGAGCGGGAACTCCCTGATCGCCTCTTCCAAAGGCGTACCAGCGGGGACCGTGGGGCCCCACATCCCTCTCCGAGCTACTCGCATGCCTGTGGCATTGGCTATGACCGCCTGCTCGAATGAGATCTTCGTACCGTCGGCGAAGCTGGCGACCTTCTCCGGCTTCTGACTCCACTGTTTCGCGTAGCCAATCTGCGTCGTGGGATTCCGGTAGGGGTCCTGAAGACCTTTGATGTTGCCACAAAGGACTGGTCGCAAGCCTATCCCATTGACGTACCGATAGAGGTTCATCATCACGCCCGGCTGGTCGCCATCTGTATTCGTGTAAATGACACCTTCTTTGTCGGCGCGGACCTTAAGGATGGGTCCGGCGGTGCCGTCAAGCTCAGCATTCATGACGATGAGGTGCTTGTGATTTGCAATCGCTTCAAGCGCCACCATGGCGCCGAACTCTATGGCCCCTGTGACTTCGAGAATCGCGTCGATCGCCGCCGCACGACAGAGGAGCATCGCGTCTTCTGTAATCGCGTGCTCTCCTTGCTCGATCGCGTGGTCAAGCTGCGACTGCGAGGCGACTTCCACGATGTCGGAGACACCGGCCTCAACATAGGCACGGCGTGCTCCCTCGATGTTTCGGTTGGAGATCGCGACGATATCCATGCCGGGCACCACCGACTGGATCTGAAGAGCCAGGCCGCGACCCATGAAGCCCGCACCCACCATGCCAACACGAATCGGGTTGCCTTCCTTCTCACGACGCTGTAGCGCCGTATCTACGATCATCATCTTGCCTGACTCACTTCTTTCCGATCGGGCTGGAAGTTCGGCCAGGACTCGTCCACTGCCGAAATGGCTCCAACTTCGAAGGGCCAGGTAACGCCGATAGCAGGGTCATCGTACCTGATTCCACGTTCGGCTAGTGGAGTGTAGAACTCGCTCACGTAGTAGAGGGCTTCGGTATCGTCCTTGAGGGTCTGAAAGCCGTGTGCGAAGCCTTCGGGAACGTAGAGCGCAGTGTAGTCTTCAGCCTTCAATTCCACCCCGATCCACCGCATGAACGTTTGCGAACCCTTGCGAAGGTCGACTATTACGTCGTAAATCGAGCCTCGTGAGCAACGGATAAACTTGGCTTCGGCGTAGGGCTCCACCTGATAATGCAAGCCTCGCAACGTACCTTTCGACCGGTTATAAGAGAGGTTGGCCTGCACAAGGTTTGGGTTTAGACCTGCTTCCTCGAATTCTTGCCGGCACCAGGTTCGCGCAAAGAATCCGCGGTGATCCTCCCGGCAGTCAAGCCGAACCTTGAAAGCACCATTGAGTTCCGTCGCTTCAAAAAACAAGCTCTTCTGCCTCCCTATCCAGCCCCGCCCACAACAATACATAACTTGATGATAGCTGGTTGTCTAGATCCTTATAACGCCAGGTGAGCACAGATATGACTCAAATGCTAATCAGAGCGAAATGCAGTGTCGGGTTTACTTGACAAATTCTTCCATCTTGAGCTCGAGTTTCAAGTAATCGGCAAGACGCAAAGAAAGTGCCACAATTGTCAGTGTTGGGTTGGCGTATCCGCCCGTGGGAAAAACCGAACCGCCTGCAACAAAAAGGTTCGATACCCCATGAACGCGGCTGTTTGCATCAACGACGCCATGCCGAGGGTCATTGTGCATGCGCGTGGTCCCGAGGTGGTGCCATGCGCCGGAAATGCGAGGCGGTGGGTCTACCTCCTCGTAATACGAGTCGACCTTGCCCAGGTCTCTGGAGCGAAGCTCGGCGTCAAGAATCCTCTGGCTGCGCCGAATTGTCTCGAAATCGAGCTCGCAGAGCTGCCAATCGAGCTGTGATTTGTTGAGCCCGAGAGCGTCCAACTCTGTCGAGAGCGTGACCCGACTTTCGGGGTTGGGCACCTGCTCCGACATGAAGCGCATCAGGAGAAGGGTTGGGTTCTTGCGATACCGACCGATCAGTAAGCGCAGGGCCGCGAGCGATACGGCAGGGACGTCATGCAGGACGTGTCTTAGATGCCGCGCATCGTTCGTTACCGACCGCCGGTGGTCAGGGTTGCTCATCACACTGCGCAGCCCGGCGGGCATACCCCCCTCGAGTTGGCCGTAGTGCCGAAGGCTGCCGAGCAACTCCCTTATTGCAATCGCTCCTCGGGCTGAAACCGCCTCATCATCCGGCTCGAGTACGATCCAGGAATGACCAATTCGCCTTTTGGCGCAGGTCTCCGGGTCGATCGCGAGCGTGCCGCAAACTTCAACGCCGTCGCGTACGTGCCGCTGATAGAGGCCGACCTGTGATGCTAGCTCGGGCCGGGCCGGGATAATTCGACCTGTGATAACGTTAAGGTGCTCCATGAAGAAGCGCCCAACGAGGTCGTGGGAATTTCCGAGCCCCGTCGTCGACCTACCCCGCGACAGTAGCATCAGGCGCGCGTTCGCGATTCCGCCGGCAGCCAGGACGTAGACACGAGCGGTTGCTTCTAGAGTGATCCCTTCGAGCGTGGCCGCACGGATGCGGGAGATAGCGCCGGTGGATTCGTCGCAAACCAGCTCGGTTACGTTCGCGTTGAGGTAGATGTGAACGTCAGGGGAGTCGAGAATCTCGCGCTTGTAACGCTCCAAAACGTCGGGCCCGGCGAACTGGCACATTTTCGTGCGGACGGATCCTCCAGTAAGGGTCAGCCATGATTCACCTGGCGTAACCCAGTCCTCAAGTTCGTAGCGACACTGGTCAAAACCAAAGACACGCTGGGCGCGCTCATAGTATGGATCTAAGTGGTCCTTGCCGAATGGCCAGCCGCTGTACGGCACCCAATCGCGCTTTTCGAAGTCCTCTGGTTCCAACGGCCGCAAACGCACGCCCGACCACCAGTGACCAGACGTACCGCCGAACTGACGCAGGCGAGTCGTATCGAGTGGATAATACGGGAGGCCAACACTCTCGCCGCTGGCTAAACTCTGGGTATTGCTTGCCGGTTCGAGGTCACCCGCTTCAAGGACGCAGACACTGACGCCTGCCCGGGTAAGCTCGCGAGCCAGTGTAATGCCAGCTGGTCCGCTGCCTATGATGCAAACGTCGGACTGGAGCACGGCAGAATCGGGGGGCAAGGCTCGGGCGTCAATGAACACGTTCACGCTCCGTATTTTGGATTGGAATGATAGAGATATACCTGCGCTTGAAGGATTAGCTACGAACTTAGGACACTTCGAGCCTGCAATGCTATTCTAGTTTCAGTGTTATTCATCTAGAAGGTGGGGCGGTCTGTTCGCTTTCCCGCGATCCCCCGAAACAGACGTGCCTCGCTAGACTAATTCTGGACTAGTTCATGAATTACTTGAGGCTCATACGCGATCATTGGCCGCTGCTCATCGTGGTACCGACCCTGGTCACCCTGGTTACATACTTTGGAACCAAGAGCATCGAGCCAAATTACGCCTCTTCGGCCACGCTGGTAGTGCTGAATCAACCTGCGCAAAACTCCAATGAGCCGACCGTGGTTCCGGAGGATCCGGCAAACCCTAACACGCCTGCCCTTAATCCAGCCGGTCCTGGGAGCCTGAGCGATCTAATTGTCGCGGATCGGTTGATTTCGACTTATCTGGAGCTCGTCAAGCGCCGCCCTGTCTTGGAACAGGCCGCTGCAAGTCTGGAGTTCACCGGGACGATAGAGGCGCTTGCAGGTAAGGTGTCGGTGGTAAGTCCTTCCAATACCCAGTTGATCGTGGTGAGCGCGGAAGACCCCAATCCGGAAGTCGCCGCGGCCATCGCGAATGCTATCACCGAGGCCTTCATCCAGCGCTCTGAATTGCAAATCGCCAACGCCGGGACGCTAGCGCTTGTCGAGCCCGCAACCGCACCCAGCAGCCCGTTCTCCCCCAACCTCAAACTGAATCTCGCGCTGGCGCTGGCACTCTCGCTGGCCGGCGCAGCCACCCTCGCTATCATCCTCGAGCGACTGAACAGCCCGGTACGGACGGCGCGTGACATCCTCGAAGTCTCGCAGGTGCAGACGTTAGGCACTATCCCTTCTGCCAGCGAGTCGACGTGGGCGCATGCATGGGAGGACTCCGCGAATTCGGCTTGGGCCGATGCATTCCGAAAAGTCAGGGCCTCGTTATCAACCAGCGGCTTTGGGTCGCGGTATCGGAGTCTTCTGATCACTAGCCAGAAGCCGGGGGCCGGCAAGTCGCTACTGGCGGCGAACCTGGCGATCGCGTTTGCCAACGCCGGACAACGTGTCCTACTGATTGACCTCGACCTGACCCAGCCTACGCAGCATGAATACTTCGGCCTTCCGAACGACCACGGCATCGCCGAGATCACACGTCCTGGCAAGCCGATCGCGTTACCTGCCAAGCAGACTGACTTTGCTAACCTGTCGCTCGTGGCGGCTGGGCACTTCGCCACCAACCCGGAAGATGCGCTCGCACCGGGCCTACCCGAGCACTTCCTGCAGCGCGCCCAGGAGGCTTTCGACTTGCTCATTGTTGACGGACCGTCGCTCTCGCAGTCGTCCTCGGCCAGCGTACTGTCCAGCAGTCTCGACGCGTCGTTACTCGTAGTCGTGGGTGGCAGTACAACGCAAGCAGAACTCCGGACCGCCGTGACCGAACTGACGTCTTCGCACGCGATCCTGGTCGGCGCCGTGATCAACCGTTCCGGTCGGCCGCATCCATTTCGAACGCGCGCGCACTCGCACGCCGTATCGCGCCTTGGCCGGACCCCCCACGGTGAGAACCAGGACTTGCTGGGGCACGAGGTCAACCCGGAACCGCTGGCGCCTGAAACGCGTGCGCGATCAGTGACCCGGCAGCCCGCTGCAGGGTCTGAGGGTAATATCGCCACCTAGTCGGCGCGTCCACTTCGCAAGGCAAGCAGGCATCATTCGGAACGTCGGTGCCGACTCAGCGATTGCCGAAAGGAACTTGGAGCATGTAAGGCGCCCGGTTCCGAATTTGCGCGAATATGATCGGCCAAACGTAACGCCAGGGCAATCGCGGTGAGAGTGGGCGCTGCGGTCCCGCTAGTCGGGAAAACCGATGACCCCGCGACGAAGAGATTCGAGACTCCGTGCACACGACAATCAGCGTTGACGACTCCCTGCTTCGGATCCTCATTCATGCGGGTTGAGCCCATATGATGCCAGAAGAAATCGAAGTCCCCGACGGCATACTTGGCTACCAACTCTCTCGCGAGCGCTTCGCCGTTGAATCCCAGTTCATCGGCCACGATCTCTAGCGCCTGAGCGTGCGCCCGCAGTTGCTCATCGTCGATACGGAGGGAAAGCACTGCATTTGGTTGGCCAAATCGATCGACGCTCTCCGACAAACGGATCCGATTCTCGGGATCAGGCGCCTGCTCGAGTTGGACGATTAGTTCGTAATCCCTTGATGGTCGGCCGCGGCCGGTTAGCTTCCACAGCAAGAAGCGAACGGAGCGAGCCGGGTTAAGGATCACCTCACGCAGGTCTGTCAGCGGGCGTCTCGGCAGGACCCGGTGGCCCAGATCAGACAGGAGCCGCCGGAGAATATCAAGGCTCCGCGGAATTCGCTGGTCGGGCCGAAACCACAGGGTCAGACCGGGGACTTGCTCCCTTCTCATCAGTTCGCTGGACGAAGCCAATTGTCCCCAGACACTCGCATCCCCAACTCTTTGCCGTTTCTTCTGCGCGGACTCTCGCTCGCCGCTTTCTGCGGCGTAGATGCGGAGGTCGTCCTGGCGATATCTCGAGGAGGCAATGCCCACCACCTCAGGTGAAAAGACGAAGTAGAAATGCTCCATAAAGAACCGGCCAACGAGGTCATTGTCATTCCCAAGACTATTCAGAGCAGTCTCACTGGAGCGAAGGAGGAGCCGTGCATTCTCGACTCCGCCTGACGCCAGAATGAAAGTGCCTGCTTTGATCGACAAAGTATGCCCGTCCGGTCCAACCGCCTCGACGGCCACAACGCGATCGTTTTCAATAGAAGCCTCCAGGCGAACGACCTGGGTACGGAGGAAGACTTGTACGTTATCAGTTGCTTCAAGTTGTTGGCCGTAGAGGTCTGCGAAGCTGAATACCGGGGTAGTTTGAACAATCCTCGTCTCGAGGATCGAAGGGGAGACGTCCAGGGGACCATGGTGCAGTAGTGGCTCAGTCGCTTGAACGTCGTACCAGAGGAAGTCGCCGAGCCCCGCAAGGCGTTGAGCTCGCCTGTAATAGGGGATCAGTTCATCGAGTCCGATGGGCCAACCACTATGGGGCAGCCAATCGCGCGGCTCGAAGTCTTCCTTTTCTAGCGGTCGACAATTGCCGTACCAGTAGTTGGTGTTGCCGCCGAGGTAGGACGGCTTCTCATCGTCGGTTCCAAGCCGAATTGTCTCACCCGGTAGGACCTTGTAGGCCGTGCGTTCAGCCGCGTCGGGAGTCGCTCCGCCGCTCTCGAGAACGACAACCCGTATAGCTGTGCCTGCCAGTTCCTTTGCAATCGCGATGCCGACGGCGCCGGCGCCGACGATGCACACATCGGCTTCGGCGACTTCGTCGCGACTTTTTGATGCTCCAAGCATTGGTCGGGTCAGGCCTCCGCGCTACTTCTATCTGTTTAATCGTCGCGGCACCCCATCGACATGAGCCTAAGAGGTGCCATCACTCTGGAGTACGAAGATCGAGGTAGCGCATGAGACCGCGCTCAAAACCCTAACGGTGAGAACCTTCTGTGACCCGGGGGTATGCGGTTATTGTTGTCAGGTTTGTGAACCTGGCTCCGAGTTAGCCGCCAGATCGTCTACGATGAAGTCCAGCAAATGTCCGGCTACCCTGCTGGTTTCGTACTCACGCTCGAATCGAGCCTTGGCAGCGGCGCCCATCTTGTCTCGAAGGCCGGGTTCTTCCATCAGGTGGATTAGCTTACTCGCGCCGTCCCCTGGATTCTGCAAGTCCCAAAACAAGCCCTCGACACCATCGCTGAGGACATCGACGATCCCTCCAACAGGACCAGCGCATACGGGCAAGCCTGCAGCCATCGCCTCGATAAGTGTGATGCCAAAGTTCTCCATAAGAGCGGCGTGGACGTAGAGCCTCTTGCCAGATAGGAGGCCGCGAGCATTGGGTTGGAAGCCGAGAAACGTTACCTGATCGCTCACACCTAGATCGATTGCCAGTGTCGCGAGCATTTCGCGGTCAGGACCAGCACCGATCAGCGTCAGTGTGTAGTGACGACCGAGCCTCTTCGCCTCCGCCAGAACGCGCAGCAGATACGACTGGTTCTTTCTTGGCTCTAACGTACCCACGCTTACCAAGTCGGACTCCGAGCTGTCTACTGCTGGAGCGAAGGAAACGAAATTGGGCAGTCGAATGGATCTCAAGTCCCGAACGGCGGGGAACATCTCTTCGATGTTGTCTCTGGCGTAGTTAGAAAGAAAAACGATGCCATCCAATGCAGCAAATATTTCGGTCTCGCGTTTGCGTATCGAGCGATAGACTCGACTATCACGCCGTAGGCCAACCTGGTTGACCCACTCCTCGGCCTGGGAGTCGTTGAAGTGCACCACCATGATGACCGGTTGATCCGCGCCGATCCTGGCTCTGAGGGCAGCTCGGGCGGCGAGGGGGCTTTGGGCATAGATAACCGCGTTGGGAGTAGAGCGCAGGACACGGCGGAGCGCCAGCTGGAGGAAGAATTCATGCCACGTCTCGTACCACCAGACGTCCAGTGAGGGGCTGAGGTGTCCTAGGAGACGCCTCATGGCGAAGACCGGCGAGACGAGCCACTTAGGGCAAGAGAACGGTGTTACGAGCTTACCAGGTCGTCCCAATGCCCGGAGATAGTCGAGGAAAGTGTTGAAGTGAGTCTGAACTCCCGTTGTACCCAGCGGCCGGGCGATAGTCGCGACGACGACGGTCTTTTCGCTCACAAGACACGTCCCTTCGGGAGCTGTGACTCTACATGACTCGAACAAGTTTCCGGGTCATGCACGAGATGCCGGAACGCCTTGAGGGGAGCCGAGTTCTTGCCCCAGCACCTGTTCGTACAAGGTTAGCAATCGCGCGATGCTCGGCTCAGGAGCGTAGTGCTCGAAAAAGGCATTACGACCTCGCTCTCCCATTGCCTCCATCTCCGTCAAGTGAGTAGCAGCCCATTCGACCTTGGTCGCCAACTCTTCGTGACGACCCGGCTGGAAGAGAAGGCCTGTTTCGCCTTCGATAACGGCCTCGGGGATTGCGCCGATGTTGGCGCCGATAACTGGCAGGCCGCAGGCGAAGGCCTCGAGCATGGTCAGGCCCTGCGTCTCGTACCAAGCAGACGGCATGAGCAGTGCCCGCGCCCCGCGCATTTCATGGTAAACCTCGCTGTGCGGCAAGGCGCCAAGGTATTCGATGTTCGAGTCGGGCATTTCGGCCGCTCTCCGAACGAGGGGTTCCATGTCGCCACTGCCGACGATGCGAAGGTGTGGTAGGTCGGGACGACCCTGCCAGGCATTAAGGAGCGTCTGAATGCCTTTGTAGTCGACCAGTCGGCCGACAAAGACAAACGCTCCGCCCGGTGTTCGCTCGCCATTCGGCGGCGGCACAACCGCGTTGCTTCTTACCTCGATGCGGTGAGCGGGTAGACCGGCCTGGAGTAGCCGCGAGCGCAGGAACTCGCTTGGAGTGATGAAAAGGTCGACGTTGCGCTGCCAGGTACGACGCGCCTTGTGTATTGACGACATCGTCGCGACAGCGGCCGATTGCAGGCGTGAGCCGCGATAGCAGGAATGCATCACGGCGGGATAAGGC
Source organism: uncultured Chloroflexia bacterium (assembly GCA_963766645.1). Lineage (GTDB taxonomy): Bacteria > Chloroflexota > Dehalococcoidia > DSTF01 > WHTK01 > WHTK01. Next base: position 1,208,602 of record CAVYAY010000002.1, on the reverse strand, counting down.
AGGAACGACCTTGTGCAATCTTCGCAGATGGCGCCGGCGCGGAACAACGTGGCGCTAGAGCAGAGGAGCCGGTAGTTGTGCAGCGTCACAACGGTGGGAACGCCCGCCTTCGACGCAGCGGCCAGCACGGCGGGCGACGCGAGTGGGAATGTGTTGTGAACATGCACGACGTCGGGTCTGACCTCTGCGATCTTCCGGGTCACCCGCGCAGCCGCTCGGCGCGACCAGATCGTGGATGCGAAGAGACCGAGTCGATCGCGGACCGAGGGTGAGTCCGGGATCTCGTCGTTACTAAAAGTCAGGGTGTTTACCTCATGGCCGGCCGCAGCCAGGAGCTCCGCATCGGTTTCGAACGCCACGTCTTCACCACCGCGTTCACGGTAGTACTCGTGCATGAGCAGGACTCGCATTAGCGGGACTTTCGCACGCGGCTGGCCGCCGAACGCAAGGCATCCCCCGCAACCAAGTACGCGAACATCGAGTTGCCCACGAGGTAGCGCTTCCAGAGGCGACGCGGCTCGCTCAGAAGACGGTGCGACCATTCCAGGCCGTTACGGCGCATCCAGTCTGGTGCGCGCTTCTTGGCCCCGGCGTGGAAGTCAAAGGCTGCGCCGACTCCGAGCAGAATCGGTGCGCGAATATTACACTGGTAACGAGACATCCATAATTCCTGCTTCGGCATACCAAGGCCGACCCAGACGAAGTGCGGTTCGGCAGCATTGATCCGCCCAACGGCATCAAGGTGATGACTCTCGTGTACGTCGCCAAAGGGCGGCGACTCGAGGCCGACGATCTGCAGCCCAGGAATCTCTGCCGTCAGGTTCTCCGCCAGCTGATTGAGAACTTCTTGAGAACCTCCAAAGAGGTAATGCCGCCAACCCCACTCCACGCCTCGCTGCATCGCTGTGCGCATGAAGGTCGGACCGTCGACGCGCTGGATGTCGCGCTGTCCCTTAAGCCTGGCGAGCCAGACGAGAGGCATCCCGTCGGGCGAAATGATTTCGGCTTCGCGAACGGCCTTATCGAGCGCAGCGTCCTGGCGACAGGCCACTATCGTGCTCACATTGCAGAAGATGACCCGTGCCTTTGATGACGTTTCGACCTTCGATTTGACGAGGTCGAGGAGCCGGTCCGGGTTGAGAAGGTCTACCGGGGTATTGATCGCCCGATATCTACGGCCTGCTTCCACGGTCCCCAACAACAGGCCCCCTTAATCCGTCATCAGTGCGTCCGCGAAGGACGACACTCTTGTTACCGGAGTTGCAGGACGCCATCGGCGACCTCGCCGACGCGGTCTTTGAGTGACTTCAGACGAATGAACCGCGGGCCCTCAATCAACTCTTCAGTCATCCCGTAGGATTCAAAGCCCTCCATCAACTCTCGAATGCCATCACGCACCGTGAAGGCAAAATCGAATTCAGGGAACGTCGTCGCGAACTTCGTGAAGTCGACGCGGTAGTCTCTTGAATCGGGCGAACCTTCGCCTGTATATACCGCCTTGTACGCGGAGTTGACCTCCAGGACCATATCGACGAGATCACGCACCTGGTAGTTCTCTTTGCTAGTACCGACGTTGAACGCCTGATTGTGGATCTTCTCACGCGGTGCCTGCGCTAGGTGGACGAAGGCACGTGCAATGTCACGGCAATGTACCAGCGGGCGCCAGGGGCTACCGTCGCTGATGATTCGGATCTCGTTGGTGGCGTAAGCCCAGGCGCAGAGGTTGTTGACGACGATGTCGAGACGCAGCCGGGGCGAGATGCCATATGCCGTGGCGTTGCGCAGGTAGGTCGGCGAGAAGGAATCATCGGCAAGTTCCGCGAGCTGCTTCTCTGCCTCGATCTTGGTGCTGCCGTAGGCCGTGACTGGCGAGATTTCGTCTTCCTCACCGAGGATCTTGTCGCCTGACTTGCCATAGATGCTGCAGGAGCTAGAAAACAGGAACCGTGGAACGCCGGCTGCCTTGGCTACACGCGCCAAGTGCATCGTGCCTTCGAGGTTCACCCGCCAGGTCAGTTCCGGTACGAAGGCGCCGAGCGGGTCGTTGGAGACACCGGCGAGATGGATGACCGCGTCGAAGCCTTCTAGGTCTTTCTCCGTCAGAGCGAAGATGTCACTGATCACGCTTTCGTCAGGCAACGTAATGTCGCCGAAATGAGAGCCTTCATACAGGTTGAGGTCAACTCCACGGACGAAGTGCCCAGCTTCCTGAAGAAGCTCTACCGCGTGAGGACCAATGTATCCAAGATGACCAGTGACCAGGACTCTCATTAACGCTGACGCTCCTTGCCTAATTCTGATGACACTAACGCGGGGAAGAACTTGATATTACGATGCTCACCACGTCTTCCAGGGTGCCTGATCTTCTGTCCAAAGAGCCTCCAGGTAATTGCGTTCCTGAATCGTGTCCATGCACTGCCAGAACGAATCGTGCTTGTAAGCCATGAGCTGTCCGTCCGCTGCGAGAAGTGGCAGGCAGTCATGGCTGAAATCGCGGTCGACATCGAGGTAATCAAAGACACCGGGCTCCAAAACAAAGAAGCCACCACTAATCCATGTCGCCGAGTCCCTGGGCTTCTCCTCGAAGCTAATGACCTCGTCTCCCTCGAAGCGCATGACGCCGAAACGGGTCAGGGCAGGGACGGTCGTTACGGTAGCCAAGCGCCCGTGGGACTTGTGAAACTCCAGAAGCTTGTTCAGGTCAACATTCGATACGCCGTCACTGAAAGTCATCATAAAGGTCTCGTCGCCCACCATCGGACGGAGAGTTCGCAGCCGGACACCGGTAAGCGAATCAAGGCCCGTCTCAACCAGATGAACGCGCCATTTGTCCTCTGACGAAAGGCCGGTCTCAAGACGCTGCACACTGCGGTCTGAGTAGTCGACAGTGACACTGCCCCTTAGACGCACCTCCTCGGCGAAGAACGACTTGATCATCTCACCCTTGTAGCCCAGCGCGATCAAGAACTCGTCAATGCCGTAACGGGAGTAGTGCATCATGATGTGCCACAGGATCGGCTTCTCGCCGATCTGGACCATCGGCTTGGGGCGGAGGACAGTCTCCTCCGCAAGCCGAGTACCGCGCCCACCAGCCAGGATGACGACTTTCAAAAAACTCCTCCGCTCAAGAAGGGCGGTTGATCTTGAACCATTCGATGGTCTGCTTGAGGCCATCTTCCAGCGAGGTCTTGGCCTCGAATCCAAACCAGTCACGCGCGCGGCTGGTGTCAAGCACACGGCGCGGCTGACCGTCCGGCCGTGTGGTGTCCCACTGAACTTCGCCTTGGTAGCCGCAGAGACGCGCAATCGTCTCGGTCAGCTCGCGGATCGTAGTTTCTTGACCTGCGCCAAGGTTGACCGGCTCTGGCCCGTTGTAGCATTCGGTGCCCAGTACGATGCCCTCGGCCGCGTCCTCGACATAGAGGAACTCGCGGCTCGCCTTACCAGTGCCCCAGGCGACGACATAGTCTTCGCACCGCTCCTGCGCCTCGACATATTTGCGAATAAGGGCTGGGATAACGTGACTCGACTCAAGGTCGAAGTTATCGCCGGGACCATAGAGGTTGACCGGGACGAGATAGATCGCATTGAAGCCATACTGCTCGCGGTAGGCCTGCGCCTGGACGAGCATCATCTTCTTGGCCAAGCCGTAGGGCGCGTTAGTCTCCTCAGGGTAACCATCCCAGATTGTCTCCTCACGAAACGGCGTCGGCGCGAACTTCGGGTAAGAGCACACGGTGCCAAGTTGTACGAACTTGCCGACGCCGGCGAGACGCGACTGCTCCATCATTTCGATTCCCATGATGGCGTTGTCGTAGAAGAAGCGCCCCGGGTTCTTCTGGTTAGCGCCGATACCACCGACCACCGCAGCAAGATGGATTACCACATCGGGGTGATAAGCCAGGAGGCAGTCCTGTATCGCGGTCTTTCTCGCGAAGGTCGAATTCCTGGCTTCGTGGCGCGAAAATCTCGGTGATACCGTGGCGCTTGAGTGCAGCTACTACGCGGGTCCCGAGGAAGCCGCTGCCGCCAGTGACGAGTACGCGCGAGCGCTGGAGCTCAGCCTGCTGCATTGGACGCCACCACGCAGCCCTCGACACCTTCTGCTTCGAGGTCCGCCACCAACATCAATTTGGTCAACTCCTGGAGCGAGGTGGTTGATTGCCACCCGAGCTGAGCTCGCGCCTTTGAGGGGTCGCCGAGAAGATGATCAACCTCGGTTGGGCGCACGTAGCGTGGGTCGAAGCGAACGTGTTCGCGCCAGTCGAGTCCCGCCATAGAGAACGCCACTTCGACGAACTCCCGAACGCTGTAGCTCTCGCCCGTGGCGACTACATAGTCGCCGGGTTCCGGCTGTTGGAGCATGAGCCACATAGCGTTCACGTATTCTGGGGCGTAACCCCAATCGCGTTTGGCATCGAGATTTCCGAGGTAGACATACTGTTCTTTGCCGGCCAGGATGTGAGCGATGGCTCGCGTCACCTTACGTGTCAGAAACGTCTCGCCGCGACGGGGCGATTCATGGTTAAACAGAATGCCGTTGGAAGCGTGAATCCCGTAGCTCTCGCGATAGTTGATCACGGTCCAGTGCGCGAACAGCTTGGCAATAGCGTAAGGGCTGCGCGGCTGGAAGGGCGTAGCTTCGCTCTGCGGCGTCGGGGCGGCTCCGAACATCTCACTGCTCCCAGCCTGGTAGAAGCGTGCGTTGACGCCAGAGTCCCGCATCGAGTCGAGAAGACGCAGTGCACCAATAGCCGTGACGTCCGCCGTATACTCGGGAATATCGAAGCTCGTGCGGACGTGGGATTGGGCAGCGAGATTGTATATCTCCTGCGGCTCGACCTCGGACATGAGACGTGTCAGGCTCGTCCCATCGGCGATGTCTCCGTAGTGCAGAAAAAGGTGTGAGTCGCCCTCGTGCGGGTCCTGGTAGAGGTGATCGATCCGACTGGTATTAAAGGTACTGGCGCGTCGAATCAAGCCGTGCACCTCGTAACCTTTGGACAATAGTAACTCCGCGAGGTATGAGCCATCCTGCCCCGTGATCCCGGTGATGAGGGCTTTCGGAGTTGCCATTAGAACGCCCCTTCACCGAGAAGTACGGCAGGAATCGTCCGGGCAATCAGGCTCACGTCTGTGAACAGAGACCGGGACTTCACATACTCGAGGTCCATCTGCATCCATCGTTCGAAATTGACCCGGCTTCGACCGGACACCTGCCAGATACAAGTCAAGCCGGGCTTCACTGAAAGGCGAAGATACTGGTTGCCTTCGTAGCGGTTCTCCGCCACGGCCAGCGGCCTGGGGCCGACTAAAGACATGTCGCCCTTGAGCACGTTGAGCAGTTGTGGCAACTCATCGATGCTCCAACGTCGGAGGAATCGGCCGAACTTGGTCAGACGGGGATCGTCCGGGTTCTTGAAGGTCGGCCCATTGGTGATGTTGAGGTATTCGAGCGTCTCGCGAAGTTCCTCAGCTCCCGGCACCATCGAGCGGAACTTCAAGCAGGAAAACTCCTGACCGCACAGACCGAGCCGGCGCTGACGGTAGAAAACGCCTCCGCTCTTCGCATTAATTATCGCAACTCCCAGCAGCATAGGGAAAAGGACAATGAGTGCCACGAGGGCGACCACGAAATCGATGATCCGTTTGGTGAAGTTGTAGAGGGTGTGAGGCTCATATGCTTCCTTTAGATGGAGAACAACATCCCAGGACAACCCTGATGCGGGCGTCCCTACAATTGTCCGAATACTTGGGGAACTGAGTTCCCTCTGAATTACCGACCGAGCATCCTTACTCAATCCCTGGTCTCCTACCCTATTCGTCTCCTACTTCGCAGGCTCTACAGGAAGAACGCCGTCTATTCAGTTTTGTTGCGGGGGGCTGCCAAATGATACTAGGCACTCACAGAATCCGTTGAGTGCCTAGTTCTGTCAAGTCAAAGGGCCGTTAAGAGATCGTTTCTGTGGCTTGAGAAGGCGTTACGGTGAAGCTGCGCCACCCATCGCGAAAGAGATTCTTCACGTCGCTGTAAATACCGCCATAGGGAACGCGCAGTTGCGATCAGAATGGGACGAGACCTAACAGGATATATGGGACGTTCGGCAGCGTTTTGATATCGGCAGCGTTTTGATAAATGTGGTTCAGTTCAGCTAACCTCTAATCTGAAATTAAAAGCGTGCCATTTTAGATTGAAGCTAAGAGCGCATTTCCCCAGTCCACTGCGCAGGTCAGGCTTCACCGGTTCAGACTTTCAGCATTTCAGGACTGAGCGTCGAGGTAGGTGTCGATCAAAAGACTCACGTATGCCCCCGCTGCCTCGGTGAAGGCAACCTTGAGGCCGCTTCTCTCCTCCAAGCTGCTTGCGTCGGCTGGTTGGGGTGTCGGCGATCAATCGCTCATCTCAATCTCGAACTTTGTGACGATCCTGATCCTGGCACGGGAACTGCCCAAAGGATCGTTCGGTGAATTCATCCTCGTTTACACGGGTCTTCAGATTATCCTGAGCTTCCAGGGCGCGATTATCACTCAACCGCACAACGTCCTCGCGGTCCATTACGGAGAAGAGGACTACAAGACCTACACCTCGACCTGCCTCTACGAGCAAGCTGCTTTGTGTCTCATAACGTTTGCAGTCTGCGGCCTTATAGCAGGTGGGCTGGCCTTTTTGACGCCGTCCGCTGCGCAGCTGCTTCTCCTGCTCTCGGTTGCCGCACCCGCGTGGCAGGCGCAAGAGTTCAGCCGTCGGGTGATGTACACGGAGATCCGGCCTCGTGGCGCCTTCTTGAACGATCTGGCCAGCTATGGTGGCCAGGCTGTTGTCATTCTGATCCTGATCTTTTCGCACACTTTGACTGGGGACTCCGCCATCCTGGCTATCGCCGCGACGTCAACACTGGCGGCGGTATTCGGACTGATACAGATCCGCAGAAGTCTAAACTGGCGCTTTGAGCAGCAGTATCTCACCAAGAACTGGCAACACAGTCGATGGCTGGTGGGAGCTACCGCGTCAGGCCTTAGCAGGAAACAACGCCTATATCTATATGGTCGCAATATTCGGCGGACCCGCAGCCTCGGCGACCCTGGCCGCCGCGACCGTGATGCTGCGACCCGTGGGTCTCCTGATCACGGTTCTTCAAACCATGATCCCAACGTACCTCGCTCGGCAGTACGCAGCACGCGGCAGTCTGCGTTATGGAAGAGTCTGGTGGCCGATCCTCTCGGTGGCGCCGATTATCGTTGTATATGCTGTGCTGGTCAGCTTTGTTGGCAGCCGCTTAATGGATTTCATTTACGACGGTCAATATGGCGAGCAAGCGATTCTCGTCACTTTGATCTCGATCCACTTCGTACTGCAGTACATAGGGACTTTGGTTGGGGCCACTCTGCGCGTGATTAACGCAACGTCCGCGATGTTCGTGGGGTCGCTCGTGGCCTCGATCATGACTTTGACGATCGGGTGGGTCCTGATTGGCACCTTATCTATCGAGGGTGCTGCACTGGGGATGATTCTCAACATCCTGATCTCCCTGAGTATTTCCGGGCGCAGAGTCCGCCAGGAGTTCAAGGCTTGGGAAGCCGCGGTATGAACGAAGTGACATCCGTGTCCTCCTCCCTGAGGAACCGCCACCGATGAAAGTCCTGATCTCCGCGTTTTCAGCACATCCCCGTGGCAGTTCCGAAACGGGCGTTGGCTGGAACTGGTCTTTCCAGGCCTCACGGTCCCACGAAGTCTGGGTGCTCACCAACCGCTTCCACGAAGCCGATATCAGGCAAGAACTGATAGACCGACCAAACCCAAATCTCCACTTTGTATTCCACTCGGTTCCCAAGGAACCGTTAGTCTGGGCTTCCGCTCGGAAGTTCCATCCGGTCTACTATCCGGCATATCTGCTGTGGCAAGCGACCGCGCTCAAGCAAGCACGTCAGCTACACAAGGAGATCGGTTTCGACGTTACGCAGCACTTGACCTGGGCAAGTCATCGGTTCCCGAGCTTCTTGGCATGGTTAGACGCACCATTCATGTGGGGCCCGATAGGTGGCGGGGAAAACGCCCCGACGAAGCTCTATCGTAGCCTGGGTCCTCGCTTCGCGGTTGGCGAGCTGATTCGAGATACCAGCAACTGGATGGTGCGGTTCGACCCCGCAGTTCGCCATACCGCCGGTAAGGCGTCGAAGATTCTCACCACCAGCCGTGAAACGAAATCGATGCTGCCCGCCGACTCGGCCAGCAAGGCTGAAATCTATCCGGCTATCGGCCTGCGACTGGGCGATCTCGACAAAGAGATTGATTTGGCCGCACCACCCGAACATGGCAAGGGAGCCCGGCTTCTCTTCGTCGGTCGCCTTGTCTCCTGGAAGGGCTGCCGATTTGCAATCGAGGCACTGGCGAAGCTCATCGCCGGAGGGCGAAAGGCCAGTCTCACCGTGGTCGGAACCGGGCCAGAACTCCAGCATCTCAAAGCGCTTGCGTCAGACCTGGCCGTAGCGGAGCACGTACATTTCCGCGGCAACATGCCTCATGAGCAGGTGCTCCAACTCTGCCTCTCGCACGACATCTTCGTCTTTCCCAGTCTGCACGACTCGGGTGGCCAGGCGGTACTGGAAGCGATGTACCTCGGACTGCCCGTTGTTTGCCTCGACCTCGGTGGTCCGGCAATTAGTGTGGGCGACTCCGGCATCAGGGTTGCCTGTCTCAGCGTGGACCAAATCGTCGAAGACCTGGCCGCAGGAGTAGAGACCATCCTGAGCAACGCGACGTTGCGAAATGAGATGATAGAAGGCGCTCGGGATCGGGTGATCCAGATGTACGATTGGGACCACAAAGCAGAACATATCGGACGTTTGTATGAGAGCATTTTGGGTTGCTGATTTCCATACACTGGCCTTGCCGCGCGGTCCGCTGGTCATGGTGTTGCGCTGTGTTAGCGTTGTTGTGATCTCCGGGACGATACTCTACGCGCCTTTCCTGGCGCTGCCACTCGCTGGACGTAATGATCTGCGTGGCGTTGCTGGGCCTTGGCGACGACCTGCGCAAGCTCTTCCTGGGCTCCTTGGGCGCACTGTTAATCGGTTATGCGTTCTTTGGACGCGGGCTCGCCCACGTTGGTATGTCACCGATCTTCGTCGGCGAAATGGTTCTCGGTCTTGGGGTTCTAACGATCATTTCGAGGCTGGAACGACTGAAACTCGACACCCTGCAGTGGTTGATTATCGCGTTCATGGCGCTCGGCCTGCTGCGCACTATTCCCTATTACAGCACATACGGCATGGACGCGCCGAGAGATGCTGTCCTCTGGGGTTACGGTATCTTCGCCATCGCAGTGCCGCTGGCTTTGACTCCGGGAAGCGATTTGTCAGGCGTCCTCAGGCGCTACCATCGCCTACTGCCGTTCTTCCTCGTCTGGGTAACGCTCACTGGTCCTCGTGATACCAGACAACGCACTTCCTGCCGGCCCCGGATCTGACATCAGCATCCTCGGGTTCAAGGGTGGCGACATGAGCGTTCACTTGGCCGGCGTCGCCGCGTTCATCGCCTTGGGCCTGTACACGGAGCGAGTCGACTTCAAGTTTCCGGTTGCCTACCTGTGGTTAGCCTGGCTCCTTGCCGTCGGTGTGGCGGGCGGGATCAACCGCGGTGGCATGCTCGCAGCTACAGCCGGTATCTTGACGGCATTTGCCTTGCGGCCTTCTCGTCGAGTCATCCAATTCGGCATGATTTCCGGTGCGGTATTGCTCTTCATGGCACTATTCAGCGTGAATATTAGCCTAGGCAGTGAGAAGACCCTGTCAGTAGATAGCCTTGCCCAACGATTCGAGAGCGTCTTCAAAGACAACCAAAACGCAAAACTGGAAGGGACGAAGGAGTACCGCCTAGAGTGGTGGAAATACATTGCTTCTTATACATTCGGCGGACCTTACTTCCTCGGCGGTAAGGGCTTCGGCGTGAATCTTGCTGACAGCGATGGGTTCCAGGTGACCGCGGACGGCTCCTTGCGGGCGCCTCACAACAGTCACGTGACAGTTCTGGCGCGAATGGGCGTCCCTGGCCTGGCTTTGTGGCTAGTACTAATGCTCACGTTCGGGTATCAGCTTCTCAAAGGATTTGTCGAAACGACGCGGGCTGGCCTGCTGCATTGGTCCGGGGTCGATGGCTGGATCCTTGTGTATTGGCTGGCGATGTGTATCAACGCATCGTTCGACCCCTACCTGGAAGGACCTCAGGGCGGAATCTGGTTCTGGAGCATTATCGGTCTTGGCATATTCGCACTACGCACCCAAAAGGCCGAACTCGCGCAACTCAGGCGAGCGGATCGGCGGCGGCTAGAGCTGGCGAACATTGTTCAGCGATCCGGCCACGGAACGTGCGCAGGGCGCAGGTCAGCTTGGCTTCATTAGCAAGTTGACACTCGGTTATCTGATACAGTTGATGAGTCGCTCGATATCGAGCGACTACTAATATTAGGAGGAGCCGGAGGACTGCCCGGCTTGATCCGATTCATGGTTCAGACCATCGCGGGGTACAGTGGTTTCGACTTAGCCCCTTTGATGGCGCATCTTGCGCCTGAGTTGACGTGAAACCGCGCTATGGCGGCTAACAAGGCAAGTTGGAAGCGCGTCGCCGGCGTCGCGATTCTTGGAATCGCGGCTTTCTGCTGTATGTCTGGATTTCAAAAGCGGCAGGTCAACAGCGGAGGACGCCGCGCGGACCACGGCGACGGCAGGTTATTCGGAGCAAACGGCCCGTCTCGAGACACCGCAACCGGAGTCGACTGTAGGCAGCGGTTCAATTGACCCATCGACACCGGGAGCATCAGACCCTCCAGTCCTGGCCTCGACAGCGCCATTAGTCCCTGTCCCGACTGATACGCCAATACCGCCGACGGCGACGCCTGACCCCTGCTCCCTGACCTTGCAGCAGGTGATCGATGCAGCATCCCCCGGTGAGGTTCTCGACCTGCGGGCTTGCACGTACACGCAAGCAGCAACAATCAACAAATCGCTAACGCTGCTGGGAGGAGCGCTTCATACTCAGATGTCAGATCGTTGGGCTGTTTCCCTGACGTCCGAGCCGACAACGTCACGATCGACGGATGGACGTTCTCCGGCGGCGGCCTTGTCATTGCGTTGAATGCGAACTCGAACGTGAGCATTCTTGGTAATACGTTCCGTGACCAAGTCGGCAGCTCGATTGCGATGTGGGGCGGAGTGAATGGCGTGCTTATCGAGGGCAACGATATCGTTAACACGCGGACGACGCAGGGTGACGTTCTTTTCGGCCGCGGCTCCGAAGGGTCCAACCCCTGTCCTACGGTCGGCAGGAACGTTACCATTCGCAACAATTACGGCGATCAGGGTCCAGGAAATAGCAACCCTTCGCAGTCCGTCGGATGGTTCGGAATCGAACTCAAATGCTTCGAGGATGTGCTCATTGAGGGCAATACGCTTCGCGGCGGTCATGTCCTCATATCGTTGCCAGACTCTAACCGCGTAGCTATCAGAAGCAACCTGCTCGATACTAGCGGATTTGCGTTTTACGCGGTAGAAATCCCCAAGGCCAATGACGTCACAGTTGAGTACAACACGGTTACGGGAGATGGCCCGACATCGAATGAGACCGCGTTTAGCGCGAATTCCGGCAGCCAGAGGATGACCATTCGCTATAACACCGTTGAGAACGTCGGAACTCTCGTCGATGATCCGCGGTTCTCCGTCATCATAGACAACTGCCTCGTCAACGTGCCAACCATATATGAGTTCGGGCAGGCAGGGACAAATACGATTGAACGCAACGGACCGTGCTAATGCTGCGAATCGGCGCCGCTAGAGACCTAGAGCCGCTGCCACCGCAGAGATTCTACGACCCTGTGCTTGGGGTGTTCTTCAGGTAAGAGAATGACGTTCGGGCTGTCCGGGGCGGCATACGTTACGTAGCCGGGTAGCTCAAGGGTGGTCAGGTGTACGCGCGAAACTTCCGCCTGAATGATTGGCCTGTATTCGCGGATGACTCGGCTTCCTCCCTCAAGGATCTCCGTTTCGCTACCTTCCGCGTCGATCTTTAGATAGTCGAGGCGAGTGAGCCCCTCCCAAAGGGCCAGATCGTCGAGTGAAACGACGAACACGGACATGGCTGCTGCACCGGTCTCCTGAACCGCCAAGCTATAGCTATTGGGCGTTCCGCCGTTCATCCAAAAGGTCTGGACGCCGGTGGATCTGCCGACGCAGTAGTTCCTGCAGCGAACATTGGTTAGATCGTTCAACTCAACGTTGTGGGAAAGCACTGCAAGGATATCGGGGACCGGCTCAACGACGATTACCGTTCCAGTGGGAGCGAAATGACGGGCGGCACGCAGTCCGTAGATACCCGTGCACGCCCCGATATCGATCATGACGCCGTCGTCGTCCGGCAGGAGCTCGACGAATTTGGAGAACTCAGGTTCAATCTCTTCCCTGTAGACATAGATTCCCCGGCCTCCATAGCCAGCCTTGTTAGACCCCTGGATAACCAGCCCATCCGACAGCTTCGTCGTGAGAAGCCAAGCATGGGGAGTTAGCGCTACTCTCAGCTTTCGCGACATGCTGTTGAAGTTCTTGGTTATGGACATTGAATCCTCAAGTTTCGGCATCCTTATGGGTCAAGCAAATGCACCACTCTACGGCCCACACGATTAGGTATTCGTAAGTCTTTCATAGTCTTCGGAGTCGCGCCAGACAGTGACCTATCGATGGACGAAACGTTTCATACGATCCCGGGAAGTTTCGATCCGCGGCATTGTCGCGTTATTTTCTAGCCGTGACTAGGTAGTGAGATGCGAGGTTCTTCTTGTCCTGGCGCGCCGTCCAGTCCTCATACGTCAGGTATAAAGGCCTGACGATATTGAAGGGCGCACGAGCGAGGTATCCGGCCCCTGTGTATAGAGGTTTGATGTCAACATCGCTCCATTCGTTCATCAGCTTTTCAACAGCGCTGTACCAGCACTTGTCGTAATGCGCCGGGAAGACTGTGTGTGGAGCACGGCCGGCTAGAACATTGCCGAGACGCCGGGTCACGGCGTGAGGGATCAACTGGTTGGCAACCGCGAAATAGCTGTATCGCGCCGAGAACTGCGCCACCATGGTGCCGCCGTCCTTGAGATAGCGCCGGCAGTTCTCCAGTGTTTCAGCCATGGACCGCACGTGTTCGAAGACATAGAAGCTCATAACAAAGTCAAAGCGATTTTCTAGCTCCGGCAAGAAGGTCTCGATTGAGGCAGTGATCGACTCTGCATAGAGGCCTGGCGGCGCGGCGTCCAACTCCTCGCCGTCGACGTCGAGCGCGACGTAATACGTGTCCTTGATGGACTCCACTGGGACGACGGGTCGCCGGCCTGCGCCGACGTCCAGCACCACAGCGCCTGGAGTCAGGTACTTTAAGCAGGCGCTCACGTAGGACGCGTGTTCGTCAGTCTGATAACGAGCTGGTAGCAAGGGCCATCTCCGGTGCCGGAATCAACCGCGACTAATTGGCGGCTGTCTGTACGAGGGCGATACTCTTCCGAACGGACTGCAAGTTCCGACGTTACAGAAATCACAAGCACCATAGCATTTCGCCGGACTCAAATGCATTCCAGTCCAATCAAACTGCGACGAGGCTGTCTGCAAAGACTTTCCGATTCGTTCTTGAGGCCTTATGCGATGGCATAAAACAGACGAACATCCAATAGGTACAACTCCCTAGGAGAAAACCCCAACCGCAGCCGCGGACGGACCCGAAGGCGAAATGGCAACGACTTGCGGCCACTCAGGATTGGTAGGCCAACAGCCGACGACGCGCCGATCGCGCGCCGAGGAGGCCCCGCCACGAAAGTCCAGAACACCGGCCAAATCCTCGTGGCCGTCGGCATCCTGATCGTTGCAATAGGTCTTGCCAGTGGCATCGGAGGCGACCAGAACGCCAGCGAGCACTTCGCCGCACTAACGCCAGCAGCGGTCGCCACTCAAACTACCGGGTACGCATTTAACCAGCTCTCAGCAGTTGATAAGGCCTCGAGCCAGTCAGGATCAGTGCCGGTCAACACCGCCTCCTCCCAACCGGCCCAGGCGCCGGTAACTAGCGACGCGCCTGTTGGTCCCGAGGAGCCAGCTTGGCAGTCGGCGACTCACGAGCAGTCTCCCGTCCCAACCGAACATGACGCCAAGAATACGCCTTCAAACTCGACCCCCGTTGTCGACAACACGACGGAGCCGTCCGAGACGTCGATCGAGATCTCCCCGGCTAACCCTGCGAGGTCCGCGGCCGCCGCGCCAGTGTTGGCAACTGAGCTGCCGGTTTCGCCAACGGTCAGCGAGCCGACGATCGTTGCGCCAAGCGCGACGCCGCTTCTCCGCATAGCTACCGTGCAACGTCCCACGCCTACGGCCCTACCGTCGACACCGACTGTGCCGCCACCGACACCGACGACCGTCCAGCCAACTGCCAATCCTCCAACTCCGACGCCGGAGGTCGAAATTTCTTCCAGTGCGGGTCTCTGCTCCGAAGAGAGCAGTGTTAACTTCAGCGAATCTACCTGCGACGACCTGCGACGCACTTCGTTTCAGGCCCAACCGATCCCGAGCAACGGTAGTATTAGGCAGCCCGGCGTCTACACAGGTACCCGGAGCTGTCCGAGCATCAACGAATGGTCCTATTGCGTGCAGATCTTGGCAACGAACGTGACGTTGATCGACTTCACAATCAACTCAAGCGGCACAGGGATCGGCATCTGGGCGAACAACGTTACGTTGAGAAACGGCACCATCACGAGTACCAATTCGTCTGTCCAAATCTGGGACGCGGGTACCGGTTTCATCCTGGACAATCTGAGCGTGACGATTACCGGCGATCACTCCTACGTCCTGATCCAGGACGGCGACGATGCAAATACTTGCGACGGCTTTACGAGCAAGCAGATCAGGAATGTCACGGTGACAAACTCCGACTTTCATGGCGGAGTCGGCGGCGACGGCATCTACATGAAGTGTGTGGAAAACATCACCATCCGCAACAACTACTTCAAGGACTCCCGCTTCGGCACGTCGCTGCCGGACTCGCTCAATGTGCTCATCGAAGACAACGAGTTCGACATGGTGGGGACGGGCCGCTTGGGAATCGAACTGGCCAAGACTCACGGCGCCGTGGTCCGTGGCAACTACTTCCACGGCGATGGACCGAATGGAAACGACCATGGGGTGAGCATGAACAGCGGTTCTATAGCTCCACTGATCGAAGCCAACACCTGGCGTGACATCCGCACCGGTGTGGACCTCGGTTCGATTGGGGCAATGATCCAGCACAATTGCATCCCGCTGGGTCTCGGGACAGCGTCCGGCCAAGTCCTCCGGGTTACCGAATTCGAGTCGAGTGATCCTTCCGAAGTCGTCCAGAACAATGGACCGCAAGCCTGTTAGTCCCTCGAAGGATCACAGCAATTCGTTGATGCCGTAGCGGTCGAAGACGGCTTTGAGCTGCGCATCATTCTGCCCACCTTCCCCCGTGTTTATGTAGGAGAGCGCCTGTTTCTGGGTTCCGCGAATCGTCTGGAAATCTCGTGAATTCGGCGCGATCTTCTTTGCCAGCGTTCCTTGCCTCACAGCCATTGCCTTTAGCCAGATGTCGTCCTGCGTTGGGCATAAGGCGAGAAACGCGTCGCTATCCGTACATTCCGCAGCGAGCGAGCCCGGCGGGTACAGGACCCCTCCCACGCCGGTAGGGAAGAGCAGACTCGAGGGACCCCTAACTCCAGGAGCCAGGTATTGCCAGCGGTCATACGCGTCGATCCGGCCATCCGGCTGCTTCGTCATCAGATGGGCACGGTGACAGTGGATGTATTCGGGTTCTGCCAGGTATGCACGGTAGAGGCTTCCGAGCCAGTCGTGAGGATAGATCATGTCATCGTCGCAGGTGACGATGACTGCGTCGGGGTATTCCTTCAGTGTCGGTACGATCTTTAGGAACGAGCGCACGTCCTCCGCAAAGCGGATTTGCAGGCCGCGACGCTGCTGGCGCAGCAGTTGAGGCGTGATCAAGTCGCGAGGAAAGTCTTCGGCGAGCCAAAGAACGATGGCGTCGGGTTTGAGGTGCTGGCGTAGCAGCGACTCGATGCAGAGATGGACGCTGCCTATCCGAAGTTCATACGTGGTCAGGGAAACGATAAGTAGTGGCTTGTTCTTCGATTGGGAGATGCCTTGCTTGGTCGAGTACCGCGCGAGGACTCGATAGCGGCTCTGTAGGAGAACGATGGCCCCATTGGAGAGGACGGGGAGGACGCCCCCGATGACGGGAAACCGCCGCAGCGCCATCCAGAGGCGCCTTAGCGTCCCCATGTACGCCAATCCCAGGGCCTCACGGCGGGCAGAAATGCGCTCTGAACTAACAAGATTGTCGGAGCGCTAGATCACGCGTGGCGTTGGTACCGGCAGAATGAAGTGACCGCCGGCCTTCTTGAACGCATCCTGCTGCGCCATGATCTCGTCGGCGAGATTCCAGGCGAGGATCAGGAGATAATCAGGCGGATCGGTCAGCAACTTCTCGGCAGGTAGAATCGGAAGGTGGCTCCCGGGAGTGAACCGCCCGTACTTGTAGGGACTCTTGTCGATCACGTACTCCAGGGTTTCGGCGCCGAGGCCGCAGTAGGCCAGCATCGTCATGCCCTTTGCTGCCGCTCCGTATCCGCCGATCCGTTTGCCCTGCTGCTTCAGGCCCGCGACCAGTTCGCGCAGGTCACGTCGTAACACTTCGACCCTTTCTGCGAAAGCATGATACGTCTCCAGCTTGTCGAGACCGTGTTCCTTCTCGACCTGGAGCAAACGCTCGACCGAGTCGTCGTCAGGTTCGCGTGCCCCTGTCTTCGAGGCGAAAAAGCGGATCGAACCGCCGTTGACCGGCATTTGTCGCACCTTGAAAATGGTCAAGCCCACCGACGCGTAGAGCTGTATAAGTGCCCGCAGTGAGAAATAGGACAGGTGCTCGTGGTAGACGGTGTCGAACTCGCAATTCTCGACGAGAGCGAGCAGATGGGGAGCCTCTATGCCGACAACGCCGTTGTCCGCCAGGAGGTGCTCGACGCCACCAAGGAAGTCTCGGACGTCATCGACGTGTGCCAGCACGTTCGTGCCGACGATCGCCTTTGCCGGCCCGCGCTCCGCCCGGATACGCCGGGCGATCCCTGAATCAAAGAACTCGTCGATGACATCGAGGCCTTCCTCTTCTCGGGCTTTCGCAGCGATGTTGCTGGCCGGCTCAACCCCTAGAGTCGTGTAACCCAGAGCGCGGATTTGCTTTAACAGGAGGCCGTCGTTGCTGGCGATCTCGACGACGAGGTCGCCAGGCTGCAGGCCGGCCACGTCGGCAAGGTCCTGCGCGAGGCCACCAAAGTGACGCCGCAGCGTCTCCGACGCGCTCGGGACATAGAGGTAGTAGCGGAACATGCTCTCTGCATCGACGACGTGGATCAACTGGACGAGGCCACAGCCCTCGCAGAAGTAAACTTCCAGCGGCACGAACGGCTCAGAGTCATTGAGCTGATCTTCTGAAAGATAGCTGTTGGCCAGTGGTGTAATGCCCAGGTCCAAGACCAGGACGAGTCGATCGCTACCACAGCTGCGGCAGGTTGTGTTCTTCTTACTGATGTCGGTCACGCGGCTTCACTTTCGTCGAGGGGAGACCCCTGTTGGCCGGACTGTCCCGGCATTCGCTCGTTATCCGATGCGGCTCTCGATGCCGATAAAGCACGGTGGGATATCGTTATTGTACAGTTCGAGTTTGGCCACCAAAATCTATGCCGCAATTCTTCTACCATTCAACGCGGGGCCAGTCCTCTGCATTACGTAACTCCTGCGGAAGGACGCCACCAAGAGCGGAAAATGCTTTACGAATTATCCATATGCTAGCTTCAACACACTACAGGGCTGAAGTCCGGCTGGACCTGAAAGAGGACGAGCGTTGAAAATTGGACGATTCAAGCCCCGGCTTGGCCGTCACCCGCTCCTCTTCGCCGTCATCGGAACACTACTTCTATTATCCGTTTTCGAGCTCTATCGGATAGTGTCCTTCTACGATGACCTGACGCAGGCGCGCGACATCCTCATTGCGATACGCGCCGACCTCGACATCGTCAGTCTCCAGTACTCCAACGATGAAGTGATGGAGAAACGCAGTCGTCTGGAAGAGGCGGTCGGCCATCTGGACTCCGCGGCCAGCTTCGCGAGAACTGACCCCTTGCTGAACCTCGCAAGGATCCTGCCTGTCGCTGGCAAGCAGGCCTCAGGTTTGCGCACACTCGTGTTCGCGGCACACGAATCAGCCGTAAGCGGCGTCGAGGCTTCGGATGTCGCACTCGCATTTTCCACGTTCGAGCGGCCGGATGACGTGACGTCACTCGAGGCGGCGCTCGGCTTCATCGGGCAGCAGAGGAAGCCGATGGCAAAAGTCGAAGCAGGCCTCGTGAAGCTGCGCGGCTACCAGGAAGACCTGCCGGATGGCCTCTGGGGCCCCTTGGGACGAGCGAGGACAGACCTCGACGATGCTATCAACCGGCTCGGCGGCCTGGTCGAGGGCTACGACCGCGCCAGCACCTTCCTGCCCGAGGTGCTGGGGCTAAACGCGCGGCGTACCTACCTGCTCTTGCCGCAAAACGACACAGAGTTGTTTCCCTCGGGGGGCCTAATCTCCAGCTACGGCCTTGTGAGCTTCGAAGGCGGGCGCCTGGAGGACGTATTCGTCGAATACTTCGGGACGCTCTACGAACGCTGGCAGACTGAGACGGGCGAATACGTGGAGCCGCCGGCGGCACTCAAAAACTACCTCAAGAAGGACATTTCATGGGCACTCGGTGAAGCAGGTTGGTATCCCGACTTCCCGACGACGGCGGGGCTTGCGCGTGATTTCGTCTCTCGTGGTGGCGTGCCTGATACCGATGGCGTGATTGCAATCGACACCAAGTTCCTCGCTGAGCTTCTCGACGTGTTGGGGCCGGTAGACGTCCCGGAGTACGGTGTTACGGTTACGCCGGAGAACTCACGCCAGCTGACGTTGGAGCTGACCCGCGACGAAAACTACCAGCCAGGACAGACGAAGAAGGCTTTCCTGGGCTACATGGCAAATGCGCTTCTCGACAAGTTACTCACGGCTCCCAAGGAGCAATGGGTCGACCTGCTCAAGTTCCTCGACCGAATGGGTAAAGAGCGCCATTTGCAGCTCAACTTCAACGACGCTGACCTCCAGACCCTGAGCAGAGAATATGGTTTCGCCGGTGACCTCTTGATGACTTCCGGTGATTTCCTGCAGATCGCGGATACCAGTGTGCACAGCACCAAGCTGAACTTGATCCTGGAGCCAAGCGCCAGCATGAACGTGACCTTCTACTCAGACCTCAGCACGCACACCACGGTGAAATATCAGATCTATAACCCGCTTCCCGAATGGGCCAAGGAGCATGATGAAGATCTGGTACACAAGCTGTTCCTCGGTGGCGCTTACGGTAGCTACACGCGCCTTTACGTTTCCAAGAACGCCCAAATCGACGAGGTCCGCGTAAACGGTGAGAGCGTGGGACTCGAACAGACCGACATTGAATACGAGCACGGGGTCTTTGGGCGCTTCTTCCTCGTGCTGCCGGGAGAGACTTCCAACGCCGAGTACCTTTACGACACGCCGCGCCTAGTGACGCGGGAGCCGGACGGGACGTACAAGTACAGCCTCTACGTCCAGAAGGAAGCTGGGACCGGCGCGACGCCGTTCGAGTTCAACGTAACGCTGCCCGCAGGCGCGACACTCGTCGAAACGCGGCTGGACGGCGAGCATATCGACGGAACGATGGTCAAGACGGACCTACGCGTCGACCGGCGCATCGAAGTTTTCTTCAGATTCGATTGACGCTCAGGACGAGACGGCTTTGCGGAGCCAGAACGCCTCGGCGTAGCGTTCCGGCGCTCGACATTCCATGCCCCGCAAGCGGGCGACTGACTTGAAGGTCTCCGCGTCGAACCAGTCATGGCCGACCTGGCTGCAGAAGTTCTCGTGCAGCAGCCGCACTTTGCGATCCATTATTTCGGCTTTCAGCGGGACATAGAAGTTAGGTTGACCGACATCTCCATCCCACTTCGGAATCTCGTACTCGAGGATCAGGTGATCGCGAAACGCGTTCCAGGTCAATTCGCTCAGAAGGCGGTGGTCCTGGTGCGCGTCGTCTCGGCGGTGCGTGAGGATGATATCGGGGCTGAAGTCGCGCAGATTTTCCAGCCACTCCTTAACTGCCACGCCCTGATAAGGGAGGTAGCTATCTTTGAAACCGCCGAGGTGCAGGCTGCTGCTTTGGGCTCGTGCAAGCATGGCGGTCATAGACGATCGCGCCTCGGTCTCGCGCTCGTCAGCAGCGCTGGCCACACACCAGCGCACGTCGAGCTGCGCCCCGGCGGCAAGCCAAGTCAGGATCGAACCGCCGCCACCGATCTCTATGTCGTCGGCGTGCGCGCCGATGCACAGCACCGAGACGCGCTCACCGGGACGAATGAGGTCGAAGCTTCTCACTTCGAGGACATTAGCACAGGGTCGATGATTTCGGCCCGCGGGATCGGGACGATAAACTTGCCACCCCAGTCCGCGATATGCTGCATCTGGCGCGTGATCTCGGCGCGCAGGTTCCAGGGCAGGATCAGCACATAGTCCGGCTTCGCTGCATCCAGAGCCTCGACGGGGTGGATCGGGATGCGGGTGCCCGGCGTGTAACGGCCATGCTTATATGGATTGCGGTCAACCGTGAAGTCGATGAAGTCGGTGCCGATGCCGCAATAGTTGAGCAATGTATTACCCTTACCAGGCGCGCCATAGGCGACGACAGTCTGGCCGGCATTGCGGACGGCGCTGAGGATGCCCAGCAACTCGCGCTTGGTCCGCTTCACGTTTTCAGCGAAGGCTTGGTACGTCTCAACGCGTGTCAGCCCGGCGTCAATCTCCTGAGTGATCAAGCTGGCGACGGACGGCATGATCTGTTGTGACGATGCGTGGTGCGCGAAGTAGGCCCTGAGGGAGCCGCCGTGAGTCGGAAGCTCCTCGACGTCGAAAAGCCGCAGGCCGTGTCTCTCAGCGAGCGCGCGCAGAGAATGCACCGAAAAGTAGCTGTAGTGCTCGTGATAGATGGTGTCGAACTGATTGCCCTCAATCAGACGCTGCAGGTGCGGCATCTCGATCGTGCAAACGCCTTCTGGCTTGAGTAGGGTTGCGATGCCGGCGACGAAGTCGTTCAGGTCCGGTACCTGGGCCATGACGTTGGCGCCACAGATCAGGTCGGCTGCGTGGCCTTCCTCGACCAGGCGATGCGCGACCGCCTCGCCGAAGTATTCGACGACGGTCGGGATACCGTGCTCCAGGGCGACCTGCGCCACGTTGCGCGCTGGCTCCACGCCGAGGACTGGTATGCCGCTGCGCTGGAAGTACTGCAGCAGGTAACCGTCGTTGCTGCCCACCTCGACAACGAGGCTTTGGCCGCCGAGGTCGAAGCGCCGAGCAATCGATTGCGCGTAGGCCTCGCAGTGCTCAAGCCATGAGGTCGAGTAAGAGGAAAAGTAAGCGTATTCGCTGAAGATGTCTTCGGCCTCGACGTATTCGCCGAGCTGCGCAAGATGGCACTCCAGGCAGATGAGGACATGGAGCGGGTGGAACGTCTCGCCACCGTCCATTTGATCCTGGCTGAGAAAGCTCTCGCAAAGCGGTGAAACGCCGAGGTCAACAACGGTCTGCAGAAGCGTTGCGCCACAGAGGCGACAAGGGCCACCGAGGCGGCCTCGCCTGCTGGCGTCCGTGGTCGCGGGCGAGCTTTTGTAGGTCTGACCGCCACGCGGGTCGACTTTACTTACCAATCAGGTAACCATCCTCAAGATAGACAGTGCTGCCGCAACGCAGCGCTGCCAGCGAAGCGTCGAGACGTCGCGCCATCTCCGGCGTCACCAGGCCAAGGGCGTCTTCAAGGGACTGGAAAGAGTAGCCGTAGAGCTCGTCTGCTGGCGTGCGGATCTTGCAGATTTCGGATGGGGTCAAGACTCCGCCGTCGAAGATCACTTTGATGCCTTCGGTGTGATCCGACCGCGGCGGGACCCAGTCAATGCTGACGACCCTCATGGGGCGGCAATTGAGCCTGAGTTCCTCGCGAATCTCCCGAAGGCATGCAGTCAAGGGCGATTCGTCGGCTTCGACGACACCGCCGGGAATCTCCCATTCGTCCTTATAGGTAGGTTGTACCAGCAGCAGGCGACCACAGTCATCGAAGAAGAGAGCTCCAGCTGCCATCCTTTTTGCCGGTAACGTTAGTGTATAGGCCAACGCGTCCACTGCGGACCTCCGAATGTACTGTTGCTGCATAACCAGTAAACGTTGGGGGCGGCGGAGCGTTTCAAAAAGATCTCAATGTTGTCTCGTCCAACCTGGACCCACGGAGGCCACGCCTTCGACGTGTAGCGTTTGCTATTACCAAGGAAAGCTGAGCGCGTCTGAGGCGTTAAGCCGGGAGATTGGCCCTCTCGTACTGCCTGGTCTACGCCGACTTAGTTGGATGCCTGTCCAAGCCAAGATTCGCGCTACGAACTACAGCGCTCTGATTGTCGGGACACACTTTCTGCCGGACCTATACCCCGTTCAAAGTGCAGCGGCGGTCCATACATATAGCAAATCCAGGAAGCAGATTCCCAATTTCTTGCTGAATCTTCGCAAGATTGTGTTAGCGCGCACACAGAACTGCGGCCCCTAACTTGGGGCCGCAGTTAGTTTCTCGCAGCGAACGGAAGAGATTACTTGCGGGTCGTTGCCCTCACACCAACCGCGAGCACCAACCCGGCGCCAGCAGCGATGGCCGCCGCTGCGTACAGCCAGAAGTGGACTGCATTACCGGCGGAACCACTGCCAGTAAAGGGAAGCGCGGCTACCGCGACTTCCGAAAGGACTTCCTGCTGGAATTCGACGTTGCAGGAACTGCTGCCAACGTGTGCCGTCACTTGTATGTCGCCTTCAAAGTCACCGGGATCCAGAGTCGTCTTAACCTCACCCTGAGCGTTCGTCGTCCCGGAAGGTGGGGCCAGGGTGCCACCGGTGGTTTGGAAAACGACGACTACACCCTCAACGGGCTTGTTACCGTCCTGAAGGTCTACGACCTTGGCAGTGATGTCCGAACCGTTCTGCTCGACAATGATCGTCTGGTTGGTCGAACAGAACACACTGAGCTTAGGCTCGAGGTACTGGGCGTTCGCCGTTGCCGGCAAGACCCAGAACAAGGCAACAGCACTAAGCGCTGCCAAAACGGCTGATAGCTTCATCCCTGAAACCCCCACGTGGCGGATCCTTGCTTTCGTCTGAGAGTCTGGATTGACTCTTCAGTCCTTAACCCATAACGCAACGTACCGCTCGTTGTTACCTATGTCAATAAATCATGACGCAGATTTCGGGCGTCCATGAGCGGGCCATTAGCTAGGTTCCTCCCGATTGCATAAGCCGAGCCCCAATCCGGACCAAACATCACGTGACGTCCTGAGAAGAGCAGGCCCCGGTCGCAAGACTTATCGATCTGAGAGCAGCACCATTCCAAGAACGCTGCAGACCTGAATTCGTGACGCTTTCGACCTGGAATTCGGCCTTGGATGTAGGTGGCCACGCAAACCCAGTCGACCCTTGTAGGAATCTAGATCTCATAACACGCTGCGAAGAGGTGAGCATGATTTCAGCCTTCTTGCCGTCACCCAAACCTGGACCGCGTCCAACAACACCTCAAGGTCCCCGTCGTGCACCGGGTCGATACGACGACACGTCAATGATCGACGAACCCGTTCAAGCATTACCGAGTGCGGGACTCGGGGATCCGTCTCAGCAGCCCGAAACACGACTCACGCCCGAGAAGAGGGCGTAACGGGCGACTCACATATAAGTTAATGCAGAAGGGACCTGGGTGCCTCCGACCAGCTCAGCTCGCCCACTCACTCAAGGTGACGGAGAAACCCTGTGAAGAGGGTAGTCTGGACAGATGCAAGCAAATAAGAGAAACGCGACGAGCCTGCAAGGCCAGGTGGCAATCGTCACGGGCGCCGGGCGTGGATTTGGACGCGCGATAGCGGAACGGCTGGTTGCCTGCGGCGCATTGGTCTGCCTGACGCAACGATCGCGGCAGCAGCTTGACGACGTCGTAGGTGCTCTTCCCACGGGCCGTGTCATAGCGGTGGCTGGCGACGTCACCCGGGCAGAAGAAGTCCAGAATGTTGTTCAGGAGACGGAGAGGCGGCTAGGCCCGATCAGCCTGCTCATCAACAATGCCGGAGTGCACGGCCCCCTCGGTCCCATCTGGGAGGTGAACCCGGAAGAGTGGTGGAGGACGCAGGAAGTGCACCTGCGGGGCGCCTTCCTCTACGTCAACGCGGTGATGCCGGCGATGGTTGAGCGGAAAGCGGGCCGAATCATCACCATCGCGAGTAACGTCGGCTTGCACGCGTCGGCCAATTACTCTGCGTATGCCGTGGCCAAGGCCAGCCAGATAAGGCTCATGGAATCGGTGGCGGCGGAAGGGAGAGGCGACGGTGTTGCCGCATTCGCAGTGGCGCCCGGGACAGCCATGACGAATCTCAATCTTTCTGTTATGCGATCGCCGGACGCGAAGCGGTGGATGCCAAACTTGGTGAAGCACCTAGAGCGTATCTCGGAAAACACGGACATCGAAGCCGCGCTACGGAGATGCGCCAATGTCTGCATCGATCTGGCCAGTGGACGGTACGATGTGCTGTCCGGCGAATACCTCGACGTCAATTGGGACCTGGAAGCGAAAGCTCGTGAGGCGGTGGATGCCCCCAAAGGTTGACCAAACTAGGTGACTTTACCTTGTTGCCACCAACCATCCTTGAATAATGAGAGGCAGTTGATGTCTTGTTCAAAGAAACGAAGAGCGCGGCTGCGGCTGATTGGCCTCTTCGTAGACAACGCTCAGCACCTTTAGTAGCCCGGTCTAAGCGCGCGGTAACCGCCCTCCGCCTAGACCACCCTTGCCCAGCACCGACACGTCGGAGGGGCTAAGCTGGTATTTGTATTTCGGAGAGCATTGCCATCCTTCTAAGAAGAGAATTCGTCCGGAGGGCTCCTTGGCAGCGAAACCGATCGACTACGCAATCGCGATTCTCGCTGGGGTCGCTCTTTTGGTTGCGTCGGCAGTCCTTCGGCTTGTTCTCGGCGATTGGGGTTGGGTAGTCGCCGCTCCATTGGCTTTGACCGTCACCCTCCTGCTATTGCTCGAAGTTTATCGCCGCACGAAATCCGCGATTATCCAGGAAGGCAGGCAGTCTGAGGCCCTTGCATCGCTGATTCGAACCCTGCCGCTGCAGAGCCCTTTACCCCCGATGCGCGAGTGGGCCGTTTCTCCGGATTTCGCGAGGGTACTAGTCTGGATCCTCAGTGAGTCAAGGCCTAACATCGTGCTTGAATTAGGTAGCGGAGTCTCGACGATTGTCGCTGGCTACGTTCTCAAAGAAGCTGGGCATGGAAGCGTGGTGTCTTTCGAGCATGCTGTGAGTTATTTGACCGGGGTACGGAATCAGTTGGTTCTTCACGGCCTGCAGGAGAACGTCAAGGTGGTTGGCGCCCCGCTTGAATACATTGAACTCAAAGGCCACGAATATGATTGGTACAGCCTAGGTGCAGCCGCTGAGATTGATCAAATTGATGTCTTAATCGTCGATGGCCCGCCCTCTGTGGGCAAATGGACTCGCTACCCCGCTTTGCCCGTTCTCTTCGACAAGCTTAGCGATAACGCTCGAATAGTCGTTGATGACTATAGGCGCGAAAAGGAGTCGGTTCAGTTTTGGCTTCGCGAGTTCCCAGTCTTCGATATGGAAGAGTTCGACACGGAGAAAGGAACAGCGGTCCTCCGCCGCGTCAGTCGAGGAGTCTAGAGCGCGCCCTCGCGGAGTCGGGTTGCGTAGAGAGCGTCAGTCCGTCGGAACATCGATACGATAGGTAATCTGCTTGCCCTCAACTTCAGCGAAGACTGTTTCAACTTCACCGTTCTTGTGCTTTAGTCGCTCGCCGGTCCGCTGCAAGGAGGTCCGTTCCGGGTCAAGGACAGTGAATCGAGAGCGTCCGTCGCGCAGCGCGAGCTCGACAGAACTGCCGACCAGATTCACGTGAGTCTCCTCCGCTCCATCGAAGACCAGTATCGGATAGAGAACCCGCAGTGCCCCGAAAGTGCCGCTGAGCTCGTCTACGACCATCACACCCGCGCGATCCAGAGTGAACGCCTCTTTGATTCGCGTGAGGCCGTGGAAGCTGCCTTCGAAAATGACATCGAAACGCACACGATCTGGGCCTTCCTCCAGGACTTCTATCCGCGGCTTCACCTGGTATTCTGCCAGGCTGTGCCAAACGCCATCCGATCCACGCCAGGCCGGCCCGACGCAGAGATCGCCCAGATCGCCCTTGGACCCGACCCTTCCATCGGAGGGGCCGAGTTGAGGGTTTCCACCACGGATGTGCACGCGCAACAGGCCAGTTGGATTGTAGACGTGATCGCCACATGTATCGTACTCGATATAAGCGCCACCGGCGTTCGCGAAGACCTTGTGGAAGTCGTCAAGAACGGGGACGACGAATCCGCCCACGTCAGCCGGGCAAGCTTGCTCTGTTATCGAATCGTCGGAGAACAAGTAAGCGTTCGCCAACATTGAACTGGCGAGCAAGTTGTACTGCGAATGCGAGGAGTAAGTCTCGTAGCCGTGGCGCTTCTCAATTGGGTATCTGTTCTTGACCACATAACCGGAGCCGTCAGGTCTTAGCCATCGGTGGATGCTGGCCAGTGCGAGGCGTGCTGCGCGTTTGAAGGCACCAGCCTCTGCCAGGCGGCCAGCGTGTGCATTCTGGCTGGCGTAGATCTCGTAGATCACCGCCGATTGGGCTTCATTCCAGATGTGCTGAGCGCTCCGATGCCCCACAGGCGCTTCACCTAACGGCGACTGCATGAACAACGAAGTCCAGGCACCCCGCTGCATCAACTCCTGGTAGTCCTCAGCGTGCGGACCTTGATAACCCAGGTGAAGGATGCTTGTCAGGAAGTGACGCGGAAACTGATCGTAGGCCAACGGACAGCCCGGGTCGCGATACATGCCGAGTTCGGTGAAATGGCGCCGCTGGTAGGCGAGGTGTTTCTCCGTGAACTCAAAGCCCTCGCTCAGGCCCCGTTTAGCCCGCAGATACTCGCCGCTAAGCCCAGCAACATTCCAGTTAGAGCAATCCCTCTGGCGACCGAACAGCTGTCCGTTTCTGAATGGATGACGATAGCGGCGCCCTAGAAAGTCACGGTAAAGCCTCTTCGGATTGGCCTTAGCGAGCTTGTTTGTCCAACTCACCATGCGCTCTTCTGCTACAAGCCCCTCGAAAAGATCGAGTGCACGCATGACGGGGTATGTGAAGAAGTCGCCGTGCCTGTGTGTGCGATAGGTACGAATCTCGAGAACAGCGGCATCCATGGCCAGCGCGGCGCTCTCCAGCATATCCGGGCCACCGAGACCACACTTGGCGACCAGAGTAGCCGCCATAGCGTAGCAGGGAGTCGCATACTGGAATTCGCGACGCAACACAGGATCGATGATCCGACCGCGGCGATCCTGGTAGCGGCGGAAGACAGCGACCTCGCCAACGATGATACGCAGGTAGTCCTCGCGAGTAAGTTGGGTTGGCTCAATCTCGGCCTGAGCCTGGGCGACGAGAAAGCGCTGAATTTGGCCGCTGAGAGGATGTTCATCAGGATGGATAGTAGGCGGATTGTCGTCCATTTCGGGTAGTGACCGCGCCGCCTTCTTACCTATGCTGGCGCCTACGGTATCACAGGACTCAGCTACCTAATGAGATCGCGTCGCCGGATTCGCAGTGCAGCAGGGCACGTCGCCACAGACCTGAACCTATCGATCATACGATCGGCAGATGCGAAGCGGTGGATGCCAGACCTGGTGAAGCACCTGGAGCGGATCGCGAAAGAGACTGACGCCGAAGCCGCCATGCGGAAGTGCGCCGATGTGTGCGTCGACCTCGCGACCGGACGATACGACGTGCTGTCCGGCCGGTACATTGACGTCAAATGGGACCTTGATGCCATTGCTCGCGAGGCTGCTTCCGGTATCGACAGTCCACCAAACTAGCTGCCGCCATGCCAAATCGCTTCTCGGATTGGTCGGGATCTGACAGGTTCGCTGCCCAAGACCGAAACAAACTCCAATCTATTTCATTCTTCTTAGTGAGACCTTCAAGGATGAAGGCAATTTCTTCTAAGGAAAGAATGGAGTCTGGATATGCGACCATTGTTGATGGCGCTGGTTGGAGCCCTCGGGACAGCGGCGCTAAGCGCCTCGCTAATTGTTTCCATCGCCTCCGCCGACCCGCCCGGTAACGACGGCGTCTGCGAGCACGCGAACAGCCAGCAACCATGCCGTCCCGATCCTCAGCCGAACAACGGCCAGGACTGCGAGGCCCACGGGCAGAACACCGACGGCAACGAGGACCACTGCACAGCGGTCGAAGCGTCTGTCGAGCCGAGCCCATCTCCTAGCCCGAGCCCATCCCCTAGCCCGAGCCCCTCGCCCACCGCGAGTCCGTCCGTCAGCCCAAGTCCCGAAACGACATCCGCGAGTGGGACAAGTGAGACCCAAGACGGTTCGACGCTACTTAGGGTTGAGGGCACGCCCGGGCCTAACGGCGAGGTTGCAGGGGTCCTGGAAGAATCTCCTGTCGCTCTTCCGGCTGCGGGCTTTGGCCCCGAAAGCAGCAATTCCACGACTCCGAACGTGGCGATTGCCGTCCTGCTCATGAGTCTGGGCTGCATGCTCGCGGCGACTGTCCGGTTCCGCCAGCAGCGATAGTTCCACAAAGCGACGGCACTAGAGGAGGGCCTCCCGTGTAGGAGGCCTCCTTCGCTTTATCACGAGACCGTCGATTCGGGCTGAAAGCCGAGTGCCTTCTGGACCGCGATCACATCCTTCTCGGATAGAGATGCCACCGCCGGGAGTAAATACGAACCCGGTTACAGTCGACACTACTTGTAGGACCTAATCGACTCAAACTGGGGAAACGGATATATGACAACGAGGTTCCTCCTGATCGCTGCGCTCATAGCGGTCGCGATATGCGCCAGTAGCACCGAAAGGCACTTCAGGATCGCGGTGGTAGCGCCGGCGCCATACGACGGCGCGTTGATGATCGAGGAGCCCTTTGAGGCCCAGGTAGGCATGGCGCGAAATATCGTCGTCGGACGTGTGACCGACGTCGTCTCGTTCAAGGAACCGGGCACGATCAAGACCCGTATCCAGATCGAGGTCGAAGAATACGTCAAAGGCGGCGGTCCGACGGCGCTAACCCTCACAGTGGACGGCGGCTCTGTGGGCAATGAGACGCTGGACGTTGGCGGAGTCCCGCGATTCGTAAGTGGAGAGCGAGTCCTGCTCCTGCTCGACGGCTCGACACAGCCGAAGCTGCTTAATCGCTGGCAGTCAAAGTTCTCGTTGGCCGGCACTCAGGCCTTTCAGACGGGCGAAAGGCGGAGTCAGTCCATTCGGGCGCTGGAGCAAAGCTTGAGCAGCGCGCTGGGAGCGGCGGTCGACATTCCCGAGGACAACACGGAGATTACGAGCCTCGCCTTTGCGACGTACTGCGCTCCCTGGAGCACCGCGAGCTTGCCGGTGGTCTTCGAAGTTAATCCCACCAGCCCTGGGTCAGGCGGACCAACAGGAGCGAATTTCAGCCGCCTCAGTTATGAATCATGGCACGCGTGGCAGGCGCTCGGGAACTCATATCCTTCCTTCTCCTACGGCGGCACGACGAGTCGCGATGGCAGCAACCACTCCGACGGCTTCAACACGATTGCGTGGGCGAGTGACCTGGGCTCCGGGACGCTTGGCGTCAACTGGTGCGCAACGTCAGGTGGCGTTCGCTATGACTCCGACACGCTGCTCAACAATGTTGACTTCAACTGGGACGCGGACGACTCGAACGGGATATCGTCCACTTCCTACAGCTTGCAGTCGGTCATGGAGCACGAACTGGGCCACGGCCTGGGAATGGGGCACAGTGACCAGACCTGCAACGGCAGCGCATCGACGCCACTGATGTGTCCCGCGATTTCCAACGGTGTCCGCAAGGTCATCCTTGCCGACGACCAGGCCGGAGCGGCGTCTATTTATCCGCTGAGCGGCGGCGCTCCAGGGACGCCGTCCAACCTCAACCTGACTCAGGGCTCCGGCTCAAACAGCCTTACCTGGAACGCCTCAAGCGGCTCGCCGCTCGCCTACGACATCGAGCGCAGTGATGCCAACTGCAGCGGCTGGAAGCCCGTAGGAACCGTGAAGGTCACCAGCTTTGTTGACAATGACTTTGGTGGCGGCCTGGCGGCCGGGAGCAACTGCTACCGGGTGAAGGCACTCGGAGTCGGCGGCGATTCAGGCTGGTCCAATACGGCAACCGCAACGACTGACGTGCCGGGCACGGTCAGCGTCTCGCCAGACGACGCCACGATCGCTCCCATGGCCCCCGTTAGCTTCGACGCGACCTATAGCCACACCGGCGGTTGGGCCGAACTCGACCGCGTTGACCTCGTGGTCGGCATTGACTACTCGCAGGCCATTGACGGCTGCTGGGTCCTCTACCGGGTCGACCTCAATCACCTGTACCTTCGGAGCGACACGGGGTCTTACGTCGATGCCGGCGCGCCGGGTTCGGGCTCAACCGTCGCGAACTCTCGCTGCCGTCTCCTTGCCGGCTCCTCCAGCGTCAGCACCAACGGCGACGACGAGATCACCGTTTCTTTCAGACTTCAGTTCAAGGACGCCTTCATTGGCACCCACAATCTGATCTTGAGAGCTCACCAGACCAACGATCCCTGGAGTGCACCCGCCGCGCTTGGCACTGTATCTGTTTCGAACAGCGGTGAACCTGGCACCGTCAGCGTTTCGCCAGCTGGCGCTACAGTGGCGCCAATGGCTCCGACCAGTTTCGACGCAACCTACAGCCACACCGGCGGGTGGGCCGAACTTGACCGCGTCGACCTGGTCGCCGGAGTCAACTACTCACAGGCGATCAACGGCTGCTGGGTCCTCTACCGGGTCGACCTCAACCGCCTGTACCTACGCAGCGAAGCCGGCGCTTACGTCGATGCCGGCGCACCAGGCTCCGGGTCTACTGTCGCGAACTCCCGCTGCCGTCTCCTTGCTGGCTCGAGCAGTGTCAGCACCAACGGCGACGAGATCACCGTTTCTTTCAGACTTCAGTTCAAGGACGCCTTCATCGGGACGCACAACCTTATCCTCAGAGCCCACCAGCTGAACGGCCCATGGAGCGATTCCGCGAACCTTGGTACCGTGGCAGTCGAGGACAGTGGGGAGCCCGGCACTGTCAGCGTCTCTCCATCTGGCGCCACTGTGGCAGTCATGACTCCGATCAGTTTCGATGCAACCTACAGTCACACCGGCGGGTGGGCCGAACTCGACCGCGTTGACCTCGTCGCCGGAGTCAACTACTCACAGGCGATCAACGGCTGCTGGGTCCTCTACCGAGTCGACCTCAACCGTCTCTACCTGCGCAGTGACACCGGAGCATACCTCGACGCCGGCGCGCCGGGCTCCGGATCGACCGTTGCGAACTCTCGCTGCCGTCTCCTTGCTGGCTCCAGCAGCGTCAGCACCAACGGCGACGAGATCACCGTCTCCTTCCGACTGCAGTTCAAAGACGCCTTCATCGGGACGCGCAACCTTATCCTCAGAGCCCACCAGATGAACGGCCCATGGAGCGATTCCGCAACTCTTGGCACGGTGACGGTCGAGTAGTCTGACGCTTCGGCTGGACGATGCTCGTGATATCGCCGCATGGGCTTGGGAGCCTTTGAGCCTATGTTGTGCAGCTCAGGCGGGGGACTTCATCGGCGGTCACGAGTTCGCGCTGGGACACTTGCCAGGTCGAGCGGGTTCAGCACTAAAGCAGCTACGAAGCTGTCGTCTCTTCCGAAGTCCGGGACGCCTTCATTAGGATGGGGTCTAAAGGATTCGGAGCCCGCATGCCAGTGTGGTTCAGCGGGTGCGGCGGGCACTCTGACTTTGCATCGCGACCTCATGCGGGCCATTTCCACAGGTCGGAGTCGAGGTGCGGGGGGGAGGTGCGCTATGAAATCCGGTGTGAAGGATTGGGAGCCCGCGAGGGACCGTTACGCAGCCTCAGGTGGCTCGCGGTGTGGATGAACCCGAGGGCTGCCAACAACATCAGGTCAGCGATAATCGAAAGACCTCGAGTGACACCAGCTGCGAGAATTGCATCCTGAGGCGCTATTACGCTGCTGAGCAGCGTGACAACTACCGCCTCGCGCACGCCAATGCCACTAGGGACGAAGATCACAGCGACCCCGGCCGCACCAGCTAAGCTGAACGCTCCCACCGCCAAGATTGGGTTGAGGGTAGTTCCGGTCAAGGCCGAACAGACGAGCCAGAAACTCAAACCCGTCAGGCAGTTCACTCCTACGTAACCAAGAAAGAGAGCAATGGTTTCGCGCGAACTAAGGAAATTCGCAGCTGAGATGGGTTGCCGCTTCGCAATTGACAGCAGTTTGTTGGCCACAGGGACAAGAATTCGCGGCTGAAGCCCAAAAAGCAATATCACTAGCGGCAGCCCCGCCAGAATGTAGACGCCATTTGAAGATGCGCTCAATGCCAAGCCCATTGCGAGACCACAAATCCCAACAAAGGCAGCTGCACTTATCATCAATATGGATTCGTACGCGATGCTAGTTACGATTGCGCTCTTGCTTGCGCCGACAGTCTCGCCCGCCAAGACTCGAGCCGCGTGATATGGGAGCGTTCCGGGTATGTAACGGAACGGCCAGCTTGCGATGAAGAATTGTACCGCGGCCCACCGCCGTACTGGTGCGCGAAGCAAGTTCAAGATCCCAACCCAGAGTGCGGCAAGACCCAACGTCGCCAGAATCATCGCCAGCAATGAAGCACAAACCTTTGCAACATCCACGGCGCTGAGGTTCCTTAGATGATCCGCGTTGCTTTGAATGCCGATGACCATAAAGGGCACGGCAGCCAAGAGGCAGACAATTAGAAGTAGATTACGAGCTCGCATTGAGGATTCAGGTCGGCTTCTGGAGAAAGAACTGAACGTGCCAAGTCAAGAACTCAGCAACCAGCGGTATTTTCGACACGTTCAACGGCAGGTAGCGCGTCGACTGATCGAGAACTTTGAGGCCGGCCTTCTGGACTTCTTTGCGAGTACCTTTAATTGTGCGGCGATACAGGCCCCACTCGCCAAAGGCGTCGGTGAAGCCTGTGCTTTCGAGCCCCTCTCCTCTATTCATTTTGCGATAGGCGGCAAGTGCAAACTTTTCGCCAAAGAGATGGAACGGCTTGAACTGGTGTCCGCCAATCGGCGTGTAAAAGGGTGGAAAGCTCAAGTAACAACCGGCGCCCGGCTTTAGTACGCGGTAAACCTCTTTCAGTAGCGATTGCGAATCGGCCACGTGTTCGATGAGGCTGGCACAGAAGACAAAGTCGAACTTGCTTTCAGCGAGAGGCAAGCTCGTGGCATCGGCTTGCAGAGCCGCAGCAAGGCTGATTGGGGACTCGTGCGTAGCGCGTTCAATCACGAGATCGCTAGAAAGGACTTTTGCTCCATGTGATTCGAACACCCGAGAGTACCCACCATGGCCACATCCCAAATCAAGAACTGTCAGGCCATCCAAATGAACACCTTGCTTGCTGAGATAGTCCAGCAACATGTTCGCCTGAACCTCCTGGAACTCCCGGTACCTCGAAGGGGATTCCAGGCGCTTAAAGGCGGCATCGAAGAGGTGGTACAGATTCGCTTTGCCATTGCGCCGCATCGTTGTCACGCTAGGGTTCTCTTTCACTGGAGGTCGTGGTCTCGCCAATCGAGCCAATCGAATAGAGCCGAGACTGTCCAACCCAGGACGCTTGGAGCTCGTACCGCGCCAAGGCGACGTTCAATTCATCCACATCCACCTCTTTTTCACGGAAGACATACACAGGTCGGCCAGTCTCGGCCACTCGTGCGATTGAGGATGCAACCGTTGTCGGATCGTAGAACTCAGATCCGTTCCACCAAGTCGCAACGTCTCGATATGTAGTGATCCATTTGTC
The DNA here is from genome assembly GCA_963766645.1 of uncultured Chloroflexia bacterium. Lineage (GTDB taxonomy): Bacteria > Chloroflexota > Dehalococcoidia > DSTF01 > WHTK01 > WHTK01. The sequence continues at coordinate 1,174,438 of CAVYAY010000002.1, read as the reverse complement.
GGAAAGGCTGGCGTAGATAAGTGCGTTGCTTTCTGTCAGAGTGAGTTGCTGGCGCGCCGCTTCGTCATAGGTGATCAGCGTTTGGCGGCCGGCATCCAACGAACCGTCCGCGAAATGGTAGATGGAGGCAGGTCCAGTCACTAACAATCCGACGATAAGGACCAGCTTCACTTGCGAACTGAGGCGCGTCATCGCGTAAACACCGAGGAAGAAGAGCAGGACATACACTGGCAGCCAATATCTAACTATGGCCGCCTCAAATGTTGGTTGCTGCCAATCCGCCGCCCAGGTGTTTCCTGAGCCTCTGTAAACCAAAACGTAGACCGCTATTAGCGCAAGGGGTATCAACTTTGGACTGAGGTTCCTTTTGCTTGTCAGGAGGAGCCAGACGCCGGCGGCTGCGACCAATGTGAACATAGGCGTTAGCCACAAGGTCAATCGCGGTACGTTTTGCATGACCTCCAGAGGATTGAACGGGTAGGAAGGGAGGAGCACACCTCGGGCTGACCGGAGAACCCCGACGATCATGTTGCCATCGCTTGCGGTACGTTCTGGAAAGAAGGTCTCTGTGAAAAGTCCAGGGCCGTAGGTCTTCCAGTCACCGTAGATGGATTGGTTCAGGAGGGCTGTCGGCAACGCAAAGAACAGCAGCACGGCCAAACAATAGATTCCAACGTCCGTGAAGTAAGCCCGTTTGGCAAAGGTTGAGTGTTTGATGTAAAGCGCCCAGAGGACGAGGGGCGTTACAAATAGAACATATTCGTACCTGAAGAAAATGACCAACGCTGCTGCGCCAGAAGCCAGAATCAAGTCGAGCCGATGCGATTTCTCGTAGTAACGAGCGAAAAGCCAAATGCCAACAAAGAACGTTACCAGGAGCGGCGTAACGTTCATGTACGGGCGGTTGAGGTAATAGATCAGAGGCGTGAAGGCACAGCAAACCACCCATGCTTCCCACGCTTTAGCCTTGAACAAAATGGCGGTTGAACGATACAAAGCCCACGCGGAAACGGCAGCAAAGCCAAGCGCGATGTAATACAGATTGTCGCCAAGGACCTTATAGACGCCGCCATAGATTACCGGCAGGCCGAGAAAGCTGTAGGGGACTGCGCGATCGTTGTGCGTAATAACACCGCGCGGGTGGAGGAGGTTCTCTTCGTCGAGGTGCAAGTAATCCTTTTCATACCAAAGCTTGCCTGTCTTGGCGAGGCTCTGTGTGAAGATGAAGTTTGACGTCTCGTCCGGACTGTCGAAGACATTCGCTTTCAAGGAAGGGATGACGAAAGAGAGGCCCACAAAAAGAACCAGCAGTGAAACGGCAAGCAGCGATTCCCACAGAGCCATGACGCGATGAGAGATTGCGCTCAGTTCGCGGCGATCGACCCTTCCTCCAGGCCTCGTTTGCGCACCAGCGGTCATGCAGCCGCCTCCTGAAGCACGAGTCCATAACGGTCCGCGATGACCGATTCGGCGAAGCCACGTTGTACGCAGGCGCGCGCCTGACGGCTCAGACGGTTGCCGAGCCGCGCTTCCGTAAGTATCCGAACAACGCTTTCGGCCAACGCTTTCGGATCGCGCTCGGGAACCATCAGTCCAGTCTTGTCATGAGTGACGAGTTCACCAATTCCACCTACATTCGTGGTGACGATTGGGGTGCCGGAAGCCATCGCTTCCATGAAGCTAACCGGAATACCATCCGCGTCGCCTCCTTCGGCAACAATCGAGGGACCGACGAAAACGTCCGCGGCCGAATAGAACTGCGGCAGGTCCTCAGGACTTTTGGCACCGGTGAAGCGCACCGACGCGGATATGGCGAGATTGCTCACCCGCTGCTCCAGATCCTGGCGCAGCGGGCCATCGCCAACGATCACGAGGGTCGCGTCGGGCACTTGTTCGAGCACTTCCGGCATGGCCTCAATCAGGTAACGAACGCCCTTCTTTTCTGCAAGGCGGCCGACAAAGAGGATGACCGGACCCGTGACATTCAAGGCCGTGGTGATCTTGCGTGCACCGCGCCGTCGGCGGAAGCGAGTCACGTCCACGCCCATCGAAATCACGTCGACAGGTCTGTGCGAATCGAGCTCGCGGATCGCATCGGCGAGATCGCGGCTGACGGCCGTGACGCGAGTCATCCGGCTTAGTGCCCACCGCTTGATCCCGCTCGCCAACTTGCCGCGTAAGCCGTAGACGTCGCCGCCGTGTGCGGTCATGACAACAGGCTTGCGAAGGATCGTCGCGGCCAGTGCGGCCACGAGGCCCTGCGGAACGAGCCAGTGGGCATGGATGACATCGATCTGGTGGGACCTGACGAGACGGATGGTGCTGACTAGCTCGGTGGCAAGGAACAACGGAACCAAACCCCAGAGCCATGGATTGCGCTTCAGGTTGGGCAGCATGCCACCGTAGGCGAGCAGTTGAGCCTTCTCGGGCCACGCGTAGTGGAAGCGGTGTACTTCCATGCCATCCATCGTCTCGACGTCCTTGGCGCCCGGGGCGTGAGGGGCCAGCACGACTACGTCGAACCGCTCCGTGAGATGGCGCGAGAGGTTGTAGACGAAGGGAGGCTCTGTATCGTAAGGCCAGCGCGGGAAAGTGCTCGCGAGAACCAGTACACGCGTGGGCCGGGCAGAGGAGGCGGTGGCCTCCTGCTCCCCTATCACGCTGTTCCTTGCGTCTCCTCTTACTCGTTCGGTCATCTACACCTATCCCGCGAGCCGAACGAACTGGGTCTGGGCTTCGGAGCCCGCGGTTTCGCGGCGGTGGAACGGAACGGGCGCTTTCAGCTTTGAGTTGACTTCGTGCGCCGCCTCCAGGAGCCGCATGGTCACGCCCATGTCGTCGGCGAGGTCGAGGAGCGCCATCGTGTCTTTGGGCAGACACTTTCCGCCGTAGCCGCGGTAGCCGGCGTCGTCGACGTTGAAATGCGAGTTGCCGATGCGCTGGTCGACGCTGAATCCCTGCTTCACGAGCTCATAGTCAACTCCGACGGCCTGACAGAGGTCGAAGAGCTCGTTGCCGAAGATCACCTTGAGCGCGAGGAACGAGTTCGTTGCGTACTTGGTCATCTCCGCCACGCCTGCCGGCACCACGGTCTCGTGAGGAGCGCGCGGCAGCATCTCGAGGATCTCATACGCGAGGTCAGACTCTTCGCCGCAGTACCCGACGATCTGCCGGTCCGGCGTCAGGAAGTCTTCGTTGGCGCTTGCCTCGCGCAGGAATTCCGGATTGAAGAAGACGCGCTGGTCCGGGTAAGCGTCCTGGTACCTCTGGGTCGTCCCGGGCAGCACCGTAGACTTGATGACGATCGTCTTCCCGCCTCGAAGATTGCGGAAGGCCTCAGCCACAGCGCTGTCGTCGAAGCCAACGCCAGCCACGTAGGGCGTCGGTACGCACACGTAGACAAGATCGGCCGCGTTTATCTCTCCGAGAGAGCCGAGTTTCTTGCCGGGGTCGTAGAGCAATGGCTCCACACCGATCATCTCAAGGTAGTTGCGGACGGCTCCGCCAACCACGCCTACTCCCATGATTCCGATCTTTTGGAGCCTTGTGTTGGAATTTGCCAAGATTCGACCTCCCTGTCCTACGCAGCCCTGCGAGACGGCTTTGAGATTCCGTTCGATTCAAGCCCCTCGTTCTTTACTTCGGTCAGATGGACCACAGACGATAGGCCGGAATCGACGAATTTTTCATCATCTTTGAGTCGATAGAGCACTTCCTCTAGCAGCTGTCGGTTCCAACTGATCGCCTTAGCCAGCATGCCGAAGATCATGAACAGCACACCCAGGAACAAAAGCACCGTTCCCCCGACGAGGGATTGAAGGTGCCCGCTGCCGTTGCCCGCCGCGAAGAAGTAGAGGAATCGCAGGAACGGGACTGAACCGGCGACGGCAAACAGAAGGCCAAGAGAGCCGTAGGCCTGCAGTGGCCGGTAGCGCAGCATCGACTGCAAAATCCCGACTCCTGCCCGGAAGACGTGTTTGGGCAGGCCCTGGATAAGCCTGGAAGGCCGTTCAACATGGCGAGCCTCCAGCGGGATGCTGACAATGCGTAGACGGCGGTCGAGGGCGTTGAACAGCGTCTCGTGGGTGTAAGTGTGGCCCGAGAGGATGTTGAGGGAGAGCGCGGCCTCGCGGCTGTAAGCGCGATAGCCGGACGAAACGTCAATGTCCGGGATGCGGAGCATTCGCTGCATCAGATAGTTAGCCACGCGATTGCCCTGCTTGTTGGCCCAGCGCATTTTGAGGCTGCTGAGGACGCGGCTACCAATGACGATATCCGACTCGTGGTCGAGGATCGGCGCAATCAGATCAGGGATGCGTGTCTGATCGTAGTGGTTGTCCGCGTCTGTGTTGACGATGATGTCAGCGCCCCTGTCCAGGGCCTCGTTGAGGGCGCGCTGGAAAGTGTAGGCCAGGCCTCGATTGCGGTTGTTAGAGATGACATAGTCAGCGCCAGCGGCCAGAGCAACGTCGACGGTGCGATCCCGGGAGCCGTCGTCCAGCACCAGGACCTGGACGCGAGAGGCGCCGGGAATCGTCCGTGGGATTTCACGGATGACGCTGGCGATGTTCTCCTCTTCATTGAAGGCCGGTATGGTGACTATTACTTTCATATGCACAAACCTCTGGCGCCGGTCATTTAGCGCCCCGTCAATTCAAAGCCGGCAGAGTTAATGCGGCTTAGATATTCGCTGGCGGGTGTCTCACCGCCAATCAGGTGAACCACGTATTCGTAAGCAGCTTGCGTCACCTGCGCAGGCTTGCCTTGCGGCTCCAGCGCATCGAGCTTTGCGCGATAGATGCGAACTTCATCGAGTGGCGAAGCCGTGATGACATGTATCAGCTCAAACGCCGGGTTTTCTTCGAAGTAGCGGTTGAACGACGGCGAGCTGAAGCCCGCATCGAGCGTGCTCACGACGACGTAGTCGACTTGACGACGTTCCAGCTCCAACAGCAGATCGTCCTCGGCCAGCCCAATGAAGTAGCCCTTGACGGGATAGCGTGTCAGATAGAGCCACTGATCCGCCGGAGAGTCAGCCGGCAGGAGGTGTTGCTCCCAGCGAAATAGCGTGCTCGCACGGCTCAGCGGCGTCAGCGAACCCGGCTGGGGCTGGAGGTCGACTTCGACAGTGGGCAGCTGGTGGATGAGGTAATCACCGTCTGTCAGGAAGTAGATATGGCTGTAGTAGAGACGGGAGGCCATGATCGTGGCACCCGGCTCGATGTTCTCGCTGATCCAGTCCGCGGTCTCCCTGACGAGGGGGTTGTCCCAATCGTCCTGGAGGGTGGCAACGCTCGCCACCGTGACGGAGGTGCCGCTGACCAAAACAATCGCGGTCATCACGACAACGATGCCCATCGCGCCGGCGCCGCCCCAGATTCGACCCGTCGATCCCAGGTCGAGGCGGGTACCCCAGCGGACGATACTGGCCGCCAAGCCACCGACCGCGAGGTAGGAGAGGTAAACGATGGGCAGTTCGTCCCTAAGTGAGAGTCCCCGGTCCGCGACCAGGATGAAGAAGGAGCCGTAGAGCAGCGCACAAATGACGAGCAATCCCGCTACTGGTCCGCCCTTGATCGCGCACCAGACCAGCCAGGCCCACCCGGCGATGATCAGCGGAGCCGGTTGCACGTTGGGCAGGAAGATGTTCAACAGGTAGGAGGTGGTGTTCCCCAGGTAATCGCTGTCGTATGCCCAGCCCGTGCGTTCCAAACCGAAGAAGAAAAAGGCACCCCAGGTAAACAGCACCAGCACGGCGGCAGTGCGGCTGGTGAGTGCGGCGTGAAATTGCGGAGGCGCGAATTTCAGCAAGGCTGCAGTACAAGCCGCGCCCAACGCCAAGACGCCTACCAGCATCAGCGCCAGGCCGCCGTTTGGGGATCCAATCAGGAACAATTGCCCAGTTTGGATGTAGACCCAGATCCACCACCAGACGGTGGTAACGCCAAAGCCGGCGAACCACGCCGGCATGATCTGCTTCCAGTTCCGCTCAAAGCCGAACATCAGGCCGACGACAAGCGGCAGCGGCAGGAAGAGGATTGACGCTTCTTTGATTAAGAATGACGCGCCGAGGAGGGCGCCAGCGAACGCCATGAGAGGTGCGCTGCGAGACGTCTCGGCGCGCCAGTAGGCGAGGAGGCTCACAAGGAGGAACGTGACCTGCGTGCTGTCCAGGAAGAGCGTGGTCCCCATACCACGCAGGTAAAGGGAACTGGCAGCCATTATGCCCGCGACGGCGCCGGCCCAGAACCCGAAGAGGGCCCGCCCCAGGAGAAACAACAGCAGCAAATTGGCAATCACCGAGACCTGGGCGACAAAGTACGCGCTATCAAGGGAGACGCCGCTGAACTGGAACACGCCGGCAATGAATGCCGGGTATAACGGCGACCGGTGGACGATTGGCTCTCCGGTCGGGTAGGTCAGGTGTCCATCAGAGATGTTAAGGGCTTCGGCGAGGTAGAGAGACTGGTCGGAGTTCAGCGGTGAGCGCCCCGTGGTGAAGACGGGGAGAGACAGCAGCAGGAGGATTGCGACGACAGCGCCCGTCAGGAGGCGCTCTTGCGTCAGCCAGCCCAGGAGGTTCTGGTTCGACATCCTTGTCGTAGAAATGGGGGCTTCCATTATTCAGACTGATGGCGATGAAGAGAGGACTAGATCGGCCCGCTCACTCATCGAATCGGTTCGCTCCTGTTCGTTCAGCGCTGCATGCGGGGGCTTGGATCGAGGGACGGCTTGTCGGTGAGGGCGGGCCGAAATCGGCCCGCTCTCATCGATGTGGGTCGTTCTTAGCTCAATGTCAGTCCTGCTTGCGGGAGCTGACCCAGGCAATTGAACCGGTCATCACGATCGCGATCGCGAAGGCCATCAGCGCGTACGCCATGGTGTTCGAGTTCGACGAGTCGAGGTAACCGCCGTTTCCTGCCGAAGGCAGGCTGTTGGCGTTGGCGTCGACAGCAGCGTTGTTACCGTTGTCCAGCGGGGCGGCGGGTGGCGCGGCTTCGAAGTCCGGGATAGCCGGCGAGCCGCCGACGACCGGGAACTGGGCATTGGTCGGGTCCGGGACGTAGGGCACGATCACGTCTGTCTCGGAGCCGACGTCGGTCTCAGCACCAAAGGTCACACCCTGTGAGAAAACGAGGCTTCCCACCGTCACAGCGACCACCGCTGCAACCACGCCGAGAAGCGTTGCCTTTTTTGCTAGCGTTCTCAATACCTTTTCTCCTTCCTAGCTAATGCGATTGGAGGCCTATCGCGAGGTCTCACACTGGTTATCGGCGCAAGATCAGGGGCGGTTTACAGGCAATTGCGAAATGGATCGCATTTGTAATGTGGTGTTAACGCTCCCGCATGTGGCTCAACTTTTGTCTGAGAGCTGACGATCTTAAGAATGAAAGCCGTCTCGGACGGCGCATGGAGGCGAGACACAAGGATGAAGCCATCGATCTTCACCACGATGCCGTTGATCGTCAGCGGGGTGGCGTTGTGCCTGGTTTCGCTATACATGCTGAAGACGAACCAAACACCCATCAGTCCACCACCAGCTGTAGCGCTGCCCGAATCAACGTATCAGCCTCAGCCCATCATTGAAGACTGGGTGCTGCAGGGCTGGACGCCGCGACCTCCCATGGAACCTAACGAAGACCAGGTAACCGCGAAGGAAGCCGAGAGCGAAGCGCCGAGCAAAGCAGCCATCGTACGCGTCCGCGTTCCCAGGGTCGGCATCGACGCACCGGTGGACATCAAGACCGTGGACGACAGTGGCGCGATGCAGGACCCGGAAGGCCCCGTTGACGTCGCCTGGTACGACTTCTCCGCCCAACCCGGCACCGTCGGTAACATCGTTATGGCGGGACACGTCGACTATCACGACTATGGCCCCGCCGTGTTTTGGCGGCTCCGGGACCTGAAGCCGGGTGACCGGATCGAAGTGGCGCTGGCTGACGGCGAGACCTTTGTCTACGAGGTCGCGACCCTGGACTACTACCCCGTTGCGTCGGCTCCGGTCAATGACATCATCGGCGCGACATCCTACGAGGCGCTGACGATGATCACCTGCGGCGGCAGCTTCGACAGGTCGCAGCTCGAGTACAACCAGCGCCTGGTGGTCAGGGCAAAACGGGTTACCAACACAGCGTTGTCAGCGACCGGCGGCGGCAGTTAGCGTCTTCGTTCGAACCGGAGTCGCGGCCTGACGGGCGAATAGCGCCGAGCGAAATAGGCCACCAGGCCCAGGACGAACAACCCCTCGACGAAGTACGACCACGGCTCCAGGTCCCGTAGGAAGCGGTTGATGCGCAAGCGCTGGGCCGCAAACCAGCTAGACGATTCGACAGAGAATGACAACCGGGCCGCAGCAGCAACGCCTATCGGCGCGCCAGCGTCAGTCACCAGCTGCGCCTGCACCTGAGCATAATAGTCGCCTGTTTCGGCGCCTGACGGGAGCGAGAGGCTCATGGACACGTTCTGCATCTCACCCGGCTGCAGCGAGAAGCGGGGTGGGTGAAACTCGAACCAGGTCGGATCAGGACGACGTTCGGCTTGGTTAGCGAGGTAACCTATGTTCACCTCGTACTCAGCAGGCTCGTCGCCTGTGTTGATAACTGCGAACTGCTGCAGATCGTATCCGCCACCCTGGGTGAGACTCCGTGTGACTTCGATACGGCTGACATTGATGCCGACGCCACGGTCGGCGTGGCTGCTCGGCGCGCCGAGCAGCACGAACGCAAGTAGCAATGCAGAGAAGACCTTGATTGTTACCACGAACGTTCGACGCTGACTTCCAGAGCTAAGGAGTCGCCTCTAGCGCAATGACGGTTACGGGCGCCGAGTGTTGATCGAGCTTCGCCGTATTGGTCGGCATGTCCAAAGCGAGCTTGATGTTTATGGAAGCGCTAACCGCGAGATCGGCCTTGAAGTCCTCGGCTATCTTCTTCAGTGTGGCGAAATTGTCGGGATAGACCGGAGTCGTCCAATCGACCGCGTAGTACTGGACGTAGGTGTCCATTCCCGGTGTAGACCCCAACGTCCAACTGCCGCCCGTACTTGCTGTGTCGTCTCCAGCGATCTGGAGGTCCACCGCGACAGTACTGTCGTTGGTGACATTGAATCCCAGCGGTGATGGTAGGTTACCAATCGTCCCGACTTCTGGTGAGCCGTAGTCAAGCTGTGTCTGGTCAACCGAGATGGCGATGACCTTCGGTGTGACGAGGATCTCGACCCCGTCTTCGTCGTCCGCCCCAGCGGGCAGATAGAGCAATGTTGCGAGAGCGATAAAAAGCGAGACAGCAATCAGTAGCTTCATAACGAGCCCCCTCCTCTTGGGTTTCGAGATGTCGTTACCGGCGGGGGCTCTTCCGATCGCAGCGTTTCAACTGCGCGACGCGAATAGTACATAACCCATCGTAAAGTGTCAACCCGCATCGGCACCAGTCTGTATCGGGCTAATCGCTCGCGGTTAGGTTGACTCCGGGCTAGATTTGAGATGACCCACCGTTTTGAGCGCGTAAACGTAGGTGCTAGCGATCCGCCACTCATCGATCGCTATGCCTTCATGTCGATTCCCTCTTCCGCCACCAGACTCTGGGCCGGATTCCCTTGTCCCTATCTGGAGGCCGCGCTAACATCGCAGGCGTGTCCCGGCTCCGTCGGGGCAGCCCCTCCCGTACTTCGAGGCGGGGCCGGAGAACAGGGGAGGTCCGGGCTGATGGCCGTGTACCAGCATGATGTCCTGATCATCGGCGCGGGTCTGGCCGGGATGCGCGCCGGGCTTGCGGCGCAGGCCGCCGGCGCAGACGTGGCGATCATCTCCAAGGTGCATCCCGTACGCAGCCACTCCAACGCGGCGCAGGGCGGCATCAATGCCGCCGTGGACCGTAGACGACTCCTGGGAAGACCACGCCTACGACACGGTGAAGGGCAGCGACTACCTGGGCGACCAGGACGCGATCGAGGTGCTGTGCTCTGAGGCGGGTGGCGAAGTCATCGCGCTGGAGCACATGGGCGTGATCTTCCACCGCGACGAGAACGGCAACCTGGGCTCGCGTGCCTTTGGCGGGCAGCAGCGGGCACGTACCTACTTCGTCGGCGACATCACGGGCCAGGCGCTGCTGCACGTGATGTACGAGCAGCTAATCAAGCACGGCCTGCGCATTTACGAAGAGTGGTTCGTCCTGGACCTGATCATAGAAGACGGCATGTGCAAGGGCTGCGTGGCGATGGACATTCGCACCGGCGAGGTCCATGTCATCGGCGCCAAGGCCGTGATCATGGCCACAGGCGGCGCCGGCCGCGTTTACGAGCCGAGCACCAACGCCCTGATCTGCACCGGCGACGGCCTCAGCCTGGCCTACCGCGCCGGCGCGCCGTGCATGGACATGGAGATGGTGCAGTTCCACCCGACGACGCTGAAGGGCTCCGGCGTGCTGATCACCGAAGGCGCGCGCGGTGAGGGCGCCTACCTGCTCAACGCGGCCGGCGACCGCTTCATGGAGAAGTACGCGCCGAACATGATGGAGCTGGCCAGCCGCGACGTCGTTTCGCGGGCGGAGCAGACCGAGATCAACGAAGGGCGCGGCGTCGACGGCTGTGTCTTCCTCGACATGCGCCACCTCGGCATTGAAGTGATCCGCGAGCGTCTGTGGCAGATCCGCGAGATCGGCATCGACTTCGCCGGCGTCGACATCATCGAGGAGCCGATCCCGATCCTGCCCGGCATGCACTACATCATGGGCGGCATCAAGACGGACGTCTGGGGCCGCACGACGGTGCCCGGCCTGTACGCGGCGGGCGAAACGGCCTGCGTCAGCGTCCACGGCGCCAACCGCCTCGGCGCCAACTCCCTGCTCGACACGATTGTCTTCGGCAAGCGCTCCGGCATGGACGCCGTCCGAGCGCGCACGCACCGAGGACATCCGTATGCCCGACGAGCGCTTCGCCGACGCCGCCGAGAAGCGGCTCGCCGAGCTGCTGGCGCGACCAGCGACCGCTGACCGCATCGCCAACGTGCGCATGGACATGGGCCGCATCGATGAACGAGAAGGTGCAGGTTTTCCGGACGGAGGAGCAGCTGAAGGAGGGCCTCGACGACGTCAAGGCGCTGAAGAAGCGCTACGAGACCGTCGGCGTGGAATCGAAGGGGAAGGTGTTCAACACCGACCTGCTGTTCCACATCGAGCTCGGCTTCATGCTGGACTGCGCCGAGATGGTGGCTGCGTCGGCCATCGAGCGCAAGGAGAGCCGCGGCGCGCATTACCGCCTCGACTTCCCGAGCGCGAACGACGAGGACTGGCTGCATCACATAACCTGCACCTACGCCGCAGTCCGGCCCGCAGCTCGGCACGCTGCCGGTAACGATCACGCAGTGGGAGCCACAGGAAAGGAAGTACTGATGGAGGTCAAGCTCAAGGTCAAACGCTTCGACCCGGAGGGAAGCGGCGAAGCCTACTACCAGCAGTACACCGTCGACATGCCGGAGAACGCGACCGTCCTCGACACGCTGATCGAGGTGCGCGAGTACCACGACGGCACGCTGTCGCTGCGCTGCTCCTGCCGCAGCGCGATCTGCGGCTCCTGCATGATGCGCATCAACGGCAAGGCGCGGCTGGCCTGCAAGACGCAGATCGGCAGTATCGCCAAGGCCGGCGACGAGATCGAGGTCGAGCCGGGCGGCAACATGCCGGTGATCAAGGACCTCGTCGTGGACATGGCGCCGTTCTGGAGCAAGGTCCGCGCCGTCAAGCCGTGGCTGCAAGCCGCACGGCGAGGAGCCGGAGCGCGAGTACCTCGTGCCGAACGAGTCGATGGCGGCGCTCGGCGAGGTGATGAACTGCATCATGTGCGGCGCCTGCGTCTCCGACTGCACGGTGCTCGAGATCGACAAGTCGTTCCTCGGGCCGGCGGCGCTGGCCAAGGCATACCGCTTCGTCGGTGACCCGCGCGACGACGAGACGACGTCGCGACTGCGCGAGTACAGCGAGCCAAGCGGCATGTGGGACTGCACACGCTGCAACTACTGCGTCGAGGTCTGCCCGAAGGACGTGAAGCCGATGGAGCAGATCCTGAAGCTGCGCGCCGAGGCCGGCCACCACGGGGTCACCAACAAAACGGCACCGCCACACGCAGCGTTCGTCGAGCTGGTGGCCGCGAACGGACGGCTGGACGAGTTCCGGCTGCCGGTGTTCACGGAGGGCAAGTTCAACCTCATCGGCCAGCTGTCCTACCTGCCGAGCGCGCCGCGTATGCTGCGAGCGGGCAAGATGCCGCCGATCATCCCGCACAAGATCCCGGGCGTGCGCCACGTCAAGCGCATCCTCAGATGGTTCGATCGTAAGGAAAGCGAAGGGAGTCACTAATGCGATACGCCTTCTGGCCGGGTTGCGTCTCCAAGGGCGCCGCTCCCGAGCTGTACCAGTCGATGGTGCAGGTGGCTCCGCTGCTCGGCATCGAGCTGGAGGAGCTGTACGACGGAACTGCACGGGCGCCGGCGTGATCAGCGAGCACAGCCTGGAGACAGCCGACGCGCTAAACGCCCGCAACTTCGCGATGGCTCAGCGCATGGACCTGCCGTTGATGAACATCTGCAGCACCTGCCAGGGCGTGCAGTCGATGGCGCAGGACCGCATGAAGAAGCGCCCAGAGCTGGCGACCGCAGTCAACGAGGCGCTGGCGGACGAAGGCCTGCTCTACGACGCCGAAGCGCGGCCTGGAGGTGAAGAACTTCCTCTGGGTGCTCGTCGAAGACCTCGGCCTGGACAAGCTGAAGAGCATGGTGAAGAAGCCGCTGACCGGCCTCAAGGTGGGCCCGTTCTACGGCTGCTACATCTTGCGGCCGGAATCGGTGCTCGGCATGGACGACCACCCAGGACGCGACCACTACCTCGAGGACGTGATCGAGGCGCTCGGCTGCACGCTGATCACATACGAGGGCCAGGACAAGTGCTGCGGCTTCCCGATCCTGACGATCAACAAGAAGAACTCTCTGACCATGGCGGCAAACCACCTGAGCGAGGCGCAGAACGAAGGCGCCGACTGCCTGGTGACGCCCTGCCCGCTGTGCCACCTCAACCTGGACGCCCAGCAGCCGGACGCCGCGAAATACGCCACGCGTCGACGGGCTGGAGGTGCCGATCCTGCACCTGCCGCAGCTCATCGGGCTGGCGCTAGGGCATGGACCCCAAGGCAGCTGCGCGTCGACCGCCACGTGATCTCGACCCGCAAGGTGCTGTCAGCGTTGTAGCTCGACTTGAGCCGGGGCTACGTTCCCGAGTCCCACCGGAGAAGCGCACGATGCGCTTGAATGAAGGCGAGCCGTCTGCGGCTCGTCTTCTCATTTCTGCAATGCGTCAACTCGGGACGTTTGGCCCTTTGCGAGGGCATCATTGCGATTTTGTAATAAATGTAGTCAACAGACGGGAGGCAGTCATGAAAGCGTTGGTTGTTTACGACTCCGCCTATGGCAACACCGAAGAGATCGCAAAGGCGGTCGCGAAGGCGCTAGGGGAGGACACGCTGCTCGAGCGGGTGGAAGATGCTGATTGGGACGGGCTGAACAAGTACGAGGTGGTTGTGGTTGGGTCTCCGACGCAAGCGGGCCGACCGACTCCTGCCGTGAAGGCGTTCCTCGGTAACATCCCGCCGGGGAGCCTGAAGGGCGTTGGCGTGACGGGTTTTGATACCCGGATCGATGGTCGAACTCAGGGCTTCGTGCTGCGGACGTTCATGGGCCTCCTGGGTTACGCGGCGGGTCGCATCGCGCGACAGCTCGAGGCGAAGGGAGGCCGGTTGGTCGAACAGCCGCATGGTTTCTTCGTCCAGGACAAGGAGGGGCCTCTAGGTCCGGGCGAGACGGATCGCGCGTGGGCCTGGGCTTCGACAATTGTCCACACGCAGGCAGCTTCTCAGTAGCACGCGTTGCGGACGCAAAAGGGGCCGGGTTTGTCGCCCGGCCTTTCTATCAGCCCGCGAAAGTGACGGGGGACCTGAGATCCCGCGGCGGGCGAGGGCCTGGGCGCGCTGCAGCAGCTGCGGTTGCTCGACGCGGGTGGTGAAGTCGACGAAATCGGGTGTTGGGCCTAGCCAGCGCAGCTCTTCTATGGAAGTAAGGGCGGGGTCGTGCGTGCGGAGAGTGGCGAGGTCGCGAAAGAGCAGCGCGAGGTCGTGGTTGTCACGAAGTGTTCCGGCGAGCTTTTCGGCGCCGCGTACCGTGACATCCCAGGACGCCGCGTCTTCGGGGATGGCGTCGAGGCGTCGGTAGCGGGCAAGCAGCGCGGCCGCGGATTTGGCGCCCCAGCCGGGCAAGCCAGGGTAGCCATCCGAGCTGTCGCCGACGAGCGCAAGGTAGTCAGGGATCGACGCCGGAGACACCCCGAAGCGCTCGACGACGCCGGCCTCGTCGCGAATGGTCCCGTTACGGCTGTCGACACGCTGCACGACACGGCCGTCTGTGACCATCTGCGCCAGGTCTTTGTCCGGTGAGCAGATCAGGACGCGGTCCACCTCCGGCTGGGCGGCAGCGAAGAGAGCAGCAGCGGCGAGTGCGTCATCCGCTTCGAGGTCGGTCATTGGCCAGTCGGCGACTCCCATAGCGCGCACACCGTCCTCCAGAATCGGGAACTGAGTCCAGAGCGCGGGTTCGATGCCGGCGCCGGTCTTGTAGCCGGCCCAGAGGTCGTTGCGAAAGGACTCCACGACGTGGTCGGTGGCGACGCCGATGTGGGTGACGCCGGATTCGAGCAGCGAAAGCAGGTAGCCGAGGACGCCTCGAGCAGCCGCGACCTCTTCGGTCCGTGCCGTGCGATGCGAAGGCAAGGCGAAGTAGTGGCGAAAGAGCTCGTACGTGCCGTCAATGAGGTAGACGTCCATGCCGGGGACACTATACGAGGCCGAGGGGAGGGCGTGGCCGTTCGGTCGCGATCAGGGAGCTAGATGTTGCGTGGTTCTGCGTTGACAGTTCGAGCCGCGCGCCAGATTGTGGCGCGGCGCTGCACGATGGCGCGCTGACGACCCTGGCGGGCAACGCGACTAGGTGGCTGAACGGCAACACGTCAGGGATTCATCTTAAAGCTTCCGCCCTACCTGCCGACTATAGAGATAAGAAGCAGGGGGACTGTGGCCATGTCTCGTATAGGCGAGAGTGGCTTCGAAAACGGTACGGAGATCGCTGCTTCCTCGTCCACGTAATGTTTGAGACGCTGCGGCGTTTAGAGGTAAAGCAGCCTTATGGTGAGTAACACCTCCACTGCTGAGTCCAGGACGGCAAAGAAACACCACCGCAAGGAACGCGGCCAAAGCCTCATCGAGTTTGCGCTGACGGCTCCGATGCTGATCGTGCTGCTGCTGGGTCTGGTGGAGATGGGGCACGCGTTCAACTCCTACATGACCATCGTGGCGGCGTCTCGAGACTCGGCGAGGCTTGGGGCGCAGGTTGGCGTGACTTCGCCAAGCGCGCTGCCGACGCTCCGCAACCTGGTCACCTCGGAGACCGAGCGGCTGGCCAATGCGCCAATCCCGACGACTCCGGTGACCTCAACAGGAAATACAACGGCGGGAACGTCGGGTAACAACTGCGGCACGAACGACCCCGGTGTCTGCGTGGAATGGGGCCTGAACACGCCGACCAGCGGCGGACCGACGGATAAGTGGCTGGACGTGAGGGTCTGCTACAACCACTCGCTGATCGTAGGCATCCCAGGGGTCCTCAAAGACGACCTCAAGTTGTGTTCACACACAAAGATAAGGATCGCCAACCCGCAATCTTAGCGGCGGCGTGGACATCCAGGACAGGTAGGGGGCTACTGCCTTGATAAAGAAGATGAAGCACCGATTGGGTGAACGAGGCCAGATCATTCTGATGGTAGGTCTGGCCACGATCGTGATGTTCGGCATCGTGGGGCTGGCGGTGGACGTGGGCCGCCTCTACGTGACGCGCGTTGAGTTGGGGCGTTCACTGGACTCCGCAGCGCTGTCCGGCATCCTGGAGCTGAACGGCCAGTCCAGCGGCCTGACAAACGCAACAGACAGGGCGGAGATCTACTTCCAGGAGAACGAGGACGTAAGCAGTTGCGATGGCAGCGAAGGCGTCACCTGCAACGCTTACGCCGATTCCAGTGTCAACGAGCTGACGATGGACGGCACCAAGACGATCAAGTTGATCTTCCTCTCCGTACTGGGCATTAAGACGGCTTCGGTATCGGCACACGCCAAGGCCGGCTTCGGTACAGCGTACCTAGACGCGGTGCTCGTGCTGGACGCAACGCCTTCGATGGCTGGCACGCCGATCCAGAACGCGAAGGATGCCGCCACTACGTTCAAGAACATTCTGCTGGGCAGCAGCCCGCAGGGTAATGTTCTGGTGGGCGTGACACCGTTCCGTGGTTGCTTCAACCCCCCGATGAGCGCCAGCGACTGCATCACCAACAGCCAGTGGTCAGCACTCAGCTATAACAGCAGTGCACTGAACACAAAGATCAGCAACATCACGGCGAGTGGTGGATTCGGTACGTCGGCTACTAACGTGTGCACCGGCCTGGCGAAGGGCTGGGACATCATCGGCGACACGAGCCTCAACCACAATGACGATGTGGCCTATCCTGGCAACCGCCAGTACATGATCCTCCTGTCTGACGGCGACAACGCCTACTGGGGCAACGTCTCCTATCAGAACGATGGATCGTCCACCTGGGTTGGGGCGAACTCACCCTACTCACCGACAGGCACCACCATCAGTGGCACGGACTACCCCTGCATGCCGTACCAGTCGTGCGGCGGTGTATGGGGTGGCGAAAGCCAGAACAGCGACTACCCGTGCGAGGACGACACTATCAACCAGTCCGGGAGGGTTGGCGAGCTGAGTGATTCCGACGGCTCCAGCCCGCAAACTTGCAACGACATTGCGACACCGCGAGAACGCCAGATGGACGCTCGCTCGATTCACCTGGCGCAGGCGATCAAGGCCCAGGGCGTGGAGATATTCGTTGTCGCTTTTGCGGGTGGCACGCCTTATTGCGACCTCGGCGACGGCAAGATCTATGACGACTCCACGCCGTCCGACTGCAACTCTGTTGTCGAGAGCCCCGCAGGGCCGATTGGGAACACTGACAACGACAACGACGGCAGTGACCCGGCCAACACGCGTCTGCTGAAGTGCATCGCCTCAAGCTCGGTGGGCACCAGCGACCACTACTTCTATGCCACCGACTCCAGCGAGTTGAACTCGATCTTCACGGCTATCGCCAACCAGATCGCGCACCGCTTGATCGAGTAGGCGGGAAAGAAAGGCATCTCGGATGGGCAGAGGGTTGTTCGGCATCAGGCGCGGCAGCGGTACACGGCGCGAACGCGGCCAGGCGCTGGTCGAGTTCGGCATCGTAGCGGTGGCCTTCTTGTTCCTGTCGTTCGGCGTATTCGACCTGGCGCGGCTGTTCCAGAGCTGGGTCACGGTCCAGCACGCCTCGCGGGAAGCGGCTCGATACGCGATTACGGGACAGGTCAACTGCGACGGAGCGTCCGGAGACCGCGACGCCTGCATTGTCTGGGTGGCGAAGAATGCCACGGACGGGCTGGCACGCGGCGGCGCCGACGGAGTGTCGCCGAATATCGAGGTTGAGACCCGGGCGTGGGACTATGATTGCGACTCCAGCGGTTACTGTGACTGGCCTGACCCGGCGGTCAACAATGCATTCGGCAAGGAATGCGACCAGATCGAGGTGATCGTGAGCTACAAGCACAAGTTCACGCTTCCCGTGTTGACGGCGATCGCACCTAACGGCGTTACTGTGGTCGGGCGACAACGCATGACGATGGAGCCTTACGGCGAATGTAACGGCGAGCCCAATCTGGCCGGTGGTGACGGCGTAAGCTAGCCAGCCGCGCATCAATCAAGGTAAGCGCCCCAGGGGTAACCTGGGGCGCTTTTGCGTGGTGCTGACTGGCCTGAATAACATATGAAGCTAAACTTCTAGAAAATTTTTCCCTTAAATCTCCTTCAGTTATAGCCAGCCGAGCCGACTGTTTAGATAGGGGAAAAATCATGCACATATTCTTCAACCGTCTAAGCCACGTTCGAGCCGGAGGGAGCCGTGGCCAGATCATCCTGATGGTAGGCCTGGCGACGATCGTGATGTTCGGAATCGTCGGCCTCGCGGTCGACGTGGGGCGTCTTTACGTGACGCGTGTTGAGCTGGGCCGCTCTCTGGATACTGCGGCCCTCTCGGGCATCCTGGAGCTCAACGGGACACCCGCCGGTTTGACCAACGCCGTTGCCAAAGCGAACGAGTACTTCTACGACAACGAGTCCAATGCAGTGCCAACGGTGAGCATTTGCGACGGTAACGCAGGTCCGCCCTGCTACGGCGAGACCAACACCCTAACGATGAACGGCACCAAAACGATCAAGATGTTCTTTCTTTCAATTCTCGGCATCAAGACGGCCAGCGTTTCGGCGCATGCCAAAGCTGGATTTGGTACTCAGTTCCTGGACGCCGCGCTGGTGATTGATGCAACGGGCAGTATGAGTGGCAGCCCGATTGACAACGCGAAGAGCGCGGCCACTTCGTTCAAGAACATTCTTCTTGGCTCCAGCCCCAGTGGGAACGTTTCGGTGGGTGTGACACCGTTCCGCGGCTGCTTCCGTGACAACCCGCGCAGCTCAATAGCACCTCAGACCAACAGCTCGACCAACTGCGTCGATTACGCGAACCAAACAACCTATCTAACCTCGAACTCATCCTTGCTAACGACGAGGATCAGCAACATCTCAGCGACGGGCGGTTCGGGAACAAATGTTTGCGGCGGTCTCTATATGGGCCTGGATATCCTGGACGGACCCAACAACCACCTTGCCGAAGACGGCAACAGGCGGTACATGGTGCTGCTGTCCGACGGCGACAACACGTACAACAACTACTCCTACAACGGCACGAACCCGCAATCGCCCTATACGATTTGCCGGCCGTCGAGCACACCGCAAACTAGCGACGGCGACGTCAGCTCGAACTGTGCGGCGGCTCAGACACGGGAGAAGCAGATCGACATCCTGACATGGCAGTTGTCGCAGTCGATAGAAACCCAGGATATCGAGATCTTTGTCGTCGCATTCGGTGTCTGCTCCAACACGTCAACGGTATGCGGCGATGGCGTCTGCACCGATGTTGAGTGTGCGAACCAGGTCGGCAACAACGACCACGATAATACGGCCGACCAGCGCCTCTTGAAGTGCATCGCAAGCTCGTCTGCCGGCACTAACGACCATTACTACTGGGCTTCCAGCGCCAGCGAACTGACGTCCATCTTCACCGCGATAGCGAACCAGATTTCGCACCGTCTCATCGAATAGGCCAGGTCAGGACGGGCCAGCCCCCTCTTGCCCGTCTTGACCGAAGCCCCATTCATCGAAAGACGCAGACGAAGGGATCACTTGAAGACAACACAACCGGGCAACGACAAGAGACGAAGCCGCCGAACCCAACGAGGCCAGGCCCTCGTGGAGTTCGCACTGGTCAGTGTGCTGTTTCTCTTCCTGTCCTTCGGCGTGTTCGACATGGCCCGACTGTTCCAGAGCTGGGTCAGCGTCCAGCACGCTTCCCGCGAGGCGGCCCGCTACGCCATCACCGGACTCACTACCTGTGACGGCGCCAGCGGGCGCGATGCCTGTATCGCGTGGACGGCCGAGCACGCCACCGGCGGCCTTGCCCGCGCCGGCGAAGGCGGCTCCGACATCAGCGTCCAGACCCGGGCCTGGGATTACGATTGCGACCCCATCGGCGGCTGCAGCTGGCCCGACCCCGCAGTCGCCGGTGCAACCGGCGCACAGTGCGACCAGATTGAAGTCATGGTCGCTTACAAGCACAAATTCGTGCTGCCCGTCCTGAGCGCGATCGCCCCGAACGGCGTCACGGTCGTCGGACGGCAGCGCATGACCAACGAGCCGTACGCGACTTGCGAGGATGCAGACGGCGTTGGCAGCGTCTCAGGCTCCGTCACACCTTCTCCCACATCGACCGTCGCGCCGACGGCGACCAGCGTTCCGACCGCAACGCCGGTGCCGCCGACCGCAACGAAGACGCCAACGCCGGGGCCGACCGCGACGAAGACGCCAACGGCCACGCCGACAAAGACGCCAACAGCTACGCCGACGAAGACGCCAACGGCCACGCCGACAAAGACGCCAACAGCTACGCCGACGAAGACGCCGACAGCTACGCCGACGAAGACGCCAACGGCCACGCCGACGAAGACGCCGACAGCTACGCCGACGTGCTCCAAGAAGAAATGCTAGCGAAGCGCCTCTAACCGCCGATCCCCAGGCCAACCCAGCAGCGGCCGCTGACCTCCTGTCAGCGGCCGCTGCCAACGTGTGAAGTCGATTTCTCCTTATGCCCCGGCGTTTCGTGTCGACCTCTTGTATAGGGCAACTTGTCCTACTTGGCGTTTCTTCAATGGCCAGTTAGGAACGAAATAGACGCACTTTATGAAATATGGGCTCCTCGGTAAGCAGCGCGGGTTGGGCAGTTGGGGACAGCGAGGACAGGCGCTGGTGGAATTTGCGCTGGTTTCCGTGCTCTTCTTCATCTTGTCTTTCGGCGTCTTCGACATGGCCCGGCTGTTCCAAAGCTGGGTCAGCGTTCAGCACGCTTCCCGTGAGGCCGCCCGCTACGCGATTACCGGCCTAACCACCTGTGACGGCGCTAGTGGCCGCGATGCCTGTATTATCTGGGAAGCCGAGCACGCCACTGGCGGCCTGGCCCGCGCCGGCGAAGGCGGCTCCGACATCACCGTCCAGACCCGTGCATGGGATTACGATTGTCTCCCCAGCGGCGGCTGCAGCTGGCCCGACCCCGCAGTCGCCGACGCAACAGGGAAGCAGTGCGACCAGATCGAAGTCATCGTCGCCTACAAGCACAAATTCGTCCTGCCTGTCCTGAGTGCGGCCATTCCCGGCGGCATCACGGTCGTCGGACGGCAGCGCATGACCAACGAGCCCTACGCAACTTGCGAAGACGCAGATGGCGTCAGCGGCGTCTCAGGGTCAGTAACGCCTTCGCCTACCTCGACGGCTGGGCCGACGACGACGCCGGTGACACCAACGGCAACGCCCGTCGCGCCCACCGCGACGAAAACACCAACGCCGTCCAACCGCGACGAAGACGCCAACGGCCACGCCGACCAAGACGCCGACGCCGACACCTACCAAGACGCCCACGCCGACGCCTACCAAAACCGCCACACCGGTGCCACCGACGCCCACGCCGACACCTTGCACGCCGCCCTGGGCAAGAAAATGTCGGTAGGTAGACGCGGCGCAGATGGGACGCGCGCTCAGGTTTACTGAAAGAGGGTGGTCTAAGAGCCACCCTCTTTCATTTCTGCTCTTAGGAGAGAACCTCAGACCTTTTCAACCGACAGCGTGACTTTGCGGCCGTCGATGTCGTGCTCCTCGGAGTACGCGCCGTGCGTTCCGGCGACGATGGCGTCGGCGAGCGTCTCCTGGGCCACGTAGTCGCGCCATTGGGGCGACGCGAGGACGCGCGCGACCTCGGCGTCGCCGTCGTGGGCAATGCGGATGCGGTCGGAGATGTCGAAGCCGGCGCTCTTGCGCATCTCCTGGACGCGGCGCACCAGCTCGCGCGCCAGGCCCTCGTCCGCCAGCTCCGGCGTGATCTCGGTGGTCACGGCGACGGCGTAGCCCGCCTCTTCGGCGACGGCGTAGCCGGGCTTGCCGGACATGCTGACCAGCAACTCGTCCGGCTGCAGCTCGATGCCGTCCAGCATCACGCTGCGCCCGGCCGAGACCTCGCGGACCAGCGCCGCCTTGTCGGCCTGACGCAGGGCGTTCTGGATGCGGCCGACCTCGCGGCCGTACTTCGGGCCGAGGACGGGCAGGTTGGGCAGCACCTGGTACTCGAAGAAGTCCGAGTCCTGCTCGATGACGTGCAGCTCCTTGACGTTCAGCTCTTCGAGGACCTGATCGGCCAGCGGACGAACCGCAGCCGGCCTCGGACGGCGCTCTGCAGCTTGACGTGGACGGCGCCGAGGGGCTGGCGCACGCTTGATGTTCGCCTTCGCGCGGGCGGCGCGGCCGAGCGAGACGAGGCGCTGCACGGCGCGCACCGACGTCCGAGAGCTCGCGCGTCGATCAGCGACTCGTCAGCCTGCGGGCCAGTCGCAGAGGTGGACGCTCTCGGGCGCGTCCGGCAGGGCCGCTGCGCACGAGGTTCTGGTACATCTCCTCGGCCAGGAAGGGCACGAGCGGCGCCATGAGGCGGTTGACGGTGCTCGAGGCAGGTCCAGAGCGTCTCGTAGGCAGCGTGCTTGTCGGCGTCCGCTCTCGCGCCTTCCAGAAGCGGCGGCGGCTGCGGCGGACGTACCAGTTCGAGAGGCCCTCGACGAACTCCTCGATCTGACGGCAGGCCGTCATCGAGTCGTAGTTTTCCAGGGCGTGCGTGCAGGTCGCGACGAGCTGGTTGAGCTCCGAGAGCGCCCAGCGGTCGAGCTCGGTGAGGAGCGACCTCGCCCCACGGCCCACTCTTCCCGCGGGGCGAGGGGCAGCGTCCTTCAGAGCCTCAGCATGAGCGGGATCGTCGCCTGGCGGGGTCCAGCCGTCGATGTTGGCGTAGGTGACGAAGAAGGAGTACGTGTTCCACAGCGTCGAGAGGAAGCCGCGCTTGAGCTCGTCGCCGCCGTGGCCAGCCGAAGTTGAGGTTGTTGGCCGGGGTTGGCGCGCAGGTAGCATCCAGCGCATGACGTCGGCGCCCATCTGCTCGGCGGCGTCCTCGAACCAGATGGCGTTGCCCTTCGACTTGTGCATCTCCTCGCCGTTCTCGTCGCGCAGGAGAGCGTAGGAGAAGAGGCTGTCTGAAGGGCGGCGTGCCCTCGTAGCTCGGTGTCGAGCGCCATCACGGTGCCCATGGCGAGCAGGGCGTAGAACCAGTTGCGGAACTGGCCGGGGAAGCTCTCGGAGACCCAGTCGGCCGGGAACCACTCTGCCCAGTACTCCGGGTTCGTGGCGGTAGTCCAGGGTCGAGAACGGCACGATGCCGGCGTCCAGCCAGGGGTTGCCGACGTCGAGGATGCGCTCGACCGGGCGCGCCGCAGCTGCTGCAGGCGATCTTGACAGCGTCGACGTAGGGGCGGTGGGGGCTGTGGCCCTCGAACTCGTCCCAGCCCTCGACGGCGCGCTCCTTGAGCTCGGTCTCGGAGCCGATGACCTCGAAGTTGCCGCAGGCCTTGCACTCGAAGATCGGCAGGGCGAGGCCGTAGTAGCGCTTCTTCGAGATCATCCAGTCGTGCATGTTGCGCAGCCAGTCGAGCTCGCGGGCCAGGCCGAAGTCCGGGATCCAGTCGCGCCTTGCTCGGTGACTGCGGCGATCGCGTCGCGCAGGCGTCGGTTCCGAGGCCGTCGGCGAGCTGTCGCCGTCCATGGAGATGAACCACTCGTCGACCAGGCGGAAGACGAGCTCGCTGCCGCAGCGCCAGCAGTGGGGGTAGCGGTGCGTGTAGTCCTGGACGCGGTAGAGCACGCCCTTCTCTCGCAGGCTGGCGAAGACGTCCTCCGGGCACGTCGCCGGCGAAGCGGCCCTCGAGGAAGCCGAAGCCGCCGCCGACGATGTAGGTGCCGTCCTCCTCCAGCGGCGCGATGACGGCGAGGCCGTACTCCTTCGACAGCGCGAAGTCCTCGGCGCCGGCGCCGGGGGCGATGTGGACGATGCCGGTACCCTCGGCGTCGCTGACCTCGTCCCAGTCGATGACGCGATGCTCGATGCCCTCCTGGGCGGGCAGCTCGTCGAACGGGCCGCGATAGGTCAGGCCGACGAGCTCGGCGCCCGGGACCTCGCCGAGGACCTCGTGCTCGCCCTTGATCGCGGTCGGCGACGGCGCCCTTCGAGACGTAGTAGACCTCGTCGCCCTGCTTGACGCGGACGTAGGTCAGCTCCGGGTGCACGGCGGCCGCGACGTTGGCGGGCAGCGTCCAGGGCGTCGTCGTCCAGACCAGCAGCGACTCGCCCCTGGCTGCGCTTGCTCGTTGACGCCGTGCGGGAACTTGAGGTAGACGGACTTGTGCGTGACGTCTCCTGGTAGCCCTCGGTGACGATCTCCTGCTGCGACATGGCGGTGCCGCAGTGAGGGGCACCAGGGCATGGTGTCGTGGC
The DNA here is from genome assembly GCA_963766645.1 of uncultured Chloroflexia bacterium. Classification (GTDB taxonomy): domain Bacteria; phylum Chloroflexota; class Dehalococcoidia; order DSTF01; family WHTK01; genus WHTK01. The sequence goes on along the minus strand of CAVYAY010000002.1, from coordinate 1,150,295 downwards.
CCTTGTAGAGCCAGCCCTTCTGCCAGCACTTCTTGAGGAAGCCCCAGATCGTGTAGTTGTTCTCGTCCGAGTTGGTGAAGTAGCTGTTGTCCCAGTCCATCCAGTAGCCGAGGCGGATCGATTGCTCGCGTGATCTGGGCGGCGAAGCGCTGTACGCGCGCCTTGCAGGCCTCGACGAACTCGGCGACGCCGTAGCGCTCGATGTCGTGCTTGGAGCGGAAGCCGAGCTCCTTCTCGACCTCGACCTCGATCCAGAGGCCCTGGCAGTCGAAGCCGTTCTGGTAGCGCTAGCTTGAAGCCGCGCATGGTCTTGAAGCGCTGGTAGAGGTCCTTGTAGGAGCGGCCCCAGGCGTGGTGCACGCCCATCGGGTTGTTGGCCGTGATCGGGCCGTCGATGAAGGACCAGCGCTGCGTCGGCGTCCTGGTTGCGGTCGCAGGTACTTGCGCAGCGATGTCGTTAGCGTCCCAGAAGGCCTGGACGTCGTGCTCCAGCGCCACGTAATCGACGCGGTTGGGTACGGGCTTAAACGGCATCGAGCGCCTCCCGGGCACGGCAACAGCAGGGAGCGGTTGGTAAGAAACGAGGGTTCAAGAGTAGGGCCTCCGGTGACTCGCGCGCGAGACGCACGAGCAAGACGGCAACTAGCGCGAGGCGGCGCTAATCGCCCGCCCCGGTGATGAGCCGGGGCTTCGCCTTTGCTCCGAAGGTATGCGATTCACAAACATCAGCATAGCAGCGGCTGCGCACAGGTCAAAGCGGAACCGACTAATTAGATGTGAGCAACAACGGCGAACTCAGACTCGCGATTGCCGGTTTCCTGGCAGGGGTTCTCCTGATCGGTGGCGCCATCGGCCTCTACCTCTTGTTCGTAACGCCCGAGCTGGCGAAGTGCGCCGACCCGGACGCATGCCTGGAGCCAACTGCGGACTTCCTTGAACGCTACGGCGACGCCACGTCCTGTGATTGGTACGAGCTACATGTCTGTATCGTTCCGCTGGGCGACGTGCCGTTGGACCTCGTCGACCGCCTGGTCGCGTACTACGAGGCCGAGTACGGGTTGCGGGTCAGCGTGCTACGTCCGATCACGCTGAAGCCCGGCATGGACACAGAGCGTCCCGGCCAGGTGGAGGCCGACCTGCTTCGCGAGTATTTTTACAAAGAATACTTTGTCTATGACCAGTCGGATGACGCGATCTTGATCGGGCTAACGGCGATCGACATTTACACAGACGACCGCCCGGAGTGGAACTGGTTCTTCGGCCAGACCTACCGATTCCAGGGAGCTGACGGGCCACGGCAAGCCATCATCTCAACCTACAGAATGGACCCGGTGAGCTGGGGCCAACCAGCTGACAACGAAGTAAGAGACCGGCGTGTGCGGACGTTAATGAACAAGTACATCGCATTGACCTTCTATGGTCTGGAGCTGAATGACAACCCGAGCAGCGTGCTGTATCGGCAAATCAGCAGCCTCGGCGACCTCGACCGCATCAACGAGCGGATTCCTATCGAGCGGTAGACCGACACTTAGGACGCGCCGAACGGCCGCTTAACAATCGTGTCCGCTCAGGCCGGACGGTAGTGTGCCGCGATGACGCCGGAAGGTATGCGCAAGGTCTCGACTAACTCGAGGTTGATCTTGCTTTCGAGTCCTTCAAAGAGCCGGCGGCCGGCGCCAAGAATGACAGGGTTGATGTTGAGGTGGTACTCGTCGATCAGCCCGCGACGCATGAACTCCTGGGCGAGGTTGATGCTGCCGATGAGCAGGAGGTTCTTGCCAGACTCCTGCTTTAGTCGCCGAACCTCGCCGGGAAGGTCATCTTTGACGAGCACAGCGTTATCCCAGGTACCCCATTTCACGCTTTCGAGTGTTCGAGAGAAGACGAGCTTGGTTGCCGGGTTAACCCAGGCAGCGTGATCGACGGCATGGCGGTCTGCACCCGGAGCGTCGGCCGCGGTGGGCCAGTAGCCCTCCATCATCTCGTAGGTTACCCGCCCGAATAGCGCCATATCCGCCGCGGCGGTGAGCCCGGCGACGTAATTCCACAGCTCCTCGTCGTTAACGCGGATCCAGTCCATTTCACCGTTGGGACCGGCCACGAAGCCATCAAGCGAAACGTGCTCAAGCAGGACTACTTTTCGCACCTGATTCCCTCCTCAACAAGAACGTGCCAGCCCAGCTCACGCGATCTGGCTTGCCAGGTAGGCGCCTAGCTTCTCGAAGGACTCGCCCCAACCCAGTGTGGCGCCTTCGCGCTCCGGTGCGATGGCCGGGATGGTATGGCGTATGACCATCGTCGTGTTGCCTTCGTGCTCCACGAAGTCGACGGTGACGAGCGCTTCTTCCGGGAAAGCCTCGCTCATGCCCATGCTGGTGGGCGAGACCTTGTTGCCGTCTTCATCGGCGAGGTAATGGGTGAGAACGATGCGGGCTGGGGGGTCCACTACCTGAAAGACGCCGCCAGCCCAGATATCCATGCCGTGCTCGGCCGAGTGCATGTTGAAGTGCATGGCCCCGCCGACGCGAAGGTCGATCGTGCAGGACGGGGCGTCGAAGCCGTGGGGGCCCCACCAGCGCATAAAGTGCTCCGGCTGGGTCCAGCAGGCGAAGACGAGCTCGCGCGGCGCGTCGAAGGTGCGCGCGATGATGAGCTCCTCGTCAGTGGCGATGGCGACGTCCTGGACGTACGCCGCGAGCTTGGCCACCGTCTGCTTGCCGCCCTCCTCCGCGCCGTATTCGCGGACCACCTGGTCACGCACCGCGGCCGTCTCGAAGAGGGTGCGCATGGTGAGCGCCGTCTTGCCGTCACGGTCTTCGAAAGTGACGGTGGTCTCGAAGCGTGTCGGATCGTCGGGCGAGTCGCCGCTGTGGTCGTAGACCAGGCGCTCGGGCTCGACGACCTCGCGGAAGTCGATGCGGTTGGGGTAGTCGGTGCCATCCGGGCCGTGCATGACGTATCGCCAGACGCCGCCGGGACGGACGTTGATCTCGCGCGTCGTCGTGGAGAAGCCGTTGGGGCCCCACCATTGGACGACGTGCTCGGGGCTGGTCCAGGCCCTGAACACGAGATCGCGCGGTGCGTCGATGAGGCGGCTGATCACGACCTCTCGGTCGGCGGTGCTGGTCGATTCTGTGGTCATCATCTAATTCCTCCGGTGCTGAATTCGATCTATGCGGTGGTCTTGCGGCGGGCGCGGGCCTTCGCCTTCCGCTCGGACTCGGCGGCCTGGGTCTCGACGATACGAACCTCGGTGAGCTTCCGGATCAGCACCTCAGGAAAGGGACGCTTTGGATCGAAGCGGACAGTGCCTTTCGAGATGCTCAGGTCCTTGAGGTCTGCTTTGAGCGCACGCATCGCCGGCGCCAGGTTGCCGTAGAGGGCGTAGTGGTTCGCGGTGGCGCCGAAGTAGAGCAGGCGGCGGCCCATATAGGAGAAGCCCGGCAGGCCGTAGGCGAAGGCCTCGACCGCGTCCGGCGCCGCGTCCTGAATGGCGCGGCGCATTTGGCGCAGCGGCTCGCGCATCTCCTCCGGCGCCGCGTCGATGTAGGCATCGATACGGGTGTTTGCATCGTTAGTCGCAGTGGTCATCGTTTTGCTCATTTACATCGACCGTCGCGGTCGAGCTATCGACCTCTCACTCCGCGTACTGCGGTTGCCCTCCGAAGCCGGTAGACCTGGATGGTCACCCGCTCCGTGGAACGGACGCGCTTCAGCGACCGGCACGGGTGAACGTCACGTGCGTTACCCCGCTGGGCGACGACGTAGCCTCGATCGCATAGTCATTCTCGATGCCCTCGAGTCCGTCCCAGAGCCGCACGCCGCGACCGAGCAGGATCGGAGCCACGACTATGTGCATGTGGTCGATGAGCCCCGCAGCGACGAAGTCGCGGACAATGGAGGGCCCTCCGCCGATTCGCACGTCCTGGCCACCGGCCGCCTGGCGGGCTGTCTCGAGCGCATCGGCAGGCGAAGTTTCGATGAAGTGAAACGTCGTGCCGCCCTCCATCTCGATGGACGGGCGCGTGTGACGAGTCAGGACGAAGACCGGTGTGTGGAACGGCGGGTTCGGGCCCCACCAGCCCTTCCATTCCGGATCTTCCTGCCATCCGGGGTAGCCCCACTTGCCGGCACCCATGATCTCGGCCCCGATTCCCGGACCGTGCTCCTGGGCGAAGACATTGTCGACGCCGCCGCTGCCGCCGGGCTGGCCGACCATCTCGTGCCAGAACTGGGTGGCGAACATCCACTGGTGCAGCCGCTCGCCGGCGTGGCCGAACGGCGCCTCCAGGCTGAGCCCTTCGCCGGTGCCGAAGCCGTCAAGTGAGATGGTGAAGTTGTGGACGCGGGCAAGTGACATGGTTGGTGTCCCTTCTTTATTGAGGTTCGTCTGAGTCATTTCTCCGATACGCCGGCTAGGACGAGAGCTCCGCAAGCAGCTCAGCGAGGCGGTCGTAGGACTCGGCGGCGCCACCCTCCATGCCGGACTGCAGCATGGCGTCGCGGTCTTCCCTGGCAGCGAAGACGCTGGTCGTAGTGAGTGTCGTGACGCCATCCTGCTCGGTGAAGACCATGGTCTCGGTGATCACATTGCCGAGCATGCCGTCCCACGCGGGCATGCCTTCCCACTCGAAGGTCCACTTGATGCGCTCTGGCGGCACGATCTCGAGGTAGGTGCCGTGGAAGGCGTATTCCTCGCCGTCTGCCCAGTGGACGTAGCGCCAGTCGCCGCCGGGGCGAAAGTCCATCTCACAGACCGGCATGTCGAAGGCGCGGGGGCCCCACCAGCGCTTGATGTGCTCCGGCTTCGCGTGAGCCTCGAAGACCAGCTCTCGAGGCGCGTCGAAGCTTCGCGTCATGACGATTTCGAGGTCCGAGGGCAGGGTGACGTTGAGCTTTGTGCTCTGCTGGTTCATTGGTTCTCCTCCTCAGTCGGGGACAAATCAGTCCCTGAATACGCGGTACTTGATGTGCGTAGCTTCCGGGGACGGAACGGCGCGAATTAGCTCGAGTCGAGGTGGCGGTGACCCGAGGTCCGCTAACAGCCGGGCGCCATCACCCAGGATGTAGGGGACGACGTGGAGTTCGATTTCGTCGATGAGCCCCGCGGCGAGGTACTGGTTGACGACGTTCGCGCCGCCGCCGATGCGAATGTTGCGGTCGCCCGCCACCTCGCGAGCCTGCTCTAACGCCGACTCGATGCGATCGGTGACGAAGTGGAATGTCGTGCCGCCCTGCATGACCAGTGGCTCCCGCGGGTGGTGGGTGATGACGAAGACGGGCGTGTGATACGGCGGGTTCTCGCCCCACCAGCCATCCCACGCCGGCTCGGGCCAGGGACCGGTGCCGCCGCCGAACATGTTGCGGCCGATGATTGTCGCACCGAGGTTGGCGGAGGTCTCACCAAGGACGTCGCTGCTGGGGCCGTCCTTGCCGGCCTCCAGGCCCTGATCGCGGCGGAACGACTTTAGCTCGAAGAGCCAGCTCAGGAAGCCTTCCAGGATATCGCCGAAGGGCTTGTCCGGCGCCTGGTTGGGACCCGCGAGGTAACCGTCTGCAGAGATCATCATGTGGACTCTGACCTTGCTCATGATGTTTTCGCCTACGTCCCGAAGCGCCAGCGCGTGGCGCCGTGGGACTCGGCGGTCGCGAAGCCGTACACCGTCCTCGGCGTGAATTCGTAGACGTACCAGGGCGGGGGGCCGGCGCTGGGCGCGCTGAAGTCGTGGTAGAAGGCGCCATCCTTGACGGTCGGGGCCCAGCCACCGCGTGGCGAACACCTCGGCGAGCCGACGCAACTTCGCGTCATCCGTGACCTTGGAGGCGACGCCGTCCAGGACAATGTCGAGACCTGCCGCCGCCAGCGACACCGAGCAACGAGGGTCGCGCAGGAGGTTCTTCGACTTCTGCGTGCCGTCGCCGGAAGTGAAGTTGAAGGCCCCCTCATGCCAGGCCAGGCCGACGGGCACGACGTGGGGCCGTCCATCGGGGCGTACGGTCGTGAGCCAGTGCGTGTGCGGCTCCGGCGTGCCGCCGAACTCCTGCGGCGCCTGCAGCTTCCACTCCAGCTCGAGGCGTTCGAGGGCACGATCCCAGGACAGCGGCCCGAGTCCATAACCGGCCAGATTCTTCTCCGATGAGGGCGTTAGCTTCTTCTGCGTCATCTGTATCTCCATTGGGCTATCACGGAGCGACGAACGTCGATACTTTCCCAGCCTGCTAGCCTTGCGAACTCCTCTGAATTTCACCGAGCAAGCCGTCCAGGCGCCGGAAGCTCTCTTCGGCGCCTTCTTCCATGGGGAACTGGAGGACACCGTCACGGGCCTCGCGGGATTTGTAGTGGGAGGTGACGATCATCGTTGTCCTGCCGTCGCGATCCTCGAGGACCATCGTGTTGACGGTGCCACCGCCCATCGGCTCGAACATTTCGCCGTCGAAGTTTTCCGTCGAGACGAGGCGATGCGGCGCGGCAACTTCCATGTACTCGCCATTCAGGCCCATCTCTTCGCCACCCTCGCTGCGCATGAGGTAACGCCAGCGGCCGCCGACGCGCAGGTCGATTTCGCACTCCGGCAGGCTCCAGGTCGGTGGGCCCCACCAGCGCTTGAGGTGCTCGCAGTTGGTCCAGGCGTCAAAAACAAGGGCACGAGGCGCGTTGAATTCGCGCGTCATGACGATATCGAGGTCGCCTGGGCTTGTGACTTTGAGTCCGGTCGTTGGGTTGGTCATTCTGGGTTCTCCTCCTCAGTTGTTGATTCCCCTGCCTTGCTTTGCAGTTCACGCAGGTAGTCGTCGAGGCGGTCGAAGCGGGCCTCCCAGTGGCGGCGGTAGGTCTCGACCCACTCGTCGACCTGCTTGAGGGGCGCCGCTTGAAGACGGCAGGGCCGCCACTGCGCCGTACGGCCGCGTTCGATCAGCCCGGCGTGCTCAAGCACCTTGAGGTGCCGGGAAACGGCGGGGAGGCTTATCTCGAACGGCTCGGCGAGCTCGCTCACGGAGGTCTCGCCATCGGCGAGCCGGGCAAGGATGGCGCGGCGGGTGGGGTCGGCCAGCGCCGCGAAGGTGGTGCTCAGAGGGTCAGCGGTCATTGTCATGGTCATGCTTTTAACTTTCTTGTTAAATAACCTAATGGTTAAATATACCCGGCAGGAACAGGCTGTCAACCCCGAAAGCCAAAGATTTCCTGGTGCCGCTAGGTGGATGGCTTCAGGATGGAATGGACGGTGTACTGATCGACACGGGGCATGTTGCGAATGCCAGCCGCCTCGACGGCAGGTAACAGGCGGTCCTCCATGAAGCGCATGACGTGTTCGGGCGAGCGCCAGACCTGGTTGAGTATCAGGGCTTTGTCGCTGAAAGCAGTGACTTGATGCTCGAGCCCAGCGGGCATGTCGGTGTTCCAGCCGGTTCGCTGAAGCAGGTCTTCATACTGCTCCGGCGTGATGCCGTCCCATTCGAGTAGCCAGACGACTGCCATGTACCTTCCCTCCGCGGCCAGCATAAGGCAGGTTGAGATATCTATTTGGCAATTTAGAATACTTGTTCTACAATGCCACTGCCATGCAGCCCCTATATCGCGAGGAGCCATGCAAGACGGCGTTAAACCAGATGCAAGGGAATGCCCTTCCGCTGGACGCTGAACCCCTACATGGGCTGCGTCCACCGCTGCACCTACTGCTACGTGCGCGCCTACGAGAAACGCGCCGATCGCCCCTTCGACTCGCGCTACGGCACGTCGATCCGGGTGAAGACGAACGTGGCTCAGGTGCTGCGCTGGGAGCTGCACAAGCGGTCGTGGCGGGGCGAGACGGTGGCGATCGGCGCCGCGACCGACCCGTACCAGCCGGCCGAGGGGCAGTACCGGCTGACGCGACAGTGCCTCGAAGTGCTCATTGCGGCGCACAACCCGTTCGGGCTGATCACTCGCGGGCCGATGATCGTGCGCGACGTCGACGTGCTGCAGGAAGCGTCGCGCCGAGCCGAGGTGGGAGTCAACGTCTCGATCCCGACGCTGGACGCCAACGTGTGGCGCAAGACGGAGCCGGGGACGGCACCACCGCGCCAGCGCCTGCGAGCGGTGCGCAAGTTGGCCGATGCGGGGATCAGGGTGAACATCTCGATGGCGCCGATCTTGCCGGGAATCTCAGACGCGCCGGAGCAGCTCGAAGAGGTGATCAAGGCGGCACATGACGCCGGGGCGCAGGGCGTTTGGGCGAACCTGCTGCACTTGCGATCCGGGACGCGAGAGCATTTCCTGAGCCAAGTGGCGCGCGACTGGCCGCACCTCCTGCAGCAGTACAGAGAGCTTTACCGCTACGACGCCTATTTGACGGACGAAGCGAAGGCACCGGCGCTGCGCAAGGTATCGGAGCTGAAGCAGCGCTACGAGATCGGGGCGACGCGAGCGCATCTGATAGAACCACCGCCACCGGTTGAACAGCTTTCGTTGCTGGCGCTGGTGGGGTAAGCGCGAGGGCGAGCCTTCCAGCCTCGCTTATGTTTGGTGACTTAGCCGCCGCAGAGCAACTCCTCGCCAGGGCGGGAGGAAGCGACGCGTTCGAGGAAGGCGTAATCGTCGAGAGTCGCGATGTCTTCAAGGACTCCGCGGATGCTGGGGTCTTCGAGGTCGTAGTCGCTGGCGGCGTCTTCGAACCAGGCCATGTCGGATGCCAGGAAGCGGTCGCGGTTGGCATCGAAGGTTGTGGCGACCTCCGCCTTATCGGCATCGCTCAACGTATCGCGCAGGCAGGCGTAGTTGCCGAAGCGCACCTTGAACTCCTCGCCCAGTACGCGCAGCTGTTCCTTGGCGTCCGGCGCGGCCGGTCTCGGCTCGACAATGAGCCGCGTCTGCAGCATCAGGCTGCCGTACGTCTCGGCGATTTCGAGGCCGAGGCTTTGCGCCGGATTGGGTGTCGCTGTTGGCGATGGCGAGCTATCGAGGACGCCGCAGCTTACGGCGAGGCATGCCAGGGCGGCGACGAGCAGTTGCGAATGCAGACGGGCGGGACATAAGCGGCGCATATCTCTACTATCGGAGTATGGAGCCGCAGCGATGAACAACGCCAACCCCGCCATCGAGGTCACCGGCCTGCGCAAGTCGTATGACTCATTAGAGGCTGTCGCGGGCATCGACCTGAGGGTCGAGCGGGGCGAGGTATTCGCGCTTCTCGGGCCCAACGGCGCGGGCAAGACGACGGCGGTCGAGATCCTCGAGGGACATCGAACGCGCTCGGGCGGCGAAGTCAGCGTCCTGGGCTTCGACCCGGGGAACAGCGAAACGGCGTTCAAGGAACGGATCGGGATCGTGCTGCAGGAGAGTGGTGTCGACCCCTACCTGACAGTCGAGGAGACGCTGGACCTCTTCCGCAGCTATTACCCGCACCCGCGGCCTCGTGAGGAGCTTCTGCGGCTGGTCAGTCTGGAGGAGCAGCGCGGGATGCGTGTGCTCAAGCTCTCGGGCGGGCAGCAGAGGCGTCTTGACGTGGCGGTGGGCCTGGCCGGCGACCCCGACCTGCTGTTCCTGGACGAACCGACGACCGGATTCGACCCGGCGGCGCGGCACGGCGCCTGGGAAATGGTACGCGACCTACAAAAGCTCGGGAAAACGATCTTCCTGACGACGCACTATATGGAAGAGGCGGAAGAGCTGGCGAATCGCGTCGCGATCATTCGCAGAGGGACCATCGTGGCGGAGGGGACGCCGGGAAGCCTTCTCGAGAAAGACCCGCTGACAACGATCCGGTTTAGACCACAGGAAGACGATGGACTAGTGACGTCTGGCATCGCCGGCGTGGAGCAGTTGCCAGACGGCGTGACAGTGATCAAGACGCTAACGCCAACGGCGACACTGGCAATGCTGACCAGTCGCGCCACAGACCGCGGCGTCGAACTGTCGGAGCTGACGGTGACACGACCAACGCTGGAGGACACCTACCTGCGGCTGGTCGGCGAAGAAGGGGCGCCGGCCGAGTGAGCCTGCTGATGATGACGCTGCGCCAGGGCCGGTACGACAACCGATCGTTCTGGCGCAACCCGGCTGCGGCGTTCTTCACGTTTGTCTTCCCGATCATGTTCCTCGTCATCTTCAACCTGGTATTCAACAACGAGATCGACGTGCCGGGTGGGGCGGTTTCGCCGTCGACGTTCTACGTACCGGCGATCGTCGCGCTGTCGATCGTCAACGCCTGCTACACGAACATCGCCTGGGGTATCGTGGCCTACCGCGACCGGGGCATCTTGAAGCGATTACGAGGGACGCCCCTGCCGACTGCAGCCTACCTGGGCGGGCGGATCCTGCAGGCGATCTGGGTGGCCATCGTTCTCGTTGTGCTCGTGCTGGCCATAGGCGTGATCTTCTACAGCGTGGACCTGCCGAGTGAGCGGATGGCGGCATTTGTGGTGTCGCTAGTCGTCGGCGCAGCGTGTTTCTGCGCGCTGGGGATGGCGCTATCGGCGGCGGTCCCCAACGAAGACGCGGCGCCAGCCGTGATCAACGGATCGATTCTGCCGTTGCTGTTCATTTCGAACGTCTTCATCCCGACTTCTTCTGCTCCGAATTGGCTCAATGACTTCGCGTCGTTGCTCCCCGTGGTCCACCTGGCGAACGCGCTGCACGCCTCCTTCAATCCTTTCGTCAGCGGCAGCGGTTTCGAGTGGAAGGACCTGGCGGTAATGGTGGCGTGGTGCGTCGTCGGGGTGGTTTTGTCGATGCGCTACTTTAGTTGGGAACCACGGCGATAGGCTGCGGCGTTAGTGCTGTGGGAGGCTGCCGCCCTCAGGGGTAAGGACGGAGTGACTCCGCGAACGTGGCGAGCAGCGCGGGATCCAATCCTTTACTCCTGACTTCGTACAGCCAGTGCTCCACCGGCGCGCCATCTTCGCCGAGCAGCGTCCCGGGTTCCTGCCAATACAGCCATGACTCGGCCGTTGGATCGGCGGTATTGGCGATCACGAGGGTGGCGGCCTGACCCCTTACCGTGAGGTCTTGCTGAGAGCCGCCGATGGGCGGTGGCGGAGGATTGAGGCGTCCGGCTTGAATCCAAAGCGCGATGCCGGGTCCCTCGTACATCACGAAGATGACTCGCGGATCGTTCTTTCCGAAATCGGAGGTGGTCCTGACTACACCAGGAGGCGGGCTGGCGGGGCGCAGGATGGGCGTCATGTTGCCATCGACCGCGTCGACAACGGCATCCCAAATGTCCTGGTCTGCGCCGGGGCCAAGCGTTGGCGGCACGGATGTTGCCTCCACCGGCGTCGGGGAGACGGCAGGCGTTTTTTCCGAAGAGCAACCAATCGCTATGAGGCAGACCATGCCAATGACGAGAGCAAAGAAACGCACTCGCCTATCTCAGGGGAAGATTCCGCGCAGGCGGATAGCCTCGACGACGCGCTGAAGGGCGACGACGTACGCGGCTTCGCGCAGGCGGACGCCACGCAATTCGGCGACGGCAGTGACCTCGTGGAAGGCGTTGGTGATGATGCGCTGCAGACGCTGGTTGACCTCGGACTCCTCCCAGAAGAACGACTGCAGGTCCTGCACCCACTCGAAGTAGGAGACGATGACGCCGCCGGCGTTGGCCAGGATGTCGGGCACCACGTAGATGTCGCGCTCGGCGAGCATGGCGTCGCCGCCGGAGGTCGTGGGACCGTTCGCCGCCTCGATCACCATGGCCGCCTTGATGCGGCGGGCGTTGCTCTCCGTGATCTGGCCTTCGATGGCGGCCGGGATCAGGATGTCGACCGGCAGCTCCAGCAGTTCCTGCGTTGGTGATCGTCTCGGTGCGTCGACGCCGGTAGTGCTCGGCCAAATCGGCCCGCGGGCCTGCCGATGTTGCGTAGAGCGTCGCTATGTCGAGGCCGTCCGCGTTGTAGAGGCCGCCGCGGTGCGTCGCTGACGGCGACGACCTTGCGCGCCGGCCTCGTGAAGCAGCCGCGCCGCGACGCCGAACCGACGTTGCCGAAGCCCTGAACGGCAACTGTCGCGCCCTGCCAGATCGACATGCCACGGCTGCGGCAGGCCTCCTGCGCGATCATAGCTAATACGCCCGCGCCCGTGCGCCTCGAAGCGCCCCAGGCTGCCGCCGATCTCGATCGGCTTGCCCGTGACGACGCCGGGCATCGAGTGGTCGTGCTGCATGCTGATACGTGTCCATGATCCAGGCCATGATCTGCGCGTCGGTGCCCATGATCCGGCGCCGGGATGTCCATGCTGGGACCGATGATGATGTCGATCTCGGTGGCGTAGCGCCGCGTCAGGCGCTCCAGCTCGCCGCCGGAGAGCGTCCTGCGGATCGACGATGACGCCGCCCTTGGCGCCGCCGAACGGCAGGTTGACGACGGCGCATTTCCAGGTCATCCACATCGCCAGCGCGCGCACCTCGTCCAGGGATGACGATCGGGCTGTAACGGATGCCACCCTTTGACCGGGCCGCGGGCCTCGTTGTGCTGCACGCGATAGCCGGTGAAGACCCGTGATCGAGCCATCGTCCATGCGCACCGGGAAGTTCACGGTGAGCTCGCGCTTCGTGCTGCGCCAGGATCTCGATCAGCCCTGGGTCGATGCTCGAGCATCTCGCCGCGACTTGCGCAGCTGGGCCTGGGCGGTGTGGAAGGCGCTCTCGGTTCGAGGCGATGTTCGGTCATGGGACTCATCGGCTCTCCATCGTCGGATGCGAACGGCTATCACCGGCAGAAATGCTGTCGGCAGTAGCCGCGATGCCCTGCTATGCTTGGTTGACCTCGGGCTCTTCGCACGCGTTATGACAAGCGGGCCGGGCATCGATTTGAGCGGGGGGCAGCATGACAAGCGACACAGAGCCGCGAGGCGGCTACCGAGGCCGCCACGGCGATCCGTGAGGCCGCCGAGCGGGTCAAGGCCAACATCAAGCGCGTCATCGTCGGCAAGGACGAGGTCATCGACCTCGTCCTTGTGGCGTTGCTTTCGCGACGGCCACATCCTGATCGAAGACGTGCCGGGCATCGGCAAGACGACGCTGGCGAAGTCGATCGCGCGCTCGATCGGCTGCGAGTTCCGGCGCATCCAGTTCACGCCGGACGTCATGCCGTCCGACATCACCGGCATCAACTTCTACAACCAGAAGTCGGGCGAGTTCGAGTTCCGGCCGGGACCGATCCTCGCGAACATCGTCCTGGCGGACGAGATCAACCGCGCGACGCCGCGCACCCAGACCGCGCTGCTGGAGGCGATGGAGGAGCGCCAGCTCACGGTCGAGGGCGAAACGCAGGCGCTTGCCGCGCCCCTTCCTCGTGCTCGCAACGCAGAACCCTATCGAGCTCGAGGGCACCTTCCCGCTGCCGGAGGCGCAGCTCGACCGCTTCTTCATGCGCATTGGCCTCGGCTACCCGTCGGAGGAGGAAGAGGACGAGGTGCTGACTGCGCTTCGAGGACGGCAGCCCGCTGACCGAGCTGGACGCCGTGGTGACGGCGGAGGAGCTGGTGCGCCTGAGCGCGACTGGTGCCGCGCATCTTACTGCGAGCCGTCGGTGCGGCGCTACGCGGTGCAGATTGTCCAGGCGACACGCAAGCATCACGCCTTCGAGCTGGGCGCGAGCCCGCGCGGCAGCCTCGGGCTGTATCGCGGATCGCAGGGCGCTGGCAGCGATGCGCGGGCGCGACTACGTGCTGCCCGACGACGTGAAGTTCCTGGCGCCGTACGTCCTGACGCATCGCGCGATCCTGAACTCGCAGAGCCGGCTGCGCGGCGGCGATGTCGCGGCGCTGATGCAGGAGATCATCGCGAGCGTCCCGGTGCCGGTCGAGGGGTAGGAGAGCGGCGTGTGGCTTAGCCGGATCTGGCTCCAGCTGACGGTGGTGTTGTTCCTGCTGGGCATCGTGCTGAGCAATGGGGCGATCATCGGGCTGTCCGTATTCTTGATGGCCGCGGGGTTCCTGGCGGGTTACTGGTCGCGGCACGTGCTTGATAAGGTGACATACGAGCGGATCATCCCGGAAAACCGCGCTTTCCAGGGCGAGAACATCTCTGTGACGCTGAGACTGGTCAACGACAAGATGCTACCGGTGCCGTGGATCGAGCTGCGAGACGCGGTACCGGAAGCGTCGCTGACCGGCGACGAGCGCACAGCAGGTACCGGGGCGCCGGGCTACGTGCACACGATCCGTTCAACGCATCTGAGCTGGTACGAGCAGATCAGCTGGCCGCTGGAGCTGAAGGCGGTGGCGCGCGGACACTACCGCGTCGGGCCGGCGCGGCTGACAACAGGCGACATCTTCGGCTTCAACCCGGTAGTTCAGGAGCAGGAAGCGCACGAGAACTTCACCGTCTACCCCCGCGTCTACGAGCTGCCGGAACTAGGCCTGCCAGCTGAGCGCCCGTTCGGCGAGCTGAAAGGGCGGCAGCGTATCTTCGAAGACCCGGGACGGATCGCGGGGGTACGCGACTACCAGCCCGGCGACTCGATGCGGCGCATCGACTGGAAGGCCTCGGCGCGGCGGCAGACGTTGCAGTCGAAGGTGTACGAGCCGTCAGCGACGATGCACCTGCTGCTTGCGGTCAACGTACATACGATGTCGGCATCGTGGCAGGGCTTCCAGCCGGAGTTGCTCGAGCGCCTGCTGTCGGCGACGGCGTCGGTGGCAAAGCACGCCTTCGAGGCCGGGTACTCGGTCGGGCTCGTGGCCAACGGGTCGTATCCCGATTCGGACCGCCCGATGCGGGTACCTGTGGGCCGCAGCTCGGACCAACTCGGGCGTGTGTTGGAAGCACTGGCCGTAATTCATCCGCTGACGATGGCATCCCTCGAGACTGTGATCGACACCGAGGCCGCGCGCTTCCCGTACGGCGCGACGCTGGTCTGCGTGACGAGCCGCATGGACGATGCGCTGGCGGGCTCCCTGGAGCGGGTGGCGCGAGCGGGTCACACGGTCACCGTGGTGTCGTTGGCCGAGCAAGAAGACGAATTCGACGAGATGTTGCCGGGCATTCGGGTCTACAACATCGCAAGGTCGATGCACTCCCTGGAGGCCCGTGACGGGATGCTTTCCGGCGTTTCAGGGACGGAGCCGCCGCCGGAGAAACAAGACGGGCAACGACTTCGAGAGCGCCGACCTGCCGCTATGGCTCCAGCGTTCAGCAGGCCGAGGCCGGAAGGCGAAGACCAACCGGAGTGGAGCCGCCCGCAGTGATAAGAAGGTGGCGCGCGCCGCTGGTTCGGGGCTCCTTGATCCTGATGGAGGCGCTCTGGGTCTACGCACTGGTCGCGTTCGTGGTGGCCGCGACGGTGGGTGGTGGCAAGCCGACGCTGATCGGGGTTCTGGTAGTCGTCGGCGGTTCGTTCACGATCTCGCGCTTGCTACAAGGCAGCGTGATGTCGCTGACGCTGATCCGCATCTGGGGTGCGACGCTGTCGCTGCTGGTTTTCTACGCTGTGGTGCGGATCGACTTCTACGGCGACTTCGCGATGTGGGATTTCCACTGGCTGGACCGGCTGATCAACCACACCCATGCGGCGCTTGACGCCGAGACGCGCGGCGCGACCGCGATCATCGGCGTACCGCTGCTGATGATCTTCTGGATGCGCGGCATCCTCGCCGGGCAACAGACGACAACGTTCGAAGACGTGCTGAGCAGCTTCGCGGTAGGTTTCGGGGTGATCGCGAGCGTGCTTGTACTGGGAGCGCTGGTCGGCGATCTGCCACGCAGCGTCGAGCTGATAGCGGTGCCGTATGTGGCCGTGGGCCTGATGGCGGTCGGGCTGCAACACGCATCGCAGGCAGCTGACAGCTTCGAGCGCGAGTTCACGCCGGTGTGGTTGGTCGCGATCACGGGCGCTGTAGCCATCATGGGCCTGATCGCGCTGCTTTTCGTGTTGATCGATTTCGGGACGGCGCGAGACGGGCTGGCCGCGGCCGGCTACGGCATCGCCTGGGTCGGCGCCGGCATTCTTGCGATTATCACCTGGCCAATCATCAAGTTTCTCGAAGGCGTCTTCTGGCTATTCGACCTTGTCACGGGCGGGCTGGGTGCGCGCAACGAGCCGCCACCCGAGATCGTCCAGGCCGGTGACCGGGTCGGCAGCCAGGAGGGCCAGGGGGCGCATCTGCCGATGTGGGTCGATCACGTGGTGCGCTACATGATGGCCAGCATGGTCCTCGTTGGGCTCGCGGTGATCACAGGATTCCTGTTCCAGCGCTTCCAGAAACGACCGGATTCCGGCGAGAACAAGGAGTCTGTCTACACAGAGGGCCGGCTGGCATCTGACCTCGGCAACCTGATCGGGTCGATGTTCCGGCGGCGCGGTAGCGGCCGTGCGGTGCGCACCAACGAGCCGGCCCGGCGCCTCTACTTCGAGATGCTGGCAGCGGCCGAGGCGCGCGGCGTCGAGCGGCGACCGACCGAGACGCCGCTGGACCTTTCGCCGCGATTACAGACTACGTTCCGGTCTGAGACGCCGGGGGAGATCACGGCGCTGTTCGACGACGTTCGCTACGGGGGGATGGATGCGGAGGAGGAGGAAGTGCGGCGGTTGAGGGCGGAGTTTGAGGGGTTACGGGGAACGTAATTGTTCTCGAAAGCCAGGTTGAAGGTCCTTTGGGGAGTCATCTGGCCCGTTCTTCTACTCGCGACGCTCGCGGGCCTGTTCGTCGCTTGCCTCTCCACGAGGCCAGCAGCCGTCACGTTCCTCAATGACACGGATCAAACGGTTGCTCTGGAACTGTGCGACTGGGAATGGTTGCCTCTTCAAGGGCCAGAGATAATCGACGCCGGCCGGACAACCACCATGCATCCAGTTTCAGCCTGTCGAGTGAAGGTCAATCTTATCTACAAAGGTTGCCTTCTCATCCCAGACGAGCCGACAGCGCAGAGTCCTGTTCGAGTGTCGCGAATGACCGCTGATGTCAGGGCCAAAGACTGCAGGAAGATCGACGTCGGTCAGCTCACGCCGGACTAGGTTTCAGCCCCGCGTAGCACGCTACAATGCGGGCGTGAGCCAGTCATTCCTCGCCAAGCTTGACGCGGCCGTGGCGGAGAACCGCAGCCTCGTCTGCGTCGGCCTCGACCCCGACCCGGCGTTGATGCCGATCGAAGACCCCATCGAGTTCTGCAGAATGATCGTCGAGGCGACGGCGGACCTGGTCTGCGCCTTCAAGCCCAACCTGGCGTTCTTCGAGGCGATGGGCGAGCGCGGGTGGCAGGTGCTCAAGGAGACGCTGGACGCAATCCCGCCCGAGATCCCGATCATCGGGGACGCGAAGCGGGGCGACATCGGCAACACTTCAGCGGGCTACGCGCACGCCATCTTCGACCTGCTGGGCTGCGACGCAACGACGGTGAACCCGTACGGCGGCACCGACGCCGTCGAGCCATTCCTGGATTACCAGGAGAAGGGCGTCATCGTCTGGTGCCGCTCATCCAACCCCAGCGCGCGCGAGTTCCAGGACTTGACGGTCACGGAGGACGGCGCGGAGCGGCCCTTCTGGCAGGCGGTGGCGCTGAAGGCAAGAGAATGGAACCGCAAGTACGGAAACGTCGGGCTCGTGATGGGCGCGACGTACCCGGCACAACTCAAGGAAGCGCGCCGGCTCTGCCCCGACATGCCGCTCCTGGTGCCGGGCATCGGGTCGCAGGAGGGGGCGCTGGAAGACGCTGTAAAGGCGGGTCTGGACGCGAACCGCGCCGGGATGATCGTCAACGCGTCGCGCTCGATAATCTACGCCTCGCGGGACAGCGACTACGCGCTGGCGGCGCGCTCCGCCGCGGCGCAGCTGCGAGAGCACATCAACCGCTATCGCGACGAGCAGCCACCGACATCGCCGCTAGGTGACCTGCCACCTACCGACCTTGACGATCTGGAGGACTAGTCATCCTCGAAGTCAGCGCCGGCGACATTGTGCGTCTGCGGAAGCCTCACCCCTGCGGCGGCTCCGAATGGGAGGTAACGCGCCTGGGCGCGGACATCGGGTTGCGGTGCCTGGGCTGCGGGCGGTACGTGATGCTGGAGCGTGCGGTGCTGGAGCGCCGCATGAAGGAGTTCGTGAGCAAGGTGGGGGCCGAGACGGCGGAGAACGGGGCGGGCTTGTGAACCCCTCGATTCAGCCCAAGCCGTCGCCACGTTTGCTACGCAGCGCTGCCGCGATGCTCCGCCCCCGCGATTCCCGGAGCGTCCTATGCATTCGGATGGTCAGCGGCTGCTCCGGATGAAGGGGAGAAGTGTGGAGATCCTCGCGCTCTGGCCCTCTTTCCCGGGAAGACGGGACAGGTTGGTGGCGCCTCGGGAGCAGGATCAAGAGACCGAGACGGCTCAGTGGTAGCGCCCCAGATTGCTGGCTTGCCCGGGGCGGCTTCGGGCGGCGGGGCGTCCCGTGGCTGAGACGCAGGCACCGCCGGAGCGCGTGATCAAGCATCGCCGCTTCCTGCTGGACCAGTGGGTTGAGCTGCTGGAGGACGATTCGTTCCGGCGCTACTGGTTGATGCGGCTGGCGAGCCACGGCGCGAACAACGCGCTGCTCTACGCCATCCTGGTCTTCGTCGGTACGGCAGTCGGACACCGCCATCGCGACAGGCGGGTTGCTGCTGACGCTGATCGTGCCCTCGGCGATGCTGGGCGCGATTGCCGGCGTCGCGGTAGACCGGCTGCCGCGCGGGCTGATCATGTTCGTCTCCAACGTGCTCAAGGCAGTCCTCGTATTCGCGCTGGTCGAGCGCCCAGGACAGCCTGCCGGGGATCTACGCGGTGTCGCTCGGAATCGGCATCGTGACGCAGTTCGCGGTGCCGGCGGAGGGAGCCGTCGTGCCGTACATCGTGCGGACGCGCAGCCTGGTGGCGGCGAACTCGTTCATCAACCTCGGGACGCTTGCGAGCCAGGTGGTGGGCATGATGATCCTGGCGCCGCTCTTCCTCAAGACAGGCGAGCGCCGACGTGCTGCTGTTCCTCCTCGTGGTCGCTGTTCGGCGATCTCGGCAGTGCTGATCACGGTGATCCCGCAGTTCCACTTTGCTTCGACGGAGGACGCGCGGGGGCTCTCGCTGCGTACCGTGCGGCGCGAGTTCGCCGAGAGCTGGCTCTTCCTGAGCCGCGACTCGACTGCGTTCCTGGCGCTGATCCTGCTGGTGGTGACCAGCATCTCGACCTTGATCATCGCGACGATGCTGCCGAAGTTCTCGCTGCAGGTGCTGCAGATCGGGCCGGAGAACATCGTCTTCGTGCTGGCGCCGGTGGGCGTCGCGATCTTCCTGGGCCTGCGCAGCGTGGAGTACCTGTCGGACCGCTTCAACAAGCTGGTGACGATCAGCGCCGCCTACGTGCTGATGGCGGCGTCGCTGATCGCGCTCGGGCTGGTCGCCGAGCAGCGCCGACGTGCTGCAGTCGCTCGACCCGCTGGGCGTGTTCAGCGACGGGCCGCTGAACGAAAAGGCGGCGCGAGTCGTGATGATGGTGCTCTACGCCAACCTCTACGGCTTCGCGCTGACCATCGTGCTGACGATGGGGCGGGCGCTGATCAACGAACGCGTTCCGTGGGAGATGCAGGGTCGCGTGTTCGCGGCGCAGTCGGTGCTGACCAACCTGTGCGCCATCGTGCCGGTGGTGCTGGCCGGCGTACTAGCCGACACGATCGGCGTCGCAGCCGGTGCTGATCTGCGCCGGCATCGGGGCGATCCTGGCAGCGATCTGGTCGCAAGCGCGCAGCAGCCGGGTGCCCTCGCCGGAGCCTTCAACGTAGGCGTTTGGGAACCTGCTACTGCGTTGACACTCGATTCTGCCGACTCTTAGACTGAAAGCTGCCGACTGCCCCCAGGAGGTACGACATGATCGAAATGAACGTCGAGTTCGTGCGTGTCAGCATGCAGAACTACAACCGTGTCGTCATCCTCAAGGAGAAGGAATCCGACCGTTACCTGCTGATCTGGATCGGGCCGTCCGAGGCGGAATCGATCGCGATGCGCCTGGGCGACGTGCAGCCGCCGCGACCGCAGACGCACGACCTGCTGCGCAACGTCATCGAATCGCTGGACGCGCAGGTCTCCTACGTGCTGGTTAACGACCTGAACAACGACACGTTCTACGCGCGCATCGTCCTGGACGCCAACGGGCGCTCGGTGGAGGTCGACTCGCGTACGAGCGACGCGATCGCGCTGGCGGTGCGGGCGCAGGTGCCGATCTACGCCGAGGAGTCTGTGCTGGAGCGCGCCGGCATCCTGCTCGACCACGAGCAGGAAGAGATCGTGACGCCGGCAGGCGGACCGGGCAGCACCGGCGAAGAGGTGCGGCCGGTAAACCCGGAGGAGCTGGAGAAGATGTCCGCGTTCAAGGACTTCATCGAGAGCCTTGACCTGGACGACTTCGAGAAGCGCAAGTAGCAGAATGACGCTAGCTGCAGGATTCCTCCTGCAGCCTCGCTGCCCGGCCCCCACGGGGCCGGTTTTCTTTCAGCCCGAAGCCACGCGACAAGCTGATCTGATAGGCTCCCCAAGCGCCGGAAAATCAGGCCCGGACATTTCTTTGATCGTGAGATAACGGTGTGATATTGTTCCGACCGTCACGAATGCCGGGACAGCGCTGATGCGAGGCGGCGGGCCGGCAATGAGACTCATCGGGATGGGGTGGTTCGTCGCCATCTGCATCCTGCTAGGAGTCCTGGGCGGGACACAACTGGACAAGGCCGTAGATACGGGCAGGCTGTTCACCGTCATCGGATTATTCGTGGGGTTGTTCTTCGGTTTGTGGGGTGGTTGGCTTCAGCTGAGGGAAGTGCTGGACGCAATCAACCGGAGACGAACGGGGGGTAATGATTGAAGCGGCTCATCATCATTGGAGCCCTCTCCTACACTGTTGCTACCGCTCTTCCTTTCGATCCTCGTACTGAAGCCACCGCAGCCGATCATCGAGATCAGGGGCGAGCCCTTAATCCATGTCGCCGACTTCGGCAACGAGATCCTGGACTTCAACATCACCAATACCCTGCTGACCGGCTGGATCTTGACCGGGCTGCTGACAATCATCTGCCTGGTGGCGGTGCGCAAGCGTAGCCTGACTGCCCAGCGGCTTTTACAACTTCTTCGAGGCAATCATTGAGTTGCATCTACAACTTCGTGACCGGGATCGCGGGTGAGAAGAACGGCCGGCGCTTCTTCCCGCTGATCGCCACGCTGCTGATCTACATCGCGTTTGCGAACTGGATGTCGCTGACTGCCGGTGTTCAACACGATCGGCGTCTTCGTGCCGCTGCACGCGGAGGAAGCGAAGTTCCACGACAGCGCCGTGGTTTTCAAGGACAGCGGCGGCATCAGCCTGATCAATCCGGGCGCCGACTTCGTCGAGCTGGACGCGGCAGCGTGTGCCGTCGGGCGAGGAAGGGCGACGCGTGCCGCGAGCAGGCGATCGAGGCGGCGACGGCAGAGAAAGCGTCCGGCAGCAACGAGAAGCTGGGCGTGCTGTTCCCTTACCTGCGGGGCATCAACACCGACCTGATGACGCCGCTCTCGTTCGCGTTGATCTCGATGGTGCTGATCCAGTGGTGGGGCATCACGACGCTGGGGTTCTTCAAGTACACGGGCAAGTTCATCAACTTCAGCAGCCCGATCAACTTCTTTGTCGGCATCCTGGAGTCGATCGCCGAGTTCGCGAAGATCATCAGCTTCTCGTTCAGGCTCTTCGGCAACATGCTGGCGGGCGAGATCCTGCTTCTGGTCATGACCTTCCTGGTCGCATTAGCTTCACCGATCCTGGTGATCTTCTACGGCCTTGAGGTCTTCGTCGGGTCGATCCAAGCGTTCGTCTTCGGCGCTCTGACGCTGGTTTTCGCAATGGGTGCGGTTGCCAGCCATGACGATCACGAGCACGAGCGAAGAAGGGGCGCATCACTAGTGAGCGATCTCAGTAAGATTGGCGGCGTTAAGTGTCCTTCGAACAAGGACTGAAGAACCAAGGAGGAGTTTAGTGAATATACCTCTGCTGGAGATTACCGACGGCGCCCTTAAGTACGTCGGCGCAGCTCTGGCGATCGGTATCGGAGCGCTGGGGCCGGGCCTGGGTATCGGCAACCTGGTCGGCAAGGCGATGGAAGCGCTGGGGCGCAACCCGGAGGCGCAGCCGGTGATCCAGACGAACATGATCCTGGGTATCGCATTCGCAGAAGCCATCGCGATTTACGCGCTGGTCGTGGCGATCATGATCGGGTTCGTCTTCTAGAGAGAAGGCAACCCCGAAAGAGGTCTTGAGCATGGTATTCCTAGGCATCGCAGACCTCGGTATCAACCTGCCGGTCCTGGTCGGTCAGCTGCTGAGCTTCACGTTCCTGCTGATCGTGCTGCGGCTGTTCGTGTACAAGCCGGTCCTCAAGATGCTGGACGAGCGGCGGAGCGGATCCAGGAGGGCCTGAGCGCGGCCGAGCGCGGTCGAGAGGCAGGCGAAGAGGCGGCGAAGGCCGCGGCGGCGCAGCTGGAAGAGGCGCGTCGCGAGGGCCAGCAGGTCGTCGCGAACGCGCAGCAGGTGGCGCAGCGGCTGCAGGAGGAGGCCCGCACGCAGGCCCAGCAGCAGCAGGAAGCGATGCTGGAGCGGGCGCGGAGCCGAGATTCAGCAGGAGCGCGACGCCGCGATCGCGGAGCTGCGCAAGGAGTTCGCCGACCTGACGATCTCAGCGGCCGAGAAGGTGATCGGGCAGTCGCTCGACCGGCAGGCGCACCAGCGTCTGATCGAGGAGGCGCTGCAGGATTCGTCGTTCCGGGAGAACTAGTTGACGAACGAGCCAACACCACGATCTGACAGCGCCGGCGAGGGCGAAAACCTGGCGGCGAAGCGATACGCGATGGCCGCCTTCGAGCTGGCCCAGGAGCACAACGATGCGGACGCCTGGCTCGACGCCATGCGTCAGATCGCTGAGTTCATGGGCGACCCAGAAGTGAAGCGGGTGCTGGAGAACACGCGCGTGAGCCAGGAGCCAAAGCAGCGCCTGATCGACGCCGCGTTGAACGACCTGCCGGCGCTGCCGTTAAACCTGGCGCGGCTGCTGGTGCGCAAGAACCGCACGGCGCTCGCGGTGGACATCGCCGGACAGTTCGAGCAGCTACTGGAGGACGCAACGCGGCGTGTCCCGGGCACGGGCGACGACGGCGGTGCCGCTCGAGCGACGCCGAGCGTGCCGGCCTGTCGCAGCGGCTGGCAGCAGCAGACGGCGGCGAAGTCGATCCTGGAGACAGAGGTCGACCCGGAGCTGCTGGGCGGCGTGGTGGTGCAGATCGGCGACCGGCTGATCGACGCGAGCACGCGGTCGAAGCTGCGGGCGCTGAGGGACAGCCTAGCCCGGGCGTTCTAAGCCCTCACCGTTCCTCCTCCCGGCGGAAGAGGGATCTAGAAGTAAGAATCGGAGGACGCCGATGGCAGTCAGGCCTGAAGAAATCACAGCAATCCTCAAGCAGCAGATCGAGCAATTCGGCGCTGAGGCGAGCTCGGTAAACGTCGGCACCGTCATCGACGCCGGCGACGGCATCGCGCGCGTGCACGGCCTTTCGGAGTGCATGTACAGCGAGCTGGTCGAGTTCGACAACGGCACGATGGGCCTGGCGATGAACCTGGAAGAGGAGACCGTCGGTGTCCTCGTCCTCGGTGACTACATCGACATTCGAGGAAGGCCAGCAGGTCAAGACCACCGGCCGCATCGCCGAGGTGCCGGTCGGCGACGCGCTGCTGGGCCGCGTCGTCGACGCGCTGGGCAACCCGATCGACGGCAAGGGCCCGATCAACACCGACAAGACGCCGCCCCATCGAGCGCATCGCGCCCAACGTCGTGACACGCAAGGGCGTGAACGTGCCGGTGCAGACCGGAATCAAGGCGATCGACTCGATGATCCCGGTCGGCCGCGGCCAGCGCGAGCTGATCATCGGCGACCGCTCGACCGGCAAGTCGACGATCGCCATCGACACGATCATCAACCAGAAGGGCGGCGACCTGATCTGCATCTACGTCGCCATCGGCCAGAAGGACTCGAAGGTGGCGCAGACGGTGGGTCTGCTGGAGCGCGAGGGCGCGATGGAGCACACCATCGTCGTCAGCGCCTCCGCCGCCAGCCCGGCGCCGATGCAGTACCTGGCGCCCTACGCCGGCTGCGCCATGGGCGAGGAGTTCATGGAGTCGGGCAGGACGCGCTCATCGTCTATGACGACCTCTCGAAGCACGCCTGGGCCTACCGCCAGGTATCGCTGCTGCTGCGCCGCCCTCCGGGCCGCGAGGCTTACCCCGGCGACGTCTTCTACCTGCACAGCCGTCTGCTGGAGCGCTCTGCCCGCCTTGAGGAGGCCTACGGCGGGGGCTCGCTGACGGCGCTGCCGATCATCGAGACGCAGGCGAACGACATCTCGGCCTACGTGCCGACAAACGTGATTTCGATTACGGACGGGCAGATCTTCCTGGAGGCCGACCTGTTCAACGCCGGCATTCGCCCGGCGATCAACGTCGGTCTTTCAGTGTCGCGCGTCGGTGGTTCGGCCCAGCGCCGGGCGATCCGCCAGGTTGCCGGTACGTTGAAGCTGGACCTGGCGCAGTTCCGCGAGCTGCAGGCGTTCGCCCAGTTCGGCACGAGCGACCTCGACGCATCGACGGTGCGCCAGATCGAGCGCGGCCGGCGCATCACGGAGCTGCTGAAGCAGCCGCAGTACTCGCCGGTGAGCTTCACGCACGAGGTGCATGATCCTCTTCGCCGCGGTGAACGGCTTCCTGGACGACGTGGCGGTAGAGAAGATCCGCGCCTTTGAGCTGGGGCTGTACGACTTCATGGACAGCAACCACCCGGAGATCGGCGCTGAGATTCTCGAGAAGATGATCCTGTCCGGGGAGCTGGAAGAGCAGATGCGCGCCGCGATCCGCGAGTACAAGCAAACGGCGGCACTCTAAGCCATGCCGACGCTACGTCAGATCAACCGGCGCATCCGGTCCGTGGAATCGACCGCGAAGACGACGCGCGCGATGTCGCTGGTAGCTGGGCTCGAAGATGCGGCGGGCACAGCAGAACGCGCTGGCGCACCGGGCCTACGCCGACCAGCTGCGATGCGCTGCTGGCCAACGTTGTCGAGAGCCTGGAATCGGAAGCCGCGGCAACCGGAGGGGGCGTTGCACCCGCTGCTGGAGCAGCGCGACGCGAATTCGCACCTCGTGGTGCTGATGACGCCGGACCGCGGCCTCTGCGGCGGCCTCAACACGAACCTGATTCGCCTGGCGGGAAGCTACGTGGCGAGCCACGAGAACGCAAAGCTGGTCTGCGTGGGCCGCAAAGGCTTCGACTTCTTCCGGCGGGTAAGGGCCGAAATCCTCGGCGAGTTCACGAAGCTGGGCGACTACCCGTCGTTCGACGACGTACGCCGATCTCGCGCCTGGTGTCGGACGCCTACACCGCCGGCGAGGTGGACCGTGTCGCCATCGTCTACCCGCGCTTCGTGAACACGGTGCTGCAGCGGGCCGAAGTACAGGAGCTCCTGCCGGCGACAGCGCCCGAGGGCGCGGAGGTAATGGCGGTAGACTACATCTACGAGCCGGACGCGGCCACCGTGCTGGCGCAATCTGCTGCCGCGCTACGTCGACATCCAGGTCTACCGTGCGGTGCTGGAGCTGGCGGCAAGCGAGCAATCGGCCCGCATGGTGGCGATGCGCAATGCGACGGACGCGGCGCAGGAGCTGATCCAGGAGTTGACTCTGCTGCGCAACAAGGTGCGGCAGGAGCAGATCACGAAGGAGCTGCTGGACATCACGGGCGGCGTCGAAGCCATGACGGCGGCGAACGGCTAGTCTGCGCGCGAGGTGTGGTCGTAATGAAGCAATGGGGCAAGGGCGATTTCCAGAACCTGTTCGAGTGGCAGATGGTCGACAACGTTGTCCAAGCTGCTGAACAAGACTTGCGAGGAGATGCGGCTGGGCCGCGACGAGGAGTGGATCCTGGAAGTGATCCGCGAGTCGGCGGAGAACTCTGCCCGGATCGATCATCGAAGGCCAGGAGAGCGACTACCTGGCGGAGTACATCCTGGGGCTAAGCGCGGCCCGCAACGCGCTGGTGGTCGCGAGCTACTGCTTCCGTTTCCTCAAGGGCCAGAAGCTGATCGAGGCCGAGAAGGCCGATTTGTGGACGGTCGCCTGGAGGAGCTGGAAGAGGTGCTGGCTCAGGTGACGGACACGCTGCGCGCCAGCCTCGCGAGCGGCCAGGGCCAGTTCTCGAACAACTAATACGGTCCCCGAGCGGGACCGTCAGGAGGCCGGAGGAATAATGGCAGAAGGAACGAAGGGCACGGTTGTCCAGGTCATCGGCACGGTGGTGGACGTGGAGTTCCCGCCAGACAACCTGCCGTCCGTCTACAACGCAATCGAGATCGACAAGAACGGCACGACGATGATCGCGGAGGTGCAGCAGCACCTGGGCAACAACTGGGTGCGCGCACTGACGATGACGGACACGGACGGCCTGCGCCGCGGCGCCGTCGCGACTGACACCGGCCAGCCGATCCCGTGCCGGTCGGCCCGAACACGCTGGGCCGCCTGTTCGACGTGCTCGGCACACCCCTGGACAACATGGGCGCCGTGGAAGGCGACCGCATGCCGATCCACCGCCAGCCGCCGAGCTTCGAGGAGCAGGAGACGGAGCCAACAGGTCCTTGAGACCGGCATCAAAATCGTCGACCTGATCGCTCCCCTGGCCCGTGGCGGTAAGGTCGGCCTCTACGGCGGCGCCGGCGTCGGCAAGACGGTGCTGATCAAGGAGCTGATCAACAACATCGCGCGCGAGCACGGTGGACGCTCCGTTTTCGCCGGCGTGGGCGAGCGCTCCCGCGAGGGCAACGACCTCTGGGTCGAGATGCTGGAGTCGCCGGAGGTCAACGAGAAGACGGTGCTCGTCTTCGGCCAGATGAACGAGCCGCCGGGCGTGCGCCTGCGCGTCGCCCTGACCGGCCTGACGATGGCGGAGTACTTCCGCGACGTCGAGGGCCAGGACGTGCTGTTCTTCGTCGACAACATCTACCGCTACACGCTCGCGGGCATGGAGGTGTCGGCGCTGCTGGGACGCATGCCTTCAGCGGTCGGTTACCAGCCGACGCTAGCGACCGAGGTCGGCGCGCTGGAAGAGCGCATCACTTCGACGCACAAGGGCTCGATTACGTCGTTCCAGGCGATCTTCGTGCCCGCAGACGACTACACCGACCCCGGCGTGGCGACGACCTTCGGTCACCTCGACGCATCGGTGACGCTGGACCGCTCGATCTTCGAGCAGGCGCTGTTCCCGGCGATGGACCCGCTGGCGTCGATCTCGCGCATGCTGGACCCGCTGATCGTGGGGCAGGAGCACTACGACGTGGCGCAGGGCGTGCTGAACACGCTGCAGCGCTACAAGGACCTGCAGGACATCATCGCCATCCTCGGCATCGACGAGCTGTCGGACGACGACAAGATCGCGGTGTCGCGAGCCCGCAAGCTGCAGCGCTTCCTCACGCAGCCGATGTTCGTCGCCGAGGTGTTCACCGGCACGCCGGGCCAGTACGTACCGATTGCTGAGACCGTGCGCGGCGCGAAGGAGATCCTCGAAGGCAAGCACGACGAGCTGCCGGAGCAGCGCCTTCTACATGATCGGCGCCATCGAAGGCGCCGGCGAGAAGGCCGCGCAGATGGCGAGCCAGGGTCAGTAAGCAATGCCGCTGAATCTGCAAATTGTCACGCCGGAGCGCGTCGTCTTCGAGGAAGAGGACGTGGCGTCAGTGACGATGCCCGGGCAGCCGAGGGCGAGCTGACGATCCTGCCCAGCCACGCGCCGCTGATGACGGAGCTGCGTCCGGGCCCGCTCGTGTTTCGCAAGGGCGACGACGAGGTGGACGTAGCGCTTTCCGGCGGCTTCCTGGAAGTGCGCGACGACAAAGTGATCGTCCTGGCGGATACGGCGGAGCGCTCCGACGAACTGGATCTGGCACGGGCCGAAGAAGCGCGCCGCAGGGCGCAAGAACGGCTGGCGACCCGCGAAGGCGAAATCGACATCGCAAGGGCGATGGCGGCGCTCGAGCGCGCCCAGGCGCGTCTCCGGGTCGTAGAACGACGGCGCCGGCGCGGGCCGGATCGCGGCGCGCCGAGACCTTCGGCGTCACCGCAGCAGGAGCAACAGAACTAAAGCAACGGCCCTCGAAATCGAGGGCCGTTCCGTTCTCAATTCGATGTCGAGGCCGAGTACGAACCGGCGCCCTGGACGTCACGGAAACGACGCTCCAAGCCTGTGGAACCGAAGCATGGCG
Organism: uncultured Chloroflexia bacterium; assembly: GCA_963766645.1. Taxonomy (GTDB): domain Bacteria; phylum Chloroflexota; class Dehalococcoidia; order DSTF01; family WHTK01; genus WHTK01. The sequence continues at coordinate 1,122,064 of CAVYAY010000002.1, read as the reverse complement.
CCCTCATACGGCACAGTCGTCAAGGCGATTCCGGCTGCGAGCGACGTAACCACAGGGAGAGCGCGAGCAGTCCGATGCCACCACCCACGGCGAGGGGCCACCAAAGCCACGACCCTGCCGGGTCATCGTTCTCGATTTGCAGCGTTTCGGCAGTCGAGGGAAGGACCCCTCCGAGGAGGCCCGTTACATCGTAGGTCTCGGCGCCCAGTGCATCGGTGAGGGTGCCGGCGACCGTATCGACGTAGTACTGCAGGGAACGTCCTTCGGGACACGTGAATGTCAGCCAGTAGCCCGTGGCGCCGGTCATATCGGGAGGTTGCGGAACGTCGCGAAATGAGGGGTCGGCGGCGATTGGGGCGATCGCATCCCAGAACGCGCGCGTTTCGGCCTCGCTGAAGCTGCGGGCGCCGGTCTCGACGGCGACCGGTTCGGTCCGCGATGCGAAGAGAACGATCTCAAGCGCACCGGGCCGGGGATCCGGACGCCCTGCTTCGATGAAGCGAATGTAGCGGTCGAGGATGGCGCGCTGGCGCAGGTCGAGGACGAGCCAGACGTCCTCTCCGTCCTGACGCGCACGGACCACGCCGCTGCCGGGGAAGTACTCCGCCTCAGCTTCGACGGCTGGGTCGTCGTCTTTCTCACGGACCGCGGCGTCCCAGTAGGCGGTCGTCACCGTATAGGAAAGCCCCGCGGCAGCAGGCGGCGTTCCCAGCGCCGGCGGTTGGTTGAGCCGACGCTGAAACGCGTCCGCGTCGGCGGGCGCCAGCGCGATGCGGTTACCATCGACATCGATCGCGACGGGAAGAACCGTTGCCTGGGCCGCGACGAGTTGGGAAGAGACGGCTCCGGCCAGCAGAAACGTTAAGAGAAAGAGGGGGCCGAGTCTCAGGATCACGACTCGAGGATAGCGCGCCTGGGGATCTCGAAACAGGCGAGGCGTCCGGCTAGCAGGGGCGCGACGGCGGCGCTATGCTGCCGGGAGGAGCAGCGCGATGACGGCGAGCGTGGTTACCTTCTCGACGCAAATCGGTAGCGGGGGCGGTCGCATTGCGCGCGCCGTGGCGGAGAAGCTGCGCTTTCGCTACTTCGACTGGGAGGTCATCTCGCGAGCGGCGAGCGAGGCCGGCGTGTCGCCTGAGGTGCTGGCGATCGCGACTTCAGAGCGCGCGCCGGGTTTCTTCGAACGCATGATGGCGCGCCTTGCGGGGCTGGGAGCGGGTGAGGACCCGTCGAGCGAGCCGGCGGCACCACGCCTTTCGATGATGAACTCGGAGGACTACCGGCAGTTCCTCGAACACGTAGTGCTCGAGCTGGGCAACCAGGGCGACGCTGTCATCGTTAACCATTCGGGGCAGGTGATCTTGAAGGACTTACCCGGTGTGCTCAAGGTCCTGGTAACGGGTAGCCCGAACCGGCGCGCGGCGCGTCTGGCCGAGACGCAGGGCCGCAAGCCTGCCGACGCGCGCAAGACGATCGAGGACTCAGACCAGCAGCGCGGCGACTACTTCAAGCGCGTCTACCACGTGGAGTGGCTGAACATGCTCAATTACGACCTAGCATTGAACACAGACCGCGTTTCGGCAGAGCTGGCGGCTGACATGGCGGCGACGGCCGCGCGGGAGCTGCCCTAGCGCAGCGGCCGCTGCTGCTGAGCGTTCCAGACCTTGAGGGCGTTCTTCTCGCGACCCAACGAGTCGATCAAGCCCATGGTTGAGAGCGTCGCGGCTCCCTTATCGGCGGGCGTTTCCGGATCCTTTGCGAGGAACCAGATCAGGAATGGCGAGTCGAGCTCGTCGGCCGCGGCAACCGTATGCAGCAGAAACGCCAGCTGCGACGACTCGTCAGATGAACCCCCGACGCTAGACGGCCAACCGACGGAGACAAAGGCGACGGGCAGGTCGAAGCGGCCGCGCAGGGCATCGTAGTAATCGCCGGGCACTTCGCTGATGCTACCAAAGGAGGCGCCGGGGAAGCTGGAGACGGCGAGGACGTCAATCTTAGGCTGGAAGCGGGCGACGAGGCTCCAGGCGGGCTGCGACGGCGCGTTGTCGAGGATGCCGAGCAGGTCTTCATATTGGAAGGTCGGGAACACCTTCGTCTCGGGTGAGACCTCTTTCACCGCGTCGTAGGCCTCGAAATAGAGGCTGACAAAGTTGCGAAACGAGGCGTCGCCGCGGTTGAGGAAGATGAGGTCCACTTCGACACCGAGCACGAGGTAGGCGGGTTTGTAGTTGAGGGCGAGGTACTTCGCGTAGCTGATGAAGGCGGAGCGCAGATCCTCGTTGGCGAAGCCCTCAGCCGCCAACGCGGGCGGTACGCCGGCGAGGACGCCGCGGTTGGAAGGCAGCGTCGGGTCAATTGCGAGCATCATCTTGAGGTGGTTCTCCTCGGCCAGTTGGCGCTCGATCAAGGTGAGGCGCTCGGTGCGGGCCGAGACTTTGCCACCAGGCAAGAAGTCCTCCCAGGGCGGCGCGCGCTGGATCAGGATCAGCTCGCCCATCTTGGCGGCGAGCGTGAAGGCGTCTTCGTAGGCCTGCTCCGTGGCTTCGACGGGCTGGGCGCTGACACCGAGCTGGAAGCTGCGCGGGCGGGCCGTTGGGTCGACGGTGGAGGTGGGGACGGCTTGTGTCGCGGGAGGCGGTTCGTCGCCGCCACAGGCGAAGGACGACACGCCGAACAGCACAAGGCAGAGGACGAGCCAGCGGGTCAGGGCGCGGGTCACGAGGCGATGTTAGCGCGTTTGACCGCTTCCGACCCAGACGTATAGAATTGATGTGCGAGTTCCGGCCGGCGGGCGCTTGCAAAGCCACTCGGGAAAGAGGGCCGTTTGGAGAGCCTCCACGAGGCCTGCGGCGTCTTTGGGGTTTACGCCCCCGGAGAAGACGTCGCCCGTGTCACCTTTTTCGGACTCTATGCTCTGCAGCATAGAGGCCAAGAGAGTGCAGGCATAGCCACAACTGACGGCGGCGGAATCAAAGTCCGCAAGGACATGGGTCTAGTTTCACAGGTCTTCCAAGAGGAAGACCTTTTGCATCTCCAGGGATTCGCAGCGGCGGGCCACACGCGCTACTCCACCACCGGCTCCAGCCGGCATCGAGAACGCGCAGCCCTTCGTCGTCGAAGGCCCGAACGGCGTCATCGCGCTGGGCCACAACGGCAACATCATCAACGCCGACCTGCTGCGCGCGGAGCTCGAAGCGGACGGCCGCGAGTTCGAGACCTCGACCGACTCGGAGGTCATCGCCCACCTCGTCGCGACGGCGCCAGGGCGCGACTGGGGCGAGCGCATGAGCTACGTGATGCGTCGCGCCCACGGCGCCTACTGCCTGACAGTGCTGACCGAGGACAGCGTGATTGCTGTACGCGACCCCAATGGGCTGCGGCCGCTCTCGCTGGCGGAGCTGGACGGCGGCTACTGCTTTGCCTCCGAGACCTGCGCCTTCGACCACCTCGGCGCGCGCTTCATGCGCGACGTCGAACCGGGAGAGACGGTGGTCCTGGACGGCGAAGGCGTGCACAGCTACAAGCTCCAGCCCTCGTCGGAGGCCGAGCGGCGACCCGCCACGCGAGGCGTTCTGCGTCTTCGAGTACATCTACTTCTCCCGGCCCGACAGCTACCTGCGCGGCCAGCGGGTCTATCCGGTGCGCATGGAGCTGGGCGCGCAGCTGGCGCGCGAGCACCCGTGCGAGGCCGACATCGTTATCGGCGTGCCCGACTCGGCGACCGCCGCGGCCGTCGGCTACGCCCGCGAGTCGGGCATCCCGTTCGCGGAGGCGCTGGTCAAGAACCGCTACGTGGGCCGGACCTTCATCATGCCGGACCAGCGCATCCGCGATCAGGGCGCGCACCTCAAGTACAACGCCCTGCGCGAGGTGCTCGAAGGCCAGCGCGTCATCGTGGTGGACGACACGCATCGTGCGGGCGACGACGACCCGCCGCGTCATTGCGATGCTGCGCGAAGCCGGCGCAAAAGAGGTCCACATGCGCGTGACCTTCGCCGCCGATTACCCACCCCTGCTTCTTCGGCATCGACATGGGGCGCCGCTGGGAGCTGATCGCCGCGAAGGAGACGGTGGAGGAGATCCGGCGTCGACATCGGCGCCGACTCGCTGGGCTACCTGACGCCGGAAGGCCTGGTGACGGCGATCGGCCAGCCGGCGGAGACGCTTCTGCATGGCCTGCTTCACGGGCCAGTACCCGATGGAGGTCCCGCTGGAGCTGGACAAGCTCAGCCTGGAGCCGCCGGCCTGGGCGCGCGACGCGCACGACATCGACTGGGAGCCGCACGACGTCGCACCGGTGCTCCCGCAGGCGTCGCTCGAAGCCGGCGGTTAGCGAAAGCCGAGGTCCTGGAAGCAGCGGCACCGCCGGTTGAAGCCGGCGGCGTTTGGTTTTAGAAGCGTAAGCGTTGGACGAGGAAAGGATACCTCTGACGTATGCCGGGGTCGGCATCGACCTCGAGCAGCGCCGCGCAACGGTTGAGCGCTACCGCGACGTGACGAAGGGCGCCACCCGGCCCGAGGTGCTGAGCGGCGTCGGGCCCTTCGGCGGGCTGTTCGCGCTGGGCAGCAAGTACCGGGACCCGGTCCTCGTCTCCAGCACGGACGGCGTCGGCACCAAGGTGAAAATCGCGGCGCTGGTGGGGCGCTACGAGTGTCTGGGCCACGACCTCGTCAACCAGTCGTCAACGACGCGCTGACCTGCGGCGCCGAGCCGCTCTTCTTCCTCGACTACATCGCCAACGCCGACCTGACGCCGGACCAGAAGGTCGCACTCGTGAAAGGCATCGCGGATGCATGCGAGGCAGCAGGCTGCGCCCTGCTAGGCGGCGAGACCTCGGACATGCCGGACGTCTACCGCTCCGGCGACTTCGACATGGCGGGCTTCGTCGTCAGCGTCGTGGAGCGCGACGAGCTGATCGACGGCTCCGGTATCGTGGCAGGCGACTTGCTGTTCGGCCTGCCCTCGAACGGGCTGCACACCAACGGCTACTCGCTGGCGCGCGCCGCGCTGGGCATCGGCATGGAGCGCTGTCGACGCCGCAGGAGACCGCGCGCGGCTGGAGCGTGTCGAGCCGGAGCTGGGCGAGTCGCTGGCGACGCTCTGCTGAAACCGCACACATCTTATGTCAATTACATGAAGCCGGCGCTTCGGCAGGGCTCAGGCCGGGCGCTACGGCTGATCAAAGGCATGTCGCACAACACCGGCGGCGGCTTCGAGGAGAACCTGCCGCGGATGCTGCCGAAGGCCCTCGGGGCGCGGCTGCAAAAGGGCTCATGGCCGGTGCCGCCGATCTTCCCCTTCATCCAGCGCGCCGGCAGCATCGAAGATGGCGAGATGTACCGCGTCTTCAACATGGGGCTTGGGCTTCGTGTTCGCCGCGTCGCCCGACGCGGCAGGCCGGGTGCAGTCGCTGGTGCCGGGCGCGCTGCGGGTCGGTGAGGTGATCGACGTTTCGCCCGGCGGCGAACAGGTAGAGTTGGCTTAGGAGACCGAGATGCGGGCGCTGCTGGCGGTTCATGACACGACGGGACTGATCGACCTCGCCAAGGGGTTGCGGGGCCTCGGCTGGGAGTTGATCGCCACGAATGAGGCCGCGAAGGCGCTGCAGGGCGCGCGCGATCGACGCAAGCTCCGAAGGCCTCGTGAGCATCGAAGACATCGGGCTCCTGGCGATAAATTTCGCGCCATTCGCCGACTCAGTGGCCGAAGTCGACCTCGAAGCACCGGCGATGCTGCGCGCCGCGGCGAAGAACTACGAATCAACCATTGTGCTATGCGACCCAGCGGGACTACGAAGACACACTGGCAGCGCTAAAGGCTGGCGGCGTCGAAGCCGATCAGCAGCGGGCACTGGCCGCGAAGGCGTTTCAGCACGTCGCGCTGTACGACACGCTCGTCGCTCGCTACCTGCGCAACGATGCCACGGCGATGCCGGACGAGCTGACGATTGCGCTTAAGAAACGTTCTGACCTGGAGCTGCGCTACGGCGAGAACCCGCACCAGGCCGGCGCGCTCTACCTGGAGGCAGGTGCGAAGCAGGCAGGCGATTTCGCGGCTACAAGCAGCTGCACGGCATCCCGATGTCGTTCAACAACGTGCTCGACGCCGACGCGGCCTGGCGAACGGCGATCGACTTCCCAGACCCCACGGTCGTCGTCGTCAAGCACCTCAACCCCTGCGGCCTGGCCAGCCACGAGGACCTCAAGATCGCTTATGAGCGCGCGCTGGCGGGCGACCCGATATCGGCGTTTGGCGGCATCGTCGCGTGCAACCGGCCGATCGACGCCGAGCTGGCGCAGACGATGCGCTCCAGCGTCAGCCCGAGCAGCGGCCAGCGCATGTGCTTCGACATCATCATCGCGCCGGGCTTCAGCGAAGAAGCACTGGCGGAGCTCAGCAAGTGGCGCAACGTGCGCATCCTCGAGGTGCCCGCCGGCGACGGCTTCACGTACGACCTGCGACGTGTCGGCGGCGGCTTCCTGCTGCAGGAGCCCGACCGCAAGCCGGATGACTCGCTGGACCTGAATGTCGCCGAGCAAGCGCGAGCCGACGGAGGAGGAGCTGGCCGACCTGCGTTTCGCGTGGCGCGTCTGCAAGCACGTCAAGTCGAACGCCATCGTGCTGGTGAAGGACCGAACGCTGCTGGGCATGGGCGCCGGGCAGCCGAACCGCGTCACGAGCGTCCACCTCGCGGTCGAGCGCGCCGGCGAGCGGGCACGTGGCAGCGTGCTGGCGTCCGACGCCTTCTTCCCCTTCTTCGACGGCATGGCAGTGGCCGCGGCGGCGGGCGTCGCGGCGGCAGCGGAGCCGGGGGGCTCGGTGCGCGACCCGGAGGTCATTGCGGTAGCCGACGCGGCGGGAATGGCGCTCGTGTTTACCGGCGAACGTCATTTCCGGCACTAGCGGGTCATAGCGGATGGCGAAAGTCGACGTTGTGCTGCCGGTCTACAACGAGGAGCACGTGCTGGAGCGCAGCGTACGGACGCTGCACCTCTTCCTGACCGACAACCTGGCGCACGAGTGGCGCATCCTCATCGCGGACAACGGATCGACGGACCGGACGCAGGAGATCGGCGGCGAAGCTGGCCGAGGAACTGGCGAACGTCGAGCTGATGCACATCCCGGAGGCGGGGCGCGGCAGGGCGCTAACTCGCGCCTGGCTGGCCAGCGACGCCGACGTCCTGACCTATATGGACATCGACCTGTCGACGGACCTGGCGGCGTTTCCGAAGCTGGTGAGCGCCGTCGCGGAGGGCGGCTACGAAGTTGCAGCGGGGTCGCGGCTGAGCGCCGAGAGCGAGACGACACGGTCGCTGAAGCGCGAGGTGCTGTCGCGAGGGTTCGTGTTCATCATCAACACGATCATGGGGACCAAGCTGCGCGACACACAGTGCGGCTTCAAAGCGATCCGGCGCGAGTGCGCGCAGAAGCTGCTGCCGCTTGTGCAAGACACCGGCTGGTTCTGGGACACGGAGCTGCTGCTTACTCGCCGCGAAGGGCGGCTGGGGCGTAACCTTCGTGCCGGTGCGCTGGCTGGAGGACACGGACAGCCGGGTGAAGATCGGCTCGACGGTTTTGCGGGACCTCGAGGGGCTGTTCCGCATGCGGCGGTTCGACTGGTCGAAGGTGCGCAAGGCGCAAGGCCTGAGACGCATCAGGGCTGGGTCTGAAACGGCGTCTTCGGGAATCTGCGCGGCGGTTGACACTAAGAGGGGTCACTGCTAGATTTCGGCTTGCTAAGGCCTTCACAAACAGTCGTGCACAAGGCTTGAACGATCACGACGGCAACGGGGCGAGATGGATCTCTTCGGACTCTTTATCGGCTTCCACCCCGACGATGTTTTCGGCGGTGTGGTTTCGGTCGACTTCGTCGGAGTTGCTCATAGTGTTCGGGACGATCGCCTTCAGCCTGGTAGCCATGGTGGCCTTCGGCAACTGGTGGTCACGCTAGGCAGGGAGAACCGCGCATGGCCGCAAGTAATCGACCGCGGACCGAGAAGCCGAAGGGCCCAGGCCTCCTTGGCACGGTTTACGACAAGGTTTTCCACAACTACGTCTGGCAATCGATCTTCCGCAGCGGCTACCCCAACACGCCGCGCAACCAGATGCTGGCGGTTGCCACCAACGTATTCCTTCACCTGCACCCGACGCGTATCCACAAGACGCACGTCAAGATCACGCACACCTACTGCCTGGGCGGGCTGAGCTTCTTCCTGTTCCTGGGCCTGACGGTCACCGGCGTGCTGCTGATGTTCTACTACGTCCCCTCCGTGGAGCGGGCCTACACGGACATCGCGGCGCTCGAGACGAACGTTCGCTACGGCTCGCTGATGCGCAACATGCACCGCTGGATGGCGCACGGCATGGTGCTCACGGTGCTGCTGCACATGATGCGCGTGTTCTACACCGGCGCTTACAAGCCGCCGCGCGAGTTCAACTGGGTCGTCGGCGTGATCCTGCTGATCCTGACGCTGCTGCTTAGCTTCACGGGCTACCTGCTGCCGTGGGACCAGCTGGCGCTGTGGGCCATCACCGTCGGCACGAACATGGTGGGCTCGGCCCCTGTCCTCGGCGACTCGGTGGTGTTCGTGATGCGCGGCGGCTTCGAGGTCGGTCCGAACGCGCTGATCCGCTTCTACACGCTGCACGTCATCGGCTTGCCGTTAGTCGCGGCGATCTTCATGGCCGTACACTTCTGGCGCATCCGCCGCGACGGCGGCATGGCGCGGCCGCTCTAGGCTAAAGCGTAAGGGGGAGCATTGGCTGCTGCGACGCCAACCCAGGCCCAGGTAAGACCGCGACGCGAACGCGAGGAGGAGCTCCTCGTCTGGCCGGATCTCGTATTCGTCGAGTTCATCTGCGCCGTCCTGTTCACCTTCAGCTTCACGGTGATCTCGGCGCGTGGTGAACGCGCCGCTGATCAACCGCGCCAACGCGGACGTCACGCCGAACCCGTCCAAGGCGCCGTGGTACTTCCTCAACCTGCAGGAGCTGCTGCTGCACATGAACCCGGCGCTCGCCGGTGTCATCGTGCCGACGGTCTTCCTGATCGTGCTGGCAGCCGTGCCGTACCTCGACCGCAGCCAGGAAGGCCAGGGCGTCTGGTTCGGCACGCCGAAGGCCGTCGCGATCAGCGTCTGGTCCGGCATCTTCTCGCTTCTTCGGCACGCTGGCCCTCATCCTGTTCGACTCGGGCAAGCACGCTCGAGTTCTACGAGAAGATCACGGGCAAGCATTGGCTGGGCGACGTGTGGCTGGGCGAGAAGGCCGCATGACCACTGGCTTCGGCAACGTCGAAGGCGGACCGCCAGACTGGGCGCCGGGCTTCCTCGTCGCGATCTACGACCTGATCTTCAGCCGCAACTTCCGGGCGATTCAGACCGAATGGACCTGGAACATCAACCTGTTTGGGCTGGACCCGGGCTTCGGGCCCCACGGCAAGAACGGCGTCCTGGACTGGCCGGACGACTTCTCGCGCATCCCGCTCCCGATCATCAACGGCACGTGGTGGCCGAAGTGGGGCAACGCTCACGGCGAGCCGCCGCCGGACTGGTATCAGCACCTGCCGACTGGCTCACCGGCCTGCTACCCCTACGACCTCTACATCAACCTACCGGCGTTCCTGGTGGAGATCATCATCCCGACGATCATCATGATCGGGCTGCCGGCGCTTCTGATCTACTTGCTGTGGCGTATCGGCTGGGTCAACACCCGGCGCGACGTGTTCTTGTCTCTGTTCAGCGGCTTCATCGTTGCCTACTGGGTGATGACGATCGTCGGAGCGGCCTTCCGCGGCGCGCGGCCAGGACCTGGTGTTGCCATGGGACGTGCCACGCATCGATGGCTAGACCGTAAGGTCCCCTGTTAGACGCTAGGCTCGCAATTTGAGATAGGAAAGGAGGGCGCGATTATGGAGCGCTTGAGCATGTGGCCTGCCGTTCTTGGCCTTGCACTAGCGATGATCGTTGTCGTCCTCATCGAGCCTGTCCCCAACTCGCTCTCGTTCGCCAGCGGCGTTCTCGTGCTGCTGAGCCTGCTCGGCTGGGTGCTGGAGGCTCGCGAAGTCGCGGGCCGCCGCCGGAGGTTGAGCCGGAGCACGAGGAGGAAGAAATGGCACCGGGGCCCAGCTACTGGCCCATCTTCCTGGCGCTCGGCATCGTCGGCATCGCCGCGGGCCTGATCTACAACTGGGATTACGGCGCGCTGATCGTCGCCTTGCCGCTGGCCGCGGGCTCCGCCGCGGCCTGGGGCTCCGTCCTGCGGCGCGAGATGCTGCCGATCCGAGACAGAGATGGAAGCCGCTGCCGCCGGCCCGCCGCTGGTCGCTTCTGGTGGACGCATGCTGATGCCGCTCGCGCCTAACATGCTGGCGGCAGAAGCCGCAGGTGGCGCCGCCATCGCTATCGAGCGCGTGGCGACGAAGCAGGTTTCGCGCCGCTCCTTGATTCAAATCACGTTCTGGGCCGGCCTCGGCAGCGGTTTGCTGGCCATCGCCGGGTCCCTGGTCGACTTCCTTTACCCGCGCGGCATCATCGGCTTCGGTGGCGTCGTGACGGCGGGTACGATGGAGCAGTTCCCGCCGGGCACCAAGACGCAGGTCCCCGCCGGCAAGTTCTGGCTGGTCAACCTGACCGAAGAGCAGGGTGGTCCCGGCTATCCTGGCGCTGTGGTGGAAGTGCCCTCACCTGGGCTGCACGGTACCCTGGCGCGAAACCTTCTCCTGGCCGGACCCGGAGACGGGCCAGAACAAGCGGGGCTGGTTCCGCTGCCCCTGCCACGGTTCGACCTACAACGACGCCGGCGTGCGCGTCTTCGGACCGGCGCCGCGCTCTATGGACCACATGGAGGTTTCGATCGACCCGTCCACGGGCCGCATCGACGTCAACACCGGTGCGATCACGAAGGGCACGCCGGACAACGCGACATTCGCGGTGCAGGCGTAAGGTTCAGATGAGCGAAAGCCGCAGCGTCAGGACGGTTGGATGAACACGCGAAAACAAGTCCTGATCATGACCAGCCTGCTCCTGATGATGCTGATCGTGATCGGCATCTACGCTGCCTGGTACCCCAGCCGTGCGACAGATGCCGCGGTGAGCCTTCGACGAGGCGACCGCCGAACGCGGCTCCATCCTGTTTGCCCGAAACTGCCGGCTTTGCCACGGCAACGTGGCGGAAGGCGGCGCGCTCGGCGCGCGGCTCCCCGCCGCGCCACGCTCTTAACCGGCCCGCCCTGCAGGGCTTCCTGCGCACCGAAGCAAACCTCACCGACGGCCTCGACCTCACCTCCACCTCCTTCATTGTCGACGACGCCACCGGCCTCGGAGCCGGCGACCTGATCCTGGTCGACAAGGAGCGGATGGAAATCGAAGACGTCGTCGGACAACGAGGTTCACGTCACTGCGCGGCATCGAACACACGGAGGCGGCGCAGCACTTCACCGACGCGCTCGTCTACAAGCTCGACATGTCCGCCTTCGACACCCTTAACCCGAACTCAACCCTCAACTTGATCAAGAACACGATCACGTGCGGCCGCGTCGGCACGGCGATGCCCGCCTGGGGCGTCGAGCACGGTGGGCCGCTGAGCGACGAGCAGATCCGTCAGCTGACGCTGCTGATCATGCAGGGCCGCTGGGACCTGGTCGCAGAACGAGATCGACGCGGAAGACGTCATTGCCTGCCGAGCTCGAGCAGCCGATTGCAGCAGATGCGACTGAGATGCTTGTCAGCGACGTGACGCGTGTTCACCGAAGGAGAGGCGCTGCGGATCGGCGAGCGAGCGCGTTCGCGTGACGAGCGTGCCGACGCTACCGACGAACCGGTTCGGTGAACCACCGGACGACAAGAGCGGCGTCATCGGCATCGAACGCGGCGTGCTGGGCACGACGCCCGCTGGACCACCCGCTGGACACCGTGCTGTACCGCTTCGCCGAGACGCCCGGAGCCGAGCATCAACCAGAAATCCTGCGGCCAGACGGCCCAGCCACGCGGCCCCCGCCGGCACCCCGGAGCTGATCGAGCCGTTCACCGGGCAGACGGTCGAAGTCACGGCCTCCAACATCTCGTTCAGCATCGAATGACATCACGGTCAATGCGGGCGGCCAGGTCCGCATTCGCTTCGATAACCAGGACCAGGCACGAAACACAACATCGCCTTCTACAAGAGTTCCAGCGACCTGACGCCGGTTTCAGACGGTAGCGTGGGCTTCAGTCTTCGAAGGCCCCGGACGTGGATGACACCGTGTTCGACGTCCCGGCGCCGGGAACCTACTACTTCCGCTGCGACGTCCACCCGACGATCATGCAAGGTACGTTCACCGTCAAGTAACCAGCCGACCTCTTATACAGGGAGCATCAGCCGGGTGGCAACGCCGGCTGATATCATCCATGACGTGAAGATTGTCTACCTGGCAGACGCTCCCTACCCGCACACCTGGCGCTGGGTGGAGCACTTCCGCAACGCCGGCGTGCAATGCGAAGTGATCTCGTTCCGTCCGTGGAATATTCCACGGCGTGCCGGTGCACTACGTCAACGGCGTCGAAGCGCTGGGCAAGGCGCGCTACCTGGTGCACGCCCGGCGGGTGCGGAACCTGATCCACAGCTTGCAGCCGGACCTTGTACACGCCCTGCACCTGACCAGCTACGGCTTCCTCGGCGCGCTGGCCGGCTTTCATCCCTTCGTCCTGTCCGTCTGGGGCACCGACGTGCTGGAGGCGCCGAGGCTGACGCCGTTCCACCGCTGGCTGACGCGCTACGCGCTGTCCCACGCCGACACGATCACCGCCACGGGCCTGCACCTGGCCACCGAAACGACGCGCTACGCGCCTGCCGCGACGCCGGTGACCGTCGTGCCATACGGCGTCGATATGGCGCGCTTCGGCCACGGCAGAAGGGCTCTTCGGACCATGTCGTCATCGGTGCCGTATCGCGGCTGTCGTCGGAGAAGGGAGTGCGATACCTGATCGACGCGTTCGGCCAGCTGCGCGAGCGCTACGGCGGCGGCGTCAGCCTGCGCATCGCCGGCGACGGACCGGAGCGCCCGCGCATGGAGGCCGCGATCCAGCGCCTGAACCTGGAGTCAAGCGTGGAGCTGCGCGGCTGGCTGGAGCACGAGGACGTACCGCGCTTCCTCAACGAGCTGGACGTCTTCGTGCTGCCGTCGACGTGGGAGGGCTTCGGCGTCGCGGCGGCGGAGGCCTCCGCGCCGGGCTGCCCGTCGTGGCGACGAACGTCTACGGCATCCCAGACGTGGTGCGCGACGGCGAGACCGGCCTGCTGGTGCCGCCGAAGGACCCGGGAGCGCTGGCAAAGGCCATGGGCCGCCTGGTCGAAGACCCACGCTCTGCGCGAGCGACTGGGCGAGGCCGGGCGCGCGATATGTAGCGCGAGCACTACGACTGGACGGAGAACGCGCAGCAAATGGCATCGATCTACGAGCGGCTCCTCTCGATCCGGCCGGCGCGCCAGCCGAGGCGGACGGATAGGCATCGCCCTGGAGGGCGGCAGCATGACGGAAGCAGCGCCCAAAGCGACTCAGCGAGCACGAACCAGACGACCTGCCCTTCGTCACGGTCATCGTGCCGGTGCGTAACGAGGAGGGCTTCATCGGGCGCTGCCTGCAGGCGCTGGCGGCGCAGGACTACCCGCACGAGCTGTTCGAGACCATCGTGCTCGACGGCGGCTCGCGCGACGCCACGGAGTCCGAGACGCAGCTAACCGCCGAGGCAGCTGGCCTGACCGTCTTCTACGCGCCGAACCCGAAGCACACCGCCGCTACCGGATTCAACCTGGGCCTGACGCTGGCGCACGGCGACGTCATCATCAAAGTGGACGGCCACACTCGCGTGGCGCCCGACTTCATCAGCGCTAACGTCAGGCTGCTGCAGCTGAGCGGTGCGGACGCCGTCGGCGGGCCGATTGAGACGCGGGGCTACGGCGCGATCGGCCGCGCCATCGCGCTGGCGATGTCGTCGCGCTTCGGCGTCGGCGACACGGCGTTTCGCGACGAGGACGCGGACGAGCAGTGGGCCGATAGCGTGCCGTACGGCGCATACCGCCGCGAGGTGTTCGACCGCATCGGCGGGCTAGCCGAGGATATCGACCGCGGCGAGGACGACGAGTTCAACTACCGCCTGCGGCAGTCGGGCGGACGCATCCTGCTTTCGCCCAGCATCCGGTCGACGTACTACTGCCGGTCGAGCTACGAGGAGCTGGCGCGCCAGTACTGGGGCTACGGGCTGGCCAAAGCGAAGGTGCTGCAGCGGCACCCCGGCGGCCTCCGCTGGCGTCACCTTGTCCCATCGGCGCTGGTGGCAACGCTGACGGGCGGCGCGATGCTGAGCATCATCGACCGGCGGTTCGGCTGGCTGGCGGCGCTGGCCGGTAGCACCTACGGAGTCGCGAGCTGGCTCGCCGCAGCCAAAGTGACGCCAGGGCGAGCCGAAGGAGACTCCACGCGTGGCGGCGGCGTTCGTGTGCATGCACCTGCCAGCGGGCGCAGGGATGCTCGTGGGGCTGGCGCAGGGCCTGCTGGGTAAAGCGATTCCGGCTCGCGAACCAGAGCAATCAGACAATCCGGCAGTTGAGCATCACGATGGCTGACGACGGCGAGGCGCAGCGGGTGCGCCACGCATACGCCCGGCGCGCCGAGCGCGGACTGGATGCTCGCTACGACTACTGGCGGCCCGAGAATCTGTTTATCTACCAGGCGCGGGAACGGGCCGTGTTGGACCTGCTGCGGAAGTCGAACATGCTGCCGCTGACGGGCCGCAAGGTTCTCGATGTTGGCTGCGGCGACGGGGCTGTGCTGCGGGACATGCTGCGCTACGGCGCTGTAGCGGACGACCTGCACGGCGTGGACCTGCTCGCTGACCGCGTCGAGCGAGCACGCGAACTGACGCCGGGGGCGCATATCGAGCTGGCAGACGCGCAGGCGCTGAACTACGAGGACGGCAACTTCGACCTGGTGCTCGGCTTCACGTTGCTGTCGTCTGTGATCGAGCCGGAGGCGCGAGCGCGAGTGGCGAGCGAAATGCGGCGCGTGACGCGGCCAGCGGCGGCGTGGTGCTGCTGTACGACTTCTGGACCAACCCGTTCAACCGCGACGTGCGGCCGCTGAGCCAGGACGAGGTGCGCAGCCTTTTTCCGGGACGACAGAGTCGAATTTCCAGCGCACCACGCTGGCGCCGCCGCTGCTGCGGCTGGTGATCAAGGCGCCGGGCGGCTGGTTAGCTTGTAGCTGGCTGGACATGCTACCCTTCCTGCGAACTCACTACGTCGCGGCCGTGCACATCTAGCGCCGCTTACGGGCCCAGATTGTCTGACGACTTCCTACCTATCGCGCAGCCCGACCTCGACGAGGACGACGTCGCCGAGGTTGTCGATACTCTGCGCTCCGGCTGGCTTGTCTACGGGGCGAAGACGCAGCAGCTCGAGCGCGAGTTCGCTGCAATGGTCGGCGCGGAGCACGCGGTCGGCGTGAATTCGTGCACCGCCGGGCTGCATCTGTCGCTGCTCGCGGCGGGCATCGGGCCCGGCGATGAGGTGATCACGACGCCATTGACCTTCGCGGCGACAGCCAACGTCATCGTGCACGTAGGCGCGACGCCGGTGCTGGCCGACATCTGTGCCGACGACCTCAACATCGACCCGGAGCAGATCGAGCGGCGGATCACGCCGCAGACGAAGGCGATTATGCCGGTGCACTACGCCGGCGTGCCCTGCCGCATGGACGAGATCCTCGATATCGCGCGAAGGCACAACCTGCCGGTGATCGAGGACGCGGCGACGGCGGCGGGCTCGGCGTACAAGCGAGCGCATGGTGGGTTCGCTGGGCGACCTGACGGTGTTCAGCTTCTACCCGGTGAAGAACATGACGACGGGCCAGGGCGGCATGGTCACGACCAACGACCCTGAGATGGCTGGCGCAGGTGAGCGCGCTGCGCAACCATGGCCTCGACTCGAACGCCTGGAATCGCTACTCGTCCGAGGCGAACCGCCTCTTCTACACGATGAGCCAGCCGGGCTTCAACTACGGCATGTTCGATCTGCTGGCGAGCATCGGGCTGGGACAGCTGAAGCGCCTGCCGGAGTTCAACGAGAAGCGGCGCGTGCTCGCGGACCACTACACACGCGCCTTCGCGGACGTGCCGCAGATCGAGACGCCCTCGGTGCGCGATGACGTGACATCGAACTGGCACCTCTACGTAATCCGGCTGCGCGATACGCAGGTCAGCCGCGCCGACCTGGCGCAGAGGCTGAAGGAGCGTGACATCGGCACGTCGGTGCACTACTACCCGATCCACTACCACCCGTACTACCGCGAACGCTTTGGTTTCCAGCAGGGTGACTACCCGGTAGCGGAGCGGGAGTTCGAGCGCATCCTTTCGCTGCCTCTGTTCCCGAAGATGAACGAGGGAGACGTGGAGCGCGTTGTGGGGGCCGTGAGGGACATCCTTGGCGGCGTGACCCAGACGAGCAGCAGCGGCGGGTCTTCGACGTGATCGTGGCGACGCTGGGGCTGGTCGCGTTTGCACCGCTGCTCGCGATGATCGCAGCTGCTGATCAAGCTGGAGTCACCGGGGCCTGTATTCTTCAAGCAGAAGCGCGTCGGCAAGGACGAGAAGCCCTTCGAGATCATGAAGTTCCGCTCGATGACGGTGGCGGAGGCAGACGAGGCGCGCGTCGAGACCGCGATCGAGGACATCGATTCGTTCGTGTTCACGCCCGACCGGACGCATGACGCGCATCGGGCGCGTGCTGCGCGCCTGCAGCCTGGACGAGATGCCGAACCTGCTCAACGTGCTGCGCGGCGAGATGCACATCGTCGGGCCGCGGCCGGACGAGCCGGAGCTTGTGGCGCAATACCGCCCGGAGTGGCGGCGGCGACACGAGGTGAAACCGGGCATCACTGGGCTGGCGCAAATCAAGGGCCGCGCCGATTTGACGTATTCTGAGACAATGACCTACGACCTTGAGTACGTCGACACGCGTTCGTTTGCCGGCGATATCCGCATCATTCTGAAGACGCTCGGGGCTGTCGCGGGGCGCAAGGGAGCTCGATGAAGGACCCGAACCGTTACCGACCGGCTGGCGACCGCGGCTCAGCTCGCCCTCTCGCTCGTGCTCGACATCGCCATCGTGCTGATCGCTTACACGATCGCGCTGTCGCTGAAGTTCGATGGCGACGTGCCCGGCGAATCGTGGCGGACGCTGGCGTGGGCCGGGCCGCTGATCGGCTTCGCGTACATCCTGTCGTACCAGGCGCTGGGCGTTTATCGCACCGCCTGGCAGTACGGCAGCCTGCGCGACGCGGTGCTGCTGGCTGTGGGGGTCACAGTCGTCACGGCGGCGATTCTCATGGTGCAGGTCATGCTGCCGAAGCGCCCGATCCCGCTTACCGTGAATGTGATCAGCGCCGCGTTCATCCTGCTGGGCCACGGCATGGTCCGCATGCTGCCAAGGATGTGGGGCACGTCCTCCGAAGCCGAGCCGAACACGAGGCCACAAGCAGCGTGTCCTGATCGTCGGCGCGGGCGACACGGGCCAGATGCTGGGCTGGGACCTGCGGCACAACCGTTCGCAGCCCTACATCGCGGTCGCCTACGTGGACGACGACCCGGCGCTGCGCGGCAAACGCGTGCACGGCATCCCGGTCGTCGGCGGGCGCTACGACATCCCAAGCGTGATCAAGAAGTACGGCATCGACCTCGTTGCGATCGCGCTGCCGCCGGAGCGCGCGCCGGGGCTACAGGAGGTGCTGGCGCTAACGGAGCCGGCGAAGGTGCCGGTGCGTCTGGTGCCGAGCCTGAGCGAGGTCATGGAGGGCCGCGCGGCCCGAGGCGAGATGCGCGAGATCACGATCGAGGACCTGCTGGCGCGCGAGCCGATGGACGTCGACGAAGAGGCCTGCCGCGCCATCATCGCGGGCCACGTAGTCCTGATCACCGGCGCGGCAGGGTCCATCGGCGCAGAGCTGACGCGCCGGGTGCTTCGAATTCGGCCCTTCGGCGATGCACCTGCTAGACGTGAACGAGACGGGCCTGCACGAGCTACGGGTGGAGATGAACCAGAAGTCGGAAGGCAGGATGCCGATCAAGCCGTGGCTCTGCAACATCTCCGACCAGCCGAAGCTGCAGGACATCTTCGAGGCGTCGCGGCCGCAGGTTGTGTTCCACCTCGGCGCGTACAAGCACCTCGGCATGATGGAGGAGAACCCGGACCAGGCCTTCGAGACCAACGTGCATGGGCACGCTCAACGTGTTCGAGGCGGCGCAGGCGGTTGAGGCCGAGGAGGTCGTCTTCCTCTCGAGCCACACGGCGGTCGAACCGAGCAGCATCTACGGCGCGTCGAAGCGTATCGGCGAGCTGTTGGTGACGTCGATGCCGCAGGGCAGGACGAAGTTCTGTGCCGTGCGCCTGACCAACGTTATCGACACGCGGGGCACGGTGCTGGCGGCGTTCAACCGCCAGATCCAGGGCGGCGGCCCAATTTCGGTAACGGACCCGGAGGTCGCGCGCTACTTCCTGACGATTAGCGAGGTCGCGGGGCTAGTGATCCAGGCGGCGGCGCTGGCCAAGGGCCGCGACATCTTCCTGCTCGACACGGGCGAGGAGCTGCGCATCGCCGACCTGGCAGAGCGCATGATCCGCTCGCGCGGCATGGAGCCGGGCAAAGACATCGAGATCGTCTACACCGGCCTGCGCCCCGGCGAGAAGCTGAGCGAGGCGCTGACCGGCAGCACGAGACGCCACAGCCAACCAGCCACGAGCGTGTAATTGCGGCGGTTTCTGAACGGACGTTCGCGGGAGCGGAGCTTCGAGCCGCGATCCGGGAGCTTGGAGGTCGACCTGCGCAAGCGGCCGGGCAACCTGCCGGCGCGGATCCACTCGCTGGCGCGCTTCGACCAGACCGAGATTGAGGCTACGCAGCCGGCGGAAACCCGGCAGGAGCCGTGAGCGCGATCTGCAAGAGGCATCTTTGATCGGCAAACCGTACCGTACGAGGGACCGGGCATCCTACGCGCTGGCGCCTTCGTCTGCTCCGCCTCACTTAATGAGTAATCTGGGCGGGACAGCCCCGAGATCCCCCATTCAGGGGGCTCCGTCCCTCGTGTTGCCAGTCATCATGAAGATCGTTTCGGTTGTGGGCGCGAGGCCGCAGTTCGTCAAGGCGGCGGTGCTGAGCCGCGCGCTGCGCCAGCGCCACGAAGAGGTGCTGGTCCACACCGGCCAGCACTACGACGACCTGATGTCGGACGTGTTCTTCCGCGAGCTGGGGCTGCCAGCGCCGGACGCCAACCTCGGCGTCGGGTCAGCGAGCCAGGCGATGCAGACGGCGCGCATGATCGAGGCGCTGGAACCGGTGTTGAGCGGGGCAGTAGCCGGACCTCGTGCTCGTCTACGGCGACACGAACTCGACGCTGGCGGGAGCGCTGACGGCCGCGAAGCTCGGCTTGCCGCTGGCGCACGTGGAGGCGGGCTTCCGCAGCTA
The DNA here is from genome assembly GCA_963766645.1 of uncultured Chloroflexia bacterium. Classification (GTDB taxonomy): domain Bacteria; phylum Chloroflexota; class Dehalococcoidia; order DSTF01; family WHTK01; genus WHTK01. Next base: position 1,102,568 of record CAVYAY010000002.1, on the reverse strand, counting down.
CGACCGCGCGATGCCGGAGGAGATCAACCGCGTCCTCACCGACCACGTCGCGCGCTACCTGTTCTGCGTCACGAAAGCGTCCGTCGGCTGCCTGCGACGCGGAGGGCATCGAGCGCGGCGTGTACGAGGTCGGGGACCTGATGTACGACTCGCTGCTAGCGGCGCTGCCGCGGGCGCAAGGCGATCGAAGCCGATGTGCTGGCACGCTACGGCGTCGAGCGCGGACGGCTACTACCTGGCGACGGTACACCGGCCCGCGAACACGGACGACGCCGACGACCCTGCGGTCGATCTGTCGAGGCGTTCGGGCGCCTGGACGCGCCCGTGGTGCTACCGCTGCACCCGCGCACGAAAGCGGCGCTGGCAGAGGCGGCCATCGATGTCGCTGACAACGTACAGGCCGTCGAGCCCGTGGGCTACTTCGAGATGCTGGCGCTGGAGCGCAACGCCACGCGCGATGCTCAGCGACTCCGGCGGCGTGCGGCGCGAGGCTTACTTCCTCGGCGTGCCCTCTGTTACGCTGCGAGACAGTACGGAGTGGCCGGAGACGCTGGCAGCCGGCTGGGACGTACTGGCCGGGACGGACCCGGACCGGATCGTCGAAGGCGGCGCAACGGTCCACGACCCGAGACACAGCCACCGCCGGTCTTCGGCGACGGGCAACGCGGCGCAGAAAATCGTCGAGGTACTCGAGCGTGATCCACCCAACAGCTGAGGTCGAGGCCGGCGCCCAGATCGGCGCCGGGACGCGTATCTGGCACCACTGCCACGTGCGCGCCGGGGCGATAGATCGGCGCGGACTGCAACCTCGGCTACGGCGTGTACGTCGACGCGGGCGTCGTCGATCGGCAACCGCTGCAAGCTGCAGAATCGGGTCAGCGTCTACCGCGGCGTGACGATCGAGGACGGCGTCTTCGTCGGGCCACACGTGACCTTCACCAACGACAAGCACCCGCGCGCCGTCACGCCGGACGGCCAGCTCGCTCACCGACGACGACTGGACGGCGCTGCCAACGCTGGTGCAGGAAGGCGCCTCGATCGGCGCCGGCGGCGGTCATCCTGCCCGGCCTAACCATCGGCCGCTGGGCGATGGTCGGCGGCCGGCGCCGTCGTGAGCCACGACGTGCCGGACCACGGCCTCGTGGCGGGCAACCCGGCGCGTCTGGCGGGCTACGTCTGCAGCTGCGGCCGCACGCTGGTGAAGCGCGGCGAGTCGCTCTACTGCGGCCACTGCAACCGCACCTACGACTTCCCACCCGTTCGGCGAGCCGGAACAGCCGTGATCAAGATGGCGCAGCCGCAGATCGGCGAGGCGGAGCGCGAGGCCGTGCTCGCGGTGCTGGCCTCGGGGCGGCTGGCCAACGGGCCGGTGACGCGCGAGCTGGAGGCGGCCTTCGCGCAGCGACGTTTCGCACACGCGGGAGGCCGTCGCGGTAGCGAACGGCACGGCGGCGCTGCACCTGGCGCTGCTGGCGCAACGGCATCGGCCCCGGCGACGAGGTAATCACGACGCCGTTCAGCTTCCAGGCCACCGCCAACATGATCCTCGCTGACGGGTGCGCGGCCTGTCTTCGTCGACGTGGGCGAGGACGGCAACATCGACGCCTCAAAGGTCGAGGCCGCGATCACATCGAGGACGAAGGCGCTGCTGCCGGTCCACCTCTACGGCCGCATGTGCGACATGGCGGCGCTGTGCAGCATCGCGGAGCGCCACGGGCTGGCGCTGATCGAGGACGCGGCGCAGGCGCACGGCGCGCGGTCAGGTGGACGATAGCGCCGGGAGCTTCGGCACCGGCTGCTTCTCGCTCTACGCCACGAAGAACATGACGGCGGGCGAAGGCGGCATCGTGACGACCGACGATCCGGCGCTGGCGGCGCATCTGCGGCGCCTGCGCTCGCACGGCGAGGACGAGCGCTACGAGAGCGTCGAGCTGGGCTACAACTACCGTCTGCCGGAGACGAGCGCGGCGATTGCGCTGGCGCAGCTGCCGCGGCTGCAGGAGCTGACGGCAGCGACGCCGGCGCAACGCCGAACGTCGCTCTCGGCGGCACTGAAGGGCGTCGGACTGCCAGACGCCGCCGCAGGCGTCCGGAGGAGCACGTCTGGCACCAGTACACGGTACGCGTCGGACCAGGGACGCGACGCCCTGCGGGCGCACCTGCGCGAGAAGGGCATCGAGACGGCGGTCTACTACCCGAAGACGCTGCCGGCGCAGAAGCTGTACCGCGACCTCGGCTACGACGAGGCGGCCTTCCCGGTGGCGCGCCGGCTGGCGGACGAGGTGCTGTCGCTGCCGGTGCATCCGGGCCTGAGCGACAGCGACCTCGAGCAGATCGTCGCAGCGGTGAACGCGATGGACGGGGTCGTGAGCGACGATCTGGCCGTCGGCGTTGTCGGGCTCGGCTTCGGCGCCAACCACGCGCGGGTGCTGAGCGAGCTGCCGGGCGTGCGCCTCGCGGCCGTCTGCGACAAAGACGAGCCGCGCCTCGAAGACGTGCACGCAAGGGGCCGCGAAGCCGCGCCGTACAGCGACTTCGCGGCGATGCTGCGCGAGCGAGAAGCTCGACGCCGTGGTCGTCGCGGCGCCGGAGAAGCTGCACGTCCCGTTCGCCATGGCAGCCCATCGAGGCCGGGCTGCGCGGTGCTGGTCGAGAAGCCGCTGGCGACGTCCTACGCAGAAGGCGTCGACGCTGGTCGCAGGCCGCGGCCGCATGCGGGCGTGCCGCTGATGGCGGGGCACATCGAGCGGTTCAACCCTGCGCGTGCAAGAGCTGCGCGCGACGGGTGCAGGCGGGCCAGGTCGGGCAGGTTCTGCACCTGGCGGCGCGACGCACGGCGCCGATGCGCGAGCGCACGCAGGACGTCAACGTGATCCACGACAGCGCGCTACACGACATCGACGCGATGCGCTTCGTCCTCGGCTGCGAGGTCGAGAGCGCCTTCGCGATGGCGCAATCGGGCGTGCGCATGCCGTTTGAGGACAGCGTCGCGGGCGTGCTGCGCTTCGTCGGCCGACAGGCGAAGACAGCCGGCGCCGTCGGCAGCCTGGAGGTGAACTGGCTGTCGCCGCTGCGCATCCGGGAGCTGACGGTACTGGGCACGGAGGGCATCTTTGTGCTGGACTACGCGGCGCAGACGCTGGAGTTTCACAAGGCATCGACGCGGCCGGCCGGCGCGCCGCGCGACTGGTCGACAGAGGCGTCGCACCTGCGCGACCCCAGCGCGCAGATCCCGATCCAGCGCCGCGAGCAGCTGGCGAAGGAGCTCGCGGCGTTTCGTCGACGCCGTGCGGGCCGGCGAGACCGATGCCGGTGACGCGGCGAAGACGCTCTGCAGACGCTGGCGGTGGCCGACGCGCTGACGCGAATCGGCGCGAACGGGACGCCGGTCAAGGTGCGGCGTGACTAGCGTCGCCGTGGTCGGGCTGGGCAAGATCGGGCTGCCGCTGGCGGCTCTCTACGCCGGTAAGGGCATGCAGGTGACGGGCTGCGACATCAATCCGGCAGTGGTCGAGGCGGTGAACCGCGGCGAATCGCCGGTCGGCGGCGAACCGGGGCTGGCCGAAGCGGTGCTCGCGGCGCATCAGTCTGGGACTCTTCACGCCACGTCAGACACGACGAACGCAGTCGCGGACAGCGACGTAGTCGTGGTCATGGTGCGCGTCGGGATCGACGCCTCCGGGCACGCCGACTACCACTTCCTCGATACGGCAGCGAACGCGATCGGGCGCGGGCTGAAGCTCGGCACGCTCGTGATCCTCGAGAGCACGGTGCCGGTAGGGCGCGACCCGGGGTCGTTTCGCCAAGCGGCTGGCCAGCGCATCGGGACTGGGCGAAGGTGCGTTCAAGGTCGCCTACAGCCCGGAGCGCGTGTCCTCGGGCAGCGTCTTTCGTGACCTGGCGACGTACCCCAAGCTGGTCGGCGGCGTGGACACGGCGAGCGGCGAAGCAGCTGCGGCGTTCTATCGTGCCGTGCTGGACGCGCCGGTGACGCTGCTGGCCGACGCGGAGACGGCGGAGTTCGCCAAGCTGGCCGAGAGCATCTACCGCGACGTCAACATCGCGCTGGCCAACGAGCTTGCCCGCGCCGCCGAGCAGCTCGGCGTGAGCTACGACGCCGCAGCGCAGGCAGGCAACTCGCAACCGTATTCGCACCTGCACACGCCGGGGCTCGGCGTCGGTGGTCACTGCATCCCGGTCTATCCCTATTTCCTGATGCAGGCCGTCGACGCTCCGCTGATCGAGCTGAGCCGCGAGATCAACGACTCGATGGCGGAACACGGCGTCGAGCGACTGGAAGCCGTACTTGAAGACGGGCTGGCCGGTAAGACGGTGCTGGTGCTGGGGCTGGCATATCGCGGCGGCGTCAAGGAGGCAGAACTTTCGAGCGCACTGCTCGTCGCCGACGCGCTGCGACATGAAGGCGCCTCGGTGCTGGTGCACGACCCACTGTTCTCTCCGGAGGAAATCGAAGCACTGGGGCTCCAAGCAACGCCCCTGCCGCCAGCGAGTACGATCGATGCCGTTGTCCTGCAAGCCGGCCACTCCGAGTACGCGGCGCTGGATTTCGCGGCGCTAAAAGGATGTCGCGCGTTGCTGGACGGACGCGGCTTTTTTGAGGCGGCGAAGGTAGAAGCGGCGGGCCTTCGCTACGTGGCTATCGGACGGCCCTGAGCGCCCTAGCGAGCGTAACGCGGCTGATGGACGGCGCCGCTGGAGATCGGCTCGTCGACGTAGAGATCGCCGTTACGAATCTTGAGGTTGAAGCCGCAGTCCGGGTTAGTACAAACCCAGGCCTTGTAGTGAATCGCTGCGCCCTGGCTACCGAAATCGGACAGCGGCACGAGGTCGCCCGTCTTGCACTTCTGGCACTTGGGAAAGTTTGAGTAATCCACTATCTGCCCCGCCCTTCAGTCCCATGGTGCCGAGAGTATATGAAGCCTTTACGTAAACGTCAATAATTGAAGTCGCGGGTACCCCGGACTCCACTAAACGGGCAGTTCGCACCGCGTTCGATTTCGGCGCTACGAAGCCTGAGAATCCTAGCTTAGACGCCTTCGAGGGAAGCTTGTTAACCCGCCGTGCCCGAATCAAGAACGCGGAGTCTGACGCCACCTCCAACGCAAAACGCCGCCGATCAAGACGGCGTTCTGGGTTCTGCGAACAATGAGTCAGGCGGTGCGGCGCGGGCGGCCGCGACGCGTTACGCGGCGAAAATAGACGTGACTATTAGCGTCCCAGATGTCGACGTCTACACCGATGCGGGAAGAGGCGCGGCGCAGGCGTACCTTCACGCTGCGGACATTCTCGTTCGGTTCGAGCTCAAGGTCGCCCACTTCCGAGGTATCGATGCTGCGAATGAAGTCGTCGTACTTCTGTTGCTGCTCTCGGACTGCTTTAGAGGAGCGGGAAGGTGGCGGTGCTTCGCTGGGCTTACGGACGTGAAGGAGTGGCATCTTAAGGTCTCCTAAAGGCTGCACCTACGGGGCCTGTCAAGTGTAGACAGGTTTTCGACGCCAAAGCAACTAAGAATTCGTGACAAACCAGCGGTCGAATTAGGACGCGGAAGCTGGTGATACTTCGTGACGTTTGGCACACGGCCCGGTTTTGATAGACTCCGGAAACAACCCCGGGAAATATTCCCGGTGTCCCGGCGCGGAGAGGTGCTGGAGTGGTTGAACAGGCACGCCTGGAAAGCGTGTGGTCCCTTCACGGGGGCCCGTGGGTTCGAATCCCACCCTCTCCGCCAGATCTTTGGTTGTCCGGTGTCAGCGGCGGTGTCCGGCGGTCGACAGGGGCGCCTAGGGCTGGGCGTCCGGGCTGCGTGCTTGCTCCCAGTCGCGGAGCATCTCTGCCTGTTTTTGCTCCGAGGCCTCGCGTGCAGCCTTCCGAGCTTCCGCGGCCTGGCGCTTCAGCTTCGCCATGAGGCCGCCATCGGGCATGACGACCCCTGTCCCCGTCTCCTCTGCTTCGCTTGAAGCGAGGAGAGAAGCCACCGCCGCTCCGATCAAAAACCCGAAAAGGATGCCAAGTCTCATATGTTGAACATGGGGGAAGCCCCCATGCCCCCACTGAAGGGCCGACTCGCGGCGTTCTGATGCTGAGCCGACATGCCGTACTTGAACATGGGGGAAGCCCCCATGCCCCCACTGAAGGGCCGACTCGCGGCGTTCTGATGCTGAGCCGACATGCCGTACTTGAACATGGGGGAAGCCCCCATGCCCCCACTGAAGGGCCGACTCGCGGCGTTCTGATGCTGAGCCGACATGCCGTACTTGAACATGGGGGAAGCCCCCATGCCCCCACTGAAGGGCCGACTCGCGGCGTTCTGATGCTGAGCCGACATGCCGTACTTGAACATGGGGGAAGCCCCCATGCCCCCACTGAAGGGCCAACTCGCGGCGTTCTGATGCTGAGCCGACATGCCGTACTTGAACATGGGGGAAGCCCCCATGCCCCCACTAAAGGGCCCGCTCGCGGTGCTGTTCTTCACGACGGCTAACCTGATTTGTCGCGGCCTTTGAGGCCCGAGAGGACACTGAGCCCCTTCTTGATGCCGGCGAAAGTCCCGTAGGCCTTCGCGACCGGCGAGACGGCGGTGCGTCCGACGAAATCAGTGGTGCTGCGGACGGTATCGGCGGCGTCTTTGACAGCGTTGAGCGCGGGCGCGACAGCCTCGTCGACCAGTTTGCGCAGCTTGCCGACCAGACCAATGGTTGCCATACCCACCGCGGTCACCATCACCAGCGAGGCGAAGAAGAACGTGGCGCCGACGATGCCGAAGACAATGACGACAATGTCACGCGACTCGTTCAGGCTGGGCTCCCATGCCGCGTAAATCGCGCCCGCGATGATGGCTGGCAAAGCGACAATGATCAGGCCGACGACGATGAGAAGGAACTTCAGGGCTACTGCCCTCCTTGTGGGTTCAGGGTCTAGCGGGGAGTCAGCGCCGAGTATACCAGCCGTCTAAGTACTGACAACGCCCGCCTCGGCGCGCGCTATCGTCGCACCGCCTATGACGCGCTCGCCGTCATAGAGGACGGCGGCCTGGCCGGGCGTGACGGCGCGCAACGGGTGCTCGAACTCGATGTCGAGGCCGCCGTCAGCGAGACGGACGTGGGCAGGGGCCGGCGGGCTCTTGTAGCGCACCTTGACCAACGCCTCGAACGCCTGCGCAGGCGGCTCGCCGCCGACCCAGTACGGCGCCTCTGTCCAGAGACGGTGCGCCAGGAGGTCTTCTTCGCTGCCGATCGTGATGACGTTCAATTCAGGGTCGATTTCTGTGACGAAGCGCTTGCCGCCAAAGGCGCCGATACCCTTACGCTGCCCGATCGTGAAGCCAGCTACGCCTTCGTGGCCGCCGACGACGGCACCTGCCGCGTCGACGATGTCGCCTGGCCGTTGCGGGATGCGCTCCGCGAGGAAGGCACGGTAGTCGTTGCCGGGCACGAAGCAGATCTCAGCGCTATCGGGCTTGTCGTGCAGAGGCAGGCCCATTTCGAGGGCAAGACGGCGGATCTCGGTCTTCGGGTAGTGACCGACTGGGAAGAGCAGGCGTCGCAGTTCCGGCTGCTGCAGGGTGTAGAGGACGTACGACTGGTCCTTGGAATCGTCGACGGCGCGGTGCAACTCTGAGGCCGCTTCCCGGTGGTAAACACGGGCGTAGTGGCCGGTCGAGAGGTAATCGGCGTCGAGGGCAATGGCGCGGTCGAGCAGCGCGCGAAACTTCACGTGCTCGTTGCAGGCAAGGCAAGGATTCGGTGTGCGTCCGCGCTCGTATTCGCCGACGAAGTAGTCGACGACCTTGCGGTTGAACTCGTCCTCGAGGTTGAGGACGTAGTGTGGGATGCCGAGCACGTCGGCGGCGGCGCGCGCGTCGTCTATGTCCTCGACGCCGCAGCAGCGCTTCTGGTGCAGGCGGCCCTCGGCGTCGTCGCGGGTCCAGAGACGCATCGTGATACCCACGACGTCGTAGCCCTCGCGCACGAGGAGGCCGGCCGCAACTGCGGAATCGACGCCGCCACTCATGGCGACGATGACGCGCTTGCTCATGAAGATATGTTAACGGGGCGAAGCCGACGGCGCATCCAGAGGCGAAGGACGGCCTCTGGTATGATCCGGACAGTGACGGAAAACCAAGACGAATCTTCTGAGATGGCGCGACGCATCGTCGACCTGCTATCGGACCGCCAGGCGGAGGACATCGTCCTCCTCGACATCCACGAAATCGCCTACTTCACGGACTACTTCGTGATCGCAACGGCGCAGAACCAACGGCACGCCGCCGCGCTGATCGACGCGTTCGACAAGGAGCTGGCGAACGAGGGGATCAAGGCGCTGCACCGGGAAGGCGAGGCGTCGTCAGGTTGGGTCCTGGTCGACTTCGGCGGCGTGATCGTGCACATTTTCACGCCGGAGGACCGGGAGTTCTACGACCTCGAGGGGCTGTGGGGTGTTACCGGCGTGCCAGCGGTGCGCTTCCAGTAAGCCAGTCCGATTATTCGAAGACCCAGGGGTCGATATCACGCGTGACGTGAAGTAGCTCGTCCGTGTCAAAGAAGAGGGCGAGCTCGCGCTCGGCGCTCTCGGGCGAGTCAGAGCCGTGGACCAGGTTGCGGCCGATTTCGAGGCCGAAGTCGCCGCGGATGGTGCCGGGACCAGCCTCGCGCGGGTTGGTCTTCCCCATCGTCGTGCGCACAGCCTCGACGGCACCGGTGCCCTCGAAGCAGGCGGCGATGATGGGGAACGAGGTGATGTAGCCGACAAGGCCGGCGAAGAAGGGCTTCCCCTGGTGCTCGCCGTAGTGGCGTTCGGCGAGGCCGCGGTCAACCTGCAGGATCTTGAGACCGACGAGCCGCAGGCCGCGGCGCTCCAGTCGTCCGAGAATCTCGAAGGCGAGTCCGCGCTGCATTGCGTCGGGCTTGATCAGGACGAGTGTGCGTTCCATGGAGACCTCGGTTTCTCAGTTCTCAGGTACTAGGTAATTGGCTTTCAGTTTGATTGTCCCTGCTAGACGGCTAGCGATCCAGTTTCATCGCGGCGTCTGCGGACCGATGGCGGGCTCCCGGAGGTAGAGCGGCGCCAGCGAGTCCGGATCATCCAACTCGCCACGCATGAAGCGCCGCAGCCCGAGTCGCGCGACAGCGACAACGCGCGAAGTGGGCGGTGGGACGAGACGGCAATTCTTCTGCGCCAGGGCCGCGAGCAACTCCGTATTGAGACGATCGATGTCGCCGGTGATCAGGTCGCCTTTCCGCAGGCGTTTCGCAAGGGCGGCGGACGGTGCGAGCTGCGGCGGTTCGAGCTCCAGCAGCTCGCCGTCTTCGCAGCGGTAGGCGGCCCAGGCGAGCTCGGCGCGGCCGGCAGCCTGCACCGAAACGACGCGGCCATCCGACGCCTCGGCGACGGGCAGCGCCTCGGCGGCGAGGCGACCAACGCCGGCCAGCGGGACACCGAGACCGTAGGCGAGAGCCTTGGCGCTGCTTAGGCCAACGCGCATGCCGGCGTAGGAGCCGGGACCAAGACAGACGGCGATAGCGCCGATCTGCGACTTCTCGCGCCCGACGTGGCCGAGCAGCCACTCGAGCGCAGGGAGGAGCTGACGAGAGTGGCTTTGGTGCGCGTACCAGGTGACCTCCCCGACCAGCACGCCATCCTGCATCAGGGCGACGCCGGCGAGATCGGACGTGGTGTCAATGGCGAGCGTGAGGGGCCTATCTGCGGCCACGTGGCTTCTCCTTTGCTACGTCGCGCAGCAGCTCCTCGTAGCGCGCGCCGTGGGGCTCGTAGGTGACCCGCCGCGACGTGTGGTCCGTGACATCGAAGCGGACGAGGAGGTGATCCGGCGGCATCTCTCGCGGCGCGCGGTCCGGCCACTCGACCAACAGCAGACCGTCCGCGGCGTTCTCCTCCAGGCCCAGCTCGAAGACCTCGCGCGGGTTTTCGAGACGGAAGAGGTCGGCGTGGTAGACGTGGAGGCGGCCGGAGTACTCGTTGACGAGGACGAAGGAGGAGCTCTTGACCGGTTCCCTGACGCGAAGCCCGCCGCCGATGCCCTGTGAGAAGCAGGTCTTACCGGCGCCGAGCTCGCCCTGCAGCAGGAGGACGTCACCGGGCCGCAGGTGCGCGGCAAGAGTCCGCCCCAGGCGTCGCGTTTCAGCCGGGCTACGCGATTCGAAGCTCAGCGTCATGATGGCTTGAAGTGATCCCAGCCGCCGTGCGACAGGGGTATCTCGCGTCCGGTCTCGTCGACCACGCCGACGTGCGGCGTCTCGCTCTTGTAAACATCGCCGATCTCGGTCAGAGGCGTTTCAGAGGAGTCCATCAAGGCTTCGACCGTGGCTCGAGGGCCGATGAGCAGCAGCTCGTAGTCCTGACCGCCGCTGACGGCGAGGCCGAACGCCTCGGCTGGGAATACCTCCCGCAGCGCCTCGCTGGACGGCACGCGGACGGCGTCGATGCGAATGCCGACGCCGCTGGCGGTAGCAACGTGGCCGAGGTCCTGCACCAGCCCGTCGCTGACGTCGATGCCACAGCGCAGGCCGGCGCGCACGGCTTCGAGGCCGAGGGCGACGCGGGGCTGGGGTCGATCCATGGCGGCCCGCAGATGCTGCTCAGCCTTCGTCTTGAAGTCGCGGCCTTCACGCGCCAGGAGGAGACCCGCCACGGCATCACCGATGGTGCCGCTGACGGCGACGACGTCACCGGGCTGTGCGGCGCCGCGTGTGAGGACGGCGGCGCTGCCGTCAGGCGCCGCTTCGGCCCAGCCGGAGAGCGCGATGGTTATCGAGAAGACGGGCGCGCTGACGATGTCGCCGCCGCCCAGCGTGACGCCGAAGGCCGACGGCGCATTCGTGCAGACCGCCGTACAGAGCCACGGCGTCTTCGACCTGAAAGTCGGAGGGTAGGCAGAGGGTGACAAGCGCGAGGTGCGGCGTGCCACCCATGGCCGCAATGTCGCTGAGATTGGTGGCGAGCGCCTTCCAGCCGACATCAGCCCACGCAGTCTTGTCGGGCAAGAAGTGAACGCCGTCGACCATCGTGTCCGTAGTCCAGATCAGGGAGCCGTCGCGGCGTTCGGTGACCACCGCGTCGTCTCCGAGCCCGACCTGCAGGCCGGGCTGTGAGACGCCGCGAGCCTGCGGATATTCCAGGCCGAACTCCCGCGCCAGGAGTTGGATGAGGCCGAATTCGCCGAGTTCAGATAGGAGCACGGCTCGATTATACGGGTGACTGGGCGGCCCGTAGTTACGCGATTGAAACGCCTCGCCGCCTATAGTGGGCGCATGCGAGTAGCCGTTGTAGGAGACGTCCACGCCAACCTGGAGGCGTTCCAGGCTGTGCTGGCGCACGCGGCGGAGGATGGCGATATCGACGAGGTGTGGTCGCTGGGCGACATCGTCGGTTACGGACCGGACCCTGCAGCCTGCATCGCGCTGCTGCACACGTACACACACGTCGCCATCGCCGGGAACCACGACTACGCGGCGACGGGTACGATAGGGACGAAAGACTTCAATCCGTTTGCAGCGGAGGCGGCGCGCTGGACCGCAACCCAGCTTTCGTTGGAGGACCAGCTGTGGCTGTCGAACATGTCGGCAGTGCACATCGAGGGGGAGTTTACGCTGGCGCACGGCAGCCTCAACGATCCAGTATGGGACTACCTGATCTCGGCGAGCGGCGCGCGGAGCCACCTGGAGCACCAGACGACGCCTTACGGGCTGGTAGGGCACTCGCACCTGCCGCACCTGTTCACGGAGGGTCAGACCCGGCTGCAAGAGGCCGCCATCAAGGACGGCGAAGAGGTAGCGATGGGCTCGCGGCGCTTCGTCGCCAACCCCGGCAGCGTGGGCCAGCCACGCGACGGCGACCCCCGGGCCGCGTACTGCCTTCTCGACACGGAGAAACGGCTACTGAGCTTCCACCGCGTGCCCTACGACATCGAGTTGACGCAGGCGAAGATGCGGGCCGTCGGGCTACCGGACTATCTGGCGCAGAGGCTAGGCGAGGGGCACTAGTTTCGCCGCAAGGGCCGCAGCCCAAATCCGGCACGGATCCGGTTGGCCTCGAGCATGAGGTCGTCGTCTCCGGTGACGAAATCTGAGAGATTGCCGGTGGTGATACCGAGCCGTTTCGCCGTCTCGGCGACGCTGCCGTTGAGCGCGACGAGGAGGTCGAGAACAGCGGCAGCGGCCGGCAGGTAGCGCGCGTCGCGGCGCCCGACCTCGAGACGCCCGCGCTTATCGATACAAGCCTGCACCACCTCCGGGACGCCGTCTTCGACGATGGGCCGGCGCAGGCGCAGCGCCAGCATCTGGCGCAGGCGGCGCAGGGCGCGGGCGCGGTTTTCGTGCTGCGAGCGGCTCTCTTCGGCGATGACGCTGAGGCCGCTGGGGCGGTGGCGCAGCCGGACGGCGGACTCGGTCTTGTTACGCTTCTGGCCGCCGGGTCCGGAGGCGCGATACGTGTCGACATCGCACTCGGCGAGAAGCGTTGCTTCGTCCGGCAGGCGTTCCACGCGTTCAGTGTAGACTCAGGTTCCGGACGCCGGGCGTACAGCGCTCCGGTCGAGCCGAGACCAGGCCGTCACGTTATCTGACCAACCACGCAGGGCAGAAAATGCCGAGAGCACCCATAGCACTGACGATTTCAAGTTCGGATTCGAGCGGCGGCAGCGGCGTGCAGGCCGACCTGAAGACGTTCTCGGCGCTGGGCGTCTACGCGGCGACGGCGATTACGGCTGTCGTGGCGCAGGACACGCGGCAGACGTACCGTGTCCTGCCGATGGAGCCGGCGTTCGTGGCGCAGCAGGTCGAATCGATGCTGAACGACATCGGCGCCGACGTGGTGAAGACGGGATGGCTGGTCGATGCCGGGATCGTCGACGCGGTCGTCGCATGCCTGTCGGGCGATCCGGACGCAATCGTCGTAGTCGACCCGATCATCGTCGCGAAGGACGGCTCTCGGCTCCTGGACGACGCGGCGGTGACGGCGCTGAAGCTTCGCCTGTTGCCGCTGGCGACGGTCGTCACGCCCAATATCGACGAGGCGGAGGTCCTGACGGGCCGCAAGCTGACGGACTGGAACGACGTCCGCGAGGCGGCGGCAGAGATCGCGGGCTTCGGGCCGCAGAAGGTTGTGATCATGGGCGGACGGCGCGAGGGCCATGTCGTCGCCGACCTGCTGTTCGACGGCAAGGAGTATCGCGACCTGGCAACGGACCGCGTGCCGACCACGAGCACGATGGGCACGGGCGCGGCTTTCTCGGCAGCGATCGCCGCAACTCTGGCGAAAGGCGAGTCCGTGCCGCACTCGGTCGCGGCCGCGAAGGCGTACGTGACCAAGGCGCTGCAGAATGCCTACGCGCTGGGGCAAGGCAGCGGGCCGCCGCACCACTTCTACCGCTACTGGCGCCCGCTGATCAACTGACGCCTGAAGCGCATCAAACCGCTCGCTCCATGAAGCTTGCCGCTGTATCGTAAGGTTGTTGAAACAGTGATCACAGGCCCGCAAGGCAGAGCGAGCCGATAATTAGTCGAGACACGACTCGACCAGGGGGTTCAAGAAAATGGCGCTGCCAAATCGCATCGGGCGGCTTCGATTGCCGGTACTCTGCTTCGTCGTGAGTAAGGCCGCGGCAAAGGACGGGGACGTCGAGAAGGCAGTCGCGGAAGCGATCGCCGGGGGCGCGTCCATGGTGCGCATCAGTGGCGACGGGCTGACCGCGGGTGAACTGCTGGAGCTAGCCGAGAAGGTACACGGCGTGACCAAGGGCAAGGCGCTGTTCGTCGTCGACGATCGCGTAGACGTTGCGGTTGCGGTGGATGCCGACGGTGTCGAGCTGCCGGAGACGGGCCTGCCGACACGCGCCGCGCGGGCGCAGATCGGCAAGTATGCTGTCGTGGGCCGCAGCGTGTATGACGCGGAGAAGGCGCTGCACGCGACGCGCGAGGGCGCCGACTACGTGACGGTGGGCCCGATCTACAAGGGCGCTTCGAAGTCGGAGAAGCCGGCGGGTGTGAACCTGCTCAAGGAAATCAGCAAGGACAGCGACCTGCCGATGCTTGCCGCCGGTGGTATCACAGCCGATAAGGTCGGCGAAGTGATCAAGGCGGGCGCGGCGGGAATTGCCGTCGGCTCGGCGATAGCCGGGGCAGACGATCCCAAGGCCGCGGCCGAGGCTCTGGCGCAGGCGATGAAAGAAGCCTGGAGCGCGCGCCCCGAGGAAGTCGCGGCGACAGCTTAGACAGCATGCCTTCAGTCATCGTCGTTGGTGGCGGCGTCATCGGATGCGCCACGGCGTACTACCTGGCACTCGAGGGTGCCGTCGTGACCGTGCTCGAGCGCGGCGAGGTCTCGGGCGAAGCGTCCGGCGCCGCTGCGGGTATCCTGGCATCGCTTTCCGACCACGGCGAGCGTCCTCCCTTCTTCCAGCGACTTAGCAACGAGAGCCTCCGTCTGTTCGATGAGCTGCTGCCCACCTTCGCCGAGACGGGTATCGACGTGCGGCACCGCAGCGCCGGCCTGTTGGAGGTCGCGCTGACCGAAGGGGAGGCCATAGCGCTGAAGCGGCAGCACGAGACCAAAGACCAACCCGGCGTTGAAAGGCTGGACGAGGTGGCAGCCCGACGCCTGGAGCCGGGTCTCAGTCAGAAGACGCTTGCGGCGATCCTGACGCCGGACACGCGATACCTCGACCCGCAGCGACTAACGCAGGCGTTCGCGGCAGCGGCGCGGCGGGCAGGCGTCACGATCCACGAGCACGAGCCGGTGACACGGTTCCTGAGAAGCGGCGACCGCCTGCGCGGCGTCCAGACGCCGAACGAAACGCACGAGGCAGACGAGTTCGTGATCGCGGGCGGGCCGTGGACGACGGCGCTGGCGAACCGGCTGGGCGTGAACATCCCGGTGCGGCCGGTGCGCGGGCAGATGATGTCGCTGGACGGCCCGCCGGTGGCGCTACGGCACATTGTGTTCGGAGCGCGCGCTTTCGCCCTGCCGCGCGAGGACGGGCAGACCTACGTTGGCGCGACGGTGGAAGAGGCGGGCTACCGTAAGCACACGACGGCCGCAGGGCTGCGAGAACTGCGCGCGGGCGTGGCATCGATCGTGCCGTCGCTGGCGGGAGCGAAGCAACGGCGCGCCTGGGCCGGACTGCGGCCCGCCACGCCGGATGGGCTGCCGATGCTGGGACGGCTGCCAGGCTGGCGAAACGGCTGGGTCAGCAGCGGCCACTTTCGCGTCGGCATTTTGCTGTCGCCGGTCAGCGGACGGCTGCTGGCGCGGGCAATCGCTGCAGGTTCTGAGGACGGGCTGCCGCGCGAGCTGGCGCCAGGGCGGTTTAGCTAACCTAACCGGGCGGCGGCGTGAGGCAGTTCTCCAGGAAGTACGTCCGCTCGTCCGGGGACTGGTAATCAGTCCCTCGAATCGCGTCACAGTCGGTCCGATACGGGACAGGTGTCGGGGGCTCCGGCGTGGGCGTGGCGCAGTTCTGCTCAAAGTACTGCCGCTGCGCGTCGGTCAGCGTGGCGCTTTGACCAAGCACGTCGCAGCTCGGGACAGGCGTCGTCGTCACGATGACCGGCGTCGGGGCCGGCGAATCACCGCCGATGTCCGCGATGAGGTCTCCAGCCGCCTGAAAGATTCCCAGAGCGAGGGAAGCCCACAGCAACAGGCCGCCCACGAAAGCCACACCCGCCACGGCCCACAAGCCTGAACTACGTCGCGGCGGCACGATCGGCAGGACGCTGGGCTGAGGGTCACCCAGCCTGACTCCCATCAGCAACTCGTTTTCGTCTAGGCCGAGGAAGCGGGCGTAATTGCGCAGGAAACCCCGCGCGTAGACCGGCGCCGGGAGGATGCCAAATTGATCCGCCTCCAGCGCCTGGAGGTACTGGCGGGGAATCCGGGTTTGACGCTCAACATCAGTGAGGCTGAAGCCCTGCTTTTCGCGGGCTTCGCGCAGCCGATGGCCTACCAATCGCGTCTCAGGCGGCTCTTGTGGGGTGGACATTGCTGAACTCCTGAGCCAACGTTTCCGACCCGCCAGAGAATCACGCCCGCCGTCGTCAATCCCGATCTTGCGCAAGTCGCGCCCCTAGCCGGGGGCTCGATTTGAAGATCGAGACGGTCTGAGGCCCGTTACAAACTAAGCGAGAAGCAGAATTTCTTCAAACGGGACGGCGTAGCGGCAAAACAGCGGGCAGCATTCGACGGTGGCTGAGCCGCATGGATCCCTCGGCTGTTGGCGCACCTCAGGATGACCTGGGCAACGGCTTGATGGCGGACGAGAGGACGGCGGGCATCGGGATGTCGAGGCCGTTGGGGGTGGCGAAAGCCCGCGCGGCTTCGTGGACGGCGGCGCGGACGGCCTGCATCGCTTCAGGCGTCTGGCCCTTGAGCAGCGCGCGGGTACGTACGGTACCTTCTTCGAAGACCTCGAGCAGCGCGTCGGCGTTGGGCAGCAGCCAGCGCTGCGGCACATTGACGACACGTGGGTCGCTAAAGCCAGCGGCTTCGAGGGCGGCACGCGACTCGTCCGGATTGGCGAAGCGGAAGAAAGGCGGGCCGGGCGGCAGCCGCACGTCCGGGTTGCCCTCCGCTTGCACCGATTCGAGGATGAGGCCGAACCCGCGCGCGACGTTGGGCGGCGCCCAAACGGTGAAGGCGAAGCGGCCGCCGGGCCGCAGCACACGAAACGTCTCGGCGATCGCGAGCCCGGGGCGGCTGAGGTGGAGCAGGCCGTAATTCATCACCACGGCGTCGAAGCTCGCGTGGCGGGAAGGGCAGTTCCTCGGCGTCGCCGACGCGAAACTCGACAGCCGGATAGAGGCGCCTGCGCGATTTCGACCATCGCCGGGGATACGTCAACCCCGGTCACGGCAGCACCACGCTCGGCGGCCTGCGAGGCGAGGTGCCCCGGCCCCGTGGCGACGTCGAGCAGCCGGACGCCGGGCCCCGCGCCGACGGCGTCGAGCAGAGGCGCGATCGACTGCGACGTAAGGCTGGTGAACCAGGCCTCGTAGGTCTGGCTGACGCCGGATTCGGACCAACCCGCGTGTTCCAGCAGCTTGAAGGGGCGATAGTCCTGCGTCACTTGCTGCTCCTAGCGCCTGCTTCTGCTAGTATCGTGCCCGAAAACACCTCGACGGGGAGACGCCGCAATGCCGCTACTCGACATACTTGCCAAACGTGGACCCGATCCTGGAAGAATCCTGCCTGGCTCATGTTCGGCCTCGCCGGCGCCGTTGGGCTGCTCGGCCTCGTCGCGTTAATTGTCCTCTACCCCATGGGCCGCGACTAGCCCCTACCTCTCTCCACACGAGCCCGTCAATCTGGCGAGCCGTCAGACTGTGTAAACGCGCTCGTCCGGGCCGCGTGAGCATCAACGCCCAGGCACCGTCCGGTTTCCAGAACGGACCCGACCAGATTGTCCGTGCGTGCCCGGATCCAGCTCCTCGAGACTCCGCCCTTAGTGGCAGACGCAGCGCCAACCCTGATTCGCCGACCAGCAGCGCATCGTCGTGGCCGGACGCCAGGCGCCGCCCAACACGACGCCCTTCGACTCCCAGACCAGCGTCTGCCACGACGAGCCATCGAACAGCAGCGCCTTGTTAACCAGCGAGCCGTCCGGCGCCAGGCATAACCGCAGACCAGCGCGCCGGAGTCCGCCGACCAGTCGATCGAGACGAAGTCGTCCTCGTCGTCGCTGGCGAGCAAGGCCTGGAGGTAGCGGCCGTCGCAGCGGTAGAGGGGCTGGGGACGTCGGGTAGCCGGCGTGGCGGCTGGCGTAGGCGCCGACCAGCGCGTAAGCGCCGTCAGGGCGGAAGGCAACCGAGCGCAGCGTGTGGGCGCGGTCGCCGGGCAGGGGCGCGAGGGCGTCTCGGAAGCGGCGTCGTAGCGCAGGACGACGCCGCCGTTGCCGACGACCAGCGCGTAGGCACCGCGTCGGGTGCCAGGCAACGCGACGCAGGTTCTCCGCTGGTGACGCCGAGCTCCAGCTCATCGATCGCTTCGCCGCGCAGGCGAAAGACGGCGCCGCGATTGCCCACGAGCAGCGCGGTCGAGCCGTCGGGCGACCAGGCGGCGCCGCGGAAGTTCTGCTTCGTGCCGGTATCCAGCGCTTCGAGCGACGCCCCATCAGAGAACAGCGCCGAACCGCCATTGCCGACCGCGAGCAGCACGTCGCGCCTCCGGGGCGCCAGGCAGCCCAGCGCAGGGTGCGCTGTGGCTGCCAGTCGAGCGGCCGGAACGACGCGCCATCGAAGGCGTAGGCGCTGGTCATGGAGCTCGCCCCGCGATGAAGGCACGAATCTGCGCCACGTGCTCCGATTCGTCGCGGCGAGACGGCGCGCATCATGCCGCGCAGCGTGATGCGGCGCTTGCCCCACATCGCTACGTTGTCGAGGTCGGCGTCGTCGAGGCGCGCGCATCGCATCGACGAAAGCGCGCTGCGATTCACGAACGCGAGGTCATGCAACGCGTCCCAGTCTTCGATGCCGATAGCGCGCGACGAGATGCGGCGTTGATCGCGGCCCAGTCGGCGTCGAAGCGGGCGAAGAAGTCAGGCAGGCGACCCGCGCGAAAGTCAGGCAACGCTTCGATGTTGGTGTAGTCCCAGCCCACCGTGTGAGCGATGACGTCCTTGACGTCCCAGTTCCGACGAAGGGCTCATCGCGAAGCGCCGGGAGGCACGCCGAGGCGACTTCGGCAATGCAGCTCGCCGCGCACGCGGTTGAACTCGGCGATGAGCGCTTCGAGTTCAATCTGCGTCTGCGTGTTAGAGGAAGTCATCACATCAAGTCTGGCGGCAGCCTTACGCCCTAATGCAATCAGTCGGCCCAGTTCGACTCGTGCCAGAACAGCACGCGGCGCTCGATTGCGGCCGTGAGCAGGAAGAGGCCGACGCCGAGGATTGCCAGCATGAAGACGCCGGCGAACGCCGTCGCGCATGTCCAGGTTGTTGTTGGCGATGTAGATCACGCTGCCGAGGCCGCGGTCGCCGCTGAACCACTCGGCCACGACGGCGCCGATGACGCTGAGCGGGATCGAGAAGCGAAACGCGGCGAAGAGATACGGCAGCGACGAAGGCAGACGCAGGCGCCAGAACACCTCGGCTCGGCTGGCCGCAGAGCGACTCGAGCAGCGCCAGCGAGTTGGGGTTCACGGAGCGGAAGCCGATCAGCGCGTTGACCATGATCGGGAAGAAGACGATCAGCGCGGCGATGAACACCTTGGGCATCAGGCCGAAGCCGAACCAGATCGTCAGCAACGGCGCGATCGCGACGATGGGCGTCACCTTGACAGGATCGCCAGCGGGAAGATCGAGCGCTCCAGGAAGCGCGCCTGCGACATCAGCGACGCGAGCACGATGGCGACGCCGGCACCGAGCAGGAAACCCAGCAGCGCGCCCTCCAGCGTCTTGCAAGCCCTCGACGCGTGAACAGCCACGGGTCCTCGTACAGCCGCTCGACGACGCCGGAGGGCGCCGGCACCAGATACGGCTTGACGTCCTTGATCTCGACCCAGGCCTGCCAGGCCGCGAAGCGACCAGCGCCAGGCCGACGAGCGCGGGCAGCGCCTGCGCGACGCAGTCTGTCGCAGCCAGGCGCCGAGCCGCGAGCGGACGCGGTCATCGGCTGCGACCGCGCGTCGCTCCGCGGCCAGTCGGCAGTCACGCCAGGCCGGCTGCGTCTCCAGTGCTCATACCAGCGCGTGCTCCCGCAGCAGGCCGCGCAGCCGGCGGGTGTAGTCGATGAACTGCTGGCGTCTCCTCGATCTCCTCGTCGCGGGGCCGCGGCAGATCGATCTCGAGGCTGGCGGCGATGCGTCCGGGCTGCGGCGACATGACGATGACGCGGTCGGAGAGCAGCACGGCCTCCGGCGATGCTGTGCGTGACGAAGACGACGGTGCAGCCGCGCTCGACGCCGCCTCGGAGCGCCAGACGCGCATCAGCTCGAAGCGCATTGCCGAGCGCGTGATCTCGTCCAGGGCGCCGAAGGGCTCGTCCATCAGCAGCACGGAGGGCGACGTGACGAAGGAGCGCGCCAGGGCCACGCGCTGCTGCATGCCGCCGGAGAGCTGGTGCGGGTAGTAGCGGCCGAACTCACCGAGGCCGACGAGGTCGACCAGGCGCTCCGGGTCCTTGCTGGCGGCGAATCGCGGCGGCGGTTGACCTGCAGCGGCAGGCGCACGTTTTCGATGACGCTGCGCCAGGGCAGCAGCGACGGGTCCTGGAACACGAAGCCGAGCTGCTTCTCGCGCTGCGCCTCTCGCGGCGGCCGGCCGTCGATCAGGACGCGCCGCGCGTCGGGCTCCTGCAGGCCGCCGATGATGCGCAGCAGCGTCGTCTTGCCGCAGCCGCTGGGCCCGATGATCGAGACGAACTCGCCGCGCCGAACCGTGAGGTCGATGCCGGCGAGGGCGTGCAAGGGCCGCTGGCCGCCTCGTAGACCATGTCGACGCCTGATAACGATGTGCGCGTCGTTGCTCACGCTTGCCCCGCTCGATAATGTGTAAGCCGGTCTATTCTAGAGCACGCTATCTTATACAGCAGGCGCTCAGCCGACTAGAGGAGCAGCACTTGGCCACCAGACAATCGGCATCATCGGCGGCACGGGGCCGGAGGGCAAGGGCCTCGCGGCGCGCTTCGCCCGCGCCGGCATGGAGGTGCTCATCGGCTCGCGCTCGGCGGAGCGCGGCGAAGAGGCGGCGACGGACGTACGCGAGCGCGCCGGCGGCAGCGTGCGCGGCGCCACCAACGCCGACGCCGCGGGCCGCCGACATCGTCGTGGTCACGCTGCCCTACTCGGGGCAGGCCGAGACGCTGGCGGCGCTGCAGCGACGAGATCGGCGACAAGATCGTCGTTTCGACCGTCGTGCCGATGCAGTTCGCGCCGGCAAGGTCGACGATGCTGCAGCTCGAAGACGGCTCGGCGGCGAAGAGACGCAGCGCATCCTGCCGGAGGCGCGCGTCGTCGGCGCGTTTCAGAACCTCGCGGCGCGCAAGCTGTTCGACGTGGACCACGAGCTCGACGGCGACGTCATCGTCTGCAGCGACGACAAAGAAGCGCTGCGACAGGTGATCTGGCTGGCGGAGCAGATCCCCGGCCTGCGCGGCGTCAACGGCGGGCCGCTCGCCTCCAGCCACTACGTGGAGGGCATCACGACGCTGCTGGTGCACATCAACCGCAACTACAAGACGGAATCGCACGTCAAGATCGTGGGCATCTGATGGCCAGTCACCATCCAGGGCATCGAAGGCCTGCCGGAAATCCAGCCCGGCGACGACCTGGGGCGCTCATCGCGGAAGCGTGCGCGCGACAGGGCGTGACGCTGCAGGACGGCGACGTGTTCGTCGTGACCCAGAAGGCCGTCTCGAAGTCCGAGGACCGCTTTGTCAACCTCGAAGACGTCGAGCCATCGCCGCTGGCGACGCAGCTGGCGACGCAGTGGGACAAGGACGCACGCCACGTCGAGGTCGTGCTGCGGGAGAGCAAGCGCATCGTCAAGATGGACCGCGGCGTGATCATCTGCGAGACGCGCCACGGCCTGGTCTGCGCCAACGCCGGCGTCGACGCCTCCAACGTGCCGGACGGCCAGCTGATGCTGCTGCCCGTCGACCCCGACGCATCGGCGCAGCGCATTCGCGCCGACGTTGCGCGAAGCAACCGGCGCCGACGTGGCGGTCATCGTGTCGGACACGTTCGGCAGGCCGTGGCGCGCCGGCTACACGGAAGTCGCCATCGGCGTCGCGGGCATGCTGCCGATCATCGACTACGTCGGCCAGGTCGATACGCACGGCCGGGAGCTGCAAGGTAACGGTGATCTGCATCGCCGATGAGCTGGCGTCCGCGGCCGAGATGGTCACGGGCAAGATGAACCGCGTGCCGGTGGCCCACATCCGGGGCTACGCGGTACCGCGGGGCGAAGGCTCGGCCAAGGAAATCGTGAGGGCCGCCGAGCTCGACATGTTTCGTTGAGAGGCATTCGATAGGTCTGAGACGCCCCAGCCAGTGTATAATTGGGCATCGTTTCAATGTACGTGCTGACATGGGCCGCGCTTGATTCCGCTAATCGAGACAGTGACGACCAGCATACAACAGCACACGAACCGGACCGAACCAGGATCCTCTACGAGGTTCTGTTCGTGGTTGGTGGTTACCTGGTTTACTCCCAGGTACGAGGCCTCGCCGGCGGCCGCGTCTTCGACGCCTTCATCAACGCCTACAATCTGATCGACATCGAGCGCGAGCTCGGCATCTTCAAGGAACTGGCCCTGCAACGTTGGGTCCTGCACAATGCTGCGCTCGTCGACTTCTTCAACATGATCTACTTCTGGATGTTCTTCCCGCTGCGTGATCCCGAGCGCGATCTGGCTCTACATCAAGCGACCGCGCATCTATCGAGCTGGCACGCAACGCCTTCCTGATCTCCGGCGGCATCGCGGTGATCTTCTTCCTGATGCTGCCCACGGCGCCGCCGCGCCTCCTGGGCCACATGGGCTTCATCGACACGCTGAACCAGAGCTTCACGCCAACCTACAGCAGCATCCCCGGCGTGAACCACTACGCCGCGTTACCCAGCATGCACGTCGGCTGGACGTTCCTGCTCGGCCGTAGCGCTGTTCCAGGCGTTCAAGGGCTGGCGCTGCGCGTCCGTGTCTTCTTCGCGATCCCGATAATGATGTTCACGGCGACGGTCGTGACCGGCAACCACTACTTCCTTGACGGCATGCTGGGCATGGTCGTCGCGAGCGTGGGGCTGTGCATCGCGATGCTGATCCAGAAACGCGGCGAGAACGAGCCGACGGGTCAGTTAGAGGCGCCCAGCTCGCAGTAGTAATCCAGCAGCGACTTCGCGATCTCTTCCCAGTCGAACTGACGGGCGCGCTCCTGGGCGGCGTCGGCCAGATCGCGATGGCGAGCGCTTTGTTGTCCAGCAGCCGCAGAATGGCGTGAGCCATGAGCTGCGGCTCCTTGGGCGGCACGATGAGGCCCGTGACGCCGTCTTCGCCCAGCGTGTTCGAGCCATTGATCGAGGTCGCGACCGCCGGCGCGTGCGACGCCATAGCCTCCAGCAGCGTGATGCCGAAGCTCTCGTTGACGGTGGAGGGCGAGCAGAAGACGTCGGCGCGCTGGTAGTAGCCGGGCAGCGCGCTCCGGGGGGACGTAACCCTCGAAGAGAACGTCCTCGAGGCCGATCTTCGCGGCCTGCTTCTCGTATTCGTGCTTGAGACCGCCTTCGCCGACGATGACGAGGCGAGCGTCTTCTGACGCGTTCCTTGACGAGCTTGTAGGCCTGCAGCAGGTACGGGATGCCCTTGCGCGCCTCGATGCGGCCGACGAAAAGCAGGGTGGGGCGCTCATCGTCGAGGTGGGCCGGCGGCGGCGCGGCCGAGGCGAAGCGGTTGAAGTCGACGCCGTTGGGAATGAGACGGTACTCGCCTTTGACGTATCGGTTGATCGTATTGCGCGCGGCCTCGGAGACGGCGATGCGGCCGTCGAGGCCCTTGTTCCAGTGACGCACCAGGGGCAGGAAGGCCAGGTAGGGCAGGTGCGGGCCTTCCCGCCAGGTGTGGAACGTACCGACCTTGACGCCTTCGCCGTACTTGATGAACGACGCGCCGATGAAACCCAGGAAGGGCTCGTGCAGGTGGATGACGTCGAACTCGCGCGTCCTTGAGGAGCTCACGCACGGAGCCGTGAATCCAGGGGTTGAGGTTGACGCGGGCGGAATCGCCGGGCGAGAGGAACTTGATGCTGGAACCGACGGATGGGTGTAGCCGTTCTGAGGCAGCGGCCCGTCACCGGCCGGTCCGGTGACAAGAATGTCGTGACCCAGACGCTCAAACTGGTGCGCCAGGTCGAAAACATGACTGGTAACGCCGCCAGGGTGGGTCAGGTCGTAAGGGCTAACAAGGAGAATTCGCAAGGAGGCGGGTCGCTTTCGCTCTGCGATGCGCTGGTCCCGGAGAGCGTTCCAAACGTCGTACCATTGTGCACGACGAACACGCGTAGAGGACAAGAGCCAGTTTACTCGACGGGCTCGTGCGGATAGGGCGTGTTAAACTCGAACCCGTTCATGGATAACGACTACGTACTGAATCTTGACGACATCTTGCGACACGGTCGAGACGGCGGATGTCGTCCGTATCCGCTTCCAGCTTCTCGACAAGCGCCTGGTGATCGACAACCGTACGCAACGAGGTCGAGGGGCCGCTGATCCGGCTGGTCAACCGCGCCGGGTCTTCGGAGGAGTCATTCCGCAACCTGAAGCGCATGCGGCCGCGCTTTCCCTCTACCGGAGAAGATGACGGCGATCTTCTGGCCGAAATACGCCAACACGCTGCGCAGCACCGGCGTCTGGGACGCCATCGTGCAGCGCGTCGAGGCGACGGGCTTCCAGGACAGCCTGCGCCAGTGCGACGAGGTCATGCAGGAGATGCTGCAGCTGGAGCGCCGCGAAATCCGCAACGCGATCTCTGGCGAAGGCTTCCAGACCGTCTGGCAGCGCACGGCCACCTAGGCTTATCCACCGTGACCGACGGAACCGCTGCGCGCGTCGGCAGGCTAATGCGAAGCGCTCTGAACGACCTGCCCGCCGCAGTACGCCGACAGCTGGACAACGTCGAGTTCGTGCTGCGCCGGGCCCCTTCGCCGCGTGACCGCAAGCGCCTGGGACTGGGCAACTCGATGCTCTACGGCCTCTACGAAGGCGTGCCGCTGACGCAGCGCGGCTCGGGATACGACCGGGTGCTTGCCGGACCGCATCACGCTCTACTGGGGCCCGCTGGTGCGCAGCTTTCCCCGAGGACGCCGAACTGGCAGGACGAGGTGCGCAAGACGCTCTACCACGAGATCGCGCACTACTTCGGCATGGACGAGGATGAACTTCACGACACCTCGGTGCGCTAGAATGCCGCTGAACCTGCGATGAGCGCCCTCGAATCCCCACGGAACGCAGCGCAGGCTGCCTCGCCAGCGTGACTCACACGGCCGGGAGGCCGCGCCAAACCCAGCCGAAACCTCGATATCCACCACCGTTCTGACGCGAATCCTGATCGCTACTGATCGCGGTCTGGAGCCTGGTCGCCGGGATCGTGCTCGTCTTCTTCCAGGGCACCGGCTCCGGGGCGCTCGGGCGCCGGCGTCGCGGACGTCGCGGGGCAGCGACTCGCTGGGCGCGCACCTGATCGTGCTGGCGCCGGTCTACGCGCTGATCGCGTGGCACAGCGAGCGTTACCAGGGCCTGTTCTGGCTGCCGTTCGCGTCGCAACTCGCCGTGTTCTTCGCCGTCGGCTACAGCATCCTGATCGGCGACACTGGATTTCGGCGACGGCATGGTGCCGGTAACCGTCAGCGGCATCTTCATCGGGCTGCTGGGCTTCGTCTGGATCAGCGAGCAACGCGCGCTGGCTCGCGAATGCGGCTGGAGGAGGACGAGGAGCATGCCATGGCTAGGCCAAGAACGCCGCGGCCGAGGAGACGGCCGACAGCCCGTTCTGACGCCTCCGCGAGTCTGCGCCGCCGCTTCTTCGCGCGTTGGCAGCGGCCCCGTCCCGTCGCTCACGCCTCGATTTCGCTGAACAGCGTCCGTGATGTCTCGTAGCCCTCGCCCAGGAAGCCCGCGATGCAGATCACGGGCCTGCCGGCCTCGCCGGCGCCTGTGCGACGAACTGCGGCGCCTTGCCGTACGCCGTCTGAGCGTCGAGGCGGCCCTCGCCGGTGATCACGAGGCCGGCCTGTCGGACGCGCTGCGGTCAAGCCCGGCGGCTTCAGCTACGACCTTCGCCCCGCTGACCAGCTCGGCGCCGAGAAAGGCGATGAGGCCAGCGCCGAGGCCGCCGGCAGCGCCCGCGCCCGGGCGCTCCGCCACATCGATGCCGAGGTCGCGCTTGATGATCTGTCGCGAAGTGCGCCAGCGCCGCGTCCAGCTCGGCGATGGCGGCCGCGTCGGCGCCCTTCTGCGGTCCGTAGACGGCGGAGGCTCCCTCCGGGCCGCACAGGGGGTTGGTCACGTCGGTCGCGCCGACGCAGCGCAGCATGGCGTCAGCAGCGGGATGCGCGCCCGAAGGCATCGATGCGGTCGAGGCTGAGCCAAAGCGGCGCCGCCGGCGGCAGAGGTCTCGCCACTGGCGTCGAGCAGGCGGAAGCCCAGCGCCTGGGCCATGCCGGCTCCGCCGTCGTTGGTGGCGCTGCCGCCGAGACCGACGATCAGCTCTTCGATCGCCATAACTCCAGGGCGGCGCGGATCAGCTCCCCGGTGCCGAAGCTGGAGGCGCGGCGACGGCGTCCGGCGTCAGCTCCTCGGGCCGCAAGTGCAGCAGGCCCGAGGCAGCGGCGCACTCGATGACGACGCGCTTGCCCGGCAGCAGGCCCCAGGAGGCGCCGATCGGCCGCATGCGCGGGTCGTGGGCGCGGGTCGTGTGTCGCTCGCCGCCCAGGGCCGCCAGCAGCGCATCCGTGGTGCCGGGACCGCCATCGGCCATCGGCAGCAAGATCGAAGCGTCCACTCCGGGTGCGAGCGCCGCAGGCCCGTCGGCGATCGCCTCCGCGGCTTCGACCGCGGTCAGCGTGCCCTTGAACTCCTGCGGCGCGAGCAGCACGCGCAGCTCAGCCGTAGATGTCATTCCAGTTCAGACCGAGGCGCACGATGCCGGACGATGGCGATGACGATAGACGTAGACCACGATGATCAGTTTTGATGCTGGCGCCAGATCTGCACCGCCCACGGCCTGCGCAGCACCACGAACGGAACCAGGCCGACCAGGCTGAGGACCATGACGAGCAGTAGGAACTTCACTGCACGATGATAGAGGAGCAACGGCGGTGGTATGCTGTCGTAGTGGGTGAAATCGCCGTTGCGCTGCTGCTTATAGGGGTGCTGCTAATCGCCGACCCGCAGCGCCTGCAGTACGTCCTGGACAAGCTGCGCGATTGTCCAACTGGCTGGCCGAGTAAGTAGCCTTCCACGTTTCGCAAACTCTTCAGGCTTCTAGATTTTTGTTCTATTTACGTTCCAAAGCGCTTGACTTAGAACAGTCGTTCTCATGATAATGGCCTATGGATTAGAACAAACGTCTCATATGGAGACGCTGGAGGCAGACATGACACGACGACGCATGATCCAGCGACCCAACGGCAACCGCTGCCCGGACTGCGGCGGACCTGTCGTCAGCGGCGAAGGCCGCCACCGCTGCATCCTCTGCGGCGCACCTGCACCGCCGCTAACCTCAGTACCCTGCTTCATCTCGCGCTCACGGCGGCGTATGCTGGCGCGAGATGAGGTATCATCCGCCGCCGCCTTCCGAGCCCAACGGCTGTATCCAGACGCTCGTGATCACGCGGATGATCTTCCAGATCCTGTTCGTCCCCATGCTGCTGATCTTGGGCGCATCTGTTGGCGTCATGGCTCCTTTCGTCGCGTTCAGCGACGAACCCTCTGCTTGGCCTTGGCGTACATCGCTCGGCTTCGGCCTGTTTATCTACCTGCTCGTGAAGTGGGAGCAAACGCGCGTCGAGCGCGAGCAGCCGCCGGAGTATTAACCGCTAACGCTTTCCGGCCCGAATTCGGTAGACTTCCCGGAGTATGGTTGCCACGACATACACATCGCCGCGAACATCGCAGTCGCTACGAGCGCGAATCGCTGCCGCCGCCGACGCGCGCCGGGCGCGATCCCTCGTCGTACGCCTCGTCGGCGCCTCTGCAGCGTCCAAGGGCGTGACGAACGAGATGGTGCTGGCGGCGCTGGACGCCGGGCTGCGCGACTTCGGCGAGAACTACATCCAGGAGGCCCAGCAGCGCATCGCGGAACTCGGCGAGCGGGCCGCCGAGGCCACCTGGCACTTCATCGGCCACCTGCAGAGCAACAAGGCGGGCGCCGCTGCGGAGCTCTTCGATACAATCGAGAGCGTCGATTCCGCTGAAGCTGGCGCAGGCGCTTGAGCCGCCGCGCCGAGAAGCCGTCTGCGCGTCCTCCTGGAAGTCAACGTCGCGGGCGAGGCTTCGAAGTATGGCCTTGCGCCGTCCGAGGTCGCGGCGGCCGTAGCGGCAGCCAAGCGCGCTGCCGAACTTAGACCTCGTGGGACTGATGACGATGGCGCCGGAGGTCGACGACGCGGAAGCGGTACGGCCCGTCTTCCGCAAGCTGCGCGAGCTGGCGGAGGCGAACGGGCTGCGCGAGCTGTCGATGGGCATGACGAACGACTTCGAGGTCGCCGTCGAGGAGGGCGCCACGATGGTCCGCATCGGCCGCGCGCTATTTGCGGGGAGGCCGCGATGAACATCGGTCTGATCGGCGGCGGCGCCATGGGCGAGGCGATCGTTTCGGCCGTGATCAAGGCGGGCGTTGCCGGCCCGGCGCAGACTCAAGGTCTTCGACGTCAGCGCCGAACGCGTGCACCACCTGGGCGCCAGTTACAACGTCGCGAATGGCCGAGAGCCCGGACCAGGCAGTCGATAGACGTCGATTTCGCGATGCTGGCTGTGAAACCGCAGGACTTCGCGAAGGCCGCGGACGCGATCGCCGGCAAGCTCGAAAGGCGCCACGGCGATCTCGATCATGGCCGGCGTCACGATCGCAGCAGCTAACAGCCGTGCTCTGCAGCAGCGACAGCGTCGTGCGCTCCATGCCGAACACGCCGGCGCAGATCGGCGAGGGCATGACGGTGTGGACCGCCACGCCGGGCGTCAGCGAGGAGCGCGCGCGACGGCGTGCGGCGAGATCCTCGGCGCCATGGGCAAAGAAGCCTACGTCCCGGACGAGAAGTACCTCGACATGGCGACCGGCCTCTCCGGCAGCGGCCCTGCCTACGTCTTCCTGTTCATCGAAGCGCTGACGGACGCGGGCGTGCACATCGGCCTCAGCCGCGACCTTGCGGCGACGATGGCGCTGCAGACCGTGCTCGGCTCGGCGCCGCTACGCCGAGGAAACGGGCAGGCACCCGGCAGAACTGCGCAACCAGGTCACGTCGCCGGGCGGCACGACGGCCGAGGCGCTGCGCGCGTTCGAGCACGGCTCGTTCCGCGCCGACGTCCTGGCGGCGGTGATCGCGGCGTACGAGAAGTCGAAGGCTCTGGGAGAGAGTGGCAAGTAGTGGCCTACGACATCGTCGACACGACGATCTTGGTCATCACGATCCTGATCTTCGTCCGAGTGCTCTCTCTGGCTGGTACTGCTCCTCGGTCCCTCAACCCGATCACCATCCTTTTACGCGCGGGCCGTTCGGCGAGTTTCTGTTCACCGTGACGGAGCCATCCTGGGGCCGATCCGCGTCGTCATGCCGCGCGGCATGATGCTCGACCTGTCGCCGATGATCGCGATCTTCGTGCTGCAGTTCTTCGTCCGAACCGCTGCTGCTCAGCCTGCTTACTAATTAGCCAGCCGTCGTCTTAGCTCCGCCTCCGACATGCCCTTCGACCCGCAACCGCTTGACGCGCGCTGTCGCGCCCGAGACCAGCTCGATGCTCGACTGGCGGGACGTCCAGACGTCGACGCGAGCAGCCGCAACAGCGCCTCGTTGGCCCGCCCATCGACCGGCGGGGCACGGAGACGTACGCGCAGCTCTTCGCCCTGCCAGCCGGCGACCTCGTCACGGCCGGCGCGCGGCGTGACGCGGACGACAAGGACGGTACTTTCCGCCACAGCGCGATCGTAGCCTTCAGACCGCGACCCGTCATCGCGAGATTTACGCGGCGTTCGGCACGTAGTCCTGCTTGACACCTAAGAACAGTCGTTCTAAATTGTCGCGAAGTCGGGTCAGCCGTGACCCGATGACAATCCAGCCGCACCTCGCCGAGGCAGGAGTTAGAATATGACCGTAATGACCGAAGAACGCACCGACGCCCGCACCAGACGCCGTCGACCTCGCCATCGGACAGATCGAGAAGCAGTTCGGCCGCGGCGCGATCATGCGCCTGGGCGACAGAAGCAACCTCGAGATCGAAGCCATCCCCACCGGCTCGCTGTCGCTCGACATCGCCCTCGGCATCGGCGGCGTGCCGCGCGGCCGCATCACGGAGCTCTTCGGCCCGGAGTCGTCCGGCAAGTCGACGCTCTGCCAGCACATCATCGCCGAAGCGCAGAAGGCTGGGCGGCCTCGCGGCCTACATCGACGTCGAGCACGCGCTCGACCCGACCTACGCCCGCGCCATCGGCGTCAACGTCGACGACCTGCTCGTCTCGCAGCCCGACACCGGCGAGCAGGCGCTCGAAATCGCCGAAGCGCTGGTGCGCTCCAACGCGGTCGACATCGTCGTCGTCGACAGCGTCGCGGCCCTCGTGCCGCGCGCCGAAATCGAGGGCGACATGGGCGACTCGCTGCCCGGCCTGCAGGCGCGCCTCATGTCGCAGGCGCTGCGCAAGCTGACCGGCGCCATCGCCAAGAGCCACGCGGCCGTGATCTTCGTCAACCAGCTGCGCGAGAAGATCGGCGTCGTCTTCGGCAACCCGGAGGTCACGCCCGGCGGCCGCGCGCTGAAGTTCTACAGCTCCGTCCGCATCGACATCCGCCGCATCGAGTCGCTCAAGAACGGCCAACAGGTGGTCGGCAACCGCGTGCGCACCCGCGTGGTCAAGAACAAGGTCGCGGCGCCCTTCCGCCAGGCCGAGTTCGACATGCTGTTCACCGGCAAGACCATGGGCATCAGCCGCGAGGGCGACATCCTCGACCTCGGCGCCGAGTACGAAGTCCTCAAGAAGCTGGGCGCCTTCTACAGCTACGGCGAGCTGCGCCTGGGCCAGGGCCGCGAGAACTCCCGCAACTTCCTGATCGAGAACCCGGACCTCGCGCAGCAGATCGAAGACGAGATCCGCGCCGCCGCCAAAGCCAACCAGGCCTCGTTCACGCCCGTCGCCCGCAACGGCCGGCGCCAATCGCAATCGACGAGCTCGCCGCGATCGTCGTGACGAGGAAGAGGCGAGCCGGAGGAGGAATAGGACGCTGTCTGCATCCTGCTTCAGCTTCGCCGACGCCATGAATTCCGACCGTGCGACTGGCCCGATCGCCTGGCCTGCGCCTCTTCGTTAGTGGAGCCAGATCCTTCGCACCGCTCGGAAGAAACACTCACTGTGCCCACGATAACCGCGATCGAGAAGCAGAAGCGGCGGCAGCGCGCCAACGTGCACCTCGACGGCGAGTACGCGCTCAGCCTGCGTCTCGACTGATCAGCGATCGCGCATCTGGCCGTGGGGACGGAGCTGCCGGCCGGCGCGGCGGCGCGAGCTCGAGGCGGAGGACCAGCGCCTCGGGGCGATCGAGGCGGCGCTGCGGCTGCTGGCCATGGGGCCACGCAGCGAGCACGACCTGCGGGACCGCCTGCGCCGCCGTCGCGGATTCAAGCACGAGGCCGTCGACGCCGCGATCGCAGCGCATGCGGGAGCTCGGTTACCTGAACGACGCCGCCTTCGCCCGCTTCTGGGTCGAGTCGCGGCAGGCGGGCACGCCACGCTCGCGGCGGGCGCTGGCGTTCGAGCTGCAGCCGCAAGGGCGTCGACGCGCGACGATGGAGGCGGCGCTGGAAGGCGTCTCGGACGCCGAGGCGGCGTACGATGCGGCCCAGCGCCGCCTGCGCGCCCTGCGCAGGCGCGGACAGCCAGACCTTCGAGCGGCGGCTCGGCAGCTTCCTCGACAGCCGCGGCTTCGGCTACGGCGTCGCCCGGACCGCGATCCAGCGCTGCTGGAGCCGAGATGCAAGCGAAGAGCGCAGGCGAACGACGCCTGAGCGCAGGGAGGCAGCAGCGATGGCGATTCCCGAGGCCGCACGCAAGGTCATCGATTCGGGCAGGCTGGCGCACTTCGTTACGCTGAACAGCGACGGCAGCCCGCAGGTCAGCTGCGTCTGGGGCGGCGACGGACGGCGACGAGATCGTCATGGCGCCAGCTTCGGCGAGTACCAGAAGGTGAAGAACGTGCGCCGCAACCCGCGCGTCAGCCTCTCCATCGAGACCGACAACGTCAACGAGGCCGGCCTGCAGGAGTACCTCGTAGTGCACGGCACCGCGCGCATGAGGAAGGCGGCGCGGCGGAGCTGCTGCAGAAGCTCGCGTACGTCTACATCGGCCCGGACGTGGGCAAGTTCCCGCCCGGCGACGCGCCGATGCCGCCCGGCTACATCACGCGCATCACGCCTCAGCGCTACAGCGGCGTCGGACCGTGGGCTGGCGCTGATGAGGCGAACTCCGCGTGACCGAATACGCCCTCTACCTCGAATCCGGGCCGAAGCGCCGCAAGACGATGGTGCACGTGCTCGGACCTGCTGGGCTGCGTCGCCGTGGGCCCGACCACCGAAGAGGCGCTGGCGCCGGCGCCAGAGGCGATTCGCGCCTACCTGCGCTTCCTGCAGCGCTGCGGTGAGGACGTCGGACCCGGGCGCGCCGATTCACAACGCACGTCGAGGAGCACATCACGGAGGGCTCCTGGCTCGGCAACGGCTCGCCGTACCTCATGTTCGCGCCGGACCTCGAGCCCGTTACGGCCGGCGAGATCGAGACGTTCACGCACCGCTTCCACGCCATGCGCGAGATGCTGGCGGCCTGGGCCGAGCCCAGACGACCGAGTCGCTGGACGCGAAGCCGGCAGAAGGCCGCACCGACCGCGCGATCCTGCTGCACGTCCTCGCCACGCCGGGCGCTTACGTCTCGCCGCTACTCGGCGGCATACCAGGCGACAGCCGCATCGGCACGCTGCGGAGCGCGGGGAGATACCGCTGGCGGACGGCCTGCGTCAGTCGAGGCCATCGTGTTCGCAGCGACTGCGCGAGACGACGCAGCAGCAGCGCAGCGACGTGTGTCGAGCGCGGCCAGATCACGCGCACCCTGCGCAAGGCGATCCGGCGCACGCTGGAGCATGACTGGGAGCACCTGGCGAGCTTTCGAGACGGCCGGGCGGGCCGGACCGGTAAGCCAAGCCTCTCGATCCCTCTCGCAAACGCCGATCCTCAGGCATGCGGAGCCTGATACGCGCCATCTTCTGGAGCGTGACGATTGCCCTGCTCGTGCTGGCCACGTTTGGCGCTGTAGGTGTCGTGCTGACGAAGGGCTGGGCCGACGCGACGGAGTGCGAGCCGAAGACGAAGTGCGAAAAGCTGCCTTTCGACTCCACGTTGTGGAAAGCCTACGGCGACTGGACCAACCCGGTACGCGTGAAGATGATCGACGACCTGTCGGCGAGCTACGGGTTGCGCGGCAAGACGCAATCATGGATCGACGATGAGCTCGGCACGCCGGAAACGACGCACCCGTTCGGCGACCAGTGCGACTACGTTTACTGGCTCGGCCCGGCGCGCACGCTGGTGGCGACGGAGTTTGAGTGGCTTTGCCTCAACTTCGGGGACGGCATCGTGGCGGACGCGACGCTCCAGTACAGCGGGAAGCTGGGGCCGTAGTCTCTGGGCGTGTAATCCCCCGACGAACCGATTGCTGCTACTTTGCGGACGTGAGCTTTGAAGTTACCGGGAGGCTCTTGAGCGCGCGCAGGACGAAGTTCTGACCCCACTCAGGCTGCGTCGAAGGCAGCTTCGGGCTCCGGGAGGCGACGCAGCAGCGTGTGGAACGCGATCTGCGCTTCAGCGAGGGCCAGCGGCGCGCCGAGGCAGTAGTGGATGCCCTGGCCGAAAGCCAGGTGGCGGTTGGGCCGCCGCGAGACGTCGAAGACGTCTGGGTCGGGGAACTGCGCCGGGTCGCGGTTGGCAGCGCCGAGCAGCAGGAGGACAACCTGCCCCTCCTCGAAGCGCTGGCCGCGGAACTCGAGGTCGTGGTCGACGATGCGAGAGGTCATCTGCACGCTGCCTTCGTAGCGCAGCATCTCGTCGACGGCGGTGTCGATCAGCGACGGGTCGGCCTGCAGGCGCCGGCGCTGGTCCGGGTTATGCAGCAGCGCCAGCATGCCGTTGCCGATGAGATTCGTCGTCGTCTCGTTGCCGGCGATGAGCAGCAGGATGCAGGTCGCGATCAGCTCGTCCTCGCTGAGAAGGTCGCCCTGCTCTTCGGCGGCGATGAGGCGCGCTGAGCGAGGTCGTCGCGCGGCTCGCTGCGACGCTTTGCGATGAGGTCGCGGAAGTAGTCGGCTACGTCGTTGGAGCTGTCGCGAGCGCGGTCGAGGACGTCCTGGGGCTGGAACGGCCCGCCCAGGCTGGCGGCGATATCGCTCGACCACGCCTTGAAGCGGTCACGGTCGGAGACCGGCACTCCGAGCACTTCCGCGATAACGATCATCGGCAGGGGTACCGCGAGATCAGCGACGACGTCGAGCGAGCCCGGTGACGGCAGCGCATCCAGCAGCTCGTCGGCGATCTCCTGGATGTGTGGCCGACTGCGCTCGACCATACGGGGCGTGAACGCCTTGTTGGCGAGGCTGCGCATGCGCGTGTGGGCCGGCGGGTCGACGCTGAGCATCGTCGGGGTTGTGCCAAGCGGACCGGAAGAGAGGCGATACGACTCGAGCTGTTGCACCAGGGCGTTCTTCGCCCGCGTGCGCTCCGAGGAGAACGCGGCGTGATCGCGTAGCACATCGAGGATGTCCTGGTAGCGGGTGAGAATCCAGGTCTGCATCAAGGGCTGCCAGAACACAGGCGCCCTTCACGCAGCTCGCGGTAGATCGCGTAGGGGTCGGTGCGCAGTCTGGGGTCGAGCGGGTTGAAGTCGGCCATGGTTCGATCCTTGGGCGTTCTCAATCCATGTTACCGGCGCGGCGGCTAACGCGGCAGCGGGCCGCATCGAGGCCTTATCATCGCTACGGCATGAGCGCGCCGGTCATTGTTGTTTACGACTCCGGACTTGGAGGGCTGACTGTCTACCGGGAGGTGGTCAAGCTGCTGCCCGGCGCGCGTTACGTCTACTGCGCCGATGACGTCTGCTTCCCCTACAACGAGATGGACGAAGCAGCGCTAACGACACGCGTGCTGGCCGTGATGCAGGGCGTCAGGGACCGCTACGAGCCCGACCTTGTCGTGGTCGCGTGCAATACGGCCTCGACCGTGGCGCTGCCAGCGTTGCGTGAACGCTTCGACATGCCGATTGTCGGCACTGTACCGGCCGTGAAACCGGCAGCGACCGCTTCTCACAGCAAGCTGATCTCGGTACTCGGGACGGAGGCTACGGTGCAGCGCGAGTACACGCGCGCCTTGATCCGCGACTTCGCGGCCGACTGCGAGGTGACGCTGGTGGGCTCTACACGCCTGGCGAGCATCGCAGAGGCGGACCTGCGAGGCGAGAAAGTGGACGACGCGGAGATCGAGCACGAGATCGCGGCCTGCTTCGTACAGAAGGATGTCAGGCGAACGGACGTTGTGGTGTTGGGCTGCACGCACTACCCACTGCTGATCGAACGGCTGCAGCGGCTCGCGCCGTGGCCGGTCGAATGGTTCGACCCGGCGCCGGCGATCGCGAGACGGGTTGCTGAGCTGCTACCCGCTGCCGAGGGCGCCGCCGGGGACAAGCCGGCCGTCGCGGTATTTACGTCCGGCAAGCCGCCGCTGGAAGTGCTGCGGCGCTTCGGTTTCGAATCTGAAAAGCGGCCCCTGGCGGTCAAAACGCGTTCGTGAGACGGATGTCAGGAGCATCTGGGGCCTATTGACAAGCCATGCTAAAGTCATAGGTTGCTGCCGTTGACACGCTAGATTCGCCAGCGCTATACTAAATACATCCTGGCCAGATACTACATTTTGCCCGCGAATTCCCCAAACGGACCCAGTCCTTAGTTCAGCCTGTCCCGGTTTCTAGAGCCTGCTGAGGAGCGACGAACAATGACGCTTGCGCGAGACGTTGTGCGGTTTGGCGATTACCTGCCCACCAGCGAGAAATGGTACTCGCAGATCCCGCAGATCATGGAGATGCCGAACCTGATCAAGGTTCAGCTCGACTCCTACGAGTGGTTCACGCGCGAGGGCCTGCGCGAGCTACTGGACGAGATTTCGCCGATCCAGGACTTCACCGGCTCCAAGATGGAGCTGCGCTTCGGCGAGTACTCCTTCGGCGAGCCGAAGTACGACGAGCGCGAGTGCCGCGACCGCGACGCGACCTTCGCCGCGCCGCTGCGCGTCAAGGTCGAGCTGATCGTCAAGGAGACGGGCGAGGTCAAGGAGCAGGAGCTGTTCATGGGCGACTTCCCGCTCATGACGCCCACCGGCACGTTCATCATCAACGGCGCCGAGCGCGTCGTCGTCTCGCAGCTCGTGCGCTCCCCCGGCGTCTACTTCACGCGCGAGAAGGACCCGACCACGGGCCGCGACCTCGCGTATCGCCAAGGTGATCCCGAACCGCGGCGCCTGGCTCGAGTTCGAGACCTCGAACCGCGACGTGATCTCGGTCAAGGTCGACCGCAAGCGCAAGATCCCGGTGACCACGCTGCTGCGCGCCATCGACAGCGAAGAAGGCAGCAAGGACCAGGAGCTCGGTACGGCCGAGCGCGTCCTGCAGTGGTTCGAGGACATCGACACCAACCCGGACCACCACTACCTCGCGACGACCGATCGAGAAGGAGACGCCGGAGGTCAAGGCCGGCAACAAGCTGCGCGCGCTGGAGGACTTCTACAAGCGCATGCGCCCCGGCGACCCGCCGACGCTGGAGAACGCGCGCACGCTGGTGAACTCGCTGTTCTTCAACCCGCGCCGCTACGACCTGCTGAAGGTCGGCCGCTACAAGATCAACCGCCGCCTCAAGCTCGAGACGCCGCTCGACGACCGCATCCTCACCGTCGACGACATCAAGGGCATCGTCGCGGAGCTGATCCGGCTCAACAACGGCATCGGCGAGACGGACGAGATCGACCACCTGGGCAACCGCCGCGTGCGCGCCGTGGGTGAGCTGATCCAGAACCAGTTCCGCATCGGCCTGCTGCGCATGGAGCGCGTGGTCCGCGAGCGCATGACGATCACGGACCCGGACCAGGCGACGCCGAGCGCCCTGATCAACATCCGCCCCGTCGTGGCGGCGATGAAGGAGTTCTTCGGCGGCTCGCAGCTGTCGCAGTTCATGGACCAGACGAACCCGCTGGCGGAGCTGACGCACAAGCGCAAGCTCTCGGCGCTGGGCCCCGGCGGTCTCTCGCGCGACCACGCCGGCTTCGACGTCCGCGACGTACACCACAGCCACTACGGCCGCATCTGTCCCGATCGAGACGCCGGAAGGCCCGAACATCGGCCTGATCGTCTCGCTGGCGTCGTTCGCCGTGATCAACGACTACGGCTTCATCGAGACGCCGTACCGCCGCGTGATCCGGGAGCTGCCGGCCGACTCGAAGCAACTGCTCGGCCGCACGATCCGCGAGGACGTGATGGACGGACGCAAGACGCTGGCGAAGGCGGGCGAGGTCGTCACCGAAGCGGTGGCGAAGAAGCTGGCGCCGCTCGGCGTCCAGCACGTCAAGGTGCAGCCCTTACGCCTCGACGGAGATCCATCTACCTCGCCGCTGACGACGAAGACCAGTACGTCATCGCCCAGGCGAACGCGCTGATCGATGAGACCGGCACACTTCATCGAGGAAGAAGTCGAGGTCCGCGACGGCCAGCGTTTCGAGTTCATGGAGCCCGAGCACATCGACTTCATGGACGTCTCGCCGAAGCAGATCCTGAGCACGGCGACGTCGCTGATCCCGTTCCTGGAGCACGACGACGCGCCGCGCGCCCTGATGGGCTCGAACATGCAGCGGCAGGCCGTGCCGCTGCTGCGCCCCGAGCGGCCGCTGGTCGGCACGGGCACGGAGCGCCAGGTCGCGGTTGACTCCGGCCAGGTCGTCGTTGCCGACGGCGACGGCGAAGTGATCAGCGCCACGGCCCGCTGAGGTCGTGCGTCACGCTACGACGACGGCGACGAGGAGTCACCTACCCGGTGATGAAGTTCATCCGCTCGAACGCGGCCACCTGCCTCAACCAGCGCCCCGTCGTCACCAAGGGCGACCGCGTCAACGCAAGGCGACACGCTGGTCGACAGCTCTTCCACCGACAACGGCGAGCTGGCGCTGGGCCAGAGCGTGCTCTGCTGCTTCATGAGCTGGGAAGGCTACAACTTCGAGGACGCGATCATCCTCTCGGAAAGCATCGTGCGCAGCGACAAGTTCAGCTCGATTCACATCGAGAAGCACGAGATCGAAGCCCGCGACACCAAGCTGGGCCCGGAGGAGATCACGCGCGACATCCCCAACGTCGGTGACGAGTCGCTGAAGGACCTGGACGAAGAGGGCATCATCCGCATCGGCGCGGAGGTGCAGGCTGGCGACATCCTGGTCGGCAAGATCACGCCGAAGGGCGAGACGGAGCTGACGGCCGAGGAGAAGCTGCTGCGCGCCATCTTCGGTGAGAAGGCGCGTGAGGTGAAGGACACTTCGCTGCGCGTGCCGCACGGCCAGCACGGCAAGGTGATCGACGTGCGTGTCTTCCGCCGCGAAGACCACGACGAGCTGCCGGCCGGCGTCAACGAGCTGGTGCGCGTCTCGATCGCGCAGAAGCGCAAGGTGTCCGAAGGCGACAAGATGGCAGGCCGCCACGGCAACAAGGGCGTCATCGCCCGCATCCTGCCGGTGGAGGACATGCCGTACCTCGCCGACGGGACGCCCGTCGACATCGTCCTCAACCCGATCGGCGTGCCGAGCCGCATGAACGTCGGCCAGGTGCTGGAAACGCACCTCGGCTGGGCGGCCGACGCGCTCGGCTTCCGCGCCGTCACGCCGGTGTTCGACGGCGCCGACGACATCAGCATCGAGGACGCGCTGGCGCGGGCCTGGCTCGCCCTGCGAGGCGGACGCGCTGTCTCCCGGGATCAGCGCATCGAGACGCCGGCCTGGGGCGAGAACGTCGACGTGCCGGCCATGGAGGCGTACCTGACAAGAGCACGGCTACGACTTCCAGACGGTGTTCGACGAGTCGCAGCCGGGCGAGGCGAAGCGCGCCTGCCTGGAGCTCTGGCTCAAGAGCATCGGCGAGAAGTTCAAGCAAGAACGCCAGCCTCGAGGACCTCGAGAAGCTGGCCGAGGAGATTGCGATCCGGCGCCGCCTTGCAGCGCCGATCTTCGGCACGCCAGCTCCTCTACGACGGCCGCACCGGCGAACCGTTCGACCAGCCGGTGACCGTCGGCCAGATCTACATGCTGAAGCTGGTCCACCTGGTGGAGGAGAAGATCCACGCCCGTCACCGGCCCGTACTCGCTGATCACGCAGCAGCCGCTCGGCGGCAAGGCGCAGATGGGCGGCCAGCGCTTCGGTGAGATGGAGGTCTGGGCGCTGGAGGCCTACGGCGCGGCTCACACGCTGCAGGAGCTGCTCACGGTCAAGTCAGACGACGTCGTCGGTCGCGTCAAGACCTACGAGGCGATCGTCAAGGGCGACGACGTGCTCGAGCCCGGCATCCCGGAGTCGTTCAAGGTGCTCGTCAAGGAGCTACAGAGCCTCGGCCTCGCCGTCGAGGTGCTGAACGAGGACGAGGAGCAGGTCTTGTTCGCCGACGACGGCGGCGAGGACGTGCCGCAACTCGGCATCAACCTCACCGGCTTCGAGTCCGAGGACTTCCTCGGTGAGCGCGTCTAACTAACATCTTCGTCCTTCCCGGCGCGCCGGGAAGGACGCCCGCGACCCTCCATGAGGGAGGGCCGTATAGCGTCGCGGTAAGAGACAAGGGAGGAATCGTTCGTGGCATTGCTAGAAGTCAACGACTTCAACGCCGTTCGCATTTCCCTGGCTTCACCGGAACAGGTGAGGTCGTGGTCCTACGGGGAGGTCACAAAGCCGGAAACCATCAACTACCGCACGCTGAAGCCGGAAAAAGACGGCCTGTTCTGCGAGAAGATCTTCGGGCCGCAGAAGGACTTCGAGTGCTACTGCGGTAAGTACAAGCGCGTCCGCTACAAGGGCATCGTCTGCGACAAGTGCGGCGTCGAAGTCGCGCGCAGCAAGGTGCGCCGCGAGCGCATGGGCCACATCGAGCTGGCCTCGCCGGTGGCGCACATCTGGTTCGTCAAGGGCACGCCCAGCCGCCTCGGCCTGCTGCTGGACATCTCGCCGCGCAACCTGGAGCGCGTGCTCTACTTCGCGCAGTACATCATCACCCAGGTCGACGAGCCCGCGAAGAAGCGCGCCCTGGAGCACCTGCAGGAGGAGATGGAGAAGGAGCAGGCCACTCGCGAAAAGGAGTGGGCCGAGATGCTCGAGCTCCGTCGAGACGCAAGCGCGACGCCGAGGTCAAGGAGCTGACTGAGCGCCGCGAAGCCGAGCTGAAGGCGCTGGAGCAGGAGCGCCTGGCAGCCGCCGACGCGCTGATGAAGTCGGCCGTCGAGCTGGAGAAGAAGCTGGCCAAGGACGTCGGCACGCTGCAGCGCGAAGGAAGCGGTCGAGTTCGACGGCGCCGTCATCGTTCCCGCCGGCGACGTCGTGACCGAGAAGCACGTCGAGGCTCTGAAGGCAGATCGGTGCAGGAGCACGTCGCGGCGCAGGAAGAGGACTTCAACCGCCGCCGCGCCGACGTCGAGCTGGTCGCCGACGCCGCGATCAAGGAAAAGGAAGACACCGCCAACACCGAGATCGAGCCGCTGCGCAAGAAGATCGAAGAGGAGCGCACCGCGGTCCGCAGCCAGTTCACCGAGGAGTTCAAGGAGCTCGATGAGCTGCGCGACCCGGCCGAGATGCTCAACGCGCCGGACTCCGGCGGCAAGGTTCGTCTGCTGACCGACGCCGACTACAAGCGCCTGGGCGACAAGTTCGGCAACGTCTTCAACGCCGCCATGGGCGCCGACGCGCTGCTGACGATCCTCCAGCGGCGTCGACCTGGAGAAGATGCGCGCCAAGCTGCAGCTCGAGATGCAGTCGACTTCGGGCCAGAAGCGCAAGCAGGCTACGAAGCGCCTGCGCGTCGTCGAGGCGCTGCGCAAGTCCGGCAACAAGCCGACCTGGATGGTGCTCACGGCGCTGCCGGTGCTGCCGCCTGACCTGCGCCCCATGGTGCAGCTGGACGGCGGCCGCTTCGCGACGAGCGACCTGAACGACCT
Source organism: uncultured Chloroflexia bacterium (assembly GCA_963766645.1). Taxonomy (GTDB): domain Bacteria; phylum Chloroflexota; class Dehalococcoidia; order DSTF01; family WHTK01; genus WHTK01. Next base: position 1,061,593 of record CAVYAY010000002.1, on the reverse strand, counting down.
CTACCGGCGCGTGATCAACCGCAACAACCGCCTCAAGCGGCTGCTGGAGCTGGGCGCGCCGGAGATCATCATCCGCAACGAGAAGCGCATGCTGCAGGAGGCCGTCGACTCGCTGATCGACAACGGCCGCCGCGGCCGCGCCGTCGCGGGCACCGGCAACCACAAGCTGAAGAGCCTGTCCGACATGCTCAAGGGCAAGCAGGGGCGCTTCCGCCAGAACCTGCTCGGCAAGCGCGTCGACTACTCCGGCCGCTCGGTCATCGTGGTCGGCCCGGAGCTGAAGCTGCACCAGTGCGGCCTGCCGAAGCGCATGGCGCTGGAGCTGTTCAAGCCGTTCGTCATGCACGCGCTGGTCGATCGCGGCCTGGCGCACAACATCAAGAGCGCCAAGCGCATCGTCGAGCGAGCGCGGCCCGAGGTGTGGGACGTGCTGGACGAGGTGATCAAGACCCGCCCCGTGCTGCTCAACCGTGCCCCGACGCTGCACCGCCTCGGCATCCAGGCCTTCGAGCCGGTGCTGGTCGAGGGCTCGCGCGATCCAGATCCACCCGCTGGTCTGTCTGGCCTTCAACGCCGACTTCGACGGCGACCAGATGGCCGTTCACGTGCCGCTGTCCCGCGAGGCCGTCGCGGAGGCGCGGCAGGTCATGCTGGCGACGAAGAACCTGCTCAGCCCGTCCTCCGGCGACCCGATGGTGGCGCCGCGCCTGGACATCGTGCTCGGCTGCTACTACATGACGGCGATGCGCGAGGGCGCCAGGGGCGAGTACAACGCCAAGCGCTCCGCAGAACCAGGGCATCTACGGCAGCTTCCAGGAAGCGATCCTGGCGCACGACCTCGGATTGCTGGAGCTTCAGGCGCTGATCCGCGTCCGCGACCGCCGCACCGACAACGCAGTGATCGAGACCACCGTCGGCCGCATCCTGTTCAACGAGTCGCTGCCGGAGGAGATCCCGTTCGTCAACGAGACTCCTGGACAGCAAGGCGCTGAAGGCCGTCGTGCAGAACTGCTACACGACGCTTGGTATGGACGCGCACTTCGGAAGTCGTCGACCACATCAAGAACATCGGCTTCCACTACGCCACTCAGTCCGGCGTCACGATGTCGGTCACGCGAGATCAAGGTCCCGGAAGAGAAGCACGGCGATCCTCGAGGAGGCTGAGAAGCACAGTGCTCAGGCGATCAACGAGCAGTACCAGATGGGTCTGATCACGGAGCAGGAGCGCTACGACGCCACTGTCGACGTCTGGAACACCGCGACCGAGGACGTCACGGCCGTGATCCAGCAGCGGCTGCCGGAATACGGCTCCGTCTTCCTCATGGCGACCTCGGGCGCCAAGGGTAACATCGCGCCAGATCCGCCAGATGGCCGGTATGCGCGGCCTGATGTCCGACCCGTCCGGTCGCATCATCGAGCTGCCGATCAAGTCGAACTTCCGCGAAGGCCTCTCCGTGCTGGAGTACTTCATCTCCACGCACGGCGCCCGCAAGGGCCTGGCCGACACGGCGCTCCGCACGGCCGACTCCGGTTACCTGACGCGGCGCCTGATCGACGTGGCGCAGGACGTGATCACGCTCGATGGATGACTGCGGCACGCTGGCCGGCGTCTGGCTGACGGAGCCGCAGGACAAGGCGGTGCTGGAGTCGTTGCGAGAGCGCATCATCGGCCGCTTCGCGGCGTCGACGATGGCGGACCCGGAGACGGGCGAGGTCATCGTCGAGCGCAACGAGGAGATCACGGCCGAGAAGGCGGACGCGCTGCTGGCGGCCGGCCACGAGCGTGTCCACGTGCGTTCGGCGCTGACCTGCGCCGCCGTCCGCGGTATCTGTGCCCTGTGCTACGGCATCAGCCCGGCGACCGGCCACATCGTCGACCCGCGTGAGGCTGTCGGCATCGTCGCCGCGCAGTCGATCGGTGAGCCCGGCACGCAGCTGACGATGCGTACGTTCCACACCGGTGGCGTTTACGTGGCCGGTGGTGAGATCACAACCGGTCTGCCGCGCGTCACCGAGCTGTTCGAGGCCCGCGTGCCGAAGAACAAGGCGATCATCTCCGAGATCGACGGCGTCGTTGAGGTCTCCCGCGACAGCGACGTCCGCCGCATCCGGGTCGTCTCCAGCGAGCTGTACAGCGACCGCTACGACCTGCCCGAAGGGCGTCGAGGTCGCTCGTCAAGGAAGGCCAGCAGGTGGAGTCCGGCGCCGTCCTGGCGCGCCGCTCCGAGCCGGAGCCGAGGAGGAAGACGGCAAGAAGGAGCCGACCGGACAAGAAGGCAGCCAAGGACGCACTGGTCACTCAGGTCATCGCCCGGCTGCCCGGCCGTGTGACCATCGATGGCAAGTCCAACCGCATCTCGATCCTCTACGAGGAGCGGGAGGAGCGCGAGTACGCGGTCCCGGCAGCAGCCCGCGTCCGCGTCGAGCCCGGCGAGTACATTCGCGCCGGCCAGCAGCTCACCGATGGTCCGCTGGACCCGCAGGACATCCTGCGCATCCAGGGCCCGGAGGCCGTGCAGCTCTACCTGGTGGAGGAAGTCCAGAAGGTCTACCGCAACCAGGGCGTGAACATCAACGACAAGCACATCGAGGTCATCGTGCGGCAGATGATGCGCAAGGTGATCATCGATTCGCCCGGCGACACGACGATGCTGCCCGGCGAGTACATCGACCGCTTCGAGTACGAGGAGGCGAACGCGCAAGGTCTTCGCCGAGGGCGGCGAGCCCGCAACGGCGGTGCCGGTGCTCCTCGGCGTGACCAAGGCGTCGCTGAACACGAGCAGCTTCCTCGCCGCCGCCTCCTTCCAGGAGACGACGCGCGTGCTGACCGAGGCCGCGATCTCCGGCAAGACGGACCACCTGATGGGCCTGAAGGAGAACGTGATCATCGGCAAGCTGATCCCGGCCCGCGCGCACATCGACCTGCCGCCGCGGCCGCGTCGAGGAGACTGCGGGCGCCGCGTCACCTGCTCGAGGGTGAGGAAGGCATCGAAGGCGAAGACTTCGAGACGCTGGAGCTCGACCCGGAGGAGATCGACCTCGAACTCGAGGTGGACGTCGAGGACGAGGACGAAGAGGACGCGGAGATCAAGGAGCCGGACCTCGCGGCGCTGGCCGCAGAAGAGGACAGCGACTGATCGCCGTCTCAAGTTAGGACCAAAAGGGGCCGGTCTCGAGACCGGCCCCTTTGATTTGAATTTGGACGGACTTCAGAAGTAGAGCCTATGTCTTCGCCACACGCGCCTGACGGCCTCGGGCGGCCCAGAACCGCAGGACGTGCGCCAGCGGTCCGAGCTGACGCATGAAACGGCTGTACGTGTGCTCGCCGGTGATGAGCTGGCAGAGCATGGTCCGGAAGCGCTCGCTGCGGCGCAGCATGAAATAGGAAAGCCCCGGCGTGTAATGGAAAGCGTCGCGCAGGATCTTGGCCGCGCGGATGTCAGACATGATCTCCCGATCCACTGCGGCCTCGTAAGGGAAGAGGTCGGCGTCCATGCCGTCGAGGAAGCGCAGAAGACGCGCCGCCGCGAGATGACCGCTGACGAAGGCGGAAAAGATTCCTTCACCCGACATCGGATCGACCAACCCCGCCGCGTCGCCGACCAGCAGGGCCCGGCCGCGTACGATCGGCGCTCCCTCGTCGCGCGTCGGCAGGTGATGGCCGCGAATGTTGAGCATCGGCGTGGTCTGCAGCTTGTAGTGCTTGCGTAGCGCACTCAGGTGGGTGCGTAGCTTGCCGCCTTCCGAATGCCAACCGCCACAACCGACATTGAAGTGGTCCGCCTTGGGGAAAGACCAGCCGTAGCCGCCGGGCATGCTGCCGAGCTCCAGCGCCAGCATCTCCCGCCAGTCATCGGGCGCGTCGTCACTGTCGTAGGGGAAGTTGGCCTCAAGCGCAACGGGCGGGTCGGTGAAGGGCTTGAGCCCGGCATTGCGCGCCACGACGCCGTTAGCGCCGTCTGCGCCGACGACGGCGCCCGCCTCGTACGCGTCGCCGTTGGCCGCGATGCGCACGCCGTCCTTCTCGAGGTCAAGGCCGCGGACGACGCTGCCGCCGTGAAACTCGGCGCCGGCGTCGACGGCCTGCTGCATCAAGTACTCGTCGAGGCGATGGCGCTGCGTCATGTAGACCAGCGTCTCGCCGTACTGATAGTCGAAGCTGCGGCCGAGGCGGTAGCTGAAGCGCAGGCGGTCGATGACCCGCTCGACGACCGGCGTGAGGTCTACAGGCGCACGCTCGAATGCGCGCGCCGTGACGCCACCGCCGCAAGGCTTCTCGCGGGGGAATTCGGCTCGGTCGAGGAGGAGGACGCGAGCGCCTGCCTTCGCCAGGTGGTAAGCGGTGGTGCTGCCGGCGGGGCCGGCGCCAACTACGGCTACGTCATACCGGGCCACACGTCCAGCATAGCAAGGGGTAGGGCGAGGAGCGAGCGGTCAGTCCTGCAACATGGATTCCGCGACTTTGAGCAGCTCTTCAAGGGGCAGTCCGGTGGCGTAGATCAGGTAACCAACGGCGTCTCCGCTGCGGCGGTAAGTAACTTCGCCGTCCGGCGACTTCTCCCAGACGATGGGGCCGGTCTTGGGCTCTTGCCAGGTAAGCGTGTAGAGGTTTAGCGAGTCCAGGTCCCACTCCTCCGTGGCATGCCATCCGTCTGCGCGTTCCTCCCACAGAGGGTTGCCGCGCACCCACATCAATTCGGTCCCATTGACAACGATGGTTCCACGAAACTGGTCAGGCGCGAGAGTGAACGCATCGTTCCCGAGGCTGGGACCATAGCCCTGGTTGACGAGGAGGTCTTCGCCTTCGGGCCCAATCAACCTCGACGAAACAATCGACGTAAGAAGACCTACCTGGTCAGTGGGCGAATCGCTGTAGGAGTACGTGAGCTTATCTCTCTCGTAGCCGGTAGGAATATATGTTGGCTCAAGCAGCGGCGCCGCAGCGAAAGACGCGGCTTCGTCCCAGCTCGCGAGCCCGATGTGCAGGATCCTGACGCAGGATTCACCCGGCCGAGGGCAAGGAAAATCCGGTGTGGGACTGGGCTGGGAAGCAGCCGGTGGTGCATCGTCGGTTGCCGAGCCGTATCCGCCGACGAAAGCGACCATGACGATGGCGACAGCGGACGCCGCAGCCAGGCCAAGAGCCAGTTTCAAGGTCAATCCAGCCGTCAGAAGCCCATGTTTGTGAGACCGGAAGACCGGCAGGAGAATCCATTGGCCCGGTCCCGTCGCTCCCACGCGGCCGCCTCTTCGCGCGATGACACGCCGAGCTTGGAGATGATCTCCGAAACGTGGTACTTGGCGCCGGCAGAGGCTGATCTGCAGCTCCGCGGCGATGTCACGGTTGGAGTAGCCACGCTTCAGGAGGTCGAGGACCTCCTGCTCGCGAGGCGTGAGGGCGTCCGGGTCGCGCCGTTGCATGCAACGAGAGTACGCCGCGGCGGCAAACCGCTTGCACTAGACCACTTTTCGAAGCGCGAAGTCAGGCGACGGCGACGATGGCGGCGACGAGCAGCATGACCTGCACGCCGATGCCCGCCAGCAGCAGCACGTAGCCCACCATGCGCTCCCAGCTGTGCAGCATGACGGCGAGCACGAGGTCGAGCGCCAGGAAGCCGAAAGCGGAGCGCGGGATGTCCAGCAGCTCGCCCTTATCGGTGACGCGGACGACGCCGCCGAGCGAAGGGAACCGCAGCGGCACGCTCTGGCTCAGGCCGGGATACATATCCAGCACGTACGCCAGCACAACGCCAAACGCCACGACCATCAGCAGAGCCAGCACGATCGCGACGCGGTCGAACCAGAAGCTCTGCGCGGCGGGCCCCCAGCGGTGCACGGCCTGCCGCTGCTCGAACAGCGGGCCGCGCGACTGGTTGGACTGCACGGTCTGGGCGAAGAACACGGGGTCCGGCACCGAGATGCCGTAGATCTCCGTCGGCGTCTGGACGTAGAGCACCTCGCCGGGCGAGCGGTGGGCGGAGTAGAAGATGACCTCGCCGATCTGGTCGACCTCGGCGCGGCCGATATGATGGCCGACCCAGTTGATGCCCTCGATCTGCGGGTTGTCGGTCTCTTCGCCCGGCACGAGGCGCTCGATGTTGGCGAGCGGGATGACCTGGTGGACAGCGCCCCAGCGTATGTCCAGCGCGTTGCGGTCGACCAGATAGCGTAGTGAGGTGCAGCTCCAAGTCCAATAGCCGTAGAGGACGCAAAGACAGAGAAAGAACCCACCGACGAAAAGTGGCGCCATTTGCTGAATTCCGACGTCAAGCGTTAGGCCGCGATAAATCAGTCCGGCGCCCAACAGTAGCGTGACGGCGACTACGACACCGCCGTACACGCTGCCCAGCGAGTTACCGGGTCGGAAGATGGTGAAGGACGGCATCGATTCTCAGAGGCCGGCGCGCTAGACCGGCGCCGCAGCTACGGCGTCACCGGTACCGGCATCGGCACGGCGGTGCACCAGGAGACGTACTTCGGGTTGCGGCCGTAGATGATGTCGAAGTACAGGGTCTGCAGCTGCTTCGAGATCGGCCCGACGTCGCCATTGGCGACGGGGCGGCGGTCGACCTCGAGGATCGGCGTGACGTGGGCAGCGGTGCCGGTCATGAACACCTCATCGGCCACGTAGAGCTCGGAGCGGTCGATGGTGCGCGACTCGACCTCGACACCGAGCTCGGACTGCGCCAGACCGAGGACGGTGGACATCGTCAGGCCTTCGAGGACGTTGTCTGAGCGCGCCGGCGTGATGATGCGGCCGTTACGGATGATGGCGATGTTCTCGCCGCTGCCCTCGGCGACGTGACCGTCCTGGTTGAGCAGGATCGCCTCGTCGAAGCCGTTCTGCATGGCCTCCGTCTTGGCCAGCGCCGAGTTGAGGTAGCCGGCCGTCGTCTTTGCGCGCGCCGGGATCGACATGTCGTCGACACGCCGCCATGTCGAGGTCTGGACGCGGGCGCCGGCGTCGATGTCGAGGTAGGGGCCGAAGGGCGCGGCGAAGATCAGCAGGTCGTCATCCAGGTCGTGGACGCGGACGCCGATCGCCTCGCTGCTCTTGTAGGCGAGCGGGCGGACGTACTGGTCCTCGCGAATGGCGGACTTCTCGACGACCTGCGTGACCAGGGATTCGATCTCTTCGTCGGTCTCGCTGATATTGATGCGGCAGATCTTGGCGCTCATGCGCAGGCGCTTGATGTGCTCCTGCACTTTGAACAGATAGATCGTCTGGTCCTCTTCGTTCCAGTTGCCGCGGATGCCCTCAAATACGCCGGTGCCGTAGTTGAAAGCGTGCGTCATGATGCCGATCTTCGCCTCGGCAAGAGGGATGATCTGCTTTTGGAAGTACGCATACGGCGTCGACATGAAGTACTGACCTCCGGATTCACGGGGGGAATGTGGTTTGCAGATTATAGGGCCGCTCGCGTGGGAGGGACAAGGCTACGACGAAGCTCCTGTCGGCGTTGACGTTCTAATCGTGAGCGCATAGTGTGCTTCCCACGATGGAAAAGATCATCTGCTCTGGATGCGGATTGACACTTGCGCGCAGCCGCGAAACCTGCCCTATCTGCGGCACACCCACATCCAGGCGAACGAACCAGTGGGGTCCATCAAGCAACAAGCCTCCACTTTTCGAGCTAGACGTTCGACGGGTGCCAGACGATGAGCGATCGCGCCATCCGATGGAACAGCTGCCCTGGGCGTGTTGCCTCCTTCCATTCGTTGTAGCCTTGGGTTTCGCCCTATTGGCGATGCTCGTGGCCCTGCTTGCTATGTAGCCAAACCCGGGTCGTAAACCATGGACCACGCTGCGCTATCATCTGCAGGATGCCTGCGAAGCACCGTCTCGGCAACCTCGACCTCGCGATCCTGTCCGACGGGCTGTTCTACATGGACGCCGGCGCCACATTCGGCATCGTGCCGCGCGTCATGTGGGAGCCAATCGCTGGTGAGTTGGACAAGCGCCACCGGCTATCACTGGCGCTGAATTCGGTGCTGCTGCGGTCCCAGGGCAAGCTGATCCTGATCGAGACCGGTGTCGGCGACAAGGCCGGGGGCTGGCGGCGGCAGTCGAGCCCGGTGGCGGACGGCACGCTGCTCAGCGACCTCGCGCAGCTGGGAGTGCAGCCGGACGAGATCGACGTCGTCATCAACACGCACCTGCACGCCGACCACTGCGGCTGGAACACGCGCCAGGAGGGCGACGAGGCCGTCCCGACCTTCCCCAATGCCGAGTACTTCATCATCGAGGACGAGTGGAAGGCGGCCATCGCGCCCAACGAGCGCACGCGGGCGACATACCTGGAAGAGAACCTGCTGCCCCTGGAGCGTCACAATCGCCTCCACCTGGTCGACGGCGAGCACAAGCTGACCGACGAGGTAACCATCGTCCCGGCGCCGGGACACTCACCAGGGCACGCGCACGTGGTACTGTCGTCAGGCGGCGAGACGGGCATCTACACCGGCGACATCGCGCAGGTGGCCGTGCAACTGGAACGCACCGCGTGGGTGTCGGCCTTCGACATCCTGCCGCTGGTGACGATGGAGACGAAGAAGGCGATGGTCGAGAACGGGCGATCGCCGAGGGGTCGTTGTTGATCGCCTGCCACCTGCCATTCCCCGGCATCGGACGTATGACGCGCAACGAGCAGGGGCATCGCAAATGGCAGGCGGTGCGGGCCGACGAATAGCCGGCTTGCCTAAGCGGCGGACCTTTCACAGAATAAGAACGCAGCAATCCAGGAGGATACGACTATTCATGATGCCACCTGGCTTTGACGGGCAGCCGGAGCGAGCGCCATCACCACTCGAATTCCGCAGACGCGAATCGGAACGCAGCATTTACACCGAGAAGAAGATCGGCGATGAGTGGGTCGCCCTATGGTCGACTGGACGATATCCCCGCGGACGCCAAAATCACGCACGTGACGACAATCCCGTATCGCGGCGAGCGCGTTGTACTGCCTTACAAGGACGGCAAGCACTCCCTGCCGGAGACCGACGTCGCTGAAGGCGAGACAGCGGAAGCCGCGATCAAACGCGTGGTCTTCGACATGTGCGGCATCCAGGACCCGAAAATCACGCACCTGGGCCACTTCATCTACAAGGCAACGACGCTGAACAAGACACTGCCGGCCGGCACGATCGACGTATCGACGCGCTTTACGCGCTGGAGGTCGGCTCGCTGGCGGACAACCCGGGTGACGAGAGCTACGAGCGCCGCATTGTGCTGCAGCGCGAGCTCAATCAGATCCTGCGCGGCCGGTACATCGAGCGGCGCCGAGAATACATCGACGTCCTGGACTATTGGCTGCTGGCGCGCCTCAAGGCGGCGAAGGCGGAGTCGGGCTCGACCTAGCCAGACGCCTCTGCCGGGACTCTTGCGAACCCGCAAGCTTCTCGCATAGATCGCGGCGCCTCTTGGTAAGCGAGATTGCCGCGTTGGGGTAACGCCTCCCCGCAATGACGGTGGTTACTTCGCCAGCAAGTCCAGCACCGCCCGCGCGAACGCCTCCGGGGCCTCGCGAGGCAGAAAGTGCCCGGCGCGCGGGATGATGCGTCGCTCGTAGGGGCCGGTAAAGTGCGGCGCGTTACGGTCGGCGCCCGGCACGCCGAGGCCGTCGGCTTCGCCCTGCAGCGCGATCGTCGGCACCGTAATCGGCGGCTGGGCTGCCAGCTGCGCCTCGATCCCCTCCAGCGCCGGGTCGCCGGGCGCATTGGCGAAGCGATGGCGGTAGGACTGGATTACGACATCGACGAAGTCGGGGTTGTCGAAGCTCGCGGCGGCCGCGTCGAAGGTGGCCTCGTCGAAGTCGTAGTTGGGCGACCAGAGCTGCCAGAGCAGGCGCGAGATGTCGCGACGGTTCTGCTGCAGTCCGGCGCGGCCGCGCTCCGTTTGGAAGTACCACTGATACCAGAGACGGTACTCGTTGGCAGCCGGCGCGGGGTTGCCGGACGCGGCGATGTTCTGCACGTTGTAGCCGCCGCAGGTGACGAGCCCGCCGGCACGTTGCGGCCACAGCGCCGAGACGATGCAGGCGCCGCGCCCGCCCCAGTCGTAGCCGCCGACGACGGCACTCTCGATGCCGAGAGCGTCCATGAAGTCGCGCAGATCGGCGCCGAGCGCGGCCTGCTCGCCGGAACGCGGCGTGGCATCGCTAAGGAATCGCGTCTCGCCGTAGCCACGTAGCCAGGGCACGAGCACGCGGCAGCGATCTTCAAGTAGCGGCCAGACGCCGTCGTAGGCATGGGGGTCGTCCGGGAAGCCATGCAGCAGGACAACGGGCGGTCCGTCCGGCGGGCCGTGCTCGTCGTAGGCGATCTCGAGTGTCGGAGTGCGGACCTTCGGCACGTCAGCGCACCACGGGGACGGTGAGCTGGCCGTAGGGCATGACGAGGACGCTGGGCTCGTTTCCGAGCGCGCGAGCCCCCTCAACCAGCTCACGCAGGGCCTGGGAGGCATCGGCGGCATATTCCAGGTGCGCGGCCCGCGTCTGCTGCGGCGTCAGCTTCGAGTGCAGAAGCACACGCGCCTTCGTCTGCACCATCGCCTGGCACTGGATCTGCCACTGGTCGTGCCGCGGCTGCTCGGTGTGCAGGATGCGCTCGAGCAGCGCGGCGGGCGACTCGGCGGCGCGCAGGCCTTCCTCGTAGTCCCGGCTGCCGATGCCCTCCTCGCAGCCCGCCACGAGCAGGATGGCGCCGCCTTCCCGCACGCCTTGGGCGGCCACCGACATGCCCTTTACCGACTGATATAGCGTGGTGTCCGGCGGGTAGCCCATATTCGTCACCATGACGATGTCGTAGGGGTGCGAGACTGGCGCCTGGTACTGGCTCGCCGCCTGCGAAATGGCCGCCTCATGCGCCGGGTACATGTCGCCGGCGAAGACGCCGCTAAGGCGGCGTTGGCTGTCCAGCGTGACGTTGAGCAGGAAGTCGGGCGGCAGCAGATCGACGACGGCGCGGACCTCCTGCGACACCGGGTTGCCGTCCATGACGCACCAGGTCGCCTTAGGGTGGGCCAGGTTGGGCGCGCCGTGGTTACTCATGACGATGTCGGCACCCGCCACGCCGGGCATGACGCCCTTGGGGCCGCCCGAGTAGCCGGCGAAGAGATGCGGCTCGACGAAGCCGACGACGATGCGGACATCGGCGTCGACGTAGGCTCGGCAGAGCTCCACTGGCACGCCCTTGCTACGCCCGACCTCGACCAGGGTCGAGCGATCGCGCGCGTCGTGCTGGACGATGGCGATAGCGCTTCGGGATATCAGGACCCAGCATCTCGGCCAGCTCAGCGTCCGAGTTGCCGCGGTGCAGACCGGTGCCGTTGACGATCGTCACGTCGGCGTCTGGCACGCCGGCGGCGGCGAGCTCAGCCAGTACGGGCTCGAGCAGAAGCTGGTTCGGTACCGGGCGCGTGATATCGGAGATGACGATGGCGACGCGCTGGCCGCTGCGTATGCGTTCGCGCAACGGCGGACCGGCGAGGGGCTTACGAAGCGCATCGACCACGGCGCCCGGCTGGTCGACCAGCGGCCGGACGGCCGAAGGCAACAGCACGGTGGCGTTATCCGGAACGTCGACCGGGAGCATTTCGCGGCCAAAAGGGAGGTCTACACGCATCGTTCCCATCCTAGCGCCCTCGCCCGGGCAACGCACCTGAGCGTTTCGCCTCAGTCGATTGGCCGCTCAGGTCGCTATCTCGACCTCGGCTTCGATCTCGACTGGGATGCTGCCCGGGAGCTCCGCCACGCCGATCGCGGAGCGCGAATGCGTGCCAGCCTCGTCGCCGTAGAGGTTCATGATCAGGTCGGTAAAGCCATTGATCACTCCCGATGTCTGGTTGAAGCCGGGCGCCACGTTAACCATGCCCAGCACGCGCAGCCAGGCCACCACACGGTCGAGGTCGCCGAGTTCCGACTTGAGGCTAGACAGAAGCGACAGGCCAGTTTGCCTTGCCGCCTCATAACCCTGTTCGAGCGTCAGCTCCGCGCCGACCTTGCCACGCGGCGAATCACCGCCCGGGCCGTGACCGGAGATGTAGGCGCGATTGCCCCGCACCCTGACGCGTGAGAAGCGCGGCTGCACGCCGGCGGGATTCGGCGCAGGCTCGTGAAGCCTTAGACCCATCGATTCGAGCTTTGACTCGATATGCATGTCGCACCTCCGTGCCGAGTCTCTGTAACGCTAGACGACCAGGACGAAAAAGCCACCAATCATGAGGATGGTTGCGAGAGTGAACAGCGACGCCTGCAGCGGCTTGTCGCCCATCGTGGGGCCGGCGCCGAGGGCGAACGCGCCGAGGTACGAGATGAGGCCGATGGCCATCATTGCCCAACCGAGGATGATCATGCTTAGAGTCTAGCCTCCGCGAGCGCTTAGGATAAGGAGGCAATGGCTGGTCACATGGACGGCAAGGTCGCGGTGGTGTTTGGCGGCGGTGCTGATGCGCACCGCGGCGTCGCCGTGGCGCTGGCGCTGGCCGGGGCCGATATCGCCATCGCCGGCCTAACTCCCGACCTCCCGGCCGAAGCCGCGCTGCACTCGATTTCGAACGAGATCTGGGCTCTCGGACGGCGCTCAACCGTCGTTACGCTGGCTGCGGACGATGCGGTGTCGTTCGCGGCTGCGGTGCAGAAGGCAAAAGCGGAGCTGGGGCGCGCGGACGTCGTCGTGCGAGCTGACGCAGTGCTCAACGCCTGACGATTTGAGGCCGTTGATTAAGCGGAAGGCTTGCCGCCGAGCACAACGGGGTCGACGATCAGCGAGCCCTCTACGACCTCGACGCTGACGCCGCCCATCTTCTGGGTCGACGCGTCCATCTGCAGGAATGAGCAGAGCTTGCCGCGCGGGTAGTCGCTGCGGACCCAGTTCGTCTCGTGCGGGCCGGACTGGAAGCCCTCCGGACCTTCGACGAAGCACTCGAGCGGCCCGCCCTCGACGCGTATCTCCGACAACATGCCGGCCGGGATATGGCCGGGATAGGAGGGGATGATCCAGACGGCGCCGCCGTAACTCTTCTCCTCGTCGAACTGCAGGATCACGGGGTAGTTGTCGGTGTCGTGCTGCGTGCCGCCGGGCATGCCGTTGAGGATCACCTGTACCGTCGCCATGGGAACGCCCCTTATTGAATCCGGAGCCGCGTCAGTGGCTATTGTGCGCCCGGGGCCGTCCCGCTGACTACGCCAACCGAAATCAGGTCGACGATTTCATCTTCCGTCAGTCCGACGAGATCGCGCAGGACGTAACGCGTGTGCTCGCCCTGGGCGGGCGCGGCGAAGCGCGTGTGCAGGGGCGTGTCGCTGAAGTGGATACGCGGGCCGTCAGTCTCGTTGACGCCGTCGCCGGCCGCGACCGGCTCGAAAATACCGCGGGCGCGTAGATGGGGGTCGTCTCGCAGGCCGGCCGACGTGAGCAGCGGCTGCGCTGGAATACCATGCTCGCGCAGCTCAGACGCCGCGGCGTGGGCGGCGCGCGCCTTCGTCCAGACCGCGACGGCGTCGCCCATGCCCTCTCCACCCGTCACCGCGTCGGCCAGCTCGGGGCGGCCTACAACTTCAGCCAGCGCCGCCATCTCCTCGATGGAGCGCACGACGACCGCGATCGGTCCGTCGGAGCAGGCGTAGCAACCGCTGGGCGGCAGGTCGGGTGTCAGCTGCGCCGCGCCGGCGGCGGCCGCCACTACGGGCGCCGCACGCATGCTGGTACCTGCAGCTGAGAAAGAAATCGTCACTTGCTGGCCCTCGGCCGCGATACCGTACGTGGAACAGCGCCGTCATCACAGCGCCTGCCGTCACGTTGCCGATGCCCGGCGCGCTCGCCGCCCTCAGCGATGACGGCGAGCACGATGTCGTCACGGACGCCGCGGAGGGCTCCGTAGTCCAGCGCCTGAAAGCGCATCGTCAGAGCCATCCTTGAGGACGACGTGGCAATTCGCGGCGAGGCGGAGCAGTAGCCCGCGAGCTTCCGCAGCGGCGGGGTCTACGACGCAGCTGAACTTGTTGCGGCCGTACTGCCTCATCGCTTCACGCGCGCGCGCCGGGGCGCTCCACGACGATGACCTCAGCGCCGAAATCAGCCAACGCGCGGGACGCGGAGGCCCCGGCGACGCTGGTTGTCAGGTCGAGGACGCGGATCAGCGGCAAGGGCAGCGGCAGCATCAGACGATCCCCCTTCGCGCGCAGCGCTTCGACCTCGGCTGCCTCCATCTCGATGCAGGTCCGTAAGGATGTAATCGGTGTGCTCGCCGAGCAGCGGCGCCGGCGTCAGCGTCCCCCGGCGGCGTCAGTGACATCTCGAACGGCGCCACCGGGTACTCCAGGTGCCGGCCTCCGCGTGCTCGACGGCACGCAGGAGGCGGCGGTTGCGCAGGCCGGCCACGTCGATCTCCAGCGACGCGACCGCCGGGCAGCTGGGCCGCCGCCCAGCGCGGCGAGCATCGGCATGCCACCGGCGTCGACGACCTGGCCGTGCTCGGTCTGGGCAGCCCGCAGCAGACCTGCCAGCGCCGCGACGTAGACGTTCATGCCCAGGATTTGCTCCAAGCCGCGGTCGTAAGTGGGACCGGTGGCGTCGGGCGGCAGCACTCCCGCTGACGGCGGCCAGCGTCAGGCCCGACATCGGCCGGTTGCTGTAGGGGCCAGTCGCGCCGTAGCCTGACACCTGGACGATGACGAGCCGTGGGATGCGGCCGATCAGCTGATCGGCGCCGAGGCCGAGATCGTCGCGCCTCCGCGTCGGGTGATCTTCGATGATGCCGTCGGCGTCCTCGGCCAGCCGGCTGAAGACGGCGGCGCCTTCCGGCGTCTCGTAGTCCAGCGTCAGGCTGAGCTTACCGGCGTTGAGCGCCGCGAAGGTCAGGCTTCGCTCGATACCAGGCTCGCCGGCGTAGGGGCCTCCAGTGACGCGAGGCGTCGCCGGCGACGGGATGCTCCACCTTGATCACCTGCGCCCCGTACAGTAGCGAAGAGGTGTGCCGCATAAGGACCCGCGATGCCCTCCGAGAGGTCGAGGATGGTCAGCGACTCGAGGGCGCCTTCGGGCTCGGTCTCCGCCGTCATGTGCCGATGCCTTCCCGCACGAACGAGAGCGCGCGGCTCATGCGCAGCGCCTTCACCTCGGCGTCGTTGACCGAGGGCGATGACGTCGAACGCCGCGGCGAGCGCAGGGTCGAAGCCGCGCAGGGAGGGGCCCGCGTTCTCGAACTCCATGTAGTCGTAGGCGCCGAGCAGGACCAGGACACGCGCTGAGTCGCGGACGCCGCTCAGCGCTTCGCTGGCTTCCGCGAGGCGGCGGCGCAGCAGGCGGCGCACCGCGGAGCCGTCGTCGGGCTCGAAGCCCGGCGGGCAGCCGGCGATGGCCCAGCCGTCGGTCAGGCCCTCGCTGCGCGGGGCAGGCGCTGCAGCGACCAGGCGTCCTCGTGTCTCGAACTCGATGACGTCGCCGACCGCGAGGCCCTGGCTGAGACGCGCCGATGTTGTCGTAGAGCTCGTCGCGCTCATCTTCGTTCTTTGTGAAGCGATGCAGGCCGCGGCTATCGAGGAAGAAGCTGCCGTCAAGCCGCTCTGAGATGTTGGTCCAGTAGCGGCCGAGACCGCCGGTGACGGAGGCGTAGCCGCCCTCCTCGCGCACCTTGCCCAGCGCCAGGCGCACCGGCAGACGCACCTCGCCGCTGCGTCCCGAGGCCAGCTTCGAGGCCGTCAGGACGACGCGGCGCACCCACTCCGACTCGTCGGGCTCGCCGTCGGGCAGGTCGCCGCCCTTGCGGCTGCCAGAGCAGGTAGGAGCCGGGCCGCGTGTCATCCAGGCGCTGCGTGAGCTCGTCGCAGCGCTGCGCGCCAGCCGTCCGGCGCCTCGTACAGCTCGGCCGAAACGATGCTCAGTAGGCCGCTGGTCGGCGTCGGTGGCCTGCCAGACGTCGTCGAACTCGCCGGCAAGGCGCGAAGGCGCGCGGTAGCGCTCGTTGAGCCAGGCGAGGAAGAGACGGACGGCGTATTCGCGGGCGCGGGTCATGCAGCAGCCTAGATGTTCGAGCGCGACTGGCCGCCGTCGACGTTGAGCGAGACGCCCGTCACCCAGCTCGCCGCGGGCGAGCAGAGGAAGACGACGGCGTTGGCCACCTCTTCGGCGCGTGCCGAAGCGGCCCGAGGGAATGTTCTGCTTGATGAACGCTGCCATGCCCTCCGGGTCCTGCTCGCAGGCGCCGTTCCCAGCCGCCGCCCGGGAACGCGATCGAGCCCGGGGCGACGGAGTTGACGCGGATGCCCTCCGGCGCCAGCTGCAAGCGCGAGCTGCTTGGCGTGGGAGGTCATCGCAGACTTGACGGCGTTGTAGGTGGCCGGGCCGCCGGACTCGCGGCCCCAGATCGAAGTGATGTTGACGATCGCGCCGCCGCCGTTCGTCTTCATGTGCGACCGCGGCCCGGCTGGCGCGCACCGCCGCCATGAGGTTGACGTCGATCGCGCCCTGCCACGTCTCGTCGTCGTCACCCTGGCGCGCGCCGCCCGCGTTGTTGACCAGCGCGTCGACCTTGCCCAGCGCCTTCGCCACGTCGTCGACGAACGCCTCGACCTCGCCCGGCTGCGACACGTCGACGACGCCGGCGTGGACTTTGACGCCGGTGGCTTTGAGCTCGGCCTCGGTCTCGCGTAGCTTCTCCTCGCCACGGGCGCAGATCGCGACGTTGCAGCCCTCGGCGGCGAATGCCAGCGCGATGGCGCGGCCGATGCCGCGACTGCCGCCGGTGACGATGGCGACCTTGTCTTTGAGACCGAGATCCATAACGCTCCCTTAGAGTTTCAGATTCATTCAGAATGCAGCCAGATGGACGGGGAATTCGATTCTAGCATGCCCTTTGGTTAAGGCTATCTAGACAGTAATCAGACTTGCACGTGCTGACAAATGTGCTAAGTTGAGTCTTAGTTCCCCCGTCCGTCACACCGCTTTCGTAAGTATGAGATTGCGCAGTTTTAACTAGATTGACGATAGAACTTGAGCGCCCTGCGACCGGGCCGTCGCGCAGTCAAGACCACGGATGGGTGAGCTCGGCAACACGTTGTCGAGGGCTCGCCGCGCACGCGCTATCACGCTCGAAGACGTCGAGCGCGACACCCACGTCTCCCGACGCTATCTGGAGGCGCTGGAGAACGAAGACTTCTCAATCTTCCCGGCGCCGGTCTATGCGCGCGGCTTCCTGCGCACCTACTCGCGCTACCTCGGCCTCAACCCGGACGAGCTGATGCGCATCTTCCCCAACGGCGACCTGACGGTCGACATCACGCCGCTGCCTACGGTCTCGCGACCGCCGGCGGAGCTGATCAACGTCAACTGGCTCGTCGCGGGCCTCGTCGCGATCTTCCTGCTCGGCGCCGGCCTGCTGCTGCTGCGCGGCGGCGGTGACCCGGCGCTGACCAGCCCCCTGACACGAGACCCGGTTCGACGTCGAGGACCGCGACGACGGCAGGCGGCGCCGTAGACGCGCCCGTATCCACCAACCCAACGGCGCCGATTCAGGGCAAGGCCATCGGCCCGATACGTCCCGGCCTCTACCCTGACTTCGTGGGCGCCGACCTGGCCAGCGCCGTTTCAGTCCTTTACGACAACGAGATGAACTTCGTCATCGTCGAGGTCTACAGCACTGACGCGCCGGCGGGCCTCGTGATCGGCCAGACGCCCACTGCCGGCACCAAGGCCAACGACGACACCGCGATCACGCTAACCGTGAGCAAGGGCGCCGCTTCCTCACAGTAACGCGACCCCTTCCGCTGCCAACGCCGCGAAGACAACGACGGTCCAGGGCGGCGCCTTCCACAACGCCAGCAAACCGAACGCAGCTACCGCGATAGCGAAGTCCTCCGGCGAGAGCACAGAGCTGGTCCAAACGGGGTCGTATAGCGCCGCCAGCAGCAGGCCGACCACGGCCGCGTTGACGCCGCGCAGCGCAGCCTGGAACGACAGGTTGGTGCGCAGCAGCCGCCAAAGCGGCATCCCGCCGACGATCAAGAGGAAAGACGGCAGGAAGATCGCCGTCAGCGCGATTATGGCGCCCAGCACCCCCGACGGGGCCGGTTGCATCACGGTGCCGAGGTAAGCCGAGAACGTAAACAGCGGCCCGGGAACGGCCTGCGCGGCACCGTAGCCCGCCAGGAAGTCGTCCTGCGTCACCCACCCCGGCCGTACCACCTCGCGCTCGAGCAGCGGCAGCACGACGTGGCCGCCGCCAAAGACCAACGAGCCGGTGCGGTAGAAGCTATCGAAGAGGTCGAGGGCCTGGCTTTCCGCCAGCGTTGCCGCAAGCGGCAGGCCGATCAGCAAGCCAAAGAAGAGCACCCAGGCAAAGATCGCAACGTTGCGGCCGACGAAGGCGCGCAAATGAACCTCGGCAGCTGTTGCCGATGAGCGAAACAGGAGCCAGCCGGCCACACCGCCCAGGGCGATGACGGCAACCTGCGCCCCCGCTGCCGTCCAGCTCAGCATCACGACGGCAGCGACCAGCGCGATAGTGCCGCGTTCGCGGTCCGGCGCGAGTGAACGCGCCATGCTCCACACGGCCAGCGCCACGATCGCGACGGCCGCGAGCTTAAGCCCGTGCAGCCATTCCGCCGATTCCACGTTGCCGATCTCGCCGACGCCGTAGCCGAACGCAACGAGGGCCAGGGCCGAGGGGAGCGTGAAGCCGATCCAGGCCATCAGGGCTCCCGGCAACCCAGCGCTTATAAGGCCGACAGCGATGCCGGTCTGGCTACTCGCGGGACCGGGCAGCGCCTGTGACAGCGCCACGACCTCGGCGTACGCCTCTTCGCTGAGCCAGCCGCGGCGTTCCACGTATTCGTGGTGGAAGTAACCGAGATGAGCCACCGGGCCGCCGAACGACGTCAGGCCGAGTCGAAGTGCCACCCAGAGCACCTCGAGGGCGCTGCCGCCGTCCTCGACCTGGGGTGAAGCACGGGATTCCAGCCGGTTCCTCGCGATCCAGAAGCCCCAAAGCGTATTCACGCGGAGTGTCTGCGGTCGGATTCACAATTGCAAGCTTTCGAGACTGCGCTCGGAGGCAGATCGCGTCGATTATTCATGTAGAGAATGAGCAGCGTTTCCACCCTTGGCGCGATTCGCGTTGATGAACACGTCGCTAGTCGGCGGCGCGGCTTCTCGCAGGTACCGGGCTGGCTATCAAGCCGCCGCTTCGACGTCGTCTTCGTAGTCGGGACAGCGGCGATTGGGCTGGTCGCGGGCATCGCAACGCACTTCGACTCGGCGCTGTTCGGCGCCATCCTCCTTGCCGACCTCTGGCTGCTCGGCTACCACCATCTGATCGCCACGTACACCCGGCTCTCCTTCGATTCAGAGAGCTTCGCGCGCTATAAGCCGCTGATGACGTGGCTACCGGTCGCCGTAATAGGCGGCGTGCTGGCGATGACGATTGGCATCGGCGCCTGGACGCTGCCGACGGTCTACCTGTACTGGCAGTGGTGGCACTACACGCGACAGAGCTATGGCGTGGCCCAGATGTACCGTATGAAAACGCCGCAGTCGAAAGGTGGCGGCTGGGAGATGAGAGCGGCGCTCTACCTGCTCCCGCTGGCTGGTATCCTCTATCGCTCCTACCAGGATCCGGGCGAGTTCCTTTCCATGGAGCTGCGCGTCATCCCGGTACCCCTGATCGCGGTTCAAATCGTGGGCGCGGCGGCGGTCGTGTCGCTGGCTTGGTGGGCCGGCAAGCAGTTCCACGCCTGGCGGGCGGGCGAATTGCCGCTGGCCTACAACATCTACATGCTGTCGCACATCGCGGTGTTCGGCGTCGGTTACATCGCGATTTCGAACATCGACTACGGCTGGCTGACGATCAACGTCTGGCACAATGCGCAGTACATCCTCGTTGTGTGGCTGTACAACCGGAACCGGTTCAAGACCGGCGTCAGCACCGAGCACAAGTGGCTCTCGACGCTAAGCCAGCCCCGGAACGTCGCGAAGTACTTCGGCGTCACCTGCGGGCTGACCGTACTCGTGTACCTGACCCTGGGGACCACATTCGCCCTGCTGCCGGCCACGACGCTGCCGCTGGCGCTTATCGCCTACCAGACGCTTAACTTCCACCACTACCTCGTCGATAGTTTCATCTGGAAGGTCCGCAAGCCTCAGATGCGTCAGAACATGGGGCTGGAGCAGCTGGCTGCCTAGCTGGCCACGCTAGAGACCATCTTCGACAATCCCGATAACAGATACATGAGGGCCCGATTCGTCCAGGTTGTCGCTGTGCTCGGCCTTTGCGTCCTGATCGCGATGGCAGCTATGCAGACGCTCCAGCCACATAGTGAACTGCGAGATTTCACGACCTTCGTGCAGGCGGGCCGCGCCTACGAGCAGGGGCTGAACCCGTACGTGCTCTACAAAGACCCCGACCCAGCCGCGGGCGTCAAGCCCGGCACGCCGCGAGAAACAGGCTCACCCAACCTCAACCCGCCCATCTCGATATACCCCTTCACCTTGATAAACGGCCACGACCCCGTCTCGGTGCGCAACGGCCTGAAAGTGGTGTCGGCGCTGCTCTACGCCGCGATCTGCGCCGTGCTGCTGAAGGCGTACCCGTGGCAACGACGGCCGCTGATCATGCTCTGGCTTCTAGCTTTGGCGGGTTTCTGGTACACACTGCTGCTGGGCCAGATCTACATTCCGCTGTTCGCGCTGGGGCTGGGAGCGCTGATGATGATCGAACGCGGCCGCAACGTGCTCTGGGCCGGCCTGCTGATCGGGCTCGTCGTCGCGATCAAACCCAACTTCGCGATCTGGCCGCTGTTCCTGCTGCTGGCGGGTCAGCGCAAGATGGCGTTCACGTCGATCGCCACCGCTGCGGCGATCAGTCTCGTGCCGTTATTGATCGAAGGACCCGGGATCTATTCGCAGTGGCTGGAGGCCGCCCGCGCCTACCCTCGCGCGGCCATTGCGCCCAACGCCTCGATGTTTGGCGTCGCGACCCGGGTGGGAATACCCGAAGCCGGCTACGTGCTCGCGGCGGGGCTCATCGCAACGGCCGCCTTCTACGCCTGGCGCTGGCGCCTGACCGCCCGCGAGGCGACCGCATGGAGCGTGATGCTGACGCTTTTTGTGGGCCCGCTGACCTGGGTGGGCTACACGCTGTTCATGCTGCCGCTGCTGCTGTCGCGACGCTGGGCAGCCTGGGAGATCGCTGTAGCGGCGACGATGCTGGTGCCCGCCGGGCTCGGCTGGCCGGCGGGCGAAATACGCCTCGCAGGCATCGTCATGCTGTCCGGCCTGGTGCTGAACGACACACTGCAAGCGCGACGTGCCGAGTCTGCAGCGCCCGTCAAGGCCACCGCCTTGTCAGCGGTCGGCGAGGCAGCTTAAGCGCCGAGTCGCCGCCTTCGCTGTCGAGCTCACGTACTTGCGCTCGAGCGCCTGGAACTCCCGCTGTTACGTCTTCACACTTATTTAACGAGGGCTTCGCGGGAGCTTAGGCCTCTTTTCCACCTCGGCTCCGATACTGAGACAGAGGGGCGGGTCGGTCCTCAGTGGTGCGGTGGTGGGTGTGGTATCGTGAAAATTGAAGGGCCGGTCCGCCTCCAAGCTATGGCAAACACAATCCTTGTAGTCGACGACGAAAAGAACATCGTTCAGCTCGCTCGCCTTTACCTTGGCAACGAAGGTTTCAACGTGGTCGAGGCGTATGACGGCAAGCAGGCGCTGGAAAAGGCGCGCTCAACCAGCCCCGACCTCGTGGTGCTTGACATCATGATGCCGGAGATGGACGGCCTGACTGTCTGCCGCGAGCTGCGCAAGACCTCCAGCGTCCCCGTGATTATGCTGACCGCCCGCGACGACGACGTCGACAAGATCGTCGGCCTCGAAGTCGGCGCGGACGACTACATGACGAAGCCGTTCAACCCACGAGAGCTGGTAGCGCGCGTCAAGGCCGTGCTACGCCGTTCCCAGGGCGCGATCAACACGGACAGCGTGCTGGAGGTCGGCGACATACGCCTGGACCCGGCACGCCGCGAGGTATCGGTGGCGGGCAAGGCGGTGACGCTGCGCGCCAAGGAGTTCGACCTGCTTACCGCGTTCATGCGCTACGAGGGCGTCGTCCTCGACCGCGAGCGCCTGCTCAGCATGGTCTGGGGCCAGGACTTCTACGGCGACACGCGCACAATAGACGTGCACGTCGCCTGGCTGCGCGATAAGCTCTCCGGCGCCAAGGCCAGGGTACAGACCGTGTGGGGGGTAGGCTACAAACTTGTCCTGGACGAGAAGGCTGCTACCGCGAAGTCTTAGATTCCGGCTCATCCTCTCCTTTGGTCTGCTGATCTTCGTATCGCTGTTCCTCGCCGGTACGTTCACTGTGTAGCTGCTCAAGCCGCAGCAGGAAGAACGCCAGGAAGAGCAAGTGGGCCTGCTGGCGGAGCCGGTGGCCCTGCGCGCCGCATTCCTAGAGTTGGCGGGCGGCACTCCGGCAGCAGATCTCGACCGTCTTGCAGGATGAGTATCCCGGCGTCCGCATCCTGCTCGTCGACCGCGCCCGTTGGGTGGTCGCCGACACGGCGAAGACGCTGGAAGGCAGCCAGGTCGCCCAGTTCACTGTCGATTCTAACGACCCGTCATTGCCACAGCAGTCGGACCTGCGCTACCACAAGCGCCGCGGCCCGGAGGACCTGCTGTTCTTCTACGCTACGCCCACCGGAATCGTGCCGGTAACCGTCACTTTCACGCCCACACTCCAGACCGTCCTCGCGGTCAATGCAAGCGACGTGCGCCAGGCCTGGCGCGACCTGTTGCCGCGCCTCTTCCTCGCTGGCGGCGTCGCGTTCTTGTTCGGCGTGCTGGCCGCGAGCCTCCTGGCGCGCTCGATCACGCAGCCCTTGCGCCAGATCACGGTCGCGTCGGAGGAGATGGCACAGGGCCAGTACGACCAGCAAATCCCGGAGCGCGGCGGCGATGAGGTGAGCCGGCTGGCGCGCGCCTTCAACGAGATGGCACGCCAGGTCAGCCGCTCGCACCGTACGCTGCGCGACTTCCTCGCCAACGTCTCGCATGAGCTGAAGACGCCGCTCACCTCCATCCAGGGCTTCTCGCAGGCCATGGTCGACGGCGCGCTGACAAAGAGCGAGGACTACGCCGAAGCAGGCCGCGTGATCAACGACGAGGCCGTGCGGATGCGCGGCCTGGTCGATGACCTGCTCTACCTGACGCAGGTCGACGCGGGTGAATTCATCGATCCAGACGGAAGAGATGACGCCGAGAGAGCTGCTGCAGGCGACCCAGGAGCGCTTCCAACGACGCGCCGATCAGGAAGGCATCGAACTACGCGTGCTGTCGGAGTCGTCACAACGGTTCCAGGGCGACGGACGGCGGCTGGAGCAGGCGCTTGCTAACATCGTCGACAATGCGGTGCGTCATACGCCATCAGGCGGCACGGTGACGATGCGGTCGTTCGGCGAAAACGGCCACGTCAACTTATCGGTCCACAACACGGGCTCAATGATCCCGCCGGAAGCGTTGCCGCACATCTTCGAGCGCTTCTTCCAGGCGGACCCCGCAGGCGCGCGCGCCGATGCCAACACGGGGCTGGGGCTGGCAATCACGCAAGAGATCGTCGAGGCGCACGGCGGCGATGTCATCGCAAGCAGCAGCGAGGATACAGGTACCGAGTTCTTGATCTCGTTGCCTGCCTCCAATGGAACGACACGGGAAGACGATGACGTGTGGGCACGACCGGAGGAGTACCATGCATAAGCCGCGTACGCTCACGCTACTCATCGCAGCCGTCTTCGGTCTTGCGGTCGTGACGGTCGCGCTGGCCGCAACGTTAGTCCTGGATAGTGACGGCAACTCCCCGGAACGCCCGTCGTCGAATACGGCAGCCGTGACGACACCCACGCGGGCGCCCTCACCCACGGCGACCGTCGCGACCGACCGGCCGGCCGAGATCCCGCAGGATGTCTGGGATAAGCTCTTGGCGCTGCCCCAGAAGCTGCGAGACGACCTGCTCTCGCGCTTCGAGGCCGGTGGTATAGGCGTCTCTGACATCGAGACGGTGATCAACGAGTACGAGAACCGCGACCAGGGCGTCCGTGTCGGCACGGTGTTGGAAGCGACCGATTCCATGCTACAACTCGAGGTGTACACCACGGGCGAGCGCGCATCGGTCGTGATCAACGACAAGACGGTCCTCAAGCGGGGCCACGACGACATCACGCCCGCCGACCTTCAGCCAGACGAGCTCGTGATGGTTGTCTCGATGGACGGCGGCGTCACGGCGTTTTCGGTGACAGCCTTCGGCGTCGGAGCTCCCTGACACCGGAACCTCGGGCCCCTACGCCGGATGCCTCAGTAGCCACCACTCGTAGGCGTCCGCCAGCGCCAGCCATGACGCCTCGATGATGTCGGTGCTGGCGCCGACGCACTGCCAGTCGTCCGACTCGTCGCTGCACTCGATGAGCACGCGGACGGAAGCGCCGGTACCAGCGTTGGAGTCGACGACACGCACCTTGTAGTCGACGAGGCGGACGTTGTCGATGCCAGGGTAGAACTCGCCAAGGGCCTTGCGTACGGCATGGTCCAACGCGTCGACGGGGCCGTCGCCATCCGCCGCTGTCTGGCGCAGCACGTCCTCTGACTCGCCGCGCCCGAAAATGCGCACCTTGATCATCGCTTCGGCCTGCATTTCAGCGTGCAGATGTGTCGTCACCCGGGGCTGAGCGCTCTCGCTTCGGCGCAGCACAACCCAAAAATCGTCCAGGTTGAAAACGGGCGCATAACCGGGCAGGGTGCGGCGCACCAGCATCTCTAGCGAGGCATCGGCGCCTTCGAACTGGTAGCCGTGCGCTTCCTGCTCCTTGATCGTCTCGGTCAAGGCACGTGCGTCGTCGCGGCTCAACGGATAATCGATTCCGAGGTCGCTCAGCTTGTCGAGTAGGCCGCGGCTGCCGCCGAGCTCCGAGACGAGCAAGCGCCGCTGATTACCGACGACCGCGGGGTCAACGTGCTGGTAGGCGTTTTCGACCTTGATGACGCCGTCCGCGTGGTAGCCGGCCTTGTGCGCAAAGGCGCTGGCGCCGACATACGCCTGCTGCGGCGATGGCGTCATGTTGGCGACTTCGCTGACGAAGTGCGATATCTCGCTAAGGTGCGCCAGCTGCTCGTCGCTGACCACCTGCAAGCCGAGCTTGAGCTTGAGGTTGGCGATGAGGCTCGCCATGTTGGCGTTCCCGCAGCGCTCGCCGTAGCCGTTAATGCAAGCCTGCACCTGCTGCACGCCGTGTTCAACCGCGGCCAGCGAGCTGGCGACCGCGACGTCGGCGTCGTTGTGGCAATGGATGCCCAGCGGCACGTTGGGGAAGGCGGCCTGCACCTTCTCGATCGTTTCCAGCAGCTTCGACGTGATCGTGCCGCCGTTTGTGTCGCACAGTACGAGGGCATCGACGCCGCTGTTGACGGTCGCGCGCAGGCAGCTCAGCGCGTAGTCGGCGTCGTCTCGGAAACCATCGAAAAAGTGCTCAGCGTCGTAGTAGACCTGCTTGCCCTTGGACTTGAGGAACCGCACCGATTCCGACAACATCGAGAGGTTTTCTTCCAGGCTGGTACCCAGGACCTCTCGCACGTGGAGGTCGTGCGCCTTGCCAACGATTGTGACGTAGTCCGTGCCGGCGGCGACAAGCGAGTTCAGAGTTGTGTCTGTGTTGACGTCGCCGCCTGCGCGCCGTGTCGAGCCAAAGGCGACGAGCTTGGCGTGGCTCAGCTTGACGTCTTGCATCCGGTCGAAGAAGTCAACGTCCTTGGGGTTGGCGCCGGGCCAGCCACCTTCGATGAAGTGCACGCCAAGATCGTCGAGGCGCTTCGTGATGCGCAGCTTGTCCTCGACGGAGAGGCTGATCCCCTCCATCTGCGCGCCATCACGCAATGTTGTGTCGTACAGGTCAACAGTCATTGGAGGAGCCTCCGGGTTCTGGCCCTTCGGGTCGAAGGGCACTTGGTCTCGATGGGCTAGGCAGCTGCCGCAGGGGCAGCCGGAAGCTCAGCCAATGGCCCGCCCCGACGATGAGTCGGGGCTTAGGGAGACCTCCGGAGCGAGTAGAAACGTCATTTCTACATTCCAGCGTAACGAGCGTGAGTTAGAGCGTCAATGAGGGATCGCCTGAGAACTGAGCTATGCGGTCAGACCAATCTGGTAACCAGTATCGCGCCGAGGCCGAGGAATACCAGGAAGCCGACAACGTCCGAGAAGGTGGTAACGATAACGCCGGAAGCAAGCGCCGGGTCGGCGCCGAGACGCTTGAGCGCCAGCGGCACCAGGACACCAACCATGGCCGCGTTGGCGATGTTGGCCAGAAGCGCGAGGCCGACGATGAGCCCGAGCCATGCGTCGCCCATCCAGATCCAGGCGATCGCACCCGCGCCCGCACCCATGATGACGCCCTGTATGGCGGCGATGATCGCTTCGTGACGCAGCACTCGGACGGCATCCTTAACCTCGATTTCGCCCAGTGCAATGGAGCGTACGACCAGCGTGATGGTCTGAATACCGGCGTTACCCCCCATCCCTGCTACCAGAGGCATGAAGACCGCCAGCGCCGCGACGCGTTCGATCGTCCCTTCGAAGAAACTGACGGTTGCGGCGGCAAGAAAGGCCGTGATCAGGTTAAGCGAAAGCCATGCCAACCGGGGTGGAGCGGCATCGCGGATTGGACGGAAGAGGCGCTCCTCCTCCGCCAGGCCCGCCATACGATAGATGTCTTCCGTCGCCTCCTCGACCTGCACGTCGAGCACGTCGTCGGCGGTGATCACACCGCGCAGGCGCCCGTCCGCGTCGACGACGGGCAACGCCAGCAGGTTGTAATGACGAAACTGCTCAGCGACCGCCTCCTGGTCGTCGGTAACAACGACGGCGCGTACCTCATCCGACATGATTGCGGCGATTGGCGTCTCGGGAGCCGCGATGACGAGCGAGCGCAGGCTCACCGTACCCGTAAGGTGATGCTCCTCGTCGACCACGTACAGGTAGAAGGGGTGCTGATCATCGGGCGCTTCTCTGCGCAGGAAGGCGATCGCGTCTTCTACCGTCCAGAAACGGCGCAACGCCACGACTTCTCGTGACATGCGGCCGCCGGCGCTCTCCGGCGGGTAGCTGAGGATCTCCTGAACCGCCTCGCGGTCTTCCAGTAGCTGGAGAACCTCGTCAGCTTGCCCAGGTTCGAGGTCCTGCACGATGTCGGCGGCGACATCTTCGTCGACGCGGTCAAGCAGCGGCGCGATGGACTCGGCGGGCAGGCCGGCGAGGAGGTCGGCACGCATATCCTCGTCGAGGTACTCCAGCACCTCGGCGAGGTGCTCGTGAGACAGAGCCTCCAGTACGCGCGTCCGGTCAGCCTCCTCGAGCTGCTCGATAAGGTCGGCCTGGTCGGCCGGATGGTTCTCGCCCAGCAGCTGTACCGCGCGCAGGAGCTCCTGTTCCTCTTCCAGAATCTGGTCGAGGCGCTGGCGCAGGGTGTCCATCTGCTCCTGATTTGCCATGACGAACCTCAGACTAGCAGCCGGGCCGGGCAGGCAGCCGACCGCAAAGTCAAGAAATGCTAAAGGAGCCGCGGGGAGAAGCTGGGATTGCTTCAGGATAGCAGACGGCAGGTCGAAGCCGCTGATGAGCAAACGCCCCCGAAGCGCTAGAGTTAAGCGTCTGTCAGCAACATGAGGAGGAACACGTGAGCGAAACGCTGATGAGCCAGGCGGAGGCACAGGCCTACCTCAAGGCAAACAACAACTGGGGCCGCTGGGGTAAAGACGACCAGATGGGCGCCATGAACATGGTCACCGCCGAGAAGCGGCTTGAGGCCGTGTCGCTGGTCACGAAGGGGCGCACCGTCTCTTTGAGCCGACCGTTCCCCAAGACGCCGGCACCGAACAACCCAACACCCGCGATGCACTGGATGCGCGCCCTGGGACGCCGCTTCGGCGTCAGCGGCGTAATCGACTTCTACGGCATCTCGTATCACGGCCAGAGCGCAACGCACATCGACGCGCTGTGCCACGTCTGGGACGATGACGGGCTGTGGAACGGCCGGACACCGGACGTCGTCACGGCGGACGGCACGCAGTGGGGCAGCATTCAGAACTGGTCGCAGGGCATTGTCACGCGCGGCGTGCTGCTGGACGTGCCGAAGTTCCGCGGCGACCCGTTCGTGCCGCAGGGCAAGCCGGTGACGGCGCGTGAGCTGGAGCAAATCGCCAAGTCGCAGGGCGTCGAGATGCGCCCCGGGGACGCCGTGTGCGTCTACTCCGGCCGCGAGAACTTCGACCGCGCCTCAGACCTGCCGTGGGGCTCCACAGGCGTGTCGCGCCCCGGCCTGCACGCCTCCTGCCTAAAGTTCATCCGTGAGAGCGATTCTTCGATCCTGGTCTGGGACATGATGGACGAGGAGCGCGAAGAGGAGTGCCCCTGGGGCACCCACAGCGCGATCTTCGCCTTCGGCGTGGCACTGGTGGACAACTCGCTGCTGGAACCGCTGGCTGCCGTCTGCGCCGAAGAGGGACGCTACGAGTTCATGCTGATGATGTGCCCGCTCGTCGTCGAAGGCGGCACGGGCTCGCCGCTGAACCCCATCGCGCTGTTCTAGCTACTTGAACGCGGCGATGCTAGAGACGCGGGTGACGTCCGTGTTGGCCTGGACGACGATTCCGACGAGCTGGCCAGCCTGGTTCAGCGCGCCAGCGCCGCTGCAGCCGGGCCCGGCCGGGACGCCGAGCTCGTAGGTCGGTATACCACCTGCCCTCGTGATCTCCTGGGTCAGGACGCCGCGCCGGATCTCGAGCTCGAAGAAGCAGAGAAACGAGACCGTCCCACCCGCGAGGCCGTTGAGCGCTTCGGGCGGCGTGGCAGCCTGCCACACCATGCCCTCGGGCAGCTCAACCTCCAACTCGGCGATGTCGGCTTCGGCGTCCGATTTCACGACCCGGGCCGTGCCCGCGCCACCGCTAAACGCGCCCCGGCGCCGCACCTCGATCTCGACGTCTCGCACGGCGCCCCACTGGCGGGCGTCCACGTTGTGATTGGCGGTGAGGACTCGCCAGGGCGGACCGATGGTCGTCAGGATGCCGGTGCCGCCGGTCTCCAGTGTCGAGCCGTCTTCGAAACAGACCTTGACGTGCAGCTCGACGACGCTCTCGGCCAACACGGTTCGAGCCTGCGCCGACGGCGGCTCCGCGCCCGGGCCGGATGTAGCCTCGGGCGCGCGCTCGACAGCGTCTGCGGTATACGCTGGAAAGGTGCAGGCCGAAGCTGGCGGCTCGCTGCTGGAGGAAGAGTCCAGGACGAGCAGCAGACCGACGCCGGCCAGCAGGCCCAGCAGAAACACGGCAGCGTGGATTAGATAGCGCTGCAAGCGGCCGTTAGCTCTCGAAGTGTTCCGTGATGTAGTGGTCGGCACGGATCACCGCCGTGACGCCGTCGCCAGACGAGGTCACAACCTGCCGCGCCGAGTTGTTGCGGATGTCGCCCGCCGCGAAGATACCAGGCACGTTCGTCTCCATCCATTGGTTGACGATGATGTGACCACCCGCATCGGTGTCGAGCAGGCCTTCAACGACGCTCGTGTTCGGCGTCTGGCCGATGAAGATGAAGACGCCGCTGACCACGAGATCGCGCTCCTCATCAGTCTTGACGTTGCGCAAGTGCACCGATTCTACCTTGCTCTCGCCGTCAATCGACTCGACGACCGTGTCCCAGATGAAATCCATCTTCTCGTTGGCGAAGGCGCGCTCCTGGAGCACGGCGCTGGCGCGCAGTTGGTCGCGGCGGTGCAGGACGTGGACCTTCGAGGCGTATCGCGCGACGAACAGCCCCTCGTCCAGCGCCGCGTCGCCGCCACCCACGACCGCGACCTCCTGGTCCTTGAAAAACGCGGCGTCGCAGGTACCGCAGTAGGAGACGCCTTTGCCCGTGAGGCGCTCCTCGCCGGGAACGCCGAGCTTGTTATAGTCGGCGCCGGCGGTGACGATCAGCGCCTTCGCCAGGTAGTCGCCGTCGTCGGTTCGGACGAGATGCCCGCCCTCCTCCGGCTCGATTCCGGTCACGTTTGCAAAGGCCATCTCAGCGCCGTATTTCTCGGCCTGCTGCTGCATCGCCTGCCCGAGGTCAAAGCCGTTGATCGTGTCGATGCCGGGGTAGTTCTCGATGTCAGACGTCAGGGCGATCTGCCCGCCGGTGACGTTGCGCTCGATGATCACGGTGCTGCGACGGGCCCGCGCGGCGTAGACGCCCGCAGAGAGGCCTGCCGGGCCACCGCCGATGATGACGATGTCATATTCCTTTGCCACGGGTCCACCCTTCTTGCCATTCATCCTGTCCCGTACACTGGGGGAGTCGTTTCTACGCTAGCTGCCGAAAGCTGAGGCCACATGACGCTTGACCAGCCCTCCGACGAAGACCGAGCCCAGGCTTCTGAGGCAAACATCAAGAAGATGTGGAAGTTCGTGGAGAACTTCGCCAACAAGAGCGGCAGCTACCTGCATCCGCAACGGGAGATCACCGAGTTTCTGGTCATCGGCCTCGCCAAGCACATCGACGAGGTTGGCCGGCCGCTGTGCCCCTGCAACTTCTACGAGGACAAGGTCGAGGAGGCCAAGTCCAGTACCTGGAGTTGTGCCTGCGACGAGATGCAGAAGTACAAGTATTGCCATTGACTACTCTTCTGTAATTCGGAAGGTCTTCCGATCACAGAGTACCTGCCAGAGGACCACGAGGGCCGCGAGATCTACGGCGAGATCAAAGACCCGCACCCAGACAAGGGCCGCGCGCTGGGTCGTTTGGAGGAGAAGCAGGGCCGCGAGCTTCACAAGCGGAAACAGGCCGATCCCGAGTAACCCCAAGACCGTGGCCATAGACCAGGACAACAAACGGACGCCGAAATCGGCGCCCGTTTGTCTATCACCGGTTGGTTAGGCTAGCGCGTCGTCCAGGCGCTTCTTGAGGTCTGACTTCGGCCGGAAGCCGACGATCTGGCCCACGGGCTCGCCCTTTTTGAAGACAAGCAGCGTCGGGATACTGCGGATCCCATATTTGGCGGCGGTGCGGGGATTGTCGTCCGTGTTCAGCTTGCGGAACTCAACCTTGCCGTCGTATTCCTCCGCCAACTCTTCGACGATCGGCGCCACCATCCGGCAGGGGCCGCACCACGGAGCCCAGAAGTCGACCAGTACTGGCTTGTCAGCCTCGAGTACGTCGCCGTCCCAGCTCGTGTCATTTACTTCACTTGGCTTCGCCATCAATACCTCTCATTTACTCGTCCCGAGTACGGGACCTTTGACTTTCCGGTGTTCTTCCTCCTATACTCTATATACCCCCTGGGGGTATGTCAAGAGCCTGAGGCGTAACAAGTACCCAGTATCCAGCGACCAGTGAGAAGTCGTGAGCGTTACTTGTTACCGAGAGGACAGCCATGCCGATGCCGTCGGAAGAGTCGAAACCACTTACCACTCGCCTGCGCCGTATCGAGGGCCAGGTTCAGGGCATCCAGCGCATGTTGGACACCGGCCGCGAATGCGAAGAGATCCTGACCCAGATCATGGCCGTGCGCAGCAGCCTGGACCACGTCGGCCTGCTGCTGATGGAGATGCACATCGAGAAGTGCCTACTGGATAACCTGCCACCAGACTCGCCGATTACTCGGGAGATTGGCGTCGTGCTGAAGTCCTGGGCGCGCTTCGGCCTGGTGCCGGGCGCCCGTTCTGATGTGGAGTCGGACGCCCTCTACTGACGCCCCGCCGGTCAGTCTGACTAGCAGAGGCCCCGCGTCCACCGCGAGGCGGACCGCCACGTGGCGGACCTGCGCGACCACGGTCCCCTGACGCCGGCCTGCCGCGAGCTCCCGCCGCCCCTGTGCGGCCCCGCGACCTGAACGACGATTCGCTTCTTTCACCTTCGGGACGCACGCCGCGACCCCGTGGCCCTGACGGTGAACCGCTGCGGGCTCCTGCCGAACGGTCGCTGCGACCCCGCGGCCCTGACGACGATTCGCCTGTTCCACCTTCTGGACGCTCACCGCGTCCCCGAGGGCCTGACGCTGGGCCGCTGCGGCCTCGCGATGGGCTGGACGGACGTCCAGGGCCACCTCGACCGGCGCCTGCCGGCGGTGCGCCGCGCGGGCGCCATGCCGGTTTCGGCCGGGGATACCAGACGGGCCCTTCTTCCTCACGCTTGCCTCGGACTTCACGGTTGACGGTTGGACGCGGTGGGCGGCTGCCTCGCGGCGGCGGCCCGTCGAAGCCGCGACGCGGCCTCTCGGGGCGTTCACGCGACGATCCTTCGTCGCGATCGCGCGGCGGGCCGTCCTCGCGGTCTCGACGCGGGTAGCGCGGCGACTCCTCGCCGTCATCATCAAAGGCGCGGCGCTGAGGGCGACCCTCAACCGGCATCCGTACCTCGCCGGCGCGCGATGGCTTCGGTGTGACGAGGACCATCACCGTGAGGCGGCCGGGGCCGATGTTTTCGATCGTGTGGTCGACGCCGGGCGGGATCAGCGCAGCGTCCTGCTCCACCATCTCCTCGATCTGCGGGCCCGTCTGCAGCCGAGCCAGGCCCTCGATGACGAGGTAGAGGGAGTCTGACGTGGCGAGACCGCGGCGCTTCTCTGTCTGCTCAGCTTCGAGGCAGATCAGATCGCAGACCAGGCGGGGTCGGTCGAACAGGTTGACGCGTATCGGACGCTCTCGGAGAAACCGCCGAGAGCGGCCGATGTTGACAAGATCCATGGGACTCCTAACGGCCCGCGGCCGAGGGCTCTTCTTCGATTTCGCTGCCGTTTCGGGCTTCGGGCGCGAAGGACTCGCGCATCACGGGCAGCAGGTTGCTCGCTGCGGCCGTGCTGGCCAGCCTCAGTGCGTTCTTGATCGCGATGGCGTCGGCACGGCCGTGCGCTACAACCACGATACCGTCGACACCGAGCAGGTTGCCGCCGCCGTACTCTTCATATTGCAGGCGTTTGAGCACGCGTCGCAGCGCCGGTTTGACCAGAATCGCGGCGCTGATGAAAAGCGGGCTGCTTTTGATCACGCTACGAACCTGCTCCAGGATGTAGTCGGCCACGCCCTCGCCGGCTTTGAGCGCCACGTTACCCGTGAAGCCGTCCGTGACGACGACGTCACAGATGCTCTTGTGGATATTGACGCCCTCGACGTTGCCGATGAAGTTGAGGCCGGATTCCTTGATGCGGTCGTGGGCCTCGACCGCCAGCTCGCTGCCCTTGCCCGCCTCCTCGCCCACGTTGAGCAGGCCGATGCGCGGGTTCTTCACCGCGAGCACGTTCTCCGAATAAGCAGCGCCCATCTTGGCGAATTGCAGCAGGTGACTGGGGCGGCAGTCCACGTTGGCGCCCGCGTCGATCAGGAAGACTCGGCCCTCGTTATAGGGCAGGACGGCGCCGAGCGCGGGCCGTTCCACGCCCGGAATGCGCCCCAGGATGAAGAAGGCGGAGGTCCAGACGGCGCCGCTGTTGCCCGCGGAGACGACGGCCGCGGCTTCCCCGTTCTTGACCATCGACGTCGCGACGTTGATCGACGCGTCGCGGCGCGTGCGCACCGCTTTGACGATTTCGTCCTCGTCCATCGTGATCGCGTCGCCGGCGGGAACGATGCTGACGCGCGGGTTCTTGGGATGCTTGGCGAGCTCCGGCTCGACAACGTCAGGCGGCCCTACGAGGGCGACCTCTATGTCGAACTCTTTGGCGGCTAGGATGGCGCCTTGAACCTGCTCTCGCGGAGCGAGGTCTCCGCCCATGGCATCCAGCGCGACTCTCAAGCGGGCTCCTCCACCCTGGCAACAAAGATCAAATCGTCCCCGAATCCGACGGGGGACAGATCGTAGTCGCCATAAACGTGTGTAACACGCAAACCAGCCTGCTGCAATAGTAGCGCTAACTCGGCCTGCGTGGAGTGTCTCAGCTCGGTCGCGAAGACGCTGCGCTTGACCGCGCCGTCCCTGGAAACGCGGTCATAAACGTATGTCAGGCGCCTCACCATGCGGCCCGGGTCTGGCTGCTCCACCGCCATCTTCATGACCACCTCACCGGTCGCGGGGTCTGTGCGCGTCCAGTTGAGTTGGAGGGGCGCCCAATCTGCCTCCTCCCAGGAGACGCTGGCCGGTGAGCGAACGCCCATCGAAAAGATGCCATCCGGCTTCAGGTGCTGCCGAGCGCGCTTCAAACAGGCCAGCTGTTCTTCAGTCGTCAGGAGGTGTTGAAACGTATTGGCAGCGACGAACACCATGGCGAACTGACGCCCGAGGTCGAACGACGTCATGTCGCCGGATAGCAGTTCGAGGCTGCCCTTGAGCTTGCCCGCCGCCTTCAGCCGCGATTTCGCCTGCGCCAGCATCGACGGCGACGTGTCGATCCCGGCGACGTCGTAGCCCGCTAGCGCCAACGGCACCGCGACGCGGCCGCTGCCGACGCCGAGCTCAAGCAGCGGGCCATCAACGGATTGCGCCAGGTTCTCGTAGAAGTCCACGTCTTCCGTGAAGTCTTCATACGAGAAGTCGTAGATATCGGCGATCGATGCGTAGGGGTCGTCTGTCAACGCGGCAAACTCCGAGCCACGGCGTAAACGGTCTTGCGGCTCGCCTTATGTTACTGCTGCCGGCATGCCGCGCTAGGGGATCCGGATCTCCATGCCGTCCCGCAGATTGTGTTCGTCGCCATGAAGCAACGACTCGTTCACCGCGAGGATGTCGGGCCAGCGATGGCCGCTACCGTAGTAATCCACAGCGATTCGCCACAGGGTTTCGCCCTTCGCCACGGTGTGGAGATGACCGCCGTTTGGAGCCGGGACGTCGGACGGAGGTGACGGTGTCGGCTGCACCGGTGGTAGCTGCGGCGGTTCCGGCGTCTCAATATGCGCCTGACCACTCGCGAGCGCCGCGAGGCGCGCCAGAATCGTCGCCTTTGGGCGGCCATTGCCCGGGCAGTTCGGCCGGTTCACCGGGTCGATCTGGTGATGGCCTACGATGGCGTCGTCATCGATCACGATGGGCGCGTAGCCGTCGCGCTGCAGCTCCTGCAGGCACCAGAACTTGACCACGAGGTCGGCCTCGACC
The DNA here is from genome assembly GCA_963766645.1 of uncultured Chloroflexia bacterium. GTDB lineage: Bacteria > Chloroflexota > Dehalococcoidia > DSTF01 > WHTK01 > WHTK01. The sequence goes on along the minus strand of CAVYAY010000002.1, from coordinate 1,026,513 downwards.
ATGGCGCCGGTCCAGGGTGCCTCGGGCTTCACGCCTTCGTGCTCGATAGTGATCGAACGGGCATTAAGCAGGCTAAGGCCCGCCTCCGGATCGATCAGGTTCCAGTAAGGAATGCCGTTGAGGCGAAGGAAGCGCCACGTCGCGCCCGGTGTGTTTTCGACGGCGGCAAGGTGACGGTTCGAGCGGTCGTACTTGTCTTTGCCAAAGCTGGTCTCGCCGATCGTCCCGGTCAGCCCGTTGGCGTAAGAAGCGTCGAAGATGTTGACGTACTGACTGATCGAGCCGTCCTGCCCGATACCGAAGTGCGCGCTGATGCCCGCAGAGTCCTGCCAGCCGGGGCGGTCCATGGTGCTCTTCCAGCCCGCCATGATGTGGTCGACGAAGAACAGCGGTTGGTTTTGTCCCGCGGTTCGCCCCGGGTATCCGAAGGTGCCGACGGGAAGCCAGGTTGCGAACTCACAAATGCCGGTGGTCATTTCCCCCTCCCTACTGCGTTGGCTCGATAACCCAGCAAGCCGGCCAAACGCATATTTCGGTAATGAGGATACCCACGCAAGGGCGTTCTGCAAGCGTTTCAGCTCACCGGTAGGCTCGCGACGCGGCTCTCGACTTCTTTACGGATTCGGATGCCCTCCATCACGGCTTCGACCGACCGCGGCAATGAAACGCCAAACTCCTCGGCCAGCTTGCCGAGGCCGAGGATGCGCTGGTGGTATCTGCCGTAGAGCTCGGGAGTGGACAGGCTGCCGTAGAACTCGCGCCAGCGCCTCAGGCCCAGGCGGTCGTCAACGAAGCTGAGGCAGGCCTGCGCGAAGGTCTCGGTTTCCTCGTGGCTGTCAGGGTTCTGGAGCAGCAGGCGATCGAACTCCTCCAGCAGCGCGCCGTCGCCCAGCACCTCGCTGAAGAGCGAGTGCAGCGCCGTCCCGGCCGCGATCCTCTGATAGACGGCACGGCGCGTCAGCAGATACAACGCGGCGCCATCCCACAGGGCGTTCTTGGCCGAGGCGAGGACCATCCCGTCCTGACCGTCGGCGAGGCCACCGCTGACGTCGAACCAGTACGAGCTGAACTGGAGGAAGCGCGGCGCAAGGTAGGACTCGTAGTAGACGAAGTCGGCGGCGGATGAGTTCGTAGCGGTAATCAGCTCTGACATGGGATCCTCCTCTTCTCCGCGGCTAGTACGAGCGGATCAGGCCCCGGGCCTGGAGCGACGCGATCGCGTCCTGGACCTCGGCGGCGGCATCGGAAGCAGTGGAGCGCGCGTTCAGCTCTCGCAGCAGCACTTCGCGAGTTGCCGGGCCGTCGCTGAGGCGGTCGAAGACGTCGCGAAGGCCTGGCGCGACGGCGTAGACGAATCGCTGGTTCTGGACGATGTAGCCGTCCCCGGCGATCTCGTAGCTTTGCGATTCGCCGATCTTCTGGAGCGGGACGTCGTCCAACGTCCAAGCCTCGTACTTCTCGACGCCCAGCTCGACAGCGAACTTCGCGACGTCCTCCAGATATGCGTCCGCATCCCTGGAGCCCGCCGCCTTCATAGCCCAGGCGCGCACGTAAAGGTCGGAGCCGGCGCCGTGCAGCCGCGCGAGCTTCTGAAAGCGCCACTTCAGGGACGGAAACGCCTCGCCACGCGCGGCGAGGTAGGCGTCCAGCGCCGACGCGGCAGCTGCCTGGCCCGCTAGCGCTGCATTGACACTGCGGCCACCTGAGAACTCCTCGCGCCCATGCTGCAGCGAAGCCGCGTAGCGCAGGCCGCACCACGACGTGAGCAGCCGCTCGATGACGTCATGGCGGAAGCCACTGTGCAGCGCCTCGAACCCGTCGGGGTTGTGACGCGCTTCACCGATCAACGTGCGGTAGTAAAGGTCGAGGTCCGCAAGCGGCGTCAGCCAAACCTCGCGAAAGTCCCTGGGGTCGAGTGCGTTGAGGCGCGAGCTCAATTCCCGCATACCGCTGTTGGTGAAGACCTCGAGGTCGAGGTAGTAGTCGCCGAGGACGGAGCCGAAGGGACCGTGGTAATCGGGCTCGCCAGCGGTAATCAAGAAAATGTCGATGTCTGAAGATGGGTTGCCGAAGCCCTCCATTAGCGATCCGCTGATGTAGGCGATGTCATCCGGCGACGACACCACGGTTTGCACGATGGCGTCGACGGCTCGCATCTGACGAAGCTCTCGTGGCATGCGCTGACCCCCTTCCGATATCTTGATTGGCCCTCACGATTGATTCGTTGCTTAATCAACGCGTAAGCAATTTATATGACGAGCCAGATACTATTCACAGCCGATGGGGTCTGTCAACAGAAGCACCGCAAAATTCGTGGGATCGGTAAAGAGGGTTGCGAAAAGTGGCCTGGAGCCGGCGGGGAGATTCGAACTCCCGGCCTGCCGATTACGAATCGGCTGCTCTACCACTGAGCTACGCCGGCCCGAAAGACAACGCCTGCCCTTCATGGAAGAGACAGACGCTCCGAGATTCTAGCACAGGCTGTGACGAGGCCGCCCGTTCACGCGGCGGCGCCATTAGAAGGGAGCCTGACGCGCGTAGTTAAGCCGCTGTCTCGCTCTCGACGAGGCCGACAACCTTGCCTTGCGGATCCAGCAAACTGCGGCACCGTCAACATGCCGGCCAGTAGCTGCCGTAAGATTCTGGTGCCGCTGAAGAGTGTCTCTCAGTGAGGGTCCGTTTCTACCATCGGATCTGGGCCGGGGTCCTGACCCGTGGCGGCCAGCGCAAGGCGGGCCAGGAAGTGATCCCAGCCCTCGGCATGCTGCAGCACCGCTTCGCCCGCGAGACCGCTGTGACGCAGCTTTAGAATCGTGCCGTCGCCGTCCGGCGCGAAGGTGATCTCGACGCGCGTCGAGCCTGGGGCGATCGGGCTGCCCTCCCAGCCCCAGGTCAGAACGATGCGGCTGTACGGCACGATCTCGAGATACTCGCCCAGTGCGACCTCTTTGCCGGTGACGTTGACACGATAGGTGCCGCCGGGACGCGGATCGAGCATCGCGTCGACGCCCTTCCATTGCACCATCTTCACGGGGTCGATGAAGAACTCGAAAACGACCTCGGGGCGCGCGGCGATGCGCACCACCTTCTCCACGCAATCGACGTCAGCGCTCACTCTGAAGTCTCCGTTCTTCAGCCTCTGCCTCGCGCCTCAGCGTCGATAGTGCGTCGTCCCAGAATGCGTCAATGAAGGCGCGCAGTTCCGCCAGGCCTTCCGGACGCGCCTGGTAAAGACGACGCGTGCCCAGCCTGCGCTCTGACACCAGCCCGGCCGCCTTGAGCACTTGCAGGTGCTGCGAGATGGCCGGACGGCTGACCGAGAAGTGCCCCGCGATTTCGCCGGAGGCCATCTCCGAGGCACCGAGTAGCTGCAGGATCTCCTGACGGCGAGGTTCGGCGAGAGCATGTAGCACTTCTTGCATGCTTCAACGGTAAGCAGGGCCTTACGCATGGTCAAGTCAAACTTAACGCAGGCGAAATACCGGCGAAACGCCGTTGAAAAGACCCCTGCCTAATCTGAAACCAACAACTCACGGAGGTTGAACAATGAGCGAACGGCTACAGACAGAACGCATCGTCGGCAGGCCATCGCGAGACGATGACCACATCGTGCTACGTCTGGCCCGCGAACCGCTGCGTCAGGACCCGCCACGGGTCCAGTTTGTCGGAAGGTCGGGCGGCGCGGCGGCCCAGGGAGCCCTGCCATGGCGTGCCTTCGACTGACGCTGATAGAGCCCAAGCCGGGCAAGTTTGACGAGATGCATGCGGTATTGACGATGCTAGACGAGAAACTCGCCAAGACGCCGGGGCTGATCTTCAGCTTCGTGACGGAGAGCGAGGCCGACAAGCTGAGTCGCATCGCCCTGTGGCACTCGAAGGATGAAGCCAACCACGTCGCGATGCGTGACGACGTCCTGGCGCTAAGGGCGCGACTGCGATCCCTGGCGCTGAACACGGAAGAGACGCTGATGGAGTTGCACTCCGGTCACCTGCCGGAATCGCTCGCGGCGCTGATAGCCGGCGGCACGGTAGCGGAGCCTGTCGCCTTCAACCTGGAAGCCGTGGCCTGAGACCTGGACAGCGGGCCATGTAGCTTTCAGAGGGCCGGTTGGGGATGCCGGCCCTCTTTCTTTGAGAAGATGGAGGACACCTCCATACCTCCGCTAAAGGGCGAGTCGGGATATCTTCCCAGTCCCGCAACTCGAAGGTGTCTAAGACCCGCTTCGGTCCGTCATCCTTGTCGGTCCCTAGGTCGACAACAGAGGCGGTAGCCGGTCTGCCCAGGGCCGGGCCTGCTCCAGCTGCGCCGCCAGACGCAGCAGCGTCGCTTCCTCACCGGGGCGAGCCGCGAAGTGCGTACCGATGGGCAGCCCCGCGTCGTTCCAGTACAACGGCACCGACATCGCGGGCTGGCCCGTGAGGTTGAATAGCGGCGTCACGGGCACCAGCTCGTACGCCTTGCGGTTGAGCCGTTCGATGCTTTCCTTCGTGTCGTCCATGAAGCCGATCTTCGGTGGCGGCATTCCCAGCGTCGGCGTCAACCAGACATCGTGCTCGGTAAAGAACGCTGCGGCAGTTGCGGTGAACGACGCGAAAGCGTCCATTGCGGCGAGGTACTGCATAGCGCTGGCCTGCTTCCCGGCCTCATAAGCGGCCCAGGTCAGCGGCTCCAGATCATCGCGAGAGGGCACCCGGCCTGTGGAAGCTATCGTCAGCTCGAGGTTCGACGCGAGCTGGGCGAACCAGATCGTATCGAATGCCTTCGTGAACCGCTCGCCGTCGATTCGCGGCGCCGCTTCGACGACATGGTGCCCCAGGCTTTCGCACAAGGCCGCGGCGTCGTGAACCGCCGCGACGCAATCGGCGTGGAAGGGGTCGCCACTGACGCTCTGGGTTGAAAACGCGATGCGGAGGAGCCCCGGCTCGCGACGCGTCTCGTCGAGGAAGCTGCGTTCTGGTGGCGGTGCAACGTAAGGCGCGCCCGGGATCTGCCCCGCCGTCGCGTCGAGCAGCGCGGCGCTGTCTCGAACTGAGACGCTGAGAACGTGCGCGGTGCCGAGGAAACTGGCGAGCGCGTAACTGCCGGGCATACGTCCGCGGCTGGGCTTGAGCCCGAAGAGACCGCAGCAGGACGCCGGGATGCGGATCGAGCCGCCGCCGTCGTTGCCGTGCGCCGCCGGGACCATGCGAGCCGCCACGGCGGCCGCTGAACCGCCGCTGGAGCCGCCGGGTGTCCGCGACGTGTCCCACGGATTGCGAGTCAGCCCGAACAGGTGTGGCTCGGTCACGGGCAGCAGGCCAAACTCCGGCGTGTTGGTCTTGCCCAGTGTGGCCAGGCCGGCGCGCTTGTATCGCTTGACTAGCTCCGAGTCTTCCGACGGGACGAAGTCTCTGAGATAGCGCGAACCCGACGTTGCGCGTACACCGGCGTAGGGTGCGCCAAGGTCCTTGAGCAGGAACGGCACACCCGCGAAAGGGCCGTCCAGCGGCGTATCCCCAGCGTCGCGACGGGCCTCGTCGTACATCGGCGTCACGACCGCGTTAAGTGCCGGATTGAGACGCTCGATACGCGCGATACCGGACTCGATGAGCTCGCCGGGCTTCACCTGGCGCTCGCGTACCAGCTCGGCTTGCGCCATTGCATCGAGGCGGAAGAAGTCATCCACGGGCGTAGCGTATCAAAGCAAGAGGCCGGTCTTGTTCGACCGGCCTCTCTTATCTGCTAACGAGTCGCGATTAGTACTTGCCGGAGACCGTCTCCATGATCAGGCGGGTTACCGTGTAGGGGTCGATGTTGGCGCAAGGGCGGCGGTCTTCGATGTAGCCCTTGCCTTCCTTCTCGACCTGCCACGGAATTCGGACCGAAGCGCCGCGGTCGGAGACGCCGTAGGTGAACTCCTTGTAAGAAGCCGTCTCGTGCAGACCGGTGAGGCGGTCCTCGATGCCGAAGCCGTAGTTGGCGATGTGCAGGTCGTGGCGCTTGCTCAGCGCTTCGGCCGCGTCGACGTTGGGCTGGTAGGAGGAACGCATCGCGTTGGTCGAGAAGTTGGTGTGGCAGCCGGCGCCGTTCCAGTCGCCGCGGACCGGCTTCGGGTCCAGCGTCGCGCTGACGCCGAAGTCCTCGGCGACGCGGTAGAGCAGCCAGCGGGCCAGCCAGAGGTGGTCCGACACTTCGAGCGCGCCCAGCGGTCCGACCTGGAACTCCCACTGACCGGGCATGACCTCGGCGTTGATGCCGGAGATGCCGAGTCCCGCTGTCCAGGCAGGCGTTGAGGTGCGCCTCGACGATTGGGCGGCCGAATACTTCGTCGTCGCCGACGCCGCAGTAGTAGCCGCCCTGAGGGGCCGGGAAACCGTGCTCCGGGAAGCCCAGCGGGCGCGAGCCGTCGAAGAAGGTGTACTCCTGCTCCAGGCCGAAGCAGGTACTCGTCGCCCTTGACCTGCTCAGCGACGGCGGCGCAGGCTGCGCGCGTGTTGGTGGCGTGGGGCGTCATGTCGGTCAGCAGCACTTCCGCCATAACCAGCTTGTCGTTGCCGCCGCGAATCGGGTCCTTGACGCTGCGAACGGGCCGCAGCACGCAGTCGGAGCGGTCACCCGGCGCCTGGTTGGTCGAAGAACCGTCGAAGCCCCAGATCGGCGGCTCCTGCGCCGTCCGCCACGATCTTTGGTCTTGGATCGCAGCTTTGCTGTGGGAAGCGTCCCGTCGACCCAAATGTATTCTGCCTTGTATGGCACTGGAGTCCTCCCCCTCGTGTTGTCTGCCGCGCTGGAGGCCCCTTACCTTCGCGCGCGGAACTCTACTCTTAATTGTTTATATCTGCACGCTACACAAGGCGCCAGAGCGTTTTTCGGCTCTGACGCCCGGTAGCGAACAGTTCATTCAAACTTAATCATTCAGTAGAGCCTGGCGCTACAGAGCCGCGTCGCCTCGCTCGCCGGTGCGGACACGGATCGCGTCGGCTACCGGCATGACGAATATCTTGCCGTCGCCGATCGCGCCGGTGCGGGCCGCCTCGACGATGACGTTGACCGCCTTCTCGGTGTCGGCATCCTTGACCACGAGCTCGATCTTGCTCTTCGGCAGCATGTCGACGCGGTACTCCTCGCCGCCGCGGCCCGTGTGAACGATGCCCTTCTGGACGCCACGGCCCGTGACATTGACGATGTTCATTCCGACGAACCCGGCCGCAGCCAGGGCTTCTTTGACGGCCTCCAGCCGCTCCGGCCGGACGATGGCTTCTATTTTGTTCATTCCTTCATGCGCTCCTTGCGAACTCAATCAGCAGACCTAGGAACCGGAGCCGCCGCTCTCAGGCGTAATCGGGATGCCGGCGTACGGCGCACCCCGCCGTCGAGCAGGTACGCCCGCTCGCCGTGCTGACTGACGTCGAGCCCGGACATCTCCTCTTCTTCGGCTGACTCGCAGGCCCATGGTCGCGTCCAGCACCTTGAGCAGAATGAATGTCACGATGAACGAGTAGGCGATCGTCGCGGCAACCGCGATGACCTGGTCGCCGAACTGCGCCGCGTCACCGTAGAACAGGCCCTCGCCACGCCACCGATGCAGTGGTGGCGAAAAGACCGGTCGCGAGGGCACCCCAGGCACCGCCGACACCGTGCACGCCGACAACGTCGAGCGAATCGTCGAGACCGATCCTGGACGCGGAGCGCACCGCGAAGTAGCAGAGGGCGCCCGGCCCCGATACCGATGACGAGCGCCGGCATCGGCGTGACGAAACCGGACGCGGGTGTAATCGCGACCAGGCCGGCGACAGCGCCCGCGGCCGCGCCGACGACGCTGGGCTTGCCGAGGATTAGCCAGCTGAGACCCGCCCAGGTCACCGCGGCGCCTGCCGTCGCGATGTGCGTGTTACGACGAAGGCATTGGCAGCGCAGAGCGTTGGCCGCGAGAGCGCTGCCGGCGTTGAAGCCAAACCAGCCGAACCAGAGCAAGGCAGCGCCGATCACCACCATCGTGATGTCGTGAGGCTCCATCGGCTCCCGGCCGAAGTTGTGGCGCTTGCCGTAAACGATCGCCGCGGCGAGCGCCGCCACGCCGGCGTTGATGTGGACGACCGTGCCGCCGGCGAAGTCGAGCGCGCCCGATGTCGGCCAGACCCAGCCAGCCACCACCCCAGACCCAGTGCGCCACCGGGTCGTAGACCAGCGTGGCCCAGAGCAGCATGAAGACCATGAAAGTGCTGAACTTCGCGCGCTCGGCGAAAGCGCCGGTAATCAGCGCCGGCGTGATCACGGCGAACATGAGCTGGAAGATCATGTACGTCTGATGCGTGATCGTCGGCGCGTAGGCGCCGGGCTCGGTCGCCGAAACGTCCTTCAGACCGATATAGGAGAAATCGCCGATGATGCCACCGTGGTCGGGACCAAAGGCCAGCGTGTAGCCGATGATAACGAACTGGATCGCTGATCACGCCCAGCATCATGAAGCTCTGCATGATCGTGCCCAGGACGTTCTTGCTTCGCGCCAGGCCTCCGTAGAAGAGGGCGAGGCCCGGCGTCATCAGCATCACCAGCGCCGATGAAACCAGCATCCATGCGGTATCGCCGGAGTCCAATTTCCATATTCCTCCCGTCGATCTGCCAGCGGGGCAGGCCCGAACGAAATCGGCGCCGCACGAGGCGGCGCCATTTGACGCGAAGTTAGGTACGGAATGTTACGGCTATGTTTCTGGCCGGTTACATCGGGATTAATGTTTCGATTCGGTTACGAATGTTTCGAAACGCTTACGACAGATTCGAGAACAGACTATCCGAGCATTCCGCAAGTCGTGCACGTACCGACCGAGGCAACGGAGATCGGGCTTGGGTATGCCTAGCGGTCGGCCGGGAAGCGGTAGCCGACGTTGCGCACCGTCTCGATGAAGACGGTTGGGCCGGTCTCGATCTTGGCGCGCAGGCGGCGGATGTGGACGTCGACGGTGCGGGCGCCGCCAAAGTACTCGTAACCCCAGACGCGGTTGAGCAGCGCCTCGCGCGTGAACACCTTGCCGCGGTTCGTCATCAGGAAGCGCAGCAACTCGAACTCCTTGAAGGTCAGGCTGACCGGCTGGTCCGAGACGAAGACCTTGTAGTTCGCGAGGTCAACCACCAGGTCCTCGCTGCGCAGCACGTTGGCCGAGTCGGCGCCCGTCTTGCGGAAGATGGCGCGGCGCAGGCGCAGCCTAAGCTCGTCGGCCGCCAGCGGCAGGATCGCGAAGTCGTCCGCCGGCCAGGTCGGCGTCGATGGCGGGAAGCTGGTCCGCGCGCACGAGAAGCAGCAGCGGCGCGCGCTGCGGCCGCATCGGCGACTCCACCAGGCGCTTCGTCTCTTCCAGGTTGGCAGACGCCTCGACTACGAGCGCGTCGAGGCCGGAATCGGCCAGCGCATCTTCCACGTCGTCCTGGCGCACGGCTGACGACCTCGACGTCGAGCGTCTTGAAGGTCGCGCGCGAGGACGGACGCGCCTTCGGTCTGGTAGACGAGTAGTACCCTCTGCATGGACACGAAGTATAGCAGCGGCTCTTACCTATGGGACGCGTTTATACATGAATTCGAGCCCTGTAACCTGATCTTAATCGAAGCGGCGCCGCGTGCCTTAGACCGCGCCGTGCTTAAATGGACTGCTATGTCAGAAGCAGAAGAAATGCGTGAGTTCGTCCTGCAGCAGTGTCGCCAGCAGGACGTCAAGTTCATCCGCCTTTGGTTCACCGACATCCTGGGTTCGCTCAAGAGCTTCGCGATCACGTTCGAGCAGCTCGAAGAAGCGCTGGAGGAAGGCGTCAGCTTCGACGGCGGCGCTATCGAGGGCTTCGCGCGCGCCGGCGAGAGCGACATGACGGCGTTTCCCGACCCTTCGACGCTGCAGGTACTGCCCTGGCGTCCGCGCGAACGGCGCGTGGCGCGCATGTTCTGCGACGTCCACCTGCCCGACGGCTCGCCTTTCCCGGGCGACCCGCGCCAGGTGCTGAAGCGCAACCTGGAACGCGCCGCGGCGCTCGGCTTTACCTTCTATGTGGGCCCGGAGATCGAGTACTTCTACTTCAAGGACTCGGAAGGAACCACTCCCCTGGACCAGGGTGGCTACTTCGACCTGACGCCACTCGACGGCGCCAGCGACCTGCGCCGTGAGACGGTGCTGACGCTGGAGGAGATGGGCATCGGCGTCGAGTCCAGCCACCATGAGGTCGCGCCATCGCAGCACGAGGTCGACCTGCGCTACACGGACGCACTGACAATGGCCGACAGCGTCCTGACCTGCCGGCTCGTCGTCAAAGAAGTCGCGATGGCGGCCGGCGTCTACGCCACGTTCATGCCCAAGCCACTGGCCGGCGAGAACGGCTCCGGCATGCACACCCACCTGTCATCTGTTCCGCGGCGAGCAGAACGCCTTCCACGACGCCAACGACCCGCTGCACCTATCGGCTGTCGCGCAAGGCTTCATCGCCGGGCTGCTACGCCACTCACGCGAAATCACGCTGGTGACCAATCAGTGGGTCAACTCCTACAAGCGCCTGATTCCAGGCTTCGAGGCACCGGTGCGCGTCGGCTGGAGCCCGCGGAGCTTTGTGACGCCACCGACGATGCCCGAGGCGCGCCAGGCCCAACGTATGCCGGGCGACCTGCTACGAGTGCCACCCTACCGGCCGGGTCGCGAGATGGCGCGTCGCGTTGAGTACCGCGCGCCGGACGCCGCCTGCAACCCGTACCTTGCCTTCGCGACGATGCTCGCCGCGGGTCTCGAGGGCATCGAGAAGGAATACGAGATGCCGCCGAGTCACGACCCGATGGACGAGACGGTGCCGACGTTGCCTGGCAGCCTCTATGAGGCGCTGCAGGACGCCGAGGACTCCGCCTTGCTACGCGAATGCCTCGGCGAGCACGTTTTCGAGAGCCTGCTGACTTCGAAGCGGATCGAGTGGGAGCGCTACCGCTCGCATATCACGGACTACGAGCTGAAGCAGTACCTCTCGATCCTATAGAGCAGCCGTCCAGACAAGGTGCCGTATGGCCCTCGCAGGGCGTCTGCGTCCCCGCCTAGTCTTCCCAAATTGCAGTGCTCGATTAACACTTTCGATCCGCGGCAGGGGTAGGGTTCTCTTGTCTCGGCTGATGTAAGATTTGTCAGTCTTTCGAGATGTATTTGGCAAGCGAGGGAAAAGCTATCGCACGGAGGGGCAGAGTGATGAAATTCGCATCGTCATGGAGATTCTCACTACCGTTAGCAATTATCGCGGTGCTCGTCGCATTCGCGGCATGGCCCGCCAACGGCCCACGAAGCGCCGAGGCTGCCTTGAGTCCTATCGACCGAAGCGCAACCTACGCGTCGGACGGCCAGGACATCACATTCACTATCTCAGGCAACGTGGGAAATGGAATCCTGTCCGTAACGAACAACAGCGACGAAGTCTTCGACCTCGACACGTGTGACGACAATGGCGGTGCGGGTGGCTGCAACCCCGAGGTCGGGGGGGACGGCACCGCCACACTGACCCTTGACACGGACAGTATCGACACGGCCTACGACCTCGTCGTCTCGATGACCCTCAACTGCTCGCAGCCGGAAGCTATCACCGTAACTGCTGACGAAGCCAGTGGTGACAGTGACACCGAAAACAGAACCGTCTACTGCGTCCCCTCCCTGAACAACCCCGACGTCGAAATTGAAAAGAACTCCGACGACAACGGCGATTACACCTTCGATTGGGACGCCAGCGGCGGCGACTGTCTCGTCATCGCCGATGACGGCTCGGTCAGGTTCAACAACGACGGAAGCTTCGACCTCGCAGACAACGACAACGCCAGCTTCTACTGTGAGTCCAGCGTCAACCTCACGATCGAGGAGCGCGATGACTTCGACTTCGTCTCCATCCACGATTGCAACAATGATGACGGCGTCGAGATTAACGACAGTGCCGCCTACTTCGACATCAGCGCCCTGGACTCCCACACGTTCTGCACCTGGATCAACCGCAATGATTACGTTGTGGCGCCAACGGTAGTCGTTGGGACGCCCACAACAGTCGCCATCACCTTGTCGGCTAGCGCCATTAACTGCGGCGGCTCGACGCTCGTCCAGGTGTCTCCACGCAGCGCCAGCGGCGGGCCGGTCGCCGCCGGCACCACGATTGTAGTGACCTCCAGCCTGGGTGGTAGTTTCCAGCCAGCCTCCACGCTCATCAGTCAGTTCCCGGTGACGCTGGCCAATTTCCTCTATACGGCGCCGCCCAACGCGAACGGCATAACGACGATCACGGCACGTGCCGGCAACGTCCAGACCACGGTCGCGGTGCAAATTGTCTGCGCAGTCGCGCCGGCGGTGCCGACGACACCAACAGCTCCGCTGGCCCCCCCTAGCGCCGGTGACGGTGGCCTCCTGAGTTCGTCCGGCAGCGGGTACTTGCCGGCGGCTCTGGCCATCGCGGCGGCCGCGGCCGTGCTCGGCCTGACGGCAGCGACTCGACGCTTCGCGGCCGTCACGTCAGACCTGCCCGGCGTCACACACCCGGTCGCGCCTGCTGATTCCCATCGGCCGGGCGGCCTCGCGCTGCTGGCATCGTTCGTGATGCTGGCAGTCGCCTTGCTGGCGCGCCACTGGCGCTAACCGGCAAGCAGCTCAACGCAGGCGGGCGGTCCATGCGGGACCGCCCGCCTCTTCTCCCTCCTATGGCCGAGCCAGACGCCGATAAATTGCGAGCGAAACGTAATCTCACGACTGTGTCGCCCTTTGACACTCGATGCTATACTCCCTCTGGTCGGGTATGTGCCCGATTGGCTTGCTTGGCGGCGAGCCCTGAAGTAGAGCGCCCACGGGGAAAAGTGGCGGGGCGTCCTTACAAGGCGCATTCCCAGGGCCAAGCCCGACTCAGGGACGAGCGGGTAATTCCTCGCGGAGGTGCGAAATACACATGTCACACGGTTGGAAGTTTTTGCCGATAGCAGTCGTTGCTGCTCTTGGACTACTCGTGTTCGGCCCGTCAGGCACGCGGGTCGCGCGAGCTGACATTGACGAGGTGACCGTCGAAGGCGACGCCATCTCGGACGGCGATACGGTTAATGTAAAAGACGGAGACACCATCGAAGTCGAAGTTGCGCTGTCAAATCCTCACCCCTCGGCACTTGAGCTGCGAGCGACGGGTGTCGGATCCGGCTCCGAAGTGAACATTAACTTCGTAAGCTGTGACGACAACAGTGCGCCCTCGTCCGATGACTGCGGGGACGCCTCTGGAGATGGCACGGATGACCTGGTAGTAGACGACCCGACTTTCAGTGATCCTGACGGACTCCAGCGAGTCTTGGTATCTGTTGACGTCGCCTGCGACGAACAGGACTCGATGCGTATGCACATTGATGAGACCGATGGGGGAGGCGATTCCTTCAGCTTTGACCTTGACTGTGGATTCGGGACACCGACCGCCACCGCCACGTCCACGGCTGGTCCAGCCGCGACGGTCAATGTCACTAGCTCCAACAACAACCTCGGCTGCGGCGCCACCGCTATCGTGACGATCACGGTTCGTGGCACCAACGGCCAGCCGGTTGTCGCCGGCACGCTGGTGAACATCGTTGCGGACAAGGGCAGCGTCAGCCCGGCTTCGGGCCAGACAACCGCCGACGGCTCCGTCTTTGTCTTCTACACCGCGCCGAGCAACGCTGGCGGCGATGCGATGATTACGGCTGCTTCCGGTAGCGCTCTTGGCAGCACCAAGATCACGGTCAACTGCAACACGGCGCCGACCCAGCCGCCTCCGCCAACCGCGACCACGGGCAGCGGCATTCAGCCGCCGAACACCGGTGACGGTGGTCTGAGCACCAGCCACAGCTGGAACACCTATGCCGGTGTTGCGCTCATCCTTTCATCCGTCATCGCCACGCTGGCGGTCATCCGCCCGCGGGCATAGTTAACCTACCTCCGGCGAGAACCGGATTGAGGGCGGTCCTTGTAATGAGGACCGCCCTCAGCCTTAACGGAATCTGCTTGCATCGACGAATAGCGCTCCGTATTCTGGATTCAGGCGTCTCACCGGACTAGCCACCACTTCATCATCAGGGGTCTTACTCGATGGTCCAGGACAGCTCCTCCGGCGGCCAGCAGCCGAACCCGCCAGGAAACGAAAACCCGATCCAGGCTCTGATCCAGCAGATTCGCGACGGTAAGCTTCCTCTACCGCTGATCGGCGGGATTGCTGCCGTTGTCGTCGTTGGCATCATCCTCGTTGTTGTAGCGCTTAGCGGTGGCGGCGGGAACGACGGTGTCACAGCGGCCACGAAGCCGACAAACGTGTCAGGCGGCCTGCAGACGTCCCGCCCTACACCTCAGGCAACCATCGACCTCACGCGCCCGACGACTCAGCCGACGGGACACTGGAGCGAGGTCGGAGCCGACTTCAGGTTCGTCATCACGAAATTCGGCATCGAAGCGCCGATAAGCTACCGCAAAGTGCCACCCACCGGCATCATGCCCAATCCTGAAGGACCGGACGACGTCGCGTACTACGACTTTTCGGACTTTGACAACTTCGGCGGCGCGCCGGGGCTCGGCGGAAACGCGGTGTTCGCAGGTCATGTTGATTCCGGCTTCAAACCCTGCCAGAACGGCACTGTGCCGCCGCCTTGCGAGGCCGTCCTCTGGGACATCAACCTCCTCGCGCCTGGCGACATCATCGAAATCCATGCCAACGGCGAGATCTTCAAATACGAAGTGACCTCAAATGGACCGGTATCGGCCTCTCTTGCCGACGGGACCTGGGATCGCATCGTGAGCTCCACCGAGGAGGAGACGATCACAATCATCACTTGCTCCGGGGACTTCAACCGGGAGACCCATGAGTACGACAGCCGCCAGGTCGTCACCGCAACCCGCGTAACCACGACCGCGTCATCGGGGGTATCGCAGTGAAGCTGCAAGACAAGATTCAAGCCTTCTTAGCAAACACGCCGCGCTGGGCGCTACTGCTCCCGGTCCCGGTCATCGCATTCGTCGTGGCGACGGCGGTCGCGTTGGGTTTTGGCATCGGAGGCGGCGACAACTCAGCGCCGGTGCCCGTGCGCCAGCGCAGCACGCTCAGCCTCTCCAACTCCAATCTCGACCTGCCGCCGACTCTGACGCCGGTACCCACCGAAGTCACGGAGGTGGTCGACCCGCTCAACCGTAAAGACTGTGACGCGATTCGTGGCACAGACTACCTGTCGCCCGGCGAGCGCGAGTGGTATCTCGCGAACTGCATCCGAACCGAGGACCAGGTCGTGCAGAGCACGGGCGGTGGTGGTAGCGGCAACACCTACGTCGCTGCCAGCGAGTTCTTCCTTGGCGACCGCATCGTTATCCCGTCTATAGGTGTTGACGCCACGGTGACCGGCGCCACGGTGGGCCCCGGAGGCCAGATGCCGGACCCGGTCGGCTACTTCAACGCCGTCTGGTACGACTTCAAGAACCACCCGGGCATCGGTGGCTACAAGACCGGTAACCTGACGCTGGCAGCGCACGTCGACTGCGCCAGATGCCATGAAGGCGGCACGTCAGGAGTTGCGCTCTTCTACAGCGTCTCCAAGCTTCAGGTCGGCGCCGAAGCCACCTACTACTTCAATGACGGCACGGTCCAGAAGTACGTGGTTCGCTCCGTCTCAGCCTACTCGCCGGGCGCCGACTGGGGCTCGATCCTGGCGTCCAACCGGGCCGACATGACGCTGATAACCTGCGGCGGCACCTGGGACGCCGCTGCTCACGAGTACAGCACTCGCTGGGCTGCCTATCTGGACAAAGTCGGCTAACATCCATCCACGAAGCGCGATGCGAGGACGGGCCAAATGGCCCGCCCTCGCGCTTTGCCCAGCGCCTGACCGAATCTGGAGCCTCTGCTAGAATCGCGAGTGGAGAGGTGGCAGAGCGGTTGAATGCGGCGGTCTCGAAAACCGTTATACCGGTTCTCCGGTATCCAGGGTTCGAATCCCTGCCTCTCCGCCATTCGATTCTGAAACCTAGGTAAATCAAGCGTAAGAGAGCCGCCAAAACAGGCGGCTCTAGGGCTTTTGACAGCAACGCTGACAGCAACCTGGGCGCACGTCCTCAACCTTCAGCGAACAAAGCCTGCATTTTGGCTGCCGCGGCCTGGTGCAGAGCCGGCGTGACGTTCGTGAGCGTGAGCGAGGTGGCCATGTTCTGCTTGGGCAGAAGAACCGCGTGTTGGAACAGGTGGCTGCGTTCCTGTCAGAGCCGAGCGGGGGATGTTAGAGTTGTGGCGGCTCCTGTTGATAGCTTTCCTCTTCCTGCATGGTGCGATCCAAGCGGCTCAGGCGACGGGCAATGGTGAATCCCGGCTTATCGGCGACATGAAGAGTCTTGCTGCAGCACTGACTCTGGTCGCCGGGGCTTTGTTTGCATTGGCGGGGGTTGGGCTGTGGGCTCGGAGCGACTGGTGAGATCCACAACGGTCGCCGGAGCAGCGTTTTCACTGCTTTCTTTGTTATCTTCTTCAATCCGCTGATCCTGTTCGGTATGGCGCTCGACTCAGGGCTGATTCTCGCCATAGCTTGGTTGGGTTGGCCTTTGAGATCGATGGTTGGTGCCTGAACTTCAGCGGCTTCGCGCTCTGCCTCCAACAGACTGAGTAATCTTTCGAAACGTTAGAGTGTTCTTAAAGGTTAGTGGTCAGGTCGAACTGTGAAGCTCTTGCGAGTAAATGGCAAAAGGGCTGGGGATTAGACCACGCCCTCCAGATCGAGATAGACAGCAGACGAAGCAAGTAGACTGAGTGACACACTTCACGACGGTTCGTAGTGGCATATACCCATCTGAGGAAGCGACCGACGAAGGTTTGGCGCTCAACTATCGCGGACCTCCGGTCTGGTCGTTGTTCCTGGGTCTTCACGTTCTCAGGTGTAGAGGGTGCCGTCCTGGCAGAAGCAAAGGTCATTGCCCCAGGGGTCGACCACGTAGAAGCTGCGCTCGCCCCAGGGGCGATCAAGCACCTCGCCGGCGGGTTCGCCATGCACCTGGTAGGGCGCCAGCACGCCGAGACGGGACGCCCGCTCGTGGACGGCGTTGAGATCATCGACCGCGAAGTACAACGACTTCGGGCCGGGGGTGGGCGTCATCCCACCTTGGGAGATGTCGAGGACAGCGAGGATGACCCCGCCGCAGTCGAAGTAGTGCCGGGCACCGGGGTGGCGCTTGCCCTCGATGTCAAGGAGGTCGCGGCAGAGGTCGGTGGCGCTCTCGAGATCGGCGACTTCGAGGGTGACTCGGAACAGCTTCGCGGAGGTGCTCATGATGAGGCGTTCCCTTTCGTGACTGAGCCTGGGCCCGACGGCGGCCAGGTTTGCTCGCTGCTAGGTGGATCGAGCTGCACCAGCCAGCCGCCAACGACGCGCAGCAAGTGGTCTCGCTCAAGGCGGTAGAAGCATCTCCGCCCGTCACTTCGTACGCCGACGACGCCCGCTGCCTCGAGCACGTGCAGATGACGGGTCGTCGTCGGCCAGCTGTGGGTGAAGCGCTTAGCCAGGTAGCCGGATGGCAGCTCGGGGCCGTAATGGGCCAGGAGCTGGACGATATTGCGCCGGGCTTCATGAGCCAGCGCGTCGAAGACGGTCTCGACCTCCGGCAACGAGGGAGGCCCCTTGTCCGGCCGATCCTGAGCAGTAACCACGGCTAATTATTAGCGCACAGGCTAATAAACGGCAAGGCCTCAGAGCATGAGAATGCAGATCTTCGCAATCCGGACCTCCTTGAACTGTCCTTAAGCCATGGCGTGCCTTAGCACGATTGCTGCGCTCTCTTACCTCGACGTGAATGGTGCCAAGAGAAGGATCTGGTCAGACAGCGACGAACTGAAGGTCCCTTGCTCTGCGGGGTGACCATCGGTCAATGAACAAACGGCAACCATGTCTTAACGTTCTACCGCTGAGAGGAGACGGCCGGGTCGGGAGGCAAGAACCCGTAAGGCTCTCCCCTTCCAAGGTTGGCAATTGCCATTGCCATCCTGAAGGCGAGTGCGCCACCTGCGGCCACGTCGCCGTAAGGGCATGGCTCAGCAGCTGACTTCCTCGACTGCTGAAGGCGTAATACTCCTAAGGCCGAGGAGCGCTTTCTTTGTTGGGGTGCGGAGGCGCGCTGGAGTGGCTCGGAATCGTATTGCCCTCGCCCCAAGCGTCTAGCACGTGCAAGGGCAATATCTTACCGGCCCGAGTTGCATATGGCTCCCGTCTCTGGACCCGCAGCGTGTTGTTCTGCCGCCACAGGTCGGCCTGGCGGCGACTCCAGTCCGCGAAGCCCAGATGTGCTAGAACGGCGTCCACCACTGCCGTCTCTTCTACGGCTCCGACGCGAGGCGACACGAGTACGCTGACCCTGGTGATTCCGTCCTCCTCCTCTTCGACGAGCTGGTAGTCTAGCGGGCTACCGCCGAATCGGGAAGGGAGCGTTCTTTCTAATAGTTCGTGCAGCATGCTGCCCATGAACATCACGCCGCCACTGGTGAGCTTCTCGTAACTACGTACATGGTGGATGTGTGTTGTCAGACCGATGCTCTGCCAGGCGCAGCCGCAATCGCGGTCTTCGAGGACGGCATAGTCTCCACTCTCCACGTTAAGCATCAACCTGGGAGCGCGGCTCGAAAGAGTCGTGTAAAACAATCCATCCACGGCGAGCCCCCCGCCTTCGAATTGAATCGGCCGCTGAACTACAGCCAGCTTGCCCTTGAGGAAATGCATGTCGTCGGGAGCAGACGGATTGCCACAACCACAGGCAATATTGCCGGCCTCCTGCATTGCATAGTTAGCCGCCAAAACTGCACCGACCCTCTCGACCACGGCCAACTTGCCTTCGGTCGTCGGCTCGCTCCCTCCTCGAAAGGCGGTGCCGCTGATGTCCAGCCCGGACCGCTCTGCTGCCAGGCACGTGCGTATCACCTGTGTCACTCCTCCGCCTTGTTGAAGCGCAGGTGTTCCATTGCGCACGTATTCGGCTAGGTAGTTCACAGCCTGCATGGGATCAGGAGCGTATTCTGGTCGAGGCATGCGCTTGCCCGCACTGCGGGCGACCAGCCGCGTAATGGCATAGAGGAATCGACCCTGCAGGCTTTGCCTGTTCCAATTCGGCCTGGTTGGGGAGAGCCACTTCTCGGGTGCTCGGTTTTGTTTGGCCTGCTGGAGCATTGTCCGCAGAGCAGTAAGCGATGGTGGCCCAGGTGCTCGCAATAGCACCGGGCGTCCCAAGAAACCTGTGGCGTGCAACCCCCATAAGCTGTTGGCGGAATCGTCGGCAAGGAAGTCAAGGTCGATCTCTACAGGCGAGGCCTTGCCTCGCGAGCCTCCTGTGCTCGCCGCGTAATGAACAGTAAGCAGTGGGTTCGCGAAATCATGGGCTTCGACAGGGAACTCAAGCCCAGGACGACGAATGGGAGCACGTCCTTTGAACTCGTCCAGCGTGACGTAGACGCCTTTCTCATGCAGCTGGACGAGTGCGTCCTCTAGCCCTTGGCTTCGCACAAGAGCCTGAACGTCTGCCAATCCATAGCCAGCATACTGGAGAAGCCGATGATAAGGGCTGCGTGGGTTGGCGTAGATCCCCTGTTCGAGGACCTGAAGAAAGGCCTCTTCCCTCTGCTCAAGCTCCTGAATGAGGAAGCGCCTTGCTTCCTCAAGGTCTATCGTCTCTTTGAAGAAGGCATGCAACCCGGTCCCGTATCGCCAGCTGCTCTCGATGAGGCCAGTGAAGTGAGTCAACATCTCAACATGCTAACGCGCGCTGCACCAGGATATTGCTCAGCGTTTCTGGAGAATTCATTAGATCCCTCCGAACCTGACAAACTCTTCCGAACGTTGGACTGGAAGCGCTAGGGCGGGCGTAGGAGCGCCCAAAATTGCTGAAGGCTTCGTAACACTATCGTCCGATAGTGGCTCCTTCGATCGGGGGACACTCGTGACGTATTTAGGGCTCCGACGCCCTTTCGACGCTGCATCCACCTCGTCCGCAGTTGACAGCTACTGAGTAGGAAGCCTCGGGCGAAGTCTCCGGACCGAAGCTCAGACAAACTCCGACCCTGGTGGCCAGAATTATCACGATGTAGCCGGAGGCGACGAGAGAGTCGCCTGCCTCGAACGCGACTCTCGTTTTGGAGGGGGAATGAGGTATTGTTCGTAACCGGAGGCGAGAACGGACCTCCCAATACGAGTGGTGCTTGCGGCAGGCGGCTGGAGAACGATACGGAGGTCTTTGTGCGAGTGGTGGTTGCGCTGATTGCGTTGGCCGCAGTAGCGGTGATCGTAGCGAGTGCTTCTGTTGTTCTCTTTAAGAGTTATCCCCAAAGCATTCAAGACATCAGGGTAACCCTCAATGAATGGAATGTGACGCCGCAGGTTGCAGTGTCCAAGAGGGGAAAAGTGAACTTCGTTGTTACCAACGAGGGGACGGTGCCTCACGAGTTCGTGATATTCAAGACGGACCTTGCCCTTGACGCCCTGCCGACCTCAAACGGCGGAGAGGTGGAAGAGGACAAGTTAGACCACATCGATGAACTTGACGTTTTCGCTGCAGGCAGGACGGAATCGCTGACTGTCGACCTGGCCCCCGGCAAGTATGTCTTCATATGTAACATCATTGAAAGCCAAGCAGGCCAGGCGGCGCTGAGCCATTATCAGAAGGGCATGAGGGTCGCTTTCACCGTCAATCCATAAGCTCGAACAGAGGTAATTATGCTCACCAGAACCAACACAATTTGGTCATCGTGTGGCAGCAAGCCAACGCTGTGGCAGAGCCAAGACAGGTGCGAACAACGACAAGCGCCTCCCCAGTACAAGGGCGATATCGCACTGGACACTACGTCCACGGGCCAATGCACACCGACACAGATGCGTGCGGAGCCCATGAAGTAGGCGCCCATCAGCGCCACCAAGCCCAGGGCATCCGAACTCCCGGTCCAAGAGAGCCGCGCGCTTCACGAAGCCATTTGCAATCCCATCCGCGGCTGTGGGTACTTGATCGCATAACGCGGGACCTTTCGGCCCCCAAAGGTTGGCCCTTTTTGACTCTGGCCACTCACGCGGGCGTGTAGCCACCGCATCGTCTTGGCGTCAACGCGCGCCGTCGCCTGTCTCCTGCCACACGTGCCAGACGAACCATAATGCGAGTGGAAAGAGCATGAGAGCGATCGCGAGAGGCTCACCGGGATGCCGCATCTGCCATGGCTCGACGGTATCGCCACCAACCACGTACCGGCGCACTAAGTCATTGAGCGCTTGGGCCCCCGTACCCAAGAATCCCAGCGTAGCCACCCCCAGCCCGACTAGGTTGTACGCTCGGGTAATGAGCTGAGCACCTGGCGCTTGGCGGCGCCGCAGCACCACCGCACCGAGCGCGTGAACGGCGAAGAGCACGACACCCGCAAAGGCAAGTGAGATGCCTGTCGCAACATCGTCCCGGATGGCATTATCGGATGGGTCAATGATGCGTGCGGGCTCCTCTGGTGCGATCGGTTTCGGCGCCACGGACGGACCGGACACCGGATACGGTTCGTAAACTGGGTAGGGTTGTACGTCGTAGCTAAAATCTCGCCCGCCGGCTTGAGCGAAACCCGCTTTGAGCAGCAGTCCTGCGCCCGCTGCGACAAGGAACACACCAATCATCATCGCTGTGGCGACATAGGCGAGAAGTACGCTGGGAAACGCGATGCCAGTCTCGCTCCCGTGGCGGACGAGAAGCGTAATCCCGCCAGCGATGATGATGAGGACGACGAGCACCGGCAGTAAGCCGAAGAATACCCACATACATCGGTCTCCTCTGTGGACTCAACCTAAAGCAGATGCAGAACCGAGTCGAGGGGCATTCTTACGGTTCTCTGGTGATCGAGTGTCAACCAGAATCACCAGATGTCATTTTGGTACGGATAGCCATTTCCGGCGATCAGGCCAGGTCTTTTCAAACATCGCTGGTAACCGTCAGCAGCCAGCATGGGATGCTGCATTCGCCGGCGTATTCGGAACCCCCACGGGCCTAACACGATGGGGACGTAGTGTTGCGCTTGACGATCCTGCTCTTGGTCGCAAAGCGGTGCAAACTATGCAGGTTCGCCGCTGGCGACGGTGCCGAGCGCGAAGGTCATCTTCATCGCCCATGACAATGAGAATGTCATCGGTTATCACGTCGTGACCGGCTCTCCGGTCACGACGTGCGTGAATAGGAAGCCTTCGGCGTCGGCGTCGACCTTGATCGTATCGCCATCGTGGAATTCGCCTTCCAGGAGCCTGAGGGCGATGCTGTCCAGCAGCTGCTTCTGGATCACCCGCTTCAGCGGCCGTGCGCCGTAGTGCGGGTCGTACCCTTCCGCGATCAGGCGCTCCTTCGCCGGATCGCTGAGCTCGATGCCGATTTTGCGCTCGTGCAGGCGGCGAGCAAGGCCGGCGATCTGGATGTCGACGATGCGGCGCAGACTCTCCCGGTCAAGGGGCTCGAAGATGATGATCTCGTCAATGCGGTTGAGGAACTCCGGCCTGAAGGCTTGCTTCAGAAGATCCTCGACCATAGTCCTTCCGGCTGCGATGCTCTCCGACTCGAGGAGGTACTGGCTACCGAGGTTGCTGGTCATGATCACGACCGTGTTCTTGAAGTCGACGGTGCGGCCCTGACCGTCTGTGAGGCGGCCATCGTCAAGGATCTGCAGCAGGACGTTGAACACATCGCCGTGTGCCTTCTCGATCTCGTCCAGCAGGATCACAGAGTAGGGCCGTCGCCGCACGGCCTCCGTCAGTTGACCGCCGTCCTCGAAGCCGACGTAGCCGGGCGGTGCGCCGACCAGCCGGGACACCGTGTGCTTCTCCATGTACTCACTCATGTCGAGGCGGATCATCGCCTGGTCGTCGTCGAAGAGGAACTCGGCCAGTGACTTCGCGAGCTCCGTCTTGCCGACTCCCGTCGGTCCGAGAAAGAGGAAGCTACCCAGTGGCTGGTTAGGGTCCTGGATGCCGGCGCGCGCCCGCCGGATCGCATTGGAGACGGCAGCAACCGCTTCATCCTGGCCGACGATGCGCTCATGCAGACGCTGCTCCATATGGATCAGTTTCTCGACCTCACCCTCAAGCAGGTTCGTCACAGGGATGCCGGTCCAGCGCGCCGTCACTTCGGCGACGTCTTCCTCGTCCACTTCCTCTTTGAGCAGTCGACGGCCCTGGGCCGATTCGGCCTCTGAAGCTGCAAGTTGCTGATCGAGCTCGGGAAGCTGGCCGTACTTCAGTTGGGCAGCGCGTTCGTAGTCACCTCGTCGCTCCGCGCTCTCGATCTCGACCCGCAGGCGCTCGGTGTCTTCTTTAAGGCTGCGGATGCGCTCAATCTGCTGCTTCTCGTTTTCCCAGGTCGCGCGAAGGCCGGTTTGGGTTTCCTTGAGGTCGGCGAGCTCCTTCTCCAGGGCGGCGAGCCGTTCCTGCGAGGGTGTATCTATCTCCTTGCGCAGGGCCTCGCGCTCGACTTCGAGCTGAAGGATGCGACGCTCGACCTCGTCAAGCTCGACCGGCATGCTGTCGATTTCCATGCGCAGGCGGCTGGCCGCCTCGTCGATGAGGTCGATAGCCTTGTCCGGCAGGAAGCGGTCCGTGATGTAGCGATTCGAGAGCACGGCTGCGGCCACGAGGGCGGAATCCTTGATGCGCACGCCATGGTGCACCTCGTAGCGCTCACGCAGGCCGCGCAGAATGCTGATCGAGTCCTCGACGCCGGGTGGCTCGACCATCACAGGCTGGAAGCGTCGCTCGAGGGCGGCGTCCTTCTCGATATACTTGCGGTACTCGGTGAGGGTGGTGGCCCCGATACAGTGCAACTCGCCACGTGCCAGCATTGGCTTGAGCATGTTCGAGGCGTCCATAGCACCTTCGGCGGCACCGGCACCTACGACGGTGTGCAACTCGTCGATGAAGAGGATAATCTCCCCTGCGGCCTCCTGAACCTCCTTGAGCACCGCCTTGAGCCGGTCCTCGAACTCACCGCGATACTTGGCACCGGCGACCATGGAGCCGAGGTCCATCGCCCAGACACGGCGATTCTTCAAGCCCTCGGGGACGTCGCCGCGCACAATGCGCTGGGCGATGCCCTCGACGATCGCGGTCTTGCCAACGCCGGGCTCGCCGATGAGCACGGGGTTGTTCTTCGTTCTGCGTGAAAGCACCTGGATCACGCGGCGCTCTTCTTCATCTCGGCCAATGACGGGGTCGAGCTTGCCCTTACGGGCCTCTTCGGTTAGGTCACGGCCG
This sequence comes from uncultured Chloroflexia bacterium, assembly GCA_963766645.1. Lineage (GTDB taxonomy): Bacteria > Chloroflexota > Dehalococcoidia > DSTF01 > WHTK01 > WHTK01. The sequence goes on along the minus strand of CAVYAY010000002.1, from coordinate 1,002,280 downwards.
TACTTGGACAGGGCATCAAACTTGTCCTCCGGCGTTGTATCGGTCACGCGCTGGTTGCCGCGGACCTTGGTCAGGCCGGCGAGAATGACGTCGCGGGTGAGGCCGAAAGTGCCGAGCAGGTCCGCGGCCGCACCGTTAGCTGCCGCCAGACCGAGCAGGAGGTGTTCAGTGCTGATGTATTCGTCTCGGAGTTGATGGGCTTCTTTTTCTGCCTGCTGTAAGGCACGGCGCAACTCTTCACTAGCCACAACCTGCGTGGCACCGTAAGCCTTCGTCAGACGCTGCAACCCGCCGTCCATCCGGCTGAGCACTGCCCGGGGATCGACTCCTGCGGACTGGAGAGTGCCTGGTACGATGCCGCCCTCCTGGTCAACCAGCGCTTGCAGTACATGCAGCCCTTCGACAGAGGAGAAGTGCCCCTCTTCGGCGACGCGTTGAGCTTCAAGGAGAGCCGCCTCTGCCTTTTCCGTGTAACTGACTGATGCCATTTCTACTTACCTCGTCCGGGAAAGCCTCAAGTGCATTTTCGTTCCATTGCTATTATAATGTAAATAAGTTTGATAATACTACTATCAGACATTGGCTTGATGAGTCCGTGCCGCATAGAATCAGCACTCTATAGATTGGAGTGCCAGATATCTTGAAGCACTCTGAGGTTTCGAAATGTCTAGTCAACCTATAAGCGAACGTACTCTTATTCCCGACCTCAAAGACCCGATCCTGCTTACTGCCTTCAGTTCTCAGTGGAAAGGTGGGGCGACCGCGGCATCCGCTCTTGCCTATGCGGTGGAACACTGGGATGCCGAACCGGTCGCTGAGTTCGAGGCGAAGGCGTACTACAACGACGCCCTAATGCGTCCGTGGGTCAGGCTTGAGGGCGACAAGCCCATCGTGGACTGGCCCCAGAACGTCGTCTACCGCGTCGATGGGCCTGACCATTCGTATCTCGTGCTCGTCGGTGTTGAGCCGAGTTTCAACTGGCGGGAGTTCGTCGTGAGCATCGGCGATTTCGCAACTCGTTTGGGCATTCGTACCGCGATAAATCTGAAGTCCATGCCCGCGATGGTGCCGCACACGCTCGACGTGCCCGTGCGAGCGATCTACTCCACACCAGAGTTGATCGAGGAGTATGGCTTCCGGGAGCTGAAAGACAAGGACGGGCCCGGCGACATCGGACGCATCCTGAACTTGCACCTTGCTTCGAATGGCTGCCGCACCATCGATCTCTATGCGAGCGAGCCGTTCTACGCCGCCGCCACTCCTAACGCCGGTGCCGGCCTGAGCCTGTTGAGAGCGCTCAAGGAAGGGTTCAATCTGGCGGTCGACCTCGAGCGCCTGAGGGAAGCTGCGGAAATGCAGCGCAGAGCGATCGACGCCGCAGTTTCCTCCTCTGATCAGTTGCGCGAGACCGTCATAGCCTTGGAACAGCGCGCGGGCCTAGCCGGTGACCTGGGGGAAGGGGAGCCGCCTTCGTCGATTGTTTCTGAGGCTCCGGAGAACGAACTCGAAGCCTCAGAGGTTCTCGCTGAAGCTGAGGAAATACTCCGGGCCTCGCGATGGTGAAATGCTCATGCCTTTGTTACCAGCGCTGCCGGTATCGTCGTCTCTGCCGAAGTGGTTAGGAGAAGGGCGATAAACGGGAACCAAAGCCCTGAGCTTTACGTCTGAAAAGCTATCTGCGAGAACGGCTATGCCCTTGAATTCCAACGTGAACAAGCCCCTGCTGTCTCTGGTAGTCATCATTCTGGTCCCCATTGTCCTCGCGGCCTGCGGCGACGACCGAGGGGCCGCGACCGCAGTTCCACCTGTTCTAAGCGTCGAGGAATCGGCTGCCGCGTCAGGTCTCGCCACCGTCGAGGGCTTTCTTATCGCGGCGCCGAACGAGCCAGTGCGGCTTTGCAGCGCCCTGCTGGAATCCCACCCGCCCCAGTGTGGCCGCCCCTGGCTCGTCCTCCCGGGCTTCGATGTCTTAGCCGTCCCGAACATGAGCACCAACGCCGACGCCCCGAAGGGGGAGCAGGTTCTGTGGACTGACTCCGTCGTCGACCTCCTCGGCGACCTGACCGATGGCATGCTCACGGTTCCAAGCGACACTTCGGGACTAGCGATTGCCGGTCGGGTCCTCGCAGGGCCGGTCTGCCCTGTAGAGCGCTCGCCTCCCGATCCGGCCTGTTCCCCGCGGCCGGTCGGCGGCGCGGTGATCCGCATCCTTCAAGGCGGAGACGAGGTGGTGCGCACCAGCACCGACAGCCTGGGCCGGTTCCTTATCCCAGTCGACGCAGGGACGTATGTTGTTGAACCGCAGGTGGTTCAGGGGTTGCTTGGCACGCCAGCTCCAGTTACCGTCGTCGTCGCTGATGCTCGCGTCGATGTCGACCTCGCCTACGACACCGGGATCCGTTGACTTCGAGAGCCACCCGACAGGAACTCCAACCGCCAGCAGTCACCAAAGAGCTGGCACGATGCCGTCATCGTGTTACTTGTTGGTGAAAGAAGAGTCTCTGTCATTGAGAAGCCTGGTTCCGCATCCAGAGTTGCTTGCTTGCGAGCCGGGCCCCCTCTGACAGCGCCTCGAGCTTGGCCCATTGGATTTGGGGATGGACGCGAACGAGGTTCCAGAACTGCGAGAAGCCGCAGTCTGTCCCGCCGATAACATTCTCGCGCCCCACCAAGCCGGCGAAGTTACCGAGACGCATCGCCACGAGCTCCGGGTGCTCCACGATGTTGGTGGCGTGGCTAATGACGCCCGGGATGAGGATCTTGCCGTCCGGCAGCTTTACATCCTCCCAAACCTTCCACTCATGCTCGTGCCGGGGGTTCGCGGCCTCGATGGAGTAGCCCTGGGCGTTGACCTTGAGCACGAGGTCCACGATGTCACTCAGGGCCGGGTCGGTTGTGTGCGGGATGTTCTGGCTGCCCCAGCAAATGTGGTAGCGCACGCGGTCTTCCGGAATGCCCCTGAGTGCATGGTTCAGGGCTTCAATGCGAACCTCCGCCCATTTGTGATACTCCTCCATGCTCTTGCCCCGCATTAGCAGGAACGCCTGCATCGGCAGAATCGCATCGTCCACCTGGAGGATGAAACCCGACTCCACGATCATGCGGTACTCCACCGCCAATGCGTCGGCTACGGCGAACAAATAATCCTCTTGGGTCTGGTAGTGCTGGTTTGCCAGCGCCTCCACGCTGCAGGGTGCGACGACAGGCATGAATGCCTCTTCAACCCGCACGCCGTCCAGCGCCGCCTTGAAGTTTTCGATATCGCGTTGAACGGACTCGGGCTTATATGAAAGTGGTCCCGTGCAGGCGTAAAGCATGCTGCGCGTAGTGCCCTTGTAGTCGGCTTTCGACGGCGCGTCCGGAAGCCACTGCATTGGTTCCCAGAGCAGGTGTTCACGGTAGAAGTCGTCAAAGCGCTCTGGCTCCGGCCAGCGTCCCTCATTGCGGATCGGATTTCCCGGCATGGGCGTCATACCGTCCAGACGCTCGGTCACATACTGGATCCAACCATTCTTGCCGTACTCACCGTCACTGATAACATCAATTCCCGCCTGAGCTTGTCGCTGCACCACAGCCCGCACTCCGGTACGAATGTGTTGCTGGAGGGCGTCGGCGTCGAACGGGCGGTCCAGCTCCTGGGCAATCATCGCTTCGACGATCTCAGGCGTGCGGACGAGGCTACCAGCGTGCGTCGTAAGAATCCGGTCCGTGCTCCGCTTCATGTCTCACCCTCCAGCCCTAGTAGGGCAGCGGGATTCTAGCAAACTGAGCGCATCCCGAGGCGAGGCCAGGTGACACGATCAGAAGATCGTGAGTGGCCTAGCTCTGCGGCATCGTGTCGGGCGTAAGGACTGCCATTACGATCGCCCTCTACTTACTCACCCGGAGTTGTAGACTCGGCAACAAACCTCAATTCGAAGAGACGAGGCGGGCAATGACAGGTGGCGGCACCTTCGCATGTCTCGCACGGAGTTTATTTGGCGAGAACAAGGTCACGGTTCTTCCCTGCCTCTCCGCCATTTGATTCTCAAACCTGAGTTATCCCGCTACGAATTGCCGGCGCCGCGGGTCGCCCCTCTTGGCGCCAGAACACACCGTTCTGTTCTTGCGTCATTCTCGCCAAGACGGGTGCGCCGAGATTGCCGGATCCAGATCAGCTCTGCTCACAGGCTACTGCCATCGAAGCCGGCTGTCTGGCATTCACGATAGCGAGTGAGCCAGACTTCAAACTTGGGCGGCAAGAGGAAGTCCCGCAAATCATCAAGACTTTTTGCGTGTGACACCATGCGCTCGTGATACTCGATAAGCTCGGCCATTTCCTTCAGCAATGACTCTGCAGTGGCCTGCCGAGCAACAGTCGACTTGTCCATCGGTGTTCTCATGACTGCACCTTTCGTCTTCCGTCGGTGATGCAGCTAGTTTCGGCCTCGCAATGCTCCTTGCGAATCGAGCCAAGGTCGCGGTTTGGCATTCGAAAATGGACGGAGGCCTCCTCCGTCTTTCGAGGGAGAACATCAGATGGTAAGGGCGCGCCTTGCTGTACAGCTCCCCAGTGAGAAACGGCCCGTGGCGAACGTATCCAGCTTCCGACTTACGGAGTGTCGCTCCCGTCATCTCGGGTTAGAATCCACCCGCAAGGGTACGGCCTCGAACAGTAGGATCGGCCTGGCTTTTCGTTCGGAGGATGGTGCAGCTTATGCGAGTGTCGGAGTTGAGCCCACATCCAACCAAAGCCAAGCTGGTGGACCGAGCTCGGTCCTTTGTACCCATTCTCCGAGCACGCGCAGCGGACACCGAGAAGTTACGGCAAATTCCGGACGACACACTCGCTGACTTCAAGACCAGCGGACTGCTTCAGGCTGGGAACCCGGCTCGATACGGTGGGCACCCCGGCGTCGACTACGACGACATCTTCGAAATCATCATGGAACTGGGACGGGGCTGTGGCTCATCTTCGTGGTGTTACGCCGTCTGGACCGTGCATAACTGGATGCTCGGCTTCTTTTCGCAACAGGCTCAGGAGGAGTACTACTCCAGCGGTCCTTTGACTCTGTGTTCGAGTTCATACGACCCGACCAAAGGGAAAGCCGGGCGAGTCTCCGGCGGCTACCGGATCTCTGGCCACTGGGACTTCTCCAGCGGCTGTGACGCAGCATCGTGGTTCATGCTGGGAGCCTCGACCGAGGACGGTCCTCGCATGCTTCTCGTTCCCAAGGACGAATGTCAGGTCATCGACACCTGGTTCGTCTCAGGTCTCGTCGGTACGGGCAGCAAAGACATCGTGGCGGAAGACGTGTTCGTTCCAGACCACAGGGTGCTCGACGCCAACACCGCGGGCAGTAACGACATGAGTGCCTGGGAGCTGCACCAACAGGTTAGCTATCGCGTGCCGCTTCGTGTCACCCTGGGTTGGGAGCTAATAGCCCCCATCATCGGCTTTGGCGAAGCAGCCGTGGAGGACTTCCTCGCTAGGCTTCGAGGAAGCGGTGGCAAGGCCCGCTCGGCCGAGGGCGTCCAGATGCAACTTCGGCTCGCGGAGGCAGGCGCCGAAATCCACACGGCCCGTTTACTCCACAACGAAACGGTGAAGGAGTTCATGCGTAAGGGTGAGCGAGGTGAAAGCTTCTCTTCGCTTGAGCGAGCACGCTACCTTCGCGACAAGTCGTTCGTTGTGCAGCTCTGCATGCAGGCGATTAACCGGCTGTTCGACGTGAGCGGCGGACGGGCGCTCTACAGGTCACAGCAAATCCAGCGAATCCATCGCGACGCACACGCTCTGAGCCATCGAGACGGCTTCATCATGGACTTCGCTGGTGAAGCCTGGGGCAAAGAGATGCTGACCACCGACGCACCATTCCCCTGAACCAGGTTTCGCAGCGTGCTGAACGATCTCCGCCCACGTCACCGCGGCGGCGAGCCACGGCCTTGCTTGAACGCAGCCCGCCAACGGGCGACGAGGGAGAGTGCAGGTGACGGCCGCCCCGCCTTGGGATCAGAGCGGCTCCCTACTCTCGCCCCTCGTAGTACGCGTACACGCGCTGGGAGATTGTCGCGATGAGATCCGCGTCGCTCTGACGGTCCCAGAGCACCACGAACACGTAGGTTTGTCCCGGCAGGAAGACGATGCCAGCGTCGTGGAGCGCCATCGGCAGGGAGCCTGTCTTGTGCGCAACCCTAATCTCGGGCGGCACCCCGGCGCGGAGGCCATTATCAGTCCGCTCCGACATCAGCAGAGCAAGCATGGCCTCATGTGACGCTTCTGGCAGAATCCCGCCGCGTAAGATATCTTCGAGTAGCCGGCCAACGTCACGGGCCGTCGCAAGGGGAGGACCGGGATAGAAGAGACCGCTGTTGCGGATACCCAGCTCTTCGAGCCCTTTGTTTACGTTGGCGAAGTCGAGCGCGTCCTGGAGGAGCACGGCAGTCGGCGTGTCGCTGATCGACATCATCAGACGCAGTGCTTCATCGACCGTAACTAAGTCCCCCACCTCGACAGCGTTTGTGCCTAGCTCCCATGACTTGTAATAGGGAGTCACCTCCATGATGTCGCCGAAGCTGATCAGCCCCAGCGACTCTTGGCGAAAGGCTTCCCACATGACGAACAGCTTGAAGAGCGAGGCGGCGGAAAAGACCTTGTCCGGGTTGACGCTGGCTCCCGTGCCGTCGATCAGGCTCTTGACGAAGACGCCGTAAGACGACCGTGCGGTACCCAGCAACCCTTGAAGCAGTGCCTCCAAGGCAGGATCAGTGACGTAGGGTACGGGCCGCGATTCCACTGTCGGGATCGTCAGCGGCGCGGTTGGCGTTCTGATTGGCGAGGGCGTCGGATGGACCGGGGTCGCGGATGACGAGGAGACTGGCCCGGCAACACGTGAAGCGGCGTCGGAGAGCGCGCCTGGCTGTGAGGTCACCGAGGAGACAACACGATCGTCAGGAGTCGATCTGCAGGCGACCAGACCGACGAGGCAACAGGCAACCAAGTGTGCCAGCACGGCCTTTCGATGCGAGAACAACATACTCAGGGTCCGATCGTAGGCGATTCGGCTGATGCGGTCGTGACCTGCCACTACTCGAATGCGAACTGCTCCTTCCTCGCTCAACCCGGCTTGCTAGATTGCACGATCAGCCGATAGAGTCGCCCTCGTCCACCGCCCGGTGTGTTTGGGCCTAAAATCCATTTGACTGATCTGGTTGAGAGAAGATGCGTGGAGGTCATGATGGAATCCCTGCCTCGCGGTGCGCAGTTCATTCGCAGCAAGATGCTCTGGGAGATCGCCCTTGGAATTGCGGGCGACCCATCGATCCCCTACTACGGAAACCGAGACATCGCGATTGCCATTGGCAACGGTTCGGGCGAGGACTTCAAGCCCTGGCTGCGTCTTTCCCCAGGATCGCCTGCGCTGGCGCACGCCGTCGTGCGCGGCGATCTCGAGGGCGCGTTCGTCAATCCTTCGGCGTTGCTGACGCAGGCCTACCTCGGCAAAGGGCTATTCGTCGAGCCGCTTCCCGTCAGGGTGCTTGCGAGCTACCCATCCTGGGACCGCTTCGTCATCGCCGCTAAGCCAAAGTCCGGCATCGAATCACTAGCGCAGGTCGCGGCTGAACGGCGACCGCTGCGGGTCTCGATCCGCGAGGACGCGACGCACTCAACGCGTGTGCTCTTGGACCAGATGCTGCCCTGCTTCGGTTTCAGCCTGGCCGACATAGAGTCCTGGGGAGGAAGCTTCCAGACGAACGGAGGACCCGGCGATCCACGACGTATCGCGGCGATCCGGGAGGGGTCCGTCGACATCGTCTTCGACGAGGGGATAGTCACCTGGCTGACCGTCGCCCTCGAGGAGGGCTTCATGCCGCTCGAACTCGAGGACGAGACGTTCGCAAGACTTGAGGACCTCGGTTGGCGGAAGGCAACTCTGCCCAAGGAGCGCTATCCCCTGCTCGAGCGGGACAGCGCTTGCATCGATTACAGCGGCTGGCCGCTCTACACCCGAGCGTCGCTCGCCGACGATGATGCCTACAAGATCTGTGCCGCCATCTCGGCCCGGGCCGAGGAGATTCCCTGGGACACCAGCTCGTACACCGGCATCGACCAGCTCGGACAGGAAACGGAAGCGACGCCGCTCGAAGTACCGCTGCACCCGGGCGCGGCCCGTTGGTATCGTGACCAGGGGTACGCGGTGTGAATCCCACGGAAGGGACTCTTCCCGTGACTGCACCACATCCGCTGGTCCTTCACGGGGTCTCACTCGAGTCGTGGTCCCTGGGCGAGGGCGAGCCTCTGCTCATCCTCCACGACATCGAATACCTCAACGAGCCAAGGCCGTTTTGGCACCTGCTTGCCGGAGACTTCTCGATCGTGGGGCCGTCCCACCCTGGTTTCGGCAGCTCCGACCTGCCGGCTGGCTTCGACAGCGTGGATGACCTGGCCTACCTCTATCTCGACTTGTTGGAAGCGGTCGGCCCAATGCATGTCATGGGCATGGGGTTTGGTGGCTGGGTTGCAGCAGAGGTCGCGGTGCGCTGTCCGCACAATCTTCGCAGCCTCGTACTGGTGGACGCCGTGGGAATAAAGACTGCCGGCAGGGAGACAGCTGAAATTGCCGACACCTTCGTCATGGACCCAGGGCGCTTTCTCGAATGCAGCTGGCACGACTCGGACCTGGCCAAACAGCACATGAAACTTCCGGGGCTTGGGCCAATGCCCGAGGCCGAGCTGGCCGTACTGCTGCGCAACCGAGAGGCTGCTGCGCTGTTTGGTTGGAACCCTTTCATGCATAGCCCGAAGTTGCCCGGCCGCCTGGGTCGCATTACCGTCCCAACCCTGGTCGTTTGGGGAGAATCGGACGGCGTCGTGAACCCTGAATATGGACGCTCCTACGCGCGTGCGATCCCGAATGCTCGCTTCGAGACGCTTCCTCAGGCCGGACATTACCCATACCTTGAGCAACCTGAACGCTTTGTAAATCTAGTCGCCTCGTTTCTCAAACGCGGCTGACGGGACGGGGAGAAGAGGATCCGATGCGCGCGTATTACTTCACGGAAATGCCTTACCCCTACGTGCCGGAAGAGGTGGAGAAGTCGTTGGGTTCGGCGAGGGTAATCGTGCCGAACAGCTATTGCGACCCTCGGACCGCGGCCGACCTCTACAACCGCTACCTGGACGACTACCTCTACGCTGACGACCTCGGGCTCGACATCATGCTCAACGAGCACCACGCGACGATGACCTGTCTCGATTCCGTAGTCCCGATCTCGGCCGCTGCGCTCGCGCGCCAGACGACGCGGGCAAAGCTGGCGATCCTAGGCTCGCCGATCGTGCATCGCGATAACCCCGTCCGGGTGGCGGAGGAGATCGCGATGCTCGATTGCATTTCGAGGGGCAGGATCGTCTCCGGCTTCGTACGCGGCGTCGGCTCCGAGATTCATCCGGCGAACACGAACCCGGTATTACAGCGAGAGCGGATGGACGAGGCTCACGACCTGATCATCAAAGCCTGGACCGAGCACGAACCCTTCAACTGGGAGGGCCGGTTCTGGCATTTCCGCTACGTCAATATCTGGCCGCGGCCGTACCAGGAACCCCACCCGCCGGTCTGGGTTTCCGGCTCGCATGTCGAAAGCGCCGAATGGGTAGCGGAGCGTGGCTACACCTTCGCTACCTTTCTGAACCCGTATGACCTTGTGGAGACACTCGTCGCCGCTTACCGGAGACGAGCCGCCGAGTGTGGGCTGCCGGAGCCCAGATCTGACCGTTTCGCCTACCTGGCGCTCTGCTACACGGCGGAAACGGAGGAAGACGCCGAGCGGGGCGGCCGGGAGTTGCTCTGGTATCTGGAGCGCGAACGCCACCCTTACTTTTTCAACCCACCGGGATACACGCCGTACGAGGCCCTCGCGCGGCAGATGGCCTCGGGCGAGCGGCGAGCGTACGGGGATGACTACGAGACGCTCTGCGCCAAAGGTATCCTCATGGCCGGCACGCCGGACCAGATGATCGAAAAGATCACAAACCTCCACGAACGCTGTGACACCGGTCACCTGCTGATGATGAACCAGGCCGGCTTCATGTCGGCCGAACGCACGCGCCGCAGCCTGGAGCTCTTCGCGCGAGAGGTCTATCCAGCGATTCGAGGCCTGGGCGAATAGCCGCTCGCTACTCGCGGAGAGGAACCGTAAGCGAGATCCTCGGCTCGTCTCCGATGACTCGCACGGTGTGGCGGCCACCCACATCCTCTGCTAGCAGGACGTCCCCTGCCCGGAAGACCATCTTCGTGCCATCGCCGACGCTGATCTCGTTCTGCCCGGCGAGAAACACGACGTACTGACGCCGCGGTGCGGGATGCCAATCCATGAAGTATCCCGGCATGTGACGCGCGAAGAGAATCGACTCTGCAGGCTCTGGAGCCGTCCGTTCGCTCAAAGGAAGGTGAGGACCAAACGCAAATCCTATTTCCTCGAAATGGGACTCCCCGTCGTCGCCGGTGTAAAGACGAACTATCAAACTCACCCCCTCGTTGTCCTTCCAATATCGAACGACTAAGCCCAAGCCAACCGGCTGACCGCAATCGCAGGCAGCAACCCGGCCACCACGCTTGCGACTCGAAACGATGCCCACTTTAGGGCAGATCGAAGTCTTCTACGAGCGCTCCGAGATGCGGCACCATTCGTGCCTCGTGCTGGCCGCGCTCTACGCTCTCAGACGATCGAATAGCGTTTAGAACGTCGCCTCGCCCGCTGCAAAATGACGTCGGTCAGTCTGGCGTCTTTCGGCGAATCCGGCTAGTCGCCGTTGGACGCAGTCGAATCTCAGTTGCCTCGCACTGCGTTCATGAGATGATGGGTCTACTATGGCCAGTTCTTGCGCTCCTAAAGGTGAACTCCCCCGGTGGTGGCAGTAGACCTGATACCTCTATGCCGCAAAGTCTAAAGATCGAGGTCGCTGGTTCGGGACAGGTGACAGCGGTCTGCTCGGTGCCGCTGGACCAGGCTCGGCTGCGGTTTATCTACGCACCCGGCGCGGGCTCCAGCCTCGACGACCCTTTCGGGCGTTACTGCGCTGACCGCCTCGTAGCGAACGGTATCGAGTGCTGGCGATTTCAGTTTCCCTATATGGAGGCAAAGCGGCGCGCGCCTGATGGGACGCCGGTCCTCGAGGCAACGTGGCTTGCGGTCATCCAGGCCGCCCAGGCGCCGGATCTTTCGCTGGTCGTTGGCGGGCGATCCATGGGCGGGCGGATCGCCTCCCAGGTTGTCGCGCAAGGCGCCACGGTGGGCGCGCTAGTACTGTTCGCCTACCCTCTCCATCCTCCCGGCAAGCCTGAACAACGCCGCGACCGGCACCTGGGGTCGATTGCGACTCCTACGCTATTTTGCTCCGGTACGCGGGACGCATTTGCCTCACCGGACGAACTCGAGTCAGCCAACTCCCTGGTCCCCGGCTCCTCGTTAAGGCTACTTGAAGGCGCCGACCACGGCTTCGCTACGCTCAAGTCCAGCGGGCGCAGCCGGGGTGATGTCTGGGTCGAGGCTGTCGACAACCTGCTCGACTTCATGGAGCGCAACGTTGCCAGGTAATCGCAGCGACGTGCGATGGCAGTTCTCGAGGCGGCGCAAAAACTAGGCGAGCGCGATCAGATGCTAGCTCTCTGCTGCAACCGTGCTCACTTGCTCCACTAGCGCGGGCTGCGGCTGACGTGAGAACGTGAACCCCTCGTAACCCTTGGCAACGATGTCGTTGCACAGGTTGTTGTAAGTATGCACGCCGCCCACGTAGGGCATGAAGATGCGCGGCTTGCCGGGAATGTTGGCGCCCATGTACCAGGAGTTCGCCTTCGGATACAGGGTGGAATGCGCCACTTCGTCGTTGTACTTCACCCAGCTGTCTTCAGCGTCCTGATCCGCATCGACGCGCGTATATCCGGCGCCCTGCATGTGCTCGAGACAGCCCGTGATGAAGTTCACGTGCTGTTCGATTGAGAGGATCATCTGACTCTTCACGCCCGGGCTCTGCGGCCCGGTGACCATAAACAGGTTTGGGAACCCTGCCATCATGATCCCAAGATAAGTGTGTGGACCGTCGGCCCACTTGCTCTGGATGTCAGTACCCGTGTCGGCCTCGATGTCGATCTCTCTCAGCGCACCCGTCATCGCGTCGAAGCCCGTGGCGAAAACGATGGCGTCGAACTCATAGCTGGCTTCTGAGGTCCGCAGCCCGGTCTCGGTGATGCAATCAATCGGCGCGCTGCGGGCGTCCACCAGCGTCACATTGTCGCGGTTGTAGACCTCGTAGTAGTTGGTGTCCAGGATCAGGCGCTTGGTACCGATAGGATGATCCGTGGGACAGAGCAACTCCGCGGTGCGTGGATCCTTCACGCGTTCCCGGATGCGGGCGCGTACGAACTCCGCCGCCGTCTCATTCGCCTTCTCATCTAGGAGGAGGTCGGTGTAGGTGTACAGGAAACTGATGCTGCCACCTGCTTCCCACTTCGAAGCGTATGCCGCCTCGCGCTCCTCCGGCGTGACCTCAAGCGCGCCCTTGGTTGGCGGCGGATGACCGGCCATCCCAAAAGGCGTGCCGTAAGCGGCCTTGCGGCTGTCACGGTACGTAGCCTTGTGGGTCCGCTCGCGCTCCGGGTCCATCGGACCGTTCTGGGCCGGCAGGACGAAGTTTGCGGTCCGCTGGAAAACGTGCAGGTGCTTCGCCTGTTCCGCGATGAACGGGATGCTCTGGACACCAGACGAGCCGGTACCGATCACCGCAACCCGCTGCCCGGTGAAGTCGACACCTTCGTGGGGCCACATGCCGGTGTGGTACCAGTCGCCCTTGAAGCTCGCGAGGCCCGGGAAATCAGGTACGCGTGGCGTGGAGAGATTCCCCGTCGCCATGACGATGTAGGGCGCGCTGAAGCTGTCACCCTTGTCGGTGGTGATCGTCCACAGGTTGTCGCCGCTGTCGAACCGCGCCGTGAGCACCCTGGTGTTGAGCATAACGTCCTTGCGCAGGTCAAAGCGGTCCGCCACGTGCTCGATGTACTCCAGGATCTGGGGCTGGGTTCCGTAGCGGTCCGGCCAGTGCCAATCCTGCTCCAGCTCCGGAGAGAACGAATAAGAGTACTCCAGGCTCTCGATGTCACAGCGGCAGCCGGGATACCGGTTCCAGAACCAGGTCCCACCCAGGCCGCTTCCGGCCTCGAACGCCCGCGCCTTGAGACCTATCCCTCGCATCCGGTACAGCGTGTAGAGACCACCGAGCCCGCCGCCCACGACGATGACGTCGAGATCGGCTTTCGACCGCGTACCATTGGATGAGTTGGAGTTCATTGGGACCGCCTCCGGTAGAATGCCACGCCAGTCAAGGTGCAGACAGACAACGAAATCTGACACGCTGTGCCACCGCACTTTACCGTAAATAGGGGCGGACGGGTCTCGGAGAGCCAGATCCGCGCCGGGTGTAGAGCAGCGCTCCTACAGTTCAGCGTCAGCCGAAACTCGTGCCTCGCTGGCGGTCTAGTCGAGCGTCAGCAGTGCCTGCACGTGAGGCAGGCCGCTCGCGACAAGCGTCCATTCCGCTGCGGCGCTGACCTGCCAAACCTCGCCGCTGTCCGTGCCCACCACGACGCTGCCGGGCTCCTCACCCTGCATCAGCGCCGTGAGGTTGGCAGCTGACGGTGAGTGCGCATCGTCGCCGAGCGAGCGCCAGGTGTTGCCGCCATCTGTGCTCTGATACAGCATCGAGTGCGCCCCCTCCGGGTCGCGAAAGCTGGATCGGAAGTTGATGGTACATCCAACCGTGAGCGCATGCGGTGCGCGCGAATCGACGCACATCGGCCGCGTGTAGCGGCGCTCGGAGTCGGGCCAGACGTAGCGCCAGTTGGAGCCGCCGTCATCAGACCGATAGACCCCCGCCGTGCTTTGCTCCCCGCTCACAACCGCCTCGATGCGGCCGAATCCGGTGGCGGCATAGAGCACGTCCGGTCGAGCCGGGTCGCGGGCCAGCGCATGGATGTCGGGGTTCTGCCCTGCCATTCCCGCAGCCCAGGTCTCGCCGCCGTCTTTTGTCTCCATGATCCCGCCGACCTCAACGCCGACCCAGCATCGGGCCGGTTTCGCCTCGTCGAACACGATCGCGAGAGCGCGGGATGCCTGGGGTTCGCCCGGCAGCCCCCAGTGCTCGGAGCCTGGGGTACGGGTGAGCGACTCAATCTCAGCCCAGGACACACCGTCGTCGCTGCTTCGATAGAGCGCGGCCGGCTGGGTCCCGGCGTAGACAGCGCCTCCGTCCCGCGGCGCCGCGGCGATCGCCCGGACGGCCCGGTCTTCGCAGCCGCTCGCCTGCCAGGACAGCCCGTCGTTAGAGCGGTAGACGCCATGTCCGGTGCCTGCCAGGATGCTGCCGTTGGTGCGGCAGAGCGTGATCACGTCACGTCCCGCCAGCCCGTCCGCGACGACCGGCGCCTTTTCGTGACCGGCTACGAATGCCCCTTCGCGCGTCCCAATCAGTATCTTCAAGACACACCTCTCGGCCTATGCCACACGAGCTCGAAAAACGTTAAGAAGCCTCATTTGCGGTTGCGCCGGGAGTGTATTGCGCCGCCCCGGCCGCGTCAATTCTCAGGCCGATGGCAATCCTTGCAGCTACCTTCTCTGGCTGGCCCGCCACGAGATGAAGTCAGGCCTGGCCCGTGCGCGGAACTGCTCCCGGCTGAACATGTCGAGGTAGAAGGCCAACGGCTGGGGCTCGAAGTCTGGATCGAACTGTGACCAGTTGCGCGCGTGCTCTTCCGACCGGAAGAGGTTCATCCCCGCTCACCTGAACGGCCGCGTGTCGGCCGGACCTCCGATTTCGCTGTAGGCGTATCCGACGATGCCCTCGGCGGGCTCGGTCGACAATACTTCTTCATCTCGCATTTCGATCGAGATGGCCTGACCGCAATCCAGACACGGCGCGTCAACTCGGACTGTCTTACCGGGAAAGAGCCAGCGCACGGCCAGCGCCTCGAAGCCTCACTGCGCAAACCATCTCTGCTCACCGTCAACGCTGATGCGGTAATGGGTAGGCAGATTGTTGAACGGCGCGAATGAAGCGATGTAATCCGTCCCGGGATGCACCCAGGCCGGAATACCAGAATCGAGCAGCTCGTGCAGCAGTTGGCGTCCTTCTTCCATCGGAAGCCCCAGCTCAGCCGCCAATTCGGTGAAGTGAGGCGCCTGTCCAGTCTCGATGAAGCGCCGGTTTATCGTGTAGTACGCCTGATCGAGCGTCTCGAGATCAGCCATCGTCCTTGTTCCTCCTGCGTCTCCTCGGTGGAAGGGTACGTGCATTAGTCTAACCAGCCGTCCAAGGATCAGGCCGGGCCGCCGAAGGCCCGGAAGGGCTCCGGGATGTAGCCTTGAAGAAGCTCCGTCCAGCCGGGTAGCGCCCCCGCGATGATCTCATCCTCGTGGACCAGCCAGGTGAGGTGGCGAAGCGCGTGCTCGAGGACCTGTGCGACGCCGATCGCCGGCGGCGGCGCCGTGACATCGCCGCGAGCCAGCTCCCTGTGGTCGATCGGCGCGACGACCCAGGACTCGGGAAGGCTCATCACAGGCTCGACGACCGCGAGGTAGGTGAGGACGACCTCACCGCCGGCGTGACGCCACGACGTGGAATGCAGGACGATCGGATTGAAGCCCAGGGTTTGCAGCGCCTTCGCCGCGACTTCCTCAGGTTGAGTGCCTGCCGGCCAGCCCACGACAAACGAATCGGCGTGCGCCGGGCTCAGAGCGACGAGTTGGCCGCCGTCCACGGAAACCGGCAGTATCTCGATCGCCTGCATGACGAACTCCGCCGACCACGGCAGCTCCGAGAGCGGACCTGGGAGCCCGCTGATGTGTTCGGACGGGAGGTCGCCGCGGTTACTCGTCACGCCTGAACCTGCCTAGGCCTGAGGCCCCTCGCCCGGGACGGCCTGCGCCATGACCTGCTCCTCAGTCAGCTCCACGTTGTGCGCGGTTCTACCGTGCTCCTGGACCGCTTCGACGACGACTTCCTTCGAACCCTTCACCCGCCAACCACACTGGCAGGTGACCTGCCACTGCGCCGAAGCCTGAGTGTCCTGCATCGCTTAATCCCTCCAGGTCCAAAGCCTAGCAGGTGCAGGAAGTCCTTCGCGAGCGTCCAAAGAAGGAGGCAGCGTTGAACCGACAGACCGTGGCCCCAAGTCTGGATCGACCTGCTAACCTTCATTGAAGAGGAGTCGAGGCGGTGAAAATACCACCGCGTATCTCGCAGCGGGAGATGAATCGAATGACGCAATCTGCAGACCTGGAAGAGCTCATTAAACGTTTTGTCGACGACTATCTCACCACAAACCATGCTGCCCGCACCCTGCGAGACGCGCTCAACGAAGCCGGTGTGGGCTTCTGGCCTATCATGGATCACCTGACGATCCGTACAAAAGACATCGATCGACGCGCCAGGCAGTTCGAGGACCTTGGTTACGCCTACTCGGAGACCCTGGAGTTCGAGGACTGGTACGCCAAGGTTTACCGCATCGCGGGATATCCCGCGATGTTCATCGATCAGGCCTACGAGGGTGAACGCGGCCGCACGAGCTTGATACCGGCATGGGTCGAGGCTTTCGGCGACAACGTCTTCCACCACATCGCCGTCCGCGTCGAGGACATCGAAGTGACGGTGCGCCAGCTCGAAGCCCAAGGCGTCCGCCTGGCAGGCGGCATCATTGGTGAGCCCGGCGGCGACCTGCGTCAGATCTTCACGGCGCCGGAGATGGTGGACGGCAAAGCGTTCTCGGTCGTCGAGCTGACGGAGCGGCATCGAGGTTACATGGGCTTCTCGCCGCCCCAGGCCGACCAGCTGATGAAATCGAGCGCCAGCGACGCGAGCTGAGGACCCGGCTTGGTTTGAAAGTTATGCAAGCGTGGAGGATCGACCCGTGACTCAGGAGGAACAGGAACCAGCTACCGTGAGGCGAATGCCCACAGTCTTCGTCGGCGTCGGCAGCCCGCGGCAAATGTGGGACGAAGCGTGGTGCGGCGAGCTAAACACCTGGGCCCTGAGCATGCCTCGCCCAGAAGCGATCTTGCTGTTTTCGGCCCACTGGCTGCATTACCCCCTTCAGCTCGGAGCGACCGAGCCGGCGCCCCTGGTTTACGACTACTACAACTTCCCGCCGCACTTCTATGAGGTGAAGTACCCAGCGCCGCCAGCGCCGCAGCTCGCGAAGCGGTTCACGGACCTTCTGGGCGACAAGCTGGACATTGAACCGACCGACCGGGGTCTAGACCACGGCGCGTTCGTAGGGTTGATGGGCATGTATCCCGAAGCCGACGTACCCGTCCTGGAGGTGTCGATCCCAACCTTCGATCCGGAGTCGCTGTTCGCGATCGGCGCGTACCTGGCGCCGTTGCGCGACGAAGGGATCATGGTGATGGGCTGCGGCCTGCTGAACCACAGCGCGCAGAGCCCGCAGGCAAACCGTGAGTTCGACGCCTGGGTGGTGGACACACTTGAGCGTCGCGACGTCGAGTCGCTGCTGCGGTATGAGGAGACTGCGCCGGGCGTTCAGGAAGCCTTGCCAACGCCGGAGCACTTCGTCCCGCTGCTGGTGGCCTACGGCGCCGCCTACGAGGGAAACGGCGAGGTCCTGACCGGCGTGGGAGGCTTCTCAGAAGGCGGCGGCAGCAAGCGATCACTACAGTTCACGTAGGGTAGTCAACGGCTACGCGGCAGGAACGACCTCAACGCCGAGGCCGTAGGACTGGATCATCTCCGTGAAGGCCTTCTTGCTGCCCTTCAGCTTCCCGGCCACGACAGGCCGCTTGGCGGTTGCGGCCAGCAAACCAAACCGCAGGACCTGACTCAGGAGCGCCGGTGACATCACCTGCGGATTGTGGATAGTGACCATGGGCGATGGGTCATCGTAATCACCCTGATACGAAAGTTGAACGGTTCCGGCCATTGGAGTTGTCACACGCTTCCTGTCCGAACCCAATCGGACCACGCCTTTGACGGCTTGCATTGAAGCCGGCATGTCGAGGCAGGCTAGGCGAGCAATGAAACTTGCGCGACTTTATGCGGTCGTCGAGTTTCAGCGACGTTCCACAGGTGAAAGGGACCCTTCCACTGTAGCACTTATTCGAACCGCTCAACCGCTCCGATGCCTTGAACCCCGCGCCTGCTGTACTTTGGTGGTATGAGTCGCAGACCAGGTCCGCTGCCCGTTACGCTGGAGAAGGACTTGGCGCGATCGATCCGCCGTGGGCACCCCTGGATCTATCGAAATGCGTTGGCCGAGCGCGAAGGACTGGAGAACGGCGCTTTGGTCGAGGTCCGCACGCGGGACGGCCGAGCGCTGGCAAGGGGCTTCTGGGACGTAGCTTCCCCTATCGCGGTACGGGTCCTTGAGTCGGGAGGACCCCGCCACCGGTTCGCTAACGCGGACGATCTCGTAGCCGAGCGGCTGCGGGCGGCGTTGGACCGGCGGCTGGCAGTCCTCGACCTCGAGCGGACGAACGCGTTTCGATGGGTCCACGGCGAAGCCGACCTGCTGCCGGGCATCCACACCGACTTCTACGCCGATACGGCCGTCATTCGTTTCGACGGCGAAGGAGCTCGCGCGTTCTACGAACCGCTCGAAGAGCGACTGCGACAGGCGGCGGGAGATCGCTTGCTGATTCGAACTGTGCTGGACCGGGCGGCGCGAAGCCCAGCCTCCACGAACGATGAGCGCGAAGTCCTGGAAAACGGCCTGCGTTTCGTGGTCGACCTGGCGCACGCTCAGAAGGGCGGGCTGTTCCTGGACCAGCGCGAGAATCGCCTACTGGTGGCCGAGCGCGCCCGAGCCGCCTCCGTGCTTAATCTGTTCGGCTACACGGGCGGCTTTTCGCTGCACTCGGCGGCGGCCGGTGCGCTACGCACCGACACCGTTGATATCGCCGCGGCAGCAATCGAAACCGCCCGCCGCAACTTCAGACTCAACCTTTTCCCTCTTGCCGACGCAAAGTTCCACGCAATCGACGCCTTTGACTTTCTCAATGGTGCCATCAAACGAGGGGACCACTGGGACATCGTCGTTTCAGACCCGCCTAGCTTTGCGCCCAGGAGGGACGCCGTACCCGCCGCCCTCAAGGCATACCGCCGCCTGCATAGCTTGGCGGCCAGCGTCACTACGCCGGGCGGCCTGCTCTGCGCCGCCTCCTGTTCGAGTCACGTCAGCAAGGACGACTTCCTGGCGAGTATCCAAGACGGCGCTGCTCAGGCTGGTCGCAAATGGGTGCTTGAAGACTTTAGTGGCGCCGCTTTCGACCACCCCAGCCTGCCGGCATTCCCGGAAGGTGACTACCTGAAGTTCGCGATCGGCCGCGTAGTCTAAGGGGCCGTCCTGCCGTTGCGGCCGCCGCTCTCGCGCGCGACGTAAGGCTTTCGCTGCTTCCAGTGCCTCTCGCCGGACTGATGCTTCGCGTGGGAATGCACCGGCCGCGGCTTGCCGGATCGTTGTCCTTCGCGACCTTCGTTCGATTCGGACGTCGGAGGCTCGATCCCGGCCTCCGGACGGGCGTGAATCCGGCGAGGCGCTCCACGGTGCTCCGCCGCGATCGCGAGCGCCGCCGCGGCGACCTCAATTGCGTCGTGTTCGGTCGAGAGGCTGTCGACGACTTCGATGTAGCGCTTCCAGGTCGTGCCCTTGAGGGTTTCGAGCAGCTTGGCTTCGAACTGCTGATTGGCGCGCTCCTCGGCCTCTCTCGGCGTTGGCAGATCGCCGCGCCGGATTTGAGCGCCGGTGGCGCGCTCGATCATCTTGAGCTCCCGCATCTCGCGCGGGTTGACGAAGGTGATCGCCTCCCCGGCCTTACCGGAGCGTCCCGTCCGGCCGATTCGGTGCACGTAGTACTCCGGGTCCGGCGGGATGTCGAAGTTCACGACGAGGCCGACATCGGGCACGTCCAGCCCGCGCGCGGCGACGTCTGTCGCGATCAGGACGTCGATTCGGCCATCGCGAAACGCCTTGAGCGCGCGCTCCCGGCCCGACTGCGTCACATCGCCGTGGATCGCCAGCGCCGAGTAGCCCCGCATTGGCAGACGTTCCGCGACCTCGTCGACCATGCGCTTCGTGGCGCAAAACACCATCGCCCGGTCCGGCTGGCGCGAGTCGAGCACGCTGCAGAGGGCGTCGAATTTTCGCGGAAACGGCACCTGGAAGTAGACCTGCTCAACCGACGGCACGGTCAGAGCCTGGGCGTGGCTGAGATGGATCTTCTCGGCATCGTTCATGTAGCGGTCGACGATCCTCATGATCGAGGCGGGCATGGTCGCGGAGAACAGCGCCGTCAGGCGCTCCTTGGGCAGCTTGGAGAGGATGTACTCGACGTCTTCCTGGAAGCCCATCTGCAGCATCTGGTCGGCTTCGTCCAGGATCAGGACGCGGACGTTGTCCAGCTTCACGGTTCCTCGGCGCATGTGGTCCATCAGCCGGCCCGGCGTCGCCACGATGCCGTGCACACCACGGCTGAGAGCCCGCAGCTGACGTTCGATCGGCTGGCCGCCGTAGATCGCGAGGAAGCGCAGATTGCGGTACCGCGCGAGCTGGCTCAGGTGCTCTTCAACCTGGATCGCCAGCTCCCGCGTCGGCGAGAGAACGACCGCCTGGATCGGCCGGAATTGCGGGTCGATGTGCTCAGCGAGCGGAATGCCGTACGCGGCCGTCTTGCCGGTACCCGTCAGCGCCTGCGCGACAACATCTCTGCCGGCGAGAAGGGACGGCATCGCCGCGGCCTGTACGGGCGTCGGCTCCTCGAATCCCATCTCGCGCAGGGCGCGTAGCACCGGGGCGCTGATTCCAAAATCTTCAAAGTCGGGCATTAATGAATACGTCTCCATGCTCAAGATTCGTCTGGTCGCCGGCGTCTCAGAGACGTCATGGCGAATCGTGGAGCGAACTCACGTCACTCCACGCAGTAGCCCGTATCTCCTGGCGCTATCGCGACCGCCGAGACTTCATTTGGGCAGTACCAGCGTCCTGAACAAATGGGGAACTGCCATCAGTGTACCGCACGACTGTCCTTAGGGCTCGCTTCGTCGCGGGCAGGTGACCTATCTACGCCGCATACGGAATGCGATGTAGCCGGCCATAATCACGAAAAGCGCCACCACGGGGGACAGGAAGACCGAGCCGCCCGGCGACGCGACGAAGCCGAGGACAAGAGCAGTGACGAGGCCGGCTATAGCAACCCTCCTCAGCGCGCCTGGACGTCGCGGCGCCGCCAGGCCCCTCTCTTCGCTGGAGCGGTCCGTCACACCGCCGAGGAGCGCGCCGATCAGGCTGAGCGCGAGACCGGCCAGTCCGCCGAAAGCCCAACCCGTCACGGTTCCAGCGCCGGCGGCAAGCTCGCCAACGTCCACATTCGACGTCGTCCCCGCGGGTGTTATTTCGACGCGCACGCCGGGGGCTCGAAAACGTATGAAGCTTTCTTCAATCTGGGCGCCGCAGTGAGGACAGAAGCGGGCGTCGCCAACCGGCGCGGGCTGAGGCTTCCCGGACTTGCCGCATTCCTGGCAGGTTATTTCGCCGGGCGCTTCCGCCATCGGTTACCCCAACTGCTTACATAGGGCCTTGCTGCCCGGAGAGCCCGGCAACGTTTGCGGCGGCATCGCCAAGAATCGTCAGCGGCAGCTGGATGAAAACCGGAGGCACGCCAATCTCCATCTCGACGAACCTGCCGGTGTAGTTGGGGTCGTAGGCAACCTGCAGAACGGTGCCGGCCTTCTGCGGCGGGGCGAACCACCCCGGCGCCTCGAACTCGTGCGCTCGGGAGACTGCCGTCCAGGGAATTCGCAAAGCCGGAAAGAACAATCCCACTATCGGCAGCTTCGAGAACATCGTTGAAAGGTGCAGCGCCTCCGGCGTCGACGCCACTTGCAGGCTTCCCCCGATGAACCTCATCTTGACTTTCTGAAAATCCGGATCGTCCACACTGACCAGCGCCATCTGTCCGGTAGCGCACTTGACCCACTCGCCTTCGAAGGCCTTCGTCGCTTTGAACTTCGCCAATGCCCGCCAGCCCGACTCGGCGATCAAATAGAACACGGCCGACGGCACGGCAATCGCGAAGGCCACAATGAAGAGAACCTGGAAGATGCCCGGCACGCCGTTTCCGGAGACCAGCGCCTCGCCTACGACGAAAATGAGGACCAGCGGGATGATGACTTTGCCGATCTTATTGGGGTCGTTCATGTCGTCTCCCGAAGCAGGCGGATCACACGCCTTCCGCGGGCGCCTCTGCCCTGATTGTTGTTGCTGGCGCAATCGCCTCGGTCCGAGCCAGCAACCGACGAAGCCTCCCGACATCGCTGGCCGTCACGCTCGGAGCACCGCCAACGCGCGTCGCCCGCCAGCCCGCGAAATAGACACTCCGGCGCAGACACTGATAACGGTCCGCCGCCAGCAGCCGGGCGGCCCCTGCCTTCGACCCGCTGTGCGCGAGCAAACTCAGCATGCGCCCGAGCGGGATCGGCTGGAACCGTCGGTCGCGCCTTCCTACCCAACGCAGAATTAACGACTCGCCAACCACCACCGCGACGGCGCCGACAATCAGTACCTCGAGCGGCAATCTGCCTCCGTCGGTCAGATCACGAATCGTCGAAAACGGCGCCGGCGCCTCCGCACGTCCCACCGCCTCGAAGACGTTCACGGCGAAGTGGTTCAGCATGATGTGGTTCGTCAGCCCCACCGCGGGGCCGATCAGCACGACCAGCCAGGCTAAGCGCCATTGCCTCACCATCATGGCCGCGCCGAAGCTCAAGCCGCTCAGTGCCGCCCAGAGCGCGTGGTTCAACGCCAGCAGATCCCCCACCGGCGTGATTGTCGGAAACAACGTGCTCCATGGCGTCGCCGATCCCCAGCCGTCGCCCGATAGCTGAATCGCGCCAATGTGCGCGTCCTCCTGGAAGGAGACGCCCGCGCCCACCATGAAGCCCAGTAACATCCCGTCGCTCATGGACGGATGGCGATAGCCGCTACGGGAACCGAGAACGAGGAAGATCGCGACGGGCAACAACTTGACCGTCTCCTCGATTAGCGGCGCCAGCCAGACGGGTACCAGCTCGTCCGAGTCCTCAACCCCGAACTGGGAGGCCAACGGATGCTCGATGAAATAGGCGAGGGCGTAAACGGCCCAGACTCCGAGTAGCCAGAAGATGCCGAGCGTCCCCAACGAGACGGTGCGCGACCCTGACGTCAGGAGCAGCATCAAGCCGAGCACGAAGGCGTGATGAGCCAACCCGCCCAGGACCTCGGAAGTGCCGGGGCGAAAGAGAAAGCCGAGGTTTAGCAGCAGGCCGACCACGGCTATGACGACGCCGGCCAGGCCGATCAACCGCCAGCGGTCCGTTTGCCACATCGTGCTTGCCGCGCTCATTCTTCTGCGACCGGAACCTTCACAGGCCTGTCATAGTGTGAAAAAACTCGTTGGCGGAGTCGTAGATGTAGTCGTCAGCATCCTCCCAGATCGTTTGCGGAGGAGGCGGTGTGTTGTCGGTGGGGTTGGGTCGAAAGTCGCTGGGAAACGGGCGTATAGCTTCTCGCGCGCGGTTGTAGGCTTCTCGCTCGGCACGGGACCCAGGATAATCGTCGGACAGACTCGAGTCGGCGTCGGGCGGAGTAGCCGCATAGTCTGGGGCGGGGCGCCCCTGACCCACTCCCAGAGCGCTCGGATAGGACGCTGGATCGAGGGGGTCGGAACCGCCGCCGGGAATCTGTAGTGTCGGCACGTCATAAAAGGGCCCGAACAGGTCCGACAACGATAGGCCGCCCGCGGCCGTCGCAGCTCCGGCGGCCGGAACCCACCCTCTTGCGGGGTCCCAGTTACAGACGATGCAGCCCAGATCAATATGGAGGAGCCAGTTGAAAACCAGGCTGGCGATTTCGAACTCCATAGTCGCCTCTCCTGCACAATCAGCCCGAAGATGCATCGCGCTGCGGGTCGCAATATACGCTTAGCTCGAAGGGATGTATATGTTTCTGGCAGATGTTTTGTATAGATACGTTACGAGGTATATGCTCCCGAAAGTTACCCGAACCGCCCAGCTCAATGACCGTCGCACAGTCTGCGAAGGAGAGTCACGTGATCACCCAAGTCTCCGCAAAGGCATCGCGGCCAGCTCGCACGGGACTGCTAATGGGCGCCTGCGTCCTGGGGTTCGCGCTTGCCCTGACCGGCTGTGGCGGTAGCGACGACGACAGCGCCGGCGGCGACAACTCCTCTCAAACAGGATCTACCGCCACAAGGGAATCAAGCTCCGCTCCTGCAGCGACAGCGGACACCGCTGGAGGCGCCACGACCTCCAGCGACAGGCTGCCCGACCTCGACAGCTACCGCTACGCATTCAAGCTCGAAGGCACCGCAGGCCTGATAGCTGAGATCTCCGGAAGCAGCATTCCCGACGGCGTCGACCCAGAAACCGGCACGCTCGCCTTCGTCGTCGAGGGCTCATACGTGAATCCGGACCGGGGCGAGGCGACCATCTCATTGGGCGACACAACCCTGATCCAGGTCGTAATTGGCAGCGACGTGTGGATTAACCTCGGGGATGGTTTTGACGGACCGTCACAACTGTCTTCTTCAGGGGACAGCGACTATTCCTTCGTCGCAAACTTTTGGGATACCAGCGCCACGGAGTCACTGAAAGACTTCAAGTGCAGCAGCGACCACGAAAACGTGAACGGCGTTTCGACCCGCAAATGCACCGCCGACCGCGCCACGGTCGAGAGGTTAAACCAGGAAGGCAAGCTGTTCACCACCGGCGTCCTGGACCTCCAAGAGTTCACTTCAGCATCGGCAGAGATCTGGGTCACCGACGAGGACAAGGTCATTCGCTTCCAGGCCAGCCTGGCCGGGACTGACTCCTCGGATCGGAAGGTCGTCTTCAAGATGGAGGTCGATATAAGCGACATCAACGCGTCTTTCACCATCGACCCGCCGCTCTAGCGGAGGACCGACACCCCGGGGATCGAGCTAAGACGCCGTGGGCGGAGACCGCACTGGCTTCGGCCTCAGCTTACGAACTCGAAAGCAGGATCGGCTCTGAAGTAGGCGCCGGGCTGCCCTCCGGCGGTTCAATGGTGAGCGCGATCTGCTCGCCGGGACGAATGGTGAACGCGAAGTCGCCCTTCCACCAGCCGTCAGCGTTCGTGTTGCAAACGCCGATTCGCAGCCACTTCCCATCGCGTATGGCCCAGACCTGATAGGCCTGACCTTCGGGGAGCTTCGCAAATCCATCCATCGTCACCGTGACGCTTTGGTCGGAACCGGCGCCGGCCAGGGCCACGTATTTCCCTTCCGGCCCCTGAACCAGGATCGAGACGTTCTGGCTCCCGTCGTTCCCGACAAGCGCCGAGGCTAGCCAACCGGCGCCGAAGACCGCGAGCAGAACCACGGCGGCCGCCGCCGTTTGCCACAGCGGAAGCCGGTTGGCCCGACTGACCAGGCTTGCAGCCCAGCCTCGCCGCGGGATCGAGTTGAAGCTGGCAGCCAGATCGGCTTCGTCGCCGAAGCGGTCGAGGGCAAACACGGTGGCACGCAGCTCGACAAGTTCGTCATCGTGTTCGCGTCCAGCGCGCAGGTGCTCCTCGACGGCCTCGATCTCGTCTGCATCGAGGGCCCCCAGCACGTAGGCGGGCAGCAGCTCGCGAATCTCTTCGCAGTTCATTGCTTCTTATGCCTCTTCATCGTCTCGGTCAGCTTTGCCATCGCCAATCGCAGCCTGCTCTTCACCGTACCCAGCGGCAGGCCCTCCCGCTCGGCTATTTGACTCAGGGTCAGGCCGCCAAAATAAGCCTGATTCACGATCAGACGCTGCTCCGCCGGCAAGCCACTCAGCGCCGCTTTGAGCTCAATTCGGAGCCCTTCGGTCGTGAGCCGTTCCTCGACGCGCTCCAGGAGCGACGTGGCCTGCTCGTCGATTTCGTACAGCAGGTCAGAGTCCGGTAGCGGCTGACCAGCGCGCCCGCGCCGCCGCACGAAGTCAATCGCGCGGCGCCTCACGATCGTCATCAACAACGATTCGATCTGACCACCCTCGATGGTGAGTTGGCCGGCACGCTCCCAGAGCTGTGTGAAGGCTTCCTGCACCGCGTCCTCGGCCGCGGCCGCATCACCCACCACGCGATACGCCAGCGCGAACGCGCGCCTCTCCTCCTGTTGGAAGAGCTCCCGCAGGGCGGTAGGGTCACCTTCTTTGAGACGGGCAGCGATCAACTGTGCATCCTCACCAGGATCTCGCTCGAAGTCGCCCTCTAGATCACCCTTCCCGCCCGTGCTCATCGCCTTCCATGCTAGCAGTCCCGATTCGAAGTGATCCGTTGCCGGGGGTCTGTGCGAGCTAGCGGTAGTCACTAGAAAAGGGGAGCTCAATGATTATCTCGCAGCACCTGAAACGAGGACGGCTATTTTTCGTGGCGTTCGCTGCGGTCGCGGTGACCGCGACGGTCGCATGCTCCGGCGACAATTATGGGTCGTCCGCTCAAGCGCCGGCGGCAACGGCAACCCAGGTGTTCGGTGGCTCTGCCGCCACGCCAACCGCCGCCAATTCGCAGGAGCCGCTGGCGGTCGGCATCGAGGAGAGCGGCCTTGGCTCGTACCTGGCCGGTCCGGACGGCAAGGCACTCTACGTTTTCACTCGAGATCTACCCGACAAGTCGAACTGCAGCAGCGACTGTCTGGCGACGTGGCCGCCGTTTCTGATCGCGGAGGGTCAATCGGTAGAGGCCGCCGCAGGCGCGACCGGGGCCTTCGACAGCATCGAAACGGCCATGGGGCTGCAGGTCACGTACAACGGCGCGCCGTTGTACCACTTCGCCGCCGACGCCACACCCGGCGAGACTAACGGCAACCTCGTGGGCAACGTGTGGTTCCTGGCGCGGCCCGAAACGGCCTCCACCGCATACGTCGGCGTCCGGGACACGTTCCTCGTCGGCCCGACTGGGATGTCGCTCTACCTCTTCGCCAACGACACGGATGGCGTCAGTAACTGCACCGGGCAGTGTGCAGAAAACTGGCCGGCACTGACGGTGCCGGAAGGTCTCGACCCATCGGCGGTGTCCGAGGCCAGCGGCGCACTGGGCGTCGTCACCCGCGAAGGCGGCACCCGGCAGGTCACGTACAACGGACGGCCGCTGTACTACTTCGCCGGCGACGGCGTGCCGGGTGACACCAAGGGCGATGGCGTCGGCGGTGTCTGGACGCTGGCGCTGCCGAAATCCGCGTGACCAACTCCCTGTCGTAGACGTGTTGCGCTCAGCGGCGACCTCATTTCCGTCCTTGGGGTCGCCGCTCGTTCCTTTCGAAGCATCGCCACGAGCTTGACTACCGAACGGGAGAAAGGAAGTCGACTCGATAATGACCGCCACGCAGAGACTGAGACGATCTCTCGGCGCCATACTGCTGGGTGGTGTGGGTGGCGCCATGTTGGGCGCCCTCTTGGGGCTGATCGTGTCTGACGTCCTGAGCTGGTGGGACCGAGGCGTGGTGATCATCGCGGTGGTTAGCCTGGGCAGCCTGGCCGGCATCGTCGCGAGCACCTTGGGAGAATCAGCCGACTCCGTTGAAGACGACGCGTGAACTCAGCACCATCCATCTCCGTCCTCGGGAAAGGCATAATGGCGGCACCTGAGCGACTCTAGACAAGGATCTGCCATGAAAGTCACCGGTTACGAGACCTATTTCGTGCGCGTGCCCTATGAAGAAGCCCGCGCCCCGGCGCCGCAGATCATCCTGCGCCTCATGACAGATGAAGGCCTCGACGGCGTCGCCTACGTGACGCCACTTGTGCCGTGGTCGATCAAACCGATCCGCGCCGCCGTCGAGGCAATGGCCGAGCG
Organism: uncultured Chloroflexia bacterium; assembly: GCA_963766645.1. GTDB lineage: Bacteria > Chloroflexota > Dehalococcoidia > DSTF01 > WHTK01 > WHTK01. The sequence continues at coordinate 974,405 of CAVYAY010000002.1, read as the reverse complement.
CGTCGTCGGCCTCGACCCGATGGCCGCGGAGTCAATCAACAAGACGCTTATCGCGCGCCTGTCGCGGCCGCAACACGACGGCCTCGGCCGCAGCGGCGCCAGCCTGGTCGATGTCGCGCTGTGGGACATCAAGGCGAAAGCGTTGGGGCAACCCCTGTGGCGCCTGCTCGGCGGCTCGGAAAATAAGGTACGCACCTACGCCAGCTGGAACCTCTGGTACCAGTACGACATCGAGACCCTGGCGCAGCACGGCGCCGAGGCGGTCGAGAAGGGCTTCCGCGCCATGAAGTACCGTCTCGGCGGCGTCAAGACGCTTGAGGAGTGCATCGACCGCACCGAGGCCCTGCGCCAGGCTGTCGGCCCGGACGTCGACCTCATGGTCGACATGAACTGGGGTTGGACCGTCGACAAGACGATCCGCATCGGCCGCGAGCTCGAGGAGTACAGCCTCGTCTGGATCGAGGACCCGATCCCGGCCGACCAGTACGAGGGTCTGGAGCAGATCAGCGCCGCGCTGGAGACACCGATTTGCTCCGGCGAAACGTACCACGAGGCGGCGCAGTTCCATGCCGCGCTGCAGCGCAGCGCCTTCGACATCGCGATGATCGACCTCGAGTGCGGTGGCATCACGGAATGGCTCAAGATGGCGAGCGTGGTCGAGAGCTATAACGTGCCGGTGGCGAGCCACATGTGCACGGAGCCGTCGATGCACCTGATCGCGGCGCGCGGTGGCTTCATCGTCGAATACATCCCTTGGATGGTACCGCTGTTCAAGGAAGTGCCACCGGTGGTCGACGGCTTCATCGAGCTGTCAGAGCGCCCCGGCCTCGGCGTCGAGCTCGATATGGCCGCCGTCCAGCACTTCGCGGCGGACAGCTAGCGCGAGTGCTCGTCTCAGGCTGGTTTCGTGGCGACGCCCGCGAATCCAGGCCAAATTGGTCCGAGCGAGAACCGCTGAGCCACCTCGAGCTCGAATCCGGCGCGACGAGCGTCGGCTTCTGTGTCGCGGCGAAGCTTGCAGCCAGCGGAAATCCAGCCGTAGACGGGCTGTACCGCCGTCTGCAGGCCGCCCGCGAATCCATGACCGGCAACGTGCTCGAAAAGCCGAAGCTGGCCGCCTGGACGTAGTACACGCCACGCCTCAGCGAAGGCCTTATCCGGGTCGGCTACCGTGCAGAAGACCAAGGTGGCGACGACAACATCCATGCTGCCATCCGCGAAAGGCAGCGCCTCCGCGGGGGCTTCGTGCAAGCGAACCTTCGCCTGAACCTCGGCTGGCATCGCCCCAAGCCTTACCTGCGCGCGCTTGAGCATGTGAAAGTCGGGCTCAGTTGCGTCCAGGCTCTCGACCTTCGACCAGTCGAAATGGTCGAAATTCAGGCCGGTCCCGGCCCCGATTTCGAGCACTCTTCCAGACGCCTCGCCCGCGGCGAAGTCACGCAGCGGGCCCGACTTCTTCTCGTCCATCTTCGAAAAGAAGTCATAGGTCGCCGCGAACCAACGATGCCTCGGGTTCTTCCCGGATTCGGTGCTCACTGAACTCATTACACACTCCGTTCCGGCGAGCTGCCGGATGACCAGGAAGTGTACTACTGCATCCAGAGGCTTCCAAACTTGTATGATTCGCCTACCGCACCCCGTTCGATTCCCCAACGGAGGACCCAATGCCCAGCTTTGAGTACGGCGACGCCATTATCTATTACGAGGAGTACGGCGACGGCTTCCCGATTCTGACCTTCGCGCCCGGCGGTCTGCTTTCGACAATCGAGTTCTGGAGCCGGCCGGCGTCACCGGTAAACCCGACGACCGCGTTTTCTTCCGAGTTCCGCGTCATTGCCATGGACCAGCGCAACGCCCCGGGCCGCTCCCGCGCGCCGATCACGGCGCAGGACGGCTGGCACAGCTTCGCCGCCGACCACATCGCGCTGCTCGACCACCTCGGCATCGACCAGTGTCACCTCTACGGCCAATGCATCGGCGGGCCATTCATCCTCAGCCTGCTCAAGGCGCAACCACAGCGTTTCCCAGCCGCCATCCTGGCCCAGCCGATCGGCCGCGTTGCCCCGGCGCTGCCGCCACGCGGCGGCCTGTTCAACACCTGGGCCGAGGGGCTGAAGGACCACCCGGAAGCAACCGAAGACGTACTGAACGCGTTCTACTCCAACCTCTACGGCCCGGCCTTCGCCTACAGCGTCGACCGCGACTTCGTGCGTGGCTGTCAGACGCCCTGCCTCGTGCTCGCGGGCAACGACGGGGCGCACCCTTACGCCATTGCGGAGGAGATCGCACAGCTGCTGCCCAACGCCGAATTCATCCCGGATTGGAAGGAAGGCTCACCGCTGGCCGCGGCAACGGACCGCATGAAGCAGTTCCTGCGCGACCACACGCCTGTGCGAGCGTAGCCCGCTAGTACCAGATTCGAGGCAGGTAGGCGGTTGCAGAATATTTTGCATTCTTGTCGCCACCTCTTAACTCGTCGCCAGGGGCCTCTTGGTAACGTGTAGTTGGAGGCTCCCGATGAGCAAACCTGCGAAGAAGACCACTACCCGGATGAAGATAGTCCGCGCCACCATCCTGTCGGCAAGCCTGCTTGGCTTCGTGCCGCTGTTTACACAAATTCGCGCCGACGCGGCCGCGACGGCTGCGTCCACCCAAGCTGCAGCGTCCGCGTCACTGCCTCAAGTTTCGGCCCCGCTATCAACCACTCAAACGCAGCGCCAGCCGACCACATCCACGCAGCGAACTGTACCGACGCACGCCCGGACGCGCGGCTCGTAAACTCGTAAACTGACCGACTAACGAGCACAACACGGGGATTGGATCGATGCTGAGAGCGCCGGTCGGGCCAGCGCAACACGAGGCTGAGCTTGAGCAAGCTTCACCCGAATGGTGGCAGTTCCTCTTGCCGCTGGCTGCTCTGCTGCTGGACGTTTCGATTGCGACCTCGGGTGCCAGCTCGCAGACTGTCTGGTACGTCATACGAGCCGCAGGCGTCATTGCTTACGTCCTGCTGGCGTTGACCGTCGTTTGTGGCCTGCTGATCTCGAATCGTCTCCTGCCCGCGGGCCGGCTGCGCGTCGACTTTTTCGAGACGCACAGCTTCCTGGCGCTTCTAGTCCTGGCGTTCGGAGGCTTTCACGCCATGGCTCTTTTGGTCGATAGCTACGTCGGCTTTTCGCCTTCCCAGGTACTCGTGCCGTTCACCTCAACCTACCGGCCGGTGTCGGTCGCGCTGGGCATCCTCGGCTTCTACGGCAGCGCGATCATTTATGCCAGCTTCTGGGCCCGCCGACTCATCGGTTACCGCGCCTGGCGCTACATTCACTACGGCAGTTTTCTGGCCTTCGTCGCGATCACGATGCATGGCATTCTCAGCGGCACCGACGCGGGCAGCGCCTGGATGCTGCTCGTCTATGCAGTATCGGTGGGCACGGTTGCCATGCTGACACTCATGCGGCTTGTGCCGGCAGCAGCCCAGGCATAGGTCAGGCCGCCTTCGGCAGCTCTTGCGGCGACGCCCTCTCGTGTCGCGGCGTCTGCGCGTCTTCGTGAGGCCGTGGTCGATCGTCAACGTTAGGGTCGAGCGCGTCGCGCAAGCCGTCACCGAGGAACGTGAACGCCAGCGTTAGCAGTGCGATTGCCGCCGCCGGGAAGATCACGAGGTGCAGGTTGCCGCCGACGATTCCAGCCTGACCTTCCTGCACCATCGAGCCCCAGCTCGGCGTTTGCGGATCTACGCCGAAGCCAATGAAACTCAGCGACGCCTCAATGAAGATGGCACGGGGCACTCCGAGCGCCAGCAGGATGACGAGCGGTCCGGCCAGGTTTGGCAGCAGGTGGCGCGTCATGATTTCGCGGTCCGTGGCGCCCAGCGCCCGGGCCGCCGAGACGTATTCACGCTCGCGCAGCGACAGCGTCTGCCCGCGCACTAGGCGGCACATATCCACCCAGGTGACGAAGCCGATGATCAGGAACAGCGTCATCACGCTGCCGCCGAGGACGGCGCGCAGCAGGATGATGAACAGCAGGTCCGGGAAAGCGTAGACGAGGTCCGTGAAGCGCATGATCGCCGTGTCGGCCCAGCTGCCGCGGAAGCCCGCGATCAGGCCCAGCGGCAGGCCAATGCCCAGGACGACAGCCTGCGCCAGCAGCCCGACCGTCAACGAAACGCGCGCGCCGTAGATCAGGCGGCTCATCACGTCGCGGCCCAAGTTGTCCGTCCCGCCGAGGTGCTGGAAGCTCGGGTCCTGCCGCGCATTGAGAACGTCCTGCGTCGACGGGTCATGCGGCGCGATCAGCGGCGCGAAGAGCGCCACGACGACCAGCGTCGCGATGACCACAAGCCCCGCGACCGCGAGACGGTTCCGCAGCAGGCGTCCGCGGGCCCGCGACCAGTAGCCTCGACTCGACAACGTCGCCTCCGGGAACGGGAAGCTGACGTTTGGCGCCGAGGCCACGTCCTGCGTCACCTGTACCGCACTCGCGGGTCGACGTAGGCGTAGGAGATGTCGATGACGAGGTTCGCGAGCACGATGATGAAGGCGTAGAAGAGCGTCGTACCCATGATCATGCCGTAGTCACGGTCCGTTACAGCATTGACGAAAGCGCGGCCGATACCGGGCACTTCGAAAAGCTGCTCGATGATGAAGGAGCCCGTGACAAGCGCCGCGAGGATCGGACCGGCAAGGGTCAGCAGCGGAATCGCGGCGTTGCGCAGTCCGTGTCGCAACAGGACGGCCCGGGAGCCCAGGCCCTTGGCGCGCGCCGTGCGCATGTAGTCCTGCTGCAGCACGTCCAGCAGGCTGGCGCGCGTCATGCGCGCGAAGTACGCCGCCGGCAGGGCCGCCAGGGTGATAACGGGCAGGATCATCTGGTCCCAGCGCGGCAGCCAGCCCGGAATGAGACCGCCGTGCGTATCCCAGCCGAAGGTCGGCGAACCAGCCAAGCTCGACCGCGAACAAGGTCTTGAGGAAGATGCCGAGGACGAACGCCGGCACCGCGGCGCCCAGCGTCGCGAACAGCGTGCCACCGTAGTCCGGCAGTCGATTGCGGTGCAGTGCCGAGTAGATGCCCAGCGTCACGCCGGCGCCGGCGGCCAGTGTGAACGCCATCAGGCCGAGCACCGCCGAAACCTTGAATCCGTCGAGGATGATTCCGGTAACCGGCTTGTCCTGGCGCTGGAAAGACAATCCAAGGTCGCCCTGTAGGGCGTTGGTAGCGAAGGTCGTGTACTGACGCCACAGTGGCTCGTCCAGGCCGTACTTGCGGTTGAGGTTCTCAACCTGCTGCGGCGGGACGGCGCGTTCCTGTCCCACGGCCCGCCCTTCACGCTGTGCATCAGCACAAACGTGGCGAGCGAGATGAAGACCAGGGTCAGGCCCAGCCAGAGGATACGTCGGACGATGTAAGCAGCCATGCTATGAATGTCGGGGGTCGCTTCATGCGACCCCCTTAGTCGATTTCCCTAGTTAGTTCGAACTTCCGGCGATGTAGACCTGGGCAAAGCTGAGGTCTCCTTTAACGTATCCGTCGACGCCGGTGATGGTGTAGTTCATCACGTCCGGCTTGACCAGCACGTATGTCACCGGGTTGTAGAGCGGCACGATACCGGCATCGTCGATCAGCAGCTTTTGAGCCTGGTCGTAGAGGTCAAGGCGCTTCGCGTTGTCGGTCTCAGCCGCCGCTTGCTTCATCAGCGCGTCGAACGTGCTGTTGCTGTAACTGTTGAAGTTGTTGCGGCGTACCGGTGACGAACAGGTCCGGCAGCCAGTTGTCGGGGTAGGGCCAGTCGGCGCCCCAGCGCTGAATGACGATCTGGTGCTGACCGGTCGCGAAGGTTCGGAAGTACTCCTTGAGCTCGACGTAGTCGAAGCTAGCGTCGACGCCGAGGTTCTGCTTCAGCTGGTCCTGGATGAACTGACCGACGATCCGGTTCGTGTCGCTGTTGACCATCGTGAAGTTGATCTCGGGCAGGCCCTTGCCGTCCGCGTAGCCGGCGTCGGCCAGCAGCTGCTTCGCCTTCGCGGCGTTGAATTCGTATTGCGAGCCGAGCTCGGCGTTGTAACCGGGCATGCCCGGCGGGATCCAGCTCGTCGTCGGCACGCCGCCGCCTGCGAGGACGCCGTTGACGTAGGCGTCGCGGTCGATCGCGGTGCCGAAGGCCTTGCGCACCAGCTCGTTGTCGAACGGCGGAGTCTTGTTGTTCATGAACAGGGCGAACGTCGCCAGGTCGGGCTCAATCGTGAGCTGGTTACCGAAGGCGTTACCAGCACTCGAGACCTCTTCCAGCGCCGCCGGCGGGACCGTGACGACGTCGAGCTCGTCCGCCTTGTAGGCCTGGTAGGCTGCGACGTCGTCTTCGATGATGAAGAACTCGATACGGCTTAGAGAAGGCGCCGCGCCGGACCAGTACGGGTTGGGCTGGAGGACCAGTTTCTCGCCGTGAGTCCACTCACTGAGCATGAACGGGCCGTTGCCGACAGTTCGTCTCGGCTTCGGTCCACGTGTCGCCATACTTCTCGACGATGTCCTGGCGCACCGGGAACGCGGTCCATAGCGCCAGCAGGTTGAGGAAGCTGGGGTTCGGCTGAGTCAGCTTGTAGACGATCGTGTGGTCGTCCTTCGCGCTGATGCCGACGCCGTCACGCAAGTTCGCGAGTTCGGCCTCGCTGGGCGTCTTTGGCTCATCCGGCGTACCCAGGGCCGAGTTGTATGCGGCCGCGCCGTCGAGGCCGTAGAAGAAGGAAGCGTAGGTACCCGCGACGTTGGGGTCGAGGGCGCGCTTCATGCTGTAGACGAAGTCCTTCGCGGTGACAGGCTGACCGTCGCTCCACATCGCGTCCGGGTTCAGCTTGACCGTGTAGGTCAGACCGTCTTCAGAAATGCCACCGTTCGCGATGCTCGGCATCTCTACGGCGAGGTTCGGAATCACGTTCAGGTCAGCGTCATAGGTGAACAGACCGCTAAACAGCGCGCGAGTCAGCGAGACTTCCTCGGCCTGGTTGGATCAGTTGCGGATCGATCGTCTTGGGTTCGCTTTGAATCCGCAGGCGCAGCACCTGATCCGCAGCCGGGGCCTTCGTGACGCCGGTGGTCCCGGAGTCATTGGAACCGGGTTGGGAGTCTGCCGCACAGGCCGCCAGCAACAGGCCGAATGCGACCATGAATACGACAAACCACTTGGCTGGAGCGAAATCTCTTATCTGCATTGCGTTCGTACCTTCACTTCTTGAGATGCAACCAGAGGGAATGCCAACGGCATTCCTTGCATGGCTCCGAAGTCGTTATCGGTCAAAAGGGCACGAAACTTAGCGGGGGTAATCCCTAGGGCGACAGCCGTACGGTTACGAGGTCGCGATCAGCACATCGTCGCCGTCAACCTGCACCTGGTAAACATCGAGCGAGTCCCCGGCAGCGGGGCCCTCTACGCACTCCCCCGTCGCGAGCTTGAAGACGGAGCCGTGGAAGGGGCAGACGATGGTATCGCCGGTGACGAAGCCGGCACCCATCGGCAGGCTGACGTGAGGACAAACGTTGCTCACGGCGTGGAACGTCCCGTCGAGATTCACAACCACGACCCGCTTGCCGGCAACCTCGCACTCGATGACGGCGCCAGCCTGGAACTGGCTTAACGACCCGACTTTGACGAACTCCGCCACGGTCACTCCTTCCACTAAAAACACAAGTGGATTGACGCTGACGGATTCCGAGCATATGGCACTGCTGATGAACTCAGGGTGTCAACGCAGGGGCTCTCGCTGCACGGACCGCGACGAGGAAGGTCACAATGCCGCCAAGACCAACGCCGACCAGGACCTGTAACCAGAGCGAGTAGCTGCCCGTCGCGTCATACGAAACTCCCGCGAGCAGCGGGCCGGCCGACATGCCCAGGATGAGCACGGAGTAGATCGACATTCGAATCGCGTTGTAGTTCCGGCGGCCGTACTTGTGGCCCAGGACGGCCCAGAGAATCGGCCAGTTGGAGCCACCGAATGCCAGCAGCGTCATCGCCACCACGTAGACAATCAGCGTGTCGGCGGCGATGAGGACCAAGACGCCGATCGTGGTGAGAGCCATCATTGCAACCAGCACCTTCGTACCGTCAACGCGATCGGCCCCCCAGGCCGTCACGAGGACAATGGGCACCGTCATGAAAAGCTGAAGGCTCAGCAATGTCGCGCCGAAGCCTTCGCTTTCGCCGCGCGACTGCACAATCGGCACCATGTGGAAGACGACGCTCAGGTTAATGAAGAGCATGCAAGCGCTGCCGATGGCGATGGTCCAGAAGAAGACCGTCCGGATTGCGTCCCTGTAGATGACCCCCTCCAGGCTCGCTGACGGCTGGTTCGAAGCCCGTGACGGTACAGGATCGCCGTCTGGAGTGAGGTCCATCTCCTCCGGGGTGTTGCGCGTGACGGCAACCACGACGAGACCGACACCAAGCATGATGAAGCCGGCGATGACCATGGCGGGCCGCCACCCCAGGTCCGTGATCAAGAAAGCCATCACAGGCAGCAAGAGCGCGCCCGCGCCGTGACCAACGTTGAGCAGCGATAGGGCTCGCGCCTTCTGACGGTTGAACCAGTTGTTGAGCACCGGCGCGCCGGAGTTGAGGATCGCCCAGTTGTACGCCACCCCAAGCGGAACGGTGAAGATGAAGATGACCTGCCACAGTGCGTTCGTGATCGAGAGAAGGAAGTATCCCGCGACGGTAACAACCAGGGCCAGGAGCATGACCGTTCGCGTGCCGTAGCGGTCCATTAGCCAGCCGCCGAGGGGGCCCGTGACGGCAACCGCGATACTGCCACCGGTCGCCATCAAGGACACTTCGGTTCGGCTGGCGCCGAACTCCTCCTCTAGGGGCAGAACAAGGAGGCTGCGCACGTTGTTCCCAAACCCGGAGGCAACAACGCGCAGCATCGCCATCGCGAGGAGAATCCACCAGCCGTAAAACGGCGCCTTGGCTACCAGAGGTAAAAGAGGTGCGACGGCGTCAGACTCGTCCTGAAGCGGCTCCGTCTCTGAAGCCATGCGCGCTCACCCCCCCAGACTGCGATGGTTAAGACACTTATCGAGTCTGCGCAGTATACGGGAGGGATAACTGAATGCCGCCGCCTTGAGCTACCCGATCAACTTCGCGCGCTCGTCCAGCGCCTTCCAGACCTCGGCGGGGTCCGCCGGCGTGACGCCGAAGATGACGCGGTCCACGCCGGCGCGCTGCGCCTCATCGACGGCCTCGCGCGTGGGCGGGCAGTTGAACAATGAGACCGACAGCGCGTCCGGGTCGCGGCCCGCAGCCTCGGCCCGCCGGCGCAGATCCGTTACCTTGTCGGCGAGACCGGTGGGTACGCCGCCGCGGGCGATCGGGAACCAGCCGTCGCAGAACTCGATGACACGGTCGAAGGTCGTGGGACCGTCGCCACCCATGTAGATCGGCGGGTGCGGCTGCTGCACCGGCTTCGGGTTCATGATCGACTCGTCGAAGTCGACGAACTCGCCGTGATATTGCGCTTTCTCCTGCGTCCAAAGCTCCTTCATTGCGAGAACGCGCTCGCGCAGCAGACGCCAGCGTGTCTTGAAGTTCGTGCCGTGGTTCTCTACTTCTTCCCAGTTCCAACCGCCACCGATGCCGAACAGAAACCGCCCGTTCGAGATGCGGTCGATCGTGGCGACGGCTTTCGCCATCGAGATCGGATGGTGCTGGATGACCAGACAGATGCCTGTGCCGATCTTCAGTTCCCGCGTCGCCACGGCTGCCGCGGTGCACGCTACGAATGGGTCATAGCTGTGGTAGTACTCGCGAGGCAGCTCCGGCCCGCCAGCCCACGCCGCCTTGCGCGCCGCCGGGATGTGCGTGTGCTCCGGGAACCACAACGACTCGAACCCCCGCGCCTCCACCTGCCGCCCAATCTCGTCCGGCTGAGCGGTGTATTCAGTTGCGAAAATGTTGATGCCGTACTTCACAGCGGTCTCCTTACACAGTCACAAAGAACGGACCGTAAAGGACGGTCCGTTCATGGTCAAGAAACAGATTCTTCGCCCGCCGGCTCAGAATCACAAGGGGCGCTACCCGCCGATCTTCGACATCTCGACCTTGTGCAGGCCGATCGTGTCTTCGCTGCGGATCTCGGAGTAGCGGTCGGTCCGGGTGCCCCAGATCGCGCGCTACCGCCGCGGCCAGCTCCTCGTCGGTGGCGCCGTCGCGCAGCAGCGTGCGCAGGTCGTGGCCCTTGACGCCAAAGAGGCAGGTGTACAGCTCGCCGTCGGCCGAGAGCCGGGCGCGGGTGCAGGCTCCGCAGAACGGTAACGTCACCGAGGCAATGATGCCGACTTCGCCGGCGCCGTCGGTGTAGCGGTAGCGCTCGGCTACTTCGCCGAAGTAGTTCGGCTCCACGGGCTCCAGCTCCCACTCCTGGTTCAGCGTCGCGAGGATCTCCTTGGCGGAGACGACGTCCTCCATGCGCCAGCCGTTGGTGCGTGCCGACATCCATGTACTCGATGAAGCGCAGGATGTGGCCGCTGTTGCGGAAGTGACGCGCCATGGGCAGGATGTCGTTTTCGTTGACGCCGCGCTTGACGACCATGTCGATCTTCACCGGCGCCAGGCCCGCGTCCGCGGCGTTGTCGATCGCCTCGAGCACCCTGGCGACCGGGAAGCCGACGTCGTTCATCGACTGGAATACGGTCTCGTCCAGCGAGTCGAGGCTGACGGTGACGCGGTTGAGGCCCGCCGCCTTGAGCGCCCGGGCGCGGTCCGGCGTCATCAACGAGCCGTTGGTCGTCATGGCGATGTCTTCCAGCGCCCTCGATGCCGGCCAGCATCTCGACCAGCTTCTCGAAGTCGCGGCGCAGCATCGGCTCGCCGCCGGTGAGGCGCACCTTCTTGACGCCCAGCTCGGCGAAGACGCGCGTCAGGCGCGTGATCTCCTCGAAGCTGAGCAGCTCGTGCGCGCGACAGGAAGACGTAGTCGCGGCCGAAGACCTCCTTCGGCATGCAGTAGGTGCAGCGGAAGGTACAGCGGTCCGTGACGGAGATGCGCAGGTCGTGCAGCGGTCGCTGCAGGGTGTCGAGGATGGGTGCGTTGGTCATAAGTTTCTCAGCCTGTCGCGGGGCAAAGAAGCGGCCCGAAAGCCGCCTCTTGCTAAATCAGTGCTTTAACAATTATAGCGCGTCTGATCTCATCAATGCGCCACGTCGATCACGACGCGGTTCGGGTTTTCCAGCAGCGTCACCGTGAACGGCTTCTTGCCGTCCGTGCCGACGGCCCATTCGACCACCGCCTCGAAGTCGCATGTGCTCTCCGATTGCGAGGATCGAGTTGCCGGGGCCGGAGACGGTCGTCGAGGGGATGCTCAGCTCGCCCGCCTCCGTGTGAGCGTTGGTGAAGTCGAAGATGCACCGCCAGTATGTGGCTGCCGGCCGGGTCGACCGCTTTGCCGGAACCACACTGCGACACCTCATCCTTGTACCCGACGATGCCGGAGGGACGCTGTCCGTCCTCGAACTCGAAGACGATGCGGTCGAAGCCGCCGTCCTCCGGATGCGCGCCGACCCGGACGTCGACCAGCAGCGCCGGGACAGTAGCAGGGTCGGGCGACGCGGGGAAGACAAACGACTCCGTCGAGCCGTCCGGCACCGGCGTGCCGGGTTCGGCGTCCGGCGAAGCCGTGGCCGTTGGCAGGCCGTCGGTGATGGCGGGCGTCGCGGTCGCGGCGACGGGCCCGTCGTCACCATTGCAGGCGACGGCGAATGCGGAGAGGGAAAGGGCGAGGAGCAACGCGATCAATTTCATATGTCGATGGTAAAGCACGCAGCGTGACGGCGTACCTCTACAGCCGGCCTGCCGGTCTCAAAGCCGCGTTGCGCGTTGACCCCGCGACGGCTAGCCTGAACCCGATGGCAGCTTCAAGAATCGCGGCGGCGTTCGAGCATGCAAAGGCAGAGAACCGGCTGGCGCTCGTCACGCACGTCATCCCCGGCTACCCGTCCGTGGCGGAGACGCCCGGCATCTTCGACGCGATGGTCGAAGGCGGCGCCGATCTGATCGAGGTGCAGATCCCGTTCAGCGACCCGCTGGCCGACGGCACCACGGTTCAGCGCGGCGTCTTCGAAGCGCTGGACAACGGCTCGACGCCGGCCGGACTGCATCGAGTTCGCGCGCCAGGCACGGTCGCGTCACGCGGACGTCGCGATCATCTTCATGAGCTACCTCAACCCGGTGCTCGCCTATGGCGTGGAGCGCTTCGCCAAAGACGCCGCGGCCGCCGGCGGAGACGGCATCATCCTGGTCGATCTCCCACCGGAAGAGGCCGCCGAGACGAAGCGGATCTTCGACGCCGCCAGGCTCGACATCATCTTCCTCGTCGCGCCAACCTCCAGCGACGAACGCATGCAGCTGATCGCGTCGCATGCCGCCGGGTTCATCTACTGCGTTAGCGTCGCCGGCGTCACCGGCGCGCGTAGCGATCTGCCGCCGGACCTGCGCGATTTCGTCGGCTCGCGTGCGTCGTTGCACCCCATTACCACTGGCGGTAGGATTCGGCATATCCCGCCGCGAGCACATTGAAGCGCTCGCAGGCATCGCTGACGGGGCCGTGATCGGCAGCGCCACGATGGACTTGATCAACTCGCTGCCGCCCGGCAAACGCGCCGGTGCCGGTCCGCGAATACGTCGAGACGCTGTTGGGCCGGGTCAAACCCTCCGCCTGACGTTTCGAGGAAGGTAACAGCAACGCCTATGCAGGTCAGGGGGATTCGCGGCGCCACCACGGTCGAATCCAACACGCGCGAAGCCATCCTCGACGCGACCCGCGAGCTGCTGGGCGAGATCATCCGCGTCAACGGCATCAAGACGGAAGACGTCGCCAGCGCGTACTTCACCACGACCACCGACCTCAACGCAGAATTCCCCGCCGTCGTGGCACGCTCCGATTTCGGCTGGACCAACATCGCGCTGATGTGCGGCCACGAGATGGACGTACCCGGCAGCCTGCGTATGTGCCTGCGCATCATGCTGCACGTCAACACCGATCGCGCCCAGGACGAGGTCTGCCACGTCTACCAGCGCGGCGCCGCCGTCCTGCGCCCCGACCTGCCCAACGGCGAGAAGTAGACGTATCTCGTTAACACCTGATTGCCCCCGAGCCCGTTTGCCCGTATCCTTACGCGGGTGGCGAACGCTAGGGGAATAACAGCATGACCATGCTGGCGGTTTCGACGCCCGTCTTCGAAGGTCCCCTCGACCTCCTGCTTCACCTTATCGAGCGCGAAGAGCTCGAAATCACCTCCGTATCGCTGATCCAGGTCACAGACCAGTACATCGGCATGCTGCGCGCCCAGGACCAGATCGACATGCGCGGCCTGGCCGACTTCGTCGCGGTCGGCGCCAAGCTGCTGTTCCTCAAGTCGCGCGCCCTGCTGCCGCGCTCGCCGGATCAGCTGGCCGAAGACGAGATCATCGCGGAGGAGATCGCCACCGACCTCACGGCGCAGCTGGAGGAGTACCGCGCCTACAAGAACGCCGCGTCCTACCTGCGCGAGCTCGAAGACGCGGGCCACCGCTCCTTCCCGCGCATCGCCGCCGCCACCTGCTGACTGGGCCCCGACCGGCCTGGAGCAAGTAACGATGAAGAAGCTGCTCGCGGCGTTGGCCAAGGCGCATGGATCGCCTGCCGCCGGCCCCGGAGCCGGAACGCCTGCAACGCCAGGTCCTCAACATCGTCGAGCGCCGCCAGACGCTGCTGGCGCGGATCAAGCGCACAGGTACGCTCGCCTTCGCTCGACTGATCGAGGACTGCCAGACGCGCTTCGAGGCGATCATTACCTTCCTCGCCCTCCTCGACCTGCTCAAGACGGAGGACGTGCGCGCCGAGCAGGAATCGTCCTTCGGCGAGATCATGCTCACCAGCCTCGACCATCCCCAAACCGAGGCCACGACGGCCTGAACACACCACCACCGGTGTCGCGGCGACCTTGAGGTCGCCAGCCAGCGCTTCCCTATTCCCCCAGGGGACCATCATGGCCATCAGGGCAATCCTGTTTGATGGACGACACGCTCATCGACAGCAGCGGCAGGCCAACCAGCCGGAAGCGCGCCACGTCATCGCGTCGTTTGGAAAGCTGAGGGGTCTACTGGACGGTTAGCCAGCGAACAGGACGGAGGTCACGCTTTGCGTCAGGTCGAAGAGCGGCTGCGGGTAGAGGCCGACGAAGAACACGCCAAGCGCCAGCACCACCACGGAGCCTTGCAGGATCAGCGGCACGCTGGATCCGGCTCGTGTTCTCCGGCGTGCGTCACGTACATCGCCTTCATGACCATCAGGTAGTAGTAAAGCGAGATGAAGCTCGCCACCACCGCGACTGCCGCCAGCCAGTAGTAATGGGCCTCGGCGACGGACTGGAAGAAGATGAACTTGGTCAGGAAGCCGGCGAACAACGGCATGCCGGCCAGCGAGAACAGCGCCACGGCCATCACGGCCGCCAGCAGCGGCGCCCGGTCCGACATGCCGCGGAAGTCGGCTGATCTCCTCGGCGTCCGTCTGGTTGTTGTAGGCGATCAGCGCCATGAAGACGGCCAGGTTCGTGATCACGTAGCCCGTCATGTGCAGCAGCAGCGCGCTCGACACGTCCGGCGAGAGCGCCGTGATGCCCATGAGCATGTAGCCGACCTGGCCGATGCTGGAGTACGCCAGCAGGCGCTTGATGTTGTGCTGCTGCAGCGCGACCAGGTTACCGACGAGCATCGTGATCGCCGCCAGCGCCGCCATCATGAACTGCCAGTCGTCGATCACCGGCATCAGCGCGCCGGAGAACAGACGCAGCAGCAGCGCGAAGCCCGCCGCCTTCGAGGTCGCCGAAAGGTACGCGGTAATCGGCAGCGGCGCGCCTTCGTAGGCGTCCGGCGTCCACATGTGGAACGGCACCGCCGCCACCTTGAAGCCGAGCCCCGCCACGATCAGCGTCAGGCCGATCAGCGTGCCGAGCTCGAAGCCGTGCGTGCCGCCCGCGAACGCGGCGCTGATCTCCGAGTACGTGGTGCTGCCGCTGGTGCCGTAGATGAAGCTGATGCCGTAGAGCAGCAGCGCCGAAGCGAACGCGCCGAGCAGCAGGTACTTCATGCCGGCTTCGACCGAGCGCTCGTCGTTCTTGGCGTAGGAGACGAGGATGTAGAGGCTGAAGCTCAGCAGCTCGAGGCCGATGTACGCCGTCAGCAGCTCCTGCGCCGCCGCCATGATCGATCGCGCCAGCCGTCGAAAGGACCAGCAGTGCGTAGTACTCACCGGGGTTGTGCAGGTGCTTCTGCACGTACTGCCATGACGCGACGACCACGGCGAAGGTCGTCGCGATGAAGAAGCAGCGGAAGAACGTCGTGTAGTCGTCGATCAGGATCAGACCGGCGAAGTTGTCCTTCGTGTCGACGTAGAGCAGCGAGACGATGAAGACGCCGATCAGGCCCGCGCCCGCGATGAGGGGCAGCATGTCCTTCTTCACCTTCGGGAACATGACGTCCACGACGATGATCAGGACCGCCAGGCCGCCCAGGAAGTACTCCGGGATCAGCAGTGAGTAGTCGAGGTTCAGTGCTTCTCTCATCCGACCACCGGCAGAATGTCGAGCACCGTTGGCGCGATGCGGTCGACGAACGCAGCCGGCCAGAGGCCCATGAACACGATGAAGACGATCAGCAGCGCGCCGCCCGCCATCTCGAATCGCGTCATCTCTTTCAGACCACCCCAGCGTTCCTCGTTGAACTGACCGAAGAACGCCAGCGCCAGCAACCGGAAGATGTACACCGCCGTGATACCGGCGCCGAGGATGGCCAGCCCGCCGATCACGGGATACGTGCTGAACGTGCCGACGAAGATATTGAACTCGGCGATGAACCCGGAGAAGCCCGGTAACCCTACGGATGTCACACCCGCGATCAAGAAGATAGATCGCAAAGCGCGGCATCTTGCTTGCCAGGCCTCCGAATATCGCTATCTCGCGCGTATGCGCCTGGTCGTAGACCGCGCCGACCATGGCGAACATGAGAGCCGTCATCACGCCGTGCGAGAACATCTGCAGCGCGGCGCCGTTGATGCCCACGGGATCCAGCGTCGCCAGCCCCATGATCACGTAGCCCATGTGGCTGACGGACGAGTAACCGATGACGTACTTGAAGTCCGTCTGGCCCATCGCCGAGATCGCGCCGTAGAGCACGTTAATCGTGGCCAGGATGATCAGCGCGGGCATCCAGAACTCAGCGCCCTCCGGGAACAGCTGGATGCCGAGGCGCAGGATACCGAACGCGCCCAGCTTCATCAGCACGCCCGCGTGCAGCATCGACACGGCAGTCGGCGCCGCGACGTGACCGTCGGGCGACCATGTGTGGAAGGGCCAGAGACCGGCCAGACACCCGGCGCCGATGGCGAACAGCGGGAAAGACCCACTTCTGGAAGTCTGTCGTCGAAGCCGCCGGTCTGCGCGTGTGCGTAGAGGGCGGGCAGGTCGAAGGTGCCAAGCCCGGCCTCGATGAACGTGGCGAAGATGCCGAGGAAGAGCAGCACGGAAGCGCCGACCAGCATCAGCATCAGCTTCATCGCGCTGTATTCCTTGGTGCGGTAGAAGGTCGGGAACTGGGTGCTCGAGCCCCAGACCGCGATCAACAGGTACATCGGCAGCACCGCGATCTCGTAGAAGAAGAAGAAGAAGAACAGGTCGAGCGACGAGAAGGTGCCGAACACGCCCGCAGTCAGGAGGAAGAAGAGGATGAAAAAGTCCTTGTTCTTGTTCTCGATCTTCCAGGAGATCAGCGTGCCGGCGAAGGTCACGACGCCGTTGAGCAGGATCATCACCGCGGCGATGCCGTCGATGCCGAGGTGCAGCGTGATGCCGTTCTCGCCCAGGATGCCAACGTTCTCCAGCCAGTTGTAGCGCAGCAGGAAGCTGAACTGCTCCGTGCCGCTCGGCCTTGTAGTCGACGAAGACGTAGACCGAGATGATGAACAGCGCCAGGCCGGATGCCACCGCGAGCAGGCGGACGATGTCCTTGCGCTGCGAAGGCACGAGGACGAGCACCACCGCCGTCAGCAGCGGTATCGCGATCAGCGCGAGTAGAGCGTGTCCCTGTTCCACGTTATCCCTTCACCGAATAGCCGACGATGGCCAGCACCAGCACGCCGATCAGCATGGCGAGCGCGTAGTTGGGCATCTTGCCGGTCTGCTGCAGCTTGAGCAGGAAGCCCGTTCCGTTGGCGGCGTCGCCGGGGCCGTTGACTCCGGTGTCGTTGACCACCGTGCGGTCGAAGAAGGCGATGAACTTGCCGAGGCCGATCACGATGTTCGTGATCACCCACTGGTAGATGTCATCCAGGTAGAACTTGTTGAGGAACAGCCTGTGGACGAACGGGTAGCTTCGCGCCCGCCTCTCGGCCATCGCGGCATCGCCGCTCCAGATACGCATCGCCGCCAGCAGACCCGGCGCCAACGAGCAGCGTGGAGATGATCGCCATCGGCCAGTCGAACGCGAAAGCATGCGGGTCGGCGTCGAGCACGTTCTCAATCGTCTCGAGGAAGCCCTGCCCAAGGCCGAGCGCCTCACCGACGGGGTTCGAACACCACGAAGCCGGCGACAGCCGCCAGCACCGCAAGAGCGATCAACGGATACGCCATGATCGGCGCCTGCTCGTGGGCGTGCTCGTGGACGTGGTGGTCTTTCGGCTCGCCGAGGAACGTCAGCGCGTAGACGCGCCACATGTACATCGCGGTGATCGGCAGCGTGATCAGGACGAGGATCAGGACGCCGATGTTGAAGTCGTTGGCCTGCGACCAGGATCTCGTCCTTCGCGAAGAAGCCGGATAGCGGCACGAGGCCCGCCATCGACATCGCGCCGACGAGCGAAAGTCGGCATTCGTAATCGGCATCTTGCTCCGCAGGCCGCCCAGCTCGCTGACGTCCTGGTTCTCGGTCGCGTGGATCACGGAGCCGCAGCCGAGGAAGAGCAGCGCCTTGAAAAAGGCGTGGCACGAACAGATACAGCATCGCGGCGCCGACGCCCTCCTCGCCGAAGCCGAGGGCGACCATCATCAGCCCGAGGCTGTTCAGCGTTGAGTACGCCACAACGCGCTTGATGTCGGTCATCACCAGGCCCATGAAGACCGAGAGGAACGTCGTGATCATGCCGATTGCGACGACGAAGTAGAGCGCGCCGTCGTAGGACGCCTCGAACAGCGGCATGACACGCGCGACCAGGTAGACGCCGGCCACGACCATCGTCGCGGCGTGGATCAGCGCGCTGACCGGCGTCGGGCCTTCCATCGCGTCCGGCAGCCAGACGTGGAACGGGAACTGCGCGCTCTTGCCCATTGCGCCGCCGAACAGGAACAGCGTCGCCATTGTCAGGTAAGCCTTGTCGAAGCCGCCCTCCTCCGCCATGTGGAAGATCTCGCTCATGTCGAAGGTGCCGGCTTCGCGCCACAGCAGGACGATGCCGATGAGCAGGAAGACGTCGCCGAAGCGCGTCGTGATGAACGCCTTCTTCGCCGCCTCAGCCGCTGAGCGCCGTTCGTAGTAGTGGCCGATCAGCAGGTAGGAGCAGATGCCCACGCCTTCCCAGGCGATGTAGAGCAGCAGGAAGTTGTCAGCCAGCACCAGCGTCATCATCGAGGCGATGAACAGCGACAGGACGGCGTAGTACCAGCCGTAGCGCGGCTTCGCCCTTCATGTAGCCGACCGAGTAGATCTGCACCAGCATGCCGACGAACGTGACGGCCGCGAGCATGACGATCGTCAGCTGGTCGACGCGGAAGCCGATGCGCAGCAGGAAGCCGATCTCGGGGATCTTTGACCCAGTCGAAGCCGGACGTGTTGTTGACCATCTCGGCGCCCGCGGCGGGTAGCTGATCGAACAGGTCAACCGCGACCGATCAGGAAGAGCACGAAGCTGGCGATCGACGCGCCGATGGCGACCCAGTCGCCGCGTCGCGGCAGGTAGCCGTGGAAGAACGCGAGGACCACGAAGGCGACCGCCGGTATCGCGGGCAGCAGCCAGGCCTGTTCCATGTCTACCATTTCAGCTCGCTAACCTCGTCGACGTTGGCCGTGCCGCGGGAGCGGAAGACGTTGAGGATGATACCCAGCGCCAGACCGACCTCCGCGGCGGCAATGATGATTACGAAGATGGCGAAGATCGAGACCGCGGAACAGCTCTGGGTCCGTGTATACCGCGAACGCGACGAAGTTCACCGCCACGGCGTTAAGCATCAACTCCACCGACATCAGGATTTGGACCGCGTTGCGCCGAGAGAGCACGCCGTAGACGCCCAGCGAAAAGATGATCGCGCGATACGAAGAGGAACGCTTCCAGCGGTATCTGCTCGGCGGCAGTGTCCACCTACGCCTCCTCTTCGTCCTGGTGCGCGATGACCACCGCGCCGATCAAGCGCCACCGTCAGCACGATCGGACACCATCTCGAACGGCAGCAGCCAGTCGTGGAACAGCGCGCCGCCCAGCGTGTTGATGTCGACCAGCGTCACGATTGCCGTCGTCGCGCGGCCACTGGTACATCGAGCACCGCGGTCAGCAGCACAGCGATCAGCACGACCGCTGGCCAGCAGCGCCAGCGGCCATTGCGCCCCCGGCGCCCACGCTGGGCAGGTTCTGCTCTCGCCCGCGCGTCAGCATCAGCGCCAACAGCATGAGGATCGAGATCGTCCCGGCGTAGATCAGATCTGCACCAGCGCCAGGAACTCGTTGGAGAGGAGAATGTAGAAGCCGGCTACTCCCAGCAGCGACAGGATCAGGAACAGCGCCGCGTGCACCACGTTGGGCACAGTAACGACGCCGATCGATGCCACGATCGCCACGATTGCCAGGATGTAGAAAACGACTTCGGCTACTGTCACTGAGGCACCCAGGGTCGAATCTGCTTCTCCTTGGACAGCGCCATCAGCTGGTCGCGGTCCATCACCAGGTCTTCACGGTCGACAACCGACAGCTCGTGGCCGGTCCAGGTGTTGTTCATCGCGATGGCGTCGAAGTTGCAGACCTCGACGCAGATGTTGCAGCGCATGCAGCGCGCGTAGTCGATGAAGAACTCATCGAGGATCTTGCGGCGCTTGCTCTCACCCGCGGCCTGCTTCGGGTTGTCCTTCATCGTCACGGTCATGCACTCAACCGGGCAGGCGCGCTCGCAGGCGTGGCAGCCGGTGCAGAACGGCTCGTCGACGTCGAAGTCCCAGAGCAGGATCGGGAAGGCGCGGTCGCGCTCGGGCACCTTGCGGTGCTGAGTCGGGTACTGGATGGTCACGGGCTTTCGCAGCATCGTGCCCCAGCGTCGCGGTCAGAGAGCGGAGAACACCGATCATTGGACACTCCTGGCGGCGAGCATGGCGCCGACACGCTCTTCGCGCGAGGGTTGCCGTGTTGCCAGATAGATCACGTACGCCATCGCGACGAACAGCGCGCTGGACGTCAGGAAGAGGAGTACGTCGCGTAGCTCCTCTGAGGGCTTGTACGTCAGGACGATACCGTTAATCATGACCTGGAGGAAGCCAAACGGAAGCAGGATCTTCCAGCAGAAAGCCATCAGCTGGTCGATGCGCAGACGCGGGAAAGTGGCGCTGATCCACATCATCGTCAGGATGAGGAAGAACGACTTCGTCAGCACGAGGAAGAGCTGGTAGACGAAGTCAAAGTCGCCCCAGAACGATTTCGTACCGAAAGGCCATTCCCAGCCGCCGAGGAAGACCAGCGCGCCGAGATCGAGAAGCCCCAGAGGCCCGCGTACTCGGTCAGCGCGAAGATGATGCTCCAGCGAATGCCGCTGTACTCAACCCAAGGGCCGCCGACCAGCTCTGACTCACCGATCGGGATGTCGAAGGGACGGCGTGAGAGCTCAGCCAGGATTGCGGTCAGCAGGATGATGAAGGGCAGCGGCTGCAGCAGCAGGTTCGGTATCGTGTCCTGCTGCTTCGTGATCACGTTGAGGTTCAGCGAACCCGCGACCATCGACACGGCGAGGACACCGAGGATCAACGGGATCTCGTAGCTGATCAGCTGCGCCGCCGAGCGCACGGCGCCGAGCAGCGCGTACTTGTTGTCGGAGGCCCAGCCCGCCATCAGGTAACCGATGACGGTCACGCCCGAGATCGCCACGATGTAGAAGAGGCCTAGCTGCAGGTCACGGACGAACCAGCCCTCCATGAACGGCAGCGCCATCAGCGTCATGAACACCGGCACGAAAGTTACGTACGGCGCCAACTCGAACAGCCAGAAATCAGCGGTTGAAGGCCGCAGGTCTTCCTTTGTCAGCAGCTTCAAAGCGTCGGCGATCGACTGCAGCGTGCCAAAAGGCCCGGTACGCATCGGGCCGAGGCGCATCTGCAGACGTCCGACGAACTTGCGCTCGACGTAGATCAGGCCCATCACCGTTACGGTCATGACGACGACCACGAGCTGCAGTCGCACGAAGGCGTCCAGCCAGACGTTCATGTTGACGCCGAAAATCCCCCACAGCAGCGGCAGGCTCAACGGTCCACCTCACACAACACGATGTCGATCGAACCGAGGATTGTCACGGCGTCCGCCACGTAATGGCCGACCGTCATGTGCTTCAGCGCCGAAAGGTTGCAGAAGCAGGAGGAGCGAATGCGCAGACGGTAAGGCTGCGTCCCGCCGTTCGAGACCAGGTAGACGCCGTACTCGCCGCGGGGGTTCTCGCAGCGCATGTAAACCTCACCAGCCGCGGGCCGCAGCAGACGCGGCATGCGCTCCGGCAAGATTGGGCCGTCCGGCATCTGCGCCAGCGCCTGGCGCACGATCTTTACCGACTCGCGGATCTTCGGCCATCCGCACAAGGTAGCGATCGTAAGAGTCGCCGTTTGTGCCGATCGGCACGTTAAAGTCGAAGCGGTCGTAAATCGAATACGGCTCGGCGCGCCGCAGGTCGTGGTCGACGCCGCTGGCGCGCAGCACGGGCCCGCTGGCGCCGTAGTCGATCGCGTCTTCCCGCGTCAGGATGCCGATGCCGCGTGTTCGCATGATGAAGATTTCGTTGTCCGTCAGCAGCTTGTCGAGGTCCATAGCCCCGACGAGGGCGTTCTCGCAGACCCACTCGACGCGCTCTTTGAAGTCGCGCGGCACATCCCAGGCGACGCCGCCGGGTCGGAAGTAGGCGTACATCAGACGGTCGCCGGTGATCTCCTCGAACAGGTCGAGGACGTTCTCACGCTCGCGGAAGGCGTAGGTGAAGGCGGTGCCGAAGATGCCGAGGTCGGTGCCAAATGCGCCGAGGAACATGAAGTGACTGCTAATCCGGTTGAGCTCGGCCAGGATGACGCGGATGTACTCGGCGCGCTCCGGCGGCACCAGACCCGCAAGCTTCTCGACGGCCTGCACGTAGCACAGCTCGGCGTTGAACTGCGCCAGGTATTCGGTGCGGTCCTGGTAGCCGATCGCCTGGCGGTAGTCCATGTTCTCCGACAGCTTCTCAGCCCCGCGGTGCATGTAACCGATGTGCGGGATGAGGTCGACGACCTCTTCACCGTCGATGACGAGCACCATGCGGAACACGCCGTGTGTCGCCGGGTGCTGCGGCCCAATGTTGACGTTGACGTCGATCGTGTCGAGTTCGTGCTCGGTCGTCATGTCGCTCATTACTCGCCCTCCTCGGAGGGTTTCACGTCGAAGCCGGAGCCCGGCGGGATGTAGCCGGCCTGGGCCATGTTTGCGCCGAGCAGCTCGCCTTGCCACTGCTCCAACGGAGCCAGCGGGACGTCTTTGCGCAACGGGAAGTGGTCCAGCATGTCTTCCGGCAGCAGGATCGGTACCAGGTTGGGATGACCCTCGAAGACGATGCCAAACATGTCGCGCGCCTCGCGCTCGTGCCAGTCGGCAGCGGGCCAGAGGTCGGAGACGGTCTGAATCTTCGGATCGTCCGTTGGCACCTTCACCTTTATCGTGACGTTGTGCTTCTTGTCAAAGGAGTAGAGGTGGTAGACCACCTCGAGGCCGGCGTCCTCGTAGTCGACGCCGCTGAGGTTGCGAAGAAGGTCAAACGCCAGAGTCTCGTCGTTCTTTGCGGTCTCAAGAACCTTATGCACGTCCTTGCGGTCGACCGTGATCAGGACGTCGAGGGCGCCCTGGACGGCATCGAGGGCCACGTCTGGCAGCGCCGTCTTGAACAGATCGGCAACAGGCCCGATCGCGGGCGCTGCTTCTTCCGCGGCGGCTTCTGCCTCCGCCGGCTTCTTGTCGGTCTCTTCGTCTGGGCTCATCCGACCCTGTTTCGCTCTTCCATGATCTTGTTCTGCAGCGCGATGAAACCGTCAATCAGTGCTTCGGGCCGCGGCGGGCAACCCGGGACGTAGATGTCCACCGGGATGATCTTGTCCACGCCCTGCAGCACGCGGTCGTAACGCGTGTACGGGCCGCCGTTGGTTGCGCAAGCGCCCATGGAGATAACCCACTTCGGGTTCGGCATCTGCTGGTACAGCAGCTTCACCGCCGGCGCCATCTTCTTGGTGACGGTGCCCGCGACGATCATCACGTCGCACTGGCGCGGCGACGGCCATGGCACGATGCCGAAGCGGTCGAGGTCGTGGTGCGACATGTACGTCGCAATCATCTCGATGGCGCAGCAGGCCAGGCCAAACGTCATCGGCCACAGCGAACTTTTGCGCGCCGCCGCAATGATGTAGTCCGCCGGTACCTGCATGATCCCCGGCAGCACCGTCTTATAGAGGGCCTTCGGCTGGTCGTGCTCGATCGGGGTGAGGCGTGCCATCTCCAGCTGCACACCCAGCGACATCGGTCGGGAGGTCGCAGCGACGTCCACCGCGGGTTCCGGCACGCGACCGGGGACCTGCGGACCGATCGCGCGGCGGGCGCTCGGCCGGTGTCACCGCGGGCTCAGCCGCCGGCGTTTCAGCCGCCGCTTCCGGCGTGGCTTCGCCATTCGTCGGCTCTTCGTTTACTTCCATTCCAAGACACCCTTCTTCCAGGCGTAACCGAGGCCGGCGCCCAGAATCAAGATAAACAGGATCATCGAATACAGTGCGATCTCGCCGATTTGCACCACCGAGACGGCCCAGGGGAAGAGAAACACGGCCTCGACATCGAATATCAGGAAGAGGATCGCGTACACGTAGTAGCGAACGTGGATCTGGGTACGGACGCGGCCGATTGGCAGCATGCCGCACTCATAGGCGATGCCCTTTTCGCGATTCGAAGAGTAGGGAGCAAGGAGCTTGGCTCCAATGATCGCGGTTATGACCAGCATGCAGCCGGTGAGGGCCGCAAGCAGTACCGCCGCATAGTTATCGAAGAGAGCCTGCATCCGCCCTGTCCTGCTAGTGAGGCTGCTCTCTCTCCAGGCAATCCTTGCCTGGTGCCGTACATCACAAGCAGGCGAATGCTAGCATCGGCCTATAGTAGGGTCAAACAGACTCGAACCGCCCGCTCTGAACAATCAGCCTCGACGGAACGTTCCCTCCGGGCAAGGCTCAACTGCGGTGCGCGGCGCGGGCTTGGCGATGGCGATCAGGACGTGGCTCCAGCCGCTCTCGCTGCTCCAGCTTCCAGCGCCCGTCAACATTGTCAGCTGCTCCTCCGCCGTGCGCAGGTAAAGGTCATCGCTGAACGATTCCGTCGGCACGTAGCAGAGTGAGACGATCTGGTACTCATAGGTTTCGCCCTCCCAGAACAGGTTGACGTTTGCCCCGGGTGCGACTCGAAACAGGGGCGCGAACACGGCGTTGCAGGGCGGCTCCGCGCCGATGCAACCCTCTAGCGCCAGGCTAAGACCGGACATCACCACGTTACCACCATGGCCCGGCGCGCCGCCCAGCTCCGGCAAGTCCGGCCCGAAATCGTACATCGCGACGTCCCGCGGTCCGTCTGGTGACGGTAGCGGCTCACCGACCACAAGCTTCGTCAGCGTTATCGGCGCACCGATCTCCAGCGACGGAATGAAAAGCGACCCGTCGATCCCGGAAGTCGACGGCAACGCGGCGCCGGTGTCCGGCGTTGCCGTGGGCGTGGCGTCCGTCTTACTCCCTCCGCAGGCGACGACGAGAACCAGCGTTGCAGCCAGCAGAAGCGCCCTTAGCAAAGCCCACCGTGACCCAAGACTCCACCCTTCGCCAGGTAACGCCCGCCCGCCGACTGCACGATGTCGCCGCCGCCGGGCAAGACGACACTCCATTGCAACGTCTAGACCTTCAGGATAGCGCGCGGGCCGAAGTCTTCGATACCGAGGTCTCCCCTCGGCATCAGGCCCACTCGGAACGGTGCATCCAGCCAAGTCCGGTCGAAGACGCGCGTCTTGCCCCGGCGCGTCCTGCCCTCGTGCCGAGGCCGTCCGTACCCGTCCCACGTCGGAAGAGCCGCCATGTTCGAAAATTCGTTGCGATCTACCGGCAGCCGAAACCTGCGCGAAACACGGCGTCGCTATCGTATGCAGTCAGGAGGCAGGTATCGCGATGACATCCGTCTATTCGGGTCCCACCATCAGCATCCGGCGCGACGCCCTGCGGTCGGCACGCCGCTCCCTGGACGACGCGATCACCGCACCCGCGGCCGATGCCGCCTTCTGGGCCACCAACCTCCTGGCGCAGCTGCGAAAGCTGGCCCGCGTCTTCGAAAAGCACGTGCGCGAAACGGAAAGCGACGAAGGTTCACTACCCGAGGTGCTGGCTTTGAAACCGCACCTGCACTCGCGCGTCGGCATGGTGATGAACGATCACTGCCTCATCCAGCGCCACATCGATGATGTCGTCGGCCTTACCGATCAGCAGCTCGGCTCGCGGGCCGTCTGGGTCGAATCGCTGCGCATCAACGCCGCCGCGCTCGTCGATGAGGTGCGCTCGCACCAGGCGAAGGGGACGGACCTGGTCTACGAGGCGTTCAACCGGGTCGACGGCTTCGGCTAGCCGCTAACTACCCCAGCTCCGTGACCCGCGCCTCGATGCCCGCGAGGCGTGAGCGGGCGTCCTCCAGACGCTGGCGAGCACCCTCGACAACTTCCGGCCGCGCTCCCGCGAGGAACTTCTCGTTGCTCAGCTGCTTCTCCAGCCCCTCGACCTGCCCGCGCGCCTGGTCCCGTTCCTTCTCCAATTTCGCGCGCTCTGCCGCGACGTCGAATAGGCCGGTTAACGGGATGACGACCTGCGCCTCGGCCAGGATCGCCGTCGCAACCGAGTCGGCTGGCGCTTCGGCGCGCTGCGAAACGATACTCAGCGGCCGCACGCGGGCGAGCATCTCGATCGCCGGGACGTGCTTGGCCAGCGAGGCTTCCGCGACGACGTACGTCTCCAGCCAGCGCCCCGCGTCGATTCCGCGTTCGCGCCGGATGTTGCGCACCGCACGGACGATGTCGAGGACCAGCGTCATCTCGCGCTCGGCATCTTCGTCGCGCCACGTCTCGGTCGGCGCCGGATACGGCGCCGTCATCACCATGCTGCCGGCGTCCTGCGGCAGATGGCGCCGTAGCTCTCCGCTGCCGGACCAGATTTCCTCCGTGACGTAAGGCATGTAGGGGTGCAGCAGGCGCAGGCATGTATCGAGGACGTGGACCAGCACCGGCAGCGGCGAGGCCTCGTCGCTGTTGCGCAGGCGGATCTTGGCGATCTCTAGGTACCAATCGCAGAACTCGTCCCAGAGGAACTCCTCCATCTCGCGCCCAGCCTCGCCGAGCTCAAAGCGCTCCATGAGACGATCCGTATTGGAGACGAGGCGATCGAGCCGCGACAGGATCCAGCGGTCCTCGGCCGGCATCGCATCCTGGCGCGACGCGTCCAGCGCCGCCACGCGCTCGTCCTCGTCGAGCTGCGAGAGCACGAAGCGTGAGGCGTTCCACAGCTTGTTGGCGAAGTTGCGCGCCGCTTCCATGCGCGGCTCTTCCAGGCGCTGGTCGTTGCCGGTGCCGCCCGCCGTCACGAGCTTGAAGCGCAGCGCGTCGGCGCCGTAGCGGTCAATCAGCACCTCGGGGTCGACGCCGTTGCCCTTCGATTTGCTCATGCGTTGGCCTTCGTCGTCGCGGACGGTGCCGTGGAAATAAACCCACTCGAAGGGGATCTCATCCAGCGCGAAAATGCCCATCATGATCATTCGGGCGACCCAGAGGAAGATGATGTCGTAGCCCGTCTCCATGACGGACGTCGGGTAGAAGTAGCGCAGCTCCTCGGTGTCGTCCGGCCAGCCCAGCGTCGAGAACGGCCACAACGCCGACGAGAACCAGGTGTCCAGCGTGTCCTCGTCCTGCCGGATATTCGGCGACCCGCAGTGAGCGCACTGCGTCGGGTCCTCCAGCAGGACGGTCATCTGCCCGCAGTTATCGCAGTACCAGACCGGGATGCGGTGGCCCCACCAGAGCTGACGGCTGATCGTCCAGTCGCGGATGTTTTCCAGCCAGTTCTGGTACACGCGTGTGTGCCGTTCCGGCACCATCTTGATCTGCGTTGTCTTGCCGCTCGGCCCGACCCAACCCTTTTCGACCGCCTTCAGCGCGTCGCCGGACAGTGAACGCGGACCGTTAGGGCCTTGGCCGTAGACCTGGCTCATCGCGACGAACCACTGCTCGCTCATCAACGGCTCGACGACGGTGCCGCAGCGATCGCAGTGACCGACCGCGTGGCGATAGGGCTCCTCCAGGATCAGCAGGCCCTGCTCCTTGAGGTCGGCGACGATCTTCTTGCGCGCCTCGAAGCGGTCCATGCCGGCGTACGGCCCGGCCTCTTCGTTCAATGTTCCGTCTTCATTGATCGAGTTGATGATCGGCAGGTGGTGGCGCTCGCCGATCTCGAAGTCGGTCTGGTCGTGGCCGGGCGTCACCTTGAGCGCGCCGGAGCCGAAGTCCTTCTCGATTGCCTCGTCGAAGATAATCGGCACCTCGCGGCCGATGACCGGGACGCGGGCGTGCGCGCCCTGCAGGTGGGCGTAGCGCTCGTCCTCGGGGTGAACCGCGATGCCGGTGTCGGCGACGATCGTCTCGGGCCGAGTCGTTGCGATCGTGATGAACTCGCCGCTGTCCTTGCCATCGGCGCCGATTAGCGGGTAGCGCACGTGCCAGAGGAACGAGTCCTCGTCCTCGCGCTCGACCTCGAGGTCGCTGAGCGCGCTACGGCAACCGGGGCACCAGTTGATCAGGCGGTTGCCGCGGTAGATCAGGCCCTTCTCGTAGAGGTCGACGAAGATGCGGCGCACCGCCTTCGCGGGGCCGGGGTCCATCGTGAAGCGCTCGCGCGTCCAGTCGGCGGAGATCCCAAGGCGCTTGTGCTGCGCAAAGATGCGCTGCCGGTTGCGGTTGACGAAGTCCCAGGTGCGGTCGAGAAACGCCTCGCGGCCGATGTCGTGGCGCGTCAGACCTTCCGCTGCCAGCTGGCGCTCAATCAGCGTGTGCACGGCGATCGCGGCGTGGTCGACGCCGGGCAGCCACAGCGTTTGCTTGCCCTGCATGCGCCGCCATCGGACCAGGATGTCCTCGACGGTGTCCATCATGGCGTGGCCGAGGTGCAGCTCGCCGGTCAGATTGGGAGGCGGCATGATGATCGTGTAGGGCTCGGCGTCGTTGTCGACGGAAGGCGTGAAGGCGCCGGAGCCCTCCCAGCGCTTGTACGTGCTCTCCTCGACGGACGCGGGGTTGTACGCCTTGGGCATCTCTTCGCGAGTGGACATATCTATTAGAAGTATATGGTCTGAGTCTACGTGGGCGAAGCCTCAACGCAGGCCGGCGTCCCCCGTGTCGGGTGGCGTGAAGATGCCACCTCCGGAACGCGGGGTTGCGGGTTGTTCGGACTCCGCGGTCGAAACCGCGCCGGAGCGAACGCCCTGCACCGCAGCGACGAGCATCTCGACCGGGACGCGACGTTGCTCGATGACCCAATTCGCCTCAGCACCTTCCGCCGCTCCGGCTGCCGTAGCCGCGAGCCCGGGAAAGTAGGCCGCAAGCACCGGCCTGCTGACGACGAGAGCAAGCCTGTCCTCTTCATAGTTCACGCCGCCGGTGCTGACGTCGGATCCGTCGATCTCCCATTGGACGAATGTGTACCACCCCTGCCAGTCTTCGAAATTGAGGACTAGGAAGTAAGTCTGACCCTGCACATAGCGCTGAACCAAGAAATCGAGAGGGCATGGCAGGATTAGGTTTGGGTTAGCCTCCTGGCGCCGAATGTTTTCTTCGATTTGTTGTCGACTCCCCGCATCGACGTCAATGCTCGCCGGAGGATCGCCGGCGACCGTCTGAATGACGCGCAACGTGGCGCCGATGCCGGCGAGATTGATGGTTTGAGGAGTGCCGGCGGGCGACGGGAAAGGCTCCGGCGTGCTGCTGGTCATCGGCGTAGGAGTGGCAGTTGGCGCCGTGTTCTCGGGGCCACCCACCGTTACCGCCTCGGCGATAACGATCGCGCCGGCATTGGCCGCAAACTCTTCGAAAGGCCCGGGACCGCCTGTACAGGCAAACGCCGGCTCGGGCGTACTCACCGGACCGAAATTCAGGACCGCGGCGAGAACGGCAAATGCGGCTAGAAGAAGAGAACTCCTGAACACGGGTTCAGGTTATCGTCAGCGAGAAGGTCTGTCTATTCCAACAGCCCGTGCGCCCGATTCAGCTCCCGGTAGCGACCGGCGTCCAGGTCGCGGCCCGCGACCGCCGGGTCGTCCAGCTCGTAGCGATGAGCGCGGAACACCTGCGTCAGCGGCTGCCCTCGTCTCGGCACGATGAAGGGGCTCTGCCATTCCCACACGGTCTCGCCGCTTCGCGTCACCTCGAAGATGCGCCCCGATGCGCCTTCGCAGATCAGGACGTTATCGCCGCGAAGGCGCTGGGCGCCTGAGATATGGCTGCTGAAGAACTGTTGCGCCGGCGAGCCCGTGTACTCCCAGACGATCGAGCTGTCCTTGAAGTCGACCTCGATGATGCGGGAGCGGGTCCCGCGGGAGGCGTGCTGACCGTTATCGAAGATCTGCAGGTTGCCGTTGGGCAGGACCGTTGGGTGATGCTGATGGCTGGTCACGGGCTGGCCGAACTTCCAGGTCAGCGCCCCGGTCTTCGCGTCGATGCGGCCGAGGCGGCTGTTGTTGCGGCACGAAAAAATGATGTCGCCCTCGGCCGTGACGTCGAGGCCGTTGACGTGCGTCCAGTCGCCGCGGTCCTCAATCGGACACAGCGGGTCCTTCACGGGGTCGAGCAGTTTCCAGACGTGATGGCGCTTGACCACCTTGCCCTTCGCGTCGATCTCGATGATGTCGTCGGAGAGCATGACTTCCGTCTGGCCACGCGGCGTCTTCAACCCGCCGCGGACTCCCTTCGACACCCCGGGCGCCAGCTCAACCGTCTCCGGCATCAGCGTGTGGCCGTTGGCCAGCCGCACGAAGTCGTGGTGGATCGCCGGGTCTTCGTACTGCCAGACGACATTGCCGTCCCAGTCGAACTCGCTGAGGTGCATCGCGTTGCCGCCCAGCGTGCGCAGACGCTGCTCGAACGGCAGCGCCATCGCATCGCCCGGGTTGACGTTGTCGGGCCGGCCTGCCGGCAGCGTGTGCGCCAGCAAGTGGCCGTCGGACTGCAGCCGCGCGTAGACGATGTTGTAGTCGCTCGGCAGCCAGCGGTGTACGACCTGCCCCGACATGTCCAGGAGATAGGACGCGTTGCCACCGAGCGGTGTGATCAGCGTGTAGCCCTTGACCGACTTTGACGGCTCGTGGTGCGTCAGCCCTGGCTTGCGAAACTGCGACCAGCCCATGTCTACCTCGCGTCGCTACTTCGTCAGTCCGTGGGCGCGGTTCAACTCGCGATAGCGCCCGGGGTCAAGCTCGCGGCCGCCCAGCGCTGGGTCGTCCATCTCGTAGCGGTAAGAGCGAAACACCCAGCTGATCATCATGCCGTTGGGAAGACGGCGGTTGAACGGATTCGTCCACTCCCAGACCACCTCGCCTTTAGGAGTCACCTCGAAGATACGGCCGGTCGCGCCCTCGCAGATCAGGACGTTGCCGCCGGCCAGGCGGTCGGCTCCGGCGATATGGGCGCTGAGAAACTGTATCTCCGGGTCGGCCGTGTACTGCCAGGCAAGGCTGCTGTCCTTCGGGTCCACCTCAACGACGGCGGAGCGCGGCATGCCGCGACGGTGCATGCCGTTGTCGAAGACTTGGACGTGGCCGTTGGGCAGGAACGTGGCGTGGTGCTGGTGGCTGATGTTCGGAAAGCCATACTTCCAGCGCATCTCAAGCCCGTCCGTCGAGACGACGCCGATCCGGCTGTTGACGCGGCACGAGAACAGGACCTCGCCCTCCGAGTTCACGTCCAGGCTGTTGGTGTGTGTCCACTCCAGGCGGCGTTCCAGCGGACAGATCGGGTCGCGACTCGGGTCGAGCAGCTTCCAGAGGCTGATGCGGCGCATCTCCTTGCCCTTCGCATCGACCTCGACGAAGTCGTCTGAGAGCATGGGCGGCAGGTAGCGCTCCCGATAGCCCCCACGGACACTGCGCGCCAGTTCGTCCGGCAGCTCGACGAACTCGGGGAACAGGGTGTTGCCGTTCGGCAGCCTGACGAAGTCGTGGTGTATCGCCGCGTTCTCGTACTGCCAGACAACGTTGCTGTCCCAGTCCAGCTCGATCAAATGCGTCGCGTTGCCACCGATGCGCCGTATGTTTGCGTCGAAGGACGGCACGGTGCGCTCCGGGACATCCGGCGGCCGCACCGAGCTATCCGTCCCCAGCACCAGCAGGTTGCCGCTTGGCAGCAGCCGGCCGTAGAAACCGCGCAGTTGCGGGTAACGCCACGCATGCGCGATCTGCCCCGACATATCGATTAGATATGTCGCGTCACCCGCGTTCGGCGTGACGATCGTGTAGCCCTTCACTGACCTCGACGGGTCGTGATAGGTCAGCCCCGTCTGACGAAAAGAAGACCAGCCCATGCCTGCCTCTCCCTATGACTCGTGCGTTCGGGTCAACGGCGGCCTCCTGACGGGACTCGGTACGCCGTCACTCTACAAGCGCCCGCCGCAGCAGCATGATCGTCTGCGTCACCGCGCGCCGTTTGATCGCGGTGCGCGACTGGTTGTACTGAAACGCCAGCGCCTGCGACGGGACCTTCTCGCCCCCATCGATCGCGATGTACACCTGCCCGACCGGGATGCCGTCCTGCGGGTCCGGACCCGCTACGCCCGTAATACCGATGCCGATGTCGGCCTGCAGCCGCCCGCGCACGGCCGCCGCCATCGCCGCGGCGGTCTCCGCGCTGACGACGCCGTGTTCGGCGATGATCGCCGGGTCGACGCCCATCATCTCCTTGACCTCGGTGGCGTAAGACACGATGCCGCCGCGGAAGTAGCGGCTGCTGCCCGGTACGTTGGTGATCGTGTCGGCCAGCAGGCCGCCGGTGCAGGACTCCATCGCCGCCAGGGTCAGGCCGCGCTGCCCCAGCGTCTCGCCGACCACGCTCTCGAACGTGTCGTCGTCGGCGCCCCAGACGTGAGGATCCAGGATGCTGCGGATCTCGGCTTCCACCGGCTCGATCAGCGCGCGGGCCTCTTCGGCGGTCGCGGCCTTGGCGCCCATGCGGACGTGGACGCCATCGGCGCGCGCGTAAAGCCCGATCGACGGGTTGCTGCCCTTCAGCAGGTGGCTGATCATCTCGTCAACGTTGCTCTCGCCCAGGCCCGCCGTCTTCAGCGTGCGCTTGATCAGGACCGTGCCTGTCGAACGCTTGGCAAGCTCCGGCGCCACCTCTTCCTCCCACATGCGGTTCATCTCGGAGGGAGGCCCCGGCATGGCGATGACGATCTTGCCGTCCCGCTCCACCCACCAGCCCGGCGCTGTGCCGCGCGGGTTGTTGATCGCGCGAGCCGAGGGGATTAGCCACGTCTGCTTGATGTTGCGCTCCGGCATGACGTTGCCGCGGCGCTTGTAGAGGTCGCGCAGCCACGTCTCGAGCTCGGGGTCCACGGACGTCTCCTCGCCGTGTACCGCAGCGATCGCCTCGCGCGTCAGGTCGTCCTCGGTCGGACCGAGACCGCCGGTCGTGATCACGATGTCGGCCCGATCGCGGGCGCGGCCGATGACATCGGCCAGCCGGTACGAGGTTGTCACCAACCGCGTGCTTGTAGAAGACGTCGATGCCGAGAGCCGGAAGACGCTCCGCGATGTAGGCGCTGTTGGTGTCGACGATCTCGCCGAGCAGAATTTCGGTGCCGATGGAGACGATTTCCGCGTTCAAATCGCAGGCCCTCTTAGACGTATCTTCAGATCGATTCCTACTCGGGAAACTAAGCCGCCCGCATGATAACGGGTCATCCTCCAAGTCGGTTTACTCCGTGAGCCGTCGAAAGCCTACTCTGACGTGACCTGGACGGAACCCCTTAGGACTTCGTCTTCTTCGAAGGTTTCGACTTGGCCGAACTGTTAAGCTCAACCGCCTGGAGGACAAGCGCCTTGAAGGCGGACTCGTCAACTTCTTCGCCTTCGTGGATGTCGATCGCGCGGCGTACGTTTCCCTCGAGACTCGAGTTGAAGAGACGGGCCGGATCCTGCAGAGACGCGCCCTTGTGGAAGGTTAGCTTCACGACCTTCTTGTAGGACTCGCCGGTGCAGATGATGCCGTCGTGCGACCAAATTGGAGTGCCCATCCACTTCCACTCCTCGACGACATTCGGGTCTGCTTCCCTGATGAGTCTGCGCATTCTGGCGAGGGTTTCCCCTCGCCAGTCTCCGAGTTCGGCGATTCTATTCGAGATCAGCTCCGATGCCGGCTGACCTTGGTCCGCGTCCGCTCTTTTCATGCTTTTGCCTCAAGCCCGGTCGGCGCCGGTGTGTTTCTCCACGTAGCGCATCACCACGAAGAACGGCAGCGCCGAGGCGAACGACGCCAGCGCCGGTAGCCACCAGGCGCCCAGCAGCAAGAACAGCCCGAAGGCGATCCCAAACGACATCCCGAGTACCGAGACGATGCGGACGACCGCCAGCAGCGGCGTCGCGCGCTCCGGGATCTCCTCCGGATTTTCTTCGTTCATCACTCCCGGATCGTAACAAACGGGACGCGTTGACCCCAGAGGCAGGCGTGAAGATCGCAGCGGAAGCGAGGCATTTGTTCTCAAACTGAGATAATGCTGGCGTGATGAGGCGGGGAAAACCACCGAAGTACAAGATCAGGAAAAGCCTGCGAGGGCTGAATAACCAGGCCGGCAAGAAGGCAGCCAAACGACCTCAATTCGCCACGACGGACGGATCCAATTTACGAATCGGGAGCCGACATGGATCATCCGTGGGCCGACGGCCCAGGAAACGAAAGCACACGCAAGCCCTTCTGGGTCAAACCGATCTACCTCGTGGTCGCTACGGCCGTGCTGCTCGGTATCGCGGTCGTCGCAGTTACCAGTTTGCAAAACCGCAGCGCCAGCCAGTACCGCACTGCCGTTCAAACAGATGAACTCGCCTTACAGTCGTTTCACATGTTCACCGCCTCCTGGCGTGCCGTAATCAGCAACCAACCGCCAGCCCCGTACATGGACGTTGCCGCGACGGCTTTTGAAGCCGACATCTCGATTCAGCTCTTGTTGGACTCCATCGCTAGCTACGAAGCCGAACTGGCACAGGGTCATGCGAGCAACGCCCGCAACGACATAGTTGCCTTCTCCGACTTTCCACGGCAGGCGCTCGCCCTTCTACAGGAAGGGCGGCCTGAGGAAGCCCTCGGCGTCATGGCAGCGGCGAACGAGGTCTATTACCCGCTCTCGGCCCAGGTCTCCCGGTCCGCCCGGGAATACGCAGCAAGTGCCGAACGCACCCGCAGGCTAACACTCCTGGCGTCGGCGATCGTCCTCGCTGTCGTCTTCGGCGTCGGCGCACTGGTCTACTGGCGCTACAGGGACTCGCAGCGAAGAGCGGAGCACACCTCCGCTGAGCGCGAGATCTTCCGCCGCAGCGACGCACGCTTCCGGCCCTTGATCCAGAGCGCATCCGACGTTATTTCCATCGTCGACGGCGATGGCGTTATCAAGTACATCAGTCCCTCAATTGCGAGGCTATCCGACTCCGGACCCGAGGATTTAGTCGGCGAATCCATGATGACCTTCGTCAAGGGCGAGGATGCTCGCCAACTGCGCAGCCTGCTCTCCGAAGTCAGTGAGAGGCCCGGCTACACGCAAGCCGCCGAAATACTGGTGCAATCACACGGGGAGCCGCGGCGCACACGCCAGGTCCAAATCATCTGCACCAATTGTCTTCAGGACCCAGACATTAATGGACTCGTGCTGAACCTCCGCGATATCAGCGATCGCAAGGAACTGGAGGCCCAGCTTCGTGATCAGGCGTTCCATGACTCCCTCACGGGACTCGCTAACCGTCTACGTTTCCTGGACCGGTTGGAGCACGCCCTGGAGCGCGCCAAGCGCGACAGTGGCAAGTTGGTCAGCGTCCTCTACTTGGACCTCGACTACTTCAAGAACGTCAACGACGAGATGGGCCACACGGCAGGCGATTCACTGCTCCAGCAGGTCGCGGAACGTGTGACGGATTGCATTCGCAGCACGGACACCGCGGCGCGCCTCGGCGGCGATGAGTTCGCCATCCTGCTCGAAGACCAGCACACGGCCGATGCAGCACGCTCCGTCGCCGAAGTCATCCTCCTGCAGTTGAAGCTGCCCTTCCAGGTTCTCGATCGCGAAGTCTTCATCTCCGCGAGCATCGGCGTGGTGGTCGCCGACCCAGATCTCATGACCGCCGAGGAAATCATTCGCGACGCCGACGTCGCCATGTACGACGCAAAGGAGAACGGCCGCGGCCGCATCCAAGTCTTCGAGCCCAACATGCAGCTCTCCCTGGTTCAGCGACTGATGCTGACTAATGACCTCAATGGCTCGATCGAGCGCGAGGAGCTGGAGGTTTTCTACCAACCATTGCTCTTCCTGAGTGATGAGCGCATCGCCGGCTTCGAGGCCCTGATCCGCTGGCGCCACCCGACTCGCGGCCTGCTTTCGCCGACGCATTTCATCGCTCTGGCCGAGGAGTCTGGTTTCATCCAGGACCTAGGCCACTACGTACTATCCGAATCCTGTCGCCAGGCTCAGGAGTGGAAAGACAAGTATCCCGACCGCGCTGATTTCAGGATGAGCGTCAACGTCTCGGCGCGCCAGCTCCAAAAGCCGGGTTTCGTTCAAGAGGTGCAGCGGGTGCTTGAAAACACCGGCTTCGCGGCGAAGGCGCTGGTCCTTGAAATCACCGAAAGCGTCCTCATCCGTCATCCTCAGGAAGTCATCGGGACGCTTGAGAATTTGAAGAATCTCGGCCTGCTCCTGGCGCTGGACGACTTCGGGACAGGCTACTCGTCGCTGACCTATCTCAAGCGATTTCCCATCGACATTCTCAAAATCGACCGCTCCTTCATTGAAGGAATGAACGATACGGACCGCGACATGCTGCTGGTCCAAACCGTTATCGACCTCGGGCACATGCTCAAGCTCGATATCGTTGCTGAAGGCATCGAACGGAGCGAGCAACTCAAAAGCCTGCAAGGTCTTGAGTGCGCACTCGGCCAGGGGTACCTCTTTGCCAAGCCCCTGGACGCTAGCTCCGCCGAAGCGATGTTGCGGGATAAAGCCGCCGGTCCTTCTCTGCCCTCCAGGGATTCCGGTGGCTCGGGAGAGGAAATTCGGGTCGCCTGATAGACCCGGTTTCCTTTTTCCCCGTACCGTGGGGCCCGGATTAGTCCGGGCCCCTTTTCTGCACTCAAGAAACTGATCTATAGAGCAGACTTTTTCCTCATTAGCGCATTGATCCCCGGA
The DNA here is from genome assembly GCA_963766645.1 of uncultured Chloroflexia bacterium. GTDB lineage: Bacteria > Chloroflexota > Dehalococcoidia > DSTF01 > WHTK01 > WHTK01. The sequence goes on along the minus strand of CAVYAY010000002.1, from coordinate 937,644 downwards.
ACCCGTCGCTGGTAAAGTAGTAGCGGGCCTCAGCGCATTTAGCGGATTCAGCGCCCATTCCCCCAGGGGATCAATGCCAAAGTACATTTTCGTGACCGGCGGCGTAGTCAGCGGCGTCGGCAAAGGCATTACGGCAGCGGCTCTAGGTCGAATCCTCAAGAGCCGTAACGTAACCGTCTCGATCCAGAAGCTCGACCCTTACCTCAACATCGATCCCGGTACCATGTCGCCCTATCAACACGGCGAAGTCTTCGTCACTTCCGACGGCGCCGAGACCGACCTTGACCTGGGTCATTACGAGCGCTTCATCGATGAGGAACTGACGAAGGCCAGCTCGCTGACCATGGGCCAGGTCTACAACGCGGTGATCCAGAAGGAACGCCGTGGCGACTTCCTCGGCGGCACGATACAGGCGGTGCCTCACCTGACGCAGGAGATCAAGACGCGCATTCGCGGCATCGGCCACATCACCGGCGCGCAGGTTGTCATCTGCGAGGTCGGCGGCACGGTCGGCGACATCGAGGGCCAGGTCTTCCTCGAGGCGATCCGCCAGATGCGACGCGAAGAGAACTGGGACGACATCCTGGCGATCCACGTCACCTACCTGCCTTACATCTCCGCGACGGGCGAGCTCAAAACAAAGCCGACACAGCACTCTGTGCAGGAGCTACGGCGAATGGGTATCCAGCCGGATGTGATCCTGCCGCGCAGCGACCACCCGGTTTCCATGGACACGCGCGACAAGATCGCCCTGTTCTGCGACGTGGAGCGCCGCGCCGTTGTGCCAATGCCCACCGTGCGAAGCATCTACGAAGTGCCGGCGCTACTCGAAGACGCCGGTCTCGGCGACTACGTCGTCGAGCGCCTCAACCTCGACGCCGCCAGCCGCGACCTCACCGACTGGCGCAAGCTGGTCGAGCGGCTGCTGCACCCCACGAACAGCATCAAAGTCGCGGTCGTTGGCAAATACGTCGAGCTCCAAGACGCCTACCTCTCGGTAAAGGAATCCTTGCTCCATGCGGGCGGCGCGCTCGACACGGAAGTCGAACTGCTCTGGATTCACTCCGAATCGATCGACGCCTCGAACGTCGAGGCAAACCTGCGTGGCGTTGATGCCATCGTCGTTCCGGGCGGTTTCGGCGAACGCGGCATCGAAGGAAAAGTCATTGCCGCGCACTACGCGCGCGAGAATCAGGTACCGTACCTCGGCCTCTGCCTCGGCATGCAGGTCATGGTGGTCGAGGCCGCGCGTTCGGCGCTTGGTACCGACGCGGTCAACTCGACGGAGTTCGATCCGGAGACGCCAAACCCGGTGATCAGCCTGCTCTCGGAGCAGCAGGGCATCGAGGACAAGGGTGGCACCATGCGCCTCGGCGCCTACGCCTGCCACCTGACCCCCGGCAGCAAGGCCCACGAAGCGTACGGCGTGGACGACATCCGCGAGCGCCATCGCCACCGCTACGAGTTCAACAACAAGTACCGCGACGTGCTCGATCAGTTCGGCCTCGTCGCCAGCGGCACCTCCCCGGACGGCACGCTCGTAGAGGTCTGTGAGGTTCGGGACCACCCGTTCATGGTCGGGACGCAGTTTCACCCAGAGTTCCGCTCCCGGCCGGACCACCCGCACCCGCTTTTCCGTGAACTGGTACGCGCCGCCAGGGATCGGGGCCGAGACGCCGCGCCCGCAGCGGTCGAAGAACCAGTCGCCACGCCGGGTTCATAGCAAGACAGGCAAAGGCACCCGAGTAAAGAGCCGAATCTAAGGTCGAATACCTTGCTCAGCGATTAACCCCGAGCAGGCAAGAACGTTAACAAAGGAGGACGGAACATGCGTCTCTTCCTCGACACGGCAAACATCGACGAAATCCGCGCCGCCCACAATATGGGTGTGCTGGCTGGAGTCACCACCAACCCCTCCCTCATGGCGAAGGAGGAGGGCGCGGGGACCTACCACGACCGCGTCGTTGAGATCTGCGAGCTCGTCAACGGCCCCATCTCCGCCGAGTGCACCGCGCGCGACGTGCAGGGATTGCTGAAAGAGGGGCGAGAGATCGCCGCCTGGCACCCCAATGTCGTTGTCAAGATTCCAATCGACATGGCAGGACTCGAAGCAGCTTCGACGCTGGCCAAAGAAGGCATCAAGATCAACATGACGCTCGTCTTCTCCGCCAACCAGGCGCTGCTCGCAGCGCTGGCCGGATGTACCTACGTCAGCCCCTTCGTTGGCCGCATCGACGATATGGGCATGGACGGCATGGAGGTCGTGCGGCAAGCCGTCAAGATCTTCGATAATTACAACTTGCCGGCGCAGGTCCTCGCCGCGAGCATACGCATGCCGAACCACGCCACCGAAGCCGCGCTGGCCGGCGCTCACGTCGCAACCCTACCCTGGAATGTCCTCCAGGCTATGGTTAAGCATCCATTGACCGATATTGGTATAGAGAGATTCCTTGCCGACTCCCGCAAGTACTCATCGGTGTAACACACACCAAAGGTTGCTTTTATTGAAGGAAATGATATTCTTATCTCCCGCTAGGGAACTTGCATCCAGACGGCCACTTGTGCCGTCTCCCCTCAACCGCAAAGCCTTGTTACGGAATACCAGATGACCACTGTAGAACAGACGCGTTTTGACGTTGCCTCGCTCGAAAGCCTTTCGCGCGACGAGCTGGAAATGATCGCCAACCGGTTTGAGTTGGAGATGGGCCAGTGGACCCGCCGCAAGCAGGACTACATCTACCGCATTTTGGAAGCGCAAGCAGAGCGCGAAGGCCAGGTCTTCCGCGCCGGCGTGCTCGAAATCCTCGACGAAGGCGGTTACGGTTTCCTGCGCGGCGAAAACTACCTCGGCAGCATCAGCGACGTCTACGTCTCGCAGTCCCAGGTGCGGCGCTTCGGCCTTCGCACCGGCGATTACGTTACCGGCACCGTCCGAGCCCCCAAGGACACCGAGAAGTACTTCAGCCTTCTCCGCGTCGAAGCCATCAACGGCGCTCGACCCGGAGGAAGCCAAGCGGCGCCCCCACTTCGAGCAACTCACCGCCGTCTTCCCCGACGAGCGCATCGCCCTCGAAACGTCATCTGACAACCTGTCGCAACGCGTCATCGACCTGATCTCACCGATTGGCCGCGGCCAGCGCGGGCTCATCGTCTCGCCGCCCAAGGCCGGCAAGACGTTCATCCTCAAGAACATCGCCCACGGCGTCACCCAGAACCACGAAGACCTCCACCTCATCGTCCTGCTCATCGGCGAGCGGCCGGAGGAGGTCACGGACATGAAGCGCTCCGTTGATGGCGAGGTCGTCGCCTCCACGTTCGATGAACCGGTCGAAGACCACGCCCACGTCGCCGAGATGGCGCTGGAGCGCGCCAAGCGACTCGTTGAGGGCGGCAAGGACGTCGTCATCCTGCTCGACAGCATCACGCGCATGACCCGCGCCTACAACCTCTCGATGCCGCCGTCCGGGCGCACGCTCTCTGGTGGTATCGACCCCATCGCCCTCTACCCGCCGAAGCGCTTCTTCGGCGCCGCCCGCAACACGGACGAAGGCGGCAGCCTCACGATCATCGCCACCTGTCTGGTCGACACCGGCAGCCGTATGGACGAGGTGATCTACGAGGAGTTCAAGGGCACCGGCAACATGGAGTTGCACCTCGACCGCCGCCTCGCCGAGCGCCGCATCTTCCCGGCGATCGACGTCGCGCGCAGCAGCACCCGTCGCGAGGAGCTGCTGCTCGACGAGGACACGCTGAGCAAGGTCTGGCTGGCGCGCCGCATGACGGCCATGCTCGCCGCCAACTCCGCCAACCCCACCGAGGCCACCGAGCGCCTGCTCGACTCCCTCGGCCGCACACATGACAACGTTGAATTCCTCGCCTCGCTAAAGCCCAGCAGCGCCGCGTCCTAGTCCGCTTCGAAACTGAGTCAGGCCGTGGCGGGATCGGGGTCGGCTACCGCGTGCCGGTGACCGGCACGTTTTCGCCCATGCCCAACTTGAACTGCCCCTGCGCTTCGTAAGCCGTGTCAGACACCGCGAGGTGCTGCCCGGACGCCACGACATCGCGGAAGCAGCGCTGCAGCATGTTGTCCAGGAATAGCGCCGCGCCGCCGCCGTACTTCATCGCCTGACCCGCGATGTCCACCGCAGTCTCTGTCGCCAGGACGCCCACGGCGCGCAGCTCTGTCGCCAGCGCCGGCTCGATCGAGCGGCCGGCGCTGACTTCCTGCCACGCCTTCTCGTGCAGCTCGCAAACCAGGGCTCGCGCCGCGCGCAGCCGCAGGTCTGCCTCACCGACGAAGCGCTGAAACACGGGACGATTGCCGACCAGCGTCGCCGTCGCGCCATGGCCCCGCATCTTCGACTGCGCCGTCTCGATCACCAGGTCGAGCGCGCGCCGTCCGACGCCGAGCGAGAACGCGGCATGCTCGTTCGCCGTGAACGCCGGCATGCCGAGGTGGAAGATGGCGCCGCCGCGCCGCGGCCGCCCCTGCGCCAGGTCCTGCCAGTCCCACGTCATCTCCTTCGGGACGAACAGCGACTCGGTCGAGAAGTCGCCGCTGCTGGTGCCCTTGAGCCCCGCGACGAGCCAGTTGTCGTGGTTCACCGCGTCTGAGACCGGGATCAGGAAGAACCGCTGCTCCACCGTCTCGCCCGCGTCGTCCTGAATCGCCGCGCCGCCGACCAGCCACTCGGCGTGGCCGATGCCGCTGGCGAACTGGAAACGCCCGCTGATCTCGTACCCGCCCTCTACTTCGACGCCACGGCCGCGTACACCGCCGACGCCCGCGACGTGCGGAACGTGGTCGCCTTTGAATACTCGGGCGAGTGACTCCTCAGGCAGGAAGGCCCCGGGCCAGCCGATGCTCGTCGCTCCGATGAACATGCACCAACCCACCGCTGGCTCGATGTACGCCATCTTCTCGATGACGTCGATCTGCGTCACGGGGTCGGCTTCCGCCCCACCCAGCTCGGCAGGCAGCTTGAGACCGAAAAGGCCGGAGTCGTCCAGCGCCTTGACGCGTCGCCGCAGGCAGCTTGCCGAGCTGCTCGGCTTCGTCAGCACCCGCGATTGCCGCTTCGCGCACCTCGTCAACGGCGTCCAGCAGCACGCGGCGCTTGGCTTCGCGGTCGGCCGGATAGCTTCGGGTTTGGGTCGTCATAGGGTCTCGTGCTCCGCTGGGTTTCGCAGTGGCGCGATCATCTTCTGGCTGTCACGGCGCTGTCAAATACGCCAAACGCCACTGGGACGCCAGATAACGAATTTGTGAAATTCGGCATTTTCAATGGTTTTGATAGGCCAAATAAGCTGTCACGTAGAGATCGCAGTGTAGAATGCGCCAGGTACTACGCAGGCTACCCAGCCGATTCAGGGGTGGAGGGCGATGGCAACGCCCGGCCAATCGCAACGTGGAGGTACGTAGTATTTCATTAAGCCCGAAAGAGCGACGCGCGCTCAGAACTCCGGCACAGACGCCCCGCAAAAACAGCGGCCGCTTTCGGCGGCCGGTGTTCCATATTTCGATCATTGCGCTCGTCGTCGCCGCTGCCGCGTACGCCGCTCTTGTCCCACAGACGACCCCTCAACGCGCCAGCGCTCTGATCAACCCGGCGGACGGCCTGACCTACTCAAGCGCTCTTGCCGCACGCACTACCGGTCCGACCCTGAACCAGATCACGATTTCCGACCAGGGCGTCTCTGTCACCTCCGAGTTCAATACCGTGCTCAAGGCCGAAGACGATATCAACGTACCGTTCGCCTCGGCCGGGCTCGCAGCGCGAAACGAAAGCGCCGGGCTACTCGCCGGTGGTTCTGGTCAGCAGGCCGACGTCCTAGCCTCCAGCCTCGCGTCCGATGAGGCTTTCAAGGCGCAGGATCCTGGCGGACGAGCGGACGAGCTCTCGCCGCTGCAGCTGACCCGCTACGGCTGCGACACCAGCGTCAGTGACAAGTACTGCGTCTACACCGTCCAGGAGGGTGACACGCTCTCCACCATCGCCAACAAATTCGGCCTCGAGAACATTTTCGACGAAGACGGCCTCCTGGTTGTTGAGAACTGGGAGCTACTAATCTGGAGCAACAAGCCGGATATCGTCAGCGCGGACGACTTCCTCCAGGTCGGCCAGAAGCTGCGCATCCCGCGCGGCAACGGGGCCCTCCACCTCGTCCTCAGCGCCGAGACCCTGTTTGAGATCGCCGACCAGTACGGCGTCGACATCGAAGCCATCATGAGCCAGAACGGCATCACCGACGCCGATGTCCTCAAAATCGGTGACGAACTCCTGATCCCGCGTCCTACCCGCTTCGCCCCGCCCGGAGCCGGTGACGGCGGGCTCGCAGGTCCAGAGATTGTTGGTGGCGGCGACAGGTCCGACTTCGGCTTCATCTGGCCCGTCTCCGGTCCGATTTCCAGCTACTTCGGTCCGGCCCACCCGCTCGGCATCGACATCGACCTCTTCAGCAACGATGGCTCTCCGATCGGCGCGGCCAAGAGCGGTGTGGTCTCCTTCGCCGGCGGCAACCCGTGTTGTTCCTACGGCTACTACGTTGTGGTCGACCATGGCGACGGCTTCCAGACGTTGTACGCGCACTTCTCCAGCATCATGGTCAGCCAGGGCCAGTACGTCGAGGCGGGTCAGCTGCTCGGCTACAGCGGCACCACGGGCTACTCGACCGGCCCGCACCTCCACTTCGAGGTGCACTACAACGGCAGCATCGTTAACCCGCTGGACTACCTGCCGTAGCGCCGCGCCCACCACGGTCTGGCAATCGCGCTGTCGGGCAGGCTGCCGTGCACCCCTTCGCACCGTCTGCGAGCGTGATCTATGTCTGTCATTCTGCGGAACGAAGAATCTGTTCTGAGGCTGCGAGCGCCAGCCCGCGCGCGGAACGGCGTGCCAGCTTGCACGATTGTCTGGGGAAGGAGAGGTCGGCTGGAGTTAGCGCTTAAGCACCGCGATAGGACAGCAACACCAGGGTCGTCTCGTCGGGCACGTTCGATTTGCGAGAGATTGAGGCGCTGCTCGGGAGCTTTGGCCTCCACGCCCATCTCTTTGATGAAGTGGTCGACGCCCTCGAAGTCGCCTTTCGACACGTCCGTCTTGTACGTCATCGGGATCACGATCTTGGGCTCGAGCAGGCTGACCATCTCGGCCGCCTTCGCAGCGCCCATGACCCGCCCGCCGCCCACAGGCACCAGCAGGATGTCGATGCCCGACAGCTCCTCGACCTCGTCGCCCGTCGGCACGCGCTGAATGTCGCCGAGGTGGCAGACCTTGATGTCATCGATGTCGATAACGAAGGCGAGATTGCGGCTGTGGCCGTCGTCGCGGTCGGCGCGGTCCGTGTCCACGGCCGTGATCAGCACGCCCTGCGATCTCATACTCTCCGGGGCCGTCCAGGAAGCGCGCCTCACCTGCGGCAGCAGCTCGGTGGCTGCTCTCCGGGAGATCGCGGCTGATCGTGACGATGTCCGTGTTGACCTTACCGATCTTGTAGCCCGTTGTGGGCGGGCAGGGGTCGGTCAGGACGGTCGCGTCGCGGCCGCGAAGACGAAAGCAGCCGTGGCCCAACCAGTAGATCTCCATACCTTATAAAGCATAGACGAATGCGCCTTTTGACGCACTAAGGTCAGGCGCGAATTCGGCCCCCCAAGCGCCACAGCAGCAGACGCGGTTCCTCCAGTCCCAGCGCCGCCGTCGCGGCCAGGTAGACGGCCCCGCCGGCCGCGGAGGACGCCAACACAACCGCCAGCGCCTCGACCCCGCGCTCCACGTTGAAGTCCAGGCCCGTGCTGAGCAGCACGTAGACCGCGCCGGCGGCCCCCGCCATGACCGCACTGCCAACCGCCATCTTCGCCAGCGACGCCGTCATCGGCGTCGCGATCAGCCCCGGGACGCGTCGTGCGATCGCCACGTACAGCGCCAGGAATTCGGCCACGGTCGCGACCGAAAGCGCCAGCGCCAGGCCGCGCAGTTCCATCGGCCCGACCAGCGCCACCGCCAGCGCCACGTTGATCAGCATCGAGCCCACGGCAAACATCACCGGCGTCTTCGTATTGCCCAGCGCGTAGAAGCCGCGGCTGAGGATCTCGATGCCACTGTGCGCGAACAGAGCCGGGGCGTAAAACAACAGCGCCTGCGCCGTCAGCCTCGTCGATTCCGCGTCGAAGGCGCCGCGCTGCAGCAGGACGACGACCAGCGGCTTCGAGAGCAGCGCCAGGCCTATTCCCGCTGGCAAACTGAGGAAGATGATCAGACGCAACGCGCGCCCAAGCGTGTCAGACATGCCCGCCGCGTCGTCGCGCGCCGCCTGGTCGGCCAGCGTCGGGAAAGCCGCCGTCGAGATCGCCATGCCGATGATGCCCAGCGGCGTCATCGTGATCAGCCAGGCGAAGCTGAGGCCGCTGATCGCGCCGGCGCTCAACGTCGACGCGAAGAAGATGCCGACGAAGTAGAAGTTAACCTGGGTCGCCGCCAGCCCCAGCATCCGCGGCGCCATCAGCCGCCCCACTTCGCGCACCGCCGTGTCGCGCCAGTCGGCGACAAAGCGGTAGGTCATGCCGGCATAGCGCAGGTCCGGCAGCTGCACCGCCAGGTGCAACGCCGCGCCTGCCACCACACCGACCGCTAGCGCGTTGACATCCGTCGAAACCAGCGCCGCGACGATGATGGCAAGGTTGTAGAACATCGGCGCCAGTGCGGGCATCAGGAAGTGCCGCCGCGCGTTGAGGATGCCCATGAACATACCGCTGATCGCGAACAGGACCGGCGAGATCAGCATCACGCGCGTCAGGTGGACCGCGAGATCGTTCAGCTCCACCTCGCGCCCTGTCTCCTCGCCCAGGCCGGGCGCCAGCAACGGCACCAGCTTTGGCGCCAGCAAGAAGGCGACGATCGCGAAGCCAACGGTCGCCAGCAGGATGAGATTGAGCACGCTGGAAGCCAACCGCCACGCTGCCGCCTCGCCATCGCGCGACCTTACGCCGGCGAACGTCGGGATAAATGCGCTGGCCAGCGTCGCGCCCGCCAGCAGCTGAAACACGAGGTCCGGCAGGCGGAATGCGACCCAGTAGGCGTCCAGTTCGGGCCGCGTGCCGAACGCCTCGGCGATGATCACGCTGCGCAGCAACCCCAGCAGGCGGCTGCCCAGGAAACCCGCCGCGACGATCAACGCCGCGATGGTCAGGCTGGGCGACTCCCAGGTGCCGCGCTCGCTCTCCACGTCGTGACGATAGCGACTGACCGGCCGAGACGCTACAAAGCCACCTCCGGCCGCCTCACGTCCGTCATTCAAACTTAAGACGTTCGTTACAAAGCCACTTGCATACGAGGCGTATGCTCTGTTTATGACAACCGGGAGGTGACCATCATCTGTTGCAGGACTAGCGTCTACCCGCTCGAGACGTCCCTGGCCGCGTCCATTCTCACGATAGGCCAGTTCAGTCCCAAGGCTTCCGCCGCTGACGGAAGCAGGCGTCCCCCTCAGCTGGCAGCGTTACATCGAGGAAGAAGACGCCGATGTCACCGTCTCGCTGGCCGGCGGCATCTTCGACATCAGCATCTCGCCCTCGATCAGCGCCTTCGAGCACCACCTCGGCAAGCGCATCACGGCCGGTGTCTACTTCGAGATCTCGGCCCGTTACGCCGAGAAGGTCGGTGGCGAGATCGTGCAGCGCGCCACCGTGACGGGTTGCAAGGACGACGACAGCAACGCCGGCCTCCTCATCGCCCGCTACCCGTCAATGCCGATGACCTTCGACCGCATCTGCCACGGCTTCCAGGCGGTTCTTTTGCCGGGCCACTACGATCTCGGCGAACAACGCGCCTCCTGAATAGCCCACCCGCTAGCAGATCGCGCCCTGTCCTTGTTTCCGGGCGCCATGCCTGGCGCTGGCCCGGACTCATGGACACAGGCGCCCAGATTCGGCTACGATTCCAAAGTACATCCGAACCACAGGAGATTACGTTGGCTCACAGTAAGTCCGCTATCAAGCGCTGGCGCCAGTCACTGGCCCGCCGAGACCGCAACCGCTCCGTCAAGAGCCAGACCCGAACGCTCCTCAACAAGGCAATCGTCGCGATCGAAGTCGACCCGGCAACCGCCGAGGAAGCGGTCCGCGAAGCCGTCCGCGCGCTGGACCGCGCCGCCCAGAAGAAGGTCATCCACGACAACGCCGCCTCCCGCGGCAAGTCGCGTCTCCTCAAGCGCTACAACCTCGCGACGGCCACCGCCGTCGCCGCCGCGGCCGTCGCCGCCCCCGCTGCCGAAGAGGCAACGGAGGAGAAGAAGCCGGCACGGCGCGGCCGCGCTGCAGCCTCCGTCGACGAAGCCGAAGGCGACCCGTAGCCGCAGCACCGCCAAGAAAGACGACGCGAAGAAGCCCGCGGCGCGACGCACCCGCAAGACCTAAGCCCATGAAAGCCTGCGTCTTCCGCGCACCCGGCGACGTCGCCGTCGTGGACATGCCCATGCCCGAAGCGGGGCGCGGTGAAATCGTCCTGCGCGTCGCCGCTGCCGGCCTCTGCCATTCAGACGTCCGCGTCTTCAAGGGCGAGAAGTACGCCAAGCAGGGCGTCATTCCCGGCCACGAGGTCTCCGGCGTCGTCGCGCAGGTCGGCGACGGCGTTAACGACATCGAAGTCGGCGACCACGTCTCGCTCTGCCCGATCATCGCCTGCGGTTCCTGCAGCTTCTGCCGCGTCGGCAAGCGCAACCGCTGCCCCAGGCGCGTCACGCTGGGCTACGACGAGAACGGCGGCCTGGCCGAGTACCTCCTCGTCCCTGAGCCCATCGTCCGCCTCGGCCACGTCTTCAAGCTTCCCGACTGCGTGCCGCTGGACCTCGCCTCGCTGCTGGAGCCGACATCCTGCGTCTTCAACTCGATGGACGCTGCTCGGCGTCGAGGCCGGCACCACGATGCTGCTGATCGGCGGCGGTCCTATGGGTCTCATGCACCTCGTCGTCGCGCAGGCGCTGGGCGCGCAGCGTCATCGCCAGCGAGCCCGACGAAGACCGTCGCGGCTGGGCCCGCAAGCTCGGCGCCGATCGAAGTCATCGACCCGATGTCGCAAGACGTCGGTCAAGCGCACCAAGGAGCTCACCGACGGCGAAGGCGCCGACGTTGCCGTCGTGTCGACGGGCGCGGTGCCTGCCGTGAAGCCGGCGCTGGAAGGCGTGCGCAAGCAGGGCAGCATCAACCTGTTCGGCGGCTTCCCGCCCAACTCGGTGCTCGACCTCGACCCCAACCTGATCCACTACAACGAGCTGGTCCTGACCGGATCGCAGAACGCGACCATCGCGCAGTACGAGCAGGCGCTCAAGCTGCTGCCGCAGCTCGGCGACCTGCGCCACATCGTCAGCCACAGCTTCACGATCGACGAAGCGCCGAAGGCTTACGAATCACGCCTTGAGCTGCGGGCCTCAAGACCGAGGTCGTCTTCCCGGGCGTGAACTAGGCGCAGCTCCGAGCCTCCCAAGATCCGTTAACTGACGACTATCCGTCGCTGACTCGCGGCCCGGACTGGAGACTAATGGCGCTCTAAGGCGCCTCGGCGGTGTTGAGCTGCGCGTCGGCGCCGAGGACGACGACGATGTCTGAGTCCGCTTGCGTGCGCAGCGCCGCGTCTTCCGGCGTCGCGGCGCGGATGCGGCCCGCCGGCAAGCTCGAGCCATCCCGAGATACGCTGCGCCGTGTAGGGCTTACCCGTGAAGTCGATGATCTGTGTTTCGGCAACCGGTAGCGCCGCCTCCAGCGGCAGGATCATCTCCGGCGCGACACCGAAGCTCGTGAACAGGTCGGCAGCCTGCTGCTCGGCTCCCGTCAGGCCGCTGCCGTTCTGCACCTCGATGACCGCCGCCTCCTGCTCCAGCTGGTTGTCCGACGTGAAGGCGTCGACCAGCAGCTTGATACCCTCCGGCGACGCCAGCAGCACCTGCGCGCCCTCGGGCGTCGTCCAGGCTGTCGTGATTCCCCCCAGCGAAAGATACGAAATCGAGTTGCGGTCGATCGACGCCGCGAGGCTGGCGAACCCCGGGGCCTGCAGGTCGTTGACATCCGTCTGCACCGTCTCGCGGTAGCGCCGCCATAGCTCCAGCATCGTCCCCGGCGATTCAAGGATGTTGAGCTGCGCCGCCTTCTTGACCACCGCGTCGATCACGGTCTGCTGGCGCAGGATGCGCTCGCGGTCGTCGGAGTTGTTGCGGACGCGGGCGTAGCAGAGCGCCTGGCTGCCGTCCATCTGATACGTGCCGGGCTCGAAGATGCAGGGGTAGAAGTCACCTAGCACGCTCCGTCTCCGAATACGTGGGGTCGTTAGACACCGAGACCTTCCGGAACTTCAACCTCGACTCCACCCAGGAGGCTGATTATTTGCTTGAAGCCCTCGAAGTCGATGATCACGTAGTGATCGATGTGGATGCTCGAGAAGGTTCTCGACCGTTGACACTGACGGTCTCGATGCCTTTGCCTTCCTCAATCGCCTCGCCGTATTCGTAGGCGCTATTGATCCGCTGTGGAAACACGCCGTTCGGTCCGTAGACATCGACCCAGAGATCGCGCGGAATCGCCAGCGCTCGTGCCGACCGCGTTTGCGGGTCGACGGCAAGAACGAACATCGTGTCGGTGCGGCTCGGCGCATTGCCTTCGTAGGGACGCCGGTCGACGCCCATGACGAGGAACATCAGGCGTCGCCCGCTGCTGTCCACGGTCTCGGGGTCCTTGATGCCGGGCGCGCTTATGCCGATGTTCAGGCTCTTGCCGGGGAAGAATATGGGATAAGCCTGCGTGGTCACGACCAGCGCGGTGTAAAAGGCCCCACCCGCGAGAACCAGGATGCCGAGCAGCACTAGGAGTTGGCTACGCAAGCTGGGGCGGGAAGGTCTGCGGCGTTGCGGGCGCCGGCCGGCGCGATCCTTGCGACATGCTTCGCCATCCATCTTACGTGGCGCCACCCGCCAACTCAACGCAGGCAGGTTCTCAAGCGATATCAATTTCGTGAAATAACCGCAAATCGCCCTGTGCTACGCTTTTTCGGAGGCCGCCAATGGACTTCCCTACCCTGCGCCTGCAGATCGAAGGCCCCATCGCTCGCGTCACGCTGTCGCGCCCTGACGCTGCCAACCGCGTCGACAACCGCATGCTGCGCGAGTTGGCCGACGCTAGCGAAGCGATTGCCGGCGACGACGCGGTCTGGGTCACGCTGCTCACGGCGGACGGTCCCGACTTCTGCGCCGGCTGGGACGCCTCGCTAACCCAGGCACCGTCCCTCGACCCCTTCGCGCCCATCGCCGCGCTCGCGATGCCCGTCATCGCCGCCGTACAGGGTGCAACGCTTAGCGCGGGCCTCGAGCTGGCGCTGGCCTGCGACGTCCGCATCGCCGCTGACAACGCCCACTTCGGCCTACCGGAGGTCTCGCAAAACACGCTGCCGCTGGCCGGCGGCTCGCAGCGCCTGCCGCGCCTCGTCGGCCGCGCCATCGCCACGTCGATGCTGCTGCTCGGCGACGAACTCGACTCGAAGGCCGCCTACCGCGCCGGGCTCGTCTCACGTGTCTTCACGCCGAACCGGCTCGCAGCCGAGGCCGAGGCGATGGCGCAGCGCATCGCCGCCCACGGCCCGCTGGCCCTGCGCTACGCCAAGGAGGCCGTCCTCCACGGCTCAGAGCTCTCGCTGGACCAGGCCCTGCGCTACGAGCTCGACCTCTCGGTCATCCTGCAGACCACCCGGGACCGTGCCGAAGGCGTCCGGGCCTTTACCGAAAAGCGCCCCCCGAAGTTCGAGGGGCGATAGCATTTCCGGACCGTAACCGTGGGCGGTGCCCGAACCTACGCCAGTGACGCCTCAACGCTGAGAGCCACGTTGCCGGTCATCATCTGAGAGATTGGACACCCGTCTTTAGCTGCCTCCGCGGCAGCCTGGAAGCCCGCGGCGTCAAGGCCCGGCACGGTGCCCACAACCTTCAGCGCGCTGGACGACACGCGCCAACCCTGGGCGGCTTGTTCGAATGTGACGGTGGCGTCGACCTCCAGAGTCGTTGGCGGAGTGCCGCCTCCACCGAGACCGGCCGAGAGGGCCATCGAGAAGCAGCTTGCGTGGGCGGCCGCAACTAGCTCCTCGGGGCTGGTCGAGCCTCCAGGCACATCCGTCCTCGCCTTCCATGACACGGACAGGTCGCTGAAGGCCCCGGACGTTATCGCGCTCACGACGCCGCTGCCTCCCAGGAGATCACCGCTCCAGATCGCATGGGCTGTTCGAGTCGTTGCCAAGAATCTCCTCCTCTAACCTAACGTCTGATAGATATGTGGTTCGATCGCCGCTGTCGTTTCCCTACCCTAGCGGTTCAACGTTAGCAGGAACCACCCTTTCGAGGCCGGATCCGGCGCCCCGATTGCCTTCCACTCCCCTCTGCAAGTTATCATTGCCTTACACAACCGAACCGAGGGGGAGCCTATATGCAACTAATTCTCGACACCGACGAAGCGTGGTCCATCATGTCGCTCGTCGTCTCGCAGGTGCTCGACCAGGCGGAGCTGTCCGAAGAGGGCGCAGCCGCCGTCCGGCGCTGGCGTAGCGACCGCGTCGAAGGGACCGGCGAGATGGCGGACCTCACCGTCTCCATGAACGAGTCGCTGGGTACCACGCATGGATGAGCGTACTCAGAAGCTGATCCGCCGCAAGGGCTGGTACGTCTCGACCGAAGAGATCAAACAGAGGTAACCATGAAGATCGAATTCGCCACCGACGAAGCCTGGGAGCTGATGTCCCACGTCATCGGCCGCATGCTGGAAGAAGCCGACCTCTCGGACGCCGACCGCGCCAAGGTGCGCCGCTGGAAGTCGGACGAGATGCGCGCCACCAGCCAGGAAATGCGGGTCCTCACCTCCAAAATCAACGACGACGTGGAGAAGATGATGGCCCGCAAGATCAAGAGTCAGATCCGCAAACCAGACTGGCGCTAGGCCAGTGCATGGCGGCAACACACTGCCGCCGGAAACGCGAAGCAAAGGGCGCCCCTGACGGCGTCCTTTCGTTATCCTGTTGCCATGACCCCCAAGGTACTTTACGCAGCGCGGCACCGCGTGGCCTGGATTACGCTGAACCGCCCCGGCGTGCACAACGCCATCGACCTCGAGATGCGCGACGCGCTCTGGGCGCTGCTCGACGCCGCCGAGGCTGACGATGACGTCGGCGTCGTGGTGTTTCGCGGCGCCGGTGACGCGGCGTTCTCGGCCGGTGCCGACATCTCGGAGTTCGGCACCGCGCCCTCGTACACGGACGCGCGCCGCTCCCGCCTCGAGCGCGACCTCTGGGGCCGCATCCTGCACTTCCCAAAGCCCACCATCGCCGCCATCCACGGCTACGCGCTCGGCGCCGGCTGCGAGCTGTCGCTGCTCTGCGACTTCCGCATCGCGGCCGAGGACGCGCAGATCGGCCTGCCGGAAGCGAAGCTCGGCTACATCCCCACCGCCGGCGGCACCCAGACCCTCCAGCGCACCATCGGCCGCGGACGCGCGCTCGACATGCTGTTCACGGCCGAACCTGTCTCGGCCCAGACCGCCCTGGACTATGGCCTCCTCCACCGTATCGTCCCGTCCGCCCAACTCGACGCCGAGGCCGACGCGCTGGCGCGCCGTCTCCTGTCGCAGCCCGCGGCAGCCTTGCAGTCCGCCCGGCAGGCCCTCCTTGATGGCGCCGATCTCCCTCTGGACGCTGCCATTCGTCTAGAGTCCCGACTGCGCCAACGCCTCTAGGACCGCCCCGTCACTTCTCGAGCCATCGGGCCGCCCGCTTTCCCCACAGCCGAATCTCCCCTTATCCTTAGGCCTGCCACTACCAAGAGGGGCCGAACTGCATGAATCCAGCCGAGTTTCTCACCATCAGCAGCGCCGTCGTCCCGGACCGCGACGCCCTCGTTTCCGGCGACGGGAAGAAGCGCATCTCCTACATGGAGATGGCTTCTCGCGTGAACCGCCTGACCAACGCGCTGCAGTCGATGGGTGTTGGCCTCGGCGACCGCGTCGCGGTCATGGCAACGAACTCGCCGGAATACGTCGAGGTCTACTACGCCTGCGCCCGGCTCGGCGCCTGCTTCGTGCCGCTCAACTTCCGCGCCAAGCAGGAAGAGCTCAGCTTCATGCTCAACACCTCGGACGCAGTGCTGATGTTCGCCGAATCGCGCTACCTCGACCTCGTCGCGTCGCTGCGCAGCGACGTCCCGGGCCTGCGCGAGGTGATCACCCTGGACGGCGTCGCTGAGGGCTTGCGCAGCTTCGACGACCTGATCGCCGACGCCGCCGAGGACGAGGTCTTCGTCGACGTCGACGAGAGCGAGCCGACGGTCCTGATCTACACCTCCGGCACCACCGCCATGCCGAAGGGCGTCGAGCTCACCTACCTCAACCTCTCACTCTACGTCGTCAACACAATGTCGCCCGCAGATCCCTCCGTGGAGGAGCAGGAGAAGACGCTGCTCTCCGTCACGATCGCGCACGTCGCGGGCATCACCGCCATCCTCTCGTCGATCTGGGGCGGCCGCACGCTGGTCATCCTGCCGCAGTTCGACCCGGAGCTCTGGCTCGAAGCCGTCCAGCGCGAGCGCGTCACGCACGCCTTCGTTGTCCCGACGATGCTAAAGCGCCTCATGGACTACCCATACCTTGCCAAGCACGACATCAGCTCGCTGAAGCTGATCACCTACGGCGCCGCGCCGATGCCCTACGAAGTCGTTTGCCGCGCCATCGAGGTCTTTACCTGCGACCTGATGAACGCCTACGGCCAGACCGAGAGCACGTCATCACTGACCTACCTCGGTCCCGAGGATCATCGCCTCAACGGCAGCGACGAGGAGAACGCCAAGAAACTCCACCGCCTGCGCTCCGTCGGCCGGCCCATGGACGACGTCGAGGTCGCTATCCTCGACCCGGACGGCAAGCGGATGCCGCAGGGCCAGGAGGGCGAGATCTGCGTCCAGAGCGCCCGCGTCATGAAGGAATACATCAAGGCGGACGACGCCACCGCGGCGGCGATCGTCGACGGCTGGTTGCACACAGGCGACATTGGCTATCTCGACGAAGACGGCTATCTGTTCATCACGGGCCGCGTCAAAGACCTCATCAACCGCGGTGGCGAGAAGATCACGGCGGCGGACGTTGAGATGATCCTCGACGAGCACGAGCTGGTCGACGAATCGGCCGTGATTGCCGTGCCGGACCCTGAGTGGGGCGAAACGGTAAAGGCCGTCGTTGTCCTCAATCCGGAAGGCATCGAGCGTGAGGCGGGTCTCGTACGGGAAGAGCTGCAGGAGCACTGCCGCAGCCACCTCGCCAGCTACAAGGCGCCTGCCTACATCGCCTTCATCGACGAACTGCCACGTAACCCGATGGGCAAGGTGCTCAAGACGGAGCTGCGCCGCGACCACGGCGCCGCTGACAACAACTAGACCTGGCTGCTCACCCGAACCGCTTCCCCCACCGCCGTTTGCAGGCTGACGCGTAGCGACTGGTCCAGCTTCGCGCTGGGCAGCGCCAGGTCGATCGCCTCGCCGCCCCGCGTGCGGATTGTCAGCGTGACGCGGTCGGCGCCGGGTTGTGCTTGCAGCAGGCGGAACAACGATGCGAGGCGTTTTTGGTCCGCCTCCTCGTCCTCGGTCTCGCGCAGCTCCAGGTGCAGCGCCGCCGGGGCCGGCGACGCATCGTACGTAGCGCGAGGTTCCGAAATCGACGGCTCGTCCAGCGGCGGTTCCTCGTCCGATGGCGCCTCGTCGAACACGGCGGGCGGTTCGGGCGTCGTCGTCGGTGCAGGTGACGGCGCGGAGTCCTCGGGCATCGCGGCGGCGGGCGCGCCAGTGCTTTGTCCGTTCCCGCCGTAGGGCTTGTAGCCGTCACCACTGCCGCTGCCTGGCCCTGTGCCTGTGGCAGGTCCGTTGCGCCGCGGCGCCGGCGCCGATTCTGCCAGCGCTTCCGGTGTCGCCCACGACGGTAGCTCGAAGCCCGGCGTGTAGCCGACGACCTCTTGCACGCCGGCCGTCAGGCGGTCGCCTCGCTCCCGCACACGCACCTTCATCAGCACGATGCTGCCGGAGAGCCAGAGGTCGCCGGTCAGGTCGTAGACGTCGGGCCAGACCGTCACCTCCAGCGGGCCGGAGAGG
The DNA here is from genome assembly GCA_963766645.1 of uncultured Chloroflexia bacterium. Lineage (GTDB taxonomy): Bacteria > Chloroflexota > Dehalococcoidia > DSTF01 > WHTK01 > WHTK01. The sequence goes on along the minus strand of CAVYAY010000002.1, from coordinate 919,497 downwards.
TCCTGCACTTCCGCGGCGATGAAGCCGCGGCCGTCGCGCGTCGTCAGCCGTCGCTGCGAACCCACGATGCCGGCGACGATGAAGTCGCGTCCCTGCGAAGGCAAATCCTGTAGCAGGTCGGGCGTGATCTCGTTGCACAGCGCCGTGACGTGCGGCGTCAGCTCCGGCGCGGCGTGCGTGAACGGGTGCTCCGAGATCCAGACGCCGAGGATCTCCTTCTCCCACGACAGCACCTCGCCGCGCGGGATCGGCGTACCCTCCAGGTCGAGGCCCGCCAGCGGCGTCGCGACCTCGTCGCCGAAGAGGTCGAACATCGTCGTCTGGCCCGTCTCCTTGAGCTTCAGCGCGCTCTGGGCGATGCTCATGATGCGGTCGAGGTTAACCAGCAGGGCGCCGCGCGCGTCGCTGGTGCCGGCGATGGAGTCGAGGCAACCGCCCTTGATCAGGCTTTCCAGCGCGCGCTTGTTGACGTTGCGCGTGTTGAGCTGGCGGCAGAAGTCGTCTAGCGACGCGAATTCCCCGCCCGCTTGCTCGCGCGATTCGACGATCGCTTCGGCGGCGCCTTCGCCCACGTTCTTGATCATCGAGAGGCCGAAGCGGATCGCGATCGTGCCGTCCTCCATCGTCTCGAGCGCGAAGTTGAACGCCGCTCTTGTTGACGTCGGGCGGCAGCACTGGGATGCCGAGGCGAACGCATTCGTTGTACGCCTGCGCGATGCGCTCCAGCGTGCCTGCCGGATGGCTGTCGGCCTGCCGCAGGACGGCGGTGAGGTACTCCTCCGGGTAGTTGGCCTTCAGCCACGCCGTCTGGTAGGCGATTGTGCCGTAGGCGTATGAGTGCGCCTTGTTGAAGGCGTAGCCGGCGAACGGCTCGATCAGCTCGAAGACCTTGTCGGCGTCCTTCTGCGAGTAGCCTTTCTCCAGCGCGCCGCTAACGAAACGCGAACGCTCCGCCTGCATGACGGCGGCGATCTTCTTACCCATCGCCTTGCGCATGATGTCGGCGGCGCCGAGCGAGTAGCCGGCGAACTTCTGCGCGATCTTGAGCACCTGGTCCTGGTAGACGATGACGCCGTAGGTCTGGTCCAGGATGTCGGCGAGGTCATCGTGCGGGTAGACGATCTGCTCCTGGCCGTGCTTGGCGCGGCAGAAGGTACCGATGTGCTGCATCGGCCCGGGTCGGTAGAGCGCAACCAGCGCCGCGAGGTCGTCGACGCTGGTCGGCTTGAGCTCCGCCATGGCGCGGCGCATTCCCGCCGATTCCAGCTGGAACACGCCGAACGTCTCGCCGCTGCCCAGCATCGCGAACGTCTTCTCGTCGCCGTCCGGCAGGTTCTCGAGGTCGACCGTGACGCCGTGACGCTCCGCGATGAGGTCGACGGCGCGCTGCAGGATCGTCAGGTTGGAGAGGCCGAGGAAGTCCATCTTGACCAGGCCGATGGCGGCGACGGGCTCCATGGCGTACTGGGTCGTCGGCATCGCCTGCTGGTCGCCACGCGCGGGGCGCGCCAGCGGCAGGTGCTCCACCAGCGGCTCGCGGCTGATCACGACGCCGGCGGCGTGCGTGCTGGCGTTGCGCGCCACGCCCTCGAGACGTCTGCGCCTGGTCGACCAGGTTGCGCACCTGCGAGTCGGCCTCGTAGACGTTGCGCAGCTCGGCGTTCTCGTTGAGGGCGCGCTCCAGCGTCATGTGCAGCGCGTTGGGGATCAGGCGCGCGACGCGGTCGGTGTCGGCGTAGCCCATGCCCAGCGCGCGGCCCGTGTCACGGACGGCAGCCTTGGCGCCCAACGTGCCGAAGGTGATGATCTGCGCCACGCGGTCGGAGCCGTAGCGGTTGGCGGTGAAGCGCAGCACCTCATCGCGGCGGTCGTCTGCGAAGTCGAAGTCGACGTCAGGCGCCTCCGGGCGCTCCAGGTTGAGGAAGCGCTCGAAGACCAGGTTCGCCTTCAGCGGGTCGATATCCGTGATGCCGAGGCAGTAGAGGACGAGGCTGGCGGCGGCGCTGCCGCGAACGCCCATGCGGATGTTCTGCGACCGCGCGAACTCGCCGATCTCGCGCACGATGTGGATGTAGTTGGTGAAGCCGGTCTGCTCGATGACGTCCAGCTCGTAGCGCAGGCGGTCCTCGGCGCTCTCGTCCGCATTCGGCAGGCGGCGGCGCAGACCCTCCCAGCACAGTTGCTCGAGATGTTCTTCGGCCGTAACGCCTGGCGGCAGGTCCGGGTCGGGCATGTGCAGGCGGCCGAACTCGAGCTCCAGATCGCACTGCTCGGCGATCTTCCAGGTGTTGTCGATGGCCTCCGGCAGCTCCGTGAATGCCTCGCGCATCTCGTCTTCGGAGCGCACGTAGTACGAAGGGTCCGACATCTTCATGCGCTTCTCCTCCTGCACCGTGGAGTTGGTGCCGATGCAGAGGAGGATGTCGTGACTCTCGTGGTCCTCGACGCGCAGGTAGTGCGAGTCGTTGGTCGCGACGAGCGGCACGTCCATCTCGCGCGACAGCTCGACGATCGTCTTCTTCGCCTGCGCGAACTCCGGCAGGTCGTGGCTCATGACTTCGAGGTAGTAGCCGTCGAAGACGTTGCGGTACCAATCGATCGTCGCCTTCGCCTCGTCGATGCGGCCGTCGAGGATGTGGCGGTGCAGCTCGCCGGAGGGGCAGCCGGAGAGCACGATGATGCCCTCGCCGTGCTTCTCCATCAGCTCACGGTCCATGCGCGGGCGGTAGTAGTAGCCCTCCAGGTGCGAGGCTGGTGACCAGCTTGAGCAGGTTGCGGTAGCCGGTCTTGTTCCGCGCCAGCATCGTCAGGTGATAGGGCTGGTTGTCGCCCGGCTCTCGCGACAAGCCGCGAACCGGGCGCGACGTAGCCTTCAACGCCGATGATCGGCTTGATGCCGCGCGACCGCGCCTCGCGGTAGAAGTCGATTGCGCCGTAGAGGGCGCCGTGGTCGGTCATCGCCACGGCCTTCTGACCCAGCTCCTGGACGCGGTCCATCAGGGGCGAGATGCGCGTCAAGCCGTCGAGCAACGAGTATTCGGTGTGCAGGTGCAGGTGTGTAAACATGGCGGGTGCCCCGATTATAGTCCGAACGGCTCCGGCTTCGAGAGCCGCACCTCATGGTATCGTTGGATCGAGTCCTTGAGATTCGAAAATGACCTGCTTCTCATTGTCGCGCCGCACACGTAGATTCCTGCTCTGGACCGCCAGGCTGGTGCTTGTCGCCTACATCGTTCAGCTCAGCGCGTTTGACCACTGGCATTCGCACTTCGACAACCTCATCGGCATCGAAGGCAGTTCTGCCCACGTGCAGCACTGTCACGGAGCGGGCGACTGCTCCACCACCAGCGACCCTGGGCTGAGCGCAAACGCCGGCCCGACGACGCTACCCGCACCGTCTGGCGTCTTGTTCGGGCTCAACGTAACGTCCCAAACAACGCCTGAAGCCGCGTTTATCTCACCTCCCAGCGAACCGCCGCAGGCGGCTTAGCGGGCGGCCCAGCCTGCCACGCTTGCGGCAGCTTGTGGTGGCTCGCGTCCAGATTCGGTTTGATTCGTATCAGGGAGGTCCACTTTGCCTAAAGCGAAGCTATTGATATTGCTCGCGACGTTGGCCGCGTTTGGTTCCTTATCGCTCGCCGGCGTCGCCGAGGCTCACTCAAGGCCGGTGCGATTCGACCCGGCGCCCGGCGCCGTGCTCAACGTCGCACCGTCAAACGTCACTGGCTGGTTCACCAGCGACATCCGCCGCGCCCAGGAGTCCTTCATCCAGGTCTTAGACGAGAATGGCACCAACGTCGCCACGGGTGATACGCAGCTCTCGACCGACCGACGTCAAATGTCCGTTGCGCTGCAGTCAGGCGTTAGCGAAGGACGCTACATCGTTTACTGGAGCAGTCTCGACGATGGCGATGGGGACGCTTTCAGCGGCTGCTACGCCTTCTTCGTCGGCCAGGCCGCCGCGGATGATGCTGTGGCCAATGGCCAGGCGCTGGACGCCGGCGCCGACTGTCCCGCGAAGCCGGAGGCAGCTGCCACGCCTGACACGGCCGCTTCAGACAGCGGCGCGTCGTTGCAGATCGAAGTCTCAGTCAGTGGTAGCAGCGCAACTGTGACGATGGAGCCGGTCAACTTCACGCCGAGGCCGCCGGACGGCAGCACCGTCGACCCCAACTTCGGTCACTACCATATCTACCTCGACAAGGTGCCGGACGATGTCCTGACCGGTACGCCGCACGACGACACGGCGATGAACGACAGTACTCCGATGTCAGGTGACAGCTCCTCTAGCAGCGGCGACTCGGGGGCAATGGACGACTCATCAGGAATGACGGAGAACCCGGTCATGTGGGTCGACAACAGCCATAAGTTCGAGGACCTCGCTCCCGGCGTGCACACGATCAGCGTGGCGCTGTTCCACGACGACCACACGCCGCTCAACCCTCCGGTCATCGCTTCGCAAAGCTTCACGATCGGTGGCGCAGGCGGCGGTGATAGCGGCATTCCGGCCTGGACACTGGCGCTGGCTGTCGTTGGAGGCCTCGTGGTGGGCGGCGTAGGCATGAAGCTAGCGGGGGACCGTGCCTAGCGTGTTGAAACCACGGTGGCTGCTCCTGGCACTGATGCTGGGGGCAGTCACCTTCTTTGCACGGGAACCATCGTCGCCTGCGGATGCGCACGCGCTGCTGGTGCGCGCCGAACCGCCGGCTAACTCGCAGCTGCGTATGCCGCCGACCGAGCTGACGCTGTACTTCAGCGAACCGCTGGAGCGCCGCTACAGCTCGGTCCGCGTCACTGACCAGAACGGCAATCGCGTCGAAACGGCCGTCGAGTTCGACGACACGGACAAGGCGCTGATGCGCGTCTCGCTGCCAGAGCTTTCGCCGGGATACATCACGGTGGATTGGGCGACGGTCTCCTCCGTCGACGGCCATCGCATCACCGGCGCCTACCCGATCACGATCCTTAACCAGGACGGAAGCATAGCGGCGCAGCCGCCGGCTGGCTCCTCATCGAGCGTTGCAGGTGACGAGGCCAACCCGGGGCGCGTCATCGCCAAGGCCATTATCCTGATCGCCGCAAGCCTCGTCGCTGGCGTGCTTGCCTTCCTCGCCCTTGTCACGCCGGCCGCGTCCGAAGACGTCCGCTCCGCCTTCGAGCGGCGGTTGGTGCGTCGTCCTTGCTGGTGCGTTTGTCGTGCTCGTGATCGCCGGTGCCGCAGATCTGCTGTTGCAGGCGTCCACCATCAACGCCAACATCCCGGACACCATCGACACGCAGTGGGGCGAACGCTGGCTCTGGCGTCACCTCGTGCTGATCCAGCTCGCGATTGCTGCATCCCCATCATCTGGACTCAACCCCGGCTCCGCCAGCCGCTGGCGTTCGGCGGCTCGCCGGGCTCGCCGCGCTACTTCGGCATCGCCTCCAGTGCCAGTCACGCCGCGGCGGGCGGCGGCGCGTTCTGGGCCGCCGGCTCCGACTTCGTGCACCTGCTGGCCGCGTCGATCTGGATCGGCATGCTGGCCGTGCTCGCCGCTGTACTTCGCCTGGGCCCGACAGCGAGCTTACCGGCCAGGCACGCTACGAGGCACAAGCGCATGGCGCTGCGTCGATTCTCGCTGCTTGCCGTGATCAGCGTGGCGCTGACTCCTGTTCACTGGTGTGATCAACGCTGTCATCGAGATTGGCACGTTCGGCGACCTGTTCAACACTGGATACGGTGAGGTTCTGCTGCTCAAGCTCTTCCTGCTGATGCCGCTGCTGGCGATCGGCGACACGCAACGCCTACCTGCTGCGACCTCAGATTGTGCAGGAGACGGCGGAGCGCACCACGGAGCAGCGCCGCGAGTTCATCGGCGAGCTGGAGACCGACCTCAACAAAACGATTCGCTGGGAGCTCGGCATTGCCGTCGTGGTGTTGGCCGTTGTTGCCGTGCTGGTGCAGCTGACGCCGACTCGCGGCCGCATCGACACGCCAAAGCAGGGCGAGATCTACGTGCGCACTGCCGACGCCGAAGACCTATTTGTAACCCTGCGCATCGACCCCAACCAGCCCGGCTCCAACACCTTCGAGGTTTATCTCGCCGGCGCTACCGAGACCGTGGAGCAGCTTACGCCTCGAGTTCGTGCAGCCCGGCGGCTTTGCTTCGCCGTCGCGACTTCCGATGGACGCCAGCAACCCGCCGACGTTCTACGTAGGCCAGGGCCCCTTCATGACCGATCCCGGCCCCTGGACGATCACGCTGAATATCCGACGCAACGCCGGTTTCGATCTGCGGGTCGACTTTCGAGGACGACGTGGAAGCCGTGCGCGCCGGTGACCTCCGACGCGCGCATCGGCGGCAGCCTCGATTCGCCGATCGACTTCACGTTGAGCGTGTCACTCCTGCTCGCCGTTTCTGCTGCCGGCATGGCGATCCTCCTCGCCGGCAGCCTGCCGCGGCCGGGCTACCCGGACGGCTACCTCGCCTGGGCCCTGGAGGAAGCTCACCTACCGGCTGCCGATGAGGCAAATGCGGCCGGTGATCTCGCTGGGTTTGCTAATCGTCGATTGGCATCGTGCTCGGGTTATATCGTCGGTGCCCACACTCACGCCCCGCTGTCGCAGAGCGACGCTTCAGCGGCCAACCCCGTCCCGTCGACCCAGGAGTCGATCGACACGGGTCGCATGCTCTTCATGAACAACTGCATCCAGTGTCACGGCGAAACTGGGCGCGGTGACGGACCGCTGGCGTCGACGCTGCCGATCCCGCCCGCCAACCTCTATCAACACATCCCCTATCACCCGGACCAGTTCTTCTTCGGCGTCATGACGAAGGGCCTCAGCGGTGTAATGCCGGCCTTTGAGAACGTCCTGAGCGAAACCGATCGCTGGAACATCCTCAACTACCTGCGCTCTCAGTTCGGCAATCCTGAACCGGCGACCCAGTAGGGCCGTGCTACGATACCCGCCGTGAACGACCTCTACGATCGCGTCGACAAAGCCCTGGACGAGATTCGGCCTTACATTCATTCACACGCGGGCGACGTGAACATCGTCGACGTGGACGATGAAGGCATCGTCAAGCTGCAGATGGTGGGTACGTGCCATGGCTGCCCAATGAGCATGCTGACTCTGCGACTCGGCATCGAGCGCATCCTCATGGAGAAAGTCGACGGCGTCACATCCGTCCTGTCGATCCCGCCTGACGATCTCGACTTCGAGGGATTCGAGGCAGACGACGACGCAGCGCCCTGACCCCCGCGAAAGCAGACGCGGCGCCGGAAGACGGTCAGCGCCCCGAACACGACCATTCGCTGGTAGAAGAGATTGCGGAACTCCCGCATGAGATCGCCGAAGTGGCTGAACACGTCGTCGAGGAGATCGCGGATGTCGCCGGCCACGTCGTCGAGGAAATCGAAGACTCTGCGATCGGACGCTGGGCGGTCGGGACCTACATCTGGCTCATGGACAAGGCGCCCGAAACGACGCGCGGCAAATTGATTCTGGCCGCTTTCGATCTTCGTCATCGTCCTGGTTCCATCCGGCGCGCTGCTTTACTTCACCTGGGGCGCCGCCGACTCGACCCAGAGCTGGTTCGGCGAGCTTGGCTACGTCGGCGTATTCCTCGCCAACCTCGCCAGCACCGCAACGTTGTTCATTCCCGTCCCCGGCCTGACGGCGGCGGCGCAGGCGCTCATCGTCAGCAGCGGCGGCTCTCTCAGCCCGTTCTGGGTCGGCGTGCTGGGCGGGCTGGGCATGGCACTCGGGGAGGTAACCGCATACGTGGCGGGTATGGCGGCTGCTGTCATTGCGCGCGAGGAGGAGATCAAGGCGCCGTCACGGCTGGAGCCGATCATCCGGCGAGTGACGAACTGGATTACGTGGCTCATGGCGCGCTTTGGCATGCCCACGCTGTTCGTGCTGTCCGCCTTCCCAAACCCGCTGTTCGAGGTGGCGGGCTGGACCGCCGGGGCGACGCGCTACCCGTTCTGGAAGTTCATGGGCTCGGTCACGCCCGGCAAGATAACCCGCGGTCTGCTCCTGGCCTATATCGGCGAGAAGCTGATCTTTGGCAACTAGGCCAGCTCCGCCGGGTCGGCGTGCTCCAGCTCGAAGGCGGTGTGCAACGCCCGCACGGCGTCCGTGCACCCGCTCGGCGCGCACGATGCACGTAATCCGAATCTCGCTGGTCGAGACCATCTCGATGTTGATCCCGGCGTCGGCCAGACAGCGGAACATTCGCGCCGCGAACCCGGGCGCGCTCTGAATTCCGGTGCCGACGATGCTCACCTTCGCTATCTGGTCGTCGGTCGCCACCTCGCCGGCGCTGATCTCGCGCGCGATCCGCTCGACGATCGGCAGCGCGCGCACCAGATCGCCCTTCGAGACCGTGAACGTGAGGTCGGTCGAGCCCTCCGCGGACGCGTTCTGGACGATGACGTCGACTGAGACGTGCGCTTCCGCCAGCGGCTCAAAGACGTGGGCTGCGATGCCGGGGCGGTCCGGAACGTTGCGCAGCGTGATCTTCGCAACGTCCAGGTCGTGCGGGATGCCGCGCACGCGGTTGAATGACTCCATCGTGACGCCTCCGTGGATCAGGGTGCCGTCGCTTTCCGTGAAGCTGGAGGCGACGTAGATCGGTACGTTGTAGACCGAGCCGATTTCGACGGCGCGGGGTTGCATCACCTTGGCGCCGCGGCTGGCCAGCTCGAGCATCTCCTCGTAGGAGACCTCCTTGAGCTTGCGCGCGTTCGGCTCGATGCGCGGGTCCGCCGTGTAGACGCCGTCGACGTCCGTGTAGCGCTCGCAGCGCGCTTCGAGCACCGCCGCTAGCGCTACCGCCGTGAGGTCGGAGGTGCCGCGGCCCAGCGTCGTCACCTCCAGCTCCTCCGTGATGCCTTGAAAACCCGACACGATGACGACGCGGCCCGCCGCCACCTCGCGCCGGATGCGCTCCGGCTCGATCGAGAGGATGCGCGCTCGCTGGTGTACCGAGTCGGTGCGCAGGCCGGCCTGGGCGCCGGTCAGGCTGACAGCCTCGACGCCCAGCGCGTGCAGCGCCATCGCCATCAGCGTCATCGAGACGGCCTCGCCGGTCGAAAGCAGGATGTCGAGCTCGCGCTCGTTCGGCGTCTCGGTGATCTGGTGCGCCAGCGCCAGCAGGTCGTCCGTTGTGTCGCCCATAGCCGAAACCACCGCAACCAAGTCGTCGCCCGCCTCGCGCCGCACACGGATACGCTCCGCGACGGCGCGGATGCGCTCCGCGTTCGCTACCGAGGTGCCACCGTACTTCTGGACTACCAGCGCCACGCCTTCATATTACGGCGAGGCGCTCATCAGGGAGAATCGAGGGCAGGCCGGGTCGGCTTCTTCTGTCGCCCTATTCCTCTTCGATGGTAGCGGCGCCGGCGGTCGCCTTAACGTTCTCCACGGCACGCATCGCGTTGAACTTGCTATGAAAAGACTCTCCGGAAGCGGCGATTATCTCGCCGTTGTTGGCGACCAGCCGCCAGCGGTAGTGCCCCCCGCTATCCGCATAGATGACGAACTTCGCCATGACATGCCTCGCCTTCCCGGCGCATCCTCAACCAGTCTGCAGGCTCAGGCTTTGACGACCAGCGTCCCCGCCGCCATGTCGCCGATGCGCTGGTTCTGCTTCGAGACGGCAACCACGATCAGCCCGAGAAGATAAAGGAACGGAAGCCCGTCCACGATGCGCAGGATCGTCCGGATTGCCACCTTGCCAAACGTCAAAGGCCCATCGACCGCGACAACCCTGATGCTCATGACCTTCTTCCCAAGCGTCTGGCCGCCCATCGTCTCCAAACCAAGGTAGTAACCCACGACGATAAGGAAATAAATGACTGCAGCCCCGCCGGACAGGTTGACGGAGAAGCTGTTGTTATCGCTACTCGAGTCACCAAAGAGGGCAGCCATGACGCCAAAAACTACCGCCAGCAGGATGATATCGATGATCGCCGCGACAATGCGGATTCCCGTCACGTTCTCTCGAGGGGCTGGGGAGCTGCCTTGTTCTTCATTCATCCGCCGGAGTCTAAACGCCAACGCTCGGCGTCACAACTCCAGCCAACCTCTAAACGACGTGCGCGCCTTTCGCCGTCGGCTTCGTCACGATGCTGCGGCCGCTGAAACCCTTCGAGATCGCCGCCTGCGTCATCAGCCGCCCGACGCGCTCCGCCGCGTCGCCGTGCACGAAGGCCGCAACCGTCGAGCCGCCGCCCGAAAGATACGAAGCTGACGCGCCCGCCTTCTTTCGCAGCGGTCATGATCGGGACGAGCCCGGTAAAGATTTCTGAACGCACCGGCTGGTGGATGCGGTCCTGTGTCGCCTCGTCCAGCACGTCGTAGTTACCTGCAGCCAGCGCCGCGACCAGCAATGCGGCGTGGCTGACATTGAACACTGCGTCCTCGCGTGAGAGCTGACGCGGCAGCTTGCGACGCGACTCCTGCGTCGGCATCTCGAAGTCAGGCACGAAGACGACGACCTCCAGGTCGTCCGGCAGCGACGCCTGCTGGTGCAGCACCGCGCCGTGCCCTGTCGCGCGCATTGACCTGGAAGCCACCCAGCAGACACGGCGACATGTTGTCCGGGTGACCCTCCAGACGCGTGCCCATCGCCAGCAGAGCTTCCGTGTTGTGCAGGTTGTCCAGCAGCGCGTTACCCGCTAGCAGCCCGGCCGCGCGCAAGGCCGCGCTGGCGCCGAGCCCTCGCGCGATCGGAACGCCGCCGTCGGCCTCGATCTTGACTTCGGGCGGCGCGCCGACACTCTCAAACGCCGCTTCGACACCCTGCCAGACCAGCCGGCTCAGCCCGTGCTCCGGCCCGCCGTTGGGCTGGCCGGTCTCGACCGTAACGACGGTCCAGATATCGAGCGCGAGACCGAGGCAGTCGAAGCCTGGACCGAGGTTTGCGCTGGTCGCGGGGGCGCGTATCGTGACCTTCACGCTGGAAGCTTAGCAGCTACCTAGTTCAGGTTCGCAGCCAGGAATTCGACGGTGCGGTCCCAGGCCAGCGCCGCGGCACTGGCGTTGTAGGCGGCGCCCTCCTCGTTGCAGAAGGCGTGACCCGCATCGTAGAAGTGGAAGGTCACATTGGCAGCCGCCGCCGACTGCTTCATGTTCGTCTCGAACTCTCGCACCATATCGGGTGAGAAGAACCCATCCTGCAGTGCGAAGTGCCCCAGCACCGGGACGCTAACGTTGCGCGACTGCTCCGCCATCCCGGGAGGCGCCCCGTAGAACGGCACCGCGGCGTCGACCTCTGGCACCGTAATTCCTGCCAGCAGCGCAACGGCGCCACCCATGCAGTAGCCCATGACCGCGACTTTTGAGCTGCCGTTCCCCTTCAGATACTGCACTGCGCCGCGCACGTCCTGATTCGCCGCGTCTGCGAAATCGAGCCCTTCCATGAGGTGGGACGCCTCGGCGGCCTCCACCGCCACTCGGCCGCGGTAGAGGTCCGGGATCAGAACCCGGTAGCCGAGCTGGACAAGTTTGCCGCCGACGCCTTTGATCTGGTCGTTGAGTCCCCACCACTCCTGGATCAAGACGACGCCGGGCGCGTTAGCCGGGCCGTCGTACCAGCCGGGAGCGTCGGCTCCGTCAGGACGCTTGAACGTGACCGTTTCAGCCAAGGCTGCACCTCCATGAATCATGCTGACGGCAGGGATCGCGCGCATCCTACGCTCGCATGCGATCCCGCACAAACGACGCCTTGAGCCGGCCCCGGATCGCTGTATGCTGAGAGGCGCCAGGAGGACGAAACGATGGCCGAATTGAAGAACGGTGACCAGGCGCCCGACTTCGAAACCGTGAACGAGGCCGGCGAAAAGGTCAGCCTCAAGGACCTGCGCGGCAAGCGCGTGGTGCTCTACTTCTACCCCAAGGACAACACGACCGGCTGCACGGCGCAGGCCTGTGCCTTTCGTGACAGCTACCCGCAGATCGAAGGCGCCAACGCCATCGTCCTCGGAGTCAGCCCGGACAGCGCGAAGTCGCATCAGAACTTCAAGTCGAAGTTCGAGCTTCCATTCCCGCTGCTGATCGACCAGGACCACGCGATCGCGGAGAAGTACGACGTCTGGCGCGAAAAGTCGATGTACGGCCGCAAGTACATGGGAATCCTGCGCAGCCACTTCGTCATCGACGAGCAGGGCAAGCTCGCCGACGTGCAGTACAACGTCAAGGCGACGGACAGCGCGTCGAAAGCGGTCGCCAGCCTCGCATGATCAACCACCTCGTGGCGAGATTATCCCGTGGCGCAGTCCCCGGCGCGCTGAGAGCGCTTCTAGAAAGAGGAGACGATGGCCGAGATTAAGGTGGGTGACCAGGCCCCTGATTTCGAGACGGTTGACGATCAGGACAACCGCGTGAAGCTGAGTGACCTGCGCGGCAAGCGCGTGGTGCTCTACTTCTACCCCAAGGACGACACCCCCGGCTGCACCCGCCAGGCCTGCGGCTTCCGCGACAACTACGCCAGCGTCGAGGGAAAGAACTCGGTCGTCCTCGGCGTAAGCCCAGACGACGCCGAGTCGCACCAGGCGTTCAAGTCGAAGTTCAGCCTGCCTTTCCCGCTGCTGGTCGACGCCGACCACTCGATCGCCGAGTCGTACAGCGTCTGGGTGGAGCGCGAACGGGAAGGCAACAAGTTCATGGGCATCGCCCGCAGCTCCTTCGTCATCGACGAGGCGGGCAAGATCATCGACGCCCACTACAACGTCACGCCCGAAGACAGCGTCGAGACCGCACTCGCGGCGCTGGCTTAACCTGGGAACGGCCAGCGACAAAGCAATCTCACGCTCGAACTAACCGTCTCGAATCTCGTGAGCTTGCTTTGCGCCTCTCGAAATGACCGTATTGTGAACGTGCGCACTTGCACAAAGTACATCGCAAGCGTACACTTCGCAACGTTGGCACCATGACGTAGCTGCAGGCCGCCGGGCCTGCGCTCGACGCGGAACTGACTTCCTGCGCTACGCCTTAGCAGGGCCGTAGGAGGTCATCATGATCCTGGTTACAGGCGGTACGGGAGTCGTGGGCTCGGCCATCGTGGCCGAGCTGCAGAAGCAGGGGCAGAGCGTCGCTGTGATGGGACGTGACGCCGCCAGGATCCAGCGCGCTTTCGGCGGCTCCGTCGATGCACGCGCCGGCGACGTCACGCGGCCGCAGACACTCGCGGCCCCGATTAGCGGCATCGACACGGTGATCAACGCGGTGCAGTTCCCGACCTCGCCGATTGAAGTGCCGCGACGTGGCTGGACCTTCGAGAACGTTGACTACAAAGGCACCGTCAACCAGGTCGAGGCGGCAAAGACGGCGGGCGTCAAGCGTTTCGTCTTCGTCAGCGCCGTCGGCGCCGATCTCAACGGCCCGAAGCACTGGTTCCGCTTCAAGGCGATGGCCGAGACCACCTCAAGAACAGCGGCCTGGAATGGACCATCGTCCGCCCCTCCTGGGTTTACGGTCCGCGCGACCACGCGCTTAACCGGCTGCTCGGCTTCACCAACTTCCTGCCCTTCATGCCGATGTTCGGAGACGGCAAGCAGGACATGCAGCCGGTCTTTATCGACGACGTCGGCCGCGTCGTGGCGCAAGCGGCAACGGCCCCCGAGGCCGCCAACCAGCTCTTCGAGCTCGGCGGCCCGGAGGTCATGTCGATGGACCAGGTGCTGAAGACCGGGCCTCGAAGTCATGGGCCGCAAGCGCTTCATCCTGCACCAGCCGATGTTCGTCGGCAAGCTGATCGGCAACGCTGTTGTCGCTGCAGCCGTTTGTCACGCCGCCCTTGAGCGCGGATGCGGTCGACTTCGTCAGCCGCCCCGCCGTCGGCTGACAACACGAACCTCATGCAGGTGCTCAAACCGGAGCTAACGCCGCTGCGGCAGGGGCTGGAGACTTACCTCAAGAAGTAGCTACGCCGGGTTGCTGAAGACGCGCTCGAAGTGCTCCACCGTGGGGAACGGGTCGTAGAAGTGGTGCAGCAACCGCCGCCACTCCTCGTAGCGGTCTGACCCGCGGAAGCCCCGCGTGTGGTCCTCGAGCGTTTGCCACTGCACCAGCAGGATGTAGCGGTTTGTGTCCTCAAGGCAGCGCTGCAGCTCGTGCGAGACGTAGCCCGGCGTCGCGGCAATATACTGCGACGCTTCGCGAAATGTGCTCTCGAAGCCGTCCACCAACTCCGGTTCACATCGAGGACCGCGAGCTCGAGCACCATCGCATGCCTGCTTTCTATTCAACAGGAGCGCCGTAGCCGGCGATCGCCTGCATGATCCCCTCTTCCATCATCGAGTCGGTCAGCGCCGAAGCGAACACCGCTGTAATCACGCCGTCCTTGTCAATGAAGAAGCTGGTCGGCATTCCGACGAGCTCGTAGTGTCGCGTCACGTCGCCCGCTGGGTCGTAGCCGTACGCCGTGAGCTTCACGTCGAGACGCTGCAGGAAACGCTCGGCCGATTCAATCCGCTCGCCGTTGTTCATGCCGAGGATCACGAGGCCGTCAGCTTCGTGCTCGCGCAGCTTCACCTCCATGACGGGAAGCTCGGCGCGACACGGAGCGCACCACGTTGCCCAGAAGTTGAGAAAGACGGGCCGACCGCGAAAGTCAGACAAGCGCATGCGCGTGCCGTCAAAGGCCGAGAACTCGAAGTCCGGCGCAACGTCGCCCTCGCGCAGACCAACCGAGTGGCCTGGCGACACAGCCGTGTCTACGGACACGTCGGCCGGCTGCAGTTGCACAACGCCGCCGGTGTCGTTCGTGGTCTCGACTTCGCCGGCGCTGGAAAAGACGCCCGCCTGCCACAGGACGATCACTCCGATACCAAGCGCCAGGATCGCCCCACCGAGTCGCGGCAAGCTGCCGTAGCGCTGCATCAATAGCCAACCTTGATCGAGCAGTCCACCCCTCTAGGTTAGCAAGATGCCGGCTCAGGCGGCAGTTGGACGACCCCGCGCCTGAGCGACGAGCGGCGACGGCACGCTACGCGCGCACTGCAGGCAGCGCCAGTCGTCGTCGTAAGGGTCTTCCAGGTAGGCAGTGCCACCGCAGCGCGGACACGCGTTCACGATCAATCTGAGGCTGCTTTGCTTCTTCATCTCCAACCTCCCGTCGCGACGGCCGTCGTAGGACGGTTCGAGTCGCGGCTTAACCACACCAAGGCTACTGAAGGCGAGTGCGGTTTCGATTACATGACTGCTACCAAGCCATTAAAGTTCCGTGAATTCGGCCCGCTATCTCGCGAGATCGAGCGCTGGTAGACTCGATCCATGGCTAAACCACGCGTCGTCTTCTTCGATATCGGCAGCACGCTCTGGAGCTCGCCCGCCGAGGACCCCGATGCGCTGCGCGATTGCTACACGCGTGGCCGGGAGGCGCTGCTGCGCGCGTTGCCTGACGTTCCGCCGATCGAAGCCCTGATCGACGCGGTCGAGCACTACTTCGCGGAGTGGGAGAACGTCTGGCGGGTCGAGCCTGAAAAGGTGCAGCAGCCACCTACCGCCGAGTACGTCGCAACGGCGCTGCGCAAGCTAAACCTCGAGCCGCCGCCCGCAGCGCTCGCTGCCTTCACCGACGAGCTGCTCGAGGTCAGTGTCGGCACGGCGCGTGCGCTGCCTCCGGAGCCAGGCATGGAGCAAGCACTCTCGGAGCTACGCGGACTCGGCGTGCGGCTGGCCTGCGTCTCCAACGCCTTCATGGGCGCCGCCACGCTGGACCGCATCATGGAAGAGCGCGGCCTCGGTCAGCACTTGGAGCTAACGGTCTCGTCTTGCGAATTCGGCTGGCGCAAGCCGCACGCCTCGATTTATCAGGAGGCGCTGCGGCTGACGGACACCACCGCAGAAGAGGCCGTCTTCGTCGGCGACCGCCTTGACGCCGACGTGCAAGGACCGGCGGCTATCGGCATGCGCACCGTACTGACGCTGCAGTACCGCCAAGAAGACCCCGCGAAGGCGCCGGTGAAACCAGACGCCGTGATCAAGCACCTCAGCGAACTACCCGGCGTCATCGACTCGATGCTGCGCCTGGGCTAGAGGACGCCGCCGGCCACCAGCCCGAGCACCGTCACGCCGAGGACAACGCGATAAGCCACGAAGACCAGCAGCGACCTTACGCGCAAGAAGCGCATGAGGAACGCGACCGCCGCGTAACCGACCACAGCGGCGGCAATCAGCCCCACGGCGTACACGTCGACGCCCGCGCCGGCGGTGTCACCGCGTAGCGCGTCGAAGATCTGCTTGCCACCAGCGCCTGCGATCACCGGTACTGACAGCAAGAAAGCGAAAGTCGCCGCTTCCTCGCGCCGGAAGCCGGCCAACATGCCGGTCGAGATCGTGATACCGGAGCGGGAGACCCCCGGGATCAACGCCACGCTCTGGGCCACGCCTAGCAGCACCGCATCCATGATGCCCGCGTTGTAGATTCCCCGTTCGCCACGCCTGCTGCGCTCCGCCAGCAGCATCGGCAGGCAGAAAACGAGCAACATGACTGCCACAAGGACAGGGTCGCGAAGCTTCGATTCCGCGGTGCTCTCAATCAACACGCCCGCCACTGCCGCCGGGATGGTCCCGATAATCAGGAGCCAGGCCAACGTCGAATCGGCCGAGGCTCGCCAATCGCGGCTCCCCAGACTCGCGAGCCACGCGATGATGAGCTTTCGAACCGTGTCGTGGAAGTAGAGCAGGACAGCCGTAAGCGTGCCGAGATGGATCGCCGCGTCGAACGGAAGCCCGAACTTGTCCCGCGGGATGCCGAGTAGTTCTTCCGTGAGGATGAGGTGGCCGGTTGAGGAAATCGGCAGGAACTCGGTGAGACCTTGAACGATTCCGAGAACCAGCGCGTCCAGGATGTCAGCCACCCGCTAACCGTAGTCATGAACGGGCTGGACAACAAGCGGCGATAACGTTATCTCGAAGTGATTGCGTTGACGAATGAAGTGTGACACGCTCACTGCGCCCCGCGACCGGCGAAACCTGAAGGAGTAGCACATGCCTGCCACCGTAGGCCAACCCGCCCCCGACTTTACGCTCAAAGACACGCAGAACAACGACGTTTCCCTGTCCGACTTCAAGGGCAACAATCTCATCGTTGCATTCATTCCATTCCCCCACACCGGCAGGTGCGACGGCGAAGCCTGCGCCCTGCGGGATGACTACGCTTCG
The DNA here is from genome assembly GCA_963766645.1 of uncultured Chloroflexia bacterium. Classification (GTDB taxonomy): domain Bacteria; phylum Chloroflexota; class Dehalococcoidia; order DSTF01; family WHTK01; genus WHTK01. The sequence continues at coordinate 902,339 of CAVYAY010000002.1, read as the reverse complement.
CTAAGCGCCGACGGCTCGAAGGTCGTTATCATCTCAACCCATTCGCGGCCTATGCTCGGCGTATGGGCGGAGCAGAACAAAATCCCATTCCCGGTGCTCGCCGACTTCTGGCCCCACGGTGCCGTCGCGCAAGCCTATGGCTGCTTCAATGAGCAGGTCGGCGTCGCGATGCGCGCCAGCTACGTCATCGACGCAAGCGGCGTCGTGCGCGAAATCATTCAGTCTAGCGGCCTTGGCGAAGCGCGCGACCACGCGGCTCACGCAAAGGCCCTGGCCGCGATCTAAAAGGCATTGGAATCAGCAGTGAGGCCCGGCGTTTCGTCAGCCTCAGTTCCCCAACGGCCACCCAAACATGAGAAGCTTTTTGCATATTCTTACGCGTGGGCGATTCACAACACTCAAAAACCTATCGATAATGCGAATTGACGGTCTTGACAGGTCTTGTGGCTCATTGCTAGGCTCGCGCCTATTCGATACGCTGGCAAATCTGTTGCCAGCGTTGGTGTCGTATTGGTTAGTGCAGATATGCGCTACCAAGTCCATCTGCCGGCTGCTTCTGCCGGGAGAGCTTGAGGACCGGAGGTAAGTGGGGAGTGCAGAAGTACATCGTCCAAAGACTCTTATTGACCATTCCCACCCTCGTGCTTGTCACGATCGCGATTTTCGTCCTCCTGCGCGTGCTCCTTCCGTCCGACGTCGTTGACCTGATCATCGGCGAATACGGCCGAAACGACCCGACGCTTCGCGCGGCGCTCGAGAAAGAACTCGGCCTGACCGGGTCGCTCTATAAGCAGTACTTCGACTGGGTCGGCGTCTCCTGGTTCTGGGGCGGGCACACAGGGTTACTCCAGGGTGACCTTGGCGCATCTCTGCACAGCGGACGGCCCGTGCTCGGCGAGCTTCAGAAGCGCATGCCCGTCAGCCTTGAGCTCGGCCTCTGGGGCCTGCTCTGCGGCGTAATCATCTCGGTCCCCATGGGCGTTTACTCGGCGCTCCGCCAGGACCAGTTCGCCGACTACGGCCTCCGCAGCATCGCGATCATGCTGGCAGCGCTGCCTAACTTCTGGATTGCGGTGTTGATCATCACGTTCGGCTCGATCTGGTTCAACTGGGCCCCGCCGATCAACTTCCAGTACATCTATCAAGACCCTGTTGCGCACTTCAAGATCATGGCTCTGCCCGCACTCATCATCGGTTTGACACCTAGCGGAAGTCTGATCCGCTTGACGCGGACACAGATGCTAGAGGTGTTACGTCAGGACTACATACGGACGGCGCACGCCAAGGGATTAAGTCAAAATACCGTGCTCTACAAGCACGCCCTGCGCAACGGCCTGATTCCGGTGGTCACACTGGTCGGGACCGTGCTGTTACCCAACATCATTGCCGGCACCGTTATCTTCGAGCAGATTTTCATCATTCCCGGGATGGGGCGTTATCTGGTTGACGCTGTAAATAACCTCGATTATCCCGTCATCCAGGGCCTGGTATTTGTATTCAGCTTTGTACTGGTGATATCGGTCATCATGACAGACATGGTCTACGCGTTCCTCGATCCTCGGATTAGGTTCGACTAGGAGAGGGCTGGAGGGGGAAGACGATGGCAGTACAAGAGATTGGCAGCGTTGGCGCGGTCGAGGAATGGGAAGCGCCAATCGAGCGAGCCCTCCTGGTTCGAACGGCCATCGGCCTTCGGAACTTTGCACGCAAGAAGCCGCTGGGCTTCATCTGCGGCATAGTGGTTATTTTCTTCTTCATAGTCGGCGACGCCGTTCCCGAGACCGTCAACAAGGTTACGCGTGCCGCCGGCATCTCCGATCGACCGGTACCCTATCTGGCCGACCAACTGGTCAAAGAAATCCCGTGGTTGTACCCCTACTCTCAGCAGGATCTCAGGGCGCGGCTCGAAGGATCCAGCAACGCCCATCTCCTCGGGACGGACGCTATCGGGCGTGACATCCTGAGCCGCTTGCTCTACGGCGCACGCGTCGCGGTCATGGTGGCCTTCGGAGCAACCTTCATCGCGGTGACGATCGGTGCCGCCATAGGCATCATGAGCGGCTTCTATATGGGATTTGTCGACAAACTTTTGTACAGGGTGGTCGATGCTTTCCAAGCCTTACCGGGCCTCGTCATATTCATCGTCATTCTGGGTATTTTCGGCTCCGGGCTCTGGCCGATCATCTTCGTCCTCGGCGCCGTATTCGGGCCCAGCCAGTCACGCATCATTCGTGGCCAAACGCTATCGATCATGGCGACGCCGTTCATCGAGGCCGCGAAGGTCATCGGCGCCGGCGACCGGCGCATCATGCTACGTTACGTGCTCCCAAACACCTTCCACCTGATCATCCTCAACGCCACGTTCCTCCTCGGCCTTATGGTGCTGGTCGAAGCAACCTTGAGCTTCCTCGGTTACGGCCTGCCGCCACCGTTCCCATCCTGGGGTCAGATGCTGAGCCTCGACGGCCGCCAGTACATGCGGACGCAGCCCGGCCTGGCCATCTACCCCGGAGTCGCCATCGGCATCCTGGTCTTCTCCTTCAACCTGTTTGGAGATGCCCTCCGCGACGTCCTGGACCCTCGGTTGCGCGGCAGCCGTTAACTCCACCAATCGAACCCGACAGGCCGCCCTCACCCAGGGCGGTCTGTTTATTTGTCATCGGATGAGCGCTAGAATCGCGAAACGAAGGCGGGGCAGCTTTCTGACATGACTGGCCGCATCACACTCGTAGGCGCAGGCGAGCTCATGGCCGCGATGAGTTCGATCCATCGCGCCGCCATCAAGCGCCTCGGTAAGCCGCCCCGAGCCGTCTTCCTCGACACGACGGCCGGGTTCGAAACTAACGTTGACGCAATCAACGCCAAGGCAATCGAGTACTACGCCCACCACCTCCAGACCAACCTCACTGTCGCCTCCTACCGCCACCGCGACGACACGCCAACCTCCGAAGTCGTAAGCACGGTCGCGGCAATTCGCGACGCCAACTTGATCTTCGCCGGACCCGGCAGTCCCACCTACGCGATCCGCCAGTGGCAGGACTCTCCCGTCTGGCAGGCTGTGATTGAGAGCTTCAAGGACGGCGCCGACCTGCTCTTTGCCAGCGCAGCGTCGATCGCCCTCGGCCGCTACGCGCTGCCGGTTTACGAGGTGTACAAGGCTGGAGAGGACCCCTACTGGGCCGACGGCCTCGACCTCATGTCGGAGTTCGGGCTGCTACTCGCCATCGTGCCGCACTTCGACGACAGCTCCGGTGGCGACAACTATGACTCGCGCTTCTGCTACATGGGCGCGCAACGCTTTGACATGCTGCAGGAGAAGCTGCCGCCGGAGGTGACAATCCTCGGCATCGACGCCTATACCTGCGTCTGCTTCGACCCCAATACACGCACCGCTAGCGTCGCCGGCCAGGGCGGCATGACGCTGATCGGCGAAGCTGGCGTCAAGCGCTTCGAGGCCGGCAGCGAGCTGAGCTTCGACGCCTTCCATTCAGGCGAGCGGGAGGTTGTGCACATCTTCGACGCCACGTTAGCGGTCTCGGGCTACGAGCATACGGACGAAACGTCCGACGGTGACGCTATGGGCGAGCTGACACGCTACGTTGAGGGCCTCGACGCGCTCACCGGTAACGAGAAGGTCGACCTGCTGGCCCGGCTCAAGGCGCTGCAAGACCAGCCCGGCGGCGCGTCCAAGGAGACAGAGAATCAGTTGCTCGACCTCGTTATCGAGCTGCGGGAGGCGCTGCGCGGCGCCAAGCGCTACGACATGGCGGACAAAGCCCGCGACCTGCTGGACGCACTCGGTTTCGAAGTCGGCGATACGCCGCAGGGGGCGCATTGGAGCAGGCGCTGACACCGCGGGTACGCAGCGTACGGGCTGGAAACCTCGATCTCTCGGTGCGGGAGTGGCCCGGCGAAGGGCGTCCCTTCCTGCTGGTGCATGGCCTCGCCTCCAACGCGAAAACCTGGGACGGCGTCGCGCAACGACTCAACAGTGCGGGCCACCGCGCCGTCGCCGTCGACCAGCGCGGTCACGGCCTCAGCGACAAACCCGCATCCGGCTACGGATTCGACGACGTCACGGCCGACCTTCGAGCCCTGATCGATTCGCTGGATATGCCGGCGCCAATCCTCGCCGGACAGTCGTGGGGCGGCAACGTCTTGATTCACTTCGCGGCGCGTTTCCCGGATGCGGCGTCCGGCATCGTCCTCGTAGACGGCGGCACTCTCGACCTCTCGGCCCGGCCCGGCGCCACCTGGGAGGAAGTCTCCAGCCGCGCATGCGGCCGCCTAACCTGCTCGGCACGCCGCGCCCTCAGATGATCGAGCGCTTTCGCTCCTTCCAACCCACCTGGGACGACGACCAGATCGAGATGCAGATGGGGAACTACGAGACGCTGGAGGACGGCACGATTCGCCCCTGGCTGACCCTGGAGCGTCATATGGCCATCCTACGCGCCATCTGGGACGAACCACCTTCTCCACTGTTCGAGCAGATCACCACCAGTGTCCTGATTGCCGTGGCCGACTCCAACGACCCCGAGATGCGGCGAGTCCGTCAGGAGAACGCGGACAAGGCAGCCACCCGCATGCGACACGCAGAGGTCAGGCACTTCGAAGGCGCACCGCATGACATTCACGTTGACCGCCCCGCGGAGCTCGCGGACTGGATCCTCGACGCTCTCGACCGCGGCTTCTTCGAATAGGCCGGCTGTTACACTGACGCAGTGACGCAAACCACCGCCCCGGAGATGCCCCACGGCGAACCACGCGTCGTCGCTGCGATGTTCGGACGCATCGCGCACCGCTACGACCTGATGAATCGCCTGCTCTCGCTGGGCATGGACGGCGGCTGGCGCCGGCTCGCTACGCGCAAATGCAACCTGCGGCCCGGCGACCGCGCCCTCGACGTCGCCAGCGGCACCGGCGACCTTGCGTTTGAGATGGCGAAGAAGGTCGGCGCCGACGGCTTCGTCATTGGACTCGACATCACGCGCGAGATGCTCATCTTGGGCCACGACAAAAGCGTCAAGCGCAACGAGAAGCGCGTCGATCACCACGAGGGCGACGCAATGTCCCTGCCCTACGCCGACGGCACCTTCCGCGCCGCCACAATGGCATTCGGCGGCCGCAACGTCCCGGACCTCACCGGCGCCTTTCGCGAGATGACGCGGGTGCTTCAACCGCAGGGTCGCGTCGTGTTCCTGGAGCTGAACCGGCCTCACCTCTGGGGCTTCCGCCACCTTTTTGATTTCTACTTTCACACCTTCTCGCCGCTCGTCGGCGGCCTGCTCTCCGGCGACCGCTCGGCCTACGAATACTTGCCACGCTCGGTCGACAACTTCGAGAGCGTGGAGGACATCAGCCGCTGTATGCGCGCCGCCGGCTTATCGGATATCATCGTCCATCGCCTCATGTTCGGCGTCGCCAACATTCACGCCGGCACGAAGGCGGGAGGCGGCGCCGGCTAGACGCCAGGCGTCCCATGACCAACGAAGCCAACCGAGAAGCCCCACGCGTCCTGCTGTCCCTGGAGGAGGCGCGCGACCTGCTGCTGCGCTCCCTGGCCGCCGACATCAAAGACACTCGCATCCTGGACGCAATGCGGCGCGTGCCCCGCGAGCGCTTCGTCGAACCCGACCTGAGGCCGCACGCATACTCTGACCGTCCACTGCCCATTGGCTTCGGCCAGACGATCTCGCAGCCGCGCATGGTGGCGCTGATGCTACAGGAGCTGGCGCTCAGGGGCGACGAGAAAGTTCTCGACCTCGGTTCCGGTTCCGGCTACCAGACCGCACTCCTGGCCGAGCTGGCAAAAGAGGTCGTTGCCGTGGAATTGATTCCGGAGCTGGTCGAACGCTCCCGGCGCGTCCTGCTGGATCTGGGATACAAGAACTTCATCGTGCACCAGGCCGGCGAAGAACTGGGCTGGCCAGCCTCGGCGCCCTACGACGCCATCGTCGTCGCCGCGGCGTCGCCGCGAATACCCATGTCGCTCATCGATCAGCTTGCCGAAGGCGGCCGCATGGTCATCCCGGTAGGCGGCCGCGGGCGCCAGGAATTGATGCTCGTGGAGCAAACCCGCGAGGGCGTCAGGGTTTCTCGTCGCGGCGGCTGCGGTTTTGTCCCATTAATCGGCAAAGAAGCGTTTGGCCGCAGCGATATCCTCGGTCGCTAGACTCGGGAACTTAATAATTAGTTCGGTAGTTCGCCTAGACACACCCCTGAAACCGTGAGTACAATCCAGAAGCTTTCCCCGGCATCCTGGCGACCATGGCAGGGAGGTTCGCCTCGTGGATACCTGCGTCACCGAATTTTTGGAGTTTCTGTCAGTCGAAAAGGGTGCGTCCGGCAACACGATTGCCGCGTACCGTAACGACCTTGGACAACTCGAAGAGTTCATCGTTGGCGAAAACAAGAACGGCAACGGCCACCTGATTCAGTGGCCGCTGATAAATCAGAATCGCGTGATGGAGTACATCCTTCACCTCAAGTCGCAGTCCTACGCTGAGGCGACAGTCGCGCGCAAAGTTGCCGCCGTCAAATCGTTCTTCTCGTTCCTTCAGGCGGAAGGCAAGCTCAAAGCCAACCCAACGGAGCAGCTCGCTTCGCCCAAGGTCGGCAAGATGCTCCCCAAGCCACTCACCGTCCAGGAGATCGATGAATTGCTCGAGCAGCCTGCGCGGCGCAACACGCCCGAGGCCAAACGCGACCGCGCCATGCTGGAGCTGATGTACGCCACCGGGCTGCGCGTCACAGAGCTCGTCTCACTCGACGTCACCGATGTGCAACTCGAAGGCGAAAAGCCCTACGTTCGCCTGGTAGGCAAGGGCAATCGCGAGCGCCAGATCCCACTGCTGGAGCAGCCCGTGCAGGAGCTGCACGAATACATCCGCTTTGCGCGGCCCCGACTTGTCGGGGAACGTGCTGAGACGGCGCTCTTCGTCAACCGCCGAGGCGAGCGCCTGACGCGTCAGGGCTTCTGGCTCATCCTCAAGGGCTACGCTCACGAGGCCAACATTCGCGGCCGCGTGACGCCGCACACCCTGCGGCACAGCTTTGCGACGCACATGCTGCGCGGTGGGATGGATATTCACAAGGTGCAGGAGCTCCTCGGCCACGCCAATATCTCCACCACGCAGGTCTATACCCAGGTCAGCCGTGAGCACATTCGCGAGGCCTATGAGAAGGCTCATCCTCGCGCTCGCTAGGCCTGCGGCCGCCCTACCCCTAGCTCAAAGGCACCGAAGCCTCTAACCTTCTCCTTGAGAAACCGTGGCTGAACTACGTAGCTTCGTAATCGGTGTGGTAGTCGCCGGCGTCTTGCTGGGCATCGTGGCGTTGGCGCTCGGCGCTTTCAGCAGCAATGATTCCGACCCCGTCGCGGCGCGTCTGCTCGGCAGCCCGGTGGCCACGGCGACAGCACGCGTCACGCCGGGCCCCGTGACGACGGTGCTACCGACCCTCGCGCCCACTACGCAGCCTTCACCAACAGCAACCGAGGGTCCCGCTGCCGAACCGACCGACGCGCCGACCAACACGCCCGAGCCTCAGCCAACAACCGACCCCGTTAGCCTCTACGTGGGTCTTGTGTCGCCTTACGTCTCGGACCTGACCGCGCAAATCGACTATCTCGTCGGACAGGGATCCGCGAACCCCACTGGATCGACGCAGTCCGCGGGAATCGTCAAGGAACGCGCCGGTCAACTGCAGAGTCTGTCGCCTCCGGCCTGCCTCGCGAGCGCACACGGCACGCTTTCGACTGGAGCCGGCAACGCCTCCGTGGCGGCCGACCAGCTAATTACGGCGCTATCGGCCTCCAACGACGGTCTGGTGCAAGCCGCGCTTTCGTTATTAAGCAGCGCTCGCGGGACGATCAGCCAGGGCGCCTCCGAGGTTTCCACGGCCCCCTGCTAGCAACTCGACCACACCATCCACCTCCGGCCCCCACACCTGCGCTACAATTGAGGCGTGTCCATCGTTGGAATACTCGCCCTACAGGGCGATTTTGCTGAACACGCAGCCATCCTCAGACGACTCGATGCAGACGCGCGTGAAATTCGCCTGCCCTCCGACCTCGAAGGGATCGATCGTCTGATCATTCCCGGCGGCGAGAGCACCACGATTTCCCGTCTCATGGAGATGTACGGGCTCGTCGAGCCGATTCGCGCCTTCGCGGCCCACCGGCCCGTCTGGGGCACCTGTGCGGGAATGATCGTCATGGCGAAACGCGCAACCGACCTCGACCGCGAGCCTCTCGGCCTGATGGACGTAACCGTCATCCGGAATGCCTTTGGGCGACAGCTCGACAGCTTTGAGACCGATCTTTGTATCGAGGATCTGCCCGGCCCTCCACTGCACGCGGTGTTTATCCGCGCGCCGCTGATCAAGGACGCGGGACCGGCAGTCAAGATCATGGCGCAGATTGAAGGCAAGGGCATCGTCGCGGCGCGGGAGGGCCACCTCCTGGCCACCGCGTTCCATCCGGAGCTGACGGACGATGTCCGCATGCACCAGTACTTCCTGACGCTGGGCGGGGAGGTGTCCCCCGTCAAATGACTACGGTCCGTACGCTTCTTCCAACAGACCTTCCCGCCTTGCTCGCCCACCCCGGCCTCACCAGCGAAAACGCCGCTTTTCCGCGCGAGCGTCTCGGCGGCGGCGATAGCCAGGCCACGCTGAGCATCGTCAGGGACCAGCTGCGCGCCTTTGCCCGGCAGCGCAGTGCCTGGGTCAGCCTGCGCCGCCAGCGCTTGCAGGGCCTCATCGGCGCGCGTCAGCGCGGCGGTAACGCAGCCTGGGAGATCGACTATCTGCTGGACGCGACCCCCGGCCTCCAGCTCACAACCGACCTCCTCGAATACGCGGTGGCGCAGGCGGGTAAGGACGGTGCCCAGAAGCTCTTCCTGCGCCTGCCCGCAGGCAGCGGCCTTCTTCAGCCCGCCCTGCAGACCGGGTTCCTCGCCTACCAGGAAGAAACGCTTTACATCCGTGAGGCAGGCCCGGCGGAACAGACCAGCCCGCCGATAGGACTACGCGCCGTCTCCGCGTCGGACAGCTACCCACTGTTCCGTCTCTACTGCGCCGCCGTGCCGGAGGCTGTTCGCCGCTTCGAGGCCGCCACGTTCGACGAATGGCACGCCGCACAGGAGCGCCGCTGGCACAAGAACGGACCGCACCTCGTGCTCGAACGTGACTCCGGGCTCCATGCACAGGTCCGCGCCGGCCGCCTGCCCCAGGGCCTCATGCTCGACCTCCTGCTCGACGCCGGGACGACAGGCGAAATCCCCGGCCTCATCAACGCCGCCCTCGCCGCTGCCGATTCCTCCGCCGAACCCGTCCTCGCGCTACTTGCGAACGCCGCCGACGATGCTGCCCGCGCGCTGCAGAACGCCGGGTTTACCGCCCGCAATGAGTACGTCTCGCTGATGCGACGCACTACAAAACCGTTAGCGCTCCCCAGGAAGGTGCCAGTCGTTGCAAAGAATGCCGTTGGAGTCTGAGACCAGCGTGAGCCGCACTATCACTGACGATCTCGATCTGATGCTGGACGCCCTAGCGCCCCATATCGGCGACCCGCTGCGTAACCGCGCCGATAAACACGACCTGCTCGAAGTCGTCATGGACCTCGGCCGCCTGCCGCAGGCGCGCTTCCCCGGCCGCGAAATCGTCCTCAGCGACCGTGAGGTCAGCGAGAACGACATCGACTACGTCGTCGCCCGCATCGGCGAAATCGGCGAGGACAACCGCGCCGGCATCGAACGGACGCTGCACCGCATCTCCTGCATTCGCAACCGCGGCGGCCGCATCATCGGCCTCACCTGCCGCGTCGGACGCGCCGTCTTCGGCACCATCGCCACAATCGACGAGATCGTCCGCAGCGAGCAGAGCCTGCTGCTCCTGGGACGCCCCGGCGTCGGCAAGACCACGATGCTGCGAGAGGTCGCGCGCGTCCTGGCCGACGACCTCAAGAAGCGCGTCATCATCGTCGACACCTCGAATGAGATCGCCGGCGACGGTGACATTCCCCACCCCGCCATCGGCACGGCGCGCCGCATGCAGGTCCCCAGCCCCATCCTGCAACACGCCGTCATGATCGAGGCGGTCGAGAATCACATGCCTGAGGTCATCGTCATCGACGAAATCGGCACCGAGCTCGAAGCTCAGGCGGCGCGCACCATTGCCGAACGCGGCGTCCAGCTTGTCGGCACGGCGCACGGCAACACGCTCGAGAACTTGATGGCGAACCCCACGCTGTCCGACCTCGTCGGCGGCATCCAATCCGTCACCCTGGGCGACGAAGAGGCCCGCCGCCGCGGAACCCAAAAGTCGATCCTCGAACGCAAGGCGCCGCCGACGTTCCCCGTCGTCGTCGAGCTCAAGAGCTGGGACCGCGTCCACATCCACCGCGACGTTGCCGAAACGGTCGACGCCATCCTGCGCGGCTTCACCCTCGCCCCCGAGATCCGCGAGCTGACACCCTCAGGCGAGATCCGGCGCCTTAGCGAACCAGAGGCGCGCGCCGCCACCGCCGCTGAAGTCGCGGCGATACCGGAGACATCAGCGCGGCGTGGCTTTTCCCTCGAGGTGCCGCCAGCGGTGCTTCCGCCACGCGCAGCACCCACGACAGGTCAGCGGGTCTACCCCTTTGGCATCTCCCGCAAACGCCTGGCGCAGGCGATCCGCGATACAGGCTCCGGCGCTTCGCTCTCGGAGCGCCTCGACGACGCCGATGTGGTCATCACGGATCGCAGCTACTACCGCCGCAAGCCTCAGGCGCTGCGAGAAGCAGAATCGCGCGGCGTGCCGATCTACGTCCTCAAGAGCAACACGCTGCTCCAAATGCAGCAGGCTCTGATTTCGCTGCAGGGCAACACGGGCCGCACCGACCCCATGGTCGACGCGATGACCGAGGCGGAGGACGCGATAAACGCCGTGATGTCGCAGGACCGGCCCGTGGAGCTGACGCCGCAAAACGCCTACATCCGCCGCCTGCAGCACGAGCTGGCCCAGCGCTTCAACCTCAGCTCTACCAGCCGTGGCAAGGAGCCACAGCGGCGCGTCCGTATCCTGCCGCCGGACAGCAACAGCGGCTTCTTTCCGTTCGAGTGACGTCGCGTGTCACCGCGTCGCTGCAACTAGCCGCGCAAACCGCGTAAAGTTCCCCCATGCCCGCAAAGAGAGGCCTCTTTGTCACCTTTGAAGGCGGTGAGGGCGCCGGCAAGAGCACACAGGTCAACCTGCTGCGCGGCCGCCTCGAATCCAGAGGGCGCCGCGTCATCAACCTGCGGGAGCCCGGCGGCACACCTCTCGGTGAAGAGCTGCGCCAGCTTCTGCTCAACAGCACCAACATCGCGACGAAGACGGAACTGCTGCTCTTCCTCGCCGCGCGCTCGGAGCTGGTGCAAAAGGTCATCAAGCCCGCGCTCGACAGCGGCATCGACGTGATCTGCGACCGCTTTATCGATTCCACCGCCGCCTACCAGGGCTACGGCCGTAAACTCGACCTCAACTTGATCTCGACACTCAACGCAGCCGTCATCGATGGCTGCAGGCCCGACCTCACCATTCTGCTCGACATCGACCCCGACGCGGGCCTTGCGCGCGCCTCCGAGGGCGCCTCCGGGGACGCCATCGAGGGCCACTGGCAGCAGGGCCTTGGCTTCGACACGACCGCCGATGGTGGCAAAAAGCTCGGCAAGCGCGTCGGTGGCCGGGACAAGGCGTTTCACCGCCGGGTTCACAAGGGCTATCTCGCGCTCGCGAAGGCGGAGCCCGAACGCTGGTTAGTGCTGGACGCCTCCCAGGCCGTCGACGATCTGTCCCAGAGCATCTGGAGTCGCGCCCAGCAACTGCTCGCCGAGCAAGGTTGACACCTTCCCGCGCCCGGCGTAGCGTCGACCCACCGAACCCGATAACGGCCAAGCGAGGGAAGCGATGACGACCAGCACCACGAAGCTCAGCTACAACCCCGGCGCGCACTACGAGGTCAAAACATTCGACGTCGAGTACCGTCGCGACGGCGACACCGTCTACCTGGCGCGCATCTTCCAGCCCCAGGGCGAAGGCCCCTTCCCGACGCTGCTCGACGTGCACGGTGGGGCCTGGGCCAACGGCGACCGCCTGATGAACGAGGGCACCGATGTCGTCCTCGCCGAAAGCGGCATACTGATCGCCGCCATCGACTTCCGCACGTCCACATCGGCGCCGCACCCGGCCGCGCAGCAGGACATCAACTACGCCACGCGCTGGCTCAAGGCGCACGCCACCGACTACAACGGCTCGACGGAAGGGCTAGGCGGCGTCGGCTGGAGCAGCGGCGGCCACCAGGTCATGCTCGCCGCCATGCTCCCTCATGCCTACAACGACATCCCCTTCGCCGAAGCGCCTCAGCTCGACGGCAGCCTGGCTTACGTGATCATGGGCTGGCCCGTGATCGACCCGCTGGCGCGCTACAAGCTGGCCCAGGGCCGCAACAACGAAGACCTCATGGCCAACCACATCCGCTACTTCGGCAGCGAGGACGGCATGATCGAGGCCAGCCCGCCGCACATTCTGCAGCGCGGCGAGGTCGTCGAAACGCCACCGGCGCTGCTGGTGCAGGGTGCGCAGGACGAATCGCTAACGCGCATGATGGCGGAGGACTTCGTCGAGGCGTACAGCCTGGCTGGCGGAGTCATCGAGCTTGGCAAGTACCCCGGCGAGCCGCACGGCTTCTTGCGCCAGGGCGGCCCGCAGGTCGGCCGCGCCATCGAGCACATCAAGTCGTTCATCGCCCGGCAGCTCTAGCGCCTCGCAGGCCGACGCGTCTCAAGCCTCCGCGTCCGCGGTGCTAAGCTGGCTTTGCCCTGCATGCACACGCTAGAGGAGCGCATCTTGGCCACCAAGGAAGAGATAACGGCAGGCATTCGCGAGGTCGAAGAGCGGCTCAACCGCCTTCTGCCCGGCATCGTCGAGAACCTCGACCAGCCGTTACCCGAAGGCAGCTGGACAATTCACGACGCGCTCTGCCACATGGCCGCCGACGCCCACTCATTGCCGCGCTGGCAGCGCCAGATCGACGCCGCGATCAATGGCACAAGCGCCCGTCCCGCCGGCTTCAACCTCGACGAGCACAACCAGCAGGGAATCGACGCCCGTAAGGGCAAGCCGATCGACGAAGTCGTGCAGGAGATCAGGGACGGTCTGCGCAGCGACGCCGGCGCCGTCCCGGGCCTCGACGACGCGTTTCTGGCACGCGAAGTGCCCAACTTCCGCGGCGAGCTGCAGCCGGCATCGGAGCGCCTCAGTTTCACGACCAGCCGCCACAACCACATGCACCTGGATGACATCGAGAACGCGATCAAGCTGGCGACGGCTTGATCGTCCCGAGGAAGCGTTGACCCGCCGGGAAGACGCAGAACCGAAGCAGCGCGAGCCCCTGCTGCTCTGGTGGATGCCAATCCTCGCGCTCGTCGCGCCGATCATCGCCGCGGCCTGGCTCGGCGTCTCCGCCGATAGTGACGGTCTGGGCAAGGCCGCCTTCGGCCTGATCTGGCCCGGCATCCCGGCCTACTTCGCCACCCTGGCCGTCTTCTGGCTCGGCTGGAAGGTCGACCTCGAGTAATGCTGTACGTCTTCTACGGCTCGGATGAGTTTCGCCGCAGCGAGGAACTGCGCGCACTGCGCCGTGAGATGGATAGCGACGGCAACCTGACCCACAACACCACCACCATCGAGCGGGCAAACGTACGCAGTCTCACGCCCGGCGAGCTGCGCGCCGCCTGCCACGCCGCCTCGTTCTTCGCCGAGAACCGGCTCGTCGTCGTCGAGGGGTTGTTGGGGCGGCTCGGCGGCAGTGGGCGTGGCCGGCGCGCAAGGCGGGGCCGCAACGCCTCGTCCCAAGAGGAACAGCCCTCCGCGGGCGGTGACGCCGAAGCCTTCATGGACGTTCTTGCCAACCTTCCGGAAACGACTACCGTCGTCCTTTTCGAAGAAGAGATCTCCGACACGGTCGCAAAGTCAGTCCCTGAAGGCGCCACCCTCCGCAAGTTCGAGGCCTTCAAGAAGCGCGACGAACTGCGGTCCTGGGCCACCCAACGTGCCAAAGCCCAGGGCGCCAACTTCGCGCCCGGTGCGCTGGAGCGCCTCGTCTCCCTCTTTGACGGTAAGCACCTCGGCGAGTTGGCGGTCGAAATCGACAAGCTCGCCACCTACGCCACCGGCCGCGCCATTACCAGCGAAGACGTTGACGAGCTGGTCAGCGGTGCGCTCGCGTACGCGTACTGGGACCTGACCGACTCTGTCATCGACGGCCGCGCTGACCGCGCGCTCTCCGTCCTGCGCAAAATGGACGCGAAAGACCAGCCACCGCAGATGCTGACTTACATGCTGGTGCGGCAGTATCGCCAGATCCTCCTGGCGCAATCGCTGCTTCGCGACGGACTGAGCCAGGCTCAGATCGGCTCGCAGATGGGCCTGCAAGGCTACCCGCTACAGAAGGTCGTGGAGCAGGCCACGCGCTACCCGGTCCTGGCGCTCGAGACGGCGTACCGGCGTCTGCTCGAAAGCGACGTCGCGGTCAAGACAGGCGTGCTGGACGCTGACGCGGCGCTCGAGGTGCTGGTCGTTTCGCTGGCGGAGCTGGCGCATTCGCCGCGGCGCGGCGCCGGAGCCCGCCGTTAGCGGCTAGTCGTCGTCGTCATCGTCGCTGGCTTCGGCGTGATACATCGGGTTGTAGCACGCCACGAAGTGGCCCGGCTCGATTGGGTCGAGCGGCGGCGACGGCAACGTACGGCACTCGTTGCGAACCTTGGGACAGCGCGGCACGAAGGCGCATTCGTCCGGCAGCTTTGTCATATCCGGCGGCCGGCCCTGCACCTGCCGCAGCTTACCCACGTCCAGGTTGAGACGCGGCAGCGATGCCAGCAGCGCCCAAGTGTAGGGATGACGCGGCTTCTCGAACAATGCGTCCGCAGAAGCCGACTCCGCCAGACGCCCGCCATACATCACCTCGACGCGGTCCGCCATCTGGGCAATGACGCCGAGGTCGTGCGTGATCAGTAAGATCGCGACACCCCGATCGCGTAGCTTGCGCAGCTCTTCCAGGATCTGCGCTTGTACCGTCATGTCCAGCGCCGACGTCGGCTCATCCGCGATCAGGATCGCCGGCTGCAGCGCCATTGCCGTCGCGATCATCACGCGCTGTGCCATGCCGCCCGAAAGCTGGAAGGGGTAACGCCCGGCAACGCGTTCCGCGTCGGCCAGCCCCATGCTCTCCAGGAGTTCAACGGCCCTTCGCCGCGCCTCGCGGTTGTCGACGCCTGTATGTGCGGTGATGATCTCCTGCACTTGCTCGCCAACCGAAAGAACCGGGTTCAGCCCCGCGACGGGGTCCTGGAAGATCATCGAGACGTCACGTCCTCGGAGGTCGCGCAACTCGCCACCCTCCATGTCGAGCACATTGCGGCCCCGAAACAGGATCTGGCCTGACTCGATAGCGCCCGGGTGAGGGACCAGGTTGAGCAGCGAGAGAGCCAGCGTCGTCTTGCCGCAGCCGCTCTCACCCACGATGCCGAGTATCTCGCCGGGGTAGAGGTCGAAGCTGACGCCGTCGACCGCCTTCAGCACGACCTTCTTGTCGAAGTATTGCGTGTGCAGGTCACGCACCTGCAGTACGGGCTCGTTATGCGGATATGAATTTGGAGAAAGCATCGCTTCCTGATTCTATCAGTCCGGAACGAGGATTTGACTTGGCGCGCTGCTAGTTGGTCGCGCTACCGCTGAGGCCCAGCAGACCGCGTAACGCCTCAATCATCCCCAGGTGCCGGTTGTCGTGTACCAGATGCGTGAAGATCAGGTCCACCACGCTCTCATCAGCGCTTGCTCCCGACTGAATCGGCCGCAAGAGCGTGTCCGATGTCACGCTGTCCAGGGACGCCTCCAGCTCACCGAAGGTCGCGCGGGCGTAGTCCACCAGAGCACCCTTGCTTGGCAGCACCAACCGCTCAGTCGCATCATCGCCAAGCTCGGTGCCCGCATCGGCTTTACCAAGGACGGGCGGCATGCCCCACGCCTGTGCCAGCGATTGTTCGTGCCAGATCTGGCGCGTGCCCTGAAACAACTCCACGTCGCAGTCGGCCCAGCGCGCCAGGTGCCAGACGTGGAAGCCTATCGATGGCGCGCGATTGCCGAGCCGTTCGCTCAGCTGGGCATCTGTCAGGTCATCGACCAGCGCGAAGATGCGTCGGTGCGTCTCCTGCCTTTCGACACGAATATGCGCCAGCAGCGCCGCCATGGCTGCGGCGGTAGTGGTCACTAGGCCGATTTTCTAGAAGTTCGAGCCCAGACGATAAAGAACTCTGCCCTGCACCTCGACGTCCTGCGCGTCCACGTAGATCGGATCCATGGCGGCGTTGGCGGGCTGCAAGCGTACTCGTCCGCCATCGTGGTAGATCTTCTTGAGCGTCGTCTCTTCGCGGTCCTTGAGCCATACGGCGACCATGTCACCGTCGTCCCAGGCGGAGGCGGGCTCCATCAGGACGAGGTCACCATCGTTGACCAGCGCGTCGATCATCGAGGTTCCCTTGACGCGCAGCGCGAAGACGTTCTCCTTGCCCTTCGTCATCTGGTCCGTGACCTCAATTGCCTCCTCGAAGTCCTGCGCGCCCCATGTGTCGGCGCTCGGCACCGGGATCGGCTGACCGGCTGCGATCTGGCCCACGACAGGCACGCTGCGCATCCGCACGCGGCCCACCAGCTCGATAGCGCGCGAGACTTCACGGTCGCGGCGGATGTGACCCAGACGCTCCAGCGCCTTGAGGTTGTAGTCGACCACGGACGTCGAGCTGATCTGACAGCCATCCTGGATGTCGCGGATGCTCGGTGGGTAATCGTGCCTGGCGATGAACTCGCGGATGAAGCTGAGAATGGCCTGCTGCTTGGCGGATAACGACTTGCCGTTGGTCATGGGGACGGGACTCCTTGAAACGCCTGTTCTGACGCACAAGTGTACGAGTCCGTTTTCGATATTGTCAACTAGTCATGGGAAAAAATGTTCGGCTTAGAGGACGCCGAAGTGCGGCAGCGCGTTGAGCAGTCGCAGCTGGTGTCGCTCACCACCCGCCCAGACCACCGTTATCGACGTCAGGCGCGGGTAGAAGAGGAAGTCCGCCGGGCTGTTCACGATGTGCGCCACGTACGCTGCGATCGGCGGCGCGTGCGTCACGATGACGATGCGCTCACCGGGGTGAGCCGTGATGACGCGATCGATCGCTGCCGCGGTCCGCGAACGCAACGAGGCGCTCGACTCCAGCAAGCCGCCGAAGAGGTCAAGGCTCCAGCCCGTCCGTCGCATCTCCTCGAAGCGACGCTTTGCCTCGGCCTCTCCCACTTCCTGCGCCAGCGCCTCGAGTACCGGCTTGCCGTGGAGAAAGCGGTTATCGACGTCGCGCAGGTCGTCCAGCACCGTCACGGCGAGGCCCTTGCGTTGCGCCAGAGGCTCAATGGTCTCGCGAGCGCGGCTCGACGGGCTGGAGTACACCGCGGCGACATCCATCCCCGCAAGGTAATCAGCCAGCGTCGCCGCCTGCTCGCGGCCGAGGTCGGTCAACGATTCGTCGCCACCGGCCGGCTCCCCGGCCACGTGGGCATGCCGCACGAGGAGCACCTCGGCGACGTCGGCGCCGGGTTGCAAAAAGAACGGTTCGACGAGCTGGGCGCGAGGTTCGGGTGCCCGCGCCAGCTCCCGCAGTCGTTCAGGGGTTGGCACAGTCCCTATTCGTCATCGTCGTCGTCCTCTTCCGCAGCGGCGGCCTGCCCGCGCGGCAGGGAAACGACGGCGCGCTGCTCGTCACGCCGCGCCTTGCGCTGCGGCAGCGACTTTACCGTCTCTTTGAGCTGCGTCAGTCCCGCCGCGTCGATCATGACGCCGGCGACGCCGGCCGCCCGCAAGCATTGCAGGTCGTCCGCCGAAGCGGTAGCCGCGGTCTCGCAGAGCATCGGGCGATGCGCCAGCGAGGCAGCACGACTCAGCTCCAGCTGACCGGAGATCGTCAGCGGCGACGGGATCTTGTGCAGCAGCAGCGCTTCCAGCGAAAGCGGCTCCAACGAGCGCAGGAATATTTCCTCTGGTTGCGAGGGCAGCGCCAGCACGTAGCCCAGGTCGTCGTCCAGCACTGCCGCGGCCGGCGAGTCCTCCGCCACGATCAGGAAGTCGATGCCACCCCCGCGTAGCGCCTTGGCGGCGGCAGAGTCCGGCACCGTAGTCCAGGCGCCCAGCGGCAAGTCGCCGGCCCCCTCGCGTAGCTTCGCCGCGTCAATGCTGCCATTACGCGCGTCGACCAGGACGAAGTCGGCCCCGGCTTCGCGCGCTTTCGTGACGTCACCCTCCGGGCCGAAGTAGCCGACGAGCATCGTTGGACGCGGCTCGGGCTTGGCAGCCCCGAATCCCATCGGCGCGGACTCGACCCTCTGACTACGGCGGATTGCATCTGCGAGCTTCGACATAGGCGCCTATGACCTCCGGTCTGTCTTCATGAATCAGCGTATCGTCTGTCGCCAAGCAGGCGCAACGCCGCCTCGTAGACCGCGACGGGGCAGGGCCGTAGACTACGAGGACGTGCAAGTTTCAGTACCGCAATCCGAGACCGTCTACAGCAAGAAGCAGTTCGCCAACGGCCTGCGTCTGATCACCGCCCCGATGCCGCACACGCGCTCCGTCGCGATCAGCATCTACGTCGGCGCTGGCTCGCGCTACGAAACGCCCAACGAGGCCGGCGTCTCGCACTTCCTCGAGCACCTGACGTTCAAAGGCACCGCCAAGCGCCCCGAGGCCCAGATGATCTCCGAGGCCATCGACGGCGTCGGCGGCATCATCAACGCCGCCACGGACCGCGAGTACACCGTCTTCTATGCCAAGGTCGCGCGCCCCCACCTTGAGCTGGCGCTTGACGTGCTCTGCGACCTCGTGAAAGCACCGCTGCTGGAGCAGGCCGAGCTCGACAAGGAACGCAAGGTCGTGCTGGAAGAGCTGTCCTCCGTCGCCGACTCCCCCGGTCAGCAGGTCGACCTCCTGCTCGACGAGCTGCTCTGGCCCGACCAGCCGCTCGGCCTCGACGTCGCCGGCACCAAAGCGTCCGTCACAGCCCTGACGCGCGACATGGTCGTCGACTACGTACGCCACCAGTACGTGCCGAACAACATGGTCGTCGCCGTCGCGGGCAACGTCGAAGAGGACGAGATCGTCTCCCTTCTCGAACCGACCCTGGGCTCGATGCAGCCCGGCGAGCCCGTGACCTGGTTCCCCGCCATCGACGGCCAGGCGGCGCCGAGGTGCTCGCTGATCTACAAACGCACCGAGCAGACGCACGTGCAGCTTGGCCTCCACGCCCTGCCGCTCGGCCACCCCGACCGCCAGGCGCTGGACCTGATCAGCGTGCTGTTCGGCGAAAGTATGAGCAGCCGCCTCTTTGTCGAGCTGCGGGAGCGCCAGGGCCTCTGCTACGACGTCAGCAGCTACGTAACCCACTTCAAGGACACGGGTTCCTTCAGCGTCTACGCCGCCGTCGACCCCAGCAACGGTCCCCGTGCGGTCGAAGCGCTGGTAAGCGAGCTGCGGCGTCTCGACGCCGAGGGCGTCCCGGAGGAAGAGCTGCACAAGGCGCGCGAGCTGTCCAAGGGACGTCTGCTGCTGCGCATGGAAGACACGCGCGCCGTCTCCGGCTGGCTCGGCGGGCAGGAGATCCTCACCGGCGAGATCCAGACACCCGAGGACGTCGTAGCCAGGCTGGACTCGATTACGCCAGACGACATGACCCGCGTCGTGCGCGAAGTTCTGCGTCACGACAAGCTCAACCTTGCCGTCGTCGGGCCGCACCGCTCCGACCGCCGCTTCGCCTCGCTGCTAACGCTGTAACCTCTTCGAGGACCGATATGCCGGTCAAGAAGCGCAAACCGCTCGTCATCGTCTACACCGGAAACGGCAAGGGCAAGACGACCGCCGCGCTGGGCATGCTGCTGCGCGCCTGGGGCCGCGGCATGAAGGTCTGCATGCTCTCCTTCATCAAGGAAGAGACCGCCAACTTCGGCGAGGAACGCGCGGCCCGCAAGCTCGACATCGAGCTGATCCCGCTCGGCGGCGGCTTTACCTGGCTTTCGAAGGACATCGAGCAGGACAAGGCCCTGGCGCGCCGCTGCTGGGACCTCTGCAAGCAGAAGATCGCCTCCGGCTGACTACGACGTCGTCGTCCTGGACGAGATCACCTACCCGATTACCTACGGCTGGCTCGACGTCGACGAGGTCATCGCGACCCTGCGCGACCGCCCTGCCGATCTGCATATCGTGATCACGGGCCGCGACGCGCACGAGAAGCTGATCGAGTTCGCCGACCTCGTAACGGAGATGCGCGAGGTCAAGCACCCGTTCACGTCCGGCATCAAGGCGCAGCCCGGCGTCGACTTCTGACTCGTGACGTTAGGATGTAAGGCGTGATCCCCGTAGGCGACTTCGTGCGCCGCATCCACGACCCCCTACGTCAACTGGACGCTGATCGCGATCAACGCGCTCGTCTTCCTCTACACGATCACCCTGAGCACAACGCCGGACCAGCTCCTCGGCCCCTTCGCGATCAGCCAGGCGGACCTCTTCTTCTACCACTGGGGGTTCATGCCCCCGTGCGTTGCTGACTACCTCGGCATCTCGACCAGCGCCAATCCCGGTGAGATCGCGTTGCTCTGCCCCACTGACGGCAGCGAGCCGCTGACAGTCTTCACGTCTATGTTCATCCACGCCGGCTGGGGGCACATCTTCTTCAACATGCTCTTTCTCTGGATCTTTGGCGACAACGTTGAGGACCGCCTCGGCCATCGGCGCTACCTGCTCTTCTATCTCTTTTGCGGCCTCGTCGCGGCGCTCGTGCAGGCCTACTTCACACTCGATTCGGTCATACCTAACGTTGGCGCCTCGGGTGCCATCGCCGGGATCATGGGCGCCTATCTGGTGCTCTACCCTCGCGCTCGAGTCCAGGTGATCATCCTCCCGATCTTCTTCTTCCCCTTCATCGTGCCGGCTGTCGCGCTGATGATCGTCTGGTTCCTGACCCAGCTCCTCTCCGGCCTGGACGAGATCGGCCGGACGTCGGCGGGTTCAGGCGTCGCGTGGTGGGCCCACGTCGGTGGCTTTGCGGCTGGCGCGATCGTGATGCTGCTGGCGCGTCCCCGGCGGCCGCGCCTCAGATCGGTGCCGCCGCCCTTCTAGGGCAGCGTGGATAACGCGATACAGGACGTAGGGCTGGTTGCGCACGGGCCCACCTTCGTACACCTTTACCAGCTCGAAGCGCTCCGGGTGGTCCTGCGGGAAGAGGTGGAAGAAGAAGAGGTCCCAGTCAGGGAAGGTCAGCAGGTAATCCGGCTCGACCTTGTTGAAGTACGTCACGAAATCGCGGTTCTTGTGGTACGGGATGACTTCGTTGTTGACCAGACCGACCATGTCGATCACCTTGAAGTCGGCAAAGTAGCCCAGAGCACCGATGTCGTGCGCCGCCAGGCTCTCGTCCGGCTTCACGATGGTGTTCAGGTCGAGCGCCATCGCCTCGAGGTCGTTCAGCGTCTCGCGTGACGCCTGCGCGTACACGTCGCGCCAGTGCTGGTATTGCTTCGCAATCGGCACCAGCGCGACGACCAGCGCCAGCACCACTAGCGCTCTGACCACGTAGTCGCGATGCGACAGGCGCCAGCGTAATCAGGTACGCGGCGCCGCCGCCGGCCAGCACCGCCAGCAGCGGCAAGCACGGGATGCTGGTAGCGGTAGAAGTAGTGCGCCAGGCCACCCGGAAATAACAGCACGTAGGCGACCAGCACCGGCGTCCAGAACAACGCGAACAGCACTGTCTCCTTGCGCCGCGCCACCAGCGCTGCCAGCGCGATCAGCGGCACCACCGTCCCGGCCAGCAACCCGATCTGCGACGACGCGATCGATATCTTGTCCGCCAGCGGCTGCTCGTCTTCCTGGAAGAAGCGCCACTTGGCGCTGGCCGTGCCGGTCAGCGTCGCCGTTGACGATCAGCGAGAATACGGCGATCGTCCCGCCTGCGAAGACGCCCGGCGCCGCGAGTCGCACCGCATCCGCCACGTAATCACGCAGCACTTCGTCTTCTCCGCGGTCGATCCAGCGGTAGATCAGGATCGCCGGCAACATGATGACCCCTTCGGGCCGGGTCCAGACCAGCAGCGCGATCAGCACGCCGGTGAGCAGTCGTCCCCGCGGCGAAGCATCCAGCAAATACGACGCCATACTCAGCGCTACCAGCGCCATAAACAGGCTCGTCTCCAGGCCGTTGCCGGAGTCGAGCACCGCCAGGCCCATCGTCGATATCGCGAAAGCGCCGCAGAATCGCGGCGAGCCGGCTGCGGAAGACAGCCCACCCCAGCAGGTAGACCCCCGCGGCGAGCAAGGCGTGGCTTAGGATGCCCACGCCGAGGCTGACGCTGAACGGGTTTATGCCCAGCGCGATCGGCACCGCCATGATCACGACGTGCAGCGGGCTCGTCGCGCCCGTGGACCAGGTCTCGCCGTCGAAGCTGAGCTTGCCGATCTCCGCCAGGTTGCGAGCGTAGGTCAGGCTGATGTAGCTGTCGTCGAAGATCGGGCGGTTGGTGCCCGGCGCCAGCACGAAGACGAGAGACGCGACGAGGCCTATCGAGCGCCGCCAGCGGCAGACCGAGCCAGGCCGCGATCTGCGCCGTCTGTCCGGCCTTGCAGGCTCCCGGAATCGGCAACGAGGACGGGAGGCTGCGTTGCCCTTCAGCCACTTGAATTCGCCTCCTCGCGGCGCGGACGTGGTACGGGCGCCGCGACCCCAGTGTAACCCGCAACGTTCAAAAGGAAACGGACCGGCTTCGCAGCCGGTCCGTTGTGCCGCTCGAGAACCGGAGGGACCTAGCTGATGTCCCAGGGGACGAGCGTGCACTGGTAGGGTTCGCTCTTCGCCGTCGCGGGACACGGTGACTTGGATAACGTCTCCAACGTTCTTGCCGTCGATGTACTCGGCCAGGTCATCAAAGCTCGCGATCGCCACCCCGTCGAGCGCCGAAATCGCATCACCAGCTTGCAGGCCGCCCTGATCGGCGCCGGTCCCCGGCACCACGCGCAGGACAACCAGCGGCGAGGATGACGTCTGCAGCTCGATGCCCAGGCGTGGGTGTTCGATGTCTTCGCCCGCGAGCAGCTGCGGCAGGAAGCGCGTCGCGGTGTTGATCGGCACCGCGTAGCCGATCCCGATAAAAACGCGTTCGTTGGTCGGATTCTCGATCGCGCGTCGTGATACCGATCACCTCGCCGCTGGCGTTGAACAGCCCGCCGCCGGAGTTGCCGGGGTTAATCGCGGCGTCGGACTGGATCAGCTGACGCATCTGCCGGCCGCCGGTGCCCTGCAAGGACCGGCCAAGGCCGCTGACGATGCCTTCCGTGACCGTACCCTCGATCGTAAATGGGTTGCCGACCGCGATGACTTGTTCCCCGACGCGGACCTGGTCGGAGTCGCCCAGCGTTTGCCGGCGACAGCTTCTCCGCCGGAATGTCCGCCTTGATCACGGCGAGGTCGTTGCCGATGTCACGACCGATCAGCCTGGCGGAGCCAGTTGTACCGTCGTGCAGCATGACGGTGAGGTGCTGCCCTGGCCCACGACGTGGTTGTTGGTCAGGATGTGGCCCTCTGTGTCCAGCATGATGCCGGACCCTACGCCGCCGCCGAACGCGCCCGGATCGCTGGCGCTCGATGCGGACGACAGACGGCCGCACGGCTGCGACCAGGTCAGCGACGCTCCCGGATGAGAGCGACACACCGCTAACCACAGGCGTGCTGACCCGCCCGGTGCTCTCCGGCGTGGGGACTTGCTGGACCACGGCCGTCGCCGCTGGGACGGGGTTGTCCTTCTTTAGCGAGTCGACACCCACGACCCCGGCGGCGCCCAGCACCATGCTTACGGCGACCACGAGACCCCACGTCAGCTTCTCTTTCATGAACCCACCTAGGCTACATTACGAGTCTTATCGCTAACATGATCGGGTGGATCGCCTCGCTTATGTTTGTAACGCGGTTGTCTGCATCTTAAAAGAGTGTAATTTCTGGCGCTCCATCAGGAGCGTCGGGTGAGGAGCGGGCATGAGGCTGGGGTTTTTCGGCGCGGCAGGCACGGTGACCGGTTCCAAGTTCCTGATCGAGACCGATCGCTCCCGCCTGCTGGTGGATTGCGGCCTCTTCCAGGGCCTGAAGCAGCTCCGCCTGCTCAACTGGGAGCCGGCGCCCTTTGACCCGCGCAGCGTCGACGCCGTCGTCCTGACGCACGCGCATATCGACCACTCCGGCTACCTCCCGCGGCTCGTCAAGGCTGGCTTCGGCGGTCCGATCTACTGCACGGAGCCAACGGCAGACCTGCTCGAGATCCTCCTGCTCGACTCCGCGAGGCTGCAAGAAGAAGATGCCGAGTACGCCAACCGCAAAGGCTTCAGCAAACACCACCCCGCGTTGCCGCTCTACGACTCGCAGGACGCTCAGCGCACGCTACGGCGGCTCGAGAGGATTCCTTCCGGCGGACACTTCGATGCCGCCAAATTCGCCGTGCGCTTCTACGAGGCGGGCCACATCCTCGGTTCCTCCTTCCTCGGGATCAACGAGCCCGAGACCGGACATCGTTTCATCTTCAGCGGCGACCTCGGCCGCTACGGCGCGCCGATGCACCCGGACCCCGAGCCGCTGCCGGACTGTGACACGCTCATCCTCGAGTCCACGTACGGAGATCGCAAGCACCCGGACGAGCCGATGGAGGACCAGATCGCGAAAGCCTTCGCTGGAACGCTTTCGAAGGGCGGCATCGTTCTCGTCCCTGCCTTCGCCGTCGCGCGCGCCCAGCTGCTGCTGCTGCTCATCCGCCGTCTCATGGAAGCCGGCCGCCTGCCCAACGTGCCGGTCCACCTCGACAGCCCCATGGCCAGCGACGTGACCCAGCTTTACCGTCGCTACGCCGAACCCGAAGGCCTGGAAATGGAGCGCAGCGAGCTCTACGGCAAGTGGCTAACCCTGCACCGCACGGTTGAGGAATCGAAGCGGCTCAATACCCTGAAGGGCCCGCGCATCATCATCGCCTCCAGCGGCATGATGACGGGCGGCCGCGTTCTGCATCACCTGCAGCGGCTCCTTCCGGACCGCAAGAACCTCGTCGTGCTCTCCGGCTACCAGGCGGCCGGGACTCGAGGCCGCAAGCTGGCCGAAGGCGCGAAGTACGTCCGCATGTACGGTTCCGACGTGCCGGTACGAGCCCGGCTAACCCAGATCACGGGCCTCTCGGCCCACGCCGATGCGGACGACCTCGTCCGCTGGGTCGGTACCGCCGCCACGCCTCCGCGCAGCGTCTTCCTCGTCCACGGCGAACCGGATTCTGCCAAGGCGCTGGGCGAACGCCTCAGCCATGAAGGTCTGCACACCATCATCCCGGAGCTCAACCAGCGCTTCGAGCTGACGGACGCGCGCGAATGGCGGCACGAGCTCGGCACCTGAGCTCTGGGTGTCAGGGTCAGAAGCATACGTCGTACAGCCGGCCAAGCAGCCGACGGGATCTTGATCTCCAGACGTCCAGAGACTTCGTGTAGACGTGTCCTAAAACCGCTGCAACTCGTTGCCTGTGAGGCGCGTGAACGCTTCCCTGTAGCGTTCCGCCGTGTCCTCGACGATGTCGTCCGGCAGCGTCGGCGGCGGCGGCTCACGGTTCCAGCCGCTATCCAGAAGCCAGTCGCGGACAAACTGCTTATCGAAGCTAGGCTGCGAGTGGCCTGGCTCGTAGCGGTCCGCCGACCAGAACCGGCTCGAATCCGGGGTCAGGATCTCGTCGATGAGGATCGGTTCCCCGTCGACAATGCCGAATTCGAACTTCGTGTCCGCGATGATGATCCCGCGCTCGCGAGCGTAGCCGGCGGCGTAGGTGTAGAGCGCCAGGCTGCGAAGGCGGACGGTATTCGCGATCTCTGGCCCGACCATCTGGACGAGGTCAGAATAGGGTATGTTCAGGTCGTGTCCGACTTCAGCCTTCGTGCTCGGCGTAAAGAGCGGTTCCGACAGCTCCTGCGACTCGACTAGCCCGGCAGGAAGGCGCAGGCCGCAGACGCGGCCCGTCTCCCTGTACTCTGCCCACGCCGAGCCGGCAAGGTAACCGCGGACGATGCATTCGACGTCGAGGCGATCGCCCTTCTTGACGATCATGCTCCGGCCGCGCAGCTCTGGCGGAAGCACGAACGGTAGATCGTCGGCGTCCGATCCATCTGCGAGGCGAAGATAGTGGTTCGGCACGATCTCCTTCGTCATCTCGAACCAGAACTTCGACATCTGAGTGAGCACGGCCCCTTTGTCCGGGATCCCGTTCGGCAGGATGAAGTCGAACGCCGAAATGCGATCCGTGGCGACCATCAGGAGCCGGCCGTCGCCGAGGTCGTACGTATCGCGCACCTTGCCCCGGTAGGTCGAGTTGGCGATCGTGGACTGCAGGATAACCGTCATGGGTGTGCCTCCGAGAATCTTGTGGCAGGCTCCGCCTGCCATTGGCAGCCAGGCCCGAACGCTGGGAACCTCGACCCTCTTCCCTCGGGGCTGGGTGAGCCCATCCGGGCGAAGCTCTTGTCGATCCTCATGCAACATAGGGTGCCGATTTGGTGCTATTCCAAGCCATTAAGATATCCTTTTAAACCTATTATCGATAGGTTGTATAACCTCCAAAACGCGCCTATCGTAACAACTCAGCGTAACTCGTTGGAGGCCCGGATGGAGGATGGTAGTCCCAGGAGAGTCACCCAAAAGGACATCGCGGACAGAACCGGCCACTCGCTGAAGACGGTGAATCTTGCCCTGAACAACAGCCCTCGAGTGGGGTCGGCCGCCAAGAAGACTATAGAGGACGTTGCCGTTGAGCTCGGCTACGTGTTTCACCGCGAGCGGTCCGGTCGTCTTGGTCTGATAGCTGGTGCGATAAATCACTCATACTACTCAGACATCATCGACGCGATTGTCCAGGCTGCCTCGCTGGAGGCTGGGTACGGGGTCGACATCCGGATTACGCGCGGGTTCATCGGAGCCGAGTTGCAGGCCATCAACGAACTCGACCAGCTCGGTGCCGAAGGCCTCCTGCTACTCAGCCCCAGAGTGCCAGAAGCACGACTCGAGTCATTGGTCCGTCGATCCAGGCCGATCGTTGTCGTCAACGCCGACATCAAAGCGAGACCAGGCTTGGAGTCCATAGGGGTCGACAACGAGAAGGCCGCGAGAGAACTCACCGCGGCACTCATCGCCAAGGGGCACCAGAACTTCTCTTACCTCTCGGGCCCTGCCAGCCAGACTAACTTCGCAAGACGGCGGGGCTGCGAGCTCGAGTTGGCCAGTCATACCCCTGCGTTGCCCGACCTCTTAGTGTTCTCGGGGGGTGACGACCAGTCTGGATTCGAGGCAGGGGCAAAAGCCTGTCGGCATCTGTTAGATGCGCACCTCGAGCGATTTCCTACGGCAGTGATCTGCTACAACGACGAATATGCGCTCGGTGCCTTGTATGAACTCCAACAAGCGAAGAAGAGCATTCCGAAAGATGTCAGCGTTGCAGGCTTCGACGGGCTGGAGTTCACAGAGTACTGTGTCCCGCAACTCAGCACAGTGGAGCTGCCACGCGCACAGATCGGGCGTCTAGCGGTTCATAAGCTGCTCGTCCTCATGGGCGTGCGACCCCCGGGATCCGACGAGGGAGAACTGCCGCCACTCAGGGTTCAGCTTCGCGGCTCCGTGGACGACGCACCGACCGAATCTCGAAGCTGACCGAAGCGGCTATCTCGTTTCGCCTGGTCCGAGGGGTTCTCAAAGCCGTACAACGCACTTCTTCGGGGCAGAGTATTCACCGTGGCGGCTTACAGCCTCTTGCCACCTATAATCGAGATATGACAATGCCAAATGCGGCTGCCGCCGCACCCTTTATCAATCGCGCACGCGCCGCCGAAGTGCGCGAGCGCTTCGGCACCCCCTGCTACGTCTACGACCGCGCCAGCCTGGAGGCGACGGCTCGCAGAGCGCTCGCCTTCGGCGGGCCCTACGGCTTCACGCTGCGCTACGCCATGAAGGCCAACCCCAGCCACGGCATCCTCAACGTATTCCGCGACCTCGGCCTTCAGATCGACGCTTCCAGCGACTGGGAGGTGGACCGGGCGCTGCGGTCTGGCTTCAGCGCCGGCCAGATTCAGCTCACCTCCCAGATGCCCTCCCGACGTCTCGCCGAGCTCATCGACAAAGGCGTTCGGTTCAACGCTTGCTCACTGCACCAACTCGACCTGGTAGGAGGCGTCGCGCCCGGTTCGAGGATCGCCGTACGCATGAACCCCGGACTGGGTAGCGGCTCCACCAACCGGACGAACACCGGCGGCCCGGCCTCCAGCTTCGGCATCTGGCACGAGTACCTGGACGACGTCCTCGCGGCGGCGAAGCGCCACGGCCTGGTCGTCGGGACGCTGCACACGCATATCGGCTCCGGCACCGACCCCGAGGTCTGGAAGAAGGTCACCCGCATGACCCTCGACCTCGCCGCTCGCTTCCCGGACGTCACGACCGTCAACCTCGGCGGCGGCTTCAAGGTCGGCCGCATGCCGGGCGAGCCCAGCGTCGACCTCGAAGAGGTAGCAGCGCACGTCCACGCGGAGCTCGAAGCCTTCAAGCAGCGCGAGGGCCGTGAGCTTCATCTTGAGATCGAGCCCGGTACATACCTCGTCGCCCTCGCCGGCGCCGTGGTGTCGACCTGCGTCGACGTTGTCGATACCGGCAGCGACGGCTACCTGTTCGCCAAACTGGATACGGGAATGACGGAGGTCACCCGCCCCTCCCTTTATGGCGCCCAGCATCCGATCGAAGTCCTCGCCCGTGGCCGACCGACCGCAGAGGTCGCCTTTGTTGGCCCCTGCTGTGAATCGGGCGATATCCTTACTCCCGCGCCCGGTGATCCGGAAGCGCTCGCTCCTCGTATGGTCTCCCGCCCCGAAATCGGCGACCTCGTCGTCGTAGGAGGCGCCGGCGCCTATTGTGCGGCGATGTCCACAATCAACTACAACTCCTATCCCCAGGCGCCGGAAATCATGATTGAGATGGACGGTAGCCTGCGTCTTCTTCGCAAGCGCCAGACTCTCGAACAGATTCTTGGCAACGAAGAGAACGGCTAGTCTAAGTCCAGCCTATGTGGAACGTCATCGGTCACGAGAGGGCACTCGAAGCAATGGACCGTGCCCTGCAATCCGATCGCTTGCCTCACGCCTGGCTCTTCACCGGCCCCGAGAGCGTCGGCAAGCTCACGGCCGCGCTGGATTTCGCCGCTGCGCTGAATTGCACCGCTGACGAAAAGCCCTGCGGTGAGTGCGCAGCCTGCCGACTCACGCTCGCCGGCAGCCACCCCGATGTCGAGGTCGTCGCGCCCGGCGGCATCTGTGACGAGCCCGACCACCGCGACCACAGCGACAGCCGCGACCTCCGAATCTGCCAGATCAGGCGCCTCGAAAAGCTGCTCTCGCTCAGCCCCTACAGCGGCGGCCGCCGCGTCGCCATCGTCGACGCCGCCGACACCCTGCACGTCGAGGCCGCGAACGCCTTCCTCAAAACGCTGGAGGAGCCACCCGCCGGCAGCGTCATCATCCTGCTCACCGAGCGAGAGGAGCGTCTGCCGGACACCGTGCTGTCGCGCTGCCAGAAGCTCGCCTTCCGCCCCGTCAACCGCGAGACCATCCTCGAAACGCTGATCGACCGCGGCGCCGGCCCGGATGACGCGGTCGCGATCACCGCCGCGTCACGCGGACGCATCGGCTGGGCACTGCAAGCGCTGGAGGACCCCTCGCTCCTGGAGGAGCGCACCGAGATGCTGGACGAAGCGGTCAGACTGGCGCACGCCGGCCGCTTCGAGCGCTTCGCCTGGGCCAAAGAAGCCGAGGGACGCGCCCCCGGCCTGCGAGAACGCTACCTGCGCGAGTTGACGGTCTGGGAGGGATGGTGGCGCGACGTCCTGCTGTTCGGCAGCGGCGCCACCGAAGGCGCCGAAAACAGCGACCGCGAGTCGCAATTGCGTGATGAAGGTAAACTGTACCCGGCAAGTGAGATCGTCGCGTTTCTGCAGGCGCTCGGGCAGACAAGAGAATACCTGCACGCGAACGTCGATCCACAGCTCGCCTTAGAGAACCTGATACTGATCCTTCCCCGGAGGGATCAGCCCGTCCTTTCACAGAAGGACACGCGTTAGGAAGGGAGACGGGCCGCCCTCCGGCCCTCAAAATGGCTACCAGGACAGCCGGCGTCCGCTTCCGCCAGGCGGGCAAAGTCTTTTACTACAACGCCCTCGATTTCGAGCTCGAAGTCGGCGCTTACGTCGTCGTCGAATCGGCGCACGGCCTCTCTTGTGGCCGCGTCGTCATTTCGCCCGACCAGGTCATCGAGAACCAGGCCTCCAACCAGAGTGATATGAAATCGATCCTGCGCATCGCAACGCAGGAGGACATGGACAAAATGGAAGCGGCGCGGGAAAAGGCCCACGAATCGCTGCGCGTCGCCAGGGCGAAGGCCTCCGAGCAGGGACTCGACATGACACTCGCCAGCGGTGAGTACGACCTCGATGGCGGGCAATTCACGGCCTACTTCTCGGCCCAGGAGCGCGTCGACTTCCGTGGCCTGGTGCGCGACCTCTCGCGCGACCTCGGCGCCCGCGTGCAGTTACTGCAGGTCGGCGACCGCGACCGCGCCAAGCTCGTCGACGGCTTCGACATCTGCGGCGAGCGCCTCTGCTGCAGCAGTTGGATGACCAACTTCCCCGCCGTCAGCATCCGCATGGCCAAGGAGCAGGACCTGCCGCTGAACCCGCAGAAGATTAGCGGCGTCTGCGGCCGCCTCTACTGCTGCCTCACCTTCGAGTACGAGGACTACAAAGAGCTGCGCGGCAAGCTGCCCAAGGTCGGCTCCACTCACTCGACACCCGCCGGCGAAGCCAAAGTCATGGGCATCGACTTCAACCGCGAGATCGTCAAGATGATGCTGACCGACTCGCGCACCTTCTTCGAGGTCCCGGCCATCGACTTTCAGCTGCAGAACGGCGTCACGATCCGCCCCATGGAGCTGGTACGCAAGATCGAGGGCCCGCTGCGCACGATCGTCGAAGACAGCAGCGCCCGGCCCGCCACGCGTGAAGCCGCCACTTCCACGACAACCGAGGGCGGACGGGGGCGCGAACGCGGCGGCAGGCGGCGGCGCGGACGCGGCACCGGCGGCACCTCAGACGCCGCTTCCGCGGCGCCGGCACCCCAACAGCAGCCCGCCGCGCAGCAACCGCCAGGCGCTTCTCCGACAGGCGGCGAAGGTGAGCAGAGACGGCGCAGGCGACGACGTCGCCGTGGCCGCGGTGGCGGCGCGCCGTCTGAAGGTGGCCCGCCCGCAACCAGCGATTAAGCCTCGAAATCGATAGATTTACTCAACGGGGTCGCTATGTTACCCTGCGATTCGTGCCTCAAAACCGAGAGGCGTGAGGCGCCAATCCGGGCCATCCGGTGGCTGCGGCGAGGCTCAATCCTTCCCATCAAGGACAATCGAGCCCGCTGAAATCCTTCTAGAGGAAGGATTCCCCCGACAGTTTCGGGGGATGCTACTGGGGGTCCTTTAATTCGCCCAAAACGGGCGGGAGGTTCTATCGGCCGGACGCCGTATCCGGTAACACGGTGCGGTATTGACCGTCGCGAAAGCGACGACGAAGAGAGGGGTGAGCGATGCATTTGACTATTGACGGCTTCGGGGGAGACCGGGAGCTATTAAGCAATGAATCGCTAGTCCACTCGCTCCTCAACACCTACCCGGCGGAGATCAACATGACGAAGATCTCCGAGCCCTTCGTCCTGCAGTACACCGGAGACAAGCCGGAAGACTGGGGCGTTACCGGCTTCGTCATCATCGCCGAGAGCCACATCAGCGTTCACACCTTCCCCGACCGCGGCTACGTCTGGGTCGACGTCTTCTCCTGCAAGGAGTTCGAAGCCGACGGCGCCGTCGACCGCATCATCGAGACCTTCGGCCTGACTCACGTCACGACTCGTATCCACGACCGCGGCCTCGAGTTCCCGCACGCCGTGGATGCCGCCACCCCCATCGCGATGCTCGAGCGCCGCACGGTTACCGGGGCGTTCAGCCAGTAGACGCTACGCCTCCCTGGCCCCGAAAGGAGGTCGCCTTGAGCGACACGGCACCTCATTCCCCCCACGTCCTTCCTGGGGAAGGACACCACGGCGGGCACGGCCACGACGCTTTCCTCCACACCCACGTCGACCCCTTCGAGGTGCGCGACCGGATCAGCGCTGCCGAGTTGGTGGCCGGCATGGGCGGCACCTCCTTCCAGGCACGCAACCTCGCTCAGGCGGTGCGCATCTGGCGCAGCATGATCGGCGATGACACGACGATCTTCCTCGGCCTCGCCGGGGCGATGGTGCCGGCGGGGATGCGCAACATCATTCGTCACATCGTCGAGAACCGCATGGTCGACGTCATCGTCACCACCGGCGCCAACATGTTTCACGACGTGTATGAGACGCTGGGCAGCCCGCACTGGCAGTCCGTCCCCGGCGGCATGGACGTCGAGCTGGGGCGACGACGCATCAACCGCTTCTACGACGTCCTGGCGCCCGAGAGCGACTTCGCCGACGCCGAGGAATTCGTCGTCTCGTTCGCCCAGACCCTGCCCTCCGATCAACCGATCACGACCCGAGAGTACTTCGGGCGCATCGGCAGGGCGCTTGCTCCTGTGGCCAGGGAGGAAGGCATCCTCACCGCCGCGGCGAAGGCCGGCGTGCCGATCTACAGTCCCGCCATAGGCGACAGCGTGCACGGCCTCGCGATCACGACAGCACGCGTCCGCACCGGCCACCGCGTCCTCTTCGACATCATCGGCGACGTCATGGAGACGTCGCACATCGCCCTGACCGCCAGGCGCACCGGTGTCATCTACATCGGCGGCGGCACGCCGAAGAACTTCATCCAGCAGGCCGAGGTCGCCGCCTACATCTACGGCCGCGAGGTGCCGGGCCACAAGTACGGCGTCCAGATCACGATGGACCAGCCCCAATGGGGCGGCCTCTCCGGCTGCACCTTCGAAGAAGCGCAGTCCTGGCGCAAGATCGCCCCCGACGCCGACTTCGTCACCCTCAACGTCGAGGCCACAGTCGCCCTACCCCTAATCGTCAGCGCCCTCGCCGAAGAGCTCGGCGACGTCAAATCAAAGCGCACCCTGCCACGGTTGGACTTTGGGCCCGCGGCGGAAGGTAAATAGTTCTTCAGTTCCGTGTTATTATAGTTTCGGCCTCCAAATTATACTAACGTCGAGGCTTACTAACGTGGAGTGTATTAGAACCCTTGAACTCCAAAGACTTCACTAATCCCTCGGGTCATCTCTTGCGAACGCCCCAAGCTTATGAAGCGTTCATACCCTTCCCCTTGATGCGAAAGCTTGACCTGAACGCCGACCTCACCTTTATCCTCTCCGAGGCCGACCGCAGTCTCGGCGAGCTCGCAGGAATGGCACGAACGCTCTCAAACCCACAACTCCTGATCGCGCCTCTAAGTCAACGGGAGGCGGTCCTCTCTTCACGCATCGAAGGCACCGAAGCCTCCCTTTCCGAACTCGCCCTCTTTGAAGCTGCAAGCGACGCACCGGTTCGCTCGCGCGTGGAGGTTCAGGAAGTTCGGAATTACCGTACTGCGATGAACTACGGCCTTGAGCGAATGGCCGATCTTCCACTGAGTCTGAGGTTGGTTCGTGAACTACATGGGAAACTCATGGCTGGTGTCCGTGGCCAAGAGATGACTCCCGGAGAATTTAGAACCAGTCAGAACTGGATAGGTACTCCTGGATGTACGCTAAATGACGCAACCTACGTCCCACCTCCACCCTATGAGTTACTAAATTGCCTCGGAGACTGGGAAGCATTCCTACACGAGGAAGTCAAGCTCCCCCCTCTTCTGCGTTGTGCACTGATGCATTATCAGTTTGAAGCCATCCACCCTTTTCTGGACGGCAATGGTCGAGTTGGCCGTTTGCTCATTGTGCTTTTTCTTTGCACCCTCGGGCGTTTGCCCGCTCCCGTCCTATATCTAAGCCCATTCTTCGAAAGCCATCGCCAGGAGTACTACGAACTGCTCCGAGGAGTCACGGAAAGAAGCGCCTGGAATGAATGGCTGTCATTCTTCCTGAGAGCTGTCATTGTTCAATGCAAGGATGCTTTTGTGCGTTCGTCGAGGATGACCACCCTTCATGAGGAGTACCGCCAGAGGCTCCTCGTTGAAAAGGCCCCTCCTTCGGCACACAACCTGCTCGAACTTCTTTTCATCAGTCCGGCCACCACTGCGAAGCTCTCTTCCTTACAACTTCGCGTTACCGTCATGAGCGCGGCAAGAGCTATCCAGTTGCTCTGCGACCTGGACATACTCGAGGAGGTAACCGGGCGTAGACGTGATCGGGTATACCTGGCCCAAGGGCTGGTTCAGGCAATCGAAAGCGAAAGCAATGTTGAGGATACTTTTGCTAATCAACCTACCCTATTCTAGTAGAATGCCTCGAACTATCATTGCGGATACCCTAAGTAACGTCCGTGTTATCAGCGTTGGATTCTTCCGATGACCCTCCCACGCCCCAACGACGAGCGCTTCTGGCCGCCCAAGAGCTTCTGCTGCCCGCCGCACCCCTACGCCGAGTACGAAAACGCCCGCGTCGTGCTGCTGCCGGTGCCTTACGACTCCACCGTGACAGCGCGCGCCGGCGCCAGAGACGGCCCCGACGCGATCATCACCAACTCGGAGGACATGGAGCTTTACGACGTCGGCCTCGGGCTTCGAGCCCTATCTGCACGGGCTCTACACCTCGCCCGCCGTCGCCGTCACCAACCAGTCACCCGAGGCGATGATCAACCGCATCCACGAGATCGCGGCGGAGTACGTTGAGGACGGCAAGTTCCTCGTCACGCTGGGTGGCGAACACACCATCGCCGTCGGCTCCTTCCGCGCCCATCGCGACGCCTACGCCAACCTCAGCGTCCTCGCCATCGACGCCCACGCCGACCTGCGCGACGAGTACCAGGACACGCGCTACAACCACGCCTGCAGCCTCCGCCGCATGCTGGATGACGTGCCCGTGACCCAGGTCGGCCTGCGCAGCGCCGCGAAGGAAGAGGCGCAATTCATCCGCGAGAACCTGCTGCCGTTCTTCTCCCCGCGCGCCTTCCGCTCACTACCGGACCTGACGCCGATCATCAACAGCCTCAGCGACAACGTCTACATCACCATCGACCTCGACGGCATCGACTCCGGCGAGATGCCGTCGGTCGGCACGCCGGAGCCGGGTGGCCTGCGCTGGGACGAGGTCAGCGACCTCATGGAGGCCGTCGCCGCCAGCAAACGCATCGTTGGTTTCGACGTCATGGAGCTGGCGCCGGACCTCGGCCCCAAAGCCGCGTCCTACGCCGCCGCCAAGCTGACCTACCGCATGATCGGCCTCGCGCTCGGCCCGCCGGAAGCCTGAGCCCGCCGATTGACCCCGGCTGCCCGCGCCTGACCGAAGCGGGCCGAAAATCCTCCCGGGTTTCCCCCTCCATCTCCCCGGCTTCTCCCCTCGTTATCGCGTCATCGGCCATCCCGCCGCCCCTCGTTTGGTCCTCATTCGGCCTGCGAATGCCTCCTGAAGGGTACGCATCGGCAGGTTGCTAATCCTGCGTTCGCCACCTGTTTTCCCCTCGTCCCGTATTCGGTCAACTTCTAGCAGACTCGTAAGCTATCCGTAAGAAACGGCTGCTAACTTGGCAGTTGGGAGGGCAGCCTCATGCCTTTGCTGAACATCTTCGGCCAACTCGAAAACTTCATAGCGGACGATCTCTACCCGTACCGCTACGTCATTACGCCTATCGTCATCCTGGCGATCGCTGCCGGCCTCTACGTCGCCTACCGCCTTGGCCTGCACCTCGTCCTCATGCGCCACAAGGTCGCCACGGCCGTCATCGGTGTCCCGCTCCTCGTAGTCGCGGTCGTCGCCGGCGACTACCTGGCCTCGCCCCTCTGGGAGCGCACCCACCTCGAAGAAGCAAGCCCCCTCGTCGCGGCTGAGACAACCACCGGCGGCTCCGAGACCGCGAGCGCGTCTGTAGCCGATGGCGACGACAAGAACAAGCCGGAACAAACACCGGCCTTGAGCTCAACGGGGGGTTCGGCCGCTGCCACCTTCGAACCAGCCGTCATTCAGACGGGCATGTTTACCGGTTCCGACGACTTCCACTTCGGACACGGCAACGCCCTGATCATCGAGACGGAGCCCGGCGTCTACACCCTGCGCTTCGAGAACTTCTCGGTTCGCAACGGCCCTGACCTCTACGTCTATCTGTCTACCGAACGTTCCGGCGAAAACGTCGACGAGGCGCTGAACCTCGGCCAGCTCAAGGCCACCGACGGCGCGTTCAATTACGAGCTCCCATCGGATGTCGACATCTCGACGATCAAGAGCGCGGTCATCTGGTGCCGGCAGTTTAGCGTCCTCTTCGCCCACGCTGAGCTCAGCGCAGACTAGCTAGGCTGGCTGCCTCGCCGACTGCGCCAGCTTCAGCGCCCGGATCGACTCGATGTGGGCCGCCTCGTGCTCGACCATGTACTCAGCCCACTGCTTCAACGTCCGCCGTCCGATGTCGGCGTGCTGGCCCAGGCGTGTCCAGTCCACGGCATGCACCAACACGGCAACTGTCTTCATGCGCCACTCGCGCATCTCGTCGATCATGTGGCGCAAGTCAGCTTCCCAGTAGAACTGCTCCTTCACCGAAGCCTCGCCGTCGAAGGCCGGGAAGCGCGGGTCCGTCAAACTGGCCGTGGTGTAGATGCGCTTGTGCCACACCTCGGCGGAGTCGCGCAGGTGCCCGACGATCTCCTTGATCGACCATTCGGCGTCGCCGGGACGGTAGCGCAGCACCGCCTCGCCAACGCCGGCCGTCTCCGCCTCGACCTTGTCGGGCAGATGCTTCAGCGCTTCGATGATTTCGAGTCGTTCCATAAACCTAGCTCAGCCTCTCGATAATGCCTTCAAGCTCCTCGTCGGAGTAGTAGTGGATCACGACGCGCCCGCCGTTGCGGCCCTGCGTCAGGTCGACCTTCGTCCCCAGCGAAGCGCGCAGCCGCTCCTCCAGCGCCTCCAGGTCGGCCGAGCGCCGCTTTAGTGCCATCTTGCCCGAACGCAGTCTTCCGCCACCCTTCGCCAGGGATTCGACATCTCTCACCGTCAGGCGGCCTTCAACGATGCGCCGCCACGCCGCGTGCCGCTCCTCCCCGTCTTCGATACCGAGAAGCGCTCTGGCGTGCCCGGCGCTGATCTCGCCGCGCGCCAGACTGGCTTGAATGTCCTCGGATAACGACAGCAGCCGCAGGGAGTTCGCCACCGCCGATCGGCTGCGTCCGACGCGGGCGGCGATCTGCTCCTGCGTCAGACTGAAGTCGTCGCCCAGTCGCCGGAACGCGTTGGCTTCTTCAAGCGGGCCGAGATCCTGCCGCTGCAGGTTCTCCACCAGAGCGAGCTCCAGAAGCGCCTGCGCGTTGGCCTCCTTGATGATCACCGGCACCTTGGCCAGCCCCGCCTGCCGCGAAGCCAAAAGCCGCCGCTCTCCGGCGATCAACTGATAAGGGGCCCCGCCCGGCGTCTGCGGCCGGCTGACGATCAGCGGCTGGATCACCCCGTGCTCGCGGATGCTCTCCGTCAGCTCAGACAATGCCTCGGCGTTGAAAACGCTGCGCGGCTGCTGTGGGTTCGGCGCGATCAGGTCGATGTCGACCTCCTCAACAGACAGCTGGTTGCTGGGAATCAGGGCGTCGAGGCCCCGCCCGAGTCCACTACGGCGATTGGTCATGCCTTTGCCTTCACCTTGAACTTCTGCGCGTGCGCCGGCAGCAGGCGCTCCATGACTTCGCCCGCGAAGGCCGCATACGCTTTCGCTGCAGTGGACGATCCGGCGTAGAGGTTGATCGGCAGGCCGTGGCTCGGCGCCTCGCTGAGCCGCACGCTGCGCGGGATCACCGTTTTAAACGTCGTCGGGAAGTGACTGCGGACCTCAGACGCTACCTGCTGGCAGAGCTTCGTGCGGCTGTCGTACATCGTCAGAAGCACCCCGCCGAGGTGCAGACGCGGGTTGAGGTTACGCCGCACTGCCTCCAGCGTGCCCGTGAGCTGTCCCAGGCCCTCCAACGCAAGGTATTCGCACTGTACCGGCACCAGGACCTCGTCAGCGGCGTTGAGCGCATTCAGTGTCAGCAGCCCCAAGGAAGGTGGGCAATCAACGATGATCGCGTCGTAGCGCCCCAGGGCGGCGTCCAGGGCGCGTCGCAGCCGCTGCTCGCGAGCCATGACTGGCACGAGCTCGACTTCGGCCCCTGCCAGGTCCGGCCCGGACGGCGCGAGGTCCAGCCCTTCCTGCACCGTCGGGACAATCACATCCGAAAGCGGCGTCTCGTCGATCAACACGTCGTAGACTGTCGCCGCATCATGGTTCGTCAGCCCTAGGCCCGCCGTTGCGTTTGCCTGCGGGTCGACGTCAACCAGCAGACACGCGACGCCACGACTCGCCAGATCGGCGCCGAGGTTGATCGCCGTCGTCGTCTTACCGACGCCGCCTTTCTGGTTCGCCATCGCGATGATCACGCCGCGTCCATCGCCCTGCGTCATCAGGCGACCTTCACCTGGCCCCGCCTGAGCAGCGCCTCAATCTCATCCCGGGTCGCGACCGCCTTGAAGCCCTGGCCGCGCACCGAGAGCGCCCCGGCCGCCGCGGCAAACCGCGCCGAGTCCACTACGTCCCGCGTCTCCTCGTAGCGAACCAGGAACGCCGCCGCGAACACGTCTCCCGCACCCGTCGGGTCTTCTTCACGGACGATAGCCGCTGAAACGTCATGCCGGCCTGACAAATCCCAGACCGTGCAGCCGCCACGCCCCCTCGTCAGCACTACCACACCAACGTGCGCACGCCACGCTGCGACGGATTCACCATCCCGGACGTCTTCATCAGATACGAAAACGACATCGCCAGCCAGCCAGCCAGGCGATTCCTCGAACGCCGCCGGCCTCACTCGATCGCCGTCCAGTTCGCGCAGCCAGCCCTGCGCCGCGACGCCGACCAGGGCGCTGCCCGCCGCGATCTGAGCAACTACAGACGGCGCGATCTCGTGAAACAGCGGCGTCAGGAGCACAATTTCGGCAGCCAGCCAGACGGCCGGCAGCATGGCGAAGTCGATCGCGCGGCCGCGGGCCAGCAGACGCTGCTCACGATGGCCATCGCGGTACGTATTCTCGAATTCTGTAGTCGCCTCTGAGTCCTGCACCCGCCAGACAACGTCCGGCAGCAACGCCTTCGGGTCGACGTCCCGCGCGCAGGCCGTCGCAACCGCAACTTCGACGTCGAGCCGACTCGCTTGTGCTGCGGCGTAGAGCGCGCCGCCTCCGGGACGCCACCCACCCACAGTTACTATCCTTCACGATATGTCCTGCGATGAGTAGCTTCGGGGTCATGTGCCTCTAACCGCTGGGTGTCACTGCCACCTTGCGCCCCTCGCCTTCGCCGATGCTGACCGTGACGACGTCGGGGTCGTCTGCCAGCGCCAGGTGAATGATGCGGCGCTCGCTCGGCGGCATCGGCTCCAGGGTGACGGAACGGCCCGATGTACGCACCCGGCTCGCGGTGCGACGCGCCAGCGTCACAAGCGACTCCTCGCGGCGACGCCGGTACCCGTCGACGTCGATACCGAAGGCAACGCGTTTGCCGATCTTCTTGGCGCAAATCAGGTTCAGCAAGTACTGCAACGAAGCCAGCGTCTGACCGCGACGTCCGATCAGCAGGCCTAGGTCTTCGCCGTCCACGTCGAGCACGGACTGGATCATGCCGATGCCGTCTCCCGCCGTCTCGGGCTCTCGCGGCGTCACGCCCGCTTCCAGGCCCACCATCTGCAAAAGCGTCTCGAGAACCTCGACGGCGACCGCCACGTCGGCAGGGTCAGCTGGGACGTGCTCTACCTCGGCTACGGGGACACGGAGAACCGGGCGCATGAGTTCGGGAGGCATCTCCTCCTCTTCCTGATACTCCTCGTCCTCGTCTTCATCCTCGTATTCGCCGTCGTCGTCCTCGGCGCCTTCCTCTTCGTCTTCGTCGTACTCTTCCTCGTCTTCTTCCGGTTCTTCGTCTACGATGGTCGTGCGGCGAGGCGATGTGGGCGGCGCAACCGGCGCGGGCTTCGGCGTGACGCGGACTCGTGCTGGCTCGCCTCGGAACCCCAGCAGCCTAGGCCGGCCCTCCGTCAGTACCTCAACGTCTACTTCAGCGCGGGTAAGGCCCAATTCCTCGAGAGCCTTATCCGTCGCCTCGTTTACTGTCCTGCCCTCGGCTTCAACGCCGTCCACGGCCGTACCTCCTGCGGCGGCGCCTGCCCCGCGTCGCCGGTTTGTCGCTCTTGTCTTCGGGCTCGTCCTCCGGCTCGTCCTCTTCGTCTTCGTCGTCAGACCGGCCGAGGTCCTTGAATCGATCTCTTTGCTCCTGTCGTGCCTCCACGGCGCGGGGCAGCACGGCCTCCTGGGACATTCCAACCAGGGCGCGCCAGTTAATCGGGCCGCCGCCGACATAGAAGTAGTGCGTCACCATGCTGATGACGTTCGATAGCGCCCAGTATAGTCCCAGCGCCGAAGGCCACTGAATAGTGAAGAAACCGAACATCAGCGGCAGCATCAGGTTCATCATGTTCTGCTGCGCCCGCTGCTTCTCGTCCGTCGTCGGGATCTGCGTCAGTTTCTGCATCGTGTACATAGACACGGCAACAGCCATTGGCATGACTATGGGGTCGGGACTTCCCAGATGCATCCAGAGGAAGTCTGCTGGCAGCGGCAAACCTGACCTCAAGAAGTCCCACGGATAAATCTTCTCCGACAGTTTCACTAACGATTCTGGCGCCTTACCAACAGCTAGATAGAAGACGCGATACAGTGCCATGAGGATGGGCATCTGGATCAGAAGGCCGGAAACGCATCCAAGCGGGTTGATCCCCGCCTCGCGGTACATCTTCATCATCTCTTGCTGACGTCGCCGCGGGTCCTTATAGCGTTTCTGGAGCTCCTGCATCCGCGGCTGGATCGCCTGCATCGCCCGCATTCCGTGCAACTGCCTCAGCTGCAGCGGCAACGTTGCGCCTTTGATGATCACCGTGAGCAAGATGACGGCAAGCCCGGCGTTGCCCGTCAGCGTAGTCAGAAACAAGAACGCGTTGGTCAGCGGCGTAATGAAAATCAGGTCGAAGATGTCGCCGATGAACGCCATCAACAGACTCCCGATGTCGAGCTAAGGTCGCCATTTCGCGGATCGACCTTTGTGTAGTACACCTTCTCGCTGCCGCCTTCCGGGGTCACGCAACCGCGCGGCGCTATCAGCACCTCGCCGTCATCCGCCGTCAGATCTGCATTCAGCTTCGTTCCGAGGTCGCGTTGCCAGGCCACGGCCCGCGTCGCGACGTCCACGCCGATCAGCCAATCCCGAATCGCTGGAAATGACGAGCGTCCCCGCCAAAATGACCGGCGATGCGCGCAAAGCATCGTGTCCCAGCGGTAGAGACCAAGATTCGTTCCCGGAATCGAGTTCGACCGCGTGGACGACGCCGTCAAAGTCGCCGATGTAGGCGATACCGCCGTCGATCGCCGCCTTGCCCCAGATCCAGTGATTGGCCTTGAACGCCCAGTGCTCGCTCCCAGTCGCCAGGTCGACACCGTACAACGTCGACCCGAATCCCGACACGAGAACAAGGTCGCCGACCACTTCCGGAGTAGAAACGAGGCCCTGAGCAGCTTTGAAATGCCAGAGTTCCGTACCAGTGGCGGGGTCGATCGCGTACAGGCCGCTATCTTCAGAGCTCACCAGAAGCTTGCCATCGGCCAGCACAGGCTCGCCCCAGATGTCCTGGCCGGCAACGAACAGCACACCCGGATTCTCGCCCTCCGGCGGCGGTCCTACCGCGGCCACCTGCGCACCGGGGGAATCGATCCGTTTTACCAGGTCTGAGGCACGCAAAGCATAGATACGATTTCCCGACGTGACGTACAGCGCGTCTGAAGCGGAATCGAGCGCCAAACCGCCGATAACCGGACCGTTCAGTTCAAAGAATGCCGCTGGCGGCGAATTGACCGTCGCACCCGGCTGGTAATCGCTCGGACGGAAAGCGTAAACGTAACCGTCGTAGTCACCGACGAACACGACGTCGACGCCGTCGTAGGACGCAATCAAAGGCGTGCCGTAGATCCCATCTAGCTTCGCGGCCTTCTTGTCCGCAATCGCCCAGAGGTTGGGGAAACGCCAAACGCGATTTCCGTCGCTGTCGATTGCGTCTATGCGTCCATCACCGGTCGAAGCAATAATCACATCGCCAAAGCGGACGGGGCCGGCCCAGCCTCGGGCGCTGACGCGACCTAGACAGCCAACCGCGAGAGTCAGGAGCCCAACGAGCACGAGAAGCCCGAGGAAATGGCGCTGTTTCACGTGAAACATCAGCGTGGCACGGGATCGTAACCACGGCCGCCGTACGGACGGCAGCGGGACAGTCGTTTGAGGCCAAGGTAGATGCCTTTTAGCAGCCCGTGCAGCTCTATCGCCTCCTGCGCGTAATGCGAACAGCTCGGTTCATATCTGCAAGCCGGGGCCAGGCTCGGTGAAATCGCGCTCTGGTAGAAGCGAATCAGATTCAAGACGCCTCGCGCAGCTATACCGTGGTGCTCAGCAGGCGCGCCCGCTGCAACAGCGTCGTCAACTCTTGCCTCACTCCATCGAATGTGCTCGTTGCCGCCTCCGGACGCACCGAAATCACCACGTCGAAGCCCTCTTGCAGTGGCGACGCGCGCAAAATCTCCCGCAGACGCCGCCGTATTCGATTTCGCACTACGGCTCCTCCGACGCGTTTCGGGATCGCGAAGGCGTAGCGACTCAGCGTCACGTCGTTGGGAACGCTTCGAACCGCCAGCAGCCGGCCACTGTTGTGCCGTCCCTGCTGAAACACCCGGTCGAAGTCGGCCCTGCGGCGCAAGCGGCGATCGCGAGGCTTGGGGGCGACTAGACGGTGAGACGGTTCCGGCCCTTCGCTCGACGTCGTTGCAGAACTCTTCGCCCAACCGAACTCGCCATCCGGGCTCGAAAGCCATGACGGCGGGCACGGCGTCGCTTTTTGGGTTGATAGGTGCGCTTCGGCACAGCATCCTCACGTAGGCCCTTCTCAGAAGGACACTTGTAGCTATGCCAGCATAGGGAGGCCCATTCTCAGTGTCAATTTAGCTTTGAATCGGGCACTAGCGCGACTGTTTCACGTGAAACAGCCTTACTGTACCTCCAGCACCACGCCGTACTGCACATCGCCCGACGCGAAGAACATCCCGACGGAAAGCACGTACGTACCCGCCTCCAGGGTCCCGCCTATTCGTATCACGTCCTCATCAAGCTCCGACGTCAACATCACGCCGTCGAAGTCGGGACGCCAGGCAGTCTCGCCGTTGTCGAGTGGCTGCGGCTCCGCGGCCGGAAACGCGACAACACTCACGCTGTTAAGCGCCGGCGCTCCGCTCGGGACCGCCACGGCGACCTCGTCACCTGACGCGATCGTCAGGGTTCCGCGTGTAATCACGCCAATCTTGTCCACGCACTTCGTGGTCCAGCAATACGTTCCAATGCCCATCCCAACCGTCGTGCCACCTGAAGTTGCCGTCGTATCCGGCG
Organism: uncultured Chloroflexia bacterium; assembly: GCA_963766645.1. GTDB lineage: Bacteria > Chloroflexota > Dehalococcoidia > DSTF01 > WHTK01 > WHTK01. The sequence continues at coordinate 858,532 of CAVYAY010000002.1, read as the reverse complement.
GCACGTCGCCAGTAGGAGCCGGCGCGATGATCTCTGGTGTTTCGCTCGGACCGGGCTCCAGTACTACCGTCGGACCAGCTGACTCGATAACCGGCGACGTTTCGCCTTCCACGATGCGTGTCAGAACAGGCTCGGGGCTATTACTCACGCCGTTCTGACTCGAATCGCCATTGTTAGAGCAGCCAATCGCCAGCAACGGCAGCACCAGAGCTGCAACCACGCCCAGGAGAACTCGCTTTCGTATCTGCATTACGTTCACCTCTACGTATCCCGACGTCAGGGCGGCAGGTTTGGTTCCGGCTGCCCACCGTAGAGGTATCGGTAGATTGCGTAGTTCTCCGCCACGATCTCGACGTAGAGCTGGGTTTCGTGGAATTCCACCGTCTGCAGGAAGAGGTCCGCGTCGTCACCAGATGCGTCTCGCCAGCGGAAAGCTGCCGTAGGCCCCGCGTTGTACGCGGCGAAGGCGACGAACAGCTCGTTATTGAACTCCCCAAGCTGGTCAGCCATGTACTTGGCGCCAAATCTCAGATTCAAGTCGGCGTGCAGAAGCTGATCGAGCGAGAAGCCCGGCACGCCCAGCGTCGACGCTATCGTTTCCGCCGTGGGCGGGATGACCTGCGTCAGGCCACGCGCGTCAGCCGGCGACACAGCGCGCGGGTCGAAGAAGCTCTCCTGGCGGATAAACGCCAGCATCAGCAGAGGCGAGACACCTTGCTCGCCGGCCGCCTGCTGCACCAGCGGGGCAAACGCCGCCGGGTACGACAGTGCTAGCAACGGCTTTGGCAGACCCTGGTTTGGGTTCGTGTTCAAGACACGCAATAGGCGCTGCCCGGCCCTCGCCGACATTGATATGCGTCCCAGTTCATCAAGACGGCGCGACATCGTATACATTGCGATAGCATCGCCGGCGTACGCCTCGATCAGCCCTACGATCTCGGCGTCGCCGTAATCGACGCGTCCAACCAGCCACAGCTCCTGCGCCCGCACCCAGCGGTCGTCCGTCGACCACCCGGCGTCCGAGATCGCGCGCCCGGTGAAGCTCGTGAGCCATGCCTCCGCCGCCGCCCAATCGAACTCCGGCGTCAGGTCGACCTGCGCCTCAGCCGTCGACCGTGGAATCGACGGCTGGTTGCCCAGCAGCGCTCGCGCCCGCACCCCCGGGTAATCGTCTTCGAACTCGCTCGAAAGCTGCTGCAGGATCGGCGCCGCATTGGTCACGTCTCCCGCATTGAGCAGTGCCTTCGCCTGCCAGATACGCAGATTTGCGGCATCCAGGCCCGAACTCGCGGACGCACCGTCGGCCCAGAGTTGCGCGGCACCAGCATAGTTCTGCCGCCGGTACTCGATCATGCCGTGCTGAAACGCGGCGTCGCTGAAAAACTGAGAGAACGGATACTCGTTGACGATACGTCCGTAAAGCACCTCAGCGTCATCTAACGCTTCGTCGATGCCCAGGATACGAGCCCTCCACCACAACGCATCGTCCGCGATCGAACTCTGAGGGTTGGTTGCCGTCGCATTCGCGTAATTGGCCACCGCCGCATCGACTTCCCCTTGCGATTCCTGAATCGCCGCGAGGTAGTAGTAGGCCTCGGCGCTCTCCGGAGCGTTCGGCGCCAGCGCGATCTGCTCCTGCAAGGCCGGCTCCGCATTCGTGTAGTCGTTGTGACGGTAGTAGACGAAGCCGCGCAGCCACGGCACGATCGATTCGCCCAGCGAAAGCGCCTCTTCCATGTCTGCCAGCGCCTCGTTACTGCGTGGGTACTCACTCAGCAGCGAGATCAGGTCATCCGAATACGTCGGGTCGCCCAGGATCCGCTTCAAGGCGATGATTCGCGACAGCGCCAACGAGACATCGCCCGCGAGCCCCTCGTCGATCAGCGCCTGATACGAGTCGATCGCCGCCGATAGCGCTCCGGCGCGCTCGTTCGCCTCCGCGACGCGCAGCAGGAAAGCGCGCCGCTGCGAAGCCGGCACGCCGTAAGACAGCCCTGCCTGCACGGAGATCGCAACCTCGCCAGGCCGATCGAGCTCCAGCAGCGCCAGAGTGCGGTCCAGATACGCGTACGGCGTCGCCGGCCGGGCCAGCGCAATGTAGGCAGTCGTACTCCTGCAGCGACTCCTGCCACATCTCCAGCGCCCCGTAGGCTCGCGCCAGCAGGTAGTGCGCCGCCAAATCCTCGCCCTCCATGTCGTCACGTGCCAGGAACGGCTCCAGTAGGATGCGCACGTCTTCTGGGCGCTCCAGATCGAGTAACAGACGCGACGCTGACAACGTCGCGATGTCGCGATCGTCCGAGTCGCTGGCGGCGATCGCGATGTAAGCTGCCGCCGCGCGTTCGATGTCGCCCTCGGCCTCGAAACGTCGCGCCGTCGCAAGGTCGACGTTGAGCCCGGCCTGCGGCGTCAGCGCCACGCCCGGCGTCTCAGATATCCCCACGACGCTGCCTGACGCTTCGCCTAACGGCGTGATGATCACGCCCGGCTCGGCCTTCTTGTCCGCTTTACACGCGCCCAGAAGCAGGGCGGCGGCGAGGACGAGGGCCTTGAGATGCGGTGTGGGTCAAATGGGCTCTTCTTCTTTTGGCGAGGGTGAGGCCATGCTACACTCGCGCTTGCCGCGGGTAAAAGGCCTCCTGTTTGACTAAGACGAACCTTACCGCCAGAGAAATCGCCCTCGCCGAAGGCCTTCGCGTCTGGGCCGAAATCGACCTCGATCAGCTCGCCGCCAACGTCCACGCGCTGAAACGCCAGGCCGGCGACGCGCGTCTCCTCGTCGTCGTCAAAGCCAACGCCTACGGCCACGGCGCCGTCATGACCGCCCGCGCCGCCGTCGAAGCCGGCGCGTGGGGCCTCGGCGTCGCCAGCCTCGAGGAGGGCGAGGAGCTACGCCGCGCCGGAATCAGCGCCCCTGTCCTCGTGCTCAGCAGCAGCGCCCCGGCCCAGGCCGAACGCCTCGTTAACAGTGACCTCCGCGTCACCATCGGTACGCTGGAGCTGGGCGAGGCGCTCTCGCGCGCCGCCACCACCACGGGCCGCGACGCACTGGTCCACGTCAAGGTCGAGACCGGCATGCAGCGTTTTGGCGTCTCGCCCCATGAAGCCCCGCGCCTCGCGGAGTCGCTACGTGCCCTGCCCGGCGTCGTCGTCGAGGGCATCTCGACTCACCTCGCCAGTTCGGACGAGCCAGACAAGGCCTTCACGCGTGACCAGTACCAGCGTTTTCTTGACTGCGCCAGCGCTCTCGACTGGATCCCCATCCACCACATCTCCAACACCGGCGCTCTGCTCGACCTGCCGGAATTGCGACTCGGACTCGTCCGCTGCGGCATCGGCGTCTACGGCTACTACCCCTCGCGCGCCGTCAGCCGCGATGTCGCCATCGCGCCCGTGCTATCACTGCGCAGCCGCGTCGCCCGCGTCGCCACCGTCGAGAAGGGCGCCGGAGTGGGCTACGGGCTGGTCTGGCGGGCCGAGCGTCGCAGTCGTGTAGCGCTGGTCCTCGCCGGCTACGGCGACGGCATCCGCCGCGCCCTGACTAATCGCGGCATAGCGCTCGTCCACGGCCAGCGCGCGCCCTTCGCCGGGCGCGTCGCCATGGACATGCTCATGCTCGACGTCACCGACATCCCGGACGTCGCCCTCGACGACGAGGTCACGCTGCTCGGCTGGCAGGGCGCCGAATGCATCGACGCCGACGAGGTCGCCGCCCTCAGTGACACAATCTGCTACGAAGTCATCTCCGGACTCATGGAGCGCGTCCCGCGCCTCTATACGCGCGGCGGCCGTATCGTCGCCCGCGCCGACCTCGCCGGCCTGCACAACGGCTCTGCTCCCTAAGCGTGTCGCGTGCTAGGATCGGCCCGACTCAGGCTCAATGGGAGACGACACCATGCTGCTACACCGCCTGCTCTTCGCCCTCTCGTTCGCGCTCTCGGCCGTCATCGCCACCACGGCCAGTGCGTTCGCGGCGTTCGACCCGAACCGCGACGAACTCATGGGCATCATGGCGGCAGTGGTCGGTAGCCTGCTCGCCCTGCTAACGCTGATTTACGCCGTCAAGTGGTACTTCGGCTGGGACCGCCAGGACCCGGACAGCAGCGACCTGCACGATTACCTGAGCAGCCACCACTAAGGCCCCCAAACCGCCAGCCTGTCTAGATTGCTCGAACGCCAGTTTGTTCGAGCGGTGGACGGACGCGGCTCTACGCGTGCAGCCCTTCCGCCGCAATCGCTGTAATCTTCCAAACGCCATCGATCTGACGCCAGCTCGCCGTCGCAACGATGTCCTGAGAACTCGTCTTGAATCGGACGCGGAAGTGATGCTCCCCGTCCGCTGCCTCCTCGTGCGACTCGACCTCATAGCTCTCCGGCGTCGGCAGGGCCATCGTCTCGGCGGCCATCGTCATCGCCTGGTTGAGCGCCTCCGGCGTCAGCTCCTGCAGCGCGCCCATCATGTCTCCACGCAGGATCGCGTCGCACGTTGCCCGCATCGCCTCTTCAGCCGTCCCGCCTGTCGTCATCAGCCCTTCCTCACGACTTTATAGAACCGGTGCCTCCCGATACGCATGATCGCGCCTTCCGACAACTCGACCTGCGCCTGCGTCACCGCAACGCCGTCGACCGCGATACCGCCCTGGCTCAGGAGACGCCTCGCCTCGCTGCGGCTGGCCACTGCTCCACCTCCGCTCAGCACCTGGGTAATGTCGACCGTCGCCTTACTGGCGTCCAGCGCCACGGGCAGGTCGACCGGCTCGCTCGGCGCTTCGCCGCCTTGGATCACTCGCTCGAACTCGGCCTGCGCCGCGTCGGCCGCAGGTCCGTCGTGCAGCAGCGCCACCACCTCGTGCGCCAGCCGTTTCTTGGCGTCCATAGGCTTCACGTCGCCGCGCTCGACGGCCTCAATTTCCTCCAGCGCCACGTCCGTCAGCAGCGTGTAGTAGTTCGTCAGCAGCGAATCCGAGATCGACATGAGCTTGCCGTACATGTCGGACGGCGTCATGTCCATATTGATCGAGTTACCAACTGACTTCGACATCTTCTGCCTCCCGTCGGTACCGATCAGCAGCGGCGTACAAAGGGCGATCAGTGCCGGCTCGCCCAGCGCCTGCTGCAGCTTGCGCCCCGCCATGATGTTGAAAAGCTGGTCCGACGCCGCCGACCTGCACATCGGTCTTCATGTGGTGTGCGTCGTAGGCCTGCATTAGCGCGTAAATAAATTCGTGGATGTACAGTGGGCGGCCCTCGTCCATGCGTTTCTTGAACGTCTCGTGCGCCAGGAATTCGGCCACCGTAAAGTTGGACGCCAGGTTGACCACATCGGCGAGGCTTAGCGGCGCCAGCCAGTCGGCGTTGTAACGCACCGTCGTCTTGCTCCGGTCGAGCACCCTATAGGCCTGCTCCAGCCAGCTCTCGCAGTTCGCTTTCACTTCCTCCATCGTCAGCTGCTGCCGCGCCGCCGATTTGTCGGAAGGGTCGCCCACTGTTGCCGTCATCGTGCCCATCAGGAACGTAACCTCGTGCCCGAAGCGCTGGAACTGTCGCAGCTTCAACATCGGCACCATGTTGCCCAGCGTCAGGCCGGTGAATGTGGGGTCAAAGCCGCAATAGACACGCAGCGCCTTGCCGAGCTTCAAACGCTCGCGCAGGTCCTGTTCCATGGTGCGCTGGATATTCGCGTCGCCGTACTCGACGCCGCGCATCAGCACCGCCATCTGCTCGTCTATCGATCCTTGCGTGGTGGTCATAGCCTCCCAAGTATAGGGGGCCATACGGCTTCTACTCCAAGGCTCTTTCGTACCAGGCGACGTCCCAATACTGGCCCAGCTTGTACCCGACGGCGTGGCTGATCCCGATCAGCTCAAATCCGAATCGCCGGTGTATCGCCTGGGAGGCCTCGTTCGGGAGCGTCACGCCAGCGATTGCCATATGGACCGGTTCGCCCTTCAACGCCTCGAACAACGCGCTGTAGAGTCGCCTTCCGACGCCCTTGCCCGTTGCGTCGGGGCTGACGTAGATGCTCGTCTCGATTGTCGTCGAGTAGGCCGCCCTCTCGTGATAGCGATGGCTGCTCGCGAAACCCAGCAGGGTGCCGTCCTGCTCGGCCACTAGCAAGCGATACGGCCCCGTCTGCCGGAACCCGTCCAGCCATTCCAGTCGCCGCGCGAGACTCCAGGCTTCCGTTTCGAACGTAGTCGGAGTGTTCAGGATGTAGTGGTCGTAGACCGCGTTCAGCGCTGCCGCGTCTCCCGCTTCACCGTAGCGAATCCTCACGCGCCCGGGTTCGATCGTCCTCATGCAACTCGAGGTTGCGTCAGGCCTCGGTGGCGCCGGCCCTGATCGGCGGGCGGCCCTCGCGCATCTGCTTCCCGCTGCCGCCGCGGCGCACCATGATGATCTCGGCCATTATCGAGACCGCGATCTCCTCCGGCGTCTCGGCGCCGATGTCGAACCCGATCGGCGTGAAGACGCGCTCCAGCGCCTCCAGCGGCAGGCCCTCTTCAGCCAGGTGCCGCAGCACAGTCGAGACGCGGCGCTTCGAGCCGATCATGCCGACGTAGCCCGCGCCGCGATCGACGACAGCCCGCAGCGCCGTCTCATCCTGTTTATGCCCGCGGCTCACCATGACGATGTACGTGTTGGCGCTGATCGGGAAGTCCGCGATCATCTCGGTGAAGTCGCCGTGCTTGACGAAGTCAGCCATCGGGAAGCGCTCGGCGTTGGCGTACATCTCGCGGTCGTCCATCACGGCGACGGAGAAGCCAACGTGCTCCCCGATCGTCGCCAGCGACAGCCCTATATGCCCGCCGCCGATGATCAGCAGCGTCACCGGCGCCTCAACGAGTTCGACCATGATCTCGTACGCGTCGGCGCCGCCCTTGGCTTCGAGGCGGTGGATGCGTCCGCCCTCGGGCTGGTAATACAGCGCCTGCACCGGCCGACGCGGGAACTCGTCCATCGCCGCCAGGCAGTCCTCAATCACCGTCTGCTCGAACGCCGCGCCACCAAAGCTGCCCAGGTTGCCGCCGTCTTTGCGGACCAGCATCTTCGCCCCTGCGCCCGGATTGGCCCCCTCCGGCGCCGCGATGATGGTAGCGACCGCCACCGGCGGCCCCTCACGCGCCGCGCGCAGCACCTCGGCCGATATCTCACGCGAAATGTCATCCACGGCTTCAAGATTACACGGCTAGCCCAACGGCGCAATCTTGCCCCGTATGCGGCTTACACGTTGAACAGGACGTTGATCACGTCCCCGTCCTGCACCTCGTAGGTTTTGCCCTCGACCCGCATCGTGCCGCGGCGCTTGGCCTCGGCGTGCGACCCGGCGTCGAGAAGCTCCTGCCAGCCGATGACCTCGGCCCGGATGAAGCCGCGCTCGATATCGGAGTGGATCCGGCCAGCCGCCTTGACTGCCGGCGTCCCTGCAGCGATCGACCAGGCATGCGTATCCTGCTCGCCCGCCGTGTAGAACGCGATCAGGCCCAGCAGTGTCACCGCCGCCTGAAGCAGGCGCTCCGCCGCCGGTTCGTCAGGCAAGCCCAGCTCCTTCCGGAACTCCGCTGCATCTCCCGGCGACAGCTCCGCGACGTCCGCCTCGCCCCTCACCGGCACCGCGATGACGCCGGTCTGGGCCCCGGACGCGAAGCCCGCGCGCGCCTCCGCCTCGATCACCTCGATGCGACCAGCGTGCGCTTCATCGATGTTCAGCACGATGAGCAACGGCAGGGCGCTGATCAGGTTGAAGCCCGACAGCATCGCCTTTTCCTCGTCGCTGAGACCTAGGCTCCGCAGCGGCTGCTCCGCCTCCAGCGTCTCCTTGAGGCGGTTGAGCAGCGTCAACTGGAGTTCCTGTTGGCCCCGTGCGCCCGCCGCCAGGGAGCGCATCTCCGCCGTCAGCCGTTCGATGCGCCGCTCGACGATCGCGAGGTCAGCGAAGCAAAGCTCGAGGTCCAGCGCGGCAACGTCGCGCGCTGGATCGACACTGTCCAGCGGGTGGGGCACGGAGTCGTCATTGAAGGCGTGCACCACGTGCACCAGCAGGTCGGCCGTCGACAACGTGCCCAGCAGCTGCGCCGGCGGCCCTTTCTTGCCCACGCTGAACGACGGGAAATCGAGCAACCGAAGCTCCAGGTACGTGGTCTTCTTCGCCTTGACCAGTGTTGCCAGCTTGTCTAGGCGCTCGTCGGGCACCTTGACGACGGCAACCGCCGGCTCGTTCGGGTTGCTATGCGCGGGCAGATGCCCCGCTGCCAGCGCCTTGAGCAGCGACGTTTTCCCCGAGGAGGCAAGACCAATCAGTGCAACGTCCATAGGGGATCGATTCTAGCCGACGTTCGGGTAAAGAGCAGACCGCCTGTGCCAATTCCCGAGCAGCCAGCATAGGGATGGAACCTTCAGATCGGGGCCATGGGACACGCACCGCCTTCACGCCCCAACGGCGTATGCACAAACATCCCGCAGCGGACAGGCCCCGCAGCGCGGCTTCGCCCGGCAAGTCTCCTTGCAGTGGAGCACAATCGCCGCGTGGCTGCGCCTCCGGAATTCGAGGACGCCCGGCAGCCGCTCGTCCAGCCATGTCTGCCACGCTTCGTAACCGTCGCCCTCCGGTCCCAAGCCCAGGCGGCGGCACAGCCGCGCGGTGTAAGCGTCGTGCACGACGACGGGCCGTCGCGCCGCGTAGAGCAGGATCACGTCCGCCGTCTCCGGCCCGATGCCATATGTCCCCAGTAGCAGCGCCCGCAGTTCAGGCGTCTCCAGCGCGAACAGACCCTCGAATCCGCCATACGACAGCACCAGCGCCGCGAAAACCTTGAGGCGCCGTGCCTTGACGCGCGGCGTGCCCGAAGGCCACACCAGCTCAGCCACCTCGTCCTCGCTTCGCGCCGCGATCGCCTCGAACGACGCTGCTCCGGCAGCGCGCATCTTCGCCAGGGCCTTCTCGACGTTGGTCCACGAGGTGTGCTGCACCAGGATCGCGCCGAGGCAAATATCCGTCGCGGTTGAATCTTCTTGCCAATGCCAACGGTCGACATCGTAGTGCGCCACCAGGCGCTCATGCGCCTCAATCAGTAGGCTCCGGGTCTCGGTCACGCGTCCTCGTCACGGTGTTGCGCCCACGCCGGCAGCTCGGCGTCCGCCACGGCATCGTAGGCCGGTAGGTAAGGCTTGAGATCGAGCACCGGCGTGCCGTCCAGCGCGTCGAGACCCTGCACTCGGATCGCGTTTTTGCGCCGGTGCAGCACGCGCGCCACTGACGTTCCGATCGGGTTAGGCCGCAGCTGGCTGCGCGTCGCCAGCACGCCACGGCGCGGCGGTTCCTCCTCGTTGCCGACCTCGATCTGCAGCCGCTGCGCCTCTTCTGGCACGCGATCGATGTGGAACACGACGATGACATGCGAGAAGCCTTCGATCGCGTCCAGCGCTGGCTCCAACTCCTCGCGCAGGATGATGTCGGACTTCACGCTCTCCCAGCCGTCGACCCGCGACTTGCGCACCGGGTTTCGCACCACGCCGATAGGCGTATACGTCACAGGCTCAGCCGGGATCAGCGCCCGTGCGCGTACCACGACGTCACGAATTTTCCGCAAGACGTTCACGAGTCAAATAATAGCGCTTACCGGGTCAGGGGTAGATTCGAAAATGTGTCCATCGAAGCACAAAATGGGCGGTTATTATGGTAGAATTATGGAGTGCCTTCGGCATCCTGGCCCGCCAAACTCCATCGCTCTCAGACGGGAGCCCCCGAGTCCTGACACAGGAAGAGGTTAGATACGCATCCGCCCCTCGAGGGGAGCGGTAGCGTTCATCATGGCAGTAAGCAAGCAAGTCGCAGATAAGCAGTACTCGGCGCGTGACATTCAGGTCCTGGAGGGCCTCGAAGCCGTCCGGCGCCGCCCCGGAATGTACATCGGCGGCACCGACCAGCGCGGCCTGCACCACCTCCTGGTCGAGATCGCCGACAACAGCATCGACGAGGCGATGGCGGGCCACTGCGACCGCGTCTGGATCCACATCGCCAAGGACGGCACCGTCACGGTCCGCGACAACGGCTGGGGCATCCCGGTCGACAAGCACCCGGGCACCGGCAAGTCGGCGCTCGAGACCGTCATGACCGTGCTGCACGCCGGCGGCAAGTTCGGCGGTCAGGTTTACAAAGTCTCTGGCGGCCTCCACGGCGTCGGTGCCTCGGTGGTCAACGCACTCTCTGAGCGCATGTGGGTCGAAGTCCGCCGCACCGGCAAGATCTAGCGCCAGGAGTACGAACGCGGCATCCCAACAACGCCTGTTAGGCCGGTGAAAGACTCCCTCTACAAGGGCATCGACGTCAAAGACCTCGCAGACACCGGCACCACTAGCTGCTTCGTGCCCGACAAGCAGATCTTCGGCGAAGTCGTGATCGACGCCGACCTGCTGGTCCAGCGCTTCCGCGAATACGCCTACCTGACGAAGGGCATCTGGCTCTCCTTCGTCGATGAGTTGTCGGACACCCACCTGACGTTCTACTTCGAGGGCGGCATCCAGAGCTTTGTACGGCACCTCAACAAGGGCCGCGAGGTCCTCTTCCCGCGACCGATCTACGTCGAGCGCGAATTGGAAGGCACCACCGTCGAGTGCGCCATCCAGTACAACAACACCTTCAACGAGGCCACCTTCAGCTTCGCCAACTGCATCAACACCATCGACGGCGGCAGCCACATGACCGGCTTCCGCACGGCACTGACTCGCGTCCTCAACGACTACGCCCGCAAGCAGAAGTTCCTCAAGGACGATGACGCCAACCTCACCGGCGAGGATGTGCGCGAGGGCCTCACCGCTGTCGTCAGCGTGAAGCTGCCCGAGCCGCAGTTCGAAGGTCAGACCAAGACACGCCTCGGCAACCCGGAGGTCAAGGGCCTCGCCGAATCCGCCATCGCCGAGGGCCTCTCGCAGTACCTCGAGGAGCACCCCGGCGACGGCCGCCGCATCATCGAGAAGTGCATCACCGCCGCTCACGCCCGCGAAGCGGCGCGCAAGGCACGCGACCTCGTCATCCGCAAGGGCCTCCTCGAGGGCACGCTCCTGCCCGGCAAGCTCGCCGACTGCTCGGACCGCGACCCCGAGAACTGCGAGATCTTCATCGTCGAGGGCCCGTCCGCCGGCGGCTCGGCCAAGGCCGGCCGCGACCGCCGCTACCAGGCTATCCTGCCCCTCCAGGGCAAGATCCTCAACGTCGAGCGCGCTCGCCTCGACCGCATCTTCGGGCACGCTGAGATCGCCGCGATCATCAAGGGCCTCGGCACCGGCATCGACGACGACTTCGACCTGGCGAAGCTGCGCTACCACCGCGTCATCATCATGACCGACGCCGACGTCGACGGCGCGCACATCCGCACTCTGCTGCTGACGCTGTTCTTCCGCCACATGCGGCCGCTGATCGACGGCGGCCACCTCTACATCGCCCAGCCGCCGCTGTACAAGATGATGGTGGGCCGCACCGAGCACTACGTCTACACGGACCAGGCCCGCGAAGAGCTGATGGAGAAGCAGAAGGCCCGCACCGCCGCCCGCTTCAAGGGACTCGGTGAGATGAACGCGGAGCAGCTCTGGGAGACGACGATGGACCCGGAGCGCCGCATCCTGCTGCAAGTCAACGTCGAGGACGCGCATGCGCGCCGACACGCTATTCAGCAACCTCATGGGCGACGACGTAGCGCCGCGCAAGGCCTACATCCAGGCCCACGCCGCCTCCGTCCGCAACCTCGACGTCTAGCGCCACGCTTACGACTCATCTGCCACGCCGCTCCCGGCATTTCTGTGAAGATTCTCAGAAAATGCGGCCCAACTGATCATAAAGAGCTTGACCCTCTAGGCTCCCGCTGTGCTAACTTCCTCAAGTCCTGACCGCCACGAAGACGGGGCCTTCAGCGAACGGGCTAACCATCAAGAACTATCTGCTTCCTTCGTTTTTTGGTTCGCTTTTCGCGTGCTGGAGGTATCCCTTTGTCCTCTGCGCAACCCGCCTCTGCGCATCAAATCTGGGATGCGACCCTCGCACAGCTACTGCTCCGCGTCACCCGTCAGAACTACGACACCTGGCTTCGCAACACGGTTGGCCTCCGCTTCGAGGGCACGACCCTCATCGTCGCTACCGCCAACGACCTGGCCGTCCGACTGGCTCTCGACCCGCATGAAGTCGGTCATCGCCCAGGCGCTCACTGCCGTCGCCGGACCAGGCCTGCAGCTGCGCTTCGTCCCCGCGGAGAAGACGGCGTCGTCCTCGACGAGTCGCCGTTGCAGCCGTCCCTGCTGCCGCGCCACCCGACGCCGCTCAACCCCCGCTTCACCTTCGAGACCTATCTCTCGGCGCCGACTTCAACCAGCTCGCGCTCTCCGGCGCGCGCGACATCGCCGCCCAGGAGGACTGCTCCTACTCGCCGCTGTTCATCACCGGCGCCAGCGGTAACGGCAAGACGCACCTGCTGCACGCCATCGCCCATGAGGCAGCGGCCAACGGCTCTCGCTTCCTCCTGGTCAGCGCCGAGCAGTTCCTCAACGAATTCACCACCGCGGTCCGCAACAAGACCGGCGCCGCCTTCCGCTCCCGCTATCGCGAGCTCGACCTGCTGCTGGTCGACGACGTTCACCTGCTGCTCGGCAAGAAGGCCACCCTCAACGAGTTCTACCAGACGCTGGCGGGTCTGCACGATCAGGGCCGCCGCGTCGCCGTCGCCGGCGACCCCAGCGCCATGACGGCCGAGGCCGTCGCGCTTCCGCGACCAGCTTCGCTGGGGCCTCGTGGCGTCAATCGACGAGCCTTCAACTGAGGACCGCGTGCGCTTCATCGAGGCCAAGGCCTCGGCCCTCGGAATGGAGCTGCCGGACGAGGTCAAGCACTATCTGGCGCTGCGCGTGCGCTCCAGCATCCGCGACCTCGAAGGCGCCGTGAACCGCGTTACCGCAATAGCCCGCATCTCGATCGACCAGACGCTAGACATCGATTTCGCGGCGAAGGCACTGCAACCCGTCTCGGTCACTCTCCAGAGCGAGAAGCCGCAGGTCGCGCCCACCGACCTGCTAGACGCCGTGTGCCGCCACCTCGACCTCAGCCCCAGCGAGATCACCAGCCAAAAGCGCAACCGCGCGCTGACCTACGCCCGCCACCTCGCTATGTACCTGCTGCGCGAAGACGTCGGCCTCACTTACTCAGCCGTGGCGCAGCTCCTCGGCAAGAAAGACCACTCAACCGTCGTTCACGCTTACACCCAGCTCACCCGCGAACTGAACGTATCCCCATCGCTACGCGCCGACATCGACGCCGTAAGGGCACTTCTTCACATCCCTACCCACGCCGCGTAGCTGAGTTCACACATTCCACCGCCTCTACCAATCACCACCAAGGGAGAGATGCGCGCAAGCCTATAATCGATCTCAATGATCGATCTCGTAGAAATTCACATCTCCTCAGGATCTGGTGGTAACGGCGCGACGGGCTTTCACCGTGAGAAGTTCGTACCGCGTGGCGGTCCGGACGGCGGTGACGGCGGAAGAGGTGGCGATGTCATCTTCCAGGCTGACACGGGCGTTGACGACGCTGGCTCACTTCAGGCATCGCAACTTCTATCAGGGCGGAGCACGGACAGCCCGGCGGCAGTGGCAAGAGACACGGCGGTAACGGCCAGAACCTGCTGCTGAAGGTACCCGTGGGTACGGTGATACAGGCTGACAACGGGAGACTTGGGACCTGGATGAGCCGCGGAAGCAGGTTGTGGTCGCCAGAGGCGGCGATGGTGGCCGCGGCAACGCTCGGTTCGCCAACTCGATTCGTCAGGCGCCCGAACTTTGCCGAGCATGGCCTGCCTGGGCAGGAGCTTCAGTCTTCGCCTCGAGCTGAAGCTGCTCGCGGATGTTGGTCTCATTGGGCTGCCCAACGCCGGCAAATCGACGCTGCTGCGGGCCGTCTCGCACGCCATGCCGGATGTAGGAGACTTCCCTTTTACAACCCTTGAGCCCGTGCTCGGCGTCGTGGATCTTGGATTCGACGCCTTCGTCATGGCAGACCTGCCAGGCCTCATCGAGGGAGCGCACGAAGGTATTGGCCTGGGTCACCAGTTCCTGCGCCATGTCGAACGCACCCGCGTCCTCGTCCACGTCCTCGATGCGTCATCTGACAGATGTCGCTGGCGGATTACGAGACCGTGCGCCGCGAGATCGAACTTTACGACCCGAGCCTGGCCGAACGTCCGGAGATTATCGCGCTAAATAAGGTGGATCTCCCTACAGCGCGTGATCATGCGGCAACGCTAAAGTCGAGCTTCGAAGGTTACGAAGTTATGACGTTATCTGGAGCCACTACCGAGGGTACGCGCGAGCTGACGCAGATCTCTGCTGCGCCTGCTGCACGAAACCGCGCCTGAGCCCGAAGAGGCCGCCGAAACAGAGCTGACGGTGCTGCGGCCCCGCGGTCGTGAGCGGCTGGAAGTGGAGCAGATAGGCAGCGTCTTCGTGGTCCACGGCGAGAGGGCCGAGCAAGACGCCCTGAAGCTCGGTGAGAGCGGTGCAGAGGCGCTAGACGAGCTGCAGGATCGTCTGCGCCGCCGGGGCCTCGAGAAGGCCCTGCGGCGCGCCGGAGCGCGGCCTGGCGACCGCCTGCGCGTCGGCGCCGTAGAGCTGGAATGGCACGGATGAAGATAGGAGTTCTCGGCGGCACGTTCGACCCCATACACAACGCTCACCTGCTCCTGGCCGAGCAAGCCCGCGAGCAGCTGGGCCTCAAGAAGGTTCTCTTCATTCCCGCTGGCGACCCCTGGCGCAAGGCGTTTCGCCGCGTCCTCCCCGCTGAGCATCGCCTCGCCATGACGCAGCTCGCCGTAGAAGATGACCCCGGCTTTGTCGTGGACGACTGCGAGATCAAGCGTGAGGGCGCCACCTACACGGCTGACACGCTACGCGACCTGCACAAACGCCGGGCTAAGGATGAGCTCTACCTGCTGCTCGGCGAGGACGCTCTGGCGGACCTGCCGTTCTGGCGTGCGCCAGAGACCATAGCCGAGCAGGCCTGGATCGTGGTTGCCCCACGCGGTGGTGTCGTGCTGCCTGAGTTACCCTTCGACCCCGAACGCGTCGTCCGCATCAAGATGCCGTTTATGGAGATCAGCTCGACCGATATCCGCGAGCGCGCCAAGGCCGGCCACAGCCTGCGTTACCTCGTCCCGGACGCCGTCGCCGAGTACATCGAAGAGCACAAGCTGTACCACTAGCGCCTATCGAGGTGCCTCGTGCCACCCGACCGGTGCCTTGCCCATGATCACGGATGCTCGCGGTATCGGTGGGTAGATGAACGGACGCAGGTGAGCGTTGCTCACCCACTCGAACCCGGCTTCCAGCGCGAATGCGCTTAGCGTCGTGTAGCCACGCAGGTTGCAGTCGCGGACGCCCAGCGTAAGCACGAACTCGTTCCACCGGTTCAACAGACGTGACCGAGTCGGCGCGAAGTCCCACACAACCGCAATGCCGCCAAAGCTCAGAACGCGTCGAATTTCGGCCAGCGTCAGCAGCATCGACGTGTCGTCCATGTGCTTCGCGACGTGGGCGCAGGTGATCACGTCGAAGCTCTCGTCGGCGAATGGCAGCTGCACTCCGGAGCCCTCCACAAGCGAAACGCGCCTTGGGTCGCCGAGGTGCAGCATCGTCGTCGACAGGTCGATGCCGACCGGCGGCCGCTGGAACGCCACGCGCGACGCCAGCAGCTCGACCAGCGCCCCGCTGCCGCAACCGATGTCGAGTAATCGAGTTGCCGGCTGAAGTCTCAGCTCGTTGTGTAGATTGAACGCCGGCGTGTTGATCAGCATCAGGCCTGGCGGCCTGGCCAGCAGCCCGTATAGCCGCCCACTGACCGACTTCTTGACCCAGCTGTTGTAGGCGCGGCCGACGCGAGCAGCGGTCAAGAAGGCGCCAGCCTGCCGCGATCCGTCGCGGCGGCAGCCAAGAGCAGCAAGGCTGCCGGCAGGAAGAAGACGCCGATTGAGAATAAGGCGACCACACACGCTGCGAGCGCTAGGCCAACCAGCGACCATTCGATGCCTTTCGGCAGATGAAAGGCGATGGCCGCCCACGTTGCCGCCGCTGTGCCGATAGGAACTGAAAGCAAGGCATAGACCCACTTACCGTTCTCCTCGGCCAACGTTCTCGATGTGCTGGTGCACTCGGGGGAGCTTCCCGCTGTGACTTCGCAACTCTCGCCGGAGTACGTGTCCGCGAAGCTCAGGAAAGCGGCTGCGAGCAAGGCAGCCAGAAGTGCCGTGGCTGCCAGAACGGACGCAGTCCTCACGCTTCCTCCTCGAGCTCGTACGTCACGCGAATGCGAGCATCCCGACCCGCGGCCCACGCTGCGTTCTCTCCCAACGCGCGGATGTTCTCTCGCAGCGCCGGATACACGCCTCGCAGTTCGGCCAGGCGCTTCTCGTCGCTGCCCAGCGCTTCGTGGACGCGTTCGCAGCACTCGGCCAGCGGCGCAGCGTCCTGCCAGGCCCGGTCGAGCGCATCTTCGTCCGCCGGGTCCTCCACTTTGCGGTCCGCGAACGTCAGCAGCGGCAGCAGGTCGATCTTGAACTCGCCGCGCAACACCATCGCCGCGATCGACATCTCGTGATTCGCGCCGTACCGCGTCGAAAAGGCCCAGGATAGGAAGAACACGAGGTCGCCGGAGTTGGACGCGAATTGGGGTGCGTCTAGTTGCGGCGGGTCGAAGTCGAGGATGATGCGTGGCACGCGTCTATGGTGCTACGAAGGGGCCGCTGGGGCCAGCGCGGGGGCGTTACTTAAGGGTAAGCCCTGACATCGACCGCCCTTGGCGCAGCCTATAATTGGTTCACAATGCTGCTCGCGGCCGATATCGGCAACACGCAAATCAAGCTCGGCGTCTTCGAAGGCAAGAAACTGACCGCCAGCTGGCACGTCGCCACCGACAGCGGCACGCTGGCCGACGAGTATTCCGTGCTCCTGATCAACCTGCTCGCCATGCACGGCATTGACAAGAAGCGCGTGGACGGGGCTGTCTACGCCAGCGTCGTACCCACTCTGTCGCCCGTGTTCGGAGAAATGTTTGCCAAGCTCTTCAACGTTAAGGCGCTGCGTGTCGGCGTCGGCGTCAAAACCGGCATGCGCATCCAGTACGAGCCGCGCGAGCTGGGCCCAGACCGTATCGCCGTGGCCCTCGGTGCCCTACGACTGCACAAGCCGCCGGTGATCGTGGTGTCGCTGGGCACGGCGACCGTTTTCGAGGCGGTTTCTAACGACGGGGTCTACCTTGGTGGCGCCATCGCCGCCGGCATGGGCGTCGCGATGGACGCGCTCGCGGGCCGCACGGCGATGCTGCCCAGCGTCGAGCTGACGCCGCCGAAGAAGGCCATCGGCACCAACACCACCGCCGCGATGCAGTCCGGCCTCCTCTTCGGCTACGCCGAGATGATCGAAGGCATGGTCCGCCGCTTCAAGGCCGAGGTCGGTGAGGACGCCTGGGTCATCGGCACCGGCGGGTGGGCCTCGCTGATGAGCGAGCTGACCCACTGCTTCGACCAGGTCGACACCAATCTCTCGCTATACGGCCTGCAGCAGATGTACGAAATGAACGAGGGCTCCTGATGCCGCTCATGGATCGCAGCGTGGTACTCGGCGTCAGCGGCAGCATCGCCGCCTTCAAGGCCGCCGACCTTGTCAGCAAGCTCGTGCAGGCCGGGGCCGCGGTCGACGTCGTCCTGACGGAAGCGGCCCAGCAATTCGTCACGCCCTTCACCTTCCGGTCCCTGACCGGGCGTCCCGTTTATACCAACATGTTCCAGCCCGCGACGGCTGCTGGTGAGGAGCACGTCTCGCTGGCCCGCCGCGCCGACCTCATAGTCGTCGCGCCAGCGAGCGCCACGACGTTGGCACGCTTCGCCTACGGCCTCGCCGACGACATGCTGTCGCTAACAGTCCTCGCCACGAAGGCTCCAGTCCTCGTCGCGCCAGCCATGGACTCGCAGATGTGGGAAGCGGGTGCCACGCAGGCCAACGTCGCGACGCTGCGTGGGCGCGGCTTCATCTTCGTCGGGCCGGAGTCAGGGAGGTTGGCCAGCGGCCACACAGGCGCCGGGCGCATGTCGGAGCCTGCGAAGATCCTTGGAGCCGTCAAGTACGAGCTCGCGAAACGTGGCGACCTCGCCGGCCGTCATCTCGTGATCAGCGCCGGCGGCACGCGTGAGGCCATCGACCCCGTGCGAGTGATCACCAACCGCTCCAGCGGCAAGATGGGCTATGCCCTTGCCGAAGCCGCGCGCGACCGCGGCGGCCGCGTCACGTTGATCTCCACCGAGCCGTCGCTGCCGTTGCCCTACGGTGTTGAGCTGGTCGCAGTCGAGAGCGTCGCAGACATGCGCGACGCCGTCCTGTCCGCCTGCGCCTCCGCCGACGCCTTGATCATGGCCGCAGCGATGTCCGACTATCGCCCCGCTGAGACGGCGAATCAAAAGATCAAAAAGGGCGAAGGAGGCATGCTGCTGACGCTGGTGAAGAACGACTCATTCTTCCCGGAGGTGTCCGCGTCGGTTGTGAAAGTAGCCTTCGCCGCCGAGACCGAGAACCTGATCGAAAACGCTTTGCGCAAGCCTGAGAGCCACGGCCCGCTCGACCTCATTATCGCCAACGACGTCTCAGCCCCGGACGCAGGTTTCGGCGTCGACACCAACCGCGTAGTCATCCTCGACGCCTCCGGCGGCAAGCAAGAGTTACCCCTCCTCACGAAGTACGAGGTCGCCCAGCAGGTCCTCGACCGCGTGCACGCTATTCTCCAGCAACGCACCTGACTCACACTTTTCACATGGGGAGCCCGCTGGGTCGGTTTCCTACCCCGCCAGCACCGGCGTTAGCAGCAGCACGCCAAGCACCAGTGGCCAGATGCGCCCGCGCAGCAGGTTGTAGTTCTCCAGGAGAGTCGCCCAAGATTGGCCCATGGCACGTCCGAAGCCGAACTCAAAGACGATGGTCAGAAGCGTCCACATCACGCCCAGCGCAATCAGCCAGCTCTGGCTGTAATCCCCAACCAACCCGAGGAAAACGCTGATCTCGACTAGCAGCGCACCGCAGAGTAGCAGGGTGCTGAGAAGGTGCCCGCCGTACTCGCTCAACGTCAGCTGCAGGACGGCGACACGGAAGAAGCCGTTGAGCACGGCTGTGATCATGAACAGAAACCAGGCCAGCAGCCCGTAAGCCAGCAACATTGCTACTGATGTTGACCTCGTAAACCCCGATAGCTCAAGTGCCAGGGGTCACAGCTACAATGAGGCCGTGAGCCTCGATAAGCTGCGCGGCCGCCTGATGATCTCGCTGGTCCTCGGCGCGGTCGTTTTCATTGGCCTCAGTGCCTACGCTGATTTTAACGACGTGATTGACGGGCTTAGCAGCTTCCGATGGGAGTATCTGCCTATCGTCCTCGGGCTCACGTCGGTCAACTACGTGCTGCGCTTCTTCAAGTGGCAGTTCTATCTCAGGACGATCGGCGTCCGGGATTTCTCGACACGTGACAGCGCGCTGATCTACTTCTCCGGCCTGGGCATGGTCGTTACGCCGGGCAAGGTCGGCGAGTGGCTGAAGTGCTACTTACTGCGTGAGATGCACGGTACGCCGTTCAGCCGATCCGCGCCCTATCGTCATCGCCGAGCGCCTCACCGACAGCCTCGGGCTGGTCATTCTGGGTGCCGTCGGCCTCGTCGTCTTCGGCGAGGCGTGGCCCGCCTTTGTGGTTGTGCTGGCGGGCGGCGCCGTGATGTTCTATGTCGTGCGCAACAGACCGCTCTCTTACTGGCTGCTGCACCGTCTTGAGCGCGTCCCGATCGTGGCCCGCTTCGCCCAGCACGCTGAGGAGTTCTACACCAGCAGCTACGCCTTGCTGTCGCCCGTCGCGCTGGGCTCGATGACGCTGCTCAGCGTCGTCTCCTGGGGTTTCGAGGTGCTGGCGTTCTACGTCGTGTTGCTCGGCCTCGGCGTCGAGGGTGGCGCCGACACGCTGCTCAGGGCATCCTTCATCATGCCGGCAGCGACGCTGGCCAGCGCACTGCTGCTAACGCCGGGCGGCCTCGGCGTAGCAGAGGGCGGCATCACGGGCCTGTCACAGGTCCTGCTCGACATGACGAAAGCAAACGCGGCCGTTGGGACGCTTGTTATCCGTTTCGGCACGCTCTGGTTCGGCGTCATCGTCGGTCTCGTGGCGCTGGCGCTAGTCAGCCGCCATCTCGGTAAGCCCGTCCTCGACGAGCCGGCGGAGAGTCTGGCTCCGCCGTGACCGTGGCCCAGCGTCTTCTGCCCGCTGATCCCGCCAGCAGGGCCGCCTCGCTCTCCGTCTATATGAACGTGGCGCTGATGGTGCTCAAGGTGAGCGTCGGCGTCATGGTCGGGAGCGTTGCGGTGCTTTCTGACGGCATCGACAGTGGCCAGGATCTCATTGCCGCTACTGATCGCTCTCATCAGCGTTCGCATTGGTGCCCGCCCGGCGGACGATGCCCACCCCTATGGCCACGGCCGTGTCGAAACCATGGCGGCGTCCGTGCAGGCGGCGCTCATCGGCAGCGGGGGCATCTTCATCGTTGCCAGTGCGGTCTATCGCATCATCGAACCGCCCGACCACATCGGCCACAATATCGGCCTCGTCGCGATGCTGATCGCGGCCGGCGTGAACGTGGCCCTGGTTCAGTACACCTCCCGCGTCGCACGCGAGACGAATTCACCCGCCATCGCCTCCGAGGCACGTCATCTCTGGACCAACGTCGTGCAGGCTGGCGCCGTCATGCTCGGCTTGGCCCTCGTGGCCATCACTGATGAGGTCGCCTTCGACGCCATCGTCGCGCTCGGCCTCGGCGTCTACCTGCTCTGGATCGCCGGCCATATCTTCGCCAGCGCGGTCGGGGATTTCCTCGACAAGCGCCTTTCTCACGAGGAGATCGAGCAGATCCACGATGCGATCGTTGCCGAGGGCGTCGATGGCTATCACCAGCTACGCACCCGCCGCGCCGGCCAAGTGCGCCACATCGATTTCCACATCACGCTGCCTGGTGACATGACCGTCGACGACCTCCCACGCGCTGACGGACCGTATCGAGGCGCGCATCGAAGCGTTGTGGCCCGGCAGCATCGTCACCGTCCACGTCGAGCCGATAGGGACGGGCCCCTCGGAAAACCCTGGTCTATAATCCGAAGCGTCCTTCCGGGGAAGGACAGGTTTCGAAGCGTATGAAGAAACGCTACCGGCGCATCGTCGCCAAATTCGGCACAAACCTGCTGACCAGCGGCGGCGATGAGCTCGATATCGAGCATATGAGCCAGCTTGTCGCGCAGGTTGCCGCCCTGCGTCAAGCCGGCGTCGAAGTCATCGTTGTTTCCTCGGGCGCCGTCGCCGCAGGGCGCTCCCGCCTCGGCATAAAGCGCGGTCGCAACCGCCGCGACATTCCGTTTCGTCAGGTCCTCGCTGCCGTCGGCCAGGGTCAGCTCATGCAGGCCTACGACAAGCTCTTTGCCGGACATGGAATCAACGTGGCGCAGGCGCTGCTGACGCGCCGTGACCTCTCCGACCGCGTCAGCTACCTCAACGCCCGCAACACGCTGCTTGCGCTGCTCTCCTACAAGGTCGTGCCCATCGTCAACGAGAACGATGCTGTCTCGATCGAGGAGCTGGAAGAGAGCCGCATCGGCGAGAACGACACGCTAGCCGCCCTCACCGCCAACCTTGTCGACGCCGACCTCCTGGCGATGCTTATGACCCGCGAGGGCCTCTTCACTGCTGACCCCTCTATCGACCCCACCGCCACGCTGGTCACACGCGTAGACCGCATCGACAAGACGATCGAGGCGTACGCCGGCTCGAGCGAGGGCCACGGTCGCGGCGGTATGGCCTCAAAGCTGCAGGCTGCGCGCCTCGCAACCTCCGGCGGCAGCGACACCGTCATCGCCAGTGGCCTCGAACGCGACATCCTGCCCCGGCTCGTTCAGGGCGAGGCGCTCGGCACCTTCTTCCCGGCCGCCGCCGACCGTCTCGAAAGCCGCAAGCGCTGGATTCTCAGCGGTCTGCGCATCAAAGGCAGCCTCGTCATCGACGAAGGCGCCGCCAGGGCGCTACGTGAGCGCAATACGAGCCTCTTGCCCGCCGGGATCCAGGAGGTCTGCGGCGACTTCCAGCGCGGCGACACCATTGAGATCACCAATCCGGTCGGCGACCGGGTGGCCACCGGCGTCGCCAACTACGGCTCGCAGGAGCTGACGGCCGTACGTGGATCCCGTTCTTCCCAGATCGCCTCGATCCTGGGCCATGACTATGGAGCCGAAGCCGTCCACCGCGATAATCTGGTTCTCGTCTAATCCGGAGGGGTGAGATGGAGATAGATGCAACCCTACTGTCACAGGCGCAGGCCGCGAAGGCCGCCGCCCGCAAGTTGGCCGGTACCTCGACCGCCACCAAGAACGCTGCGCTCGAGGCGATCGCCCAGGCGTTGATCGCGCGCCAGGACGAAATCATCGCGGCCAACACTCAGGACGTAGAGCGTGCCCGAGATGCCGGCCTCGCCGACGCACCGCTCAACCGACTCAAGCTGACGCTCGAGAAGCTGCACGCCATCGCCGCCGACGTCCGTACCGTCGCCCAGCTCCCCGACCCCGTCGGCGAGGTAATCGACGGCCGCAGGCTGCCCAATGGCCTCAACGTCAGCCGCCGCCGCGTCCCCCTCGGCGTCCTCGCCGCAATCTTCGAGAGCCGCCCCAACGTGACTATCGATATCGCCTCGCTTTGCCTCAAGTCCGGGAACGCCTGCGTCATCCGCGGCGGCAGCGAGGCCATTCGCTCGAACACCATGCTCGCCCGCGTCGCGCAGGAGGCGCAGGTGTCGGTCGGCGTACCCGAAGGCGCGCTGCAGTTTATCGAGAACACCGATCGCGGCCTCGTCGGCCAAATGCTGACGATGCGCGATTACATCGACATCGTTGTGCCGCGCGGAGGAGCCGAACTCATCCGTTTCGTGGCGGAGAATGCCCGCATGCCCGTCCTCACCGGCGGCGTCGGCGTCTGCCACACCTACGTCGACCGGCTCGCTGACCTTGATAAGGCCGTCGACATCGTCACCAATGCCAAGACGCGCAACTGGTCGATCTGTAACGCCCTCGACACAGTCCTCGTCCACGCTGATGTCGCCGTCGGTTACCTGCCGCGCGCCGCCGAGTCGCTCGCCGCGAAGGGCGTCGAGCTCCGCTGCGATGAGCGCGCCCTCTCGCTGCTGCAGCAGGCAGGCGACGGCGTCAATGCTGTCGCGGCGCAGCCGGACGACTTCGGGCGCGAGTTCCTGGCTGCTGTTGCCGCCGTCCGTATCGTCGATTCACTGGACGATGCGCTGGACCATATCGCCCAGTATGGCACCGGGCACTCGGACGCCATAATCACTGAGGACTTCAGCGCCGCCCAGCGCTTCACCGACGAGGTCGACACCGCCGTCGTGTACGTCAACGCTTCGACGCAATTCACCGACGGTGCGCAATTCGGCCTCGGCGCCGAGATCATTGACTCGACTCAGAAGACGATTGCGCGCGGGCCGACTGGCCTGCGTGAAATCACCACGTACAAGTGGATCGTGCAGGGCGACGGCCAGATTCGGCCTTAGAGGGACAAAATGGCAACCTATAGTTTCGAGCGTGAGACGCGCACCCAGCAGTCCGAGAGCTTCGTCATTGAGCGCGAGGGCGATGAGGTCGGCCGCGTCGACCTGCACTACACCCAGGCCACAGCCTACGCCACACTTTGCGTCACCGCCGACTTCGATGACGAGGCGATTGAAGACCTCATCGGCGAGATCGACGAGCGGCTCGTGATGAGCTGGGAGCCGCTTCGCGATGACTTCATCGTCACCGTCTGGGCCGGCCGCGAGGTCGGCGTCTTCTCTGAGACCGGAGACGATGACGAAGATGAGGATGCAGACGACGAGGACGATGAGGAAGAGGTCACCAACGGCAACCGCTAATCGGGCCGCAATCGCTTCTCCAGCGCTGTCTTAGCCTCGGGCCACTCCGAATCTAGCATCGAGTAATAGGCACTGTCGCGTATGCCGCCGTCGAAGGCGGTTCGCGCCGCCCGTAGCACCCCGTCGAACTGCATGCCCAGCCGTTCGATCGCCCTTCGTGACCGTTCGTTGCGAGCATCCGTCACCAGTCGTACGCGGTGCACACGCCACGTCTCAAAGGCGTGTGTCAGCATTAGCAGCTTCGATTCTGTATTAATGCCGGTACGCTGAACGCTAGGCGAAAGCCACGTGAATCCGATTTCCAGCGCGTCCGGCAGCTCGACGCCACGCTGAAGCGGGCTGCCCGGCTTCCAGTCCCAGAACTGGATGTCGAAGAAACGGGTCGTCCCAACCACCCGCCCGGAAAGTCTGTCAATGGTTGCGAAGGGGACAGCGGTTCCGGCCGCCTGCATCGCCATCGCCGTCTCGACAAAGATCCGCGTTTCATCCTCGCCGTCCGGCACCAGCGTGTAAACGAACGTCTCGCGCGGCCCCGCCGCTGCTACGGCGAGCGCCGGGATGTGATCCAGACGCAAGGGTTCCAGGCGTACGAAACGTCCCTTCAGTGTCACGGGCTGCAGCATGCCTGATTTTAGCGGTTGTTCTTTGCGCTTAGCTCGGGCCGTTGTTCTGGATCGGACGTCGCGTCTCCACCAGGAACGGTATGTCGACTTCGGCGCTCGCCGAACGCACGATCAGGTCAAATCGGCCGACTTTCAGATCACCGCCGTCAGGCGTCTTTTCCAGCCGGAACCTGACGCTGAATCTGCCGGCCTGGTCCGTTGTGGTCGTTGCGTAGGGGTCGGCCGCGGAGCCCGCTGGCAAGACGCCGGTAACGTCGATTAGCACGCCGGGGGGCCAGCTAGCGCCTGAGACTGTAACAAACCCGCCCGGAGGGCCGCTGCGGGGCTCCACGATGGCCGTAGGGCCGCTCGAAACGCCAGTCGGCCTGACGGTCGGCTCCGGCCGCTGCGCCGTCGTATTCGGCTTGTCGCTGCCTCCGCACGCGATCATCAAAAGCGCAAAAGCGGTGAACACCAGAAGTGCGATTCGTCTCACCATGTATCGATCTTGCCTTGCGCGGCGTCCAGTAGTCGAGCCCTCTGCGCCGCGCTCAGCCATTTCGCCAGATCGTCCAGCCGCGCGGTGACGAATTCGAACGCGGACTCACGGTTGGAGACGTCATCTGACGCGGCGGCTTCCGCAACGATTCCGTCCATCAGTTTGTCGAGGCGTCCTTCGAGGACGCGCTGAACCTCAGCCGGAGTCGCCACCGGCGAAATCGATTCGCCGACGAGACGCGACAGCTGGGTGAGCGCTTCCGGGTCAGTGGCCATGATGGCCTCTGGGGATTTAGGAGAGAGGCCTCGGCGCCGCAGCGCGTACCTTGTTGTAGCAGGAACTGCAATAGACCGGCCTGTCACCTCTCGGGATGAACGGGACTTCGGTCATGATTCCGCACTCGGCGCAGGCGGCCGGATGCATCTGGCGCGGCGTCTTGCCGCCAAAGCTGGCAAATACGCCGTAGCGCACGTAGCCTTCCTCAGGCTCCTGGGCCCGGGCCGTCCGGCGCGCCGTGCGGCAGCGCGGGCAGCGTGCGGGCTCGTTCTGGAGCCCCTTCGTCGCGTAAAACTCCTGCTCGCCTGCCGTGAAAACGAAGCCGTTTCCACAGTCCTTACAGGCGATTTCTTTGTCCACGTAGGCCAATGCGGTGCTACCTCCTTGGTGGCTCAGCCGAGCCAAACCCTGCGAATCTTATTGGGCGAGTCACGTTAGGGCAAGCCGGAACGGAATCCCTTGGCAAAGGTCTGACACAAGAAACTCTCGGCAAAAAGTGGACGTTAGAATAGTCTCGTTATGCCTGAAGTGCCCGATCTCGAGGCGATACGCAAGTTCTTCAATCGTACCGTGGCCGGTCAGACCATCGAGAAGGTGGACACCTTCATCCCTGTAGTTATTAGGGTACCACGGGATGAGTTCGTTCGTCAGATGACCGCCGATACGCTGGGAGACGTCCACCGCCACGGTAAATTCCTCCTCTTTACTCTCGCCAGCGGCCGGATCATGGTGATCAATGCCATGCTGACAGGCCGCTTCTCGCTCGTGGAGCCCTCCACAAAGCGCCACGCCCGCACCTGCTTCCTCTTCGGCCTAAGTGGCGGTAAGGAGCTGCGCTACGTCGACCAGCGCCTCATGGGTCGCGTCTATCTGACGACGCCCGAACAGCTTGAGACGCTGCCTCAGTTCGGCGAAATGGGGCCTGACGTTCTTTCGCCGGCCCTGACCGAGGAGGTCTTCCGCGAGCGGATCAAGAAGTACAGCGGCCAGATCAAGAGCATCCTGGTTAACCATAAGTTCATTGCCGGTGTCGGCAATGCGTATTCGGACGAAATCCTCTGGGAGGCGAAGCTTCACCCCTACCGCAAGCGCAGCCAGATGTCCGACGACGAGATCGGCGTGCTTTACCACGCCGTCGGCGACGTCCTGCGCTGGGCGGAACCGATCGTCTGGGAGAAGATGGGCGAGAGCCTGGAATACAAGGAGTGGCGCGATCACCTGCGTGTCCACCGCCGTGGCGGTCAGCCCTGTCCCCGCTGCGGCGCCACGATCAGCGAAATCACGGCTGGCCAGCGCATCACCAGCTTCTGCCGCCACTGCCAGCCCGAGGTCCCGCGGGGTCTCTAGCCTAAAACCCGCTAATCGCTTCTTTGAATTGCTCCGGCAGGATCCACTTCAAGAACGGCAAGAAGTCGAGATAAATCGGCGCCAGCGCTGAGTTCTCGATCGCACCGCGGAAGCCTAGCGACTCGAACGTGATGCCGATGATCAGCGCGATCTCGACAAAAATGAACCCCTTCAAGAAGCCGATGACCGCGCCGCCCAGGGAGTCGAATAGACCCAGCAGGAGGAGTGTTGCTGCCTGCTTCAAGAACAACGCTGTCAGTTGACTCGCCAGCACCGTAGCACCGAAGATCATGGCGAACGC
This sequence comes from uncultured Chloroflexia bacterium, assembly GCA_963766645.1. Classification (GTDB taxonomy): domain Bacteria; phylum Chloroflexota; class Dehalococcoidia; order DSTF01; family WHTK01; genus WHTK01. The sequence goes on along the minus strand of CAVYAY010000002.1, from coordinate 831,499 downwards.
GATGATTCGGGCCGTTTCCACATTGTCGACGGCGACGCGTACGTCCTCAGCTAGATCCTGGTAGAAGAGGCCAGCAAGCGCCACGGCGAAGATGGCGCCAACGATGGTGATGACCTCCCGGATCATGCCTGCGTGGAACGCGGCGTAGGTGAACCAGGCCATCGTGACGAGGATTGCTATGTCGATCCAGCTCAAGCAGTGACCTTTCGATCTGCTATTCACTAGTTATCGACCGCAGCGCGAAGCCACCGCACTGCTGTCGGCTACCCCGCCGCCAACCGCACGAGTGTAGCACAGACTTACGGAGGATCTGCGCAGGTACGATGCTATAATTCGTCCACTAAATTCGGAGGCAAAAAGCGTTAACGAGAAGCTAAGGCTGCTCTTGGAGCAAGTCGCGGATGGCTCCGTCGGGGTTGAAGAGGCGCTGTCGGAGCTGCGCCACCTGCCTTACGAAGACCTCGATTTCGCCAAGATTGACCACCATCGCGGCATCCGCGATCACATTCCGGAGGTCGTGCTCGGCCTCGGCAAAACGCCGGACCAGGTTGCGGCGATTGGCGAACGACTGGTCGAGCAGACTGGGCGTCTCCTCGTCACCCGCCTCGACCGCGACGGCTTTCGCGCGCTGCAGGCTGCCGTCCCGGACGCCGAATACGACGAGGTGGCGCGCACCGCCGTCGTCGACCGTGACCCGCAGCCGATGCTGCCGGGCGTCTCCATCGTCTGCGCTGGCACCTCGGACCTGCCGGTTGCACGCGAGGCAGTCGTCACGGCTCGCGTCATGGGCAGCGACGCCACCCTGATTACTGACGTCGGCGTTGCCGGCATCCACCGCCTTTTCGATCACCTGGCCGCACTGATGCATGCCAACGTCATCGTTGTGATTGCCGGGATGGAGGGAGCATTACCCAGTGTGGTGTCCGGGCTCGTCGCCGTCCCGGTGATCGCCGTCCCCACGTCGATCGGGTACGGCGCCAGCTTCAACGGCCTGGCGCCACTGCTGGCGATGCTCAACAGCTGCGCCGCCGGCGTCTCCGTCGTCAACATCGATAACGGCTTTGGCGCCGGATACCTCGCGGGCCAGATCAACCGCATCTCCCACAATCCCCCACGAGTCGACTAAACTTCCCAGTCCATGACACGCGTCGCCTACTTTGACTGCTTCTCCGGCGCCAGCGGCGACATGATCCTGGGCGCGTCTGATCGACGCCGGCCTCCCGTTCGAGTCGCTACGGGACGAAGTCTTGAAGCTCGCTCTGCCCCCCGGGGCCTTCGAGCTGACGGTGGAGCGTGTCCAGCGCGCCGGGTTCGCCGCCACCAAACTCGACGTCGTCGTTAAGGAGCCGCCGCGCCATCGCTCCCTCGCCGAAGTGCTCGAAATCGTGCGCCAATCACAGCTCCCCGAGTCCGACCGCGACCGCATCGAGTCCGTATTTCAGGCCCTCGGCGAAGTTGAGGCGAAGGTGCACGGCAGCAGCGTTCAAGCCGTGGAGCTGCACGAAGTCGGCGCCGTCGACGCGCTCGTCGACGTGACGGGCTGCGTCGCTGGCCTTCGCCTGCTCGGCGTGGAGGACGTCTATGCATCGCCCCTGCCGCTAGGCCACGGCGAGGGCAAGGGCTCACATGGCGCGTTGCCGCTGCCGGCACCCGCAACGCTAGAGCTGATGGCGCGCGCTGGCGCCCCAGTCGTCGAAGGAGAAGGCCCGCGCGGAGAGATGGTGACGCCGACCGGCGCCGCCCTACTCACCACGCTCGGTCGCTTTCAGCGTCCCCCGATGCGCGTCGAGACGGTCGGCATCGGCGCAGGCGGGCGCGACCCGGCGGATCGTCCCAACGTGCTACGGGTTTGGCTAGGTGAGACCGAGCCGTCCGGCAACCGTATGCGCCTGATCGAGACCAACATCGACGACATGTCCCCTGAGTTGCTGGCGTACACCCAGGAGTCGCTCTTGGCTCGTGGCGCCGCGGACGTCTGGTTTACCTCGATTCAAATGAAGAAGAGCCGTCCGGCGGTGATGGTTTCCGTGCTTTGCCAGGAGGCGCTGGAAGCGGACCTCGTCAATGTAGTTCTGCGCGAGACGAGCACGCTCGGCGTCCGCGTTCGAGACGTCAGCCGCTACGAGGCCGAACGCGACGTTTTCGAGTTCGAGTCCAGCCTGGGGCCTGCAGCTGTCAAGGTGAAGCGCCTTCCGGGCGAAACGCCGCGCGTCGCCCCAGAATACGAGGTTTGCCGCCGCATCGCGCAGGAAGAGTCGCTGCCACTGGCGGAGGTGTATCGCATCGTGGCAGCAGAGGCGGAGTTGCGGCTGGCAGGTCGATGAGCTTCCTCACCTGCGCGTCAAGTTGACGCCCGCCAGATGCGCTGCATACGATCAGGTGGCCCTATGAGCCAGACAGAACACCTCAGTGAGACCATCGAGGACTACCTCCAGCTCATCTATACGATGCGCCGAGAAGGCTCGGCGGTCATCGCTGCGCGCATCAAAGAGCGTAAGGGTGTATCTGCCCCGACTGCCTGGGCTACGTTAAAACGTATGGAGCGAGACGGACTCGTCACGCTGGACACTGAGCATCACATCGAGTTGAGTCCCCAAGGCCAGGAGCGCGCCGAATCGATTATCCGTCGCCACATGCTTGCGGAGCGTCTCCTCACCGACATCCTCAAGCTCGACTGGGCCGACGTACATGACGAGGCCCACCGGGTGGAACACGCGATTTCGCCCCTGATCGAGCGTCAGATCCTGGCGATCCTCCACAACCCGGAAACGTGCCCGCACGGCAACCCGATACCGGGTCTCGCGAGCGATGAACCGACCGGCGCATACCCGTTGCGCGATTCCCGCGAAGGCGCTGCGCTCGTTGTCAACAACATCGCGGAGCACGCGGAGGATGACGCCGCGCTAATGCACTACCTGGAGCGGAATCACCTCATCCCCAACACTCGGTTGCACGTCGAGGAAGTGGCGCTGTCGAACGCGACGATCACGCTTTCACTGCCGGACTACAGCGGCCAGAAGGTGACCGTTGGGCTGCCCACAGCTGAGTTGGTCCTCGTTCGGGAGGCTTAGGAGTCCCCCATGGCCACGTTCACGGTTGAGGCGCCGTTCGGTTTACTGTTTGCCGAAGTCACGTCGAAGGGTCTGCGCCGTCTCGACTTCCTGGGCGGCCGGCGCGAGCCACCGCTGCGCCGTTCGACACAACAGTCGCACGATGTGAGCACTGAGCCGTTAACTCAGGAAGAACAGGCGATTGCGAAGGCGCTTGAGACACAGTTGAGCCAGTACTTCGCGGCGGAACGGCGCGACTTCAAGGTCCCGATAGACCTTGGCGGCGGAAGTGAGTTCCGGCGCCGGGTCTGGCAAGTCGTAGCCGGTATCCCGTATGGCGAGACATTGAGTTACGCTGAAGTGGCGGCGGAGGCTGGCAACCCGAGCGCATATCGGGCCGCCGGCAGCGCTTGCGGCGCCAACCCTATCGTAATCATCATCCCGTGCCACCGTGTCGTTGGTTCTGACCGGCGCTTGCACGGCTTTGGCGGTGGCCTCGATACGAAAGCCTGGCTCTTGCAACACGAGGGCCGCGAAATCGGCGCGCAGCGGGAGTTGATGGCGGTCTAACGTGGGCTCCGAAGCTATTTGCCACGTCACTTACAAAGACAATGCCTCAGAGGGGAAGGCGCTGCTCGAGACCGCGGAGCTGATCTTCCGCGGCGACTTCCGTCTCAAGATCCCGTTCACCCAGATCGCGTCGCTCGACACGTCGCATGGGGAGCTGCGCGTCGGCTACGAAGGTGGCGTGGCAGTGTTTGAGTTGGGCCGGAACGCCGAGAAATGGGCAGAGAAGATCCGCAACCCGCGTGACCTGCTCGATAAGTTGGGCGTCAAACCCGAGATGTCGGTGTCCGTCCTGGGCGTCGCTGACGAGGAATTCATGACTCAGCTACGTGGGCGGGTCGGTGAACCGAGCTGCGAGGTGGTCCCGGGCGCTGACATGGTTTTCTACGAGGCGGACCGCGTCGAAGACCTCGACTGTCTCCCCGAGCTTCGGCGAACGATCAAGCCGGCTGGGAGCGTCTGGGTCGTCTCGCCGAAAGGCAAGAGCGCGGTTCTCAAGGATGTGGAGGTCATGGCGGCGGCGCGCGAAGCAGGTTTGGTTGATACCAAGGTAGTTAGCTTCTCTGCCACACACACGGCACTGAAGCTCGTGATCCCGAAGACACAGCGCTAGGCCAGCAGCGGCTCGAAATTCTTGAAGAGCTTCTTGATCTTCGGGTCGATGACGACCGAGCAATAAGGGTAGCTCTTGTTGTCCTCGTAGAAGTTGTGGTGGTAGTCCTCGGCCACGTAGTAATCGCCGGCAGGCGCGACTTCCGTGACCACCGGGTTCGGGTATATGCCGGAAGCATTGACCTCAGCGATGACCCGCTCGACAGTCTGCTTCTGGGTTTCGTCGTGGTAGAAAACTGCTGAGCGGTACTGCGGGCCGACGTCGGCGTCCTGACGGTTCAGCGTCGTTGGGTCGTGCAGCGCGAAAAAGACTTCGAGTAGCTGCTGATAGCTGATAACGTCGGGGTCGAAGCGGACCTGGATCGCTTCGGCGTGCCCCGTTTGTCCGGTGCAGACATCCTGGTACGTAGGGTTGGGCACCCGGCCACCGGTGTATCCCGGTACTACCTTGTCCACCCCGCGCAGTTTTTGAATCACGGCCTCTGTGCACCAGAAGCAGCCGCCGGCCAACGTCGCGATCTCGGTTCGTTTCTCGCTCATCGTGGTCGTAATTCTGTCACACCGGCGAGTTCAGGCAAACCTAGCCGAATCCCAGGCCCAGTTGCTTGAGGCTGGCGAAGCGTCGATCGCCGATGACGATGTGGTCGAGAAGCTCGATCTGTAGCACGTCGCCGGCCTGGCGCAGGGTCTTGGTCAATGCAACATCATCCGGCGATGGCGCTGGGTCGCCAGAGGGGTGGTTATGCACCACGATGATCGACGGAGCGTTCTGACGCACAGCCTCGCGAAATACCTCCGCGGTGCGCACCAGCGATGAGCTGACGTTGCCTTTGTACACCTCCGAGACGGTCATGACCTGGTTGCGCGTATTGACCAGCAGCACGCGCAAGTGCTCCTGGTCCAGGAGCGCCATCTCGGCGCCGAGCAGATTATTAACGTCCGCGGGCGACCGGACGTAGGGGCGTTCCTCGGGCTGCAGCGCGTTGAGGCGTAGGGCCAACTGAAAGGCGGCCTGGATTTCAGCCGCCTTCGCGTCGCCGATGCCGCTCTCGCGCACGAGGTCCGAGAACGAGAGCCGGGCCAACCCGCCGAGGCCACCGTGGCGCGCCAGCAACGACGAGGCGAGGTTCAGAACGCTTTGCCGAGTCGAGCCGCTACGCAGGACGATGGCGAGCAGCTCAGCGTTTGACAGCGCCTGCGGGCCGAGGTCACGCAGACGCTCTCGCGGGCGCTCCGAGGCGGGAAGCTCGCGGATACGCGTGTTGTACTCGGGTTTAGAAGGTTGCTCCGGTCGTGGCAGGAATAAACCTCTTCTCCGACTCGTCGTAGCGATCGAGGTGTTCTACGGTGGCGGAGTGAGGGTAAAAAGTAACCTTTACGAGGTCAAGCTCCAACAGCATGGCGTATTCGATGCGTGAGATGACGAAGATCTTGCCGACGACATCGCGCTCTTCCGCTTTTCGGCAGGAGACCTTGTATACGCCGTGGCGGTTGATGCCGGTAACTTTGTAGTTCACCTTCTGGCCGGGCTGCACCAGGTCATAGGCGCTCTTGCGCTTGGTTTCGATGTCAAGCTCCTTGCGCGGGCAGAAGCCTTCGGCGCCGGATTCAAGCCGGATGTACGCGCCGTTGTCTACGACACGCGCAACGTTCCCCTGGAAGATCTTGCTATCGACGGTGATGTAGTAGGACGGCAGGAAGAAGAAGAAAAGGTTGCCCTTGTGCCATTTGCGCACCACCTCGCCCTGTATCTCGATCGGTGCTGTGACCATATCCCGCAGATAGAGGACGGCCTGGGAGCCGGTTAGCAATCCGAGGGAGCCAAATATGATGAGGGTAAACCAGAACCCGCCTTCTCCGTTGGCGATCTTGCCGATGGCGATGGCGGAAAGGGCGAGGCTGAACAGCGCGATCGGTGTGTAGACCAGCACCATCTTGATGACGTTGCGGCGGTCCCGGCTTCGCGTCTCGACGTTGGAGTACTTGGTCGTCATTGGGAGGCTAACTTATCTCTCGCGCCGGCAACTCCGGCGGTGCTGCGTTCGATAACGCGGTCTCTGCAGGAGTATCTACGCTCACCGAGGCACCACCAGCTCTTGTCCCACGCTAATAGTGGACGCATCGGGCAGGTCGTTGGCTGACACGATCTGGTTGATGCATTCGTCCGCATCGAGAGACGGTGCGACGTCGGCGCAGATCGAGAAGAGCGTGTCGCCGGACTTCACGGTGTATGTGCCGGTGTCGCCGGAAGTTGCCGGCGTAGCGGAGGCTCCCAGCACCGGGGTTTCGGCCACGATCGGCGAACCGCCCAGCACGAGGGTCGAATCCAGGCCGGGCGTAGTTTCAGCGGAAGCTTCCGGTGTGGGGGTGATGATGGTACCGGTCTGGGGAGCGTTGGACTCGCCGCCGGGAGGCTGGATCAGCAACCACACGGCCAAGATCGTCCCAATTAGAAGCGCCAGCAGGGAACCGCGAAACAAAGTGAAGGAAGGCAGGCCGCTCGCCGGTGCAGACAAGAATCGCAGACGTCCTCACCGTGTTCGTCGCAGTACGGCCGACCGCAGCGAGGACACTGCTGTGTCGGCGCGTTCTCGCAAGCGAAACAGGTCATAAATTCGGACATGCCTGAGAAGCAAGCTTAGGACAGGCGGGCAGCCATGCCAACCCGCCCGTCCTAAGGACGGTCTCCTTAAGAAGGACGCTAAGTGACGTCGACGGTTGCGCCGGCTTCAGTCAGCTTCGCCTTGATCGTGTCTGCCTCGGCCTTGTCGATGCCTTCCTTGATATTGGTGGGCGCTGCCTCGACGAGGTCCTTGGCTTCCTTGAGTCCCAGCGTCGTGACTTCGCGGACGGCCTTGATCACGTTGATCTTGTTGGCGCCGAAGTCCTTCAGGACGATGGTGAACTCGGTCTGCTCGTCTTCGGCGGCCGCGGGCGAGCCGCCACCGGCCGCAGCCGCACCGGCGGCGGTCATGGCTACAGGCGCAACCGCGCTCACACCGAACTCTTCCTTGATCGCATCGTTGAGATCCTTCAGCTCGAGGATGGTCATCCCCTTAATCAGCTCCAAAACCTCTTCGCTCTTAGTTGCCATCTTCTTCTCCTGCTTCCTCTTCAGTTGAGCTTTCTTCGCTTGAACCCGTGGGTTCTTCGGTTGGTTCTTCTGATGTGGCTGCGGTCTCTTCTGTCTCAGCGGTAGGCGCTTCCGGTGCGCTCGCCGACGGCTCGGCGTTCATCTGGCCGGCACGTGCGTCCAGCAAACCGCTGAACTCCCTGAGCGTGGCCGTCAGGAGGTAGACGAGGTTGGTGATCGGCGACTGCAACGCACCCGCGATCTCGGCGATCATGACTTCCTTCGGCGGTAGCGCCGCGAGGTCAGCCAGCCGTCCGGCGGGAATGATCTCGCCGTCCAGGAAGGCCTTGCGGGCCTGGAACGCGTTACGCGCCTGTCGCTGGAACTCGACGACTGTCTTGATTGGCGCGAGCGGGTCGTCGAAGCCGTAAATGATCGCCGTCGGCCCTTCTGCCAGCTCGCTCAGGCCGGGCATGCCGGCGGCTTCTGCCGCGCGCAGGAAGAGCGTGTTCTTGACCACCTGGATCTGGATGCCCGCGTCGCGCATGGCACGTCGCAGTGTTGTGGCATCTTCAACGCTCAGGCCGCGGTAGTCAGCACCGATGACGACGCTGCTGCGCGAAAGCGTCTCCGTCATCTGCTGCACAGCCTGAATCTTCTTCTCGGTCGGCATAGGCTACTCACAATCGAGCAGGAAATCCCTGCATCCTCAGGTTCAAGGCGCAGTTGGAGGCCAACAAGACGCCCTCACCAGGAGGCAAGGGCGTACGAGGACGAAAGGTCCGAATGCGTAACGCTGCTCTGCCTCGGCGGGCCCCCGGAACCGGGAACTTAAGTCTAAGACACCCGCTGTCTCTGGCTCCTGCGCTCGAAGCGCATTCCACAGTGTATGGCGTCCTCATGGTCTGAGCAAGCGTCGTGACCGCGATGCTATACTCGCGGCCCCAGTACGAATTCGAAGTCGAGGAGGTCACCATGGTCCAGACAGCGGCAGAGGTGGAGAGCGAAGTCCTGCAGGCGGATGCGGCGAGGGTCAAGGCGCTGGTCGAGAATGACGTCGATGCGCTGGAGCAGCTCCTGGCCGACGACCTGACCTACGTCCACTCCAACGGCATGCTGGACACCAAGGAGTCGTACCTTGGCGGGCTGCGCTCCGGGCACTCTCGCTACCTCACGATGGACATGTCTGACGTTGAGGTTCGAGCCTTTGGTGACACGGCGCTGATCAATGCCAAATTCAACGCGCGCGTCAAAATTGGCGACCGGGAGGTGAACCCGCAGCCGCGAGTGCTGATCGCATATGCCAAGCAAGAGGGCCGCTGGCAGATGGTTGCGTGGCAGAGCACGCCAATCGCAAACGCATAGCGGCGGCGGATACAAGGAAGCCGAGGCATAAGAGCCTCGGCTTCTACTTTTCTTCCCGGGGGTCTAGGTTGCTGGTCATCGCCAGCGTCGGCGCCAGCTCCAGGCTGGATGCCGGGGCCCATCGTCGTGGCGAGCGACGCCGAGCGAATGTACTGGCCCTTGGCGCCGGACGGCTTCGCCTTGACGATGGCGTCGACGATCGTCGCCATGTTTTCCAGCAGCTTGTCCTCTTCGAAGCTGACCTTGCCGATCGGCACGTGGATCAGCGCCGTGCGGTCGAGGCGGAACTCGACGCGGCCCTGACGCGAGTCGTTGACGGCCTTGGCGAGGTCGTCCGGGTCGACGACGGTGCCGGTGCGCGGGTTGGGCATGAGGCCGCGGGGACCGAGTACGCGGCCGAGGCGGCTGACCTTGCTCATCATCTCGCGCGAAGCCAGCGCGACGTCGAATTCGGTCCAGCCTTCCTCGATGCGCTTGATCAGGTCGTCGCTGCCGACGAAGTCGGCGCCGGCCTGCTCGGCGTTGCGGGCGCCTTCGCCCTCGGCGAAGACCAGCACGCGGACCTGTCTTGCCGAGACCGTTGGGCAGTAGCGCGGTGCCGCGGATCTGCTGGTCGGCGTGGCGCGGGTCGAGGCCGGTGCGCATGTGCAGCTCAACCGTCTCGTCGAACTTGGCCGTGGCGCGTCTTCTTGGCCAGCGCGATCGCCTCGTCCGGCGGGTAGTTCTTGTCCTTCTCGATGAGCTTGACGGCGTCTTGGTATTTCTTGCCGCGGTGCATTAGTTACTCACCTCGATGCCCATGCTGCGGGCGCTGCCTTCGATCATCCGCTCGGCCGCTTCGACGTCGGCGGCGTTGAGGTCGCGCATCTTCGCAGTCGCGATCTCGCGCAGCTGAGCCTTGCGTGATTGTGCCGACCTTCTCGCGCTTCTGGGCGCGGCTGCCCTTTTCGATGCCCGCGGCCTTGCGCAGCATGTCGAGGCAGGCGGCGTCTTGAGCACGAAGGTGAAGGAGCGGTCCTCGAAGACCGTGACCTCGGCCGGGACGATCTGCCCGTTCTGCGAGGCGGTCTTCTCGTTGTACTCCTTGCAGAACTGCATGATGTTGATCGCGTGCTGACCCAGCGCCGGGCCTACGGGCGGCGCCGGCGTTGCCTTGCCCGCCTCCAGCTGGATGCGCACGACGGCTCTGACTTTCTTGGCCATGGAGAGGTGTACCTCCGCGGTCCTAACGCCCCGGCCTTACCCGGTAGGCTCCCGCTGTCTACGTCCTTCGAAGAAGGACTGATGTCGCTGCTTAGAGCTTCTCCACCTGCAGGAAGTCCAGCTCCACGGGCGTCTCGCGGCCGAAGAAGGAGACCATGACTTTGACCTTGCCCTTCTCCAGGTTGATCTCCTCCACGACGCCGACGAAGTCGACGAACGGGCCGTCGACGATGCGGACGCTCTGGCCCTCGACGAAGCCGACGCGCACCATGGGCTCGTCTGCCTTCATCTGGCGCAGGATGCGCTTGACCTCGTCCTCTTCCAGCGGCACGGGACGTGTGCCGGAACCGACGAAGCCGGTGACGCCGGGTGTGTTGCGCACGACGAACCAGGCCCGGCTCGACTCCGGGTCGTTCTCGATCAGCGTGGACATGTCTACCAGCACGTAGCCGGGGAAGATCTTGCGCGAGACGGTGCGGCGCACGCCGCCGTGCACCTCGATCTCGTCGACGGTCGGCACGATGACGCGGTGAATCAGATCACCTGCGTCCATCGACTCGATGCGGTGCTCGAGGTTGGTTCGCACGCGGTTCTCGTAGCCGGAGTACGTGTGGATCACGTACCAGGAGCGGCCCTCCTGAAAGTACTCATCTTCGGAGAACCCCTCGTCGTCCTTATGGTCCGCACCCGTGCTGAGTGCGGTACGGTTTTCTGGCTCTGGGAATGCAAGTTCGGCGTCTAAAACCATAATCAGTTAAAAAGCAGGTGGTCGATGAGCCAGTTGAAGAACACGTCGATTACGCCAGCGCTACTCCTACGATGACGGCTACCACGATGACCACCATTGTCAGGTAGGCGGTCTCGTCTCGGGTCGGCCAGGTGACTTTGCGGAGCTCGGCCCAGATCTCGGTTATCCAGTTCGGCAGGCCGGGCCGGAAGCCGCTTCCGGTGCGGAGTTGATGGACGGTTGCCCCGCGTCTGGCGCGGTTGCTTGGAGCCGAACGGACGCAGACGACCGCCGCCGCCACCGCCATCTTGCGGAGAACCAGCTTGCTGCCGGCGGATCGCGCGGCTCATTGGAGCGGCGGGACGACGGGCTGAAGCCCGTCCTCCGTTACCGCACCTCCCGGTGTTCGCGATGCCGTCGACAGCGCGGGCAGAACTTGTTCAGCGCGATACGGTCGGCATCGTTGCGACGGTTCTTCGTCGTCGTGTACGTCCGCTCACGGCACTCGCTGCACGCGAGGTGAATAATCTGACGGTCCTCTTTCCTGGCCATGCTATTGAAGAATCTTCGTTACGGCGCCGGCGCCCACGGTTCGGCCGCCCTCGCGGATGGCGAAGCGGAGGCCTTCCTCCAGCGCGATCGGCTGGATCAGGTGCACCGTCATCTTCGTGTTGTCGCCGGGCATGACCATCTCGACGCCCTGCTCCAACTCGATGTTGCCGGTCACGTCCGTGGTGCGGACGTAGAACTGCGGCCGGTAGCCGGTGAAGAACGGCGTGTGGCGGCCGCCCTCCTCCTTTGAAAGCACGTAGACCTCAGCCTCGAAGTCGGTGTGCGGCGTGATCGAGCCGGGCTTGGCAAGCACCATGCCGCGCTCGACGTCCTCGCGGTCGACGCCGCGAAGGAGACAACCGACGTTGTCGCCGGGCTCACCGGAGTCGAGCAGCTTGCGGAACATCTCGACGCCCGTGACGACGGTCTTGCGCGTCTCGCGGATGCCGACGATTTCGATTTCTTCGTTGACCTTGACGACGCCACGCTCGATACGGCCGGTGACCACGGTGCCGCGGCCCTTGATGCCGAAGACGTCCTCGACGGGCATCAGGAACGGCAGGTCGGCAGGGCGGGCCGGCATCGGGATGTAGGAGTCGAGGGCGTCCATGAGCTCCCAGATGCACTTGTACTCAGGCGCGTCCGGGTCCTCGCTGGTGCTCTCGAGCGCCTTGAGGGCGCTGCCGCGGACGATCGGAATGTCGTCGCCGGGGAAGCCCTGGTTGGTGAGCAGCTCGCGCAGCTCCAGCTCGACCAGGTCGAGGAGCTCCTCGTCGTCCATCATGTCGACCTTGTTGAGGAAGACGACGATGGCGGGCACTTCCACCTGGCGGGCAAGCAGGATGTGCTCGCGCGTCTGGGGCATCGGGCCGTCAGGCGCGGCGACCACGAGGATGGCGCCGTCCATCTGGGCCGCGCCGGTGATCATGTTCTTGATGTAGTCGGCGTGGCCGGGGCAGTCGACGTGCGCGTAGTGACGGTTCTCCGTCTCGTACTCGACGTGCTGGATAGCGATCGTGATACCACGCGCGCGCTCTTCCGGAGCGTTGTCGATGCTGGCGAAGTCGCGGTAAGCGGCCATCTTCTTGAGGGCCAGCGTCTTTGTGATGGCGGCAGTCAGGGTCGTCTTGCCGTGGTCAACGTGGCCGATGGTGCCGACGTTGAGGTGCGGCTTAGTCCTCTCGAACTTCTCTTTTGCCATCTTGCTGCTGTTCCTCCCTACTCTGCCGGCCCCCCGGCAAGACGTTTCGCTCTGAATTGCTCTTCCGGTCACTGGGACCGATTGCCGTCACTGGAGCCCACAATCGGATTTGAACCGATGACCTCGCCCTTACCAAGGGCGTGCTCTGCCAGCTGAGCTATGTGGGCGGGTGCTCCTTTCGCGTCCTTCGCACGAAGGACTTCGACCTGTTAAACGTGTCGCCTTAATGATAAGGCGTTTTTTCTCTGGTGCCAGGGGCAGGATTCGAACCTGCGTAGCCCGTCAGGGCAACGATTTTACAGACCGTCGGTTTTAGCCACTCACCCACCCTGGCCTGGCGCTTCCCCGGAAGGGGTGGCTCACCGGTACTGCGGCCTCCCGCTACGGTGCAGCCGTCTGCAGATCCTGGCCTTCCATCCTCGTCCCGAAGCCCCGGTTGAGGGGCCGCTGCTGTTGGAGCCCGAGGGGGGATTCGAACCCTCAACCTACCGATTACAAATCGGTTGCGCTGCCATTGCGCCACTCGGGCGGAGAGCTTGAATTCTGGCCAACAAAAACAGGCCCCCGGAATTCCGGGGCCAACTATGAGTATAGGTAAGCGCAATGAACTGCGTCAATATGAGCACGTGACTCCGGTTTGACAGCCATTTCAACCGATCGCTACACTCACTTCGTATCTAATTCTCGATCTCATCAGGAGGTATGGTTGGCCGAAGTAATCATTGGCGATAACGAATCTTTCGAGTCCGCGCTCAAGCGCTTTACCAAGCGCGTGCAGCAGGACGGCATTCTAGCGGAAGCCCGACGCCGGGAGCACTACGAAAAGCCCAGCATCCGCCGCAAGAAGAAGGCTGCCGCCAAGCGCCGCAAGAGCCGCAAGGCAGCGGCGTAAGCGGCGCTACCTCTCCTCTCGATCCTAGGGATGATCAGCTCAAGGACCAGCTCAACGCTGATCTGCGCGACGCCATGCGTGCCGGCGAGGAGACGCGCAAGTCCACCCTTGCGTCTTCTGATCACGGCCATCCGCAACGCTGAGATCCCGCCGGAAGGCGCAAACGCAGCCGCGGCACGCGTGGAGCTGGACGACGCGGCGTGCTCAACGTGATCCGCCGGGAAGTCAAGCAGCGCCGCGACAGCATCGACGTGTACGCCAAGGCCAACCGCAAGGACCTCGCCGACAAAGAAGAAGCCGAGCTGCCGATCCTGGGAGCCTACCTGCCGGCTCAGATGTCGCGAGACGAAATCGAGGCCGTCGCGCGCGAGGTCATCCAGCGCGTCGGCGCCAGCGGCCCGGCGGACAAGGGCAAAGTCATGCCCGTCGATCATGGGCTGAGCTGCGAGACAAGGCGGAAGGCCGCGACATCAACGCCGTGGTCACCGATCTGCTGGCCGGCGCCTGCGATCCTAATCGCCTTAGACCCCTCCTGTATCATTGAGGCGGTCTAACTATGTTCCCGTCTAACCAGCGCGCTTTGACGCTCATGGCCTCAACTGTGGCCATCTGTCATCGCTCTCTTCGCGGCGCTGTTCCCTCGTCACCCAAGACCAGGTCTCAATCACCGAGGGCGCCATCGCCACGCGGACGATCCGCGCGCCGCAGGACATCTCGTTTGTCAGCGATGCACTGACCAAACAGCGCCAGGATGAAGCTGCCGCCGCGGTCGAGGACGTGCCGATCTTCGATCCGGCGGTAGCGGGCGCGCAGCAGTCGCGCCTGAACGACGTCCTGCAGCGCATCGCAAGACATTATCACGGAGGAGTCTTCTCCGGTCGCACGCGCCACTGCGCTGGAGAGCGTGCCGGAAGTCAGCCTTTCGCCCGGCAGCATCACCTTGCTGCGCACGATGGACCTGGAACGGCTGAGCTGTAATCCAGAGCGAGGCCCGACGCGCGCTGGCCGTCGATCTTCGAGCAACCGCTCCCTCCGCGAGCGCAAATGACCTGCCGTTCGCGAAGGTGTGGACGAGTTCATCGACCAGAACCTCGATCGCGAAACCAGCACGCTGGTAGCGGAGCTGATCCGGCCCTTCATCGTCACCAACCAGGTCGTCGATCAGGCGGCGACCGAACTCGCCCGGGAGGCAGCCCGCGCAGCCGTCGCACCGGTGCAGGTGTCGTTCACGGAGAACCAGATCATCATCGAAGAGGGCAAGCCGATCACGGCGGAGGCGCCGCGAAGCGCTGCTGGAATCCGACATCCTGAACACGGGCTGGAGCTGGGAGCAGGTGGGCGCCAGTGCGTCCTGCTGGCAGTGCTCGCGACGGCCGCCATCGCCGCGGGGTGCACGCCTTCCGGCCCGGGGTGACGGCGCGCGAGATGCAGCTGATCGGACTGGCGGTGGCGATTCCGGTCTTCATCATGAAGGTATACCTGCCGTTCATCCTGCCGGACGAACACCGTCACTTCCTCGGCTTCCTGATGCCCGTTGCGGCCTCCTCGATGCTGCTGGCTGGTTTCGTCGGCGTGGAGATGGCGCTGCTGGCGGCGTGCTGATCGCCCTGCTGGCGGCGTTTACGGCCGTGCTGCTGCTGGACGTGACGGTAGTCGGGATCGCGGGAACGCTGGACGTGGCGCGAATCGCGCTGGCGTTTGGGTTCTCGGCGCTGGCCGGCGTCTTTGCCGTACGCAACGCCGATCGTTTCGACGCAGTTCCTGCTCGGCGGCATCGCTGGTCGGAGTCAGCGTTATGGCGGTGCTGCTTCGCCATTTGGCTCATCGACCCGGTGCGGGACTGGCAGAACCTGCCCTGGATGCTGCTGGCGGCCGGCGCCAACGGAGGCCTCAGCGCCTTCCTCGCAGCGGGCATCTTCGTGACGCTGGGCTCGCTGTTCGGCGTGACGACACGATTGCAGCTCCTGGAGATGTCGCAGCTCAGCCAGCCGCTGCTACTGCGCCTGCAGGACGAGGCGCCCTCTACGTTCCAGCACAGCGTCATCGTGGCCAACCTGGCGGAGAAGGGCGCGCACACGATCGGCGCCGACGCTCTGCTGGCGCGCGTCGGCTGCTACTACCACGACATCGGCAAGCTGCTTCGGCCCGGCTTCTTCATCGAGAACCAGCTCGGCGGCGCAAACCCGCACGACGCGCTCGACCCGGCGGACAGCGCCCGCATCATCTCCGACCACGTCACGGGACGGCATCAACCTGGCGCAGCAATACAACTTGCCGGCGAAGGTGGCCGCAGTTCATCCCGGAGCACCACGGCACGCGCACGGTGACCTATTTCTACCGCCGCGCCGCCGAAGAAGACCCGAACGTGGACGCCGATGCGTTCCGCTACCCGGGTCCGAAGCCGCAGTCGCGCGAGACGGCGATCGCGATGCTGGCCGACTCCTGCGAGGCGGCGGTGCGCTCCAACCCGGACCACTCAGCGGAGCGCATCGACCGTATCGTCGATGAGATTTTCAACGAGCGCTTGACTGAGGGTCAGCTAGACGAATCTGACCTTACGCTAAAGAACATCAGATCGCTGGCGGCGTCGTTCAAGGCGACGCTGAGGGCAATTTATCACCCCAGAGTTGAGTATCCTGCGCCTACCGAGGCCGAGATGCTACTGCGCCGCCTGCCTTTCCGCCGGGCGTCCTTAGATGTGCCGAGGCCACCGGCACCCGAGAACAACTGATGCGCTTCGCGGTGCTTGTATTCCCCGGCACCTGGAGTGATACGGATATGCAGCACGTGCTGCGGGACGTGATGCACCAGGAAGCCGACCTGGTCTGGCACCGCGAGACCGACCTCTCCCGCTACGACGCGATCATCGTGCCGGGTGGCTTCTCCTACGGCGACTACCTGCGCTGCGGCGCCATCGCGCGATTCTCGCCGGTCATGGAGGCGGTGAAACGTGAGGCGGAGCGCGGCAAGCTCGTTTTCGGCAGCTGCAACGGGTTCCAGATCCTCTGCGAGGCGGGACTGCTGCCCGGCGTTCTGATGCGTAACGACGTGATGCAGTTCCGCTGCCAGCCCGTGCACCTACGCGTCGAGACGGCGGACACGCCGTTCACGAACGCGGCGAACGCGGGTGACGTGATCGAGATGCCGGTGTCGCACGGCGAGGGCAACTACTACGTCGATGACGCGACGCTGGCGCGCCTCAAGGCTGAAGACCGCGTCGCCTTCCGCTACTGCGACGCGCAGGGTAACGCCACACCGGAGTCGAACCCTAACGGCTCGCTGGAGAACATCGCCGGCGTGCTCAACGAGGGCCGCAACGTGTTGGGCATGATGCCGCACCCGGAGCGCGCCAGCGAGGCGCTACTAGGCGGCACGGACGGCCTGTTGATCTGGACCTCGATGCTACGGGCGATGGACCTGCCGCTGCCTACCTTCCCGTAGGGGGAGGGGCCTTTTGGCAATCGAGCGAGAGCAAAGCGAAAGGAGCAACGATGTCGGTACCGGAGATTGAGTGCTTTCACATCGCCGTTGTAGTGAACGACGTCGAGAAGGCGGTTGAAGGCTACAAGCGCTTTCTTGGTGACGGGCCATGGCGGTTGCGCGACATGGGCAATGGGGCGCGTATCGCTTATGGCAGCGCCGGTGGCCAGACCTGGGAGCTGATCGAGGTGACCGGGGCCGGCGGCTCGCAGTTCCACGAGTTCCGCGATCGTCACGGCGAGGGCGTGCAGCACATCGGCTTCTGGACAACGGACATGCGCGCTTCGGTGGAAGACGCGCTATCCAAAGGCGCAAAACTGGTCTCGGCGACGACCGACGCACAGGGCCACACGACGGTTCAGCTCCTGCCATCGGCGGACGTCAAGCCGGAGAAGCTCGACGGCCCGGGCATGGCGTCGTGGATGGACCTCGGCTTCGGTGGCTGGCGCCTGGAGTACATTGCGACGGGACTGGGTCAGACCTTCCTCAAGGATTGGCTGGCGGAAGACTACCCCGGCATCATCCTCAGCCCCGCGCCGCGGTCACCCTAGCCCCTTCTCTATCATGTCAAGGGCGCGCATAGCGGATAGCGCCTGGTGCACGCTGGCGTTGGGCTCCCGTTTCTCCTCGATAGCGGTGAAGAATTCACGGTCCTGTAGCTCGATGCCATTCATGGATACGGCGACGTTTGAGAGGTCGATCTTCGACTCATCTTTGACGTCGCCGTCATAGAGGTCGTCGTAGTAGGCGACGTAGGTGCCGTTGTCGCAGATATAGCGAAAGAACGTGCCCTGAAGCGCCTTGTTGTTAAACGAGAGCGACAGCGTACAGATCGCGCCCCCCGGCACCTTGAGCAAAATCCCCATGTCCATCGCGATGTCGAGCTCGCGGTTGATTGGGCCCTGAACGCCGCGAGCGTCCGAGATCGTCTCCTGCGTCTGGTACTGGAACAGGTCGACCGTATGGCAGGCGTGGTGCCAGAGCAGGTGGTCGACCCAGCTGCGCGGCTGGCCGGCCGCGTTCATGTTGGTACGGCGGAAGAAGTAGGTCTCAACCTTGAGCTGCTGCAGCTTCAGCTCGCCAGCGACGACCTTGTTGTGAATCCACTGGTGGCTGGGGTTGAAACGCCTCGTGTGCCCTGCCATCGCGACGAGACCGGTCTCCTTCTGCGTGTTGCAGATCGCCTCGGAGTCGGCCAGCGAGTCCGCCATCGGGATCTCGATTTCGACATGCTTGCCGGCCTTCATGCACTCGATAGCCTGCTCGGAGTGCTGCTGCGTTGGCGTAGCCAGGATTACGGCCTCGACGCCGGGCTGCTGGATGCTTTCCGTCAGGTTGTAGGAAGTCCAGTGCGGGATATCGTACTTCTTCGCGGTCTCCTCGGTGCCTTTCGGGTTACCGCCCGCGAGGGAGACGATCTCGATATCTGAGATCTCGCGGCAAGCTTCGATGTGCCTCTGCCCGAAGGCGCCCTGACCGGCAATGACGACTTTCATCCTGCTCGACCTCGCTTCTTTGGTTTGGTGCTCACGAGATAGTAGACAAATGGAGCGCAGCAGTCACGGGGCTACCAGCTGCCGCCGCCACCTCCGCCGCCACCTCCGCCAGAGAAGCCACCACCGCCGAAGCCGCTGCTGCCGGAGCCCCCCGGCGTGGAGGCGATGGCGGACGACATCGAGGACGAGAAGCTCTGCAGGCTGTGCGAAAACGCCAGCGGGGCGAAGGCGTGGGTCGAGACGTACCAGCTCGTCGTGTCGGGCTCGATGCCGAGGTCCTCGAACACTTGCGCCCACTTGTCGACGCAGCCGAAGACGATTGCGTAGGGCAGGTACTCCTGGAACAAGCCGGCTTCCTCGTTGAAGCGCTGGCGATCTGTCTCAGCTACCGTCATGTATTCGCGGAAACCGAGTATGCGGCGATAGACCTCGCGCCCCGGGCCCGTCCGCCGCGCCATGGCACGCGATAGCAGCAGCACCAGCAGCCCGGCCAAGACGACGGGCACGCCAACGATGCCGGCCCCGAGGTAAATGCCGAGCGCTGCGATCGCTCCGATGCCGAGACCGATGAGCACGAAACCGGCGACGGCATGTGTGGTGCGCACCGTTTCGGGGTTGCGCGGGAAGAAGCGGTCTTTGCTCGTGACCTGCGTGTAAAGGTGCTTCTTCACTTTCGCAAGCGTCTTGTAGAACTCGTTCTTCAGGTCGCTCATCTGAACCCTGTCGCCGTCTTCGAACAGTCCATCCAGGAGCTGGCCTTCGTACACCAGTAGATCTGCACCCCGGGGCTTCAGGCGCTCGAGGGTGTAGTCCGTGCTGCCGAAGAGCCACTTCTTCGGGACCTCCGTGATGCGTAGATAGCCGCGTACCGCCAGGTCGACGATAGTTGCGCTGACGTCCAGTGTGTCGGCTCGTTCATCCTGTAGCGTGCCGAGCTCAGCCGGGCGGTAGCGCCTGCCGCCGCGTCTCTCGGCCGGAGGCTGGTATTCGCGCACAACGGTGTCGTTGGCGAACAGCGGCCGGCGGCGCTCGCGCTCGTCGCCGCTGAGGTACTGCAGGTCGCCCAGCCACCGGTCGCGCCCCGCCAGCCACCAGTAGCGCAGAACGGCGATGACCCCGCCAACCGCGAGGACGATTGCGAGAACGATCTGCACCGGTCCCAGCCCGACAAAATCACGCACCTGCTCGGCTGCCGACTTCTTCTCGATGAGTACTGGCGCCTGTACGCTGACGGCTCCCTTTGGCAGCGCGACAACGATGGTCAGCCCGCCAAACTCTGCCTGCGGCTGCGTCATCGTGAACCGCGCCGTGTTACCCGCTACGCTGGAGTCGCACACGGAGGTTGAACCCTCGGGTCCCTGGTAGCAGGCCACATCTGTGATGCCAGGCGCCGTGACGGTGGCGCTGGCGGCCTCGATTCCGACGGACCAGAGGTTGCCGGTGACGTTCCAGTACAGCTCGTCCCAACTCGCCTGCGGGTTGAGCCCGGCCAGGATGCGGTACGTGATGCGGTAGCGCTGCTGCCCGCTGACCAGGACGTTAGCGTCGCCGATGCGCAGGTTGAGGGAGTCGTCCTGCTTTGAAGTCTCGTAGGATACGGAGCGCTCGCCGTCGTCGACGCCCGTCACATTGATATCAATGCGGCGCGTGTGGTTCTTGTCGTAGTCGTACTCGACCGGTATTTCGCGCACGATGCCGTGTTTGTCCAATGATCCGAAGTCGACGCGAATGTCCTCAACGACATCGACGGTGCCGTCGGTGTTGATCACGTAGCTGGCGTCGAAGGAGGTGATGGCCCAGCCTTCGTCCGCTGCCACCGGTGAGGCGTTCAGCGCGAAGAGGGGCAGGAGCAGCAGGAGTACGGCGGCGAGGCGCTTCAAGGTGGCATCAGATTAGGTTGCGTTTCCGCGCAAGTCGATAAGGGTTTCGACGATAACAGCAGCGGCGCTCCTACGTTAAACTGCAGACGAGATGCGAATCTTGCTAGTCAACGGTCCCAATCTCAACCTGCTCGGCACTCGCGAGCCGGAGATGTATGGCCGCGACACGCTTGACGACATCGTCAGCAAGGTGCAGTTGAAGGCTGAGGAACTCGGCGTCGAAGTGACGGCGCTGCAGTCGAACCATGAAGGCGTGATCGTCGACTTCATTCAGCAGAACCAGGCGACGGCCGACGGCTTGATCATCAATCCCGGCGCCTTCGGCCACTACAGCTACGCAATCCGCGACGCGATCACCGGCAGCAGCTTGCCGGCCGTCGAGGTGCACGTCTCGAACGTCCACGCCCGGGAGCGGTTCCGCGAGCGGTTGGTCCTCTCCGGCGTTTGCAAGGGCGTGATAACCGGCTCTGGGCTGGCGTGGCTACCTTTACGCGCTGGACCTGCTCGTCGAGAGCGCAAAAGAGGGGAAGTAATGACCAAAGCCGACCGAATCGCAAAGCTGCGCGCCAAGCTGGAGGAGCAGGGACTGGATGCGCTGTTCGTCAGCGCGCCGGCGGAGGACATTCACCACACCCTGGGCGCAAACCGGCGCTATCTCTCCGGCTTCAGCGGCTCGTTGGGTCACCTGCTGATCACACGAGACGCCGCCTTCATCGCTGTCGACTTTCGCTACTACGAGCAGGCGGAGCGCGAGGCGCCGGAGTTCACGCTGTGGAAGGCTGTCGGCGGCATGAAGACGTGGCTTGCCCAGCTCGTCGGCGAGGCAGACCTCGGCGGCAAGAAGCTGGGCTTCGAGTCAGGTGGCATCACCCACGGCATGTACGCGGCGATCCGCGACGCACTGGCCGAGGCTGGCGAGTCCGACCGACCTCAGCTGGTACCCACCGACGAGCCTCGTCGAGGCGCTGCGGGCAATCAAGGAGCCGGAAGAGCTTGAGGCGCTGCGCAAGCGCCGTCGAACTGGGCGACGCGGCGTTCCAGGACGTTGCGGCGCGCATCGAGCCGGGCTGGACGGAGAAGCAGGTCGCCTGGGAGATCGAGAAGTACGCTCGCGAGCACGGCGCCGAGGGGCTCTCGTTCCCGACGATCGTCGCGGCCGGGCCCTGGGGCGCGATGCCGCACGCGCAGCCGCGCGACGCAGGTAATCAAGGAGGGCGACGGCGTCGTCATCGACATGGGCGTCAGCCTGGATGGCTACATGTCCGACCTGACGCGGACCGTCTTCGTCGGCAAGCCGGACGACCAGTTCAAGAAGATTTACGACATCGTCCTCGCGGCGCAACTGACAGCCGAGGAGCTGGTGCAGGCCGGCATGACCGGCGGCGACGCGCACAACATCGCGCACAAGGTGATCGAAGAGGCGGGCTACGGCGACAGCTTCGGTCACGGCCTCGGCCACGGCGTCGGGCTGCAGGTACACGAATCGCCGCGGGTCGGCGGCACCTCCAGCCGACGTGCTGGAGGACGGCATGGTGATCACGGTGGAGCCGGGGATCTACCTGCCGGGCTGGGGCGGCATCCGCATCGAGGACATGGGCTACCTCAAGGACGGCAAGTACGTAAACTTCACAACGGCGCCGAAGCTCCAGTTCGCCTGACGCTGGCCGCAAACGACACTGCCTAGTTAGACTGTGACGGGCCTCTCGAAGGCCTCGGAGGAAACACATGATCGACACCGGCGACCTGCGCAAGGGTCTGACTATCGAGCTCGACGGCAACCTGTACAGCATCGTTGACTGGGAGCACAACAAGACTGGCCGCGGCGGTGCCAAGGTGCGCCTGAAGCTGCGCGACGTACGCGCCGGCCACATCATCGAACACACCTATGACTCCGGTGCGAAGTTCCAGCGCGCCCGCGTCGAGCGCCAGCCGGCGCAGTTCCTCTACGCTGAAGGCGACATCTACAACTTCATGAACACCGAGACCTACGACCAGATCGCGATCAACAAGGACCGCCTTGGGGACGCCGCGCTTTACCTCAAGGAGAACGACGACTGCCAGATGCTGACGTATGGCGAAGAGGCGATCAGCGTGGAGTTGCCCGCCGCCGTTGTCTTGACGGTGGCGGAGACGGACCCCTGGGTGAAAGGCGACACGGCTCAAGGCGGCACTAAGCCGGCGACTCTGGAGACCGGGCTAACGGTGAACGTGCCGCTGTTCGTGAACCAGGGAGACAAGGTCAAGGTCGACACCCGATCCGGCGAGTACCTGGAGCGCGCCAACTAGCGTGGCCAGCTTAGCGCAGACGCGCCAGTAGCGGATTGGCGTCCTGAGGCGGTAGTCTCCCGTAAGGTTTAGGGCCCCTTTAGCGCCCGCTTAACTTCTAGCCAAGCCTGGCAATCTAAGACTTGGTCTTCGGACTGTCATGCCTGGGGGGCCTGATGTTTGTATTCTCTTTATGGAGTAGAGCATGAAACGACCCCGACCTCTCATTCTGGCGGGCGCTGCGCTCGCCGTGATTGCGCTGGTCGTCGTTGGCGCTGCCGTGGTGTGGACGCTGCGCAGCGACGACCCGAATCTGCTTACCGAAGCGCCGGCGATCCCGACCTCGGTGTCCGCCGGCCCGGACGATTCGGCAACGCCGGCGGCGGACCAGACAGCTGAGGCGGGCGTGGACCTGCCCGAAGGCGTGCGGCGGTTCGTCGTAGTATCGGGTGATTCGAGCGCGAAGTATGTGGTCGAGGAGACGCTGAGCGGGCTACCGTCAACGGCGGTTGGGGTCACGACCGACGTGACAGGCGAGATCTATCTAACGGCCGACGGCCTCTACAACGGCGCCGAGTCGAAGTTTATGGTCGACCTCAGTACGCTGAAGACAGACGAGTCGCGTCGCGACAACTTCGTACGCAGCAACGTCCTGCAGACGAACCGCTATCAGTTCGCCGAGTTCGTTATCGAGAGCATCGACGGCTTTCCGGCCGGCTACGTAGAGGGAGACGAAGCCAACCTGACGCTGTCGGGCACGATGACGATCAAGGACGTCTCGCTCCCCATGACCTTTACGGTGCTGGCCCGCCAGGCAAAAGATACGCTGACCGCGACGGCCGACACCGAATTCAACATGTCGGACTTCGGGATCGATCCGCCTCAGGTTGCAATTGCGAAGGCGAAGGACGGTGTCGTGTTGCAGATGGTGATCATCGCCCGCGAGCCGGAAGCCTAGCGCAGCCTGCAGTTCACTTCGTCCGAAGGGATCGTGATATCGACACTGAGGTCGACGGTAGCTGGGGTGTCGTTGAAGTCATTCAGCGTGAATGTGCCGCTCAAGTGGTCTCCGGAGACCGTGAGCGGTGGACCGTCAATCTCCGTCCCTTCGTCGCCCGTCCAGATGGGATCAAAGTTGGGCGGCATGACAGACTGCCTGGCCGTGATTCCCCAGAGGCCTTTGGCGGCGGGCCCCTGAAGGTCTATCGACTGGTTTTGGAGTACCTTGTTTTCGTAACCGCTCTGTGCAGGGACCACCTGGTCGCTGAAGCCAACATTGATCAACACCTGTAGCTGGCTGTTTTCCGCCAAGACAGCCAGGTCCAACGACCCCTCGAGCTCTGAGTCGTCTGTGAGCTCGCATCGGATGATGTTGTTCACATCGTGAGACTCGCCGTTAAGGACGACGACACCGCTGCCACCACCGGGCAGAGCCTGTGCAGCACTCTTCTTATCACTGTCGTCTGAAGCGGTTGCTCCACCCTCCCCCGATACCGAGGACGAGTTGCTAGAGTTGTCGTCACCGCCACCGCATGCGGCGGCTAGCAAGGCGAAAATGGCGGCGGCTGCAAGGACGATTCGAAGCATGCTAAATGCACCTCTTCCAAGAGTTCGTTCCGGTCACCTTATCCGTCCCTCCATTAAACAAAAAGCGAAGCGAATGGCACGAAAGCACGATCATCGGTCCATGACTTAGAGTGAAGCCGCGATGAACATCGTCCTCTTTGATCCCGACGAAACGTCAAGGCCGCTGCCACGCCTCGACCGCCGCGCCGAGCATGTCCTCAGCGTGTTGCGATGCCAGGTTGGCGATTCGTTCGACGCGGGAGTGATCAACGGCCCGCGAGGTAAGGCGGTTGTTGCATCCGTCGACGACGCAGCCCTACGGCTCGAGTTCACCTGGGCCGACGAGCCGTCGCCATTGGACCCGATCACGCTGATCGTAGGCCTGCCGAGGCCGCAGACGGCTCGCAAGATCCTGGACGAGGCGGCGACGCTGGGCGTCGCTGCGGTGCACTTCGTGATGTCGCGCCGCGGCGAGGCCGGGTATGCGCGTAGCAAGCTTTGGGCCACGGATGAGTGGCGCCGCCACCTCATCGACGGGGCCGCTCAGGCCTTCTCCACGCGCTTACCGGAGGTGACAGCGGGGCACCCGCTGTCAAAGGCGCTCGATGCCCTGCATCCCGGGACTTGCCGGCTGGCGCTGGACAACTATGAGGCGTCAGAGCCGCTGTTCAGCGCTGCTGTCGGCGCGCCGGTTGTGCTAGCGCTTGGGCCGGAGCGAGGCTGGTCTGCGGAAGAGCGCGATCTACTCCGCGCGGCGGGTTTCGAGCTGGTGCACCTAGGGAAGCGCGTGCTGCGTCTCGAGACCGCGTGCGTGGCGGCAGTGGTGCTGGTCAAAGCCAGTCTGGGGCTCTTTTAACTGACAACTCTCCTGACACGATGATGTCAGGAGAGATTCTCCTTGCGATTAGATACTGACACTATGCTGTCAGCATGCCTTCGATAGGATGATGTCATTCTCAAAGAAGGAGCAGCTATGCAAATCACGCAGTTCATCCTGAATGTCACCAGTGAGGATCCGCAGCGCCTGGGCGATTTCTATCGCGATGTGGTCCAGCTACCACCTGCACCGATCGGGGAACATGCCTTCACGGTGGGAGAAGGCGCCAACTTCATCATCGACGGCCACAGCGAGACGAAGGCTGAGGCGAAAGAGCCTTATCGCGTTTTGATTAACTTCATGGTTGACGACCTGAAGGCGGAGCAGGCGCGGCTTGAGGCGCAGGGTGTGCAGTTCATCCGCAAAGAAGGGCGTGAATATTGGGGCGGCTTGATCTCGACCTTCCTAGACCCGGACGGCAACTACGCCCAGCTGATGGAGTTCAAGCCGGCTTAGGCCAGGCTCAGGGAGGTTGAGAAGAATGGAAGAGAACAAAGCTCTCTACCGGGAGTTCATTCAACGGGTGTTCAACGAAGGCCATCTCGACGAGTTGGACCAGTTTCTGGCGCCGTCCTACGTCATAAAGGACGCTCCTCCGGGCACTCCGCCCGGCGCCGAGGGCGTCCAACAGGTAGTCTCCATGTTTCGGGGTGCCTTTCCTGACCTTGAGATCACGCTCGATGAGGTGATCGGCGAGGGAGATCTTGTGGCCGCCAGTTCAACCTTAAGAGGCACGCAGCAGGGTGAGATCTTCGGTATGCCGGCGACAGGCAGGCCGGTTTCAGTAACCAGCTTGACGATGGTCCGCATCATCGATAGGCGCCTTGTAGAGAGTCGGGTGAAGAACGACACGGCTGAGTTGATGAGGCAACTTGGTGCTGCAGATTAGTTTCATCCTGCGGTTGGCAAAGGAGCGGTAGTGAGGCGCGCCGACCGTCTCTTCCAGATCATTCAATTCATCCGCGGCCGTCGAGTAACGACCGCGGCCGAACTGGCCCGCGCCCTCGAGGTCTCGGAGCGTACCGTCTATCGCGACATCCGCGACCTCATGCTGTCCGGCGTGCCTATCGAGGGCGAGGCTGGTGTCGGCTACATGTTGC
The DNA here is from genome assembly GCA_963766645.1 of uncultured Chloroflexia bacterium. Taxonomy (GTDB): domain Bacteria; phylum Chloroflexota; class Dehalococcoidia; order DSTF01; family WHTK01; genus WHTK01. Next base: position 805,593 of record CAVYAY010000002.1, on the reverse strand, counting down.
GCCGGGGCTTCGACCTGCCGCCGCTGATGTTCACGCGTGACGAGGTCGAGGCGCTGGTGCTCGGCACCCGCGTCGTCACGAGTTGGGCCGACAACGACCTCGGACAGGCGGCGGCGGCGGCGCTGAGCCGCATCGCCGCCGTCTTGCCCGACGACTTGAAGGAGCGCGCGCTCGATTCACGGCTTTTCGCGCCGGGTTTTCACGTCCCGCCGGAGGTGGCCGAGCGCCTCGGCCTCTTGCGCGAAGCGACCGAGGAGAAACGCAGAGCGTCGATGGCATATCGCGATGCGGCCGACGTCCTCACAGGGCGTACGGTCAGGCCGCTGGCTCTGGCGTTCTTCGGCTACACCTGGATGCTGACGGCGTGGTGCGAGTTACGCCAGGACTTCCGCAACTTCCGCCTTGACCGAATGGAGAGCCTGGAGATCACCGGCGAGAGGTTTGAGGACGAAGGTGGCAAGACATGGAAGGACTTCGTAAAGCTGATGGAGGCGGACTCCAAGTCTCGCGAGTGGCGGGAGTAGAGACCCTATAATCGAAGCGTGAGACGCAATCTTGACGAGCTCGACGCGCGACGACTGCTGGGCGGCGGGCCGGTGTTGCTCGTTTCTACCAGCTACCGTGGCCGCGCCAACGTCATGCCCGTCGCCTACGCGATGAACCTGAGCATCGTGCCACCGATGATCGGCATCGCAATCCACCCGGAGCGCTACACAACTGACGTGATCCGCAAGACGAACGAGTTCGCGATCAATATCCCCTCTCGTGAACTGCTGCACCACGTGCAGTACCTCGGCACGCTGAGCGGCGTCGATTTCGACAAGCTCGAGCTGACCAATCTGCCGACATTCCAGGCGCGTCGCGTCGGGACTGTCCTGCTGGAGGGCTGCGTTGGCTGGATAGAGTGCGCCGTCGAAGACATGATTGAGACGGGCGACCATCTTCTCGTCACGGCGCGCGTTGTGGCGGTGCAGGCGGATGATGACGCTTTCGATGACCACTGGAAGCTGACCGATAACGACGCGAAGCCGCTGCACTACCTGGGTGGCAACTACTACGCCTTGCTCGACCAGGTCCTGGAGGCGCGCATACCGCAATCGGCCGAGGAGTACGGCAAGCGTTTGGACGAAGCGATAGCAGAACAACTGGAGCTGACGCGTGATGCCGAAGAGCAGCGCGCGGAGGAAGACTACGAGCGCGATGAGTTCCGTCGCCGCGAAGGCTTTGAGCCCTGATCCTCAGAAATCGCAACGAAATCAGCCCTTAATACTCTTTACTCAGTTCCTGTAACGCGGCAAGCTGTGGCGCACGTTTTGACTGGTAGCGTGGCTCAGGTTGTGTGACCGAGTCCGTCAAAGGAGGGCGTCATGGCGCAGCAAAGGGCTCAGAGAACAGACCGTCAACCGATCGAGCGTAACCTGGCGATGGAGCTTGTCAGGGTTACGGAGGCCGCCTCGCTTTCCGCGGTGCGCTACATGGGCACGGGTGACAAGGAGCTTGTCGACCAGGCGGCCGTCGACGCGATGCGGCACACGCTACAGGGTGTCAGCATGGACGGCGTCGTTGTCATTGGCGAGGGCGAAAAGGACGAGGCGCCGATGCTTTACAACGGCGAACACATCGGCAACGGTTCCGACCCCAAGGTCGACATTGCCGTCGATCCCATTGACGGCACGACGCTGCTCTCGAAAGGCCTGCCCGGCGCGATTGCCGTCATCGCAATGTCGGCGCGCGACAGTATGCATGTTGCCAAAGAAGTGTTCTACATGGACAAGATCGCTGTCGGGCCTGCCGCGCGCGGCGTCGTCGATATCGACGCGCCGGTCGCCGAGAATCTGAAGAAGATCGCAAAAGCGCTCGGCAAGGCGGTTTCGGAGGTGACAGTGGTGATGCTGGACCGCCCGCGGCACGCTAACCTGCTGAAAGACATTCGGGCCGCTGGCGCGCGCGTGAAGATGATCTCCGACGGGGACGTGGCGGCAGGTATCCAGGCGGCGCTTGCCCGACAGTGGCGTCGACGTGCTGCTGGGTATCGGCGGCACGCCGGAGGGCGTGATCACGGCGGCGGCACTCCGCTGCACGGGCGGCGAGATCCTCTGCAAGCCGTGGCCGCGCGACGACGAAGAGCGCAAAAAGTGCCTCGACGCCGGGGTCGACCTTACGCATGTTTATGATACTGAAGAGCTGGTCGGCGGTGAGGACGTCTTCTTTGCGGCGACGGGCGCCAGCACCGGCGAGTTGCTGAGAGGAGTAACCATCACGGCCAACGGCGCGACAACTCAGTCGTTAGTCATGCGTTCGCGCTCCGGCACGATCCGCTGGATCGACGCGGTGCACGACTTCTCGAGGCTGGACAAGATCCGATTCCAGTAGGACGATTTGCGGCAATACAAGGAGGCCGTTGGGAATGACGGCCTCCTTGCTTTTCGCGCTACATACCATCTTGGTAGAGCGCAAACTCCACACAGGACGGGGCTTTCGGCGCTACAAAGAGGCCCTACGCCGAGAATTGTGGCGCGGAGAGCCGCCGACGGGGCGCTACTTCTCCATTGCCGGGGAGTACTTGCCCTGGCGCGCTGCGGAAGTGAGCGTCGCACGGTGATAAAACGCCTTCTGCGCCGCGTCCTTGTTCTCCGCCTTGCCGGACCACGCCTTCTGCGGCGCGGCCTGCAGGCCGCGGCCGTAGGAGTAGGTCAGCTGCCACGGCGCGCCCACCTTGGCAGCGTAGCGGTTGATCGCGTCGAGGTTGACGGTGGCTTCTTCGTCCGACTGGCCGCCGGAGAGGAAGGCGATGCCGGGCACCGCGGCTGGCACGGTCTCCTTGAAGCAGTCGACGGTTCTGGCGCGCGACTTCTTCGGCCGGCGCGCGGTTTGGACGCGTCCTTGCCGGAGAGCACCATGTTCGGCTTGAGAATCGTGCCCGGTAGGTCGACGCGCTGCAGCATGAGTTGGTTGTAGACGGAGTGCAGCGTGCGTCGTGTTGCGTCGAAGCAGGCATCGATCGAGTGATTACCGTCCATCAAGACCTCGGGCTCGACGATCGGGACGATGCCGGCCTCCTGGCACAACGCCGCATAGCGGGCCAGCGCCTGTGCGTTGACCTCGATGCAGTAGTCGGACGGGAGGCCGTCGCCGATCGTGATCACGGCGCGCCACTTGGCAAAACGTGCGCCCAGTCCCTTGTACTCGGCCAAACGCTCCCGCAGGCCGTCGAGGCCCTCGGTCATGAGTTCACCTTCAGCGCCAGGTAGGGGTTTCGTGCCGGCGTCAACCTTGATCCCAGGGATTATGCCCTGGTCGGTGAGGACTTTAACCAGAGGTGTGCCGTCGGCACCGTTCTGGCGGATCGTCTCGTCGTAGAGGATCACACCGCTAATGAACTTGTTGGCGCCGTCAGTGCGGAAGAGCAACTCGCGGTAGTCGCGCCGGTTGTCCTCGGTGCTCTCGACGCCGATGGCGTCGAAATCGGCGTTTGATGGTGCCCGAGCTTTCGTCGGCGGCGAGAATGCCCTTCTCCGGCGCCACCATTTCGTGAGCGGTCTTGATCAGTGTCGTCCAGGTTACTCATGGCTGCCCCCTTTTCGTGCTGAGGCCAGGAATCCCGGCTGGAATAGCACTCTCAATCCTAATCCTTATCACCAAGAGAAAACATTCTGAGTGTATAAACGTTTCGTGTCTAGAATTTACTTATGAGCCAGCGACGTCTCGTCATCGCCACCAACAACCCCGGGAAGATCACCGAGTTCCGCGATCTGCTGGAAGGCTGCGGTTGGGAGGTCGTCGCGGCCGCAGACGCCGGCGTCTCGATCGAGGTAGACGAGACCGGCGCAACATATGCCGAGAACGCCCGCATCAAAGCGCAGGCGTTTTGCCAGGCGTCCAGCCTGCCAGCGATCGCGGATGACTCCGGCCTCGAGGTCGACGCGCTGAACGGCGAGCCTGGCCCACTGCATCACCTAAGGGGTTGGGACGGAAGCAACGACGCGGAACGCGTCCAGATCCTGCTCGATGCACTAAAGGACGTGCCGGAGGGGAAGCGTACCGGCCGCTTCTTCAGCGTGATCGTCGTGGCATTGCCGGACGGTAGTGCGATCGAGGACCGGGGCGTCGTTGAGGGGACGATCGTGTTCGCGCCGGTCGGGACGAGCGGTTGGGGTTACGACCCCGTGTTCATGCTGCCAGAACGCGGCGTGACGATGGCACAGATGTCGGAGTCAGAGAAGAACCGTATCAGCCACCGCGCCATCGCCTTCGAAAAGATGCGCCGGCGATTGACGGAGCTGGCTACGCCTCCGTCAGCGTAGGTGTGGGAACAGGAGCAACAGCATGAATGAGACGCTGTTAAACACGAAATGGACGCCGATGGACGCGTACAGCGACCCGGTGCGCTCGTAGAGGAAAGCAAGGACGAGACCGACGCCCGCAAACGGCACGACGAGACCCGGATCGCCGTGAGCCATGGCGAACAGCGTTCCGCTGATCAACCCCGCGATCGGCAGGTTGAGGTAGCGGCGCAGGCCGCCGAAGATGAAACCGCGGAAGAAGACTTCCTCAGCCACCGGCGCTATGAAGATGATCGCGATGCCGGTCAGGATGACGACGATGTCGTGGTCGTAGAAGTCGTCTGGTAGTTGTTGGGCTGGCTCCAGCTGGTCGAGGCCGAAGAGGTTGATGGCAATGCCGTAGATGTTGACGAGGCCGATGGCGGCGAAGTAGGCGATGACGACGAATCCCACCATCCGGGCCCAGCCACGCGACGGAGCGCGGAAGCCGAGCTCCCGCAGGCCTGCGGTCTTGCGCGCGATAGTCACCAGCACCGTCAGTACGAGAACGGCGTCAAGTATTGCGATGGCAATCGCTTCTGCCAGCATCGGCCTCGAGGGAGCCTTCGCCGAATGCGGCCACAGCGCCGCCAACGATCGCGGCGCCCAGCACAAAGAACACGACCAGCGCCGCGAAGACACCGAGGACGATGTCGCGGATGCCCCAGGTGACGCCGGGCAGGGGCGATGGACGCTCGCTTCGTGGCGGCGGCCCATCGAGCTTGGGGAAGGTAAGATCGGACTGATTCACGCTACTGGGTTATCGGCAAATGCCGCCGGTTTACCGGCTCATAGGCCGATGCTACGATCGAATTCGGTTTCAGCTTTGAAGGAATCCCCTCTGACCTCACTCTACAGGAAAGCTGACGACTTCGCGGGGACGATGCGATGAGCGAACTCGCGCGCGAGGAGATGCGCCATTTCGCGCCGTCGCGCGGAACCGCTCTGACGATCGGCAACTTCGATGGCGTTCACCTCGGCCACCAGCATCTCGTGCGCTTTCTGATTAAGCAAGCAGGCGCCGCGGGGCTTCAGCCGGGTGCCGTGACGCTTTACCCGGACCCGGTGCGCGTGCTGCGGCCCCAGGAGCCCATGCAGTACCTGACCAGCCTGGAGGAGCGCCTCGAGCTGCTGCGCGATCTTGGTCTCGAGCTAGTTGTGCCACTGACGTTTACGTCTGAACTGGCTGAAACCGCGCCGAGGGCGTTCGTCAGCGTGCTGCGTGAAGAGCTGGACCTGCGACTGCTGATCATGGGCCCGGACAACGCCTTCGGGCGCAACCGCGAGGGGTTGCCGGAGTCGATGACGCAGATCGGGGCTGAACTCGGCTTCAATGTCGCCGTCATGCCGGCGCCGCTCGCGAGCGAGCAGATGACCGTCAGCTCGACGGCGATTCGCAAGGCGCTGGAGGATGGCGACCTGCGTGCCGTGGAGGAATTACTCGGGCGTCGTTACTCGCTGCGCGGGCCGGTAGTCAGCGGCGAACAGCGCGGCCGCACGCTCGACTTCCCGACTGCGAATATCGGTGTGACTGCGGATCGCGCGCTGCCGGCGTTCGGCGTCTACGCGACGTGGGCCTTCTTGGGCGAGACGCGCCACCAGTCGGCCACCAGCATCGGTATTCGTCCGCAGTTCGACGGCGAGCACCCTAGCGTCGAGACTTTTATTTTCGACTTCAATGAGGATCTCTACGACCAGACACTGCGTATCGAGTTGGTGGAGCGTCTGCGTCCCGAGCTGAAGTTCGACAATGTCGATGCGCTGGTGCGGCAGATGCATGCCGACGTAGAGCGCTCGCGAGAGATACTTACGGGACAGCCCTGAGTGCAGGCCGCATTCGATGGACGGTATCATAGAGGTAGTAGCACGCTAATCCGGGGCCGATTCTTAAAGTTGAGCCCGCCAAGTATCAACTGAGGTTGCCGATGACCACCGAACTCGAACGTGTAGAAGGCGAGGCGTCTCAGGAGACGCGCGCGCCGAAGACCGCGAAGGTCGCCGTCCTGTACACCAGCGCACCCAGCGTCGTCGACGACATCGGCCGGGCGATGCGCATGGCTGACTTCACGTCGGCGTTGGACAAGAACGCTCCGACAGCGCTCAAGGTCAACATCAGCTGGCAACACTGGTACCCGGGCTGTTCCTCGACACCGTGGCAGATCGAGGGCGTCGTCAAGGCGCTGCGCGAAGAGGGCTATCAGGACCTCATGGCGGCGCACAACGGCACCGTCGTGGTGAAGTCCCACGAGGGCGAGGTCAAGAACAAGCACAAGGCGGTGCAGGACAAGTTCGGCATTCCCAGCACCCACCTGACGGACAAGGGCGTGCCCTGGGTGCGTTACGCGCCAAAGGCCGAGATGATGGTGCTGAATGATATCTTTCCGGACGGCATCGAGATCCCGAAGACGCTCATGGGCAAGAACGTTGTGCACCTGCCGACGATGAAGACGCACGTCTTCACAACGATGACTGGTGCGATGAAGAACGCGTTCGGCGGCCTCTTGCACTACCGTCGTCACTGGACGCACTCGCAGATCCACAAGACGCTGGTTGACCTTCTGGCGATCCAGAAGGAGATCCACCCCGGCATCTTCGCCGTTATGGACGGCACCATCGCCGGTGATGGCCCTGGGCCGCGTGCCATGCGGCCACACGTCAAGAATCTTGTCCTCGCTTCGAGCGACATGGTGGCGATCGACGCCGTCGCGGCGAAGATGATGGGTTTCGACCCGATGTCGCTAGAGTTCATCCGCCTTGGGCACGAACGCGGTCTCGGTGTCGGCGACCCGCGCGACATTGAGGTCGTCGGGCTCGATGTGTCGGACATCGACTTCGGATTCGTTAAGGACGAGGACACGTTTGCCAGTTGGGGCCAGAAGCAGATCTACTGGGGCCCGCTGCACTTCATGGAGAAGCCGCTCCTGCGCTCGCCTATCGTTCCCTGGAGCTACGCGGCATCGAACATCTACTACAACCTGTTCTGGTACCCTGCCTTCGGCCGCGGCCGCGTCAGCGCCGCGAAGAAGACGGAGTGGGGCAAACTTTTCGACTCGTACTAAGACACTGCGGAGCGTGTATAGGGAACGCCTCGGCTAAGCCGGGCCGTCCTTCTTTTTTGGTTCAGCTACCTGGTGTAATTGCGGTGGACAAAGAGGGAGTGGGGGCCCAGCGCCCCGTACATCCGTCTCGGCGTGTTACTAGGCTTCCGAGTTGATGACCACCGGGCAGGCGCCGCGCGCTTTGCCGAGCGACACGTAGGTGAAGTTGGTTTCGCTGGCGAGAGGGACCAAGTCTTTCAGATCCATAGGCCACACCATGGTAGCGTCAGTGAGGTTTCGATTGTAGGGAGGAGAAGCTCCTGACGATCATGAACGATAGAATAGGCCGTCGGAGCAGACTGCTCTTCTTCCGGGGCGAGGTGGATACATGCAGATCAAAGTAGCGTCCGGTGACATCAGTGCGTTCAAGGCTGACGCCGTTGTCGTCAACCTCTTCGAAGGCGTGGAGGTGCCCGGCGGCGGGACCGGGGCCGTCGACACAGCTATGGGTGGTACGATCCGGGACCTCATCGCCGCGGGCGACATCCGTGGCAAGCTCGGTGAGTTCACACTGGTGCATTCGATGGGTCGCGTGCCCTCCCCGCGCGTTATCGTCGCCGGGCTTGGCAAGGCGTCCGATTTCAACGTCGACAAGGTGCGCTCGCTCTCGGGCGACCTCGCGCGCTTCCTAAGGCGGCACCGTATCAAGGACGCCGGCGTGATCACACACGGGGCCGGGATCGGCGGACTTGGCGCGGAAGACTGCGCCGCCGCGATCGCCGAGGGCACGGTCATGGGGCTGTATCGCTTCTTGCGCCACAAGAAGCCGCCGGAGGAGGAATTCGAGGTCCAGTCGCTGACGCTGGTTGAGCACGACGCGGCGAAGGTCGCGACGCTGGAGCGCGGCATAGAGCGGGGATGCATCATGGCGGAGGCAGCGAACTTCTGCCGCGACCTCGCCAACGAGCCCTCCAACTACCTGACGCCGACCGAGATGGCGGATCGCGCCAAAGGCCTCGCGGCCGATACCGGCCTCGAGTGCGAGGTCTACGGCCCGGACTGGATGCGCGAGAAGGGCATGGGAGGCGTCCTCGGCGTCGCGGCAGGCAGCGCGCAGGAGCCACGTTTCATCGTCCTGCGCTACAACGGTGGCGGCGACGCCAAGCCGCTTGCGCTCGTCGGCAAGGGCATTACGTTCGACACCGGCGGCATCTCGATCAAGCCAGCGGCGGGCATGGAGGAGATGAAGGGCGACATGTCCGGTGGCGCGTCGGTTATCGCGGCGATGGGCGCGATCGCTCAGTTGCGGCCTGCGGCAAACATCATCGGCATCGTCCCAGCGACGGAGAACATGCCCGGCGGCAGCGCTATCAAGCCCGGCGACGTACTGAAGACGATGGCCGGCAAAACGATTGAGGTAATCAATACGGACGCGGAGGGGCGTCTGATCCTCTCCGATGGCCTCGCCTACGCGCGCGAACAGGGCGCGATCGCCATCGTCGATATCGCGACGCTGACGGGCGCGATAAGCATCACACTGGGCAACGTTGCGATGGGCGCGATGGGCAACAACCCCGCGCTGATGGAGCGCGTGAAACAGGCCGCAGCCGATGCCGGCGAGAAAGTCTGGGAGCTGCCGATGTACGACGAGTACAAGGACCAGATCAAGAGCGAAGTGGCCGACATGAAGAACACGGGCGGCCGCGGCGCCGGCTCGATCACGGCTGCGATGCTGCTGCGCGAGTTCGTCGAAGATACCCCGTGGGTCCACCTCGACATCGCCGGTGTCGACAACTACGACCGCGACAAGGGTGTCATAGTGAAAGGCGCCAGCGGTATACCAGTTCGCACGCTGGTCAACCTGGCGCTGCAGCAGGCAGAGGGTGGGGCGGCGCCGAAGTAACGGCTGGCTGCTACCAGATGTCCGGCTCGAGGCCCAGCGTCACCTTGCCAATGTATTCATAAGCGTCGATGGGTGACATTGGCATCACGGGACCGGCGCGCACGTCACGGTACATCCGCGACAGCGGGCTGGCCGACATGTAGCCAGATCCGCCGGCAATCGTCATCGCGCGGTTAACGACTCTGATGGCCCCTTGCGTGACGAAGGTCTTGCAGCACTGATGCAGCTTGATCACTTCATGCATCGTTTCATCCGTAACGCTTGAGCGATCGTATTCTTCCAGGGCATGTCCAACGCGCTCGAGATAGGCAGCCGAAGTCGAAAGATCAATTTCGTTCTCTGCAACCAGTTGTTGCACAGCGCTCTTTTCCGCGAGTTTACGGCCTCCCGGCCTCTGTCTTCGCTCCACGACATTCTCCAGCACATAGTCTTGTGCCGACTCGGCGACTCCAAGAAACGCAGCAGCTTGTCCTACGCCGCCGGTGCCACCTCCGAGGAATCCGTAGAGAGGACTATCGGGATTCCATGTGCCGTAAGGCCCCATGTCGTTCATCAGGGCATCCGGAATCTCGCATTTTTGCAGCGTGATGCTGGGGCTTCCGGTGCCTCGCATTCCCATCGCGTCCCAGTCGTCATTGATGGTCATACCGGGCGTGCCTTTTGGAACACGCGCGAGCATAAGGCGGGGACCCTTTTGGGGATCATCATAGCGGGCCATCATTCCGATGCTGGTGGCGGCGGGAGACGCTGTGGCAAAGATCTTGCGGCCGTCGAGGACCCAGCCGCTGTTCGTCTTCATCGCGACAGTCTGTACGAACATGGGCGTGGTGCCTGGCTCCGAGTTGGCGCCACAGAAGCCCACCGTCCCGGCAACGACATCGCGGAGGGTTTTTTCGAGAGGCGAGCCAGCTTCGCGCCCTTGCGCCCGAAGCTCCCGCCACTGGTTCGCCATGGCGAGAATCATTCCTCTCGCCATGTTGGAGGCCAGCGCGGAGGCGCCACAGCCTCTCGCGATGCGGTTTGTACCAATCGCCGACTCGTAGCTGGAAATCAAGCCCATCCCGCCGAGCTCCACCGGGGCAGTTGCAGCCATGTAACCGGAGGCCCGCAGGGCATCAAAGTTCTCGAAAGGAAAGGTATTCTGACTATCGTGCTGATCGGCTCTGGTAGCGAAGTCCCTCGCGTGCTCCTCGGCGATCGCCACGAAACGCCGTCCGACCTCGCTCGTGGGCTCCATCTGGATTCGCATGGCATTCTCCCTGAACTTGAGTTTGGCAGGGTCGGCGGCGATGCTATCACATGCGTGTGAGTGGATTACTAGGAAGCTGCGCATAACAATGGCTGTATGGCCTGGAAGGAGTCGACGCTCTCCCGGCGCATCGCACCGCTGATCGAGCGGCGCTTCTACCGTGACGCCGCTGAGCTGGTATTGGTGGCGCTCGCGTTTCTTTTGTACTTCGTCGTCCGCGCCAACGTGATCGACCGCCCTGACGTTGCGCTGGACAACGCCAGGCACGTCGTCGACATCGAGAAGGCGCTGGGGATTCAGGCCGAGGCTGCCTGGCAGGATGCGATGCTTGGCAGAGAGCTCTTCATCCGCTTCTTCAACTTTGTCTACTTCTGGCTGGACTTTCCGCTGATCGCGATGCTGGGCCTGTGGATGTACTTCCGGCGCCGACCGCAGTACACATTCACCCGCGACGCGGTGCTGTTTTCCGGCGCGCTGGCGCTGATCGCGTACTATCTGTTCCCCGTGGCGCCGCCCCGGTTGCTACCCGAAGCGGGGCTGCTCGACACGCTGCAGATCTACAACAACGCCAGCTACCAAGCGCAATCGACGCAGTTCTTCGTCAACCCGTTCGCTGCGATGCCGAGTCTCCATGTAGGCTGGGCGGTGCTGGTGGCCCTGGGCGTGACGCGGGCGCTGCCGGGTAATCGGGTTGTCCTGGTGCTGGCGCTGGCGCATGTCGTCGCGCAGTCCAGTTCGACGGTGTTTACCGGTAACCACTACTTCCTCGACTGGGCCGGCGGCCTCGTTGCGGCGAGCGGCGGTATTGCCTTCGCCGTCTTCATGCAGCGCCGAGGCTACGCGTCGGTCAGACGCCAGTTCGGTATCGAAAACTCTTCCTGAGAGGTGCTGGCCTCGTGACGGCGCTGCGGAGGTCTAGAAGTCCTCCGGGTTGAAGCGCTTGTGGTTGGCGTCGATGAAGGTTTGCAGGCGCTCTTTCGTCAGCTCAGACACCGGGAACTTGTCCAGCCGCGTCCAGGATGTGATGGCGATGGTTTCATCTTCCATCTCAGTGTAGATGGTGCTGCCGACAAAGCGCCGGCGGTCATCGTTGTCCTGCACCACGGACTTGATCAGGTCAATCGCCGCCTGGTCTGTGGTGTTGTACCAGATGAAGACGCCACCGTGCTCCATGCTGTGAACGATGTTCTCCTTCGGCGCCGGGTTCTCCAGGTTCGTGAAGCCCTGTGGCGTGCTGGAGTGAGGACCGGACGTTGGCGGGTTGCTCGTGTAGCAGAGGGGATTGCTGATGTTGCCGGAATCGAGCTGTTCCTGCGTGCAGATCGGTATCACAGTGCCGGGGGCGTAGTGGACGCGGTCGTCGCTGGTACCCAGTACTCCATCCGGGCCGGGGTGGGGCGGGTAGTAAACGCCGGGAATGTTCGGGTCGTCGTCTGCCTGCGCCTTCTCTGCCGCGGTTGGTCCAGTGTCGGTGTTGTTCGCCTGTGAAACCGCGTACACCAGCACGGCGACAATACCGATAACGCCAATGGCGGCCAGGATCATGGTCACTGGCAAACCACCACGGGGCGCGCGCACCGCTGTTGAGCCATCGCGTTGCCGGCGTCGACGCTGGGCGTTGCCTGGCTGACGCGCGGCACGCTCATCCCGCCGCTGTAGGCGGCTGTTTGGTCTTTGGCTCAACGGATCCCTCCAGCTACCCTGCCGGCACATGGGCGGCAGGCCTCCACCACCTTGTTCAACGACGCTTCAACTTGCACCGCGTCGGAAGTATCTATATTCCAGTACTCGCTTGTCGGCGCCTCCGCGCAGAAAGCCATTCTGCGATAGACGGTCAGTCCCGCAGAAGAGTTGTCCAGCGAATCAGGCGTCGCAAGGCGCCGTGCCAATCGTTTCTCGATGACTTCGGGGGGCGCCCAGAAGCTTAGCTGGAGCAGACGGACGCCGGTCTCCTTCGCCACGTCTTGGGCCGGGCGGCGGTCGGTTTCCTTGATGTTGGTAGCGTCAATGATCACGTTGTGTCCGGTGACGAGCAACTCGCGCGCCGTATTGTGCAGGGCGGCAAACAAACGTTGGCTCTCAGCTCGGCTGTAGGCGGGTTCGTCGAACAAGCAACGCCGGAGGGCGTCGCTCTCCAGGATGATCGCGCCGATCTCGGATGCCAGACGCCGGGCAAACGTCGACTTGCCGCTGCCGGGGAGACCGATGGTCAGGATCAAGACCGGAGCGTCGCTGGCCGCGGGAGGCGCTTGGCAGGACGTTGCGTGTAGGATCCTCGAGACATCTGACTCAAGCCTTCTCGCGGTTGAGACGGGGGTGCGTCGCCTGGGAGTTGTCATCCCTTTCAGTATAGAGAGGCCCCGCGGTGCGTACCAATGCCGGTAGCCTGAACCGAGGGATGCGGGAGCATTGCAGCACGTCAATACTGCTGTTAAACTGTTCGAGACGCGTAAATTCAGAGATAGACTGACGAGGGCCTGAGCGGCCAAATGCCTCTAGCTACAGAGCGCAAAGCGGAAATCATCGACGAGCATCACAAGCACGAGACGGACACCGGCTCCGCCGAAGTGCAGATTGCGATGCTGACGGATCGTATTAACCACCTCACGCAGCATCTGCGCGTCCACCGGAAAGACCACCACTCGCGGCGAGGGCTTTTGATGATGGTGGGTCAGCGCCGCAGGCAGCTGGCTTATCTCAACAAGAAGGACGTCGAGCGTTACCGCGCTATCGTCGCAAAACTGGGCCTCCGCAAGTAAGACTGCGGAGCCTTTTCTTTTGGTCAAGGCTGAGATCGGCCTCGGGGACAGCCATAGGCGGCCCCAACTTCGCAAATCGAGCCCGCTTCTCAGACGCTTCGCGCAGGTAGCGCCGCGTATTCCGCCGTCCAATAGACACGCTCAACCCCGGGACGGTGCTGTCAGGTTGAAGGAAGAGAAATAAGCAATGTCGAGCATTTACGAAGTAGAAGTCGGCGGCAAGTCGCTGATCATCGAGACGGGACGGTTGGCCACGCAGGCCAACGGTTCGATCACCGTCGCCATCGGCGAAACGGTCGTCCTGGTCACGGCCTGTGTCACGCCTGAGCCGCGACCGGATATCGACTTCTTCCCGCTGACGATCGACTTCGAGGAGCGGCTGTACGCCGTCGGGCAAGATACCCGGCAGCTTCCCGCGCCGCGAAGGCCGACCCTCGACCGATGCGGTGCTTGCCGGCCGCATGACAGACCGCGCGCTGCGGCCGCTGTTCCCCAAGGGCTTCCGCAACGACGTCCAGATCATCATCACGGTCCTCTCCGCCGACATGGAGAACGACCCCGACGTCCTCGCGACGATTGGCGCCTCGGCGGCGCTGAGCTACTCGGACATCCCGTTCGAGGGGCCGATCTCCGCTTGCGCGTTGGCCACGTCAACGGCGAATACGTTCTCTACCCGACTTATAGCGATCTCAAGGAGAGCGACCTCGACCTCGTCGTCTCCTCGACGCGAGAGCGTGTGATCATGGTCGAGGCCGGCGCCAACGGTGTCAGCGAGGAAATCTTCCTCGAGGCCGTCAAGCTGGCGCACGAGGCCAACCAGAAGCTGATCCAGGTACAGGACGAGCTGGTCAAGGAGCTCGGCAAGCCGAAGATGCAGCTACGAAGCGAAGTCCATCAACCCTGACGCCGAAGCCGCCGTCGCAGACTTCCTCAAGGATCGTCTGGACGACGTGCTCGAGTCCGTGAAAGAAGAGCGCACCCAGGGTCACGGAGCGCTGAAGGAAGAGCTGACAGCCAAGCTTCGGCGAGCAGTTCAGCGCCGGTGAGCTTTCGGAGGCGCTGGAAGCCGTCGTCAAGAAGACGGTGCGCGGCCGCATCCTCCACGAGGGCAAGCGCGCCGATGGCCGGGCGCTCGACGAGCTGCGGCCGATCACCTGCGACGTCGGCATCCTGCCGCGCACGCACGGCACCGGCCTGTTCCAGCGCGGCGAGACGCAGGTCCTGAGCATCGTGACGCTTGGACCCATGAGCGCGCAGCAGAAGCTCGACACGCTTTCGCCGGAAGAGACGAAGCGCTTCATGCACCACTACAACTTCCCGCCCTACTCGGTGGGTGAAGTGCGGCGCATGGGTGGCACCGGCCGTCGCGAGCTCGGCCACGGCGCCCTCGGCGAGCGCGCTCTGGAGCCCGTCATTCCGCCTGAGAGCGAGTTCCCCTACACGATACGCATCGTCTCGGAGGTGCTCGGCAGCAACGGCAGCACCTCGCAGGCCAGCATCTGCGCCAGCAGCCTGGCGTTGATGGACGCCGGTGTGCCGATCCGCGAAGCCGTGGCCGGCGTGGCGATGGGCCTTGTGACCGGCGAAGGCGACGAGTACAAGATCCTCACCGACATCGCCGGTCTCGAAGACCACCTGGGCGACATGGACTTCAAGGTCGCCGGCACCGCGACTGGCATCACCGCGGTGCAGGCCGACTTCAAGATCCATGGCCTGACACTGCCGATGATCGAGGAGATCGTCGAGCGGGCGCGCCAGGGCCGCCTGTTCATCCTCGGCAAGCTGGCCGAGGCCATCGACGCGCCGCGCAAAGAGCTTTCGCGCTACGCGCCGCGCGTCTACCGCCTCCAGATCCCGCGCGAGAAGATCGGCGTCATCATTGGCCCCGGGGGCAAGATGGTGCGCTCGATCATCGAAGAGACGAAGTGCACCGTCGACGTCGAAGACGACGGCTCGGTGTACGTCGGCTCGACGAACGAGGAGAACGCCCGCAAGGCGATCGCGATTATCGAGGGTCTGACGCAGGAAGCTGTCGTGGGCCAGAAGTACACCGGCCGTGTCACGCGTACGGTCGACTTCGGCGCCTTCGTCGAGATCATGCCCGGCAAGGAAGGCCTCGTACGCATCGGTGAGCTGGCCGACTACCGGGTGCCGAGCGTCGAGGACGTCGTCAACGTTGGTGACGAGATCGAGGTCATGGTACTGGAGATCGATAACCTCGGCCGCATCAACCTGTCGCGCCGCGCCGTGCTCGATGGCACCGACGCGGAGGAGCTGGAAGCGCCTGGTGAGATTCCGTCCCCGCTGACGCGTCGCAGTTCGATGCTGACGACGATGCGTCCTCCTCAGCGCGCGCCACGACCCTCGGGTGGTGGCGACGGTGGCTTCAACCGCCGGCGTGGCGGTCGCGGTGGAGGCGGTGGCCGTCCCGGTGGCACTGGTGGTGCAAACGGTGGTGGTCGCAGGCCGCCGCGTCCGAGCCAGCCCTAGCATCTGACGCAAGCGCTAAGATGACGCGAGGGGGTCTGGCATGGACAAGATCAGCGTCGTCGTTTCTGGCACCGGCTTCATGGGCCGCGAGGTTCTCGCAGCGATATCGCGCGAAGAGGACCTTGAGCCTGTTGGCGTAGTCGAGAAGTTCTCCACGGAGGGATTCGTCTCGCTGTCGACTGGCGCGGCGATCCCGCTCAGCAACGACCCGGCGGAGTTCATCGCCCGGCTCAAGCCTCGCGTCATCATTGACTTCACCAACGCACAGTGGACGCCGGATGTCGCAAAGGCGGCGCTGGAGAATGGCGCTTCTATGGTCATCGGGACTACGGGCCTCAGCCGAGTCCTTCATCAAAGAGTTCGCTGCCGGCTGCAAAGAAAGGCAGCTCGGTGCTTTCATCGCGCCCAACTTCGCGATCGGCGCGGTTGTGATGATCCACCTGGCGAGAGTAGCGTCACGCTTCTTTGATTATGCCGAGATCACGGAGATGCACCAGGAGAAGAAGCTCGACGCGCCATCCGGCACGGCAGTCATGGCGGCCCGTGAGATGGCCGCGGGCCACGGTAAGCCTTTCGAGCACACGATGCCGGAGAAGGACACGCTGACAGGCGCGCGAGGCTCCGTCTACGAAGGAATCGCGATCCACAGCCAGCGCATGCCGGGCTTCGTGGCGCATCACGAGATCACGTTTGGCGGCTACGGCCAGTCATTGCGGATTCGCCACGACTCCAACGGACGGGACTCCTTCATCCCGGGGGTGCTAATGGCGACTCGTGAAGTCATCAATCGCGAAGAGCTCGTCGTGGGGTTGGACAAGCTCATCGGCTTGTAGTCTTTCCTAAATCGACCCGTTGGGTTATAAGCAAGTTGCTAAATCGTCCACGTAGCGCAGAGGCGCTCCCTCAGGCAAAGCGAAGTCCAGGCAGACGGGGAGGAAGATGAGTAGCAACGGTCCGGAGAATCTGTTCAAGATCAGGGTCAGCCGCAGAAGATTACTCGGTTCAGCCGGAATGGCAGCCTTCGCGTCCGCGTTCCTGGCCGCATGTGGTGGAGGAGGCAGCGGAGGTGGAGACGGCGGTGGTGCGGGAGGGGCCACCAGCGATGAAGGGCCCGCGGACCTAACAGTTATCATCGTTGGCACGTCGCCATTCCATTTTGAGCCCGACGCCATTGAGCTTCAATCGGGCGTCGAGGTGACGCTGGAATTTCGCAACGAGAGCGGGCTTCCGCACTCGTTCCGCATCGATGGACTGGTGGATACAGGTGTGATCAAGAACCCCGGTTCGGACGCGACCTCAACCAAGTCTGTGAAGCGTGTGAAGTTCACGCCGAAGGAGCCGGGCGAGACGATCTTCTACTGCACGGCGCACGGGCCGCAGTCCGAGAGCGGTAAGGTTACGATCACCTGATCGCTGCAGCAGTACTTACTGAATGAGGGATGCCCCGCAGTATCGCGGGGCATCTCAGCGAAGATGATTCGATGGTTCGTCAGGCGCTGCGCTGCTTAAGCGAGCGGATGAGTTCCAGCGTGCCGTCTAGCTGCTTTAGCGCGTCGCTTAGCACGTCGTCGACCGGCACTCGTTGGGTTGTAGTGGCGCCGCTAGAAACCGCGACGAGTCTCGGTGTGGGCTGCGGACGGCGAATAACGCTGAGCGGTGCCTCCAACTGCCAGTCGTTGTCGTAAACGTCCACAGCAGGCTCTGGAGCCCGGTAAGCGAACACCTCGAACGGCGGTTCTTCGTCCACTTCGACGGCATCCCCGTGTGTGCTGTAGCGGGGCTCTTCCTCTTGCGCCTCGGCCGGCTGTTCTTCGACGGCGAAGAGCGGAGTGGGCAAGGGCTCAGTACGCTCCGATTCGAGAGGTTCTTCGACAACGGCCGATATTGTTTGCGGCGTCTCGGTTTCAGCCGGCTTCTCAACGGCAGCTAGGGTAGTGGCGCCTTGCGTTGCCACAGGCTTTTCAACTTCGATGACTGGCTCGGATTCTTGTGCTACGACAGACTCTTCGGAAGCGCGGAGTGTCTGCGGCTCTGTCTCTTCCGCTTCCCCTGCCTCGACGATTCGTAGCGAGGACGGTGCGACTAATTCAGCTTCCACGCTGGGCTCCGAAGCGGGCGGAATGATCCCGGTCTCGAGCGTGGTGTGGCGCAGCGTCTCCACAGGCGGCATTTCGGGCGCCTCGGCGCCATCAAGCTGGACACGACTCGCATTGTTGTCAGAAATACGGAGCGCGATCTCGGCCCGGCGGATCATGTCGTTAACCGTGGTTGCGCAGGTCGGGAAGAAGGTCGCGCCGTAGTGGGCGGGCAGCGGTCCGCCCGGCTCTCCCTCGCGGGGCTTCACATTACGCGCGACACGGCGCAGGCGACGCACGAGGCCGTTGACGTCTTTCGGACCGGACTCGGGGAGCACCAGGGCGAATCCAGACGACCCGAAGCGGTAGACGCGATCGACGTTGGCACGCGTGCCGCGCAACATGTCGGCCGTGGCGGCGAAACTGGCCTGCCATACAGCCTCGTCTCGATAGTCGAAGCGTTGTCGCAGTTCATCGATTCCCACCAGTACCAGCGCGAAGCTGCGGCCGAAGCGCCGTGAGCGTGACAGCTCAACTTCGAGCGTGTTTCTGAGCTGACTCTCCTCGAACACCCCTGTTATCGGGTCGGTGCCTACAGAGTCGCTATTCATGCCCAGCATGATGCTTTCTTGTTCAAGCTCTCGCAGTGATATGCGGGCTATGGTTGACATCGCCGCGAGACCCACCAGCCCGGGCAGCTCGAGCATCATGTTGACGTTGAACAGGTCGTAGCTCTCGACCGAGTTGCGGCCGATATTGGGTCCAAGCCAGATAGCGACCACGGCTGGCAAAAGCGCCTGCCACGGCAGCCACATGGCCGCGCCTACTGTAACCAGCATCATGCCGGTGCGTACTGTTAGGCCGTCCGGATCGCGGGCAGAGATCGCAGAGAGTGCGGCCACAATAAGCATGAGGCCGGCAATGCTAAAGGAGAATGCAGTCCGCTTCCTGCGTGCCACGCTAATCGACAACCAGACCTCCTAAGCCAGGCGAAGTGTTACGGCGCCAGTGTTGGCCTCGGCCACTTCGGTGTTAATCCCGGCCGCCTCACCAAGCTGCTGCGCGAAATCGCTCGCGTCCAGCGGGCTGGCGAGATCGATCCGGAAGGTGACTTCTTCTTGTGCGTAATCGGCCAGCGTTACAGTTTGCACGCTGCTAACTCGGCTCAGCGCGCTGTCGAGGTTGAGCAGACGGTCGAAATCTGGCACCGGCGAGATGTTGACCTGTACGCGCCCGAACAGCGTCGGGTGCGGGCTCAAACCAGGCTCCAGCTCCTCCGTGTTCGTCGACTCGGAAACCGCAGGCGGAGATTCAGGCTCGGAAGCCGGCGAGGCCAACGCCCGAGCCGTTTCGGTAACTTCGAGGCTGCTTAGGGGCTCGGGCGTCCTGGCGGCCGACTCCGGCGAGGCTGTTTCTTCTTCGCGGGCTTCTGATTCTGCCGGGAGTGTCCAGGTGTCTAGCGGCTGTTCCTCGAGCTCGGCTTCAACGGTGCGCCAGAACGGCGTTTCGGCCTCGGATGCCACAGGCTCGGCCGCAGCCTCAGGCTCCCACACCGGTGCCTCGACGGCGACCTCACTCGGTATGGATTCGCTCGCGGCGGGTGAGGGATAAGAAATCGTGGTCTCGATCCAGGCCGGGTTAAAGGCTGGAGGGTCCTCGTCGATTGCGGCGTCGACCGTCTCGACTACGGGCTGAGGCGACACCTCCGCGACGTATGTCTGCTCGGACATCGTCTCGATCGTCGCTTCGTAGGCAATGGGCGATTCGTAGGATTCGACTGGAGGCGTCTCGGTAGACTCCCAGATCTTTGTCTCGTATCCGGGAGCTTCCTCCGGCTCTATCTGAGCCGCCGCGATGGTCGCCATGGAACTGATACGAGAGGCCAGTTCCTGTACCAGCGAGGTCAGGAGCTGGTAGTCGCTCTCGAGGCGTTCAAGTAGGGTGTCGGCCTGCTGGCCGAGGTTCGGTCCGGAACCAGCTTGCTCGACCCGCTGGGCGGCCTCAATGGCAGACTGCGACGCCTGCTCAACGCGCTGAGCTACCTCGGTAGCGGCCTGGGATGCCTCTTGGGCGGTGCTGGCGGCTGATGTAGCGCTCGCGGCCGTATCGTCGATGCGAGCGACAACTTCGCGGGTCTGCTCTGCGACAGCTCGCACTTCGATCAGGGTGTTCTCGAAGTCTGCGGCGGTGGATTTGACGCGTTCGGCGGCCTGCTGCGCTTCTTGGGCGGCGCGCTTCCCAGCCTCAACGGCCGATGTCGCTTCGCCGACTCGTTCTTCGACGCGCTGGGCGGCTGAGGTCGCCTCCTCTGCGGCCTTTTGCGCGGTTTGGATGGCGGTGTTTATGCTGCCGGCGTTCTCTTCAATGCGGACGGAGATGCCGCGCGATTCCTGAACGGCCTGCTGTGTGTTGGATGCCGTAGCAGCGGCGTCGTTAGCCTGGACTTCGGCGCGTTCAGCGGCGCTTCGTGCCTGCCCGGCAGCTTCTTGTGCGGCGGCAACCGCAGCGTCGACGCTGCGTGAAGTTTCGCTGATGCGCTCGGCGGCCTGACGGACTTCGCCGGTAGCCTCCTGGGCGGCCCGGATGACTTCCTGGCTGCCCGCGCCGGAGCGCTCGATGCGTTCGATCAGTTCTTCAGCCTGCAGCTGGATTTCAACCTTGGTACGCTCGCTGGCCTGCTGGGCCTCACGGGCCTGTGCCAGCGCTTCGTCGATGCTGTTGCGCGTCTCATTGCGGATCTGGGCGCCGGCCTCGTTAACCGCGGCCTGTAGCGACTCGGCGGCGCGTTGGGCGTCGGTTGCGGCCTTCTTCGCGGCTTCGGCCATTTCCCCGCTGACGGCTGCAGAGCTTTCTGCCTTGCTCGTCGCGTCGTCAATCAGGCTCAACGATTCGCCGGCGAAGCGCTCTGCAGCGGAGGCAAGCTGCCGCGATGAATCGCTGATCGCCTGGACGAAGTCCTTCACCGCGTCATTGATAAGGTGAGTCCAGGACTGGTCTTGGTGTGAGTTTTGGCCTTGATGTTCCTGGTCCACCGACGATCCTACTTGAACCATGATTCTCCCTCCTGGAGTAGAGGGCGCAGACAAGCAGCAGGCGTTGACGGTCTGTCCCTACCGGTTACTATCGGCTGCTGGGGGAATCTGGTGTAGTAGGGGTTCCCCTGATTCTTTTTAGGGGGAGTCTGTCAGACTGATCGACAGGACGAAATCGTGAAGGGGTAGACCGATCTCACCGAAGTCCGCGAGCGTTTCTGCGGCGATGGTGTCGGCATCAGCGCCGGGACCACGTAGCTGCAAAGCTACGCCGCTAACCTGGGCGATGGTCTCGCCTTGTTCCGTGATGAGGACGATGATGGGGTCTTCACCGCCGGTTTCGAGCGCAAGGTAGCTGCCCGTCTGAGTCAGCACGCCATTCTCGTCGGGATCGAGGATCAGCCTCCAGCTGGCTGGCATCAGGAAGGTGACGTTCGCCGTGGTGACCTGCTGCCATGTCAGACCGTATGTGTCATACGAGGTCGCGGTGACGCGGACTTCACGGGGAAGAAGTGGCGCAGGCGTCGGGGTCGGCTCCGGAGGCTCATCTGTGGCGGTTACGCCCGGAACACCTGTCGCACCGAGGAGGGCAGCGGCAGTGGTTGGCGAGGCGCCAGTGCTGCCACCGAGTTTCTGTTGCGCTTCCAACAGCTTCTGCTGAGCCCCAGCAAGCTCCGGCTCCTCAACCGACGCTTGCTTCGCGACAACTTCCTGCTGACGCAGGATCAAGCCGCCAATCTTCTCAGCCCGCTCCAGGTCCTGCTCGTCGATGATGTTGGTAATCAAGCTGGTCTTGGCCGCGAGGTCTTCCAGCTCTCCAGCCGCTACCGGCTGGCCCTCCTGCGTCCGCTGTTCGATGTTGGAAACCTGCTGCTCGAGCGCGGCGAGCTGTGCATCTGCGGAGTTGGGGGTGGAGCCGCCGTTGAGCGAAGCAAACGCCACAACGCCGATGGTGATGGCCACGACGGCCGCAGACAAGGAGTAGCGCAGTGCCCCACCGAAACGCCGGACCGGAGCGGGTGTGGTCGTGGCTCCAGCCTCCAGTAGACGGCGCCGGGCGTTGACCCAGAACGCCAGCCGTGGCGGCGGAACATCACGCAGGGCTTCCTGGGCGTTGGCGCCCGCGATGTTAAGGAACCTCGTGCGCTCTTGCAGGAGGAAGTTTGGGTCAGGCTCACGCGCCAGCGCCAACTTGACGTCACGGCCGGCTGCAAACATCAGCTGCTCGCGTGCCTGGCTGCGGAACTCATCACTGGGACGGGTGGCGTAGGCGATGCGCAATGAGAGCGCATGGCGAAGCATGGGTTCCAGATCGCAGCGCTGCTCCGGGTAGGCGGAAAGGCACTCCTCCGGCGTCAGGCCGGCCTCGTAGCCATCCAGGCAGTCCTGCAGCATCTGTTCGATGCGCATCTCTTTCATGACTGCTTCCGCACCAGTTCAGGGTATTTGGGTGACATGAGCACCTGGAGGCGCTGCATGCCTTTATGTTGGAGCACTTTTACGTTGTTCTCTTGCTTACCCAGCGCCTTCGCTGTATCGGCAACTGAGAGTCCGGAGGCGAAACGCAAAATGATCACTTCGCGCTGGGCCTCGGGCAACAACTCGACGGCCTTACGCAGGTCTTCGAGCGCCAACTGACGTTCCGCGTTCTCCACCGGGTCGTTGAGCGTCCCGCGGTCAAGAATCTCTTCCGGCAACTCCGTGTCATTGGCCCGGCGTCCGTTGCGACGTGTGAAGCTAATGACTTCGTTGTGGGCGATGCGCATGAGCCATGCGGCGAACGGCACCTTTCGCCACTGGTACTTCGGTAGGCCGTTGAGCATCTTGATGAAGATCTCGCCGACGACGTCCTCGGCGTCCTGTATGTTGCCGAGGCGAGCCAAGGAGTATCGATAGACCTGGTTGATGTGGGCGTCGTACAGGGAGCCGAGCGCGTCCAGATCCCCGGCTTGGGCAGCCTCAATAATTTGACGCTGTGGCTCCCAGTCGGTGCTGGTGTCAGCTTTAGAGAAGGTTCTCGTCATCCTGTTACCGGGAAGTGGAAAACGAGCCAATGATACCCCGCCCTCGTTGCCGGCGTCCACCGCAGACGCACAAACAAAGCCCCTAGCCGGAGGCTTCTACACATAACAACGGCTCGTCAATTCAAAAGGTTAATTCAATTTCACCGCGCCGGAACTCGGGAATGCCCTGCTTTCTGGCACCTGGCTGGCAAGCTACTATGCAGACACTATGCGGATATTTGTGACCGGCGGCGCTGGTTTCCTCGGGAGTCATGTCTCAAGCCTGCTCATTGATGGTGGCCACGAGGTCAGCGTCCTTGACAATCTTTCGAGCGGCCACCGGGAGCTTGTGCCCAGAGGCGCTGTCTTCATCAAAGGTGACCTCAAGAGTCAGGCGCGTCTTCCTGGCTGGCTGGAGGGGCACGACGTCGTAATCCATCTCGCCGCGATGGTGCCCGTACCGGTCTCCGTGAAGCATCCGGTCGAGTTCGCCGAGAACAACGTGGTTAATACGGTTCGTCTTCTGGAATCGATGCGGCAGGCAGGTGTGCGTCGCATCGTCTTCTCGTCATCGGCGACGGTCTACGGCCTGCCGCGCAGGCTGCCGCTGCGCGAGGACGACCCGCTCGGCGTGCAGTCGAACCCTTACGGCGCATCGAAGGTCTCTGCGGAGGCGTTTGTCGCCACGTACCAACGCCTGCACGGATTTGACTCGACGATCCTGCGCTACTTCAACCCTTACGGGCCAAACGAGCTGTGCGAGCCCGAGACCCACCTGATCCCGAACGTCGTGCGCGCGGCGCTCGCTGACGAGCCGGTACCGATCTACTGGAAGGGCGAGCAGGTGCGCGACTACATATATGTAGAAGACCTTGCGCGCGCGCACGCGGCGGTGCTGGACCAGACAGGTCTCAACTATTTCAACGTTGGTTCTGAAATCGGCATCAAAGTCAAAGACGTGCTTCAGCTTGTGACCGACATCATCGACCGGCCTTTGCGCATCAACGACCTCGGCGAACGCCCCGGCGACGTGCCGGCGCTTTATGCATCGTCTGAGCGACTGCGAAAGACGACTGGCTGGCAGGCGGAAGTCGGCCTCGAAGAAGGGCTAAGACGGACCGTTGATTACTTCCACGGGCGGCTCGAAGCAGAGGCGGCTGCCCCGAAGGGCAAAGGACTCTAGTGCCTTCGCCAGACCGGCTTACGCAGCTCCAAGGCGAAACGTTCGAGGCCATCCGATTGCTCCTTGAAGCGGTCGCCGACTTGATCACCGAACAGGTTATTTGAGGCCAGGCGGTACCTTGACGAGCGTCGCGTTCCCCGTCTGGCACAGCGCTCGTTGGGCCGACTTCGACTGTGAAGTCTACGGCGGCGTGTCGTAGGTCTGGCTGCGCGAGGGCTTTGTAGAGCGCTGGAACCTAGCGGGCATCAAGGCGATTCGACGGTGGCACGGGAACCGGCCTGAGGGACGAGCAGTCCGCTGCTTTTCAGTTGCCGGGGCCGGACGAGCTTCTGGCCTACGCATCGTCGGCGTTCAGTCTCTTGCAAGAGACTGTCGCGGGGCTGGATGACGGGCAGCTAGCGTCTCGGTAGACACGCAGGACGGGAGGCAGCGCAGCGTGCAGGCGCTGATGTTCATGCACCTGACACACATCAACCTCATCTGGGGATGGTGAAAGCGATCAAGAGCCTACAGGGGATGCACGGTACGGCAACTCGCTAGAAAGAGCGCTCCAGTTAGCCAGCCGTATGCCGCAGCTAGGCGTGCTGCAGGTGGGTGGCTTCTACCGGTAGCATGCCTTCCAGGACATGTTCCAGCGCCATCGAATGCGCACAAGCACCGTGCCCTTCGAAGAACTCACAAGTGCAGTGCCATTTCTCGTCGGCGAGCGTGACTTCATGATCGTCGTTCTCGCCGTGGAAGTGGACGCTGAGGGCGCTGAATCGCATTCGTTCGCGCTCCTGGGCATAGTGCTTCGCCTTTTCGATCTTGCCGATGACGCTTGAGTTCACAGAGGCCTCCCTAAAACAAGAAGCACCCGGCAAGATTGCCGAGTGCTTACGTCGCTGAAGTCGCTCCGACGGTCATGACAGATGAATTATCGACCGGTGATCATGCGATGTCCAGATGCTATAAATCTCAGGTTTCGCGGTTCGCGACTAAGCTTCGAAGCGTTTGAAGACGAGGCAGGCGTTCTGACCGCCAAACCCGAAGCTGTTCTTGAGCACGGCGCGGACGTTCTCGACTTTGCGTGATGTGTTGGGGACGTAGTCGAGGTCGCAGTCTTGATCCTGGTTCTCGTAGTTAATCGTCGGCGGGATGATGCCCGTCTCGATTGCCTTGAGGCAGGCGACCGACTCGATGGCGCCTGAAGCACCTAGCGTGTGGCCGATCATCGACTTCGTGGAGCTGATCGGGAGGCTGTAGGCGCGCTCGCCGAAGACACCCTTGATCGCAAATGTCTCGGCCGCATCGTTGGCCTGCGTCGAGGTGCCGTGGGCGTTGATGTAGTCGATATCGTCGGGTGTCAGGTCTGCATCTTCGATCGCCTCGAGCATGGCGCGTTGGGCGCCTTCGCCGTCGACGCAGGGTGCGACGACGTGATAGGCGTCCGACGTGGCGCCGTAACCGGCCAGCTCAGCTAGGATTCGAGCGCCGCGTCGCTCGGCGTGATCCAGCGATTCGAGGACGAATAGCGCTGCACCCTCGGCGCAGACGAAGCCATCGCGGTCTTTGTCGAAGGGCCGGGAAGCCTTCATGGGCTCGTCCTCGCGGGTCGAAAGGGCGCGCATGATGTGGAACGCGGCGAGACCCAGCTCGCAGATGCCCGCCTCGCCGCCGCCGGCGACCATGACATCCGTGCGGCCGAGACGAATGATGTCAAGAGCGTCGCCGAGCGCCTGCGTGCTTGCGGCGCAGGCCGTGGTAACGGTGTTGTTGTAGCCGCGCAGGTGGAACTGCATGCCGACCTGTGCCGCAGCGATGTTGGGCAGAATCTTCGACATGTAGAAGGGGTCGAGGCGGTTGCCTCCCTTGGTCATGATCGTGCGCATGGCGTCGTCCGTTTCCGGGTAACCACCGTTGCCATTGCCCAACAGAACGCCAATGCGTGTCGTGTCTTCCTTCTCGAGGTTTATCTCGGAGTCTTCGATCGCCATACGCGCGGCGGCAACGGAGAGCTGGCTGAAGCGAGCCATGCGCCGCGCTTCCTTGCGGTCCATGTAGTCCTGCGGGTCAAAGTTGCGCACTTCTCCATCGACTTTGACGGGGTAGGCACTGTTATCAAACAGCGTGATCCAGTCGATGCCCGAGCGGCCGTCAACGCAGCCCTGCCAGAACTCGTCGACGCTGTTGCCGAGGGGCGTCAGCGCGCCCATCCCGGTGATCACGACACGACGGCCGTTCTTCAGGTTCGCTGGCATGTTGCCTCCGTTGGCGCCCCGGGCTTCATACCTGCGGGTCGCGCTCCAGACCAAGGATATATGCTCTGGCTTCACCGGCGAGGGCGATAGAACCGAGGATAACAATCGCGTCTGACCCAGTCGAGAGGCTGGTCGCCATGTCGATAGCGGCGCCTAGCTTCGGCTCGACGAACGTTTCGACGCTCAGTGCGCGGAAAATCGGCGCGACCGCGTCCGCAGCCAACGCGCGGGGGTGGTCTGCCTGCGTCGCGATTACGCGCAGCGCCGCGGGCTCGATAGCCGAGGCGAGACCCTCGAGGTCTTTGTCCCCCATGACACCGATGACCAGCGTGGCGCGATCGACGCGGAGGTACTCAAGCAGCGTGTCGCGCAGGCGGCGAGCGGAATCGGCCGTGTGCGCAGAGTCGACAACGATCAAAGGCCGGCGCTTGAGGACTTCGATCCGCCCGGGCCACCTTACGGACTCGAGGCCCTGCTTTACGGTGTCCTCGCCCACTTCGATTCCGGCTTTTGCCAGCGCTTCGACGGCTAGGACGGCGGTTGCGGCGTTATCGAGCTGATGCATGCCCAGTAGCGGCAACTTCGCCTGGTAACCGGCCTTCGGCGTCCGCAGGCGGAACGTCTGGTTCTCGCTGCCGGCGCTGTCGCGGCGCAGGTTGCAAACGAGCGCAACCTCCGTCAGGGGCGAACCCTTCTCCGCGGCGACCTCGCGGATGACGTCAGCTGCGGACTCGCGCTGAGGCGCCATGATTGTCGGGCAGCCGGGTACGATGATGCCGGCCTTCTGTCGAGCTATCTCCGGGATCGTGTCTCCGAGGATATCGCGGTGTTCGAGGCCGATGTTGGTGATCACGGCGCAGTCCTTGGCCTCGAAGACGTTGGTCGAGTCCAGCAGCCCGCCGAGACCGACCTCGATGACCTGTGCCTGGACCTCGTGCTTGCGATAGAGCATGAAGGCGAGCGCCGTGAGCACATCGAACGTGACGATCGGGCGGTCGGGTAGCTGAGCTGCTGCGCGCTCGGTGGCGGCGCGGATCTCGGTCAGTCCTTCGGCGAACTCCTCCCGGCTCACCGGCTGACCGTCGATCTGGATGCGCTCTGGGAAGCGGTGCAGGTGCGGGCTGGTGAAAAGGCCGGTGCGAACTCCGGCGGCACGCAAGATCGAGTCGATCATCGCGGCGACGCTGCCTTTGCCCTTGCTGCCGGCTATATGTATAGTCACGCGCCCGAGGTGCGGGTCGTCCAGTTCGTGCAGCAGGGCGAGTACGGGCGCGAGGTCGACGCGGCTGGAGAAGCGACCGCTGCGTTCGAAGTCAGCGAGGCTATAGAGGTACGCCAGCGATTCGACGTAGTTCACGAGGGTACTTTATCGGCGGGCAGCTTCGGCGCTAGTGGTCGCGTTGCGTGAACCGAGACCGGTCCACTCCAGCAAAGATGCGCCCCACACGAGGCCGCCGCCAAAGGCGACGAACGCGATACGGTCACCGGGCTTGAAGCGCCCTTCTTCCCACGCCTCGCAGAGCGCCAGGGGTATGGAGGCGGAGGAGGTGTTTCCGTAGCGTTCCACGTTGGAGATCATGCGCTCCGGCGGAACGTTCATCGCTTTGCCGACGGCGGAGATGATGCGTTGGTTGGCCTGGTGCGGTACGACGTAGTCGATGTCCTCGGGCGTTAGGCCGGCTTCTCGGATCGCCTGCCTTGCGACGTCCTCCATGGCGCGCACCGCGAACTTGAACACCTCGCGTCCGTCCATGACGATGCAGAAGCCCTCGTTCTCGGCCAGGCCGGGCGGGCTTGCCGGTCCGCGCGCGTAGAGCAGGCCTGCACCCGTCCCGTCACTCTTCAGCACGAACGGCCCGACTCCGCCTGATTCTGCTTTTTCTAGGACGACGGCTCCGGCGCCGTCGCCGAACAGGACGCAGGTGCTGCGATCGGACCAGTCGATAATCCGCGACAACACCTCCGCGCCGACGACAAGGACGCGCTCGTAGACGCCGGAGTTGATGAACTGCGTTGACGGTAGCGAGCGCCGCGAGGAAGCCGGTGCAAGCCGCGTTTATGTCGAAGGCCGCTGCGTTGTTCGCGCCGAGCTTCTCCTGGATCAGAGATGCCGAAGCCGGGAACATGCCGTCCGGTGAGCAGGTAGCGCAAATAATCAGGTCGATCTGGTCGGGCCGCAGGCCGGCGGTTTCGAGCGCCATTTTGGCGGCTTCGCTGCCCAGACTGGCGGTTGTTTCGTCCTCCGCGGCGAGGCGGCGTTCTCGAATGCCGGTGCGGTCGACTATCCACTCGTTCGAGGTTTCAACCATGGACTCGAGGTCGGCGTTGGTGAGGACCCTGGATGGCAAGTACTTGCCTACGCCGACAATACGGGCAGCCATGCAGTCTCCCGCGACCCTAAATTAACTTCGCTAACGCCAGTCGTTACGGTCTTAGGCAGTGTATGAGCGCTCTGGTAGGGGGTCAACTGCCTTGACATCGCAGGGGCCGTTTGCTAATTTTAGATAGCAATTAGCACTCGGACGTTGAGAGTGCTAAAGAGAGTCAAAATGCTTACTGATCGCCGTTCCACTCTTCTGAATCTGATTGTTGAAGAGTACGTAGACACGGCTCTTCCTGTCGGTTCCAAGTACATCGTGTCGAAGCACGACATGCCCGGTCTCATCGGCGACGGTGAGGCGGAGATGGCGCGTCTCGAGGACGATGGCTATATCAGCCAGCCGCACACGTCGGCCGGCCGCGTGCCATCCGACAAAGGCTATCGCTACTACGTCGAGAGCCTGATGGCCGAAGAGGCGCTCGGCTGGGAGGAACGGGAGACGATTCGTCACCAGTTTCACCAGACTGAACGTGCCATGGAACAATGGTTCCAGCTCGCGGCGGCGGTACTGGCGCACTCGGTGAGCAACTTCGCTGTCGTGACCTCGCCGCACAGTACCGAGACGCGGCTGCGCCACGTCCAGCTTGTGCCGCTGCACGAATTGAGCGCGCTCTGTGTCGTCGTGCTTGAATGAGGCACGCATCCGGCAGCAGGTGTTGGCCTTTCGTGACCCAATCAACGAAGAGATTTGTTGATCGACCGCGAACCGGATCAACCATCAGTTCGGTGGCATGACTCAGGGCGAGTTGGAGCGCCTGCAGGAGCCCGCCTCTGAAGTTGACAACCTGGTGTCACGAGCGGTGCTTGAGCTGATGGACGAGGAGTCCCTGGCGCTTGGCGATGTCTTTCGCGACGGCGTTCGCGAGGTGCTGTCGCAGCCTGAGTTTTCCCGCTCGGAGCGCATGCTCGACATCATCGACATCCTCGAGCAGCGCACGCTCTCGAACGCGATACCGATCCGGCAGTTGGGCGAGGAGCGGCATCAGCGTCGTCATCGGCAGCGAGAACAATAATGAATCGCTGCGAGACTGCAGCGTGGTGCTGGCACGATACGGCACCGCGGGCGGCCCCACCGGGGTGGTGGCAGTCTTGGGCCCGACGCGAATGCGCTACTCGCGCACCATACCGACGGTGCGTTACCTGGCGACCCTGCTCGGCGACATGATGTCGCAGATCTAGGCGCTTCCAACAGAATTAACCGGCCTGAGGAGGACGGAGCTATGTCCGTGCGAGAAGACGAAGAACCACCGCGATTCATCGACCGACGCACTTCGCAGAAGCCCGTCCCGGAGGACGGGGGTCCAGGAGCCGGGCCGAAGGATGACGAGGCGGTGGAGAACAGAGAGCCCATGACTCAGGAGAGCGCAGGAACATTGGAAGATCAGGTGGCACGCGAGAGGGAACGCGCGGAGTCCTACTACGCGTCGTGGCAGCGCGCCGCCGCCGACTACCAGAACTTCAAGCGCCGCGTCGAGCAGGAGCGCTCTGAATTCACGCAGATCGCCAACGCATCGCTGATTTTCAATCTGCTGCCGATCGTCGATGATCTGGAGCGCGCGCTGGACAACGTCGACGCGCACTTGGCGGGCCTGACCTGGCTGGACGGCGTGCGACTGATCCACCGCAAGTTCGAGGCGCTGTTGGAGATGAACGGCGTGGCTGAAATCCCCGCCGACGGCCAGAAATTCGACCCCAATGTCCACGAGGCGGTGATGTACGCCGAGGGCGAAGCAGGCAAGGTGCTCAACGTGGCGCAGAAGGGCTATACACTCGGCGGCCGCGTGTTACGCCCGGCGATGGTTGTCGTTGGCGGAAAGCAGCCCGAGGGGGGAGAGGCTCAGGCCTGAGACGATGCCGATTTTTAGCAGCAAGCGTCCCAGTCTGGACGGCCTGACCCGAGAGGAAGAGAAGCGCCGCGATGCTCTGAACCCTGAGGTGATGGAGCGCTCGGGCGAAAAGGGCGTAATGGGAGAGGGCGCCGCGGCGGTGAGCATCCTGCGCGAGAAGATGGCGTCGGAGCCCGCCGATCGGCTCTGGCCACTCTTGCTGGGCAGCCAGATGATGAGTATGCGGCGCTTCGGTCAGGCGATCGAGGCTTTCGAGGAGGCGGTGGCACGAGACGATAGCGAGGTGCGCAGCCACTACGGAGCGGGCATGGCTTGCTACCGGGCTGCCGAGTACAAACAGGATTACGGCGACGCCGCCACCGAGGAGGTTGCGCCGGCAGATTTAACGGTCGAAAACCTCTTCCATGAGGCGCTGCGACACTTCCGGCAGGCGATGGACGCAACGCCGGACAAGGGAGAACGAGACGAGCTTGCCATAGCCGCGGCGACCGTCGAGCGGGCGCTGGGACGCAAGCGCGGGCGGCTGTAGCGAGACTGAACTTGAAGGGTATTGAGGCTGCGGTCACACGGCCTCAGGGAGGCAACTGAAGATGGCTAAGGTAATCGGAATTGACCTGGGTACCACCAACTCCTGCGTTGCGGTGATGGAGGCGGGCGAGCCCGTCGTCATCGCCAACGTTGAGGGCGGGCGCACGACGCCGTCGGTCGTCGCGTTCTCGAAGAGCGGTGAACGCCTCGTGGGCCAGGTGGCCAAGCGCCAGGCTATCACCAACCCGGAAAGCACTATTTACTCGATCAAGCGCCTCATGGGCCGCAAGTTCGACGCTGCCGAGGTAGAGAAGGACACGAAGCTGCTGTCCTACAAGGTCGTCAACGGCTCGAACGGCGACGCTGCCGTCGAGGTGGCCGGCCGCGCTTACTCGCCGCCCGAGGTCTCGGCCATGATCCTTCAGAAGCTCAAGGCGGACGCGGAGGCGTACTTGGGCGACACGGTCAACGAGGCTGTGATCACCGTCCCGGCATACTTCAACGATAGCCAGCGCCAGGCTACCAAGGACGCTGGCACGATCGCCGGGCTCGAAGTCCTGCGCATCATTAACGAGCCGACCGCCGCCGCGCTCGCTTACGGTCTCGACAAGAAGGGCGAAGAGATCATCGCTGTCTACGACCTCGGTGGCGGTACCTTCGACATTTCGATCCTCGAGATCGGCGAGGGAACTTTCCAGGTCCGTTCGACTAACGGCGACACGCATCTCGGCGGGGACGACTTCGACCAGGCCGTCATCGACTGGCTGGTCGACGAGTTCAAGAAGGACCAGGGCATCGACCTGAGCCAAGACCGCATGGCGCTGCAGCGCCTCAAGGAAGCGGCGGAGAAGGCGAAGATCGAATTGTCCAGCGTGATGCAGACGGACATTAACCTTCCGTTTGTTACAGCGGACGCTTCCGGCCCCAAGCACCTAAACCTGACGCTGGCGCGCTCCAAGCTGGAGCAGCTGGTGTCCGACCTTGTGGAGCGCAGCATGGCGCCGTGCAAACAGGCGTTACAAGACGCGGGCGTTACGGCGTCGCAGATCAACGAAGTCGTCATGGTCGGCGGTCAGACGCGCATGCCGCTGGTCATCGAGAAGGTAAAGCAGTTCTTCGGCAAGGAGCCGCACCGTGGCGTTAACCCGGACGAGGTCGTCGCCATTGGCGCCGCGATTCAAGCCGGCGTGCTCAAGGGCGACGTCACGGATGTCCTGCTACTGGACGTCACGCCGCTGACGCTCGGCATTGAGACCTTGGGTGGCGTCGCCACCGCAATCATCCCGCGAAACACGACGATCCCAACCAGCAAGAGCCAGGTATTCTCAACCGCCGCTGACAACCAGCCGTCGGTCGAGATCCACATCGTCCAGGGCGACCGCGCCATGGCGACCGATAACAAGTCGCTCGGCCGCTTTATCCTGGACGGCATCCTGCCGGCGCCGCGAGGCGTGCCACAGGTCGAAGTCACTTTCGACATCGACGCTAACGGGATCCTCAACGTGAGCGCCAAGGATAAGGCCACAAACAAGGAGCAGAAAATAACGATCCAGGCGGGCTCCGGCCTGTCGAAGGAAGAGATCGACAAGCTGCAGCGCGAGGCGGAGATGCATGCGGCGGAGGACGAGGTCCGACGCAGCGAGATTGAGACGCGCAACATGGCTGATAGCTTGGCCTACAGTGCTGAGAAGACGCTGCGGGAGAACGAGGACAAGGTCCCGGCGGAACTCAAGACGGACGTCGAAGGCAAGATCGCAGCGGTGCGTACCGCTCTCGAAGGCACCGACAAGGCCGCTATCGAGAATGCCGTCGCTGAACTCAACGCTTCGCTACAGAAGATCGGTGAGGCGGTCTACGGCGCACAGGGCGCCGCGGGTCCGGACGGCGCTGAGGAGCCCGCTGCCGAGGCGCCGGAAGGCACTGTCGAAGGCGAATTCCGCGAGGTCTAAGCCTCCGACAGGAGCTACTAGTTCTTCAGGATCCTCGGCCTAAGAAGGCCGGGGATCTTTGTGCCCACTAGAATCAGGTTCTATGACCGATGAGCGGGCCAACCCACTGGACGAATGGGTGACGTTCCCCGAGGCCATTGTGCTGAGCCGACAGGACGTGCTGCCGAGCGAGAGCATCGGTTGGGGAATGAACCTCGTGCTGGCGATGCCGCCGCGCATGGCCTTCGAACACGTGAAGGCGCAGCTGGTGACCGCGGGCTTCTTCGAGGAGGCAGCAGGGGCCGGACCGTCTTTGTTCCGTCTCGTGCGCGATGACGCGTATGTCTGGGGCATGGTTCACAGGGCGCAAGGTGGCTGTCAACTCTTCCTCAGCACCACCCCGGAGCGCGAAGAAGACTGACGGGGGCTTCAGGCCCACCAGACGCGGCGAAACGGCGGGGCGCCGCCGTGTCTTTCATCCAGGCCGTTCGAAACGCGAGGGCGTCAGGTTGAGCAGACCGATGTCCTCCCGGGGCGGCGTGTTCACTGCAGCGTGGCCTGTAACCCCGCCATCGTGAATCCGCCGGCGCCGAGGATCTGGTGTACTTCCCATTCGATCAGCTCAAAGGCGCAGTGGCCGTTGGCCGTGAAGGGGTCGCCAGAAGCGATCTGCTG
The DNA here is from genome assembly GCA_963766645.1 of uncultured Chloroflexia bacterium. Classification (GTDB taxonomy): domain Bacteria; phylum Chloroflexota; class Dehalococcoidia; order DSTF01; family WHTK01; genus WHTK01. Next base: position 771,941 of record CAVYAY010000002.1, on the reverse strand, counting down.
TGCTTCTTCCTTCGAGCCGCAGCGGATGAGGTAAATACCGTACGCGGTGCCGTCCCCAGCGTGACCGGGTCCGGAGAAGAGGATCTTGCCGGCCTCGTGCTGCTGCTTCATCCATGCCAGGTGCTCGTCGACGGGCGTCGTCCACTTTTCGCGCTCGACGATTGAACGGCGCAGGCAGATAAACCACATTTCGTTGCTCCTCCAGGTTGCGTTCAGCTTCTCGAATTGCTCGGGCGGAAGTCAGCCGATATTATCCGATCAGGCGGGGAGAGGAGCATTGCTCTGAAGGTACCCGCATATCTCTTTGCCATCGTTTGCCTTTTTGCGATCGCCTGCGGTAACGGGGGCGTTTCTAACGACGCTGCGCGCGAGCCGAAACAGCCCAACGATGCCCGGGCGATCCGCGACGTCAAGTTTGAAGAAGTCGACGTGCTGCAGGACATGATCGCTCAGCTCGGTAGCGGTGCTGTCGAGTCCGGCGCAATCCTATACGAGGACCTGACCGGCGACCTGCGCGAGGAAGCGATCGTGCCGGTGACGTCTCAGGGGACACTGGGCAACATCGGCTACGTCGTTTTCACACTGTCATCGGGCAGGCCGGAGGTCGTCCTGACCCGAAGGATCGACCGCACGGCGGCAAGCGGCCTGCAGATGAGCGTCGATGACGGGGTCCTGCTGGAGACGCGCGGGGTGTTCGGCCCGGAAGACCCGTTCTGCTGTCCCAGTCAGCTTCGCGAGACGACGTTTCAGTGGGACGGGTCGCAGTTGCAGGTCAGGGACGAGGTGCTGGTCCAGCAGGACCCGGGGCCAAAACGCTAGCAGCGCTCACGATTGTGACCTGATCGAGGCTTGAGCAGGGCAACCCCCATCGCGATTGGGTCATTGCTGACCTTCCGTGGTCCAATGGCCGTAGACGTTATTGAACAAGTGTTCTATATTGTCTGCGAACTCCGATCCCGCCCGGAGCAAGGGGCATGCTCGTGCGGATCGCCTTCGTTTCTATTCCTCGTTTCCCGTCCGCCGTCTCGGTACTGCATCAGCCGGAACTGGCACGCCGACCGTTGATCGTCGGCGACGCGGAGCAGCCGAAACGGGTGCTCGACTGCTCGTCGAGTGCCAGCGCCGAAGGCGTTCGCCAGGGCATGACGATCCGTCAGGCGCTGGGAAACTGCCCGGCCGCGGTCATCGTTCCGCCGGACCCGGTGCTGTATCGCCGCGAGTGGGAGTCGATAATCGACGCTCTGAACGGCATTAGCCCAGAGGTGGAAGACGACGACTTGGGCCGCGCCTACGTCAACGTTGGCGGTCTGGATTCGCATTACCGCGACGACGAAGCGCTGACAGAGCACTTCGTTCAGACGGTTCGTCTTACCAGCGGGCTGGAAGCTCGCATCGGAGTCGCAAACGGCAAGTTCTCCGCCTTCGCCGCGGCCACCCGTGTTTTACCCAACCAGCACGCGGTGGTACCCGCCGGTGGCGAAGGCGCCTATCTCCTCCCGCTCAGTGTCGGCCTTCTACCGGTCGAAGCTGAGGTGGTTTCGCGGTTGCGGCTTTTTGGTCTAGATACGATTGGAGAGGTCGCGGCGCTCTCGCTACCCGAGCTGCAGTCGCAGTTTGGCTTCGAGGGCAGGCGAATCTGGCAGCTCGCCAACGGCATCGATGAGTCTCCGCTGCTACCGCGTCTGCCAAGCGAGAAGGTCGAGGCAAGCTTGAGCTTCGAGGCGCCGGTCGCCGGGATAGACGTAATGGTGGCGGCTGCGAAGCAACTGCTCTCTCGACTGCTGCCCTCGCTACGAGGTCGAGCAGCGCGAGAAGTCACCTTGCAAGCGGAGCTGGCAACGGGTCGTGGTTGGGAACGCCGGGTCATCTTGCGCGAAGCCGTGAGCGAATCCGATCGTCTCGCCTTCGTTCTGCGCTCCTCCTTGCAGAACGCGCCGCCGCCCAACGCCGTACGCGGTATATCACTTCGTCTGGGCGGTCTCACCGGTGAGACGGGGAAGCAGCTCTCGCTAGCCAGAAGAGGACGCCTGCAGAGGCAGATCGAAGAAGCCATTCGTCAGCTCAAAGCGCGGTACGGCTACTCGCCGGTCTACCGCTGCGTGGACGTGGAACCATGGTCGGTAATACCCGAACAACGGCAGATACTCGTCGAATCCGACGGCTGAAAACGCCGGACCCCATCGAAGTGGAGGCGTCTGAGCATGGTGTGCCGCTGCGCCTGCGACTCGGTCGCATCTGGCAGGACGTGACATTGACGCGGCGCCCATGGCGTATTGACCAGCACTGGTGGCGCTCAGAGCCAGTGAGACGTATCTACTTTCGAGTCGCAGCGCAGGAAGCTGCTCCTTCGACGATCTATCACGATCTCATTGATGCCACGTGGTCGCGCCAGGATTACTCATGAGACCGCATGGTTCTGGGCTTTCCACTGCTTATCCTCCGGGATGGGGGAAGGGTGAGCGAGTTTATTCCGGCCCACGAAGCGACTTATCGCACAAAGCCTCGTCAGGTCGATACGTGGAACTGCATTGTCACAGCGCTTTTTCTCTCCACGAAGGCGCTTCTCTCCCGGAAGAGCTGGTACTTCAAGCAAAGGCGCTTGGTTACAGAGCGTTGGCACTAACGGACCACAACAGCCTGGCAGGCACGATGAGATTCGCAACAGAAGCCAGGGAAGAGGATGTCCAGGCGATCATTGGTGCTGAGATCACCCTCTCAGACGAAACACATCTCACCTTGCTCGCTGAGACGGCACGTGGTTACGCCAACCTCTCACGACTGATCAGCCGCGCCAACTTGAACTCGCCGCGCGGTGAACCGAGAGTTCGATTTGAGTGGCTGGCCGAACACGCCGAGGGGCTGATCGCGCTTTCGGGCTGTCGCAAAGGCGAGGTGGCAGCGCTGGTCGAAAACGGGGAGCTGCGTGCTGCTCGCGAATCCGCAGCCCGCTTTCGTGATGTCTTCGGCTTGGAGAACTACTTTATCGAACTGCAAGAGAACCTGGTCTATGAGGACCAGCGGCGTAACGAAGGTCTCGTGATCCTGGCTGCTGACTTGAAGCTCGGCGTTGTAGCTACCAACAACGTCCATTACGACGTGAGAGAACGTCACCGTCTTCACGATGTCCTTGTAGCCGTGCGTCATCACGTAAGTCTGGAAGAGGCGCGGCCGTATCTTCGTCCCAACTCCGAGTTTTATCTCAAATCTCCAGCAGAAATGGAGCAACTCTTCATCGACTTGCCTGAAGCGATCGAGAACACGGCGAGAATCGCCGAGCGCTGTCGGTTCGACCTCACCCGGGACATGAGCTATGAGTTCCCGGATTATGAGTCGGGCGACGAGCGTAACCCCGACGAGTTCTTACGCGACACCAGCTATCGGTTGGCTCGAGAGCACTACTGCAAGTTTCCGCGTCAGCGCCTGCCAGAAAACGTTCGGGATCGTCTGGAGAAGGAGCTTCATCTTATCAAGGCCAGCCGTCGTGCCGGCTTCTTCCTACGCCTCTGGGACATCCTGAGATACGCCCATGAGAACGAACTACCGGTGCGCGGTCGAGGCTCGTCTGTAGGGTCGTTGGTCTGCTTCTTGTTAGGCCTCTCCGGCATTGACCCGATTACCTATGACCTTGCAGTAGAGCGCTTTCTTAGTGAAGACCGGCCTTTAACAGACGTCCCTGATGTGGATCTCGACTTCGGGCGTGACGCGCGCGACAGGATGTTCCGCCATGTCTTCGACGAGTACACCACTGAGCGCGCCGCGATGGTCTGCAACTTCATTGAGTACCGCTACGCCAGCGCGATTCGAGATGTTGGGAAGGCGCTGGGTCTGCCCGAAAGCCAGATCGACCAGATCGCCAAGCGTATGCACAGCCGCTTTGCCGGGAGCCTGGAGCATGAGTTGGCCGAGATGCCGGAGTTTTCCCAACGCTTAAAGTTTCCCATCTGGCAGGACTTCGTGGCGTTGGTGAACCAAACACTAGGACTGCCGCGACACCTCAGCCAGCACTCCGGCGGGATCATCATCTCCTCCAACCGTATTGACGAGCAGGTGCCTATCGAAGCGACGGCGATGGACGGTCGCTATATCTGCCAGTGGGACAAAGACTCCGTGGCTGACGCTGGCTTCATCAAGCTCGATTTCCTCGGATATCCCAGCCTGGACCAGCTGAACAGGGGCCTGCGTTACGTCCGTGAGCGATACGGCAGAGACGTCAATCCGAAGGACATTGACCTATCGGATCCGGCGGTCTACGAGATGATCCAGCGCGCCGACGTGTTAGGCATCGTTCAGATACAGAGCCGCGCCCAGATCCAGGTGCTGCTGCGCATTCGCGTGTCGAAAATCGAAGACCTGATCATCCAGGTAGCGCTGATTCGTCCGGGACCGATTCAAGGTGGCGCCGTGCATCCCTACATCGCCCGGAGCCTGGGCCAGGAGAAAGTAACTTACGACCATCCTTCGTTGGAGCCTGTACTCCGGGAGACGAAGGGTGTCTTCGTGTTCCAGGAACAGGTTATCCAGGCCACGATGAAGGTTGCCGGATTCAGCAGCCTCCAGTCGGATAGGTTTCGGCGTGCAATGAGCCGTAAGCGCTCGCACGAAGAGATGGATAAGCAGCGAGACGAATTCCTGAACGGTGCTTGCAAGAAGGGCGTTGAACTTGAGACGGCGCTGTCGATTTTCGACAAGATCAGGGCTTTTGCTTCCTTCGGTTTCCCCAAGTCGCACGCCGCAGCGATGGCGGTGACTGCGTTCCAGGTAGCCTGGCTCAAGCTCTACTATCCGGCTGAGTTCTATTGCTCCTTGCTCAACGAGCAACCCATGGGCTTCTATAGTCCGGAAGTCATCGCTAACGACGCCCGACGCCACGATATCGAGATCCGCGGCGTGGACGTGAACAAGAGTGCCGTCGAGTGCCTTATCGAGGATGACGTGGCGGCTGATTCGAAAGCTGCAGTACGGCTCGGGTACAAGTATGTGAAGGGCATGGCGGCTGCTGCATATAAGCGGCTCGATGCAGAGCGTGTCAACGGAGCCTATCGGTCGCTGTGGGACTTCTGGCGAAGGACGCGGCTGCCCAGGGAGGCGATCGAGAACCTGATCCGAGTCGGCGCCTTCGCCTGGACAAACCTGCATGAACGCGAGTTGCTATGGCAGATTGGCACCTTCTACCAGCCGTTGAGCGCGCAGCTGCCGCTTAGTCTACAGCCGGCCGAAAGCCTTCCTCACCTCCGAGAGCTGAGTAAAGAGGAGCGCATCACTACCGACTTTCTCATCACCGGCATCGCTGTGCGGGGGAAGTCGATGGATCTGGTTGCCGATCAGCTGCACGAGGGCATCACGCCCAGCCGTCTGGTGGAGCGGATGCGGGCTGGCGAGAAGGTGACGGTGGCGGGTCTGGTTGCGGTGCGGCAGTCACCAGAAACTGCGAAGGGCTTCGTCTTCCATACGCTAGAGGATTACGATGGCCTGCTGAACGTGATCACGGCGCCGAGTCTAATCCCGAAGTTCCGACGGCTGATCGAGGCCGCGCCAGCGCTCATCGTCCACGGCCATATCGAGCGTCAAGAGCGTTCCGTCAACGTCATCGCGGAGCGTTTCGAGGTCCTGCCAATCATCTCGGACGCGGAGCGGCGCGTGCACAACTTTGGGTAGATTCCGGTGATGCCAGAGAGCAATCTCGCGCTGTAAAGGGTTCTTCCCTCCGCATCCGTTAAAATGCTCGGGTGGCTGTGGCCTCCAGCCGTTTACAAACTGGAAATACAGTTACCGTCGTATTCAGATTCAAATATGGGCGATTAGCTCAGTTGGCTAGAGCGTCTGTTTTACACGTCTCTGGCTCCGAGCGCTGTGATTCAGGACGGGACTCTTGCCAAAACCACCACAATTATACGCTGTGGTTGATATCGCCCTGTTGGCATTGTGATACCGAGAACTTTTGCGGACCTTCTACGCATCGCTACTGCCCGACAAACAGTGGACGCGATCGCTGTGGTGCTCTGTTCGCTCGGAAGACACTGAACTCACCAACAACATCGACATCGAAACGCGGAACCATGTAAGCCCGGTTGATGGCTCCTCGGCCTGGCTCCTCCTACGAGTTGACGTCAGACCTGCTACGTGGCATCCGTCGACCGGCGTAACGCCCGGTGGATCTTTTCCGCCGTAATTGGCAGCTCGCAAACGCGCACGCCGACCGCGTCGGCAATCGCATTGGCGATAGCAGGCCCGACGGGACCGATCGGAGTCTCGCCGATGCCTTTGATGTGGTATGGCCCAGCACCGCTCTCTGATTCGAGAAGGATCGTGTGAAGCGGAGGAATGTCGCGCATGGTTGGTATCTTGTAGTCGCCAAAGGAGAGATTTGTCGTTCGTCCATCCTCCACGCGCAATTCCTCCATCAGAGCGTAGCCCAGTCCCTGCATGAAACCACCATTGATCTGCCCCTGGTGCATTATCGGATTCAGGACCCGGCCAACGTCATGAGCCGTCACGAAGTTGAGAAGCTCAATCTCCCCGGTTTCCTGGTCAACCTTGACCTCGGCGACCTGGCAGACGAAGGACGTTACCTCGGAGCGACCAGTGTCTGAAACGGAGGCCTCGCCGGTGACCGTAACCTCGTGCTGTGCCAAGAATTCTTGCCAGGACACCGTCTCCTCGAGGTCGGTGCGCCGCAATTCACCGTCGCGCAGGACAATGTGGTCGGCCGGCCAGCCCAGTCGCTGAGCCGCTAGGGCAAGAAGTTGGCTCTTTGCGTGTTGGGCGGCCTCATACGCAACGGCGCTGTTAACTCGAGTCCCGCGGCTGCCGCCAATGCCAGAGTCGAAAGCAAACTGCTCGGTGCTCATGACCTCAACCTCTACCAAGCCGATCGGCACCTGCAACTCTTCCGCGACCACCTGAGCCAGGGTGGTGTAGGTGCCAGTCCCCTGGTCGAAAATCGGCGTCTGGAGGAGCACCGTTCCGTCTTGGCGCAGGCTGACCCTTGCGTTACCCTGGCCGCCTCCAGGCCCGCGGTCTCCCATTGAGACGCCGCGACCGACGTGGGCAGGCTTCGGCTCGTAGTAGCCCGCCGCTTCTACAGCGGCTCGCAAAGTCTCGATAGCATGGACTTCGCGCGGGGCATGACCGCCCGGCATTTCGTCACCGTCCCTCACGAGGTTCTTAAGACGGAACTCGACCGGGTCCATTCCGATCGCACGAGCGACTTCGTCCATCTGAGATTCGACAGCGAACATCGCCTGAGGTTCTCCAGGCGCGCGCATATGGCCGCCGGGAACCGTGTTGGTATAGACGTGGGCTTGCTCAATACGCGTATTGGGGATGCGGTAGGGGCCAGCCGACTGGATCGCCCCACCGATTGAGCCTCTCGGCTTGTAGCCGGCATAAGCACCGCAATTCACGACGAAGTAGACCTGATGTGCCTTCAGCGTTCCATCTTTGCTCGCGCCGGTCTTTAGGCGGATCACGACCTCGTGGCGAGGGTTGGCAGCCATGAACTCCTCGACGTAGTCAAGGACCATGCAAACGGGCCGACCAACGGCGGCGGAAAGGTAGTAGCAGATCGGCAAATCGATCGAGGTGCCCTTGCCACCGAAGTCCCCTCCTATGAAGGTCGGGTTGACAATGATGCTGGCCTCCGGAATTCCAACCGCGCTCGCGAGCGCCTGCCTCAGGCCGTAGGGCGCTTTACAGGACGCCCAAACCTGCGTGTAATCCGCTTGCACGGAAACGATTACCGACTGAGGCTCCAAATAAGCTTGGTGAACCCTCGATAGCCGGTATTCCCGCTCGATTACGACATCTGCTTCAGAGAAGCCAAGCTCGATATCGCCTCGGTCTACACACGATTGGTTGTAAGCGTTCGAGCCGCCGTCACCTTCCCTTATCCCCTCGTACTGCTTGTAGTCAGGGTGCAGCAACGGAGCGCCATCTGCTAAAGCCTCGAAAACGTCGTAGACGGCCGGCAACTCCTCGTACTCCACGTCGATAAGGTCCAGGGCACGCTGGGCAGTATCTTCGTCTTCGGCCGCTACAGCGGCCACACGATCGCCGACAAAGCAAACCCTGTCGTTCGCGAGAATTGGGACGTCTTTGATGATGCGTCCGTACCGGATGGGGCCAGTATCGACCCCTGTTATCACCGCGTGCACGCCAGGCAGGTTCCTGGCTGCTGCCGCGTCAATCTTGAGGATTCGCGCGTGGGGGTGAGGGCTGTGCAGGGCCTTGCCCCAAACCACGCCCGGCACAGGTACGTCGGCCGTGTAGCGCGCCCGACCGGTTACCTTTTCGACACCATCAACCCGTGGCGTCGGAACACCGATGACTCGGTAGGTCACCATCTATGCCTCCTGGGCCATCTCAACGCTCGAATTTGCGAATGCTTTGCGACCGCCTAAGTCTCGGGCCACAGGAAGTGTAACGAGTCGCACCAAGGGATTCTGGCTTGGCTTCACAGTAGACATTTGCATTCGACTCACATTGCGACGTCATCGTGCCAGCTTGACCGCCTCCATCCCAATCGATGGAAGTTCTCAGTCCAAGTACTTCACTTCTCTGTAATAACGCTCCGCGCCCGAGTGGAGAGGGACGCTGCGAGGAAGTGCAACGGTCAGTGGATCGTACGAGTAAGGGATGTGCGTCTGCCGAAAGAGATGCCGGCCCTTATCCAGCAGCTTTGCCACTTGATAGACAAACTCGTCAGGCATCTCTGATCGCGTATAGATCACTTGGGGAAGTCTCTGTGCCGAGGGAATGTCTTCATTGACTCCTCTCATTAGTCGATGGGGGATGAAGCCTGGACCTTCAACTTCCCCGTGCTCACAGAGAATCCGGACCAGTTCGTCGGGCAAAGGAAGAAACCGAAGCTCGTGAAGAATTGAGGCGTCCCACCAGTGCCTGTGCTCCGGCGTATAGGCAGCGTAGATAGGATCGATGATGGCGTCGAAGTTCCCTGCTCGGACCCAAGACGCGATCTCGTCTTCGTCGCGGCCTGCCCAGCGAATTGCAGGGTTGAGCGGAACTTCGCTTCCTCGAGTTACGGGAGTGATCCTTTCTCGCGATAAGCCGTAGTATTCGAGTAGCAGGTCGAAGGCCCGGTCTCCGCCCGTCTTGACGCGAACCTGCTTCAGCGCAGCTAATTCTTTAAGGTCCGAAATCCCCGAAGCTTTTCTAACTGCAACACCGATCCAGGCCGGCTGGTTGATCGTGGCAATCAGTCTCAGATTCGGGCGCGGGCCTTCCGCCTCATACAGTCGTGTTCCTGTAAAGGCCTCGCGGACTGCGCGAAACTGGGTCGCCCCAAGGTCGCAGCGGCCGTCGGAAACGAAGCGCGGATTCTCAGGCCCGAACGAAGCAGGTTCAATTTCCACGTCGTAGTCAACGGTTTCGAAGGCCCTCTTGGTAATGACGCCGAGCGTGCCCCATGGCGACCCAATGGAGACGGGACCGGCTCCGGCAAAGACAACCTTTCGACTGACCATTCCGGGCCTCCACTCACCGATCCTGGCCCTAGCCGGGAATCTGGTTCAGATGATTTCGGGAAGGATACTGACGTGTATCGCGCCTTCGGCGCCGCGCCCGGCGACCGCGTCGATTGCTTCTATTGCTCGATTCATTGGGAAGGTATGGGTCGAAATCTCATCCATCGGCAGGCGCCCCGATGCGATGAAATCAATGGCGAGCTCAACGGACTTGAAGGAATGACCGTTGGCTTGCTTCAGGACGATCTTGCGGCGCCCGAAACTGCCGACATCGATCATCTCGCTGCCAGCGGCGGCGAGCACGATGTTGCACTTCATTCCCGCGACCGCGATGGCATCGACAACGGTCGACTTGCCACCCCCGGTAACGTTGACTACAACGTCTACACCGTCGCCACCGGTGATGTCCCGCACCCTGGTTACGAGGTCCTCGGACTCCACGTCGATCGTCCAATCGGCGCCAAGCTTGCGCGCGACGTCGAGTCGCTTTGCGTCTCGACTTAGGCCTGACACGATGATGCAGCCAGCACCGACGGCTTTCGCAGCGATGACGCAAGCAAGACCCTGCTGCCCGGGCCCCTGGATCAGGATCGCGTCGCCGAGGCCGACTTCTCCGTAGCCGTACGCCCACTCAACCCCGTTGGAAAACGGAAGAAAGGCCGCTGCGTGTGGGGCGGGGATAGACGCAGGCATCTTATGCACGACCGCATTGGGGTGAACATACATGTACTCGCTGTAGCCTCCCCAAAGCGCCGGCCACGTCGTGAGCGGCGTCGAACCGTAGCGCAGGGAGCCACCTCGGCCCGTCTGCTCACAGAAGCGAAAGTCGTCGGAACGGCACCACTTGCAGTGACCGCAAGGTACATATTCTTCAAGTGCGATTCGGTCGCCCTCGCGAACCTTCCACTTCTCCCCTGCGCCGGCGCCCAGGCGGGCCACAAGGCCCACGTTCTCATGACCTAGAATTCGCGCGCCGCTGCCGATCCGTTCAGACCCATGAATATCGCTGCCGCAGATGCCACAAGCTTCCAGCTTCAGGAGTGCAGCGCCCTCCGGGATGCTTGGTAGATCCAGCTCCCGAATCTCAAACGTCCGGCTCTCAACGAGAACAGCGGCGAGACTCTTTTCGCTCAATCCCATAACCTCTTTCCGGCTACAGGTCCAACGCCTGCGGAGCGAAAATTTCCTCGAGAGCGACCTGTCTCGGGGTTAGCCCCTGCTCGTTGCTGAAGCGGGTAATCGCGGTGAGTATCTCTCTGTTGGATTTGACACCGTAAGCGTACAGCTCCTTGTTCAACGCGTCGGGCTCAACGAGGCCGGTTTCCACATACGGCCCGGCGCCTGCACGCGCCTCCGCGTCCACTAGAGCCTTCGCCGCGGAGAACATGTTGAAAATGTTCAAGGGCACCCAGGGGTACGCCTCTGCGATCCGGCGATGCACGACCACACCGTGGTTGATCGGGTAGAACCCGGTCTTGCGGTAGTACATGATTCCCTCAGCACGCGGGTCAGGGAAGAGCCGACGGACTCGCGGGTGGTTATTGAGATCGAGTGTGCTTCTGTCCACGAGATTAACGGCGCCAAGGTAAAGCAAGCACGCGTCCAGCTCGCCACCAGCCAGCATGGTCCCGAGGTTCTTCTCCTCCGGGACGTAGTGGAACTCAATGCTGGACGGCGGCTGGAATCCCGTGGCACTACCGTGGCTACGCTCCTCAGTGCGCTCCATCCACCAGCGCATATCCTGCGGTTTGAGGCCGTACATCTCGTCAAGTGCTGCCCGGCCCCAGAGCGCCGCGGTCTGCTGGTACTCAGGGACGCCAATACGCTTGCCCTTGAGATCCTCAGGCCTTTCAATTCCGGAGTCGGTCGTTACGAGGACACCTGTATGGAAGAAACGACGCGAGGTGAAGACGGGCAGTCCTACCCAGCGTTCGTCGCCGTTGGCAACCGTCATTAGCAACGAAGAGAGCGACATCTCAGAGACATCGAACTCCTCAAAGTGGAGCTGGCGCCAGAACATCTCAGAGGGATGCAGCACCGTGACATGCAGGTCGATGCCGTCTGGTTTCACGCGTCCTTCGACGATCGGCCGCGTGCGGGGATTGTCGGAGCAGGTCAAACTCAACTGAAGGTTCGCCATCTCGATACTCCTGCTAGATGCACTCGCCGAAAGCCAATCGACCTCTGCGTCAAGGTCAGCGGCGGCTTAGGCTGGCAGTTCTGACGGCTCCTCGATCATGAACAGCATGCTGCGCATTTCGTCCAACCAGGAGGCGCCCTTCGGGATCACACTCTCACCTGCCTGCAAGTGGTAGGTATTAGGCTCAAGCCCGGGTGGGTCGCCACCGTCCTCCACGGTCCGCACGGCTTTTAGAAGGATTCGTCGCGCCGTGATGATGGCGCGATCGGTAGTGCCAAGTCGTTCTAGCCAGCGTTCTGCAATGGGACCCATGCTCTCCTGGACGGCCCTGTCCTGGGTGTTGACACCGGTGATTCCCGAGTACGTCTTGGTCTTTTGAAGGTGGCGATCAATGAGGTAGCGATTGCGCTTGTTTCGCACCGATCGGAAGCCGTCCTCGATGTCGATATCTTCACCAATAACGTTTCCAGAGCCCCTCAGTGCTCTCTGGTCCTCCGAAAGAGGCTGGTCGTCTAGGGAGTAAGTCCAGTTGAAGACCATCGTGTTTTCATCATCGATGGGGACCCACATGTGACCAGAGTTGTAAGGGTGTGCCGTGTCAACTGTATAGCCGCGGATCTGATTCCACGGCGCGATCCAGTGATAGGCTCGGATGAAGTCGGTGCTGGCGTCGCCCATACTGCGGATCCCCGCGTATGTATAACCGTAAGCCGTCGGGACCACTTCAACCTGGGCGGCACGCGATACATTCAACGAACGCCCTCGTGTGGAGCTCTCATCGTACTTCTGGCCCGGCGGTCTTCCGGTGTGTAGGAAATTGCTGTGGACCGTGTCTATCCCACCTTCGAGGCCTTGAAGCCAGTTGCAGTCCTCCCAAACCTTCGTAATGCCAATGTGTGTTTCGGGAACCTGAGTCCAGCGGAAGAGCGGCAGCGGTGGCTGCTTCTCAGCCGGACCCATGTAGCACCAGATAACACCGCCGACCTCATGCGTGGGGTAGGCCGGAATCTTGACCTTTGTCTTGAAATTGCTCTCCTCCGGTTCGGAAGGCATGTCCACGCACTGACCTGTCGCATCGAACTTCCAACCGTGGTAAATGCAGCGGAGTCCGTTCTCCTCGTTGCGACCCCAGAACAGGCTGGCCCGGCGGTGAGCACAAGAAGCCGCCACCATACCAACCGTCCCGTCGGTCTGTCGGAAGGCCACCAGGTCCTCGCCAAGGAGCCTTACCTCGACTGGAGGGCAATCCGGCTCGGGAACCTCCCATGCCAGCAGTGCCGGTATCCAGTAGCGCCGCATCAGATTTCCCATCGGCGTTCCGGCTGTGACCCTCGTAAGGAGGTCGTTCTCTTCTTGTGAAAGCATTTGTGCTTCCTTTCCGCGTCATCATCCGCGTGTTAGACAAACTGCAGCTAGACGTCCATCACGTGGATTTGAGAGCCAGATTCGTCATAAACCTCGGGCGGCATCGTGGACTTCGCGCCCTCATCTTTCAATCTTTGGTCAAACGTGGCGCGGATATGCGGGTCCTCCATGTGATACGGGATCGCGGACCCTCCTTGTGTCACATCCGCTAGCGACACCTGAATTCGAGAGCCCTCCCGTTCCTCGCTGCGATCAGAGCGCTCACCTTCTGCGCCGGGGACCGGCCCGGTAATTAGGAAGAAACGCATACCGTCCTGCCCGTACGCGAAGTGCTGGTGATACCAGTTGGCCGGCCCCGGAGCCGCGCTAATCATTCCACCGGGAACGTAGTCCTGCATCTTGACGAGTTCGCCCTTCCCCTCCTGCCAGGGGGTCATGCCGCCCTCGTCTTTGGGCCAGGTGATGCTGTAGCCCTTGCCTCCGAGGCAGACGAGGACGGCGCCTGCAGCATGGGCATGCGCCTTGGCGTAGCGTCCACTGGGATACTCGGCGATCCAGCCTTGAAGGACGCGATTGCCGGTCATATTTGGCGCCAGCCAACGGTGACCCGGCCCGCGGTTGTTGTCGAGTGGTAAGTGTATTCTTGATGCATCCGGAATCAGGTTGGTCGTTACCATCGCGCGCCCTCGGACAGGCTGCGGCTCGTACTCCAGGTTGGGCTTCCAGTAGTCTTCGAGGTTACCACCAAAGCGGTCGTCGAAGGTGAAAGAAGAGTTGAAGATGAACTCCTGATTGTCGAACAGGTTCATCATGCGGGGCGCCGAGTTGGCGGCTACCAACACACCTGGTCCCGAGGACTGATTCTCGATTCGAAACCAAGCATTTAACGGTATGGAAAAAATCGTCCACGGCTGGAACTCGAAGGTACTCTTTACCGAGCTACCGTCCTTCCAGACCTCCACGATTCCACTGCCCTCGATGGCGACGTATCGCTCCTCATAGAGGTGCTTCTGTGGTTTCAGTGAACTGCGCGGCGCCACTTCGACGACAAACATGCCGGTGTCATTATTGGTGCCGATGAGCTGGATGTAGCTGCCTTTGCCGCCAACTCGCGGCCAGTCAGCCCGAGGAAGCTCTCGCGAGTCGTGGACGCCGACGCCTTTGTAAACGGGGAGTCCCTCCTCGTCCAGGAAGGTCTCCCAGGGTGTCGCGTAGCGCCTGAAGTAAGGGATTCCATCCGGCCGACGCCAACCGGCCTTTTCCTCTCCTGCAGGTTCTAGGTAGTCAGGCGGCATGCTACAAATTCCTCGTCCGGCTCGTCGTCTCGAGCGTCCTGAGCCATAGGCCCAGCCTGTTTGTCACCAACATCGGGACCTCAATCCTCGATAAGACCGACTATCTTGGCCGGATTTGTGACGCTGACCTCTTTCAGTTCTTCCTCGCTGAGTCCGAACGCCCGCATGTGGCCCCGAATCAGTCGCATGCACTCGATCGAGTTCGGGAAGAGCGGCTCACCCGCGTCAGTCGAAAGCGTGACCTTCGACGTCCCAATTGCACGTATTGCTTCGTACATACGAGCAGGATCAATGCCCAGCAGCGGAGACAGCTCGTCGTATGTGAAGTTCATATAGATACCGGCGCTGGTAAGCTCCTTCATCTGGTCGATGCTCAAATCCACGAAAGGACTGAAGGGGTGATCGACGAAGGCGCGCTTGATCCCAAGGCGCTGAACTTCATTTGCCATCTCGTAGATCTCGGCGTGACTTGCATGGGCGAAGGAAACAGCTACGCCGGTGTCGGCAACGATCTTGAAGATCTCCCGAATGGCTGGCTTGAGCTTATGGTCACTGCCCAACGTGTATTGGCCAACCTCGAGGGAGAACTCCCACGGCAATGGGTCACTGTGGACCCGTGGAGGTGCGTCCTTATCCCACATCGAGGTCCAGCCGCCAATCTTGTGCAGCGTAGTCGCCGAGTTGGCTATGGGCATCCAGATGGCGCGTACGCCGTCCTCAATCTCCTTCTTCACTTCCGCCGGAGAAGCAATGCCGGCGCCTCGAGCGATGCCATAACCCGCCCAGGCTTGAATCGGCGTCACGTGGTTCTCTTCACACCAAGGCTTGAGCTCCTCAAGTAGCGCTCGAACCGAGTTCGCGGGGCGCCGGTTCCCTCCGGTGATGCTCTTGTAGAGCAGGCCGCGCATCCCGGCCATGGATGCCAACTTGGCTATGGCCAGGGGATCTTGCTGCCCCTGATGGGCATGGCAATGAATATCAATCGTGTCTTCAATTCCTTTGACCGCAGGCGGCTCTTGGACGGCCTCCCTGTACTTGCGGCGGGCATGGTATGAAGACAGATAGCGAGGGACCTCTTGCGAGCTGGTCTGTGTGGCTGAACTCTCTCGTACGGTGGTCACACGAACCTCCTAAGCTTTAATACGTAGGCCGACCAGTTTCTCCACGCCCTCCAGAATCTGGGACCATGTTTCGCCAGAATCGGAGCTTCTATAGACGCTTCCGTCGGTGTAGGCAGCGAACAACTGATTAGGATCGCGAGGGTTAACCTGGATGCCGCAGATCATATATGCATGGGCCCTAGGAAGGCCTTGAGTTAGCTCCTCCCATGTCTCACCACAATCGACAGACCGGAGAAGCATCGCTCCAGCGCCGCCCGTGATGTCCGACGTATCCCTGCTGTACCGTGACGTCCAGTAAAGTCCTGTCCTAGCCGGCCGATAGCCCTTCCATGCCGTTGGTCCACCTCGAGAAGCGAAGCCGACAAAGATTCGATCGGGCCTAGTGGAGTCCATCGCGATCGGCATCGCGTAGCGGGTGTCGCTTTCTATGCCATATTCCAACATCTGCCAGGTCTCTCCGCCGTTGTCGGTCCGGAAGGTACCACGGCCGGTTGTCGCGTAGACTCGGTTAGCCTTTACGGGATCAATGACGAACTCATGTACATCCCGGTAGATGACACCTTCCTCGACGATTCCAGGCGGATACCCTGGTCGCTCGCTGGCTGGGTCCGGGATCCCGTATGTGTTTTCACTTACTGGGCCGCTGACATCCTCCCAGGTCTCACCCCCGTCCAGGCTCCGCGCAACACCACCTTCTTCGATGCCGATTAGAACCAGGTCGGGATTTCGTGCATCTAGTCCTATACGCCGAACGCGAGGAAGGTGAGGTGGTGGCGGGAAAGTCCAACGCTGGAAGTCTGGCAGATCCTGTAGGCCCGTTAGCTCTCGGAAAGAATGCCCGCTGTCCTCGCTCAAGAATACGGCGGCCGGCGCAGTGCCGACATAGATGACGCCTTCTCGGGTAGGATGCGCGGCCAGCGAGCAGATCTCACGATAGGTAAGGCCTCCAGACGGCTGGAACTTCCAGGTCTCGCCCTCGTCTTCGCTGAGGTAGATGTCCGTGACGGTCGCGGCATAGAGTCGATGTGGATTGATGGGGTCCACCACGACTTCGCGCACGTCATCCGGTTCGAGAGAGGTACTTGTAACCCGGGCGCTACCATCCGCTTCCACTCGCGCTTTCGCGAGACCGGCAAGCGTTAACAGATACAAGTCAACAGGGTGAGCCATTTCGATCCTCCTGTCTGAGGTGAGGAACCAAGCGTGATTTCGTCCGGCAGTACACTATTTCAGGCCACCACTGTTGTCAACATCGTCATGATGATGTTGACTATGAATGCCCTGCCCGGCTACGGATGGTCCGTGTCCGCCAAGGATATTAATCAAGGCCCTCCAGGGAGCAAGGGCCAAGGAGGTCATTTCCCATGCCGGAGCTGAATCGAATTCTGACAACTCATGCTGGTAGCCTTGCAAGGCCGCAGGCACTCATTGACCTGATCCAGCAAAAGGAGAGTGACGCCGCCTACGACCATGAAGAGTTCGCCGCGCAGGCATCGGCAGCCGTGACCGACGCCATTCGGCGCCAGATCGAAAACGGAATCGACATCGTCAACGACGGTGAGATGGCGAAGGCAAGCTTCCACGGGTACGTGCTCGAAAGACTCGGCGGATTCGAACGAAAGCCTGCAGGAGCAGGCGTCTATCGCCCTCGTACCAGCTCGCGCGAGTATCTTGCGTTCAAGGACTACTACGACTGGGTGCCCGGCCGTTCGACGGTAGGGTCCTTGAGCTCCGGCACCTGTACAGGCCCGATCGAATACAAAGGCCAGCAACAGCTTCAAATCGACCTTGCGAACATCAAAGCGGCGCTGAACGGCCAGAATTACGTCGATGCCTTCGTCCCATGTATTGCGCCTACCTACATCGCAGCCACACGGCATAACGAATACTACAAATCATACGAAGAATACGAGCAGGCGCTTGCCGATGCGATGCGTGAAGAATTTCGGGCGATCATCGACGCCGGTTTCGTCGTGCAAATCGACGATCCACGCATAATCTCATACTTTACGCTGGAACCAGACCTAAGCATCGACGACTGCCGGAAGTGGGCGGAAGCCCGAGTCGAAGTGATCAACTACTCGATCCGCGGTTTGCCGGAGGACCGCATTCGCTTCCACACGTGCTACAGCACGAACATCGGTCCCAGAGTTTATGAGATGGAGCTCCGAGACTTCATCGACATCATGTACAAGATCAACGCCGGCGCCTACTCATTCGAGGCAGCGAACCCCCGTCACGAGCACGAGTACCACGTCTTCGAGTCAGCCACCCTGCCGGACGGTAAGGTATTGATCCCGGGGGTTATCAGTCACACCACTAACCTCGTCGAGCATCCAGCGCTCGTGGCAGAGCGAATCATGCGCTTCGCCAAGATCGTGGGACGAGAGCGGGTGATAGCGGGCGCGGACTGCGGTTTCTCCACCGGCGCTCGAGGCGAGTTCGAGATTCACCCGACCGTGGTCTGGCATAAGTTCGCGGCTCTGAGCGAGGGAGCCCGCTTGGCCAGCGACGAGCTCTGGTAGCAGCTCGAGTCCGGGGGCGAGGGGAACATCCCTATTTGGATGCACTCTCCCGAAGCGCGATCTCGTAAAGGTTGGCGAACGCGGTGGCGAGACTCTCAGCGGTAGGGCCAGAAATCCGCCGATCGGCGATTAGCAACTTTCTGACCTGGTCCGCTGTGGAGTCGAACGCCTCTGCGGGTCCGGGGCTCGCCGATTGGCTGAGA
This sequence comes from uncultured Chloroflexia bacterium, assembly GCA_963766645.1. Classification (GTDB taxonomy): domain Bacteria; phylum Chloroflexota; class Dehalococcoidia; order DSTF01; family WHTK01; genus WHTK01. The sequence continues at coordinate 753,810 of CAVYAY010000002.1, read as the reverse complement.
CTAGGCGCGCCGTCCTCGGCAGCGGCGAAGGCGTCGAGAGCCAGCTGTGAGATGTCGAGTGCACGCTCGAGTGACATTATCTCCGGGTGGGCGGCGATCTCGGCGGCGAGCCCATTAACCAGCGTGTAGATTAGATCTGCCAATGCATAGTCTGAGACGTCCGGCCGAATCTGACCGCTCTCCTGTGCGATCTTCACAGAGCGCGCGAGGCTTTCGCGGCTGTTCGTGTATTGTTTGAGGCTCCGCTGTCGGATATCCTCGTCGTTCAAAGCCGCCATGCGGTATTGAATCAGGAAGTTAACCGGAATGATCCCCGCCGGATCGCGCAGGAAGATTTTCATGGACTCCTGTAAGCGTTCGGGACCAAAGTTCCCCTGAGTGACCGTATTTAGGCGCTCGGCAAATTCTTTGCCGGCCCACGCCACGGCGGAACTCAGAAGCTCCTTTTTGTTGCGATAGTAATACAGAACCATTCCGGTACTGACGCCGACCCGTTCCGCAACCATCCATACCGTTGTCTTCTCGACGCCGACCTCCGCAACGCATTCCATGGTGGCCTTCATAAGCTGCTGGCGGCGCGGGCTTTCGATGGGGAGGGCCGATTCATCATCCACGGATTCCTCAGAACCCGTTGCCAAAGAGTTTTCCTTTTCGATCATCGTGTCTCCAACGACCCGTGAAATAGTTTCTATCAGCAGGAGCTTAAGCCATCTCGCAATTCCAAGTCGAGATAGACTTGGCACATCATGATGATGATGTTTTCGACATCATCATCATGATATTGACATTTTTCGCAAGTCGGCCTACTTTTCCGTTCCATGAATCGAATTGCTTGGACCGATAACCAAGAACGATGTGGAGGGAGCTAGACAATGGGCAATTACTGGCAAGCTCTTAGGACTCGGAGAATTGCGCGCCGTCGCGCCCTAGCCGGCGCCGGTGGCCTCGTAGCCTCCGCCGCCTTCCTAGCTGCCTGCGGTGGTGACGACGATTCTTCAAGTGCACCTTCGAGTGGTTCGACCAGCAGCGGTAGCAGTAGCGGCAGCACCAGTGGTGGCGCGCCGGCGACGAACGATCTCCTGTACATCCCCGAAGAAGCGTCGAAGGTAACCAAGGGTGGCGTCTACACTTCTACGGGCCGCGACGTCGCGTCATTCACTACCGTCGGTCCTACTGGCGTACCCGACTCCCTTGCGGCAGCGCATGGCTACAGCCGGCTGGTCAAACAGGAAGTTTACAAGTACCCGGACGAAGTTCGCCCCACCGTTGTGCCTGACGCCGCGGGATCCTGGGAGATCGCGCCCGACGGTTTGACTTACACGTTCAAAATTCGCGAAAACTTCAAGTTCGATCCTCGACCGCCGACCAGTGGACGCGCGATGACGTCCGGTGATGTGGGGTTCTCCTGGGAGGACTACAAAGCGATCAACGTGTTTCGTACCTACCTGGCGGCTGACATCAACCCCAGTGCCCCGATCGTCGGCTTTGAAACGCCTGACGAGCAAACCGCCGTTTTCAAGCTCGCTTATCCTCATGCTCCCTTCCTTCCCTACCTGACGTGGAATCGAACCATGACAATAATGCCCAAGGAGGCGGGAGATCAGTTTGATCCGAAGACTGATATGCGGGGTTCGGCGGCCTGGCGCCTCAAGTCATACGAGCCCAGCGTGAAGATAGTCTACGAACCGAACCCCGACTGGTACGACGCGGATAAGATCAATTTCTCTGAGCTCGATTATTTCATTATTCCAGAGTACGCCTCGCAGCTGAGCCAGTTCACAGCTGGAAACCTCACGGACTTGGGGCCATCAGGTGTCCTTGCGAACGACCTCCTGCCCACGAAGAAAGCCCACATGGACCTGCGGCTAAAGGCCGTCGACAGCTTCAAGCACTTCCAGGAATTCATCCGCTACAGTTACCGACCCGACTCTCCTTTCCTCGACGAACGTGTACGACAAGCCGTCTCCCGGCTGCTCGATCGCGATTTGATTATCGAAACGATGAACGAAACCAAGCAGTTCGAGGATGAGGGCATCCCAATCGAAAAACGATGGGCCACCGTGATGCCTGTCGGCGAGGTGTGGTGGCTCGACCCGCAGGGCAGTGAACTCGGCTCGGCTGCTGATGTCTTCAAGTTCAGCCCGGAGGAGGCGAAGAAACTGCTCGCGGCCGCGGGCCACACGTCGGCGATTCAAACGCCGTTCGCGATCTCGTCGTCCAGTGCGGCGGACCTGAAGCAAGAAGCGCAAATCCTTGCCGGCATGATCGGGGCCCAGGGCGACTTCGACATTCAATTCCTCGAGCCCGACAATGCGACCGACTGGCGCCCAAATTACCATTTCGGCATGGACCAGCATGAAGGAATGGCCTACGGGTTCTTCCGCAACACGTTCCCAGACATCGACATCGCGTTCTTCTTCTTCTTGAGAAGCGGCGAGACTCAAAGTGGCCACGTCGACGCCAACGGAAATCCCGACACGATGCTGGACAGCCTTATTGCGAAACAGCAGGGAGAAACGGACTTCGAGAAGCGTCGCGAGCTCTTCAAAGAGATCCAGATCTATATGGCGCAGAAGATGTACATAACGCCAAGCTCTGGAGATGCCACGAGGTTTGAGCTGGCACAACCGTGGCTGGGTAACTGGGGTTTCTACCGCACCTACAGTCCAGATGGCTCAGCTGCGAACGAGCTGTTTAACCATCTCTTCATCGACGAATCGATGAAGTAGACAAGCCGCACAAAACGTCGGCGCAATGGAAACTGGAGGATCGGGTTCCACCCGCCTCCAGTTTCCATATTCGGCGCGAAAGCGGACCACTACCAAGGAGCTTGGGTGCCCAATGGCCGAGTATCGCATCATCGGGAAGGCGTCTCCCCGGGTCGACGCAGTGAACAAAGTTACCGGGCTTGCGAAGTACACCAGCGACGTTGAGGTTCGCGATTGCTTATTTGGGAAAGCGCTACTGAGTTCCGTCCCCCACGCGCGGATAGTTTCGATTGAAACGCGGGCCGCGCTGGAAGTCCCGGGCGTCTTTGCCGTACTGACTGGCGCTGACCTGTCTTCCGGACGCTATGGCCGCACGCTGAAAGATATCCCTCCACTGGCGCAGGAACGAGTTCGCTTCGCTGGTGAGCGCATCGCGGCGGTGGCGGCAGTTGATGAGGACACGGCACAACTCGCCCTAGATCTGATCGAGGTCGAGTACGAAGAGCTTCCCGCCGTATTTGACCCGGTCGAGGCCGTGCAACCGAGTGCCCCTCTGCTTCACCCAGATTTCAGCGACTACGTAGGTGCCTGGCCACTTGAGGCCCCGTCCAATGTTTACCAACAGACGTTGACTGAACGGGGCGACGTCGAGCTCGGGTTCAAGGATGCGGAGTTTGTCATCGAGAACACGTACACCACCCAAAGGCAACATCAGGGCTACCTAGAACCACAAACCGTTCTTGTATCGATCGACTCTGACCGAGTTCATGTTTGGGCCTGCAGCAAGGTCCCTTACAACCTGAAGGAGGCGCTCTCTGCCGCGACCGGGGTGTCCGAGGAGCAGATCCTTGTCCACCCCGTTACGATCGGCGGAGACTTTGGCGGGAAGGGAACACCATCGAATCTGCCAGTTTGCTACCACCTGGCAAAGGCGACGGGCCGACCCGTCCGCATGATTTCTGATTATGTTGAAGAGTTCATGTCCGGTGACCCACGGCATTCTGTCTCGATCACTCTGAAGACAGGCGTCAGGCGTGACGGTCGGATGACCGCGCACTCGGTAAGCCACATCGTTAACTGCGGCGCCTACGCAGGCTACAAGCCTCGGGGGCTGATCGGTGGCGCGAGCCAAGCCGCAGGACCGTACCGAATCGAAAACGTGCGCATTGATTCAAGGCATGTTTACACGAATACAGTGCCGGGCGGTTATATGCGCGCTCCTGGTGAGCCCCAATCTGCATTTGCACTCGAATCCCACATCGACGAGATCGCCCGAGCAATTGGCCGCGATCCACTCGACTTCCGCCTCCTCAATCTTGTCGAGGAAGGGGATACGGCGGCCGCTGGCGAGATCTTCGATGACCCGCATGCCAAAGAAACGCTCGAAGCTGCGGCAGCAGCGGCTGATTACCGAGCCCCCAAGCCAAGCCTGGTCGGCAGGGGATTGGCATTGGGAGACCGGGGTCCTGGCGGCGGCGAAGGTACTGCGGAACTGACTCTCTACGCTGACGGACGCGTTACCCTGGGCACGCCGCTCTTTGAGCAGGGAAGCGGCACATATACAGTCATGACTCAAATCGTCGCAGAGGAACTGGGAGTCAGGACTGAGACGGTGGAGCTCATCATCTGGGACACGGACTCGGTCAGCTTCGATTCAGGTGTCGCCGGCAGCCGGGCGACACGTGTGAACTCATCAGCGGTCTTCGAGGCAGTGGAAGATGTGCGACGCGATTTGCGACGGATTGCGGAGAGCAGCCTGGGATGGCCACAGGAGTTCATCGCCACTCGAGGTGCCGACGTGTTTCGAATCGATCTCGAAGAAACGCTCTCCTGGCGAGAAGTCCTGGAGCGCTCAGGCGCCGAGGCTCACGGCCGCGGTCACATTAGGGATATGACCAGAACTCACTTCACGGCCTTCGCCGCCCAAGTCGCGGAGGTCGCCGTGGATCCCGAAACCGGACAGATAGACCTACTTGAGCTAACAACCGCTCATGACGTGGGAACGATCGTCAATCCGATCAGCCATCAAGGACAGATCAATGGCGGCGTTGTCCAGGGCCTCGGCTACGCGCTGATGGAAGAACTACCGCTGGAGGAGGGGCGCGTGACGGCGCTTTCTTTTGGGGATTACAAGCTCCCGACTACAAAGGACATTCCAAGTCTGAAGACGGTCCTTGTTGCTTCAAAGTCAGGGGTGGGACCTTATCAGATCAAGGGGATCGGCGAACCACCAATCACCCCGGTGGCTGCTGCCATTGCCAACGCGGTCGAGGACGCGGTTGGGATAAGAATTCGAGACCTACCAATCACGTCGGAGAAGATATACAGGGCGATCAGGCAGCACGGTACATGAGCAACAATTCTTCTCGATCGCGCAGCCATCCCGGGCAGTTCAGAATCTGCGAGTTTGGCAACGGAGAAGCAATCATAGTGAGATTTTACGCAAATCTGTTCTGATTCGCTCTGTCTCAACAACAGAGGCGGCGAGGGCGCAGCGACCGATCGTTTGGCTGCGCTCCGACCACTTCACGCCACAGGGTATCCTCTCTACTGCGCTGTGCCTACGCTACAGAGCGGGCGCTGGGGACGGCCGGGCGGCTTAGGGCGTGAGAGCAGGAGACAGGTGCTGTCCGACCGCTGTGCTAACCTTGGGTCGGTTGCTCGTAGCAGCTATCCGCTGTATTCAGATTCAAATATGGGCGATTAGCTCAGTTGGCTAGAGCGTCTGTTTTACACACAGAAGGTCACAGGTTCGAGCCCTGTATCGCCCACCACTTTTCAGATTGGAATCTTGCCAGATTAGAGCGCTGGAGAGTAGTTGAGAGGCAGGTTGACGCCAACCTGCATTGGAGGCTCTCGATTTCCCGAAGATAACAGTCCTGGGGGTCGGCAAGTTCGATGAGGACGGACACCTCGATATGCCGGTCTACCGCCGGGGCGTGGAGGAATTCCATATCTTGGTTGGGCGTCTTGGCGGGGACCCAGGTCCTGCTATCCGGCGATCGTGTTCGTACTCAGACAATGCCCTGTCGTGTCGCGTATGACGCAGCCTCAGCACGATTTGCGGCGCCGGTCTTAGAGTAGATATTGCTGACGTGGCGGTTCACCGTATTCAGGCTGATAACAAGTTCGTCAGCGATTTGCTGATTGCTCCTACCGGAGGCGAGGAGGCGTAAGACTTCCACTTCTCGGGTTGAGAGGGGCATCTTTGACGTCACCTGGTCGACGGCTTCCGAGTCTCGAAGGAAATCGCTGAACTCGCGAACGTAGCTCTCCTGGCTGATGCCTGCGATGGTGCGGCTATCGAGTACGACGAGTTTGGAATTCCTGATTTTTGCCGCCACATCCCTACACAATTCGAAGGAGCCAAACGGAAACGCCGCGTCATACAGCACCAGGGTCGGCACGCCGAGGTTGGCGAGTAGCGGTGTCACGTCGATGTGCTCAGAGGCGTTGTAGTAAGCGAATAGACCGTCCGCGGTAGTGCCTTGTCGCATAGCTTCAGCGAACTGTCGTCGTAAGTTCGGTTGTTCGAAGCCGGTCGCCACATCGCTCAGCGAGTTTGTAAACACTTGCCACTCTCGGTCAGCTTGAGGGGACATACCTCGAACAACTTTGAAATCGGGCAACGCGAACTTCGCTTTGGCGGAAGCCCAGGGACTGACGAGCACCAACCGTGAAACCTGCTCCGGATGCGAGACCGAGTAGGCCACCGCAGTGGCTGCACCCAGATCAACTCCTCCGACCGCGAACTCTGCCAGGCCTAATCGCTCAACGACGGCCTCCAAATCGCGCACCCGGGCGGTAAGGCTAAGGTCGGTGATATCCCGGTCTGAGGAGCCCATCCCGCGTATGTCGTAACAAACTACGCTCCAACCTGAGTTCATCAAGCGGTCTGCGACCTCTCGAACGTGAGGTATGCCGAACAGGTAGAGGTGGGCGTCTCCAAAAATGTTGGAGGCGAATACTATTGGCCGGCCACGACCAATTCTGATGAACGCGATGCTGACACCATCTCTGGTCTTTGCGTACTGCAGCGGCGGGTTCATCGTGGCCGCAATTGTATAGCCAGCTAGCTGGCCACGTCTCACCTACCCGGCGCATTCATGGCAGCCAGTCCTGAAGAAGCTGGCTCCACAAGGTGGCACTATTGACCTCATCGTCCCTAGTGGAAACCACCGATGAGCCAGGTTTTGATTGGTGCTGGCACAATCCCGATCACCGATCACTTCTGGTACTCTTGACCGCCGGAAGCGGAGTGGACGCGTGCAAAACAGCGTCAACTTTGCGAAAAGCAGCAGCCTTACGCGCTGGTCCTTGCGGACATGTCTGGGAGGAATGACGATGAACGTTCACCTTCTCGGGGAGGAGATCGGCGCTGAGATCAGCGGAGTCGATGTCAAGTGTCCTAGCGATTACGAGTGGAATACGATCTACCAGACCTGGTTGGACCACAACGTCATCGTGGTCCGCGACCAGGAGTTGGGAACCGAAGACTTCTACAACTACAGCCTACGATTCGGCCCTGTTGAGGCTCATCCTTCCAAGAGCACTCGCCACCCCGATTTCCCGAAGATAACCGTCCTGGGTGTCGACAAGTTCGATGAGGACGGACACCTCGATATGGCGGTCTACCGCCGGGGCGCGGAGGAATTCCATACTGACGGAGCCTACGACCAAGATCCGTTCAAGGCGACCCAACTCTATGCGTTAGCCATCCCCAGCCGCGGTGGCAACACCCACTTCGCCAGCATGTACGCCGCCTACGACGCCCTGCCGCAGCGACTCAAGGATCGCCTCGACGGGCGAAAGGCGGCATTCGTATACGGTGGCCGCACGGCCAGACACGTAACCCTCCTGAACGAAGAAGACCGCAACAAGCCGCCGGCAATGCACCCGATCTTCCGCATCCATCCCGAGACCGGCCGCAAGGCTCTTTACTTCGACCCTGGCAAGATCCTCTCATATCGAGGGCTTCGAGGAAGCAGAGAGCGACGAGACTATCGACGAACTGGAGGCGTACATGCTCCAACCGAAGGGCCTGTACACGCACAAGTGGCGTGTTGGCGACGTGGTCATCTGGGACAACCGTTGCAGCTACCATAAAGCCGCCGGCGACTACCCGCCGGAAGAAGACCGCATTCATTGGCGAGTATCGATTAAGGAGTACGGCAGCTCCATCAAGCCTGACTGACGACGTCGGTGGCCATCAAAGGGTGGTTACACTATGGCTCGATCGTGAGCGACGCCATTGACCGTGACGAACAGGGCCGCGGCTTGCCTGACCACCGCCACGACGAAAGTGCTACACCAGCTGGGCGATGCCTGCATGCGTCAGGGCTGCTCCAAGCCGGCAAGGAAGCCGACCTAACTCCTTCTCTCAGAGGAGATCGGGGCGGGCCTCATGCCAATTCGTCTGCTCTTGATAGACCTGGCCAACCTGGAAGACGAGGTTCTCCTCGAAGGGCCTACCGACAACCTGCATGCTTAATGGAAGGCCAGACTGACTAAATCCCACGGGCAGAGATAACGCCGGTACCCCTGCGAGACTGAATGTTCCGCGATGCGCCCGGCTCCCGAAGAACTGTCGCAGCACGGCGTCCTTGCTCGTCAGGCCGGTCGTTGTCTGCAGGCTCGGTGCGACCTCCGCTTGCGTCGGCGTCACAAGGACGTCGACGTCTTCAAGCAATCCCATGATGTCGCGGCGCATCAGCATTCTGAGGCGCAAGAGTTTCACGTACTCAGCGCCAGTAATCAGGCTCGCGTACATCAAGCGGCGACGAGAGGCAAAATCAAAGTCTTCAGGTCTCTCCCGCAATCGATGCCGGTGCACGTGTGCAGCTTCAGCATCTGATAGCCCACCACAAATCATGCCGCCGTGTGGAAACAGGGGAAGCGAAACGTCCACAACCGTGGCGCCGGCTCCTGCAAGCACGCTGAGGGCGCGATCCACGCCAGCCGCGACCTCATCTGTACTGGCGCCATGAATCGATGCTCTCACGAACGAGACCGATACTCAGGCCGGACAGATTCTCACGGCCCAAGAATGGCGTCACGCGAGTTGAGCTGTGCGGTTCGCTGTCTTTCCCACCTGCGATCACCTCGAAGACCGTGGCACAGTCCGCGACTGTCTTCGTCATCGGGCCGATGGTGTCGAAGAACCAGGCCAACGGCCATGTCCCATGGCGGCTCACTCGGCCCCATGTGGGCCGGAGTCCAACGATCCCACACCACGCCGCAGGACCTCGGATCGAGCCAGCCGTGTCCCCACCCAACGCCGCAGCGCAGAGTGAAGCTGCAATGGCGATACCCGAGCCAGATGACGATTGCCCCGCCTGTCTGCTCTCATCCCAAGGATTGTGTGGCACGCCGTAGGGATGGCTGATGTTGCCGCCGAGGGCGAATTCACTCATGTTCAGTTTGCCAAGGATCACCGCCCCGGCCTCGCGCAACCTCGCGACCGCCGTCGAATCGACGTCCGCTATGTAGTCGACGAGCTTGCTACCGGCAGTCGTTCGCATGCCCTTGACATCGAGTTGGTCCTTCACCGCGACGGGGATTCCGTGCAAAGGGCCGCGCACTCTGCCAGAAACGATTTCCTCGTCAGCAAACTTCGCCTGCGCGATGGCTTCTTCTTCATCGAGGGTAATGAAGGCATTGAGTCTCGAGTATTCTTTGGCGCGCCCGATGTAAGCGCGTGTCAGATCCACGGATGAAAGCGAACCTGATGCGAGAAGCGTAGAGAGCTCGCTGGCGGACCGCAGAACCGCGTCCTCTGGCTTCATTGACCGCCGCCCCGCAGGTCAAAGATCAGCAGTGGCTCCTGCTCGTCGAGTTCGTCTGTCTCGATAGCGGTGAGCGCCTCTCGCAACGCGTTGATGCGATGGCTGACTTCCTCGAGGTCTTCCCCGTCGACCGGGGAGAGGCCAAGGGACGCCAGCTGGGCTCGGACTTGTTCTGTATTGAGGTCGGGCATCGATGCGCTCCCGTGTTCTTCTCGGTCTGATCCTAACGGGAGTGCGAGCCGTCTGCATCCAACCATGAAACGCAAGATGTGGGGGAAGCGAAATCGCTCTATGCTTGACGCTCGGCGGGCGTCGGCCCTGATATGGCCACAAGATCCTTCAGAGGAGAGGAAGATGCCGATCGAACAGAAGCCAATTACGGAACCTTTGCGGGCCAATCCTTACACCGTGCCGTCCGACCAGCAGGGCTGGCGCGGTCTCGGCTTAGTTGAGGTCAGTGCCAAACGGCGCGCCTATACGCTGTTCTGGAACGAGCAGGTTCTGGTCTGTGGGCTACTGCTGATTCCCGGCGAGCGTAGTATCCGTCACTCGCACGAGACTGGTGAGCTCAGCATCACATTCTCGGATTCGCTGCACCCATCGGTCGGATACAATCCGGCGGGCGTGCTGCACGGGGGCTCACCCGAACCGGCGAGGCCTTCAACCGGCGGCGCGGTTCTGGCAGAAGCCCTGGCATCAGCTGGCATGCCGGAGTTGAACCACCTGCTGGAGCAGATGCTGGACGAACAGCGCCAACTGCGGCGGGCGCTCGAGGCGATGAAGTCGCCGGCCGGGCCGCGAATGCTAATCGACATTACATTTCCACCATTCAAGACGACCATCGATGACGCCGCCTACCCGGAGAAGCGAACTATCGTCGGCCCATGGTACGACTAGGCACAGCGGACTAGCGTTCGCATAGTCCAGGAGAGTGACCCCGCTTCGGCTCCTAGTCCTGGGCGGCGCTCTGCTGAGAGGCGTAAGCTGCGCACGTCGGCTTTCCGGGTCGCAAGGAGGAGATATGAAGTTCGGACTGGCCTTCGAGATGCAGCGGCCGACCCGCGACCAGCACTCAATAATCAATGAAACGATCGACCAGTGCGTGCTTGCCGACGAGATGGGTTGGGACCATGTCTGGTTCGTCGAGCACCACTTTCTCACCGGCTTTTCAATGTCGCCTTGCCCGGAGGTAATCTTTGGAGCACTCAGCCGACTGACGAAGCGTATTCGTCTTGGCTTCGGCGTTGTCATCCTTCCCTATCATCACCCGGTACGCGTGGCCGAGCGAGTCGCAATGGTCGATCACCTCTCGAACGGGCGAGTCGACTTCGGTACCGGGCGTTCCGCGGCCTACGAGCAGACCGGCATGGGCATCGACCCGCGTGACTCCCGCGAAATGTGGGAGGAAGCACTCGAGATGGTGCCCCAGGTATGGGAGAAGGAATTCTTCAACTGGGAAGGTAAGTACTGGAACGTGCCTTCCCGCGAGGTGCTTCCGAAGCCCTTTCAGGATCCTCACCCGCCGATTTGGGTGGCGGCGTTGCAGCCTGCAACCTATGAGCTGGCAGCGCAAAAAGGCATTGGAGTGTTGGCTCTCGGTGTCGTCGCGCCTTCGCAGCTGGCAGAGCACATCCGGAAGTACAAGCGAGACGTGGCGAACGCAAAGCCAGTCGGTAAGTTCATCAACAACCAGTGGCTTAGCTCAACGATGGGTCTATGTGGAGAGGATGACGATGAAGCGGTCGAACTCTGCACTCTCTCGCTGAAAACCTTCTTCGGGCCAGACAAGCCGTACCTAAAGGACCAAACCAACGTGTATGAGACGCTGCTCAAGCAGTGGGGAGGCGTCCCAGATCACCTACAGAACAACTTTGCCCGCTACATTCAGAACGAGCAGAAAGATCCAGATACGGGCCAGAGCGTTGACCTCTCCGGTGGAACGACGTTTGCCCGCCAGGCCGTTCTGGACATCGATGGTCAGACTCTGCGTGAACGCGGCGTAATTGTGGCGGGCAACCCCGAGGAGTGCATCAAGGCAGTCAAGCTGCATGAAGCAGCGGGAGTGGATGAGATCCAGTTCCTTATGGCCACGGAGTCGGTACCGCACGACAAGGTGATGAAGTCAATTGAGCTCTTCGGCAGGTCTGTTATCCCGGCCTTTAAGAAAGACACCACGACTGTCCCCAATTAGACTTAGCCGGGCTCCTTAACCGCGTCCAAGCCTCCCTCTAAGCCAGGCAACACGGCCTCGTCTAACGGACCGGGCACTATTTGGTCAAAGTGGTTAGGTCAGACAATTCGGCAACGCAACCTCCAAGCAGGCTGATCAGGACACTCGAAGATCGGGAGTAAGCTTTTCCGGAAGACTACTCGGGCACCGCCTGTCGGGCATCCTAACGTCCATGACGGCCTTGCCCGGTCGTCCTAAAGCTAAGGGAGGTGCATGGTGGTGCGTGCCATCTACCGCGTCAAGTTGCGGATTAGGCCAGAGCACGAGGATGCCTTCAACGCGTGGTACGAAGGCACCTACGTCCCCAAGTTGATGGAAGAAGTGCCTCACTTCACCACTGCTACTCGCTGGGTCGCGGAGCAAAACGGTGATCGCATTTACATGACTGACTACGAGACCACCACGGAGGACATGGAGACTGCTATCGCGGAGATGCGTCGGCCCGGGCGGGCCGGAATAAACGCCGAGTTCTACGCATGGCGTGATACTTCCATTACCCTGCATGAGTCGTTTCGCCTGACGGAGAGGCTCCATATTCCCTGAGCAAGGACGGAGGTCGAAGTGACGACAGATTCATCAGGCGACACCCTGGAGGATCGCATCCAGCGGATTGAGGCCCGGTTCGCCATTATGGATCTCGTGGCCGAGTATTGCACCGGCATTGATAGCCGGGATTTGGACCGTTTTGTCTCCTGCTTCACGGAGGATGCTGTGGTCCGACATCAGGATGGAGTCCTCTCGCTCATGGGTCGAGACGCGATTCACGATTACTATTCGCGGCGCTTCCGTGACTACGGCGCTACCTTTCATTATCCCCACAGCCATTCGATCACTGTGAACCACGACGCCACGGCGCAGGGCGTAGTGACCGGCCACGCCGAGATGGGTCTTGATGGCGAAGGCTGGATTGCTGCGCTGCGTTACACAGACCAGTACCGCCTGGAGGGCAAGCAATGGAAGTTCTCGGAGCGGGTCATCGCGTCCTGGTACTACATGCGTTTGGCCGACCTGCCTGAAGGCCTGGCCGCCGACCTTCGCAAACACTACCGGGGCGAGTTTCTGCCAGCAGAGTTGCCCGATTCTCTCGAGACCTACCGGGCGTGGCACTGACGAACCAAGAGATGCCCTGGCATTGACGCCCCGCCCTGGCGGCTCAGATCGTCGTCTGCAGCGGCGCCTCAGTTCGAGGCCAATCGACGGCCGTGATATCAGCCTGTACCTCCGGATCGTCCGTGAAGAAGACCTCCCGCGGGAGCAAGGCACCGCCGGAGCGTACCCTGTACACCTCAGGGTGGCTGGCAGCGTAGGGCTCAATGCCGTTCTGCAGGTCCTTCGCTCCCTGGAGCAGGCGCCGGCGCATTCTAATGATCGCCGTATCTGTAGTTCCCAGGTGCTCCTCCGTCCTGTCGACAATGACACCCATGCTGTCTGTCATTGCCGCGTCCTGAGCTCTGCCCATGCTGTTGGGTATGCCGCTGAACGTTTCCCTGCGCTGTACCTCCCGGTCGATGAGGTAGTGGTTTCGCTTGTTGGCCTTACCCAACCACGTACCGGGAACCATGCCATCCCTCGGGGCCTCCTGATAGGGGCCCTCCAACGGCCCGTATGGGTCCCATCGCACGAGGAAGAACCAGCAGGTCTCATCGTCGGCGGGGACTATAAGCCCGGAACGACACGGCCCCTTCGGCTCACGCGGAATCATCGTCACCCAGGGAAACAGCCAACGGGAGATCCGCCAGTAGTAGGAGTCCTCTTCGGCGTTTCGATTGGCGCCGATGAGAATGCCCCCTTCGGTGTCCAGCACGTGAAACCTTGCGGCTCGGTCTTTGTAAGAGTAGCGACCTGCCAGGGTTGTCGCGCTGTCCGACATCTCCGGGTCACTGAGTCTGCTATGGAGGATCGACGCATGCACCGTGTCGATTTCGCCTTCGATGACTTGCACGAAGTTCGACTCGTAAAACACCTTGTGGTTTTGACGGTGGTTGCTCGGCACATGCAGATATTCGAGGTCCGGCATCGGTGGTTTCAGTTCGGGCGGACCCATGTAGGCCCAGATGAACCCGCCAGCTTCCTGGGTTGGATAGGCCAGCAACTTGACCTTGCTCGAGAAGTTGCTGTCCACCGGCTCCGACATCATGTCCACACACGCACCAGTCACATCGAACTTCCAGCCGTGGTAGATGCACCGCAGACCGTTGTCTTCGTTGCGTCCGTAGAACAGACTTGCGCGCCTGTGCGGGCAGTATTCTCTGACCAGGCCTACTCGGCCACTGGTGTCCCGGAAGGCGACCAGCTCCTCACCGTAGATCTTGACTTGAACGGGCTCGCAATCCGGTGCGGGCAGTTCTTCAGCCAACAGCACCGGTGTCCAAAATCGCCTGCAGAACTCCCCCATGGGCGTGCCCTTGTCAGTGCGGCACATGAACTCGTTTTCATCAGTGGCGAGCATTTATGACCTCCAAGGCGTTCGATCAGTCCTTGGTCGTCAGCGCGGCTATGTGACTCAGCTGGCGGCGCCTGAAAGCTACGTCCGGCGGGAGCGATTGTCAACACGCTAATTGGCCGAATAACACGCCAGGATTCGCTGAAACGATGAGGACGTCGTGAATGAACGTGTTGACGATCAGGCAACAATGTGTACGGGGTCGGACGCCTCCGGCAGGCCTCATGTGCCGTCTGCCGGGCTTCCACTTAGACTCGTCCCTTGTTCGAAAAGTCGATTTCCTGCGAAGTGATGAACTCGAGTAGGACGGCGCGCCCGCTTTCATTCTCTTGACGGGCCCGTTTGATGGCAGGGACGATGTCTCCCGGCGACTCTACACGTTGGGCGTATCCGCCCATGGCCCGCGCGATGTCCGCATAGTTGCCACCTATATCCCGGACGCTGTAGCGCTCATGCGACTCAACCAGGGCATGCCGCTCAATCGCCATCGCCGAATTGTTGAGGACGATCGTTGTGATCGGGATGCCATTGCGTACAGCCGTTTCAAAGTCCAGTCCAGTCATGCCGAAGGCCGCGTCACCCATGAAGTTGACACAGAATTTGTCGGGTGCGGCCAGCTTTGCCCCCATGTTGAGACCCAGTCCCGTGCCCAGTGCGTGGGACTTGCCCCAGCCGAGGTAGCTTCGGGGCGCCGAGGCTTGATAGAAGGGCATCAGTTGATCCCGAGGGCTTCCGGAATCATGCGTCACAATCGCCTCTCGTGAGTCAATCGTGTTCATGAAGTCCCACATCACCCGGTAGGGGTTCAGCGGCATTTCGTCCGAAGTCAACTTCGGCAGCCAGGTCTTGAGCCAACCTTCGCGAACTTGGGCGATCTCGCCTGCGACGCCGGACTCACGCAGTTTGCCCGCAAGCAAGTCACGGCAAGCCTCAACGAATTGTCGCAGAACCAGCTTTGCGTCACCCAGAATCGGGTGCTGGGTCTGGTAATTCTTGTTGAGGTCGCGTTCATCGTTGGTGGCATGGATGATGAGTTTGCCGGGAGGCAAATTGGCGGCCATGCCGTGCTTGGTTAGGCTGGTGCCCACCGCCAGAACGGTGTCCGCGCCGGTCAGGAAGTGCAGCGCCGGGCCGTTCATGACCCCACTGGCGCTGCCCAAAGCGAGCTTGTGGTCCTCTGGAAACGCACTCTTGCCTTCGAGCGTGGTCATGACTGGAACCTGCAGCAATTCCGCCAGCTCCAGCAATTCGTCCGTGGCGCCGGCGTAAAGCACTCCCTGACCGGCGTGGATGATCGGGTGCGCTGAGCTCAGCAGAACCTCAGCAGCTTCGACGATGTCCTGCTCGTTCCCGCTAGACCGAGTCGCCCTGACCGGCTCGTACTGGAGCGAAGACTGAGGGACTTCCTCGAGCGCCACGTCGGCAGGGATTTCGACCATCACGGGCCCCGGCCGGCCCATCTTCAGGAGGCTGAATGCACGCCGCATCACCTCTTCGACTTCTCCGGTCAGGTTCAGCGTTTCGACGGACTTTGTGACAGAAGCAAAGCTGCGAGCCGAACTGAACAGCGGGTAGACCTGCGCCCGATTCCGAGGATGTCCTAGCGGCAGGCAGAGGAGGGGAGTTGAGTCGGAGTAGGCGGTTGCGATGCCCGGAAATGCGTTCTCGGCACCCGGTCCGTACTGCATTGCAAAGACGCCAATCGGCTGGCCATTCCTGACGCGGCTGTAGCCATCCGCGATACCGGCTCCGACGCGCTCCTGGCGACAGAGATAGGGGCGAATCCCAACCGCCGCGCAAGCGTCGATGATCGGCGTCGTTGGGTAGCAGCTAAGGAACTCAACCCCCTCCCGTTTCATGATTTCAGCAATGGCGTCAACAACTCTCATCAAGCATCCTCCGCGTTAGCAAAGGGCCTTCCTACGAGGCCGGCTGAATACCGAAGTCTACTAGACTCCTTAGAATCCAACTCGCATAGACACTGTGACGGTATCGTGTGCGCAGCCAGGGATGTTGATGAGAAGCGACCAAGAACGAAGATCATTCCGGCCACTCATTTCTTGGGTCTTTCGCCCTATGCTCTACGGTCGGGAGGCGTTTGAGTGTCCGAGTCAGTAGATGACCGTGGCCCAAGACCGAGACATGCGCTGACGGTCCTCCGACACCGGGACTTCCGGCTTCTCTGGGTCGGTCAGCTCATCTCGACGACCGGCCAAATGATGCAGACCATAACGCTTGGCTGGCACATCTTTGTGCTGACTGACTCCACATTCCAAGTTGGACTCCTTGCATTCTTTGGCTTTGTCCCCTTCCTGATCCTTTCCTTTGTGGGCGGCGCGGTCGCGGACCGCATAGACCGCCGCCGAGTGATCCTTGTCACTCAGAGTGCGAGCTTGTTGGCGACTCTGACACTCGTAGGTGCGACTGTTAGCGGGGTCGTCTCCCCTGTGGTGCTGTACGCAATTGCCTTTACCATTGGCGGCACCCGTGCTTTCGACGCACCTGCCCGTCAGGCTCTCATCCCGAACCTTGTCCCGCGAGCAGAGCTTGGCGCCGCCCTGACGCTGAACACCATGCTGCGGCAGCTCGCGACCATAGTTGGACCAGGGCTAGGAGGACTGGTGATCGGCATCGCCGGCGTTGGTACTGCCTACTCGCTCAATGCGATCACGTTCCTCTGTGTCATTGCCGCACTGCTCGCGATGCACCCCGTTGAGCAGACGCGCGGCGCCTCCGTGAGTCGTCTGGACTTGGTTCTCGGCGGTCTCCGGTTTGTGCGGCGAGAGAAAGTCGTTTTGTCACTCCTCGCCATGGACTTTGCGGTGGTGGTGCTCGGATCGACAGAAGCACTTATGCCGGCTTTTGCCCGGGACATCCATGAGGTCGGCCCCGAAGGGCTTGGCTTGCTTTATGCCTCGCCCGCGGCTGGTGCGATCGTCGGAGCGCTGATCCTTGGCGCGATCGGAAGCGGTTGGCGCAACATAGCCATCGTCCTCGTCACGTCCGGTGCTTTCGGTCTCTTCGTCCTGGGCTTTGGGTTGACCGGCATCTTCCCGGTTGCGCTCCTGCTACTCTTCGGAGCTGGCTTCGTGGATGTTATCGGTGAGGTGATGCGGGCAACGATTATTCAGCTCCGGACGCCGGATGAAGTCCGCGGGCGCGTGACTTCTCTTGGCTCGATCTTTACTGCCGGTGGACCCCAGCTGGGACAGCTGAACTCAGGCGTGATCGCCAGCATGGCCGGACCTGCCGGCGCAGCAGTCATCGGCGGTGCTGCGGTACTCGTCGTGGTTGGGGCCTTTGCATTCAGCCCGGACATGCGTCGCCCGCCGTCGATCGAGGCACCCGGTCTCGTAGGTGTTTGAGTTCATGGCCCGTGTGACACGATCACAAGATCAGGGACCATCTTCACTCACACCGCCGACGTAATAAGGAAGCCGAAATGCGAACGCCTCCTGAGCCGGCTCATCGACACGACGTCTCTGGTTCATGGGCTCCTACGAGGATTAGCCCGCGTGATCAGGAGCACACGCGCCTCGAATCACAGGGTCAACCCGAAAACCGGAACGAGTGAGACTGAAAAGTGACTAGAGCGGTGCGACTGATGGCTCAGTCTTCGTCATGAGTTGTCGGTAAGCTCAGAGAACAGAGCGGATGAGGCCACCGTCCACTCGGATTGTTGAGCCGGTAATGAAGCTTGCCCTGCTCGAAGCCAGAAATACGACAATGCCTGCGAACTCATCCGGACGCCCCACCCGGCCTACCGCTGCCTCACGGGCCCGTTCCTCCAGCGCCTCCTCGATCGTGATCCCGGCGTCCTTGGCGCGGGAGGTGATATTCGACAACATGCGCTCGCTGAGGATTGACCCAGGGCACACATTGTTCACGAGGATTCCATCCCGGCCAACCTCGTCTGCCAGGCTCTTCGCAAAAGCGACGACACCCATGCGCGTCGCACCGGAGAGCGCCAGATTGTCAATCGGGTTGAATACGGTGCTCGCGAGAACATTGATGATCCGGCCGCCGCCTTGACGCTTCATATGGGGAATCCCGGCGCGGCTCATGCGAGCAAAATACAGTAGCGAGCGCTGTACTGCCGTCGCCCACTGCTCCTCGGTTGCTGTCGCCGCACGGGCCAGAGGTGGGCCGCCGGAGTTATTGATCATGATGTCCAAGCGGCCGAAGCGTTCTATTGTCGCCTCGACGAAGCTGGTGATTGTCTCTGGCTTGTCCAAGTCCCCTGGAAAGGACAAGACCTCGGTGCGGGTCGCCTGACGAATCTCTTTCCCGGCCTGGTCGAGGTCGACTTCAGTTCGGCTGCAAATCGCTACGTTCGCTCCTTCTGCCGCCAACTCATGGGCGATCGCTCGGCCCAAGCCCTTGCTCGCCCCGCCCACGATGGCGACTTTGCCCTTGAGGTCCAGATCCATTTGCTGGGCCTGCTCCTTTCATGCAACGCACTACACAGCCGGTGACAGATCGTTAATGATGAGAATCGGCCCATTATAGGCGGCCGCGTAAACTGCGACGGACTGAATATCCACTGCGCCGAGCAAACGTACGTGACGGCTGCTCAGATCCGGTGCCTCCTCGAAGTCATCCGGGGGACGCCAGTCGGTCTGCGGGATCGCGCTATCATCCTGACTTTCGTACTCACGGGCCGGCGGCGTGCCAAGGTTCACGGGTTGAAGGTGGGTGAAAGTCAGTCTAGAGGCCAACGCCTTCTATTCCTACAGAGGCAAAGGCGGCAAGACCGGAAGCGGGAGCTTCCGCGCTCGGTGTTGGAGGCGATCGAGGACTGGCTGGCGAGCTCGTGCAGGAGCCTTGCGACTATGGAGTCGACCGCCTCGTTGTGCGCCGCCGGCCTTTTCAGATACGAATGCGGACGATCACGAACAACGGCAATGATTGCAGGCGAGCCGAAAACTAAGAGGTATCGAACTTACACACAGAAGGTCCAAGGTTCGAGGGCTGTATCGCCCACTATCCTCGACTTAAACCAACCTGAATTACGTCCCTAACGAACTCAGGAGGAGGGTAGTAATGCCAACAAAATACGGCCGTCGCCGGCCCGCGGCGAATTTCGGGCTCTGATAAACTCCGTTGTCGGGCGTAGAAGATGGTCAAAAGCACTCCTCGTTACATTTCCGGCGACACGCACCTCGAAGTGCCGGCCCAGCGGTGGACTTGCCGCGTGCCGGAGAAGTTCCGCGACCGCGCGCCGAGGACCGTCCGGCTGGCTAACGGCGCCGATGGATTTCTGATCGAAGGCCAGCCCATCCGGGAGAACGCCTTCGACCTCTACGGCGGCAAGGGGCGCGATGCCTGGGGGCCATTCGGTCAAACTTACGAATCGACTCCGGGAACCGCTTCAGCGACGGACCGACTCAAATGCCTCGATCTGGACGGTATGGACGCTGAGGTTCTTTTCCCGCCGGTGGTTACGGGCCCGCGAGCCTGGCGCAACGTCCAGGATGATGACGCTTACTTAGCACTCGTACGCGCCTATAACGATTTCGTTGCCGAGGAGTACTCGACGGAAGCGCCCGAAAGAATCCTCGCTGTCGGGGTCATACCGATAGTGGGCGTCACGGCCGCGCTGGAAGAGATGCAGTACTGTGCCCGTTTGGGGCTGAAGTCCGTGATGTTGAGTGCTTTCCCGAGTGGCAAGGGGTACCCGACGCCTGAGGACGACGCGTTCTGGGCCGAAGCGCTTCGGTTGGATATGCCTCTTACGATTCACATTGATCTGGATCGCACGGGACCGCGATCAGGCCCGCTGCTCGTCTACAAGAAGCAGGCCGGCGTTGCCGACATTGCCGGCCAGGTGGCGCGTTTTGCTCAACGCGGTGCAGTCAACGCTGTACAGCTGATGCTCGCGGGCGTCTTCGACCGCTTTCCCGACCTCCGGATACTGATGGCCGAGAATCAGATCGGCTGGGTACCGACTTTCATGACTGTTGCCGACGAACGCTATGAGCGCCACCTTGCTTGGGCCGAGGACCTCCTGGGCTTTAAAGCGCTGTCTAACGGACAACCGAGCGATTACATCCGGCGACACATCCTCTGGGGTTTCCAACGTGATCCGGCAGGCGTCGAGCTACGGCACTGGATGGGTGTCGAGAACCTGGTCTGGGGCTCGGACTTTCCTCATCAGGAGTCGGAGTATCCGCATTCGATCCGCGTCATCGAGCAGAACTTCCGAAACGTGCCGGAATCGGAACGGCAGGCTATGGTCTGCGGCAACATCGCGGCTTTCTTGCACCTGAAGAACCCGGCGTAGGCAGACCGTCAGCCAGACATTCACCTCATGGAACGTTCTTTTCTAGACCCGAGTAGGAAATTGCTTTCCTAGCGTCGACTATGCGCCTTCGGCGACGATGATAGACTCGGCGTCCGTCCGCGCAGGTCGCAATGATAGGTATGGGAGCGAAAATGACGAACGTCGGCGCCAAGGGTCCTCTCGAACGATTCAAAGTCATCGACCTGTGTATCGCCAGGGCTGGGCCGACCTGCGTTCGAGTCCTCGCTGACTTCGGGGCTCAGGTTATACAGGTCGTCCGTCCGAACATGGCAGACATCGATACTAGTCTGCCGAACTTTGATCGTGAAAACCTCCATCGAAACAAGCGGTCGATTGCTGTCAATCTTCAGACGGAGCGCGGACGGGAGGTCTTCTATCGGCTGGTGAAGGACGCCGATGTTGTGGTTGAAAACTACCGCGCCGAGGTCAAGCACCGTCTCAAGGTTGACTATGAGACCGTGCGCGCGCTGAATCCGCGAATCGTCTATGGGAGCATTTCAGGCTTCGGGCAGGATGGGCCTTACGCGGGAAGGCCGGGCGTGGACCAGATCGCGCAAGGTCTTGGTGGGCTCATGAGCGTAACCGGCCCGCCGGGGAGCGGACCCTGGCGTGTTGGCGTGCCAATCTCCGACCTGTGTTCCGGTCTCTATCTGGCGCAAGGAATCATGGCCGCACTCCTGGAGCGGGAGGTTTCGGGAGAAGGTCAGTGGGTGCAGACCTCACTCCTTGAATCCATGGTCGCTATGCTCGATTTCCAGGCGACACGCTGGCTGATCGGCGGCGAGGTGCCACCTCAGGCCGGGAACGACCATCCGACTGGCTTCCCGATGGGCGTCTTCGAAGCTAGTGACGGCTTGATAAACATCGCTGCTTCGGGCGATCGGATGTTTCGCGATTTCCTGCGAGTCATCGGCTCGGAGGAACTCGCGGAGGACGCACGATTCGAGACGCCAAGCGCGCGCAACGGTCATCGTGAAGAGCTGAGGTTGCTGGTGACCGAAAAACTCAAGCGCCGCAACTGTGCCGAATGGATCGACGCGCTAAACGGCGTGGGTGTGCCGTGCGGACCGATTCTGAGCATCGATCAGGTCTTCGAGGATGAGCAGGTCAAGCACCTCGGATTGGCCGGAACGGTTGAGAGTCCGTGGTTCGGGCCTTTGACCCTGGTGCGCTCCCCGGTCAGGCTGTCACGTAGCTATACAGGTCTTAGGGATGCCTCACCAAGGCCAGGAGGCGACACCGCGGAGGTGCTCGACGAGTTGGGGTTCTCGCCTGATGAGGTCGCTGACCTCGCAGCGGGCGGCGAAGTTTCGATCTCCTGAGCCGGTCGGGCCAGAACGTGCACGCGGAGCTGAGCTTGCAGATGCGTAAAGCGGTTCTGATCTAATGGCCGGTGCGGACTGCGGCCAGGCCAGCCTGACAGCACTGGAGGTCCGCCTGGGGACTGGGAGAACCGGCGACGCCGATGGCGCCTATGACTGCATCGCCATCCACGACGGGATACCCGCCACCAACCTCGACGAGACGTTCATGTTGAAACCCCTGTGGCTCCTGAAAGGCCGGTGTCGCCGCACCACGTCCCAATTGATGTGTCGCGATCTGCAGCCTGGCGGCAGAGTAGGCCTTGTTAAGGGCAAGCGGTGCGAGGTCTTGTCCGGCGCCGGCCATCGTTTCTGACTGGAGCAGCTCCCCCTCGCCATCAACCACGGCTACTGCGATTACGTACCCTGCCTCCTTGGCGTAGCGGGTGCTGGCGGCGATGATGGCCGTTGCCTGGTCAGCTGACAAGGGCTCTGCTTCTGGCTTGTTGTCCCGGAAGAACCGTGCGTTTATTTCGAGGTAGTTCTGCAGGTGCTCCGGTAACTCGTCATCAAGAAAGATGGCGTTGACGGGGCAGACGAGAACACATTGCTCGCAGGCTATGCAGACAGCAGGGTCGATGTAGTACTGCGGCGCCTCAGGCGTCGTGTGGATGCAGGCGGCAGGACAGACGTCGACGCACGTAGCATCTTTGATTCCAATGCACGCTTCAGTGATGACGTAGGTTTGGCCCACCGCTTAGACCTCCGCGCTGTTAGGATTCAGAGGCAGATCAGTGAGAACGACGCCGGCAAGATGGACCGCTCGCCCGAATTCACCTGTCACGAGGCGCCCCTCTGAATCGAGTGTACCGAGGCCTGCACTCGCTGCGATTTGGTCGATGTCAGCTTCATCTGAGCGAGTGGCCCTGTAACCGAACTCGCGAATCGCGGCGGCGAGGCTGAAGGTCACGAACGCGCCTGTAAGCGCCGCTGCTTGGCCGCCGATTCCAGGCGACGTTCTGCGGGTCGTACTCAGACCGGACGGCACACACGATGGCAAACGGGTAGTCGTCGGCGTCTACGGATCCCGGTTCGCGATGCCGACGAGGTCCGCGCCCAAGAAGCGACCGAGTGCCTTGATGTGTTCGGCCATGACTTCCGGAGTATGCGTTTCGGCCTTCACCGGAAACACCTGACCATCTACAGCGCTACGGATGGCGGGCGGGACGAGGTTGTCGGCGTCCAGCGGCGGCTGTTGATGAAGGCGTCCCAGTAAGGATCCTTCGAGCTGGGACGGCGCCACAACGAAGCGAGTCGCATCGTTTCTAGCTCCGACCCTTCACAAACCGGTTGGTGTTTTCCTTCAACGGGTAGTAGAAGCCGATCTCCTCCAGGGGAATATCCACCTTGCGGCCGGATTCGCCATGAGGGGACGTACAACCCTTGATTGTGCAAGCCGCTTCTCCAGGCTTAACGCCAGTGTCATAGCCCAGCCATCGCACGCGCTTTCGGGGATAATCCCCCAGAACCTGTCGTCCAGCCACTTCAAAGCTCGTGCGGTCAGGGAACGTAACGGTATCGGCGTTAGACGCAACGATTGGACGGCGAGCGCGTGCCACCATGTGTTCGGTTTCGTATACGGGCAGACGGTCACACAGGTGAGGCAATTTCCCCAATGCTCAACGACGTAGGGACGAAGTTTGTAGCAGGTCTCCCAGTTGATCTTGTACTTCTCGACGCCGTTGAAGACCTGCTTGCCTTCGAACGTGATGCTGTTTGTCGGACAGGTTGTCGCGCATTTGCGGCACACTTTGCAGAAGTCCTCGACGCCAATGTCTATCGGACCGTCCGGGACCAGCGGAAGGTCGGTCATGATGGCGTCACTGGCGTGAATCCGAGAGCCGAACTTTTCCGAGATGATCATGCCGTTACGACCCAGCTCGCCGATACCGGATGCGAGGGCAGCGGCTTGACCGTTCACGGCGCCACGTATGGCGTTATAGCCGAGTTCCTTGATATAGCCCTCGAGTGCCCTGAGAATCGAGCGCCGTGCGTTGACCCGGAAAGTCGTAAGCAGCGTCGCCGATGTGATGACGATGAGCCTGGTCAGTTCGTAATCCCAGGCCAAGGTCCCGCACGATTAGGAACGGCAACCGTGTGGCGAGTTGCTCAGGGCCGTCGATATCCTCGGCTAGCAGAGCCGTGTACTGGATCGACAGTCTTGCCAGCGAAGAGGAAGGATGGATGAGACCGGCCGATGCCGACGATGTCCATACCCGAGATGGCGCGCCACTTTCTTGATGTGACGGGCCATGACGGCAGGATCCTTCACCTCCGTCCGATTCGGGTTGACTTTGCCCTTGGGAAATCGTCGCATCACCGTGTTGATGACGTGATTTCGGTCCGCAGAGTGGTTGTCAAAGGCGATGCGTACGAGGGGGTCGTTGGAGATGGTGTTATGGCGCCAGTTATAGAGCGCCTTCCCCAGCTCGCCGCGTTGATTCATCGGATGTGGCAGAGTCTGCGGGTCAACGTTCATTACCGGACCAACGACGTGCACAGAGCGGCCAAGATCAGGCGCCGGGAAAGAGCTTTGTTCCGGATCCCAGATGTGCTGCACTTCTTGGGGTTGATGGGAGGTTGTCATTAGAAACTTCGTCCTGTCCCGAACTTTGGCCGAACGGCAGGGATTATAGCGCGAACCGAGGATACTTGATTCTTGACGAGCAGGGCAGGCAGACCTACTCTTTGCGCCACCGGAATCCCGGGCGATTGAGTTGAGGTGCAGTCATGGAGCTTAATCATTTCCTCGTTCCGTGCCACGATAAAGTGAAGTCGGCTGATTACTTTGCTCGGCTCATGGGTCTGCCGACACAACCTGTGGCGCACTTCGCGCCGGTGAAGATAAGCAACGGCCTGGTTCTGGACTTCGCGGAGATTGACGACGTTTCGCTTTGGGCGGACGAAGGCGGACACTTCGCTCGGCAACACTACGCTTTCAAGGTCGACGAGAGTGAGTTTGAGGCTATTTTCGGTCGCGTCAAGGCTGAAGGCCTGAAGTACGGGAGCGGTCCTGGCCCGGATCATCTTTACGATATGCAGATCGACCATCGTCGCGGCGGGAATCGGGTTTACTTCGATGAGTTGAACGGTCATAGCATCGAGATCTTCACAGCCTGAGTTGAGCCTGCGCCCGTCCTTTCCTGGCTGCGTCGCATTGCGTTGCGGGTCGTGCCGACACGATCGGCCTCGCCTGAATACTTTGACAGGCCTCCGGGTGGCTGTTAAGTTGACGCCGTTCCGGAGCGACCACGCATTATGGCCATCGATTCTCGAGTTCCTTTGGCACAATCAGATCCGGTGCCGGCTGAAGCAGCCTCGGATGCAGCGTTTCCTACCCCGAACTTAGGACGCACGGTTCATATCGTTGGTCCGGTGGCAAACGTGGATCCGAAGAACCTGCCGCATGCTATGGCGGGGCGCGGGGAGCTCGGCAAGGCAGTATTCAACTGGCGCAACAACACCATTTCGACCGATCCACTGGCCCGCGTTGCATATGATACCCACGCTGCCGATCCGAACAACCACATCAATACGGTTCTCCGTAAGGGCAAAGCGGGAGCTATAAACGAACGACGGCTCCCCGTATCAGACGCGGAAGCCATGTCGCGCCACATCAAGGAGGTGGCCCGCGAGTTCGGCGCGGACGTGGTTGGTATCGGAGATACGCATCCTGCCTACCTGTTCGCCGGCAACTATCTCGATAGCGGCACGGGGGTTGGCGATTCTCTGTCCGATACTCCTGAGCGGTTGGCAAGGCGTCTTCCGCATGTGATCGTCGCGACCGCCGCATGGGATTACGACTTGATCCAGGCGCATCGTCATCACATAGGCGACGCCGCTTACGATTTCACGCTGCTCGAAACGAGCATGATCTATAGCGCGCTCGAAGGTTACATCCGCGAGATGGGCTACGTGGCGATCCGCAACGCGGTGAATCCTCAAGCTGCGGCGCTGGCCGCTGGCGTCGGCGAGCTGGGCCGGAACGGGATGATCATCACGGAGAAGTTTGGTCCTCGCGTTCATATGTACGACGCGATCCTTACCGATCTCCCGCTGGTTGCCGACAAGCCCATCGACATCGGTGTCGAGGACTACTGCAAGGTCTGCCGCAAGTGCGCGACAACGTGCCCAACGAATAGCATCACGTTCGAGGGCAAGCAGGTGTTCAACGGCGTGGAGAAGTACAAGATTAACTGGGAGACTTGCTACAAGCTGCGACCTCTTGTTGCGGATCATTGGGGGCAATGCCTCACTTGCGTGACGGTCTGTCCCTACACGAAACCCAACAAATGGTGGCGGACGCTGGCGATCCAATCGTTGAAGCGCACTCCAATCCCGCTACGTTCTTTCCTGGCTCGGGGACTGAAGTGGCTTGATGACCGATTCTGGGGTGTTGTGCCGAATAAACGCGTTCGCTGGCTGGGCTACGACACCGGTGTCAAACCCGGCGAGAAGGCGTGTACTATCGCCGGCTGCACTGCGGATCACGCTGGCGCTTCATTCATTCCCAGCGAAGAGATCGGCTTCTATGTCCCGCTGAAGGAAAACACGAACCGCTTTGTGAAGCGCCAGTAGTCAAATAATGCCGCGCCTACCGTGGTTACGTGGTCGAGAAGTCGAAGACCCCTACAGGGAGTTCTTCCTCAATGCGGCGCCTGCCGATCCACGAAACCTGATTGTTAATCGCATTCGCCAGGCGCCCGAAGGCAGCGTCTTTGCGGTCAAGGCCGACACGCATACGCCTGAAGTCATGTCACGTCACATTAAGGAACTCGGTAGCTTCTTCAACGCTGATGAGGTTCGGATCGTGGCAACTCGAGGTCTGGCCCTGACGCAAGGCGAACTCGATGTGTCTGACGATGCTGGCGTCGCGGGAGAGCTGCCGTTCGCGGTCTTCATGCTGTTTCGCGCCGAGCACGATCCCAGGGAATCGCCTGGGATTGGTGGGCACGTGGCCGCCCTTAGAGGTGCGTTCGCCACGTTTCAGGTCAGCGCCATCATCCGCGAATTTGGCTACCAAGCTGCGAGGTTATCTCTGGCCGAACCGGACCGAGTCGCCGCGACGGCTGGCTTGGGGGTTCTCGATGGTCGAGGGCGGCTGAAGACGGCCGGGCTCGGCACCAAGTTGCATATTGCCGACGTAATCCTCACCGACCTTCCAGTCACGCTGGGCTAGCTGCGATTCCCAGGAGGGGCTCCAGCGTGAGAATTCGGCATCGCCAAGCCGCGTCCAATCGCCGCCGGCGACGATGTCATCGCGCAGAAGACCTGAAGCAATCATCGTCTTCTGGAAAGAAGGGGTCTCAGTTCGCGCACATCGCGGAGGCTCTCGAGGCCCCAAACCGCCTCACAGAGCTCCCGGCTACGGCGCGCTCCGAGTCGTGGCGCCATAAGGTGATAGCATTTCTCGTCCACTTCCGTCCGTACCATGGGGTTTTCTGCGGTGCCGCGAACGGCCGAAGTGCGATGACGCAATTCGCGTCCATCCGTCAGCTTCAGTTCGACGATGCCCTCGCGCGCCGGCAGGCTCTCCTGCAGTTCATCATCGCCCCGCAGCTCGATACGCCGACGCACTTCTAGGGTTCTGGGGTCGTGCATCCTTGCCTCATCGTGTGCGGATGCGAAAGTGACGATTCCGTCTATCAGCATCACCGCGCACATCTGTTGCATGCAGATGTCGGGCATTGAGCGATTATCAGTTGTGGTCGCTCCTGTATGCGAGACGCGAACAATCACCCGCTCGACATCCTCGGCCTTGAAATCGTGAGTATTGATCAACGCCAGGAGAGAGTCGAGCGGAGCTTGAATCGGTGACCCCACCGACCAGCGTTTGATGTTCGTGTTCATGACTTCGTAGGTCGTCCCGAGTCCTCTGGTCAATTCTTCAGGGTTGGCACGCCGGCCAGGATGGGTGTAGGCCTGAAAGAAGTTGCGAGGACCCGTGAACATGTCGTCCGTGGCCGTGAAACCATGCAGTATGAACGACGCGGCCGTGACGCCGTTGCGGGCTGGCATTCCGCCGAAGTCGAAGGCCTTTTCGATGTGGTCAAGGTCACCAATCCAGGAGCCTACGCCCGATGCTTGCTGACCTGCGAAGGTGAGCAAATGGCGCATCCTGGCGATGTTCAGGCGAGCCACGGCGCCCGCGGCGGCTGCCGCCCCAAACGTCGGTCCAAAGCTGTGCGTCGAGTGACCCTCTTCCCGGAACTCGAGTGCGTTAAGCGCCGTCGTGAACCGAGTCCCGATGTCGTAGCCGAGCGCCACCGCTCTCAGTAGGGCCGTTCCGCGGGCTCGGCGCGCTTCAGCCATTGCCAGTGCTGCGGCCACGATGCCACACCCAGGGTGCGTCTGTGACGGGGCGTGCGAGTCGTCCGTTTCGTCCGCGTGTGCCAGCATGCCGTTGGCCAGTGCAGCCGTCTCCGCTGTCGTGAGGTACCGGGTGCCGACTACCGATGCCTCTTGCTTGCCTCCCCGACTCTTGGCGTAGGCGATGGCGCGTCGTCCTGGAAGCAATGGCCCTCCAGAAACCATCGCGGCTAGCGTGTCCAGAATGTGGTGCTTTGTCTTCTCCACCACCTCAGGTGGCAAGGCTCTCGTGGCGGCGTTCGCCATATAAGTCGCCAGCTCCTGCGTTACGGGAGACGCCGTCTTCTCGCTCATGGCATGTAACCTCCACCGTTCACGTGGATCGTTTGGCCGGTGATGTAGCGGCTTTCAGGCCCTGCCAGCATCCGGACGATCGAGGCGATCTCCCATACGCTCCCTAACCGGCCGATTGGCGGCAGCCGCCTCGTCGAGGGTCGCTCCGGCGCACCAGGCAGGCCGCGGATTGTATCGATTGAACCGGGCACAACACAGTTGGCCGTGACGTTGCGATCCGCGAATTCGAGGGCTACAGCCTTGGTGAATGCGGCGACGGCCGCCTTGCTCGAAACCACGTGGGCTCGCTCCGCGACGACGGCGTGAGCGGTCTGACCGCCGAGGTTCACGATGGCGCCGCTGCCCGCTGCAATCAAGTGCGGTAGTGCGGCCTTCGTGCACAGGAAGACGGCGTCGAGGTTGACGCTGAACACAGACCGCCATTCTTCAAAGGACATCTCCAGCAGCGGCGTTTCGAATCGGACAGCCGCGTTATTGACGAGGATGTCAAGTTGGCCACAGCGAGTCACAACTTGGCTCATCAGGTTTTCGACTTCGTCTGGATCGCCTACGTCCGCGAGGATGAGTTCGGCCTGCGCGCCTGACGCCTTGATCATCTCCGCCGTTTCCTCTGCCTGAAGAGCCGACGTGTGCGCGCTTACCACCACTCGGGCACCGCCGGCAGCCAAAGCCAACGCGATAGCCCTGCCGATGTTGCGCCCTGCACCCGTCACAATGGCGACCTTCCCAGTAAGGTCATCGCCGGGTTCCATTCCGATCTCCCGTTTCGACATTTCTTGCATCACATCGGAACCCTTCCTTCAGACAACCTCATGCCAATCGGGACAATCGCGCTCCGAGAAGGGCCTGTCCCAGGAGGCAAGATTATCCCGGTTGATCACCTGCACCGGGAGCATGATCTCCGCTGGCACAATTTCGCCTTGCAGATGTCGGATGGCGCACTCCGTCGCAATGAACGCCATGTTCATTGCATTGAAATCCGCCGTGGCAATCATCCTGCTTCGCTTGATGGCGTCAACAGCTTCCGGCACCGCGTTGATACCTGCGACGAGGGCGCTTCTGCCGGCAGCGTCCAGTGCATCGAGGACGCCCAGCGCCATGCTGTCGTTAGCCGCTAGAACCGCATCGACCACGGGCGTTCTAGCCAGGAGACGCGTCATGGCTTCTCTTGCTGGTTCACGAAGGAAGGCTCCCTGACATGAGCCGACGATCTCGATGCCGGTGTAGTCGTCCGCAGCATCTCGAAAGGCATTGACCCTGGGAAGGCTGGTAACGGAAACGCTCGGCCCCTCGACGATGACGACCTTGCCGTTCCCGCCAAGATGCAAATAGACGTGGTGCGCGACCTCAGAGGCGAGCCGGTAATCGTCGGAACTCACGAACGAGACGCACTGCCCTCGGGTCAGGCGATTGACGAAAACGACCAGCGGAATGTCGCTGGCGTTAATTGCACGGATCGCATCGTTGACCGCAGTCGGATGCGTTGGGACCAGGACAATAGCATCAGGATGTTGAGAGATAGCCCTGTGGATTAGAAGAGACTGCTGTTCCGGATCGTCAGGCTTGTCCGGCACGTAGTGCGCCGTGGTTGCACCGTGCCGCGCTGCCGCCCGGTCTGCGCCCAACCTAGCGCCTTCATAAGCCGGGTTAAGCAGGTTCTTGGTGAAGACCGCTATTCTCATTCGTTTCAACTCATCCAGTTCGGGTCGCTATCAGATTACTGATCTGGATCCCACGGAGGCCTTTCAAGGTCGTCAGACGAAGCTCCTGCTTTATTTTCGCGCAAAGTCCTGCTGAGGGGTGTGAATTGAATGGCCCCTTTGCGCGCCCGATTCCTGTGGAAGTTAGACTCAACGTAGTCGAGTGAGCAAAGTCCAAACGCGAGATGATTGAGAATCCCGAGCCGAGTAAGGATTGCGACATGCTACCTAACAACCTTGCCCCAACTGATTTCCCCTACGCATCGCGGCGGATGCCAGTCCTGGCCCCACATGGAGTGGTTGCCACCAGCAATCCCCTGGCAGCGCAGGCAGGGTTGCGCATGCTCCTGGCCGGCGGAAGCGCTGTGGACGCAGCTATAGCGGCGGCAACAACTCTCACCGTCGTCGAACCGTGGGTAAACGGTATCGGCTCTGACGCTTTTGCGCTCATCTGGGACGGCGAAAGGCTACACGGGCTGAACGGGTCAGGGCGTGCTCCAGGGGCACACACGCCTGAGCTCTTTCGCCATCTGGGCTACGATCAGGTTCCTTCACGCGGTTGGCTTGCGGTGACGGTTCCCGGAGCCCCCGCTGCATGGCGTGACCTACACGAGCGCTTTGGGCGCCTCCCCTTTGCGCAGCTCTTTGAGCCGGCGATCGATTACGCACGGAAAGGATTTCCACTCGGCCCAGAAACCGGGCTCGTCTGGGAAATGGCGCAACGCCGCTATTCAGAGGTTAACATCGGGCCGGAATATCGTGGCTGGTTCGAGACCTTCGCCCCACAAGGTCGAAAGGCTCGGCCCGGCGATCTCTGGACGTTGCCCGACCACGCTACGAGCCTGCAGCTCATTGCAGACACGACCTCAGAAGCGTTCTACAAAGGTGAACTTGCGGGACGCGTCGCGGCCTTTTCGGCTGAGACAGGAGGCCATGTGACGCAGGCGGACCTGGCTGCACATACCTCAACCTGGGTCGAGCCGATCAGTGTCGGCTACCAGGGCTTTGAGGTCTGGGAGATCCCGCCCAACGGTCAGGGTATTGCCGCTCTGGAGGCTCTCAGCATTCTCGATGCGTGCAACCTGCGCGACTATCCACGGGAATCGGTAGAGAGCTATCACCTCCAGATCGAGGCAATGAAATTGGCGTTCGTGGACGCCCGCCGCTATGTTGCAGATCCGGATCATCAGGAAGTTCCGGTCGCCGGCTTGCTCAATCCGGGGTATATCGCCAAACGGCGGGCTTTGATCGGCGAATCTGCTCTTGACCCGGGACCGGGGGAGCCAGCGCGAGGCGGCACGGTCTACCTATGCGCTGCGGACTCGGAGGGAATGATGGTCTCCTATATCCAGTCCAATTATCAGGGTTTCGGCTCGGGCATCGTGATACCTGGTACCGGCGTCGCGCTTCAGAATCGTGGATTTGGCTTCACACTGGAACCGGCGCACCCGAACGTCGTCGCGCCGGGGAAGCGACCCTATCACACGATTATCCCAGGCTTCTTAACCCTTGAAGGCTCTGCCGTGGGACCTTTCGGGGTTATGGGCGCGGACATGCAGCCTCAAGGACACGTGCAAATGGTGGTTAACCAGGTCGATTACGGCATGAATCCTCAAACTAGCCTCGATGCTCCGCGATGGCGCTGGCTTCGTGGTCGAGAGGTTCTCATCGAACCAGCCTCAGGCAGCTCGATCATCGAGGGCCTCACCGCTCGTGGGCACATCGTATCGATCGCCGATACGGAGACGCAGTTCAATGGCAACGGAGGGCGTGGCCAGATCATCAGGCGACTGAATGACGGCGGCTACATGGCAGGCAGCGAACCACGTTCCGATGGAGCCGCGGTAGGTTACTAAGAGCCGAAGCCTTCTAGAGAGGGAGCATCTGTAGGCTCAACTGAAGGCCGGAACGACCTCTTTGCCGAATAGCTCGAATGACTCCGCCACGAGGTCATCCGGCATGCGGCCGATGGCAAAATTCGTTGCGAAGATGTCGTAGCCAATCTCCTGCTGACCGGCTCCGAGTTTCTCAATCACCGTCTGCGGGCTGCCGACGACCGCAAGCCCGTTTTCGACGTTGAACTCGAAACTTTGGGACGCCATCCGCATGGTCTCTCCGCGGGCTCTGTCATCGGGCCGGTCGCTGTCCCTGCCCATGCCGCGGACGTTGGTGCCCCACCCGATTCGAGTCTGGGAAATCGAACCACCGCCGATATTGGGACCGGCGCCCTCCTGAGCGATCATGTATTTCCGGGCCTGATCGAAGGCCTTCTCGTCCGTTTCGGCAACGTGAACAAGGCGCTGCAGGAAGACCCGTGGCATCGGTCCGGGGTGGTTACAGCTGCGCCAGACCTCCCGGTAGAGGTCGAACTTCCGCGCCACGACTTCGTCTGTGTCCAGATTCTGGGCTACGTTCAGGTTGTTGCGAGCGGCGAATTCGATGGCCGGATCGCTGTGCACGGCCGCCCAGATTGGTGGGTAAGGTTGCTGGAAGGGCTTCGGGTCGGGCAGCGCCTCATCGAAGTGGAAGTACTGACCGTCGTAGGTAACCTCGTCCTGAGTCCACGCCATCTTGACCAACTCAAGGATTTCCTCGCTCATTGCAGCACGCTGGTAGTAGTCCATTCCCCAGCGGATGAACTCGTGCTCGTGAACGCCGATGCCGGTCCCAAATTCGACGCGTCCACGGGACAGGTGGTCGAGCATGGCGACCTCCTGCGCGAGCCGCATCGGGTGGTAGAACGGCAGCTGCCACATCATTGCGCCGATTCGCAGTCGCTCCGTCGCACAAGCAACCGCCGTGAGGTAAACGGTCGGGGCGGTGATCCGCCCGACAGGCGAGTTCTGGTGCTCGATGACGAAGTAGGAGTGCCAGCCGAGTTTTTCTGCCCGCTGCGCGTAACGAATGTGTTCTGCATACACATCCGCCATGACCTGTCCCTTGCCGGGTCTATTACTTACTGAGTCCCAAAGTGCGAATTCCAGCTTGGCCATCACACACCTCCTCTAACGCGGGACGTAGGAAACGTAGGGCTTGCTACGCCTGATCGCAAGAGCTGCTGGTCTCTTCCTTAGAGCGGCGCGCATCGCCAAGAGTGATTGTCGGCCATCCTTGGTCAGAGCTGATGGCTCTCTTCGGTGGGAAAAGCCGACGTTCAAACCGAAAACCCCACTCACCCTGGTTGCGCCTCCGAGCCATCGGTTGCTGTGGCCGCTGCCGATGTGAGGCGAACGCGAGGAGCCGACGCACCAACGTCCCGTTGCGGGAGGTCTCGAAAGCTCGAGGCCAACGACGCAACACAGCCCGACGCCAGCTGTCTTCGAGGCGCAGGCGGCATCGTCTCACGATGTGATGAAATGCGCGGCAGTCGGAGACGAAGTGGTGAATCGGATGCACAAGACTTGCTGGAATGACCGAGAAAGTGAATCCTATCGATGGAACGGAATATGGTAGCGAAGATTGATTCACCGGCGCCGGCTCTTATTCGCTTGCGGTGGTACAACCTCTTTATGGGCCTGCTACATGCGGGTCAGGGAGTGCTGATCCTCGCACTGTCGAACTCGTTCTCGTTGCCGGTGCACGCTACGTTCATGGATGGTCCACCGGGCAGCAGCGAGCCAGAGCTTCATCACCTATTTGACGTCCCGATTGGTCCCGCGATAGCAGCATTCGTCTTCATCTCAGCCGTTGCGCACTTCACTCTCGTCATGCCCGGTGTGTTCGATTGGTACACGCGGAACTTGCAGAAGCAACGCAACGATGCTCGCTGGATCGAGTACTCACTCAGCGCGTCTCTGATGATCGTGCTAATCGCAATGCTGACAGGCATCGGCGACATCGCCGCGCTGATCGCATTGTTTGGCGTGAACGCATCGATGATCTTCTTCGGCTTGATGCAGGAGCATTACGCGAAGCCGGGCAGCGGCAGCCTGCTGCCGTTCTGGCTCGGGTCTATCACCGGAATCGTCCCCTGGGTCGCGATCGCGGTCTACTTCATCAGCCCCGGTACATCGGCTGACCCGCCGGGATTCGTCTACGGGATATTCTTCTCGCTGTTCGCGTTCTTCAACGTTTTCGCGCTAAACATGTGGCTTCAGTACAGGCGTATCGGCCCATGGCGCAACTACCTCTTCGGGGAATCCGTCTACATATTGCTCAGTCTGACCGCAAAGTCAGCGCTGGTGTGGCAGGTCTTCTTTCCCACGCTAATGGACTAGCCTAGCTGCGATCGTCTGGCGTGCTCTTCATGGCCCGAAGCCCGACTCGTCCAGCGTGAGGTACATAAAGTCGTTCTCCTGCCGGCCGAGGAAGCGCGCCGGGTTATCGCCCATCGAATCCATGAAGCGGCTGCTCAGAATCGAGCCGTCCGCCTGCGGGAAGAACAACGACGTTAAGACGTAAGGTGAGTTGATGTCGAGTTGCATGGCGGAGCAGGCGCCCGCAGCGTGCATCGCACGCGCTAGACTGTCGGCGCTGAGCGAGTTCCCGGCCGCGACCATGATGTCGCCGTTTGCCGTTAAGCCGATGGCGGAGCGCCAGGTGATGAACTCCGACGTGTTGACGTCGACGTAGCCCCACGTGTCATTACCTTCGTTCGTCCGCGGACTAATCTGGCAGCCCTCGACCAGCATGATGGCGTTCTGACGTACCGCGACGAAGTCCTCGCTCCAGGTCAGGTCGCTGCCCCAGGTTCCCATCAAGATGGAACCGTTTTTCATGACGGCGACGCTCGCGAAGCCGTCGCGCAGCGGGCGGTACTGGACGCCATCGACGTACATGCCGTAGCCGCCATGCGGTCCACGGAAGCCGCCGTTCCAGGCGGCCAGTAGCGTGGAACGATCCGAGTCTGGAATAACGCCCGGCCCGTGGACACCGAGGTCGCCGCCGGGGCTCTCAGTGCCTCCTGTGATGTGGAGCCGGACTCGGCGCTTGTCGACCAGCAGGATGCCCACCGTGGCGTAGGGTC
Organism: uncultured Chloroflexia bacterium; assembly: GCA_963766645.1. Lineage (GTDB taxonomy): Bacteria > Chloroflexota > Dehalococcoidia > DSTF01 > WHTK01 > WHTK01. The sequence goes on along the minus strand of CAVYAY010000002.1, from coordinate 718,650 downwards.
TCGCCGGATCGGGGCGGATGAAGGTCTTCGCCATGAGAAGGTTGTCCGGCGAGGTTTGGGGTAGGCCGGCAGTGGACCACACGCCTTCGCCTGCGACCGGGTTCGCCTGTAAGACTGTGGTCGGTGGCAGGACCAGCGGCGGCGGACCCGCGGGAGCGATTGCAACGCTGCCTGCAGCTGTGCCGGTGTTTAACGGTCCCGTGGCGAGGTCGCCCATCGCATCCTGTGCCTGGCCTGCGACTACCGGCTCCTCGCCGGCGAATGGGTTCGTTGACCCTCCAAAGATCTCGTAACTCAGACGGTCGATCCGGTCCTGAACAGAGAAGTACCAGCTCTCGATTCGCGCCGTATTCTCCTGGCCGATTAGCCCGCGGCTGAGTTCGGCGACGCGGTAGGCGTATCTGTCCTTCTGCGTATATGCAACGCAGCCGAAGAGCAGGAGGCCAACGAAAATGCCCTGAGCAAAGCGCATCTTGCTGAAACGCCTGTCACGGCTGCTGGGTTTGACGGAACGATTGAGCCTGATTGACTGCACGAGCTACCCGGAGCACGTATAGAGAGAAAGAAATTTCAATAGTTCGCATAGCTGCAGGATCGTAAGTGTACCAAGATCTGGCGTCGTCTGTCACAGGGGAGTAGGCTTCCGAAGGCGAGTCCCCGTGCGATATCCCAGGAGGTCTCGGACAGATGCCGTCACCCTATCGTGCAGACCACGTTGGAAGCTTGTTGCGCCCGGCGGAGTTGCTGGACGCGCGCGCGCAGCACGCCGACGGGAAGATCACCGCAGAGCAGCTTCGCGAAGTTGAAGACGCGAGCATCCTCAAAGCGCTTGAAATGCAGCGGAACTCAGGCATCGATATCGTCACGGACGGGGAGTACCGTCGTGCCGGGTGGAGCGGCCCAGCACCCGCTGGGTCGATCGATGGTCTGACGCGGGTCACGGGCTCGCCAATCAGGCGTATCTTCGCCGAGTGGCGCGGCCCGAATGCTGAGGAGGCCAACGTCTCGGCAACTCAGCAGCGCGCCCTGGTGGCGGATCGCAAGATCAGCAAGACGCGACGCTTCCTCGATTACGACGCCGACTTCCTCAAGCAGCACGCAGGCATGGACTGGAAGATTACGATGCCCGGTCCTATGTCGATGGCGGGGGGCATGTTCGAGCCCGAAGTCACGTCCAAGGTTTACCCCAACCATTTCGCGCTGGCTGAAGACCTGTCGGCGATGCTCAACGACGAGATCGAGGGACTGATCGGTCAGGGCATCGCCTATGTGCAACTCGACTCGCTGCATTACGTCGAGCGCGTCGCCGACAAGACGGTGCGCCAGCGCATGATCGATTCGGGCGAGGACCCGGAATTGTACCTCGACGAGTTGATCCGGCTCGACAACCTCGCCCTCGCCGGGGCGCGTGGCACGCCCGGCGTCACTGTGGGCTTGCACATGTGCCGCGGCAACAACCGTAGCCGCTGGCACGCCGAAGGCGGCTACGAGCCAGTGGCGGAGAAGGCGTTCCAACAGCTCAATGTCGACCGCTTCCTGCTGGAGTACGAGAGTGAACGCGCTGGCGGTTTCGAGCCGCTGCGTTTTCTACCGCGGGACAAGATGGTCGTGCTCGGCATCGTCAGCTCGAAGCTGCCCGAGCTAGAGTCTGTCGAGCAGCTCAAGCGCCGCATCGAAGAGGCGACGAAGTTCGTTCCGATTGAGAACATCGCGGTGTCGCCGCAATGCGGCTTCGCGTCGACTCAGTTCGGCAACCTGCTGACGTGGGACGAGATGCGCCGCAAGTTCGAGCTGGTGGCAGAGGTTGCTCGCAAGGTACTCGGCTGACCCGCCTTCATCGGAGGCCGGCCCTACCAGAGGCGTGAGCTGGCGATCCGGGCGCCTTCGACCAGCGAGCCGAATTTGGCCCATGTGATCGTGGGAACCACCGTCGGCGCGTTGGCGAAGGTGGCGAAACCACAGTCGGCGCCGGCGACTACGTTCTCGCGTCCCACCACCGCAGCATAGCGCTCGATGCGCTGCGCAACCACCTCTGGGTGCTCGATGAAGTTCGTCGTGGAGTCGATGACGCCGGGGATGACGAGCTTGCCCTCCGGCAGCTTGACCTCCTCGAAGACGTTCCACTCGTGCTCGTGACGTGGGTTGGCGCCTTCGAAGGAGACGGCGCCGGGGCGTGACCTGAGGACGGGCTCGATGATCTCGCGTAGCGGGATGTCGTGGTTATGGGGGCCTTCGTAGTTGCCCCAGCAAAGGTGGAGTCGCACCTGCTCTGGCGGTATGTCGGCGATGGCCGCGTCTAGCACCTCGAGGTGCATGTCGACGACCTTGCGGAACTCCTCGAGCGTCAGGTTGCGGAACTGACCGTTCCAGCCGGAGCCGAGGTCAGGGCAGTCGAGCTGGAGGATGAAGCCGGCATCGGTGATCGCCCTGTACTCGTCTTTGAGGGCGTTGCCGAGTGCCCAGAGGTACTCTTCGTCGCTCTTGTAGTACTCGTTGCCCTGGAAGCGCGCCACCTGGCCCGGCGACGCAGCGGTCATGAAGACCTCCGGCGCATCGCCCGCGGCGGCCTTGAGGTTGGCGATGTCCGTCCCGACCGCCGCGAAGTCCTTCCAGCCGATGGGGCCGTTGCACTTCGGGCGGGAGATGTTGGTCAGGCCGCCGCCGCGGCGGAAGGGCGCGAACTCGGGGAATTCTGACATGTCGCGGCTGGCGTCGGGCTGCGTTGGCGAGCCCTCGAAGCCGGTGAGGCGGTTCTTGATGTAGGTCGAGTAGTCGGGCTTGCCCCACTCGCCGTCGTTGACGACGTCGATGCCGATGTCGCGCTGCTTCTTGACGACCTCGGCGACGCCCTGCTTGACGCGGGCGTCGAACGCGGCGGTGTCGAGCGGGTCGCCGCGGTCGCGCGCCATGAGCATTTCGGTGAGGTCGTCGGGCCGCGGCAGGCTGCCGACGTGGGTGGTGAGGATGCGGTCCGTGCTGCGCTTCATGGGGATGCTCCGGTTCTAGCCAGCCCTATCGAGCAGGACGAGCGAGTGCGACGCCCAGCGGTGACACGGGGAGTCGAGTCTGGGCGAGTGCAAAGCGGGGTGTTGGTGGGTGCTTCGCAGAGGGGGAAGGAGGCCTGAGCGAGGGCTGAATGAGGGGGCAAAGAGGGCAGAAGGGCCAAGCGTGCGGTCGGATGGCGGGTGGATCGAGGGGAGAACGCGGGAGGAAAGAGGGAGGAAATTCGGCCGAAATGGGCACCGGGTCGGAGAATTCCGTCGAGCGGAGGGGATCGGGCGTCCGGCAGCGGTAATCTGGCAGACCGGCGGCAGCCCTGCTCATGCCCACCTGGCCACTCGCGCCGGAGCAGGCGGTGATGTGGGTTGTGAGTATGGTTCCGTGCAGCGCTTCATGTCAGGTCTCCCTCTTTCTCCGGTGACGATTAGAGCACTTGCCGCGCTCGCTTCGCATCGCTAACGCGCTGCTCCGCCCCCACCCCCCAATATATGTGGAGACCTGGGGGGACACCCCCAGACCCCCGCGCATGGGCTGCGCCCCCGCTACCCCTGCCGGCTAATGCGGAGGTCGTGATGTCGAACGCCGCACACGGGGTCAGGCCCACTTGCCAGCCTCTACGGCGTGGAGGAACTCGAGGCAGGCGGCGTTGAACATGGCGGGCTCTTCGAGGTTGATGGCGTGGCCGCTCTGGGGGAAGACGACGAGGCCGCAGTGGGGGATGTTGCGCTTCATGAACAGCGAGGGCTCGATGCACGGCTCATCCTCGTCGCCGACGAGAACGAGGGCGGGCACCTGCAGCGCCTGCATCTCGGCCTGCCAGTCGAAGATCGGCGGGCGGCCTGCCTGGACGCCGCGCATGGTGTGAGCCGAGCCGGCGGTGGAATGCGAGGTGAGCAGCGACATGAATTCCTGGAAGCCGGTTGGGTCCTTGCGGCGCAGCTGCACGCGCGCGGGGCCGGTGCCGTAGCGCTCGAAGGCCGGGGCGCCCTGGGTTTCGAGGTCGTCGGCGAGCTGGCGGGAGGTGGCGCGAAACTCGTCGGGATTGGTGCTGCCGCTGCCAGCCGCGGCGATCATGAGCGACTTCGCCATTTCGGGGTGGCGGATGCCGAAGTGCAGGGTTGTGGAGCCACCCATTGAGAGGCCGCCGACGTGGGCCTGGTCGATGCCGAGATGGCGGAGCAGGCCGTGGAGGTCGGCGACGGCGATGTCCTGGCTGTATGCGTCCGGGTCGCTCGGGACGTCGGAGGGCGGGTAGCCGCGGGCGTTGTAGGTGATGACGCGGTAGAAGCGTGAGAAGTAGTGGACCTGCGCAGCCCAGCTCTCCATGCTGCCGGCGAACTCGTGGCACCAGACGAGGGGGAAGCCTTCGCCGACGTCCTCGTAGGCGAGCTGAGTGCCGTTGATCGTGGCGGTTGGCATGGCGGCTCCTCGGGCGCGTGGCGCAGGCCTGACGACCTGCGTGTTTCGTTCGCGCAGACCTGAAGGTCTGCAACTACGTTCCTTCTTTAGCGGGCTGCTACGGTGGCGCGCTTGTTGGCGGAGAGCGGGTTGATCCACCAGTGGTCTTCCCATTCGTCCTCCCAGAGGTCTTTGAGTTGGGGCAGAACTTTTTCGGCGAATAGCTTGACGTTGAACATCGTGCGCTCACGGTTGAGGTTGCCGAACTGGAGCAGGGCCAGCAGGTGGCCGATGCGCATTGTCTTGCAGTAGTCGCGCAGGCGCTCGGCGACCTGGTCCGGCGTGCCGGCGACGACGGCGCCGGCGGCGACGCGCTCCTTCCAGTTGGCCATTCCCTCGCCGTAGCCACCAACGCCGTGGCTGCGGGCGTCCAGCGTCTCACTGATGCCGCGCATGGTCTGGTAGCCGGGGACGTTGGCGAAGCCGGGGTAGATGTGGCGGCACTTGTCGAAGAAGTAGTCGACGGCCTCGGTATACATCTCTTCGGCTTCCGACTCGCTGTTGGCGACGAAGACGGGCTGCGTGGTGGCGAGGCGGTAGGGGTTCGGCTCTTTGCCGGCGGCTTCGACCATGGAGTAGTAGTGGTCGAGGAAGTACCTGGCGCGCGTGTGGCCGCTGACGCTGGTGTGGGCGTAAAGGTAGTCGTGCTCGATGACCCACTCCCAGGTCTCAGGGGAGGAGCCGCCGGGAATCCAAATCGGCGGGTGCGGCTTCTGGACGGGGCGGGGCCAGATGTTGACGTAGCGAAGCTGGTTGAACTTGCCGTTCCACGCGAACGGCTCGGGCTCGGTCCAGGCTTTGATGATGAGGTCGTGCGCTTCGCGGTACTTTTCGCGCATGGTTATCGGCACCTGACCGTAGGCGTAGTTCGTGTCCATGGCGGTGCCGAGGGGGAAGCCCGCGATCATGCGCCCGCCGCTCATCACGTCCAGCATCGCGAACTCCTCGGCGATGCGGGTGGAAGGATTGTGCAGGACGATGCTGTCGCCGAGGACGACGAGGGCGGCGTCCTTCGTGCGGCGGGCCAGCGTCGCCGCCATGATGTTCGGCGAAGGCATGAGGCCGTAGGCGTTGGAGTGGTGCTCGTTCATGCCGATGCCGTCAAAGCCGAGCGACGCGGCGAGCTCGAGCTCGTCGAGGTAGTCGTTGTAAGCCTTGTGGCCGAGGGCAGGGTCGTAAAGCGTAGACGGGATATCGATGTAGACGCTGTGGTACTGGTCTTCGAAATCGTCCGGCAGGTAGGGATAGGCCATCAGGGTGAACGAGATAACTTTCACGTGAGGGCTCCTGTTCAGAACGATTCGGGTGTCATTGTAGCCGCGGGCGCCTCTGTTATTGCGAGGAGGCGACAGCGGACGTGGCGATTTCACCGTGATGGAGACGGCTCAAGGCTCGTGAGATTGCTTCGTCGCCTCCGGCTCCTCGCAATGACGGGTGAGGTCAGACCTCGAAGGTCATGAGGTCCTCGCCGACGGTTAGCTTGCCGCCGTAGTCGGGCGAAATGTCCTGCGTGAAGTCGGCGTCGGGACGGGGCCGGATGATGTGGCTGAGGACAAGATGCCTGGCGTTGGCGTTGTTCGCCACCTTGCCAACGTCCTCCGACGACGTGTGATAGGTGTTGAGCAGCTCGAAGCGGGCACGCTCCTGGGGGTCTGGCGCGCTGGCACCGAGGTCGCGCATGCCCTGGGCCCAGAAGACCTCGTGGACCAGGATGTCCGCGTCTTTGGAGTGCGTCATCAGGTTCTCACAGGCCTTTGTGTCGCCGGAGATGACGATCGACGAGCCGTCCTGATCGATGCGGAAGCCGAAGGCCTCGTCCACCGGCTGATGCTCGACGCGGAAAGCAGAGAGCTGCCAGTCCTTGCCGGAGGTGTTCCACCCCTCTTCGATCTCGACGACGGGCGGCACGAGGTTGTCACGCTTGAGGATAGGCCCGACGCGAACTCGGATGTCGTACGCCATTGCCTCCATGAGGTGATCCACGAAGTGCCTGGTGCCGGGCGGGCCGTAGATGGTCGGGGCCGTCTCCCAGCGGCGCTGGATCCAGCCGGCCCAGAGCACGTCGAGCAGCCCGGTGACGTGGTCGGAGTGGAGGTGGGTAAAGGCGATGGCGCTGATCGGGAGTGTGGGGAAGCCGGCTTCGACGAGGCGGTGCAAGGTGCCGGCGCCGCAGTCGACAAGAATGACGTCGTCGCCGCACTCGATGGTCTGCGATGGGCCGCGGCGCTGCAGGCTGGGGGATGGGGAGCCGGTGCCGAGGATGGTCAGCTTCACGACTCAGCCCTGGTCCTTGAGACGGGACAGTTGCGGTAATGCAGGGCTCGTTGCCCAGCGCGACCGTCGTGTGGCCTTTGCCGGTGACGTCCTCGACGAGGCGGGCATCGCCGGGGCCGAAGACCTTCTTCGAGCCGTCTTCGAAGCCGATCTCCAGCGAGCCCGAGAGGATGATTACGAATTGACGCTGGGGCGCGGGATGCCAGTCTTGCATGACGCCGGGTTCACGAGCACCGAAGCGGATCGTCGTCACGTCGAGCCGCCCAGCCAGTCGCCGTTCTTTTTGAGATCGATCTCTTCCCAGGTCGCCTTTCCGTCGGCGCCCGTGTACATGCGATACGTGCCCAAAGCTCGCCTCCTGTGTGAAAGAACGGGGAGTACGCGTAATCTACGTGACTCGCGGCGATGGGTGGGAAGCCGTATGTCGCTTTGTTTGGGCCCGCACCTTGCCGTTGCCGCTGTCGCGCTTGCGGATGCGGATCGACTCCGGCGTGACCTCGAGGTACTCGTCGGTCGCTAGCCACTCGAGCGCCTGCTCCAGGCTCATGAGGCGCGGCGGCTCGAGGCGGACCGTGTCGTCGGAGCCGACGGCGCGGACGTTGGTCAGCTGCTTCGTCTTGCAGACGTTGATCGGCATGTCCTGGTTGCGCTCGTTCTCGCCAACCACCATGCCGGCGTAGACCTTGGTGCCGGGCTCGATGAAGAAGGTGCCGCGGTCCTGGAGGCGGAAGATGCTGTAGGGGATGGCGTCGCCGGCTTCCATGGCGACCAGGGCGCCGCGGCTGCGTTCGGCGAATTCGCCCTTGAACGGCTCGTAGCCGTAGAGGTTCTGGTGCAGGATGCCGGTGCCGCGGGTCTGGGTCAGCAACTCGTTGCGGAAGCCGAAGAGGCCGCGCGAAGGGACGCGAAACTCGAGGCGCGTGCCGTCGGTGCCGGCGGTCATGTTGTTCATCTCGCCCCGCGGCGTGCCGAGGTTCTCGATCACGGCGCCGACGTGCTCTTCGGGCACGTCGATGACGACGTGCTTCGATCGGCTCGCAGAGGACGTCGTTGATGCGCTTGAGGATGACCTCGGGGCGGGAGACCTGGAACTCGTAGCCCTCGCGCCGCATCGTCTCGATCAGGATCGCGAGGTGGAGCTCGCCGCGGCCGCTGACGCGGAAGCACGTCCGGCAGTCTCGGTCGGCTCGACGCGCAGGGAGACGTTGGAGCGCAGCTCGCGCTGCAGCCGCGCTGGCAAGGTTGCGGGTGGTGACGTAGCGTCCCTCCTGGCCGGCGAAGGGCGAGTTGTTGACCAGGAAGTTCATCGCCATCGTCGGCTCTTCGATCGAGACGAAGGAGAGCGGCGTCGGGTCGGCGGCGTCGGCCATCGTCTCGCCGATGTCGACGTCCTCCATGCCGGCGATGGCGATGATGTCGCCGGCGGAGGCCTCGGTCGACCTCGACGCGCTTGAGGCCGTCGAAGGTGTAGATCTTGGTGACGCGCGCGTCTTCGACGACGCCGTCGCGGTGGACGACCTTCATCGGCGCGCCGAGGCGGATGGTGCCGCGGGCGATGCGGCCGATGCCGAGGCGGCCGAGGTAGTCGTTGTAGTCGATGGTCGTGATCAGCATCTGGAACGGCGCTTCGGTGTCGCCGGGCGGCGGCGGTACGGTCTCGAGGATGGCGTCGAACAGCGGCTCCAGGGTGGTGCTCTCGTCCTTGAGGTCGCGCACGGCGACGCCCTGCGTGGCGACGGTGAACAGGGTCGGGAAGTCGAGCTGCTCGTCGTCGGCGCCGAGGCGACATGAACAGCTCGAAGACCTCGTCCAGCACCTCGTAGGGCGCGGGCGTCCTTGCGGTCGATCTTGTTGATCACGACGATGGGCTTGAGCTTGAGGTCCAGCGCCTTCTTGCAGCACGAACTGCGTGCCGGGCAGCGGGCCCTCGGCGGCGTCGACCAGCAGCAGGACGCCATCGACCATGGTCAGGGTGCGCTCGACCTCGCCGCCGAAGTCGGTGTGCCCGGGCGTGTCGACGATGTTGATCTTGGTGCCCTTGTAGAAGACGGCGGTGTTCTTGGCCAGGATGGTGATGCCGCGCTCGCGCTCGAGCTCGTTGGAGTCCATGACGCGGTCGACGACGGCCTGGTTCTCGCGAAAGGCGCCGGTCTGGCTCAGCATCTAGTCGACCAGCGTGGTCTTGCCGTGGTCGACGTGGGCGATGATGGCGATGTTGCGGATGTTGGAGGCGTCGAAGGCTATGGGAGTCCTCTATTCAGCAAACTCCCCGGACCGGGTTGCGGCCCAGGGAGTTGCGTATGTTCCTTCTCGTGTTTTGACGGAAAGTCAATTCACATTATACACGCCGGCGTGAGTGGTGCTGATTGAGTATCAACCCTATTTATTGACGGGGAGCACCTCGGCGCCCTCGCGCGGCTGCATGTCGAACGCGTTGTTGATGCATGAGATGTAGGAGTACTGCCCGAGGGTTGCGGTGATTTCGACCATCCAGCGCACGTCGTGGCGCGCCAGCATGGATTTGAACAGGCCGTCTTCAACCTTGTTGTTGCGCAAGAGCTGCCGCGAATAGGTGATGATGTCGCGCTCGTCCGGCTCCAGACCGCTGGGGTCGCCGCCGCTGCGCATCACGTCGATCGCCTCTTCGCGCATACCGGCTTTGCGGGCGACGTTGACGTGGGCGCCCCACTCAAACGCGGCGTCTTTCTCACGGCAGAGCGAGAGGATGCAGAGCTCGCGTTCGACCATGGTCAGGCTGCTCTCGAGACGAACGTGGGCGCCGGTCTTGCAGACCATCTCCGCCAGGCCGGGGCTGTACATCAAGATGCCGAAGGGCCCGCCGACCTGGCCGAGGACGCCGACGATCTCGTCATACTCGTGGTGTTGTTCCTGGGGGATCTGATCTTTGGAAGTGATGAGTTCGATGCGCGCCATGTGTTCCTCCTCAACTAATGGTTAACGGCTGGATTATTGCACAACGATTTTCGGATTCGCGCTTTGTAGTCGAGTTGACAGCGACCGTATCCGGCGACATGCTCAGGCGGTAGCGCGGCGCGGCCGCCGAAGGAGGGGTTTCGATGGCAGTAGACGTACAGATTCAAGAGCGGTTTCTGGACCTAACTCACGGCAGGACGCGCATCCTCGAGGCCGGCACGGGCTACCCGACGCTGCTGGTTCATGGGGCAGGGTTCCTTAGCAGCGCGGACAACTGGCTGGGTGTCATGCGGCCTCTGGCTGAGAAGCTGCACGTCATCTCCATGGATTGCCTGAACTGGGGCAAGGGTGACGTCTTCGACCAGGAGTTTTCGTTCGGCTACATGGTCGACCACATCCGCGAGGTGATCGACGCGCTCGGTTTCGAGAAGGTGAACTTTGTCGGCCATTCGATGGGGGGCTGGCTGGGCACGTTGTTTGGTTACGAAAGCCCGAATCGCCTCAACAAGCTGGTGCTGGTCGCCGCCGGCGGCACGCAGGCCCGTCCCCTGTCTACGATGGTGGACTGGCAGCCGCCGAGCGAGGAAGACATCAAGAAGAACGCGGCGCGCGCTCTGTCTGAGGAAGACCGCGCACGCGCGGTGCAGGGCTACCTGGAGAAGCGCGGCAAGCAGGACCACGTCGAAGGCTTTGCCAAGGTCATGAAGCACATGACGAACCCGGACACGCGGATTCGCTACAACACGATGCGCCGCCTGAAGTGGATCCCGGTGCCGACGCTGGTTATCTGGGGCTCCGACGACAAGACGAATGACGTTTCGATGGCCCACGAGCACGCGGACGGCATTCCGAACTCGAAGCTGATCATCTACGAGGGCGTCGGCCACAACGTGCCCGGCGAGGCGCCGGACAGGTTCGTCGCCGACGTGCTCGACTTCCTGACTTCGTAAGCTGGAAAGCGAGCCAAGGCGGAGGAGATTGAGGCCTACACGCCGCGGTTAGAGGCCGACCGGGTTGACCTGGACGAGGAGCCAGCCTTCCTGGCCGTCAGCGCTGGTGACGAGCAGCCACAGTCCTGCGAAGCTGCCCCGGCACTCGCCAAAGCCGTCAGTGTGACGGGCCATGAAATCGCAGTAGAGGTTGTTGACCGGGTCGGACGGTTCGCTCAACAGCGTTTCAGCTTTTTGTACGCCGACTGCCAGCGGCGGCACGATCTCTCCAACGACTCGGCCGCCGGGCATGTCGTAGAGGGGCTCGCCCGCGGCCTCCTCGCGCAGGCCTACGACAGGCGGGTCTGAGAACGGAGGCTCCTCGATCACCGGTTGTACCAAGCTGTAGGTGTAGCAGCAATCGTCGCTGCCTCTGGGTCCGACGGCGAAGCGCACCTCCCTATCGGTATCTCCCCAGGGCGAGATGCTGCGCGAGACGCCGAGAACGCCAGCGGACGGGTCGGGGCCGTAGGCCACAATGACGCTGCCCTGGCTATCGAAAACGGACAGTGAGAGGTCGAGCTCGAATCCAGCGAACAGCGCGTCTGTGCCCGGCGCCGGGTACATGGAGCTTGGCGGATAGCCTTCGATCGACAGCTCCTTGATGTCGCCGTCGATCACGGCTGCCCAGCTCCGGACGGCGCCGCGAGCCGGTACGACGAGCAACGGGTAGGACTGGCGACCCGTCGCGCCAACGACTCTGAAGAGGGTCTCGCCGGTGGCAAGATCGATCGCGTTGGAGACAGGCACCGGTCCCTGGTCGAACGTCCAGGCCAGGCTGCCGTCGGGCGATGGGTAGACGGTGCGCGCGCCCTCGGCGAGCAGGACGCCATCCCAGGTGTAGTGCCGCCAGAGTCCTTCGACGTTGTCACCGCTGAACGGGGTCGCCGTTAGCAACAAGCCATCGTCGCCCGTCGTGTTGCGCAGGGTGACCACGGTCTTGGAGCCAAACTCCGGCAGGACGGGCTGAGGGACCGGCTCAACGGCGCCGGAAGCCACGTCGACGAGGGCGAGCGTGGCTCCAAAGACGGCGGCCTGCGAGCCGTCCGGCGAGAAGGTGCCTGACGTCCCTGCGGCCCGGAATGTGGCGACGACGCGAGGCTCCGGTTCGAGATCGACTACGGCGAACCAGTCGTCGGCGTCCGGCTCGCTGTAGTGGAACAGCACGCGGCTGCCCGCGCTGGCGAGCTGCTGTTCCTGGGGCCGCGGGTTCTCGCCGGACGGCGTGCCGCTCGTCATCACTACCCGGACGTCGCCGCTCCAGCGGTAGACGGTTTCGGTCTGCCTGTCTGCCAGCAGGCGCTCTTCGGTTATGACCGTGAGCCGGTTGTCGGGCGAAAGGACGAAGAACGCCGACTGATACGGGTCCCGGCCGGGGACGCGCCAGCCCTCGACCGTGGCCGCGTCCAGGTCGAGATAGTAGAGGCCGAGCTCATAAGGAAGTGAGGCGAGGTTGCCGCTGAAGAACTCTAGGATGCCCGTCACCGGCTCGAGCCGGAAGGTGGCAAAGGGGTTGTCAGCCGGGAGCGTTGGCGTCTGCGCGGAAGATTGTTGCGTGGATTGGGCCGTAGGGCCGGGAGAGGCGAGGACGGCGGTATCGCCTTCGCCGTCACCTGAGTCAGCGAGGACGGCTATTGCGGCGCCGATGACCACGGCGCCAATAAGGGCGGCGAGAAGAAGAAGGGGTCGCCGAAGTCTCGGCAGTCGTGAAAGCACCAAGACCAGTCTAGCAGCGAACCTCCCGGTCAGGCGGCCGCGTGATCGAGAGACCGATCGCTAGGGGCCGAGGCGTTTCGCCAGGCGGGGATAGGCCTTGCAGGCGTTGGCTTCGAAGATCTTCGTGGCGTCCTCCGCGCTGAGGTTGAGCGCGTCGACGTAGGGCTTTGTGTCGTCGAAGTAGCGGCCAGTGCGGTCGTCGATGCCGCGGACGGCGCCGATCATCTCCGAGGCGAAGATGACGTTGTCGGCGCCCATGACTTCGACCAGGGTCTCGACGCCCTTCTGGTGATAGACGCAGGTGTCGAACCAGATGTTGTTCATCAGTTCTTCCGGCGCCGGGCGACCCGCGTCCTGCGCGATACCGCGGTAGCGTCCCCAGTGGTAGGGCACCGCGCCGCCGCCATGCGGCACGATGAATTTCAGGGTGGGGAAGTCCTTGAACAGGTCGGACAGGATCATCTGCATGAAGAACGTGGTGTCGCCGTTGATGTAATGGGCGCCGGTGCCGTGGAAGTTGGGGTTGCAAGAGCTGCTGACGTGGATCATCGCCGGGACGTCCAGCTCCACCAGCTTCTCGTACAGCGGATACCAGCGTCTGTCGGACATCGGCGGGTCGGTCCAGTAACCATCCGACGGGTCCGGGTTGAGGTTGCAGCCGACGAAGCCGAGCTGGTTGACGCAGCGCTCCAGCTCCTCGATGCAGTTCTGCGGCGAGACGCCGGGCGACTGCGGCAGCTGGCAGACCGGGACGAAGTTGTCCGGGTACAGCGTGCAGACGCGGTTGATGATGTCGTTGACGGTGCGGGTCCACTGCAGGCTGGTCTCCGGCCCGCCGACGTGGTGTTCCATGCCGCCGGCGGTGGGCGAGAACAATGTCAGATCGGTGCCGCGGTCGCGCTGCAGCTTGAGCTGGCCAGCCTCCAGCGTCTGGCGCAGCTGGTCATCAGTGATGTTCAGCGGTTCGTTGAACGGCGAGCCGATCGCCGCGACCTGACGCTGACGCCATGCCCTTAGCTCAGGAGGCGCGGTGGTGTAGTGGCCGTGGACGTCGATGATCATGGCTTGGGTTCCTTTGAGCAGACAGACGCGGGGCTGAGGCGAGTCTACATCCCGAGAAGCAGGGTGGCGAGTGGGCCGATGGTGGTGCAAGATCAGCTAGTTCTTCGTTTGGACCTGGAGGTAGAGGATTGGCCAGCTTTGACTTGACCGATCGCATCGCGATCGTCACGGGAGGGTCGGACGGCATCGGCAAGGGCATCGCGCTTGCGATGGCGGAGGCCGGCGCCGATATCGTTGTGGCGGCCCGCCAGCAGCAGAAAATTGACGCGGCCGTGGCCGAGATCAAGGCGACCGGCCGTCGCGCCGTGGGCGTCTCGGTCGACGTCAGCGACCCGGCGCAGATCCATTGCATCGTCGATACGGCGATGGAAGCGTTCGGCAAGATCGACGTGCTGGTCAACAACGCTGGCTCGAGCTGGGGCGCGACGTTTAAACGCGGCCTGCTGCTTGACCTGGAAGCGGCTGACTTCGACGGAGCCTTCAGCACGAACGTGCGGAGCCAGTTCCTCTGCGGCAAGGCGGTGGTGCCAATCATGCAACAGCAAGAGACGGGGGGCGCGATCGTCAACATGTCGTCCGTGGCGGGGCAGCTCAACCTGGTGCCGAGCCCGACGATGGCGCTGTATTCCGCCACCAAGGCGGCAATCCTCAGTTTCACGCGCAGCATGGCGGCCGAGTGGGCGCCCAAGGTGCGCGTCAACGCCCTTATGCCTGGCCTGATCCAGACCGACCGCACGCGCAACGACCCAAACCGAACGGCGACGGACGAGGAGCTGGCGGTCAACATCGCCATGGGCCGCGTCGGACTGCCTTCCGACGTTGCCGGCGCGGCGGTATTCCTGGCCTCCAACGCCGCGAGCTGGATCAGCGGCGCGTCGATCCAGATCGACGGCGGCCCGAAGCCGAGGCTGATGTAACCATGGCGGCCACGCTGCATCCCGTAGAAGCGCTCTCGCGTCTCGGCACGGAGACGGCGTTCGACGTGCTGGCGCGCGCCGAGGCGCTGGCGTCGCAGGGGCGCGAGATCATCAACCTTGGCATCGGCCAGCCCGACTTCAAGACGCCGCCAAACATCGTCGAGGCGGCGATCAAGGCGCTGCGCGACGGCCAGCACGGTTACACGCCATCGCCGGGGATTCCGGAGTTGCGCAAGGCAGTGGTCGAGGACATCGCGAAATACCGAGGCGTGGACGTCGACCCGGGCCGCGTCGTCGTCGTGCCCGGTGGCAAGGTGACGATGTTCTTTGCGATCCTGATGTTTGGCGAGCCGGGCGCCGAGATCATGTACCCCAACCCGGGCTTCCCGATTTACGAGTCCGTGATTAACTTCACCGGCGCCAAGGCTGTCCCGATCCCGCTGCTGGAGGAGAAGGACTTCTCGTTCGACGCGGAGACGGTCCTGGCGGCGATTACGCCGGACACGCGGCTGCTCATCGTCAACTCGCCGGCGAACCCGACCGGCGGCACGGTAACGCGGGCCGAGTTCGACAAGCTGGTCGCGGGGCTCGAGGCTCACCCGCAGGTCGCCGTACTGAGCGACGAGATCTACTCGCGGATGACGTATGACGAACAAGAGCACGTCTCGCTGATGGGTTACGAGGAACTCGAGGACCGACTTATCCTGCTCGACGGCTGGAGCAAGACCTACGCAATGACGGGCTGGCGCATCGGCTACGGCGTCTGGCCGGAAGCGCTGGTTGAGGCGGCGACGCGTCTGGCCGTCAACTGCCACTCCTGCGTCAACGCCGCGACCCAGATCGCGGCCATCGAGGCGCTGCGCGGGCCGCAGGACTCGGTCGACACGATGGTCGCGGCGTTCGACGAACGGCGAGGCGTCATCGTCGACGGGCTGAACGACCTGCCGGGCGTCACCTGCCGCACGCCGGGCGGGGCGTTCTACACGTTCCCGAACATCACCGGCACCGGCATGGACGCGCAGACGCTGCAAAACCGTTTGCTGGAAGAGGCCGGCGTAGCGACGATCGCGGGCACCAGCTTCGGCGCTTACGGTGAGGGCTATTTGCGCTTCTCATACGCCAACAGCGTCGAGAACATAGAGGCGGCGCTGGGCCGCATGCGAGATTTGCTGTCGCGCTAGAATTGAGCTCGACCGCGAGCCGGAGGGTGCAGATGCTGAGCAAGGCAGACAACGAGGCGTTGACGCAGGTGGGCCCAGGGACGCTGATGGGCAACCTCATGCGCGAGTACTGGATCCCGGCGCTGATGACGACCGAAGTGCCGGAGCCAGACAGCCCGCCGGTGCGACTGCGCCTCCTTGGTGAAGACCTCATCGGTTTCAGGACGACGTCGGGGGCCGTCGGGATGATCCAGAACGCGTGCCCGCACCGTGGCGCGTCGCTGTTCTTCGGCCGCAACGAGGAAGACGGGCTGCGCTGCGTCTACCACGGCTGGAAGTTCGACGTAACGGGCGCCTGCATCGACATGCCGTCCGAGCCGGCGGAGTCGAACTTCAAGACCAAGGTGCGGGCGAGGGCGTATCCGACGGAGGAAAAGAACGGGGTCGTCTGGGTCTATATGGGACCTCGGGAAGTGCCGCCGCCGCTGCCCGGGTTGGAGGCGCCGAACTCGGAGAACTGTACCGTCGGCAAGTTCCTGCGCGACTGCTCCTGGCTACAAGGATTCGAAGGCGACCTTGACACGACGCACATCGGCTTCCTGCACTTCGGCGCGTACAAGGCGGAGGACATGGAGCCCGGAACGATGGATTACTACGCGCTGAAGCGCCGCGATCCGAAGATGGTGGTCACGGACACGCCCTGGGGCGCGACCTACGGTTCATATCGTCCGGCGGAAGAGGGCAGCACGTACTGGCGGGTGGCGCAGTACCTCTATCCGTTCTACGCCATGCCGCCGGTTGGCATCCTGGGCCGGCGCATCGGCGTGTTAGCGATCGTGCCGGTGGATGACACGCACATGATGCGGTGGCAAATCAGCGTGCCGAACCCCTGGGCTACGACGGGCGCGATAAGGCCGGCCTACGAGCTTCACCCTGAGTACGGCTACCTGCCCGCAGAATCGGGGTTCCTCGGCGCCTGGCGCATGAAGCAGAACAAATCGAACGATTACCTGCTCGACCGTGATTTCCAGAAGAACGGCAGCTACACCGGCATCAAAGGGATTGGCATCCAGGATGAGGCCGTGACCGAGAGCATGGGTGCGATCATGGACCGGACCAAGGAGCATCTTGGTACGTCAGACCTGATGGTGATCCGTCTGCGGCACCTGCTGCTGCGCGCCGCGCGCCGCCTGCGTGACCACGGCGAAACGCCGCCAGCCGTCGAAACGCCGGACGTCTACGCGGTGCGCGCCGGAGGCTGGGTGCTGCCAAACAGCATTCCTGACGGAATCGAGGCTACTTTGGACCTGCAGCAGGGCCGAGTCGCGCCTGAGAAGTTCGAGCTGGCGCCGCTGGTGGAGAACCACGGCGTCTAAGACGGTATATGTCCGAAGCGAATTGACGATGCCTGGCTCGCCGGGCCGATAATTGTATGAACAGACGATCTAACTCAGGAGACGAATGATGCTGAGCCAGGAAGACAACGACCTGGCTTTGAATTGGGGGACACCCCCAGCCCCCTGCTAAAAGGGGGTTACGTCCGGCGACAGCCGACGGGAGGAATCAAGGACATGCTAAGCCAGGAAGACAACGATATTCTCTGTGGGGTGGGGCCGGGCACACCGATGGGCGAGGTCATGCGCCAGTACTGGGTGCCGGCGATCCGCTCGGACGAGCTGCCGTCTCCCGACTGCCCGCCGTTGCGGGTCAAGCTGCTCGGCGAGGAGTTGATCGGCTACCGGACGACCTCAGGGGCGGTGGGTCTGATGCAGAACGCCTGCCCGCACCGCGGCGCTTCGCTGTTCTTCGGCCGCAACGAAGAAGAAGGCCTGCGCTGCGTCTACCACGGCTGGAAGTTCGACGTCACGGGCGCCTGCGTCGACATGCCGTCTGAGCCCGCCGAATCGAACTTCAAGAACAAGGTGCGCGCTCGCGCCTACCCGACGCATGAGCGCAACGGGATTATCTGGACCTACATGGGCCCTCGCGAGGTGCCGCCGCCGCTGCCGGAGATCGAGCACACGCTGATGAACACCGACTCGACTCGGATCACGATGATCCACCGGCCGTGCAACTACATGCAGGGCTGGGAGGGCGAGATGGACACCGTCCACGCTGCCTTCCTGCACGGTGGCGCCAACAAGGCCGAGGACTACGAGCCCGGCAGCTTCAACTATTACCAATACCGCGAGCGCACGCCGCGCTTCAGTGTCATCGACACGCCGATAGGCACCAGTTACGGCGCTTACCGCCCGGCGGAGGACGACACCTATTACTGGCGCACGGCACACATGATGTTTCCGTTCTACGCCGTGATCCCGGCCGGCTGGCTGGGCATGTACGTGCCGATGGACGACTCCCACACCATGCACTGGGAGGTCCTGGTGCGACCGCAGCTCGAAGGCAGCGCCCAGCTCGCTGAGCCGCAGGCTACCGGTTCGCTTCCGGCACGCGAGCGCGGGCCAAATGCGGTTCGTGGCGGTGGTCCCCGTAGTGTGGGGCTTGAAGGCGGGACGGTGGGTCCCACGACGTGGCTGCCGAACGGTACTGGTTGGTACGACCGCTTCAACATCGACCAGACTCTGGCGAACGACTACCTGATCGACCGCGAAGACCAGGCTCAAATGAAGAGCTACTCGGGTATCCGCGGCATTCGCCAGCAGGACATGGCCGTCACCGAGACGATGGGTCCGATCTATAACCGGACGCGGGAGCACCTCGGCACGACGGACTCGCTGATTATTCGCACGCGGCGCAAGCTGATAAAGGTAGCGAAGGACTTCCGGGACCACGGCGTCCTGCCGCCGGGAGTCGACAACCCGGAGCTGTACCACATGCGTTCCGGCGAGTTCCTGCTGCCGCGCAGCGTCGACTGGTGGGACGCCCTGCGCGACCGCCGCGAGCAGTTCGATGCGGTGCCGGAGAAGTCAAAGGCGTAATCAGGTTCGAACTCAGGCGCGAAGGGAGAGCCGGCAATTGGGCCGGCTCCCTTCAGGTTCCGAATACCCGTCGCCAATTGCCACTACCTTCCGGGTTCGGACTGTAGTAACGACTCGTCGAAGAACGCGATTACGCGCCGCTCGTACTCCTCCGGGTGCAGGTCAAAGGCACCGACATGCTTCGCCTCCGGGATAAACCAGATGTCGAAGGATTCGCCACCAATCTCCTTGTAGCGCGCCATCAGGTCGAGCTCCTCCGAAACTTGCGAGCCGATCAGAAGGACCTCGCGAGGGGCAATTTGCCGCACCATGTCCGTAAGCGGGGGAGGGGTTTTCTCGCCTGAGATCAGGCGCATCGTTGCATTAACCACCGTGTGGAAAATCAGCATCGTGTCGCCGCCGTCCTTCAGCTCGCTGAAGTCCTTCGCGGTCCGGCCCGTGGCGCCTTCCGCAACGATTGCCTTGAGCGCCGTTGATTCCCCGGCGGCCTGCAACAGGACCTCGCCACCCATTGAGAGTCCAAGACCGCCAATGCGGGTAGAGTCGATGTCATCCCGGCTCCTCAGGTAGGCTGTTGCGGCGTGGACGCTGCGGGCCCCGGCCCAGCCGAACAAGTTGCCGCGTCCCTCGCTGTCTCCAAAGCCTTCCACGTCGAGCATCAGGACGCCGTAACCGTGTCGCACCAGCATCTCGGCCTCATCCATGACGGTTGAGCGGTTCGAACCGGCTCCGTGGACAGTGATGATTGTTGCGCCGTTGGTCGAAGGAATTAACCAGGCGGAAAGTGTGAGGCCACGTTGGGTCTGGAAGGAAACGTCTTCGTATGCTAGTCCACGGTCAGCGGGCGTCTCCGTCGAGGACGTCGGGATTCGCGCGATGTTGGTCGCTGCGACGCCCAGGCTCACGGGGAAGATGACGACTAAGCCCAAGACGATGACGATAGGAACGAAGACCAGGCGACGCCACCAGTCGTGGACCGACCGCACCACCATCGTCCCACCGACAACCGTGAGGATAACGCCTGCCAACAGCATCGGGAGGCCGGTCCAGCCACTGTTCTCGACCCCGATCTGTGCGACGTGCGCCGCGTGGATAGCGATGCCTACGACCACGGCCGGCAGACCGTACGCGAGCGCGAGCAGGCCTCGCTGCAGCTGACTGAGGGCGGGGTAGTTCATTCCTACCGCCGCGCCTGCCACCAGCGCAAGGGCGACCCACGCGAGCTTCTCGTCGAGCGGTGCGCTCAGGTGAAACAGTGAAGCATTGATGATATGGATCG
The DNA here is from genome assembly GCA_963766645.1 of uncultured Chloroflexia bacterium. GTDB lineage: Bacteria > Chloroflexota > Dehalococcoidia > DSTF01 > WHTK01 > WHTK01. The sequence goes on along the minus strand of CAVYAY010000002.1, from coordinate 698,922 downwards.
TGATCACTGTGAAGGATAGAAGACTGAGAGTCGCGGGTTTGTCTTTCAGGAGGGTCGAGGTCATGTCGGTCACTGATTTACCTTAGGTTCCGGGGCGCTGCAAGGGGGCCGGCATTTGCCGGCCCCCTGTTGTTGTCGTTGCGCTACTGACCGGCGGCGCTGCGGATTGCCGCCAGCAGCGTTTCGCTGGGCTGGTGCTTGGCGACAAAGGTGTGGACGCCGGCGCCGGCCGCAGCCTGCTTGACAGTGGGGTTGTCGTGAATGCTGAGCATAACCACGCGACTTGCGGAGCCGAGGTCTGTCAGGGTTTGGGTTGCCTGAATGCCGTCCATGCCGGGCATTTCGTAATCCATGACCAGGACGTCGGGCTCAAGCGTCTGGGCCGCCTCGACGGCGGCGTTGCCGTCCGCGGCCTCGCCGACGACGGTGATGTCGGGCTCGAGCTGGAGCCGCATCGCCAGGCCTCGCCGGACGCTGCTTTGATCGTCTACCAGAAGAATTCGTATTGCTTTCACACTCACAGTCTCGCCGTTTCTGGTCCGCGGCGAATCGACCGCGGGGCCGACAGCGACCATAGACCTAAGGGGCAGATATTGCCTCCGCCTAAAGGCGGAGTTGTGGATTACGGATGAGCGCTATAGTTATTCGCGCGTAGAGGCAGCTTGCGTCACTGGAGGGCGGAATGCCGATTCGAATTCTGGTGGTCGATGACCATAGTGTGGTGCGGCAAGGGCTAAAGATGTTCCTCGGCCTCGATCCCGACCTTGAGATTGTTGGGGAGGCTGAGAACGGCGCTGAAGCCGTGAAGATGGCGGCTGAACTTAACCCCGACGTTGTGCTCATGGACATGCTGATGCCGGTCATGGACGGTATCGAGGCCACTAAAGCGATCCGCGGTTCGATGCCCGACACCGAGGTCATTGCCCTGACCAGCGTGCTGGAGGACGCCGCGGTGGTCGGCGCGATCAAGGCCGGGGCAATCGGGTACCTGCTCAAGGACACGCAATCGGATGAGCTGCGTCGCGCGATCAAGGCCGCAGCAGACGGACAAGTCCAGCTTTCGCCGCAGGCCGCCGCGCGCCTCATGCGCGAGGTGCGGACGCCGGAGGTGGCGCCGCCTGATGCGCTGACCGAGCGCGAGAATGACGTGCTGAAGCTGCTAGCGCAGGGCAAGGCCAACAAAGAGATCGCGCGGGACCTGATCATCGGTGAGAAGACCGTGAAGACGCACGTCAGCAACATCCTGCTCAAGCTCGGAGTGCAGAGTCGCACGCAGGCTGCGCTCTACGCCGCGCAGAACGGCCTCGCAGAGCTCAGCACGTCGAGTTAGCCATGCGCTTCCGGCTCGACAGCTTGGGGTTCAAGCTCAACCTGGCGCTGCTGCTGACATTCCTGGTCATCGGCGGCGCGACCGCTGCTTTCGTCTTTTTCGGCTTCAACCGCACGCGAGACTCCGCGACGGACCGAAGCCAGGAAGCACTCGAGGAGCTGGGCCAGCAGAACTTGCAGGAGATCGCAGACGCTCAGGCGGGTTTTGCGGCGCTACAAATGGAATGGGCCGCGGAAATCGGTTACCGAGCATCGCAGTATATGGCGGAGTTCAAGGCCACAGGGGGGAGCGTTCCCTACGACGCCTCTGCCCGGATGACTCAAATCGAGAACGGCATTTGGGAGGACCTAAACCCTGATCGACACTCCGATCTGCTTGTGTTGCCGAGGGATACGTTCGATCCCGCCGTCCTGGACGACATCGCGTATTCGTCGGCACTGGACGGGCTCTTCCCGGCGCTGCTCTCGGGCTTCCCCGGGGAGATACGTGCCGCCAGCTTCCATCCGATCGCGATCACTTTCGTCGCGCCGAGTGGGATGGGCCGCTATTACCCGCCGAGGGGCAACATCTACACGGCGGTGCCGCCAGACTTCGATATTAGAGACGTCTTCGACGATATGGATCCGGAGCACAACCCGGATCGCACGACAATCTGGACGCCACCCTATGAGGATCTGGTGGGCCAGGGCCTGGTTCTCACGGCCAGAACGCCGATTTACGAGGGCGACAAATTCCGCGGGCAGTTTGAGGTTGACCTGAGTATCAGCAACCTCGTAGAGACCGTCGATCTGCTCAAGCCGACCGAGAAAGGCTTCGCGTTCTACGTCGATGTCGACGGCAACATCCTGAAGACGTCGGCCTACGATTTGCTGACCAACGAGCTGGAGTCCCAGGATAATCAGCCGCTGGCCGGCGTCATCGAGCGCGCGAAAGATGGCGAGCGCGGCATCCAGCGAGTCGATATCGATGGTCAGGAGTGGTTCGTTGCCTACGCACCGATTGCGGAGGTGGGGGGCGGCTTCGCGGTTGCCGCGCCGATCGCGGATCTGACGGCGGAGGCCGCCACGATCACGGCCGGGATCGACCAGCAGGCGGATCAGACGATGCTCTACGTGCTCGCATCGCTGACAGCACTCTTTGCTGTAGTCCTGGTCGGCGCCACGTACCTGAACCGACGCATCTTGGTTCGGCCTATCGAAGCACTGTCCGCCGGGACGCGGGCGGTTGCGCAGGGCGACTTCGGGGTTCAGATACCGGTCCGTGGCAAAGATGAGCTGGCGACGCTGGGACGGTCCTTCAACCAGATGACGGCCGACATTCAGCGAGAGGTGCACGAGCGCGAAGCGGCGCAGGAAGAGCTGAGAGCGTTGTTCGCGGCGATGACGGACGCGGTCGTCGTGATCAACCGGGAGGGGCTCTATCTGCGCGTGCCGCACACCAACGCGCCGCCGATCCTAATGCCGCCAGAGCTGCTGGCCGGAAAGCACATGCGCGACGTTATGCCGCCCGGCCAGGCGGACGAATTCATGCAGATGATTGAGAAGGCGCTTGCGGATCAGGCAACGAATACGGTCGAGTACCCCCTGGTGATCGAAGACAAGACGTACTGGTTCTCCGCGGCGATCTCGCCGGTGTCGCAGGACGAGGTCGTTGTCGTGGCGCGTGACATTACCGACCGGATCAACGCGCGACAGGAGCTGGAGCGGCAGGTCCAGGAACGTACGCAGGAGCTGACGAGTCTTCTAACGGTCTCGCGCAACATCGCGTCCAACCTCGCGCTGCGACCGCTGGTCCAGACGATCATCGGTCAGGTCAAGGAGCTTGCAGACTACAGCCGCTGCAGCCTGTTTGTCCTGGAAGGCGACGGGCTGGTCATGCTGGACTCGCGGACAGCCGATTCTTCTCAGTCGCCGATCATGCGGGTTTTGTTGACGGACATTGCCGGGATCTGGGAGCGCGTCGGCGCCGGGCAGGTCGCAATCGAAGGCGACGTGCGCAATAGCGGTTCTCCGATCGCTCTGGCTTACCAGCTGGGCTCGGGCGAGCTATTCGACACCGCCTATAAAGACATTCACTCCTGGATGGGCGTGCCGCTGGAGTCCAACGACCGCGTCGTCGGGATGCTGACCCTGTCGCATAACGAACCGAACTTTTACACGGAGCGTCACGCCGGCCTTGTGACGGCTGTTGCGACCCAGATCGCGGTGGCTATCGAGAACGCGCGGCTCTACGAGCAGGCGCAGCAGCTGGCGGCCGTGGAAGAGCGGCAGCGGCTGGCCCGCGAGCTGCACGACTCGGTATCGCAGGCGCTGTACGGCATCGCGCTGGGCGCGCGCACGGCACGAACGTTGCTCGACCGCGACCCCGCCAAAGCGGCTGAGCCGGTCGACTACGTCCTGTCCCTGGCCGAGGCGGGCCTGGCCGAAATGCGGGCCTTGATCTTTGAGTTGCGCCCGGAGTCGCTGGAGATAGAAGGGCTGGTGGCCGCCCTCGACAAGCAGATTGGGGCGACGGCCGCGCGCTACGGCATCCAGGTGACGGCAGAGCTCGGGGAGGAGCCGGAGATGGACCTGGCGCAGAAGGAGATCTTCTACCGCATCGGTCAGGAGGCGCTGCACAACGTGGTCAAGCACGCGCACGCCACCAAAGCGACGGTCCGTTTCGGCGCCGACAATGGCTCCTACGTCCTCGAAGTCGGTGATGACGGCGTCGGCTTCGATACGAGCGAGACCTTCCCGGGCCACATGGGTCTAGTGTCCATGTCGGAGCGCGCCAGCAGCATCGGCGCCGAGCTTGAGGTTGAGAGCCGGCCCGGCGAAGGTACCGTCGTCAAGCTGCGCGCACCTTCGCGCCCGTAGCCTCAGCCCAAGAGTAGCGCTTCCAGCTCGGCCAGGGTGTCCACAACATGCGTTGCACCGGCAGACGTCAGCTCCTCGCGCGAGCCGGCGCCGTAGGTCACGCCGATAGCGTCGATGCCGTTGGCAACGGCGCCAATGATGTCGTGCTCGCGGTCGCCGATCATGACGAAGCCGGCTGCCGCCTGGCCCGCGTACCGATTCATGGCCTGGCTTATCAGCAACGTCTTCTCGGCGTTCGAGAGATCGAGGTTCGGCCCAACTACCGCGTCGAAGGACCCGTCGAGCCCGAAGTGGCGCACGATCTGCTCGGAGTAGACGGTCGGCTTTGATGTGACGACGCAGAGGGCGATACGTTCAGCGCGCAGGCGCTGCAGGAGCTCGGGGATGCCGTCGAAGATGCGGTTCTGGTAGATGCCCTGATCGCCGAAGTACTCGCGGTAGGCTTCGACGGCCCGGCGGGCGGTTGCTTCGTCGAAGGCGTATTGCGCCATGAATGAATGGTGCAGTGGTGGGCCGATAAAGGAGCGGAGTTCGTCCAGTTCGGCGACGATGCCGAACGTCGATAGCGCGTACTGAACGGACTTCGTGATGCCCTCGGCGGGGTCGGTCAGGGTGCCGTCGAGATCGAAGAAGATGACGGTGTAGCGCATGGTCTAGCGACCTTAGCACGGGCGGCGACGTCATCGGCCAACCACGATGAGGAACAGGACAGCGGTGTCTTCCGGCTCGTCGAAAAACTTCACGACCTCGTCGTCGTAGAAGGTCAGGCCGGTGGCGCGCAGGCCGAGCTCCGTCGCCTTGAGGTAGAGACGGCCGCCGCGGAGGCCTGCCTCCAACTGCGCCGCGCGGTAGCCGCGATCACCAAGGGTTGTCACGATGTCGCCAAAGGAGGCGAGGAAGTAGACGTTCAGCGCCGCTTCACCCGCCGCGCTCTGGTCCAGCGCCAGATGAGCCGCCGCAGCGCGGAAGTCGCCGCGTTGCAGACGCTGCAGGCGCTGCGCCTGTGTGTCCGAGCGATAGGCGCCGGCCGGGAGGCCTTCGACGTCGTTGACGATGACGAACGCCTGAGTCAGCGATGGGAAGTCGGCATCGAGGGGTTGAAGAGCTGCCTCCAGCACCGCGGCGAGTTCGGGGCGAGTGATCGGTTCGCGCTTAAAGTGCCGGGTTGAAGCGCGGCGGTTGATGACGCGTTCGAGCGCAGCGCTTTTCTGCGCCGGGGCGATGGCATCGAGTCGTTGAGGGGCAGCGCCTAGCCATTGGTTGAGAGCCGGCGTGTGGGCCAGGCTGGTCGCTTCATGCGTGCGCCAGATCAACGGGTACTCGATCTCCGCCTTCGATAGCGGCTCCGTTTCTTCCGAGACGGTCTCGACGTCTCGGTATCGCGGCGTGTTGAGCCCCGGAGCCGAGGGCAACGATGCAGGTGGCTGCCTCGCGGTGATCGTCGATGCCGAGGAGGTGGTTGACGACGCCGTCGATGTAACCGGCGTGCAAACGCGGCATCAAGCCGCGGGCTTCGGCAAGGCCGAGCAGGTTGGCCGCGATAGTCCCGCTATCCCAGAAGGCGTGACGGTAAGCGCGCTCTTCGTAGCGCCAGGCGTTGCGCCAGAACGTGCTGGTCATGACGATGAACGCCTCGGCGTCTGAGTTGTCGATGCCCGCGGCTTCGGCGATTACGCCACGGTAGTCATCGTTTCGCAGGCTGACCAGGGTCTCGGCCGGGGCGTCGTAGTGATAGACGCCGGCGCGCAGGTTGTCGATGGCGCCGCTGACGATGTAGAGCTCGACGTGATACAGGGCTCCGGTGCAAGAGGCGGCGCGAAACTCCAGGTCGCGTCCGTTGACGTGGCGTCGCCGGACGATGCCGGCCGAGAAGTGGAGTAATGCCGAGAGCGCCGGCAGGGTTAGAGGACCGGCGGGATCGCCGGTGGGCGGCAGGCGCATTGCCGGCAGGTCGATGTAGCGCTTGTACTGCCTCGGGATGAGCTCGACGTCGATCAATCGGCGCTGCGTCGATTCCCCGGGGCGGTGCTTCGTCGCCTCGTGGTATTCGCGTGCAGCGCCGGCGTCCTGATCCATCATGTGAAGGGGCGGCGGACCAATCGCCCGCCGCCCCTGATTCTCGCTTTCGCCGAGAGAGGCGTCTAGACCAGGACCGCCTTGTCGAACTCGGCTGTGCCGGCCTGATCTTCCGGGAAAAGCTGCAGGCCCAGCATCCAGCGGTGGGTGCGTTCGTACATCTCTCGGGTGTAGTCCTCGAAGACGATGCGTTCGGCGAGGCCGAAGGCGCGCACGTCGACAAGCTCTTTGTAGCGCTCCGGAACGTCCGGCTCGAAGTAGTGCTTGTAGCGCTCCGGCTCGAGGTCGATGTCTACCTGCGCCCGCTGCAGCGCGTTGAAGTACTTCTGGCAGTCGTCCACGGATGCGTCGCCGCTGATGAGGAAGCCGATCATGAACGTGGTGTCGAGCACCTTGCGGAAGCCAAGCTGCTCGGCGATTTCGCGCTGGATGCCAAAGATGTTGGCGGCCTTTGTCTGGCGGTCGATCAGCAGATCGAGCCGGTCTCCGGGACTGCCGATGAAGCGGAGCTTCGCTTCAGACGGCGGAACGAAGGGCTCCAGCGCTTGCAGGGCCGAGAAGTGACTGCCGGAGTGATAGCCGACGCCGACATCGACGCCTAGCAGCTGTTCCGGGCGGCGGATGTCGGACTCCGGCGCAACGTAGATGCCCGCGGGCGTCATGCTGTAGGCGTGGCCCCACATGATGCCGTGCTCGGCCGACGACGCCATGTTGACGGCCCAGTGGCAGGCGGAGCTGACCTCGCAGGCGCGGCCCGACTCCATCGACTCGAAGGCGCCGGTCATCACCGGCGCCGGTGCGCCGTCCGCCGATTGCACGGTCGACCCGACGGCTTCGAGCGCCTGGCGGCCAACCCGCGCAGGCCGTACGAATTCGTACTCGAGGCCCTCGGCCTCGTAGTAACCCTTCTCTTCGGCGACCCATTCTTGCAGGCGGCCGTGGGGCATGATGCGGAACTTGCTCATGGTTTTTCTCCTGTTCAACCGGGACTACGCGCCCGGGACGTTACCAAGGATCGCCGGAGTCAGCTCGGGATGCTTGATGAATGCCTTGCGGAGTTCACTGGTCGCGTCGATCCAGTCGGCGTCGCGTGGCAGGATGACACCGCCGGTGCGGACGGCGTAGACCTCGGGGTTATCGACGCCGGGCGGCACGTCGCCGCTGTCGCGCAGTGCTTTCGCGGCTTCGATCAGCTTGCGGCGACTTCGGATGACCATTGAATCGCTGGTCGCCAGGTGCTCGTGAGAGCGGTCGTAGATGTGACCCATGCTCTCGGTGATCGCCTGGTCTTGCAGGTGGATGCCCGTGATGCCGGTGTAGCTGTCTTTCCGTTGCAGGTCGCGGTCGATCTGGTAGTCGTTGGCCGCATTCGCGGTCATGCGCCAGCGACCCAGCCAATCGCTTGTGTTGGGTTGCATGGCGCCCATGTTGAAGGCGGCGCGCCGCTCCGGACTGACGCTCGCTCCCGGGGCGATGCCACCGGAGAGCATGTAGAACATCGTGTGCTCATCGTCCAGCGGCACCCAGCAGCGTACGCTCCCGCCCAGCCCGAGCACGCCAACCGGTGTCATGGTGTAGAAGGGGAAGAGGAAGTTGGCGATCCGCCAGTACATCGTGTCAGGTTCAGCCGGCCGGAAGGCGCCGTACATCGTGCCGTACTCCGTATCGACAACGGTGTGCTTGGGCGCGCGATCAGCCAGCGTGTAGTAGGAGAACGTCTGCGGCGTCGCTTCCTCGACCGGGATGGCCCCGAGGTGCAGGAAACCAAGGTGCGTGGTGTCGATGTCGCCTTCCAATGCCTGCATCCAGTTGCACTCGCGCTGGATCGAGCGAATCGCCCATTCGCCATCCGGCAGCATGTTCTGTTCAAGCTGCGGCAGCTCCGGTGGAATCTCGCGGGGCCCCATATAGGCCCAGACCATGCCGCCGCGTTCCTGCGTCGGGTACGCCCTGGCTCGGACCTTGTTCTTGAAGTTGGATTCGGCGGGCTCAGAAGGCATGTCGACGCAGGCGCCGACGACGTCGAACTTCCAGCCGTGGTAGACGCAACGCAGGCCGTCTTCCTCGTTACGGCCGAAGAAGAGCGACGCGCCGCGGTGAGGGCAGGCGTTCTGGACCAGGCCAATTTTGCCGGACGTGCTGCGGAAGGCGATGAGGTCCTCGCCCAGCAGGCGGATCCGAAGCGGTGGACCGTCTGGCAGATCCAGCTCACTGCTGGTGAACGCGGGCAGCCAGTACTGGCGCATCAGGTCGCCCATCGGCGTGCCTGGGCCGATGCGGCAGAGGAGTTCGTTGTCTTCGTTGCTAAGCATGCTCAGCTCCCTGTAGCTTCTTCTTCTGTGTCTCAACGTCGGCATCGTCGTCGAGGAAGTGCACGAGAATCGGGTTCGATTTCGCCTGCGGCGTGTTGTGCGCCAGGTAGCGCATCAGTCCGTCTTTCGCCTTCTCTTTCGCCAGTACCCGGGCGATCTCCTTGTAGGACTCCTTGTTAGTGGCGCTGCGGCCGTTGAAAGGACAGACAGCTAGGCAAATCTTGCAGCCCCAGAGTTGCTGGAAGACGGGGAAGCAGGCCGGGGTATCGACGTACCAGCGTGTAACGCCAGCGATGGTCTCCTTCTCGGGCCTGATCGCGTCGGCCGGGCAATAGCGCGTGCAGACGTTGCAGTGGCTGCAGATGTCGTCGATACCGAAGTCCTGCGGGCCGTCGACGTCAAGGGGCATGTCGGTCGACACCAGCGCGAGGCGCAGCGAGGAGCCGAGCTTGGGACTGATCAGCGATCCGTGCTTACCGAGCTCGCCCGAGGCCCGCAAGGTAGGCGTACGGGATATGCGCGAGCTCCCCGCCGTTGGGGTGAGCCGTGGCGATGTAGCCGAAGCTGGCGATGTACTGCGCCAGTCGCACGCCGATGTCTAGCATCTTGAAGTAGACGCGATGCACCTCTTCCTGCGACGCGGGACCGATGTCCGCCATGAGGTCGTACTTCATAGCGAGCGCGAATGCGATAACACGGCTGTGCGGCAGGATGTCACGGTCGGAGAACGTGAACGAGGGATCGTAGTCGGCGATACCGACGTCATCGGCGCCAAGCTCGACGGGCGAATTCCTTGACCTTCGCGCGTCAGCTCGTCGAGGTCGATCGGTCCTCGTGCACGCGACCGGTTCGGCCTCGACGCTTGCGTTGCGGTTGAGGATCTTGTTCTGAATCCAGTTGTAGCGACGTGCCATGGACGGATACTGGCGGTCCCAGACTTGCTCGGTCGTCTCGTCGCCGCCGAGGGCGCGACCTCCTCGCCAGACACCCATGGTCCGCCACCGGCCATGCGCCGCTCCGGCCTGTCGGCGTTGATCAGGCGATTATTGCGCCGCTCAGGGCGTTCCGCCTTCTTCGTCTCTACCTGTGCCATGGACCCCTCCTTTGCACCTGTAGCCTCAGGCTTCCTCGTCCGCTTTCGCCGCGCCAGCTTCGCTTCGGGCCAACGCAGCGAGGAAGCCTGAAAGCAGCGTAGCGAGGTGGACGGCCTGCTGATCACCGAGCAGGTTGAGGACCAGGCGGTTGACGTCCTCGCGGGCGTCTTTGAGTTGACGCAGGGTGGGCCCGGCCTGGTCGGTCACGTACAGCTGGTTGCGGCGGCGGTCACGCGGGTCTGTTTCCCGGCGCACCAGGCCTAGCGTGGTCATGCGGTCGATCAGGATCGACGTCGAAGCGAGGTCTTTACTGAGGGAAGCGGCGAGGCCACCGAGGCTGATACCAGGCTGCTGGTCGATTTCTATCAGGGCCTGCGCCTGTACGACTGACAGGTCCTGCTCGGCGGCGCGATCCTTGAAGTAAAGCGTCGCGCTGCGCGCCGCTCGCGATAGAAGTAACCGCAGGTCTTGCGTCATGGCGCCTATGATAGACACATTACTTTGTTTTGCAAACAGTTAAGGAAATGAAATCAAATAGGCCAACAAGTTTTGACCGGTCAGGTCAGCTTGGTCAGGCTCATGCGTCTTCGGCGACTGTCTCGATGTCCCGGCCCTCGACCGAGTCGAGGAATGCCTTGAGGAGTGCCTGGAGGGTCTCGCTGCGGTCGCTGCCGAGGGCGTCGTAGACCAGGCGGTTGATATCGTCCCGGGCGCTTTCGAGCTCCTTGACGATTGGTTGGGCCTGTTCAGTGAGGTAGAGTTGGGCGCGGCGGCGGTCGGCGGGATCAGTCTCACGCCGTAGCAGCCCGAGCGTCATGAGCCGGTCGACGATGATCGAGGTGGACGCCTGGTCCTTGCTCAAGGCCGCGGCCAACCCACCGACGTTGATGCCGGGGCTGGCCGTCACCATCAGGAGCGCCTGCGCCTGTACGACGGAGAGATCGAGGTCGGCAGCACGATCCTGAAAGTAACGAGTGACGGTGCGGAAGGCCCGCGAGAGAAGAAGCCGCACATCCTTAGCCATGAATCTATTCTAACGGCAGCATATTGCGCCGCAATTGATTCGAGGGTTTAACCAATCTGACCATGCCGGATTCGGGTGGTATTCTCAGGCCGGTCGCAGGTTTTTAGTGAGAGCGAGGCATGTTCATGGAATACCGCCGGTTGGGGACGTCGGGGCTAAAGATTTCGGCTGTCGGTCTGGGGTGCAACCCCTTCGGGAATGAGGTCGATCAGCCCACGGCGAAGGCGATTGTCGACGCTGCTATGGGCGAGGGCGTGACTTACTTCGACACGGCGGACAGCTACTTCGAAGGGCGCTCCGAACAGCTGCTGGGCGAGGCGCTCAAGGGGCGCCGCCACGAAGTCATCATCGCGACGAAGTTCGGCAACCGCACTGGGCCCGGCCCCAACGACACGGGTGCGTCGCGCAAGCACATCCTCGAATCGTGCGAGGCGAGCCTGCGCCGCCTGCAGACGGACTATATCGACGTCTACCAGGTCCACACGCCGGACCGCACCACACCGGTCGAAGAGACGATGCGCGCGCTGGACGACCTGGTGCGCTCCGGCAAGGTGCGCTATATCGGCTGCTCGAACTTTTTCGAGTGGGAGGTTTCCGAGGCGCAGTGGCAGGCACGTAGCCATGGGCTAACCGAGTTTGTGTCCTGCCAGGACTTCTACAACATGCTGTACCGCGACATCGAGAAGCGTATGGAGCCACTCTGCATCAAGAACGGGCTGGGCATGATCCCGTACTTCCCGCTCGCCGGCGGGCTGCTAGGCGGCGCCTTCCAACGTGGCGTTGAGCCGGCGGCGGGGTCGCGTGCGGCGATCCGGCCGACGTTCAAGGCCTGGGATACGGATCGCAACTGGACGGTGCAAGAGAAGCTGCGTGAGTTTGCAGCCGAGCGCGGCTGGGCTTTGGCGCAGATGGCCGTGGCGTGGCTGCTGACGCGACCGATGATGGCGACGGTTATCGCCGGCGCCGACAGGCCGGAGCACGTCCAGGAGAACGTCAAGGCGCTTGAGGTCAAGTTCAGCGATGCGGACCTGAAGCAGATCGATGAGATGACCCTGGTGGATGAAGACCGGACGCTGGCGCCGATCTACGGGTACCGGCCGCCGCGCGTCTAGACCGGCACCTCGACATCGGCGTCGACGAGGGCCGGCAGCGCAAAGCCGACCTCGAGTCCGCCACCGTCGCGCAGGTTGGCCCACACACGCCCACCCTGCGCCTCAACCAGCCGCCGGCAGACTGCCAGGCCGACGCCGGTGCCGCGCGCCTGGTCGGCTGTTGTGCTGGAGCGGAAGAAGCTGTCGAAGATCAGGTCGATTTCAGACTCCTTGACGCCGGGACCGCGGTCGAGGACGCGGAAGAAGTGCTCACCATCTTCGACGCTGATGTCGATCTCGATTGGCTGCTCGGGCGGACTGTACTTGTCGGCGTTGCTCAAGAGGTTCAGCAGGATCTGGTCGAGGTAGGAATCCTCAGCCCAGGCGATCTCGGCTCCGGGGTGGATACGAACGTCGACGATGCGGTTGGCCCGACGTCGTGAAAACATGGCGATCAGCTTTTGGGTCTGCTGACGCAGCGAAACCGGTTCTTTCTCGACCTCGGTGCGCTCCGAACGGGCCAAAACGAGCAGGTTTTGCACGAGGCGGTAGAGGCGCTCCGATTCCTGCTCGATGTCGGAGATCAACTCGTCGGCGTTCTCCGACGAGAGCTGGTCGCGCCGCGCGCCAAGCAGCCTGGCGCCACCGTAGATCGTGGTGATCGGCGTGCGCAGCTCGTGGGAGACGATACCGAGGAAGTCGTCCTTGGCGCGCGCCGCTTGTCGCAGCTCGTCCTGCGCGGCCTGCGATTCGGCGTAGAGGCGCGCGTTGTCCATCGCGATGCCGGCCCAGGACGCGATGCCCAGGGCCAGCCGCTCATGGGTCTCGGCAAAGTAGGCGGCATCCGTGTGGCCGAAGATGAGACCACCGATCAGACGACGCTGACCAGTGAAAACGGGGACGGCCAGGACGCTCTTCACGGTGTCTTCTTCGTCCTGGGAATGGAAGAGACGGCCGATGCGGTCCGTGTACTGGGCGCGAGTGGCATCGGCCATGCGCAGTGCGCCGAGACCGGCGGACTGGAGGCTTGCAGTCAGCACCTCCACGCCTTCAGGGGAGAGTAGTTCCGTCTCCTGGCCGGCGATGAACAAGCGGTGGGGTTCTCCCGGCGCGGTCTGATAGAAGAAGGCGCCGTGCGTTGCTTCGGTGAGACGGGAGCCGATGTCCGTGATGGCGCGGACTGTTTGCTGGAAATCGAGGTCAGAGGCAATCGAAGCTGCGGCTTCCTCGAGGCTGCCGAGGAGCTGCGCCTGCTCTACGAGCTGCTGCTCGCGGTGCGCCACGGATTCGCTCATGCGTGAGAATGCCTGCTGCAACTCGGCGATATCAGGGTCCGACGTGCGGCGGCCGACGTCCATGCGACGTCCACTGCCGAGCGCGGCGGCGGCGCGCGCCAGCATTGCCAACGGGCGCGTGATCTGTCGCGAGACGACAGTCAGGGCCAAGACCGTCACCAGCATGATCGCGGCGACCGCGCCGAGGTCTCGCAACAGGTCCCTGCGCAGCTTGTTATCGAGGACGTCCTGAGAGCGCGTGTAGCCGATGGCCCAGCCCATGGTCTGGATTGGCGCCATTGCGCCGAAGCGCGCGCCGGTATCGAAGGGTGTTTGTTGCGAATCGATGCGCTGTAGCTCTCCGGCGAGTGCCGTCTCGACCAGCGGCGAGTCGCCAACGTTGGTTTCGGTGTTTTCGAGCATCGGGTCACGCGCCGAGAAGAAGAGGGTCCCGTCCTGGTCGACGATGACGAAGTTGGCGTCATCGGGCAGGCCTTCCAGCAAGGTGTCGATCAGGTTGGTGGGGTCGAATGCGGCGACGAGGTACGCCTTGGGGAGCCCGTCGGGTCCACGAATCGTGCGCCCATAGGTGGCGATGACCTGGCCGGTGTCGCCGAGGCCGGCGGCCCAGACGCTGTCGAGGCCGGAGCGCAGCGATTGCAGGTAGGAGCGCTCGCTGAGGTCGTCGCCGAGGCGGCTGCCGTCAGCGGAAGAGGCCTGGATACGGCCGTCCGTGTCTGTAATGAACATGGCGGTGATGTTGGCGTTACGCGATGCCAGACTGCGCAGGTAAGGTGCGGCTTCATCCTGAGTCAGCGCCTGGTCGCCGTTGCCGAGAACCAGCGCTGCCGCGTCGAGGAAGCTATCGAGGTTGCGGCCGAAACCCTGGAGGGCCGATGCGGCGCCCGTGGCGGCGGACGTGGCCTCTTGCAAGCCGGCGTCGCGACGCGCCTTGCGGTCCTCGAAGTTGCTGAGCACAACGAGGATGGCGAGCGGAAACAAGGTGGCAACGGCGAGAATAGTCAGGCGCGTACTGAGCGAGAGTCTGCCGAAGACTCGCATTGGCGCCCTCCTCCGCGATCGAAATACCTACACGTCTCCCCCAAAGGTGTTACGAAACTGCGAGAAAGAGACGTGGGGATTTAAGACAGACTAGCACACGGACGCGCCATTCTGCCGGGCTCAACAACGGTGCAGCGGTCACGCTAAGATCGCCACATGGTGGAGAGTATGTCGTCCGAGGAGCTGCCGGAGCTTCAGCCTGGTCTGCTCACCGCGCGCCGCATGCTGGAATGGCGGCGTAATACGGGACGTCTGCAGCGCATCAGGGCGCCGGACTGCGTCATCCTGACACACCAGGCGTCGTTGTTCCGAGCGCTGGCGCCGCGATTCGGGCGCGGCAGGCAAACCGGCCTCTTCTGCGACCTTCGCGTGCTCGGCGCGCAGCATGGCCGGCTGGGCATCGCCGGCAACTTCGGCATCGGCGGGCCGGTGACAGCGGCGGTTGTCGAGGAACTGGCTGAGATCGGCGTACGTGAAATCGTGGCAGTCGACCTCGCCGCAAGCCTCTACGCGGAAGTCGCCAGCGGCACCATCGTCCTCGTTTCGGACGCGGCGATCGGCGATGGGACGTCATCGCATTACCTGCCGAACACCTCGGAGATTGAGGTGAGCGGCGACCTCTCGGGCCGATTAGCATCGGCGCTGGCGAGCCGCGACGTGGGGTTCTCTGCGGGACGTGTCTGGTCCACCGACGCTGTCTACCGCGAGACTGCCGCAGAGGTGCGCAAGTACCGCGCCAGCGATTCCGTGCTCGTGGATATGGAATCGGCAGCGTTCCTCGCGGCGGGTGCGGCGCTCGGTGTCGAAACGGCGTCGCTGCTCGTGGCCGCTGACACGCTGTACGACGACTGGCAGCCACCAGTGGACGGACAGCGTGTGCAGACGGCGCTGCGTATCGCGGCCAGGGCAGCTCGAGAATCGCTCCTGGCATGACGCCGGCGATCGTCGTCATCACGTACGACCGCCCCCATACGCTACGTCGCCTTCTGACGTCCCTCGATACTGCGGACTATCCGGAGGGCGCCGAGGTCCCGCTGGTGATCACGATTGACCGCAGCGACTCGGGCGGTTGGAAGCAAGTCGTCGAACTGGCGAAGGGCTTCGAGTGGCGGTTCGGCCCCAAGCGTGTCATCGAACAGCCACGCCACCTGGGCCTGGTCGAGCACTTCCGGGCCGCCGGAGGGCTGTCGCGTGAGTATGAGGCGATTGTCTTGCTGGAAGACGATCTGACCGTAGCGCCACCGTTCTACAGCTTTGCGATGCAGGCCCTGACGCGCTACGACCTGGATGCGCGCATCGGTGGTGTCTGCCTTTACGACCTCTGGTTCAACGGCTACACGCATCTGCCGTTCCGGCCGCTGGGCGATGGTTTCGACGTGTACTTCGTACAGGTGCCGTACACGCAGGGCCTGGCGATGACGGCAGGCCAGTGGAAGCGCTTCGATGAATGGTGGCAACGCAACGGGCCCGCGCTGAAGCCGCATCCCGCGCTGCATCCTTCCTTCCTGACCTTCCGAGATGACGAGTGGCTGCCGGCGCTTGCTTCCTACCTGGCGCAGGAGGAGCGGTACTTCTGTTTTCCGCGGGCGGCCCTTAGCACGGCCTGGGGAGACGCCGGCGCCCATTTCGACAGCCGAACCGACTGGCTGCTGGCGCCGGTCCAGCTGCGTGGCGGCGACTGCCGGCTACCAGCGCTGGACGAAACACTTGCGGTCTACGACTCATTCTTTGAGCTGACGGCTCAGCGGATGCGCGCACTGGCGCCGTCTTTGCCGGACGTCGACTTTGACGTCGACTTGAACGCGACCAAGCTGCCGGCCACTCTGCGATACGACCACGTCCTGACGACACGGCCGGTGCGCCGGGCGGCGACCGGCTTCGGGCTGCGGTTGTCACCACCGGAACTGAATGTGATCCAGGAGGTCCCCGGCGACGAGATAAGGTTGGCGCGCCTCAAGGATGTGTACTGGGGGCGGTTTGCCGGGCTGGAGGCGCGCCGCAAACTGGAGAAGCTGGCCTGGTCGAAGCGGCGTCCCAGCCGTCGCCGCGCCGGGGCCTTTTTGCTGGCGCGTGAAGTGAGCCGACTGCGCCGATTCGGCGATGCGTTGAGACCACGTAAGAGGTGAATCGTCATGCAGTCTCGCGACGTACTCCTCTATACGGTCGTCTTTCGGGGAGGCGCGGCATGATGAGGGAAGTGGTGGGGCATTCCGTTCCCGCTGGCATTTCTCGCTCCTTCGATCTGGCCTCTCGTGTCGTGGCCTCCCCGGCCAAAGAACCACACCGGCTATACAACCTGTCAAAGCGAATCAGCGATATCTTCCTCGCGAGCTTCCTGCTCGTTCTGACTCTGCCAGTGGTAGCCCTCGCCTGTCTGGCGGTCGTATTGACAACGGGGCAGGCGCCTTTGCTTCTGCAGCGACGCGTTGGGTGGCTGGGGCACGAATTCACGATGCTCAAGCTGCGCACGATGGATCGCGAGGATGAACTGCCCGCGTACCTCCGGGCCAAGCTCCCTTTTGACGACCGAGTCACGCCGGTCGGCCGGTTGCTGCGGCGCACGTCTATCGATGAGCTGCCGCAGCTGATCAATGTTTTCGTGGGTCAGATGACGCTGGTGGGCCCGCGCCCCGCGTTGCCGTCGGAGGTCGCGGCATTTCGCGATCCGTGGCTGCGGCGCCTTAGCGTGCGGCCGGGACTGACCGGCCTCTGGCAAGTCAGCGGCCGTAGCATCCTGCCGCCACAGCGCTTGATGGCGCTGGACCGCTGCTACCTGGCAAGAAGGTCGCTCGGCTTCGATCTGGGAATACTGGCGCGTACCGTCGCGGCCGTGATCTCGATGCGCGGAGCCTGGTAGGAGGCCGGTATCAGTACGGCGATCGTGCACGACTACATGACGCAACTCGGAGGCGCCGAACGCGTGGCGGGACGCCTCGCGGAGCACTTTTCCGATGCATCGCTGTATACCAGTGCCTACCGGCGTGACGTTGTGCCGCTGGAGGCGATCGGTGGCCGTCCGTGGCGCACGAGCTTTCTGCAGCCGCTGGCGTCGCGAGTCAATCTCAAGACGATGTTGCCCTTCATGCCGTCGGCGATCGCCTCGTTGCCGTTGGGCGAGCACGATCTCGTCATATCCAGCTCCAGCGCTTTCGCGCACCACGCTGGAGCGAGCGACGCGGCGCTCCACGTCTGCTACTGCCATACGCCGCCGCGCTTTCTGTGGGATAGCGATGCGTATTTCGCGCGTCGGCCTGGCTTGCGGGCGGTGATCTCACCACTACTGGCGCTGCTGCGTGGCCTGGACAAAGGCGCCGCGCGCCGGGTCGACGCCTACGTCGCGGTGTCCAACCACATTGCGGCGCGGATCCGGCGTGTTTACGGGCGGAAGGCGCAGGTGGTGCATCCACCCGTCGACGTGGCGTCATTCTCGCCGTCTCGCGAGCGCTCGGGACGATTTCTCGTACTGTCTCGGCTCGTGGCCTCCAAGCACGTCGAGCTGGTGGTCGAGGCGGCGAACCGTTACGACATGCCGCTCGACGTTATCGGGACGGGGCCTGAGCTTTCCAATCTGCGCCACGTTGCGGGTCCGATGGTGCGCGTGTGGGGTTGGCAGCCCGACGCAGTCGCGCGCGAGGCGCTGGCCACCTGCGAGGCGGCTGTGATAGCGGGCGAGGAGGACTTCGGGCTGGTTACGGTCGAGGCGCAGGCGAGCGGGCGCCCACCCGTGGCGTTCGGGCGCGGCGGCGCGCTCGAGATCGTCGAAGACGGCTCGACGGGGTACCTGTTCGACTCACAGGACCCAGATGCAATCGCGGACGCGATGCGGCGGGCCCGCAGCCGGTCGCTGGCGGTGACCGACCTCCTTGCGTCCGCGCAGCGCTTTGACATCGCATCCTTCCATCAGCGTTTTGACAACGCGCTCGGGGTCGCGCGAGCCTCCGTACCGGCAGAGGCGCGCGAGGCGCTGGTGCTGGAGGCAGGATCGTGAACCTGCGCCTCTTGCGTGCCGAAGCGCTTGCCTTGCCGGGCCTCAATGAGGAGCGCCGCGAAGGGGTTCTGACTGCAGTGCGCGCGCTTACCTATGTCGCATTTAGCGCCCTTATCGTGCTCAGCCCGTTTCGCGCTCGTTTTGAGCTGGTCTCGCGGCCAGATGCCCCGGTCTACGGCGACTACACCGACTTCCTGCTGTTCTGGAGCGACGTGGCGTTCGTCGCGCTACTGGCGCTCTGGGGACTCAGTCTGCTGATCAGTGGCCGCGTCCCACGCTTTGGACCGCCCGCGATCCGCTGGCCCATCTTCGGGTTGCTGGCCGTCACGTGGCTCTCGGCCGCGGCGTCGATCGACCCGGCGCTGTCGGCTTACAACGCGCTGCGGTTGACCGCGGCGGCGGCGCTTGGCCTCTACGTGATCAATGAAATCGATTCGGTCGGCAAGATCGCACCGGCGCTCGTGGCGATGGTCGTCCTGCAGGGCGTGGTGGGAATCGGCCAGGCGATTGACCAGGAGTCGGTCGGGCTGCACCAGCTGGGTGAACTGCATCTAGAGGTCAACGTGGGTGGGACCAGCGTGGTGTGGTCGGACGAAGGGCCGCGCCAGCTACGCGCGTACGGGCTTTCTGACCACCCCAACATTCTGGCCGGTCTGCTCGCGGTCGCGTTGGTGCTGGTGGCGGGCGTTGCTGCCGGAGCCAGGGACATCTGGCGTGCGCCGCTGGCGGTCGTGTTCGCGCTGGGGTGTGCCGCGTTGCTGCTGACGTTCTCCCGTACCGGCGCGCTGGCGCTGGGGTTTGCGCTTCTCCTGATCCTGGCGCTGTTCGCCTACAGGCGCGACTGGCGGAGCGTTGGCGCCTGGGCGGCTGTTGCACTGGGAGGAGTCATCATCTGCCTGGCGCTGATCAAGCCTTACGGCGGCGAGCTGCGGCAGCGCGGCGTGGTGTTCGACCCGAGCGAGGTCAGCAGCACGGAACGGCGTTCTCTCAGCGAGCGGGAGACACTGGTTAAGGTGACAAACGACGTCTTCGTGGCAAGACCACTGCTCGGCGTTGGGGTGGGCGCGTTGCCGAAGGCGCTCAAGGACCGCTGGCCGAACTTCGGGTACGACTACCAGCCGGCGCACTTCGCGCTGCTGACTGTCGCGGCCGAGACCGGGATCGTCGGTGGAATGATGTACGGCGCGTTGATCGTCGTGCCGTTCCTTCTGCTGTGGTGGCGGCGTCGTGAACTGACGCCCGAGCTAATCGCGGCGTCGGGAGCGCTGTTGGCCGTCACGATCCTCGGCCTGTTCGACTACTACACGTGGTCGCTGGCACCGGGACGGATCTGGTTCTGGCTCATCCTCGGGCTGTGGGCGGGAGCCTATATGCGGCGGGAGGAGGGTCCGGCCGGTGCTTGACCTCATCTTCATCCCGCTGCTGCTGCTGTACTTCACGGTCCTCACGGCGCTGTTCATCTACGGCGCGAACTTTCTCCACCTGACCTGGACAGCGCTTCGCTTGAAGGACGCATCGCCGGTGGCTGTGATCCCGGAGGAGTGGCCGGCGGTTTGTGTCCAGCTGCCGATCTACAACGAAATGTATGTTTCGGAGCGTTTGATCGACGCGACGGCGGCGCTTGACTACCCCGTCTCGAAACTTGAGATACAGGTGCTCGACGACTCGACAGACGAGACCGGGGTGATTGCCGGGCGAGCGGTTGAGCGCTGGCGTGCCCGCGGCTTGAATATTCGACACGTGCGGCGCGGCACGCGGGAGGGTTTCAAGGCGGGAGCGCTGGCCTACGGCATGGAAAGGACGGAGGCTGCGTACATCGCCATCTTCGACGCTGATTTCATTCCGCGGCCCGATTTCCTGCAACAAACTGTGCCCGTACTGTGCGCCGACGAAGGCCTGTCGTTCGTGCAGACGCGGTGGGGTCATATAAACCGCTCTCATTCGCTGCTGACGTTCCTGCAGTCGCTTTCGATCGACGGGCACTTCGCGGTTGAGCAGTATTCGCGCTGGAAGCTCGGCTACTTCTTCAACTTCAACGGCACCGCGGGCGTCTGGCGCAAGGCGGCGATGATCGACGCGGGCGGCTGGCACGACGAGACGCTGACGGAGGACCTCGACCTCTCTGTGCGCGCCTTCCTGGGTGGCTGGCGCGCGGCCTACGTCCGGCAGGTCGAATCGCCGGCTGAGCTGCCAGTGAGCTTCGATGCCTATCGCAGGCAGCAGCATCGCTGGGCGCGTGGCAGCTTTGAGTGCGCCTACAAGTACGTGCCAACGATCTGGCGTTCGACGATGTCGTGGTGGCAGAAGGTACAGACGACGCTGCGATTGACCGGGTACGCGATCCATTTGCTAATGCTGGCGCTCTGCATCCTCTACCCGCTGCTCGTGCTGGTGGCGACGCGTTATCCGGCGCTGCTGTCGTTGTTCGGGTTCATGGCGGTGTTCAACTTCGCCGGAATTGCCCCTTCGATCATGTTTGGCATCGGACAGCAGCAGCTACGGCGGCCCGGCTGGAAGCGACTGCTATTTGCCGTACCGCTGCTGAGCTTCCTTGGCGCGGGGATGATGGTGACCACGACGAGGGCGTTCTGGCAGTCGCTCTCGCCACGGCGGCAGGCGTTTGAGCGTACGCCAAAGTTCGGACTTGGCGGCGAGAAGCGCGAATGGCGGCGCATGCGCTATCAGTTGCCGCTCGACCGCATCGTGGTTGCCGAATACCTGCTGGCGGCGCTGAATTTCGTAACCTGCGCCGCGGCGTTCGGTCACCAGGCCTGGGCCGTTGGCGTCTATACGGCGCTGTTCGGCATCGGCCTGGCCGCGACCGCAACGTTCGCGATCGTGCAGTCGATCAGGGCGCGCAGCGGCGAGCGGGAGCCGGCGGCTTACGGCGTCCCAGAGCCGGCCTCGGGCGGGGGCGGGTCGTGACCGTGCAAACGCGCCCGTCTGATGTCGCGCTCTCGGCGATGGAGCTCGCTGTCTTCGAGGCCGTGGCGTACGCAGACGTGTTCGACTTTCCCGTAACGCTGGAGGAAATACGAAAGGCGCTGCCAATGAAGGCAACGCCGGAGCAGATCGCGTCGGTGTTAGCGACAGGCGGTCCGCTAGGCGGTCTCGTCAGCAGCTCCGACGCGTTCTACGTTCTTGCGGGCCGTGAATCGTTGGTCGATGTGCGATGGCGCCGGGCCGAGGCTTCTGCCGAACTGATGCGCTCTGCCGAGGCATACGGGACGTTGATCGCGAGGCTGCCGTTTGTGCGCATGGTGGCGGTCACAGGCTCGCTGGCGGTGGAGAACGCAGAGGCAGGTGACGACATCGACTACCTGATCGTCACGGCGAAAGGACGGCTGTGGTTGGCGCGCGCGTTGTCCATCCTCGTCGTGCGGTCGGCCCGGCTACGCGGCCTGACGCTGTGCCCGAATTACCTGTTGTCAGAGTCGGCGCTGAGCCTTCCGGAGCGCGATCCCTACACGGCGCGCGAACTGCTGCAGATGCGACCGGTCGCGGGGCACGAGGTTTACCGGCGGATCCTGGCGGAAAACTCGTGGTGCGAGGACCTGTTGCCGAACTGGGACGTCGTGATCAGGCTCGAAGAGGCGCGGCGTTCCGTCATTGCACGCATCGGCGAGCTGCTGCTAGGTGGCCGGGTCGGTGACGCGCTGGAGCGCTGGCTGCTGCGCCGCAAGGGCGGCGAGCTGCGGACGAGGCCGGAAGCAAACGCGGAGACCGAGTTCAGCGAGGACGTGTGCAAGGGCCACTTCGAAGCACACCGGGCTCGTTTGCAGGAAGCACTAGCGCAGCGGTTGCGGCGCCTGGAGGCGGAACGGTGAGCCGCGTCCTGCTGGGCCACTCCTACTTCCTGCGCTTCGACCCGAAGTTGTGGCAGGCGATGCAGCCCTACGCGCCGCTCGGCACGCTGTATGCCGCTTCGGTGCTGAGGGAGCACGGCCACGACGTGTGGCTGTTCGACGCTATGCTCGCTGAGTCAACCGAGGGATGGCGGCGAATGCTGCGCGAGGAACGCCCCGACGTTGCAGTGCTGTTCGAGGACAATTTCAACTACCTCTCGAAGATGTGCCTGCTGCGCATGCGCGAAGCCGCCTTCGAAATGGTCGGAGCGGCCTGTGAGCGCGGCGTCGAGGTCATTGTGTGTGGCGCCGACGCGACCGATCATGCGGGCGACTACCTGCGCCACGGGGCCAGCTTCGCCCTTCTGGGCGAGGGCGAGGAGACGCTGGTTGAGCTGCTGGAGGCGCTGGAGCGCGGCTGGGACGGCCGAGAAGTTCCCGGCCTGTCGTACCTGGATGAGGCCGGCAAGGTTGTTTCGACCGAAGCGCGCCCCGTAATTCGAGCGCTGGATTCGCTGCCACCTCCGGCCCGCGATCTGGTCGACATCGATGCCTACGGCGCGGCGTGGCGCTCGCACGGGCGCGTTTCGATGAACCTGGTGACGTCGCGGGGTTGTCCGTTCCACTGCAACTGGTGTGCCAAGCCGATCTGGGGTCAGCGGTACGGGATCCGCAGCCCTGATGAGGTCGTCGAAGAGATACGAGAGTTGCGTGGCCTCGGCGCCGAGCACCTGTGGTTCATGGACGACATCTTCGGCTTGAAGCCCGGCTGGTTACCCCAATTCGCCGACGCGATCGAATCTGCCGGCCTCCGCACGCCGTTCAAGTGCCTCAGCCGCGCCGACCTTCTGCTGCGCCCAGGCGAAATCGAAGCGCTACGACGCGCCGGGTGCGAGACGGTGTGGCTCGGAGCCGAATCGGGATCGCAGTCGGTGCTCGACGCGATGGAGAAGGGGACGACCGTGGCGCAGGTGCGCGAAGCGGCGCGCCGGCTCAAGGATGCCGGCATCGCGGTTGCGTTCTTTCTGCAGTTCGGCTATCCCGGCGAGGCGTGGGAAGACATTCAGGCCACGCTGCAGCTCGTGCGTGACTGCGATCCCGACGACGTCGGCGTGTCTGTTTCTTATCCGCTGCCCGGAACGCCCTTCTTCGAGCGCGTGCGTGACCGCATCCGGGGTCGCAGTAACTGGGTTGATTCGGCGGACATGGCGATGCTGTACGACGGTCCGTATCCGACGTCGTTCTACCACCTGCTGCATTCGCGGCTACATGCCGAATTCCGGCTGCAGAAGGTGAAGGACGGTAGGAGTCTAATGCCGACGCTAGGATCGCTTCTGCGCGCGCGGAGAGCACGCCGGGCGGCCACGCTGTTGCGCGATGTGGTGACGTTGCCGCTGTTCGAGCTGCGCCTGGAGGTGGCGCGCCGCAAGGCACGACATGACCCGTGCGCGCTGCCGACGAAGCTGTCGCGTGCTGATGCCGGCACGCCGTCGCCGCAGGATGACGCCGTGGGGTCGAGGCGATGACGGCGCTGGGCGAGCAACGCGGCTTCTCCGCCATGGCGGCTGAGTACGACGCGATGGCGGAGAGCCATCCGGTTGTGATCTGGATGCGACAGCGCGTCAGGCGGGTGGTGGAAACTCGAGATCCCGCGCGCGGCGTCGATTCTCGAAATCAATGCGGGTTCAGGTCTCGACGCTGCCTATTTCGGATCACGCGGGTTTCGTGTGCATGCGACGGAAATCGCGCCCGGCATGCTTGGAGCAATCGAGGCCAAAGCGGCAGGCTCTGAGCTGGAGGGCCGGTTGACCTACGAGGCGTTGTCGTTTGACCGACTCTCCGAGGCGCAAGGCGGGCCGTACGACCTGGTGTTTTCCAACCTCGGCGGGCTCAACTGCACGGACGACCTCGCGGCGGTCGTAGGCGGGCTGCCCGGCGTCCTGAAACCGGGCGGGAGCATCGTGTGGGTGGTCATGCCCCCGGTCTGCCCCTGGGAGATGGGGCAGGCGCTGCGCGGCCACGTCGCCACCGCGAAACGGCGGTTCTCGAAGCGCGGGACCTTGGCTAACGTCGCGGGCGAGAGCGTGCCGACCTGGTATCACGCACCCGGCAAGCTGGCGAACGCCCTCGGACCTGAGTTTCGCGTCGAAGCGGTCCGGTCGTTCTGTTTCTTCGCGCCGCCGTCCTACTTCGGGGGGTTTGCGCGGCGGCATCCGCGCATCGTCCGCCTGCTGATGCGTCTGGATGACGCCCTGGGCGGCCTGTGGCCATTCAATCGCGGCGGGGACTTCTACGCGCTGGTGGCTCGATACGAGCCGAAGCAGTAGCTACTGGACGACGAGGCCGCCGCTACCTGCCGCGTCCGCCGCGTGAAAGGCGCGCTGCCGTTGCTCCATCTGGCCACCGCCGAAGGTCCAGACCTTGTCGATTTCGTGGTCGAGGGCGTCGCAGTTCGGCTCTTCGCCGATCAGCAGTAGCTGGCGCCTGATCTCGGCGAGGCCGTCTTCAAGAATCCGGACGTGCCGCCCTTCGTGGACAGCGACTTTTTCGGCGTAGTCAGACCAGATCTGAGCCAGATTCGAGGTGAGTTGTTCCAGAGTGGTGAGGTTAGGCAGCGTGACGATGACATTGGCGGAGATAGTGACGTCACCAAGGCTGCAGGAATTGTTGCCTGCCACACAGAAAGAGCCGCTCAGGCCGTAGGAGTACTCCGTCAAGCCGAAGGCGGGCCCGCCTTCGGCTTGCGGCGCGCTGGCTTCCAGCGAGTTCGCGATTTCGTCCAGCGTGGTGCCGGTTACGTCGTAGGTCTTGTCGCTGCGAGACGTTGCGATCTCGATGCTGGTCTCGCAGTTCTGCGGCGATGTGGCCGTCGTGTCGGGCAAAGTGAGCGATGGCGGCTGCGTGACGCAGGTTTCCTGGAAGAAGTCGCGCTCCGAATCGCTGCGATATGGCGTCCCGCGTATTTCGTCGCAGCTCTTGCGGTCGGGCAGGGGAGCAGCGGCTTCTGGCGGCGTCGCAGTCGCCGTCGCCGCGATGGTCGGAGCGGGTTCGGGCGAGACAGGAACTGAAGTAGTGGTGACGACCAACGCGGCGGAAGGGGCTTTGTCGCTGTCGCCAAGCACGAATACGGCGACAGCCGCGCCGCTCAAGACGAGCACTGCAAAGACTGTGATGGCGAGCTGCGTCGCATTCATGCCTGTTGAAGCATCGTCCCTGAACAGGAACTGCTTAACAAGCGGTGGTTTGCACCGGCTCTGCGGCCAACACACAATGACGTTGCGATGAATGAGGCACAGCAAATTTTCGAGGGCCTGGTAATGGGCCGGCGCTCGATCCGCCGCTACGAGGCCAGGCCGGTCGAGCAGTCGACCATCGACTCATTGCTGGAGGCGGGGACGTGGGCGCCGTCGGCGCATAACCGCCAGCCCTGGCGCTTCGCAGTGCTGACCGATAGCGCCGAGCGCGAGACCCTGGCGCGCCGCATGGGCGATCGGCTGCGCGAGGCGCGTCTTGCGGACGGCGACGACGTTGCGGACGTCGAGGGAGACGTCTCGCGATCGAACGCTCGCATCACGGGCGCGCCCCTCGTCATTGTTGCGTTCCTGACCATGGAGGACATGGACGTTTACCCCGATCCCGCCCGACAGTCAGCGGAGCAGCTCATGGCAGTGCAGGGCGTTGCGATGGCGGTGAACAACATCCTGGTCGCGGCGCACGCAGCGGGACTGGGCGCCTGCTGGATGTGCGCGCCGCTGTTCTGCTCCGATGCCGTGGTGGAGGCGACCGGCGCACCGGCGGGGTGGCAGGCGCAGGCTCTGCTGACGATTGGGTATCCGGCCAGCAAGGGTAAGCCGGCGGTAAGGCGCCCGCTGTCAGACGTGGTCCTCGGCGCGCAGTGAAGGTTGTCGTCCTGGCCGGCGGTGTCGGCGGCGCGAGGCTCGCGTCCGGTTTCTATCGGACGCTGCCGCCCGACGACCTGAGCATCGTGGTCAATACGGGCGATGACTTCGAGCACCTCGGCCTGCAGATCTCGCCCGACCTCGACACGGTGACGTACACGCTGGCAGGGCTGGCCAATCGCGAGAACGGTTGGGGTGTGGGCGGCGACACGTTCGAGGCGATGGCGGCACTGGAGCGCCTGGGCGGACCGACGTGGTTTCGTCTTGGCGACCGTGACCTGGCGATGCATCTGCAGCGGACCGCGCTGCTGTCGGAGGGCCTGCGTCTGACCGAGGTTACGTCGCGCCTTTGCGAGGCGCTCGGCGTCACGGCGCGAGTGCTCCCGATGACGGATGACCCGGTAGCGACGAAAGTGATCACCACAGAAGGCGAACTCGACTTTCAGGACTACTTCGTTCGGCGGCGCTGCGAGCCGGTAGTGCGCGAGATCCGGTTTGAAGGTCTGGAAACGGCGCGGGCCAGCGCGGAGGTCGTCGCAACGCTGGGTGCGGCGGACGGAATCGTAGTCGCGCCGTCGAACCCGTTCGTCAGCGTCGAGCCGATCCTGGCGCTGGCGGGCGTCCGGGATATCGTGGCGTCGAAGCCGGCCGTCGCGGTTTCGCCGATCATTGGCGGGCAGGCGATCAAGGGGCCGGCAGCGAAGATGCTTGGCGAGCTTGGGTTGGACGTGTCGGCGCTGGGCGTCGCGGGCCGTTACGCGGGCGTGGTCGATGGATTCGTGATGGACCAGGAGGACGAATCGCTGGCGGATGGCGTCCGGGGGCTAGGTCTCGAAGTCGCGGTGACACAGACAATCATGCGCAGCGACGCGGACCGCGCGTCGCTGGCGGGCGACTGCATCGAACTCCTGCGGCGGCTCGGGGTTTAGGCGCGGCTCCAGATTAGCGGCATATTCGGCATACCCTCCCAGCCGGACGACATCAGGTCGTGCCAGTCCCGCGGCAGGTCGATATCGAAGGCGAGGCCGGTGCGGAAGACCTCGATTGACTTGAGTCCAGATGCGGTCGCCAGCTCGAGGTGTCGCTGATAGCTGGACTCTCCAAAGCTGAACTCGATGGCATCGGCGGGCCGCAAGAGCAATGAGTTTGTGCCCTGGCGGTGCCGATCAGGCGCAATAACGATGCCGGCGTTTTTTCCGGCTCCGATCATCGCGTCGACATCGGATGGGTCGAGTAATGGCAGGTCGCTGGACAGGACGAGAAGCTCCGCGGCACCGCCCGCGACGGCGTGGTTCCGCGCCTCCTCGAGGGCGGGATTGAGTCCGGAGCCGGAATCGCTCAGCACAGCGGCGCCGTGTGCGGCCGCGAGGTCCAGGGCATCGCTGGCCGCGCTCACGACGAGAACATGGTCGATGCTTGCGCAGGCCTGCAGTATGCCGAGCGAATGCAGCATCAGGCCGCGCGCCAGTTCGCGGCGTTGCGCACCTTCCATGACGGGTTGGAGGCGCCCCTTGGCGTCGTCAAAGGGCTTGACGGGCAGGATGGCCCAGAGCGGTCGACGCGCCACGCTATTTCTTGTCCTCGTAGATAGCGTCGAGGAATTGGGACGAGAAGACTTCGTTCGGTGCCACATCCGTCGTGATGATACCGAACTCCTTGAGTGCACCGATCAGCGCGGTCCACTGCTCCGGCGTCTGCCAGCCGTAACCGTAGGTGTCGGTGAGGGGTGTTGAAGCCTGCGCCAGCTCCGTCTTCAGCATGAACTCCTGCTGCTCGCGTACTTCTTGCGGCGCGTACTTAAGGACGATATCGATCGCTTCGTCAACGTGAGTGCTGGCGTACTCGATGCCTTTGAGGGCGCCGCGCAGGAAACGGTCCAACGCCTCCGGATCCTTCGCGATCTCGTCCTCGCTGGTGATGTAGGTCAGACCGAGCAGCGGGATGCCGTAGTCACTGGGGTCGAAGACCTGGACGGGATAGCCGATGCGCTCGAGCTGACCGGGCTCGTTGGAGAGGAAGACGGCGAGGATGTCGACCTGTCCTTCGCTGAGGACGCGAGGGTCGAAACTGACCTTGACCTGGTCTACGGCGTCTGGGTCAAGGCCGTTCGCTTTCGCGATGGCGAGAAACTCGACCGGGACGGTACCTTTGTAGCCGAACTTCTTACCGGCCCAATCGCTGACCGAGTGGATTCCCGAGTTGGCGCCGACGGCGAAGCCCTGCTCGCTCTTCTGGCCAATGAGCGCGATCGAGACTAGGGGCAGCCCCTCGGCGTGGCGTTCGACTACCTGCGCGGCGTTTGCAGTTGAGACCTGGACCTCGCCAGCGAGGAGCAGCTGCAGATGCTCGCCGGACTGCGCGTGACGAATGTCGACGTCGAGGTTGAGATCGCTGAAGAAGCCCTTCTCCTGCGCCACGTAAACGCCGACGAAGGGGAGATTGGCCTGCGGCTTGAAACCTGCCATGAACGTGATGCTCTTGCGCTCGGTCTTCGTCGATTGCGATGCGGACGTGGAATTGTCGCCGGAGCCGCCGCAGGCGGCTACGAACGTGACGAGCAGCGCCGCAAAAAGTACGGGAAGCCGAATGCCGGCTAGATGACGCATATACCTACTCCTGAGGTTGTCTATCTATCCGGACCGGCAAGCGCTAGCTATGTAGACCGCTAGGGGTAATAAGACGGCGCCGGGGCCGGGAGGGGTTGCTATGGATAAAGATTGGACCGTCCTTAACGATCCGTGGCTGCAATTTCGAGTGCCGTAAACGCCGGTGCTAGCTGTCGACAAGGCCATCGTGCCCATCGTATGTCGCTGCCGTAACGAGGCGTGAGTGATTGTGGCGATGGAAATGACGCGGTGTCAATCCTGGGCTGGGTTGACAGCCTCGATATGCGGCGTACGATGTGTGACGCCTATGAGATATAGTCGCACACGTTTGTTAGAACAAGCCGCAGAGCAGAGTCGGAGCTCTCCGGCCACGCTGTGGCTTTACATGAACGCCCTAAGGTATGCGTTTCGGCAGCAGCTGCGTCAGATGCTGGTGCTGAGCGGGATCGTCAGCCCGGTGATCGGGGCGTTGGGGCCGGCAGCTGTGATCGGCTACGTGGCGGGAGGGAGTGACAACCCGACCGCGATTTCCTACGTCTTCGTCGGGGCCTCGCTATCGATCATGTGGAACAACGGCATCTTCCGGACGGGCTGGTCGTTAGCGGAGGAACAGAGCGCCGGGACGCTGGACCTGATGATGACAACGCGGACGCCGGTGGCGCTCATCATGCTGGGCAAGGCGCTGGCGATCATGGCTTTCGCGTCGCTGGCCGGCGTCGTGACGTTCTTCGTGGTGCTGAGCATTTCGAGCCGGGTGCCGCCGGTGGACAACGCGGCGTTGTTCCTGGTTTCCGGGCTCGTAGCGTTGATCGCAGTCATCGTCTCGAGCTTCTTTTTCGCGCCGTTTTCCTTCCTCGCCGGGGTGCGTGGCGGGTTCTTCAACGCGATCATGCCGTTTGGCGCGGTGGTTAGCGGGTTCCTCTATCCGATCGATGTCCTGCCGGGCTCGCTGGAGGCCGTGGCGCGGCTAATGCCGACGGCGTGGGCAATGCAGGCAGTCGTCGATTCGCTGGACGGTAGCGCGTCGCAACTGGCGGTCGTGGTCGATCTGACGGCGGCGCTGGGGCTGAGCGCGTTGCTGCTGGCCGTGTCCTTCGTCCTGTTCCTCAAGGTGGAGCAGCGGGTCCGTCTGAGTGGTAGTCTGGGCACCGTCTGAATCACAGCAGAGGTGTCGCATGACGGTATTGAGACCGTCCTTCCCTACGGAGCGCATCGCGAAGGAGATCATCACGGGCCCGGAGGACGTGGTGTTCTTTTCCGGTTCGCTGGTTGAGGGGTTCGGCAACGAAAACTCCGACCTCGATTTGTTCCTGGTGCGCTACGACGGAGAGGCGACGCCGGACCCGCGACTCGTCCTGGCGACAGTGGGCGTCGAGGGCGCCTACGTGGACTACGAGGTCTACAACCAGGCGAACATGGCGGCCGTCAGCGGCGGGATCAACGGCACGGACGTGAGCGACTTCCGCGCCGTTTGGGAGACGTCGCTGGACCGCATCGACTTCTACTATCGCACCGCGGTTGGCGAGTCGGCCTACAACCCGAAGGGCCTGCGGCGGCTGCAGCGTGACTTCGACCGGGACGTGGCGGCGCGGCTGTTGCAGACCTGGGCGGGGCTGCGCAGCGTGATCAAGCTGCAGGAGGCAAGGGAGAGCCTCGACGCGGGATACGCACCGCAGGCACTGGTCGCGGCCACGGCGGCGGCGGCGTACGCCTGCGACTCACACCTGGCGTCAGAGGGCGAGGCGTATCCCAACCTGAAGTGGCGCTACGAGAAGATCGCGCGGCGGTTCGGGCGCGACTCGGCGCTGTATCAGCGAATGTGGGGCCTGAAATCGCCCGGGACGTGCGGCGTGACCGCCTACATGGACGAGG
Organism: uncultured Chloroflexia bacterium; assembly: GCA_963766645.1. Lineage (GTDB taxonomy): Bacteria > Chloroflexota > Dehalococcoidia > DSTF01 > WHTK01 > WHTK01. The sequence goes on along the minus strand of CAVYAY010000002.1, from coordinate 668,591 downwards.
TTGGTGCTTTCTGCGACGAGATGGGAATGGCGGCTTACGCTGCGTGGGACGCCGACCAACTGCTTCTCTCGCAGGCGCGCGACGCGCGGTTGTTCCCGATTGGGCAGCGACAGATCCTGGTGCAGAACAAGACGATGGCCTTCGAGCTGAGCGCGGAGGCGGCCGTGGCTTGGCGAGCGCTACGGCGTCCCGTGACGCGGCCGCAGTTGGTGAATCGCATGTCGAAGCGCTGGCGCTTGGGTGCGGAGGAGGCGGCTCAGGAGGTCGACGGCCTGCTGCGAGCCTGGAAGCGCTACCGGCTGGTGAGGGAGAGCTGATGGCAAGGAGGGCGACGAGTACGCCAGTGTCGCGTCTCGATGAGGCCCCGGCGGAGCTGGCGTTGCAACAGTACGTGCTGATCGCGATCGCCGGGGGCGCCTTTGCGGGCTTCGGGTTCGACTTCGCGGGCGGGCTGAAGGCGGGCCAGCACGGGATGGCGTACACGATGGCGAGGGCGGCGCTGCGAAGCTCGATCCGTATCTACCTCAAGGCGAAGGGCCAGATCGTGGTCGACCCGGCGGACGAGGAGGTCTACGAGCTGCTGCGGCTGGAGAACCCGGACCTGGCGGAGCAGGCGTGGCGGCTGGAGTGCGAGAACCCGATATCGGACGAAGAGGTGGCGTCGTTCGTGCGGCGGGTGCAGGCTTTCTACGAGGACGCACTGGGGATCAAGCAGATGTCGCCGGTGTACAAGAAGATGAACCGCGACCGCGACTGGGGCCGCATGTTCAAGATGTCGAAGCAGTCGGCGGAACTGCTGGAGCACCTGGGGGTGAGCGGCGTGGCGCCGAGGCTGCACCGTTTCGACAATTTGATGCGGGAGCGCAAGAAGATACAGCGCGGGCTAAAGCGAGAGTAATTCGGTTGGAAGGTGGTTGAGCCGAGGCGTCGAAGGCTGCGCGTCCTGCGCCCTTCCTGGCGGTCGGGCTTGTTCGCTCCGCCTTCTATCTAACTTAAGCCTGAGGCGTCTCCCCTCAGGCTCCCCCCGCAGGGGCTGCGCCCCTACTGACCCTGCTTTTGCGCGCTAAGTGAGCTGGTTCCACACCCTTAGGGTCGTGGTCTTTCGTGTTCCGAGGTCGATGACTTTGAGGGCCAGGGCGACTCGTTTGTCGGCGGGGAGGAGGTCTTGCCAGATGGCGGCGGCGGCTTCTTCCGGCGTGCCGGGGAGTTCGATGTCGTAGGGGTCGGCGTCGAAGGCGGGGATGGGGTTGCCGTCGCCGGCGTAGGTGTGGAGGCAGTAGCCGGTCCCGTGGGTTAGCTGCTGATAGACGTAGAAAGCGTGGACCGGGGTGTCTGCCACACCGTGGACGATCTTGGACAAGCGGGCTTCAGGTTGTGCGCCGGAGAGGTCCGTGACGCCAGAGATGCGGTTGGTGTAGTTCGGGGCGTCGTTCTCGTAGAGGTGGGTTAGCAGGGCGCTTTCGAAGCTGCTGCTGCCGTTGAGGTGGTCGATGATCGTGTCAGTCTGGATGCCGTTGCTGACGACATGGCGGTCGCCGGAGCGGGCGATGGCGCGGTACCAGATGTTGACGTCGTCGGAGCGCTCGGCGGGGTCGAACGGCTGGGTGCGGACGTCCTCGCCGTCGACTTCGAGGATGCGGTTCTTGGAGCCGGCGCTGCGGGCGGTGATCCAGTAGATCTGCAGCGCGTAGCGGCCGGTGGCATCGAGGCCGAGGACGATGCCGCGGCCGGGATAGGGATTCGACTTCAGCCGCTCGGCGGCCGTCTTCCATGCGTGAGCTCCCGCTTCTCTGACCTCGTCCAGCGTGAACAGCGTCCAGAGGGCAACGCCGAGCCGTGCCAGTCGCTCTGCCGCGCCTTGATCGCGGTCCACGACGACCATCATAGCGACGACGTCTTGCCCCAGCGAGCGCAGCGCCTCGACGCAGCGGACACCGCTGGCACCGGTGGCGGCGACGTCGTCGAGGAGGAAGATGTCGTGAGCGCCGGGCAACGGCGCGTTGAGGCGCCCCGGCACGCCGTAGGCGCGGGTTTCTTTGCGAACGTAGCGCCCGTTCAGCGGTCGATCGGTTGCGCCGGAGAGCGTGACGACGCCGCTGACGAGGGCGCAGGCGGCGGAGACCTCACCGGCCACGACGGTGGCGGTTGTGTCGCGGACGGCGTCGAGGCTCAGGGACGAGGCGAGGCGGAGGCCTTCGGCGTCGCCGAGGACGAGATGGCCCTGGACGTAGTTGCGGACGGTGCGCCCGTCGCTGCGCGTGAAGGGCTCCGTGGCGAGGCAGGACGCGGCGATGCGCAGCAGGCGGTCGCGGTCAGCGTGGCGGGACGGAGGGTCGAAGACACTTGCGGGAGTCACTTCGTCGGGTCGCAGCTCCTTAAGCCGGGGCTCGATGAGATGGAGTGCGGCGGCGATGGCGGTAGAGGGTTCGCCGCCGGTGTCGATGCGGGTCAGCTCTCCCCCAGCCGCAAGCGCGGCGTAGGCATCGTAGAGGCCGCGGATGTAGGGCTCGTTGAGCGTGCGGCGCTCGTGGGGCCGGGCGCGGACGCGCTCGATGGCGAGATCGGGCGGGGCGTCGGCCCAGAGCGCGAGATGCGGCCGGGGCAAGTAGACGCAGACCTCGCGCATCCAGGCTTCGAACTCATGGCCGCGCGACAGCAGGTTGGCGAACGTCGTGAAGACATAGCGGTCGCAAATCGACGACCTCGCCGGCCGCCAAGCGCGGCGCCAGCACCGTGTTGCGGTGGTAGAGGCGGTCGCCAATGGTGCAGAGGTAGAGGGCGCGGTACTCGTCCGGCGAGGCATCGTTGTGCAGGCCGAGCTGGAAGATCTCGGTGGCGCGCAAGGACGGCGTGGGCTGCAGCGTGGCGGACGCGGGGACGCCGCGGCGCTGCAGCTCGGCCACGATGGCTTCGACGAGGGTTGTCTTGCCGCTGCCGTCCGTGCCCTCGACGACGACGAGCAGGCCGGTCTCCGTCTCGGGGCCGAGGTTGACGGGGCGATCCCAATGCATCAGAGGACGACCACGCGGCCGTCGACGATCTGGATCTTGAGCAGCGTCTTGACGTGGATGCCGCAGCTTCTCGAAGACACGCTCGACGCCGTGGTTGTCGACCTTTTCGACCAGCGCGACGACGTCGTGGACCACGGCGCCGAGGTCCTGCACGGCGCTCAGCAGCGCTACGAGCGTGCCGCCGGTGCTGATCGTGTCGTCGATGACGATGACGCGGTCGCCGGGTTGGATGCCGTTCACGTAGAGATGTCCTTCGATGTACTCGGATTGCAGCGGCACTTTGAAGCTGGGGATGTCGTAGTTGTAGCGGCGCGCCATTGCCAGCGGCAGGCCGGCCTTGAGCGCAACGACGCCACCCAGCGCGGCGCCTTTCTCCTCTTCGACGAGAAGCTTATCGCAGTTGAAGTCGCCGATGCGGAGGATCTCGTCGGCAGCCTCCTGCCATGATCTCGGGGCGAAGCGCGGGGAGTTGATCGGTCAGCTCGTTGACGGTGGTCTCGAAGCGGCCGGAGAAGACGACGCCGGCCTGCTGATAGACGGTTCTTAAGTCCGTTCAAGGGAGCCTCCTGGGGCGAAATTCGTGGCGGATGCGGGGCAGGTCGGGCTTGCCGGACACAGTGCGGGGCAAGTCCGGTCTGGCGTAGATGAGGGCGGGGACTTTGTAGGCGGAGAGCAGCGCGCGGCAGTGGTCGCGTAGGGCTGGCTCCGCGACGGCAGCGTCGGACGCGGTACGACGACCGCAGCGACGGCCTCGCCGAGCGCTGCGTGACGGGACGGCGAAGACCACGGCCTCGGCCACGTTGGCGTGCGGCGAGCAGCGCGTCCTCGACCTCGCGCGGGGCGACCTTGGCACCGGCGACGTTGATCATCGCCTTGATGCGACCCGTCAGCGTGAGCCGCCCTGCGGCGTCGAGGCAGCCGAGGTCGCCGGTGCGGAGGCCGTGGGGCGTGAAGGACTGCGCGCGGTCTCGATCGGGCGTGGTCGAGGTAGCCGGAGGGCGGGCAGGCGCGGCTGCACGAGACTTCACCTGTGACTCCAGCGGGCAGATCTCGTGAAGGGTCCGTCGGGATCTGCGATTCGCAGCGAGACGTTGGGGATCGGCGCGCCGACTGCTGCAGGCGGGCCATCGAGGTTGAGGGTCGACGATGCCGGCCTCGGACAGGCCGTATTCCTGGACCAAGGGCGCGCCGAAGCGCTGCCGAAAGCGCGACGCAGTATCAGCATGCAAGTGCGCTCCGCCGGAGATAGCGAGTCGGAGCGCGGGCAGCGTCTGGGTGGTGGAGAGCGACGTCAGCGTCTGGAAGACGTACGGGACGCCGGCGATGACGGTGGCGCGCTCGCGATCGGCGAGGTCGAGGAGCGTGGCGGGCGCCAGATGGTCCATGAGCAGGCAGGACGCGCCGGCTGTGGAGGCAGGCCATAAGGAGACCGGAGGCGAAGCTGTGGTAGACCGGCGTAGCGCAGAGCACGGCGTCGCCCGGGGTCAGACTCAGCGCAGCGGCGACGTTGCGGGCCTCTTCTGTGAGGTCGGCTTCGGTGCGCAGGACGCCCTTCGGGGCGCCGGACGAACCGGAGGTGAGGTGGATCAGGGCGGCGTCGTGGTGACGTCGGCTCAGGTGGCGTGCGCATGGATTGGCGTCGTGAGGTCGAGGTTGTCCGCGCCCGTCCCGGTCACAGGCTGGCCGTTGGTGATGACGAGCCGGACGCCGAAGCGTGAGACGAGCGGCTTGCAGCTCCGCGGGGCGAGCGCGGTCGCCGATTGAGGCAACGGTGAGGCCGAGGCGGCGCGTGGCGAGGAACGCCGCGACCCAGACCGGCGCGCTGGGGAGGCAGAGACCGACGCGGTCGCCGAGTGCGAGACCATAGCGGAGCAATCGCAGCGGCTATCGCATCGGCGCGCGGAGAGCAGTTCGGCCCAGGTGTAGCGCTGCGCGGGTCCGGCGACGGCGAGTCGCTCCGGATGGAGCGCGGCATTGCGCTCGGCCAGTGCGAGCAGTGAGGCCGCGGGCGGGCTAGACGGGGACATGGGCTTGGACCACCAGGGCCGCGCAGCCCGACATGAGGCCGCAGGCGTTGATCAGGACAGGACGGCCGGAGCAGAACGCGTCGTCGCCGCGGAGCACGGCCTCGTGGGGCCAGCGACCCGCGGTGGCGGCGGCATGGGTGACGTTGATTGCGAGGGGCGTCGAGGCGGCGAGGCAGTTGCCGTAGACGGGGGCGAGGTCGATCAGCGTGACGGGGTGGCCGAAGAGGGTATCGATGGCTGCGAGCTGGGCTTCGCGGGTGTTGGCGTGCGGGTCGAGGATCGACGGCGCCGAGGTCGTCGGGGTGAGATGCCGGCCTGGCGTAGAGCGGAACGCATCGAAGCGAGAAGCTCCAAGCGTCCGGCCACGCTGTCGCAGGAGCGCGGCTGGGCGTGACCCAGAATCGTGGCGAGCTGCGACGTCTCCGCGCGCCCTCATCGTGACCACAGTCTTCCAATGCGAGGAGGCAGACTGCTTCGGCAGCGTCGCATTCGCCGATGCCGTCAGGACGCGTTGAAAGTAGGGCGTCGACCTCCTCGTAAGCGCCGGTCAGGACGCGGCTGGGCGCGACCAGAGGTGATGAGGCGCTTCGCTTCTTCGATCGCCGTCGCGCCGGCCGGTGGCGCCGAGAAACACGAGGTTGGCGCCGCCGAAACCGTAGGCGCTAGCGACCGCAGAGCCCGGCGCGTTGAAAGTGCTGAGTGCGAAGTCGTTGGGGTCGACGGCGCGCGGTCCGCCATCCGCGAGCGCGGTCCACATGCGTTCGTGGCGGGCCTGGGAGCCGTAGGTTGTGCCGAGCACGACGGCGGCTTCGGGGTCGACGTCTTGTGACGAGGCCGGGTCAAGAAGACGCTCCGCGGCCGACAGGACGAGGCTGGAGATGCGGTGGAGCGGCAGCGAGCGGCCAACGGGCCAGAAGGTCGGTTCGTCCGACTCGGGCAGCGTGCCGTCGCGGGCGGTCAGCGCGACGCAGGCGGTGACGACGGCGCGGCGTTTGGGTCGTCTCCGGATGCGGCCGCGGCGCAGACGGCTTTTCGAACACGAGGGCCGCGTTGGCGCCGCCGAAGCCGGAGGCGTTGACCAGAACGCTGCGTCCCTTGTGATGCTCGGGGCCGCTCAGGGTCAGGCGTAGTGGCGGGAGCGACGGGTCCGGCTCGGTGTAGCCGGCCAGCGGCGGCAGCGTGTCGTGCTGGAGGGAGAGCACGGCGGCGAGCGCGCCGAACGCGCCGGCGGCGCCCTCAGTGTGGCCGGTCGTGCCCTTAATCGCCGTGATGGGGACGTCCGGGAGGTGGTTGCCGAGAAGAGCGGCGACGGCTTGGGCCTCGGCGGCGTCGTTGGAGACGGAGCCGGTGCCGTGGGCGCTGACCTGGTCGAGTGACTCGCGAGGCAGGCCGGCGTCCTCAAGTGCGGCTGTCATGGCGCGCAGGACGCCGTTGCTGCCGGGCGTCGTCGGATGCGCGGCGTCGCAATTGAGGCCCCAGCCGCTGAGGCGGGCAAAAACCGTGGCGTTGCGCGATCGGGCATGAGACCCCGATTCGAGGACGAGGATGGCGGCGCCTTCGCTGAGGACGAGACCGCGGCGGCCGGCGCTAAAGGGGCGGCAGGCGTCGGCGGCGAGCAGGCGCATGGCGTGAAAGCCGGCGAATACAACCTCGGTCAGCGCGTCGGTGGCGCCGACGAGCATGACGTCGGTGTCGCCGTCGCGGATGCGCTGCGCCGCCCAGGCGATGGCGCTGGAGGCAGCGGCGCAGGCAGGCGAGAGTAGCGCGGACGGGCCATGAAGGCCGAAGCGGGAGGCGACGGCGTGCAGGACGGCCTCTTTGAACAGGCCCTCCGGCTGGTTGAGCAACGCCGCGAAAGCCGCGCCGTCATCACGGCGAAAGGCCTCGAAGAGATGCTGGGCGGCGGTCCAGCCTGCGGCGGTGGTCGCCAACGCGATGCCGCAGGCGGAGAGCGTGGGGGCGTGCAGACCGGCGTCGGAGACGGCTTCCTCGGCGGCGCGCAGGACGAAGGCAACCGCGGGGTCGCCGGGGCCGCGCAGTTCGGCGCAGACCGTCTGCGCAATGCGGGTGCGGTAGGGCGCGGCGTCGAAGATGTCGATGGGTTTGACGTTGGCGCTACCGGCATTCAGGGCCTGCTCGAATGCTGCAACGCCGCTGCCGATGGGGGAGACCACGCCCATGCCTGTAACGACGACGTCGCGGGTCATCGCGTCAGCCTTTCGACCAGGACGACGGCGTCGCCGAAAGTCCGCAGCGATTCGTAGTCGAGGTCACTGATGCCGACGCCGAAGTCGCGCTCGATGCCGGCGATAAAGCTGAGCATGCCAAGGGAGTCGAGACCGACGTCTTCGAGGAGGGTTTCGGGTGACAGTGAGGTATCTTCGGGAAGCCGGAGTTGTCGGACGAGGATGGCGGTGAGCTGCTGCTCAAGTTCAGAGACGGTTCGCAAATCCGGGGCCCTCCTCCCGGTACTGCTTTCGGTTACGCTCAGTGCGTATAAGGTTTTATCGTGAACGGACTGTATATGAGACGAGAAAGGCTGTCAAGTAACAGTTTGCCGGTCGCGGGTAATTGCGGGGAGGGGTAGAGTAAGGTCTCCCGCGAGTTTCAAGAAGGAGATTGAAGATGCTGTTTCACGTGACCTGGGAATTTGTTGACTCCTCGGAGGAAGGCGAAAAGCGGTCGCTGGAAGTGTTCGCGAACTGGCAGCCGCCGGCTGGGGCCGAGTTCAAGGGCTTCTACGGGTTTGCTGACAACTCCGGTGGTGTTGCGATCATTGAAGTCGATTCGCTGGCGACGCTGGCTCGGACGACTGCGCCATTCTCACCCTGGTTGCATTTTGCAGCGACACCGATCTTGCCGATCGAAGAGGCAGCCGCAATTGGTGGGGAAGCAGCCGCGTTCAGGGACGGCATTGGTTAGACCCTTCGCAGGATGAAAGACGAGCCGGGCAAGCGCCCGGCTCTTTTGTGTCGATCCGGATGATCGTCAGGCGTTGCCCAGCGTGGCCATATCCGCCATAGCTGAGCGGTCGACGAAGGCGCGACGCAGGTCCTGAGTGCCGTCCCACCAGTCGACGTTGCGGGGCAGGATGACGCCGCCGGAGCGCTGGGCGTAGATCTCCGGGTTGTCCACGCCGGGCGGGACAATGCCGTGGTCGCGCAGCGCTTTCGCAGCGGCGATGACGCGGCGGCGGGTGCGGATGATCAGGGCGTCGGTGGTGCCGAGGTGCTCGTGGGAGCGGTCGTAGATTGGGCCCATGCTGCCGGTCACGGCGCCGTCCTGCTGACGAATGCCGCGGATGCCGGAGTAGCTTTCGCCCGACTTCTGCAGGTCACGGTCGATCAGGAAGTCGTTGGACAGGTTCTGGGTGAGGCGGAATCGTCCCAGCCAGTCCGTGGTGGTCGGTAGGTACGCGAGCTGGCTTGGTCCGGGCGGTGCCATGCCTCGCGGCGCCTCGGCTCGCGAATTCTTGCGAGCGTTGATGGTCCAGACCAGCGTGTGGTAGTCGTCCATCGGGACATAGGCGCGGAAGCGGATCTCGAGGCCGAGGACACCGGTAGGGACCATTGCGTAGAAGGGGAAGAGCTGGTGCGCGATGCGCCAGTAGTAAGTGTCCTCTTCGGCCGGCCGTCGCACGCCGTATGAGGTGCCCCAATCGGTGTCGAGCACGGAGAAGATGGCGTCGCGCTGACGGGCCTGATAGTAGGCGAAGGTGCCGGGTTTCGTGTCCTCGACACGGGTTGCGCCACCGTGCAGGAATGCGGCGTGGATCGTGTCCATCTCGCCTTCCCAGCCCTGCATCCAGTTGTTCTCGAGCTGGTAAAGGTACATGCCGTAGCCGCCCTCGGGGAGCGTGTTGGCCTCGAGATCGGGTAGCGGGGGCGGCGTCTCGCGCGGGCCCATGTAGGCCCAGACGATGCCACCGCGCTCGGTGACGGGGTACGCCCTGGCGCGCACCTTGTTCTTGAAGTTGGACTCGGCGGGCTCAGACGGCATGTCGACGCAGGCGCCGGTGACGTCGAACTTCCAGCCGTGGTAGACGCAGCGCAGGCCTTCTTCCTCATTGCGGCCGAAGAAGAGCGACGCGCCGCGGTGCGGGCAGGCGTTCTGGATCAGGGCGACCGCGCCGGAGGTGGTGCGGAACGCGATCAGCTCTTCGCCGAGCAGCTTGACGCGCAGCGGGGGGCCGTCCGGTGCGGCCAGCTCTTCTGAAGTTACGGCCGGGATCCAGTACTGGCGCATCAGGCCGCCCATCGGCGTACCGGGGCCGACTCTGCACAGCAGATCGTTGTCTTCGACGCTTAGCATGCGGTTGCTCCTTCGCTTCGAGGTTCGAAACAGATTCTACGCCGGTCGCGGCGGTCAGGCAGCGACGCTGGGGTTGGTCTCCGCTGGCATGCTGGGTGAAAGCGCGGCAGCCGCGGGCTGAGACTTGCCGAGGCGCGCCTTGAGACGGAGCGCCGGAGCCTCGACGAGGCGGTAGGAGAGCTCGGCGGCGGCGAAGGAGAGCGTGACTGTCAGCAGGAAGTGAGGCACAGCCGGGACGGATTGGAGCCAGACGTTGAGCGCGGCATGCCAGAGATAGAGGGCGTACGACCGTTTGCCGATGTAGACGAAGATGGGGTGGCTGAGCAGGGCGTTGAATACATTCTTGTCGCCGAACATCGCACCGAGGATGAGGGTGCCAGAACAGAGCGCGACCAGGGTGTGTCCGCCGTGGAAAAGCACGCCCGCCTCGCTCCGGCCGAGCAAGACCATGGCTACGAGCAAAGCTATCGCGACGGCTAACGCGACGACGAACGATGGCCTGCGAGTCAATTGGGACTTGAGGATGCCCGCGACGTAGAGCTGACCGATCAAGCTGCCCAGCATGAGGCCCTGCAGCCGGAAGTCAGTCCCGTAGTAGAAGCGATTCCAGTCGCCATCGACGACGAACGGCAGGGACGCTGAGCCGACCGCGATGAGGATGCTCAGGCCCATGATCGCGACGGCGGGGACTCGTGCCTTGAGCAAGAGGAGCAGCAGCGCAGGCCAGACAAGGTAGAACTGCTCCTCAACGGAGAGGGACCAGAGGTGGCTGAGGCCGCTGCCGGCGACACCGCCAAAGGCGATCAGCCAGTTGAATCCGTACGTCGCGATCAGAGCTGAACTCCTCAGAAGCAGCTCATTCGACTGGCGCCCGGTGAAGTCGTAGGCGCTAAATGCCAGGTTGACCACTACATAGGTCAGGACAAAGACCGCGACTGCAGGAAAGAGGCGCAGGACACGGCGCTGGTAGAACGCCTTGAGCGAGATCGTGCGTGTGGCGGCCCATTCCTGGAGCAGCAGCGTCGTGATAAGGAAGCCGCTGAGGACGAAGAAGAGATCGACGCCTAGTCCACCACCGGGGAAGAGTGATTTCGTCTTCAGGTGAAACAACATTACGGCGATGATCGCCAGGGCGCGCAAACCGTCGAGGGCGGGAACGTAGCGAAGTCTAGGATTTCGATCCAGGCTGAAGCTCAAGTTTGGGGCGATTCGCACGATCAGATTATCGGTTCCGCAGGAAAACCCTAAACATCGGATCGCTGGAGAGACGGGAAGCGACAGGACGGCAGACGGTGGATTTGACGACTTCTCAGTCGAAACGGCCGCGGAGGTCGATCACACGCATATCGACGCCGCTCTGGCGCGCTGCCGTCTCCTCAAAGTTGAGTCGGGCGATCGTCTGGGCTTCCTCTTGCTTGGTGCCGGCGATGAGGTAGATCACGTAATCGCTGGGCTCGGCGCCTGAGGCGAAGGCGTAGTGGTCGGATTCGACGGCGGCGGAGATCTCACCCCGCTGAGCTTCGTCGTTGACGACGTAGAAGAGGACACTGGGACGCGGGGCTCTGGGTCCCCATAGCGACGCCTCGCCGTCAGGAGCGACCGATGCGTGGGGGACGGTATCGTGGCTCTTGAAGCTGTCGCTGGTCATGACGAGCACGGCGAGAGCTGCGAGGATGCCGGCGGAGATGAGCGAGAGGTATTGCCGGCTGACGACCAGCCACGCGGCGCGGCCGATCAACAAACCGACGTGCCGGAAACACCGCAAGGCCGTCATGGGGGCTCAGTTATACGCTGCCGAGCGCAGGTCGACAAGCTGGAAGCTGCATACCGGTGGCCGCTTGGATCAGCTTGTGCGACGGCCGCAACCGGCGGCGCGGCGAAGACGTTTGCGTGTCCTGGCCCGCCGACGGCGCGGGTTTACGGCGACCCCGCTTCACTTTCGCGCCAGCTCTCGATGACGCTGCGGTAGGCCTCCGCCGCGTCGTCGGGCTGGCCGGCGAGGTAGGGGAAGGAGGCTTCGTCTGCGGGCGGCGCCGGGGCGAAGAGTGGCGCGGTGTCGGGAAGGCGCAGCTTCTGGTTCTGCGCCGGGTCGGAGATCAGCGCCTTGGGCTCGCCGCCGTCCTGGATCAGGGATATCTGGCTGAACAACTTGTTGCGCAGCATGACCACGCCTGCATCGCCCTCCGTGAGGTGCTCTTTCGTCCGGTCCAGGATCGGCTCCTGGTTGAGCCAGATGGCGTACTTCTTGTTGAGCTGGTGGGTACGGAGGGCCTCTCCCGTCTCCTCCTCGCGCGTTTTCGCGTACCAGAAGTGCAGGCGCGTCTGCAGGCCCGCCTCGCTGCCGGGCGCGGCGCTGTCGAAGAACCAGGCGAGGTTGAGGGTGGTCTCGTCGTCGACGGGGACGCGCCACTCGAAGCGACAGGAGCGTGAGTCGCCGCTGAACAGGCCGTTGGGCCACAGCGAGGTCTTCGTCACAGCCGATTCGCCGTCACCAGGGCGCACGACGTAACCGTGCTCGAACTCATCGAAGTCGAAGTCGAGCGGGGGCAGCGGTGGCGTCGTGCCGTCATGCTGGGCCGCCTCCATCGCGTCGACGAAGAGCTCCATGTCGACACCGTCCAGCGTGTTTTCCTGGCACTGCAGCCAGTTGCAGTGGAGGACGGAGAGGACGACCTGGACGATGCCGCCTTGCCAGCCGAATGGCTCCCAGTCGGGGATTAGCGGCGCGGGCTCCGGGCCGAGGTAGGCCCAGACCATGCCTGCCTTCTCCTGCGCTTTGTAGCTGTTGAGCTTGATTGGTTCGGCGGGCATTTCTTCTTCGAGGGGCATGTCGAGGCAGAGGCCGGTATCGGCGTAGAGCCAGCCGTGCCGAGGGCAGCGCAGCGCCGCGTCTTCGACGATGCCGTAAGCGAGGTCGGTGCCGCGGTGGGCACAAAAGCGCTCGATGAGGCCGTAGGCGCCGGGGCCCGTCTTGAAGAGGACGAGGTCCTCCCCGAGGATGCGGACGGGTCGCGTTGGGCGCTCGTCGAGCTCACCGGCGGCGGCGACGGGGTGCCAGTATCGGCGCAGAAGGTCGCCCATCGGCGTGCCGGGCCCGACCTGGGTCAGGGTCTGGTTCTCTTCTTTGCTTAGCATGGCACCTTGATTATGCCGGGCGTTGGAATCGCAGTGTAGTGGAGAGGGAGATTCAGATGGCAATCAGATTGGTCGTGACGTTCAAGGCGAAGGCGGGTCAGGGCGCGCAGATGGCCGCGGCATTCGCGCCGGCGGTGGCGATTGTGCACGGAGAGAAGGGTTGCGAGCAGTACGAGATGTTCCAGGGCTGCGACGACCCGGACAGGCTGGTGCTGCTGGAGCGCTGGTCGTCGCCGGAGGACCTGGACGTGCACGGCGAGGCGATTCGCGCTCGCGGTCCGTCGCTGATGACGGCGTTCCGCGATGACAGCGCGCCGCCGACGATCGAGCGCTTCGAGGTTTAGGTCTGGGCGAAGGCGCGCCGTGCGACCGGCACGAAGGCTTTGAGGCGCTGGCGCATCTCACGCAACGTCTGCTGAAAGGCGGCCAGCTTGACGACGTCGGTGCCTTCGACGGCAGCGGGGTCGGTGAAGCTCCAGTGGATGCGATTCGGGTCGCCGGGGAAGATGGGGCATTCCTCCGCGGCGTCATCGCAGACCGTGATTACGTAATCAAACTTTTCGTCCAGGTATTCGTCCATGCTCTTGGAGCGAAACTCCGCCGGTTCGAGGCTGGTCTGCTGCAGGACCTTGACCGTGAACGGGTTGATCCCTTTGGGATGCGTGCCGGCGCTGTAGACGTCGAAGTCGCCGCCGCCGAGGTTGCGCAGCAGCGCCTCGGCGATGATGCTGCGGGCCGAGTTGCCGGTGCAGAGAAAGAGTACGCGTATCTGGCTCATGGGTTGCCGTCCCTCGAATCGACAATCGTCTTTTGACGATTCAAGTATTCGAGACGGCGGAGGCCGGGACAAGGCCGCTGTGCAAACGTTTGGTAAACCTTCGCCAGCGTTAGAAGCGGCTCAGGCGCCAGAAGATGCCGGGCCCGTTGAGATCGCTCCCCAGGACGAGGGGTAGGCGACGGGCCTGCTCGCCGAGGACGACGTTTACCCAGCCGACCTGGTCGCCTGCCGATTTGCCGGGCGAGATGTCATCGACTTCAACGCTGGTCTGCATGGTCATGCCGGGCCACGTCAGCGAGATTGACGTCCTCGGTGATGACGAGGTCTACCTCGTCGCCCCAGGCCGTGGTGACGGTTGCCATGGGCTGGCGGTTGGAAAGGACGAGACGGATACTCGACACCATTGTCGAGGTCGGCGATGGCGGTCTGCGCAGCGTCAAACGCGACCTTCCTGGACTCGAAGGCATCGATGCCATCGCCCTGGCCGAGGATGATGCCGTAGACGTCGACCTGCTGGCCGGCGGCGTCGCGAATGGCGGCGAAGGCGAAGATTGCCGCCGGCTTGCTCAGTGAAGCCCGTCTTGATCCCGACGACGCCGTCGATTCCGAGCAGCTGGTTGACGCGATGAAACCGTGCCGACGCCGGGAATTGTGATCTGCTCGAGCCGGACGATCGAAGCAAATACGGGGTCCCGCATCGCGACGCGGGCCAACGATTAGCTGATCGGCCGCGGTGCTAAGGGTCTCCGGGGAGAAGCCGGAGGTGTCGGTGTAGGTGGTGTCGAGCATGCCCAGGGCAGCGGCCTCGGCGTTCATCTTTTCGACGAAGGCAGGGACGGAGCCGGCGTCCCATTCGGCGAGGATCTCAGCGTAGTTATTGGCGGAGGGGACGAGCAGGCCTTGCAGCAGCTGCAGCTCGGTCAGTCGCTGACCGGCGTAGACCGGCAACGACGACTGGTCCTGCGCCACCATCTCCAGCCAGCGCGCCTCGTTGGCGGCCGTCAACTCGATGACCGGGCCGGTCTCGCCGGGAGCCAGCGGGTGATCCTTGAGGATGACGTAGGCGGTCATCATCTTCGTGATGCTGGCGATTGGCCGTGGCCCGGTGTCACCGGCGCTGCCGAGGACGCCAAGTCCCGTGACCGCGATGATCGACGCGCCGTCGGCAGGGAGCAGCGGCTGTCGTGGCTCGCCGAGGGGAGAAGAAGTGGGGAAGGTGACGGTGTACTCGGGGTCGGGTGCGCCGCGCACCATCTGGACGACGACGGCGAGGAAGAGGACCAGCAGGACGCCAAGGATGAGCGGTCCGTAATTGGCGGTCCGCCGACTGTAGTCGTACACGGCTTCCCAGTCTACGGCCTGGTCGCGTTAGGGTCGTGGTGGCAGGAGGAAGCGCGGCGTGCGGCGGAGGGCGAGCGGCAGACGCGTCAGCGTGAAGCGCGAGGCGGCCTGCATTGACCGCAGCAGCGTCTCGCTGCGATGGCCCCAGTCCAGGCCGTATTGCTCTCGAAGGGAGGGCGGCAGCGTCCCGGTTGTGAACAGACGCAGCGGGGCGATGAACGGGAGGTTGAGCGGCGTATAGCGCATGAGGTCGCGGGCGACGGCGCGAGCGTCGTCGCTGACGCGTAGCGTGGCGAGCGCGGCCTCGAAGTAGGCGCGGAAGGCGGTGAGGTCTGGCGGCAGGTGTTCGCGCGGGATCTGCAGCAGCTGGCCGACGTACCGCATGTTGGCGTAGTAGGCTGCGGCTTCTTCTGGGTTCAGCGGGCGCAGAAAACGCGCATGCATTTCCAGCGACGTGTCGATCAATGTTGCGAGGACCCAGAGCAGGAGGGAGGGGTCACGGGCGTCGTAGCCGGCGCCGCGGACATGCTCGTGCAGGTGGTTGATGCCCGCGGCGGCCGCGAGGGCCTGATTGGCGCTGCCGAAGGCGATGGCGTACATGGGACGCAGCGTGCGCAGGAGGCGTCGCCAGCGTTGCGTGGCGTAGCTACTGTGTTCGGCGACGCCGCGCGCGACGGCCGAGTGGGCGAGCTGCATGAGGACGGCACGTCCGCCACCCAACAGCAGGACGCCCTCGCTGTGGACGCGCCGGATCGCGGAATCGGGAGCGAAGGGGAGAAAGGCTTCGGTACCGGGAACTTCGGGGCTCTGGTCGTTGGTGATCATGTTTACGAATTGGCCAGGCGGCTTATACTCGGGATGTGAGTGAGGAAGAAACCGAGGTCGAGGAGCCTGAGCGCGCTTCGATAATCATTGTCTCAGACTTCGTCTGACCCTGGTGCTACATCGGCCTCGTGGAGGTCGAACGGTTGCAGCAGGAGTACGACTTCGACGTCCACCTTGCGCCCTTCCTTCTGAGGCCGGAGACTCCGCCGGAAGGCATGCCGGCGCGGCGATTCGTGGCGCCGGAGGCACCGCCGACGCCGCAGGAACTACGCGGCGAAGCGCTGGGGATCAAGTTCACGCGCGGCCGCGAGATCAGCTCGTACTCGCACCTGGCGCTGGAGGCGGGAGAGTTCGCGTTCCGGCACGCGACACATGACGAGGCATGGGCGTTCCACAAGCGGCTGTTCAAGGCGTACTTCGAAGAGCTGGCAAACATCGGCGAAGTCGACGTGCTGGTGCGGCTGGCCGACGAGTGCGGTCTGGACGGGAAGTCGCTGCGCGACGTGCTCAACGATCGCTCTCTCGAAGCGGAAGTAGACGAGGGCATAGCGTGGTCGCGGCAGATCGGTGTGACGGCGATCCCGACCTTCGTGTTCAACCAGCGCATGGGGATGGTCGGGGCGCAGCCGATAGAGGCGTTGCGGGAGATGATGGAGCGGGTGGGTAACCCGCCGAGGGATGCCGGCGGGTAAGCTCAGCGAGTTTTGTCCTGGCGGCATCGACCCCTCACCCAAACCCTCTCCTCTCCAAGAGAGAGGGGAACACTAGTGTTCAACCAGCGTATGGGGATGGTTGGCTCAGGAGCTGCCGGCGTTCCGCGAAGTGATGGAGCGCGTCGGGAAGCCGCCCAGATAGAAGGAGGAGGACGTCCGACCGCCCTCCTCGCCTGTCTGAGCCGGTCTCTTTCCCCCGTCTCAGCTCCAGAAGCTATCGGCCGTTCAACGCAGGAGGTTTAGGGCTATTCGAGCTGATTGATCATGAAAGTTGCGGCATCTTCGAAGTACTGCTTGACCTGGGTGTAGGCAGGCTCCGTGATGCCCGATTCGTTGAGCGAGGCGAGCATGTGCGTAACCCAGGCGTCGCGTTCTTTGCGGCCGATGGCAAACGGCAGGTGGCGCGCTCGCAGGCGCGGATGGCCGCGGCGCTGGGAGTAGGTGTCCGGCCCGCCGAAGAACTGCGAAAGGAAGAGCGCGAG
Source organism: uncultured Chloroflexia bacterium (assembly GCA_963766645.1). Lineage (GTDB taxonomy): Bacteria > Chloroflexota > Dehalococcoidia > DSTF01 > WHTK01 > WHTK01. The sequence goes on along the minus strand of CAVYAY010000002.1, from coordinate 651,968 downwards.
GTGCTCCTTCGAGTCGTCCAGCGGGCCGTCAGGATAGAGCGGCCGAAGGACGGGGTCCGTATCAACCTTCGCGTAGAAGGAGTCACAGAGGCGGACGAAGGTCTCGTGACCACCGACGAGCTGGTAGATCGATCTCGATTCGAGCTCAGCCATATGCATGGAATAATACCAACGTCCCCCATTCACTTCGCATCTGGCGGATTTGCGCGAGTTGGCGTTGCGGCGGGCTGAGGGACGCCAGGTCACACGGGACGGGAGCCAATGTCGAGGAAGAAGCGCAGGAGGTAGCCGTCCGGGTCCTGCACGATGAACTGACGGTTGCCAAATAGCGTGTGATCGCGGCGGTACCACTTCTCCTCCATAGGCAGGTAGATGGGCGCGCCCGCGGCGACGACGGCAGCCTGCAGTTGGTCCACGTTCGAGACCTCGATCTGGAGGTTGATGCCGCGTCCGTAGGGTGGCAGCAGCTCGGCGGCGACGAAGGACCGTCCGGTGGGCTGCTCCAGCATGACTTCGGCGCCCTCGCGCTCCAGGTATGCGAAGTGTTCGTCCTGGCGCTGAAAGGCGATCGTGAAGCCGAGGACTTCGGTGTAGAACGCAAGGCTGCGGCCGATATCCGAGCAGACGAGCTCCGGGACGAGCCTGGCGTGTGTCATGTGCGGCAGGATAGCGCTACTCCTGATCCATCTCCCAGGCCATGAGGTTCTTGGGGTTGTAAGTCAGGTCATCTCTGAGGCGGCGGCGAGCCTCGTCATCGACGGTTTCGTTGGACGGACGGTCGTGACCTTCCTTGCCCTCCGGGACGCCTTTGCCGATCGGCCGCAACACCGGCTCGCGGATCAACCCGATGATCTTGAACAGGAGGCCCGGATCGAGGTGGAGCGGAGGGAATTCGCCGGGCGGCACGCGGTTCCAGTTGATCCGGCCGCGATCGACGTCGAGGCCGGTGTCGATGGCCTTGTCGAGGATCCATTCGAGGCAGTAGTCCGACTCGGCATCCTGGCCTTCGCGCGCGGCTCCGCCGCCGACGTCGCTATGAACGCCGGCGAACCAGCGCTGCTCCAAGCGCTGTTGCTTGCGCGGCGTCTTGCTGCGCGCCCACAGCGTCGGTTCGTAGTCCCTGCGATGCTCGTCGATGGCGAGGGCGTGATACGCGTTGTCGACCTGGCTGGTCAACGTCACGTCGTGGAAGTTGTATCTGGCGTGGAGTTGTCTGATCGGTACGCCGAGCGCGCCGACGGTGTCCCAGACACCGATGAACTTCGCGATGGGGACGTAAGAGTCGGGTTCCGTGATGAGGAAGGCGTTCTCACGGCGCCAGTTCGTGGCGATTGGGTCATCCGGGTGGACGTTGCTGCGGTAGTGCTCCCAGGCCTGTCGCACCGACTCGTCCGAGGCATCCCTGACGATGCCGCACTTGCGCACCATGCCGAGGGTGCTGCGCGCCGTGTAGGCGCCGCGGCTAAAGCCGAAGAGGTAGATATCGTCGCCGGTCTCGTAGTTGCGGGCGATGTGCTGGTAGGCCGCCTGGACGTTGCTGTCGAGTCCGTAGCCGATGGCGCCGCCGCGCAAGCGATCCCACAACGATCCGCTGGAGCCGACGCCGCTGACGTAGCGGACGAGCTGGCCGATGACGGCATCGGTCGGATAGCGCTGGATGACGGCGTTCGTGAGCTTGCTGACGTTGGTCTGCTTCGGTTTGCTGGGGTCGTTCCAGGTGCCGTCGCAGCAGACCACGATGCGCTTCATGAGACCTCGCTAACGTCCTATTACCACAAATGATAACCAAACCGCGGATGCATCTTCCAGCAGGCCGCGGCGCTTGCGGACTTGAAGCCGGGTTGCTACGGTTCGCGCACGCCTCGCCGATTACCGCGAATGCGTCACAGGGCATGGCACGCGTTCATCAGGAGGACGTTTGTGACAGCAGAGCATACGGGCTTTTCGGCGTCGGATGAGGTTGAGGGGTTCTGGGCCTGGGATAAGCTCCACGCGCCGCGGCCGCTTACTCCGATGTCGCATGACATCGTTACGCCGGCGCTGGCCGAAGGCTTCACGCGCGCGATGACGGAGTACTTCTGCGCCGTGGGGCTGCAGTTCAGGGCGGTCAACTACTACGCCTATGCTCGGTTCATGCCGCTGGAGTTCGATGGCCTTACGCAGCAGCAGCGCCGCGATCGATACGCGGCGACGACGCTGGCGAAAGTAGTACCTAACGTCGGTTCGCTGTGGCGGGATGAGTGGCTTCCCTCGATGCTGCCGGGCATCGAAAAGGCGAAGACAACGCGCTACGAGGCGCTGGACGACCGGCAGCTGGTCGAGACGATCGACGAGTTGCAGGCCGACCACATCGACCGGTGGACGGTGCACGGCCGGATCAACTTCATCCTGATCGCGGCAAGCTGGTTTGCCGATTTCTACAACGAGGCGTTCGCGCCGGAGGACCAGACGGAGGCTTACGCTTGCCTGCAAGGCTTCGACACGCTTTCGGTGGAAGCGGGGCGGGCTCTTTGGAAGCTGAGCCGTGAGATCAAGGGCAGCGCGGAGCTGAGCGCGCTGTTTGGGCGACTGCAGCCGGAAGGTGTTCTGGCGGCGCTGCAGGAGTCGGAAGAAGGCAGGAGGTTCCTGCAGCAGTTCGAGGATTATCTCGATCAGTGGGGCTGGCGCAGCGATTCGATCTATGAGGTCGGCGACATCACGTGGCGGGAGGAGCCGGCGATCCCGCTAAACACGCTGCAGGGCTACCTCCACCTCGGCGATGAGGCCGACCCAGACGTCCCGTATCGCCAAGCCGTCGCGCGGCGCGAAGCGCTGCTAGCGCAGGCCCGCCAGCGGTTGGCGGCAGACCCGGAGAAGCTGGCTCGCTTCAACTACCTGTACGAGGCCGCAAAGGATAACCTCGCCGTCACCGAGGACCACAACTACTACATCGATCAAACGGGCGTGGCGGTCTTGCGGCTGCCGCTCCTCGAATTCGGCAAGCGGCTGACGGAGCGAGGTCAGATCCAGCAGCCAGATGATGTGTTTCATCTCCACTTCGAAGAGATGAAGCAGGCGCTGCTTTCAGGCGAGGACAAGAAAGCTGCCGTCCGGCAAAGGCGACAAGAGGCGGCCGGGTGGGCGCAGGTGGTGCCGCCAGCGGTTCTCGGCAAGCCGGAAGCGCTGGACATGGAAGACCCGTTCATCGCGGCGATGGGCGGCAAGATGCTGGGGCTGATGAGCACGGCCGAGCCGAGCCGTGACCCGGACGTCCTCAACGGCGTGCCGGCCTCGCCGGGCCTGGTCCAGGGCACGGTGAAGGTGGTGAAGGACCTGACCGAAGCGAGCAAGCTGGAGCCCGGCGACATCATGGTGTGCGAGATGACGATGCCGCCGTGGACACCGCTGTTCGCCACGGCTGGCGGGATCGTTGCCGACACGGGCGGCGTGTTGAGCCATTGCGCCATCGTCGCCCGCGAGTATCAGCTGCCCGCCGTCGTCGGCACGCAGGTGGGGACGACCGTGCTTCGAGATGGGATGACGGTGACGGTGGACGGCACCAAGGGCGTCGTGCGCATCGACTCGCGCTAGGCGCGTTGCGGTAAGCTGATCGAGTTATGACGGCTTCCGAGGAGCCAAAGCTCTCGCACATCGATGACGCCGGGCGGGCGCGCATGGTGGACGTGACGGCGAAGGACGAGACGGTCCGCGTCGCGGTCGCGAAGGGACGCGTGGTGATGCGGCCAGAGACGCTGCTGCTGCTGCTGCGGGGCGAGATCGCCAAGGGCAACGTGTTGACGACGGCTCAGGTGGCGGGCGTCCAGGCCGCGAAGAAGACGTCGGAGCTGATACCGATGTGCCATCCGCTGCTGCTGACCGGCATCGATGTTGAGCTGGAGCCGGACGAGGCGGCGAGCGCCGTGGAGATCACGGCAACGGTGCGCACGACGGGCAAGACGGGTGTCGAGATGGAGGCGCTGACCGCGGTGTCGGTCGCGGGCCTGACGGTCTACGACATGTGCAAAGCGGTCGACAAAGGCATGCAGGTTGAAGCGGTGCGCCTGGTCAGCAAGACGGGCGGCAAAAGCGGTGACTGGCAGGCCTGACAAATCTAAAAAGTCGTTGTGTATACTGATCGGGTCGTTACAGGAGTTCCACACCTAAGACCCGCAGGCAGCACGCTTCCCAGCAGCTCTCCTACGCTCTCAGGCCGGTACTCTGAGTTGGCCCAGACCCGGGCTTGTAGGCTTCGGCTCCTCAGAGCCGGAGAGAGAAGGAAGCAGCATTGGCAACCGGTAAGATCACCCGCCTCGTTCGCGATCGAGGCTTTGGTTTCATTAAGGCTGACGACTCCAGCGAGGACGTCTTCTTCCACACCACGGCATTGACCGGCGGCGTGTTCGACGACCTGCAGGAAGGGCAGACCGTAGAGTTCGAGCTGCAGCCCGACCCGCGGAACCCTTCGCGCACTCGCGCCGCAGACGTTCGCCTAGCCGAATAGCTCAACCTCCCTTACCCGGGCGGCGACTTCAAGCCGGGGCCTTGACAGGGCCCACGGCTTAGTCGAATATGCGTTCGAGTTGCAAGCGCCCACGGTATCGAACTCGCCACGAACCGCCGGCAGCGGGGCCCGTAAGGCCTGGCGTCTACGCCAGTCGCCGCTACGGGGCCGGCTGCAGCACAGCGGCCTGCCGAAACTCGTCGCGCTGATCCTGGAAAACCGCGGTGTCGGCTCCAACGCCGACGCGCAGCGGTTCCTAGGCGGGCGTGAGTCCGGCTTCAGCGACTCCTTTCGCATTCCCGGGTTCGAGACCTCGTTGTCGCTGCTGCGCGACGCGCTCGCCGAACGCCGCTCGATCAGCGTGTACGGCGACTTCGACGTGGACGGGATCACTTCGACGGCGATCCTGACGGAGACGCTGCGCGCCCTCGGCGGCGAAGTGACCCCTTATATTCCGCATCGCGAGCGCGAAGGCTATGGGCTGAATATGCGCGCCATCGACTCGCTCGCCGATCGCGGCGTCGAGGTGCTCGTGACGTGCGATTGCGGTACGACTGCGAATCCGGAGGTCGAGCACGCGCGCGGCCTTGGGATGCAGGTCGTCGTGGTCGATCACCATATCCCGCCGGCGCTGCTGCCGGAGACGAGTGCGCTGCTCAATCCGAAGCTGCCGCACGACGGCGATTTGACGGAGTTCTCCACGGCGGGTCTGGCCTTCCGGCTGGCCGAGGCGCTATACGACTCGCAGAGCCAGGCGTTCCCGGAGAATCGCTACGCCGAGTTGGCGGCGCTGGGCACCGTCGCGGACATGGTGCCACTGGTGGAAGAGAACCGCGAGCTGGTGCGACGAGGGCTGAGCGCGTTCGCCGAGAGCGAGCGGCCGGGACTGCTGGCGCTGGTCGAAATCGCCGGGGCGAAACCGAGCGCGGTGACTGCGGAGACGATCGCTTTCGGGCTGGCGCCGCGGATCAACGCCGCGGGACGCCTGGCCGACGCGCGGCTGGCGCTGGACCTGCTGTTAACAACGGACGAGTCTGAGGCGCGGTCGCTAGCCGCGACGATCGACGCGCTGAACCGCGAGCGGCAGCGGATGACGCTGGAGGCACAGAAGCTGGCGCTGGAAATGGCGGAGAGCCGCGCCGACGCGCCGTTGACCGTGGTCGGCCACCCCGACTTTCACCAGGGCATCATCGGCCTGGTAGCGTCGCGGCTGGTGGAGACACTGGGGCGGCCGGCGGCGGTGTATCAGCGCGGCGAAGTCGAGAGCCGCGGCAGCTGCCGTTCGATACCGGAGTACGACATCACGGCAGGCCTGCGGTCCTGCGGCGACCTTTTCGAGCGGTTCGGCGGACACCGGCAGGCGGGCGGCTTCACAATCCGCAGCGAGCGCCTGGAGGCGCTGGAAGAGCGCTTCATTGAGCACGCGGCACGGGAGCTGGATGGCCACGACCTGTCGCCGGTACTGGACATCGACGCAGAGTGGCCGTTGAACGAGCTGCGCAGCCAGGAGATCCGCTGGCTGACCAAGCTGGAGCCGCACGGCCAAGGCAACCCGGACCCGACGCTGCTGAGCCGCAAGGTGACCGTGATGGAGGCGAAGACTGTTGGCGCGGACGGCGCGCACATGCGCCTCAAGCTGAGGAGCGGGCCTGTCTCCTGGCCAGCAATCGCGTTCCGCTGGGAGGGCGAACTGCCCGAGGCAGGGTCGTGTGTCGACGTGGTGTATAGCCTTTCGGCGGATAGCTACGGGCCGAGCGGCAACGGCGGCTCGTTGCAGCTGACCGTGCTGGACCTTGCGCCTGTTTCCTGACTAGCAGTGGTTTCGTGGGCCGAATTCGAAAGGGTTCGTCCGGAGTTGGCCGCGGCGGGCCGGGCACTGTTTTACCAGTGGGGCGTCGGGCTTGGCTTTCTGGCGACCACGACGACGCACGGCGCGCCGCGACTGCATCCGATCTGCCCGTCGTTGACGGCTGAGTGCCTTTACGCCTTCATCATCGCCTCGCCGAAGCTGAGCGACTTGCTGCGCGATTCGCGCTACGCGCTGCACTCGGACCTGCCGCCGGAAAACGAGGATGCCTTCTACGTCACGGGGAGTGCGCGGGTAGTGGACGATCCGGCACAGCGGTCAGTGCTCGAGCGGGCGTATCTGGCCGAGCGGCCCGATATGGATCCGAGCCATATCGAGAGCCAGACGGCGGTCGAGTTCCTGATCGAGACGTGTCTCGTAACGCGGACGACGAAGCACGGGGACCTCAACCCGCAGCACACGGTGTGGAAGGCGGGCTGACCCGCGGCGCACCGCGTAGGTAATCCCGCAGGCTATCTTGTGTAGATGGAATTCCGCGACTCTCCCAGAACGGACGGCGGATGATCAGCCTCGGCTTGAGGCTGGCGGCCGGTACCTATCTGCTCGGTCTGGCGACCTGGTTTGGGCTGCACGAGCTTGTCGGCGATGCGACCAGCTGGCTCTTTCTGCTGAACGCGCTGGCGATCTACCTCTTCGTGCCGCTACCGCTGGCGCTGCTCGTGTCCGTCTTACGTCGCGACGTTCCACTTATCGGGGGATCGCTAGCCGGCTTCGCGCTGTTCGCGCTGTTGTGGGGCGGCCTGTTCTGGCCGAACGGAGGCCAGGAGCCGGAGGGGCCGGTGCTGACTGTGATGACGTATAACGTTCTGGGCTCAAATCCGGACACCGAGGGCGTGGTCGAAGCATTGATAGCGTCTCATGCGGACCTGATCGGGCTGCAGGAGTTGAACCCGGTGGTTGCGGCGGCGATCGAACGCGACCTTGCAGTCGAGTACCCCTATCAAACGCTAGCGCCGAAAGCCGACACCACAGGTGTCGGAATCATCAGCCGGCTGCCGTTTCGCAGCCTGAAGCCCGATCTCGAGGATCCGGACTGGATCGGCCAACCGATAGCGGTGGAGGTGGATTTCGCGGGGACGGCCTTCACCTTCGTGAGTGCGCACAGCGCTTCGAGGTCGAAGCGCCTTGTGGCGCGTGAGAGGCAGGCACGGTTGCTTTCGGACTACGTTGGCAGCCTGAAGGGCCCTGTAATTCTGGCGGGCGATTTCAACGCGCAGGATCTGAATGACTCGTACGCCATTGTGACCGAGCATCTGAATGACACGTGGCGGGAGGCCGGGACGGGCCTGGGCAACACATTTCCGGGCGCATCACGAGCCGTTTCGCCGGGCAGCAAGCGGCCGAACGTCCTGGGCATCGATCTGCCGCAGTGGCTGATCCGCATCGACTACGTCTTCTGCACTGACGATTGGCAAGCGCTCGATGCGCGCATCGGGCCATGGGAGGGCTACAGCGATCACCGGCCGGTGATCGCCGAAGTGGCGTTACGCCGCAAAGGCGCTAGCGGCTCGTGAGTTGAGGCTGGGCTAACCAGACCGTTACAATTGAGGCGAACACGAGGCGTCCTTCCTCGGAAGGACGCCTTCATCGTCCCGGCGGCGAAGTCGTCGCTAAGCAAGGAGCAGTCCATGAACGGCGCGAACGAAAACGGTACGGGCACTTTCACCGTCAAGAAGGGGCTGGCGCAGATGCTCAAGGGCGGCGTCATCATGGACGTCGTCACGCCGGAGCACGCGATCATCGCCGAGGAGGCGGGAGCCTGCGCCGTCATGGCGCTCGAGCGCGTGCCGTCCGACATCCGCAAGGACGGCGGCGTCGCCCGCATGTCTGATCCGGAGATGATCCAGGGCATCCAGGAGGCCGTCACGATCCCGGTCATGGCGAAGGTCCGCATCGGCCACTTCGTCGAGGCGCAGGTGCTGGAGTCGCTCGGGATCGACTATATCGACGAGTCCGAGGTGCTGACGCCTGCGGACGAGGCGAACCACGTCGACAAGCACCGCTTCAAGGTGCCGTTCGTCTGCGGCTGCCGCGACCTGGGCGAGGCGCTGCGCCGGATCAGCGAGGGCGCGGCGATGATCCGCACCAAGGGCGAGGCCGGCACCGGCAACGTCGTCGAGGCCGTGCGCCACATGCGCCAGGTCATGGGTGACATCCGCCGCCTGCAGACCATGAGCGACGACGAGCTTTACGCCGAAGCGAAGCGACTCGGCGCGCCGATCGAGCTGGTGCGGGAGACGAAGGAGCTGGGGCGCCTGCCGGTCGTCATGTTCACGGCGGGCGGCATCGCGACGCCGGCAGACGCGGCGCTGATGATGCAGCTCGGCTCCGACGGCGTCTTCGTCGGCTCCGGCATCTTCAAGTCGGAGAACCCGGCGTTGATGGCGAAGGCGATCGTCCAGGCGACGACGCACTTCAACGACGCGAAGATCATCGCCGAGGTGTCGCGCGGGCTGGGCAGCGCGATGCCGGGGCTGGAGATCGGCGCTATCCCGGCGAACGAGCTACTGGCGACGCGGGGCTGGTAAAGAACGTCACGGAGAAGCACCGGAGGGGCGGTTCGTTGAGCCGTCCCTTCGTCATATCATGGCCGCATGATCATCGCGGTAGTTGGGGGCGATTCCTCGTCGGGGCCTTCGGAGGTGGCGTTGGCGCAGGCTGAGGCCGTGGGCGCTGAGATCGCGCGTTGCGGCTGCATCCTGATCTGCGGCGGGCGCGGGGGCATCATGGAGGCGGCCTGTCGCGGAGCCAGCGAGGCGGGCGGCCTCACCATCGCTGTTATGCCGGGGCGTGACCGCGGTGGCGTGAACCCGTTCGTCCAGATACCAATCCTCACCGGGCTCGGCGAGGCGCGTAACGCGATCATCCCGATTACCGCAGACGCTGTCATCGCGATCGATGGGGAGTACGGGACGTTGTCTGAGATCGCCCACGCCCTTATCAACGGCAAGCCGGTGGTCGGACTCGGGACGTGGCACCTGAGCAAAAACGGCGTGGAGGACGGTCGAATCCACCGGACGGAGGACGCTGTAGCGGCAGTGCGATGGGCTGTAGAGGCCGCCGAGGCGATTGATGGTGTGAAGCCGCTGCCGTGGGAGAGCGGTGACGCGTTTGGAGCGAGAAATGGCTGACGACAGAATTGCGGCTGTGAAGGCGCTCGAGGTGCTGGACTCACGAGGTAACCCGACGGTGGAGGTAGAGATCCGCCTCCAAGACGGCAGCAAGGGCCGGGCTATCGTGCCGTCCGGCGCCAGCACCGGGACGCACGAAGCGCACGAGCTGCGAGATGGCGACCCGAAGCGCTACGGCGGCAAGGGCGTCCTGGATGCTGTGGCTAACGTAAATGGAGAGATCGCGGATGCAGTCGTGGGGCAGCACGCTTCGGACCAGCAGGGGTTGGACCGTATGATGGCGGCGCTCGACGGCACGGCGAACAAGTCGCGTTTGGGGGCCAACGCGCTGTTGGGCGTCTCGTTGGCGGCGGCGCACGCAACGGCGGCGTCGCGCGGGCAGCCGCTGTACGTATCTCTGGGAGGCGCCACCGCGAACCTGCTGCCGTGCCCAATGTTCAACGTGCTCAACGGCGGCAAGCACGCCACGCGCAGCACCGACTTTCAGGAGTACATGCTGGCGCCGGTGGGCCGCCCAACCTTCTCCGAGGCGCTGCGGGCCGGTGCTGAGGTGTACCAGGCGCTGAAGAAGCTGCTGGCAGGGCGCGGGTTGAGCACCAACGTCGGGGACGAGGGCGGCTTCGCGCCGTCGCTGGAGAACAACGTTGCAGCGGTTGAACTGCTCGTGCAGGCGATCGAGGCGGCGGGCTACCGGCCGGGCGAGGATGTCGCCATCGCGCTCGACCCGGCGAGCAGCGAGCTGTACGTGAACGGGCGCTACGAACTGGCCAGCGAGGGTCGTTCGCTGACCAGCGCCGAAATGGTCGACCTGTGGGCCGAGTGGTGCGAGCGCTATCCCATCATCAGCATCGAGGACGGGCTGGCGGAGGACGACTGGGAGGGCTGGAGCCTGCTGACGCAGCGCCTGGGTGACGAGTTGCAGATCGTGGGCGACGACCTGCTGGTGACGAACCTCGAGTTTCTGGAACGCGCGATCGAGACGAAGGCGGCGAACGCCATCCTGGTCAAGGTGAATCAGATCGGCACGTTGAGCGAGGCGATCGCGGCGACGAGCCGGGCGCTGGGCGTCGGCTGGGGTGCGATGATGAGTCACCGCAGCGGCGAGACAGAGGACACGACAATCGCTGATTTGGCCGTGGCGCTGGGGACGGGACAGCTGAAGAGCGGCGCGCCGGCACGAGGCGAGCGGACCGCGAAGTTCAACCGCTTGCTGCGCATTGAAGCGGAGCTGGGGGCGAAAGCGCGTTACGCCGGAGACAGCATGCTGTCGCAGCGGCGAGCGAAGTGACAGATCGGCCGACGCAGCGTGTTGCTCGTGTGCGGCCGCCGCAGGCATATGCGCTGCCGCCGAGGCCCCCGGAGTCGGCAGGCGAGGCGGCGCAGGACGCCTTTCGCCAGACGCGTTTCTTGCTGAGCAACGACCTCGACGTCTTCGCCGAGGCGATGGAGCTGCAGCTCAAGCTGGTTGACGACGCCAACCCGGGGACGTCCTCGAAGTACCGCACGCACGAGCTGGCAGCGATTTCGGCGCTGTGGTCGCGGGCGTACGCCGGGCTGGCGGATGCGTTGCTGCTGTTGACGCGCGGCTCATATCCTTCGGTGCTGCCGCTGATACGTTCGAATGCCGAGCTGATCTCGGCGCAAGAGGGGCTGCGAGCCGAAGAGATGGAGCTGCACCACGAGTGGTTGGTCAACACGCTGCAGCCGGACGAGGCGCACAAGGCGTTCGAGTTTCACCTCGGGCGCTACTTCGCTGGCGGCGTGACGGCGACCGACAACGTGCTGCGGTCCGTGTACCGCCCGGCGAGCGACCTGGGACGACCCGCCTTCGGGGCGAGCCTGCTGCAGGTGGGGCCGGAATCGAGCAACACGCGCCTGGTGATCAACTTCGCCGACGCGTCGTTTCACCAGGGCTGGGCCGAGATCACGCTGGGCTGGCTGCTGGCGCTGGCGGCGCGACAGGTCAAGGTGATCGTCGATGCGGAGGGCATCTTTCCGGTGTCTGAGGAGCGCCGCAAGGCTTACGAGGCGCTGCAGCGGCGCGTAGACGAAGCGCTGTCGCGGCGGGACCGCTGCCGCATTGAGGAGATCGCGGTGGGCTACGACCGGCGCTATCTGGTGCACAATTTCCGCCGCGGCTCCAGCGGCTCGCCGAAGCGGATCCTGCTGTAGTTAAGAGGCAGCGACGCTCTCGTACTGCTCCCAGCCGGGGATGAATTTGCGCCAGTCCGACTGCTGCTCGAGGTAATGGTAGAAGATGTAGTAGGACGAAGCGGGCGGTCGTTTGGGTTCGCTGAGAAGCACCATACGGGCCTCCTGCGGTGTGTAACCGGCCTTGCGATGGTTGCAGTTGCGGCAGGCCGAGACCAGGTTCTCCCAAGTGTGGCGGCCGCCACGGTGACGCGGCTCGACGTGGTCGATGGTGAGGTCGCGGGTCTGCTTGCCGCAGTACTGGCAGGTGTAGCGGTCGCGGACGAAGACCTCGCGTCGCGTGAGGCGCATCTGCGGCCGAGGGCGCTTGATCATGTAGATGAGTCGGATGACGGAAGGACGAGGGAAGGACACGACAGCGCTGCGCAGGACGCCCTCGGCGTGTTCCAGGATCTCGGCCTTGCCCTTGTCGATGAGGACGAAGGCGCGCCTAGTGTTGCACACGTTGAGAGGCTCATAGTTCTGATTGAGGACGAGAACCGTTGTTGAGCCGTTCATTCGCAATCGCTTCCGATTTGGATGATAGCAGGCGAATCTGGAACCTAGCAATCGAGAAATGCGCCCGTCCGTCTTTGCGTGAGCTTCACAATGAGGGGCCGTTAGTCTCTGGCACACAGCGGTTGGGCTTCCTACAATGCCTGTTACGAAACGCTGGAGAGCTAGTTACCAGAGAGGGAACTAGAACGACGTCGCTGAGCTGAAAGGAGCTTTCCATGGCAACACGCGTCGGAATCAACGGATTTGGACGGATCGGGCGGCAGGTCTTCCGCACCATCCGTGAACGCCACGGCAACGATCTGCAGGTCGTTGCGATCAACGACCTGGTCGACACGGCGACCAACGCGCATCTGCTGAAGTACGACAGCAATTACGGGCGCTTCCCGGGCGAGGTTGCGGCGGCGGACGGCGGCCTCATGGTTGACGGCGATCTGGTCAAGGTCTTCGCCGAGCGCGACCCGGCGCAGATCCCGTGGGGCGATGCCGGTGTCGAGATCGTCATCGAATCGACCGGCTTTTTCACGAACGGACAGGCTGCGGCGGCGCACCGCCACGACGGTGTGCAGAAGGTGATCATCAGCGCGCCGGCCCAGAATGAAGACGTGACTATCGTCCTAGGCGTGAATGACGAGAAGTACGACCCGAAGAGCCACCACGTGGTCTCGAACGCCTCCTGCACGACCAACGGCCTGGCGCCGCCGGTCAAGGTGCTGGTCGAGGAGTTCGGGATGCAAAAGGGCCAGATGACCACGATTCACTCCTATACGAACTCGCAGCAGATCCTGGACCGCGCCGGTCCCAAGGACCTGCGCGAGGCACGCGGCGGCGCCATGAATATCGTGCCGACCTCGACCGGCGCGGCTCGCGCGCTGCGGCTCGTCATCCCGGAAGTGGACGGCATCCTCGACGGCCTCGCCTACCGCGTCCCGACGCCGACGGTGTCGGTCGTAGAGGTCGTGGCGCTAGTCAACAAGAGGACCACGAAGGATGAGGTCAACTCGGCGCTGCGGCACTGGGGCATGGAGCGCATGAAGGGGATCATGGACTGGACCGACGACCCGGTCGTGTCGATGGACATGAAGGGCAACGAGCACTCGTCAATCATCGACGGGCTGAGCACCAACGTGGTCGACGGGCGACCTTGTGAAGGTGGTCTCGTGGTACGACAACGAGTGGGGCTACGCCTGCCGCCTGGCGGACCTGACGGCGATGGTCGCGAGCAAGGGCTGGTAGCCGCCGAGCAACGGGCAGCCAGGAACAAGTAACAGGAGCGCCCCCGGACAACGGGGGCGTTTCTTATGGAGCGCGGCCTTCGGCGAGGGGGGCGCCGCGTAGCTCGCGGAGCTTGCCCCAGAAGGTGCTCTGACGCCAGAGGTCGCGTTCGAGCCAGAGGAACGCGGGGCCGAGGACCATGGGAGGCAGGTAGAAGATCATGTGAACGATCAGCGCGAAGCTGACGGCGCTGGTCTTCTCGATATCGAAGACGTTGGTCAGGACCGCGATGACGATGGCGTGATAGACGCCGAATGAACCCGGCGTGGACGGCACGAAGAAGCCGAACGTCGTCGCGACGACGATGAACAGCGCCGGACCGTAACCCAGGGGTAGGTCGAAGGCCTGGATGCAGGTATAGACGACGAGGCCGACGCTGAGCCAGAGCGTGGCGGTGTAAGACAGCAGGAGGGCGGCGCTACGCGGCGTCCGAAAGGCCGGACAAGCCGTCGACGGCGTTTCTCGTCATCGACCGCAGCTTGGGACGCGAAACGATCGGGGCGAACCGCAACAGGCGATCGGCGATCGACAGGGCGCGGTCGCGACGGGATGCGGCGATGAGCAATCCCGCCGCGACGGAGCCGAAGACGACGGCGAGGATGATCGATGGCGCGCGGACCTCTGACGGAACGTCGATGAACAGCGCGAGGACGAGGAGGATCGCGAGCAGGGCCAGGACGTCGAGGACGCGCTCGACGACCTGAGTCGAGAGGGTACGGGTCATCGACAGGCCTGCAAGCTCGCTGAGCAGGTAGGCGCGTCCGAGGTCGCCGACCTGCAGCGGCAGCACGTTGTTCAGAAAGAACATGACGTTCAGCGAGCCGAAGAGGTGCCAGAGGCGGAGTGGCAGGGAGACGCGCAGGATGACCCGCCAACGCAATGCGCGGATCAGGATCGTGCCGACCAGGATCAACGCCGCCAGCGCCAACAGCCAGTCGTTGGCCTCCTGGATCCGGTTCGAACACCTCGCTCCACTCGACATCGCGCAGGACGATAAAGAGCGCCAATGCGCTGATGGCGATTCCGGCGAGTAGTTGAAGTTTTCTCATGCTTGGCCAGGCTTGTTAACGGAGCCTAAACTAAGTTCGCTACAGGATAGTGGCTGCCGCGCCAATCAAGGAAACCCGCTGCCTATGATTCAGACGCGAAGCTCCCCCTTATGACCCGTCAGGAACCGGCACGGCCGCTGCGTGTCCTAATGACGTTGACCTATTACTGGCCGCACATCAGCGGGCTCACCCTTTACGCCAAACGGATCGCCGAAGGTCTGGCGAGACGCGGCATGGGAGTGCAGATGCTGACGTCCCGTTACGACGGCCGGCTGCCGGCAGCCGAGATCGTTGGCGGCGTGGAGGTGGAGCGCTGCCGCGTGTGGCTGCGGCTCAACAAGGGCGTAGTGATGCCGGGCTTTCTCTGGCGCTGCTGTCGCGCCTGCCACGAGGCCGACGTGGTCAATCTGCACCTGCCGCAGATCGAGGCGGCGCTGGTGGCGATTTACGCTCGGCTTTTCGCGCGCAAGCCGGTGTACACGACGTATCACTGCGACCTCGAGCTACCACCGGGGCTGGCACGCACGCTGTTCACGCCGCTGATCAAGCTGTCGCACCTGGTCACGGTGCTGTTCTCGACGAAGGTGGTCTGCAACTCGGACGATTACGTGCAGGCGTCGCGCTTCCTGCGGCACTTTCGAGGACGCATCGAGATCAGCTACCCGCCCTGCGCGCGGCTGGAACCCGGCGATGCGAAGGCACCACGAGACCTGGCTGAGGGACAGCAGTTGATCGGCTTCGCGGGACGCTTCGCGGAGGAAAAGGGCGTCGAGTACATCGTCGGTGCAGTGCCGCAGGTTCTCGAGTCGTATCCGGACGCGGTCTTCGCGTTTGCCGGCGAGCCGAATGCGGTGGGCGAGCAGGTGTCTGAGCGAATGCGGCCGCAGATCGAAGCGCTGGGCGACCGCGTGCGACTGCTGGGCGTGCTGCCGGAGCCGGAGCTGGCGGCGTTCTACCGACGCTGCGATCTGTTGCTGCTGCCCAGCATCAATTCGACAGAGTCGTTCGGGATGGTACAGGTCGAGGCAATGTACAGCGGTGTGCCGGTGATAGCGTCTAACATCCCAGGCGTGCGCGTGCCGGTCTCGGTCACCGGGATGGGCAAGCTGGTCCCGCCGCGCGACAGTGGCGCGCTGGCCGACGCGATCGTTGAGGCGCTGGCCCACCGGGAGGAGTACATGCGCTCGCAGGCGGACCTGGACGGGCTGTTCGGCGTTGAACGGGCGGTGGATTTCTACGAGTCGTTGTTTGGGGCGAGCCTAGGGGTTTCTCCAGACAATACGGGAGTGGCGACTTCGCCATAATGGTACGGGCCGATGAAGGAGACGCCGCATTGAGCCAGCCCGCCGTCAAGGCGCAGAAGGCGCCGGACCAGTATGTCGCCAGGTTCCTGGATGACGTGACGCTGCCGCGCGTCATCGTGCGCGCGGCCGAGTGCGTGCTGCTATCGCAGATCGAGATGCCGCGGCCGATCCTCGACGTCGGTTGTGGCGACGGGACGTTCGCGGCGGCGCTGTTCGACAAGCCGGTTGAGGTCGGCACCGACCCGTGGGAAGAGCAGATGCGTTATGCGCAGAAGCTGGGTATTTACGAGTCGCTGGTCGTGGCGCCGGGGGACGACATGCCGTTTGCGGACGGAACGTTCGCGACCGTGCTATGCAACTCGACGCTGGAGCACACGCAGGAGCCGTGGTCGATCCTCAAGGAGATGTCGCGGGTGACTCGACAGGGCGGCACTTGCGTAATCACAGTGCCGAGCGAGTACTTTCCGCGGTACCTGCTGGGCTCGACGCTGCTGCAGAAGGCGCATCTCCGCAGAGCGGCAGGCTACTACGAAGCATTCATGAACCGCGTTAGCCGCCATGTTCACATCAGGCCCAAGGCAGACTGGGAGCAGTGGCTCGAGGACGCCGGCTTCGAGGTTGTGGCGTCGCGCTACTACTTCTCGCGCCTCAACACGATGGTGCTGGACGTGAGTCACTACATCTCGATCCCGTCATTGATCACGAAGAAGCTGCTGGGGCGCTGGGTATTGTGGCCGGAGAAGAAGCGCTACCTGCCGTACAAACAGGTGCTGTCGCGGTTTTCGGAACCAGGCGAGGACGAGGACGAGGGCGCGTATATCCTGTTCCACTGCGTGAAGAAGTGACGGCAGGCGTCGATCGTGGCTGACGCCGGACTGAGGGGCGGACTGCAGCGGGCGGCGAGCCTGAAACCAGGCTGGCTGAGCCGGATTCAATCGCAGACGGCGCAGAACGTCGCGGTCGCCGTGGCGCTGGGCGTAATCCTCGTCTTCGGATTGCAGCTCCGCCTGACCAACGTCAACTGGGACGATGGACAGCACCTGCATCCGGACGAGCGCTACCTTGCTATCGTTAGCAGTGAGCTGCAGTTGCCCGGCAGCGTTGGGGAGTACTTCGACTCCGAGCGCTCGACGCTGAACCCGTACAACTACCAGGACAGCTTCGTCTACGGCACCTTTCCGATCTTCCTGAACAAGGTAGTCGCGGAGTGGCTCGACCGCGATGCCGACGGTTCGACGCACTGGACGGCAGATCTGTTCCGCGATGTAGCGGCGCCGTTCGGCGTCGACATGGAGTACGACAACGGCGCCTTCACGTTCGACGCGGGCTACGGCAGTAACCAGGTAGGACGCGTGCTGTCGGCGATCGCCGACGTTCTGACGATCGCGCTTGTGTTCGAGATGGGGCGGTTCCTGTTCGGGCGCGGCGCAGGGCTTGTGGCGGCGGGTTTGCTGTCGCTGACGGTGCTCCATATCCAGTATTCGCACTTCTTCGGCTCGGAGACGTGGCTGGCGCTGTTCGTCACGGCGACGATCTACTTCTCGATGCGCATCTTGAAGGGCGGCGGGGGCTGGGCTTACGTCTTCGCGGGTGTGGCCTACGGGCTGGCGCTGGCGACGAAGCTGAGCGCGCTGCCGGTGCTGGGCGTACCGGCGCTGGCGGTGGGTGTGAGGATGCTGCCGTACCTCCGCGTGGCGATCACGTCAGCTGGCAACTGGCCGACGGCCGGAGTCGAGGCGTGGGCACAGGCGGGCGTGTTGAGGCTGCTGGGTTGGAGCTTCGTGCTGATGCTGGCGGCGGGGATCGTGTTCCGCGTGGCGCAGCCGTACGCCTTCGAGGGTCCCGGCTTCTTCGACGTCATCGACGTCGACCTCGACGTTCCGGGCGACCTCCTGAGCACTGCGGTGATCGACCCGACGCACTACCTCAACCTGTCGGACAAGTTCGTGCGGGACATCAGCAACCTGCGTAACCAGCAATCCGGGTCTGATTTCCCGCCTAACGTGCAATGGATCGGCCGGGCGTTCGTGCTGTTCCCGCTGAACAACATCGTGCTGTGGGGCATGGGCGTGCCGCTGGCTGTAGCGGCGTTTGGGTCGTTTGCCTACGCGGCGTGGCGCGGCGTCAAACGCAACGACATGGCGAGCCTGCTGCTCGTGCTGTGGATCGCCGGGTACTTCCTGTTTGTGGCGCGCGGATTCAACCCGACGATGCGCTACTTCATCCCGATCTACCCGGCGCTGATCGTGCTAGCCGGGATGGGGCTGGTGCGGTTGTGGGAGTACGCGGCGTCTGGCGCGGCATCTACCTTGTTGCCATCGCGCCTAGGCAGCCTGCGTCCCGTGGCAAAGCCGATGCTGCGGGGAGCCGTCACCGTCGCAATCGTGGGGACGGCTGTCTGGGCGCTGACGTTTACGGGCATCTACCGTCAGGACATCTCGCGCGTGCAGGCGAGCTACTGGATCGCCGAGAACGTTCCGGCAGGCTCGATCCTGAGCAGTGAGGAGTGGGATGACGGGCTTCCTTTGCATCTGCCGGGCGTCGATCCGGGGCTCTTTGGCTACGTAACGCTGAAGCCCTACGTCCAGGACTCGCGCGCCAAGGTCGAGGAACTCGTCGCGGGGCTGGACACGGTCGACTACGTGATCGAGACGAGCAATCGGTTGTACGGCTCGATACCGCGCAACCCGGCGCGCTATCCCAGCACGACGCTGTACTACAAGTACCTGTTCGATGGCACGCTGGGCTTCGAGAAGGTTGCGGACTTCACCAATTACCCACGCCTTGTCGGCGTCGAGGTCCCGGACCAGTCGGCCGAGGAGGCGTTCACCGTCTATGACCACCCGAAGGTGACCGTGTGGCGCAAGACGGCAGCGTATTCGCATGAACGGGCGCTGGCGCTGCTCAATCCTGACTTGGCGGAAGGCGCTGTGAACCTGCCGCCGAGTGAAGCGGCGCGAAACGCGCTGCTGTTGCGCCCCGACGATCTGGCGACGCAGCAGGAGGGTGGGACCTGGACCGACGTGTTCAGCGACAGCGGCATCGTCGCATCCAATCCAACGCTGGTGTGGCTTCTGGTGCTGGAGCTGGCAGCGCTGGCCGCAACGCCGCTGGCGCTGGTGCTGTTCCGCCGCCTGCCGGACCGTGGTTATCTGCTGGCGAAACCGCTGGGACTGTTGTTCCTGGCGTACCCGGTGTGGCTGTTGGTCAGCCTCAAGCTCGTCTACTTCACCCAGTCGACGCTGATCGTGACGCTCGCGGGCCTGCTCGTGATAGCGGGGGTCGTGGCGTACCGATGGCGGGAGGAGCTGTGGGCGTTCGTGAGGACACGCTGGCGGCTCGTCGTGTTCTGCGAGCTCCTGTTCCTGCTGGCGTTTTTCTTCTTCCGCGAGCTACGCCTGGCGAACCCGGACCTGTGGCACCCGTTCCGCGGCGGCGAGAAGCCGATGGACCTGGCATACCTGACGGCGGTGGTGCGCAGCACGACGCTGCCGCCGTACGATCCGTGGTTCGCGGGCGGCTACATCAACTATTACTACCTGGGCCAGTTCTTCACGGCCACGCTGGTCAAACTGACCACGATCCCGCCCGAGGTAGCGTTCAACCTGGCAGTGCCGACGTTCTTCGCGCTGACGGTCGCAGCGGCGTTTTCCGTGGCATACAACCTGGCGGCGGGGGCGAAGGGGCTGATCAAGCGCAGCCCGGGGTTCCGGCCAATACCGTCGTGGTCGCCTTACGCGGCCGGGTTGCTGGGCGTGTTCTTCGTGGCGCTGGCGGGCAACCTCGATGGGGTGGGGCAGCTGACGGAGCGTCTGTCAGAGGTGAGCTCATGGCACGTCGATACGAATCTACCGATCGTCGATAGCGTGGTGAACAGTGTCGGCGGGGCGTGGCAAGTCGTGGCGCATGGCGCCGGTCTGCGCGAGTTCGACTTCTGGCGATCCAGCCGTATGCTGCCGCCGACGATCAGCATCACCGAGTTCCCGTACTTCAGTTTCCTGTTCGCGGACCTGCACGCGCACATGATGGCGATAGCGTTCCAGGTGCTGGCAATCGGGATCGCCGTGACGTTGGTGCTGGGCATCCGCGGCGAGCGCGGCTCGTGGCGGGAATGGGTCATCGTAGCGTTGCTCGGTCTGGTCGTGGGGAGCCTGCGTTGGATCAACTCGTGGGACTACCCGCCGTTCCTGCTGCTGGCTCTGGCGGCGCTCGTGATCAGCGAACGCAGCGTCGAGGGCGGGTTGGGCGCGATGGCGAGGCGCCTGGTGCTGAAAGGCGCGGTACTGGTGGGCGTGTCGTTCCTGGCCTACGAGCCGTTCCTGGCGAACTACCAGTCGCCGGTGAGCGGCGTCATCGAGTCGCCGGAAACGACGCCATTGCATCAGTACCTGGCGCACTTCGGCGTGTTTGCCGCTTTGATCGGTGGCTGGCTGTTATTCCAGCTGTGGCGGGCGATGCGGGCGAGCCGTCTGCTGAGGTTGGCATCGGGGAGCTGGGGCGAGCCTGTGGCGACGAAGGAAGAGGTGTCACAACTGGTTTTCGCGGCGGCGCTGCTGTTCTTCCTCTGCGCGCTGGCGTTTCTCCTGGTGGAGCGCGGCAACGGCTTCGTGGCGACGCTGCTGCCGGTGCTGGTGCTGGTCATCTACCTGGCGCTGCGAGAGTTGCGGCGGCGGGGGCCCGACTCCGGCGTCCGGCTGTTTGTGTTGGCGCTAGCCGGGCTTGGTCTGGGACTCAGCATGGGCGTCGACCTCGTGACGTTGCAGGGCGACATCGTGCGCATGAACACGGTGTTCAAGTTCTATCTGCACACGTGGGTGGTGTACGCGCTGGCGACGTCGTTCGTGACATGGCACATGGCATTCGTGAGCTGGCGTCCGTCGCTTTCGCCGGCGGCGAAACGCGTTTCAAAGTTCGTCGCGTCGGGCGCCGTGGCGGGTGTCACGTTGCTGCTGCTTGGGGCATTGCTGTACCCGGTGTTCGCGACGCCTGCGCGTCTGAACGACCGCTTTGCGGAGACGGCGAGCACGTTGGACGGCACCGCATACATGCAGGTTGCGACGTACAACGACGAGCACGGCGAGATCGATCTGTCGTACGACTATGAGGGCATTGAGTGGCTGCGCCAGAACGTCGAGGGTAGTCCTGTCATCGTCGAAGGGAGGTCGCCGCTATACCGCTGGGGCGGGCGGTTCACGGTCTATACGGGTCTGCCGGCGGTGATCGGTTGGGACTGGCACCAGGTGCAGCAGCGCGGCGATTTCGGCTACATGGTGGGCGAACGCGCGGTGGCGGTCGACCTGTTCTACACGAACCCAGACGTGACGGCGGCGCAGGGCTTCCTGCGGCGCTTTGACGTGAGCTACGTCATCGTGGGACGGCTGGAGGAGCTGTACTACCCAAAGCTGGGGCTGATGAAGTTCGCGGCCGGTTTGGATGGAGTCTTGCAGCCCGTTTTCGAGAACGCAGAGCTGACGATCTACCGCGTCGACAAGCTGGCTCTGACGCCGGCGCTCGGCGTTTTGCCTTGACCCTCATAGGGCCACCTGTTACCTTCAAAATCGCTTCAATGGCAGAAAACGCGTTCGATGGATTCGAGTCCAACCAAGTCAATGTCGGCCGCAGCGCGGTACGAAGCCTCAACGCGACCGTCGCAAACATCGAGCGGTCAGCTGTGCAGCAATTGACGGCAGAGACGGTACAGGCCGAGAACTCGGCGCTTGGCATGGTCAACGCCGCGACGGTTGAGCTGCGGGAGTCGGCGGCAGCCGTGGTCGCGAGCGACTACGTGCGCGTCGAGGACGGCAGCGTGTTTCTGTTGCTGGCGCCCCGCGTCAGCGGCAACGTACGGGCCGTCCTGACGCTGCAGGCCGCCTTTGCCTTCGGCGCCGGCTACTACGTAGCGCGAAGGCTGGCGGGCGCCATGTTCGGGCGCGGACGCTAAACAAGAAATCGGGGGTAGACAGATATGGCTCGTAGAGAGCTTCCGGTAGAGACGCGTCAGGTGACTGGCAAGAAGGTGGCGGCGCTGCGGCGCTCGGGCGTGTTGCCGGGCAACGTGTACGGCAAAGGCCTGGTTTCAATTTCGATCCAGGTTCGGACCGAGGAGATGGACAAGACGCTCAGGGCCTCGACCGCGAACGAGGTGCTCGACCTGAAGATCGACGGCGAGAGCCAGACGCGGCCGGTAGTGATCCAGAAGCTGCAGCGTCACCCGATTACGAGCACGCCGCTGCACGCCGAGTTCTATCAGGTGTCGCTGACGGAAAGGATGCACGCCGAGGTGCCGCTCATCGTCATCGGACAGTCGGAGGCCGTCATAACGTACGCCGGCGTGCTGATGCACGCCGTGACCTCGGTCATGGTAGAGGCGCTGCCGCTCGACCTGCCTTCAAGCATCGAGGTGGACATTACGCCGCTGGTCGAGCTGGAGCAGTCGCTCCACGTCAAGGACCTTCCGATCCCGCCGAACGTGACGGTGCTGACCGACCCCGAGGTGATGGTGGTCAAGGTCTCGACGCCGCGCGTCTCTGTGGAGGAGGAAGAAGAAGAGGCCGCAGCTGCTGCCGCGGGCGAGGAGGGCGCCGAGGGTGCCGCCGAGGGTGGCGAGGCAGCCGCCGAGGGTGGTGGCGAGGAGGGCGCTTCCGATTCCGGGTCCGACGGCGCCGGCTAAGTCGCCTCAAGTTACGAGCACAGGCGCCCCTCGACAGAGGGGCGCTTTCTATTCTGCCAGCCGTTCGCCTACAAAATCGCGCTGGCCGCGTAGGAAGTCGGCGCCGCTGAGGGCGCGCTTACCGGGGCGTTGCAGACGGCGGATCGCCAGGGAGCCGGCGCCGGTGGCGACCGCGAATGTGACCTGCGGGTCATCGGCTTCTGGCGGGAGCGATGTTGGAGGGAGGACGGTTCCGGGCAGTTCGCCGCTGTCGTGCGAGAGAGGCCAGGCTTCGTGAATACGCAGTTCCTGGCCGCGCCAGCGCGTGTGCGCGACGGGCCACGGGTTGAAGGCGCGGATACGCCGCCAGACCTCGACGGCGGGCTGCGACCAGTCGATCAACGCGTCGGCGCGTGTGAGCTGCGGCGCGTAGGTGACGAGTGATTCGTCCTGCGGGACAGGGCTGAGCTGACCAGACGCCCAGGGGTCGAACGATTCGGCGAGCAGCGCTGCGCCCGCGTCTGCGAGGCGCGGCTCCAGCGTGCCGGTGGTGTCGTGGGGCGAAATCGGCACCTCGATGCGCGCCACCATAGGACCGGCGTCGAGAGCACGCACCATCTCCATCAACGTCACGCCGGTGACCTCATCGCCGGCCAGGATGGCGGCGGCGATGGGAGAGGCGCCGCGCCAGCGCGGCAGCAGCGAGGCGTGGACGTTGAGAATGCCGCGCCGGGGCACGTCGAGGAGGCGTTGGCGCAGGATCTGGCCGTAAGCGGCGACGACGAAGACATCAGGTTCGAGGGCACTCAGCGTCGCGACCGATTCGGGGTCGCTGACCTTTTCGGGCTGCAAGACGGGCAGCCCGCGCGCCAGCGCCAAGCGCTTTACGGGCGGTGGCGTCGCGGTGTGGCCACGGCCGGCGGGGCGGTCCGGTTGGCTGACGACGGCAACGACCTCGTGTGCCAAGGCGAGCAGCGCCTCGAGACTGGGCAGGGCGAAGTCGGGCGAGCCGAAGAAGACGATGCGCATCGGCTAGAGTCTAGCGGGTCTTGAGGAACCACTCCTGCACCTGCCAGAAGCGGTCGCCGGGTTCTGCCAGCTGGCCGACGCGCACGCCGCTGATGTCGGCGTCCTGGACGTAGAGGGCTCGGGTCACGTACAGCGGGATCGACGGCACTTCCTGGGCGAAGATTTCCTGGAACTCGTCGTAGAGCTGTTTACGGCGCGTGAGCGGAGCTGAACGGGCTTCCGTCAGAAGCGCGTCGACGCGGGCGTCGCTGAACTGGGCCAAGTTGGCGCCCTGACCGCCTCTGGCGTCACTGTGCCACATAGCGTACGGGTCGGGGTCGGGCCGGGCGGCGTCGACGAAAAGCAGTGCCTCGTAGTCACGCTGCTCGATCGTGTCGCGAACCAGAGTGGTGAGGCCGGTCGATTCGACGGTGACCTGCGCGCCGAGAGCGTTCCAGGCCTCGGCGACGCGTTGGGCGACAGCGACCCGTACGGGGTCGGGGCCCGTCGTCAGTGTGAAGGCGAGCGCGACGGCACCCTTGCGCCGGATACCGTCCGGGCCTTTGAGCCAGCCTGCGTCGTCGAGAAGCAGGTTGGCGGTCTGCGGGTCCGCGTCGTAGCGGGTCAATGAGGGCGAGTAGGCCCAACTCCCCGGGGCTATGGGCGAGTCAGCGCGCGAGGCCTGGCCGCGCAGGATGTCGCGGATCAAGGCGTCGCGGTCGACAGCGTAGAGCAAAGCCTGGCGCAGGCGCCGGTCCTCGAACAGCGGCGTGTCGAGGTTGAGATAGATGAAGGTGATCTCACCCTTGTCGAGCGCCGACATGCGCAGGTCGTCCCGCTGCTGGATCTCGAGGAGGTCGCTGGGTCCGAGACCGGACTCGAAAAGTGCGCCGTTGATCTCTTTGCGTTGCAGGGCTTCGAACAACGCGCCGTCGTCGGCGTAGAAGCGCAGATCGAAGCGCTGGATGAACGCCTGCTGGAAGTGATATCCCGCGTTGGCGACCAGCGTGGCGTGATCGAGCGCGAGGGTTTCGATGCGGTAGGCGCCGGAGCCGACGGGCCGCTGATTGAACAGCGAGTCGTAAAGAGATTCCGGGGCGGTGTCGCGTAGCAGGTGGGCTGGCAGGATGCCCAGCGTGAGGTATGACGGAAGCGGCGAGTACGGTTCTGGTATGTCGATAGTGACGGTGGTGTTGTTTACGGGCGTGAAGACGGCTGATTCGAGAATGCTTTGCAGCGCTGGGGCGTTACGGAGGTCGGGCGACTGCAGCAGGTCGTACGTGAAGACGACGTCGTCGGCGGTAAGCGGCGTGCCGTCCTGCCACAACAGGCCGGCCCGCAACGTGAAAGTGTAGAGCGTGCCTTCAGGGTTGACGGTCCAGGTTTGAGCGAGGTCGGGGAAGGGCACGCCGTGCTCGTCCAGACGCGTGAGGCCGGCGAAGACGAGGGACGACAGCGTGGCGTCCACGGTGTTCTCGCCGGCGAAGAATGGGTTAACGCGGGCGGGGACGCCGGCAATGCCTTCGACGTAGTCGCCACCGAAGTCGGGTTCGACCTCCTGGGTGTCCTGCGGCACGAGATACCAGAGCCCGGTGAACCCGAGGACGCCGGCAAACAGGACAATGAGGAAGATCCAGCGACCGCTTCGTTTACGCAATGCGAATTCGTCCTTCCGTGGGAAGGACGGTGCCCCTTCTCAGACGGCCTTGACGCTCCAGGCTGACATGGCGAGGAAGAGGATGACGAGGAAAATCGTGGCCTGGAACAGCGTCTTCTCCAACCCGCGCCGGGTTCGGAACGACGAGGTGGTGCCGCCGAGCCCTTCGCCGAAGCCTGAGCCCTTGGCCTGGAGCAGCACGACCACGATCAGTGTCAAGGAGACGAGTATCTGTCCAAGGTTGAGAAAGTTCTCGAAGCTCATAGAAATTCAGTCTAGCGGGCTGCCCGCGCAGCGGCCAGTTCTTCCGCCGCCTCAATCTGGTTACGGCCGTTGTAGATTCGCATGATTGCAGCCGCCAGTTTGGCGGAGTCGTGATAGTAGCGGTTCTTCTCCGAGATGACGTCGGCCGTAATGACACGGGCGCCGTCGACGATGCGTGTGTCGACCTGAACTGGCTCGGAGTGCCACGCCTCGGGCAGCGGGCCCTGGACGTTGTCGTTGGCGAGGATGTAGTCGAAGAGCGCAGGCCCGACGTGCTGTACGAGCTTCTCGAAGTGGTCGCTGACGGAGAATTCGTCCGTCTCGCCGTGCTGAGTGGCGACGTTGCAAACGTAGATTTTTGTCGCCTTGGTGATCGCCAGGGCCTGGCGGATGCCATCGACAAGGAGGTTAGGCAGCACGCTGGTCAGCAGGCTGCCAGGGCCGATGACGACCATGTCTGCTTCGAGGATGGCTCTGATCGTCTCGGGGTTGGCCTGGACGTTGGACGGCTCCAGGAACACTTCTTTGATCTTCGTACCGCGCAGCGTGATCGCAGACTCGCCGCTGATCTCCTGGTCGTCCTCGGTGCGAGCGTGAACGGTAACGTGGGAGAGGGTGGAAGGGAGGATCAGTCCGCGTACCGCGAGGACGCGGCTGGTCTCACGGACGGCCTCCTCGAAGTTACCGGTGATGCCTGACATGGCAACGATGAAAAGGTTGCCAAAGCTGTGCCCTTCGAGGCCGGAGCCTTCGTTGAAGCGGTACTGGAAGAGGCGCGTCATCAGAGGCTCAGCCTCGGCCAGCGCGGCGATGCAGTTGCGAACGTCGCCGGGCGGCAGAACGCCGAGCTCGCGGCGCAGACGGCCCGACGAGCCGCCGTCGTCGCCGACGGTGACGATGGCTGTGAGGTTACTGGTCAGCTCTTTGAGGCCGCGCAGCAAGACCGGCATGCCGGTGCCGCCGCCGATGGCGACGACCTTGGGTCCGCGGGCCTGATAGCGATAGCGGAAGATCGCGTCGACGAGGCCTTCATCGGTGCGGCGGAAGGCGGCAAGCAGCGACGTGTTCAGCTTCCAGACGCTGAAGAGGATGATGCCGGACGCGACGGTGACGAAAAGGGCGGCGCGGACGAGACGGGGCAGGAACTGCAGTGTGACGTCGCCGACCCACCCGGGGAAGGTGTAGTTGAAGTAGACCTCGCGCAGGACGTAGCCGAAGCCGAGGCCCATGATCGTAATGCCGAGCAGCACCAGCACGAGCCAGCGCTTGATATGCATTCCGAAGTAGAACCATTTGACGAGGTTCTACGTTGCGCAAGGAGCGGATGAAATTGAGAATTGCGGGTTTCCCTTCCCTATACCGGCGTCAGGACGCCTGGTCTAGCTCCGCCTGCAACAACGACCGCACTTCGCCGGCATTGGCCCGTCCGCGGGTCTGTTTCATCACCAGACCGAGCAGAGCATTGATCGCACCGGATTTGCCGCCGCGGTACTCGGCGACAATCTTAGCGTTGTCTGCAATGATTTTCCTAACAATTTCCTCTAATTCGCCGTCGTCTTCCATGGCGCCGAGGCCCTTTTCGGTCACGATGGATTCGGGGTCAGCGCCGGTTTCGAAGGCGGTGCGGAGTACTTCCTTGGCAGTCGAGTTCGTGATCGACCCCGCCTGCAGGAGCTTGAGTAGTCGAGCGAAGAGCTCGGCGCTGAGCTTGAGGTCGGGGCTGTCGAGGTCGAGACCGGAGTCGTTGAGCAGGCGCGAGAGGTCGCCGAGCAGCCAGTTCGCGACCAGCCTGGCGGCGGCGGAGCCAGTGCCGCCGAGCAGGTTGAGGGACGTTTCGTAGTAGTCGGCCTTGGCGCGCGATTCGGTCAGCAGGTTGGCTTCGTACTCAGTGAGGCCGTACTGGGAGACGAAGCGAGCGCGGCGGGCGTCCGGCAGCTCAGGCAGGCTCTGGCGTATCTCCTCGACCCACTCGCGGGAGACGACGATCGGTGGCAGGTCGGGCTCGGGGAAGTAGCGGTAGTCGTGCGCCTCTTCCTTGGAGCGCTGGCTGGCTGTTTCCTGCGTCTCTTCGCGCCAGCCGCGCGTCTCGCTGAGTACCTTCTTGCCCTCGCTGAGAAGCTTCGTCTGGCGCTCGACCTCGAACTCGGTGCCGCGCAAGGCGGCGCGGAAGCTGTTCAAGTTCTTCAGCTCCACCTTTGAGCCGAACGTCCTCTGTGCCGCGCAGACGCAGGCTGAGGTTGGGCTCGCAGCGGAAGTTGCCTTCCTCCATGTCCGCGTCGCTGACGCCGATGTAGCGCAGGATCTGACGCAGCTTGGTCAGATAGGCGACGGCTTCGGCGGGCGAGCGGGCGTCAGGCTCTGTAACGATCTCCATCAGCGGCATGCCGGCGCGGTTGATGTCGAGCAGCGAGAAGCCTTCGCCGGTTTCGTCAGTGCGATGCAGCAGGCGGGCGGTGTCCTCTTCGAGGTGGACGCGGTTGATGCGGATGCGGCGCGTCACGCCGTCAACCTCGACATCGAGGTAGCCGTTGATGCAGAGCGGCATGTCGTACTCGGAGATCTGGTAGCCCTTCATCAGGTCCGGGTAGGGGTAGTTCTTGCGGTCGAACTTGGCGCGCGACGGGATCTCGCAGTTGAGGGCGAGACCGGTCTTGATCGTGGCCTCGACAGCAGCGGCGTTGATCACCGGCAACACGCCGGGCATGCCCATGCAGACGGGGCAGACGTGGGTGTTGGGATCAGTACCGCTATAGCTGGTGCTGCAGCGGCAGAACATCTTCGAACGGGTGGTCAGTTGAGCGTGAACTTCCAGCCCGATGACGATTTCGTATGCGGTTTCTAAAGCCGAAATCATGTGGCGTCGCCAAGTATAACATCGATTCTGTTAAGCAGTGGAGATTTGCTCAGATTCCGAGTTCGAAAGGCTCATCAGGGTAGCGCGCATCAGCGCCGGGAGCGGCCGGTGGAGGTCCGCGGGAGGAAGACCTCCTCAGTGGCGCCGATTTGGTCGAGCGACCACCAGCGGTGTCCTAGCGGTAAGCCGTGAGGACGACCATCGAGGTGACGACCCAGCCGACGACGTCACGAGCAGCGGGACGTCCTTGAGCAGGACTTCTTCCGGGCTGCCGCCCTGGTCCTGGGTCAGCGAGAGGAAGAGGTAGCGGAAGATGCCGTAGCCGACGAACGGGAATGGTGATCATCATCATGTGGTTCGTGGGCAGATTCTCGGCCGTGAAGGTGTAGAGGGCGTAGGCGATGATCGTCGAGGCCGTGACCATCGCCGTCATCTGGTCGAGCAGCGGTGGGGTGTAGTGCAGCAGCGTCGAGCGGTGGGTCGTGGCGTCGCCCTGCAGCAGCAAGACCTCCGCACGGCGCTTCGTGATTGCGAGGAAGAGAGCGCCGAGGGCGGTCACGACGTAGAGCCAGGGTGATGTCGGAACGTCGATGGCGTAGGCGCCGGCGAGGGCGCGCAGGACGAAGCCCGCGGCGATCGTCATGACGTCGATGATGACCTCGTACTTGAGCAACGCAGTGTACGCCAGCATGAGGACGAAGTAGGCAGCGAGGACGGCGCCGATGCGCCAATCGATCACTGCAGCGACGATGATGCCGCCTGTCGCGAAGCAGGTCGCCCAGGTCAGCGCCTCGCGCGGGCCGACGAGACCGGCGGCGATGGGCCGGCGGCGCTTCGTCGGGTGCATGCGGTCGCTCTCGCGGTCCTTGAGGTCGTTGACCATGTATTCGGCGCCCGAGACGGCGCAAAAGCAGAGGGCGGTGATGAAGGCGCGCAGCAGCAGGTGGTCCCAGGTGTCGAACTTTTCCGGCAGCCAGTTCTGGTTGACGGAGAAGATCAGCGCCATAAAGACGATGCCGTTCTTGCTCCATTGCTTCGGGCGCATCGCCTTGAGGACGTAGCGCAGATGGCGGAGGAGGGAGACCGGCTGGGTTATCGAAACGCCGTCGGCGGCGAAGGTTTCTTCAGCCATGGCACGATATTATCGACATGCGAGTCATACGGAAACAGGCGGGCTTCCGGGTCAGGTTAATCCACGCCTGTTCTCGGCTGGTCTGCCTCTCGCGGTGTGCGGCCGAGGAACAACGCGGGAAGCAGCGTCGCGAAGCAGACTGCGGCCGTGACGATGAACGTGTCGCGGAAGGAGCTCACCTGCAAATTGCGTAGCTGGGATTCGAACGCGGGGTCGTCCAGCGGGATGAGGCCGGCCTGGGAGTAGAAGTCGCTGAGGCCTCGTGTTGTGAGCAGCGCGACGCCGATTAGCGCGCCCACGAGCCGCACGACGGTCAGCAAGCGAGGCTAGCGTGGCGCGCTCAGCCTCCGGAGCCTCGTTCATGACGGCGGCGTTGATTGGCGCGATGACGAGGCCGAAGCCGAGCCCGGCGACCAGCAGTGGCAGCGTTAGCTCGATCATGGACGGATCTTCTGACCAGGTAGCCATGCCGAGGAAGCCGACTGCAGCGAGGATGAGGCCGACTGCTGCGCCGCCGCTGAGGCCGACCCGGCTTGCCAGCCAGCCGCCGGTCAGCGCGCCGACCGGTAACGCGATCGTCAAGCGCATCAGGTTGAGGCCGCCTTCCAGCGCATTGCCGCCGAGAAGAACGTTGGTGAACAGGGGCACGCCGACCATCGCAACGATCAGCGCGCCGCCGGTGAGGCCGTTAGCGAGGAACGCGGCGCTGAGGCGCGGGACGCGGAACAGCGCGAGGTTTACGAGGGGATTCCCGGCCGCGCATTTCGTGCAGGAAGAAGGCGCCGAAGAGCGCGATGGCGCCGGTGAACAGCATTAGCGTTACGCCGGTGTCGCGCTGGGCGATCGGGTCGTCCGTCAGAGCCACGGTGAGGCAGACGAGGGCTAAGGCCAGAAGGAGCGCGCCCGGAAGGTCGAGGTTTCGGGTCGAGTAGGTGGTCGTGATGCCTGCCGAGGTGCAGGACGGCCAAGGCGATGGGCAGGCAGAGCGGCAGGTTGATCCAGAAGACGCCGCGCCAGCCGATGAGCTCGGCGATGCCGCCGCCCCATAGCGGCCCGAACAGGCCTCCGGCCTCCGACGCGGCGGCAATGGCGCCGAGGCCCAGCACTCGCCGTGACGACGACGCGTTGGCGGTGACGATGGCCATGGAGACGGGCACCACGCCGCCGCCACCGATCGCCTGCACGCCGCGCGCGATCGAGACCATGGTCAGGCCCTGGGCCAGCGCGACCCAGGCGGAGCCGGCGCAGAAGAGTAGCAGAGCGGCGGCAAAGATACGGGCGTGGCCGTAGCTGTCCGCGATGCGACCCATGAGCGGCATCGCAACGACGTAGCCGAGGATGTAGCCGTTGACGATCCAGGCTGCGCGGTAGAACTGGTCCTGCGCCAGACCCGACGTCGTTGACCATGTTCGGGAGGATGGCGACTACGGATGTCTGGTCGTCGGCGGCGAAGAAGACGCCGAGTGCAGTCAGCACCAGAAGCCATGTCGTGCGGTCGCGATGCGCCAGATAGCGCCGTCAGTGTGCGCATGGCTACGGTGGGTTGATCTCGACCGGCTGGTCGTAGCGCGAGAGGTCGATTTGCCGCGAGACGTCTTCAGCGTTGTCGGCCGAGGATAGCGGGCCGACGATGCGGATGCGCCGGGCAGGGAGTCCTCGGCGCCTAGCCAGGCCTCGACCTGCACTTGATTGCCGGCACGGGCGATGCCGAGCGCGTCGCGAAGCAGACCGGCGTCGATGCTGGCGACGATCTTCACGGTCCGCACGCCGTCGATGGTGCTGCCGCCGTCGATACGCGGGCCTTCGAACCGCGGCGACGAGGGACCTGCACCAGCGCTTCGGGGTCGGCGAAGTCGCGCAGGCCGGCGCCGGGCAGACGCTGCCATTTGCGGTGAAGGGGTTGGTGATCCAGGTCTTGTCGTCGATCGCGATGATGTTGACGCTGACAGGTATCGAGCCGACGGCTTTCGCCTCGATGTCGGCTGACAGACGTCCCGGGATGCACGACATCGCCCTCGGCGGTCTCGAGCGCGAGGCTGAGGGGCAGGGGTGTGCTGCCGTTCTCATGCGTGAGGCTTGAAGTGGAAGGACGTGACTCCCTCAACGGCGGCGGCGGCGCGCGCGAGCAGTGCCTCGGCACTCTCGACTGTGGCGGTTGGACCCGAGCTGTCAGCACCGCTGGTGTCGCCGCTGCAGGCGAGCAGCAAGGCTGTCAGCAATACGCAGGGTAGGAGTGCAGAGGCGCATCACGCTCCATTATGGCGAATGCCTGTGTGCGGCACTTCACTAACACGACATAACGTCTGCGCCGCGAACCTGCGTGGTGCTATGCTTCGGGCATGCCAAAGGCCGCTTCGCGGACTCGGATTGACGCCTTGCTGGTCGAGCGCGGGCTGGTCGAGAGCCGCCAGAAAGCGCGCGCGATCCTGCTGGCTGGGGACATCCGCGTCGATGGTGCTCCGGTGACCAAGCCCGGCGTGCTAGTCGTCCAACGCCGCGGCGATCGAGGTGCTCGAACGGCCCCCTTTCGTCAGCCGCGGCGGCGACAAGCTGGAGCACGCGCTGAAGACCTTCGGCTTCGACCCGTCCGGCATGACCTGCGTCGACCTCGGCGCCTCGACGGGTGGGTTCACGGACTGCCTGCTACAGCATGGCGCGCGCCGCGTTTACGCCGTCGACGTCGGCTACGGCGTGCTTGATTATCGGCTGCGCCAGGACGAGCGCGTGGTGGTCATGGAGCGCACTCAACGCCCGCGACCTACCAGCGTTACCGGAGGTCTGCGACCTCGCAGTCTTCGACCTTTCGTTCATCGGGCTGGAGAAAGTGATCCCGGCAGCGTGCCGTTCGCTGAAGCCGGGCGGCGACCTCATCGTGCTGCTGAAGCCTCAGTTCCAGGCGAAACGGGAAGAGGTCGGCAAGAAGGGCGTCGTGAAGGACCCGATGGTCCACGCCGCCGTGGTCGGACGATTCGTCGCCTGGGCGGCAGGGAACGGACTCCGGCTGCTGGGGCTGACGCTTTCGCCAATCATCGGTCCGGCGGGCAACCGCGAGTTCCTGCTTGCACCTGAGACTGGACGGTTGGACACGCGCGTGAGTGAGAAAGGGACTTTGAAGATGGGGGACAGCCCCATTCCCGCGCTAAAGGGCGCGGTGGGGTCTGGTTCCGCGCTGGCTGGTAGCGGGAGCAACTGTCGCAGTGGGTGAGAACGGAATGATGCCGCCGCAGCGCATCGGGGTGACCTTCAACCCGCGGCTGAGCGGCGCGCGGGACCTGGCGCTACAGCTCAGGGACGACATCGTGGGGCGCGGGCTGCAGGCGACGTTGGATGAAGAGGAAGACAGCTCGTCACTGGCGGCGTGCGACCTCGCGATCGTCCTCGGCGGCGACGGCAGCGTCTGCGCTGCGCCCACCGCGTGCTGGAGGCCGGGCACGCCGATCCTCGGCGTTAACCTGGGGCGTCTCGGGTTCCTGACCGAGATGGATGGCAACCAGGTGGCGAGCGCGGCTGGACGACGTGCTGGGCGGCGGAGGCCGCATCGAGGCAGCGCGCCATGCTGCGGGCCGAAGTATCGGGCAAGGATCGTAGTTTTGCACGGCCTCAACGAGGCCGTGATCGGACGCGCCACGCTGAGCCGCGCCATCCAACTCGCCGTCGACGTCGACGGGACGCGTATCGCCGACTACCGCTGCGACGGCGTCATCGTTTCGACGGCGACGGGCAGCACGGCCTACGCGGTGTCGGTCGGCGGTCCCATCCTGTACCCGGAGTCGAGCGACCTAGTCATCGTCCCGGTGGCGCCGCACCTGTCGGCGCAGCACGCGGTGCTGGTGCCGGGCAGCGAGACGGTGCACATCACGCTGGAGCCGGGTCAGCAGGCCGTCCTCAGCGTCGACGGACAGGCGGACTTCGAGCTGCACGAGGGCGACTCGGTACGCGTCAGCCTGAGCGAACACAAGGCGCGCTTCCTGCGCTTCAATCCGCGTAACGACTTCTACGTGCGGATGGCGGCGCAGCTCGGCTGGCACCGACCCGGCGGCAACGCGCAGCCCCTGCCCGCGGCTGGATCGCGGCATCAGTCGGCGCAATAATGTGGGCTCGGTTTGAAAAGCCGGGGATACGCCGGACCCCACTAAAGGGCCAGACGAAGCGACGGTTGGAACTTACGGCCGTAAAGGCTGAAATTGACGACGCGCAGGGGATTGATAATAGAAGCCGGGGATTCCCCGGACCCCGCTAAAGGGCCAGACGAAGCGATGGTTAAGGAACTTACGGCCGTAAAGGCTGAAATTGGCGACGCACAGGGGATTGATAATAGAAGCCGGGGATACCCCGGACCCCACTAAAGGGCCAGACGAAGCGATGGTTAAGGAACTTACGGCCGTAAAGGCCGAAATCGGCGACGCGCAGGGGATACACGACCTGATCAACCTGTACGCGCAGCGGGGCGACATGCTGCCGCGCACGATGGGTGAGGTCTACGAGAACCTGCGTGACTTCTTCGTGGTGCACGAAGACGGTGAAATGCTGGGCTGCGTCGCGTTGCACATCGTCTGGTCGGACCTCGCCGAGGTGAAGTCGCTGGCGGTGTCGGAGGCGGCGCAGTCGCGCGGGCTCGGCTCCGTGCTGGTCAATGCGACGCTGCAGGAGGCGGGCAACATAGGCCTCGAGCGCGTCTTTGCGCTGACCTACCGGCCGGCGTTCTTCGAGCGCCTCGGCTTCGATGCAGGCTGACGTGATGACGCTGCCGCGCAAGGTCTGGAACGAGTGCTACCGCTGCCCCAAGTTCCCGAGCTGCAACGAGATCGCGCTGGTGCGAGAGCTATGAGCGCACATCCTCACAAGCCGTTCCCCATCCTGATCAACCGTCGCGTGGTGCACCAGGGCCGCGTTATCGAGGTACGCGTCGATGACATCGAGATGCGCGACGGGCTCAACGTGCGCCGCGACGTGGTCAGCCACCCGGGCGC
Source organism: uncultured Chloroflexia bacterium (assembly GCA_963766645.1). Taxonomy (GTDB): domain Bacteria; phylum Chloroflexota; class Dehalococcoidia; order DSTF01; family WHTK01; genus WHTK01. The sequence continues at coordinate 617,622 of CAVYAY010000002.1, read as the reverse complement.
CGTGGTCATGCTCGCCGTCGATGACGAAGACCGCATCCTCTGGATCCGGCAGCACCGCTGGGCCGCGGGCCGCGAGTTGCTGGAGCTGCCGGCCGGCACGCTGGAGCACGGCGAGGAGCCGGACGGCGTGCGCCCGGCGCGAGCTGGCGGAGGAGACCGGCTTCGCCGCGGCGAGATGGCAGGCGCTTGGGCGGCTTCTACAGCGCGCCGGGCTTCTGCGACGAATACCTCTACGCCTTCGCGGCGTCGGGACTGACGCCGGAGCAGGCGGACGGCGACGAGGACGAAGACATCACCATTGGAGCCGCTGACGCTGGACGAGACGCTGGCGCGGCTCGAGGCGGGCGACATCGAGGACGCGAAGTCGTTGGCAACGCTGATGCTATACCTGCGAAAGCGGGGCAACAAGTGACCACCTATGCCGATGTTGTCGCGGCATCGCTGGCGCAGGCCGGAATCGAGTACATCTTCGGCGTGCCGGGCAGCCTCAGTTCAGTCGAGCTGATCGAGGCGGCATCGAAGCAGAACATCCGCTACATCCTTTGCAGCAACGAGTCGAGCGCCGCGGTCATGGCTGGCGTCTACGGCGTCATGAGCACCGGCCCGGAGTCGTGTCGACTGGTGTTGGGCCAGGGGCCGCTGCGGCGGTTCACGGCACGGTGCAGCTGATGCTGGAGCGCGCCCCGGCGCTGATCCTGACCGATCGCTTCACGGAGCCGGAGTACCGTCGCCTGCCGCGACAGCGCGTCGACCAGCCGGCGCTGTACGGGTCGATGACCAAGGGCAGCTTCACGCTGAGCACGCTGGACACGGCCCGCACCGTCGAGCGCGCCATCGATTTGGCGATGGAGGGTCGCCAGGGCCCCGTACACGTCGACCTGCCCTATGACGTCATGCTGGCGGAGGCGTCCGACGCCGACTGCCGACGAGTCGGCGAACGGCGCCGCTTCGTGGCGCCAGGCGGGCGACGGCAGCGAAGGCCTCGGCATCGCTGACGGCGGCGATCGAAGGCGCGACGCGTCCGGCGCTCGATCGTCGGGCTACAGGTCAACCGCGCCGGAGAGGCCGCCGAGGCCGAGTTCGTCCGATTCGCCGAGAAGCTGGGCGTGCCGGTGATGGCAACGCTGGCGGCCAAAGGCACGCTGCCGGAGAACCACCCACTAGCGGCGGGCACCTTCCGCGGCGTCGCAAGCGAGCGCGCGTTGCTGGATCAAGCGGACCTGCTGCTGCTGGTTGGCGTTGACCCCATCGAGATCTTCAACACGAACTGGTCCTACATCGCGCCTGTCGTGGTGCTGGACGAGGTGCCGTATACCGAAGGCCCCTACCGTCCGGCCATCGAAGTCGTTGCGAGGCTTGGAGGGCAGCCTGCGGGCGCTGACCGCGGCCGTGACGACGCACTCCGGCTGGAACCGCGAGGACATCGACGCCTACAACCAGCAGCGCGAGCAGCGCTGCACCCAACGGGCGCCGGGCTGCTGCCCGCGGCGGTGATCCGCATCGCGCGAGAACAACTGCCAGACGACGGCATCCTCACGGTCGACGCCGGGCAGCACAAGGTGCTGACGTGCGACCTCTGGCAGACGCGCCGACGCACGTGGATTCCACACATCCAGTGGCCTCGGCTCGATGGCGGTGTCGATACCGGCGGCGCTGGGCGCGAAGCTGGTCGAGCCGCAGACGCCGGTCGTCTGTCTCGTCGGCGACGGTGGATTCTTGATGCGCGCCGGCGACCTCGAGACGGCGGTGCGCGAAGAATCTGCCGATCATCGTCGTCGTGTTCAACGACCGCAAGCTCAACATGATCAAGCTGCAGCAGGATCGTCGCGGCACGCAGCGCATCGGCACCGCTTTCGCTGAAAGCGACTTCGCGCTGGTGGCACGCGGTCTCGGTTTTGAGTCGGTTCGCGTCGACAGCGAGGCGGCGCTGGACGAGGCAATGCAGCAAGCGATTGCGTCGGGACGGCCCTGGCTGATCGACGCGATGGTCAACCCAGACGGCTACATCTAGAGGAGACACCGCAACCGTGATCAAACCGTTTCGCGGCATCATGCCGAAAATCCATCCTGACGCTTTCGTCAGCGAGTTCGCGTATGTCGTTGGCGACGTCGAGATCGGCGCCGGTAGCAGCATCTGGCCCGGCGCCGTCGTGCGCGGCGATGCCGGGAAGTGATCATCGGCAGGAACACGTGCGTGCAGGACAACAGTGTCGTGCATAGCGACGACCTTGGTACCGTTATCGGCGACAACGTTCTCATCGGGCATCGGCGTCGTTTGTCACGGCGACAAGATCGGCGACAACTGTGTGCTGGCTAACGGCTGCATCGTAAACGGCGGCCGGACCGAGGTGGCGGAAAACTGCATCATCGCGGCAGGGGCTGTGGTGCTGAGAGGATGAAGGTGCCAGCCAACAGCTTCGTCGTCGGCGTGCCAGGTGTGATTAAAGGCCAGGTCACGGAGGAGCAACTGAGACGCTTCAAAGCGCAACATTGACCTCTATGTGAGGTTCGGCCGGGAGTATAAGGCGGACGGCAACCTGGAATAGCGCACGGCCGCGGTCATTCTGAGGTCTGACGCCTCAGGATGACACGGACCCCGGTGCTTTCGGACGACAACTATTCCAGGGCTGTGACATCGTCGCGGTTGAAGCGCTCTAGCTCCTCCCAGGTGTATCCGGCCTCAAGCAGGATCTCCTCGGTGTGCTGGCCGAGCGGCGGGCCGCCGCCCTGGACTGCGCGGCGGCGTCTTGGACATGTGCACCGCCGGGCCCGGGCACGCGCATCTTACCGAGCACGGCGTGGTCGATCTCCTGGATGTAGTCGTTTTCGAGGAACTGAGGGTGCTTCTCGACCTCCGCGTACTTCAGCACCGGCGCGTGGGGCACGTCGGCTGCGGCGAGCAGCGTCGGCCCACTCACTCACAGTCTTCGTAGCGAATAGCTCCTCGAGCACTCCGACCAGCGCCAGCTTGTTGTCGAAGCGGCGAACGGCTCGGCGAAGCGGGGGTCGGTCTTGAGCTGGGGCGCGGCGGCGTCGCAGAAGCGCTCCCACATGTCCTGTGAGTTGGCGGCGATTGCGATGTAGCGCGCCGTCCTTGCAGCGGTAGTGAGTGTAAGTTGCGGCCCGACGAAACTCGAAGCCGGGCTGGTTGCCGGTGCGCAGGAACCGCGTGAGCGAGAACGATTGCACCCAGGTCATGCCGCCGATCAGCGACACGTCGACGTGCTGACCTTCGCCGGTCTTTTCGCGGGCGTAGAGCGCGTTGACGACGCCGAAGGCCAGCGTCATGCCGCCGATCTGGTCGGCGAAGCCGCCGAACAGCGCGTGCGGTTCCTCGTCCGGGCCGCCGCCTTGCTCGACCATGATGCCGCTGAGCGCCTGGGCCACGTGGTCGAAGCCGGGGCGGTTGGCCCACGGCCCCTCGCGGCCCCAGGCCGATGCCGACGCGAGGATGATGCGCGGGTTGAGTTTCGCGAGGTCGTCGTAGCCGAGGCCCCAGCGCTCCATGACGCCGGGGCGGTAGTTCTCCGTGACCACGTCGCAACTCGGGATGAGGCGCTTGACGATGTCGATCGCCTCGGGCTTGCGCATGTTGAGCACGAGCGACTTCTTGCCGCGGTCGTGGGCCTCGAAGTAGGCGCTGAACCCGTCGGGCTGCAGGCCGCTGCGGCGTCCCGGCTCGCCGCCCGGCTCCTCGATCTTGAGCACCTCGGCGCCCATGTCGGCCAGGAGCACGGTGCCGGAGGGGCCCTGCTGGTGCCGGGTGAAGTCGAGGATGCGGATGCCTGTGAGCGGTGAGGTCATGACGATGGCTTTTCCCACACCATAGCGAAGGAAATCGGACAGTGGCGATAGCGCTCCCACTTCGGCTTGAGGGCCACCCAACTGTCGTCGATCAGGCGCTCTTTCATCTCGCGGAGCATCCAACCACTCTCGATCGCCGCGTTCACGTGGTCGCTTAATAAATGCAGATGCGTCTCAATCGCCAGCGGTTCGCCGGCGCGACTGTTGTAGTGGGTAGGCATGCCGGATGCCATGATGAAGAACGGATGGAAGCCGACGACGACCATCATGCCGGCTTCTGAGGCAAGACGCGCCGCCTCGCGATACAGGGGTGCCACACTGGACAGGTGCTCGTCGATCAAACAGGCGACCACAAGATCGTACGCCGCGTCATTCAGCGGTGTGGATGCAATGTCTGATTCATCGAGTCGCCTGTAGACGTCTTTGTCGACGGCGAGACGAAGCATCTCCGGGGCGAGATCGACGCCATCGATTTCTCGAACGCCTCGTAACCTGAGCCAGGCCCCGGTCCGGCCGCTGCCGCACCCGAGATCGGCTGCCGCCCGCACCTCTCCCCAGCGGGGAGTAACCAGGCCTTCTAGGAGCGCGATGTCCATTTCGTCTTCGACGGCGCGTTCGTAGGTCGCAGCCCATTCGTTGTAGCCTGCGCGAACGTCTACCGTTCGGTATCCCCGGGCATCGAAGTCGGAGAACCTCAGCATGGGGCCAATACTACCAGCGACTCTTGCGTTAGGGTGGGCCTGAGGCGATGTATATTACGTCAGCCCGCAGATTCGCGGCCAGCGCTGCCTAGACGGGGACATCATGACTAACGAGCTGCGAGGCCACACGGCGATCGTCGGCGTTGGCGAGACGGATTACTCGCGCGCCTCCGGCCGCACCGAGCTGATGCTTTCGCTGCAGGCGATCCAGGCCGCACTGGACGACGCGGGCCTCAAGCCGAGCGACGTCGACGGGCTGATGAAGTGGTCGGTCGACACGTCGGCTGGAGGCGGACATCGCCGCCAACCTGGGCATCAAGGAGCTCTCGTTCTTCGGCGAGATCAACCAGGCGGGCAACGTCGGCGCGGCGCTGGTCGCCACACGCCGCCGCCGCGATCCGTGCCGGCATCGCCGAGGTCGATCGTCATCTATCCGCGGCATCAACGGGCGCTCCGGGCGTCGCTACGGCCGCGGCGACGTCACGGGACGCCAGGGGCGCGGCGCGGCGCAGTTCACGGAGCCGTTCGGCGTGCTGGTGCCGCAGCACCGCCTGGCGATGATGACGCAGCGGCGCATGTACGAGACCGGCGTCACCAGCCTGCAGTTCGGTGCGACGGCCGTGACGATCCGGCAGCACGCCAACCGCAACCCGCGCGCCACGTTCTACGAGACGCCGCTGACGCATCGAGGACCACCAGAACTCGCGCTTCGTCGTGGAGCCGCTGCACCTCTTCGACTGCTGCCTGGAGACGGACGGCGGCGGCGCTCTGGTGCTGACGCTCGGCGGAGCGCGCACGGACCTGAAGAAGCCGCCGGCCTACGTCCGCGCCGCGACGCAGACCGGCTACGTGAGCGAGCGCGAGTACACGGACGTTTCGGCCAAGGTCGACGGGGCCGCGGCTGTTCAAGATGGCCGGCATGCAGCCGTCCGACGTCGACGTGGTGCAGATCTACGACCACTTCTGCCCCTTCGTGATCTTCGCGCTGGAGGACTACGGCTTCGTCAAGCGCGGCGAAGGCGGCGAGTTCGTCGAGGCGGGTGGAATCAGCTGGGACGGCGGTTCGCTACCGGTGAACACGTCCGGCGGCCACCTTTCGGAGGCGTACCTGCAGGGCATGAACCAGCTCATCGAGGGCGTACGACAGGTTCGCGGCGAGTCGACGTCGCAGGTCAAGGACGTCGAGGTGTCGTTCGTCGATACGGGCGTCGGCACGGGCGCCGTCCTGCTGACGAGGGAGCCCTAGATGGCATCGCTGCCCCTACCGGTACCGGACGAAGACACGGCGGCCCTTCTGGGACTACTGCCGCGAGGGCGAGCTACGAGCGCAGCGCTGCGCTTCGTGCGGACACCTGCGCTACCCGCCGCGCCCGACCTGCCCACAGTGCGGCTCCACGGACGTCGAGTGGCAGAAGCTGAGCGGACGCGGCAAGGTCTTCACCTACGCGATCAGCCACCAGGCGATCCACCCGGCGCTGGAGGGCCGCGTGCCGTTCACGACGCTGATCGTCGAGCTCGACGAGGGCGTTGCGGATGACGAGCAACCTCGTCGAGGGCAGCCCGCCGGTCGAGATCGGGACTCCGGTGGAGGTCGTCTTCGAGCGCGTGAGTGACGAGATCACGTTGCCGCGCTTCAAAGTCGCTTCCTAACCCCGCATTGACGCAAGGGGGGAACCAAATGGCGAAGACGTATCGAGCCGACCACGTTGGCAGCCTGCTGCGGCCGCCAGAGCTGCTGGAGGCGCGCACGAAGATTCAACGCGGGCGAGATCACGCGCGAGCAGCTCAAGGAGGTCGAGGACGCCAGCGTTGTAAAGGCGCTCGATGCTCAGAAGCGGGCGGGTTTAGAAATCTTTACGGAGGGCGAATACCGGCGCTCCGGCTGGAGCGGCGCGATCCGCGACGCCGTCGAAGGGCTGATGCCGGCCGAAAGCACGACGCCGAGCCGTGTGCTGCGCGAGTGGCAGGGGCCGAACGGCGAGCTAGCGAACACGAGCATGCGCTCGGGTGGCAGCAACGTCATGGGTACCGCGATGGCGGCAGGGAAGCTGACGCAGGTGCATCGCATCGCGGGAGAGGAGTCGGCGTTTCTCAAGGCGCACGCGCCGGGCGACTGGAAGATCACGATGCCGGGCGCGCTGTCGGTCGGCTCGCAGCTGTGGCGCGCGGGACAGACGGACAGATTCTACGGCTCGAAGCGCGAGTTCATCGACCAGTTGATCGGGATGCTGCAGAGCGAGATCGACGCGCTGATCGAGGACGGGGTGTCGTATATACAGCTCGACTCGCTGCACTACGTTGAGCGGATCACGGACGACGTGGTGCGGACGCGGATGATCGAAGACGGCGAGGACCCGGAGGCGTACCTCGACGAATTGATCGAGGTCGATAACCTCGTGCTCGACCGCGCGCAGGGCCGCGGCATCACGGTGGGCATGCACATGTGCCGCGGCAACAACCGCAGCGCCTGGCACGCCGAAGGTAGCTACGAGCGCGTGGCCGAGCGGGCGTTCAGCCAGCTGCACGTCGACCGCTTCCTGCTGGAATACGACACGGACCGCGCGGGAGGCTTCGAGCCGCTTCGTTTCATGCCCAAGGACAAGATGGTCGTGCTCGGGCTAATCAGCTCGAAGGAGGCGGCGCTGGAGTCGCCGGATGAATTGCGGCGGCGCATCGATGAAGCTGCCAAGTTTGTTCCGATCGAAAACCTGGCGATCTCGCCGCAGTGCGGGTTCGCGTCCACGGCGATGGGCAATCTGCTGACGTGGGACGAGCAGCAGCGCAAGCTCGAGCTGATCGTCGAGACGGCGCGAAAGGTTTGGGGTTAGGCCCCCGAGGGAAACAGAGATGACGACAACACTGCACGCCGACCACATCGGTAGCCTTCTGCGCCCGCCGGAGTTGATCGAGGCGAGGCGCCAGCAACGCGCCGGCAAGATCGGCGACGAACGGCTGCGCGAGATCGAGGATGAATCGATCCTCAAGGCTCTCGACCTGCAGAAAGCGGCGGGAATTGAGATTTTTACGGATGGCGAGTACCGGCGCGAGACCTTCCTCGACCCGTTGACGCAGGGAATGGAGGGGCTAACGCGCCAGCCGGTACCAGTGGACGCCCCAGGCCGCCGCTGGCAGGGCCCACACGCGGAGCACGCCAACGCCATGGCGGAGGAGTTCGACACGTACCTCGCGACGGTGGTGGCGGGAAAGCTATCGCGGTCGGGGCGTTTGACCGGCGGCGAGGCCGCGTTCATGGCCAAGCATTCGCCAGGACCGTGGAAGATTACGATGCCGGGCCCCATGCTGCGCGCGTTGCAGATGTACCGGCCCGACGTCAGCGCCGGATACGGATCAGCGCTAGAAGTCGCTCGCGATATGGCGACGATTATGGCAGATGAGGTGCGCGAACTGGCGGCCGAAGGCGTCAGTTACATGCAGCTCGACTCGCTGCTCTACGTGAGGCCGCAACCACCAGGGGAGCTGGCGGCATCGATTGAGACGGACAACATCGTGATCGACGCGGCGAAGGCGGCCGGACTCACGGTTGGGTTGCACATGTGCCGCGGCAACAATCGCAGTAGCTGGCTCAGCGAGGGGAGCTACGAGCCCTGCGCGGAGCAGGCGTTCAACCGGCTGCACGCGGACCGCTTCTTGCTGGAATACGACACGGAGCGGGCCGGCGGCTTCGAGCCGCTGCGCTTCATGCCGAAGGAAAAGGTGGTCGTTTTGGGCCTGATCAGCTCGAAGGTGCCGCAGCTCGAGACCATGGACGCGCTTCAGCGGCGTATCGACGAGGCGGCGAAATTCGTCCCGGCGGAGAACCTTGGCATCTCGCCACAGTGCGGCTTTGCGTCGTCATTGCTGGGCAACCTGTTGTCGTGGGAGGACCAGCGCCACAAGCTGGAACTCGTGGTCGAGACGGCGCGGACGGTTTGGGGTTAGGCGGGAGAACGCTCGCAGACCTTTCTTGAATCGCGTTTGCCTAGACCGCCTGTCATTTGCGACCTATCCTCTATTTAGGGTTTCGATAGAGGAAAGTGAGTCAGTAAATGCCAGACGAGCGAGAAATTGGTAATCGGGTTAAGGGTGGAATCATCGGCCTGATCAGAGGTACTGGGGAGATCGCCCAGGCGACAATTCAGACTGTTACAGACACCGCGCAGGTGGCCGTCAAGGGCGCAGGCGCGACGGGAGCCGCCGTTGCGGGTCTCGCGGTCGGCGCCGTCAAAGGCGCGATTCAGACCGTCGGTGAGGTCAGCGGCCAGGCCGCCGAGACTTCGGCCGACAGCCTCGAGACGGCGGTGGACTCCGCGGCTCGCGTGGGTAGCAAGGTCGGTTCCGTGACCAAGGGCGCGGTGATCGGCGCCATCCGTGGCACAAAGGAAGCCGGCGGCGAAGCGATGTCGGCGATCCAGGAGACTGCCAGCGGCGCGGTCCGCGAGGCGTCGGAGATCGGCGCCGACCTGACGACTGCCGCTGTCGGCGCTGTCGAAGGGGCCATCGAGGCCGCGAAGGACGTCGGGATCTCGGCCGAAGACGCGGCGTCTGCCGCCGCCACGGGGGCGATCAACGCCGCTGCGGAAGTCGGCGAGACGGCCGCGCAGCGCGTGCGCCGTACCGTCGAGGGTACTATCAATGGTGTCAAGGTCGTCGCGAAGACGGCGGCTGGCAAGGAGACGCCCGAGAACAAGTAGCGGTTCGAGGATAGCAATACAAAGGCGAGGCTCGTGATGGCCTCGCCTTTGTATTAACGGGTGGACCAAAAGTCTCCCGGTTCAGCGCAGAATGGCTCCCCGACGAGGACTCGAACCTCGAACCTAGCGGTTAACAGCCGCTCGCTCTACCGATTGAGCTATCGGGGAATGAAATGATTTTACACGAAACGTGACGTTAGGGGCTGGCTGCCGGGCCAGGATTCGAACCTGGACGCGAAGCTCCAAAGGCTCCTGTGCTACCGTTACACTACCCGGCATCGCCGTGGCACTGTGATTATAAGCCCGGATGAATATCAGCCCCGTCTTCGTCGTCGTTGCGCTGCTTTCGCTCGTCGCCGCGTGCTCTGGTAGCAAGACGACGTTGGCTACTGCCACACCGCCGACGAGCACGGCAACCATGCTTCTCGAGGCTACGGTGCGTCCCGAAGTAACGGCGACGGCGTCACCACGTGCAACCGCTTCGCCAACCTCGATTCCGAGCTCAACAGCGACGCGGGTGGCCAATACCCAAGTACCGCAGCCCACTCCAACGGCTACACCGCGTCCCGACGGCCTGGAGTTCCACTTCGGCCCCGGCGTTAGCGACTTTGACCGCTCGTTGATCATGCGCGCCGTGGAAGTGACTGGCGAGCTGCTGAGCGCCGGTGGTGAGGTGCGTCCGCCGAGCGCCGTCTTCGCGGACTCGTCGCCGGCGCGGCTGGAGACCGCGTTCGCCGCGGAGGGGCTGGCGCAATCGTGGCGGTCACAGGGTATGGCTCAGCGTATGGCGCAGGCAGTGGCGGAAGCCAGCTACCGCGGCATCGTAATCAACACCGGCAACGCGGCGTGGCTGGCGATGAGCGCCACGGAGCGGCTGCGGGCCGTGGCGCACGAGTACGTCCACGTCATTCAGCTTGAACGGGCCGGGGAGGAGGTCGCGAGCCAGACTCTCTCAGGGCCGGTGACCCAGGTGCCTCCGGCGGGGCCGTTCTGGCTCCTGGAGGGCTCAGCCGAGGTCGTGAGCTGGCTGGTGCTGCAGGAGCTGGGCCTGGGGTCATACCCGGAGGCGCTGTTCGACTACGCAGCAGACGCGTCCGCCGGCAATGTGTCCCTGGAGGGGCTGTCGAGCTTCATCGGCTACCGCGAGGGCGGTAAGGTAGGCTTGGGGCTGGCAGTGCTGGCAACCGACTATCTGTTGCGCAGCCGGAGCATCGAGGCGCTGTTCGACTTCTGGGGCGATACGAGCATCGACGTCCCGTGGACGGCGTCTTTCGCGCGTCATTTCGGCCTGCCGCCGGACTTCTTCTACCCGACTTTCAGCAGTTATTACACGAGCACGTGGGAAGGTTTTCGGCCATGACGACGCGCCATGCGATCCTGCAGCTCGACTTCGACGGGACCCTGGTACAGGGAGACGTGAATGAGGCCATCTTCCGGCGCTTTGTCAGCGAGGAGTGGACGGATCGGATCGAGTCAGCCAGCCGCGAATTGGCACGCGATCCGTCGAGTCCCGCACTTATCGATGCGTTGAGAGACGCGACCGCGAACCTGGCAGCTACGGATGACGAGTGCCTGGCTTTTGCGACCGATAACAACCCCCCACGCGACGGCCTGCCAGACCTGATCGAGGCGGCGAAGCGATACGGGATGGAGTGTCATGTGGTGTCGTACGGGTTCGAGTTCTACATCCACCACTACTTGCAGATGGCGGGCGTTGAGAACGACCTGGAGGTGCACGGCGGCGGCACGGCGCGAGGACCGGCGGGCCGCCTACTGCAATACACGGGGCCGCAAGGACAGGACGTGTCTGCGGACTGGAAGGTCCTCTGGTCACGCGCCTTCCGTGAGCGAGCCGAGGCGCTAGTCTACGTAGGTGACGGCGGCTCGGACTTGGCGCCAGCGCTGCTGTGCGACGTCGTGTTCGCCCGGGACAGGTTGCTGAGCCAAATGCCGATGACATACGCCGGGATGCTGGAATCGTTCGACACGCTGCATGACGTTGCGCGGGGGCTGGAGGAGCTGTTCGGCTAGTCGTCCTCCAGGGTTGAGATGTCGCCTTCGGGCAGGCCGAGCTCGCGGGCTTTGAGCAGGCGGCGCATGATCTTGCCGGAGCGCGTCTTGGGCAGCGAGGGAACGAAGTCAATCTCCCGCGGCGCGACGCCGGGGCCAAGCTTTTCGCGCGCGAAGCCCATCAGCTCCCGACGCAGCTGGTCGGTGGCTTCGAAGCCGTCCTTGAGCGCGACGAACGCCTTGACGATCTCCATCGCGACAGGGTCCGGCTTGCCGATGACGCCGGCCTCAGCGACTGCCGGGTGCTCGATCAGCGCGCTCTCGACCTCGAAGGGGCCGACGAGGTGGCCTGCCGTGTTGATCACGTCGTCGGCGCGGCCGATGAACCAGAAGTAGCCGTCCTGATCCTTGCGTGCCCGGTCGCCGCTGAGGTACCAACCGTTGCGGAAGCGGCTGTTGTAGCGCTCCTCGTCGTGCCAGTAAGTGCGGAACATCGACGGCCAGCCGGGGCGCACCGCGAGGTCGCCTTCCTGGCCGGCAGGCAGCTCGTTGCCGTCCTCGTCGATGATGCCAGGGTTGATGCCGAGCATCGGCTTGCCCATCGAGCCGGGCTTAATCGCCATCGTCGGGTAGTTGGCAATCATGATGGAGCCGGTTTCCGTCTGCCACCAGTTGTCGTGGAAGGGCACGCCGAGCACCTGGTCGCTCCAGACGACGCATTCGGGGTTCAGCGGTTCGCCGACACTCATGGTGTATCGCAGGCTGGAGAGGTCGTAGCGCTTCGGGATTTCGTCGCCCGCACGCATCAGGAGACGGATGGCGGTGGGCGCGGAGTACCAGACGCTGACCTTGTAGTTCTGGATGATCTCGTACCACTTGCTGGCGGAAAAGCCACCTTCGTAGATGACCGAGGTCACGCCGTTGGTGAACGGCGCGAACATGCCGTAGGACGTGCCGGTGACCCAGCCGGGGTCGGCGGTACACCAGTAGATGTCCTCGTGGTGCAAGTCCAGGACGTACTTGCCCGTTGCGTAGTGGCCCCAGACAGCCTGGTGCACGTGCACGGCGCCTTTCGGCTTGCCGGTGGTGCCTGACGTGTAGTGCATGATGGCCGGGTCTTCGAACCCGGTCTGTTCGAGGGCGGCGTTCTCGTCGGCACCGTCCATCAGGTCGTCGTAAGAAAGGATGCCCTCGGATGCCTGGATGCGGGTGCCGTGCTGGACGTGCACCACGTGCTTCAGGGCCGGCAAATCACCACGGATCGATTCGATCTTGCGCCAGAGGTCGGGGCTGGTCAGGAGGAGGACGGCGCCGGAGTTCTCGAGGCGGTCCTTGACGGCGTCCGGCCCGAAGGCGGAAAAGAGAGGGCCGATGACGCAGCCGGCCTTCAGGGTGCCGAAGACGGCGGCGTAAAGCTCCGGGATGCGGTCGAGGAAGACAAAGACGCGGTCGCCCTTCTTGACGCCGAGGTTGCGCAGTACGCTGCACCACTTGTTCGAGAGCTTCATGAGGTCGTCGAAGGTGTAGGTCTCCTCCTCACCGTTCTTGCCGACCCAGATGAAGGCAGTACGGGCGCCGTGCCCCTTGGCGACGTGGCGGTCGACGGCCTCGTAGGCGATGTTGATGCCGCCGCCGGGCAGCCCGTCCAGCTCCTTCGCGACGTCCTCCCACTTGAACGACGCGCGCTGAGCCTCGTAGTCGTTGATGTTCGGCGCTACCGGCAGCGCGCCGGCGGCGGGCTTGGCAATCGTCTCGAAGGGCATCGACGCCTCCTTGTTCTTGTCGGGGCTAGCGTTGATCGATGGGAACGTATTGCAGGTCTTTGGGGCCTTCGTAGCGCAGTAGGGGGCGGATGAGGATGTTGTCCTCCAGTTGCTCGATCACGGAGGCGCACCAGCCGGGAACGCGGCCTATAGCGAAGATCGGCACGAAGAGGTCTTCCGGGATGCCGAGCAGGTAGTATACGGAGCCGGCGTAGAAATCGACGTTCACGTAGATGCCATGGCGCTGATAGCGCGACATCGACTCCACGACGGCTTCGAGGATCTGGTACCACTTGCCCTGGCCGACGCGCTCGCTGAGGGCGCGCGACTTCTCGCGCATGTGGCGCGCCCGCGGGTCCTCGACCTTGTAGACGCGGTGGCCGAAGCCCATGATGCGGTTCTCGCGGTTGCGCTGGCGCTCCTTGACGTAGTCGGCGGCGCGCTCCGGCTCGCCGATCTCCAGCGCCATCTTCATGACAGCCTCTGCGGCGCCGCCGTGCAGCGGACCCTTTAGCGTCCCCACCGCGCTGGCGATGTCGGAGTGCAGGTCAGACAGCGTCGAGGCGGTGACGCGGGCGGCGAATGACGAGGCATTGGCGCCGTGCTCGGCGTGGAGAATGAAGTCGATGTTCATTGCCTCGACGGCTTCGGCCGGCGGCTCCTTGCCGTCGAGCAGGTAAAGGAAGCTTGCGGCGTGGTTGAGGTCGCCGCGCGGGGCGATCGGGTCGAGGCCGTTACGGATGCGGTGGTGCGCGGCGACGATCCCCGGTACCTGCGCCGTCAGACGCTCCGATTTGCGCAGCACCGCGGCGGGCGACTCGTTGGTGACGTCGGGGTCGTACGCGGAAAGCGCCGAGACGGCGGTGCGCAGCACGTCCATGGGGTGGCCGGCTGAGACGATGCGGATAACCTGGATGACGGGCTCGGGAAGAGTCCGAGAGGCACGTAGTCGGGCATCGAAGGCTTCGAGCTCCTTCTTGTCCGGTAGCTTGCCGTAAAGGAGGAGATAGGAGACCTCTTCAAAGCTGCAGTTCACGGCGAGGTCATGGATCGAGTAGCCGCGATAGAGGAGGATGCCCTGCTCGCCGTCGATGAAGCTGGCCTGGGTCTCGTCCATCAGGACGTTGCGCAGACCCTTGGCTAGGGCTTCAGGCATGGTTACCACCGTACGGGCGTGATTCAGCGGGGTCGGCTCGATATTACGTATCTGCGTGCGCGACTACAAGACGGTGACGATTTTCAGGGTCGCGAGCTAGTACTTCGAGACGTTGAGCTCCTCGATCGTGCCCTGGACCATGTAGACGACGCGCTCGCAGATGTTGGTGACGCGGTCAGCGATGCGCTCGAGGTTGTGGGCGATCCAGGTGATGTGCGTGGCGCGCTCGATCGTCTTCGGGTCGTTGATCATGAAAGTAATGAGCTCGCGGTAGACCTGGTCGTACAGCGCGTCGACCTCGTCGTCCTCGTCGCAGACCTTTCGGGCCATCTCGACGTCGCGCAGCTTGAAGGCCTCGATGCTGCCGCGCAGCATCCTGACGGCGACTTCCGCCATGCGCGGGATGTCGATGTAGGGCTTGAGCGGCGGCTCGTCGGCCAGCATGATGGCGACCTTGGCGATGCCCTCGGCGTGGTCGCCCATGCGCTCGAGGTCGACGATGATGTGCAGCACGGCGACGATGGTGCGGCAGGTCGCCGGGCCATGGGCTGCTGCAGCGCCAGCAGCTCGAGGCACTTCTCCTCGGTCTCGTAGCGCTTGCGGTTGATGTCCATGTCCTCGACGATGACGACTCGCGCCAGCTCGGTATCGCGGTTCCTGAGGGCATCGATGGAGCGGTCGATGGCGCGCTCCACCATGCCGGCCAGGACCAGCATGTCCTCTTCGATCTCGCCAAGGTGTCTATCGAATGTTGGTCGGGCCATCTGTTCGCTCCTGCCCGAAAGTGACAACTAGTCTAGACCGCCCCAAGGCAAGGGCGGCAAGGTGTCGGCTCCTCGGCTTCGAGCTCGAAGACCGCACGATCTGACGATTGGTTGCACTGTCCAGGGCACTCCCCTAGCCGAACCGTCCGGTGATGTAGTCCTCGGTTCGCTTGTCGTGCGGGTTGGTGAAGATGTCGTTTGTCGGGCCGAACTCGATCATCTCGCCGACGCGCTCCTCACCGGCCAGCATGAACGCCGTCCAGTGGCTGACGCGCGCCGCCTGCTGCATGTTGTGCGTCACGATCACGATCGTGTAGTTGCGCGCCAGCTCCTGCATCAGCTCCTCGATGCGCAGCGTCGCGATCGGGTCGAGCGCGGAGCAGGGCTCGTCCATGAGGATGATCTGCGGGTGGACGGCCAGCACCCGGGCGATGCAGAGGCGCTGCTGCTGGCCGCCGGAGAGTGACGTGCCGGGCGTGTCGAGCTTGTCCTTGACCTCGTCCCAGAGGGCCGCCTGGCGCAGTGACTCGCTCGACCATGTCGTCCATCTCGCTCTTCTTGGCGAGCCCGAGTCGCTTGAGGCCGAAGGCCACGTTGTCCTTGACCGACATCGGGAACGGGTTCGGCTTCTGGAACACCATGCCGACGTGGCGGCGGATCTGTACCGGGTCAACGGCGTTGCCATTGATATCCACGCCATCGAGCAGAATCTGGCCCTCGACACGGGCTTCCGGGATCAGGTCGTTCATGCGGTTGAGGCAGCGCAGCAGCGTGCTCTTGCCGCAGCCGGAGGGTCCGATCAGCGCGGTGATCTGGTTCTCGATAGACGTCAAGCGTGACGTTCCTCACGGCCTGAGCGTGGCCGTAGAAGACGTTGACCCGCTCCAGGCGCAACGCAACGTTTTGCTGTGCCGCGCCGGCCTGGAATGTGCGGGCGGGCTGCTGCCGAGCTCTGCAGCGTGTGATGGCGTATCCGTTTCACGTGCCATTGGCATGTCTATTCTGACAGTCCGCTGCGTTTCCTGCATCAGTTCCTCCTCGCCGAGCCCATCGCCTGGATCTTGCAGTCGCAGGAGCAGGGCAGAGACGTTGAATACCAGCACGACCGTGAGCAGGACCAGGCCGATGGCCCACTTGCGCTCCTCGGCTACGCCGAGACCTTCCGTGATCCGGAAGTAGAGCTCGATAGGAGAGCATCTGGGCGCGTTCGGTGAAGACGGAGCTCGGGTCCAGCGGACGGTGGAGGCGGCGATGGCGCCGACGACCAGGATGGGCGCTGTTTCGCCGGCGGCGCGGCTGATCGCCAGCAGCGCGCCAGTCATGATGCCGGGTAGAGCCTGCGGCAGCACGATGAAGAACGTTGTGCGGAGCTTGGAGACGCCGATAGCCAGCGAACCTTCGCGGAGGCCGCGTGGCACGGCGATCAGCGCTTCTCGCGAGCTCGTAATGATGATCGCCAGCGCCTGCATGGCAAGCGTAGCCGAGGCCACCCAGAGCGCCTTCTGGGTGCCGATGACATCGAAGAAGAACGCCGCACCGAACAGGCCGTAGACGATCGACGGCACGCCCGCGAGGTTGATGATCGTGAGGTTGATTGTCCGCAGCAGGCGTCCCGGCCTGGCGTACTCGGAGAGGTAGATGGCGCAGAGGACGCCCGCGGGCACGGCGAACATCAGCACCAGGACCAGCGCGTACATCGTCATGACGATGACGGGCCAGATACCGCCCTCGCGGCCGCCGCGTTCCGGGCTGGTCAAATATGAAGCCCGGGCTAAGCGCGGCGGCGCCGTGATCGATCACGTAAGCGCAGAACGATGAAGACGGGAACGAGCACGACGATGGTGGCGCAGGACGGTGATCGAGAAGAAGCCGCTCTGGACGAATCCAAGGGTCTTGTCGCGCGCCGTAGGAGCGCAAGGGTGTTCATCGCGCAAACTTCTTTCGCTGGCGCTCCAGCACCCAGTCAGCGATCCAGGTTGTGAAGAACGTGAGCATGAAGAGGACGGCGCCCGTCATGTAGAGCGCCGGCCGGATCAGATGACTGATCGGTCGCGTTGCCGAAGCCCGCTGCGATAGTCGCGGTCATCGGACGCATCGAATCCGTTGGGTCGTGCGGGATGCTGCTGTTACCGCCGGCGAGGACCAGCACGACCATCGTCTCGCCGATGGCGCGCGTCATGCCCAGCATGACCGCTGCCGTGATGCCTGAAATCGCCGCCGGCACGATGACGAAGACGATGGCCTGCGCCTTGTTGCAGCCGAGCGCGTAAGCGTTCTCTTTGAAATCGATGGGTACGGCCTGCAGCGCGTCGTCCGAGATCGAGATGATCAGCGGCACGGCGACAAAGGAGATGACGAGGCCCGCAGTGATACCAGAGAGGCCGCCCGCGCCCCAGCCGAAGTGGTGCTGAATCTCAGGGACGACAAGCGCCAGGCCGACGAAGGCGAAGATGACGGTCGGCACGCCGGCCAGCAGCTCCGCCAGCGACTTGATGACGAGCCGGACCCTGGGTGGTGCGAGCTCTGAGATGAAAACGGCCGTCAGCAGCCCCATCGGCACGGCGAAGAAAAGGCAGACGGCGGTAACCCAGAATGTGGCCAGAAGCGGCGGGATGATGCCGAAGCGGAACTTGGCCGGGTCGGTCGTGTTGTCAGTAATTGCGTTGGGGAAGGTCAGGAACCGGTCGAGCGGGTAGTCCAGTTCGAAGAAGAGGCGCAGGCCCTGGCGCGCCAGCAGGACCAGGATGCCGAGCAAGAGGACGATGGTCAGATACCCCTGTTGCCTTTGATCAGTAGTTCGATCGGCGTTTCAAGGAGTGCGCCCGTTCGCCGCGTCATGAGCATTCGACCGGTGGGTCCGACCTCTGGGCCGTTCCTGGTGATCGCCGCCATCTTGTCTACCTATCTGCTACAAGCCAGCCGCGCTCGCAAGCGTACACCCGGACGGGAGGAATCCCGCCCGGTGTGACGAATGCGGTACTCGCTGACTACTGGGTCGGGCCGACGGGGAGGAAGCCAAGCCCCTCACCGATCTTCTGACCGGCCGGGCTCAGGGCGAACTCGACGTAAGCCTGCAGCGCGGCGTTTGTCGCTCTTCGCATGGGTCGCCGTTCGTGTAGTAGAAGAGGCCTCGGGAGATCGGGTAGGTGCCGTCTTTAACCGTGGCGGCGGAAGGCGCCACGGCAGCGCCTGTACCTGAGATCATCAGCACCTTGACGCTGCCCGCCGGAATCTCAGACAGGTTGCCGAGACCGGCGTAGAAGATGCCAGCCGGGTCGCCGGCAACCGCGGAGAGGCCGGCCGGCGCGCTGGCCTGCTTGTTGACGTCGGCGGCGTAGCCGGCTTCTTTGCCGAGGATCTTCTGGATGACGTCCTCTTCCATGTAGGCGAACGTGCCGGACTCCTCGTTGCGGGTGTAGACAGTGATGCTCGCCGGAGCCGCCGACCTCGTCCCAGCTGGTGATCTGGCCGGCGAAAATCTTCGCGACCTGCTCTTCGGTGAGACTGGTAATCGGGTTGTCAGGGTGTACGACGATGGCGAGCGCGTCGCTGAGGATTGTGGTCTCGAACGGGTCGAGTCCGCCGGCCTTGGCCTGGTCGAATCTCGTCCTGCTTCATTTGACGGCTGGCCTGGGCGATGTCGACTTCCTTGTTGATGAAGGCCGTGATGCCGGCGCCGGAACCGAGACCGCTGGGCGGGTTGAGCTTCGCGTCCGGGATATGCCTTCTCGAAGCTCAGGGATCAGCTCAAGCGTGAACGGCTGGACGGTGCTCGAACCCTCGATTGAGACGGTGCCTTCGACTTTTACTGCATCAGAGCTGCCGGTGCTGCCACTACTGGTGCTGCCAGAACTGGTGGAACCTGAGCTTGTCGATCCGGAGCTGCTCGAACTGCTGTCATCGTCGCCACCGCAGGCGATTAGCGCCATGGCGGCTGCAGCGAGAAACAAGATGACTGCCAGACGGAGGTTGAACGTGGGAAGGCCACGTCCGATGGCTTGTATTGGTCTCATTCTTCTCCCCTTCTATATTGATTACAGGATCAGCCTAGGAGGGCCGGTTTAACGATTTGTTAACGGCAGTGAACGCGGCGTAAAAGCTGCCGGAAGCTTCAGGATCTGGGTCGGGAGGTCCGAGGTGCGCCGTGTCGTTTAGGGTGCGCAGATGCGCACATGTCCCCGCGGTGGCGGACCGTTGAGATCGACGCGTGGTCCGGCGCGAAGAACTGGTCGCGAGGGATGCAGAGCAGCATGCTCAGGTAGGCGTTGAGCAGGGCCGCTGTGCGTGACAATCACAGGCAGCGCCGGGTGGGGTGGGCGGCGATGATGCCTTCGATGGCCGCGACGGCGCGGCGGCGAAACTCCTTGCCGGGCGCAAACCCGGGTAGGGATTCCCAGCGCGGGTCGCGACTGAAGCGCTCGGCGTAGACACTCGGGCCGCCGCGCGCCTGATCGGGGTTGAAGTCGATGTCGGCGAGACTCATCGACGATGCTGAGGGGACGCTGCAGAAGGTCGGCGATCGACCTTCGCGGTCTGGAAACAGCGTCGCTCCGGCGACGGAGTAGATGGCGTCGACCCAGAGGTTGCAGAGGCGGTCCGCGAGCCGTTCGGCCTGGCGCAGGCCTTCGCAGCTGAGCATCGGGTCGGATGTCACGCCGTGGGTGTCGTGCGTCAGGCTGGCTGCCGGTTGCGCGTGGCGGATCAGTAGCAGCTCGCCGGCGTCTTCATCGTCGAGGCGGAACAGCGCGTCGAGCTCGTGCTGAATCTCGGTTTGGGTTCCTGGCGGTCAACGGTCTCTCGTGTCATCAAGCGGTCTCCTGGCGGGGCCCGGCCAGGGATGCCACGTCCCTTCTGGATCGCAGGCCATGAGCAGCAGCCAGAGGTCGGCCAGCTCGGGGTCGGTCTCTTCCTCCATGTCGAAGCTGAAGAAGGCGGCTTGCGAGCGTGCCCATGGCCGCGCAATCCAGCGGAAGGGGGCAGTCCATGCCGCACGTGGGGACGCGTTTCGGGCGCCCGATCTAGCTTCATCTCAGTGGCCCAGAGCCTAGGCACGGGTGATTAAGGAGGCGTAACCGCTGTAAACGGCGGGTAAAAGTTGGGCTAGTCGGTGATCGGGATGCGGAAGCTGAAAACGGAGCCCTTCGTCTGCTCGCTCTCGACGCTGACGCTACCACCGTGGGCTTCGACGGCGTGCTTGACCAGCGCGAGGCCAAGCCCGCTACCACCCGATGCGCGCGACTGGTCGACCTTGTAGAAGCGCTCGAAGATGCGCGAGAGGTCGGATGGCGCGATGCCAGCGCCGGTGTCGCGCACCTGGACCAGCAGCGAGCCGTTTTCGCGCCGAGCCGCCAGTGTCACGTCGCCGCCCGAGGGCGTGAACTTGATCGCGTTGTGCAGCAGGTTGAGGACGGCGCGCTCGATGCGGGCGCTATCGATGCGGGCGAGGCCGAGCCGGGCGACAGGTCCAGCGTGAGGTTGAGGTGAGCGCGTTCGGCTTGCGGGCGCAGGCGCTCGGCGACTTCGGACAGCAGCGCCGCGACGTCGGTTTCCTGGAGGACAAGCGGTTGATCGCCGGACTCGATGCGCGACAGCTCTAGCAGTTCCTCGACGAGCTGGACCAGGCGGTCGACCTCGGCGTCAGCGCGGCGGAGGAAATCGTGCGCCACGGATTCGTCCTCCAGCGCGCCTTCGGCCAGCGTCTCGACCACAGACTTGAGGGCCGCGAGTGGTGTGCGCAGCTCATGCGAGACGTTGGCCACGAAGTCGCGGCGGATCTGATCGGTGCGCTGCACGTCCGTGAGGTCGTGGAAGACGATGAGGACAGCCCACTCGCCGCCGCCGCTGATCGGCGTGGTGACGACCTGGTAGAAGCGGCGCCCGGGCTGCTCGATGACGCTGATCTTGGCGCAGGCCCTGCTCGCGGCTGGCTCGGATCGCGTCCATCACGTCCTCGTCCGCCAGGACGTAGGCGAAGGGCCGGCCGGCTACGTCCTCTGAGGCTGCGGTCGAAAGCCTCCTCGAAGGCGACGTTGGCAAAGAGGATGCGTCCTGCGCTATCGAGCGCGGAGACGGGGTCGACGCTGGAGTTGAGCGCTGCGGCGAGACGGCTCTGGCCCTCGGAGGCGGTCGCCATCTGCTCCTCAAAGCGCTCCGCGACGTGGTTGAGCGCGTCGGCCATCTGGCCGGCAGGGCCAGGGGGCCGGGTGCGGATGCGCGCGCCGAGGTCACCCGCGGCGATATGGGCGGCGGCGTCGCGCACGCTCTGCAGCGGCCGCAGCAGATAAGCGGACGCCAGGAGTACAGCCACGGCAGCGCCGGCGAAGGCGCCGATGAGGAAGTCGATGCCGCCTCCGGCCAGCGTGACGGCAATCACGCCAACGATGGAAACGACGATCAGGCCCCGCAGTTGGTTAGCGGTCAATTAGCCCTCGAAGCGGTAACCCACGCCCCGGACGGTGAGAATACGTACCGGCTTGCTGGGCTGTTCCTCGATCTTCTGACGCAGCCAGCTGACGTGGACGTCCACGGTGCGTGAGTCGCCGTAGAAGTCGTAGCCCCAAACCTCGCGCAACAGCTGCTCGCGCGTGAAGGCGCGGCCCTTGTTGCGCATGAAGTAGATGAGTAGCTCCATCTCCTTCGGCTTCAGCTCGATGGGGCGGTCATTGCGCGTGACCTCGCGGCGCTTCATGTCGACGCGCAGGTCGCCGCTGACGAGCACCTCTTCGTCCTGCGGCGTCACGGTGCGGCGCAGCAGGGCGCGGACGCGGGCCAGCAGTTCTCGCGTGCTGAACGGCTTCGTGACGTAGTCGTCGGCGCCGATCTCGAGGCCGACCACCTTGTCCACTTCGCCGGCGCGAGCGGTCAGCATGAGGATGGGCAGCGACATCTCGCGGCGCAGGATGCGGCAGACCTCGAGACCGTCCACGGCGGGCAGCATGAGGTCGAGGATCATCAGGTCGGGGCGTTCGGAGCGGGCGAGGGAGATCGCCTTGTCGCCATCGCTGGCGGTGACGACGTGGTAGCCCTCGCGCTCGAGGTTGTACCTCAGGGTGGCGACGAGCGTGGGCTCGTCGTCGACTAAAAGGACGGTCTTGGCTAGCTGTGGTCACGAAACAATGATAGCCCGCTCCGGTTAACGTTTCGTTATCGCAGATTGCTGGACGCTCAGTCGGCGCCACGCTACGCTCCCGATCACACATGCGACGTCAGACTCAGACAGAACGATGACAGAACCCGCTGTCGATGCCGAAGATGCGCCCGTTGGCCGCCGTGGCTTCGCGGCGACGATCATCATCGGCCACGCGCTCAAGCACATCTACATCTCCGCCCTGGCGAGCACGCTGCTACCGGCGCTGAAGGAGGGCCTGGCGCTGTCCTCGACCCAGTACGGCACCATGGCGACGGTGCAGCAGTCGTCCAGCTGGGTTTCGACGATGAGCTCCGGCTACCTCGGAGATCGCTTCACGCGCTGGACAGCGCTGATGCTAGGGCTCTCCCTGGCGCTGACCGGCATCTCTTACTTCGTGCTGGGCATCACGTCGTCCTACGCGTTGCTGATCGGCGCGATGTTCCTGGTGGGCCTTGGTCCTTCGATCTACCACCCGCCGGCGATCGGCGCGCTGTCGCGCCGGTTCACCTCGGCGCGAGGCCTGGTGATCTCGCTGCACGGGGCGGGGGGCAGCGTCGGCGAGGCAACGGGACCGCTAATAGCCGCCGCGTGTCTGCTGGGTGATGACGTATCAGCTGACGCTAAAGCTGAGCGTGATCCCGGCGCTGATCGTCGCGTTTGGCATGTGGACGCTGCTGAAGAACGACGATGTTTCGCATGCTGACGGTGACGGGACGTTCAAGGAGTATCTACGGTCTTTCGTGGGCCTGCTGCGTCACAAGTCGATCTTGATGATCTGCACTGCGACAGCGTTTCGCACCGTCGGCCAGGCGACGGCGACGGTGTTTTTGCCGGTCTACATGAAGGAAGACCTGGGATACTCGCCGGGGCTGGTCGCCGCGTATATCGCGATGGCGCAGGTGGTAGGCATCGGCTCGCAACCGCTAATGGGCCACCTGGCCGACCGGTTGGGCTACAAGCGTGTGCTGGTGCCGGCGATGTCGACATTCGCGTTGCTCTTGCTGCTGATCCCGGCGGCCGACGGCAAGCTGCAACTAGGCATCGTCATCCTGTTGCTGGGGACGTTCTTCTTCTCGCTGCACGCGATCATGATCGCGGCCGCGACCGAACTGACCGAGCAATCGATGCAGTCGACGATTGTCTCGTTGATCTACGCGTCGGGCTTCATTGGCGCCCTATCGCCGACGCTGGCAGGCGTGCTGGCAGATGCCCAGGGTTTGAAGACAACGTTCATCCTGGCGTCATGCCTGGTTGGGCTTTCGGCGGTGACGCTCATGTTGACCGCCTTGCCGAAAGCCCGCGTGCGGCCGTCGCCGGGCTAGGAAGCTCCGGCACCACCTTCGGCTTCTGCGTCAATACGAGCCAGTCGCTGTGCCAGCGTTGCGCGTAGCTCTGCGGCCCGTGCCGGCTCAAAGGTCTCTTTGCAGGCCTCGCACATGTAGCGAGTCGCCTTGTCCTCGATGCCCATGTCCTGCACGCTATCCCACCGCGGCACCAGCACGCTGTGCGGGCACTCTAGCGTTGAGACTTCGGCCGCGGCTGCCTGCTTCTTACCGCCAAAGAGCTTGCTCATGAGCCCCATCTTGTACCTCCAGAACTCGGCCGCAATGACCCCTCGCGGCCGGTGACTCCTCTTTATAGGCGCTGCATAGCCGAATGGGAAGGCTAGGGGCGAATTTTTCTTGGCAAAGTGCGGGCGCCGCGGAGCGCCCGCGGGTCAACCACCCGCGACGACGATCCTTTCGCTCGGGGTGTAGGAGCCGAGCTTGGACAGGTCGCGCCATTGTTTGCGGCCTTCGTTGAGGAGGTCGCGGCCCTCGCAGTCGTCCATGACGACGGCGGGGAAGTCCTCGACTTCGACGCGCTTGATCGACTCGGTGCCGAGGTCTTCGTAGGCGACAACGTCGACTTTCTTGATGAACTGCGACAGCATTGCGCCGGCGCCGCCGACCGCCATGAGATAGACGGCGAGGTTCTTCTTCAGGGCCTCGCGCACTTCCTCGCCGCGGTTGCCTTTGCCCATGCAGGCCTTGAGGCCGGCTTCGAGCAGGCGGGGCGTAAAGGGGTCCATGCGCATCGACGTGGTGGGGCCGAAGGCGCCGCTGGCGCGTCCCGGCCGGGCCGGTGTCGGCCCGACGTAGTAGATGAGCTGGCCCTTGATATCGATGGGCAGCTCCTTGCCCGCATCGAGGGTCTCGATCATGCGGTTGTGGGCCGCGTCGCGGGCGGTGTAGATGACGCCGCTGATACGGACATGGTCGCCGATCTTGAGCTGCCTGACGTCATCCTCTGTGACGGGAGTCGTCAGGCGTACTTCCAGGTCGTTGATGCGTTCGACGCTCATGGGTCTACCCCTCCCGTATCTCTGCGGGCAGATCGACGTTGACGACGACGTTCTCGAGCGAACTGCGCGCTACGACGGCCATGTCACCGGCGTTTCATCGCTGGCGTTGATTTCCTGGTGCACCAGGTAAGGGGGAACAAAAACGAAGTCGCCGGGTTCGGCGTCGACGCTGTGCTCGAGGTTGTCGCCGAAGCGGAAGCGGGCGTGGCCGGAGACAACGTAAATGACGCTTTCGACCTCGCCGTGGTGGTGGGCGCCGGAGCGGACGCCTTCATCGACGGTGACGTGTCCGACCCAGATATGCTGCGCACCGACGGTGGTGCCGCCGCAGCCCTCTGCGCGCAGCATGCCCGGCGTCTGCGCGGTCGATGTGTCGCGCTGGTCTGGTTTGACGACGACGACTTCAGCCATCAGGAACCTCCGAGGAAATCAAGAACAAGCTTGGCGAAGAGATCCGGCGCCTGGGTGTGAGCGAAGTGCTCCTGGCCGGGGATCTCGGCGACGGTCAGGTTGATGCCCGCCGTCTCGAGAACGTCGATGTAGCCACGGTGCTGCTGGCCGGTGGGCGATTTCTCCCCCACGAGGTACAGCGTTGGTGCCGCCAGCGATTTGAGGGCCTCGATGTCTGGAAGCCAGGCCTGCACGACAGCCTCCTCGCGCAAGAAGTAAGGGATCCTGGCAACGTAGTTAGGCCATGCTGGCGCTGCCTTGTTTGCGGCCAGTAGCTGGGGTGAAAGCTTCATAATCTCCAGCTGGGCGTACTCGGCCGCCGCTTCGAGCTGGCCAGAGGTCACGAGGCGCTCGAATTCGAGGTCTTGAGGCTTTCCGGCGACGTACGGTGGCTCATAGAGGACCAGGCGCCGCAAGTTCGAGACCAGCAGGGAGGCCCCGATTGCGCAGAGCGCGCCTGATGAGGAGCCGAGCATGTCAAACTCGCCGTCAATCGCCCGGGTCACAGCTGAGACATCCTCGAATTCGCGTTGCAGTTCGTAGCGAATGCTCGGGTCAACGAAGCTGTTGCGCCGGTCCATGGTCAAGACGGTGTGATCCGGTTCGAGATAGGGACGTACGCGGTCCCAATTCGCGTGGTTACCACCGCCGCCGTGGACCAGCAGCAAGGGACGGCCACTGCCGCTCTTGTAGACCGGTATCGAAGTGCCGTCGGCGGAGACCACATCGAAGCGTGTCTGCGGCGCCTGGGCGACCATCAGAGCGTGACCTCCTTGAGACGGGCGCTGTGGCACTGGATGTTGACCGCCACGGGCAGCGCCGTGATGTGCGTGGGGTAAGTGAGGATGCTGACCTGCAGCGCCGTGTTGGTGCCGCCGACGGCCTGCGGGCCGACGCCCAGCGCGTTCACCTTCTCGAGCATCTCCTGCTCCAGCGCGGCGATCTCTGGGTCGTCGCTCTTGCTGCCGACGCCGCGGGTAACGGCCTTCTTCGCCAGCTCCATCGCCTTCTCGGAGGTGCCGCCGACGCCGACGCCGACGATCAGCGGCGGGCAGGGGTTGCCACCCGACTCCTCGATGGCGCGCAGGACGAAGTTGATCACGGCGTTCGTGCCGGCGCGCGGCAGCAGGTTGACGAAACGGCTCATGTTCTCGCAGCCGCCGCCCTTGGGCAGGACCTTGAGGTGCAGCTCGTCGCCGGGGACGATGTCGTAGTGGATGACGGCCGGCGTGTTGTTGCCGGTGTTCTGGCGCGACGTCATGCGGGTGCTCGACGATCGATGCGCGCATGAAGCCGGTCGTGTAGCCCTGGCCGACGCCGGCGTGAATCGCCTCTTCGAGCGAGCCACCGACGATGTGCGCATCCTGACCCAACTCGACGAAGACGACGGTGGTGCCGGTGTCCTGGCAGAGCGGGATCATCTCGCGCTGGGCGATGTCGAAGTTGTCGATCAGCTCGACGAGCACCTGCCTCGCGAGCGGCGCCTTCTCGGTCGCCTCGGCGTTGCGCAGGCCCTGCCGTACGTCCTCAGGCAGGACGTGCGTCGCCTCGATGCAGAGCTCAGCGACCTTGTCGCGAATCGTGTCTACGTGAATGTCTCTCATGTTGCTCCCCAAGTGGTCAGAAGCAGGCGTTTCCGTGAGCGTTATATAGCCTCAGACGGCCCGCAGTGCGAAGTCTGGACACCATTATGCCCCGCTGGCCCATTGGCGATAGCCCAAACGGCCACTGAAAGTTAGCCATGGAAAGAGGCGCGCGCTGTCTCACTCTCCATTGTCTGGCGTGTGGGGCACACCTAAACTGAAAACCATGAGCACGAGAACCGAATCCGACAGCATGGGCGAATTGCAGGTAGCGTCCGACCGGTACTGGGGGGCGCAAACGGAGCGTTCAATCCACAACTTCCCCATTGGCCGCGACACCTTTGTCTGGGGTCGCCCGATTATCCGCGCGCTCGGCATACTCAAGAAGGGTGCGGCACAGGCAAACGCGGAGCTGGGTGAGCTGCCGCCCGACGTCGCCGACCTCATCGTCCAGGCAGCAGACGAAGTGATCGCCGGCAAGCTGGACGACCACTTCCCGCTTGTCGTATTCCAGACTGGCTCCGGCACGCAGAGCAACATGAACGCCAACGAGGTGATCTCGAACCGCGCGATCGAGTTGGCGGGGGGCGAGATGGGCAGCAAGAAGCCAGTCCACCCTAACGACCATGTCAACCGCGGTCAGAGCAGTAACGACACCTTCCCAACCGCCATGCACATCGCAGTCGTACTCGAGCTGAACGAGCGGCTGTACGAGGCGATCGGCAAGCTGCGCGAGACGCTGGCGGCAAAGTCGGCGGAATACGGCGACATCGTCAAGGTTGGCCGCACACATCTGCAGGACGCCACGCCGATCACGCTTGGTCAGGAGATCGGTGGCTGGGTCGCTCAGCTGGATTTCGCCCTCGGCGAAGTGAAGCACGCAGAGGCAGGCCTCTATAACCTGGCGATCGGCGGAACAGCCGTGGGGACTGGACTCAATGCTCATCCACGCTTCGGTGACTTGGCCGCGCAAAAATTCGAAGTGGAGACGGGCTATCCTTTCCGCTCCGCCGACAACAAGTTCGCGGCCCTCAGCGCGCATGATGAGTTGATCCAGGTGTCAGCGGCACTGCGCACGCTGGCAGCCGCGATGATGAAGATGGCGAACGACGTCCGATGGCTCGCCTCCGGCCCACGTAATGGCATCGGCGAGATCGAGATACCAGAGAACGAACCGGGCAGCTCGATCATGCCCGGCAAAGTAAACCCGACGCAGTCCGAGGCTGTGACGATGGTGGCCACCCGGGTTTTCGGCAATGACGCAACCGTTGCTTTTGCGGGGACGCAAGGCAACTTCCAGCTCAACGTGTTCAAGCCGGTCATGGTCCACGCAGTGCTCGAGAGCATCCGGCTGATTGCGGACTCTGCACTCGCCTTCAACGACAACTGCGCCGTCGGCATCGTGCCGAACTATGCCAAGATTCAGTGAGAACCTCGGCAAGAACCTGATGCAGGTGACGGCGCTCAACCGCCACATCGGCTACGACAAGGCGGCGGCGATCGCGAAGAAGGCACACCACGAAGGCCTGAGCCTCAAGGAAGCCGCGCTGGCTTCAGGAGAGCTTACGGAAGCTCAGTTCGACGAGTGGGTTGTACCGCTCGACATGACACATACGTAGACGTCCCCGCCGATAGATGCCCAGCTCCGCGGCCTGCTTGTGGATGCCCAGCAGCTTCTGGATCGTCTCCGGCGGGCGGCGGCCCATGCCGCATTCGGTGGCGATGGCGTAGTCCTGCACCACCTTGTTCGCCGCCTGCATACGCTCCTTCGTGCCTTCGATGCCGTCCGTGTGGTGGATGAGGCCGAGGACAGCTGCGTCTCGGGGTGCAGCTTGAGGCCAGAGAGCGGTGCGAAGTAGGCGTCGTCCGAGCGCTCGCGCGGTACAGGCAGGTGCATCCAGGCGATCGGCCGCGAAACGCCGGCCGAGATGCCGTTTGCCATCTCGACCAGGTTGGCGGTGTCCGTAGGTTCGACGAAGTGGCGGTGTTCCCAATCGCCGTAGCAGAGGTGGTAACCCAGCTCCACTCCCTCGGCCACAGGCGCAGCGAACGTGATCATGCGCTCGATCATGCTCGGGCGCGCAAGGGGCGCCAGCTCATAGCCGGCCGGTTCGGTGCAGTCCCACTGGACCGCAAGGTCCTGGTGCGGTATCGAGTCGCAGATGCGTTCGACTTCGCGGAAGATCGCCGCCTCGTAAGCCGGGCCGATGACGGCCATTTCGGACGCCAGGATGCGTGACTGCATGACGACCTGCGTCGTGGGGATGCTGACCTGGAACTTTACACCGGCAGGGACGGCGCCTTCCTGCTGCAGGCGCTTGAACGTGTTGTAGGACTCGATAGCCCAGTCGGCGTAGCCGAAGTTGTCGAAGTGCAATTCGGCCGGCGCCACACCGGGTCTCAAGCGCGCCTGGCCTTGATAAACACCCGCCATCGTCGGCGAGTAGAGGCCGTTGGAGGGGACGTGGGCCGGTCGCAGCTCGTCCGGATTGTCCGGGTCGCGCTCGACCATCTCGAGCTGGGGGTTGCCGATGAAGAATGGGTTCTGGCACTGGATCCAGTAGGCGCGCGCGTTGCCGGTCTCGCCGTCCGGTATACGGCGCACGTGGTTACCGAGGACGTTGCCCACGGTGCGAAACACCTCTTCCGCGTTGCCCAGAGCGATGCTGCCCAGGAGCAGGACTTCTCGGTCCGTCATCTCGATCCTCCGACAGCTACGCGGCGGGGTGAGTGAGCGCTAGGCGCCGATGATTGCCTTCAGCTCCTCGGTGCCCTTGGCGGCGGCGACGATCTTCGCCTTCTCCTCGGCGGAGACCGGCATCTCGTAGACCTGCTCAGCGCCACCGGCGCCGAGCTTGACCATGGTGCCGCAGAAGACGCCGTTAATGCCGTACTCGCCGTCCAGCGGGACGGCGCAGGGGAGGATGCGCTTCTCGTCCAGCAGGATCGACTCGACCATTGTCATCGTGGCGACGGAGGGAGCGAGGAAGGCGGAGCCGGTCTTGTAAAGCTCGACGAGCTCGGCGCCGCCGTTCATGGTGCGCTTGACGATGGCGTCGATCTTCTCCTTCGACAGCAGGCTTTCGAGCGGAATACCGCCGACGCGCGCCTGGCTGACGATCGGCACCATCGTGGCGTCGGTGTGGCCGCCGAGGACGAAGGCGTGGACGTCGCGCGGGGCGACGCCGGTCTCCATCGCGATGAAGGCGCGGAAGCGTGAGCTGTCCAGCATGCCGCCCTGGCCGATGATGCGTCCGCGCGGCAGGCCCGGTGGCCTTTTGAGCGCGCGTGGCACATCACGTCCATCGGGTTGGCGAAGACGATGATGATGGCGTTGGGGCTCTGCGCGATCGCGTTCTTGGCGGCGTAGTCGCCGACGACGTCGGCGTTGCCCTGCAGCAGCTCTTCGCGCGTCATGCCCGGCTTGCGCGGCGCGCCGGACGTGATCACGACGACGTCGGAGCCGGCCGTGGCGTCCCAGTCGTCCGTGGCGGTCAGCGTCGTCTCGAAGCCGGCGAAGGACGAGCCCTGGTAGATGTCCAGCGCCTTGCCGTGGTGCTGGGCGAACTCGGCCACGTCCTTGATCACGATGTCGCAGATGTTCTTCTCGGCCAGGCGGTAGGCCATGATGCCGCCCGTCTGTCCGCCGCCAACGATAGTTACTTTCTTACGTCCTGCCATGTTTCCCCTCGTGTTGTGCTCTATTCGCTGAGGCGGCCGCATCGAGCGCGAAGCCGCTCCGTCACTTTGGTCCGCTGATGCTTACGCGCCGGCGTACTTCTGCCAGCGCTCCTCCAGCTTCGGATCCCTGAGCGTTTCCATGATGTAGTTCGCGTAGTCGGCGCCCGTAGCACCGGTGTCGCGTCCCGTCATGACCAGCTTCTTCTCGTACTGACCGCAGATGTCGAGCGCCATGTCGAGCTTCTTGGCGCGGTCGGCGTAGCCCATGTGGTCGAGCAGCATCTTACCGGCGACGATCATGCTCGTCGGGTTGGCGTACTGGGCGCGGCCCTCGTTGACCATGCGCGGCGCCGAGCCGTGGATCGCCTCGAACATCGCGTTCTGCTTGCCGAGGTTGGCGCTGCCGGCGGTGCCGACGCCGCCCTGAAACTCGGCAGCCTCGTCCGTGATGATGTCGCCGTAGAGGTTGGGCGCCGCGATGACGCTGAAGTCGGTGCGGCGCTGCGGGTTGACCAGCGCCGCGGTCATGATGTCGACGATCCAGTCGTCCCACGTCACCTCCGGGTAGTCCTTGGCGACTTCCTTGGCGACGTCAAGGAACATGCCGTCCGTGAGCTTGATGATGTTGGCCTTGTGCACGACCGTGACGTGGTTGCGGCCCGTCTTCCTGGCGTGCTCGAAGGCGAGGCGGAGCAGGCGCTCGCTGCCCTGCATCGTGACGGCCGTGAAGTCGAACGCGAGGTCGTCGGTAACGCGCAGGCCTCGGCTGCCCAGGATGTAGGCGCCCTCGGTGTTCTCGCGGAAGAAGATCCAGTCGATGTTCTTGCGAAGGGACGCGCACCGGGCGCACGTTAGCGAAGAGGTCGAGCTCACGACGCATGGCGACGTTGGCGGACTCGATGTTGGGCCACGGGTCGCCACGCTGCGGCGTCGTGGTCGGGCCCTTGAGCACGGCCTGGCACTGGTGCAGCTCGGCAACGACGTCGTCTGGGAGCGCTTTCATTTGCGCCGCGCGGTTCTCGATGGTCAGGCCTTCGATGGTCTTGAATTCGATCTTGCCGCTCTTTACCTCGGGCTCCAGGATGTATTCCAGCACCCGCACGGCCTCACCGGTGATGAACGGCCCGATGCCATCGCCGCCGCAAACGCCGACACGGATGTGGGAGGCGGTCTGGTAGTCGAACCAGTCCGGTTCGTTCTTGAGTCGCTCGACTCGATCGAGCTGTTCCTCGATCAGGGCGCCAATGTGGTCACGGGCGCGGTCAAGGGTGGCTTGATCAACCACAGTTCTACCAGCCTTTCGTCGTGTGTGAGCCGTCTTCGGTGGCAGCGGGGGTGCGAACCAATCCTACTACGTCCGGCGCTTAAGGCCAGCAGGGACGGCCTAACAGTGACGTTTGCGTAAAGAAAAGATAGGATAATTCGATTCATGCCAAGAATTGCATTTCATATGCCGGTTGCGTTCAGTGCCTTGAGCCACCGCAACTACCGTCTCCTGTGGACCGGAAACCTGGTCTCGCAGTCGGGCGACTGGATGGACCTTGTCGCCTTCAACTGGCTGGTCTACACCCTGACGGACTCAAACCCGCTGGCGCTGGCGCTGGCGAATGCGTTCCGGGCGCTGCCGTTGCTCTTCTTCACGCTTATCGGTGGCGTTATCGCCGATCGGGTGCAGCGCCGCAACCTGCTGTTCTCGACGCAGGCGGTCATGATGCTGCTGGCCTTTGCGCTAGCGATCCTAGTCTCCAGCGGGTCCGTCAACATCTACTTGATCTACGTCATCGCGCTGGGGCGCGGTGTGACGATGTCGTTTAACCAGCCGGCGCGCCAGTCGCTGATCTCTGAGCTGGTACCACCGGAGGACCTGCCGAACGCAGTCGGCCTGAACTCGGCCACCGTCAACCTGACGCGAGTCATCGGCCCGACGATCGGCGGCGTGTTGATCGGCACCGCGGGTGTCGAGGCGGCGTTCTGGGTCAACGCGTTCAGCTTCCTGGCGGTGCTCTACAGCCTGTTCCTGATGACTTTCCCAGCATGGGAGCCGCCACGCGGGCGCCGCAGCATGTTCCACGACCTCAAGGAGGGCATCTCGTATCTGCGTCACGAAGCTGGCCTACGGCTGCTGGTTATCCTGGCGCTGGTGCCGATGGTGCTGGGCCAGCCCTACCAGGTGATGCTGACGATTTTCGCCAAGGATGTCTTCAAGTCGGGCGGTGAAGGGTTGGGATTGATGTCGGCGGTGGCAGCCGGTGGGGCGGTGATCGGCGCGCTTGTCGTGGCGTCATCGCGCGGCTCGACCCAGTTCCACCGTCAGATGATGGCTGGCCTGCTCGGCTTCGGCGGATTGCTGGCGCTGTTGGCAATCGCGCCGTCGATGTGGATTGCATTGCCTATCCTGCTGATGATTGGCATGAGCCAGCAGACCTATCAGACCTCGAACAACACGATGCTTCAGATGAACGTCGATCCGCAGTACCGCGGCCGCATCCTGAGCACGTTGTTCCTGCAGCGCGGTATGGTGCCGCTGGGCACCGTCCTGGCGGGCCTGCTGACAAGCGCCTTTGGGCCGCGAGTGGCGATGGGCTCAATGGCCGTGTCGCTGCTTGTGATCGCGGTGCTTGCCTTGCCGTACTCGTTGCCGATCCTCAAGGACCTGAGCGGGAACATGCGGCTCCAGGCTGTGATAGTAGCGGCCGAACCGGCAACGCAGACCTAACGCGAGCCGGCGGAGCTTGCCTCTTTCGCGCGGGCGTGGACGAGGTTATAGACGTCTTGCCAGCCGCTCGCCATCGGCGGGCCGAGGTCCTGGTTCGTGCTATTGGCGAAGCAGATCGTGTAGAAGCCCCGGTCGCGCAGCAGCCGGATATTGTCCGGCGAGTCGTCGACGTAGATGTCGGCGCCCACCTGCTCCTTGTCCTTCATGAAGCAGAGATCGCGGTAGGGGATGCCATTGAAGTCCAGCCAGTCGATGGTCTGATTGACGGCGGCGTTGTGGAAAAAGTCGATGTAGAGACGGTGCGTGATGATGCGAATGCGGACGCCTTCGTCGGAGAGCAGGCGCAGGTAACGGCGGGCACCGGGGATCATTGGGCAGCTGCGAAACAGCTCGCGCTGCGTCACTGCGAAGCGGTGGAGGCTGTCGTAGTCCTTGCGGTCGGTGACGCCCCACTCTCGCAGCTCGAAAGAGGGCGTCGTCGTCAGTTCTTCGAGCGGCGTTTCGAACCACTCGGCGGCGATTTCGCGCATACGGCTGTAGAAATCGGCGCAGACGCCATCGAGGTCCACGCCGAGGATCAGGCCGTCGACGCTCTTGTCAGGCACGCGGGTCCGGGTTGTCGAGCACGTTCTGGGTCTGCCGAGCCCGGTACGCGCGCAGCTTGTCGCGGATATCGTGGTGCTTCAGCGCCAGGATGGCGGCGGCGAGCAGCGCCGCGTTGACCGCGCCGGGACGTCCGACGGCGAGCGTGCCGACTGGTATGCCGCCCGGCATCTGCACCATCGCCAGCAGCGAATCGAGGCCGTTAAACGGCGTCGAGGCAATCGGCACGGCGAGCACTGGGAGCTGAGTTTTGGCGGCGATGACGCCCGCGAGATGTGCTGCGCCGCCGGCCCCGGCGATGATCACTTCGATACCGCGCTCCTCGGCCTTCGCCGCGTATTCGAGCACCTTGTCCGGCGTGCGGTGGGCCGACATGACGAGCGATTCGTGCGGGATACCGAGGTCTTCGAGTGTCTTATCGGCGTGCGACATGACTTCGGGCCAGTCGGACTTCGAGCCCATGATTACGGCGACGAGGGGGTCAGGGGAGTTTGTCATCGAGCTCCTCGCAAGCTGGCGCAGCACGTAGGGCAGGATGCCGTCGTGCTTGTAGTAGTCGACCTCGATCGGCGTGTCGATGCGGCTGACGACGTGGAATGTCTTCGCGCTGCCGTCCGGCGCCGTGGCGGTGACCTTGAGGCGCTGGCGCGGCGTCAGGCCAGCCGCCTCGATGCCCTCGATGTCGAAGACCTCTTCGCCGGTGAGGCCGAGGCTCTCGACCGACTGGCCGGCGCTCGAACTGCAGCGGCAGGATGCCCATGCCGATGAGGTTGCTGCGGTGGATGCGCTCGAAGCTCTCGACGATGACGGCCTTGACGCCGAGGATCTTCGGGCCCTTCGCCGCCCAGTCGCGCGAGGAGCCGGTGCCGTACTCCTTGCCGCCGAGGATGATCAGCGGCACGCCTTCCGCCTGGTACTTCTCCGAGGCGTCCCAGATCGACATCTCTTCGCCGTCCGGCAGGTGCTTGGTGAACCAGCCCTCGACGCCGGGGACGAGGCGGTTGCGCAGGCGGATGTTGCCGAAGGTGCCGCGGCCCATGACCTCGTGGTTGCCGCGACGGGCGCCGAAGGTGTTGTACTCGGCGACGGGCACGTCGTTCTCGGTCAGGTAGTGGCCGGCCGGGCTCTTGCGCACGATCTCGCCGGCGGGCGAGATGTGGTCCGTGGTGACGGAGTCGCCGAAGACGCCGAGCGCGCGGGCGCCGCGGATGTCGCGCGGGTCGCTGATCTCCAGCGTCATGCCTTCGAAGTACGGGGGCTTGCGGACGTAGGTGGAGAAGGGGTCCCAGGCGAACAGGTCGCCCGTCGGCACCTCCAGCGTAGCGCCAGGTGTCGTCGCCGGCGAAGACGTCGGCGTACTTCTCGCGGAACATCTCGGACTGGACGCCGGTGCGCATCGCCTCCTCGATCTCCATGCGGGAGGGCCAGATGTCGCGCAGGAAGACGGGCTGACCGTCGGGCGCCGTGCCCAGCGGCTCGTTGCTCGAAGTCGATGTCCATGGTGCCCGCCAGCGCGTAGGCGACGACCAGCGGCGGCGAGGCGAGGTAGTTCGCCCTGATCTGTGACTGGATGCGGCCCTCGAAGTTGCGGTTGCCGGAGAGCACCGACGTGACGACGAGGTCGCCCGCTTCGATGGCCTGCGAGACGTCCTCCGGCAGCGGGCCGGAGTTGCCGATGCAGGTGGTGCAGCCGTAGCCGACGAGGTAGAAGCCGAGCTGCTCCAGGTAGGGCGTCAGGCCCGCTTCGTCCAGGTAGTCCGTGACGACCTTGGAGCCGGGCGCCAGGCTGGTCTTGACCCAGGGCTTCGACGTTGAGGCCCTTCTGCACGGCGTTGCGGGCCAGCAGACCCGCCGCCATCAGCACCTGCGGGTTGCTGGTGTTGGTGCAGCTCGTGATCGCGGCGATGACGACGGCGCCGTGACCGAGCTCGTAGCCGCTGTCCGGGTATGACAGCGGACGAGAACGCGTCGGTGACTGCGACGCCGTCGGCGACGTGTTCGTGCAGGGGTGCCGCGCTGCCGCCCTCGTTCAGCCAGCTCTCGTACTGCTCATGGTCGACTGCGAGGCCGGGTCCATCAGCTCGCCCAGGGCTCTGCGCCAGGCTTCCTTGGCATCGGTCAGGGGAATGCGGTCCTGCGGCCGGCGCGGCCCGGCGATGCTGGGGACCACGGTGCTCATGTCGAGCTCCAGGGTGTCGCTGAACACGGGCTCGGGCGTCGAGTCCTCGCGGAACAGGCCCTGGGCGCGGCAGTACGCCTCGACCAGCTGCACCTGCGCCTCGTCGCGGCCGGTGAAGCGCAGGTAGTTCAGCGTCTCGGCGTCGACCGGGAAGAAGCCCATCGTGGCGCCGTACTCCGGCGCCATGTTGGCGATCGTGGCGCGGTCGGGCAGCGGCAGACCGGAAAGGCCGGGGCCGTAGAACTCGACGAACTTGCCGACGACGCCGCGCGCGCGCAGCATCTGCGTCACGGTCAGCACGAGGTCGGTGGCGGTGGCGCCTTCGGCGAGACGGCCCGATCAGCCTGAAGCCGACGACCTCCGGGATCAGCATCGGGCTGGGCTGGCCGAGCAGCGACGCCTCGGCCTCGATGCCGCCGACGCCCCAACCGAGGACGCCGAGGCCGTTGATCATCGTGGTGTGCGAGTCGGTGCCGATGACGGTGTCGGGGTAGGCGAGCATGACGCCGTCGCGCTCGTCCTGGAAGACGACGCGAGCCAGGCACTCGAGGTTGACCTGGTGCACGATGCCGGTGTCAGGCGGCACGACCTTGAAGTTGGCCAGCGCCTGCTGGCCCCAGCGCAGCAGGCCGTAGCGCTCGCGGTTGCGCTCCAGCTCCAGGGCGGCGTTGCGAGCGAAGGCGCCAACCGTGCCGAACTCGTCGACCTGCACCGAGTGGTCGATCACCAGCTCGGCAGGGCTGACAGCGGGTTGATCTTGCTCGGGTCGCCGCCCAGCGCGACCATCGCATCGCGCATCGCGGCGAGGTCGACGATGGCCGGCACGCCGGTGAGGTCCTGCATCAGGACGCGGGCGGGCCGGAAGGCGATCTCGTTCTCGCCGACGTTGCTTGGGGTCCCACGCCGCCAGCGTGGCGACATCGTCTTTCGTGACGGTGATGCCGTCCTCGTTGCGCACGAGGTTCTCCAGCAGGATGCGCAGCGAGAAGGGCAGGCGTGCGACACCGCCGAGACGGCCTTCGAGGAAGGGGAGGCTGTAGTAGGTGAACGAGCGTCCACCGACATCGAGTGTGGCGCGGGCGCCGAAGCTGTCGAGTGAAGGCGACATGAGCATTCCTCCAGAAGAGATTGTGGAGGGCCCTCTACTTGGTCAGGGGTTGGGCTCATCGCCGTTTCGCCCGCGACTCCCCGACAGTGTCGGGGCCGTTGGGCCCGGGCTGAAACGCCGGCCGTAACCGGCAACCCCAATTATAGTCCTTCCATATGACGAACCGTCGATCATATCGATGATTCTTATGATCCGATACAACCAGACCTGGGCGGGCTGGCCCCGCCAGTATAGGCGAGGCCGCTGGCGGACTCTAGAGTCAGGCCCGCGGCGCCCCCTCGACGGCCCAGTTGCCGCTGAGCTGACGGCGCAGCATCAAGAGGAAGCGGGCAACGACCCAGCCGGCCAGGGCCCACCAGAGACCCGTGAGCCCGAGGTCGAAGACGAGGACGCAGACGGCCAATGGAACGAAGACGGCGACGGTTACAGCCTGGGCCGCCGCAAGGTAGCGGTTGTCGCCAGCGCCAATCAGGACGCCGTCCAGCGCGAAGACCCACCCCGCCAGCGGCTGCATGAGCGCGATGATCAACAGTGCATCGCTCAGCAGACGCCTTACTTCGGGATCGGAGCTGAAGATCTGCGGGATGAGGCCGCGGCCGGCGAAGATCAGCAGGCCGAGCACTACGCCCATACCGACCGAGAGCTCGACCATGCGCCGCACGGCGGACCGGGCGCCCAACGCGTCGGCGGCGCCGAGCAGGCGGCCGATGATGGCTTGCCCGGCGATCGCCACGGCGTCGAGGC
This sequence comes from uncultured Chloroflexia bacterium, assembly GCA_963766645.1. Taxonomy (GTDB): domain Bacteria; phylum Chloroflexota; class Dehalococcoidia; order DSTF01; family WHTK01; genus WHTK01. The sequence continues at coordinate 580,196 of CAVYAY010000002.1, read as the reverse complement.
CGAGCGCCAGCGTCGTCCAGACCGTGAAGGCCACCTGGTGCGCGGCCAGCTCCGGGCTGCCGATGCGGGCTGCAACAGCCGTCGAGATGATCACCACGCCGCGCATCGAAAGGTTCCGGATCAAGAGCGGCGATGAGGCGCGGAAGCTGCGGGTCACGCCCGGCCACGATAGAGACAGCGAAACGCCTTCGCGGCGCAGGGCACTGAACACTACGGCCATGTAGACGCCGAGCGAGGCCCACTGCGCGACAACGGTCGCCACAGCCGAGCCGCCGATCCCCATTCCGAGCGGGTAGACGAGGACGTAATCGAGGAGGACGTTGGCGAGGTTCGCGGCGACGGCGACCTTGAGGGGCGTCGCGGTATCTTGCAGGCCGCGCAGGATGCCTGTCATGGCCAGGACGCCGAGCATCCCGGGCAGGCCGAACATGCTGATGCGCAGATAGGTCATCGAATAGCCGACGACGGCGTTGTCGCTGGTGAACCAGCCGCTGACGACGCCGGCGCTGACGACGCCGATGACGCCAAGTAGCACGCCGAGGAGCAGCGCCAGCCAGAGCCCGTCGATGCCGAGACGCAGTGCGCCGCGGAGGTCGCCGGCGCCAAGGCTACGGGCGACCGCGGCCGTCGTGCCGTAGGCGAGGAAGATACAGAGGTGGACGGCCGTCGCCAGGACGGTCGCGGCGATCGCCAGGCCGGCGAGCTGGGGCGTGCCGAGGTTGCCAACGATGGCGGAGTCGGCCAGGAGGAACAACGGCTCGGCGATTAGCGCGCCGAAGGCCGGCACCGCGAGGCGCAGGATCTCGCGGTCGTGCGGGTGGCGCGACGGCAGCGCGGGCAGTCGGAAGGCGGTCAAGGGAGAAGGCTAGAGGGGGATGTTGCCGTGCTTCTTGTTGGGCATGCGCTCCGCCTTGTTCGCGAGCATCTCCAGGTTGCGGATGATCTTCAGGCGCGTGTCGCGCGGGTCGATCACGTCGTCGATGTAGCCGCGGGAGGCGGAGACGTAGGGGTTGGCGAAGCGCTCCTGGTAGTCGGCGATGAGCTGCGGACGGCTGTCCGGCGTCAGCTCGAGCTGCGAGCGGAAGACGATACCGACGGCCGCGTCCGGGCCCGTCACCGCGATCGAGCCGGTGGGCCAGGCCAGGTTGACGTCGCCGCCGAGGTGCTTCGAGCCCATGGCGATGTAGGCGCCGCCGTAGGCCTTGCGCAGGATGCAGGTCACCTTCGGCACCGTCGCCTCGGCGTAGGCGTACACCAGCTTGGCGCCGTGGGTGATGATGCCGCCGTGCTCCTGCGCCGTGCCCGGGCAGGTAACCGCTGACGTCGGCGAAGGTGACGATCGGGATGTTGAAGCAGTCGCAGAAGCGCACGAAGCGCGCGGCCTTGAGCGACGCGGCGATGTCGAGCGTGCCGGCGAGGTACAGAGGCTGGTTGGCGACGACGCCGACGGTGCGGCCGGCCAGGCGCGCCAGGCCGACGACGATGTTCTGCGCGTAGTCGGCGTGGACCTCCAGGAAGTCGGCGCTGTCGACGACGCGGTAGATCACCTCGCGAACGTCGTAGGGCTGCGACTCGTTCTCGGGCAGGACGGTCAGCATCTCTTCGTCGCGGCGTCGGGGGTCGTCGCCCATCTCGACGACGGGCGGGTCGTCCATGTTGTTCAGCGGCAGGTAAGCGATGAGGCGCCGCACCTCGTTGAGGCAGTTCTCCTCGGTATCGAGGGCGAAGTGGGCGACGCCGGAGCGCGTGGCGTGCACGCTGGCGCCGCCGAGGTCCTCGTCCGTGACCTCTTCCATCGTGACGGCCTTCACGACGTCCGGGCCGGTGATGAACATGTAGCTGTGGTCCTGGACCATGAAGACGAAGTCGGTGATCGAGGGCGAGTAGACGGCGCCGCCGGCAGTCGGGCCCATGATCACGGAGATCTGGGGCACGACGCCGGATGCGCGGACGTTGCGGCGGAAGATCTCGCCGTAGCCCTTGAGGCTGGAGACGCCTTCCTGGATGCGCGCGCCGCCGCCGTCGTTGATGCCGATGATCGGCACGCCGGTCTTGACCGCGAGGTCCATGATCTTGCAGATCTTCTCGGCGGCGACCTCGGACACGCTGCCGCCGATGACCGTGAAGTCCTGCGAGAAGACACAGACCGGGCCGCCCCTCGATCTTGGCGAAGCCGGTGACGACGGAGTCGCCGGGATACTGCTGCTGGTCGACGCCGAAGTCGGTGGCGCGGTGCAGCGACGAGGGAGTCGAACTCCTCGAAGGTGCCCTGATCGGCGAGCATGTTGATGCGCTCGCGGGCGGTGAACTTGCCGCGGTCGTGCTGCGCCTGGATGCGTCGCTGACCGCCGCCCAGCGCTGGCCTGCTCCTTGCGGCGGTTCAGGTCTTCAAGTCGCTGCTCGATGCTCAAAGAACCTCTCGTGGAGCCGCCTTGAACCCCCGGCGGCGCGTAAAGCTGGCTAATCCTAGCACCGGGCCAGAATCGCGGACAACAAGGATGGTTCGTCTGCGTCGCTACGTGCCGCTGTTGTCGGTGCCTTCGGCGCCACAGAAGGGCGGCGTGCCGGGCGGGAGGTCGAGCTCCTGGCCGATTGAAAGCGAATTCGCGTCGACTCCGTTGATATCGAGTAGTTCCGCGACCCACGCATCCGGGTCGTCGACGCAATGCTTGAGCGCGATGAGGTAGGGATAGTCCCCATCCTCGACGACGTAGACACCAGTCGCGCCACCGCTCCCGGGCGTCGCGGTCGGCAGCGTGCCGGTTGCGGAGGGTGGCGGCGTCGGCACGGCCGTTGCTTGCGTCGTTGGCTGCGTAGTCGGCTGCGTTACCGGAGTTTCGTTGCCATTGCTGGAGGAACTGGACTGTGGCACACCCGGCAAGATCAACTCCTGGCCTGCTTGCAGCTGTCGGGCATCCTCCATGCCGTTGAGGTCGAGCACCTGATTGATCCAGGCCTGCTGGTCTCCGGGCGCTACGCCGAGCTGCGCCGCGATGGCGCCGAGCGTGTCGCCGGACTGCACCGTATAGGTCGACTGAGAACTGCTGGATGGGCTGGTGCCACCGCCGCCGCCCGCGTCGCCCTGTCCGAGGAGAACGGGGTCTTGAAGGTTGATGGGAGGTGTCGCGGTTGGGATGGAGCTGGGGTTGTTGACCGAAGGCGAACCGTCGCCGCCGCCGAATATGAAGGTCTGGGCCAGGACGACCAGGATGATGACGCCGATGATGGCCGCGACGAACTTAGCTCCCATGAGACGTCGAACCTCTCGGGGATACTAGCATCGCAGTCAGGTGGCCTCTACCCCTGGGCATCGAGCACCTCCAGAAGCGCGAGGCCCATGCGCGCGGCCTGCTCCAGCAGATCGGGTCGAACGCGTTCGGAGACGTCCTGGGGGGTGTGCAGCAGCGGGTCCTGCCAGCGATGGAACATCAACGCGGGGATACCGTCGGCGAGGAAGCTGGCGTGATCGCTGCTGGTACCGACGAGGTTGCTAGGCACCGCGTCTACGCCGAGGCTCGCTGCCAGCGCGACCATGCGGTTCTGCAGCTCCGGCGTGCCGATCAGCCACCAGGTGTCGTCGCCTACGCCCACCATGTCGAAGTTGAGCATCGCTTTGATGCGCCCCTTCTCCTCCGGTGTCAGCGTCGAGAGGTAATAGCGGCTGCCCAGCAGGCCGAGCTCCTCAGCGCCGAACAGGACGAAGCAGTTATTCCCGGCGCCGCCGTTCTGCATCAGGATCGAGGCCATCTCCAGCACAGTGGCGGTTCCACTGGCGTTGTCGTTGGCGCCCGGCGCCTGGGGCACGCTGTCATAGTGGCCGCCGGAGATCGTCTCACACTCGGCGCCGGGGGCCTTTGCGATGACGTTGCGGGAGATCGCGTCGCTTAGCGAGCCGACGCCGACCTCGGCGACGACTTCGCCGCTTTGCAGCGCGGTGACGAGCCGCTGCCCTTCGAGTTGGGAAATTGTGACGGCGGGCACGGGGATGACGTCGCCACTGCCGTAGAAAGTACCCGCTTCATTGTTGTAGATGATGACGGCGATCGCGCCGGCGGCCGCGGCGTTTTGTACCTTCTCCTGGAAGAACAACGTGCCGCGTTCGATCAGCGCGATGGCGCCCGCGACGTCGTCGGGGAAGTCGTCCGGGGCGCCAATGCCGGGGACGAAGACGATGTTGCCCTGAACTGTGGCCGTCGGACTGTTGGCCAGCGGCAGGGTTGCGATCGTGCGCTGATCCGGTGATATGACATTAAGGACGGAGGTGCGTCCCTGCTCGTTGCCGACGCTGAACTCCTGAATCGTCACCTCGTAGCCCAGGCCGCGTAGCCTATCGGCGATTGCGTTGGCGGCGATGCGCTCCGCATCCGTGGCGCTGCTGCGCGGGCTGACGGAGAGCGTGATGACGTCGTCGAGGATGCGCGCGCCGCTCGGTTCGAGCGTGCTGGTGGCGGGTGTGGGTTGTACGGTTGGGAGCGCTGGCGTTGAGGAGGGCTCGCTGATCGCGGTGGGGAGGGCGGCAGTGGTTGCGGTCGGCGCGGGGGTGGCCGAGGATGCGCCGCCACAGGCCGCGAGCAGCATCGCGGCGACAGAAAAAAATACCCACAGCCTCTCGCGGCTTATCAAACCCATCCCTGCCTCCACCCCGCCACGGCGACGGTCCTTGCCGTCGTTAGCCTGAGATAGCCAGTCTTCAGGCGCGCTTCTTCCCTTTCAGGAATGCTTTGATACGGTCCGGCCAGCTTGGTCCCGAAAGTTCCAGAGGCTGTCCGCGCCAGCGTTTCTCGTAGCGATTGGCTGTGGGGCCACCACGGGTAGAAAGGATGAACGCGGTTGCGAAGACGACCAACGCACCGACGAGGAGCCAGTAGGCGCCGGGGATGCCACGCAGGAAGAAGGCGACGATGACGACGAATAGCGCCCACATCATCACCTTGCGCAGGGAGACGCGCGCCAGCCAGCGCTGGATCACGCCACCACCGGGTGGTCCCTGGCGTCGCGGTGGCGGACGGCCCGATTTGCGGTCGGGGAAGTTCTCGATCTTCTTGAGAATCTCTTCGATTTCCCGCTCGATGCGGTCGGCCATGTCGTGCCCCCAATATGCGGTGCTAGTTATTGTACTGTCGGCAGTGATAACTGGTCTAGGTAACTTCCTCCGATAACAGCCTCTCGAGGGCAGCCCTGGCAATCTCCTCGCTGCTGCTGATCGCGTCGAAGCTCAAAGCGCTGACGCCGTAGCGGGTGCGGTAATCGAAGCCGGCGCCGCCGGCTGTGTCACGGAGGTGTAGTGTCAGCGCCCGGCGCGTCATGTTGCGCATCAAGGACACGAGCTGGTCGATGTCCTGTTCGTAGCGATAGAGCTGGCCATGACGCTGGTGATAAAAGACGCCCTCGACTACCACGTTGTAGCCGTTGCGCATGTAGTTCGCGACCAGCAGCCGTAGCTGCGTATGGGCCATGTCGAGCTCCGCCGCGGCGTCGTCTGATGACTGCGCGATCGAGCCGTCGAGAAGCTGGTCGACGCTGAGGACGGCCGACTTGCCGGGCAACGTGCGTGCCAGCTGCCAAGCGACGTCGTTCTTGGCAGCAGATGTCCCGTAGATCACGGCCAGGTAGCTCGACACGGGGCCTCCGAGTCCATTATCCGCGTCCCGGCCTGTGTGTGGCGGGTCAGCATCTCAGGGTGGCGCAATTTTTACACTCTCTTCGCATTCGACCGGTAACCGAAAGTCTACCTGTAGCGATTTAGTGTTCATAGCGCCGAAGCGCTAGACGTAGTCCTAGGAGGTATCGGATGAAGAAGTGGGGTTTGGGAGCGTTTGGCCTTGCGGCCGTCGCGGGAATTATCGCGCTAGGCGCCGGCGTGTTCGGTGGTGTGGCGCAAGCGCAGGAGCCGCCGCCAGACGGCTCAAGCTGGCACGAGTTGTACCAGGAGGCACTGGCCCAGAAGCTCGGCATCAGCGTCGACGAACTGCAGGCGGCCCAGGACGCGGCGCGGACGCAAGTGATCGACGATGCTCTCGCGGCGGGCCGAATTACGGACACGCAGGCCGAGCGGCTGCGCAACGCCGAGCCCGGGCAACTGCGCCGAGGATTCGGCCTCCGTGTACGACACACGATCGGAAACGTTATTGAGTCCGCGGCTGGGATTCTCGGACTGACGACGGACGATGTGCGCCAGGGCTTCGCGGACGGCAAGACCCTGAACGACCTGGCGGTCGAGCAGGGGGTGACCGACCTCGAAGCGCAGTTGGTCACGAAATTGACGGCCGACGTCGAGGCAAAAGTCGCCGACGAGTCGATCACGCAGGACCAGGCCGACAAGATGCTGGAGAACCTGGCAGAGCGCGTCAGCAATCTCGTGAGCCACCAGGGCGGTAAGTTCCGCGGTCACTTCGGTGGTCCCGGTGGCTTTGGTCCGGGCCCGAACGGCGAGCCTCCGGCCCAGAACTAGCGCTTTACCCGATTCGAACGCAGAAGAGGGCTCTGAAAGGAGCCCTCCCTCTTTGCCCTTACAGCGAGCAAAGCGATCTCAGGTTGACCTACGCGTCTCGTACGATGCGAGATTGCTTCGTCGGCTGGGGCCTCTTCGCAATGACGCAGACGCTAGGGAACGAGCATTGAGCGCGTGATCGTGGGGTGGCGGTCGGCCCACTCCGCCTGCTCGAACGCCTCATTGATCTGGTCCAGGGGGAAGCTGTGCGAGACGATCTTCTCGTATGGCAGCTGGCCTTGCTTCTTGATCAACGTCTCCAACATCACGGGCAGCAGGCTGGGCCGGTACATGATCGACCCGATGATGCGCTTCGCACCGAAGAGGATGGTCGAGGGGTCGAACTGGATCGGGTTGCCGCGCACGATGTTGCCGATTTCGACGAACGTGCCGCCCGGACCGAGGTACCCGATGCCTTCCTGGAGCAGCTCGGAGCGGCCGACGAGCTCCATGACGACGTCGGCGCCGCGGCCGCCGGTCAGCTCCTTGACGCGCTGGGCGCGCATTTCGGGCGTGGTCCACTCCTGTTCGATGTTGATCGTCTCGTCGGCGCCGAACTCGCGCGCCAGCTCGAGGCGGTTCTCGAGGCGGTCGAGGACGATGACGCGGTGCGCGCCCATGTCCTTCGCCGCCGCGACGGCGTTGAGGCCGAGGCCGCCGGCACCCTGGATCACGACGTAGTCGCCCTCCTTGCAGCCGGCCTGCATGAGACCCTCGGTGACGGTCCCCATGGCGCAGTTGACGAAGCCGAGTACAGAGTCGGGCAGCTCATCCGGGACCTTGAAGACGGGCTGATTGGGGCGGATGTAGTAGTAATCGGCGTAGGTGCCGGTGAAGTAGGGGAACTCGCCGGGAATTGAGCGGCCAAAGAGCTGCGGGCACCAGTTATGGCGGCCGTTGAGGCACTGGTGGCAGTGCATGCAGGGACGGATCGAGGAGTAGACGATGCGATCGCCTTCCTTGATCGTCTTGCCGAGGGCGTCCGTCGTGACGCCCTTGCCGAGCTTGTAGACGACGCCTGTGCCCTCGTGGCCGGTGGGGCGGCCGCCGGGCGGCGGCACCTGCCCCGGCGCCGGCTGGCCGTCGCCGCGCCAGCTGTGCAGGTCTGAGCCGCATATGCCTGCCTGCGTTATCTTGAGGACGATGTCGCCGGGCTCCGGGTCGGGGACTTCGTATTCGGTGATTTCGAAGGGCTTGCGAGCCCCCATAAACAAGACGGCGCGACCTTTCATGTTTCCCCTCCTCTAGCTATAAGCGGGGCGAGCATAGCGCAGGCTCGCGCCGTTTGCGAGCGCGCCGCATGCGTGCATCGTCGGCGCGATATCATTTCGCCATGAATGCGCCGCCGGTGCAGTACGCGAAGACGAGCGATGGATTTAATATCGCTTACGCTGTAATGGGCGCTGGGCGTCCATATCTCTTTATGCATCCGTTTGGCCACGTGCAGAACGATTGGCTGAACCCCGCCAGCGGACCCTGGCTGGCTGGTGATCAGCTTGAACACGGTGAACCGGCACGTGAGCAACATCTATGCCAAGGCCGGCGTAGTCAACCGTGCCGAAGCCGTGGGCTACGCGCACCGTAAGGGCCTCGCGGACTAACAACCTCACTAGCAAGCCATCAGACTCGCGATAGCAAGAACCTGCTATCGCTGACCCTCTCTGGGCGCCCTCCGGCGCCCATTTTGCTATTCGAAAGATGGCGAGTTCCGAGGATGGCACGCCTTTCGCGTTGCAAGACACTACTGGAGACAGATGAAGAGTCTTGCAACCGAAAGGAGAAGCGCAATAAAGACGGAAATAACAAAGCACTAAAAAGCAGTCAAAACAGAAGCAAAGTCAACCAGAAGTTAGTAGAGAAAAGGAAATCACAATGGCAACGACAATCACCAACCCTCAGATCAGCACTTTCAAGCGTTTCAAGATGCAGTATTTCGCCGCGGCTGCCGGCGTTGCGCTCGCGGTGAGCGCGGTCGTTGGTGGCCTGGCGCTTAGGGACGACGCCCCGGCATCTACCCCTAGCGGTGTTGCTCCGACCTCCGTTGGCAAGGTAGGCGCAGGTTCCTTCCCGCTGGTGCAGGAGATGAGCCACCCGCAGATCGCCTCGGCCGTTCCGGCCGCCGAGGTCAGGACCACGGAGATCGACAACGGCACGTACCCGCTGGTGCAGGAGATGAGCCACCCGCAGATCGCCTCGGCCGTTCCGGCCGCCGAGGTCAGGACCACGGAGATCGACAACGGCACGTACCCGCTGGTGCAGGAGATGAGCCACCCGCAGATCGCCGCGGCCGTCTCGGCCGCCGAGGTCACGACCACGAAGTTCGACAACGGCACATACCCGCTGGTGCAGGAGATGAGCCACCCGCAGATCGCCGCGCCCGTCTCGGCCGCCGAGCCGACTGCCACGGAGTTCGACAACGGCTTGTACCCGCTGGTGCAGGAGATGAGCCACCCGCGGTAACAATCCGATCGCTGGTTTCCGTTGAGAGAGGGCGGTCCTTCAAGCGAAGGGCCGCCCTCTCGTTGTGTTCGTCGCGGTGCGTAGTTCAGGCCGAAGCCACCTCAACGACGCGGCGGACCTGGTCGGCGCTGAGGGGGCCGCGTTCGGCCCAGCGGATGGCGCTTTCGAGCTGGTCCATGTCGGAGTAGCCGACGAGTGCGGTTGAGACGCCCGGGTGTGAGATGACGAGCCGCAGGCTGAGCTCGAGCGCCGACTCGAGGCCGAGCTCTCGGGCAAGGGTGTCGCGGTTGGCGGCGGTAGAGATGTCGTACTCCATCGTGTTGCCGGGCACGAGCGCCGGGCCGAGGCCTGTGCTGGCGAGCGGGGCGCGCGCTTCCTGGCCCGTCATCGCGCCACCGGCCATGACGCGGATCGCGATGACGCCGAGGCCGGCCTTCGCGGCGACGCCGATGACGCCGGCCTGGTCCTGGGCGCCACCAGACGCTCCGGCGTGACCGGCGCTGGGGTTGATCGCGTTGAAGTAGGACTGCATCGTCTCGAAGTGACCGTTCGAGGCAGCGGCGTGCAGCGGCTCCGTCTCGCCGACGCCGGTGAAGCCCGCGTGCCCGGCGAGGCCTTCCTTGACGACGGCCTGGATGGCGTCAGCCGCCGCGATGAGGTCGCCGCCGCCGATGCCAGGGTTCGCCGGGTCCGTCGTGGCGCGAATCGTGTTGTGAAGCTGCAAGAGGTCGACGGAGTCGCGGCCGAGGCGCTGCAGGCTCTCGGTGATCGATTTCTTGACGGCGGCAGCGGGGTCGCGCAGGTCGTCGCCGCTGAGGCGAACCTTGGTGCCGACGCGCACCCGGCCCCAGGCGCCGAGCTCGGTCAGGACGGCGCCGAGGTGCTGCTCCGACTGACCGTTGCCGTAGAGGGGGGCGGTGTCGAAGTAGGTGATGCCGGCGTCAAGGGCGCGCTTGACGGCCGCGACCTGCTGCTCGTGGGTGCCGCGCACCATGAGGCCGCCGACGTTGCCGGCGCCGTAGCCGAGGGCCGATACCGTGAGGCCGGTCTTGCCGAGAGGTCGCTGGTCCATTTGTGTCTCCGGTTCCAGGCGGCGAAGCCGCGTCTTGGCATCGGGCTGGCCGATGCCGAATATCCGATCAGGATGATCGACGAGACTACACGTCAAACACTAACCGAACTTCGGCCGCCTGGCCGCATGCTCGAGTTCGTGACCGGCGGGCTCGTGCTCGCCATCGTCTCGTTCGCGGTCGTAGTCTACGCCGCCTATCACGGCTGGTACGCGCAGGACCTGTCGCGGGATTGGGCATACGCCGGTGTCGGCTACGGTTTCATGTTCTATTCGCTGGGAGCGTTCATCTTCGCCTACGGCTGGGAGGGCGGAGACATGATGAAGGCGCTGCGCCTGGGGTTCTTCATCTGCGCAGTGACGTTATTAACGATTATCGCGCTGGTCATGCTGCTGAAGATGCGGGCCGACGCCGCCGGCAAGAGCGCGGGCGCGGCCGCGGCGGCAAGTAAGGCGGACTTCGATGGAGCTTCGTTGCTGCAAACCGCGGGATCGATGCTGCTGCCGGGGCAGGAAGAGGACGCGGCACCGAAGGTGTCGCGCCTGGACGGGCCGTTCCAGATCGTTTGCAGCGCCTGCGGCCGGAGCTTTGCGCCGGCGCCGCCGAGCGCGAAGTGCCCGTACTGCCTGACGCCGGCGCTATCGTCCGGCCGGCGCGAATAGAAACGGCCCTTCAGGCGAAGGGCCGTTTTCATGCGTTTGGAGGCGACGGGCGGATTCGAACCGCCGATCAGGGTTTTGCAGACCCCTGCCTTACCACTTGGCCACGTCGCCCTTGGACCGACAGGCTCAGGACGAACCTGCTGTTTGGTGCCGAGGAGGGGATTTGAACCCCTACGCCCGAAGGCACGGCCCCCTCAAGACCGCGTGTCTACCGATTCCACCACCTCGGCGTTGTGGTGCATCTCGCGAAGCGGTCAATCGGGTCCCGGCCGCGTTCGGAGGGCTGGTTCAGCCTATCAAAGGCGGGTCGGCGGTGCAATTTGATCATACCGAAGCACGCATCATGAAAAACAACGCGGATTGAGATGAGGACGCTTATCGAAAAGACTTGATGGCATGCGAAACATCATGGTCGCGTTTCTTTTCGGCCTGCTGGCCGTCGCCTGCGGCGGTGGCGACAACGAGGATGCCGACTTCGACCCCCTGGGTTACGAGGTCAGACGGCTGTCGTCTCTGGTGGTGGAACAGCTGGGTCAGGACACTGCCTTCGATGCAATCATCTTCGCCTACGAGCGTGGATACTCGCCGGGCCAGGTCTTCCAGGCGATCGAGGATGCATGGCTAAGGCCGGACGGCCGGGTTCAGAGCGCAGATGGGTCGAAGGGGCTGACACCCGCCGGCGAGCCGCTCGGGCTCGTCATGCTTCCCGATACCGCCCGCTTGCCCGCGGAGTCCTTTAAGCTCGTAGGCTTTGAGTCGTCACCAGCGTCAGCGCCTCGATCAGCCCCCGTGCAGGAGCCGAAACCTTCGCCGCTGACGGTCGATCACTTGCGCCAGGAAGCCAAGTCCTGGGTCGAAGAGTATGACGATCCGACTGCCGTAACTGGCGGCCTTGCCGAAACCTACATAGTCTGGCTGGGCATGGTGGGATATTCAGCTGAGCAGATAGTAGAGGCGTTGATCCTCGGCACCGACGCAGACTCCGACCAGGAGAGCCGCGGCTTCTGCATCTGGCTCAAGGACTCCTCGGGCAAGATCATCGTGCCCATGGACCCCACGCGCGCGGGCGACGCGTGCCGGGACGCCATCGTTGAATTCGCGTCTAAGCAGGACGAGGGCACGAGTTCCTCAGAACCGGAGCCTTCCAAAGATGATAAAGACGAGCCCGCCGGCAGCAGCGATGACCGCGTCGGCTTCTACGCGGGCACGCTGGAGCTCGTGCAGTGTGGCGCCGACTGCGGGGTCCAGTGCGAGATCACACGGGATTGGCGGCTCGCCGTCAACGCCGACGGTAGCGTTCGCGGCAGCACGCCGGCTCAGGCGCGCTGGACGCTGACTGATTGTGTCGAACCGCTGGAAGGCGGCTGGGGTGTTGAGGGGGGGTGGACGCCGGATGGTCTCGTTCGACTCGAGCTGGGCTCGTTCGTCGATGCCTTCGCGGTGGTTCGCGGTGAACTGGAGGGCGGCAGGCTGACGCTTTCACTCGATGAGGATCCTCGTCCCGGCGACGCCGGGCGTATTGTCCAGTTCGAAGCCGTTCTGACCCGGGAGTAACCCCCTCACGCCACCGGCTCTTCCGGGAAGTAGGCGTTGCAGGCCGTGGCGCCGTCCGCGTAGGCGCCCTGGAACGCCGCGTTGCGCTCCGCTGTCGTGCCGTGGTCTCGGCGCGACGTCTCGGAGGAGCCGATGAGCTGCATCAGCGTGCCGACGTCCTGGAGGTCGTCTTCACGCTCGAGCCAGCCCTGCTCGTCGGCGTACTTGGCCCAGGCGCCGGAGAGGCAATCAGCCTGGTTCTCGAAGTCGACGCTCTCGGCCGCGGTGCGGCCGTAGGGGACACCGCGGTAGTACTGCACGTGGTGACCCCATTCGTGCGCCAGCGCGATGGCGGGCGCGGCATCGCCGGCCTGATGGTAGAAGGCCCAGAGGAGGTCCTGGCCGACGTAGATGGTCTGGTTGCCGGCGCAGTATTCGTAGGCCTCGCTGTTTGATGGGCCGCATGCGCTCTGGGCGTAGCGCCCAGAGGGGATGTAAACGAGGCGCGGGTCCGGAATGTCGGCGTAGTCAGCCTCGTAGAACTGCGCCACCATCGGCGCGATGGCGTCGAGGTAGGCGGGCATCTGGTCGTAGGAGAACGCGCCTTCTAGCGAGACTGGCGCAGCCTCCGGGGCGGGCGTAGCGGTGGCTGACGGCGCCGGGGTTTCAGTTGCCGGCGGCGGCGCGGAGACGGACGACTCGCGTGACGGGCCGCAGGCTGCGGCGTCGACGGACAGCGCAGCGAATACGAGGAACGGGAGCAACTTCATGACGGCACCTCTGGATCAAGGGTGCCGCCAAGGGGTGCGCAGGTGACTATGAGTCGTCTAAGCGAATGTTAAAGGTTGGTTCGAACCGGGGCCTTCGATCGCGAATTGCCAGACTGCCCGAGGGAGTTATGGGTGGTGTCTGGCAGGAGCGGAGGGACTCGAACCCCCAACCTGCGGTTTTGGAGACCGCTGCTCTGCCAATTGAGCTACGCTCCTAGGGTTTGGTGGAGATAGGGGGACTCGAACCCCCGGCCTCTGCGTTGCGAACGCAGCGCTCTCCCAACTGAGCTATATCCCCACGAATTGTCGATTTTAGCAGACGTTACGCCTTGGATGGCGCTCTTGCCCCAGGGTCAGTCCCGGGTATCTGCGGCGGCCGCTTCTTGCGGGGCGGTGCAGGCTTCAAGAACTCGATGCCGTCCGGTATCGCGACCTCGATGCGCCCCGCTTTGACGTCAATCTGCTTCACCACGTCGTCCAACGCCGGCAACAGCAGCTCACCGCGTTCGCCGCGTACCACGTAGACGTCATTCGACCCCGTTCTGAACACGTCCGAAAGCTCGCCTAGCGCCTCGCCGTCGGCGTCCTCAACGCGCAGGCCGATGAGGTCGTGTACGTAGTAGACATCTGTCTCGGAAAGTGGCGCCGCCTCCGGCACCCGCAGCTCCTTGCCGGGGAACGCCTCGGCGTGGTTTCGGGTGTTCACCCCGCGCAGCTTGAGGATGACGCTGCGGCCCTGCCAGCGGCCGCGCTCGACGTCGTACGCGGCGCCGTCGATCCAGAGGCGACTGCCGGGCTGGAAGCGCTGCGGGAAGTCCGTCAAGGGCTCAACTTTGATTTCGCCGCGGATGCCGTGGGCGCCGGTAATGCGGCCTACGGTGACGGCAGTCTCGGGGTTGAGGTCTGGGTTCGAGGTCACGGCGCCCTGTGATGGGCTCGGCAAGAAGTCAGCCCGATTAGTCGCCGATGTCGAGGACGGCACGGGTGTCCTGGCGCGCGGAGGCGACCTTGAGCAGGGAGCGCATGGCCTCGGCGACGCGTCCGCCGCGGCCGATCACTTTACCCATGTCTGCCTCGTTTACGTCGAGGTGAATGACGTGGCGGTGGCCGTCCCATTCCTCGGTGACTTCAACGTCGTCCGGGTTTTCAACCAGAGAGCCCGCGATGTATTCGATGAGCTCTTTCATTTATTCGGCAGCCTTGTCATCAGAGGCTTCAGCGGAAGCGTCCTCGGCGGGAGCGTCTTCGGTGGCAGGCTGTTCGGCGGCAGGTTCTTCTTCACCAGCTTCCTCTGCACTAGCTACCGGCGTGGCGACGGCGGTCGCCGCCGGGGCAGCAGCGGCCTGCGGCGCAGCAGTCTCGGGCGCAGGCTTGGGCTTCGGCGGCGGGAAGGTCGGCGCGGCCATGAGACCCTGTCTCGCGAGCAGCTTCCGCATGCGCATCGTCGGCTGAGCACCTTTGGAGAGCCAACCACGGACCTTGTCCTCGTCGATGACGAAGGTGTCTGGCTCCGTGCGCGGGTTGTAGCTGCCCACGATTTCCACGTACTTGCCGTCGCGCGGGGCGCGCGCGTCGGCGATTACAACGCGATAGGTGGGCTGCTTCTTCTTGCCCACACGCGCGAGTCTAATTTTCAGCAATTCATTCTCCTCTACAGACCGGCTTCCTTAGCGAATGCCGAGCATCTTGGCCGTCCGGCCAGAAGCCATGGCCTGCATGAGCTTCTTGGCTTCTTTCCACTGTTTAAGTAGCTGGTTCACGTCGGCGGGGTTTGTGCCGCTACCATCTGCGATGCGCTTGCGGCGGCTACCGTTGATGATATCCGGATTGCGCCGCTCCGCAGGGGTCATCGAGAAGACGATGGCCTCCATTCGCTTGAAGAAGGTATCGTCAATCTGCGTTGCCTGCAACTGGCGCTTGATGTTTCCCATGCCCGGCATCATGCCCAGCAGGTCGCCGATCGGCCCCATTTTTCGCACCTGCTGCATCTGCTGCACGAAGTCGTTGAGGTCGAGCTGGCCCGACTTGGCGCGCTTGCCGAAGTCGACCATCTCATCCTGGCCGACCTGCGCCTGCGCTTTTTCGATCAGCGTTAGCACGTCGCCCATGCCGAGGATGCGGGAGGCGAAGCGCTCCGGGTGAAACGGCTCAAGGGCATCAGGGCGCTCACCGGTGCCGATGAACTTGATCGGCAGGCCGGTCATGGCGCGGATCGAGAGCGCCGCGCCGCCGCGGGCATCGCCGTCCAGCTTGGTGAGGACGAAACCTGAGATCTGAGTCGCGCCGCCGAATTCTTCGGCGACGTGGACGGCTTCCTGGCCTGTCATGGCGTCGACAACGAGGAGCGTTTCATGCGGCTGGAAGCCGGTTTCGAGCGCCTTGATCTCCTCGATGACGTCCTCGTCTAGCTGGAGATAGCCGGCGGAGTCGACGATCAGCGCCGTCGCATTGCTGCGCTGCGCTTCGGCGATCGCTTCGCGGGCCAGCTTCTTGACATCGCTCGAGTCGCCTTCGAATACCGGGATGTCGATCTGGCGGCCCAGCGTCTTGAGTTGCTCGCCGGCAGCGACGCGATAAGGGTCGGCGGAGACCAGAATCGGGCGGCCGCCGCTCTTGCGCAGGTGAAGTGCCAGCTTGGCGGCCAGGGTGGTCTTGCCGGCGCCCTTGAGGCCCAGCAGCATGATGACGGTTGGGATCTGAGGCGCCGTCGTAAGCGTGGCCTGGCTGCCGCCGAGCATTGACGTCAGTTCTTCGTTGACGATGGAGATGACCTGCTGCGGTCCGGTCAGCGATTGCAGCACCTCCGACGCCGGAGGCGCGTTCGCGCACGGCGCCGATGAAGTCCCGGACGACGCGGAAGTTGACGTCCGCCTCGAGCAGAGCAACACGTACCTCGCGAAGGGCCTCGTCGAGGTCCTTCTCGCTTACGGTGCCGTGGCTTGAGAGGCGGCTGAACACGCGCTGGAGCTTGTCGCTAAGCGCATCAAACATAAGCTCTTCAATTCTAGGGCAGGAACGGGGAACAAGGAACAGGGGATCCTCTGGCGATGCTAAGCTCACCACGATCATTGCCAGATAGTTCAGGAGCCTGCGTACGATGGAGTTGCTCGAATACTTGCGGACGTCCGTGAAAGCCGTGAACGACATGGTGGAGATGGCGATGCAAGACCTGACGGACGACGTCGTCAACTTTCATCCCGGCGGCACGTCAAACACGATCGCGCAGCTGCTGGCGCACGTAGTCTCGGGGCAGGACCTGCTGATCAACGACAAGTTCGGCGGCGGGCGCTCGCTGCATGAGACGGGCTGGGCGGAGAAGACCGGTATCCCGTTTGAACGGCCGCTGATCTGGCACGGCGAGGGCTGGAAGCTCGACCTTGCGGGCTTCGATGCTTACCGCAAAGAAGTGGCCCACAGTGCGGAGTGGACGTTTGCGGCGATGAAGCCGGAGGACCTCGACCGCGAGGTCGAGTGGATCCGCGGCCCGAAGCGGCCGCTCGCACTGATGACGCAGGCGATATTCGTAAACCATGGCTTAGGGCATTGCGGCGAGATCTCCGCGATCAAGGGGATGCAGGGGCTCAAGGGCCTGCCGATCTAGGATGTCAGTCCTACTGAATGCAACATACCGTTACTGAGGTCTCGTAACGCCTGGGCTGCGTCGCCACCATAAGCCGACGAGTGGTGACCGGCGATGACCTTCGGCTGCAGAGCTTCGAGCCGAGCCAGCGCGACAGCGGTGTGAGGGCCGATAGGGTAGGCGTCGGGCGCCTCTTTGATCCTCGCGACGGCAGGGCCAACGATGTCCCTCTCGGTGAACGCCGGCGGCTGCCCCGAGACGGCGAACAAGTCGCTGCAGAACAGCGTCCCCGTTGATTCCTCGAACGTCATGATCGCGTCCCAGCAGTGCGGGACATGCGGTGTCACCAGGAAGCGCAACTTCTTCGTTCCAAGATCCAGCACTTCGTTGTCTTGCAAAGCTGAGATCGGGCGTTCGATGAAATCGCCACCTGACTGGACTCCCAGCCGGCCCTGGACGGGTTCGAGCTGAGGCGCCACGGCTAGCAGTTCGTTGATTGCGCCGCATTCGTCACTCTCGAGATGGGACCAACTCACGTACCGCAGGCTGGCCGGGTCAATGATGCGCTTGATGGCTTCCAGGGTGTCGGGGAAGAGCACCTTGAAGCCGGTGTGGAACAGCAATGGCTTTTCGTCGCGAATCAGGAATTGAATGAATGTGACGGGCCGCTGGGGAATGAAACTGGCGATGCGAAAGATGTCCGGGGCGATTTCAGTCACTTCAGTGGACATGATGACCTCCTTAGCGCCCAAGCATACGCCGCAACGCTTTCCGCCAATTAGATTGCGGGCTCCAGACGCCCTATCATGACGCCGGAGTAGAAGCGAGAACGTGACGCCAGACGACGAAGAACCCAAGGACGAGGAACCGAAGACGGCGAACCCCGCGGACGAGGGGGACGACGGCCGGACCGTCGTCCGTATCCCGCGCCCGGGACGGGCCACGCCCGGCGCAGAGCCCGAGCTGCACGAGACGATCCAGGGGGCACGCCCCGGCGACCGCACGATCCGTCTGACGCGGCCCGGTGAGCAGAAGCTGCGCCGCATCGGCGCCGGCGCCTTCGAGGCGACGATCAACGTACTGCGGCCGACGACACGATCCGGGCGCTGGGCGGCCAACCTGCGCCACATCCTCATCGGCCGGCCGATTGCGACCGCGGACCAGGCGCATGAGCGCCTGAGCAAGCTGAAGGCGCTGGCGGTTTTTTCCTCAGACAACCTATCCTCCTCCGCCTATGCGACGGAAGAGATCCTTCTCATCCTTATCCTGGCCGGCACAGGGTCGCTTCACTACTCGATACCAATCGCCTTGGCCATCGCTTGTCTGGCTTCCATCGTCGTGACTTCCTACGTGCAGACTGGTGCGCGCCTATCCCGGCGGCGGCGGCGCCTACGCCGTCACCAAGGAGAACCTCGGCAGGTCGCCCAGCCTCGTCATCGGGGCGACGCTGTTCGTGGACTACATCCTGACGGTTGCGGTTTCGACGGCTGCGGGCGTGGCCGCAATCACGTCCGCGGCGCCGGAGCTGTACAGCGCTCGCATCGAGCTCGCGGTGTGCTTCGTAATGCTCCTGACAATTGGCAACCTGCGTGGCATTCGCGAGTCGGGCAGCTTGTTCGCGATCCCGCCCTACGT
Source organism: uncultured Chloroflexia bacterium (assembly GCA_963766645.1). Classification (GTDB taxonomy): domain Bacteria; phylum Chloroflexota; class Dehalococcoidia; order DSTF01; family WHTK01; genus WHTK01. Next base: position 561,996 of record CAVYAY010000002.1, on the reverse strand, counting down.
CTTCATTCTCAGTTTCGGCGGCATGCTCGGCGTGGGACTGGTGCGTCTTCTCCTGGGCGACGATCTGCATGCGGCAACCCAGACCACGGCTCTGGCGGAGGGGACCCAGACGCTGACCATCTTTCTTCTGCTGCGCGCCTTCTCTTCCGGCGCAGCCGCGTTGACCGGCATCGAGGCGATCGCCGATGGCGTACCGTCGTTCAAGCCGCCCGAAGCGCGCAACGCATCAGTGACGCTGGTGTGGATGGCGTGCATTCTGGGGTCGTTCTTCATTGGCACGACCATTCTGGCGACGCACTTTGACGTCATCCCGGCGGAGGACCGCACAGTCGTTTCGCAGATCGCGGCGGTTGTGTTTGGCGACGGGCCGTTGTTCTATCTGGTGCAGGTCTCGACTGCGATGATCCTGGTGCTCGCCGCGAATACAGCCTTTGCCGGCCTGCCCACGCTGGCGTCCGTCATGGCCCGTGACCGCGTCATGCCGACGCAGTTCGCCTTCCGCGGTGACAGGCTGGCGTTCTCGAATGGCATTCTCGTCCTGGGCGCGGCGTCGTCCGCGGTACTCGTCCTGTTTGGCGCCGAGACGCACAAGCTGATCCCTCTTTACGCGTTTGGCGTTTTCGTGGCGTTTACGCTCTCGCAGGCCGGCATGGTGGTGCACTGGCGGCGGCTGAGGACGCCGCACTGGCGCGCCTACCTGGCGATGAACGCGTTGGGGATGGTGGTGACGGGCATCGTGGCCGTGATCGTCGGGGCAACGAAGTTTGCGAACGGCGCCTGGCTTTCAATGAGCGCGATGGGCGTGCTCTATGTGGTGCTCTGGAGCATCACAAGACACTACGAGGATACAAACGACCAGCTCGGCGTCGGGCTGACCGACCAGACCAGCATCGCGGAGCACTTCTACGGCGTGTCGTCTGGCCGGGCGCATACCGTCGTCGTCCCGGTCGACCAGATCAACAGAGCCGTCCTGCGCACGGTTGCCTACGCACGCACATTATCGGAGCAGGCGGTTGCCGTCTACGTCACGGATGACCCGGAGACAGGCGAAGACTTCCGGCGCCAGTGGGAGGAGTCGGTGCCCGACGTGCCGCTGACGGTTGTCGAATCGCCGTACAGGTCGCTGATCGAGCCGCTGCTGGCGTTTATCGAAGGCATGGACCGTACGCAGCCGGGGCAGGCCGTGACGGTGGTGCTGCCGGAATATGTCGTCAAGCGTGTCTGGCACCGGGCGCTGCACAACCAGCTCGGGGTGCGACTGAAGAACGCGCTCCGCAACCGCCCAAACACAGTCATCGTCGAAGTGCCCTACCACCTGGAGCGCTGAGCGCCTCGAAGCCGATGCTATAGTTGAGTCCCATGGAAGCTGAACTGAAACAGAAAGAAGCCCGGCTGCTCGACATCCTGCGCGAAATGGGGTCCGTCGTCGTAGCGTTTTCCGGCGGCGTCGACAGCACCTACGTCGCCGCCGTGGCGCATGAGGCGCTCGGCGACCGCGCGCTGGCCGTGACGGGTATTTCGCCCTCGATCCCGAAGTCGGAAGTGGACGAAGCGAAGGAGTTGGTCGCCAGCATCGGCATCGCGCACCGCATGATCGAGACCCACGAGATGGACCGCGAGGGCTACGTCGAGAACTCGTCGGACCGGTGCTTCTACTGCAAAGACGAGCTGTACACGCTGCTGGGCGAGATGACGCAGATTGACGGCTACGAGTACGTTGCCGACGGCTGCAACCTGGACGACACCGGTGACCACCGCCCCGGCCGCCGCGCCGCTGCCGACCACGGCGTGCGCAGTCCATTGATCGAGGCTGGGCTGACGAAGAACGAAATCCGCGAACTGTCACGTGAGCGTGGCCTACCGACGTGGGACAAGCCGGCGATGGCCTGCCTATCGTCGCGTATTCCGTACGGCTCGCCGGTGACGATCCAGGTGCTGGACCAGGTGGAAGAAGCGGAAGCCTTCCTGCGATCACTGGGCATCCGCCAGTTGCGCGTGCGGCACCACGGCGACATCGCCCGCATCGAGCTGGACGAGGGCGGCATGGCGGTACTGATGAGCGGCGGACGCCGCAGCGCAGTGGTCGAGCGCTTCAAGCAGCTCGGCTTCCTCTACATCACGCTCGACCTCGCCGGCTTTCGCTCCGGCAGTATGAACGACGTCCTCAAGACCACCCAAGCCTGATCCACCGATGACCGTGGATCAAGAAACCGTCCTCGAGGAACTGCGAGACGCGCTGGCGCAGCTGCGCCGTGACTCGGCGCGTATCGTGGCGAAGATGCACGTCGGCGCGCCGCGCCGGGAGCGTCGCGATCTGCAACGACAGTTGGCAGCCTGCCGCAAGCGTGGCAAAGCGCTCGAACCGCAGGTCGACGCGCTATTGCCCGCTGCCGAGAGGGAAATAAAAGAGCGTCTGGAGAAGGACGCCTACTTCCTGTCGCAGCTGCGTACGTTTGGTCTGGCACCGGAAGAGTAGGAGGGCACGATGGCACGCGCACCAGCAGGTCAGGGAGGGTCCGAAGCGGTCACATTGGTTGTGACCATGGAGATCAAGCCAGAGTTCGAGGCGGCCTTCCTCGAAGAGGCGGCGCAGTTTGCCGAGAAGGTCTATGCCAACGAGCCCGGTACGCTGCTTTACGTGCTGACCAAGCACCCGACACGCGAGCATACGTACGTCTGGGTCGAACGTTATCGTGACAACGCCGCGGGCGAGGCTCATCGTGGCACGAGCTACATGGCCGAGATTCGACCGAGACTCCAAGAGTACGTGGAGTCTGTGGACCTAATGCGACTGGAGCAGGTAGTCCCCGCGTAAGCGTATTCTGTTAAAGCTGCCACGAAAGCCGTAGGAGAGCGCGATGCTGAGCAAAGACGACAACGAGACGCTATGCAGGGTCGGTCCGGGGACAGTGATGGGCGAGCTGTTCCGTCAGTACTGGCTGCCGGCGCTGAAGTCGGACGAACTGGCAGCTGTGGACTGCCCCCCGGTGCGTATCAAGCTGCTCGGCGAGGAGCTGATCGCGTTTCGCACGACGTCCGGGGAGGTCGGCCTGATCCAGAACGCCTGCCCGCACCGCGGCGCATCGTTGTTCTTCGGGCGTAACGAAGAAGAAGGCCTGCGTTGCGTCTATCACGGCTGGAAGTTCGAGGTCAGCGGCGCTTGTGTCGACATGCCGTCGGAGCCTGCCGAATCGAACTTCAAGAACAAGGTCCACGCGCGTGCATATCGCTGCGTCGAGCGCAACGGCATTGTATGGGCCTACATGGGCTCGCGCGAAACGCCGCCGCCGTTGCCGGAGCTCGAGGCCAACATGTATCCGGAGGCGGAGACGCTGATCAGCGTCCTGCACCGATCGAACAACTGGATGCAGGGATGGGAGGGCGAGATGGACACGGTGCACGCCGCCTTCCTGCACGGCGGCGCGACGCGCGTCGAAGACACGGAGCCCGGTTCGCTGCGGTATTACGAAGCGAAGAATCGCAGCGGCAAGTTCAGCGTGCGCGAGACCGACTACGGCACCGCCTACAGCATGTATCGCGTCGCCGAGGAGGATACGTACTACCACCGCATCGGCCACATGCTGTTCCCCTGCTTCGCGATGGTGCCGCCCGGCCCGCTGGGTCAGGGCCCGACCTTCATCGCCTACGTGCCGATGGACGACTACCACACGCTGGAGTGGAACGTGTTCTCACGTCGCGGCCGCGCCGTGCAGCCGGGCCGCGGCGACGTCATCGGCGGCCGGCGCACGCCCGCGGGACCGGACCGCCAATACCTGCCCAACGGCACCGGCTGGTACGACCGCTACAACCTGACGCAGAACTTCGAGAACGACTTCCGGATCGACCGTGAAGCCCAGCGTGGGTGGCAGAGCTACACCGGCATCCCCGGCATCCGCCAGCAGGACATGGCGATGACGGAGAGCATGGGCTCGATCATGGACCGCAGCCGTGAGCATCTTGGCACGACGGACGCGTTGATCATCCGTACGCGCCGCAAAATGCTAGCGTCGGCGCGGGCGCTGGTGGAGAACGGTGTCGTTCCGCCGGGAGTCGATTCGCCGGAGGTCTACCACCAGCGCTCGGGCGGTATCATCTTGCCGCGCAGCGCCGACTGGTGGGAGGCGACGCGCGACCTGCGCGAGAAGTTCGAGGTTGGAACCCCAATGCAGGCCGCCGAAGCACCTTTGAATTAGGCGTGGCCTCAGACCTCAAGACGATCCGAACCGACCACGCTGGCGCGCTGCGGCGCCCCGAGTGGCTTAATGACCTCTACGAACGCGCCGGCGAGGGCAACGCGTCTCCTGATGAGGTGAGCGCCGGGCAGGAACGCGCCGTCCGCGAAGTGATCGAGAAGCAGGAGGCGCTCGGCATGCCGGTGGTGACGGACGGGGAGTTCTGCCGCATCGGTGGGTTTCAGGAGAGCTTTGGCGGCGCGGTCAGCGGTTTCGACGCGGAGCCCTACGTCTATCGCCGCCGCGCAGGACAGGCGACGGCCAGCGCCAGCGCCCGTCCCGGCGAATCACCGAAACGCATCGAGACAGGGCTGAGTGGACCCGGAACCGCGATCTACAACCGCCTGCCTGTGAAGGAACGCCTGCTGCTGGTACGGAACCTGATCGCTGAGGAGTACGTGCGCGCCAGCGCTGTCGCGAGCGTGCCCGTCAAGGTGACGCTGATCGGCCCCGACCGCATCTCGCAGCGCTTCGAGTACGAGAACTCGCGTGACGTCTATCCAGGCATGGACGCGTTCTCTGGAGGACGTCATCGCCATCGAGCGCCAGATGATTTCGGAGGCCGTAGCGGCGGGCTGCCGCTACATCCAGATCGACGAGCCCGGTTACACCGCGTACGTCGACCCGCCGCTGCTGCAGCAGATGCGCGAGCGCGGCGAGGATCCTTCCGCCAACCTCGAGCGTTCGATCCGGGCCGACAACGCGGTCATCGCCGGGTTCCCCGGTGTGACGTTTGGTGTGCATATCTGCCGCGGCAATAGCGGCGGACGCGGCGGCGCAGGCTGGCATCGCGAAGGCAGCTACGACGGCATCGCCGAGGAGCTGTTCTCGCAGCTGAAGTTCGACCGCTTCCTGCTGGAGTACGACTCCGAGCAGGCGGGATCATTCGAAGCGTTGCGTTACTTCCCGAAGGACCGGGTCGCCGTTCTCGGGCTGCTCAGCAACCATGGCGAGGTTGAGACGCCGGAATACCTGCACAAGCGCCTGGAGGAGGCGTTGCGGTTCATCGACCTCGACCAAGTGGCGCTGTGTCCGCGCTGCGGCTTCGGCTCCGCAGACGAGGAGACGCAGTGGGGCAAGTTCGCCGTTATGCAGCAGGTCGCGGCTGAAGTTTGGTCATCCTGAGGCGATGCTTTCTTCCTGTTCACCGGGGGGCCTGCGCGAGTTTCAGGCGGTTGCCGGGCGCGCCGCATCGCGGTCTGCTACCTTTTGCCGAATCCAGGGTATGAGTTCGCGGCCGTACTCGACGGCATCTTCGAAGGGGTCGAAGCCCCGGATCAGCACCCCACTGACGCCAAGGTCGTAGTAGCGAGCGAGGGCCTCTGCCACCTGTTCCGGCGTGCCCACGAGCGCCGTCGTGTTTCCGGCGCCGCCGGCTGCGGCGGCCAGAGGACTCCAGAGACACTCATCCTGCACTTCGCCAGTACTCGATCAGCCGAGCTCAGCCGCCGAGAGCTTTCCGCCTGCCGCCGGTCGGGCGAGGTCTCGACGGCCACCTGGACGCCTTCGAGGATCTTGCGGGCCTTGCTCCAGGCCGCCTCTTCCGTCGCTGCGATGATCGGACGGAACGAAACGTTGTAGCGCAGGCGGCGCGCATGCACGGCGGCTTCGGCATCGAGGCGCTGCGTCAACGCCGCTATCTCGGCGCGTGGCTCGCCGAACAGCGCGTAGGTGTCGCAGTGCTTCGCCCCAATCGGGATTGCCGCGTCGGAGATACCGCCGAACCAGAGCGGGACGTGAGGCTGCTGAACGCTCTTAAGGTCTGAAAAGGCACCTCGTACCTGATAAAACTCGCCTTCAAAGTCGAACGGCTCGTCTCGGGTCCACACCATTCGCATGATCTGCAGATACTCATCGGTGCGACGGTAGCGATCGTCGTGAGCTGAGGAAATCGCCGTCCTTTTGCTGATCGGAGTCGCTGCCGCCGGTGATGATGTGCAGCCAGAGGCGTCCGCCGATGAGATTGTCGAGCGTTGCCACGCGCCGAGCGGCCGCGGTGGGTGCCGTGAAGCCGGGACGGTGAGCCAGGAGGAAGTTGATCCGTTCAGAGTGATAGGCGGCGTGCTGGGCGATGAGAAAGCCATCCGCCGACGTCGAACGGTGACCGATAAGCACTGCGTCGAACCCGGAGGCTTCGTGTGCACGAGTGAAGCGGGCAATGTAGTCCGGGTCCACGCCGCCGCCGATGACGTGCAGCGTGGAGCTTGACGTCGGCGACGCTACACCGATCATGCCGATAATGTTGATGGGCACAGCGCGCTCCTCCTTGCGCAGGCTCAGGATAACTCAGGGGCCTAGACCTCCGGCCGCGCGTCGATCCTTGAGTCGTCGATCGTGACGATGTGCTCTTCGGTCCAGACGCAGAGCATGTGCGCCTCGTCTGCCTTCTTGATCTGCGCCGCGTACTTCGGGTCGGCCGATAGCGTCTTGTAGCCCTGACTCGCCAGCCGGTCGCGGATGTCCGCCTCCGACATGCCTTCCGCCCAACGGCGCGGTTCCTGACCGATCTCCTTCTGCACCAGCTCCCGCGCGATGCCGACGCCGATCGGGTTGGCGAACAGCGTGGCGCCATCCTCACGCAGCGCCTTCCACTCGGGCGAAGCGACAGCGCGGTAAAGGGAGTCGAGGTCGTCGAACCAGGCTTCGGACCAGCCGTCGTGGGTCATGCCGCGAAAGGCGTAGGCCTCGACGACGGCGTGGTTCTGGACGTAGCGGCGCATACCCGGCGCCTTCGCAGCGAGCGGGCCGTGGACTTCGTTCCAGTGCTTGAAACACTGCTGCGGCGTCAAGCCCGGCTTGCGGAGCACGGTCCAGATCGCCTTGACCATGCCCGGCGTGACCTCGCCGTCGATGATGATGCGCTCTTCGGCGACGATAGACGCGCTCTTATGGTCGTGCGGCCAGTTGTCGATGCGGTCGAAGAGCTGCCGGTCGTCGGCCATAACGGCCTCGCGCAGTGCGATGTCGGCGGGGTCGGTGCTCGGGTTGCGTAGTGCGTCGAGGTCGTCGTACCAGAACATCGAGCAGCCGTCGTAGGTGGGTGCCGGGTCGTGGTCGCCGTAGGCCTCGGGTAGCGTCAGGTGCTGGACGTAGCGGCGCAGCGCTTTCGTGTTGGTAAACAACGGGCCGTGCGTGACGGCCCAGTAGTTGTGGAACTCGGCCAGCGTACGGCGCTCCGGGTTCTTGATAGCAGGCGCGAGCACCTTGATCATGGCGGTCTCTTCCAGGACTGCAGCAACGCGGGGAGCGTCGCCCCGAATCCTACACCGCGCCGCGCTTCGCCAGGAGGCTGGAGTAAGGCTAGACTTGGGCGCGCCCCGTTTTCGAATAGGAGGAGCCGTATGGCATCGACCGCAATCGTCCCTTCGGCCACGAAACCCGAGTGGGGATCCGACGTCATTGTCGAAACGCTGAGGCAGCTTGGCATGGACTACATCGCGCTGAATCCCGGCGCCTCCTTTCGCGGTGTCCACGACTCGTTGGTCAACTACCTCGGCAACCAGCGGCCGGAGATGATCCTCTGTCCCCATGAGGAGGTGGCCGTCGCGATCGCGCACGGTTACGGGCGCGCCGCGGGCAAACCGATGGCCGCTTTCGTGCACGACATCGTCGGTCTGCTGCACGCCTCGATGGCGATCTTCAACGCCTGGTTGGCGCGCGATCCGGTGCTCGTGCTCGGTGGTACGGGGCCGGTCGACGCCAACCACCGCAGGCCGTGGATCGACTGGATCCACACCGCCAATGTGCAGGGCACGGCTGTGCGCGACTTCGTGAAGTGGGACGACCAACCGGCCAGTCCGGAGGCGGCCGTCGAGTCTCTGGTGCGCGCCTACAACCTGATCCGCTCCGAGCCGCAAGGCCCTGCGTACGTCTGCTTCGACACCGACGTGCAGGAGCAGAAGCTGAACGCGTCGTTTGAGATGCCGGACATTTCGGGCTTCAGGATGCCGTCTCGGCTGGCGCCCGATCCGGCCGCGGTCGATGAGGCTGCCCGCATGCTGGTCGAGGCGCAGCGCCCGGTAATCCTGGCCGATATGCTGGGACGCGCCCAGGAGGCGACAAGCGGCCTGCTACGGCTGGCGGAGAGCCTGGCGGTGCCGGTGGTCACCGGCGGCGACCTGTTCAATTTCCCGACGCGCCATCCCCTTTACGCCACCGAGTCCAAGAATCGGCTCCTCGCGGAAGCGGACGTGGTCGTCGCCTTCGACGTGTACGACCTGGAGCAGCTGCTGACCCGCCAGAACTGGCAGACGCGCACCAACGAGAACATACTGCGCCCCGACGCGAAGCTGATCGACGTGTCGCTGCGTCACCTGACGACGAAAAGCTGGGCCGACGACCACGGCGCGCTGTACCCCACGGCGCTTTCGATGGCCGCCGACACGGCGCTGGCGTTACCGGCGCTGGCCGATGCGGTGCAATCGCGCAGGCAGGCCGGCGAGGGCGGGGTGGACGAGATCGAAGCGCGGCGGGCGCGGCTGACCGCGATGAGCGCTGCAGGTTTCGCGGAGGCTCAGAAGACGGCTCGCGATAAGGCGGGCGAGCACCCGCTGCACCTCTCGACGGTTGCCGCCGAGCTGTGGGAGGTCATCAAGGACACGGACTGGGTGCTGGGCAACGGCGACCTACGCGGCTGGCTCGACCGGCTGTGGGACTTCACGTCGCCGCACCAGCACCAGGACACGCGCGGCGGGGCCGGCCTGGGCCAGGGACTGAGTCACGCGATCGGCGTGGCGCTGGCGAACCGCGACAAGGGACGTCTCACCGTCAACGTGCAGTCTGACGGCGACCTGTTGTTCACGCCGGCCGCGATCTGGACGGCGGTGCATCATCGCATCCCGATGCTCATCGTGATGTACAACAACCGCACCTACGGCAATGACCTGGGGCACCAGGCGATGATGGCGCGCACCCGTGGACGGCCCGAGGAGAACAAGACGGTTGGCATCGACATCAACGACCCCGTCGTCGATTTCGTGGGCATGGCGCGATCGTTCGGCGCGTGGGCCGAGGGGCCGATCGAGCGAGCCGATGACCTCCGCCCGGCCTTCGAGCGGGCGAAGCGGGAGGTCATGGAAAACGGCGGCGTTGCGCTGGTTGACCTTTACACGCAGGTGGTTTAGCGGGTCAGGAGGCTGGACATGGATATCGAAACGCTGAAGGAATTTGCAACGCAGCAGCGCGCGATCCGCTTGATCGACACGAGTCGCGATGTGGACGACTCGCTGATCGAACAGATTCTAGAGGTGGGCACGCATGCGCCGAGCGGCGGCAACCGCCAGATATACCGCTTCATCGTGATCCGAGACGCGGCGATCAAACGGCATCTGGCCGAGATCTACGACACGCTGGGCGCGCAGCGTTACGGCAACCCTGAGTCGCGCACGACGTGGGCCAAGATGCCTGTGATGATCGCGGCGTGTTCGATACCTGGCTCCGGGCCGCCTGGCGCCGCTACCAACGCATCGCGAAGTGCGACGGCGGCGTCTGTGATACCGGCGGTGCAGAACATGCTGCTGGCGATCACGGCGATGGGCCTCGGCAGCGTGCTGACGACGCTGTGGAAGGAAGAGGAGGCGAAGGTCAACCAGATCCTGGGACTACCGGAGGGCGCGGAGATTCACGCCATCCTGCCGATCGGGTGGCCGGCCCGCAAGTACGGCAGCAACCACCGCAAGCCTATCTCTGAGGTGACGTTCCGGGATAGGTGGGACAACGCGTGGTAGCTAGTCCATGCCCATGCCGCCGCTTACGCTAATCGAGAGGCCGGTGAGGTAGTCCGACTCCGCGGAGCAGAGGAACGCCGCGGTTCTTGCGATGTCGTCTCCCTGCGCGGGGCGGCCCAGCGGGATGATGCGGGCTCGGTCTTCCAGCATGATCTGGCGGTAGTCCTCGGCGCTGACGTCGTCCGGACGCAGGGCGTCTGCCATGTAGCTGACGCGTTCCGTGTCGACCAGGCCGGGGCAGATGGCGTTGACGTTGACCTTGTAGGGCGCCATCTCCAGCGCCAGCGACTGCGTGATACCGATAAGCGCGAACTTCGAGGCGCAGTAGGTGGCGTAGCGGGCCGTCCCCTGCTTTCCGGCACGGCTCGAGGTGATGACGATCTTGCCCGGCCCGCCACGCTCGACCATGTGGCGACAGACGGCTCGGCAGCAAAGGAATGTGCCCTTCACGTTGACCCGCTGCACCAGGTCGAAGTCGGCTTCTTCGACGTCGATCAGGAGCTTGCGGTCGCCGCCGGGCTGCGACCCCGCGTTGGCGCAGAGGATGTCGATTTTGCCCAGCGTGTTGATCGTGCGCTCGACCATCTCGTCGACTTGGCCGGCGTCCGTGACGTCGGAGAAGAGGCCGAGGGCGCGGCGTCCCATCGCCTCGATCTCGGCAACGACGCTGTCGATGCCCTTCCAGCCCAGCTCTTCGTCTTCCGGACGTGGCGGTTTCATGATGTCCGTCACGACGACGTCGGCGCCTTCGCGCGCCAGCCGAGTTGCGATCGCGCGGCCGATGCCGCGTCTGCCGCCTGCCCCAGTTACGATCGCGACCTTGCCTTCAAGTTCGTACACGCGTCCACCTCCTGGATAATGCAGAGTGCATAGTACAGAGTGAGGAGTCATAAGGCGCTTGATCTGTTGCGCCATGCTTGAGAGGATCAGATAGCGTTCGGCGAGGTGAGTCGTAATGATCGATGTAGCTGATTTTGAGCAGGAAGTGCTGGCCGCAAGCCACGAGAAGCCGGTACTGGTCGACTTCTGGGCGCCGTGGTGCGGCCCGTGCCGTCAGTTGGGGCCGATTCTCGAGAAGCTGTCGGAGGAAGAAGGCGCCGGGTTCACGTTGGCGAAGCTGAATACGGATGAGAACCAGGACCTGGCGGCGCGTTACAGCATCCAGAGCATCCCGGCCGTCAAGCTCTTCATCGACGGTGAGGTGGCCGATGAGTTCATCGGCGCGCTGCCGGAGCGCCAGGTGCGCGACTGGCTGGCGGCGGCGATGCCGAGCGAGACGCACAGGCTGGTCGAGGACGCGATCGCGCGCTTTCAATGCGGGCGCCCGGAAAGACGCCGAGGCGCTGCTGGAGGAAGCAGTCGTCACGGAGCCCTCCAACGCCTGCAGCGGCGCTGCTACTGGCGAAGCTGATCGTCTTCAAGGACCCGGCGCGTGCGGAAGCGCTGTCACATACGCCGGCGCCGAGTTCGCGGACGCGGAGGCAGTCGAGACCGTGGTTCGCCTGCTGCAGAAGGGCGCCGAGTCCGGCCTGCCGGAATCGGCGGGGCGTGATGCTTACGTCCAGGCCGTCGCGGCGCTGGGGGAGGGCGACCTCGATGCTGCACTCGGCGGGCTGATCGACTCGGTGCGAAGCGACCGGCACTTCCACGACGATGTCGCCCGGCGGACGTTGCTCCATCTATTCACCGTCCTCGGCGACCGCCATGAGCTGACGGTGAAACATCGCCGCGCACTGGAGAGGCGCTCTTCTAGGTCTGCGCGCCCGGCGGCGTGACGCCCAGCCCCACATGCAGGCAGGCCAGCATCGTGTAGTAGCCGATGTTGCCGATGAGATCGACGACGCCCTGGTCGCCGAGCAGGGTTCGAGCCTCCTCAAACGTCGCGTTCGATAGCTCATGCACGCGGAGCAGCTCTCGCGCGGCGCGCACCGGTAGCGAGTCCTCCGGCGGCACGTCGTTGGCCAGCGGCTGCTGGTGGACGATCGCGTCGATGGTCGACTGCGGCACACCGAGCTTTTGGACATCGCCGGTGTGGATACCGCGCTCGTAGAGGTTGGCCATTTCTGTCGAAGCCGTCAGCGCCGCAAGCTCCCGCATGCGGTCGGGCAGCGAGGATTCGAATCGAACGTAGGAGCCGGTGTGGGCGATGCGTCCGGCGAGGTCCGGGCTGTTGAGCAGCACCGAGTAGCCGTGACTGACGGCGCCGCGGGTCTGCACCAGGTAGTCGATGACGCCTTGGTGTTGCTCCGGCAGGGATGCCTTGTCCGTGATCTGGGGAAGTCGTGGCATATCGCAGTCCTTTCGGTCGTTGACGGCCGGTGTGCTTCGATGATACGGGTTTGGGGTCAGGAGTTGGTAACGCCGGACGTTGTCTCGGCCTCGAGACCGATGTCAGTGCGGGCGTGATAGGGCCCGGTGATCGCTTTCAGCGCCGCGCTGATATGCTTGCGCGCTTCGCTCACGCTATCGGCCAGCGCTAGCAGTCCGATGGCTCGCGACCGTGTCGTCAGGATCCGCCCGTCCACCTCGTCGACCTTGGCGTAGAAGGGGATGACACCCTGCGCGGCGATGGCGGCTTCGTCGATGTGAAGCTCGGCGCCCGCCTCGGCGTTCTCGCCGTAACCTCGAGGCGTGACGTAGAGGCAGACGGTGGCGGCGTCCTTGAACCGCACGTCCGCCTCCGGCGAGGCGACCCTCTACCATGGCACGGCAGATTTCGTAGAGGTCGCTATCGAGCAGCGTCAGGACGTTGATCGCTTCGGGGTCGCCGAAGCGGGCGTTGATCTCGATCAGGCGGATGCCGTTCGCGGTGAGCATGAATTGGCCGTACATGATGCCTCGGTACGGATCGCCTTCTCCCTCCATCGCGGCAGCGATTTCGCGTAGGACCGCGAGCGCCTCGTCGCGCTCCGACTGTCCGACGTATGGCAGCAGGCCCCCGGCGATGGAGTAGGAGCCCATGCTGCCGGTGTTGGGCCCCTTGTCGCCGTCGAAGGCGCGTTTGTAATCGCGCGCCATCGGCATCGACCGCAGCGTCGTACCGTCGACGAAGCACTGCAGCGTGAACTCGTGGCCCACGAGCAACTCTTCGATGACGAGTCCGCCGCCGCCGCCGATATGGTCCGGAAAGCACGCGGCGGGCGTATTCGACAGCTTCGTCACGCGTCGCGAAATGCTCGCCCATGATGCGGACGCCGGTGCCGCCGGTGAGGCCGTCGGGTTTGAGCGCAAAGTTCTCCGTCGTGCCGCGGAGGTACTCGCTCGCCATGCCGGCATCGGTAAAGTAGGCGTAGCCTGCCTGGGCCGCGATGTCATGACGCTGCATCAGCCCGCGCATGTAGGACTTCGAGGTCTCGATGCGAGCGGCGCTCTGGCGCGGGCCGACGGTAGGAATGCCTTCCGCCTCCAGCGCGTCGACCATACCGACTTCGAGCGGCGACTCCATGCCCATGACCGCGAGGTCGATGCGCTGCTGCTTGGCCCACGTGACGATGCCGGGGACGTCTGTTTCCGCGGTTTGGAGATAGCCTTTCGAGATGCGGAAAAGGCCGGGGTTGTGGTTGAGCGCGGCGGTGAACAGCGAGACGTTTGGGTTCTTGACCAGCGCCCAGCCGATCGCGTGCTCGCGGGCGCCGCCCCCAACCAGCAAAACGTTTGGCACGGTTCCTCCTCGCTCCCAGCCCGTTAGGAGGTCAGTTTAAGGGGAGGCGATTCAGCGGTCGAGGTCTGGTGCGGGGGTGGCTCGCCTGTCAGGCTGCCGCGTCGGTGCGCGAGTGCTCCTCCAGGATCTCAGAAATCGGGCGCGGCCTGCCGAGGTAGAAGCCCTGCCCGTTGAGGACGCCCAGGCTGATCAGGATGTCGACCGCCTCGGCGTCCTCGATGGCCTCAGCGACGGCGCCGATGCCGAGACCGGACGCGAGGTCGGAAATCGCGCGGATGAAGTGTCGATCTTCGGGGCTGTGGCTCACGTTCTGGACGAAGCTGCCGTCGATTTTCAGGTAGTCCACGGGGATTTCCTTGAGTCGAGAAAGGCTTGAGAAGCCGGCCCCGAAATCGTCCAGCGCGACCAGGAAGCCAAGCTTCTTGAGGCTGTGGAGGAAGGCTCGCGCTGCCGGCAGGTCCGTAATCACAGCTGTCTCCGTCACTTCGATGCTGACGGACTCGTGTTCCAGTTTGAGACGGGTAGACTCGCGCTTGATCAGATCGAGCAGTACAGGGTTGCCGACGGCAGTCGCGGAGAGATTGAAGGCGATCTTGGCTGGATGGGGCGATGCCGCCAGCTCATGCGCGATGGCCAGACTACGTTTGATGACCCAGGCATCAATCTGCTGCATGAGTCCGCTACGCTCGGCGACAGGGAGGAATTTGCGCGGCAGGATCATCCTACCGTTTCGTCCCTTTAGACGCAGCAGCAACTCGTAGCAGCCGAGCCTGCCGGTGCTTAGTTCATAGATTGGCTGAGCGTAGAACTCAAAGCTGTCGTTCTCGAGGGCTTCGAGGATCTTCTGCTTCCAAGCGACGAGACTCATGGTGTCAGCTTTCGAGCCCTGGCTGGCGCGGTAGAAGCGTATCGAGTTGCGGCCTTCACGCTTGACCTGATACATCGCAATGTCGGCGTGGCCCAGCAGTTCATCGACAGAGGCCCCATGAGTCGGGAAGAGCGCGCCGCCAATGCTGATGGTGGAGGTAATCGGCTGGTCTGAGGATATCGACTTCATCTCGCTTACAGATCGCAACAGGCGCTCGGCGACCCTGCCGGCCTCAGCTCGGCCCACACCGCGCAGAAGAACTGCGAACTCGTCGCCGCCCAGCCGGGCCAACAGGTCGTTGCTGCGGAGCTGTTCGGAGAGGCAAAGGGCGAGGCCGCGGAGGAACTCGTCGCCGGCAGAGTGCCCAAGGCTGTCGTTGATGGCCTTGAAGTCGTCGAGGTCCATGAAGAGGACGGCGCCCTGCTGACCCCGGGAGATCGCCTGGTTTACTTCGTCCTGGAAGAAGGATCGGCCCGGCAGCCCCGTGAGGCTATCGAGGTTCGCCAGTTCGACAAGAGCCGACTGCATTTGCTCGCGTTCGGTCACGTCACGGAAACCCCACACCTGGCCGGCAATAACGCCATTGATGATCTGGGGTCTGGTATGCACCTCCAGGAGCCGGCCGTCGACCAGCTTCATGGAGTCGTCGACTTCCGCCTCGCTCTGGAAGACACGGCGTCCCAGGGCGGTAAAGGCCTCGAGGTCTTCGATCAGAGGTTTCATCTTCTCTAGCAGTTTGTCGCCGCCATTATTAATGAAGTCCGCCGGGTCGTTGATCTGCCAAATCTCGGCGAACCTGCGGTTGAGTTGTCGCACGATACGGGTCGTGTCTATAACCAAAATGGCGTCCGTTGTTGACTCCAGCGTGGCGGCATACGCCGTCAGAGCGTATTCCAGTTGCCCTTGCGCCGCCTTGTGGTCGTTGATGTCGATGATGGTGGCGGCTGAATAGGTATTGCGCCTGGCTTCCAGGCCGAGGAAGTCAACGGCTTCGAGGCTCTCGAGAACCCACTTTTCCTTACCCTGTCGATCCAAAAGCCGGTATTCGTATGGGTGGGCGTCGGCGAGCCTGCGATGACGTCGCACCGACTCGCGGTCGTCCGGGTGGACGAGCAGCATCGGGTCGATCTCTGTCAGCTCGCGTTCCCTGTAGCCGGTCGTGCGCTTGAAGTGGCCGTTGGCGAAGAGGATTCGGCCGGCACGGTAGACGGCCACACCCGCTGGAGCGCTATTGACGAGCCTCCTGAGCAGGGAAACCGTTGTCTTTCGCTCGGCGGGGCGGCCGATCCAGATGGTGTGGCCGATTTTGCCGCGGGAGTCTCTGACCAACGAGATGGACGTGTCCTGGTCATAAGCCCGGCCTTCTTTGGTGATGTACCGGAAGGTTGAGCGGCGAGGCGTTCCCTTCAAGAGTCCGCGCCAGATGTCGTCGTAGACGTAATCGGGCATCGTGGCCTCGGACAGGATACGAGGCGTCTTGCCGATGAGTTCGTCGCTGACGTAACCGTATACCCGCTCGAAAGCAGCGTTGACGTATTCGATTTGACCTTTGCGATCGGTGATGAGCACAGTGTGCTCGAGTTGATCGAAGGCGGCTCGAAAGTCGTCGAATTGGGCCGGTGCGGCCATCCGTCCCCCCAATATGAATTATCGGCATTCCTTATAGGGGTTTCAGGCCGGTAACGAGGTGTTCTGGGCGAGGACGGGTGCCTTCAGTCAGCCGTTAGACGGGCTATAGGGCCGGAATCAGCTCGGGGAGGCTCTCGCGCCAGCGATTTCGGCCGACGCGGCCTTCGCGATTGTCTTTTAGCCTCGAAGATGCTTTCGAGAACGTCGAGGGTACGGGCGGCGTGCGATCGTCGGGTGGAACGCCAGGAGTTGTTGGAGGCGGGGCCGGGCCGGTAAGCATAGCCCCGCCTTCCAGGGAGCACCATCCGCTGCTACTGGTCAGCGGATGCAAGCGACTCTACCCGAGTTATAGTGAACTAGTAAAGTAAATATTTCGAGTTCCCGCGTAACACGGAACGGTGCTCGACGGCGAAAGAGAGTTCCTGATAGATGGAGTTTCTGGTAGATGAAGAAGGGTTCATGGCTGAGCGGACAATCCGCGACCTCGCGGACTGGTACAACGGCGACGGGGGCGATCAAGAGGCTTTCGAGGCTCATCTCGTTTTGCTAAAGGCCGCCAATCTTCTGATGACATCAGCGCAGCGCGGACGCCGCATTACTCTCACCCGTGAGCGCTACGCCCTATTACGGCTGCTCTATCGAGCGCCGGACAAACGCCTCTTCATGGGTGACATCGGACGAGGGCTGGATGTTAGCCCAACAAGCGTTACAAAACTCGTGGATGGTCTCGTGGCTCTTGGTTTGTTACGCCGCTATGCCGACGAGCAGGATCATCGGCGCACCTGGGTCGAGATTGAAGACGAGGGTTCGAAGCGGGTAGAGGAGAGCCTTCCCGATGTCAAGCGGTACACGCGGGAGCGCTGGAGGGGCCTGACGAAGGAAGAGAAGCGCATGCTAATCCACCTGCTTTCGAAGCTCATGCT
This sequence comes from uncultured Chloroflexia bacterium, assembly GCA_963766645.1. Lineage (GTDB taxonomy): Bacteria > Chloroflexota > Dehalococcoidia > DSTF01 > WHTK01 > WHTK01. The sequence goes on along the minus strand of CAVYAY010000002.1, from coordinate 544,957 downwards.
CAGTATCCAATCCGCGGCGGTGGACCAGCGGCTCGGTGACCACCAGCTTCGCGCCAGCGAGGCAGCGCCGGTTGCAGCCTCTTGAGCGATCCCAGGTTGGGTGACAGCTGAGACTCGGGCTATGGAATAACTGAGTCTGCACCTCGCTATTGGCTCCCTGGGGAGCGCATCTCGATCCCCTGGGAACACCTTGAGCCGTCGTTTCTGACGACTAGCACCGCATGCGAGCAACTGTGATGGAAATAGTCGATGGCTTGACGAACACCCTATGAACATTCTACTGTCTCACCACTCCAAGAAAGCGTCGATGGACGGTATAGGGGGACGAGAATGAGCGACAGTAACTACTGGTCTCGTACGGTACGAAACAGACTGAGCCGGAGGCGATTTGTCGCCACGACCGGCGCAGGGGCCCTGAGCGCTGCCTTCCTGGCTGCGTGCGGCGGCGACGACGATTCCGGAGGGTCGTCTGGCGCTTCCAGCGGAGGTAGCCCGTCGAGTGGCGCGACAGCCGCATCCGGTAGCTCGGGCGGCCCGGCGCCGACCGAGGAGCCCGGCATCCTGGCGAAACGGGAGGATACGAGTTCCCAGGCGGTGGCCGGGGGAACACTAATCACCGACAACCCAGCCGAGCCGTCAACGTTTGACCCTCATTTCTTGACGCTGCCCGGAGCGGCGGCTGTGTCGCTGATTTACAACAAGCTGTTCGGTATCACGCCCGGCGTACTGGAAACCACCGCTGGCGAGATCGAGCCCGACCTTGCTGAATCCTGGGAGTACTCCGCGGACCACCTGACGCTGACGGTGAAGATCCGGCAAGACGCCGGCACACCTCCGAACCAGGCGCCGCTGAACGGCCGCAACCTGGACGCGGAGGACGTGCTCTACTCCTGGAAACGCTGGGCGGAGGTCGGCAACGCGAGCTCCGACCTGATGAACGCCAAGAACCCTGCGGCGCCGGTGTTATCGCTCGAGGCGACCGACAAGAACACAATCGTTTTGAAGCTTGCCAAGCCCTCCGCCTCGCTGCAGGCGAGCCTGGCGTCGCAGCTGCAGGGACAGTTCTTCATCCTTCCGCGTGAATCAGAGAGTGGTTACGACCCACGTTCCGAACCGAAGGGCGCCGGCGCGTACTACCTTTCAGAGCACATTCCTTCGTCGCGGCTGGTTTACACACGCAATCCAAACAACTACGACAAGCAGTCTTATCCCGAAGAGATCAGCACACCGATAATCACGGAGACGGCGCAGGTGACCGCCCAGTTGGTGGCCGGCCAGCTCTATAGTCACTACACTCGTGTGTCTCCCGAAAACGTCTTGATCATCAAGGGTGATGCCCCGGACATCGGGCTCTACCAGACCGACATCGCGAACCTTGGTGTGACCGTCTTCTTCGGCTTCAAGGCCGACTCCGAGGACGCGAAGTTCCGCGACGTGCGTATTCGTCAGGCCTTCTCGATGGCAATGGACCGCGACCTCTACGCCGACGTCGTTGGAAACGTCTCCAAGTTCGCTGATGAAGGGCTTCCGGTTGACACCGCCTGGAACGCGGGACTGGCGCCTTCCGACTACGCAGGCTGGTGGCTCGACCCACAAGGCTCCGATTTTGGCGAGAACGCGAAGTACTACCAGCACGACATCGCGGAAGCCAAGAAGCTGCTCGCCGCGGCAAACTACCCCGACGGCATCGAAGTCATAGCGAACTACATCTCAGGCACGGGCTACGGCCCCGCTTATCAGGCCAACCTGCAGCCGATCCTCGGCATGGGCGCTGACGCCGGATTTAAGTTCAAAGAAACGGAGCAGAACTACCAGACAAACTGGCCCGATGAGTTCCGTGACTCGCATGGCTTTTTCGACGGCCTTGCATTCCGCCTGACACCCGTACCGGCGGAGCCGCGAGAAGCTCTCTTCTCGCTCTACAACCAGGCCGGCAGCCTCAACTACGGCTTTGACCCGGATGGCAAGGGCGTACCGTCGAGGACGGGCCCTTTCCTTGGCGACCCGACTTGTGACGATCTAACGAGCAAGCTCCGGATAACGTTTGACTCCAAAGAGGCGATCTCGATCGCGCATGAGCTGCAGCAATACCTTGGTAAGCAGCAGTACATCCACCGCGCGCTGGCTTCCGCCACGAGCTTTGACGTGGCCTGGCCAGCGGTGCGTAACTTCAGTGTCTTCAACGGCCTCTCCTGGGGCTATCTCTGGAAGCGTTACTGGATCGACAAGACCAAAGCGCCGCTGGCGTAGCCGTTATCGGTTGGATGCAAGACGGGGAGGTGTCAGCCTCCCCGTCTTGATTTTCCGTCGCAGCGATGGTTTGTCGAATTTGCACGTCATGGTGGCAGCGCAGCCATCGAAGGCGCTAGTTGCGGCTGAGCGCCGTTGTGCGGAGGGCGATGCGCTGTGAAACTTCGGTCGTTTCAAAGGGCGGCTCGAGGAAGCCTTCAATCAGGGCGTTCAGGCTGGCGGGCGCAACGCCGTGACGCAAGAAGTAGTTGTAGGCGGTGCCGTATTGGCTTTCTAACCGCTGCAGAACACACTCGATGGCGCGCCGATCGACCGGCTCTCGGGCGACGCGCGGTTCGCGGGACTCGGCAGGCCCTTCGATATCGCAGAGCAGGCGTTTCATACGCGGCTCCGCTTCAGCCGTCTGCATGTAGTCTTCGATGACGTCGATGTCGCTGACTCGTAGCAGCTTGAGCAGTAGCGCCGCGAAGACGCCGGTGCGGTCCTTGCCCAGGCGGCAATGGAAGAGGACGTTGGCGTCGGGGTTCAAGCTGATCGCCGTTACGGCCTCGGCGAAAGCGGAGCCGTAGACGCTCAGCAGCCGCGGCAGCGCCTCGTCCGGCGGTTGCGCCATGAACGCCGCGAGGTCGGACGGCAGGTCTGCCAGGTTGTGCAGAGAGGCGGGGCCAGCCGTGATACGCCGCGCCGGCACTTCTCCGACAGGCCCGGACGTTTCGTAGCGGTCGCCACGGAAGTCGATGACGAGGTCGATGCCGAGGGCTCGCACGCGTTCGGCGTCGCTCTGATTCATGTGCTCCGGTGTCATGCTGCGATAGATGCGACCCCATTGCAGGTTGCGGTTGTGCAAGCCGGCATAGCCGCCGAGGTCTCGGAAGTTGAGGCAGGAATCGAAGGGGATGATGCGTTGCCGAGTGCTAGTAACCATAACCTCAGGGTAGAGGCATGCTGTTAAGGGGTCGTGAAGGCAGGTAAACGCCTGGTTAACAGGCGCTAATTGAATTCAGCGGCGTCGGATGGTGCGGTCCTCGCGCACGCTCAAGTTCTCAGGGTGGGTCCCGGGTCAGCCGATTCGTGTCTGTTGTGCCGCGATTTCCTGGGCGGGGCTATTCCCGGCGCCGGGATTCGGCGTGGTGAATCCACGCCAACCGCCGCCGAGATCGCCTTCGGTGCGGTAATTGAAGCTGACCTGTGCCGGGTCGCGGATCAGGCCGAGGGGGTCTTCCCCTTTCTCAACCCTGGAAATGTTCTCGAGTAGCATGGCTCGGTACTCGATGATACCGGCGTCGGACTTGCCGAGGTGCTCTTCGTGACGCGGCGAGATGGATCCCGGTGTGATCCAGGCCATCATGTCGGTACCCATGATCGTATCGAGGATGTAGCCGCCGTCTTCGTTGCTCCAGGCTAGTTCCTTTACCTCAAGCTGCGCGGAGTCTTCGGTGCCGCGGTCGCGAACCTGATAGCCGATGTGGAGCGTGCTCTCATCATCAATTGGCACGCGGATCTGGAAGCCCCATGGCAGGGCCAACGTCGTGGGAAACAGCACAGGGTGACCAACGAGCCAATCCGGTGACTGGTCTGGCGGGTCGCCCTCGATGATGCGCCGCTTGTAGATGCCGTAGTCGAAGCGGTCAAATGCGAGCTCTAGCGTACGGCCAGCGTTCATGACCTCAGGTTTGCCGGCCTTGCGGGCTGTGTAGTTCATCCTGTTTGCGTGCAGCCATTCGAAGTGACTCGGGTCCATGGAGTTTTCCATGACCTGGAGGTAGTTGCAGGGGAGCCGCGTAATCTGGATCGTCCGGCTGAGGTCGTCTCGGACGAATCGCGGCAGTCTGGGCAGTAGAGGGGCGGGTTGAGGACCAAGATAAGCCCAGATGAGGCCACCCATTGCCTGTACCGGATACGCGGTGACCGTGATCCTGTCTTTGTAAGTATTGCCCGGTGTCGAAAGATCCTCGAAGGGTTGGGCCATACAGCTTCCTTCGGCGTCGAAATACCATCCGTGGTAGGCGCAGCGCAGCCCTTCCTCCTCGGGAATGCCGTAGACGAGGGATGCGGAGCGGTGAGGGCATCGCTCCTGCACGAGGCCCATCGAGCCTCTCTGGGTCCTGAACAGGGCAAGGTTTTCGCCAAGAACCCGAACCGGAAGAACCTGCTCTCGCTTGAGATCTGGCTCCGTCGCGACAGGATGCCAGTAGCGTCGCAGCAGGTTGCCCATTGGTGTTCCTGGACCGACTTTGCAAAGTCGCTCGTTGTCCTCTTCGCTGAGCATCGTCTGTCCTCCACCGAATCGCTACGGCTCGGCTGGGTCCGCGCCGCGGTCCAAAGTGCGGCGATCTTCGCGCGGCCCATCAAGGCTGTCAAACTTGCGGGCGCTGATTCCAGGTCGTATTGAAAGACGGGAAGTCGCGTTTGAAGTTAAGGAGTATGTGTCCGGAGCCGATAGCGTCCGCGGGTAGACGTTGAGACGCGGCACGATTTACGCCTCAGGTCCTTGATGTTCGGCTGCCATCAGTGATTCCAGTCGCTGGCCAACGGCTCGAGAGACTGCCTGGAGCTGACCAAAGTCCAAGTCGGCTTCGACGGTACGCAGGGCTGCTTCTTTGGCAGCTGTGACCGCTGCCGGGGCCACGTCCTGAGGCGGAGGGATTTGGGTACCCCGCTCTTGATAGCGTCGAACCGCCGCAGCCGCGCGCGGCCTTATCTTCCGGAGGACTTCCTGGAGGAGCGCTTTATCCCGCGACTGCTGGAAGAACGCGATGGCTCCCGCTATGTCCTCACTGCTGATTGTCATTGAGCTCCATTCGCGCTATTGCGCCGGAGAGAACGCGGCAGGTAGCAGGAGCTTGTTCTGCTGTGCGGTGTAGTACTCGCGTCCGCCGGCTGGAGGCCACTTGCCTGAGGCGCCGGCGCCGGTGCGAGTGCGCTCTCTTTCCTCCATGCTCTGGTAGGCCCAGAGGTGGATGAAGCTGTTTGCGGTGGGGCCCATTTCGACGGCACCAAGGAGGGCCGGGCTGGAGAATTTCATGCGCTCCGGGAGTGAGGCTTCCCAGTTCTTCATGATGTTACCCAGGGTTCCGGGCCTGAAGGTGTACTGGCGCAGTTCGTAATAGGGGCCGTCCGCGCCGGGAGTCCAGGCCGGCGCGAATTCGAAAGGCACGACGATCTCCACCTTCTGATTGACGATGAACTCACCGATGTCTGGGGGCCAGTTCGGGTCCTTGTTCGCCTCCGCCCGGAGTCTCGTGCGCTCGCTGAGGTCCGCGTAAGGCCAAATGCTGATGACTTCATTGAGGGGACCGAACTCCGTGTGGAAGAAGCCCGAGATCGGCGAGTACTTCTCTCGGGCCGAATAGGCCGCGCCCCAGCGCTTCTCAACCTCAGCGGTCGCTCGCGGGTGCAATGTGTAGGTGCGGATTTCGTAAATCATGGCTTAACGAGCCAATCGCCTAGCTTCTGCAGCCGGCTGGACATCCATCACGCGCAGGATATTGGCGTTCATCGTGTAGACGCTCATGGCTGCGACCAGTTCCAGAAGCCCCCTCTCGCCGTAACGAGCACGGACTGCGTTGAAGGTGTCGTCCGACACTGCGGGTTGCTCCAGAAGCTCTCGGCCGAAGCGGATGATTAACGCCTCGTCAGGCGTTAGGCCGTCCAGTGGGGCATGCGTGTCGACGGCGTGCAGCGCCTCTTCGCGCGTGCCCTCCTTGAGCCCAAGACGGGTGTGGGCGTTCCAGATGTAGTCGTTGTTGCTGACCCGGGCTGAAAGGCAGATAGCCAGCTCAGTCTCAGCGTTGGATAGCGAGGTGTGGTAGCGCAGGTGCTCTACCAGGTCGGACAGCAACGCCCCGGCATCCTCCGCATAGGTTAAGTAGCCGCTGGGCGGCGGGATGCTTCCGCCCCGGGTCTCGAGAATATGTCTGACGGCGTGACGTGTGCCCTCGGGGAAGTCGTCGGTGTCTGACGGTAGAGGCAGTCGTGGCATCTCTAGCTCCTTATTGCGAAGCTCTCGGCTTCTCCCGGCGTTGCGTTGATCGATCTCGCTGCTGTGCGTGGCGGGTTCCAAACGGCGTATGTCAAAAGACGACTACGAGGCGCCCTCTGACGCCACCAGCCGCCAGTCTCTCGTGAGCTTCGGCAGCACGCTCAGGCGGGAAGGTTTCGGCGACGCGCAAGGTTAGCTTTCCCTGCGCTACAAGTCGGCCCAGGCCGTCGAGCGCAGCGTGGTTTTCGACGTAGTCGCTGACGCGTACCGGGTGGACGGTAATCCCGCGTTCGGTCTCGCCTTCCCACCCTCGCACGACTGCAAGGCCGCCTCCGTCGCGAATCGCAGGTAGAATCGACGCCCCGATGACCGCCGCATCGATCAGCCCGTCGACGCCGCCAGGTACCAGCTGACGGATTTGCTGAGCGGCATCTTCGCCGCGCGGAACGACCGCCTCAGCCCCGAGCTTCTTGAGGAGCGCTTCGTCGGAGGGTGCGGCGACAGCGATCACCTTCAGGCCATCGGCGACTCCGAGCTCGACGGCGTAGCCACCGACAGCCCCAGCGGCCCCGGTGACCGCAAGCGTCTGGCCGGGCTTCAAGTCCAGGAGATCGAGCAGCAAGTCGTACGGTCAGGCCGTTCATTGGGAGCGTTGCCGCAGACTCCAGGCTGGTGCCCTCGGGAACGCGAGCGACAGAGCCGGACGGCACGACGACCGACTCCGCCATAGCTCCGCCTTCAGGCCGGCGGGGAATGACGATGGCCATCACGCGGTCGCCGGGGCGCCAATCGCTCCCCGCTCCAGCGGCGTCAACGACTCCGGCCAGCTCCATGCCGGGGATGTACGGCGGTTCGAGGCCGTTCAGCTGTGCGGACTGCCGCCCGGATCGAAAACCGATGTCGGTGGGATTCACGGTCGCCGCGGCTACCCGGATCCTGACCTGTCCGGGCGCGGGCTCAGGATTGGGAAGGTCTTTGACCTCGAGTACATCGGGCCCGCCAAACTGGCTGAAAGTCACGGCTCGCATCGCAGATTCTCCTCCTGTAAGTCGACGGCATCATGCCAGGATGACTATAAGCCAGTTCGGGAGCTGGAGGCGCTTCGTGGCCGAAAGGAACCGAAACGTTCACTATGAAGAGCCGACACGGTGGCTACGCGCCATATCACACAGACCTGCCAGATGCGGTCTTGGATGAGGTAGAGTTGCTCGAATCACCGCTTGGAGGGAGTCAATGCCGTTCTACGAAAGAGGAGATGTTCGTATTCACTATGAGGAGGCCGGCTCGGGCTTTCCTCTGTTATTAATCCCAGGCGGCGGTTTGAATTCCAGCATCTCCATCTGGTCGACCATGGGACCGTTCGATGCGATGAAGGAGTTCAAGAACGACTTCCGCTGTGTCACGATGGACCTGCGCAATGCCAACGGCGGTGAGTCTAGCGGCCCGGTGGAGACCGAAAACGCCTGGGATGCCTACGCGGCGGATCAACTTGGGTTAATGGACCACCTGGGCATTCGGGAGTTTCTCGTGCTGGGTTGCTGCATCGGCGGCCCTTTCATTATGAAGCTGATGGAGACAGCACCCGACCGCGTCGTAGCCAGCGTTCTTTGCCAGCCGAGCGGATTCCGGCCCGAAAAGCCAGACGTGTTCTGGGAAACGAACACGACGAATTGGGGCCCCGCACTGTGTGCTCGCCGTCCTGACGTCACGATGGAGATGGTTGAAGCCCATCTGCACAGCCTTTACCGTGTCCGACCCGACTTCGTCTTCAGCGTCACGCGTGACTTCGCGCGTTCTTGTCAGACACCGATTCTGGTCATGCCGGACGACATCGCGGCGCATCCGTGGCAGGTGTCAATGGACATCTTCAAGCTGGTTCCAAACGCCGAGGTGTCGATGTACCCGTGGAAGCAGCCCAAAGACCTGATCCCCGCAGCGCTCGTACAGGTGAGGACATTCCTAAAGGCGCACGAGCCCGTGACGTCCAGGCGTTAGAGGCCAAGAAGGCCGAAGATCGCCTCCTGAGCTCTCGTGGTATGGCTGACAGCGACGCACGAAGGCAGGCAATCTCTTTGACCGCACGCCCGGAGAAGACCGCGTGATGGTTGACCTCAAGTCCGGCCACGGGACGTTCGCTGCATTCTCGGTTCCATCCTACCCGCGCCTCTGGGGCATCGGATTGCTATGGAACCTTGGCCGCTGGATGAGCATTTTCCTGTGCAGCTACCTTGTTAACCAGCTGACACATTCGCCCTTCCTCGTCCAAATCGTGGGCGCAGCTTTCTTCACGCCGATGTTCCTCGGTGGTGCGATCGGTGGCGTCATCTCGGATCGCCTAGATCGCCGTCGCACGCTCCTCGGATTGGTTGGAGTACTGGTCCCAGCCGCCATCATCATGGCCGTTCTGAACCTGTCCGGCAGCATCGAGGTCTGGATGGTCTATCCGTACATGCTGGCGATTGGCCTCGGGATGCTAGTTGACATGACCAGCAGACGTGCGCTGGTTTACGACCTGGTGGGTCCGGCCAACGTCACGAATGCGCTAGCACTCGAAGCACTCGCCATGACAAGCGGAACGCTGATGGGTGGCTTCGCGGGTGGGACATTGATCAGCCTGTTGGGTATTGGCGAAGGCTTTGTCCTGGTGGCTGCCTTCTATGGCCTTTCCTTGATTGCGCTTCTTGGCGTGCCGTCGGCCGGTGTGAGGATTCGAGTTGGCGCCAGCCCGAACATACTCCAGGACCTTCGGGCCACATTCGCTCTTTCGCGGGGCAATATCACACTGGTGAGCATCCTGGGCGTGACGATCGTCATGAATGCCTTCTATTTCCCGTTCACGCCGATGGTTCCGGTGTTTGCCGAGAAGCTAGGAGTCAATGCCTTCTGGACAGGAGTCCTCGCCGGGTCGCCGGCGCTTGGCTCTATGAGTGGAACCCTTCTTATCGCCCGTGGTATCGGCATTAGTCGCGGACATGCCTATGTCGGAGGTTCGGTTTTTGCGCTCATCTTTCTTGGCGTTTTTGCCGCCGCGAGCTGGTACCCGATGGCTCTCGTTGCGTTAGTCCTGGCGGGCGTGGGCACGTCCGGGTTCGCGACCATGCAGAGTGCCCTCGTAATGACCACGGCAGCCGATGAGGTGAGAGGCCGGGCATTGGGCCTGCTCAGCATGTGTATCGGAGTTCTCCCCTTCGCTATGTTGACCCTCGGAGGTGTCGCCCAGGCGATTGGACCGTCGGCTGGAGTTATCTCCGGAGTGGTCATCGGACTCGTGATGATGACGTTGTGGACGCGCCAGAGGCCGGAGTCTCATGGCTTGAGGTAGGCAGAAGACTACGTTTGCACCGGCAACCTTCTCCTGCGGGGTCGGTTTGCCAGCGCTGTAGCCAACTTTGGACGGAGCCGGAGGTTCCTGTAGAAGGTCTCGCTGGGTAACATCGAGTGCAGGACTGGCAGCTCGCTTCCGGTCTGACCTCCCCTAAGGAGAGGGCTGGCTCTATGATTCTATCTGAACAGAGCCTGAAAACTGCTGATGATGGAAGGGAACCACTTCCCAAGAATGCAGCGTGGCGAATAGGAGAAAGAGGACACTAAGTTGGTGAAGAAGTATCGAGCAGATCAAGTGGGCAGCTTCCTGCGACCTCCTGCAATCAAGGAAGCACACACTGCTTTCACCGAGGGCAGGATCTCGGAAGAGGATCTGCGCAAGGTTGAGAACGAGCAGATTCTCCAGCTCCTGGAGATGGAGACAGAGTCCGGCATTGAGGTATACAGCGACGGTGAGTGGCGTCGTGGCGGTTGGTCCGGCCCCTTTGCGGACGCCATGTCGGAGGGCTACGTACCCGGTACTCCGGCGATTCGACTGCAAGGCCAGGCCAACCCCATTGCCGACCGCCTGGGAGCAGCGCCAGCCGGCGGCGCCGGCGTACCCGGTCAGGGTGGGGGCCCCGGCGGGCCGAGTCGGGTCCTCGGTGCGCCTATCGTCCAGAAGCGCCGGCTGACCGGCTACGACGCGACTTTCTTGAAGCAGCACTCACCCGGCGACTTCAAGATTACGATTCCAGCGGCGTCCTACGTTGCGTCGCGCGCATACAGTCCTGAGGCGTCCGACCCTGTATTCGGCAGTCGCGCCGGTCTGCTACACGCTGTCGCCGAGGTGATTCGGGGCGAAGTCAAGGCGCTCATCGAAGACGGCGTGCCTTACGTCCAGCTCGACAACCCGCACTACACCGACTTTGTCTCGGAGGAGATCAGGGACAGGTACACGGCCATCGGCATCGATCCGATGCAGGCGTTACGTGACGACGTGGAGGCCGACAACTACTCGATCTCCGGCCTCGACCGCTCCAACGTGACCATCGGCATGCACTACTGTCGCGGCAACACGGGCGGTGGCGGGTGGCACAAGTCCGGTGGCTACGACTGGGTGGCGGAGACCTCCTTCGGTGGCCTTGACGTCGACACCTTCCTGCTCGAGTACGACACCGAGCGCGCCGGCGACTTCGCTCCTCTGCGCTACATGCCGAAGGGCAAGACCGTTGTTCTCGGTCTCGTGACGACCAAGTTCCCGGAGCTCGAATCGCAGAATGAGTTGATCGAACGTATCCACGAGGCTGCGAAGTACGTGGACCTTGATGACCTGGCGCTGAGTCCGCAGTGTGGTTTTGCGTCGACCTTCCAGGGCAACGCGCTGACCCAGGAAGAGCAGATGGCCAAGCTGAAGTTGGTTGTGAGTACGGCGAAGAAGGTCTGGGGGTAGCGAGCGTTCGACGCGGGTTCTCTTGACGAAGGCGCTATGCTGCGAGCGCCAAAGAGATTGCGAGTAATGGGGTGAAACATGTCAGTTGCTCCACACATCGAGAAGCTCGAACACTGGACATTGGTGGCCCAAGACGTGGAGGCGACAAAGCGCTTCTACACTGAGATTCTCGGGGCGAAGCTACCGGAGCGCGTCGGCGGGCCGGTTTCAGTGAACCTCGCGGGGACGATTATCGACTTCTTCCCTGCCAGTGAGCGGGGGAACCCGTCGCCCGGCAGTGGCGGTCAGCATCACGCCTACATCATCCGCCTGGAAGACTACGATCCCTGGGTGGAGCATCTCGGCCAGCACAAGGTTCCAGTCCGGCTGACGACCCACGGTCTTGGCCGCATGTCGATCTATATCGACGACCCGGACGGCTACCACCTTGAGCTGACAGTCCCGTTCAGTGACCCGGAAGTAGGAAGGCGTGAAATCGAGAAGAGGGGCCTGACGGTTTCCTAAGGCCCGATCGCCTTAGCCCTCTTCACAGCCACGGTCGTTCGGGCGCTCAAGGAGACAATCCAGTCCGGGTGTGGCCCCATGCAGGGCCTACCGGCGCCGACACTCAACACGATTTACACATTGTGCGCGAGGTGGCTACAGCGTTGCATCGGCGGTCTTCGCCTCAGGTGGAAACACCAGCTGCGGTGTCCCGTCCTGCCACTGGGCCACTGGGAAAGTCGCAACGGGCAGTCCGTCCTGACCGTACCGCAGCTGTCCCATCACGGTATCAAACGTCATGCTCAGGACTGCATCGCGCAGTTTCGCGTTATCCAGGCTTCCGGTCGCCTCGACGGCCTGCGCCAGAATCTGGCCGCATGCATAGCCGCCAGCCGAGTGGTACTCCGGCACCGCGTTGTGCATCGCCCGGAAGTCGGAGTCGAACTTCTTCGACATCGGCCGCGGGTCCGAGGGCAGCCAGGTCACGCGGCTGAACACGCCATCCTCCACCTTCTGGCCGGGGCTCTCCGACAGCCAGAGTTGCGACGGCGAGAACCCTGCATCCACGGCCGCCTGGATCGCCGCCTTCTTGTCATCCCCGCGCGCTTCGATGTCCCACATGATGGCTTCGGCGCCGGAGGCTTTCGCTCGGCTGAATACGTCTGGGTAGTCGACGTCTCTGGTAGTGATCTCGTCAAACACTACCTCGAGTCCCAGCTTCTGCGCGTGCTCGTGCACGCCACGGGCGTGTCCAAGGCCACGAGGACGGTTGCCAGCGACGCTTCCGACCCTCCTGACTCGTTTCGGGTTGGACGCATCGCTCATGAACTCAAGAAAGCTCTTCATGTAGTTGCAGTCAGCGTCCCAAACCAGGAAGAGCCACTTGCGACCCTTGCGGAACATTTCGGAGACGCTGCCGCTGCCTTCCAATAACAGCATCTGCGCTTCCTCTACTACATGCGCCATCGGTTCGATCAGGACGCTGTGACACGGGCCCAGCAGAAGATCGACCTTGTCATCGTTGATTAGCCGCTTGTAGTTCGCCTCGCACTGTTCTGGTGTACCAAGGTCGTCGTACCAGAGGAGGCGAACCTCCCGGCCGAGTACGCCGCCGGCGGCATTCACGTCCCGCACCCACTGGTCGTAGGCTCGTGAGTACTGCAGGAACTGCGTTTCTGCGTAAGGGCCCGTCTTTGGCAGGCTGGTTCCGATTACGATTTCGGCCATCTCTCTCCTCCTTGGGAATCCTCGGCGAAGGATGCAACTGCTCTGTGGCGCCTCGGCAAAGCTACGGTCGGCGCTCATGCCTGTCAAACACGATGCGGTCAGGGGGAGTGGGTTGACCAGCGCCAGTTGTCGGCTGTTAGGCTGAAACCCTCGGATGCTTGGTTTCATCCCATGCCTGGAGGAGGTCTGATCTAGATGGCCGGCGACGTCAGAGAAGATGCAGTTCGTGAAGTGACAAGGCGTTGGCTCGATGCGACCGTACGAGCAGATGCCGATGCGCTGGATCAGCTACTCGAGGATGGCTACACCTTCACGCACGCTACTACCGCGATCACGGATACACGAGAGGAGTGGCTCGAGTCATTCCGCTCTGGCCGCCGCCGCTATAAGAGCTGGGAGATTTCCGGTGTGTCAGTGCGCCTCTATCCCGGCACAGCTGTAATGACCGGGCACGGGCATCAAGAGATAGTGCGCGAAGACGGGTTGTTCGACCTGAAGACCAGCTTCATGAACACCTGGATTGAACACGGCGACCAATGGCGGTTGGCTGCGTGGCAGGCCACGCTCATACCCTGACGCAGCGCTGACCCCAGCCGTGGCTCACCACGCCTTCGGCAACCCGCTATCTCAGCGAACGTGTTCGAAGGCTTGCCGAATCTCTCGACGCGGCTGATGTACTGGCAAACCCTGAATTGCCGAGGGCTACGCCAGCGCTGACATATCGCGAAGGCGGCGACGTTCTTTCCAATAGAGATAGACAGGGAGGTCTCCTCGATGTCAGTTCAGCCTTCGCAAGGGATAACCCAAGAGCAAACCCCAACTTCGGACTTCAGTGTCCTCGATGTTCAGCGAGCCTATGATGCGAGGCCGGAACATCGACAATCCGAACACGTTCGAGTTCTATTCCGAGACGGCAAGCGCGTAGGTGAGGTGAGGGCGTCCATTTCATGGGAAGCCCTGGCGCAGGTGCGATCGGAGATGTCTCGAGCCGGCAAAGCGATCGAAGACGACGATATTCTGGGCCTTGTCCTGGTCCCCTGGGTGATGGACCAGATCTCAGAGCGCGACGCTGGATTCGAGAGCGGCGAAGAGTTGATCCTGGATTTCGGCGACGCACCGCGTCCGCCAGCGGTACGTGAGATTCTGCTTCACTACGGCTTGCTCTAGCGCCGCCGGACGATGCTTGTCGACGGCCACGGCTCCTTGGCCTGCATCTGGCGGCCCTCAAGTCAGCGGGAACTCGAGACGTGGCGGGTAATGCCCATGGTCTCACTGGGGCGGTGGCAACAGTGCTCCGAAGAGATCAGAGGCCGTCCGGTTGAGGATCTGGTCAACAACATCTGTCGGCAGGTCAGATTCGCGCAGATAGGTAAACGTCCGAGTGTAGGGCTCAAAATCCAGGAGGACCGGATAGTCGCTGCCTGTCAGGAGGTGGTCGGCGCCGAACGCTCGCCAACCGCATTGAATCGCTGCCGCCGAGCCATGGCTGACGGTGTCGTAGTAGAAGCGTCGCGCCGTAACGCTTGGCGGTTCCGGCAGGTCTGGATGCGCCTGCGCCATCTGGTTGTCGAGCCGCTGAAGCAGCATCGGGATGGGACCTCCCAGATGCGGCACGATGTACTTGATGTTTGGATAGCGCGAGGCCATGCGTCGCAAAATCAGGTGCATCACCACCGCGCTGTCCTGCATCGAGGTCCCGGCACAGCCGCCGAGACGGTAGTCGTCGATCATGGGCGCGCCGAAGCCGTCGAGGCTCGGGTGGTAGAAGAGCACCGACCCGCGGCGGTTCATCTCCTCATAAAGAGGGTTGAACTCTGGCTCGGTGGGTGCTTTGCCGAATACGGAGCAGTTGATCGTTACTCCCACCATACCGAGGTCGTCAAGACCGCGAACCATCTCGCGAAGCGACGCCGGGACGTGGGGCATTGGCAGCGATACAAAGGCAGCCAGGCGCTCCGGGTGACGACGGACTAACTCAATCGTGGTGTCATTGCAGATTCGGGCTGCCTCGACAGCGTCGCTTTCGGATGTCGCATAGGGGGCGTTCCCGGCCGGCGACAAGATCTGCATCCCTACACCGGCTTCGTCCATTAGTTTGAAACGGCCTTCGATGTGTTCCGGCTTGTCAGTCGAGGGGTGGTCCATGTTCCAGATCGGCGCTCGTCCGGTAATCCGGCTCCAGATTTTCATGTACGCTTCCGGGAAGTAGTGCGCGTGGACATCAATAATCACGGCTAGTCCTCTCTGACCCTCGGACAGTGATTCTTCGTGGGTCCCGTCCGGTAGTTCGTTTTTCGATGCCTTCAGCCGGCCGCTTCGAAGAAGTCGGCTGCATCGTCGGTGGAGCTTGTTAGCTGGTCACAGTGCGGCGATCCTGTCGCGGGTGAGCCAGCGTGTCAAACACAACACGATGTCTTCATCGCTTCGCGTTCCGCCAGATTCGGGTCGGCGATAGATTCCGCGCCGTTTATACTTGGATGCACTCTGCTATGAGCGAAGATAACGCGACAATCCAAAGCGGCACAGAGTATGTGCCTCCGGAGCTGACCCATCGGCAGGTGCTGGTGATTTTCAGCGGCCTGATGCTTGGGATGCTTCTGGCGGCGCTGGATCAGACAGTGCTCGCGACGGCTTTACCTACGATTGTGGGGGAGCTGGGCGGCATCGATCACCTTTCCTGGGTTATCTCGGCGTATCTGCTGGCATCAACGACCTCGGTCCCGATCTACGGCAAGCTGGGCGACCTTTACGGTCGTAAGCGCCTGTTCCAGTTCGGTATCGGCCTCTTTCTGGTTGGCTCGATACTCTCCGGCGTGTCGCAAAACATGACACAGATAATCATCTTTCGATTCGTGCAGGGCCTTGGCGCCGGCGGCCTGATGGTCACGTCCCAGGCGATTATTGGGGACATTCTTTCGCCGCGAGATCGCGGACGCTACATTGGCTATCTCGCTATCGTCTTTGCGTTCGCCAGCGTGGCAGGCCCCCTCATCGGCGGCCTGTTCACCGACCATATCGGCTGGCGCTGGGTCTTCTACGTCAATCTGCCGATAGGCCTGATCGCATTGGTGGTGACTTCGCGAGTCCTGCATTTGCCGAAGCGTCGTGTCGAGCACGAAATCGACTATGCGGGCGCGCTGCTGTTAACGGGCGCGATCAGCAGCATCCTGCTTGCGACGACGTGGGGAGGGCATCAGTACGCTTGGGGCTCTGGGACGATCCTGGCGCTTTATGCCGCCGGCGGCGTCCTTCTTGGCCTGCTCCTGTTGCGGGAGATGCACGCGACGGAGCCGATCTTGCCGCTGAGGCTGTTTCGGAACCGTACCTACGCCGTGTCAAGCGTTCTAGGAGTCTGCCAGGGGATCATTATGTTTGGCGCCCTGGCCTTCGTCCCGCTGTATCTCCAGGTGGTCCAGGGCGTATCGGCTACCGAATCCGGCCTCAGGACCACGCCGATGATGGCCGGCATGATAACGACCGCAATCTTCTCTGGTCAGATGATCAGTAAACACGGGCGCTATCGGCAGTATCCAATCATGGGAACAGCAGTAGTCTCTGTCGGCCTTGCTCTCTTCTCCACCATGGCTGTGGATACAAACCTGGCCCTTGTCGCCCTTTACATGCTCGTGTTTGGTCTGGGTATGGGACTCATCATGCAAGTCATCACGATCGCCGTCCAGAACGCCGTCGAGTACCGCGACATGGGTACCGCAACGGCCGGGGTTAATTTCTTCAGGTCGCTGGGCGGGGCGCTCGGAGTCGCGATGTTCGGCTCCGTTCTCAACAATCGCCTCGATATCAACCTGACGCGATTTCTGCCCGCAGATGCCCTGGCGGGATTGAGCACCCGGTCTCTCACATCAAGCCCGGAGCAATTACGGGGACTATCGGCGCCTGTTCTGGAAGGCCTCAGACAGGCCTTTGCCCATTCGCTGGAATCGGTCTTTTTGCTTGCGATACCTGTCGGCTTGATCGCTTTCGCCTTCTCATGGCTGCTGCATGACGTGCCGATGCGCGAAAGACCTGGCGTGGCCATAGTTGCGACCGAGGCACCTGTGGCCGAGGCGGTCGCCGCGCCGCTTTCGGACTGAGAAGTTGCCAGCGCCTTCGTTCGTCTTGAAACTCCAAGGAGTCTGACAAGCATAGGCTCTGGGGTCGGACCCTGCCCTCCACGTCACCATACTGGAGGCGCAGCGTTTCTGCGTGGCGGCGCCGTCCAATCGTTCTCCAATAAACACTTGTTATTCTGAGATTCGGGTTGGCTCTCCCTGGCGAGAGCCGTTGGAGGTCGGTTGCCGAAACGCCACGCCAAACATCAAAGAGTAAAACCCTTTGTCAGCAGGGTTTCGCAGGACCGAGCGATTGGCCAGCCGCAAGAATCGCCTGCCGCTCGGATGCGCATCCGCCTTTCCAGCGGCCTACTGGGCCTTAGCTCCGCCGCGATCCTCACGGTCTATGCGCTTGGCTACTTCCAGACTCGACAGCTGAGCGGACCGAATGTGATCTCGCTGGCGGGCGAGTCGCCACTTCGCGTGCCCACCGCCCAGGTGCCGGCAACCCAAACGCCCGCTTCCCAAACACAGGTCGGCTACAAGGACGGCACCTACGTCGGCCTTGGCAAAAGCCGCCACGGCGACATTGAAGCGACGGTGGTGATCCAGGGCGGCAAGATCGTCTCGGCTAAAGTCAGCCGTTGCATGACGCGCTACCCCTGCTCAGACGTCTCTCCGCTGGTGAACGAGACCGTGGCGATCCAGGCGGCTCCGGCGCATCACGTGTCCGGCGCTAGCGACAGCTCTCGCGCCTACAAGCATGGCGGTCGCCAACGCACTGGACAGGCGGCGCTGAGCATGGAGACGAGTTTCGTTGCCTCTGATGTCTTCATGGACACGCTCGTCACATTGAATTGGTGCGGCCAACATCTGAACGCGCTGCGGCGGACCTGGCTGGACGCGCCTTCGGCTGGTTCCGAGACAGTCGAGGACGATATGCAGTCGCTTCGAGCCGACCAGCGAGCTGTCACGGCTTAGCACCTGCCCGGGCAAACCGGTGGCCGTCAGTCCTCTGCTGTTCCGGCGTTGGAGTTTGCACTGGCGGTTGCGGAGGCGACCGGATGGCGTCTTCGACCCCACGATCGGCCGGGCGATGGAACTCGCCGGCTACGACCGCAACTATCGCAGCGGTGAGGCTGTCGGCATGCACGAGGGCATGCCAGCCAGGCGAGCTTTCGGGACGTGCGCCTCGACCATGCTGACCAGACCGTGACGCTACTGCGGCCGCTGGTCCTCGACCTCGGCGCCGTCGCCAAAGGGCTTCGCGATTGACCTCGCGGCGCTCGAGCTAAGGCGATGGCAGACTTCGCGATCAACGCCGGCGGCGACGTGTTCGCTCGCGGCCGCGCGTCAGACGGCGGGCCCTGGCGAATCGGTATCCGCCACCCTACGCATCGCCGGAATCTCTCCTGGAGACGCTGAGTGTCACGGACGCGGCGGTCTGCACCTCCGGCGACTACGAGCGGCCGCGTCCGGACGGCGGAGCGGGAGGCCATATCGTTACCGACGTGGAAGAAGCACGCACGGATTGTGAGCTCAACCGTATCGCACCCACGGCGATGAGCGCCGATGCGCTCTCGACGGCGGCCTACGCGCTGGGGCCTGAGACGTGGCATCGAGCTGCTGGAGAGCCAGGGTGTCGAAGGAATGCTGGTTTCAGATCAGCATCCAGACATGGGAGACACCGGGGATGTGGAGGTACCAGAATTGAACGCGACAAGTTGGTTTGAACCAGAGGGCTGGTCCCGGCTGGTGCGCTTCGGAAAGACGCCCAAGGGTCTCCTGCTTGGCATTCTGATCGCGTTCGTGATCCTGGCAGCGCCGTTCGTTGGCTTCAGTCTGATTCTGCCTAATGTCATCGCCTGTGTTGTCACAGCGGCGCTTCCTGGACCTCGCAATCGAGTTCTGCCGTGCACGACAAGTGGCGGTTCCCAGACGGAGCCATTCTCACAGGACTGATCGTGGCGTTGGTACTGCGGCCTCAGGAACCGCTGCATTGTTGCCATGGCCATCTCGGCAATCGCGATCGTGAGTAAGCATGCGTTGCGAACGCGCTGGTCGAACGTATTCAATCCTGCCGCGCTGGCGCTGGTTATCGGAGCGCTATTGTTCCAGGCCGGTCAGAGCTGGTGGGGCGCCCTGCCGGACGCCACCCTACTGGGCCTGGTGCCTCTGGCGGTGGCTGGCGCGTTCATGGCCGACCGCATCAACAAGCTGCCTTTGGTGGCAGTGTTCCTGGGGACGTACTTCGGCCTCTTCACACTTGACAGCTTCATCGGAGAGCCGATGGCTGTGAGCGAGATCTTTCGAACGCCTGACCTGCAGGCCGCGTTGTTCTTTGCGTTCTTCATGCTCGATGACCCGCCGACCTGCCCCATCCGCTATGAAGACCAGGTCCTGTTTGGCATTATCGTTGCAGTCGCCGGTTTCGCAATCTTCAAGCTGTTTGGGGTCGACTACTACCTGGCGGCGGCGTTGCTGGCTGGTAACGCGTGGGAGTCGGCTCGTCGAGTCTGGGCACACCGCGAGGCTCAAGTTGCGCGACAGCGAAACCAGGAGTTCATGAGGCCTACCGCTCGGTCGGCGGCGCCGGGAGGGAGAAGGTAAAGGTGGCGCCCTCACCCAGTCTGCTCTTCGACCTCGATGTTGCCGCCCTGCGCCTCAACGATGCCTTTAGCAATCGCGAGCCCGAGGCCGGTTCCGCTGGTTTCATCGCGGGTCCGCGCCGCATCGACGCGATAGAAGCGATCGAATATCCGCAATTGAGCCTCGTCGCTGATCCCAACGCCCGTATCCTGCAACAGATAGCTTTACGACCCCGTGGCTGCGCTCGGCGCGTAGCGTGATGTGGCCGCCGTCGGGCGTGTAGTGAATGGCGTTATCGAGCAGGATGCGCAGGACACGCGAAGCGTCTGCTCCCGGTCCCCAAAGGCTTCGATTTCAGCAGGACAGCTGATTTCCAGAGCAACACCTTGCCCAGCGACGGCGCTGGCCCAGCGTTCCGCGTCACGAAGAACCTCGAGGACGTCGATCGGCGTCGAATGCAACACCAGACGATCTTCATCGAGACGGGCGAGAGTCAGCAGGTCTTCCACAAGTTGGGCCATGCGGTCTGACTCCACGAGGATGTCGTCGACCGCCTGACTGATCAACCTCGTTAAGCTTCGAGCCGCGGGCTCCGCTGCACCGCCTCGGCGCTGGCACGCAGCAGTGTTAGAGGTGAACGCAGCTCGTGAGAGGCATCGGCGACGAATGCACGCTGCCGCTCGAAAGCGGTATGCACCGGCTCAAGGGCACGCCCGGAGAGGTAAAGGCCGCCGCCGGCCGCGAGCAGGAGCCCGATCCCACCCGCTCCGGCGAGGAAGAGTCGCCAGCGAGCGGAGGTGTTCGTTGCGCTCCTTGAGAGAACGCCCAACTTCGACGACTGCCATGGGCTCGCTCTGGTCACCGACTCTCAGGAAGTAGAGCCGGTACGGACCCCGATCAGTGCTCGACGGTGCGCCAGGCGCTGCCGTCCGCGAGCAGCCTCCGCCAATCGCGCTGTCCTCGCGGTAGTCTGAGAGCTGCACGTTCAGCGGGTTCAACAGCTGATTCGACCGTCCGGCGTGAGAACGGCGTAGAAAGTGTCGCCGCTGCCGCCGGACAGATAGCGGAGCACGTCACTGCCTGCAACGTCGTCCTCGTCCGCAGACTCTGCAGGCGTGCCCGCATTGAAGCCGCCAACGCCTTCCTGAAGTTGACCTGCAAGGCTGCTCGCACCCGAGCGCAACGAATCGTCGACCTCATTGCGCAATGCTCGCGTGTAGACGACGAAGACGGTGACACCCGTCGCGAGCACGATCAGCAACAGCGTGGCGACATACCAGGCCGTAAGCGTGGCGCGGATGCGGTGCAGGTTCATACGCTGTCGTCGATCTTGTAGCCGACGCCGCGAACGGTGCGGATCAGCTTCTTCGCCTGCCTTGTCAACTTTGCGGCGAAGATAGTGGACATAGAGGTCGACGACATTGGAGAGCACGTCGGCTTCGTATCCCCAGACTTGATCGAAGATCTGCGACCGCGTCAGCGCCCTGCCTTTATGGCGCATCAAGTAGTCGAGTAGGGCGAACTCCTTCGGCGTGAGGTCGAGGAGTCCCTCGCCGCGTCGCACCTCATGCGTGATCTCATCAAGGTGCAGATCGCCAACGGTCAGGACGTCGGTACCCAGCGGCGCGCGTCGGCGGCCCAAGGCTCGCAGGCGCGCTAGCAATTCCTCGAAGGCGAACGGCTTTGCAAGGTAGTCATCTGCGCCTGAATCGAGGCCGTGGACACGATCGTGCACCGCCTCCCGAGCCGTAAGCATGAGGACGGGAGTGCTCTTCCCTGCGGCTCGGAGGCGTTTGCAGACTTCGAAGCCGTCCAGTCCGGGGAGCATGACGTCTAGAGTCATAGCGTCGAAGTCTCCTGTCAGCGCCAGGTCGAGGCCCGCTGCGCCGTTGCGCGCTAGATCGACCACGTGCCCTTCATCCTCGAGCACGCGCTTCATCACACGAGCAAGACGGGAGTCATCTTCGACGATCAGGAGATGCATCTACTGACAGGATAGCTGCGATTGAAGATCTGGTAGAGCAGGCTTTCATGGCGAAAACGATGCAGGTATAGACACTGGGCCTGGCAAACTTGAAGCACCGTGACGTGGCTGCGAGGCGCATCTTCCGTGGCGCGCCATTCTAGAGTTCATGCGTAGAGTTGGTCACCACCAAGCGTGTGACTCCAGCACAGTGCACGTTTTGTTTGGGGCTAACTACAACAGCTGACGGAGGTGCCTGGTCCAGACGGCGCAGGCCGGCCGTGGGTGCGCCGCCAAAACTACAGACCCGAGGTCTGGGAATGGCTCAGTGATTGAGGGAGTCAGTCGGTTGATAACGCGCTACTGAGAATCCAAACAGGAGCGGTATGTCCAGCGCGAACAGGACGAGCATTGCAGCAAGGAACGCCATCACGTCATTGGGAATGTCGCTGCGAACGAATACGTAGGTCAGCAGCGCGGCTATGACGCCGTAACCCGCGAGCGACCCCCTGAAAACCAGGCGGAAGGTGCTCCAAGCAAAATCGGTAACCCGGCTCAACAGGAAGAGGTTCGCGACAAGGACAGCGTATCCCGCGACCATCAGGACGGTTGGGAGTTGAAGCGGCACGTGACGGGGAATGTGACCCGCGATGAAGGTACCGCCGATGACAACCAGCACCATCGTGGTAATGGCGAGCTCGGTCACGGGCGGAAGCTTGCGTTCCTCTTGGCTGGTCACCATGTCGAAATCTTCGTCATGATCACCAGCGTTGCCACCTGCATTGCTCCAGTGATGCCGGCGGTGTAGACGAAGCGGCGCATGAGGCTTCCTATCAGTTCAACGTTCGGGTGAGGCTTCTTCAACTCGAACAGCACTGCCAGGTTTGCTGGTTCCAGGATTCCGATTGCGATTACTGACATGACGCCGACGACGACATACGAAGCTGTCAGCCACCAATGATCAGGGTAGGTGATGGCGATGAAGCCCGTGTGATTGGCAAGTTGCCAGCCTGATACCAGGGTGATGGTGACGAGGGTTGGCATCAAGAGGACCATCTTCGGCATGAAACGGATGAGGAATTCGATCCGAGCCTGTGGGGAGAGGCGTCCCAAGATGGGTCCAATAATAAAGCCGACGAACAGATCGATGGCCGTCCACATGCCACCGCCAACGACGTGAAAGAACTCGAGTGGCCACAGCCGGTTGTATTCGATTGCCACGACCAAGGCGCCGACCACGATCCCGACTACGGGGAGAGCTTTCGCGGGAACGATCTCGAAGTCTGGGATCGCTGGTGACACGGAAGGACTGGCAGTCGCTGTGGACCGCAGGGCCTGTGCTTCTCCCGTCACGGATGGATCCCTTTCGCTAGGTCAAGGCTTCAAGTGCAGTTTACGAGATCGCGGGCGGCATTTGATCAATGTAGCGTTCGCATGGAAAGGTCGCAAGGACGTCCCTTCCGAAGTAGAGCAGCAAAGATGCGACACCGCGGCCGAGCAGGGCCTTCTTCCTGCCGAGCCTGTGATCTTCGATGAGTTCAAGTATCTGAAGACTGAGGGTCGTGCTCGCCGTAGTTGCGAATCTGGGGAGCCCTGACAAAGGTCGCGACAGCCGCCGCGGCCAGCACCAACGCGGAGGCTGCGACTGCCTGGGGCGTACCTATGCGGCTGGCCATGGCGCCAGTGAGCAGCGCGCCGATCGGCGTGAAGCCTTGCATCGTTACCGTGACCAGGCTCATGATCCGACCTCGCATATCGTCCGGCGCCTCCAGTTGGATCATCGTGGTCATGAGTGAGCTAAAGACAATCGATGCGACCCCGGAGCCAAAGAGCAGGACCAGCCCAACCGGAAAAGATCGGTTCAGGGCGAAGAGGATGATGCTGGCGCCGAAGAGGAAGGTCCCGGCGAGGAAGGCGCGACCCTTGGCGCGCGTGTCTTTGAGCACCGCCATCGCGACGGCGCCAGCGATTGTGCCAGCACCAGGCGCGGCGAATAGCACTCCAAGACCCAGTCCGCCACGGTGGAACACATCGGCGGCGAATACGGGCAGCAGTTGCTGGAACGAACGCCCAAAGATGCTGGTGACTGTTGCCATGACGAGCAGCACCCAGATAAGAGAAGCGGACTGGGCAAATTTCAGTCCCGCCACAAGATCACCAGCCACCGCACGCCGGGATGGAGCTTGCGTACGTTTCGGCACGCCTTTGATGAAGAAGAGGGCAATGAGGACAGCCAGAAAACTGACGGCGTTGGCGTAGAAGGCACCGGCAACGCCCACGGCGGCGATGGTGATCCCCGCCAGTGTTGGTCCGAAGAGCGCCGAGCCCTGCCAGGCGGAAGAATTGAGTGCGATCGCTTTGCTCAGATGCTGACGTGAAACGAGGTCTGGGAGTAGCGCCTGCCTCGATGGTTGATCGAAGGCGTTGACCGCGCCAGCGAGAAATCCGATCAGAGCCAACTCCCAAATTGTTACGACGTGGAGGCTAACGATGGCTCCCTGAACAAACGCCACCAGAAAGCTCGCGGCCTGAGTGAACTTGAGCAGTTTGAGCCGCTCTACACGGTCGGCGACCACGCCGCCGAAAGGCGGGAGGACGATCATGGGAATGGCGCGAGCCATTCCGACAAGGCCGAGAAGGAACGGGGAGCCGGAAAGTTGGTAAACCAGGTAGCCCTGGGCGACAATCTGCATCCAAGAACCGGCGTTTGAGACGATCACGCCGGCCCAGAGCACCGTGAAGTTACGGTTTCGCAGGACGCCAAGCCGGGACTCTGGAATCACCTCTGAGTCGGACGCCACTGTTTCTTGCATCGGCCAACAGAATACGCCTGCTCGAGGGCGGCGATGGACTGGAGGGCGTGGCCTTTCACTGCAGGCCAACTTTGGTTACCTTTTGGCGAGAACTCCGTGGGGAGATGACAATGCGCGATCCCGATCAATATGCCCGCTTCGCGGACGAGCGTTCGCGGCCCTTCTTCGCTCTACTCGAGCGGGTGCCGAGGGACTTACCGTTCAAGCACATCGTTGATCTTGGTTGCGGAAGCGGGGAACTCACGCGAGTAATCGCGGAACGGTGGTCGGACGCGGACGTGCTGGGCCTGGACAATTCTCCCCAGATGCTGGCACGGGCAATGGAGTTTGAAATCTCCGGGCGTCTGAGCTTCATCACTGAAGACATCAGAGAATTCTCTGACAGGGCCGACTTGATCTTCTCGAACGCTGCCCTGCAGTGGGTCGATGACCACGCCGAGTTGTTCCCACGATTGGCTGGTCTTGTAAATCCCGGAGGCGTCCTTGCCGTGCAGATGCCTTATAGCCATGTGCAACGTTCGCACGAGTTGATAGAAGAGGTTGCGCGGGTAGGACCGTGGGCTGGCAAGCTGGCCGACTGGCATCGCTTCCAGGTCCAACCACTTTCCTGGTACGTGGAACTGATGCTCAGCCTGGGTTTCGAGGTCGATGCATGGGAGACGACTTACCATTTCGTGTTGCAAGGCGAGAATCCGGTGCTGGAGTGGGTCAGAGGGACTTCGCTGCAACCGATTCTTACGGCGCTTGATGAATTCGAGCGCTTGGAGTTCGTGGCGGCATATTCCGCAAGACTGCGCGAGGCCTATCAACCGACGCCTTCGGGCACTATTTATCCCTTCCGGCGGATATTCTTCGTAGCCCGGCGTTAAGCATGACGAGCGAGTCTTTAATCCGCCAGTTGCTCCTGTCCCCAAACCGCGATTCGAAGGCCTTCCGAGGATGTGAAGTACCCAGGTTTGGAATCGAAGGAGTGGTGCCGGGAGAGGGGTTCGAACCCCTCAAGGCCTGCTGACGGCGGATTTCGAGGTCGTAGACGTTTGATTACGGGCGTTCGAACTCGGGAGGTCGTGAATGCCCGCCCGTGGCTCCGGCAGCAGGAGGGCGAGATTGGCCGCGAAGGGGCCCAATTTGGTCAGGAGGTCGTCGGACGTTAGATGGACGTAATCTTGCAGCGCTTCGATGAAGGGCAGGTAGGGTGGCAGGCCGTCGTGTCATAGGCGTGGCCGGTGAGGACTGTCCAGCCAGACTCCGGCGCGATCTTGGCGGCTTCCTCCATAAGGCGCGTCCTGCCGATGCCGGCTTCCCCGGCGAACGAGTATCGGCGCGGTACGTGTTCTTCCCAAGTCTCTAGTCACGCGGCGATTTTGGCTCGGGGACGATGAGGTGTCAACGGGGCCGGCACGAGTCGTAGTGGTGCTTGAGCTGCCTTCATAGAAGATCGGGCCTTGAGGTTACGAGTCCGCTCTCGTAGACGTTGAGCTGGGCGCGGTCTCGGGCCTCCAGCTTGGACATGATGCGGCTGACGTGTGTCTTGGCGGTGGCAGGGCTGATCACCAGTTGCTCCGAAATCTCATCGTTGCTAAGGCCGCGGGCAATTACCATCAGCACTGCGCGCTCCCGATCGTCAAATCCTTGAGCCTGGGGGCCGAGGTGACGTTCTTAGATCGCGTCCGGGTGAACTCCTCGATCAAACGGCGCGTGATCGAAGGCGCCAAGAGCGCCTCGCCGGGAATGAGAGACGCCCCATCACAATGGGCATCGCAAACGGGCACGCTTACAGAGATACTCAGCGGCCTTACAGAGGGTGAGGAGGATGTCTACGACACACCCGCTAATCATGCTCGCCGACGAGCCGACGGGGAACCTGGACAGCCATACGAGTCTGGAGATCATCGGCATCTTCCAGCGGCTCAACCGCGTACGTGGCATGACGGGATCTACATCACGCACGAACCTGAAATCGCAGGCCACGCGAGACATTTTGATGCAGTTCCCACAGAGGCACTGACCGTGACTCTGCTGGGTGGGCTGATCGGGATCGCCGCTGGGCTAGGCCCCGCGCATCTGCTGGACGGGCGTAGCATCGGCGGTCTGGGCAATAACGTTCAGACAGTTGTCTCGCGGCCTTCGGTCGGGATCGCCTTCGTCGTCTCGGTCGCTATCAGCCTGTTCTTCCGTGGATGCCAGCCGTACTTGTCATCAATACCGAACGGCCACTATGACCAAAAGGTGGACATCTGGCAGGCGTGATCGCTCTTCCCAGCGTTAAGGAAAGCTTGGTGCTATCCTCGGTGGGACGAATGAACTTCTAGCGCTTTGATTGGGAACCCGCCGATTTGTCTTACTTCCAGGCCGTTATCATCGGGCTTATACAGGGTGTTACTGAGTTATTTCCCGTGTCGAGTCTGGGGCACTCGGTCCTCATTCCATCGTTAATCGGCGGAAGCTGGAAGGACCTCGCAACCCAGTCGTCCGCCGCGCACAGCGAGGCTTCGCCCTACCTGGCCTTCATCGTTGCGCTCCACGTGGCCACGGCCCTCGCACTCCTCTTCGTGTTCAGAGAAACCTGGTTGCGTGTCATCGTGGGCTTCCTTCAGTCGGTTCGTAAACGTCGGATAGAGACTTCCGCAGAGCGCCTGGCATGGCTCATTGTGATAGCGACGATTCCAGTTGGCATCACCGGGCTGGCCTTGGAACACACGTTTCGCACGATCTTTGCCAAGCCCGAGGCCGCGGCCCTGTTCCTCACGGTCAATGGCATCATCCTGCTCGCAGGGGAGATGCTGAGGCGTCGAGCACCAGCCGCCGCTTCGGCGTCAACTTCTCCCATGATGGAAGCGCGCAGCGGCCTGGGGCTGCACGCCCATAGCGAACTCGACAGATTAGGAATCAAGAACGTCGTCATCATCGGCCTGTCACAGACGCTCGCGCTCTTGGCCGGGATTTCTCGTTCTGGAATCACGATGGTTGGTGGTCTCGCGTCGGGGCTGGACCACGAGGACGCTGCCCAATTCTCGTTTCTGCTGGCGACGCCGGTGATCTTCGCCGCCGGCTTCCTGAAGCTCCCGACCTTAGCTGGTAGTGCTGGGGATCATATCCGCGGACAGGTGCTGGTGGGATCAGTGGTGGCGGCAATCGGTGCGTACGTATCAACCCGGTTCTTGCTACGGTTCTTTGAAACCCGAACGCTGACACCGTTCGCTTTGTATTGCTTGGGTATGGGTATCTTCTGCGTGATCTGGTTCGCGTAAGCCCCTGGACAAACCTCAGAACGCTAACACCTTGTGCCAGCCGGATTGCTCACTATCGGGGAGGCGATTTTGTGCTCACGCTGTCGGCTGATCTGCCGCGATGGATCGCTTCCTGATGAAGGCTGGCCTAGAGTTAGGCCAAGATGGCCCTCGATCTGATCTACCTTGCGCCAAACACGGCGGGACATCACGTCGGTCACATCAAGTTATTTATCGAGCGTGCAATAGAGGACCCCCGCATCAACTCGCTGCACTTTGCGGTGGGCGACGATTTCTCGATTCGAGCGGGTGCCGACCCGAACACCGTCGCCGGAGGCTCCCCGAAAGTCAGCTTCGAGGTCGTCAAGCCCCGAGTAACGGGTTCTCGCGATGGATGGTTCGTCTGGAAGGAAGCGCGTCGCCTCATCGAATCGCGTCCAGGTTCGATTTGCTTCATCAACGAACTCGATCGACCGCTGCATGGTGCGGTCATAGATCGTCGCCCGCTGCCGGGGTTCATTACAGGCATCGTTCTATCGCCTCGCATGGGCATCTCGCGCGAGCACCTGTTCACTTCGCTTCGTCGGGGCCTGACGAAGATGGCGGCGTTCGTTTTAGCGAAGAACTCTAGCGTTCCCATCTTCTTCACGCTCGACCGCTACTACCTGAATCGACTGCCCCGGTTTATCTCGCGCAACTGGCACTACGTTCCCGATCCACTGCCTATCACCGATGAGCAGCGCGAAGGCCTGAGGACCAGACCGCGAGTGAAGACTTCGGGCCGAGTTCGATTCCTCTTGTTTGGGTCGCTGGGGCGACGAAAGGGACTTTATACGCTGCTCGATGCGCTCCGGAGCCTGTCCGTTCAAGACCGATTGCGTATCGATGTCACGATCGCCGGACTGCTGACGGAATGCACACCTCGGGAGAGAGAGATTTGGCCCTCCCTGGTTGCCGAGATCGCCGCTCTCGATGGCATGAGTTTAAGGACAATGAACAAGTACTTCTCCAATTCAGAACTGATTGACCTGCTGAGAGGCACCGACGTGGTGTTAGCGCCGTACACCGATCATTTTGGCCCGAGTAACGTCGTCCTATGGGCGGCCGCCGCCGGGATCCCCGTGGTGGCACCGGAGGTTGGCTGGATGGGGGAAGTCGTTAGTGCCGAACGCCTGGGCTTCATCTGTGATGCAACGAAAGCTCCTGCACTTGCGGAGACGATGGCGCGGGCGTCACATCGAGGCGCGCTCGAGGACTTCATCCCAGATCGGTTGAAGGCATTCGCGGAGGACAGTTCAGCTGACCGCTTTTACGACGGCATCATTTCGGCGATTCAGGAGCGAAGCAGCCAGCAACGAAACACGATGAGGCCATAGTGTTTCCATTCGCTTAGGTTCCTCGGCCCGACGAACCAGGATTATCGAACTCGACGCCAGGGGATTGGGAGTGCTTGCGTCTCCAATTGGCGCCAGTGTTCCGTCTTACCTATCTCCTGCCTACGCGGGGCTTTCAGGTCCTGAGCAACGTCCCTTGAGCTTAGGAAGTTGGATGCCTTGGCACCGCCGTGTCCACTAGCGTCCACCCAGGTTGCTGTCACCGTTGCTACAAAACGGACCGGGACCCGCGATTCGCGAAGGAGATTTACCTAGATTTCAGAATCAAAATGTTGGTGCCGGGAGTGGGGCTCGAACCCACAAGTCCTTGCGGACGGCGGATTTTAAGTCCGCTGCGTATGCCAATTTCGCCACCCCGGCCAGAGGCCAAGATATCATCTCTAATTCATGGCGGCTGCTGCCAGACCGCTGTCGTCAGATGGCAACCGTGGTTGAACGGTCGATTTGTCTCCAGCCGTAGGCGGTTGTGCGAAAGCCTGTGATACGCGTTCCCGAAGCTATCGATGACTTCGGGCGGGTGTAGCCCGCCTAGGACGATGGCCAGGAGCGCGAGAGCGGTGAAGAAGGGACCGATCTTCACGCGCGTGGGCTTGTCGCGACGGCGAGGCTCTCACCTCATAGAAGTTGACGAAAATACAGGCTGCTAGGTATGTGTGCCGGCCTTCTCGCCCGCAGCGATGTAGGCTTCGCCAAGGTTGCGGAACGTCTCGACTTCCTCACCGAAGCGCACCTGGTACTCGATGAGGCGGCCGCCCTCCCAAACCTCGTAGATCGAGGCGGAGCCCTTGTCGCCTTCGATAACGGCCACGGGTTCGTCGGGCATCAGACCGTGATCTTCGGCGCTTCGACCTTGAGGTTGGCCGGGACGACAGGCTCTTTTGCCTTCTGCTTCGCCTGCTCGATTGCGTCCTCTAACGAGCCGCTATCGAGGATGACCTGCGCTGTGTGATAGCGGTACGACTCCGCTTGCCACGGCTCGTCCGGCTCGACGCCCTGAGCCAGCGCCTTGGCGGCGCGCAGCAGGCGACGCCGCAGGTAGATGATCTGGTAGTCCATGCTCGTGAGGTGCTCGTTGCGCCGGTCCGCGAGCGGACCCCACTGGTCCTCCATCATTGCGATGTCCTGCAGCGGGAAGGTCTTGATGCCGCTGTAGGAGAAGTGCTTCTGCGCCAGACGGTCAATCTCGTAATCGTTGTGGACGTTGGCTTTGGTGTGCCAGGTGCCGGGGACCATCTCCGGGTGGGTATACCCACCAAGCTTGTACTCCTGCAGGTCCTCGTCTGTCATCGGGTTCAGGCTCCAGCGCAGGCGGAAGAACATCAGCCTCTCGTTATCGACCGGCACGCGCATGTTGGCTGAGAAGTGGCCGGGACGCGCGACGCCGGGCGGGCAGAACATCGGCATGTGCCAGCGAAGACCGGCGACGGCCTGCTTACGGCCGTCGGGCAGCTCGCTGGCGGCGATGCTGAAGAACGCGGCGTCGATGTCCTCGAGGCGCATGTTTGACGCGGAGGTGGGGTCTGTCTCCTTGAAGCGGCGGTTGCCCACGGCGCGCGGGAATGTCTCGCTGGGGTCAAGCGGGGCGGCGAGGTTGACCTGGTTGACGCCGACGCGGCCACCGGCCCCGGCGCCCTGGTTGAGCGCGTTGCCGGGGTTGCTCTGGTTGGCGTCCAGCGTGCTGTGGAGGAAGCGCGCGTGGCTGGGGTCGAAGTCGCCTTCGGTGGCCTGCAGCCAGTTGCACTCGAGCTGAAACTTGGTGACATAGCGGTGGCTGCGCGGCAGGTTGGTCCACTCGAACTCGGGGAAGGGAGGCTGCTTGTCCTTTGGCCCCATGTAAGCCCAAAGCAAGTCACCGGCCTCGACGACCGGGTACGATTTGATCTTCACCTTGTCCTTATAGGTCTCGCCCTCGGGCGCGTTGGGCACGTCTATGCAGTTGCCTTCGACGTCGAACTTCCAACCGTGGTAGATGCAGCGTAGGCCGTGCTCTTCGTTGCGGGCGAAGAATAGCGATGCGCCGCGGTGCGGGCAATACTTATCGACGAGACCGACTCGGCCGTCGGTGTCGCGGAAGGCGACGAGGTCTTCACCCATGATGCGCAGACGCAGTGGGATGCTGTCCGGCCCGGGCAGCTCCTGCGAAAGCGCGACCGGCAGCCAGAAGCGCCGGAATAGCTCCCCCATCGGAGTGCCTTTGGTTGTATTGGTGATGAGCTCGTTGTCTTCTTTGCTAAGCATCGCTTGCTCCTGAAATCGTGAAATGCTGGATTAAGGATACGCTTCAGACTTTGTCAAATGTCAGCACGGTGCGCGCAACCTCTCCTGCCTTCATGGCGCGGAAGGCCTCGTTCACGCCGCTGAGGTCGCTCCGCACACTGATCATTTCGTCCAGCAGCAGGCGTCCCTGTCGATAGAACTCGAGGTAGTGGGGGATGTCGACGCGGAAGCGGTTCGAGCCCATGCGCGAGGTTTGGACCTTGCACTCCGGCCGGATCGCCATGAACGGCACCTCGATGATCGTGCTTGGCGGCGGCACGCCGACGATGGTGCAGGTGCCGCGGATGCCGAGGCTCTCGATCGCCTGGCGCATCAGCGAGGCGACACCAACTGCCTCGAACGCGTGGTCGACGCCGGCGCCCGACGTCAGCTCTCTTATTGCCTTCACCGGGTCGTCCTGCGTGCTGTTCACGGTGTGCGTGGCACCGACGCCAGTCGCCATCTCCAGCTTGGAGTCGAACTGGTCGACGGCGATGATTTGCCGCGCGCCGGCGATCCTCGCGCCCTGGACGATCGAGAGGCCGACGCCACCGCAGCCGTAAACCGCGACCGTCTGGCCCGGCTCGATGCCGGCGGTACGCAACGCGGCGCCAAGTCCCGTCAGGACGCCGCAGCTGATCAGCGCGACCCGGTCCAGCGGCAGGTCATCGGCGACCTTCACAATGGAGTTTTCGTGCAGCAGCATTTTCTCGGCGTAGGTCCCGAGGTTGAGGAACTGTGTCAGCTTGCGACCATCCTGCGTGAGGCGAGGCCTGTCACCGCGGCGCGCGACGAGGCCGGCCGTGCAGAGGTTGGGGTGTCCGCTGAGGCATTGCTCGCAGACACCGCAGAAGCCGCTGAGGCAGGCGACGACGTGGTCGCCGGGCTGCACCGTCGTGACGGCGTCGCCTATCGCTTCGACGACGCCGGCAGCCTCGTGACCGAGGACGATGGGGTCGTTGAGGTCGAAGCGCGAGTTGCCGTCGACGACGTGCAGGTCGCTGTGACAGACGCCGGACGCGACGGTGCGGATCATGACTTCGTACGGCCCCGGCTCGTCGATATCGATTGTCTCGACGGTGAGGGGCTGGTTGACGGCTCGGAAGATGGCTGCCTGGATCTGCGTCATCGTTGTCTCCTGTAGTCGCGGGTCTTCAGACCTGCGATGACATCATGTCAGGAACGGGGGGCGTCTCGCATCTCCCAAGACCCTCGACCGCTCACACCACGGGGCGGTCAGAGATCAAGGGTGGATGCGAATAAAGAACGAAGGTCGCGAAGTTCATCGCGCGCCTAGTGCACAGTCGCGTTGAGGACCTTGCCGCCGGCCTCGACCGGCTTGCCGTGGATCAGCACGAAGGCGATGAGGCAGGGCTCCGTGCCGCGGTTCTTCCAGTTGTGGATTGTGCCGCGCTGCACCAGTGTGTCGCCCGCCTTGAGGTGGACCGTGACGCCGTCGTCTAGCTCCATGTCGATCTCACCGGACATGACGACGGCGTAATCGACCGAATCGGTGCGGTGGTTCATGTCGGGGTTGCCGGGCCCGAAGGAGACGACGCGGAATACGGTGCCGTTGGGGTGCGTGATCCCGGTGTCGCGCTTGCCCTCGTCTTCATTGCCATCGTTGTTGACCGGGAAGCCCTCCGACGTCCAGACGACCGTGGTCTCGTTGACCGTGTTGTTGGCGTCGCGCGGCGGCCGGTTGGGAGAGATGCCGTCGATCTTGACGATGGCCTTGCCATTCGCATCGTGGCCCGTAACTACGCGTCGTACTGCGAGAGACATGTTGTGCTCCTGTCTAAAGCGTCGCTTCGAGGACTTTGCCACCGGCTTCGGCCGGCTTCGAATCGATGATCGAGAAGGCCAGCAGGCAGGGCTCGCTGCCTTTGTTGATCCAGGTGTGCACCGTTCCGCGCTGCACTACCACATTGCCCGGCCTCAAATGGACGGACTGGCCGTCCTCCAGCGCCATGTCGATCTCGCCGGACAGGACGATGCCGTAATCGAGGGATTTGGTGCGGTGCGGCAGTTCGGTGCAGCCCGGTCCGAACGTCACGAGCGTGAAAACGGTGCCGTTTGGCTTGGTAATGCCGGCAACGTCGTCCTTCGTGTCCTTGACGCCGTCATTGCTGACGGGGAAGCCTTCTGTGGTCCACAGCGGCATGCCTTCGATTCCGGGCGCCATCCCCGGAGGTCCTACGATGACCTCGTCGCTCAGGATGATCGCCTTGCCGTTGGCGTCGTGGCCGGTGACTACTCGTCTTGCCTGCACGTTGCCTCCTCTACGTTGCCGAGAGCGCGACCGGCGTGCCGATCTCGCGCTCCCTTGCCCACTCATACGCCCAGTGCGTCACCGCGACGGCCCAGATGTTGATCCTGCCGACATCGAACACCACGGTCTGCTCTTCGCGCTCGCGCGCCGGCACTTCGCCGAGGATGACCTGCCCCAGCTCGCCGGCGATGTCTTCGCGCTTCAGCGTGCCGGCGCGGATCGCGGAGCCGAAGGGCTCGCGTCCCGTCGCCTCGTCCACGGTCGAATCCCAGGTCGGGACGAAGATGCGCTGCTGCAGCACCTCGAGGGGCAGCTGGTCGCCGCCGATTTGCATGACCAGGGCGCCGGGTTTAACCCAGTCCCAGTCCAGGACCGGCGTCTTCGTGTTGGTGGAGGAGTCGACGATGTCGGCATCCCGCACCGCCGCTTCGGCGCTGTCGACGGCGCGCACGTCGATGCCGAGGAAGTCTGACATTTCGGCGGCGAAGGTCTGGCGGTGCTCGGGCGTGGGGCTGTAGACGCGCGCTTCTTTGACGGATGGCACGGCGCGAACGATGGCATGGAGCTGGCGGCGCGCTTGCTTGCTCGAGCCGATGATGGCGACGCTGCGCGCGTCCTTCGGGGCGAGGTAGCGTGCCGCGACGCCAGCTGAAGCGCCGACCCGTAGCGGCGACAGCCCCTCGTACGGGACGATGCCCATGAACTGGCGTGTCTCCGCGTCCAGCAGCACGACGAAACGGGAGTTGGTGCGCGGCTGCCCGGGTGTCGCGCCGAAGACCTGGAAGCCGGTGACGAACTCGTCGTCGGTGGCGAGGTGGATCTGCAGGAAGTTGGACGGTTCGGTCTGAGTCCGGTCCGTCATGTCGATGGAGCGCACCCTTCCGGCATACTCGGCCAGCGTCGACTTCTCGACGGCGTCCATGGCGTCGTCCATCGCCGCCGGGTCGGTCAGAAGCGGCATGATGTCGTCCTCGGAGACGACGATAGGGTGCGTTGACATGGCTCACCTCGGGATGCAGGCAAGCGGGGATGTGGCGATCATTCGTCGCACAGATACGCCGCGTCAAGTACGCGGGAGACGCGAGCTTCCAATACGCCTGACGGAACACGGGCTAGAATCTCGACGCCCCGCCGACGGACGCTGCATTCTTGCTTCGTAGGGCCACCGGCCCAGGTTTTCAGTGCGACTGGAGAAATAGACGATGAACAAGCGATTGCAAGCGGCGGACGCGTATGTGTTGGCGATGAGGACGGGCGAGTTCCCGGCCGTAGAAGAGGTGAGCAAGGTACTTGCGTCCGACGTCAAGCTCACGGGCGCGACGGTCTGGGGCAGGCAGGGCGCCACGGTGGAAGGCCACGACGACGTGCTCTACCGCATCACCGGCGTTTGGCCCAACACGCCGGTTTACGTGCGCGGCTACTGGTCCGCAGCGAAGGAAGATGGCGACAAGGTCAAGGTCACCGCGACGTTCCCGGGCATGGGCGCGGCGCCGCAGGCCGTCAACCTGACGTTCTCGTTCAATGGCAACGACCAGATCTCTCAGGTCGACCAGGAGATCGTCCCGCAGCCGCGGCCGGAGGCGGGCGACACGATCCCGGACAACGCGCGCGGCACGATCAACGGTGCGCTGGCAAACAACACGCCGATGTGCATTTCCTACATCGACGAGAACGGCATGCCCAGCATGTCGATGCGCGGAAGCGTCCAGGTTTACAGCGACACGCAGCTTTCGATCTGGGTGCGCAACAAGGAAGGCGGCATGGTCAAGGCGCTGGCCAAGAACCCGTACATCGGTTTGCTCTACCGCGACAACGCCACGCGTTCCACGCTCATCGTCCAGGGCAAGGGCCACGTCGAGACCGATCCCGAGATTGTGGAGAAGGTCTGGAACGGCATCCAGGATGTGGAGCAGAAGCACGAAACGCGCGAACCTGGCTGCGCGCTGATCATCGACGTGCTGAAGATGCAGGGCGGCACGCCTCGCGGCGGCGTCCGCGTCGAGCGCAAGGAGTAGTCTCCTTCGTCACGATGCCAAGAGGCGCCCCGAGCGATCGGGGCGCCTCTCCATTTGGTCGTACTTGGTGCTTTGATGAGGGTTCGGAGGGTTCTTAGGCTGCAGTCTCACTGGTCCGTGCCAGGGGTAGCGTGAAGGTGATTGCCAATCCGCCGTCCTCGGGGAGCGTGGCCTTGATCTCGCCCCCATGCGCCTCGATGAGGCCTTTGCAGATGGCGAGGCCGAGTCCGGTACCCCTGCTTTCGTCGTCAGATCGAGCGTCCGGGCTGCGGTAAAACGGTTCGAAGATCAAATCCGTCTCGTCCGGGCTTACGCCTGGCCCGTGGTCACGTACCGTAATCGTGACGCTGCCTCGAGCCCGGCGCGCCCGGATCTCGATTTCGGTTTCGTCCGGCGAGTACTTGAGGGCGTTATCGATCAGATTGGTCAGCACCTGGCGGAGCCTCGACTCGTCGCCGAGCGCGGCAAGGCGGGTTTCTCTCGGAGTCAGCTTGAAGGTGTGACTTGACTGCGGGCGGATGGAGGTCAGAACAGAGTCAAAGAGAGACTGCAACGCCACAGGCCGATGCTCGATCGCGATCGCACCTGCCTCAAGCCGCGATAAGGCGAGCAGGTCGTCGACAATCCTCTGCAGATGATGCGTAGAGTCCTCGATAACGCGGAGCTGGCGTAAGCGCTCTTCGGTATCGAGGCGGTCATTGTATTCAAGAAGCAGAGACACAAATCCCAGGATGGCCGACAGTGGGGAGCGCAGCTCGTGCGCCATGGTGCTGATCAAGCGCACCTTCATGCTCGCGCTCTCCTCTGCCGCCATCAACTGGATACGCATCTCATCTGCTTTGAGCTGTTCCGAGATATCGCGCAGCCTGAGCGCCAGGACTGGTCTACCCTGGGTCTCGAACTTCGCAATCCCGATATCGCAGAGAAACTCGACGCCGTCTCTTCGCAGCATCGTCATCGGCGAATCCGGCGTCATCCTGATGACTGTCCCGAGGGAATCGATAAAGGTCTGGAAACGCTGACGGTAGGCGTCGCGCTTGGCGGGTGGGAAGAGGATGTCAAAGGGGCGTCCCAACACCTCCTCCGCGGTATAACCGAACATCTCCTCGGCAGCCACGTTGAAGACAGCGATGCCTCCGACCTCGTTCACGGTGATGACAGCATCATCAGATAGTTCGATAAAAGCTTGCGTGGTCGCAAGCGCGGCCAGCAGCTGATACCGGAGCGTGACATCGCGGAGCTGGATAATCTCCACCGGCTCGTTGCCGATGGTGAACAGCGCGATATCGATCTCGGCCGGGAATTCTTCTCCCCTCTTGCGTTGCAAGATCAGGGGCGAACCGATCGGTGTGAGTTGGCTTCCCCCGGCGGATTCGACGGCCTCGAGGCGCGCCAGGAAGTCCGCGCGAAGGCGGGTTGGCTTCAGCATCTCGAGTTTCTGGCCGAGAACCTCTGCGGCCGCATACCCGAACATTCTCTCGGCGCCGCGGCTGAACATCGTTATGTGGCGCTCTCTATCGATGAAGAGGATTCCGTCTACGGAGTGCTCAATGACTGACGCAAGTTTCGCCTCAGAGAGTGTCAGGGCCTCAGCCGCCTGCTTATGACTTGATCGTTCACTCATGAGTATCCCCTAGACGAGGCAAACCATGACCTACATAGTAACTGAACACCATGTTATCAATAGAATAATCCTAAAAGTAATAAGAGGAAACGAGGTTATCTCTAGTGGATAGCTGCACGCGCGCGCATCCAACCGTGAGTCGTTTGGGTTGTGGAAGGTCCTCTAGAGGATGCGATAACCCGGCATGTTTGCCCAGGCGCTCATCTCGTGCGGTTGCGTGACGCGTTCGGCGTCGCGCAAGTACTCCGGGCCGAGCTCGCCGAGACGTGTGACGCCCAGGAGACCCATGGCGCTGATGATCTCGTTTTCGAGGATCTCAAGCACGCGCACGACGCCGGCCTGCCCGGCTGCGGCCAGGCCCCAGGCCTGGAGGCGGCCGATCGATACGGCGTCGGCGCCCATGGCGATCGCTTTGAGGATGTCGCCGCCGCGCTGGATGCCGCCATCGACGACGATCTTGGCTCGGCCGTTGACCACCGGCACCACCTCGCGCAGCGTGTCGAGTGAACCGAGCGCGGCATCGAGCTGACGGCCGCCGTGGTTGCTGACCCAGATCGTGTCTACGTTGTGCTGCAGAGCCAGCTCGGCGTCTTCGGCAGTCTGCACGCCTTTGAGCAGGAGCGGCATGTTGGTGAGGCTGTTTATCCAGTCGAGCTTGTCCCAGTCGAGCCGAGCTTGCCAACTACGGTTGAATGCCACGCGGCGCGAGGGGCGTGTATAGCGGGAGATCATGGGACGTTCGCGGTAGCTCTCGACGGCGAGGTCGACCGTGACGGCCAGTCCCTGATAGCCGAGGCGCGCCGCTCGTGTGACGATCTCCTCAACCCAGGGGTCGTCGCCGCGGACGTAGAGCTGGAAGATCTTGGGCGCGCTACTCGCGTTCATGATCTCTTCCAGGCCGGGCTCCGTCGCCGTGCTGACGACATGCAAGACCCCGAACTCCTCGGCTGCCTTCGAGACCGTGGCGCCGCCACCCGGGTCGAATGCCTGCAGCGAGCCAATCGGCGCCAGCAGCGCCGGGATGCGCAGCTTGTTGCCCATGAACTCGGTTGAGGTGTCGATCTGCGAAACGTCAACGAGAACCCGCGGGCGAAAGCCGACGCGGTCGAAGGCGAGGCGGTTGCGGCGTAGCGTAGTTTCGGACTCGGAGCCGCCGACGAGGTAGTCCCACGGGCCTTGCCCGAGGTTCTTGCGGGCGGCGATGACGATCTCTTCGTTGCTGACGAATTCCGGCACCAATGTGTTCTCCTAGCGGCTAATCGAGGCCTTCATCTCAGACCACGCGGCGCGTGCGTCTTCAACGGAGCCTTCATCTTCAATGGTCGAAATGTCGCCGGGGTCTACGTCCAGCGTCACGGCCTTGAGCACGCGACGCATGATCTTACCGCTACGCGTCTTGGGCAAGCCGTTGACGAAGTTGAGCTCACCGATCACGGCGATGGGACCGAGCTCATTGCGCACCGTGTCGATCACCTGCTTGCGCAAATCGTCCGAAGGGTTGAAGCCATTCTTGAGCACAACGAAGGCTGAGATCACCTCGCCGCGTATTTCGTCGGGGCGTCCGGTCACGCCGGCCTCGGCGACGGACGGATGGCGCAGGATCGCGCTCTCGACCTCGATGGTGCCGAGACGGTGCGCCGCGATCTTGATGATCTCGTCGGCGCGGCCGCTGAACCAGTAGTAGCCGTCCTCGTCGACGTGGGCAGCGTCGCCGCTGAAGTAGACGGTGTGTCCTGGCATCTTCTGCCAGTAATCGGCGCCGTAGCGCTCGGGCTCTCCCCACAGCTGCGCCGTGAGGCCGGGGAAGGGCCGCTTGATCACGAAGATGCCCTTCTCGCCCGGGCCGAGAGTCTCCCCCTCCGGCGTCATGATCGCCGCCTCGATGCCGGGGAGCGGCACGCCGGCGGCGCCGGGCTTGATCGGCAGCAAGCCGAGCCCATACGGGTTGCCGACGATCGGCCCGCCGGTCTCGGTCTGCCACATGTGGTCGATGACCGGCACCCTGTCCTGGAAGATTTCCTTCTGGAACCACTCCCAGGCCGGCGGGTTGAGCACCTCGCCGGCCGAGAAGACGCGCTGGATCGCTGAGAGGTCGTACTTCTTCGCCGAGTCCGCCCCGGCGCGCATCAGGACGCGGATCGCCGTCGGCGAGGTGAAGGCGCCGGTAACGCCGTTCTCACCGAGCAGGCGATAGATCGTCTCCATGTTGGGGTAGTCGATCGCGCCTTCGAAACAGAGCGTCGTGCAGCCGACGAGCAGAGGCGCGTAGACCATGTAGCTGTGGCCAACCACCCAGCCGATGTCCGAGGTCGCCCACCAGACGTCTTCCGGCTTGAGGCCGAAGTTCCAGTTCGCCATGGCGTGGATGTAGACCTGGTAGCCGCCGTGCGTGTGCACAGCCAATTTGGGACGCGCCGTGGTGCCGGACGTCGCCAGGATGTAAGCGGGCTCGTTGGCTTCCATCGCTACGTAGCTGGAGTCGCCGCCCGCCCCGCGTTCGAGGAACTCGGGGTAGGTGATGGCGCCTGCCGGGAGCTTGCTCTCCGTGTTGCGCTGCTGGATGACGACGCTTTCGACGACCTTGCCGGCGCCTTCGGTGTTCAGCGCCGTGTCCAGGATGCCGGTGAAGTCGACCAGGTTGCCGCGGCGGTAGGTGCTGTCGGAGGCGAAGAGCGCCCTGGCGCCGGCGAGCTTGATGCGCTCCGCCAGCGCCGCGCCGCCGAAGCCGGCAAAGACGACAAGATGGATGGCGCCGATTCGCAGGCAGGCAAGCATCAGCACGATCGCCTCGGCGCAGGTCGGCATGTAGATCGCGACGCGGTCGCCCTTGCCGATACCAAGGGCTCGGAGGGCGGCGGCCGTACGTTTGACCTCGGTCTGTAGCTGGGCGTAAGTCAGGACGTTGCGTTCGCCTCGCTCGTTCAGCGCGACGAGCGCCGCGACGCCGCTGCGGTCGTTTTTCACGTGATGGTCGACGGCGTTGTAGGCAATGTTGGTCTCACCGCCAACGAACCAGCGGAAGGTAGGCGGCTGCCAGTCCAGCACCTGGGTCCAGGGCTTGAACCACGGCAGCTTCTCGGCGGCGGCGGCCCAGAAAGCCTCCGGGTCCTCGGTCGCATCGCGGCGCCATCGCTGCACGATGGGATTGACCAGCTGCACCGTGTCGTCGGGCATCGTCCTGCTCCTTTCGCCGGCGGGGTCAGAGGTTGGGAATGAGGTAGCCGTCGATCTCGCCGCGCGGCATCAGCTTGCCGTCTCGCTGCAGCGTCTCCTGGTTACCGTGTTGCTTCATCTCTATAAGCGCGTCCTTGATCGCCCGAGCGGCGAGGCGGAAGGTCGTTGCCGGGTGGATGACGAGGGCGTAACCGATCGACTCGAACTCGTCATCGCTGATCCAGGGCGACTTGCCGAACTCCGTCATGTTGGCGAGCAGCGGCACTTTCACGCGGCTGCGGAAGTCGGCGAACATCTCGCGCGACGTCAGCGCCTCGGGGAACAGTAGGTCGGCCCCGGCGGCTTCGTAGGCGCGGGCGCGATCGACGGCAGGCTCATAGCCCTCGACGGCGACAGCGTCGGTGCGCGCGATGATCTGGAAATCGCGGTCGGTGCGGGCACCGACGGCCGCGCGCAACTTCTCGACCATGCGCTCGCAGGAGATCACGTGTTTGTCCTCCAGGTGGCCGCAGCGCTTCCATCTCGGGTCCTGGTCTTCGATCTGCACCGCCGCGGCACCGACGGCTTCGAACATGCGGATCGTCTCTGCTGTGCCCTTCGGCCCACCGAAGCCAGTGTCGATGTCGACGATGACGGGCAGGCTGACGACCTCGACGATCTCGCGCGTGAAGTCGAGCACCTTGCTGCGCGGGATGACGCCCTCGTCCGGGTGCGCGAGCGAATTCGAGAGCGCCGCGCCGGAAACATAGATCGCGTCGTAGCCTGCTTCTTCGGCGAGCCGGGCAACGAACGGCACGAAGGCCCCGGCGGCGATGCAGCGGCCGGCGGCGAGTTGCTGCTTGAGGCGCTTCGCGGCGGTCTTCGCGGGCATGGCTAGCTCCTCATGTCTAATTTCACGAGCTTCATGAAGCTCGCCGACGTCGTCCTGCTTGTCGAAGTTCCACAGCGAGTCGAGCACTGTTCGGTTGTCGGAAATGAGGCGGGAGGCGACGGACGTGAACTTGTCCTCCATCTGCGCATCGCTCATCGGGTTGCGCGGGTGGCCCAGTGGCACCGGGCGCTCGTCATAGGCGGTGCGACCGTCCTTGAGGCGCACCGATGCGGAGCTGACGAATTCGCGCTCCAGCTGCGGCGCGTAGTACTTCGCCGTCCACTCCGGCTTCTCGACGAACTGCGTACGCTCGATGAGGCCGAGTATGTCGGGGCTGTGCAGCAGTTCGTCGCGGTACTCATGCAGCGTGAGCTTGCCTTCCTGCAGTGGCGCGGCGAAAGCGTAGAACAGGCTGTGGTCCGCCGT
Source organism: uncultured Chloroflexia bacterium (assembly GCA_963766645.1). Taxonomy (GTDB): domain Bacteria; phylum Chloroflexota; class Dehalococcoidia; order DSTF01; family WHTK01; genus WHTK01. Next base: position 503,583 of record CAVYAY010000002.1, on the reverse strand, counting down.
CTCCTTGGTCGTCGGGCGGCGCTTGCTGTCGTCGCCGATGATCGTGCGCTGTGCCTCGTAGCCGGAAATCACAACCTCTTCGACGTCGCTCAGCTTCGGTGGGCCGAGGGTCTCACGGATCGCCAGCGCATGCTCGACGATGGTCTGACCGTGATACTCCATCGGCACGGGCTTGATGTAAGTGTCCGAGATCAGGAAGTGCGAGCCGAGGTCTTTGAATGCCGCGGGGTCTATCTCGCCTGACATCTGCGCCACGAGGCCGTGCTTACCCTCGATGATCTCAGCCGGGCCGTCGGCACCCGCCTGCACCTTCTCCAGCGCCCACATGGCGCCGCGGACCGCATCGGCCGCCGCCATGTTCTTCTGTTCGCTGAGGTAGGTGCCTTCGCGGGCCTGGCGCATCGCGGCGTGCGAGCTGAGTGCCAACGCGACGCCGTTGTACATCTGACGCTTGTCGAAACCAAGCAGACGCGCGCCGGCCAGCGCTGCCGAGATCAATATGTAGTTGACGTGGTCCCAGCCGTGGCTGCGCAGCGACGCCGCCTCGCAGAGACGACACTGCACGTCGTACCCGATCACGGCGCCAAGGATGACGTCCCGTCCCGTCAGCTTCTTCGAGCCCGACAGCGCGAACAGCGGGCCGAAGTTGTCGCTGGGATGCGCCGGCTCCTTCGCCAGGTAGGTGTCGTTGAAATCGAGCCAGCGCGTCATCGTCGAGTTGAGGAACGCCGCGTCGCAGAGCGAGAGCTTCGCGTCGACGCCGTAGCCAAAGCCGCCGGCCTCATAGGCGATGGGGCGCTGGCTGAGGTAGGTCCAGCGTTCGCGTAGACGCTCGTCCTCGGTGGCGCCGAGGGCCGTGGCAATCGAGTCAACGGCGCGCGCTTTCGTGTCGTGCACCACGCGCTCGGGCAGGTCCTCGAAGCGGAGGGTACTGGCGAAGTCGATCAACTGAGGTAGCGGGTTGTAGGTCTCGGGCACGCTACCTCCTGACGGTGGCGCCGAAGTCGTCCGACGGCGTAAAGAAATGCGGTTCCGGTCCGGCATACTCGGCGCGAGGGCGCAGGATCGGCTCGGCATTGACGTAACGGCACTCGAGGTAATGCGCCGACCAGCCTGCGATGCGAGACGCGGCGAACAGCGGCGTGTACATCGGGATCGGGATGCCGAGAAGGTAGTAAAGCGGCGCCGTCCAGAGGTCCATGTTGGCGGGGGCGTTGGGGTTTCCACGCTCGACACGGGGCTTCATGCGCTCCGCCATGTACTCCTCGAAGGCCAGCAGCGTTTCGTACCAGCGCATGTCTTTCTTTCGGTGCGACAGCTCCTTCACCCAGGGCCGCAGCACGGTGACGCGCGGGTCGTGCGAGTGCGGCAGGTTGTAGACAGCGTGGCCGAAGCCGGGCAGCCGCGCCCCGGGCTGCGCAAAGAAGTCGTCGAGGTATTGCTTTGCCTTGTCCGGGTTGCCGCCCTGCTCCAGGAGGATCTTCATGACCTCCTCGTTGGCGCAGCCGTGCCGCGGCCCGCGCAGGATCGTCTCGCCGGCGACGACTGAGGAGTAGAGGTCGCTGTGGGCGCTGGCGGCGATGCGCACGCCAAAGCTGCCGGCGTTGAACTCGTGCTCTGTGTAGAGGATGAGCGCCATGTCCATGCATCGCGCCTCGAAGGCGCTGGGGCGGCGTCCGCGGAGGAGCGTGAGGATGTTCTCGCCGTAGCCGTAGCCGGCTCGCGGGGCTATCCAACCCTTGCCTTCGCGGTGACGGCCTACCATGCCCACCATGTAGCCGACGTTCGGCGTCAGCGCGTAGGCGGCTTCTCGCTCATCCTCGTAGGTCAGCGGCCGGTCGCCCCTGGCGTCGATCTGGTTACCGAAGGCTGACATCGCGGTGCGTAGCAGGCCCATTGGGTGTGCTTCGGCGGGCTCACGGCGCAACGTGTTCCAGACGTTTCGCAGCGTGTCCACGTCCGGGTCGCCAAATGACGCCTTGCCACCCTTCGGCAGCTCGCCGTAAAGCGTCAGGTAGGCGGTCGTCTCGAAATCATGCTTCTCGACCAGCTCTTCCAGCGGGTAGCCGTAGATGTAAACCTGCGACTTTTGCTCGTCCAGCTTGCAAATCTGGGTTTGGCCAGCGATGACATCGCGCAGGCCGGGACGGTGTTCAGCCCTCTCACTCATAAGCCCAACTCCCCCTCAATCGTCGATCGCTAAGTATTAAGCCTCTCGAATGCAGAGGCAATCCACGTGAGCGCGACTGCTACTCGGCGTTGCCCGCTTGTAGCCAGGCGATGTAGTCCGGGAAAGACTTTTCGGGCAGATACTCCGGCGCGTAACCCGTGTCTGCTTTGATGCGGCTGATATCCATGTAGACGGAGCCCGGACTCGCCGGGTTGCGGCCTTCCTTGAGGAAGTCACCCTTGAAGCCCGGGATCACCTTCTGGATCTCGGTGACCATTTCGCCGGGTGTGGTCGAGCGGCCGGTAGAGACGTTGTAGATGGTGTGATTGAGCTTGTCGGCCTGCATCAGCATCGCGATGCCGCGGCCGCAGTCTTTGACGTAAGTCGCGTCGTAGCCGTCCTCGGCGTAGGTGTCGCCACGCAGGGTTGGCGGCTCGCCCTTGATGGCCGCGTGGACGAGCCGCGATGGCAGGTTGGCCATCGAGTGGTAGAGCGGCCCGTAGATACCAGCGATCCTGAGCATGACGACGTCCATCTGGGTCCGATCACGATAGTAGTGGCCGATGATTTCGAAGCACTTCTTCCAGGTGCCCGTGGGCCCGCCACCGAACGTGTTCAGGCGCATGTCTTCGCGGTTGACGCCATCTTCATAAACGCCCTGGTAGACAGCGGTCGAGCTGCCCAGCCCAACGCGCGTGCACTCCCACTCCCGGCCGGCCTCAAGGATATTGATCAGGCCCTGCATGTTGACGGTGAAGTCTTCGAGCGGCGTCAGCGCGCCGAGGCCCGGGACCGCGAGGTGGACGATCTTGTCGATCTTATGCGTACGGCCGATTTCCATCAGCCGGTCCTTATCGGTGACGTCCAGCTGCTCCACCTTGGCGCGCTTGCCCAGCTCGTCCTTGATGAAAGGCGGTTCCCGGTTGACGCGGTACTGGGTCAAAACCAGGTCTTCGCCCATGTCCAGGAAGTGCCGAGCCGTGTGCAGGCCAATGAATCCGAGGCCGCCGGTAATCAGTGTCGTCATGTGTCGCAGCTCCTGACTGGTTGCGCGGGGCGAATGCCACAATAGCGCAATCCCCGAGTCCAGTGCAGGGTCTGGCGCGGAAACGCCCGCTCGATCACGGCGCCGGACTGGCTGTCACGAACAGCAGCAGGTACTTGCAGGGGTCGTCCAGATCCCCCTGGACGGTGTTCGTTGCCTTTGACAGAAGGGTCTGTTTGTCGAGGATCCAGGGCCTGCCCGCTCCGTCCTCGCGGACGCTAGTCTGCAGGACGACCACCGGCTCCGGCGGGATGTCCTGCGGGCCCGCGGCGTTCAGGATCGACTCACCGGAGTCGGTGTCGGCGAGATAGAGGCCGTCGACCAGGAAGCGCAGGCCCGAGAGCGACTCGCCGGTAGCGCGGTCTACGCCGTCTACGATCACCTCGTCGCCAATGTTCAGGTTCGGCAGGCCGAGGAAGAGGCCCGGGACGCCGAGCCAGCGGCTGTGGCCGAAGATCCACGCCTTGTTCTCCAGGCCCTCCAGGTCTTCTTCCGGCGTGGCTATGCCCTGGTTTGGCACAGTGACAGTCTGCGTCTCCTCGGTGCCCCGGTCGGGGCAGCCCGGCGGCGGGACGTAGACGTAAGGGACCGTCTGGCTACCCTGAACTTCGCTGTCAATGCCGAGGGCGGGTATTACCAGACGGGTGGCGCGGACGTCCTCGCGCACCAGCTCGGGCGTCGGCGACGGCTCAGCCGTCGGGGGCGGCGCTTCAGTGGGCGATGCGGTCGGCCTTGGGGATGCGGTGGGTATCGGAGTGAGCTCCACGTCGTCGGAGCCACAGGAGGCGAGGAGGGTGCCGAGTGATATCAGCGCGAGCCAGATTCTCAGATGGTGCACATGAACATCATAGGTAGTGGCCAAGTCTTCGGGGCGGTCCGGGGTACCACCGGCTTCGTTTATGAAGGACAATAAGGCGCCCTGCTGTTCAGACGCGTAACCCGGGAGAATGACGTGAGCAACAAGATTCGCCTCGAGATCGAACGTACCGAAAGCTTTGCCGGAGGCGTCGAGTTCGATGGCACCGGACCGTACGAGCGGCTGGCGGGCAAGGCGTACTTCGCCATCGATCCCGATGAGCCGGACCTGCCCTACATCTGCGATCTCGACCTAGCGCCGCGCAACGCGGACGGACTGGTCGAGTTCTCATGCGTCGTCGACATCGTCAAGCCGGTCGATCTCAGCAAGGGCAGCGACAAGGTGCTCTACGAGTTCTCCAACCGCGGCGGCCGCGGCGCCTTCCGCTACAGCGACAGCGCGGGGATGGACATGACAAAGCCGGCGTACGCGGGCCAGGGGTTCCTGCAGCGCCACGGCTACACCGTCGTCTGGTCTGGCTGGCAGGGCGACCTGATAGACCGTGGCAGCAACGTCATCGCGTTTCTGCCGGAGGCGAAGCAAGACGGCAAGCGGCTGCGCGGCACAGTGCGCCAGGAGTTCATAACGGGCGCGCCGGGTATCCTCTCGATGGGCGTCAGCGAGGGCGCCGAGCGCGGCATCGACGTCGAGCCCTACCCGGTGCTCAACCGCGCGACCGCGACGCTGACCGTGCGTGAGCACGAGCGCGAAGAACGCATCCCCGTGACGGATGGGGAGTGGGACCTCGCGAAAGCAGAAATGAAGGACGGCAAGCTCGAAATCACCCCGTCCAACGAACATCTGTACCTCAAGAAGGGCTTCAAGCCGGGCTGGATCTACGAGCTGATCTACGAGACCGAGGGCTCGAAAGTCATGGGCCTCGGCTTCCTCGGCGTGCGCGATCTGATGTCGTTCCTCAAGTTCGGCGACGTGGACTCGGCTGACAACGCGAACCCGCTGGCGGGCCATGTCAAGCAGATGTACGGCTTCGGCATCTCACTCAGCGGGCGTGTCGTGCGGCAGTACATCTACGAAGGTTGGAACCAGGACGTCGAGGGCCGCAAGCTCTTCGATGGCGTGCATACGCACACCGGCAGCGGCCGTTTGTTACACAACCAGCGCTTCGCGCAAGTGGGGCGCTACCCGCGGCAGCACGAGGAGCATCAGTGGCCCTCGGAGCGCTACCCGTTCACCTTCACCGCCGTACCCGACCCATTCTCCGAGAAGAACGAAGGCTTGCTGCAGCGCCCGGAGACAGACCCGCTGATCGTCCACACGCACACGAGTAGCGACTACTGGATGCGCCACGTCTCGACGACGCACACGGACCCGAGTGACGGTAGCGACCTCGACCTGCCGGAGACGACGCGCATGTATACCTTCGCCGGGGCACCGCATATGGCGCGCTCGGTCAGCGACCCGGCCTGGATCGGGCAGCTGACGCCGAATAGCATGTCGCCGGCGCCGTATCTGCGCGCCAGCCTCGTCCTGCTCGACGATTGGGTGACGAAGGGCATCGCGCCGCCCGGGTCGCTGATCCCGCGCCGCGAGGAGGGCACGATGGTAACACCGGAGGCCGCGCTGGCCGCGTTCCCGCGCATCCCCGGCGTCAACCTGCCAGAGGATGCCGGCCGCCTGCCCAACTACGACTACGGCACCGACTTCGACAAGGGCTACGGGACGGTGTTCCCGCCGGAGCCGATACCGGGGCAGGACTACCCGATCCAGGTCTCGTCCTTCGACTCCGACGGCAACGACATTCCCGGGCTGCGCTACCCGGACGTCGAGGTGCCGGTCGGCACGCACGCGCCGTGGGCGTTGCGACGCGAAGGTTTCGCCGAAGGCGACTTGTTGTGGAACTGCGGCAGCTTTGTGCCCTTCGCGCGGACGAAGGCCGAGCGTGAGGTAAGCGGCGATCCGCGCCCGTCGATCGAGGAGCGCTACGCCGATCACGCTGACTACGTGTCGAAGGTCGAGGCCGTCTGCCGCCAGCGCGTTTCGGAGCGGCTGATGCTGGAGGAAGACCTGGAGCGCTACGTCGAAGCGGCGCAGGCAAAGAACCCCTTCGATCCATCGGTACAGCTGGGGCCGCTGATCCAGTCCGGTTTTGGCGGATAGCGGTATCCTCGGGGTGTTGAGTGCGGGAGGAACGTGGATGAACCAGGTCCAAGAAATGCTTCGGCTCACGTCCGCCGACAGATCGGACGAGGCCGTGCTGCGGCTGACCGGACTGTTCCGCATGATGTCGGAGCAGCGGGGATTTATCTCCGCCGAGGTCCTGCGCAGCATTAACGACCCAGAAACGCTGGTCGTGTTGCACGCGTGGCGCGACCTTGCTGATTGGCAGTCATTCCAGACCTCTCAGCCCAAGCTCGACTTTTCGGCCAGCCGGCCGGAGTCGCTGTACAGCTTTGTGCCCTGCGGCATGAACTGGCGCTCGATGCAGGCGGACGGGGCCCGCGAGGGCGCGCTGCTGCGCCGGGAGGTGATCCGCGACGAGTCACCGGCGCTGCGCCGCGGGAGCGGCATCGAAGGCTGCCAGACCTACGTCTACGTCGACGATGAGCCGGCGTTGTACCGCGGCTGTGCGCTACGCCTGACGCGTCTCTCCGGCCCGCAGAGTGACGAAACGCCGGCCTCGGATGGTGAAGTGCTAGTCGACGAGCTGTACGAGTCGCTGATGACAATTCGCGCGCCGGGCGTCACGGTTTCCTGACCCGCACAAGCTCCGCTCCTTGCCCCGCGTATCTGAAACGCGCATCGATTCGCTAGAAGAGGCATCGTAATGATCCAGCGCAGCAAGGACCGCATCCTCACAACACACACCGGCAGCCTGCCACGCCCTCCGGAGCTGATCGAGATGCTCCGCAAGCGCGAGGCCGGCGAAGCGGTGGATGACGCCGCGTTCCAGGCGGCCGTCAAGGACGCCGTGGCGCTCACGGTGCGACGTCAGATGGATGCCGGTATCGACCTCGTCAGCGACGGCGAGGAGGGCAAGCCGGGCTACGCAACGTATATCAAGGATCGCGCTACCGGTTTCGAGGGCGAAAGCCCAACGCGGATCCGAATCCAGGCCGAGGCGCGTGACTTCCCGGAGTACACCGAGCGCCGCATGGCGACCACCGCGACAATCCTCCGGCGCCCAACCTGTAACGGTCCGATAGCCTGGAAGGACTTCGCCGCCGTCGAGCGCGACATCGCCAACTTCAAGGCCGCCGTCGAGGCCGCAAAGCCGGTCGGGGCGTTCATGACCGCCGCCTCGCCCGGCGTCATCGCGTTCTTTCTGGGCAACGAGTACTACCCCTCGCACGACGCCTACCTCGACGCTATCTGCGCCGTCATGAAGGACGAGTACGAGGCCATAGCAGCTGCCGGCTTAGAGCTGCAGCTCGACTGCCCCGACCTGGCCATGGGCCGCAACAGCCAGTTCTTCGACCTCGACCTCGCGGGCTTTCGCAGAATAGTCGAACGCCATATCGAGGTGGTGAACGAGGCGACGAAGAACATCCCGCCGGAGCAGATGCGGCTGCATCTCTGCTGGGGCAACTACGAAGGACCCCACCACGTCGACGTGCCGCTGCGCGACATCATCGATATCGTCCTGAAGGCGCGGCCCGCGGTGATCTCGTTCGAGGGCGCCAACCCGCGACACGAGCACGAATGGAACGTCTGGCAGGACGTCAAGCTGCCGGACGACAAGATCGTCATGCCCGGCGTCATCGACTCCACGACGAACTTCATCGAGCATCCGGAGCTGATCGCGCAGCGCATCGAGCACTATGCCCACCTGGTCGGCAAAGAGCGCGTGCTGGCGGCATCGGACTGCGGCTTTGGCACCAACGCGGCGTCGGCCACGGTTGACCCCAAGATCACCTGGGCGAAGCTACAGTCACTGTCGGAGGGCGCGGCGATCGCCAGCAAGCGCCTCTGGTAACAAATCGCGGTTCCAGATTCGAAAGGAGCGGCCTTGGCCGCTCCTTTTCAATTGAGGGCGGATGTTCTCTCCGCCCAACGGCGGAGCCCGCCATTAGTCCCTAGGTCTCTCAGCCTAATCAGCCGCAGGGTCGATTGCAGCTCTCGCCTGCGAGCAGAGACTACCTGCAGTACTCGCCGCCAAGTGCGAGCCATAAACAGAAGGAGGACTGCGATGTTAGTCGCATGGGCTGACCCTAGAAACGAAGTACGAGTGGACACCGAAACGGTGGAGGATACCGGACTCGCCATTGAGGTCGAGAGACCTGGTCAAGACCTACTCCAGCGGTGACGTTCAGGTGCAGGCGCTGAGAGGCGTCTCCCTGGAGGTCAAGCGCGGCGAGATGGTCGCGATCATGGGCGCCTCCGGCTCCGGCAAGACCACGCTGCTCAACTGTGTCAGCGGTCTCGACTTCTTCGATAGCGGCATGGTCCGCATCGGCGGTGTCGACCTCGAGACGCTGTCGGACAAGCAGAAGACGTCCTACCGGGCTCACAACATGGGCTTCATCTTCCAGACCTACAACCTGCTACCGGTGCTGTCGGCGGTTGAGAACGTCGAGCTTCCGCTCGTCGTCTCCGGCGCTGACGCAAGGCAGGCTCGACAGCTAGCTCTCAAGGCGCTAGACCGGGTGGGCCTTGCCGACCGGGCGAACAACCGTCCGGCTCAGCTATCCGGCGGCCAGCGACAGCGCGTCACCATCGCCCGGGCGCTGGTCAACGACCCGGAAATCGTCTGGGCCGACGAGCCGACCGGCGCGCTCGATTCGCACACCGCGGACGACATCATGGCTCTCATGGAGCAGATGAACCGCGAACACGGACAAACCTTCGTCATCGTCACGCACGACGCCGGTGTCGGCCGGCGCTGCGACCGCCTGGTCACCATGACCGACGGCCAGATCTCGGGTGAGGAGCGCAAGTCGTAATGGAACAGCTATTCGGTCTCTCGATGAACACAATCATGGTCGTGTTGCTGGCGATCTTCGGTATCGCCCTCGCGAGCGTGGCAATCGTCTTCTTCCGCGCCGGCCACATGTTCCGCATGGGCCTGCGTAACATCCCACGACGTGGTCTGCAGTCCGGCCTGGTCGTCATCGGCCTGATGCTTGCCACGATGATCACAACTGCCGCCTTCACAACCGGCGACACAGTCGATTACTCCATCGCACGCACCGGCTACGAACGTCTCCAGCGCCTGGACCTGTCGGTTAACCTCCTCGGGGACAACGACCTCGACAGCACTCAGGCAGACGTCTACGCCAGCGACGGCGCTACCTCTGTCCTCGAGACCCGGTTCGCCGGCGACGAGGACATCGAAGCCTTCATCCCGCTGCTGTTGGAGCCGGTCGGTGCCGTCGACCAGCGCAGCCTGCAGTCGGAGCCATCGATCACACTCACCGGCATCGACCCCGACCGCCAGGAGCGCGTCGGCGGCCTGACGCTGGTTGACGGCGGCAAGGCGGACCTCGCCTCGCTGAGCACAGACGAGATCCTCCTCAGCCAGCGCGCTGCCGAGAAGCTCAACGCCAAAGCCGGCGACGTGATCACCCTTTACGCTGCCGGCGCTAGCCAGGACGTGACGGTCAAGGCTATCGTCAAGGACGAAGTGGCCAGCAGCGGTAGCACACAGTTCTATGAGAAGGGCAACGGCGGTGGCGCCATGCTCCTCTCCAGTGTTCAGACGCTGACCGGTCACGCCGGCCAGATCAACGGCATCGGCGTCGCATTGTACGGTGACGTCTCGAGCAGCTACCTGCGGTCCGATTCGGCGACGAGCCGGCTCGAGCCCTTCCTGCAGAGTGCCGAAGGCCGTGCCGCCCTCGGCATCGAGACATCCGTCACCGTCGACCCGATCAAGGCCGACACCATCGATGAGGCCGAGCAATTCGGCAACATGTTCACCACGTTATTCATCGTCCTCGGTATGTTCTCCATCGCTTCGGGCATCATGCTCATCTTCATGATCTTCGTGATGCTGGCAGCGGAGCGTAAGCCGGAAATGGGCATGGCGCGGGCGGTTGGTGCCCAGCGCAGCAGCCTGGTTCAGGCCTTCCTCTCAGAGGGTATGGCCTACACAGTCATCGCCGGCGGCGTCGGCGCCCTGGTCGGCGTCGCGGCGGCGGTTGGCCTCGTGGCCGGCTTCCTCAAGGTCGTCGGTGGGTTCGACTTCCTGCAGGCCCACATCACGTTGCGGTCGCTGGTCATCAGCTACTGTCTCGGCGTCGTGGTCACCTTCCTCACCGTTGTCTTCTCCTCGCTGCAGGTCAGCTCCGTCAACATCGTGTCCGCCATCCGCGGCACAGACGACGATGGCCGCCACGAAGCGCGACGGAAGATCTCCTGGCGCTGGATGCTGGTCGGCCTGCCGGCCATGATCGTCCCGCCGCTGGGCATCTGGTTCTTCTTCCGCAAGGGCCTCGGCGTGGCATGGGCCTGGATCCTAGCCCCCATCGGGCTGCTTCTGGGCGCCTTCACCATCATGACTGCCGATTCGGCCGACTCACAGTTCCTGTTCGCCTTCGGCGCCTCGGTCCTGCCGCTGTGTGTGGCGATGATCGCGGCCCGGCTGCGGGCTCCGTCTCGTGCCACCTGGACTCTGGTGGGTATCTACCTGGCGGCGTTCTGGCTGGCTCCGGTGAACTACTCCAAGCTGATCTTCGGTCACACCCTGTCCGGTGCTATCGAGATGTTCGTGCTCTCGGGTGTCATGGTGGTGATTGCCTTCACGCTAATCATCGTGTTCAACGCTCGCCTGCTCACTGTCATCATCCAGCGCGGCACGGCCCCGAAGTACCTCGCCACGACCGTCCTGACCGCCCTGACCGTCGCCTGCTTCGCCGGCGCTTACGCTCTGGGCGATCGCTGGGACGGCACCGGTCAGCTGTTCTACCTCTTCGGCGGCGTCGTAGCAATCGCGGCCGCAGTTGCCTTCGCGGCGGCTCGTTTCCCGCGGATGGCTCCCGCTTTCAAGATGGGCATCGCTTACCCGCTGGCGAACCGGTTCCGCACCGGCATGGCCATCGCGATGTTCTCGCTAATCATCTTCTCGCTGACCGCCTTCGGCGCCATCAACGCCAGCTTCGTGGCGCTGCTGTCGGCCGACGGTGGCGACGGTGGCTGGGACGTCGTTGCGACGGCGAACCGCACCGCCGACATGACGAACCTCCGCGCCGGCCTGCAGCAGGTCAATGCGCCGGTCCTGGACGACATCGCCACGATCGGTCAAGTGACCACCTTCACGGGCCACTCTCAGGTCCGCGAGGTCACAGGTGATAACGACGCCAAGGCCTTCCCGGTCCTCGCCGCGGACGAGGCATTCTTCGCCATGCAGGACTCGGCTCTGGGCTCTTGGGCCAACGAATACGACGACGAGCGCGCAGTCTTCGACGCGGTCGCTACCGACCCCACGCTGGCCGTCGTTGACCCCAGCGTCCTGCCGGGCGGCTTCAACGACTACGAGTTCTACGTCGACGTTGACGTGAACGACCACGACCGCTTCGAACCGTTCCAGCTCCAGGTCACGAACACCGCGACGGGAACTGAAGCAACCGTAACCGTCATCGGCGTGCTTGCCATCCAGGTCGATCCGCAGTACGCGGCCGGCGTCTATGTTAACGAAACTGCCTACCGACAGGTCTTCGGCGAGCCCGAGTACCTGCGCAGCTACGTCAAGCTCAACGACGGCGTCAACACTAAGGTGGCTGCTCGGGACATCGAAGCTGCGCTGGTGACCCGGGGCGTGCAGGCAGAGTCCACCAAGGTTCTCTTGGACGAAGCAGCTCAGGAACAGAACACGTTCATCCGCATGTTCCAGGGCTTCATGGGCCTGGGCCTGTTCACCGGTGTTGCGGCGCTTGGCGTCATCGCCTTCCGGTCGGTGACGGAGCGCCGACAGCAGATCGGTATGCTACGGGCCATCGGTTACCAGACGGCCAGCATCTCGCTGACCTTCGTGCTGGAGTCGGGCTTTATCGCACTGATGGGCATCCTCTCCGGTGTGGTCGGAGGCATGATCATCGCCCGCAACCTGTTCACCAGCGGCCAGTTCGGCAACGGCGGCAGCATCCAGTTCACGATTCCGTGGACAGAGGTGCTGATCGTCGTCGGGCTGGCCTTCGTGGTCTCGATGTTCATGACCTGGTGGCCTAGCCGCCAAGCGTCTCGAGTCCCGGTGGCGGACGCGCTGCGCTACGAGTAACCACACAGCGGAGCGTAGGAAGAGGCCGGGGCGAAAGCCCCGGCCTCTTCGTGCGTTCGATTCGTGCCGTCCTAAATCTTCTTGCGCTTGTTCTTGAGGTAGTCAACCAGGACGTAGCGGCCGATCTTGCCGGGCGTGCCGAAGAATACGCGGCCCTTGTTCATGCGCATCATGTGCTGCGCCAGCGCCATCGATGAGGGGGCGCTGTCCATCATGAAGGTGTTGATGCGGATACCGCTGCGGGTGCAGCGCTTCACCTCCTGCAGCATGCCTTCGATGGTGCCCTCGTCGCCGTAGGGGCCCCAGGTGGGGCGCGGCCGCCAGTCCGTGATCAGAATGATCTGCCGGTTGGCGGACTTGTTCTTGCTGAGCAGCTCGCGCGACTTCGCCAGCGCTAGCTCGATGTTCGTGCCGCTCCAGTCGACCCAGTCGGACTGCAGCAGACGCTCCGGCTGCAGCTCCATCGCGAAGTAGGAGAAAACGACGAGGCGCAGGTCGTCGCGCGGGAAGCGCGTCTTGATCAGCGTGTTCAGCGCGAAAGCGACGCGTTTCGCTTCGTAGAAGGCGCCGTTGCTGAACATCGAGCGGCTCATGTCCATGGCGATGACGGTGGCGGAGCTGATCAGCGCCTCGCGGCGGTGCACTTCGAGGTCTTTCGGCCTCGATCTTGACCGGCACGCCTGGGCCGTTACGCCGGATCGCGTTGCCGACGCTGGTGCTGATGTCGACCAGGAAGGGGTCGCCGAACTCCCATGGCTTCGTCTCGGAGACCTGCTCTGAGCTGCTCGCCGCGGTTGACCTGGTCGTGCTGGCCGATGCGGTCCTGGCGCATCTCGGCGAAGAGGTCGCGCAGCGTGCGCTCGCCGAGGCGACGCACACCGCGTGCCGTCAGCTCGAAGTCGTTGTTCTCGCGCTTGGCGAAGCCAGCGTCCTGCAGCAGCTCCGTGAGGCGGCGCATGTCGTTGAGGGCATTCACGGCGTCCTGGTCCAGCAGGCGGCGCAGCAGGTCTTCGTCGACCTGGTCGAAGTCCATCTCCCGGATCGCCTGGCGCAGCTGGCGCTCCAGCTCGTCGACCTCGTTGAGGTCGTGCATGATGTCGAACGCCTCGTCGAAGCCGACGGGCGTGTCGCCGGAAAAGGGATAGCGGCGCCCCAGCGGCCGGCCCGTGATCTGCTCGATGAGATCGGCCATCTGCATCAGGTCGTACTGCAGCTGATCGTCCTGCAGCAGCGCCTGCATCGTCTCCATGAGCTCGCGCCGCATGTCATCCGGCATCGAGGCGAGCAGCGAGGCCATCGCCTCTGCTTGCTGCTCCATGTACTCGACGAGGTCCTCGATCGTCTGGATGCCGTCCGGGAAGAACTGTCCGTACTGGTCCATGAATTGGCGGAAGTCTTCTTCCGTGGCGCCGCCGCGCACGTGCTTCGCCAGCAGCTCGTTCAGCGCCTGCATCATCTCGCGAATCGGTCCCAGGTCTTCCTGGGTCATGCGCTCGAGGCCTTCCTGCATCATGCGGAACTGGTCGCCGAGCATCTTCTGCCGCAGCTCGTTGACCAGCTCCTGGAAGTCGTCGCGCGCCTGCTGGTCCATGAACTCGTAGTCCATGAGGCGCTGCAAGCGTCCGGCGGTGTCGTCCGGCAGCGAGTCCATCGCTTCCTGCTTGCGGCGGGCCAGCTGCTCCGCCATGTCGCGCATCGCCTGGTCGGCGTCCGGGTCCTGGGCGGCCTGCTGGCGCATGCGGTCGATGCCGCTGCGCTCCTGGTCGACGATTTCTTGCAGGCGCTCGTTGATCTCGTCCATGAACGAGCCGAGGTCGTACTGGCTGGTCATCTGCTCGCGGCGCTGGCGCAGGCGCTCCATCATGTCGCGCATGCCCTGCGGGCGGCCGTCCTGGCCGCGCCGGGCGCCGCGCATGAGCAGACGCTCCAGCGCGCGTCTCAGGTCGCCGTCTTCAAGCAGGTCCTGGGAGAGGAGGTCGAGAAGTTCATCGGGGTCCAGTGGCTCGATCGACTGGGTGCCGTCCCACTGAGTGTAGCGAAAGAACATACCGTTCAAATTATAGACCCGCACATGGGCTCATCGCGTATCAACGCGAGCAGGCCGATATGGTGTCAGGTCGGCGTCAGCTCAATTGCGCGAACGTCGTCACGACCCAGCTGAGGATGCCGGCGATGGGCGGGCGCCCACCCTCCTTTCGGGATGCAGGGTCGCCGCCGCGTCCTCGTCGTGGATCAGGAAGGCGCTGAGCAGGCCGAGAGCGCCCATGATGGTCGCCGCCAGGAATGCCTCGTGGAAGCCGAGAAGTGTCGCGTGACGCATCGCCTCTGTGGTGGCGTTAGCGCCGAGGTCGCCTATGTGGGAGGCAGTCCGGTCGATCAAGACGGTCGCAAGCGCTGCCACGCCAACGGCACTGGCGACCTGGCGGTTGGTGCTGAATAGCGATGAGGCGCGTCCCATGCTGCCTGTGAGATCGTTGCGAATGTCGCGGCCTGGATGCTTACCAGTGCGAATGCCATGCCGATGCCGCGCACGAACATGATGCCGCGGATCCACCAGAGGTTGGTCTCCAACCCGACGCGCAGGAAGGCGGCCGAGCTGAGCAGGACGATGAAGAGACCGAAGGCCATCATGCGTCGCGGGCCGACCCTTGGGTAGATGCGGCTGGTGACCTGGAGGAAGATCCCCATGCCGATCGCTTGGGGGAAAGTGGTCAGGCCGGCCTGAAACGCGCTGAGGCCCCGCAACTGCTGCAGATAGAGCGGCAGCAGGAAGAGCAGTCCGAGCAGCCCGGCAGCGGCCAGAAAGAGCGCCATGGATGAACTGCGGAACATCCTGTCGCTGAATAGCCGCAGGTCGAGCATTGGGTTGGGTGTTCGCAGCTCGATTATCACCATAGCCGCGAAGCTTAGGATGCCGGCCAAGCCGGTGGCGACGACTGTCGTCGAACCCCAGCCGTGGCTGGGCGCCTGTGACAGCCCGAAGAGAACCAGCGCCAGACCGGCGCCAGAGAAGACGAAGCCCGGCAGGTCGAACGATCCCGCGGTCTCCTCCGTGTGCTCCCTGAGGACCGCGAAGGCGAAGAGGAAGCCGGCGATTCCCACCGGCAGATTGATGTAGAAGATCCAGCGCCAGCCGGGCCCGTCGACCAGCCAGCCACCAAAAATCGGACCAACCACCGGCGCGATCATGGCCGGAATCGCGAGAAAGACCGACGCTTTGGCCCGCTCCTGGGGCGGGAAGGCGCGGAACAGCATCGCGGTACCGACGGGCGTCATCATGCCGCCGCCCACGCCCTGCAGGACGCGGAAGGTGATGAGCTGGCCGATGTTCTGCGAAAGGCCGCATAGCGCCGACCCCAGCGTGAAAGCCGACATGGCAAATAGGAAGGTCTTCTTGGTTCCAACCCGGTCGCCAACCCATCCGGAGGCGGGAATCCAGATCGCAAGGCTGAGCAGGTAGCCCGTAACGACCCATTCCAGCGAATCGTTGGCGGCGTCGAAGTGACGACCGAGCTGCGGCAGGGCAACGTTGATCACGGTCGTGTCCATGATTTCCATGAACAACCCGCTGATGAAGACGCCGGCGACGAGGTACTTGTACTCGACGCTTTTGAGAATCATGGGATTGTTACTTTCTAGCGAGAAGGTAATAATGACGGCGAAGTGAACGCTTGCGTTCACTTTTCCTGGAATCTAAACGGGAGGGTTTGGTTTGTCAACCGGAGAGGTCCTGGCAGAACTGCCTTCTCGGGAGCTCAGCCGAACTCGTCAGGCGCGCCGCGACCTGCTGCTGAAAACCGCCCGATCGCTGTTCCTGCGTGACGGTTATAGCGCAACCACGATGGAGGGAGTGGCAGCGGCGGCCAATATCAGCAAGGCCACCTTGTATAAGTACTTCTCGGACAAGAATGAACTGTTCCTTGGCCTGGTCCGGGAGCGCTCCCTGGCGCCTGATGAGCGCCTGCTCTACGAACTTCACGAGACGCTTTCGCGGACACTGGTTCAGCTCAAGCGCCGAGGCAGTCGGGCCGAAGTCAAGGAGGCGATCCTGCAATTGCTACGGGCCAGCTCGGAACGTCGCAACGACGCCTTCTATCGAATTCTGATTGAGCTCGCGTTTGCTCAACCCAAACTGCTGCGGCAGGTTCGTCAAGAGCTAATGCGGGGAAGGTGGGAAAGCTTCCAGCACTGGACAGGGCAGGCGACCGCGGGTATGCCGCCGGAAATCGACGGACGCGCGCTGCTACACCTCTTCTTCGTCGTGATCGCCGGGTATTCGGTCATCGAGGACGCCGTCTTTGGCGAAGAGCGCATCGATGCGGAGCGCCTCGCCGGCACGTTTGCGGCGCTGATTTGCTCCGCCATCGAGTAGATCGCATTGCCAGGAAGGAGGCGCTCAGGCCTGTGCTGTTGGCGATAGGCGCTGCGGCTCCTCGGCGTCGAAGCGTTCACGCAGGTGCTTCGTCGCCTCCCACCAGTCGGCGGTGCGCGGCAGGACGACCTGGCCAAAGCGCTGATGGTAGGACTTCGGTTGGTCGACGCCCGGAGGCGTGATTCCGTTCTCACGCAGCGCTTTCGCGGCGGCGATGTAGCGGCGGCGGACACGGATGATCATCTGGTCCGTGGTGCCGAGGTGCTCGTGGCTGCGGTCATAGATCGGGCCCATGGTTTCCGTCATCGCCATGTCCTGCTGGCGGATGCCGGGAATGCCGGTGAAGCTGTCGCCTCTCTTCTGGGCGTCGCGGTCGATCTTGAAGTCGTTCTCCAGCGTCTGGTCGATACGGAAGCGCTCGTGCCAACCGGTGCCGTTGGGGAGGTAGTTGCGGCCCAGCAGGCCCAGCGACTGCACCTCCGGCGACCGCTTGCCGACTGCCCACTCCAGCGTGTTGTGGTCGTCCATCGGTACGTAAGCCAGGAAGCGGGCGTCCTCACCCAGCGTGCTTGCGCCCGGCGGCATGGCGAAGAACGGGAAGAGCAAGTGGCCGATGCGCCAGTAGTAGGTGTCCTCTTCGGCCGGGCGGTACATGCCGTAGGACTCGCCGGCGTCGGTGTCGCGGATGCTGAACTTGCCTTCCTTCGATCTCGACTGGTAGTAGCGGAAAGTTCCAGGTTCGAATTCGCGAACCTGGTTGGGGTTGCTATGCAAGAAGGCAGCGTGGAGCGTGTCCAATTCGCCCTCGATGCCCTGCATCCAGTTGTTGGCGCGGTGGAGGATGCTGATGCTGTACTCGCCGGTCAGGTTGCCTTCAAGGTCCGGCAGTGGCGGCGGCTCCGCGCGCGGCCCCATGTAGGCCCAGACGATGCCATTACGTTCGATGCAGCGGTAGGCGCGGGCATGGACTTTGGTCTTGAAGTTCGATTCGGCGGGTTCAGACGGCATGTCGACGCAGGCGCCGGTGACGTCGAACTTCCAGCCGTGGTAGACGCAGCGCAGGCCTTCCTCCTCGTTGCGGCCGAAGAAGAGCGACGCGCCGCGGTGCGGGCAGGCGTTCTGGATCATGCCGACGTCACCGGAGGTGGTGCGGAACGCGATCAGTTCCTCGCTGAGCAGCTTGATGCGGACGGGAGGGCAGTCCGGCGAAGGCAGTTCGTCCGCCCGAACCGCCGGGATCCAGTACTGGCGCATGAGGTCGCCCATTGGCGTCCCAGGCCCCACGCGACACAGCAGGTCGTTGTCTTGGTTGCTCAGCATGTCCGCCTCCGAGTAGAAGAATACCGACCTATTCTAAACCTTTACGCGAACGTCATGTTATGAAATGGCGAAACCTTAGAGAGCCGGCCAGGAGGAGATTTCCGTCTCCTTTTGGGTGATGAACTCAAGCAGCACCGGCCGCCCGGCCTGCGTCTCCGCAATACCGCGCTTGATGGCCGGGATGATCTCGGACGGCTCGGTGATACGCTCGCCGTAGCCCCCGAGGGCCCTGGCGAAGTCGGCGTAGTTGCCGGAGATGTCGGTTGAGCGGTACTTCTCCGTCGCGGTCGTCATCGCCTTCAGCTCGATTGCCATCGAGAAGTTGTTCGACAGCACGGACATGATTGGCACGCCCTCGCGGACGGCGGTCTCGAAATCCATGCCGGTCATGCCGATAGCGGCGTCGCCCCACCAGTTGATGCAGAGCTTTTCCGGGTTCGCCAGCTTGGCGCCCATCGCCAGCCCGAGCCCGTAACCGAGCTGAGTCGTCTTGCCCCAGCCGATGTAGCTCAGCGGGGTCGTACTGCGCCAGAAAGGCGAGATCTGGTCACGGGGACTGCCGGCGTCGTGTGTGATGATCGTGTTGTCGACATCGACGGTGTGCATCATGTCCCAGATCACGCGATAGGGAGACATCGGCGCGTCGTCGGATGTCAGCTTCGGCATCCACTGCGCCATCCACTCCTCTCGTTGGCCTGTAATCTTCGACGCGACCTCTTCGAAGCGACCACGGGGCTTGCCGCCGAGGCGCTCGCGGACGGCCTCCGTGAGGGCCTTCAGAGTCAGCTGGGCATCGCCGATCAGCGCGTGACTGGCGACGACATCCTTGTTGAGGTCTTTCGGGTCGTTGGTGGAGTGGACGTATTTCTTGCCTTTGGGAAAAGAGATGCCGTAGTTCGTCTTGCCAAAGCTGCAGCCAATGCCGAAGACGACGTCGGCGTCGCGGAGGTGCTGATAGACGGGGCCGGGCAGCGAGCGCCCACCAGAACCCAATGACAGCGGGTGGTCCTCAGGGAAAGCGCTCTTGCCCTCCAGGCTCGTCGTCGTTGGCGCCTCGAGCAACTCGACCAGCTCCTTCAGCTCGTCCCACGCCTGGGCGTAATGAACGCCCTGGCCGGCGTAAATCATCGGGCGTTGCGCATCGACCAGTACGCGCGCGACCTCGTCGACGGCGTTGACGTCGGGGCCGCTGCGTGTTGCGAAGGTTGGGACGTAATCGAGCGGCTCCGGAACCTCCTCGGTCCAGAGGTCGCCCGGAATCTCGATCAGTGCTGGCCCGCCTCGCCCGTTTCGCGCCTGCGAGAAGGCGCGGCGCATGGCGTCCGGCACCGCCGCGGCGACGGTGACCTGCTCACACCATTTCGTAACGTGCTGGTAGTTGATCAGTGCGCTGAAGTACGGAAACACGTTGGTCTGCGTGCGCGCGTAACCGCCGGCGATGACGACCAATGGCACTGACTCCGAGAAGGCCTGCGCCACGGCGCCGAACGCGTTCTCTGTGCCGGGGCCGGACTGCATCGTGAAGACGCCGATGTCCTTGCCGGAGCGCATTCGGCTGAACGAGTCGGCCATGTGCACACCGATGCGCTCCTGGCGCACGACCAGGGGCCGGATGTCGGCGCGGGCGCAGGCGTCGAACAGGGGGTTGATCGGGTAGCCGATTAACGTCTCCACGCCTTCTCGCTTGAGGATCTCTGCAATCGCGTCTTGAACTTGCATCGTTGTCTCTTTCGAACTCGAAACGGGGTTACCAGAGCTCTCGCGACGCGAGCTTCGCGCCTTCGGAGAGGGAACGGAACTTGGCCATCACCAGCTCCGGATGCACGCGCGGCGTCGCGGATGCGCCGGTGCCGAATCCGCAGTCTACGCCTGCGATGACGTTCTCGCGACCGACCACGGTTGCGGCGTATTGCACGATGCGCTGCGCCACAACCTCGGGGTGCTCGACAAAGCTGGTCAGCGAGTCGATGACGCCCGGCATCAGAATCTTGCCTTCGGGCAGCTTCGTCCTTTCCCAGACCTTCCATTCGTGTGCGTGACGCGGGTTCGCAGCCTCGATCGAGTAGAGGTCCGCCTTGACTTCGAGGATCAGGTCGACGATCTCTTTCAGTTCGATGTCGCCGGTGTGCGGATTCTCGTTGTTACCCCAGCAGACGTGGTAGCGCACGCGGTCTGAGGAGATGCCTTGCAACGCGTGGTTCAGCGCCGCGTGGCGCACCTGAAGCGCCTTGCGAAACTCCGGAACGTCCTTCCAGTCCTGGCGGTCCCATGACATAGCGGCGTCCGGTGCGTCGATCTGCAGCAGTAGGCCAGCATCGACGATTGCCTTGTACTCGTCCTTCAGCACGTCGGCGAGGGCGTAGAGGTACTCTTCTTGCGTCTTGTAGTAATCGGTGGGGATGCGCATCGCGACGATTCCGGGTGACGGCGAGGGTAGGAACGCCTCTTCGACGTCGGCGGCGGCCATCGCCGCCTTCATGTTGGCGATGTCTTCGATGTAGGCGCGGTCCTTCCAACCCAGAGGCCCGACGTTCATCGGGCGCCGCTCCTTGAGACCGATGAGCATTCGAGGCCGATCCCTGGAAAACGCCGGAAAGGGGTCCGGCCGCCGGCTCGGATTCACGAACCCGGGGCCCGTGTTCTCTCCCTCAAAGCCGCTGAGGCGGTCGGCGACGTAGTCGGAGAACATCGGCTTGCTCAGCTCGCCGTCACTTGGGATGTCCATGCCGGCATCGACCTGCTGCTTGACGATCTCGGCCACGGCCGATTTCGTGCGCGCCGCCCAGGCGGCTTCGTTGTAGGGACGGCCGTTGATCTTGTCCTGCATCAACTCCAGCAGGTCATGGGGCCTCACCAGGCTGCCGGCGTGACTGGTCAGAATGCGGTCGGTGCTGCGACGCATGTGGCCTCCGCGTTACTCAAACTCGATGACGGGGTTCTGGGGCCGGTTGCCCTTGAGGACGCGGATGACTTCTTCCGCGGCGCCCCATTCGCCGCGCGCCGACGCTTCTTCTGTGCCGGCGCCGATATGCGGCGTTAGCAGGACGTTCTCCAGCGTGAAGAGCGGGTGTTCGGGCGCCGGCGGTTCGAGCTCCATCGCGTCCAGCGCGGCCCCGGCGAGCTGGCCTCGCGATAACGCATGGTAAAGCGCGCTCTCCTCGACGATGCCGCCACGCGCAGCGTTGATCAAGATGGCTGTTGGCTTCATCAGCGCAAGCTGAGACGCCGCGATCATGCCGTTCGTCTCGCCTGTCTTGGGGCAGTGGATCGTGACGAAGTCGGATTCCGTTAGCAGAGTTTCCAGGTCGACGTAGCGACCGCCCAGGGCCGTGACGTGAGAGGCCGGAATGTAGGGGTCGTAGACCATGAGGTCCATCTCGAAGGCGCGTGCACGCAGCGCGACGCGGGTACCGATGTTTCCCATGCCGACGATGCCGATGGTCTTGCCGGCCATCTCCGAGCCGAAGAACTTGGTGTAATCGCCCCAGCGTCCTTCGCGTACCGCAATGTTGGCAGCGTGGGTGTGGCGTATCAGCGACAGCATCTGCGTAAATACGAGTTCTGTAACCGCCACCGAGTTGCTTCCCGGCTGGTTTGTCACCCAGATGCGGAGCTCACGGGCGGCATCGAGATCGACCCGACTCGCGTCTACACCGACGCCGGTGCGCGATACGATCTTGATGCGGCCCGCGGCCATGTGCTCGCGCCTGATCTGGCCCTTGCGGCTGATCACGGCGTCGGCCTGCGGCGCCTCACGTTCCCAGGCTGCCGCGTCGACCCACGGGTCGACTTCGACGACGTCCACGCGCTCTTTGAGCCAGGCGACGACCTCGGGATGAAACCGCTCGATAAGGACTCTGCCTAAGGACATGCTTACTCCGATGCCAGGGTCACCGGCGCCTCGCTGAGGTCTTCGTGGTCGACGAAGGCCGCGCGGAGGTGCTCGGTGGCCAGCAGCCAGTCGGCGTCGTTGGGCAGGATGACGCCACCGGAACGCGTGAGATAGAGCTGGGGGTTTTCGACTGTGGCCGGTATGGCGCCTTGTTCCTGGAGTGCCTTCGCCGAGCGGAGCAGCGCGCGACGCGTCCGAATCACCATCGCGTCGGAGGTGCCGAGGTGCTCGTGGTCGCGCTGGTAGATCGGGCCCATGGTCTCCGTGACGCACTGGTCCTGCTCATGGATGCCGGCGATGCCGGTGAAGCTGTTACCCGACTTCTGGCGCTCGCGGTCGATGAAGTAGTCATTGTTCAACTGGCCCTTGCCGACGGAGCGTCCCAGCCAGTCCGTGGTGTTGGGCAGGTACTCGTCGTGGCCGAAGACGTAGGAGTTCTGGCCCACCATGGCGCTGCCGGCGCGACCCGCCATGCTCCACAGCATGCAGTTGTCGTCGTCCAGCGGGACCCAGGCTCGCACCTGCACCTGCTTGCCGAGGATGCCCGTCGGGATCATGGAGAAGCAGGGGTAGAGGAAGTGGGCGATTCGCCAGTACGTGAAACCGGGCTCGGCCGGGCGGTAGGCGCCGTATGAGGTGCCGAAGTCGGTCTCTATCACGACGTAGCGAGGCGCTTTGTCCTTGAGCGAGTAGTAGCTGAAGCTCTTGGGGCGCTGGTTTTCCACCAACTCGCCGCCGCTGTGCAAGAAGCTGAGATGACTCGTGTCGATGTCGCCTTCCATCGCCTGCATCCAGTTGCAGTTGCGGTGCGCCGTCTCGAGCAGCACTTCGTTCTCTGGCAGCAGGTTGGGCTCGATTTGCGGCAACGGCGGCGGCGTTTCGCGAGAGCCCATGTAGGCCCAGATGATGCCGTTGCGCTCGTACGTCGGGTAGGCACGGGCGCGCACCTTACTTTTGAAGTTAGATTCAGCGGGCTCAGACGGCATGTCGACGCAGTCGCCCGTGACATCGAATTTCCAGCCGTGGTAGACGCAGCGCAAGCCGTCTTCCTCGTTGCGGCCGAAGAACAGAGACGCGCCGCGGTGGGGGCAAGCGTTCTGGACCAGGCCCACCTCGCCCGAGGTTGTGCGGAATGCGATCAGGTGCTCGCCGAGCAGCTTGACTCGTAGTGGCGCGCCGTCCGGCGTCGCCAGCTCGTCGCTGCGTACGGCCGGGAGCCAGTGCTGGCGCATGAATTCGCCCATCGGCGTACCGGGGCCTACGCGGGAGAGGACTTCGTTGTCTTCTTTGTTCAGCATTTCGAACCCTACGCGAATCTAGAATCGAGTGCCCCAGGGGCGCCTTAGAGAATACTCCATCATCAGCGCACGCCGCGCCGATCGGATGTTGCCGCATTGTGCGGCTTGCGGCCTTCCCGCTGCTGGCTTAGGCTTCGCGCAGTTTAGGGGGGAGACGATGAGACTCGTACTGTTTGAAGGGCCCGGCGCCGGGCGTGGCATCCGACCCGGCGTGCTGACGGACGATGGCGTTGTCGATGTCTCCCGCGTGACCGACGCGCTGGACGGCCGCAACCCGCAGGAGTTGATGACGCTGATCATCGATGAATTCGAAGATCTGCGGGCCTTGTTCGAGGAGGTCGTCGACGCATCGAGGCCGGTCCCACTGGACATCGTGCGGCTGCGACCGCCGCTGCCGCGCCCGGGAAAAATCCTCTGCTGTATCGGCAACTACTGGGAACACGCTCAGCGAGAGGCCCGGCCGCTGAACATCTTCCTCAAGAACCCGGACGCTGTCATCGGCCCCGGCGATACGATCTTCCTGCCGTCCTACAACGAAAAGCAGAACTACGGCGATTCCCCCGGCCCGTATGTCTTCCAGCACGAAGCCGAGCTGGCGCTGGTGTTCAAGGGACCGTCGAAGTCGGTGCCGCGCGACGATTGGCGCAGCGCGGTCTTTGGCGTCACGGGCATGATCGACGTTTCGGCGCGCGCTGAGGCGCGGTCCACCTGGCGACAGGGCAGCTGGATGGGCAAGAGCTTCGACACATTTGCGCCCATCGGCCCGGCGATCACAACGCTGGACGAGGTGGACGACCCGAACAAGATCCACGTTCAGTTCTGGAACAACGGTGACCTGCGTCACGACTACAACACGGACGACATGGAGCACCGCGTGCCGGAGCTGGTTGAGTTCGCCAGCGGCATCATGACGCTGAACAGCGGCGACCTGCTGGCCTGCGGGACGAACCACGAGGGCCTTGGTCCGTTGCAGGACGGCGAGATCTGCGATTTCGAGGTCGAGAAGGTAGGCCGTATGCGGCTGTACGTCTCGGACCCGCTGAAACGCACCTGGGAGCGCGGCGTCTACATGGGTCCAAACTCGACGAACCTCGAAGCGCGCCGCCAGCGCGGGGATCTGTAAGCTCATGGCGTTTGGATGCTGACCACCCTTAGAGGTCAGAACCTTCATTCAGAACCTTCATAACGTAGCCTAGCCGTGGGTCGTTAGCTCTTCAGGTCACAAAGGCTGCGGCTCCCGAATCCAGGTGAACAGCACGAAGCCGACGGCGAGGAAGAGAAACGCCACGGTGATGAACCCGGCGTCCAGCGAAAACGTAGCGAAAAACGCGCCAGCCAGCGGCCCGACGCCGAACGCGAGCGCCTGGAACGTCCCGGCCACGCCGAACGCGGTGCCGCGCCGCGAACGCCGCACGTTGGCGGCGATCAGCGTGTTCAGGGCCGGCACCATGGCCGAGATTACGAGGAAGATGGTTAAGAAGCCGAGGATGTAGACCGCCACGCCGTTGGCGAAGGCGACCAGCAGGAATCCAACGCAGCCGAGGGTGCAGATCAAGGCGAAGGGCGGCCCGGACGCTGTGCCGCGGAAGACTCGCGGCGCGAGGAAGAGGACGCTGATCGCGCTGACCAGCCCGGCGAGCGTGAAGGCCAGCCCGGCCTCGCCTGCTACGTTATCGCTGCCCTTGAGCCCTTTGAGCGCGATTGGCGTCGCGAGGCGGATCAACTCATTCATGCAGTAGATGGCGAACAGGGCGCCAATCGCGAGCTTGAACTGGCCCGACATGCGAAAGGGGTCGGTCTCGGGCTGCGCCCCGCCGTCGTCCGCCTGGCGAGACGCAACCTGATCGCGGGGCACCATCAGCAGGATCGCGGTTCCGGCGATGAACGGCACGATCGCCGCCACCGCGATCGAAGCACGGTAGCTCAGAAGCAGTGCCAACCCGGCGCCGACCGCCGGGCCCGTCGTCGTGCCAAGGTACTGGCCGCCGGTCACGATGCTGAGGCTGCGGTTGAGCCGCGAGTCCGGGACGATCACGCTGACCAGCGCCACGGACGCCGGCACGAAGCCGGAGAAGAACCCCTGGCAGAAGAGCGCGATGGCGAGGTGCCAGGGCGCCTGCGCTACCGCAGCAATGCCGAACGTGATGCTGCCCAGGAAAAGAGCTCGCAGCAGCATCATCTTGCGGCCCAGCCGGTCGGAGAGCACGCCCCAGACGGCGCTAGAAGCGAGGCGACCAACGCCCTGCGCGGTCAGGGCAATCGACATCCAGAACACGGCGTTTGCGTCGCTGGTGGCGCCGAGCTCCAGCGCGTACAGCGGCAGGAAGGGGTACCAGAGGTTGTATGACATCGCCGTGATGCTCACCGCCGCGGCGATGACGAAGACGGAGGCGCGGCTGGCGTCAGGCGTGGGCGCCGCCGATTCCTGAGACTCGCCGACGGCTTCGGTAGGGGATGTCATCCCGCAGAGTCTACGATGTAGTATCCCGTCGAATCAGAGCTATGAACCCGATCATCCTTGCTCCGACCACGCTGATGCAGGCACCACCGCTGCGGTACATCGCCGCGGCGGCAGCGGCAGGCTACGACGGCATCGGGCTGCGCCTCTATCCTTCCCCCGGCATGCCGTTCTTCCCGATCGTGGGCGATGCGCAGATGATGCGCGAAGTGCGTGGCGCACTTGCGACCGCCGATCTGCAACTCTTCGACGTCTTCACCTGCTACCTGCAGCCTGAGATGGATTTTGAGGCCATGAAGCGTGCTCACGAGTTCGGCGCCGAGCTTGGCGCGAAATACGCGCTGGTGATCGGCGACGACGAGGACTGGGGACGCATGGTCGACCACTTCGGCCGTCTCTGCGACAACGTTGCGGAGTTTGGAATGCTTTGCACGCTGGAGGCGCCGGTCAATCGTCGGACGTTGAACACGCTCGAGCTTAATCTCAGACTGATCGAGGAAAGCGGGCACAGGGCGGGCCTGAGCATCGATCCGGTGCAATACGTCAGAGCAGGGCATAGCTTCGACGAGCTGCGCGGCCTAGCGTCGGATCTGCTGCCGTACAGCCAGATCGGCGACTCCCCGAGCCTCAGCGCCGGCGAGCCCTACTGCATGCCGGGTGACGGCATCGTGCCCCTCGCTGAGCTGCTCGACCTACTGCCCCCGGAGGCGCCACTGAGCCTCGAGTATCACCACCGCGACGAGAGCTACGGCTTCGAGGCCTGGGCGATGCACGTCCTGGATGGGACGCGTGCCTTCCTGCGGCAGTACTACGACTCGAAGAGCTAATGGCGCGTCGCTTTCGCTTTGGGCTGCTCTACACCGGCGGGACGCTTGAGAAGTGGCGCGAAATGGCGCGCAAGGCTGAGGACCTCGGCTTTTCGACGATCGTTGCGCAGGAGCACTTCGGCGCTCAGCTCTCGCCGCTGCATAGCCTGGTGGCCGCGGCGGCCGTCACTTCGCGCCTTCGCTTCGGCACCATTGTGCTCGACAACGACTTCCGGCACCCCGCGATGCTGGCCAAGGAAGCGGCCACCGTCGACGTGCTAACAGGCGGCCGATTAGAGTTAGGACTGGGAGCCGGGTGGCTCGCATCGGACTACGAGACGACAGGGATCGCCTTCGATGCTGCGCCGGTACGCATGCAACGTCTGATGGAGGCCGTGCAGATCTGCAGGGCGTTCTTCGCTGACGATAGTGTGACGTTCCACGGCAAGCATTACGACGTAAGCGGCCTCGAGGCGTTTCCGAAGCCCGTTCAGGCGCGCCTTCCGATGCTCATCGGCGGACGGCAGCGGCGCATGCTCTCCTACGCTGCGCATGAAGCCGACATCGTCAGCATCTCGATGCTCGACCCCCGGCTGAAGGATGGCCCGCCGGCACCGGCCTTTGCCGAGAAGGCAGCCTGGGTCAGAGAGGCCGCCGGAAGGCCGGTGGAGCTTCACGCCAACTGCTTCGCCGCCGAGGTCACCGATAGGGCGACCGAGGCGCTGCAGCGCATCGCGGACCGCATCGCCGCTACACCGGAACAGGCGCTGGAGAACCCGGCGAACCTGGTTGGCAGTGTCGATTCTATCGTTGAGCAACTGCAGGGCTGGCAGGAGCGCTGCGGGCTCGGCTACATCAGCCTCCAGCCCCACGTCATGGAAGCATTCGCTCCCGTCATCGCAAGGTTCTCCTGACGCCACGAATCGGCCGATTCGCCGGGGGAGTGACACTTCCGCTGGAGTTGTGATACTGCCTCTTATCCACTTCGGATGGGAGGTAAGTCATGAACCTGAAGATTACGCTCGTGCTGGCCGGAACTGCCGCGACCGGCGTCATCGCCCTTGCGGCCGCCGTTGTGCTGACTGGGTCCGCACCGATGGCGGAGCCCGAAACGCCGCACCTCAGCGTTGCGGCCGTCGAGGCGGAGAAGCCACTACCGGACCCCGCGGCGAGCGGCGTCATCATCGCGACGTCCAACAACGACTATTACTGGCTCGACCCTACGGGTGGTCAGGGTACTGTCACGCAGCCTCCCTACCCTGCCAACGGCGTCTCGGCGGACGGTCGCTGGCAGGCCGGGATCGACTGGGACGAGAACCAAGTCGCTTTTCTGCGGATCATCGACCTGAATAACCCGGCCTACCCGGAGAACACCACGTCGGTTCGTTTGGCCGATGCGCTGGTCGGCGCCGAGTGGGCGCCCGGGGCCTCGATACTCGCGGCGCTGGATGAGGACGCTCTCTACCTGGTCGATCCGGCCAGCGGCGAGGCGAGCCCGGTCGCGGAGGGCGTTACGGCCTACGCCTGGGGGGCCGGCGGCCGCCTGGTCTACGCGACCGACAGGACATCCGGGGCGCGCCTCTACAGGCTCGACGACGGCGGTCAGGTCGTTGAGCTGGCCGCGCTCTCTGGGCCGATCGGCCGCTTCTATGTCTCGCCAGTACGAGATCAACTCCTGTACACCCAGGAGGGTGCTGGCGGCTGGCAGCTTCTGAACCTCGACCCAGCCGGCGGCGCAATCGCCGACTTCGGCAACCTGGGAGGCGTGTCTGACCAGACGACAACGGGAGCGATCGAGGAGGCGCCTGAGCTGGCGGTCGCCTGGTCACCGGACGGTACGCAGGTCGCAGTGGGTCCGGTGACGGCGCCCTACACGATGCACCTAATTCGGACGGCAAATGCCTCGAGTCAACCGGTCTCGACCTACTTCTTCAAGGAAGGCTACGCCGGCGAGTTATCCTGGTCGCCGGACGGCGCGCAACTTGCGATCTCGACCTATAGCCCCGACCGGACACAGCACGAGGTCTACATCATGGACGTCGCGGCAGGTGGCGCGCCGCGTCATCTGCTGGACGGCTGCAAAATCGTCTGGTCGCCTGACAGCCAATTCGTCGCCGTGAAGCGGGAGCCGTATGTGGAATCCGGCGTCGCCGCGATCCGGGTCAACACCGGATACCATTGGGCCCTGACGACGCTCCCGCTGGTCCCGCTCTCGTGGGCTGAGGACCAGCAGACGGCCCTAGCGTTGACGATGAATCCAGTACCATACGCCGTGCAGCTGGGTAAGTGAGGTGCGGCGAATCTGCCGCTGACAGATCATGAGGCAACCCGGGGGTCCGGCGCGTTCGAGGGAGGGCTACCACTGGTTCCGCGGCTGGCGAAAGCCCACCGCCGCTCAGCGCCGTGTCCTGGACGAGCTTGTGGCCGGCGGCACCAACGCCCAGATTGCGGCCCGGATCGGTATCTCAGAGGACGGGGTGAAGTGGCACCTCGGCGAGCTGCGCGACGAGACTGGCCTGGCAGACCGCCGCGAGTTGGCACAGTGGTGGGAGGAGGAGCGTAACCGCCCCGGCACCAACCTCCTCCTACCTTTCGCAGCGTTGTGGCGGTTCGCAATACGGAACGCGGTCGCCACCGTCGTCATCGCCGGGCATTGTCGCCGCCTCGCTGGCAGTCGGCTGGTTCGCCTATGAAAGTCTGCGCGGCGCGACGATTCCGCGGCATCGGGCGTGGCTCCGGTGCGGACGCCGGAGCGCGCCGCTGTCGTCCCGTTCGTCCCGACCCCCACCCCGACGCCGGGGCCGCGCGGCGCCCTCCTGTTCGACGTCACGACCGGCGAGGCGCGGATCCTTCCCGGCGACTACCCGGACCGGCGCTGGCTGGACAGCGACGCGCTGACCTTCATTATCTTCGTTGACCAGGGTCGTTGGCCGTTATCGACGAGGAGGGAAACGTCGAGCTTCGATCTCCGAACGTACCGGGGCCACCTTTCAGCCGGACAGCCGACAGCCATCGAGTTGTGATCTGGGACTGGGATGGCGGCCTGCTGGAGGTCGTGGATACGGAGACGATGGCGACTGAGCTAGACACGGTGATTTCGGTCCCATTCGCCGGGTTCGCGCCGATGGGCCGTTTCACCTGCCGCCGCCAAGGTCGCTATTACGGATGACCCTTACGAGGTTGTTACGGTCTACGATCTCGACGCGGCGCATCCGCAGACGGTATTCACCGCGGAGCCGAACCGCTTCGTCTCCTACCTCGCGTGGTCCCGTGGTGGCGAGTGGCTGCTTATCGTCACAGCCGCAATTGACGAGCGAGGACCGCTGGGAACTGACGAGCGCGCCTACGTCTTCGACGTTGATGGGACTTTGGTTCTGGAGCGCTATTCCGGCGCGGACTGGGCCGGCGCACAGACGATTCGTCTGCGCAAGCGCAACGACATGAACTCCGGCGGTGGCCCGCTGATCACCGACGCGCTGATTGACCTGGCGCACGAAAGCGAGATCCCGGTGCCGGACGGCGGCCTGCTTTGCGTCTCGCCGGACAGCCGCTACGCCGTCCAGCTCAGCCAGGTCTTCGCCACCAACGGCCCGCCGTACGAGCATCAGCTCTACGACCTCGTCAAGCGTCAGGTGATCGCGAGCGTCGAGATGGACCAATACCTGATCAACTGCGACTGGTCGCCGGACGGCAGCAAAGTCGTGCTTTCGAGCGGAGGGAAGTAGTGGCTACGGCTTGCCGTTCGCGGGACGCGCGGCTAGACTAGGAGCCGTGGGGTTATCTGACGCTCAAGCGCGTTCCCGAGCCCGAGATCATGGACTCCGACGAGGAGGTCGACGCCTACGCGTCGGCGGCCGCGCAGGCGTACCTCGAGGCGATCGACAAGACATTCGTCGACCACGTCGCGCAGTTGATCGGTTCTTCAGGTCTCCCGTTCGTGGACTGTCGCGTCCTCGACTTCGGCTGCGGCCCGGGCCAGATCCCGATACTGATGGCGCGGCGTTGGCCCAAGATGCGCATTGTCGGTGCCGATGCGGGGCCGAACATGATCGAGCAAGCGAAGCGAGACGCCGCCAGGGCTGCCGTCGAAATCGATTGGCAGGTCCTGCGCCTCGGCCCCGGGGGGCGATTCTCGCCTGCCTTACGAGGACGGCGAGTTCGACGTTGTCCTCTGCAACTCGACGCTGCATCACCTCGAGGACCCGCTGGGCACGCTGGACGAGCTAGCGCGCGTCGCGCAAACCCTCGGCGGCTGTGTTGATCCGCGACCTCATGCGCCCGCCGGCGCCAGCCTATCCCTTTCACGTACGGCTGTTCGGGCGGCACTACAGCGGCGAAATGCGGCGCCTGTACGAGGCGTCGGTGCGCGCGGCGTATACCTTTGGCGAACTGCAGTCCATGCTTGAGCTATCACGGCTCAACGACGGGCGTTCCAGGGTGTTCAAGCGCGGCCTCACCCACCTCGGCATTGAGAGGCCGGCGCTGGCTAGTAACGGAGACTGACGAATGGCGGACATGAAGGCAATCGGCACCCCGGCTCCGCGCACGATAGACGGGGTAGAGAAGGTGACCGGGACGGCGCGCTATACAGCGGACTACTCGCTGCCCGGGATGCTCTGGGGCAAGACGCTGAAAAGCCCTTATCCTCACGCGCGCATCGTCAGCATCGACACGTCGGCGGCGAAGGCGCTGCCGCGGCGTGCACGCCGTGATCACGGGACGTGACATCGCCGACGCGGGTCTGTGGGGCCGTGCCGTCAAGGACGTGCCCGTCATCGCCGTCGACGAGGTGCGCTTCGTGGGCGAGCGCGTTGCGGCTGTGGCGGCCGAGGACGAGGACATTGCCGAGGAGGCGTTGGCGCTGATCGAAGTTGAGTACGAGGAGTTGCCGGCCGTCCTGACGCCTGAAGAAGCGATGGCGCCCGGACGCGCCGATCCTGCACCCGAACTTCAACGCCTACTTCGGCTTCCCGCAGAAGATGGAGACGCCATCCAACGTCTTTCGCCAGACGCACCTCGAACGCGGCGACCTCGAGGCCGGGTTCGCCGAGGCCGACCTGGTCTACGAGGCGACCTACACGACGCAGCGCATGTTCCAGGGCTATCTTGAGCCGCAGGCGGTCCTGGTCGATATCAACGACACGGACGGCCGAGTTCACGTCTGGCTCTGCAGCAAGGTGCCGTACAACACCCGCGAGTCGCTCGCCTTCTCCGCGAACCTGCCTGAGCGAGACGCTGCTGTTCCACCACACGCACATCGGCGGCGACTTCGGGGGCAAGGGAACTCGCGCAACACGCCGGTCGCCTACTACCTGGCGAAGGCGTCGGGCCGCCCCGTCAAGATTGTCACGGACTACATCGAGGAGCTCGGGCGCCGGTAACCCGCGCCACGC
This sequence comes from uncultured Chloroflexia bacterium, assembly GCA_963766645.1. Taxonomy (GTDB): domain Bacteria; phylum Chloroflexota; class Dehalococcoidia; order DSTF01; family WHTK01; genus WHTK01. Next base: position 471,800 of record CAVYAY010000002.1, on the reverse strand, counting down.
CACGAAGACGCGCCTCAAGACCGGCGTGATGAACGACGGCACGATCGTGGCGCACAGCGTCGAATACATCGTCGACTCCGGCGCGTACGCCGCGTTCAAGCCCCTCGGCGCCATCGGCGGGCGCCAACCAGGCAGCCGGGCCGTACCGCATCCCCAACGTGACGATCGAGTCGCGCTTCGTTTACACGAACACCATCCCGGGGGGCTTCATGCGCGCCCCGGGCGACCCCCAGGGCGTCTTCCCGGTCGAGTGCCACCTGGACGACATGGCGCGAAAGATCGGTATGGACCCGGCCGAGATCCGCCGCAAGAACCTCGTCGTCGATGGCGACGAGACGGCCTGGGGCGAGCACCTGGAGCACGTGCGCGCGATCGAGACGCTGGAAGCGGCGGTCGAGGCGGGCGATTACGATGCGCCGAGGCCACCGGGCATCGGCCGCGGCGTTGCGTTTGCGGACCGCGGCAGCGGCGGCGGCGAGGGCACGACGGACATCACATTGAAGCCGGACGGCACGGTCGTCATCGGCACTCCGATCTTCGACCAGGGCACCGGCACGTATGCGACGCTGATGCAGGTCACGTCCGAGGAGCTGGGCGTGCCGCTGGAGCGCATCTCTGTCGAGGTGTGGGACACCGACAAGCTGGAGTTCGACTCCGGTGTCGCGGGCAGCCGCGGCAGCCGGGTCAACACGGTCTCGTGCTTCCTGGCGGCGGAGGAGGTGCGGCGTCTGCTGGGAGAGCTGGCGGTGAGCGACGATGGGCTGGCCGGCGGACATCGCTGTCGTTTGCGGGGAATGAGGTGCGGCGCGTCGACCTCGAAGAGGTGGTGACGTGGCAGGAACTGCTGCAGCCGCGCCGGCAAGGAGATCACGGGGCGGGGGCACAGCGCAGGAGGGCGGTCGGGGGACGAATCAGCCGCATATCACGTCCTTCGCGGCGCAGGTCGCGGAGGTGTCGGTCGACCGGGAGACGGGCGAGGTGAAGCTGCTCAAGCTGACGACGGCGCACGACATCGGGCGGGTGATCAACCCGATCGGGCACCAGGGGCAGATCAACGGCGGCGTGATCCAGGGCTTCGGCTACGCGATGATGGAGGAGGTGCGGGTAGAGGACGGGCGCGTGACCACGCTTTCGCTAGGGGACTACAAGCTGCCGAACATCAAGGACATCCCGGAGCTGCGCACGGTGCTGCTGGAGTCAGAGGACGGCTACGGGCCGTACGGCGATCCGCGGCATCGGCGAGGGGCCGCACATCCCGGTGCCGGCCGCGATCTCGAACGCGATCATGGACGCGGTCGGCGTGCGGATTGCGCGACCTGCCGCTGACGTCGGAGAAGGTGTACAGGGCGCTGCGGGGCTAGCAGAGAGGCCAGTCGTTTATAGCGGGACGGCCCGGTTGCCTGTGGGCGGCCGGGCCGTTTCGTCGTGCCCGGGCGGCGGGCGGCGGGGTTTCGCCGGGAGTGACGGGAGGGCGTCGGAGCTGGGCGGGCGTGCGTCGTAGGGTGAGGGCGTCCGGGTCGAGCCGCGTGCGGGGAGGCGTTGCGGGAGTCTGGACGCAGGGTGGTCGCAGGGGATGCGGGTGCGTCGCGAAGGGGCTTCGTGCGGGGAGCGAGTGGGGGGCGAGGGGTGTTGGGTTGATAAGCCGGGGCGTTCCCGGGTGAAACGCGGGGAGATGAGGGGGAGAGCATGTTGGGAAGAAGGGTGAAGCGCGGGGAGCACTTGGGACGGCAGCGGACGGCGGAGGAAGAAAAGGGGCCGCCGCGGGGCCTGCGGGAGGTGCGGCAGGCGTTCCCGCTATCGCAGCACGAATTGGCCGCGTGGACGGGTCTGTCGGAGTCGACGATCCAAGCGCTGGAGAAGCGGAAGCGGCGTCCGCGGCCGATGACGATGCGGGAGGTGGCGAGGGCGCTGAAGGTTGAGGTGGAGGATATCGCGTGGTGGTGAGGGGTTCGCGTGGGGTTGGCTGCGGATTTCGCCAGATTAGAAGTCTGAAGGCTGGCCGAGGTCCTTTTGTTTCGCGGTGGACCGTCTGAATCTGTTTGGCCAAGCGTGCCTCGGATGGCAAGATGCTCCGGCCGAAAACTCTCCTCAGATAACTCAGGTTAAGGTTCTCGACAAGCTTATGCGGGGATACGGGCCGACCCAAGTCTGCGTTACTGCGCTATCTGCAGATCGCGTGAGACGGGCTCGCCGCCGCAGTCAATTTCGAAGCGTTTGTCCCCGGGCTCGATTTTATCCTCGATGAGCCAATCGACGGCCAGCAATCCAGACGGGTCCTCTACGTCCCGGGTAGCACCATACTCGGCGATGCCATCTCTCGAATAGATCTTAAGGTGGCATTGGGCGCCCGAGGTGGACTTCGCTTCAATATGAAGCCGCTCCCCGATACGCACACCATCAGGAAGAGACGTAATGGACACCTCAGCGGGTGGGTGGGGGGTCGGCGTCGGCCCGGGTGTCGGACTTGGCGCTACGCTCGAACCGGTAGGACACGATGCGTCGATGGTTCCCAGCTTAGCTTCAGCGCGAACGAACACGAGGTCGGGGTAACGGAGTTTGTCAAAGTCGAAGTCCCCGCCATGCGTTAACAAAGTCAAAGTCGGGGCATCTTTGGCCTTGTAGATTTCATCCAGTATTGTTGTCACCGCGACTTTACAGATGCTGACTACTGCATAGGAGAACCTTTGTCCGGCCCAGTCGAGGACGAGCGTGTCCCCAGCGTTAAGACGAGTAAGGTCCCAAAACACCGCTTCGCACGGCGGTGGAACTGTCCCGCCTTTACAAGGTTGGGAGCCGGAGTCCGGCTGGCCATAAACCACCGTGTTGCCTGCGGTGGGGAGGCCGCCCAAATCCGGAAAGTTTTCGCTGAAGTCGTAAACAAGGGCGTCGTCAGGCCCGTCAGGGTCGGGGAGATTACCGCTCGGACTTACCGCCTTGAATGTCAGTGGAGCATCCACGCCGATTGCAGGGATTCTAAGACGGTCGCCTGACATTGGGGGAAGTGTGGCGGTTGGGATCAGCGTTCTGGTCGCCGATGCGATTTCGGTCGCTGATGGTGCGGTGGCAGATAAACTGACATCCTCTCCAGACTGCTCATTCGACTTACTTCCACCACAACCTGCAGCGAGCACCATTGCCGAAAGGATAATCACCAGCTTGAGCATTTCCGCATACTATTTCGCTCGCGAATCTGCCGTCAAATAGAACCCAGCCCGGGCGCCAAGCATGATTCGCGGCCTGACGTGGAACTTTCTACAGCGGTGTTTTCGAGAGTGGTTGTCGCAGTGAGGCCGTTGGTATCGCGAGAGGGTAGCTGGGTGCGCCAAGGTTATCGTGCCGGATTCAACAGTTCTCTCGTTTACAAGAGAATCCCTCTGGACTTAGCATGCCGATTAATGGCCGGAACCATTTCACGTCGAGGCTTTCTTGCGCTTGCTGGGTCGGCCGTCGTTGCGGCCTGTTCAGGGAGCTCGGCCTCAAACCTGATTGATCCACCTGCTCGGTCAAGCCCAAGCGACCAACTGTCGACAGTAGAGCCATCGGTCCCACCGCCTTCTACTGAAACTGCAACGGCTACTGAAACAGCCACGGCTACTGAAACAGCCACGGCGGTGCCATCAGCAACTCCTGTGCCTCAACCCCTGACCCTGCGCGACTGGGCGGACAAGATTGGCTTCGAGATCGGAGCCACACCCGCAGGCGCCGCGTACAACGACCCCTCCGTAGTTCAAACATACGAGAAGTTGATGGCAAGAGAGTTCAACGTCTTTCAATTTGATGGCGAATTGAACTGGGATCGACTCAGGCCCTCCCGTGACAGCTTCAATTTCAAGGAACTTGAAGCGGCGTTCGAGACCTCCTCCCGGACACGAACCGGGCTCGCACTAAACGCCCTGCTGAGCCAGGGTCCGCTGCCTGAATGGCTTAAGACGGGCGGCTACGGAGCGGACGATCTCTACGAAATTCTGCAGGACCATATCAGCCAGGTTGTAGGGAGAATGCGCGGGCGAGTGAGGCGTTGGGTGGTTGTCAATGAATTTGTGGAAAGCCGTCTCTATGCCCCAGCGCAGAACTTCTGGTACCAGAACCTTGGGGAGGACTACGTCGGGAGGGCATTCCAATGGGCACGGGAAGCTGACCCCAATACGCAACTTATCCTCAATTCGGATTACAACGACGGGCGCAATAGTGAAGTCACCGAAGCTTTCTGGCAGCTGGCCAGTCGGCTCAAGCAGCAGGGCATTCCCATAGATGGCGTCGGGATGCAAATGCATCTTTTCTACCAGGACCCAGACGGTGACACAGAGATCACGAAGGATTCATTAGTCAATCTAATGAAGCGATACGCCAACATTGGATTGAGGGTCTTCATCACCGAATTCGACGTGGACATTAGGAAGTTTGAGGGGTCGAGTGAGGAGAGATTCCAGGTCCAGGCTGACATATACCGAGACTTTCTCAGCGGCGCTCTTGAGTCGAATGCCTGTGACGGACTGAGCGTCTTCACACCAGGCGACAGATATTCCTGGCTGGAGATAGATGGGGGTGGAAAGGGGCCGTCGGCTGATGCTGATCCGACGCCTTTCGATGACGACCTGAACCCAAAACCGGCCTACTACGCGATGCGTGATGTGTTAATGGAGGCCGCTATCTCACAGGGTAAGAGATAAGGAGCCGTTGGGCGCTGGACAACGAGGCGGGATTGCCCGGGCGCCGTGGCTTCGCGGTCGCCGGGGCGGCGGAGGGGCGATCGTTACGGTGCGGGGCGAGGGGCTGGCGCCAAAGTTGGGCGAAGCCGGGCGAAGAGGGCGGGCCTGCTGTTGGACTTCCTGGTTGCTGATCCAGTCCCCCTCGGCTGGACCAGTCAGGGCGTAGCGTTCTGTGAAGCGCCCGACGGAGGGGCCTGTGGATCGAGCCTGCGCCCGATTTCGATCAGGATGGAGGCGAGGCCACTGCGTAGCGAGATGCGGCTCTTTTCCTGCCTCATTTCCCTCAGCAACACCAGGCGTTCGTTCCTCTCTGGATCATCCAGCTGCGATTGCGCCTGCTTTATCAGAATCTCTGCCTCAAATGATTGATCACTCTTACTCCTCTACTTGTTGTGGGTTGAACTAGTCCCTTTCATGGCGGGACTCGCGCCTGGGCCCCCGCCGGTCACGACGACCAGTCAGGGCCCCTCGATGACCGCGCGCCGCTTCACCGCGCATCTGGTGCACCAGTGATCTTGCGAGGGTGCGTATGTACCAGGTATTGGTAGAGACACCGCGTACACCGGCTGCCTGATCGGCTAGCTGCTTTAGTCTCGCCGGCAGACGAAGCGTGACTCGTTCGATTTCGCCATCCGACGGAAAGGCCGCCTCCTCACTGCCTTCGCCCTCGGTGTCAACGGCGATGTAGAGGCGACCGCCTTCGTGTTCGAGACGGAGCCGAGTGCCACCGCCGGCCTCGTTGACGGTTGCCGCGATCTCGGACAGGACGTTAACAATCGCCCTCTCCTGGTGGACTCGGCTGTAGGCCAGGAACCGCTCCAGGTCCGACCGTTTCTCCGGACTGTCGACGAGGTCGAGCGGACCGAGCGCGGCTTCAAAGATGCTATCCAAGTTTACTTCTGTGCGCTGTCTGTTTAGTGTCATCATGACATGATTATGACATCATTAAGACAGCATGGCAAATGATGATGAAGGTGGCGACTGCTACGAAGTAGGTCGGGCATCCTTGTGGACGCCGGGATTGTACGCGCAGGCCTGAAGGCCTGCGGCTACAGCGGTGGGCGCTGGACGACGAGGCGCCGCCGATCCTGGTGGGGTGGGGGCGCTAACTTGCCATCGCCGGCTGGTGCTTCATGAGCTGGAGGCTGGCGGCGATCATCCAGACGCCGAGAGCAATCAGAGGGATGAAATAACCGGCGAAGACGAGAACGATGCCGCAGACGATCGTCAGCCAGTTGAACCAGCCGGGGAAAATCTTGTAGCGCATCGAGGCGTAGGCGGTTGTGAGCATCGCGAAGATGAACGGGAACATGCCGGCAATGAGCATGCTGCCGAAGCCGATCGACGGCAGGAAGCGTCCGACGTCGGCGTTGGTCAGCTCGGGAGAGTCGCCGAAGGTGAGCTCGCCGGAGACGGCGACGACGGCGACGATGCCGATGCCGAGGGCGGCGACGAATATGGCGCCGGCGGTGTGGATAAAGGGCGCGAACAGCGGCCGGGCGCCTTCTGCCTCGGCGACGACGGCGCGCAGGCGGTTGAGGAAGAAGAGCAGGGCGACGCCGGAGAGGATGACGAAGTAGGCGCCGATGACCTGGCTGGTCTGGTGACCGCTATCGTTGTACCAGTCGAGGATCTTCTGATCGGAGACGTTGTTGCTGTCCGGTGGTGAAGCGAGGACGAAGCCGATGACGACGAGAACGACGAAGAGGATACCGGTGAGCGGTATCCAGCGCTGCCAGCTAGCCAAAATGCACCTCCAATGCGCATTTAAGCGGGGCGATGCGTCCGATGTCGTATCGAGACGCGCGCAGCATGGACGGGGGTACGTTCGCTGTCAATGGCAAAAGGGCTTCTGACAGGGCGCTAAGCGTAGCGCTGGATCGGGGCGCTTTCGAAGTCCCAGCGCTTGATGACCTTGCGCTTGAAGCGCCAGGCGCCGTCTTCGAGGACGCAGGTGTCCTGGTACCAGCCGTTGTAGACGAGGAAGGGCGTGGAGCCGGCGTGCTGGGTGAGGACGATCCAGTACGAGGTTAAGAGATAGCCCTCGTCTGTCTTCTCGATGAGCAGGGGCTGGGCGTGGTGCTGGCGCCCGAAGAAGCCGTCCATGGTTGCGGCCTGGGCGACGAACTCCTGTAGCCCGCCGGGGTTCTGGAAGCTGCCCGCGCTTGATTCGACGACGCCGTCGCGGGTGAAGGTGGCGGCCACGCCTTCGCCGTCAGCTTGGTCGAGGCACCAGCAGTAGCGGCGGAGGTTGGCGTAGATCGCCTCGCGGTCGGCGTGGGGGATGAGCTCTCTAGCCACAGCCAAGCCTCGCCTGGATGTTCAGACTGCCTCGCGTGGCGGTCTCAATCGCTGCCACGCTTGCTTCGCCTCGCTCTCGCGCTGCTCCGCCCCCACCCACCCCAATTAGGAAGGAACTGAGGGGAGACCCCTCAGCCTCCCGCCGCAGGGGCTGCGCCCCCGCTACCCCTGCTTTCTCGTGGTGCCCAACGGTCAACATCACTCGAACCCAGCATTAGTTCGCTTTGGCGGCGAGGACGGTCTGGTTGTTCCAGGGGTCGATGAGCTTTTCCTTGATCAGCCAGCGGTTGTCGACCTTGACGACGGTGTCGATGTAGCGGCCGAGGTTGGTGACGAACTTGCGGTCGTCGTCGTTGTCGCGGACGACGGTGAACCAGTAGGACGTGACGCGGGCCGAGTCTGCGGTCGAGGCGTCGAGGTCCATGTGCTGGACCCAGTGCTGAGCCGCGGGCCGGTCGGGGCGCTCGATGAAGTGCCGGGCGAAGTTGCGGGCCGCGTCGGGGCCGTCCCAGTGCGTGCCGGTGATGTCCTTGACGGCGCCGTCGCTGGTGAAGGTGGCGGCGATGCCGTCGATGTCGCCGGTGTCCATGCACCAGATGTAGCGGCGCAGGACGTCGTAGACGGCGTCGCGGTCTTCGGGGGTCATCGGGCGCCTCCGTGGGTCATTTGCGGGCCGGGGGTGTCTATCTTAGCCTCGTGACGGTTGCCCCGCCTCGCGCGGGCGTGGCGATTGGAGACCTAAAGGTCGCCGGTACAGAGTCGCCGCTACAGAGTGGCCGTGACGTTGGCGGAGCGCGAGTTATTGCGCTAGTAGCCCTTCGTTTTGTCGATCTCGCCTTCGAGCGGCGTGCTGTCGCGGTAGTGCTTGAGGTTGGTGACGAAGCGCTTGACGTTGCGGCCGGCGCGGTACTGCGAGGCGCCGGCCGTGTGCGGCGTGATCATGACGTTGGGGAAGGTCCAGAGCTCGTGGTCTTCGGGCAGGGGCTCGATGGGGGTGACGTCGAGGCCGGCGCCGCCGAGGTGGCCTGACTTGAGGGACTTGACGATGGCATCGGCGTCCACGATGGGGCCGCGGGTGACGTTGACGAGGTAGGAGCCCTGGCGCATCGCCGCGAAGGCCGCGTCGTCGAAGAGGCCGCGGGTCTCGGGCGTTAGCGGGCATGCAGTTCGTGACGATGTCGCAGAGGCCGAGCATCTCGTGGAAGCGGTCCATGCCCCAGAGCTGCGAGACGTCTTCGCAGGGCGTGACGTCTTCGTTGTCGACGGCGAGGACGTCCATGCCGAAGGCGCGGGAGCGCTTGGCGACGGAGCGTCCGGTGCCGCCGAGGCCGACGATGCCCATGGTGGCGCCGCTGAGCTCGAACATGACCTTGCGCATGGAAGGACGGCTGGGCCAGCTCTTCGGCGCTTCGAGGGTGGCGCGCTTGAGCTGACGAGACAGGGTCAGGAGGAGGCCGAAGGCGTGGTCGGCCAGGTGCTCGCCGACGAGGCCTTTCTCACCGGTGATTTTGACGTCGCTGGCGACCATCTCCGGGTACATCAGCATGTCGGCGCCGGCGGCGGTGGAGTGGAGCCAGCGCAGATTCCGGGCGAGCGGGAACGTCTCCTGGTTGAGGATGCCCATCGCCACCTCGGCGTCGGGCCAGTGCTCGAGCGCCTCGTCGTTTGAGTTGGCGACGACGATGTCGCCCTCGCCCGACGCGACGTAGATCGCCTGCATTTCCTCTTCCGTGACTTCGGGCAACGTCAAGCCGGTGACGATCAGGATTTTCATCACGTTTCCTCGCTAGGTCTGCGTGCGACGGGGGTGTACTGCGGGCCATTCTACTCGCCGTTTTGTGGACGTGTCTCAGATTCGCGCGGGACTCAGGACGCGGCGGCGATCTGCCGATATTCCTATAGAGCGCACCTCGCCTCGACGGCCGGACCGATCCGGCCAGCAGTCTCAGCAGAAAGGATTCGGCTGGACCCCCGTCCTCGGAAACAGTCACCTTGGTTAGATTTGCCGCCCGCCTGATCGCGAAGCTACGTCAGCGCTTCTCGGCGCCAGAGGGAAGCAGCGCGACCGCGCTGGAGTCGCGGGTCCTGAAGATACGCCGCACCGGCAGCCTGCTGCTAGTGATTGCCGGCGCCGGCATGATTGCGATCACGCTGGCCAGCGAGGACGGCAGCGCGATGCGAGATGAGCCTGCGCCGCCCGCCGCGCCCGTCGTACGGCTGGGCGACGATTCTATCCCGCCGGTGCAGAACCAAGCGCCCGTCCGAGTCGCGGCGCCGACGACGCAGAGCCTTGCCAACCCGACCGGCGGCTCGGTGGTCGTCAGCGTGACGCGGAGTTATCCCTTCGTCTGGCCAGCCGCAGGTCCGATTACCAGCGTGATGGGCCCGTGGCACACGCTCGGCATCGACATCGGGCTGAGCTATGACGAAGACTCCCCGATTCTTGCCTCGGCGCGCGGCGTCGTCACTTCGCCGGCGGTGAGGACTATGAGGATTACGGTCACCACGTCGTGATCGACCACGGCGGCGGCATGGAGACCCTGTACGCGCACCTGTTCGAGGTCTTCGTCAAGGAAGGCGAGGTCGTGCGCCAGGGCCAGCTGCTCGGCTATGGCGGCGACACCGGCCACGCAGACGGCAAGCACCTCCACTTCGAGGTGCATTCCGCCAAAGGCCTGATCGACCCGGAGGACGTGCTGCCGCCACATGATGAAGCGGATCAGCCCGAGGCAGCTGACTGCCGACTGCGGCAAGGAAGCGATCGTTGTCGACTCTGGCGCGCCGCTGGTCATCGACTTTGGCGAGGATATGGCCGCGGGTGCAGCGCTCAGCAGACGTTGCGGTCGAAGCGGTCAAGGTCAGCCCGACAGGCGCTGCCCGTGGTGGCGACGGTTGAGTCCGATACTTCGGTCCTCTTCGACTCGACGCCCACGGTAACGGGTACGGGCGATGACGACGAGTACCTGCTGACCGCGACGGCCAGTCGAAGACGGCAGTGAGGCGGAGCTGGCCTGCTCGATCTTCGTGCGCACACGGACGGTCGCGCCGTCCTTCTACGTGCGCCCCACCAGCACGCCGACGCCGCTTCCGCCGACGGAGACGCCGATACCCCCGACGCCGACGGACACGCCGACGCCGACGCCAACTCCAACGCCGACGAAGACGCCGTTCCCCATACCCAGCCGCTAGGTCTAGAGACTAGACGCGCCGGAACTTCTGCAGCGAGTGGCAGCCGGGCCGGTACATCGTGCCCTCGTAGGACGTCTGGCTGACCTCGCCGACGTAGAGGTCGCCGTGGGAGTCGACCCAGATGCCGTGCGGTGAGGTGAACTTGGCGGCGGCGCAGGGGTCGCCGTTGGGGTCCTCGCCGCCGAAGGTCGAAAGGACTTTGCCGTTGAGGTCGCGCACGGTCATGTGCGCCATGCGGTTCTCGGGCCACTGGAAGCCGGTGAGCGAGAAGTGGTCTTTCCACCAGTTCATCTCGCCGATGTAGACGTTGTCGTCGGCGTCGATGAAGAGGTCGCCGGGGCGGTTCATGTTGGTCCACTCGTCGAGGTACTCGCCCTGCGGCCCGAAGATCTGGACGCGCTCGTTCTCGCGGTCGCAGACGAAGACGCGGCCGTCGGTATGGGCCCAGACGCTGTGCGGCAGGTTGAACTCGCCCGGCCCGGTCCCCGGCTCGCCCCACGACTGCAGCAGCTCGCCCTTCGCCGAGAAGCGGTGGATGCGGGCGTTGCCGTAGCCGTCGGAGACGTAGAGCTCGCCGTCGGTTGAGACGGAGAGCCGCGTCGGGCGGTGGAAGGGCGGCCCGCCGTGGGCGATGGTGTTCAGGCGGTGTCGAGACGCCCCAGTCGTAGCCGGTTTCGGAGGGCTGGTTCGGGGTGCCGAGCGTCTGCAGCAGCTCGCCGTCCAGCGTGAACTTGCGCACCGTGTGGTCGCCGTCGTCGGCAAGGTAGACGATGTCGTCGTGGATCGTGATGCCGTGGGGCCGCGTGAAGACGCCCTCGCCCCACGACTTGACGAAGCTGCCGTCGCGGTTGTAGACGAGCAGCGGGTGCTCGCTGCGGTTGAAGACGTAGACGCGGTCCTGAGAGTCGGTCGAAACGCCGGCGACGTCGCCGTGTGTGAAGCCCTGCGGTAGCTGTTCCCAGTCTTCCACGAGCTCGTAGCGGTGGTTGCCCTGGCCGAGAGGCATCGGTATGTCCTTCTAGTCCTGCACGGATGCGGCATGGTTTATCAGGTCGGGGCGTTGGGTTCGCTGCGCATCCTTCCGCTGGCGTCGTTGTCTGCTCCGCTCACAAAAAAACGTTACTTTGGAGGGACACCCCCCAGGCCCTCCGCGCATGGGGCTGCGCCCCCGCTACCCCCTGCTTCGCTGGCGCCATTCTAGACCGATTCTTGGGACACGAGACCGCAGTGGCACGACGACGCCCAGCGGGTCCGATATGTGCCACGGGCCAGCGCGGGGTCCTGCCAGACGCGAGGCGAAGGAAGGAGGTGTTGGGGAGAGGTGGGTCAGGCGGCGAGGGGCATAAAGCTGGTGTCTGGTCGCGGAAGCGGGCGCGGCAGCGCGTAAAGCGCCGGCACGCTGGCCCTTCCAGAACAGCGCGGCGCTCGTCGCCAGCTCGGAGACGTCGACCAGGGCGAGACCCGCGGAGCCAGCGGTGTGATCGCAGCGTCGGCTGCGCCAGGTCGCTGTACGACGGTTCGATGCCACCGCAAACGCCGCCCGGCCGCAGACAGGACACGATGTCGGCGAGCAGGCAGTCAGGTCGCGGGACCTGATGCAGGGCGCAGGTGATGATCGCCATGTCGAACTGGCCCATCCATTCGAATGGCACGGAGTCGATTGGGTAGAGCGCGAGGTCGATGCTGTCGACGCGGCAACCGGCGGCTTGCAGGCGCCAGCCCAGCCGGCTGGGTCCGAAAGTGAGCTCGACGACGCGCAGACCGCGTGCCGCGCCGAGGTAGTCGAGCAACTTCTCGGCCAGAGTAGCGCCGTTCCCGTCGCGGCGGTTGCCGGTGTTGTTGACGACCAACCTGAGGTTGGGACGTCGCGTTTCGGTTTGCATCACGATCACGATGCCACGCGCGACCGGCGCCTGACATACGGACCCGACCTGAATTCGCGCCCGGAAGCACCGATGACCGCTAGTGGAGTGGGGGAAGGTTACTCGAGCAGTCTTCCGTACAAGCGAACCGTCTGCGAAGCTGAGGCCATGACGGAAATACACGTCGTTCGCGTGTTCACGGACGATGAGGGAAATCACGGAAATCCGCTGGGCGTGGTGCTGGACACGGCGGGGCTGGATGACGCGCGGCGCCAGGCGATCGCGACCGAGCTGAACTACAGCGAGACCGTCTTCGTTGACGACGTGGCCGAGGCGCGGCTGCGTATCTTCACGCCGGCGCGCGAGCTCCCGCTTGCCGGCCACCCGCTGGTCGGGACATCGTGGTTGCTGGCGCAGGTCAGCGGCCGGCCGGTCGAGACGCTACGGCCGCTGCGGGCCGCCAACGTCGATACGTGGACAGAGGACGGCGTGACCTGGATCCGCGCCCGGATCGACGACGCGCCGGCGTGGCAGTTCGTCCGGCTCGACGCGCCGGCGGAGGTCGAGGCGCTGGCGGCGCCTCCGGGCCCGGAGTACGACATGCACGAGTTCTGGGCGTGGCAGGACGAAGCGAAGGGCTTGCTGCGCGCCCGCGTCTTCGCGTCGAGCCACAACATCATTGAGGACGAGGCGACGGGGTCGGGCGCGCTGAGGCTGATCGAACTGCTGGGCCGCGAACTGGTGATCACGCAGGGGCGGGGCTCCGTGATCTACGCGCGGCCCGCGAAGCAGCAGGGACGCGGCGAGGTCGGCGGGCGCGTCGCCGGCGACGGGACGCGGAGCGTCTAGCTGGACCGGCCTCAAATCACGCGCGTCGCGGCGAGCCGATTGCCGCATATGCGGTTCGCCTGTTAGCGTTCGGTTATGAATTCGGCGCCTCTCGCACCTACCGTCCAGCGCGCCCGCGACCTCACGGAGTCCGACCGGCAGGCCGTCGTCGAAGACCTCAAGCGCGGCATGCGCGGCGAGGTGCGCAGCGACCGCTACAACCGCCTGCTCTACGCCACCGACGCGTCGCTCTACCAGATGGAGCCGGTCTGCGTCGTCTTCCCGACGAGCACGGAGGACGTGCAGCACGTGTTGCAGGTGGCGGCACGGGCGCGAGTGCCGGTGATGCCGCGCGGCGGTGGCACCGGTCTCTCGGGACAGACCGTCAACCACGCCATCGTGCTCGACTTCTCGCGGGCGATGGCGAACGCGCTGGAGTTCAACGCCGAGGAGCAGTGGGTGCGCGCCCAGTCAGGCATCGTGCTGACGGAGCTGAACAAGCAGGCGGCGCGACACGGCCTGCTCTACGGCATCGACCCATCGACGCAGAACCGAGCCACGATTGGCGGCGGCGTAGGCAACAACTCCTGCGGCGCGCATTCGATCGTCTACGGCAAGACGATCGACAACGTTCTCAGCGTCGATGCCGTCCTGGCCGACGCAACGCGAACCACCTTCTCCGAACTCGACGGCGCCGCACTCGACGCCAAATTCGACCTCCCGGGCCTCGAGGGCGGGATCTACCGCGAGCTGCGCCGAATCGGCCACGAGCAGGCCGAGGAGATCGAGCGCCGCTTCCCCAAGATCATGCGGCGCGTTTCCGGCTACAACCTTGATGACTTCGTGCACGACACCGGGCCAATGGACGTCGCGCGGATGGTCGTCGGGTCCGAGGGGACGCTGGCCGTTATCACGGAGGCGAAGCTGCGACTGCACAAGCTACCGAGGTTCAAGGGACTTGCTGCGGTCCACTTCCGGACGCTGGTCGAAGCGGCGGAGGGCACGGTCGCGACGCTGGAGCATCCGGTCGCGTCGATCGAGCTGATCGACAGCGTCATCGTCGAGCGCTGCCGCGCGCACAGCGGCTTCCGGCACCTGGCCGACTTCGTCGAAGGCGAGCCCGGCGGCATCCTGCTGATCGAGATGGCCGGCGACACAGAAGGCGAGGTCGCGGGCAAGCTCGACGCGCTGAAGGCGGACCTCGACGGCAAGAACCTGGGCTATTACACCTTTACGACGGCCGACGCCGCAGTCCAGCGCGACATCTGGCGCATGCGCGAAGCGGGCCAAGGGCTGATCACGAGCGTTCGAGGCCCGCTCAAGGCCGCGACCTTCGTCGAGGACGCCGCCGTGGCGCCGGAGAAGCTGCCGGAGTACATCAAGCGCTTCCAGGAGATCGTCTCCAGCAACAACACGGAGGCTTCGTACTACGGGCACGCCAGCGTCGGCTGCCTGCACATCCGTCCCATGGTCAACCCGAAGACGAGCGAGGGCCTCGACCGCATGGAGAAGATCGCGCGCGAAGTCGCCGACCTCGTCCTCGAGTTCGGCGGCAGCCTCAGCGGCGAACACGGCGACGGCATCGTGCGCGGGGTCTTCACGGAGCATATGTTCGGCCCGACGCTGACGAACGCGTTCCGCGAGGTGAAGCGGACCTTCGACCCGGAAAACCTGCTCAACCCCGGCAAGATCATCGATACGCCGGGCTTTCGCGAGAATCTGCGCCTTGAACCCGACGCCCGCGCCTGGGAGCCGGTGACGTACCTTGACTTCACGGTGGAGGGCGGCCTGGCGGCGGCGGCCGATCAGTGCACCGGGCAGGGCGCGTGCCGAAAGATGGAGGGCGGCATGTGCCCCTCCTTCATGGTGACGCGCGAAGAGGAGCACTCGACACGCGGGCGGGCCAACCTGCTGCGGCTCGCCTTCACCGGCGTGCTGCCGCAGGACGAAATGACCTCGGAGCGGATGCACGATGCGCTGGACCTCTGCGTCGAGTGCAAGGCCTGCAAGGCGGAATGCCCCACCGGAGTCGACATGGCCAAGATCAAGTACGAGGTGCTGGCGCAGACGATGGAGAAGCAGGGCGTGCCGCTGCGGGCGCGCCTTTTCGCGCAGATCAACACGATGAGCCGTCTGACGGCGCCCTTCGGCGCGATCGCCAACCTCGTGGGCGGGATCAAGCCGCTGCGCAGGGTCATGCAGCGCGTTGCAGGTATTGCGTCGCAGCGGCCGCTGCCGCGGTTCGCGTCGCAGACGTTCCCGGCGTGGTTCGGCAAGCGCGAAACGATGGCGCCGGGCGCGCGCGGAGAGGCCGTGTTCTTCCACGACACGTTTACCGACTACTACCATCCGGAGGTTGGTCACGCGGCGGTGCGTATCCTGGAGGCGTTGGGCTACAGCGTGGTGCTGGCCGAGCGTACCGGTTGCTGTGGACGCCCAGCGATCTCGAAGGGCCTGCTGCCCACGGCTCGTAACTGGGCGCGCCGCAATGTCGACGCGCTGCTGCCGTATGCCGAGCGCGGCGTGCCGATCATCGGCACGGAGCCGTCCTGTCTCCTGACGTTTCGCGACGAGTACCCGGAGCTGCTGCGCGACGACGCATCGAAGACGCTGGCGGGGCAGGCGTTCCTGCTCGACGAGTGGCTATCGAAGCTGGCGGCAGAGGAGCCGGAGCAGGTCGCAGCGATCTTCCGCGACGACGTGGAGCTTGACGTCCTGTTGCACGCGCACTGCCACCAGAAAGCGATCGTCGGGCCGGAGCCGACGCTGCGGATGTTGAACCTCGTTCCGGGCTACAAGGCGTCGCTGGTTGAGACGAGCTGCTGCGGTATGGCGGGCTCGTTCGGCTTTGAGGCGGAGCACTACGAGATGTCGAAAGCGATGGGGAGCCTGAAGCTGTTCCCGGCGGTTGAAGCGGCCTCAGCCGACTCGGCGATTGCGATAACGGGCGTGTCGTGTCGCCAGCAGATCGGTCACTTCACTTCGCGCACGCCGCGCCACGCCATTGAGCTGGTCGCCGACGCGCTGAGGTAGGGTAGGGCCCGTCTAGTCGAGGGAGCGCGTCTCGAAGCGGTCGGCGTTGCACCGTACGCGGTCGAGCAGCTCGGAGAGCTGGCGCTTCTCGGCGGCGCTGAAGCCTTCGAAGATTGCGCCCATGAAGGAAGCAAAGGACGGGACGATACGTTCGGCGAATGCCAGTCCGGCGTCCGTTAGTTCGACGTAGACGGTGCGGCGATCTGTAAGAGATGGGACGCGGCGCACGAGCCCGTCTTTCTCCAGCCCATCGACCAGAAAGGTCACATTAGCGGACGTCACCTGCATTTCGCCGGCGACTTCCACCTGCGTGAGGCGGTGTTCAGGTGTGAAGAAAAGGATGCGAAGAACCTGGTAGCGGCCGACCGTCCGGCTTATGCCGAGGGAGTCGCACCAACGACCCATTGCGGAAGCCTGTGCTGCATTGGTCAGGCTGACGCTGATCGCGGCTTCGATGGCGGGGAGATCGGCGAATTCGTAGGCGCCTGCATAGTCCTTTGCGGCTCGGGACGCATAAGCGTTGTATTTAAGTGCCTCGGGTTCTTCAGGCGTAGTCAGAAGGTGCTCCCCCACTTCGTTGACGCTTTTCGGGGCCAAGTGTAGCATCGGCCCGCGGCGAAACGCTTAACTTCGTGTAAAACGTAGACGATTAAGCAACGAAAGGCCAGCATGACGAACACCAGACAGCTCTGCATCTCCTCCGATTCGCACGTTGTGGAGCCGCCGGAGCTCTTCGATCCGCTGGTCAAGCGCTTCGGTGAGGAAGCGCCTCATATGGTCTTCCGTGAGGACGTTGGCCCCCAGCTTTACCTCGGCAACGGCCAGTACGGCTTGATCATCACGGGCTTCCTGCAGGCGGGGTTTGACTTCGGCCGCCCGGACGCGCAGGAGGTGCGCAAGATGGGATACGAGCTGGCCCGTCCGGGTGTCTACGACATCAAGGAGCGCATCGAGGACCAGGAGCTGGACGGCATCGACGCGGAGGTCATCTATCCCAGCATCATCTTCAACGCCTACCAGATCGAGGATCCCGAGATCCTCAAGGCTACTTTCCGCGCCTACAACGACTGGACCGCCGACTACTGCAAGGAGGCGCCGGACCGCCTCTTCGGCCTCGCCTGCGTGCAGCTGTACGACCTGGACGAGGCGATCGCAGAGATGAAGCGTTGCAAGGAGCTGGGCTACGTTGGGCTCTGCATCCCGGCCACGGCGCCGCCGAACCGTCCCTATTCCGACCCCTGGTACGACAAGTTCTGGGCCGCGGCCGAAGAGATGCACATGCCTTTAACGATGCACATCTTCACCGGCGCGACACCGAACCATGGGATGCCGCACCGCGCGGCGGGAAGCCCGCTTGCTTTCACCGGCGTGACCTTCACGATCTACGACATCATCTACGGCGGCGTCTGCGAGCGCTTCCCGAACCTCAAATTCGTGATCACAGAGTTCGAGACGGGCTGGATTGCGATGACGCTGAACCGCCTGGACTGGAACTGGTTCCGTGGCGGCGGCGTACGGACGATGCCAATCAGCGAGAAGCCCAGCTTCTACTGGAAGCAGAACTTCTACGCGACGTACGAGGATGACATCCTCGGCATCCGCACGCGGGACTTCATTGGCGTCAACACGCTGATGTGGGGCAGCGACTACCCGCACGGCGACAGCGTCTTCCCGGACTCGCAGGGCGTCCTCGACCGCATCCTGGCGGACTGCACACCGGAGGAGCGTTACGCCATGACGGCGAAGAACGTCGTCGAGTTGTACGAACTGCCTTTCGAGGCGTAACCAGCCTCATTTTCAGCCACGCAAGAGGCCCGGGTATTATCCCGGGCCTCTTTGCGTACTAGCCGAGATCAGGCAAGGTCGAAGCGGTCGAGATTCATCACCTTGTCCCAGGCAGAGACGAAGTCACGCACGAACTTCTGCTGCGAGTCTTCGCACGCGTAGACTTCCGCGAGCGCTCGGAGCTCAGAGTTCGAGCCGAAGACGAGGTCCACGCGGGTGCCGGTCCACTTGACAGCGCCGGTACCGCCAACGCGTCCCTCGAATACGTCCGCGGAGCCCGAAGCCGCCTTCCACTCGGTGTTCATGTTGAGCAGGTTCAGGAAGAAATCGTTGGACAACGTCCCAGGGCGCTCGGTGAAGACGCCGGCTTTCGACTGCCCGGCGTTCGCACCCAGGACGCGCAGGCCGCCGACAAGAACCGTCATCTCGGGAGCAGTCAGCGTCAGCCTGTTCGCCCGCTCCACCAGCAGATCCTCTGCCGATTCCTTGTGTCCGGCCTGGAGGTAGTTGCGGAACCCATCAAAGGTAGGCTCGAGCACCTCGAACGACTCCACGTCGGTCTGGTCCTGCGACGCGTCTGTGCGCCCGGGCGAGAAGGGGACGGTCACGTTGACCCCGGCGTTTTTCGCAGCCTGCTCGACACCGGCGCAGCCGCCCAGGACGATCACGTCGGCGAGCGATACCTTCTTGCCGCCGGTCTGCGAGCTGTTGAAGTCCGTCTGGACCTTTTCGAGGGCCGGCAGGACCTTCGCCAGTTCGGCCGGGTTGTTGACTTCCCAGTCCTTCTGCGGCGCGAGGCGAAGGCGCGCGCCGTTCGCTCCACCGCGCCGGTCGGTGCCGCGGAAGGATGCCGCCGAGGCCCAGGCGGTCGAGACCAGCTGGGAAACGGACAGTCCGGATGCGAGGATACTGGCCTTGAGGGCAGCAATGTCCTGCGCCCCGATCAACTCGTGATCGACGTCGGGGACGGGGTCTTGCCAGATCTGCGGCTCCGCGGGAACCAGCGAGCCGAGATACCGTGAGCGAGGACCCATGTCGCGATGAGTCAGCTTGAACCACGCCCTGGCGAAAGCATCAGCGAACTCCGCCGGGTTCTGGAGGAAGCGCTGCGAAATCGCGGCATAGGCTCCGTCCATTCGCAGCGAGAGGTCCGTCGTGAGCATCCCGGGCGCGTGCTTCTTGGACGGGTCGAAGGCGTCCGGCACAGTGGCCACCGATGCATCCTTGGGCTTCCACTGGCTGGCACCGGCGGGACTCTTCTCCAGCTCCCACTCGTAGCCGTGGAGGTTCTCGAAGAAGTTGTTGTCCCACTTGACCGGGTCGGTGGTCCAGGTGATCTCGATCCCGCTGGTGATGGCGTCGCCGGCCTTGCCGCTGCCATAGCTGGTGTGCCAACCGAGCCCCTGTTCCTCAAGGGGTGCACCCTCCGGCTCGGGACCGACGGTTTCGGCAGGGCCAGCACCGTGCGTCTTGCCGAAGGTGTGTCCGCCGGCGATGAGCGCGACCGTCTCTTCGTCATTCATCGCCATGCGGCGGAACGTCTCTCGAATGTACTTGGCAGCGAGGACCGGGTCCGGGTTGGCGTTGGGCCCCTCCGGGTTGACGTAGATGAGACCCATGTGGTCGGCGCCTAACGGTCCCTGGAGTTCCCCATCGGCGTCGTGGCGCTCGTCTCCGAGCCAGGTCTCTTCATAGCCCCAGTCGATGTCCTCGGGCTCCCAAACGTCCTCACGTCCGCCACCGAAGCCGAAGGTCTTGAACCCCATGGATTCCAGGGCAACGTTGCCGGCGAGGATTATCAGGTCGGCCCATGAGAGCTTTCGGCCGTACTTCTGCTTGACGGGCCAGAGCACGCGGCGCGCCTTGTCCAGGTTCGCGTTGTCGGGCCAACTGTTGAGAGGCGCAAAGCGCTGCGTGCCGCGGCCACCGCCACCGCGGCCGTCGGTGATGCGGTACGTGCCGGCGCTGTGCCACGCCATTCGAATGAACAGCGGACCGTAGTGGCCGAAGTCGGCCGGCCACCAGTCTTGCGACGTGGTCATCACTGCCTCGATGTCCTTCTTGACGGCAGCGAGGTCGAGTGTCTTGAATTCCTCTGCGTAGTTGAAATCCTCACCCATCGGATCTGAGAGGGAGGAGTTGCGGCGGAGAACCTCCAGTTTCAACTGGTTCGGCCACCAGTCGCGGTTCATGGTCATTTCGTTTCTCCTTCTGGCTACGGCTCAATGCGGGGCGACGCATTTCGGAAACGGGTTCAACTGCGTGAGAGTGAATACTACCTATTATCGCGCATTCTGCCACACGGGACGGCTTCATTTAAGCGTGCGTCATAGCGGTGAGGTCGAAGTCAGTCTCCCAGAATCGGGGTTGGTTTCAGACGCGGGCTACGGCGCATCGATCACCGCCTGCACGTCTTCTGATTCTGAAGCCGGGGGTACCCAGGAGCCCCACTGAAGGCCTCCTGGACGCGGGGTTGGCCAAAATGCAAACTACAGCCCCTCAATTACTGCCTTTACGTCCTCGTCCTCGATAGCGTAGGCGCCGCGCTCGAGGCGGCGGGCCTGGGCGGCGAGGATCAAGTCGCCTTCGTTGACGCCGTCGGGGACGGGTGTAATCCAGGTCAGGAGCTCGACGACCACGCCGTTGGGGTCGTGGAAGTAGACGGATCGTTCGTAGCCGCGGTCGACCGGGCCCGAGAACGGGACGCCCTCGGCCTGCAGCGCCGCCATCGCATCGTCGAGGTCGCCGTCGAGGTTGAGCGCGACGTGGTTCAGCGCGCCGGTCTGGACGCGGCCTTCGATCTCCTTGCCGGGCCTGGGCACGAAGTAGGCGATGAACTGGCCCGGCCCGGTCTCGAAGAAGAGGTGGACGGAATCGGGGTCGTCCAGGTTGGGCTGCTCCAGGACGAGGCGCATGCCGAGGACGCGGGTGTAGAAGTCGACGGTTTTCTCGTAGCTCAGGCCGAAAAGGGCTGGGTGATTGGTACCGCGGGTCTTGATGCTCATTTATCGATGGTATCAGGGCCGACAACGGCGAAGGGGCCCAACTTGGGCCCCTTCGCAAACCTCGACTCTTCCTCGGTGCTGCTACTGGACGGCGCCGAGTAAGGTGCGACCGTTGATGCGGCGCGGCTCGAGGAACTCGCCGATCTGGCGGTTGACCAGGGGCCGCTTGTACAGCGGGTGCTTGAGGCTGCGGACCTCGTGCTCGATGCTGAACAGCTTCTTGCTCGTCTTCGGGTCGACGATGTCGACGAAGCGGAACTGGTGGTCCTGCTGGTCGGCTCCTCCGTGATCAGGCCGCGCTTCTTCAGCGCTTCGTAGGGCTCTGAGAAGCTGGCTACGTAAACGGCGATGTGGTGTCCGTCGTAGTCGGGCACGCTGTCCGCCTCACGGAAGATCAGGCGCTGGTACTGGCCCACGGAGACCTCGGCGTAGTCGCCTGACTTCTTCGTGACGTGCTGCGCCGCGGCGCCGATGACCTGGTTGTAGAACGCGGCGATGCCCTTTGCGGTGCCGCGCGGCACCGTGAACTCGACGTACGGCATGCCCACACGCATCGGGCCGAATTCAGGGGACGGCTCGTAGCAGCGGAACTGGTTGCCCCACGGCGACGTGACGTCGATGCGGTCCTTCTTGCGCGACCACGCGAACTTCGTGCCGTGTAGCTTGTCCTGCACCGCCTTCCAGCCGATCGGCCAGCGTGTCCAGGTTGGGCGTCACGATGCCGACGTGGCCGCGAAGGACCTGGGGTGTGTTGGTGGGCAGGTGGAACTGCTGCTCGCCGAGGTTGATCCACATGTTCTCCAGCCCGACCATCATGTGCGGGTCGCGCGTGAAGCCCATGCCGACCAGGTAGAACAGCGTTGCGATGCTCTGGTCGTCGACCTGCGTGTTGACGTGCTCCAGCATCGCGATGTTGCCGACGTCCTCGGCGAAGACCTCTTTCGCAACCTTTACCTTTGTTTGCGTAGCCATCTTTCAGCCTCCCTAGAATGGGGATTCGAGTTAAGCCTTCGCCTCTGCCGGCGTGTACTTGCCGCCGACCTGGACCGTGGTGGAGCCGACGTAGCCGGCCTGGTCGCCGCGGGCCCTGGCAGCCTCCAGGCGGTCGAGCCGCGTTCTCGGTCGGCCATTCTCGCTTGAGGTCATCCTTCACGTTGATGTGCAGACGACCCATGCCCTCGATCTTCGAGCTCGATCTTATCGCCATCCTGGAAGGCGTGGAGGCCGCGGTGGTTGGTGCCGGTGGCCAGGATGTCGCCAGCCTCCAGCGGATGCACGGCGGTGATGAACTCGACGCAGCGCGGGATGTCGTTACCCATGTCATCGGTGTTGAAGTCCTGCATCAGCACGCCGTTGTTCCACAGCTTGACGCTGAGGTTGTGGGGGTCCTTGACCTCGTCGGCGGTGACGATGAAGGGGCCGATCGGCGCGAAGGTGTCGCGTGACTTCATCTGGTAGAAGCTGTTGTTCGCCGGGACGACGCCGCGGGCGGAGCCGTCGATGAAGTTCGTGTAGCCGAAGACGTAGCTCATGGCGTCCTCGGCGCGACGTTGGAGGCGCGCTTGCCGATGACAAGCGCCAGCTCGGCCTCGCCCTCGAAGACGCTGGCCGCCATGTCGGGCAGGACCATCGTGTCGCCGTCGCCGATGACGCAGTGGCCGGACTTGAGGAACGCGTTGATCGGCGCCGGTTCCGGCATCGTGTGGTTCTCGAGGTAGTTGACGGCCATGCAGGCGATGGTCGCGGGCTTGGGTAGCGGCGGGCGGATCTTCACGGAGCCCAGGGCCTTGCCGGAGCCAGACGCGACCGCGCTCTCGAGCTTGCCCTTGTAGCTGTCCCACTGCTCGATTAGACCTTTGATCAGGTCCTGCGGCTGCAGATGCGGGATGTCCTTCACGACGTCGGAGACGTCGACGACGTTGTCGCCCTTCATCACGCCGAGCTTGTAGTCATCAAAGAAGAGAAGTTTCATAAATCGCCTCCAACGAACGCCAATACGCGGGGTTACATGCGGGGTGCCGTGGGAAATAATACTGCAAGCACGTGTGACAGAGGGAATATTCGGAGCAAAGAAGGAGATAAACAATGTCTGACGCGGCGACAGGCCTGCTGGCCGTCTGGATGGACATGCCCCCGGAGCGGGAGGACGATTTCAACCGCTGGTATAACGAGGAGCACCTCGCTGACCGCATGGCGTTCCCGGGTTTCCTGCGCGTCAGGCGTTACGTCTCCGTGAACGGGGGGCCGAAATATGTCGCCCTGTACGACCTCGCAGACGGCGCGATGACGAGCGAGCCTTACATGAAGGCGCGGGCCAACCCCACGGAGTGGACGAAGAGAGTCACCGGCGGACTGAAGACGAACATCCGCAACGAGTACAAGCTCGTCAAGTCGGTCGGCGAGTCGCCCGCAACGCCGACGCCCTACCTGCTGATGGTCTGCCTGGAGACGGACGACGCGCACGACGCCGAGCTGAACGACTGGTACGACAACGAGCACCTGGCGGCGCTGCAGTCCGTGCCGGGCTGCCACTCGGCGCGGCGCTATCGCGCGACAGACCTGACGCAGGGGTTCCCGAAGAACCTGGCAATCTACGAACTGGACGCGCCGGAAGTGCGCACCAGCGACGCGTGGCACAAGGCGGCGGACACGGAGTGGACGCTGCGGATGCGCGAGCATTTCCTGCCCAACCGCACCAACACGATGGGGCAGCTGATCAAGGTGATCGAACGGCCGGCCTAGAGCCGGTGCTGGATGTCGAAGCGCGAGGCGGCGGCGCGGTCTTCGATGCGGGCTGCCACCGCGTCAATGAACGAAACGGCGAGCGACGTCCCGACCATGGACGAGATCACTTCGCGCAGGCCCTTCTTAGGCTTGAGCCAGACGGGGCGTCGAGGCGCGTGACCCAGCTCGGCCGCCATGTCGATGGCGCGCTCAAGATCGCCCAGCTCGTCGACGAGACCTAGCTCGACGCAGCGACGCGCCGTGTGGACCTCGCCGGTGGCGAGTTCTTTGGCCTTGGCTTTGTCCATGCCGCGTCCTTCGGCAACGATTTCGAGGAACTGGTCGTAGAGGTCGTCGACCAGTTCCTGCTCCTTCTGCTTCTCTTCGTCCGTGGCCTCGCGGAACATGCTGCCCATGTCCTTGAGGCGGTCGGACTTCGTGACGCTCATCTGCACGCCGATGCGTTCCAGCGCGTCGTAGATCGTCGGACGCATCGAGATGACGCCGATCGAGCCGATGATGGCGCTGGGGATGGCGACGATCTTCGTCGCCGGGCAAGCCAGCATGTAGGCGCCGGACGCACCGATGCCGCGGATGAAGGCGATGACGGGCTTCTTGGCCGCGAGCGACTTAACTCCGAGGTAGAGGTAATTCGAACCGGGCGCCGAACCGCCGGGCGAGTCGATGTCCAGCACGACGGCACGGACGGTCTCGCTCGTCTCCAGCTGACGGAACAACTTCACGTACTCGCCCGGCTTGATGCGCGGCCCGATGGCGCCTTCCATCTCGACGACGGCGACGCTGTGAGTCTTGGCCTTCAGGCCGGCTATGAACATTTGAACCTCGTTAGGTGTCATTCTTCCCTCGTCTCGAGTGTAGGGTCGGCACATTAGGCGGTCAAACCGAGGGGTAGAAGGGTGCAAGGTGTCCAAAGGTTTCGGCCCGTCGCCGACCTAGCCGACCGGATTGTCCTCAAGCATGCCGGCGCAAGACGTCTGCCAGTGCCGCGGGCTGGGTCACCATTGCGTCGTGTCCGGAGTCCAGGCTGAAGACCTCGCTACCTTCGCTGCGTATCTTTTCGGCAAAACCGCCAAGTCCGAACTGCGTGCAATGGATGAAGCTACGAGGAAGAGCTTTCGCTTTCATGAGCGGTGCGTCGAGCCTCTCGGCGTGGGTGAGAATTGGCATCGGCGTGAGCCTGGGTGTGACCCACGCCAGGTCCTCTGGCTGGACGACGCCGAAGCTCTCGGGTTCCCATGGCGGCACAAGTCCCTCGCTGTCGGCACTCGCCTCAAAGTCTTCCTGCAGGCCCGGAATGAGGCTAAACATGCTTTCCCCGTGCTCCGGCACAATCGCGTCGAAGAAGACGAGCTTGCCGACTCGATCGGAGTGTTCGGCGACGCCTGAGATCACGAGGCCCGCGTAGCTATGGCCCACGAGAATGACGTCGTGAAGGTCCTCGTACTCGAGCAAGTTCGTTACGTCTTCGACGTGCTGGGAGAGGCCGGTGTCCGGCGTAGCGAGATGCCGTCTCTCGCCCAGTCCTGTCAACGTCGGCGTAAAGACGCGAGAACCATTCGTCTCAAGGAAGGGCAGAAGCTTCTTCCAGCACCAGCCTCCGTGCCACGAACCGTGAACCAGCACATAGGTAGCGGCGTTGGAAGACGTCATCGGTATCTCTCCTCAAAGTCGGCCTCAACGCAAAAGCGCACGCTTTATGGGGATTTTAGGTCACTGATGTTTGGCAGATCGGGGGTATCGTCGCTTCGGAGGCAAAAAGAAGCGCCCGGGCCGAGGATCGGGCGCTTCTATCGTGTCAAGGGTGGCCGGCTCCGCGGCGGGGGAGGAGGAAGCAAGACCAGAACCCTCATGCATAACATCGGCAGCGGCAAGCGGATCCGAATACCGATTTTCCCGAATTGCTGTGGTAAATTACGGTTGCCGTCAAAACGCTCGCATTGAATCTGTGCGGAGGCTCCCCGTGGATGAGTTGGCCATCTTTAGCGGCAGGTCGCACCCTGATCTGGCGCGGAGTGTATGCGCACATCTCGAAATGCCGCTAGGCGAGTGCGACATATTCGAATTCAGCAACGAAAACACCTTCGTCCAGATCAAAGAGAACGTGCGCGGCCGCGACGCGTTCTTGATTCAATCGCTGTGTTCGCCGGTCAACCGGAATGTCATGGAACTGCTGATCATGATCGACGCCTTCAAACGGGCATCGGCCGGGCGGATTACGGCGGTCCTTCCCTACTTCGCGTACGGGCGGAGCGACAAGAAGGACCAGCCACGCGTGCCGATCACCGCGCGTTTGCTGGCAAACCTGATCGAGACGGCCGGGGCCGACCGGGTCCTGACCGTGGACCTACACGCGGGGCAGATCCAGGGCTTTTTCAACATCCCGCTGGACGAACTGACTGCCCTGTACATCGTCAGCCGTTACTTCCAGGACCGCGATGCCTCCGAGATGACCGTGCTCGCGACAGACGTTGGCGCCGAGAAGCGGGCGCGCAACGTTGCCCGGCTGCTCGGCACGCCGCTGGCGATCGTCAACAAGGAACGTCTTGGCAATGAGGAGAAGGTGGTCGCTCAGACCCTTATCGGCGATGTCGAGGGGCGCAACGTGCTGATCGTCGACGACGAGATCGATACGGGCGGGACGGTGCTTGCTTCAGCGGGCATCGCGCTCGATCGTGGCGCCAAGAGCGTTTCGGTTGCATGCGTCCACGGCATCCTTTCGCGCGATGCGGTCGACCGCCTGTGCAACAGCGATATCGAAGAGCTGGTGTGCACGGATACGATCCCGCTGCCGCCGGAGAAGCAGCACCCGAAGATCACAGTGCTGTCGATAGCACCGCTCCTTGGCGATGCGATCTCGCGGATCCACGGCGGGCGCTCCGTCGGAGAGCTGTTCGCGTAGTCATTCGATAGGAAATTGCGGCAGCAGTCACGGTATGCACGCCCGCGGGCGAAGGTGGCTTTGTCGCAGGCGGACGGATGCTTGCCACTCCCGTCTGAGCTCTTCACTCGCTGTGAAACGCTGAAGCGTCCGCTTACCGAGCGGGCGCTTCGTTTTCAGAGCCAAACGTGACCACGGAAGCCGACAACACGCTCGTGGACCGGTGCACACCCCGCCAGCACATCGGAACTGCGGCGATGCAGGTGATCCGCTTCGGCGGACGCTAGACGGACGATAGATATGGTGAAGGCCGGTGGGGACGGATCCACCGGCCTACTTGGCGGGAGGGCGGGTGCCCTCTGCCGTCAGACTACGGCTCTTCCTTTGTTCAGCTGTTGTGGGTTCACTAAATGAGTGTGAAATGAGGGTGGCATCCTATTTGGCCACCACTGGACGAAGGCGCATAATAGATATAGCTATGGCTCTATTTTCCAAGCTTTTTACTGGCGCAAACGACCGCGAGGTGAAGAAACTCGGCCCATCGTCGATGAGATCAACGACCTGGAGCCGGAGCTGCAAGCCCTCAGCGACGACGCCCTGCGCGCCAAGACGGACGAGTTCCGCGAGCGGCTGCAGCAGGACGAGACGCTGGACGACATCCTGCCCGAGGCGTTCGCCGTGGCGCGGGAGGCGATCAGCCGCCGTCTGGGCCAGCGCGCCTTCGACGTGCAGCTCATCGGCGCCGTCGTGTTGCACCAGGGCAAGATCGCGGAACTCAAGACCGGTGAAGGCAAGACGCTGGTCGCGTCGCTGGCGCTGTACCTGAACTCGCTGGAGGGCAAGGGCGCCCACCTTGTCACCGTCAACGACTACCTTTCGAAACGTGACGCGCAGTGGTACGGCCGCGTGCTGGCCTGGATGGGCGTCAGCGTCGGCGTGCTGCAGCACGACGCGTCGTTCCTGGTCACAGCGGAGCCGGTCAGCGAAGAGCCGGGTGCGGAGTGGCTGCAACCCTGCAGCCGCCGCGACGCTTACGCGGCCGACGCCACCTACGGCACCAACCACGAGTTCGGCTTCGACTATCTGCGCGACAACATGGCGAACAGCGCTGCAGCTCCAGGTTCAGCGCGGGCGCCACTTCGCCATCGTCGACGAGGTGGACAACATCCTCATCGACGAGGCGCGCACGCCGCTGATCATCAGCGGTCCGTCAGCTCAGGACGTCTCGATCTACCCACGCTTCGCGGCGCTAGTGCCGCGATTGGAGCGTGACGAGCGACTTCACGGTAGACGAGAAGCTGAAGGCGATCTCGCTGACCGAGAGCGGCGTCGAGAAGATCGAGAAGGCGCTGAAGCATCGACAACATCTACTCGCCGGAGAACTTCCGCCTCACCCGCTATATGGAGGCGGCGCTCAAGGCGCAAATCCTCTACCAGAGGGACCGCGACTACGTCGTCAAGGACGGCGAGATCGTCATCGTCGACGACTTCACCGGACGTCTGATGACAGGTCGCCGCTGGTCGGACGGCCTGCACCAGGCTGTCGAGGCGAAAGAAGGCGTCAAGATCCAGCAGGAGTCGATCACTTACGCAACGATCACGCTGCAGAACTACTTCCGCATGTACGAGAAGCTCGCCGGCATGACGGGTACCGCCGTCACCGAGGCGGAGGAGTTCGACAAGATCTACAAGCTCGACGTCGTCGTCATGCCGACGAACCGCGATATGGTCCGCGTCGATTCGGATGACGTGGTCTACCGCACGCTGGCGGGCAAGTTCCGCGCCGTCGCCGACGAGGTCGAAGAGGCGCACGAGTCGGGCCAGCCGGTCCTCGTCGGTACCGTCTCGATCGAGAACTCGGAGTACATCTCGGACCTGCTGAAGCGCCGCGGGTGTGACGCACCAGGTGCTCAACGCCAAGTTCCACGAGAAGGAAGCCGCAATCGTCGCGCAGGCGGGCCGCTACGGCGCCGTAACCATCGCGACCAACATGGCCGGCCGCGGTACCGACATCGTCCTCGGCGGCACTCCGGATGGCCGCGACCCGAAGGAGTGGCAGGAGGAGCACGATAAGGTCGTCGAGGCGGGTGGCCTGCTCATCATCGGCACCGAGCGCCACGAGTCGCGCCGTATCGACAACCAGCTGCGCGGCCGCGCCGGACGCCAGGGCGACCCGGGCAGCTCGCGCTTCTTCGTCAGCTTCGAGGACGACCTTGATGCGCCGCTTCGCGCCGGACTGGCTGCCCGGCATGCTCTCGAAGCTCGGCATGGACGAAGACATGCCAATCGAGTCGGGCATGGTCACCAAGGCGCTGGAGAGCGCGCAGACCAAGGTCGAGGGCCACAACTTCGACATCCGCAAGCACGTCGTCGATTACGACGACGTGATGAACGTCCACCGCGACGTGATCTACACCGAGCGCGCCAAGGTGCTCGAAGGCGCCGACCTGCGCGGCAGACGTCTTCGCATGGTCGAGGAAGAGATCTGCAAGAGCTCATCAACCACGCACCTGCCGCATCGCCAGGAAGAAGCCTGGGACCGCGAACTGCTGGTCGAGGAGTTGCAGGCGATCATGCCGCTCTCCGAGGAAGCCGCGGCCGAGATCATGAGCAGCGGCTCAGCCGCGGAGATCGAAGCGCTGGTGCTGGACGAGGCGGAAGCCGCTTACGACGCGCGCGAGGAGACGATCGGCGCCGAGAACATGCGCCTGCTGGAGCGCCTGCTCTTGCTGCAGACGATCGACCGCCTCTGGGTCGAGCACCTGACGGCGATGGACGAGATGCGCCAGGGCATCGGGCTGCAGGCGTACGGCCAGCAGGACCCGCTGGTCGCCTACAAGCGCGAAGCGCGGGACATGTGGGACCAGCTGCTGGGCAACATCCGCAACACGCTTTCGCACGCGATCTACCACGTCAGCCTGTCGACCAACACGCAGCCGCGGCCTGCGACGACCGCCGCGGGCAACGAGGTGCGCGAGAACCGCACCGACCAGGCTGCCCTGCCCGCCGCGAAGGCCAACGGCAAGAAGCTCGGCCGCAACGACCCGTGCTTTTGCGGCTCCGGCAAGAAGTACAAGCGCTGCCACGGCGTTGCCGCCTAGCGGCGGCCCGGGCAAACCGCGGCCTGCTGGATCTCCTGATCGATCGTGACTAATACAGAAGACGCGCTCGGCTTCCTGCGCGAGACCATCGATGCGGGCGAGCACTGGTACATCGCGGTGCTCAAGACGATGGCGCGCTGGGACCAGGCCGAAGAGATCATCGACGATCGGCACTACCGCTACCTCATCGGCGGCGAAGCGTTCGACTGGCTGCTGCTGGCCGAGCGCCTGGTCGATGAGCTGGGCGGGATCGTCGGCGGGCCTGAGCGGGAGGCGCTGCTGTTTCACGGCCACCCACCGCTGGAAGTGAGCGATGACGAGTTCCAGTCGCTGCTCGGGACGCCGAAGTACCAGGCCTATCTCAACTATCTCTACGGCGTCGTCGTGGAGGAAGCGCTGCAGCTGGCCGTCGAAGAGGAGATGGCGAAGGAGCACCAGGCCCACGTCTGGGCGGCGGGCGAGATCGACGGCATGGGACTGTACGCGCGCATTTACGGCCGCACCCTTGGCGATCTGCTGGCCGAATTCCAGACGGAGCGCGGGCTTGCGCTGACCAGCAGCCTGGACTACTCCGACCTGCGCGAGTTCACGTACTGGCTGTTCAAGTACCGCGTGCGCAACGGCGAAGGCGCCCGCGTCGCGTCCGACACGAGGAAGGGTCTCGCCGCGCTGTCACGTCTCGAGAACGCCTATCGCCGGCGGGCCGAGCCCGAGGCTTCGGCGCCGGAAGAAGCGACGATCGAGACGATCAAGACGGAGTCGGAGCGCGAACGGCGGGCGCGCCGGAGACAGGCCTTTGCGGAACGAAACCTCGATTAGCATCGACGCCCCGCCGAGAGCGCGTCTGGGCCGTGATGACGGACGTCGAACGCTGGCCGGAGTGGACGGCCACCATGGCCAGGGCGAAGCGCCTCGATGACGGCGATTTCAGAATCGGCTCGAAGGCGCGCCTGAAGCAGCCTCGCATCCCGACGCTGACCTGGACGGTGACGAAGCTGGAAGAAGGCCGATCCTTCGAGTGGAGGACGCGGGCCCCCGGCGTGAGCACCGTTGCGGGCCATCGCATCCAACAGGAAGGCGACGGCTCGCTCGTAACGCTCTGGGTTGAGCAGAGCGGGCTGCTGGTCAAGCTGATGGGCGGCCGCTTCGCGAAGTTGGCGGACGACTACCTGCAGATCGAGGCCGAGGGTCTCAAGCGCCGCTGTGAAGGCAACGCCTCCTAGTCGCGGCGGCTCATCGTCTCGCGCCAGCGCTGCTTTACCGCCTCGATGATCGGGCCGCCGCGCTGCTGTCGCTCGTTGCGGTCGAAGCGCCAGTTGATCGGGCGGCTGTGGCGCGCGAAGCGGACGATGCTGAGATACAGCTCCCAGTCCGGCGGCAGCAAACGCGCATCGCCTTGCTGCTCGATGGTGAAGTAGTGGCCGCCTTCGTGTTGCTCCTGCAGTCCTTTGATGCCGCTGAATGAGGGCCCTTGATCAAGGTAGATGTGAGGATCGAAGGAGAGGGACATGGCGTGCAGGTGAGCGTGCGGCACGCTCTGGCCGAAGACGCCGTTCTCCCAGAAAGTCAGCGAGCCGTAATGCTCCGCGACGAACTCGCCAAGCAGCGACTTCAGCGACTCGAACTCCTCGTGCAGGTGCGACGGGAGCGCCGCGAGATGGGGGAGATGCTCGTGCGGGATCAGCAGCAGGTGCGCCTCGGCGATCGGAGCGTGATCGACGATGACGTAGAAGTCGCTGCCTTCGTAGAGGAGGGTGCCGCGGGTACGCTCGCGGTTGCAGAAGGCGCAGTCGCCTGACTCGGGCTGGTTGAGGTCGGGCATTTCCTAGATTTTAGCGTTACGCCTTGCCGCTATGGCCGCGATGGTGGCCCGGGCTTCGTCGCGTTGGGTGAGCCTGATCGGCTGGCCGGGCTCGATCATGCCTTCTTGCAGGACGCGACAATAGAAACCGCTGCGGCCGCTCTCCTGGAAGCGCTTTACGAAGCGCTGGTCGCCGATTTTGATGCCGAGCTTGTAGCAGGGGAACCGAGGCTGGCTGACCTGCAGGACGGCTTCGCCGATCTCCAGCACGTCATCGATGTGGAGCTCGCTCTCGATCAGGCCGGTGACGGTGAGGTTTTCGCCGAAGGTGCCGTAGGGCAGCTCGCGACCGAGTTCGTCCTGCCAGGCCGGGTAGTGCTCCGACGGGTAGCAGTAGACGGCCTTGTCGATGCCGCCGTGTACCGTGAGGTCGCCCTGCTCGTCGCCGTCGATGTTGAGGTAGCGCACCATGACAGGCTGGACCACGGGCAGCTTGAAGATGCCGGTGCGAACCTCCTCGCCCATATGGCGGATGGCGAGCGGCTTCGCGACCTGGATCGAAAGTAAGGATGCGTCTGGAGGTGAAGCCGAGGTCATGAATGTCTCTCCTGATGGTGAGTCTGAACCTATTGTACCGGCCATGCCACCTCAGATCGGTGCAGCGAGTTGACCCTTATTGACAGAACAAAATGTCGTGCCTAGACTCGATACTACAAATCAATACGTAGCGTTGATGGGGAGTAGTAGAGGGAAGTGGTGGCCACGAGCGAGCCGGGATGGTGAAAGCCGGCGGCCAGGACACCTCGAACTCGCTCCGGAGCTTCCGGGCTGAATCTGTAGGCGCGGACGGGTAAGCCCGATACAGCGAATCGAGTGTCCCCGACAGTGGTCGGGGGAACTAGGGTGGTACCGTCCCCTTCCCCGGGATCCCTGGAGGAACGGGACTTTTTTGTTGAAAGGGAGTCATCAGACAAAAGATCGGGGAAAACCCTGATCGTCTGGACTAACGAATGAATATACGGTCGCAAGCAGCGGAGGCCCCTATGGTCTCGGATGTCGCCATGAGATGGCCGGCTACCCGAGACCGGGCCGTAGTAGGTACGGGCTCGGAGCCCGTCGCCGCGGCTTACCGTCCGCTCGTGGACGTCGCGCGACCCGGCTTGCCAGCCCTCCTCCTTAGCTAGTCCTTCTCCTCCGCGAGAGGACGAAAGGACAGCACCCAACACCCCGTAGACGAAGGTCGTCAGCGAACCTCGCTGGCCCGTCCCTAAGGAGGACGAAGTGAAACTTACAGGTGCACAAATCATCATGGAGTCCCTGCTCGCCGAGGGCGTGGACACCGTTTTCGGATATCCCGGCGGCTCCAACCTGCCGATGTACGACGCCCTGCCCCAGTACCCGCAGCTGCGCCACGTTCTCGTGCGCCACGAGCAGGCGGCCGCGCACGCCGCCGACGCCTACGCCCGCGATCACAGGCAAGGCGGGCGTCTGCTGGGCCACGTCCGGCCCCGGCGCGACGAACCTGGTCACCGGCATCGCCAACGCCTGGATGGACTCTGTGCCGATGGTCTGCATTACCGGCTCCGTGGTCAGCTGGCTGATCGGCCGCGACGGCTTCCAGGAAGCCGACATTACCGGCATTACGATCCCGATTACGAAGCACAACACGCTGGTGCTCAACGTCGAGGACATCGCCACCGCGATCAAGGAAGCGTTCCACATCGCGACGACGGGCCGTCCCGGTCCCGTTCTGGTCGACATCCCGCGCGACATCCAGCAGCAGGAAGCCGAGTTCAAATACCCCGACGGCGTCAACCTGCCCGGCTACCAGCCGCCGACCGAGGGCGACCCGCGTCAGATCAGACGCGCCGCTCAGCTGATCGCCGAGTCGGAGCGGCCCGTGATCCTTGCCGGACACGGCGTCATCATCTCGCGCGCCTGGGACGAGCTGGTCCACCTGGCCGAGACGGCGCAGATCCCGGTGATCACCACGCTGCTGGGCATCGGCGGCTTCCCGGGCACGCACGAGCCTGAACATGGGCATGCCCGGAATGCACGGCATGTACTGGAACAACATGGCGATCAGCGAAGCCGACCTGGTCATGGGCATCGGCATGCGGTTCGACGACCGCGTCACCGGCAGCCTCAAGGACTTCGCGCCGAAGGCCAAGATCATCCACATCGACATCGACCCGGCGGAGATCGGCAAGAACCTGCCCGCTGCGGTGCCGATCGTGGGTGACGTGAAGCTGGTGCTGGCCGAGCTGAACCGCGACGTTCAGCCTGTCCGCCACGACGAGTGGCTGGCCTGGCTCAACGATCAGCGGGACGCTCACCCGTCGATCGCCATCCCAGAGACCGACAAGGTTCTGCCGCAGTACGTCATCAAGTCGATCTACGACGCTTCGGGCTCCGACGCTTACTACGTGACCGGCGTGGGCCAGCACCAGATGTGGGCGGCGCAGTACTTCTGGGTCGACAAGCCGAACGGGTTCATCACCTCCGGCGGCCTCGGCACGATGGGCTTCGAGGTCCCCGCGGCGATCGGCGCCCAGTTCGCCGACCTGAAATCGACGGTCTGGGCGATCTGCGGCGACGGCGGCTTCCAGATGACGTCGCAGGAGCTGGCGACCGTCGTCGAGTACGAGCTGCCGATCAAGTACGCGATCATCAACAACGGCTACCTGGGCATGGTGCGCCAGTGGCAGGAGCTGTTCTACAAGAACAACCTCTCCTCCGTCCGCATGTACCAGCCCGACTTCGTCAAGCTGGCGGAGGCCTACGGCGTCCGCGGCCTGCGGGTGACCGACAAGGCGCAGGTGCAGTCGTCCATCGACCTGGCGCTGAGCCACCCCGGCCCGGTGCTGATCGACTTCCAGGTCGAAGAGTACGAGAACACGTTCCCCATGGTGCCGCCGGGCGCCGCCTTGCAGCAGACGGTTGACTCGCCTTACGAGCAACGCACGGAGACGCGGATTCCCACCGCGGGAGGTGCACGCTAATGCCTTCCCGAGCGCAGCATCACACCATCGTCGCGCTGGTCGAAGACAAGCCGGGCGTTCTCAACCAGATCGCCTCGAAGTGGCGCCAGCGTGCCTTCAACATCGAGTCGCTCGCGGTCGGGCATTCTGAGATTCCCGGCCTGTCGCGAATGACGTTCACGGTGGACGGCGCTACGCACGACATCGACCAGGTGACGAAGCAGCTGTTCAAGGTGATCGAGGTTGTCCAGATCATCAGACATCACGGGTGACGACATCGTCGCTCGAGAGCTGGCGCTGATTCGTGTTACCGCCGACCAGGAGGCCCGCGCGTCGATCATCGAGATCGTCGACATGTTCCGCGCCCGTGTCATCGACGTTGCGGCGGGCTCGTTGATCGTCGAAGTGACCGGCGACGAGGAGAAGATCGAGGCGATTTACGAGCTGCTGCTGCCGTTCGGCGTCACGGAGTTGATGCGCACCGGGCGCATCGCCATGACGCGCGGCGGGGCAGGCCACCACGCGGACGATGGCAGCCACCGCCGCTACCGCTCCGCCGGCGAAGGCAAAGCTCAAGTAGGGAGCCTTCTCTAAATGAAGTACCGCGTAGCCATCGCAAAGCGGCCGGACGGCAGCGCCGACGCCTGGGTAGCAGACCTGCCCGGCTGTCGCGCCGCCGCCGGCAGCCTGCGTGACGCGATGGACCTGCTGCCCGTCGTGGCCGGCGAACACCTGGCGTGGCTGGCCGGACACGGCGAGCCTGTCGATCCGGCCGCGCCGTTCGACCATGAGGTTGTCGAAGAGACGGAGGCGCGCGGCGAGTTCACCTTCGCCGTCGACCGCGAGGCGATGAGCCGCGACGAACTGGCGAGAGCGATCCGTCACGCGGGCTACGCTCACGACGATTTGATGGCGGTGCTGAAGGGCCTGCCGGACGTCGTGCTCGACTGGGTGCCGCCAGCGTCCGCGGTGAAGATCGACCAGATCTTTCCGGACGTGCGCTCAATGCGCATGATGCTGGAGCATCTGACGACTGCCGAGGCGAACTACTACCTCGGCAGCCTCAGCGACGGGCCGGGCGAACGAGTCGAGGCATCGCTGCCGGAACTACATGCGTCGAGCGCGAGCAGGCTGCGAGCCCTGAACGATGAGACGCTGGGGCGGCTTTACAAGCGCACCGGTCCACGTGGCGAGATGGAATGGACCGTGCGAAAGGTGATGCGGCGGATGGTCAGCCACAAGCGGTTTCACACAAAGGAAGTTCAACAGCGCATCTGCTGGCTGACGCTGGGCGTGCCGGAAGTGCTGCCTCAGAACCGGGAATGAAGATGATAGTCAGGTCTCCCTCTATGCAGACCTATCTCAGACTCCTACGGCCCTCACTCGCCTGAGCGAGACGGAGGGCCTGACCGGATGGCCGCGTTAATCGCGGGCATCACGCCTGATCGAGTCTGAGCCTGGCTGCTACGGGTAGAGAACCTAGCAAGCCAGTCGATTGCAAAGGGAGAGTCCATTGCCACCTGCAAACGTAAAACCGAAGAAGATGCCGTTCGAGAAATACAGGCCCTGGTTGCCGGTCGTTCTGGAGGACCGCACCTGGCCCAACAAGCGCATCGAAAAAGCACCGCTGTGGTGCAGCGTCGACCTGCGCGACGGCAACCAGGCGCTGATCGACCCGATGGACCCGGAGCGTAAACGGCGCATGTTCGAGACCCTGGTACAGATGGGATTCAAGGAGATCGAGATCGGCTTCCCGGCGGCGAGCCAGCCCGACTTCGACTTCATCCGCATGCTGATCGAGGAGGACCTGATCCCGGAGGACGTGACGGTCCAGGTGCTCACGCAGTGCCGCGACGAACTGATCGAGCGCACCTATGAGAGCATCTTTGGTGTCCGGCAGGCCATTGTCCACTTCTACAACAGCACCAACCCGCTGCAGCGCGAGGTGGTCTTTCGGCAGGACAAGGAAGGGATAACCGAGATCGCGGTCGGCGCGGCTGAGACCGCGCTCAAGCTGGAGCCGTCGCTGGTCGGTAGCAAGATCCGCTACGAGTACTCACCGGAGAGCTTCACCCTGACCGAGCCGGAGTACGCGCTGGACGTCTGTCACGCGGTCATGGACGTCATCCAGCCGACGCCGGAGCGGCCGTTGATCCTGAACCTGCCGGCGACGGTCGAATGCTTCACGCCCAACGCCTACGGCGATTACATCGAGTGGTTCGGGCGCTCCCTGCGGAACCGTGAGAGCGCGATCATCAGTCTGCACCCGCATAACGACCGGGGCACGGGCGTCGCGGCTGCCGAGTTTGGCGTCATGGCCGGAGCCGACCGGGTCGAGGGCACGCTGTTCGGTAACGGCGAACGGACCGGCAACGTGGACATCGTGAACCTGGCGATGAACCTGTTCGCGTCGGGGGTGGACCCTGAACTGGACATCAACGACATCGACGCCGTACGTCGGGTGGCCGAATATTGCAACCGCATCCCGGTGCATCCTCGCCATGCCTATGTCGGCGACCTGGTGTACACCTCTTTCAGTGGCAGTCATCAGGACGCGATCAAGAAGGGGTTCGAGGCGCTGCATCAGAGAGCGGCCGAGGAGGGCCACAAGCCTGACGACTACGAGTTCTGGGCAGTGCCCTATCTGCCAATCGATCCGAAGCATGTTGGCCGC
This sequence comes from uncultured Chloroflexia bacterium, assembly GCA_963766645.1. Taxonomy (GTDB): domain Bacteria; phylum Chloroflexota; class Dehalococcoidia; order DSTF01; family WHTK01; genus WHTK01. The sequence continues at coordinate 434,908 of CAVYAY010000002.1, read as the reverse complement.
ACCTATGAGGCAGTCGTCAGGGTTAACAGCCAGAGCGGCAAGGGCGGCGTCGCCTACGTCATGAAGGCGGAACACGGCTTCGACCTTCCGCGCCGCCTCCAGATCGAATTCTCGAAAACGATCCAGCACATCACTGAGGACAGCGGCACGGAGATCAGCCCAGCCGTAATGTGGGAAGCTTTCCGGGGCGAGTACATGCCGGACGACCCTGAAATCGCCCTCGTGAGCCACGAGGTGCGGTCGAGTGATTCGAAGCAGAGCTTCGTGACGGCCCATCTCGTCGTGGACGGCCAGGACGTGGAGGTCATGGGCGCGGGAAACGGTCCTATCGAATCCTTCGTCACGGCGCTGAACAGCGCGCTTGGCACGGACTTCGATGTCGTTGATTATGCCGAGCACGCCCTGGGAGCCGGCAAGGAGGCGACTGCTGTCGCGTATGTCGAGACGCGGGGCGGTGACGGTCAGGTTCGCTGGGGCGTCGGCACGGACCCGAATATCATGACGGCGTCCCTGCGTGCCGTCGCATCGGCGTTCCTGCGCCAGCGTGCCGCGGCTGCGGTCGAAGGTTAGCGAGACGACTTCATGACGGAGTCTTGAGGGCGTAGCGCGGGATGCGCCAGTGATGTCTAACCCGTAAGCTAGGACAGACCCCGCTGACCGACATCTGAGCACCCCAACAGGAGCAGTTGATGGCTGAGCCAATGACGCTATCGGAGAAGATCTGGGAGAGCCACGTAGTCAAGCGCGAACCGGGCCAACCCGACCTCCTCTACATCGACCTGCACCTTGTGCACGAGGTCACATCGCCACAAGCTTTCGAATCGCTGCGGATGGCGGGCCGTAAGGTCCGCCGTCCGGACCTCACCGTCGCGACGGTCGACCACAACGTGCCGACCGCCGACCGCGACAAGCCCTGGCCAGACCCGCTATCGATCCAGCAGGTGGATGTATTGGACGCTAACGTGCGGGACTTCAACCTGCCGTACTTCGGCGTCAACGACCAGCGCCAGGGCATCGTCCATGTCATCGGGCCGGAGCAGGGCCTGACGCAGCCCGGGCTGACGATCGTCTGCGGCGACAGCCACACGGCGACGCACGGCGCGCTCGGCGCGCTGGCGATCGGCATTGGCACGTCGGAGGTCGAGCACGTGCTTGCGACGCAGACGCTGCCCCAGGCGAAGCCGAAGACGATGGCCGTCGAGGTCAACGGGCAGCTGCCGGCGGGCGTAGTCGCCAAGGACATCATCCTGACGATCATCCGCAACATCGGCGTGAGCGGCGGCATCGGCCACGTCATCGAGTATCGCGGCGACGCGATCCGCAACCTCTCGATGGAAGGACGGATGACGGTCTGCAACATGTCGATCGAGGGCGGCGCCCGCGCCGGGCTCGTCGCGCCGGATGACAAGACCTTTGCCTACCTTGAAGGGCGGCCCTTCGCGCCGAAAGGCGCCGACTGGGAGAAGGCGCTGCAGCTGTGGCAGTCGCTGCCGACGGACGAAGGCGCGAAGTTCGACAAGATGGTCACGCTAAAGGCGGAGGACATCGAGCCCAGTGTGACGTGGGGCACCACGCCGGCGCAGAGCGTACCGGTGACGGGCCGCGTGCCCAACCCGGACGACTTCGCCGACGCGGGAGCCAAGGAGCTGGGCTGGCGCTCGCTGACCTACATGGACCTGAAGCCGGGCATGGCGATTGAGGACATCAACCTCGACCGCGTGTTCATCGGCTCTTGCACCAATTCACGCATCGAGGACCTGCGAGCCGCGGCAGCGGTGGCGCGGGGCTACAAGGTCGCGGGCAGCGTGCACGCGATGGTGGTGCCGGGCTCCGGCCTGGTCAAGGCGCAGGCGGAGCAAGAAGGGCTGGACAAGGTGTTCATGGAGGCGGGGTTTGAGTGGCGTGACGCCGGCTGCTCGATGTGCCTGGGCATGAACCCGGACTTCCTCTTGCCCGGCGAGCGCTGCGCATCGACATCGAACCGCAACTTCGAGGGACGGCAGGGCCCCGGAGGCCGCACCCACCTGGTCAGCCCGGAGATGGCCGTCGCGGCCGCGATCCAGGGCCACTTCGTGGATATCAGAGGGTGGAAGAGAAACTAATGGAACCGATCAAGACGATCCGCGCCCAGGCGATGCCGCTTAACCGTGCCGACGTGGACACCGACCAGATCATCCCGGCCAAGTACCTCAAACTGGTCGAGCGGACCGGCTTCGGCAGGTTCCTGTTCGACAGCTGGCGCAAGGACGAGTCCTTCGTGCTCAACGACCCTGCCTACGCCAACGCGCATGTGCTGATCGCGGGTCCGAACTTCGGTTGCGGCTCGTCGCGCGAGCACGCGCCGTGGGCGCTGGAGGACTACGGCTTCAAGGCGGTCATCGCTCCGTCCTTTGCCGACATCTTCCGCAACAACTGCGCCAAGATCGGCCTGCTGCTGATCACGTTGCGACCGGACGAGGTCGATATCCTGATGCAGGCGGCGGAGCAGAAGCCCGAAAGCATACTGACGGTTGACCTGGAGTCGCAGAGCGTGAAGCTTGATGGTGAGGAGTGGTCGATGCACTTCGATATCGACCCGTTCCTCAAGCACTGCCTGATCAGCGGGCTCGACGATATCAGCCTCACCCTGCAAAGCGACGCCGACATCTCAAAGTTCGAGCAGCAGCGCCCCGCCTTCCTACCCCGCACCCTGGCCTCATAGCGACCTGGAGGTAGCCGTGACAACGCCGGACGAATTCAAATCCCGCATCCGTTCGAATTGGATTGGCGCGGCGAAAGTCTGGGATAAGCGCCACGACGAATTGGAGCGGCATTCCCGTCCGGTCAATGAATGGCTGTGTCAGGCTGTCGGCCTGGAACCTGGCTGGCGCGTACTCGATCTCGCTTCCGGCACGGGGCAGCCGGCGTTTACAGCTGCCGCGGCGGTCGGCCCCGGAGGTAGTGTCCTGGCGACCGACATCGCTCCGACGATGGTGGAGGTGATCAATCGCCGCGCCCGGGAGTCCGGCGTCGCTAACCTCGAAGCCCGCGAGATGGACATGGATGCACTTGACCTCCCCGACGCCAGCTTCGACGCTGTGACCTGCCGTTGGGGCTTCATGTTCTCGCCCCAACCGGTGCGTGCCCTATCGGAGGCGCGGCGTGTCCTGCGCGAGGGTGGACGACTTTCCACCGCGACCTGGGACTTGGGGCCGGCAAACACCTGGATGCTGATCGCGTTACGGGCCCTCGGCAGCGCTAACCCCCGTGGCGGTGGAGGTGCCCCGCCCTCCAACCTCGATTCCGTCGAGACGCTGTCTGCCGCGCTGCGTGAGGCCGGTTTCAGAGACGTCTCCGCCGAGCAGCAGAGGTTCCCCTTCGAGTTTGCTTCCGGCGAAGAGTGGTGGGACTTTCTCATGGACTTTGGCAACGCGGTCATCTCACGCTCTTCCCCCGAGGAGCAAAGTCAGATTCGTGCTGTTGCCGTGGCGGAGGCGGAGACGCACCGGCGTGGTGATAGCATCGTGCTCGGCGCGTCCTGCATCTGCGCCGTCGCGACGAAGTAGCGTGCTGGCGAAGCCGCCGTCCGGCATTTCCGGTGCGGTGGCGGAAGCTGGGGATGCCCGTGCCAACTGATCAAGAGCTCAAAGAGCAACAACGTCGCCGCTGGAGCGGCAACGCGGCGAACTGGGACAGCCAGCACGAAAGGCTGCAGCGGGAAACCGCGGTCGTAACAGAGTGGCTGTGCCGGGAGGCAAAGATCGGCCCCGGGATGCGGGTATTGGATATCGCCTGTGGTTCCGGCCACCCGGCGCTTGATGCGGCGCGCCTCGTGAGACCGGGAGGCAGCGTGGTGGCGACAGACCTCGTCGAGGAGATGGTGACGGCGACGCAAAGACGCGCGATCGAAGCAGGGCTGGATAACCTGGAGACGCGGGTGATGGACGCCGAGGCCATCGACTATCCCGACGCCAGCTTCGACGTGGTGACGTGCCGATTCGGCCTCATGTTTTGCCCGCAGCCATTGCAGGCCGCGCGTGAGATCTTGCGCGTCCTCCGTCTCGGGGGGCGTTGCGCCCTCTCCGTATGGGATGAGCCGGCGAAGAGCCCCGGCCAGACAGTCTTCGGCGAGGCGCTGCGGCGTTTCGGCCGTCCGCCGCCGCCGGTGGACATCGACGGCCCCGGCATCTATCAACTGGCGGCACCCGGCAAGCTGGAGGGGCTTCTATCCGAGGCCGGCTTCTCCAGTATCCGAACCGAATCATTGCCGCTCGATGCCGAGTACGAGTCGTTCGATGCGCTGTGGGACCGGATCATGGCGCGGCCGGGCCAGGGAATCGACATTTCGGCGCTGTCCGGGGATGAGCTGTCGCAACTGAAAGAAGCGCTGGGTGAGGTCGTCCTGCCCTACACCGACCGCGGTGTGATCAGGCTGCGCATGACACCTCTCTGCGCCATCGCGACGAAGTAGCGTTGGCCGAGGTCGTCGAGTGGGTCGCGGTTGCAGCCAGGCCTGAGACGCTGCTCGGCCTGATCCGCGACTACTCTCAGCGCCATCGCTTCCTGCCGGACGGCTGGCGTTACCTGCGCCCCTTGAGCGAAGTCACGTCCGGCATCGGCGCGCAGATTGAGATCGAGGCGCGGATCGGACCGGCGGCGACGACGCACGTCCTGCAACTGCACGGTGAGGGCGACGACTTCGTCGACGAGGGGCCGCCGGGAGGCGAGAACTACCTGACGCAGTGGACGGTGCAGGCGCGCGGCGAGGATGACTTTGAAGATGGGGGATACCCCCAAGCCTACATTAAAGGGCCTCTCGAATCGTTTTCAGGCGCCGAAGCGTACGCACCCAATGTGAGCGAGGCGTGGCGGCGGATGTCCATCGTCCAGGTGGAGATGCAGTTCAGCTATGGCGGCTTCGTGGGCGAGTTTTTCGCTCGAAAGCGCCTGCGCCGAGCGCTACGTGACATGCTGCAGCGCTTGAAGGCGATCGCGGAGGCCCGTTAGCGGCGCCTGAGCTATATTTGGGCGAATCGATTTCCGACACCGCGGCTGAGCCCGCGTGATGAGGGGTCTTGGCATGAGCAGCTTCAACATCGCCGTACTGCCGGGTGACTACATTGGGCCGGAGATCACGGGCGAGGCGCGCCGCGTGCTCGAGGCCGCGGGCAAGCGCTTCGGGCATGAGTTCAGGTTCCACGAGGCGCTGGCGGGCGGCGCCGCCTACGACGCGCACGGCGAGCACCTGCCGAAGTCGACGCTGGCGGTGTGCGAGGCGGCCGACGCCATCCTCAAGGGCCCTTTCGGCGGGCCGCGCGACGAGATCAACCACCCGAAGTGGCAGGGCGTGGAGCAGAACGCGATCCTGCCGCTGCGCAAGCACTTCGACCTCTATCTGAACCTGCGTCCCGTCGTCGTGCCGGACTCGCTGCTGTTCCTGTCGCCGCTGAAGGACGAGTTCGTCCGGGGCACCGACATGCTGATCCTGCGGGAGCTGGCCTCCGGCATCTACTTCGGGCCGCGCGGCGAGCGCGTCATCGAGGGGCCGCACGAGCGGACGATGCGCGAGGTCTGGGACACGGAGCTGTACAACGAATATGAGATCGAGCGCATCGCGCGGGACGGCTTCCGGCTGGCGCAGGCGCGCCGCAAGCACCTGACGCTGATCGCGAAGTCGAACGTGATGTCGACGGGGCTGTTCTGGCGCGAGGTGGTGGAGCCGATCGCGAAGGAGTACCCGGACGTGACGATGAACTACATGCACGTCGACGCGGCTTCGATGGAGCTGATCGTGCGGCCGACGCAGTTCGACGTCATCGTCACGTCGAACATCTTCGGCGACATCCTGTCCGACGAGGCGGCGGGGCTGCTGCGCTCGCTGGGGATGGGGCCTTCGGCTTCGTTGAACGAGAAGGGGTTCGGGCTGTACGAGCCGATCCACGGGTCGGCGCCGGACATCATGGGGCAGGGCAAGGCGAACCCGCTGGCGACGATTTTGAGCGCGGCGATGATGCTGCGGCTCTCCTTCGACCTGGCGGAGGCGGCCGATGCGGTGGAGCGGGCGGTGGACAAGGTGCTGGCGGAAGGCGCGCGGACGCCGGACATCGCGTCGGCGGGGGAGGCGGTGGTCACGACGCAGGAGATGGGGCGTCGGGTGGCCGAGGCGGTGGGGAGCGCCTAGGGAGCCGCACGAGACGGGGGACGATGGGCGCAAGGGGCTTCGGCACCGGGCGGGGACTTTTGCGATGACGGAGCGACGGACGAAACGCCGTGATGAGGTTAGGTTCTTCGAGACGGCTGCCGCGTTTCGCGCCTGGCTGGCCGATAACCACGAGATGTCGCGGGAGCTCTGGGTCGGGCTCTTCAAAAAGGGCGCCGCCACGGCCTCGATCACCTACCGGGAGGCCGTGGACGAGGCGCTCTGCTTCGGCTGGATCGACGGCGTGCGTCTCACCATAGACGACGAGAGCTACACGAATCGCTTTACGCCTCGTAAGCGGGGTAGCAACTGGAGCGCGGTCAACATCGGGCGCGTGGAGGAGCTGATGGGGGCCGGGCGGATGGCGCCGTCCGGCATAGCGGCGTTCGAGGCGCGTGACCTGGAGCGCACGCGGTACACCTATGAGCGGACGAGTACGGGTCTGAGTCCGGCGTACGAGTCGGCGCTGAGGGCCCGCCCCGCCGCGTGGTCGTTCTTCGAGGCACAGCCGCCCTGGTACCGGCGCATCGCGTCGGCGTGGGTGATGCACGCGAAGCGGGAGGAGACTCAGCTGCGGCGGCTGGAGTCGTTGGCTTCGGACTCTGAGGCGGGGGAATGGATCGGGCCGTTGCGGGGTGGGCGGCGGCCGCGGGCGGGTTAGGAGTGTAAGCGGGGCGTCGAAGGCTGCGCGTCCCTTCCACTCCGCGAAGGGCAGGCCTGCGCCCCTACTGACGCTGCTGGTGTAAGGCGGTCGGGTCGTTCTGATAGGGGACGGACTCTGCAGGTTGAAACCTGCAGCTTCGCAGCTGGCCTCCTGTTCCCCTTTGGCTTCACGAAGGGAAGGCCTGCGCCTGCCCCGGCGGACGGCCTTGTGCGCTTCGCCTTCCTTTTTCGACCAAGATTTGAGGGGACCACTCAGACTCGCGGCGCATGGGCTGCGGGCGCGTTGCTTCTGAGTTTCACGGGAACTAATCGCGACGTAGCGGTCGTCTTGCTGGTGAACACGTCCCATGGACGGCTCGAAAGAGGTGAGACGATGCAGGGCAAGACGATACGTACAGTTGGGTTGGTAGCGCTGGGGGTGGTTGCCGCGGTGGCGATTGCCTGCGGCGGGTCGTCGAAGGACGACGGGAGCGGTGCTTCGAGCACATCGGGGTCGCCCGGGACGGTGCAAGGGGCGCCGTCTCTTGGCAGCGATGCTTTTGGGCGGGAGCTGAGCGTGGCGGGGGAGAAGGGCGCGACGGCGAACGCGGCGGAGGCGCCGCCGAGCCAGCCTTTATCCGATAGCACGTCGGGCGGCGGATTGGGGCCGGCGGGGAGCCCGGCGACCTCGTTGCAGAGCATCGACCGCAAGATCGTGCAGACCGCGTCGTTGCAGCTGCAGGTGAAGGAGGTCGGAGCCGGCTTCGAGGAAGTGAGCCGCATCGCGGCGGCGGCGGGCGGCTTCGTGGCGAGCTCGAGCTTTTCGTATCGCGACGGCAGCGAGGAGCTGAAGCAGCGACAGGTGGCGTCGATGACGATCCGGGTGCCGGCCGAGGTCTACCCCAACGTGCTGAGCCAGATCCGCGGGCTGGCCGAGACGGTGGACTACGAGGAGTCGAACGCGGCGGACGTGACGGAGGAGTACACGGACCTGCAGTCTCGGCTGCGCAACCTGCAGGCAACGGAGACCCAGCTGCTGACGCTGCTGGGGCGGGCCAACACGATCACGGACATCCTGACGGTGCAGGACCGGCTGAACAGCGTGCAGGGCGACATTGAGTACGTGAAGGGCCGCCTGCAGCTGATCGGCGACCTGACGGACCTGGCGACCGTGACGGTGAACCTGCGCCCCGTGGACGGCGCGCCGGTGACGCCCGGGGACGACGGCGGCGTGAACCTGGGCAGGACGATCTCCGCAGGCGTGGGACGACAGCCTGGCGTTCCTGGGCAGCATCGCGGAGGGCGTGCTGACGGTGGTGGTATTCGGGTGGTGGGTGCCGGTGATCGGCGTCCCGGCGGGGGTCGATCGCCTGGGGGCTGAACCGTCGCCCGCGGGCGACACACGGCGGCTGTGGACTGAGCGGCCCTTAGTTAGCCGCACAACGGCCCGTCCTCGAAAGGGGGCGGGCCGTTTGATTTCTGATTGTTTGATTCCGCCGAATTTCATTTTTGTGTGTTCGTTTTGCTTAGCCGGAAGCGGTGATACGATATCTCGCAAGAGATGTGGTTGACGTAAAGTAGTAACCACAATACTATAAGAACAGATGTACTATGAGTCTAAACAGTCACATCGAGTGGACGGAAGCGACCTGGAATCCTGTCACCGGTTGTACAGAGATATCCCCAGGATGCGCGAACTGTTACGCCAAGACATTCGCCGAACGGTTCCGTGGTGTGCCCGGTCATCCCTACGAAATGGGATTCGACCTGACGCTGCGTCACGACCCGGTTGGAGCAACCGCTGCAATGGAAGAAGCCGCAACTGATCTTCGTGAACAGCATGAGCGACCTGTTTCATGAGGAGGTCCCGGATGACTTCGTCCGCCAAGTGTTTAACACGATGGAGGCTGCGAGCTGGCACCGGTTCCAGCTTCTCACAAAGCGGCCGGAGCGCCTGGTGGAGCTGGCGCCGACATTGCCGTTTCCCGAGAACCTCTGGGTAGGTGTGTCGGTCGAGAACCAGCGCTGGACCTCTCGAATAGACGAGCTGGGGAAGGTGCCAGCGCACATTCGCTTTCTGTCTTGCGAGCCGTTGCTTGGCCCTCTCACAGACCTAGACCTGGCGGATATTCACTGGGTAATTGTGGGTGGCGAGAGCGGCCACGGCGCCCGGCCCATGAAGGCGGAGTGGGCGCGGGGAGTACGAGACCAGTGTCAGGCTCAAGATGTGCCGTTCTTCTTCAAGCAGTGGGGTGCCCATGACGAAGAGGGGCTCAGAAGAGGCAAGGCCAAGACGGGCCGTTTGCTCGATAGCAGAACTTGGGACCAGTTGCCTGTGGTTGCGACTGCTTAACTGACTCCTCTACCCCGGTACTTCGTAAAGATGTCCCCGACGATGTGCTCTGCAACGGCGTTAGGTGAGGCGAATACTAGGTAATAGACGGTTCGCCCCAGGGAGTTTCTCATCGGTAGAGGTTCTGGGACGTTCGTGAACCCCGCAACGCTTTTCAGGCGATCGCAGAAAGCTCCCACAACAGCTTCGTTTGAATCCTCAGTTTTCATTTCCAGGTTGAACAGATTGCGTGTGCTGTAAGCCGCTTGTCGCCACGAATCATCGCCCCAGAACGAGGTCATACGGGCAACCTGCTCCTGAGACACCAGATCTGGATTACGCCAAAGTACATTTCGGTTCATGTCCATTGTTGGGAAATTGACGAAAACCTCGACTGAACGCATCTTCCCGGCCTGCTCAAGCACCTCCCAGTCGAGGTGCAGTCCGTACGGATCGAGCAGGCACAATGCGCGTTTGTAGTCCGTATTGAGCTCGCGGGAAGATATCGTTGACTAAGACCCGATTGGAGTCTCCTTGATACAGGAAATCTGACTTCTCCGCCACGAAGCTCCACAAGAGCTCGAGTCGAAGAGATGGACCCTTACTCAACCCGTTTCGAGTTCCACGACATCTTGGCGTTGTCCAACAAGTTGCCCGAGAGACTCCAATCGGGAACCTTCGATATCGATGAAGTGGAACTCCTTGAATGGAGGATTCACTTGGAGGGCGTTTAGGGGACTGCCCAGTATGAAATCGCCGGTTTGCCTGGAAACGTGGACGCCGGCACCTGCGAACGCATCGACATAGATGTGGGTTAGTGATGGTCGCCGTTGGGCGCTTAATATTCGCGAGTAGGCGCTTGCGTACTCCCTAACAATATCTAGCTTTATTTCTGACCAGTAACCGACTTCATCGTAGCGCATCGTCATCGACTGACCCCTCTACGTAGATGGCCGGATCATACATCACGATAAGAATAAATGTTCCAGTAGTCCGAATTTCACCTTTTTCGTCTGTTGGCTACAACGGCCATGCTGACCTTCCGGGCGGGAGTAAGGGTTTTGCGTTGACCGCGTATGTGGGGGAGTAGATACAAAGAGGCCCCGTCCTGGAGCAGGACGGGGCCTCTTCTTACACGCGCGCGAGAGGTTAGCCGGCGACGCCTTCTTCCGTGACGAGTTCGAGGGCCGGTACGGCTTCGCCTCCGAGCTCGAAGCCCGCTGCCTGGGCCGCCTTCTCGTCGTCGATGAGGAAGCAGGCGAGGATGCCGAGGATGGAGAGCAGCTCCGGCGAAGAGGAACGTGTCCTGGAAGGCCGCCAGCGCGGCGTCGCGGGTCGCGGGGTCGCCGAGGACGGCTTCGTGGACGCCGAGGCGGTTGGTCAGCGCCGTGGCGAGGATGGCGACGCCGAGGCTGGCGGCGACCTGGCGGGTGACGCTGAACAATGAGCTGGCGCGGCCGGTCGCCTCCGGGCTGATGGTCGCGAAGGTGGCGGCCTGCAGCGGGATGAAGAGGAAGCCAAAGAACATGCCGCGGATCAGCATGCTGCCGCCGATCAGCCAGTCGCTCGTGCCGTAGTCGACCAGGGCGAGGCCGGCGGTGAGGACCATGTTGCCGGCGAAGGCGAACATGAGCATGCGGCGGGGGCCGATCTTCGGGTAGAGCTTCGCGGCGGGCTGCGCCATGAGCGCGACGCCGACGGCCAGCGGGAAGGTCACGAGGCCGACGTCGAAGGGGCTGAGGCCCTTCTGCGTCTGCAGGAAGATCGGGATGATGAAGAACGAGCCCATGATGCTGGCGTTGCCGACCAGCAGCACGAAGTTGGAGGCGCCGAACAGCTTGTCGCCCAGCAGCCGCACGTCGATCATCGGCTCGCGGGTGCGCAGCTCCACGACGGTGAACGCCGCGAGCAGGGCGAGGCCGATGCCGCCGAAGAGCAGGACGCGACCGTCGCCGAAGCCGTGCTGGCCGGCCTCGGAGAGGGCGTAGATGATGGCGGTGAAGCTGGCGGCCGAGAGCGCGAAGCCGGGCAGGTCCAGCCTGCCGACGCCGCCCTGGACTTCCTCGCGCAGCAGGGCGGCGGAGGCGACGAGGGCGATGATGCCGACGGGGATGTTGAGGAAGAAGATCCAGCGCCACTCCGGCGTAGTCGACCAGGTAGCCGCCGAGCAGCGGCCCGAGGGCCGGGGCGACGGTGATCGGGATGGCGAGGACGGCGGAAGCGGCGGCGCGCTCGGACGGCGGGAAGGCGCGGAACAGCATCGCCATGCCGACCGGGCGTGAGCATGCCGCCGCCAACGCCCTGGAGGACGCGGAAGGCGATCAGGGAGTCGATATCCCAGGCGAGTCCGCAGAGGATAGAGCCGGCGAGGAATATGGCGAGTGCGGTAATGAAGGTGCGCTTGGTGCCAAAGCGGTCGCCGAGCCAGCCGCTGATCGGGATGAAGACGGCGAGGCTGAGCAGGTAGCCGGTGACGACCCATTCGATGGTGGTGGTACTGGCGTGGAAGGTCTGGGCGAGGGTTGGGACGGCGACGGTGATTATCGTCATGTCCAGCAGGTCCATAAACAGGGCCAGGACGTAGACGATGCCGACGAGCCATTTGTAGTCGAGCTTTGCGAGATTCATGAGAGAGGGACTCCATTCGTATGACTAGCTGTCGCTCTCAGACCGGGGTGAAACATGACTCCGGGCGAGCGACTGCGTTGAGGATAAAAGACCCCTCCTGACATGGTTGTGTCAGGAGTGAGGTGAGAGAGCGAATCTCTGCTGACAGCTATATGTCAGGAGTGATGCAGTAAAGGCAAGCCGCCTTTGGGGCCATCAGGTTGCTCATTTCGATGCCTTTCAGCAGTTCGTTCCCGGTAGTTGTGGACATTGTCGGGCGTGGGCGTCGCGGGCGGAAAGGCAATCGGTCGGAATGCGGTCTCGGACTTTGGTCGGAGCCGGGGTACAGATCGGGCTTCGTCCCTCAGCCACAACGGGCCGCCGCGGGTTTCGGGGCGTCGCATAAGGGTTTTGCGTTGACCGCGTATCCGAGGGCGCGATACCATACGCAGACTATGAGCGGACATAATGTGTCTCTCGCCCACAACTCGCACCGCATGGCGATGCCCCGGTCCTTCCAGCGCTAAGCTGGAGGGACAGCGCACACACTCCCCGCGCAATTTCCCGCCCGCACGGGCGTTTACTTTCACGAGGTGTCGTCTATGTCTTTCGCAAAAGCCCTGCGCTGTCGCGAATGCGGCCGCGAATACGCATTGGCCGCGAGCCACGTCTGCGAGTTCTGCTTCGGGCCGCTCGAGGTCGTTTACGACTACGAGGCGATGTCGAAGTCGATCTCGCGCGAGAGCATTGCCGCGGGGCCGTACTCGATCTGGCGCTACAAGGACCTGCTGCCGTGCGAGGGCGAGCCGGTCGACCTCAACGCCGGGCTTCACGCCGCTGATCAAGGCCGAGAACCTGGGCAAGCACCTGGGGCTGAACAACCTATGGCTGAAGAATGACTGCGCCAACCCGACGTGGTCGTTCAAGGACCGGGTCGTCGCCGTGGCGTCGACCAAGGCGCGGGAGATGGGGTTCAAGACGCTGGCCTGCGCCTCGACGGGCAACCTGGCCAACGCGGTGGCGGCGCACGCGGCGCGGGCCGGGCATGGAGGCCTTCGTCTTCGTGCCGAGCGACCTGGAGGCGGGCAAGCTGCTGGGGTCGAAGATATACGGCGCGAACCTGGTGGCGGTGGAGGGCTCTTACGACGACGTCAACCGGCTGTGCGCCGAGCTGGGGGGCAAATACCCCTGGGCCTTCGTCAACATCAACGTGCGGCCGTACTACTCCGAGGGCAGCAAGACGATGGCGTACGAGATCGCGGAGCAGCTGGGCTGGCGGGCGCCGGACCACTGCATCGTGCCGCTGGCTTCGGGGTCGCTTTACGGCAAGATCCACAAGGGGCTCGAGGAGCTGACGAAGCTGGGGCTGATCGAGGAGCACGCGACGCGGATGTCGGGCTGCCAGGCGGCCGGCTGCTCGCCGATCATCACGGCGTGGGAGAACGACACGCTGAACTTCCGCCCGGTGCGTCCGAACACGATCGCGAAGTCGCTGGCGATCGGCAACCCGGCGGACGGCTACTACACGCTGAAGATCATGGGCGAGACGAACGGCGCCGGCGCGGCGGTCAGCGACGAAGAGGTCGTCGAGGGCATCCGGATGCTGGCCGAGGACGAGGGCCTTTTCGCGGAGACGGCGGGCGGCGTGACGATTGCGGGGCTGAAGCGCCTGGTCCTGGCCGAACACGTCGGTCCGGACGAGCTGGTGGTGGCGTGCATCACGGGCGCCGGGCTGAAGACGCAGGAGGCGGTCGCCGACGCGCTGCCGCCGGCGCTGAACATGAGGCGACGGTGGAGTCGTTCGAGGCGGCGCTGCTGGAGCGCCACGGGCCGCGGGCGGCGGAATCGGCGCCGGTCTAAACGGTGCAGCTTATTGCCGCGCTGCTGTATCTTGAGGGCATGTCGCGAAAAGTGAAGGGAGGTGCCTCGATGGCCACAATGCGAGTCAAGTTCACCTTCCCTCCGGATCAGGTCAAGGAGCCGGTGATCTACGAGGTCGGCAAGCGCTACGACCTCGTGACGAACATCCGTCGCGCGGACATCACGGCCGAGGTCGCGTGGGCGACGGTCGAGCTGGAGGGCACGCGGGAGGACCTCGAAGCCGGCATCAAGTGGGTCGAGGAGCTGGGCGTGCGCGTCGACCCGATTGAAGACAGCATCCTCGAGGGCTAGGAGACGGACCTTGGCGCTCATCGCGACGGTCATCGCCCTGGGTGCCATGGGATTAAACACGCAGCGGTCCGGGCTGTGCCCGCCGGGAGCTTAGAATGCCTTACCTGGCAGGCACGCTGATAAGTCTTTCGTTGCCCTTTGTGGTGTTCTGGCTGTGGTGGCTCGTGTTCGCGTGGTGGATGCAGCGGGTGCCGCCGAGCCGCAGGGCGCTGGAGTACGCCGAGAGGATGGGGCCGCCGCCGCCGCCGATCCAGCTGGTGGATGCGAGGGGCAACGTGCGCCACGAGTGGGCGGCAGACCTGGTGCAGCAGCGGCTGCGTAATGTGGATGGCCATCGGCAGTAACTCTGCCGGCAGGCGAGGTAGGAAGCGAGCAAGAACGAATGCCAGTTAAGGTGCGAATTCCAACGCCGCTGCGCGGCCTGACACAGGACAAAGATGTCGTCCCGGGGGAGCCGGGGACGCTGAGCGCCTGCATCGACGGGCTGGAGACAGCCTTCCCGGGGATCAAAGACCGAATCTGCGACGACACGGGCGAGCTGCGGCGCTTCGTCAACATTTACATCAACGGCGAAGACGTGCGCTTCATGGACGGCCTCGCGTCGGCGCTGAAGGAGGGCGACGAGGTATCGATCGTCCCGGCGGTGGCGGGCGGGTCATTGTAATGACAACGCGCCGGTTCCAGGTCGTGCTCGAATGGGACGCCTAGGAGTCGGTCTGGGTGAGCTACGTGCCGGGCCTGAACCACCTGTCGACTTACGGGGCAACGAAGGAAGAAGCGCTGGCCGAGACCAAAGAAGCCATCCAGGGATACTTCGAGGCGGCTGAGAAAGACCACATCGCGGTCCCTGACTTTGAGGCGTCCGTCGAACTTACCGAAGTCGAAATCGCCATCGCGTGAACCGTCTGCCGCGACCCAGCGGCCGGCAGGTGGTGGCCGCGCTCTTTGAGGGCCGGGGTCGAGCAATCCCATGTCCGGGGAAGTCACCACTATCTAAGAAGGCCAGGTATGAGCGCGCTGGTGGTCGTGCCGGTGCACGGCAATCGCACGCTGCCCGTGGGAACTTTACGCTCGATCATTCGCCAGACGGGCCTCAGCGATGAGGAGTTCTCGGGCTTCTTCCAGATATGTTCACAGGAGCAGCGCAATCAAAGTGAACGACGAGGAAGAATTAGCCTTGCTCAGGCGCGAGGAGGGGGAGCAGCCTGAGGCCGAAGGCAACGGCGATGACGAGCGATACGATGCCGCCGCTGACAAAGGCGCCGGCGCCGTCCGAGCCGCCAGTGACGGTCTGGCCGACGGCCATTAGCGTAAAGCCGCAACCGGCCAGTCCGAACACCGCGGCGCCGATGGTAGGGGCGAAGACTGACGGCATGCGCCGCGGACGCCGCCAACGCCGGGCGCCGAAGTAGGCGAGGAGCGCCAGCAGCCCGAGGACGCCGACGTCGATGCGCTGGAAGACGATCTCGTCGTAGTGATGCGCGGTGGCGGCGGTGGCGCAGTCGGTTGCCTCCGGGTGGAAGCGGAAGAAGTCGCCACAACGTTCGGCGGTGTACGTGACGCCGGGAAGGTCACCGGCGATGAAGCCCTTGCCGGTGACGGCGCCGATGCCGAGGGCGAGGACGCCGCTGAGCCCGATGGCGATGAAGCCAACGGCCACGAGTCCCAGCAGCGACGTGCCGAGCGCTTCGATGAAGGGGAGTGAGAGCAGCGGCGTGTCGCGGCGGAAGCTGCGCGCGACGACGGCAGGGGAGCCGAACTGCCGTAGCGCCTCCGTTTCTGCGTCTTCGGGGGCCATGCCGCCATCGATCAACGACTTGCGGGCCGTTTCGAGATGATCCTGCGTTTCGGCGAGGATGCGGCGGGCGCGACGCGGCGTGGCGATCAGGGCGTCTGCCAGCTCGTCGAGGTATTGCTCGATGTTCGTGACGTCTTTCATGTGGCGCCTCCGATCACGGCGGTCATGGCGGTGGCGAACTGGGTCCATTCGCGCTGGCGGTCGCGCAGGGCCTCGCGTCCGGTGGCGGTGAGCTCGTAGACGCGGCGGCGGCGGCCGTCGGCCTGGGACCAGGCGCTGGTCAGGAAGCCTTGGCGCTCGAGCCGGTGCAGCGCGGGGTAAATCGTGCCCTCGGGCAGCTCGAAGCGGCCCTCGCTACGCGACTTGATGTCCTCGATGATGGCGTAGCCGTGGGCGGGGCCGGACTGCAGCACGGCCAGGATGAGAAGGTCGGACTGGGATCCCAGGAGGTCGCTCATACCTAGATAGTCTATGTATCGGAGGCCGATGTCAAGCCCGGCCTTCGATGGACTCGAGTTGGGAGAGCCAAGCCTCGACTTCGCCGGCGCTGCGTAGCACGCGGACGCGGACGTGCGGCGGCAGCGCGGCGATGCGCTCGCGGCAGCTTAGCGTGGTGCGCCGATGCTGCGCGATCGACCACCAGAGGATCGACCTGCGGTCGAAGAAGCTCAGGCGCCACGATTCGCGCGGGCCGCCTTCGTAGTAGAGGGACTCTCTCGTCCATGCACGGCGGACTGTCCGTTGCAGCAGGCGCCAGAAGCCGACGCGCCAGGGCAGGTGGAGCCAGATCAGCGTGTCGGCGCGGGAGAGGTAGATGTCGCTGATGCGCCGGTAGCTGCCATCGAGCACCCAGGCCGCGCCGGCCGCATCGAGAGCTGCCTGGACCGCGGCCCTGAACTCGTCATCGGGTGTTTCGACCCAGTCCGGCTTCCAGAAGATGGCGTCGAGCTCAATACGCGACACGCCGAGAAGCGACGCGAGACGCTTTGCGAGCGTCGTTTTGCCGGAGGCGGTGACACCCCAGACGACGATGCGGCGTCCCAACTCAACAGGCTGAGGGCCAGACATGTTGCGCTCCCGGTTGTGTGTTTACAGGTCGACGGGCGGGGAGCGGTGGATGCGACGGTCGTAGGGGTTGAGCGCGAGCCGTAGGGCGAGGACGCCGAGCCAGGAGAACGTCAGGATGAGGACGTAGGACTCCCAGTAGCCGAGCGAGCGATAGCCGATGCCGCCGACGTGGAAGATGATGCCGGCGGAGATACCCGCGGCGAGCCACAGTGCCGTAGGGAGCAGCGAGACGAGCAGGAGGCCGATGGCGTGCCCGGCGAAGATGCCGTAGACGAAGAAGGCCCAGCCGGCCACGACGAGGGCGAACGCGGCGACATCCACCGGCTTGAGTTGCCGAATTGCGGCCACGACGATATTGCCGAAGGCGCCCGGCGCCGACTTCAGTGAGTCGAGCGCATCTTCGAAATCGTCGCCAAAGAAATCCTGAAATCGCCCCGCAGCCATTGCTGATAGATGTTATGCTGTTCGAGCTTGCCGAGTCAAGCAGGCGCGTTATTCGTTGCGGTAGTACTCGGCGCGCCAGCGGGTCTGCAGGGCGACGATTTCGCGGCCGTCGACGCCGAAGCGGTGGAGGACGTGGCGCACGAACTCGAGGCTGGCCTCGAACTCGGGGTCGACGACCTCGGAGGAGCCGGCACGGCGCAGCAGGCTTTGCGTCTGCGGCTGACCCGCGGGCGACGACGTCGAGGCCGGCGTTGGCGGCCTGCGCGTTGGCGGCGACGATACGCACCTCACCCGCGTTGGGGAAGGTGATGGCGACGACGCGCGCATCGTGGATACGGGCCAGCTCGAGAACCTCGGGCCGGGTGGCGTCGCCGTAGATGAACGGCATCTCGGGCTCGTTCTTGCGGACGCTGTCGAAGATATAGGGGTTGTTCTCGATGACGACGAAGGGGAGGCCGCGGCCGGCGAGGCTGCGAACGAGGCTGCGGGCGGCATCGCCGTAGCCGCAGATCACGACGTGACGGTGCATCTGGTGCACTTCGGACGCCTGCTGGACTTCCGGATTGTGATGGAGGGTGGAGAGGATGCCGATGCGTTGGGCGCGGCTGAGCAGGAGCGGGATGCCCTGCACGAGGCCGGGACTGACCAGGATGGAAAGCCCGGCGGCGAGCAAGAAGGTGGAACCGAAGGTGTCCGTGACGATGCCCTCCTCCAGCGCCACACGCGCGATCACGAAGGAGAATTCGCCGACCTCAGCGAGAAGCACGGCCGTGAGGATCGCCTGCCCGAGCGTCAGGCCGGCCAGGCGCAGGCTGAACCCTGCTACGAGGCCCTTGCCGGCGACGAAGAGGAGGAAGATCGCCAGCACCTTGCCGGGGTCGTCCCAGAGCACGACGGGGTCGATCAGCATGCCCATCGAGATGAAGAAGACGGAGGCGAAGATGTCGCGCAGCGGGATCACGTCGGAGAGCGTGGCGTGGCCGAACTCGTTTTCGGACAGCGCCAGCCCGGCAAGGAAGGCGCCGAAGGCGATCGAGAGGCCGAGGAGGCCGCTGCCCGCCGCCAGCCCGACCGCGAGCACGATCGCCGCGAGCAGGGAGAGCTCGTTCGAGCGGGCGTAGGCGACGCGGCGCCAGACCACGGGCAGGACGAGCGTGCTCAGCACGTAGGTCGCCGCGATCAGCGCGATGCCGGTGACAACGGCGAGGACGATTTCGCCGGCCGCGAACGCTTCGCCGCCGAAGGACGGGACGATTATCACCATGAGGACGGCGCCGAACTCCTGCAGGATGCAAACGTTGACCGCGGCGATGCCGGGGACCGACTTGAGCTGGCGGCGGCCTTCGAGGATCTTCACGACGACGACGGTGCTCGTGTTGGCGGCGAGGAAGCCGAGGATGATGGCGACCTCGCTGCTGAAGCCGAGGAGCGTGCCGACGAGGAAGCCGATCGTGATGGTGAGGACGATCTGGCCACCACCGCCAAGCAGGGTGAGCCTGCCGTAGTCGAGCAGATGGCGGAACGAGAACTGGATGCCGATGCCGAACATGAGCAGGATGACGCCGATGTCGGCGGCGTGCGTGATGTCCTCGAGGTTGCCGACGGGCCCAGGCGTGTTGGGGCTAATGACAACGCCGGCGACGAGGAAGCCGATAATCGTAGGTAGGCGCAGGAGTTGAGCGAACGCGCCGCCGACGAGGGCGGCGACGGCGACGAGGAGAATGTCGCGGAAGAGCTCCGAGTTTTCCACGCCTGATTGTAAACGCAGGCCGGGGTCAGGCCGCTTTGGCGACAAGGGGGCCTCGCGACACGAAGCCGGAGCCGTTAAACTTAGAGTTTGTATGGCAACCCAGAAAACTGATTACTACGAGACCCTAGGCGTCGGCCGCGACGCTTCCCAGGACGAGATCAAACGGGCCTTCCGCCGCCTAGCGATGGAGTTTCACCCGGACCGCAACTCGGAGCCGGGCGCTGAGGCGCGCTTCAAGGAGATCAACGAGGCGTACGAAGTGCTCTCCGACCCGGAGAAGCGCGGGACGTACGATCGCTTCGGCCACGCGGGCCTGGACGGTGCGTTCAGCAACAGCCGCGGCTTCGAGGGATTTGGCCCGTTCGGCGGCTTCGGCGACATCTTCGATGCCTTTTTCGGAGCGGCGAGCCAGCAGCGTCGCCGCGCACCGACGCGGGGCGCCGACCTGCAGGTGGCCATCGACCTGACGTTCGAGGAGTCGGCCTTCGGCGCAACGAAGACGGTCACGATCAACCGAACCGAGCTGTGCAGCGCAGTGCGACGGCCTGCGCGCCGAACCGGGCACGGAGCCGGAGCGCTGCCCGGCCTGCGAGGGCCTGGGCGAGGTGCGGCGGGCGCAGCGCAGCGTGTTCGGGCAGTTCATCAACGTTACGGCCTGCGACCGCTGCCGCGGCGAGGGCTGGATCATCCCCAAGCCGTGCACCAAGTGCCGTGGCACCGGCCGCGAACGCGTGACGCGGGCGCTGGAGGTCAACGTGCCGGCCGGCGTCGACAACGGCTCGCAGATCCGGTTGACGGGTGAAGGCGAGCTGGGCACCAACGGCGGGCCGCGCGGCAGCTGTTACGTCGTCCTGCGCGTCGGCGAGCACCCGATCTTCGAGCGCGTCGAGGACGACCTGCACGTGCAGCTCAACATCAGCTTCGCGCAGGCGGCGCTGGGCGACGAGGTCGTCGTGCCAACGCTGGAGGGCGAGGAGAAGGTCAAGGTTGCGGCAGGGATTGAAAGCGGTGAGGTGATGACGCTGCGCAACAAGGGCGTCTCTCGCCTGCGCGGCGGCGGCCGGGGCAACTTCTACATCCACGTCCAGGTGACGACGCCGAAGAAGCTGAGCAGCGAGCAGAAGAAGCTGCTGGAGCAGCTGTCGCAGTCGCTCGAGAAGGACAACGGCGACAAGGGGCTGTTCGAGAAGGTCAAAGGCGCCTTCGGTTAGTTCTTAGTTCGGTTCCAGGCAGCTTTGGAGGTTCAGAGGATGCAGAAGCATTCTCGTCCAACGCCGGAAGGACGCGCGTTCTGGTACACGGAGCGACTCTGGCAACTGGCGCGCAAGCTTCCTGTCGAGGACGTCGCGATTGAGGAAATCAAGGAGTTCGAGCAGAACTGTTGGTTCACGGAGCCCCCGAGCTGTCGTGAGGTTGCAGAACACGTGCGCCGGATCATGGACGCCGATTTGAGGATGCCGGTCATCCTGTCTGCAGATGGCGGCCTCATGGACGGCGGCCACCGAATCGCCAAGGCGTGGTTGAACGGACACACGAATGTCAAAGCACGGCGCTTCTTGCGAGACCCGGAGCCCGACTACGTCGTCAAGGACGCTGGATGAGCGAGTCCGGGTGGACGGAGCTGTCTCTGCGAGTGCGCCCCGAGTCCGGCGAGGCGGTGACCGACCTGCTGCAGGAGATCACGGGGCGCGGCGTGACGATCGAGCCGGCGATCGAGGCGTTGGGGCCGGATGAAGGCTACACGCTGGACGAATCGGCGCCGCTGCGGCTCGCTGGGGTATTTCGAAGGCGCGTTGACGGACGCCCAGCGGGACGAGGTGATGCGCAGGATCGCTGGCGCCGGGCTCGGCGGAGCGCTGGCGGACGAACCCGCCTGGGGAACGATCCGGGAAGAGGACTGGGCCGAGACCTGGAAAGAGCACTACGACATCGAGCGGGTCGGTCGGCTTGTCGTGCGGCCGGCGTGGCGGGAGTACACGGCCGTTGAGGGCGAGGTGGTGATCAGCCTCGACCCGGGGATGGCGTTTGGCACCGGACAGCACCCGACGACGCGGATGTGTATGCAGGGCGTGCAGGACGTGATGCGTCCCGGCGACTACGTGCTCGACCTCGGCTCCGGGTCCGGGATCCTGGCGATCGCGGCGGTTGCCTTCGGGGCGAGCGCGGTGCTGGCGACGGACACGGAGGAGCAGGCCGTGAAGGCGTCGAACGAGAACGCGGCGCTCAACGGGATGCAGGACAAGATCACGGTGCGCGAGGGGTCGATCGACGTGGTGGGCGCTGACGGCCCGTTCGATCTGATCTTGGCCAATATCAACGCGGCGGCTGTGACGGCGCTGGCTTCGGCGATGGCGGCACAGATGAAGCCGGGTGCGTGGCTGTTCGCAGGTGGCGTCATCGCGGAGCGCGAGGCGGGCGCTCGGGCGGCGCTGGAGGCGGCGGGGCTGCGCATCGAGCGGGTGATGAGCGAGGGGGACTGGCGGACGTTCGTCTGCCAGAAGCCCTAGTCGAAGTCGGTCGGCGCGGCGGCGTCGGCGTGCAGCTCGACGAGGCGGGCGATCTGCGACGGCAGGGTGCGCGAGAGGCTGAGCGGCGGCAGGCCGTCGGGGGAGAAGAAGGCCACGTCCTCTATGTCGAAGGCGCTCTCGGCGCGGTCCGGGTCCAGGATTTCGCATTCGAAGAACATCTTGTAGATGTGGAAGAAGTAGACGGGCACGTGGGCGTGCTTGGAGCGGTCGTAGACAGCGAGCAGGCGTGTCGGTTTGACCTGGTAGCCGGCCTCCTCGAGGACCTCGCGCGCCACGGCCTCTGAGGGCGCCTCGTTGACGTCGGCCCAGCCGCCGGGAAGGGTCCAGAGGCCGTCGCTGCGTTCCTTGACCAGCAGCAGTTTGGGGCCGTCGAAGATGACGGCGCGGACGTCGACCTTGGGCGTGGGGTAGCCGGTTTCGGCCTCGAACAGGGCGGTCAGGGACTCGAAGCTGAGGTCAGAGTGACTCTCGGTGATGGCGCCGGCGATGGCCGTGAGCTCGTGGTAGCGCTCGCGGTCGTAGTCATCCTGGGTGTAGGTGAGGCCGGTCTGGGCGATGGCCTGGAGGCGGCGGGCCCAGATCAGCCACTGTGGTTGCTCCATGAGAAGAGTCTACCGCTGCTGCTACGCCGGCAGGGGCTACTCCAGCCAGCCACGGCTGAGGTTTCTCCAACCCGGGACTACGAACCAATGAGGCGAGTAGGATCCTGGCTGCAGGGAATTAGGAAGGCAACGGCTTGGGAAGGTTAAGAGAGCTTCTTACCGCTTTGTCCGAGTGGTCGGAGAGAGTCGATAGTCCCACGCTTCGTGTTGACGAAACGGCCCGAGAAAGAATCTCAGTGGAGATCCTGGGGTTACCTCGGTGGCAAATGCGTGGCGGGTATCTCCTGCTCACCAACCAGCGCATCCTGTTTCTTCCCAAAGCACCGCGAATACTCCCTCGGCGACCATTCTCACAGCCACGATTCGAGATTGACTTGAAGTCGGTCAGGTCGGTGGATAGCAAGCGATCCCGGCTGCCCTTCCTGTGGGACACGTTGAGAATCGAGTTGGTGGATGGATCGGTCTTTCGGCTCTCGTTGTGGGATGGTGTCAGAATCCGAGACGAAGTCTTGCGTCTCAGCGAGTCGATGTCCCGGTGAAATGTCAGGAGCCAGCCGGAGGCCCTCTAGCTCTACGGGCCGATGGCGGTGCCTTCGAGCCATTGCGCGCCGTCGACCTCGATGCCGCGGATGATGACCTCCCAGTGCAGGTGGGGCCCGGTGACCAGGCCGGTGCTGCCGATGGCGCCGATGATCTGGCCCGGCTGTCACCGAGTCTCCGACGCTGACGTTGATGGCGCTGAGGTGGTTATAGCCGGTGAACACGCCGGCACCGTGGTCGATCATGATGGTATTTCCGCGCACCTGCAGCTCATCGGCGAAGACGACGACACCTGCCGCCGCGGCGTAGACCGGGTCGCCCAGGCTTGCCGTGAAGTCGGTGCCGCGGTGGTAGCCGCTGACGGGGCCACCGTTGTAGCTGCGCGCGATGCCGTAGACGTCACCGATCGGGGCGTCAGACGGACGCACGAAGGGTCCGGACCAGAGCTTGCGTGCCGTGAAGCCGGTGAGCACGCTGCTGCGGATCGCGAGCTCGTTGTTGACGATGTCGGGGTCGAGGAGCGCCGAGGTCTCAGGGTCGAGGTCGATATTTTCTACCGGGTAGTCGTAATCGGTGATCTGAATGCTCTGTGCCAGCGAGATAGTGTCGCCACCACCAACGGGGGTGTAGGCGACGCTGAGCGGCGCAAGGCCGGGGTCGGCGAAGGCGCCGACGCCGATGACGGCCCACCAGCGGTCGCCGTCCTGCAGCATTGGGAATTGCAGCCCACCGAAGCTGACGGTGGCGTTGAGGGCGGGCTCGTAGAGGTAGACGACGCTGTAGCCGCCCTGGCGCAGCTGGGGCGGCTGGAAGGCGAGGCCGGTAGGGACGGCGCTGGGTGGCTCAGGCGTTGGGGTTTCGAGCACGGGCGTTGCGGAGGGCTGCGAGGTTGGGGAGGATGGTAACGCAGGCGTGGCGCCTTCGGCGGTTGGCGTGAGTGTGGCGATCTGGATGCCGCCAGACGTGTCGGAGCCCGGCTTGGTTGCGGCGTCGGTGGAGGCGCCGCAAGCGACGGTGAGGGCGGCGAGCGCAAGCAGCGCGGCGGCGCAGACGAGGCGATTCGAGCGGGGGTGCGTCATCAGTCTCCGATCATAACGGCTGAGGGCGCTAGAGGGCGTGTCAGAAGCGTTCCAGCCCTTAATAGTTTGCTAATAACCGAGGTCATTGCGCTTTGCTATAATTCGCGTCAAGTTCAAATGCAGCCTGCCAAAATTGTATTGGTAGTCTGCGTTTTCTATAGTGGGTATAGAGGCTTTCGTAATCTGCGTGGGGAGCGTTCGCCCTCCGGGGCGAGCGGGGCAGGTCAGCTTCGGGGGAGTCACGCGTGGAAGACCCTAAAATCATCGCCGAACGGATACTGGACAACGTTCAGAAGGTCATTATCGGCAAGGAAGCTGAAGTACGGCTCACAGTTGTCTGCCTGCTCTGCGCTGGCCATCTGCTGATCGAGGACGTGCCCGGCGTTGGCAAGACGATGCTGGCCCGCAGCCTCGCGAAGTCGACCGGCTGCGAGTTCAAGCGCATTCAGTTCACGCCGGACATTCTGCCCAGTGACGTCACCGGCGTTTCCGTCTACAACCAGAAGAGCGGCGACTTCGAGTTCCGCCCCGGCCCGATCGTGGCGGAGATCGTGCTGGCCGACGAGATCAACCGCGCAACGCCGAAGACTCAGTCGTCGTTGCTGGAGGCGATGGAGGAGCACCGCGTCACCGTCGACGGCGTGACGCGCGACCTGCCGCGACCCTTCATGGTCCTGGCGACGCAGAACCCGATCGAGTACGAGGGCACGTTCCCTCTGCCTGAGGCGCAACTGGACCGCTTCCTGATGCGCGTGCACCTGGGCTACCCGACCAACACCGACGAGGTGCTGATGATGGACCAGCCAGCAGATCGCGCACCCGATCGAAAGCCTGGCGCAGGTCACGGACGCCGACGAGATCATCTCGGTCCAGGAGGCCGTCAAGGAGATCTACGTCGACCCGCTGATCAAGCAGTACATCGTCGGCCTCGTGGACATGACGCGGCAGCACGAATCGGTGTACCTGGGCGCTTCGCCGCGCGGCTCGCTGGCGCTGTACCGAACGGCGCAGGCGCAGGCGATGCTGGACGGCCGCGACTACGTGATCCCAGACGACGTGAAGGAGCTCGCCTACGCCACGCTCGGACACCGCGTCATCGTCAGCCCGTCGGCGCGCGTAAAGAGCGTGACAGCCGCAGACATCATCCTGAGCTGCCTCGAGCGGGTGCCGGTCCCCGGCGCGCGGGCTCGCGGCGGACAGCCGACGTAGGTTTCAGCCATGATCGAGCTGGCGAAGGAGGCCTACGACCTCCTGATCAAGCGCCATCTTTCGCTCACCGTCATCAGCGTGCTTTTTCTGGTCTGCCTGATGTCGGCGATGTCGACGGGATTCTGGCTGCCGGCTCGTCTGTCGTACGTCATCCTCTTCGGCATCGTCGGCGCGTACTTCTGGGCCCGCGCCAACGCGCGCAACCTGGAGGTCACGGCGGAACGCCCGCAGGACCGCCTGCAGGAGGGCCAGGAGTTCGTCGAGCGGATTACGGTGAAGAACACGAGCTGGTTTTCCAAGCTGTGGCTGGAGGTCAGCGAGCCGTCGGATATGCCGGGCCACCACCCGGGCCGCGTGATCACGCTGGGGCCGCGCGAGTCGCGGGCATGGCGCGCGAACACGTACTGCGAGCTGCGCGGCCTGTTCAACATCGGGCCGCTGCAGATCACTACGGGCGACCCCTTCGGTTTCTTCAAGCACACCAACACGTACGGGCGGCCCTCGACGATCCTGGTCTACCCGCAGGCGATTGAGCTGCCTAACTTCTATGTGCCACCGGCGAACCTGCCGGGCGAAGGCAAGTTCCGCAAGCGCACGCACTACGTCACGCCGAACGCCTCCGGCGTGCGCGAGTACGAGTTCGGCGACAGCTTCAACCGGATCCACTGGCCGAGCACGGCGCGCACCGGCAAGATGATGGTCAAGCTGTTCGAGCTGGACCCGGCGTCGGACATCTGGGTCATCCTCGACCTCGAGAAGAAAGTGCACGTTGGCGAGGGTGAGAACGGCACGGAGGAGTTCGGGATCAAGGTGGCGGCGTCGATCGCGCGCTACTTCCTGGTGGCGAACCGCTCGGTCGGCTTCATCAGCTTCGGCAAGCAGCTTTTCGTTGAGGATGCGGAGCGCGGCGCGCAGCACTACACGCGGATCCTCGAAGCGCTGGCGCTCTCCAGAGCGGAGGGCGACGTGCCGATCGGTACGCTGATCAGCGAGGAATCGAGGCGCTTCGGACGCCACACCACCGTCGTGGTGATCACGCCATCGACCTCGGAGGACTGGGTCGGGTCGCTGCAGTTCATCGCGGAGCAGGGCGTCAAGGTCGGCGGCCGTGCTGATCGAGCCGAGCACGTTTGGGGGCAGCGAGAACTCGCTCATGGTCTTCGGCGCGCTGGCATCGTCCGACGTGTACACCTACCTGGTGCGTAACTCCGACGACCTGATCACGTCGCTGTCGATGGGAGTCGAGGGCTCCTCGAACGAAGCCGTGCCGAGACAAATGCCATGAGGCAGGCTTCCTGGAACGAGATCTTCCGCGACCGCGAGCGCGAGGCAGACCTGCCGGACCGGCCGAGCCGCTTCGAGCCGATCTTCCGCTTCACGCGCTATACAGGTCTGACCTGGGAGACGCTGGTCACGCTGGCCATTGTGCTAGTCGGCTTCCTGACCGTTGTGCGGTCGATCGACAGCGCCGACTGGGTGGCGGGGATGCCGTCCCTCTACGGCATCGGCTTCCTCGGTCTGGTCCTGGGGCTGGTCGCGGCGCACAGCCGCGTTCCGGCTTTGTGGGCGCACCTTGTTGTCCTCAGCATTGGAGTTCTTGCCGGCCTCTACGTCATCGGAAACGAGCTGCGGGGATCGCTACGCGAGCGGACGTGGGAGATATTGGACCGACTCTGGCTGTGGGGCGACGCGGTCGTCACCGGCGGGATCTCGAACGACGACATCCCGTTCATCGTGCTGGTCGTCGCTGCTACCTTCGTGGCCGCTTACATTGCAGCGTGGAGCATCTTCCGCTGGCAGAACGCCTGGCTTGGCCTGATCCCCGGCGGTCTGGCACTGATGACGAACCTGAGCTACTTACCGGGCCACAACAGCCTGCCGCTCTTGATCTTCCTTTTCTGCGCCATCCTGCTGGTGGCGCGGATCAACCTGCTGCGGCACGCGAAGGAGTGGCGAAAACGCAACATTCGCTATCCGGACTTCATGAGCCTGACCGTGCTCAACATCACTGTCTGGGTGGCCTTGCCGTTGCTTGCCTTGGCGTGGGTCCTGCCCGTCGGCAGTGGAAGCGGGTTGCTGTATTCGGCCTGGACCAAGGTGACCGCGCCGATCGCGTCGCCGCTGAATGACCTGGGGCGCGTTTTCAGCGGCATCGACAGCAAGAAGGGAAGCCAGATCCACCTCTTCGGCTCGACGCTACCGCTGCAAGGGCCGATCAAGCTGAGCTCGTCAGAGGTGCTGCGCGTGACGGCTTCGGAAGTCGGTTTCCTGCGCGTTCAGGTGTACGACGAGTACACACCGGCGGGCTGGAAGATCGGCGAGTCGGCGCAGATTACGCAGAATGCGTGGCCTGCGCTGGAGCCGATGCAGCCGACTCTGGATACACTGGCCCAGTTGCGCCGGGCGGTATCGCTGCAGGTGACGCCTTCAAAAGACTCGAATGTCATCGTTACAGAGGGCCTGCCGCTGACTGTCAATATCGACACACGCGTCGTGTTCGGTCCCGGGCCGGCGGACGTCACATCCGTGCGCCCGGCCAGCAAGCTCAGCAGAGAGGACCAGTACCGCGTCGACGCCACCGTGAGCGACGCCTCGGTGGCGACGCTGCGCAGCATCCCCCAGGAGTACCCGAGCTGGACGGAACCCTACCTCCAGTTGCCAGACAACCTACCGCAGCGGGTCAAGGACAAAGCGCAGGAGATCGTGGACAACGCGGGCGCGATAACGCCGTACGACAAGGCGGCCGCACTGGAGCAGTATCTGCGGGGCTACGGTATCAACCTGCGCATCCCGGCGGCAGGTCCGAAAGAAGACTCCGTCGACTACTTCCTGTTCGAAGCTCAGGAAGGCTATTTCGACTACCACGCTTCGGCGATGGTCGTGATGCTGCGATCGCTGGGCATCCCGTCCCGTATCGCCGTCGGCTATGCGATCAGCAGCAGCGACCGCGTCCCGAAAACAAACGTGTACGTGGTGGCGGAGGCCAACTCGTTTGCCTGGCCGGAGGTCTACTTCCCGGGCCTGGGCTGGGTCGAATTCAACCCGACGCCGAGTGAGGCGCTGGTGGCGCGTTCGTTCTCAGACGCCGGCTTCTCCCCCGGCACCATCACCCAGGACGAATTCCTCGACGACGCATTCCAGTTTCCGTCCGGGGCTGAGCAGGGGCTCGGCGCTCCGGAAGAGATTGACGCCCTTGTTATCGAGGAGCAGTCGAACTTCATCAGCACCGTGACACTGTCTGCCATCCTCGGGGTGCTGGCGCTGGTTCTAGTAACCGCGGGGGTATTCCAGTACAGCTGGCAACGCGGCCTGGGGCGTTACGCGTACCCGGTGCAGGTCTGGGAGAAGACTATGCGCCTGACGCGCTGGTCGCGGTTAAGGGTGAGGCCACAGGAGACACCGCGAGAGGTCGTGGCGCGCCTGCGGCAGGCCCTGCCCGATGTCGAGGACCTCGACTTCCTGAGCGAGAGCTACGTGCGGGTTCGCTACGGACAGAAAGAGCTGACGCAGGAAGAACGCGAGCGGCTGACCAGCGTCTGGCGTCACGCCCGCAACACGCTGCTGGCCCGACTGCTGCGTTGGAAGTAACCGGTCAGGCCGGTTCGTCTGAGACTTCGCCGAGGACCTCGCGAGCCCGTGCGACATCCTCTTCCATGACCTGGACGCGGCAGCCCAGGGCGCTGACGCCGAGGAAAGAAACGGCGTCCGATGGCCTCAGCATCGCGCGCAAGCCGGCGTCCCGCAGGATCGAGACCCAGATCTCGCCCGTTATCTGATCCGGGGCCGTGACGAGATGAACCCAGTCGCTCATCAGTAATCCGGCCCGGAGAATGAGCTACCGGGCGCCTGCCGCTGCGCTTGCTGCTTTTGCCGCAGCAGGTCGAGAATCTCGATCGCCTGTTCGAAGCTGACTTCGTCATTGAGTCCGGCGAGCGCCTCCGCCAGGGTGCGATCGATGCTGGCGCTGGTGGGTGGCGTGGCCTGGGGCGTGCCGGGGACCTGGTTGCTACCGGCATCCCCGGCCTGCGGCGTCCCTGCCTGCGGCGAAGCGCCCGGCTGGGGTTCGCCCGTGGGATCTTGCTGACCACCAGGGGTCGGGGTGCCATCCGGGCTCGCTTCGCCCTGCTGCGAGCCCTCAGGCGAGTTCGGTCCCGGCTGTTGCGCCCCCGGTTGCTCCTGCGACGACGCCAGCAGCAGCACAACTTCGAGGTTGTGTTTTGAGTCGGCGTCGTTGGGGTCGAGGAGGAGTGCCTGGCGATAGGCGGTATAGGCTTCTTCGAGACGCCCGAGCTGCAGCAGGTGGTTGCCAAGAGCGTAGTAGCTCGCGACGCCGAGCTCGACGTCACGCGGCGGCAAGACCCGGCTGGTGGCCGTGACGGCGCGTTCGTAGGACTGCAGGCGGTGCAGGGCGTTGCCTTCGTTGTAGCTTAGCTCGTCGACGTCCGGGCGCTCGGCGAGCAGCTCCTGGTAGATGTCGAGCGCGCCTTGGTAGTCACCGGCGACGAAGAGCGCATTGGCTTCTTCGTTCCTGGCGCGCAACGAACTGTCGGCGTTGCCGCCACAGGCCGCAACGAGCAACGCCAGAAGGAGCACCGCGAAGGCGGGATAGGGACGGGCGGGGCGTAGTCGCGGCAGCGGTAGGCGGCCCGGCAGGAACCAGGCGACGAAGAGCAGGACGATCGCCGCGGCGACAAAGAGCTGATAGCGCTCGATGTGGGTGATGCTGAGCTCGGTGCCCGCGGGAGACGGGTCGAGGTTGTGGAGGTCGATCTGCAGGCCAATCAGGCTGCGCGTGTCGCCGCTGATGCGCTGGTAGCGGCCGCCGGTGAGCTCGGCGATCTGGATCAGAGGCGCCTCGTTGAGGTGGCTGATGACGGGCTGCTGGTTCTCGTCCAGGTTGGGGACCAGGACGCCGCTGAAGTTGACGTCGAAAAGCGGCGCACCGGCTTCGGTGCCGACGCCTGCCGTGAGCACAGTGATCCCACGCTCGGCGAGCGACCGGGCGCGTTCAACGTAGGTGCCGGCGTGGTCCTCGCCGTCGCTGACGACGATGACGGCTTTGCCGCGGTCGTCGTCGCTGGCGGCGAGGATGGTGCCCGCGACATCGAGCGCCGCGCCGAGGTCGGAGCCGACTCTGGCGAGTGATGTCTCGCCGCCTGCGCGCCGGATCAGCTGCGCCATCGCTTGAGTGTCGGAGGTGAGGGGCGAACGCAGGAAGGCGGAGCCGGCGAAGAGGACGAGGCCGATGCGATTGCCGCGTTCCGACTCCACGAGGCGCACGAGCTCCTGCTGCGCCGCCTCGAGCCGCGTCGGCGCCACGTCGTCGGCGTTCATGCTCTTCGAGATATCGAGGGCAATGACGTAATCGATGCCGTTGCGCTCGCGGACGGTCTGGTTGGTGCCCCACTGCGGCCGGGCGGCCGCGATGGCGATCAGTGCGGCGGCGGCAAGGAACAGGATGCTGCGGACCCAGAAGCCGGAGCCGCCCCAGCGGGACGCCTGCGGGCCGGCGAACTCGGCGCGGGCGCGGCGGCGCCAGACGCCGGTGTAGAACGCACCGGCCGCCATCGAAAGGACGACGAGGGCGCCGAGGGCGAGGAAGGTGGGACGCGCGAAGTCGATCACGTCGCCTGCCTCCAGACCGTGCCACGCAGACCCAGCTCCAGGGCCAGCAACGCGAGCGCGCCGAGCAAGAAGTAGACCGCAAGCTCGTTGTAAGCGCCGTACTGGGGGCGGCCGACGCGGGATTTTTCCAGATGCTCGATGCTGGCGTAGATTGCTTCGAGGGCCTGCTCTGATTCGGCGGGGAAGTACTGGCCGCCGGTGACTTTTGCCATCTCACGCAGCGCGGTCTCGTTGACGTTGAGCTTGCCGGCGCCACGCGAGCCGGGCGCGATG
The DNA here is from genome assembly GCA_963766645.1 of uncultured Chloroflexia bacterium. GTDB lineage: Bacteria > Chloroflexota > Dehalococcoidia > DSTF01 > WHTK01 > WHTK01. The sequence continues at coordinate 404,061 of CAVYAY010000002.1, read as the reverse complement.
ACGCCGACGGTGTAGACGCGGATGCCGAGGGCGTTGGCGATGCGGGCGGCGGCGAGCGGCTCGATACCGCCACCAGTTTGCTCGCCGTCTGTGAGCAGGATGGCGACACGGCTGCGGGCGCGCGAATCGCGCAGCAGGTCAACAGCCGAGGCAAGGCCGACGCCGATCGCGGTGCCGTCCTGGAGGGGGACGCGGTCCGCCTGGTCCAGCAGTTTTACGAGCGCTTCGTAGTCGAGCGTGAGCGGGCTGAGGACGAGCGCTTGATCACGGAAGATGACGAGGCCGATGCGGTCCTCTTCGCGACCCTTGATGAAGTCAGTCAGCACGCGCTGCGCTACTTCCTGACGCGAGCCCGTGCTCAACGAGGCGGAGGACATGCTGCTCGAGAGGTCGAGGACGAGGGCGATGTCGATGCCTTGGCCGGGCAGCACGGTGTCGGCCTGACCGACCTGCGGGCGTGCCAGCGCGATGACGAGCAGCGCCAGCGCCCCGGCGCGGATCAACGCCGGCAGCCAACGGTAGCGGATGCGCCACGTAGGTCGGATCCCGCCGAGCAATCCGAGATTGGAGAAGCGGCCCGGCGTCGCTTGATCGCCGGTGCGCCACTTCAGCAGCAGCGCTAACGGCAGCGCGAGGAGGAGCAGCAGGAGGTTGGCGTCGCTGAAGGTCATCGTGCGGGCGCCTCTTCCGGCTCCGGTGCGGGCCGGCTCATCTCGACGATCTCGTAGGCGGCGGTGAGGTCGGCGTCGGCGCGCTCGGCGGCCGGGCGGTAGTTGGCGTAGACCACGGAGTCGCACTGCTCCAGCAGACCGCTAGCGACGCGAACCTGCCAGCGGTCGAGGCCGCGCTTCAGCATCTCCCTTTCGAGCTCGCGCGTCGTCAGGGCAAAGGCGGGGAAGCCGTAGCGGTCCGTGAGATAGCGGCGCACGGTGATGCCGATTGAGCTGTAGTACTCGATGTAGTCGCCTTCGAGGCTGAAGCCGGCGCCGGCGGTATCGAGCACGCCGCGGGCGCGGTCCTCGGGCAGCTCCTCTTTGTCGAGCGCCGGGGCCGGGACGTAGGCGACGCGGGTCTTGAGCGCCCGCGTGCGCACGAATATCAGGATGAGGACGAGCACCAGCGTAGCGGCAGAAGCGGCGAGCGCCGGGACGATCCAGCCCGGTGCCGGGGCGCCGATTACGGCCTGGGGTTTGAGGTCGTGCGGCTCCGGTATCACGGGCTCGGCAGGCAGGACGCTGGCGACGGTGAAGCGTGACGGCGGGGTTTGGAGCTCGCCGCCGGTGATGTCTCGCCCGAAGTAACGCAGCGTGAGCGGCGGCACATCGATTTCGCCCGGCGCGAAGGCCGCGAGCAGGAAGGTCATGGTGGTGCGGACGCGGCCGTCCGCGATCGGCTGCGTGGTGATCAGCGGCAGGTCGACCATCTCCAGGACGGCAGGCAAGGATGACTGCACGAGCGAGAACTCGACGCCAGGGTCCGCCTCGAGGGTGATCGTGTAGGTGACGCGGTCGCCGACGGTGATGCGGTCGGGGAGGAATACGTCCACGCCGACGATAACCGGGTCCGCAGCCAAAGCAGGCGCCGTCGCGGCGAAGATGCCAACGAGCGCGAGGAGCAGAGAGGCGATGAGGGCGCGCATCACGCCGCCGAGCCCCGTTTGCCGGCGCGGGCGCGGAAGTACGCCATCAGCGGCTGGATGTAAGAGCGGTCGGTGCGTACGGGTATCTCCTCGACCCCGAGGCCGGCGAGCAAGCGGCGTCGTGCCACGATGCGCTCGGCTGCCGCCGTGGCATAGCGCTCGCGCTCGCGGCGGTCGTCGGTGTCGACGAGCACCTGGGCGCCGGTCTCGGCGTCGCGCAGCTTGAGGAGGCCGACGCGGGGCAGCTCCAGCTCGCGCGGGTCCGTGAGGCTGATCGCGGTGAGGTCGTGCTTCTGCGCCGCGAGCCGCAGGGAAGCCTCGAAGCCGGTGGCGTGGAAGTCGGAGATGACGAAGGCGACGCTGGGGCGCTTCGTGATGCTCATCAGGAGGTCGGCGGCGACGCCGATGTTGGTGCCTTGTCCCTTCGGCTCGAGGTAGAGCAGCTCGCGCGCCATGCGCAGGATGTGCTGCTGGCCTTTGCGCGGCGGCAGAAATAGCTCGACGCGGTCGCTGAAGGCGATGAGGCCGGTCTTGTCGTTGTTGGCGTTGGCGGCGAAGGCCAGCAGCGTCGCCAGTTCGGCTGCCAGCTCGCGCTTCGTGGCCGTCTGTGAGCTGAAGCCGGACGAGGCGCTGACGTCGACGAGAAGGTAGAGCACGAGCTCGCGCTCCTCGACGAACTTCTTGATGTAGGGCACGCCCATGCGCGCCGTGACGTTCCAGTCGATGAGGCGGACTTCGTCGCCGGGCTCGTACTCACGCACCTCGCTGAACTCGAGGCCGCGGCCGCGGAAGACGCTGTGGTACTCGCCGAGGAAGAGCAGGCGGACGAGGCGGCGGGCGCGGATCTGGAGGCGTCGGATGACGGAGAGCATCTCCTCCTGGGAGAGGCCGGTGGTGAGGTCAGTGGTGGCGTTGGTTGTATCTGTGGTCATTTGAAGGAACCACGAGCGCTAAGTGGAGAGGAGGTATGCGGCGCTCAGGGCACCGCGACGCCCTGCAGGACGCGGTCGATGATCTCGTCCGTGGTGAGGTCCTCTGCCTCCGCTTCGTAGGTGATGATGACGCGGTGCCGCAGCACGTCCTTGGCGACCGCCTTGACGTCGTCCGGGGTGACGTAGCCGCGGCCGTCGAGGAAGGCAAACGCCTTGGCGGCCTGCGCCAGGTGGATCGTCGCGCGCGGCGAGGCGCCGAACGCGATCAGCGGCGCCAACGCCTCCATGCGGTAGGCACGCGGGTCTCGCGTCGCCAGGATGAGGTGGACGATGTAATCGCGCAGGCCGTCGTTGATGACGACTTCCTGCACGGCGTTGCGGGCGTTGAGGAGGTCGGTCGAGGTTGACGACCTGCTGTACCTCGGGCACGTGGCCGGTCTCGTAGCGCTCGCAGGATCTCGCGCTCCTCCTGGCGGTTGGGGTAGTCGACCACCGCCTTGAGCATGAAGCGGTCGAGCTGCGCCTCCGGCAGCGGGTAGGTGCCCTCCGACTCGATGGGGTTCTGGGTGGCGAGCACCATGAAGGGCTGCGGCAGCGGGTAGGTGACGCCGCCGATGCTGACCTGGCGCTCCTGCATCGCCTCGAGCAGGGCGGACTGCACCTTGGCGGGCGCGCGGTTGATCTCGTCGGCGAGGAAGATGTTGGCGAAGATGGGGCCCTGGCGCGTCGTGAACTCGGCGGCCTGCGGGTTGTAGATCTGGGTGCCGGTGACGTCGGCGGGCAGCAGGTCGGGCGTGAAGGAGACGCGGGCGTGCGACGCGCCGATGGTGTGCGCCAGGGTGTTGATCGACAGCGTCTTGGCGAGGCCGGGGACGCCTTCGACGAGGATGTGGCCGTCGCAGAGCAGCGCGATCAGGAGGCGGTCGATGAGATACGTCTGGCCGACGATGACGCGGCCGATCTCGGCGCGAATCGAGTCGAGGAAGCGGGATTGCTCTTTGACGCGGGCGTTGATCGCCTCGATGTCTACCGCCAAAACCGCCCCTCCCCAGATTCAGTCTCGTGCCTTCGAGTATATACGAGTGCGAAGGGGTTACGGCGCTCCCCGGCCTACTTCCAGAGCCGGGCGCTGGCGATGCGGGCGCCTTCGGCGAGCATGCGGAGCTTTTCCCACTGGATGCTCTCGTGGACGCGGGCGAGGTCCCAGCCCTGGGCGAAGCCGCAGTCTACGCCGGCGATGACGTTCTCTTTGCCGACGATGTTGGCGTAATTGATGATGCGCTCCGCGATCAACTCGGGGTGCTCTACGACGTTCGTCGAGTGGGTTACGACGCCGGGCATGAGCGTCTTGCCGTCCGGAAGCTTTGCGGTCTCCCAGACGTGATACTCGTGTTCGTGGCGCGGGTTGGCGCCCTCGACCGAGTAGGAGCCGGCGTTGATGGCGAGGACGACGTCGACGATGTCCGCCAGCGGGATGTCTGTTGTATGCGGTCCGTGCCAGGAGCCCCAGCAGACGTGGTAGCGCACGCTCTCCTCCGGAAGGCCGCGCAGCGCATGGTTGAGCGCCTCGACGTACTTCATGGCGAACTTCTGGTACTCGGCCGCGGACGGTGGCGGGTCCATGGAGTCGTACGAGGTGACGAGGCGGGGGTCATCGATCTGCAGCAGGAACCCGGCTTGGACAATCATGCGGTACTCGACCGCCATCGCGTCGGCGATCGCGTAAAGGAACTCGTCATCGGTGGTGTAGTGCTCGTTGGGGCGCTGCAGGGCGATAGTGATCGGGGAGACGGCCGGCACGAAGGCGGTTTCGGCGCCCGCGGCCTCACACGCGGCGCGCAGGCGTTCGAGGTCCGCGCGCAGGACATCCTGGCCGGTATACGTGATGGGCCCGCCGCATACGAGCGGGACCTGACCGACACCGAGACCGGCGTGGGTGCGGTCGATCTCGGCGTAGAAGTCGGCGAAGCGGGTGCGGTCGCGGCCGCGGGTGTAGGCCTGGGGGCTGTGGCCTCGCGCTGTTCGAAGCCGCCGAGACGTTCGCTGATGTAGCCCGCGAAGCCCGACTTCGAGAACTCGCCGTCGCTGACCATATCGACACCCGCGTCGACCTGCTGCTTGACGACGTTGTTGACGGCGTCGCGGAGGACTTGCAGCTCGGAATCGTCGAAGGGCTTGCCGGCGGGACGATCCGGAAAGAGGGCAGCGACTGCGGGCGGGCGGGCGAGGCTGCCGACGTGGCTGGTGATGATGCGGTCGGTGCTGTGAGGCATGGGGGTGTGTCTCCTGTCGAAGCTACGGAGCGGGGAGCTTATCTTAGAACAGCAAGCCGAGGTGAATGGAGGGGCCGGTTGGCCTAGCGCGTGCCGCGGACGGCCCAGGCTCGCGCTGCCAGGAGGATGCGGCCGCCGGCGTCGGTGGGCAGCGTTTCTTGAAGACGGCTGCGCAGCGCCTCGCGGGCGGGCTCGTCGAGGGACGTGCAGTAGCCGGGGGCCGGCCCGATGCCGCTGAGGAAGGGCGTCCAGTAGTCGTCGAAGTCTTCGAAGGGTGTCGGGACGTCGATGGACGTGACTTCCACGGCGTGGAGTCCCGCCGACTCGAACAGGCTGCGCAGGGCTACGGGGTGACAGGTCGGGAAGCGGACGCCTTCGTCCAGCTCTTGCGCGGCGGGGTTTAGCGCGAGAGCGGCGTCCCAGAAGGCGCGAATGAACTGCGCCTGACCGGCATAGTCCCAGACGTAGGCGGCAACCGTGCCCCCGGGTTCGACGACACGAACCTGCTCCCGCATCGCGGCGGCCTGATCGGGCACGAAGTTCAGCGCGAAGCCGGACACCGCGAAGTCGACTTCTGCGTCGCGCAGCGGGATCTCCTCACCACCACCGAGGCGAAATTCGGCACGGGCGTCCTGGACGCCTCTCATGGCCGCGGCGAGGAAGTCCCCGGACGGGTCGACACCGATGACGTGCGTGGGCGAGCAGCGGTTGAGGATCTGAGCCGTTAGCGCGCCGGTGCCACAACCGAGGTCGAGCCACGCGACGCCGTCGGGAGGCGCGAGCCAGGTGAGAAACGCGTCGCCGATCTTGCGGCTCCAGCGCCCGACGTACCGTTCGTAGCTGCTGCCGTTATCCCAAGCGTCCTGGATCAGGAACCTCCCACCGGCGAGGAAGCGTCAGGGTAGCGGGGCGCCGCGCCACTCCGTCTTGTCGGCGAAGTCGCGCTGGCGGGCGGGCGCCGGGCCGAAGGACTCGTCGGCGTAGCCGAGATAGAGGATGCCGGCGATCTCGTCCGCGGGCCGCAGGCCGAAGTGGGCTTTGACGGAGTCGTCGTAGGCGCCATCGCCGGTGCGCCAGAGGGCGGCGAGGCCGAGAGAGTGGGCGGCGAGCAGCATGTTCTGCAGCGACGCCGAGGCCGCCTGCAGGTCCTCGCGGCGCGTCATCGGGTCGTCTGATTCGGACTGGACGCCGACGACGATGAGCACCGGGCTGCGCATCGGCTTGTGGCGTTCGCCCTTGAGGAGCGCCTCGCGCTGCGCCGGGTCGACCTCGCCCATACGGCGGGATAGCGCCTGAGCCAGGGCCTCGCCGAACTCGGCGCGCGCGTCGTTGATGAGGACGAAGAATCGCCAGGGCTGCGTGTCGTAGTGGTTGGGGGCGTGGACGCCGGCCTGCAGCACGCGCTCGATCAGGTCGCGCGGGGGCGCATCGGGGCGCATCTTGCCAAGGCTGCGGCGGGCGGCAATCGATTCGATGATGTCCACGGTTGCCTCGTGTCTAGCGCGACTCTGCCGGCGTCTTCTCTTCGTGCAGGACGGTTTGGTAGAGCGAGACGACGGGGTGGCCGGCGAGGACGCCCGCGACGGAGCCCTGGGCGTGGCCGCGGGTGAAGGACTCGGACTGAGTCCAGGCGTCGAAGTCCTCGCGGGAGGCCCAGGTGGAGTGCGAGATGTACTCGGTGGTCTTGTCCTCGTTCTGCAGCCAGTTGCGCAGCAGGGAGAACTCGATGAATCCGGGCACCTCGTTAAGGTAGGTCTCGCGGCTGCGCCACATCTCTTCGAAGGTGGCCTCCTGGCCGGCGTTAACCTGGAAGCGGTTCATGGCGATGAACATGGTGGTCTCCTTAGGATGGCGAATTCAGTTTTGTATTCGTGGTTACCAACAAGCTTGATCTGGTACTCACGTGGCCGGGCTCTTCGCGGCCGCAGATAAAGACTAGCCGATTGTAGCCGCGGCTGCCGAGTGAAGGCCGTTTGGCCCCTTCCTGCGAAGATGGCTTTGGCATTAGAATCGCATGGCTAGCAGGGCGAACAAAAGCACGCCAGACGATCCAGCAGGAGGATTGATAGATGACAGCTGAAGCACCGGTCGCGGTAGTTGAGGGGCCGAAGGGCAAGGCAGAGATCTACGAGATCTTCGGTGACGGCCGGAACCTGGAGTACCAGGTCAAGCACGAAGGCAAGACCGATGTCTACAAGTCACTGGGCGAGGCATACATCGAGGCCGGGAATCTGGTAGGCACCAAGACCTAACCGCAGGATAAACGCGACGCCACTAACGCACGGTCTATGGGCCGTGCGTTTTCATTTCGATCCGGTCGCCGTCGTCCTCGCGATTCGGAGCAAGTCCGCGTGGATAGAGGCGTTCGCGGCGGCGAGCAACGTTTCAGAAGCGAGCGTCCACGGTGCGCCGTTGATGTCGGAGACGATGCCGCCGGCCTCGGTGACGATGAGGTTCCCGGCGGCGACGTGAAGCGGCGTGACGAAGAGCACGACGTAGGCCGAGATGCGCCCGGCGGCGAGATAGGGCAGCGCCAGCGTCGTGCCGAAGGAGCGGAAGTCCCAGCGGTCGGCGCTGACGACTCCGGCCATGAGGCGCGCCGCGTGGAGGCGGGCCTCCCCCTTTGATTTGCCTTCTTCGATCACCACCGTTACGTTGTCTCCGCTGGTGGCGACGCGCCGTTCGACGCCGTCCTTCAACGCCCAGGCGCCGCGCCCGCGCTCGGCGACGAGCACCTCACCGGTCGAGGGGTCGCCGACGACGCCGATTACGACGGCGCCGTCTTCGATGAGGGCGACGTTGACGCACCACAGCGTCATCCCGTTGGCGTAATTGCGCGTGCCGCAGATGGGGTCGACGAGCCAGTAGGGCGAGCCGTCGGCCGGGACATCACCGCCGCGCTCCTCGCCGATGACGGGGAAGCCGTGTCGTGCGGTCAGCGCGGCGCGGATCGCGTCCTCGTTGGCGACGTCCGCGGCGGTTGCGATGTCGCGGCCGTCCTTCGTCGTGACGTCCGATGCGCCGGCGCGGGCCTGCGCCAGCGTCAGCGAGTCCCGTACGGCGTCGATGGCCGAAAGCGTCCCGGGGCGAAATTGAATCGAGTTGTGACCGGGGCTTGTCATGCCAGCAGCTTACACAGGGTGTAGACTTTGCTGCGATAAATGGTGGACGAATAATGGATGAAGCGATTCTTTGTGAGAACCTGCAACGCACCTTCCTTCAGCGCTCGCTGATGGGCGGCAAGCGCGAGACCGTGGCGCTGCGCGGGCTCAACCTCAGCGTGCCGCGCGGCAGCGTCTTCGGGTTGCTGGGGCCGAACGGGGCGGGCAAGACGACGACGGTCCGTATCCTCTCTACGCTGCTGACGCCGAGCGGCGGCCGGGCGTGCGTCCAGGGCTTCGACGTGATGAAGCAGACATCGCAGGTGCGCCGCAGCATCGGCTTCGTGCTGGGCGGTGACCGTGGTCTCTACGGGCGGCTGACGGGCAAGGAGAACCTGGAGTACTTCGCGGCGCTAAACCACGTCGAACCGCGTCTGGCGTCGCGGCGGGCGGACGAGTTGCTCGAGAAGGTGGGGCTGTTCGAGCGGCGCGACTCGCTGGTGGAGCAGTACTCGCGCGGCATGAAGCAGCGGTTGCACATCGCCCGCGGCCTGCTGACGGACCCCGAGGTCGTCTTCATGGACGAGCCGACGATCGGTCTGGACCCGCAGGTAGCGCAGGAGGTGCGGTCGATCATCCCGCAGCTGGCGGCGCAGGGTAAAACGGTGCTGCTGACGACGCACTACATGTTCGAGGCGGACGTGCTGTGCGAGCGTTTGGCTCTGATCGACCGCGGCGAGATCGTGGCAAGCGGCAGCCCGAGCGAAATCAAGCAGCGCGTCAGCCAGATCCGCGTCATCGAGCTGCAGCTGCACGAAACGCCGCCAGGGCTCGTCGAATCGATCACCGCGCTATTGGGCGTGGTGGGTGCGATCGCCTCGCCTGACGGGCTTCTGACGCGCCTGACGGTGCAGGTGCGGCCGAATGCCGACGTGCGCGACGCGGTGCTGTCGCTGATCGCGGAGGATCAGCTAGAGAGCGTGCTGGAGCGCGAGCCGACGCTGGAGGAGGCCTACCTGAGCATCCTGGGCTGATCTGAAAGATGGGAGCGCCCCCTTCTGCTCCTAAAGACGGTGCCCGCCACGTCATTCGCAGCCCCCCAGCGTGACCTGCTCAGGAGCGCTTCCCGTGCATTGGACCTAACTGGGCGTGCGGCCACCGTCCGCGACGACCCAGAAGTCGAATTCGATTACGCCGCCTTCGTCGCGCAGGCCTTTCGCCTGCGGCCCGCCGAGGTAGGCACGGGCGCCGTCCTCATCCTGCCATTGGAAGTTCACGGTGACGTCGGTCTGGTCGGTGGTGTTGTAGAAGATGTGCGTGCCGAGACAGCCTGCGGCCTTGCGGACCTCGCCGTTGGCTTCGAAGCGCGGGCGCCAGACGTCGTAGTCCCGCACCTTGAGGCGAGCGAGAACGATCGCAGCCATTTTCGACCTCGTCGGCGAGCTAGCTCGCCGTGCGGCCGCCGTCTTCGAGGAACCAGAAGTCAGGCGCCCCGACCATGCCCGATTCAGCCATCGCCTTCTGCGCTTCCGGGTTAGTCATGAATTTCTGGGCGTTCTCCTCCGTGTCCCATTGAAGGTTGATGATGACCTCGTTCGGGTCGTGTGAGTTGTAGAAGATGTGCGTGCCGACGCATCCGCCCGACTGACGTAGCGAAGCGTGTTCCTCGAAGGCCTTGCGCCATTTCGCCTGGTCTCCGACCTTGAAGTGCACCAATACGATTGCAGCCATTTCGATATCTCCTTTAGTTTGAAACCGGGGGACACCCCGAGCCCCCGCTAAAGGGGCGATCGTGGCGTTGGCAGATGTCGTGGCTCTCACTGTAACTCCTCGTTGCGGGCTTGGACGTTGAAATCGGGGGAACCCCGACCCGCCGCAGAAGGGGAGATCCAGCATCTGGGGGATACCGCTGTGATTACTGCAACTCTTTCGTGGCCAGCGCGGCGCCCTGGGATAGCGTCGCCAGCTTGGCCCAGGCAATGTCGGGGAAGACGGTGCGGCCACCGGCGAAGGTGCCGAAGCCGCAGTCCGTCCCAGCGATGACGTTCTCTTTGCCGACGACTGAAGCGTAGCGCTCGATGCGGTCGGCGACGACCTCCGGGTGCTCGATGAAGTTCGTCGTGGAATCGACGACGCCGGGGATCAGGACCTTGTCCGTCGGGGAGCTTGACGTCGCGGAAGACGCGCCACTCGTTTTCGTGGCGCGGATTGGCGCCCTCGAAGGAGATGCCCTCGGCACGTGCCTTGAGGACGAGGTCGATGATGTCCTTGAGCTCGACGTCGAGCTGGTGGGGGCCTTCGTAGTTGCCCCAGCAGAGGTGGACGCGCATGCGGTCGGCGGGGATGTCTTTCGTCGCCTGGTTGAGGACTTCGATGTTGCGCTCGACGATCTTGCGGAACTCGGGCAGTGTCTTGTCGGCGTGGCGGTTGTGGCGCGTCATCGCGAGGTCGGGGCAGTCGAGCTGCAGGATGAAACCGGCATCGACAATAGCGCGGTATTCGTCCTGCATGACGTTGGCGATGGCGTCGAGGTAGGCGTCTTCGCTGGGGTAATACTCATTGGTCAGGAAGGCGGCGATGACGCCGGGCGAGGCCGAGCTCATGAAGACCTCTTCGGCGCCGCTGCTTTTTGCGGCCGCCGCGAGGTTGTCGATGTCGCGCTTGACGGCATCGAAGTCCTTCCAGGCGATCGGGCCGTTGCAGGCAGGACGGGTCATAGTGGGACGGGCGCGCGCTTCGGCCCAGTCGGGGAAGTCGCGTCCTTCGGCCTGGACCATGGTCGAGCGGTTCTCGCCCTCGAAGCCGGTGCAGCGGTCCTTGATGTAGGTGGAGTAGCCGACTTTGCCCTCTTCGCCGTCGTTCAGGACGTCGATGCCGGCGTTGCGCTGCGCGGCCACGGTCTCGGCGACAGCCGTGCGGACGCGCTGCTGGAACGCGGGGCCGTCCAGCGGCTCATGCGCGTCGAGCTTGCGGAGCATGTCTACGAGGTCGGAGGGTCGCGGCAGGCTGCCGGTGTGGGTGGTGAGGATGCGGTCTGTGCTGCGCTTCATACGGCTCTCTCGTTCCAGAACGGGGTGAATGCGGGGTGCAGTGCGATTCTAAGGCCGGACGCGGCGGGAAGCGAGACAAAAGAAGGAGCCCTTCCGGAGAAGGGCTCCTTGATTGCGTAACGAAACGCTGGAAGGTCTAGGCCTTGGACTCGTCGTACCACAGGTTGTGCATGCCGTTGAGGCCCTGCTGCACAACACGAGAGTCGTTCTGGAAGACAAAGAAATTGCGGATGGTTGGCTGAGCCAGCCAGAATTGCGCGGCGACGCCGGGTTGGGGGACGTTGTAGACCTGGGCGCTAGCCGTGCGCTGGAGATCCTGAATGATCTGCAGCCGCTTCTTGGAATCGAACTCGCCGATGGCCTTCTCGACCAGGCTGTCGATTTCGGCGTCGGCTGGCGGACCACCGGGGGTGCCGAGACCGAGCTGACCAGAGGAGACGCCGCCCTTGGAGTAGTAGCGCCAGACCCAGAGGTCCGTCGGGTCGGGAGAGGTCACGGCGCCGATGGCGTAGGCCCAGCCCATGTTGTCCACCTTGAAGTGGCCCAACTGCGTCACAACCTTGGGCAGGTAGTCCAGGTTGTAGTCGAGTGGGAAAGCCTCAACCTCGAAGCCGATCTCACGCGCGAACTGATCCATAACCTCGACCTGCTGGGCGTAGATCGGACCGAACACGGCGTTGACGCGGCCGGCGACGAACTTGGGGTACTTGCCGCCCTCGTAGTCCGCCTCTGCAGCTGCCTTCAGCTTCATCGCCTCGGCGACGTTGTACTCGTAATACTTGGCGTTTTCACCGAACTTCGCGGCGTCGCGCGGGTCCAGCGTCCACTCAGGCACGTGACCCATCTGGGTGTAGTAGTACGTATCGACTGGAAGGCCTTCACCCTCGAACTTTGCGACGTTGTAGAACGTGTCAATGTAGGAGTCGCGGTCGAAGGCCATCGAGATGGCCTGGCGGGCGCGGGCATCGAGGAACGGCGACGGCTTACCAGCAATTGGGTCCCAGCCGAAACGGACCGAGGCGCCAGGGCTATTGCTGGCCGCGACGCCAGCCACCATCTGGAGGTTGGAATTCTCCTTCTTGGTGGGGATGACGTCCTCCGCCAAGACCTGCACCAAGACCTGGGAAAGGGCGCCGGTCTTGAGCTGCGCCAGCTGTTGCGCGTACTCAGGGATCAACGGCACATCGACTGTATCGAAAAAGCCGCGGTCCTGCGTCCAATAATCCGGGTTCTTCTTGTAGTAGAGGCCTACGGAAGGCTCGAAGCGGTCAAGCTGCCATGCGCCAGTTCCGATCTGGTCCTTTTGCGCGTCGAAGCCCTGGCCGTATTCCTTCGGGTAGATCGAGCCGACTTCGCCGGTGATCATACTGGCCAGCCGCTGGTAAATCATGGATGTCGGGCGGGCGAGGGTCAGGACGCAGCGTATGCGCGTCGGGAGCTTCCCAGCCGACGATTGGGGCATTGGGGTTGAGCGAATTGGCGCTAGACGCCTTGTTGTTCGGGGTCTCGGCGCCGATGAAGTTCTCCCAAGTCGTGATCACGTCTTCGGCGTCGAACTCACGGCCGTTGACTGGGGGCTTGTTGTGCCACTTGACACCCTGACGCAGCTTGAAGGTGATCTGCAGGCCGTCGCCGCTGACTTCCCAGGACTCCGCGAGGTTGGGTTCGACTTCTGACCAGGTAGAGGGTTCCTTGTAGCCGGGCTTGTTCGCCACCAGAGCCTCGTAGGCCATGCTCTGGAAGAAGTTGAGCTGGACCTGCCCCTGTGCCTTGCCATCCAGGTGGAGTGGGTCGCGGTTGGACCCGTTGTTGACGACGAATTTTCCGCCGTGCTTGGGGTTCTTGTCTTCTGTGATCGCCTGGAGCAGGCCGCTTGTGTCGCGGCTGGCGGCGTCGCTGCCGCCGCTGTCGTCGTCACCGCCGCCACAGGCGGCGAGGAACGCTGCGGCGCCGGCCGTCATGCCGGTGGCGGCAATCGCGCGTCGCCTAGTGATTCTCTGATCGAGGACTTTGGTCCAGTAGTTAGCCATTGAGCATCCTTTCTCTGAGGTGGACAAAATATCCCCTCTGCACACAGACCCTTCTTATCATAAATTTCTTAAAAGTCAAATTCTTGTTCTTGGTATCTAAGTATACGAATAACAACGTTTGATTGGATTGGCCGAAGCGAAAACGCGCTTATGGAGCCGTAAACTCGCGCCGGTATTAAGCTCCAAGTCTGAGAACAGCGGACGACGCACGCTTGTTTGCCCTGGCAGCGTTGTGGCGCGTCGTTTATCTTCACGCGGTCCGCTTCGCCTGAATTCGGCGCGATACCCCCGGCCTGGGTCCGTTGTCCAGCTCGGTGGGCTCGCGCTGCTGGGCTATTTCGCGGCGATTGGCTTCGACGTTGGCTGGCGCCGCGACTGGCGCCGCTTCGCGCTAATCGGCGTGCTGAACTCCTCCGTGCCGTTCTCTTTGTACGCGCTTGCGGCGCTCTATCTGCCGACGTCTTATTCCGCCATCTTCAACTCAACTACGTCGTTATTCGGCGCGACATTTGCGGCGATATGGCTCGCCGAACCGATAACGCCGCGCAAGTTGGTGGGGCTCTTCATGGGCGTTTGCGGCGTGGCGCTGGTCGCGGGCCTGGGGGGCGCGGAAACGGACGCCAATTTCTTCCTCGCGATGGCGGCCTGCCTGTGCGCCGCGGTCAGCTACGCCACGGTGGGTGTCTACGTCAGAAAGTACGCCCGCGACATCGAGCCTCGCGCGATCGCGGGCGCCAGCCAGATGGTGGCGGGAGCGATACTGCTGCCGCTGCTGCTGCTCGATCAGCCGAAGACGCTTAACGTGGACATCGCGGGGAACCTGCTGGGCCTCGCGCTGCTTTCGAGTGGTGTCGCCTATCTGCTGTACTACCGGCTGCTGGCGGATGTGGGGCCGTCGAAGGCGCTGACGGTGACGTTTCTGATCCCGGCCTTCGCGATGCTGTGGGGCGCGATCTTCCTGTCCGAGACGATTACTTTGTCGATGCTGGCCGGCACGGCGGTGATTATCGGAGGCACGCTACTGGTTACGAGCCGCGATAGCACGGTGACCGAGATTGCCCTGCCGGACCTAGCGATCGGGGACGAGCGGGGGTAAACCCGCCCACAATGGCGTGCTCAGTAGTATGATTCACGAAAAGAAGCCGCAGGAAGAAACCGATGACGCGCCCCTGGTACCTGATGTCCACCCACGGTGTTGTCCTGTTGCACATCGCCCGCAACCCGGGGGCCACGCTGCGTGAGATGGCTGAGGCGCTGGACCTGACGGAGCGCCGCATTTCCCAGATCGTGCAGGACCTGGCGGGAGCAGGCTATCTCACGATTCAACGCGTAGGCCGGCGCAGCGTGTACACGATCAACGAGTCGGCCAGCATGCGGCACCCGACGCTGGCGCACGTAAAGCTGGGCGACGTGCTGGACTTGCTGATGAGCCACCTGCAGCTCACGGAGGAGCCGCAAGCCGCGCACTAGGCGTCGGCCTTCTGCAAGCGCCAGACCTCGTTCATCAGAAACTCGTAGTATCCAGCTGCCTCCGAGAAGCTGAAGCGCTCCTTGTCGAAAGTTAGTCGCGGTTTGCGGTCTTCGCCGACGACGACGTTGATCCCGCCGGTCCGCGGCCAGGTGGGCGTGCCGCCGCGGAGGTAGCTGCGGAAGCTGCCGACGCCCTGTCCGCTCGCGGGCGGCGCAGCCGGGATCAGCTCGGGGTGCTGCTCCAGAACCAGGAGGTAGGTCTCGGCGCACTTCCTGGACGCCGCCGCGAAGTCGCCGGCGTCGAGGAAGCGGTCAGCCTCCTCCAGTGCGCTGCGGAAGGTCTGGTCGATGATGTCAGCTGGTGACGCCATTACTCACCTCGAGAATCAAAGCCGGGGAGGCCCCGGAGCTCTTTATGATTAAAGCCGGGAAGTGCCCCCGGACCCCCACTAAAGGGCCGCATGGGGCGTGGTTTAGATCGAGCTGTTGATTTCGTGCTTGATGCCATCGAGCTGCTGCTCGCGCCACCTCTGGTGCGCGGGGTGGCGGTCCTGGAACTCGGGCATGACTTCCTTGGCGAACATCTCCAGCGATTCCATGATGTGTTCGTGTTTGCGCTCGTGCATCTGGTAGAAGAAGTTGACGATGTCGATGTGCGCTTCTTCGAAGGCACGCAGGTTCTGGCGCACGAAGTCGGGTGAGCCGATGAAATTGCCGCGGCGGCCGGCGCGGTACAGCGTTCGCTGGGTCTCGTCTTCCGGCTCCACTTCTTTGACATCCGGTCGCTCGGCGCCCTCTTCGCCGAAGGCCTTCACGAAATCGCGGTTCAAGTGATAACGGCCGTACTTGAGGCCGGGCTGGTTCGTATAACCCAGCGCGTAGCCGAAGTACTGCGCGCCGCGGAGGCCGCGAGCGACTGCCTCCTCGTTCGTCTTCGCCATCATCAGGTTGCCGCCGGCTGCCAGCGCCGGATTGATCGCCTTGCCGATAGGGCGGCAACTGCGGATCAGCTCGTAATAGTGCGTTACGCGTTCCTGAGCGTCCTGCGGGCTCTCGAAGCCGACGCCGAGCGCTCCCATGCCGAGGCGCGCCCCGACCATTGCGGTCTCGAGGCGGCTCGCCGCCAGCCAAACGGGTGGGTGGGGCTTCTGCAGGGGCTTGGGGATGACGTTGCGCTCCGGCATGCTGAAGTGGATGCCCTCGTAGCCGGGGTAGGGCGTCGTCGTCATCATGCGCAGGCATTCGCGCGTGGCTTCTTCCCAGGCTTCCTTCTTCTCAGCCTTGTTGGTCAGGAAGCCCTCGACCTCCGTCGTCGTGGCGCCTTCGCCGGTGCCGAACTCGACGCGGCCGTTCGAGACGAGGTCGAGCGTCGCAATGCGCTCGGCGACGCGGGCCGGGTGGTTGTGCTTCGGGGGCATATGGACGATGCCGTGGGAGAGGCGGATGTTTTTGGTGCGCTGCGACGCGGCAGCCAGGAAGACCTCCGGCGCCGAGGATGAGCTGTACTCCTCCAGGAAGTGGTGCTCCGTGAACCAGACGTAGTCGAAGCCGAGCTTGTCGGCGAACTCGATTTGCTCCAGCGCTTCCTGGAAGATCTTGTATTCGTCGTCGTCGTTCCACTGGTCTTTGTCCAGCGGGCGCGGCACGTTGAGCTGATACTGGATGCCGAACTTCATCAGCGGACCCCTCTTGGTATATGAAAGCGGCGGAGCTTTTGCGGTTGCCGGGCGATTATAGCCTGCCGCTTGCGTGAAGGTAAGACGTCACGAAGTTCGGTTGCTTCGGCCGGGCCCTGCGGCGTTGTATAGTGCCTGAGTTCGAGTCTACGGAGGTGGGACGTGACCCAAGCGCAAACGACAACCGACTTCAACTTCGACGAGCTGGAACGCATCATGCTGCGCCAGCGCGCCGTCCGCCTGTTCACCAACGACCCGGTGGACGACGCGTTGATCGAGCGCGTGATCCGCGCCGCGACCTTCGCGCCGAGCGGTGGCAACACGCAGCCGTGGAGCTTCATCGTGGTGCGCGACCGAGCGACCAAGGGCGCGCTGGGCAAGGTGTTCGACGAGCTGGGCAAGGAGATTTACGGCGACAACGCCCCGGAGCGCACGCCGTGGGAAGACGTGCCGCTGCTCATCGTCTGCTGCACGGAGAAGGGCAAGGACGGCGGCGGGGCGTCGATCTTCCCGGTGGTGCAGAACCTGCTGCTGGCGATCCATGGCAGCGGCCTGGGCTCCGTGCTGACGACGCGCTGGAAGCGGCGCGAGGACGAGTACCGCGACCTGCTGGGCCTGGGAGACAATTACGACGCGCACGCGATCCTGCCCGTAGGCTGGCCGATCCGCAAGTACGGCCGCGGCAAGCGCAAGCCCGTCGCCGAGATCACGTACCGCGAGAAGCACGGCAACCCCTGGTGATTTTTGCCCTGCGCGGGAGGTGGTCTTTCGGCGTATCGCCGGTGGTGACCGTCCGTGGGGCGCTGGCTCAGACGTGACATAGAGATGAGCGCTGGGCAAAGTGACCGGCGGTCTTTCTATCGCCTTGATGCCCGTTCGCGAGTAGTCCGAGTCGGTGATGGCGTCCCTCACAGCAACGTCCGCCGCGGCGTCGCTGGCAACGCCTGGTAAGGGCGCGTGATTCAGCGACGGCGACGGATCGCGCGAGCCGTCTGATAGGCGCCGATATCGACTGCAAGGAGGGTGATTATGTCGCGATCGCGCTGGTGGTTACGGAGCCACCTGATGCTGACGACGAGCTGCTACCTTGTACAGGTAGAAAAGCACGAAAGATTGAGATGGCAGTACCCGCTCCTGATCTCGCGCAGTTATGAGTGTCTGGGCGACTTTCGGCTCCGAGGGAAGATTCCAAGACGCTTCGCTGGCTCGAACGAATCAGGAGGTAGGCGCTGATATCGACCAGCAGCAGAGTTACTAATGCGACAGCGACAATGGGCCCCGCGTTCAACCCAATGCTGAGTACGATGGTTGCCTTAAGCATGTAGAAGAGCACGAAGCTTGCTGTCAGTAACTGATGTTTAGCTCTCGAAGTCATGAGTACCGATTAATTATCGGCTCTTCGACGAATGAAGAGAGCGCCGGCCAACTGACCGGCGCTCTCTGGTAGTCGCTGCCTGCACGAAGTAGCCGGAGTCATTCCACCGCCACGTCCGTCGCGGCGTCGCTGAGGACGGCGTCGCTGGGGCTGAAGTGGTAGTTGACGATGCGGTCGATGTGCGTCGTCAGGAAGTACATGAGGCGGTAGAACTGGGCGCGGTTGAGCTTGTCGGTTTCGACCAGCCGCCAGAGGAAGTGCCGCTCGCACTCCAGGATGCCGCGCTTCAGCTCGCCCTCGCGGACGCCGTGGCGGGTCGCGATCTCCTTGAGGCTTAGGCCGGCGCGCAGGCCCGCCTTCACGGTGCTGACGGGCGCATCGATCGTGTCGGCGGCGCAGGCGACGATGCTGTAGCGCAGCCAGGTTGGCAGCCGCGTGAAATCGCCGCTTGCGATTGCGATGTCGATCTCTGCCGAGTCGGTTTCGGGGTCGGCTGCGGCGCCGGTGGCGGGACCGAGCGTGCCGATAGCGATTGCGGTGACAGCGAGCAGGCCGAGGGCCAACGCGCCAAGTTTGCGTTTCATCGGTGGGTTTCCTCCATCGTCGAATCGTCAAGTTGTCGTTCAGGCCTGCAGGGGGTTAATCCCTGCGGAGGGCTAAAAGGTTTCGCGGCGGCGCAATTTGAGACGCCTTCAGCCGGTGAGAGAATGTCGGAGTTAGTCAGCGCGCAGGGCGCTGGTCGGTAGGCGGCGTTTCGCCGGCTGGTGCGTCCGTCGACGGGGCGCTCCTGAGCGGCGGCGCTGTGTCGGTGCAGAGCGTGGAGTGCTGGGCGCAGAGCTGGGCGATCTGGCGGCAGGCCTGCGTGTCGCGTTGGCCGCAGAGTTCGTCGAGCTGGCTCAAGCGCTGCCGCGCGTCCTCCAGGCGGTTGATAACCGGGCCGGGCGGGAAGTCGCGTACGCAGGTATCCGGGTGGTCGCGGCAGAACGAAGTGATTTCGCTGCAACCCGCGCCACCGGCGGCAGTGCAGCGCTGCCTCAGCTCCTCAAGGTTAGCTACGTCCGTGATGCGCGTTATCAGGTCGGCAGCGCGGTCGTGCAGCAAGCGGCAGACCTCGGGGTCGCGTTCGCAGCGCTGCTGCGCATCCTTGAGGTTCTGGGCGATCTGGCGGCAGCGCTCGGCGTTCTGATCGCACCACCCGGGCAGGCCATTGAGCAGACGGCGCACGTCCAGCGCGCGCACGGGGCCACCGCGTTCGCGGTTGCCGTGAATGCTGACGACCTGGCCGGCTTCAATGGCGCCGAGGTCGACCGCCGTGCCGTTCTCATCGAGGATCTGCGCCCCGAGCGGCACCCTGACCTCTTCCAGCGTGTCGAGGGTTTGTACCGTCAGGCTACCGTCGTCGTTCGCGACCACGACGCCCTCGAAGTCGGCGGCCTCGACGGTGCTGTTGTCGGAGTTGGTCAGGATGAAGCTGGCAGCGACGAAAAGCGCGGCCAGCAGCAGGCCTGCCAGGGCGAAGCGCGGCACGCCGAAGAAGCCGCCGCGGGACGCGGACGCCTCGCGTGAGGCGCGCACCGAGCTGAGCTCGGCGTTGAGCCGCGAAAGCGCGTTGACCTCGGCGGCAGCGCCGGGGGCGGGAACGGTGGCGGCATGGCGACGTAGCGCGTCTCCCAGCGCCGCATCCCGGCGCAGGCGGTCGCGGTGACGCGCGGGCAGGCCGGCGATGACGTCTTCGAGGTCGCGCCCCTCGGCGACGGCTTCGAGGCAACGGCTGAGCGCCTCGTGGTAGCGGATCATCGCGCGGCCTCCGGGTCGAGCAGGCGCCGGAGCGCTGCGAGGGCGCGGTGCTGCAGCAGCTTGACGGCGCCGACGCTCTTGCCGAGCGCCGCCGCCGCTTCCTGCAGGCTGCAGTCGCTGTAGAAGCGCAGCGCGATGACTTCCTGCTGCTCTCGCGTCAGCTGAGCCACGCTCTGGGCGAGGTCGGCTGCGTTCTCGACACCGAGCGCCATGCCCTCGGTCTCGAGCTGGACGGCGTCGATTGACACGACGGGGCGTTTGGCGCGGCGGTCGACGTAGTCGGCGGTGATGTTGCGGGCGATGCGGTAGAGCCAGGCGCCGATCGGCGCGCCGGTGTCGCGGTAGCGGGAGATGCCACGCGCGGCGGCGGCAAACACCTCGGCGGCTATTTCCTCCGAGAGGTGAATGTCGCCGGTGCGGACATAGGCAAAGTTGTACATTTTTCGGAAGTAACCCTCGAAGAGGTCCTGCCACGCCTGAGGCTCAAGCGCGATCAAGGCCGCGATAGGCTCGCTCGCCTTTGGTAGTGCCTGTTGCCGCGGGCCTGTACGTACCTCGGTCAAAGAGAGCATTCTCCGGTTAAATCGTTGGCGCTCCCTGAAAGGTTACGCGTCTGATTAACGGCAGTTCGCTGTTAATTTGTTAAACGGCGGTTGACGTTGGCGCGAAGATCGCGCATCGTGGTCAGCAATTAGTACGTGCTAATAACATGAGGTGGAGATGACAACAGAGCAACCGCCGCGCCGCGTGCGTCCCAGGCCCCGCATGGTCCACGTCAGCCGCGTCGAGCGGCCGACGCCGGGATGTGTCCGGGTCACGCTAGCGGGCGAGGAGCTGAAAGGCTTCGAGATGCGCGGCCCGGCGTCGCATATCAAGGTGCTGTTCGGAAGTCCCGGCCAGAAAGGTCCGGCGCTGCCGCAATGGGGAGCCGAGGGAGCGATCCTGACGGAGGGTCAGCAGATGCCGCCGAGCCGCACCTACACGCCGCGCTCCTACGACGCGGCAAGCAACGAGCTCGTGGTCGAGTTCATGCTACACGGCGACGGCCTGGCGGCGTCGTGGGCGAAGTCGGCCAAGGCCGGGGACGAGGTGGCTGTGACGCTGCCGGGCGGGGCGTATACGGTCGAGCCGGCCGACTGGTACCTGATCGGCGGCGACGAGTCCGCGCTGCCGGCGATCGAGACGATCCTCGAAGAGCTACCCGACGCTTCGAGAGCGCAGATCATCGTTGAAGTTGAAGGGCCGGGCGAGGAACGGCCGCTGCCCGCGCCGCACGTGACGTGGCTGCACCGCAAGGGGGCCGCCCCCGGGCGCCGCCTGGAGGAGGCGATACGCGCGCTGGAGATGCCATCGGGTGACGGCCGCGTCTGGGTTGGCTGTGAGGCCGGCGTGATGCGAGACATCCGAAAGCATCTGCTGCTGGACCGTGGCCTGGATCGCAGCGCGATTCACACGCACGGCTACTGGAAGCAGGGGACGTCTAACCACCCGGACCACGACGTGGGGCAAGAGATCTAGAGGTCCTTGGCAAAGAGAGGCGCCCCGGTATGCCGGGGCGCTTCTGCGTCTCCGTCAGGGTCCGATTAGATGTTGCGGAGCATGTCCTCCGGGATATCTTGCTCCTTGGTCGCGACCATCGCGATGTAGTAGAGCGGCTCGCCGGCGCAGGAGAGGCGGTGCTGGTAGCGGCGGTAAGCCTGCATGTGGATCACGTCGCGCTGCGCCAGCTCGCGAATCAGCTCAGCGAAGCCGGAGGTATCGCGCTCCTGGACGAAGTCTCTCTTTGATGTTGAACGCGAGGTAGGCCGGCGTCTCGAGGAGGTCAATCGCGGTGAGGAACGCCTTGGCCGGGATGTCGCCGAAGCCGAGCGCCGCGACGCAGGTCAGCGCGTTCAGCTTGTAATCGCGCACCTTCTGGGCGACCTCATGGTCGATGTCGGTGAAGTCGGTGATGAAGTAGTCGTCGTAGCACCACGGACGGTCGCGCATCGTCGCCTCTTTGGCCTCCGGGATGATGTCGGCGCCGACGCAGAAGTCAACGTTGTAATTCTGAAGCTCGTGGCCGACCATGCCGTTCCCAGCGCCGAGGTCGAGTACGCGGAGATTCTCCGGGGAGTCCTCGGTGTCAGACATGACGTCGACCAGGAGGTTGACGACACGGAGCGGCGAGCTGGTCTTCAGCGCCTTGTTGAACAGCGCTTCGTAGAGGCCTGGGATGTTGTAGAGCTCGTTGTAATCGTGGAGACGGCGGCGTTGCCAGACGCCATCGAGTTTGACCTCGAACCACTCTTCGTCCTGGCTGAGCGCTTCCTGCGTGAGTCTGAACTCGGGGATTGCTTCCATGGGTGTCAGATCATGCAGGGAGCCATTGCCGTTGGTATGAGTCGTCAGGCCCTGGACAGTCACGACGTTCTCCTTCTATTGGGCACGACACGATTATTTAGGCCAGCGTCAGAGACGCTTGCCAAAAATGCCGCACCAGTGTTGGAGGAGTTCGGTGAGACCGCGAGTAAGGGGATCTCGCGCCGGCCAGGCCGGAATGCCCCGATGAATCTCCTCTTTCAGTGGCCTACGAGGTTAGCTGACGGGTTTGGGCTGAAAGAGCTGCCCGAGGTCGCAAGCGACCATACACCCCAGCTAACTGGTTCCCCCGCTTTTCGCCTCCAGGGCGAAAATTGAGCCTTGTGAATATTATCGCAGACCACTTGGGGCGTCTATAGAAAGGAACCCCAAGAAACGAACGATCATCAAATACAGATCATGGTTCTGCGGTGAAGACGACGCCGCTGCCACGGAGCAACGGCGAACCGTCGATGGCGCAGACCGCGCTTCGCGCCGGGGATCTGACGCTCGCCGGCGCGGCCCGTAACCTGCAGCGCGGCCTCTGCCAGGTGCCCCATGCCGTGCAGCCGCCCCTCGCTGAGGGAGCCGCCGAAGGTGTTGACCGGCAGCTCGCCGTCGAGCGCGATGCGGCCGTCCTGGATGAAGGCGTGCGCCTCGCCCTGGGGGCAGAAGCCGGCTGCCTCGAGCCAGTAGTAGGTCGAGGGGCTGAAGCCGTCGTAGAGCTGGGCCGCGTCCATGTCCTTCGGTCCGAGCCCGCTGTCGCGACCAGAGCTGGTCCGGCGATGCTGGCGCCGCAGGCCATGTAGTCGTCGAGGATGTAGCTGATCGGGACGCGGCGGCCGCTGCTCGTGTTCTGGGCGCAGGCGGCGATGTAGGCCGGCGGCTTCTTGAGGTCGCGCGGCGCGGTCGGCGCTGGTCAGGACGAAGGCGGCGCAGCCTTCGATCGGGATGTCGCAGTCGAAGAGGCAGAGCGGCTCGGAGATGAAGCGGGAGTTGAGGTAGTCCTCAACGGTCAGCGGCGTGTCGCGGAAGTAGGCGCGCGGGTTGAGGTTGGCGTTGCGGCGCTGCGTCACCGCCAGCGTCGCCATCGCTTCGCGCGAGGCGCCGGAGAGGTGCAGGTAGCGCTGGTAGGCCATGGCATGCCACTGGTAGACGGCGGCCTGTCCGTAGGGCAGCGAGAACTGCGAGTCGCCCGCCGCCGTGTGGGTCGTAACCTGCGTGTAGGGCCGGTCCTGAGGGCGATGCATCGCCCGCCAGACGAGCACGTAGTCCGCCATGCCGGAGATGATCGCGTTGACGCCATCGAGGACGGCGCTGGCGATCATGCCCTGGTCGAGCTGGGCGTACCAGCGCAGTTGCGGCGAATGCGGGTAGTGCTTGAGGAAGTAGTCGACGCTGACGCCGTCAACGCCGTCGCGAGTGATCTGACCCATGTTGTAGGTCGCGAGGCCGTCGACCTGCTCGGGGCGCAGGCCGGCGTCGTCGAGCGCCGCGTTGGCAGCGTCGAACGCGAGCTTACCCAACGGTTCGTCGGAGTGGCGGGTCAGGGAGGAGAAGCCGATGCCGGCGACGGCGACCTTGCTCTTGCCGGCCCACGTCATGTCAGTGGCTCCAACTCAAACTGCGGCAGGACGAGGCCGTCGCCGACGTTCTCGAACGTGACGTGCGACGCGGTCGCCAATAGCGAAGTCGCCGGGCGTCGCGCCGGGTAGGTTCGTGACGAGGAGGAGCATCGGCTGCTCGTCGAGCTCGATCAGCGCGGTGAGGTAGGGTACGGCGTCCTCGAAGCCGGCGACGCTCTTCTGGTGCATGACGGTCCAGGACCAGAGGCTGCCCCGACCGCTGACGTCCTCGAACGCGAGGTTGGTCGAGAGGCACTGGTCGCAGGCGGCCTTTGGCGGGTGGTTGTAGTAGCGGCAGTCGGCGCAGCGCTGGATCGCAAGGCGTCCTTCCTTCGCGGCGTCCCAGAAGGGGCGGGTGAGGTCGGTGATGGCGGGGACGGCGAGTGAGGGCTGGGAGGTCATCAGCCCGCGGCGATGCCAAGCTCGGCGATGACTTCGGCGGTGTGCTGGCCGAGCGCGGGCGGGGGCAGGCGGACGCTGACGGGGGTGTCGCTGAACTCCCAGGGCGGCTTCATCACCGTGACGGGACCGCTGGGGCCATCGACGAGCTGCGTGATGTCGAGGTGGACCGTCTGCGGGATGGACGAAGACGTCCGGGTAGGTGTTGTGACGGTAGGCGTTGCCGCCGTGCTTATTGAGGATGGCGGCGACCTCGTCGACGGTGAAGTTTCTGAGGAAGCGCTCCCAGAGGGGCTTGTAGATGTGGCCCTGTCGCGAGTTCGAACCGACCTCCCGGCGCGCGGTTAGCTGCTCCTCGGGCGAGAGCTGGTCGAGGCCGAGGTCGACGACCAGCGCCCGCCACTGCTCGTCGTTGATGCGGCCGACGACCATGGTGACGGCGCCGTCCTTGCACTGGTAGCCGGTCTCGGGCGGGCGGACGTAGCTGTCGTTGTGGAAGCCGTACCACTCGTCGGGGTTGGAGAGCGCGGCCCAGAGCGTGACGCGCATCTCCAGCATGCTGCCGAAGAGCGAGACGTCGACGCGCTGCCCCTGGCCGTCGCTGGTGGCGGCGCCAGAGCGCGGCGAGCGCGCCCTGCGCGGCGTAGA
This sequence comes from uncultured Chloroflexia bacterium, assembly GCA_963766645.1. Taxonomy (GTDB): domain Bacteria; phylum Chloroflexota; class Dehalococcoidia; order DSTF01; family WHTK01; genus WHTK01. Next base: position 379,706 of record CAVYAY010000002.1, on the reverse strand, counting down.
TGCCGGTGTAGGTGCTCGCGGCGTCGGTGCCGAGGCGCACCGGCGGCTCGCCCAGCGAGCCGAGCGAGAGCGTGGCCTCAGAGGCCATCTGCGCCGTGATCTCGGAGCCTGGCAGGTCCGAGAGCGGGCCGTTGGGCCCAAAGCCGCTGATGCGGCAGTGCACCAGTCCTTCCCGGAAGGACCGGAGGTCAGGTCGGGGACGTCGATGCCGAGCTCTCGCGTGAAGTCGGCGTCCTCGATCAGGACGTCGGCGCCGGCGATCAGCGCGCGCAGCGCCTCGCGGCCGCGGTCCGATGCCAGGTCGAGCACGACGCTGCGCTTGTTGCGGTTGATGGCGACGAAGACGCCGCTGTCGCCGTGGTCGTAGAAGGGCGGCATGCCGCGGGCGTAGTCGCCCTGTGGCGTCTCGACCTTGATGACGTCGGCGCCGCCGTCGCCGAGGTGCATGCCGGCGACGGCTGCCGGGGATGCCCTGGGCGAGCTCGACGACGCGGTAGCCTTCGATCGGGCCGCTCACGGCTTCGCTGCTACCGGCTGGTCGGCGGTCAGGAGCTCGTCGAGGATCTCGCCGGTGTGGGCGCCGGCGGCCTCGGTGGGCAGGATCGAGGCGGGCGTGCGGGAGAAGGTCCAGGGCAGGCCGGCGGCGTAGACGTCGCCGTAGGGCCGCGTGGTGACCTTCTCGATGTAGTGGTTCTCGGTGACCTGCGGGTGGTGGATCAGCTCCTCGAAGCGTCATGATGCGCGCGCAAGGCACCTGGCGCCTCGCCGAGCTTGAGCTGCCACCAGCGCGCCGGCTTGGTCTTGAACACGTCCGCGAGCCGCGCGCTGATTCGCTCGCGGGCGGCGACGCGGCCGGCGATGGTCGAGAGGCGCTCGTCCGCGGCGAGGTCAGTCGAGGCCGAGCGCGGCGCAGAGCGACTGCCACTGCTCTCGGGTCGCGGCCTGCACGCCGATGTAGCTGCCGGCTTCGCAGAGGAACGCCTCGCTGGGCGCCATGTTGGCGACGGCGCTGCCGAGGATCGGCGGCTGCTCGCCGGTCGCGAAGTACTCGCCGATGCGGGTGGCCTGCGCCGCTGTTCCGGCTTGCAGCATCGTCAGGTCGATTCGCTGGCCGCGGCCGGTGCGCTCGCGCGCCAGGAGCGCCATCATGATCGCCATCGCGGCGTAGTTGCCGGTGGTGGCGTCCATCTGCGTGAAGTGGCGATAGACCTCGCCCGGGCCGCCGGGCGGGCCGCTGTTCGTGGCGAAGCCGGTGAAGGCCTGGACCTGGGGGTCGGCGGCAGTGCGCTCCGCCATGGGGCCCGTCGTGCCCCAGCCGCAGATCGTGCAGTAGACGATGCCGGGGTTGATCTCGCTGAGGGCCTCGTAGCTGAGGCCGAGGCGGTCGGCGACGCCGGGGCGCATGTTGTCGACGAAGACGTCGCAGGTCGCGAGCAGCTTGCGGGCGGTCTCGTTGTCGAACTCGGCCTTGAGGTCGAGGAAGAGCTGGCGCTTGTTCATGTTCCAGGTGATGTGGCCGATCGAAGTGCCGTTGATCGTACGGCGGGATGCCGCCGCCGAGGGAGGAGTCGAGGATGCCGGGGCGCTCGATGTGGATGACGTCCGCGCCGAGCGCGCCGAGGTTCATAGTGGACCAGGGTCCGACCATGATCAGGGTCAGGTCGAATACCCGGATGCCGTCGAGGGGTCCTCTCATGTGCGTCCTCCGGTAGCCGAGCGTAGTGACGCTTCCAACAAGCGTCAACGCTGTCTCTGCGATTGTAAACGGGTTAAGCATCCGTCGCTCAAACCGGGGAACTGGGTGTCCGCTGCTCCCACATTGTTCGGCGCGCGCAGTCGCGGCCACAAGCTCATGGGACCGGCGCGGCCAGGACCGAAGAAATGTTCCTCGCTTGAATTCATCCTAAGCATAGTTCGAGATAAGAAGAAAGACAGAGCGGATCGGTAGCATCACTGATGGCGAGTAGAATGAGACGCACCATGGATGCGCCGCCGGTCCAGTACGTTACGACGAGCGACGGCTTCCGCCTCGCATATTCCGTGACCGGTAAGGGCCTGCCATGGGTGGTCGTGCCCGCCGCGCATAACCACATCCAGCTCATGTGGCGGATCGCCGGCATTGCGCCCTGGCTGAACGGCCTTGCCGAACGCTTCACGCTTGTACAGCTCGATGGCAGAGGCCAGGGCCTTTCGACCCGTGGTCTGCCGGAAACGTACTCTCAGTACGACAGGGTCACCGACCTCGAAGTTGTGGTCGATCATCTCGAACTGGCACCGGCTGTCCTGCTGGCTGTGGGCAGCGCCGTGCATGCAGCGATCCGATTCGCGGCCAGACGGCCTGACCGGGTTCATGCACTCGTGCTGATGGGTGGCGCCGTGACGAGCGCTCCATGGTCGCCGGCCATGTACTACGGGCTAGCAAGCGGAGACTGGGAAACGTTCTTGCGCACTCTGGCCAATAGCCGCCAGGCGCTTGAGGAGCCCCGCATAACTCTCGGGTTCCTCAAGCGGATGACCACGCAGGCTGATTTCGTCCAGATGGCGAGTACCTGGACGAAGGGTTCCAGTGTGCAGGAAGAAGTGACCAACCTGCGCTCGCCTGCCCTCGTCCTCCATCTGCCGATGATGCCACGAGAAGTGAGCGCGGAGCTTGCCGCCAGCTTCGCCCGGGGCAGCCTCGTCTCGATACCCGATGTCGTGACCCCCTGGATGTTCGGCAATTTCGACGTTGCGATTGGCTACATCGAAGACTTCCTACGGAACCTGTCGGCCGAAGATGACACTGGTGACAAGCGCGTCGCTCCGTCGTCCTGCTCGCTCTCCCACCGCGAGACCGAAGTACTCCATCTCGTCGCCCAGGGCAAGAGCAATCAGCAGATCGCCAACGAGTTGGTGATCAGCCTCCACACCGTCAAACGACACGTGAGCAACGTCTTCCACAAGACAGGCGTCACCAGCCGCGCCCAAGCCATCGTCTACGCCCATGACCACGGCCTGAGTTGACGGTCTCCAGTGCGCACTGATACCGACTAATACCAAAGTGCCACGCCCAGCAGCGAAATTGCGGCAAAGGCACGCAGTAGCCGTGATCTTTGGTACTTCGCAATCGGTCGTTAGCGCGATGGCGCCGGTTCGCTTTGAACTCAGACTTCTCCTTGTCGACGCACTCGCGTCACCTAGCAGACAAGGAGAAGTCGATGAACTTCACGGGCGGAAACACACTATCCAGCATCGGCAGGCGAATCAACTGGCAGCTCGTTAGTCTGGTCGGCGGTCTCGCCGTCGCAGTCAGCGCTGCGGTCGGCCTCGGCGCCTTCGAGAAAGACAGCGCGCCGTCGGCGCCGGCCCGGCCGGCCGCTTCGATCGGCCGGCCGGCTGGGACCACCTCGCAGGCAACGGCGCCTCGACCGGTTATGTACATCGTCGAATCCGACGAGCAGGCAGCTAGCGTCCAGACCGACATGGCAGTGGACCAGGTGGCCGCTGTCATGGCGGGCTCCGAGGTCCCCTATCGGCAGACTAGCTTCCTTGTTATCTCAACCCCGGAGGAAGAGAAGACCCTCAACGAGACGCTCATGGAGCAACTGCTGCTCACCGAACCCACGCTCGACATCGTCGACGTGCGACATTGATCCTCAAGAGCAGGCATCGACAAAGGAGCCCGGGGCGACGACCGGGCTCCTTGCTTCGCCCAGGCGGAGCATGGGTTTTGAGACGACGAGTCTCCAGCCTCCACGCCTCCGAGTTAGAGTCGATGTGTGAGTCTAGCAATGACGAGGGGACTGGGTATCCTCAGGTCCAAGGCCGCGCCCGGGGTCTAGGTTGCTGCTCCGAGGCTGATGCCACCATCCATGACGATAGTGGCACCCGTCATGAAGTTGGACGCACCGGACGCCAGGTAGAGCGCAGTACTGGCAATCTCCTCGGGGGTCCCCAGGCGACCCGCCGGAGTGCGCTCCACAGAGAAGTCGAGGCCTCGTCGAAGGTGCTGAGCCATGTCGGTGTCGATGACGCCGGGAAGGATGGCATTCACCTGGACGTTATGGGGCCCGAGCTCGAGAGCCAGCGATCTCGTCAGGAAGTTCAGGCCGACCTTCGACACGCGATAGTCGACCGGAGGGCCGGGAACGAGTGCCTACGCTGGAGATGTTGATGATCTTGCCGGCTTTTCGCTGCAGCATCGACCTCAAGGACGGGCATCGCCGCAGGATTTATGCCAGCGTTGTTGACGAGGATCGAAACCGGACCCAATTCTTCTTCGACCTGACGGAAGGCGGCTTCGACTTGTTCCTCATCGGTGACATCGACCTCAAGGGCCAGGGCATTTCTGGCATGCTGCTTGAGCTGTTCCAATGCGGCGCGGTTCTTCCTTGGATTGGGGCCCCAGATGGCGACGTCGGCGCCTGCCTCGGCAAAGGCGTCCGCAATGGCGAGGCCGATCCCCCCGTTGCCGCCAGTAACAAGTGCGACCCGATCGCGTAGCTCCAAAGTGACGGCCATAAGTCCCCTCCGAAATGCCTTCCAATTCTGGCGGCATTCTAGTGGAGCGTAGAAGAGGGAGAGAAATCGGCCGAAGGAGGGAAGGAGTTGCTTCGGCAGATTCAACGGAGCGAGTATCTGGCGCTCGCGGGCGGGCCTGGTCTAGGCTTGTCGCGCGAATGAGGGGCAAAGCGTGACCGTAGCCAGAGAACTCGCCGGATTCCTGCTGGGCGTCCGTTACGAAGACCTGCCGCCGGAGGCGATCGAGAACGCGAAAAAGGTGATCGTCAGCACGCTGGCGAGCGCGGCCGTCGGCTCGACGATACGCTCGGCGCAGATCGCCCGTGAGGTGGCGCAGGAGCAGGGCGGCGCGGCGGACGCGACGGCGTGGTTCTCGAACGGGCTGAAGCTGCCGTTGCCCAACGCGGTGCGCGTCAATGCCATGCTGAGCGACGCCGCCGCCTCCGACGACTCCGACCTGCGCAACATTGCCCACATCGGGACGATCCTTACCGCGACGTCGCTGGCGGCGGCGCAGAAGACTGGGGCCTCCGGGCGCGACGTGCTGGCTGCGATGGTGGCGGGCTACGAGGCGTCAGGGCGAATCGGCGCGGCGATCTCGCCGGGGCTGGGCGAGCGCGGTATCCACGCCTGCGTGATCACGGCGTTCGGCGGCGTCATCGCAGGCTCGCGGCTGCTGGGCCTGAGCGTGGAGCAGGCGGCAGAGGCGCTGTCGCTGGCGGCGACGTCGATGGGCGGCCTCGCGGTGTCGACGAACAGCTGGGGGCGCGAATACCACGCCGGAGCGACGTCGCTGTCGGCGACGCACGCCGTGCTCTCGGCGCGCAAGGGCTACACGGCGAACCCCGACACGTTCGAGTCGAAGCGCGGTTTTCTCGAGGTCTTCGGCGGCAAGGAGAACGCGGTTGAGTTCCTGACGACTGGCCTCGGCGACGAGTGGGACATCGTCACAGACCTCGCGATCAAGATATGGCCCGGCGCCCACCCGCTCTCGGCGGCGGTCGAGGCCGCCTGCAACGCGGCAATTGAGGGCGACGTCGACCCCGCGGAGGTAGCGAGCATCCGCGTCGCCGGCCCGCGCTTCCGGGCGCTGGTCGGCCACAAGCACCCGAAAGACCTCGTCGGGGCGATCCATAGCCTGGCGTACTACCTCGCCAGCGCCGTCGCCGACCGTGAGTTTTCCTGGCAGCACGCATCGATGCAGAAGATCCTCGACCCGACGATTGACCAGCTGCAGGACCTCGTAGATGTCGAGCCGGATACGGACCCGTCTCGGCACACATGGGGCTGGGGCGCCACCGCCACGATCACGATGCAGGACGGCACGAAGCACAGCAGCACGGTGAACGCGCCGCGGGGTTCGGGGCCGCGTGGCATCGAGTGGGCGGACGTCGAGCACAAGGCGCGTACGCTGACGCCGGAGTCTGGAATGTCCGCTGCGGATGTCGAGAAGATGCTGGAGCTTTGTCACGGCTTCGACGTATTGAAGGACGTTGCTCCGTTGATCGACCTGGTTTGATGTTTGTTGACGCAAGGCGAGTGGTTCTGGTCCGAACGGTAGGCAAGCCGTGCCCTTCAGGGCGGGGTGATGACTACGCCACGCAATGATGGGCAGGCAGTGCAGTAGGAGGACGCGTAGTGAAGATTGGTTTCATCGGTACGGGCAACATGGGCAACGGGATGGTGCGCAAACTGATCGCCGACGGGCATGAACTGACCGTGAACGACCGCCGCCAGGAATCGACCGCCAACTTGATCGAGCTGGGCGCAAAGTGGGCGGAGAGCCCGGCCGACTGCGCCGCCGGCAACGAGGTGGTAATCAGCTCGCTGCCGGGACCTGCGGAGGTAGACGAGGTGGTACTGGGCGACAAGGGGCTGATCGACGGCGCGGCGCCGGGGACGATCTACGTCGACCTGACGAGCAGCCTGCCGGCCTCGGCGAAGCGGCTGGGGCACATCCTCGAAGGCCGCGGCATCACGTTCCTCGAGGCGCCGGTCTCGGGGATGGTCTCCGGCGTCGTTAGCGTCGAGGAGGCGTCGCTGACCACATTCGTTGGTGGTGATGAGAAGGCGTTCGAGCGGGTGAAGCCGCTGCTGGCGAACTTCTGCGCCAACATCTTCTACGTCGGCGAAGTCGGCATGGGCAACGTGATCAAGCTGACGAACAACATGATTTCACTGGGCTCGCGCATCCTGATCCAGGAGGCGCTGGCCGTCGCCGTCAAGGCGGGCTACGACCCAATGAAGGTCTACGAGATGTGGAACGTCAGCTCGGCGTCGAAGTGGGTGCAGGAGGTGCCGCGCTGGCTGGACGTGCCCGACAAGGTTGAGCACCCCTCGTTCTCGCTGCTGCTGTCGGCGAAGGACGTGGGCTGCTGCCTCGAGGTGTCGCGCGAGCTGGGCGTGCCGATGACGGTCGGTGCGGCGGTGTCGCAGGTGTTCACTCGAACGGTGGCAGACGGCCAGGGCGCCAACGGTCCCATGGCGACCTTCCTGACGATCGAAAAGGAAGCCGGCGTGAGGATCCGGAACAAGAAGTAGGGTCTTCCAATCGTGTGCGGCGTGGTCCGCCTGCGGCGGAGCGAGCGCCTATAATCCAGGCACACTGCCCGCAGCGGAGGTCAGCATGACTTCGACGGCAAAAAGCGCGTCCGACCTCGTCCACACCGCACGCGACCTGTTTCCGCTGCTCGACGCCTGCTGGGCCGAGAGCGATAGAGACCGTCGCGTCCCGCACGCTGTGGTTGAAGCGATGCGCGAGGCCGGCATATTCCGCACCATCGTGCCTGCCGAGGTCGGTGGCGCGGACGCCGACCTGCATACGTTTCTGGAAGTAATCGAGACCGTCGCCTATGCCAACGGCGCCGCCGGTTGGGACGTGGCGACGAGCTTCATGTCGACCTTGTTTGCCCTCGGTCTGCCGCGGAGCGGGCTCGAGCGCGTCTACAGCCACGGGCCCGACGTGATCTTCGCCGGGACGGTGACGGTCAGCCGAGACACGGCTAGCGCGGTTTCCGATGCCGGCGGATACCGCCTGTCGGGCCGCTGGCGTTTCGGCAGCGGCTGTCAGGACGCGGACTGGATGATCTGCAGCGCTCGGCTGGAAGGCGATGCCGCGTCTGAGGCGCCGCAGTCGATCTATCTAATCCAGCCACGCGAGTCGGTACAGATCATCGACACGTGGAATGTGATCGGCATGCGGGGTACGGGAAGCCACGATTGGTCGGTGGCCGACGCCGTGATCCCGGCTGACCAGACCGAGCTGATCAGTCGAGTGCAACAGCGGATCATGGAGCGGCCGTGGCACGGCGTTCTGTATCACTTCCCGCTCTACTCAATCGCCGGCCTGCACTTCAGCGCCGTCGCGACCGGGCTGGCACGGCGCGCCATCGATTCGCTGGCCGAGCTGGCGGGCGTGAAGGTGCCGACGCGCTCCTCCAGCCTGCTGCGTGAACGCGTGCAGGTGCAGGACGCGGTCGCCCGCGCAGAGGCGGCGCTTGAGTCCGCGCGATCCTACCGCGATCGCGTGATAGACGATGCATGGCGGGCGATAGCGGTGGGCGGGAGCCTGACAATGGAGCAGCGGGCGCGGATCAGGCTGGCCGGTACGAACGCCGTCGAAGCCTCTTGCCGCGCCGTGGACCTGATGTACGGCGCGGGCGGGACGACGTCGATCGAGGAGGGGAGTCCGCTGGCGCGCTGCTTCCGCGACGTCCACGTGGTCTCGCAGAGCATCAACGTCACGACACGAAATTATGAATATGCCGGCCGCGTCTTGCTGGGGATGGAACCGGGGGACGGGCTGACCATCGCGTTCTAGACGCCGGGTCAGGGGACGAAATGAGCTACGACGACATCCGGCGACAGGTGGCGGAGGCGAACCGGGTGCTGGCCAATGTCGGTCTGTCGGCGGGCGCAATTGCCGGGCACGGGCACGCCAGCATGCGGGTGCCGGACGCGCCGGACCGCTTCGTGATGAAGAACCGCGGCTCCGCGATCGACGTGTTGGCCAAAGCGCGGGCCGAAGACATGGTGGTGTGCGACCTCGAAGGCTTCACGGTGGAGCGCGAGGGCGACATGACGCCGGCCTTCGAGGTGAAGATGCACTCGTGCATCTATAAGACGCACCCGGAGGTCCACTGCATCGTGCATACACACGCGCGCTTCGTCGCCGTGCTGAGCGTGCTGCAGCACACCATCGTGCCGATGTGCCAGGAAGGCATCCCGCTGGTGCGCCAGCCGCTGCCCGTCTATCCGCACGTCGCGCCGGTGATCAGCGATGCCGAGGGGATGGAGCTTGCGGGGCTACTCGGCGAGAGCAAAGCGATCATTCTGGAAGGCCACGGTGCGACGACCGTCGGGTCGACGTTAGAAGAGACGGTGATGGCGATGATCAACCTGGAGGAGCAGGCGAAGATGAACTGGTACGCGCTTGCCGCCGCGGGGCCGGACCATCGCCGCATCCCGGAGGCTAACCTGGACGAGCTATCCAACCTGCAGACGGTGCGGCAGCAGCCGCATTTCAAGGAGTTGCTGGCGACGCCGCCTGCGATGCCGCGGCGTAACGGCGTTTATGCTTATTACGCGGAGCTTGGCGAGGAGTGATTGACGTCGTCGGTTTGCGAAACGTTTCGCGACGAGCTGTTTGGGCCTGTTACGGGTCGTTTCCCGCCCCAGATTGCCGCGCCTCGCTGCCGCGATGGGTCGCCGTGATAATTAAAGCCGGGGACACCCCGGACCCCACTAAAGGGCCTGAGGCAGCGCTGGCCCAGGGCTGGCAGTAATAATTGAACTGGGGACACCGCAGACCCTGCTAAAAGGCCCGAGGTAGCGCCGACTATCCTGCGAGGAGTACGCAGATGCTGAGTATCGAAGACAACAAACTACTGACCGAGGTCGGGCCGGGGACGCCTATGGGCGACCTGCTGCGACGCTACTGGCAGCCGGTGGCCGCTGCCGCGGACCTCGCGGGCAGCCGCTTCCGGACGCGGCGGGTCAAGATCCTCGGCGAAGACCTGGTCGTCTATCGGGACCGCTCAGGGCAGCTGGGCATGGTCGCCGCCAATTGCGCGCACCGGCGCGCCAACCTGGCTTACGGCATCGTCGAAGAGGACGGCATCCGCTGCGTCTACCACGGCTGGAAGTTCGACGAGACGGGGCGCTGCCTGGAGCAGCCGTACGAAGACACGACGCACCCCGAGGATGAGTACCGCGACAAGTGCAGCATCGCCGCCTACCCGGTGCAGGAGATGGCGGGGCTGATCTGGGCCTACATGGGCCCGGCGCCGGCGCCGCTGCTGCCGCGCTGGGCGCCGCTGGTCTCGGAAGACTCCGTGCGCGATATCGGCATCGTGGAGCTGCCGTGCAGCTGGCTGCAGTGCCAGGAGAACACGCTGGACCCGGTGCACACGGAGTGGCTGCACCAGTACGGCGGCGGCTACTACCGATCGCTGCTCAAGGACGAGGAGCCGAAACTGGGCCACGAGCCGCAGCACATCAAGGTGGGCTTCGACGTCTTCGAGCACGGCATCATCAAGCGACGCATGACGAAAGGGCAGACCGAGGAGAGCGACCCGTGGAAGATCGGCCACCCGATGTTGTTCCCCAACATCCTGCTTTCGGGCAACCCGCTGCAGAACCAGATGCAGTTCCGCGTGCCGATAGACGACAGCCACACGCTGCACTTCACGGTGCACACGTTCCGCGCCGCGCCCGGGAGCAAGGCGCCGAAGCAGGACATGGTTCCAGCGCGCCACATCGAGCTCTACGACGCCGACGGCAACTTCAAGGACCTGGGCGTCTTCTTCCAGCAGGACTACCTGGTATGGGTTAACCAGGGGCCGATCGCGCGGCGCAACCTGGAGAAGCTCGGCGAGTCCGACGTCGGCGTCATCCTGTTCCGCAAGCAACTGCTGGAGCAGGTACAACGCGTGATGCAGGGCCAGGAGCCGACGATTAACCTGTTCCGCGACGAGGCTGCCAACGAGCGCATCGACCTGCCGATTGAGGCGTTCCGATACCGGCCGCCGCCATCGACCGCGGGGACGTCCGGCGCGGTGCAGGCGGATCAGCGGGCCGCGGTGATGCGCTACATACCGACCGAGCCGGGACGCAGCGCGAACGCGGACATGATCGAGGCCGTGATGGCGACGTGGGAGTCGTTGGCGGAAAAGGCGCCGGTCTCGGTTTAGGGTTGGTTATGGCGTTCAAGTGCGTCCACTGCAAGGCAACGATTGACGACGACAAGCTGAAGGTGCCGCGTACCGGCGCGCAGTGCCCGAAGTGCAAGAAGGACCCTACCGAAGGCTGGAGCCCGTACCACGACAATGTCGCGAAGGAAGGGCGCAAGGCGGCTGAGGAGACGGACCTGCGCCTGATCGCGAAGGGCGACTGGGGTGTGCGCGAGGCCGCCTTGTGGTTCCTGGAAGACATCATCCTGGAACAGCGCCACGAGATCAGTATTCGGCTCGGCAGCAAGACGGCGGGCGGTCAGAAGTGCAGCGTCTGCGCCGAGGAGGTGCCCGAGGGCGAGGGCTTCCGGATCGAGATCTACGACCGCTGGCGCAGCACGCATATCATCATCGGGCTCTGCGAGCGCCACACACGTGACGGCCTGTGGGGACGCGAGTTCGATATCCACGCCAACAGCCCGGACTCGTGGCTGGTGCGCGGCGACTGGCACTACGCCGGTGACGGCAGGGAGAAATCTCCGGAATCGTTGGAGACGCCTCCTGCTCCCCGCAAGAAGAGCACGCGCAAGCGCCCATAGCCGTTAGAGGAAGCACGGGGACACTCCCTTGCCCCGCCAAAGGGGGCGGCGAGAGCGCAGTCGTTTTGTGCCATGAGCGGCGGGACGCTACCCGTCATTGGCCCGTAACCGGGAACATCCGTCGCCCTTGCCGCGCGGAAGTCGCCAAACTCGGATGCTAAATCTCGAACACCATCCCGTCGCGGGCGATGACGAGGTCGCCGGTGTAGATATCGGCCGCCTCCTTGGCCATGTCGGCGTCGATCTCGGTCGGCAGGATATGCGTTAGTACGAGGCGCTTCACGCCGGCGTCCTGCGCGATGCGCGCGACGCCACGCAGGTCGCTGTGCGTCGTGGGCAGGCGGGAAAGGATGCGCTCCTGGCGCTCGGGCGTGCCGAGCGCCGCGTAGCGCTCGAGGCCGGCGCGGCTGTAGCTCTCGTGCAGCAGCAGGTCGGCGTCCTTCGCCATCACGCTCATTAGCTTCGGGTTCGGCGCCGTATCGCCGCTGAAGACCATCGACCTTCCTTTGCTGACGAAGCGGCGCGAGAAAGCGTGCAGTCCGGCCGCGTGCGGCGTCTCTTCCGAGCCGACGACGAAGCCGCAGACCTCGCGCTCGTCGGACGATTCGATTTCGACGATCTCAATCGGTGGCAGCGTGGCGGTGCTGCGGTGTAGCTTCATGACGTGCGTGGTGATGTCCCGAGTGCCGGGCGGGCCGTAGATGACCGGCATGCGCTCGAAGCGGCCGTACATCGCTTGCAGCGCGAAGGCGCCGAGGTCAAAGCAATGGTCTTCGTGGATGTGACTGAGGAAGATCGCTTCGATCTCGCGCAGATCGATGCCCGCCGCCAGGACGTTGCGCAGCGACCCGGGGCCGCAATCGAGCATGACGCTGTGGCCGTCGGATTGCAGGACGTAGCCGGAGCTGGCGCGCTGGGCCGAGAACGGGCCGGCGGCAGTGCCGCAGAGGGTTAGCTTCATACTCTGGGGAGTCTAGTTTGATCCTGCGGCTGGGCGAAGCTTCGGGTGTAAACGTTTCGCAAAGAGTGACCGCTAGCCGTGCCTGTGCGCTTCGTGGTGCTGGCGGAGCAGGTCCTTGCCGTAGTCGTTGCCATTAGGCGTGCGCACCAGCGTGTGGATGTGGTTGCGGCTCGGCACCTTGTTGTCGAAGGCGACGCCGCTCTGGTGGTCGAACTCGATCAGGATGACCGGGCTGTGGACACGATAGTAGAAGACGCTGTCGTCCGCCGGCTGCGCGCCTATCCAGGCGAAATAGGTGTCGGCCATGTGCTCGCGGACCTCTTCGAGCTTTGCCGCGTCGTGGCCGCTGCGGATGCGCCCAACGTAGACGCCGATGACATCGAGCAGACGCTCCTGTTGCCGGCTGGATAGGCCGCCGGCGCGGATGCCTTCGTACTTGAGCTCGAAGTTGTCGCGGAAGGCGCCGGTGAAAGCGCCGTGCATCTCGTCGCTGACGGTGGCAGACGTGCGCTGAGACTTATCGAGGCTGAGCATGAGGTCGAGTCCGACGCGCTCTTCGTCCTGCATGACGCTAACGCCGCTGTAGACACCGGTCGTCGCGACGACCGGCTCGGAGCCGAGGAAGGCCGGCGTGAAGACGAGTTGGTCGCCGAGGACGAAGCAGTGCAGGTTGACGTGGTGTCCATCGAGCTGCCAGCCCCAGGGCCCGTCATGGGACGGCGTGCCGAAGAGGCTGAGGAAGTAGACCCACTCGCCGTACTCTTCCATGTTGCTGGTGATCTCACCGATCGTGTGGTTGAGTCGCATGCAGTTGCGCATGCTCTCGAAGCCCGCCTTGCTCAGCGTAGCCTCGATCATCGCCAGGGCGGCAGTGCGCTGCGCCTCCGTGAGGTCCTCCAGCATGAGGCCGTGGCGGAAGACGTAGGGGCTGATATTGAACCAGCGCTGCCACTGCGGCGAATCGATTTCGAACTGCACGGTGGAGCGCTGGTCAGGGTTGAGGGTGGCGAGGAAGGCGGTCGCCGCGTCCGTGATCGGACGGGTCGAGTGGCCGGTGGCGCGAATCGGGTAGAGGCCGGGGACCGGCGTGCCGTCGGTGGTGATGCCGACGTAGGGCTGCTTCTCCGCCTCCTCGACCATCGGCATCCAGCGCGCGGCGTGCTGCCCGTTGTTGGCCATGCGCCGTCCCGAGAGATCGGGCCGCCTGGCGAGGCCGAAGCCGTAGTACTGCGTTTCTGTGGCCATCTCGCGCTCCTGCTGCTACCGCACGCGTTCTACGGCGTAGGATACATTCTTTCCGATTCGGGACGATGCTGAATTAGAAGCCGTGAGGCTGCTTGTCTACGCAGCGGTGTAGGCGGATACTTGCGGCCAGGAGGGTTGAGATGCCCAAGAAAGTCACGCACCTGCGACACGTCGGCGTTGCCGCGCCGAATTTCGATGAGACCGTAGCGTTCTACAGCGATGCCTGGGGCCTGAAGAAGGTCGACGGTGAAACCGGGATCGCCTTCTTCGCCGCCGAGGGCTCGCCGGAGAACTACATCCTGCGCGTGCGCAAGGCCGACGAGAAGCGCATGGACCTGATCGCGCTGGGCGCCGAAGACGCCGCTCATGTCGACGAGCTGGCCAGCGGTTTGGCGGCGTCCGGCGTCGGCTTCATCTCTGAGCCGGGCGAGCTGAAGACGCCGGGCGGCGGCTACGGCTTCCGCTTCTACGACCCGGACGGCCGCACCGTCGAGGTGTCGAGCGACGTAGCGGCGCGCGAGTACCGTGAGTTGGAGCCGGGAGAGTCGATCCCCACGGGCATCAGTCACGCCGTGCTGGCATCCGGCGACCAGGAGAAGGCCGTCGCGTTTTACCGCGACATGCTGGGCTTCAAGATGTCGGACTGGATCGGCAACCAGATGTGCTTCATGCGCTGCACGACGAACGAGCACGACCTGGCGATCTTCCGCGGCGACGCGCCGCAACTGAACCACGTGGCGTTCCTGTTCCGCGGTATCGACGAGTTCATGCGCGCCACGGGCCGTGTCATGAGCACGGGCGCCGTGATGCGCTGGGGTCCCGGCCGTCACGTCGTCGGCGACAACACGTTCTCGTACTTCTTCGACCCCAATGGGAACGTCTCGGAGATCACGACCGACATGGAGCAGTGCTCCGACAACTGGCAGCCGCGTCTGATGATGCAGCCGGAGGCGGGCGACCAGTGGCAGACCGCGAAGGGCGTGGAGCCGGACATGGTGCCGGCCGCGGCGCTGGTCAAGGAGACGGGCTTCTTCGTCGCGCCGCCCGTCTGATCCTGGGTTCGCAGAAACACAAACGGGGCGTCCCTTGGGCGCCCCGTTAGCATTTGAGATGAATTTCAGGCCATTTGGGGCAATGTTATTTGGGCGTGAAGTCACGAAGAGTCTGGTCACGGGAACTGCTGCTGGTGGCCTCCGCCGCGTAAAATCAGACGGCATGATCAGGCCAATAGAGACCTTCGGACATCTGGAGGCGCGATTTGAAGAAAGGACCTGATGCCGGCTTCTGAGCTTCGCTTGGCCGAACCCCTGGCCGCGCTCTCGGTCGCGACCGATCTCGCCCGCGGTCAGCCGCCTGAGCAGGCTCTCTACGCGTGCATCATCGCTACGAGGCTCGCCGAACATCTCGGCCTTAGCCTGACGGACCGCGCCGACACGTACTACGCGACGCTGCTCCGCTTCGCGGGATGCACCGCCACCTCGCACGAATACGCGACGGAGCTGGGCGGCAACGACATCGCCGTGCGGTTTGCCGGAGACGCCACCGATATCGCCGATATGGAGCAGGTGACGGGGTTTCTGGCCAGCGTCGGCAAGACCCCCGATGTGCTCCCCGACGTCTTCCGTGTCGTGTCGGAAGGCACTCGCGCCGACTGCGAAGTCGGCGCGCGCATGGCGGCCCGCCTCGGTCTGGGCAAGCGCGTCGCCGCCAGCCTGCTGCATATCTTCGAGCGCTGGGATGGCCACGGCCTGCCAAACGGGGTTGGTGGTGAGGACATTCCCCGGGCGGCACGCATCGGCCACGTCGCGAGCGCCGCCGTCATGTTCGCGCAAGCCCGAGGACCCTCCGAAGCGCTGAGCACCCTGGGGAAATGGTCGGGGTCGATTCTCGACCCCGCGATCACCGCCGTCTTCCTCGACCACGCTGACGAACTGATAGCCTGCCTCGAAGTCCCCGACGTCTGGCAGGCCGCGCTGGCGGCAGAACCGGCGCCGTGGCGCACCGTCGAAGACAGCGACCTCGATGATATCTGCCGCGTCTTCGGCGACTTCGTGGACCTCAAGACGCCCTTCCTGCTCGGTCACTCTGCCCGGGTCGCCCAGCTTGCCGAAGGCGCGGCGCGGGCGCTGGACATGAGCGATGACGACTGCGTCACGCTGCGCCGCGCCGGGCTACTGCATGACCTCGGTCGCGCCGGCATCTCGACCGGTATCTGGGAGAAGCCCGCGCCGCTGAGCACTCTGGAGGCGGAGCAGGCCCGCCTGCACCCCTATCACTCGGAGCGCCTCCTCGAGCGCACCACCGTCTTCCGGGCGCTTGCTCGCCTCGTCGGCCAGCACCACGAGCGCACCGACGGCAGCGGCTACTTCCGCGGCCTAGCCTCCGCCTCCCTCGACCGCCACGCGCGCATCCTCGCCGCCGCCGACGCCTGCGCCGAGCTCCTCGAGGACCGGCCCGGCCGCAACGCCCTTTCGCCCGCCGCCGCGGCGTCCGAGCTCTCGAAAGAAGCGCTGGACCCCGACGCCGTGCGGGCCGTCCTAGAGGTCGCCGGCGTCAGGCGCCCCGAAACGGGGCAGCAGCGGCCGGCGGGCCTCACCCGGCGCGAAATCGAGGTCTTACGCCTCCTGGCCCGGGGCGAGAGTCTGAAGCAGGTCGCCGAACAACTCGTGATATCCCCCTCGACGGCGCACACTCACGCGGCGCACGTCTACGAAAAAGCCGGCATCGCCACTCGCGCCGGCGCCGCGCTTTTCGCCATGGAGCACGGCCTCCTGAGCTGAAAGATCGACAGATCTGTCGATACCCTCCACTTCCTCCTTCCCCCAGACTTCGAATCGAAGCGACTCGCTTCGAGAATCAAGAAAGAAGAGAGGAAACAAACCAGATGCTACTTGCGACAACGACCGTCGAGGACTTTGACCGATTCATGAAGGTCTTCTCAGCCAAGGGTGCAGAGAAGCGAAAGCAGCACGGATCCAAGGGTGTGGTGGTGTTCCGCGATCCCAACCAGGCGGATCGGGTCTGGGCGGTCTTTGACTGGGATGAGAAGGGCTGGGCGAGCTTCGTCTCCGACCCCGAGGTCCCGCCGATCATGAAGGAAGCAGGCCACAAGGATAGGCCTCAGGCGGCGGAGCTTGGCGGCCGGTGTGACGCCTAGCGTCATTCGGCGCATCGGCAGCAAGTCACTTCGAGAATCCAAGAAGGACGAGAGGAAGAAAACCATGACAACTCAGAATCAGAATGCCTCCCGGACCGCCGCCGACGAAAACCTCGAGCTCGTGCGTCGCGGTTACGAGGCCTTCAACACTGCGAACATGGATATCCTCACCGAGCTCTGCCGTGAGGACGTGACCTGGCACACCCCGGGTCGCAGCTCCATCGCCGGCGACCACAAGGGCCGCGACGCCACCTTTGCCCAGTTCGGCCGCTACGGCGGCGAGACCAACGGGACCTTCCGGGCCGAGCTGCAGCACCTCTTCGCCGGTGACGACGGCCGCGTCGTCGCAACGCATCGCAACACCGGGGAGCGCAACGGCAAGCGTCTCGACGTCGGCTGTTGCCTCATCTTCGAGATCAAGGACGGCCAGCTCGTCGACGGCCGGGAGTGCTTCGATGACCTCTACGCCTGGGACGAGTTCTGGTCCTAGCGCAACATCGTCGGCACGTCAGCGGAAGGCCCCGGTGGAATTGCTCCACCGGGGCCTTCCTCGGTAACAAAAGAACGCGACGTCAGCTCTTCAACTTGCGGCATTCCTCGATGAAGGCGGGAATGAAGGCCTGCCAGTCGGCGACGGCGCCGTAGCGGGCGACCTTGAAGATGTCGGCCTCGCGGTCCTTGTTGACGGCGACGACGTTGCGGGCGCCGGTGATGCCGGCGAGGTGCTGGCTGGCGCCCGAGATGCAACGGCGATGTAGAGGTCGGGCGTCACGACTTTGCCGGTGAGGCCGACCTGCGACGCGACCGGGACCCAGCCGGCGTCGACGGCAGCGCGGCTGGAGCCGAGGGCGCCGCCGAGGATGTTAGCCAGCTCTCGAAGGTCCTCGAAGGCCTCGGCGCCGCCGAGGCCGCGGCCGCCGGAGACGACGACTGTCGCGTCCTCCAGCCGCACGCCCTCGGACTCGACGACGTTGCGCGCAACGGTGCGTGCCACGGACGACACGCCGTCCAGCGCCAGCGTCTTGACTTCGCCCCCGCGGGACGTGTCGGGCTGCAGCGGCTCGAACGCTTTGGCGCGCAGGCGTAGCGACCTGCGGGTCCGTCTTGCAGGTGTACTGAGCGTGAGCGTTGCCGCCGAAGCAGGGCCGCGTCATCAGAAGGCGCCCATCTTTCAGCTCAAGGTCGATGCAGTCCATGGTGGCGGCGGTGCCGGCGCGAATCGCGAAGCGCGGAGCGAGGTCGCGCCCGACGTTGGTCTGGCCGAGGAGGACGATCGAGGCGTCGATTTCGGCGGAGGCGGCGGTGAGCGCGGCGGTCCACGCGTCGTTGGCGTATTCATCCAGGCCGGCGTCCTCCGCGACAAGCGTGGCGTCGGCGCCGTGGGCCACGGCCTGCGTCGCGGCGGCCGATGCGCTGCTGCCGAAGGCGACGGCGGTGACGCTTTCGCCGGACGCGTCCGCGAGGCGTCGGGCGGCGCCGAGCAGCTCCTTGCTGATCGAGATGAGCTCGCCGGATTCGTGTTCTACGAGGACGAGGATGCCTGATGCCATCAGTTGAGACCCTTCCTGGTCGTGGACTCGGGGCGTCGAAGACTCCGCGTCCTGCGCACTCCCTGCCGGTCGGGCTTGTGCGCTACGCCTTCTATCAAACCTAACCTGAGGGGAGACCCCTCAGACTCCCCCCGCGAGGGCTGCGCCCCCACTTCCCCTGCTTGCGTTGCGAGAAGATCCGAGGCCATCACGCTAAATCAGCTTTGCTTCGCGGAGGGAGCTGCGCCAGGTTGGCGGCCATCTCGGCCGGGCTGTCGCCTTCGATGAACTCGCAGTGGCTGTCGACCTGCGGCACGTAGAGGGCTTCGAGGTTGAGGCGCGCTCCGGGCTTGCCGACCTGGTCCGGGCTGAGGCCGAGGTCGGCGGCGGTCCAGACGGTGACCTGCTTGCGTGCCGCCTGCATGATCTGCGGCAGCTTGGGGTAGCGCGGCTCGCCGAGCTCGTTGCTGACGCTGACGACGCAGGGCGTCGGCACCTCGACCGTCTCGAAGGAGTCGCCGAGGACGCGCTCGGCCTGCACCTTGCCGTCGACTACTTTGACCGACTTCGTGATCGAGATCGACGCGGCGCCCAGCAGTTCGGCGATGGCGAGGCCGGTGACGCCGAAGTCCCAGTCCGTCGCCTGGCGGCCGCAGAGCACGAGGTCGACGCTTCCGATCTTCTGAATCGCGGCGGCGAGAGCGACGGCGGTGCTATAACCGTCACCGTCGAACAGGGCCGGGTCGTTGAGGTGGACGCCCTCGTCGGCGCCCATCGCGAGGCCGATCTTGATCACGTCGCGGGCGGAGTCGGGGCCGAGGCTGAGGATGGTGATCGTCCCCTCGCCGGCAGCGTCGCGGACGCGCAGCGCGGCCTCGACGGCGATCTGGTCGAACTGGCTGATCACGGGCGGGATGCCCGGCGCCGGGACGACCTGCTTCGCGGCCTCGTCGACCTTGAAGGCGCGGGCCGGCGTTTCGGGGTCTGGTACCTGCTTGACGCAGCAGACGATGTTCACGGGTTTGCCTCCGTAGCGTTGGGTCCGAGGATGGTCAGCTCCAGCAGCTCGGCGAGGTCCATGGCGCGGGCGCGCTTGGACTCGTCCGGCTCCACCGCGGCGAGGCCATCATCGAACATCTGGACGCAGAAGGGGCAGTTGGTGCCGACGATCTGCGCGCCGGTGCTCTGCGCCTCTTCCGACCGCAGCTGGTTGATGCGGCGCCCCTGCGATCTCTTCGATGAACATGTGGCCGCCGCCGGCGCCGCAGCAGAAGCTCTGACGCCCGTTGCGCGGCATCTCGACGAAGTTGACGTTGGGCAGCGCCTCGATCAGCTTGCGAGGCGCCTCGTACTCGCCGTTGTGGCGCCCGAGGTAGCAGGAGTCGTGGTAGGTGACCTGCTCTGCCAGCACTGTCTTCGGCGTGAGGCGCCCTGCTTCGACGAGGTCGGCGAGAAGCTGCGTGTGGTGAAAGACCTCGAACTCGCCGCCGAAGTGAGGGTACTCGTTGCGCAGGCTGTTGAAGCAGTGCGGGCAGTTGGTGATGACTTTCTGCACGCCTTTCGCCTTCAGCGACTCGAGCGTGCCCTGCATCTGCATCTGCGCTAGGTACTCGTTGCCCATGCGGCGCGCCGGGTCGCCGGTGCAGGTCTCCGCCTCGCCAAGGCAGCCGAAGGTGACGCCGGCCTCGGTCATGAGGCGGGCGACGGCGCGCGTTATCGGCACGTTGCGCTCGACCAGCGCGCCTGAGCAACCGACCCAGTAGAGGTACTCCTGCTCGCCAGTGAACTCGGGGACTTCGACGTCGAGGTCTTCCATCCAGGTCGTGCGGGTCAGGGTGGTGCCGCGCCAGGGGTGGCCGCGCTGCTCAAGCTGGCTGAGCACCGCTTGCGCCGTTGGCGGCATGTCGCCCTCCGTCAGGACGCGGTAACGGCGCATGTCCTGCAGCGTGCCGATGTGCTCGATCATCAGCGGGCATTGCGTCTCGCAGGCGCCGCAGGTGACACAGTCCCAGATCGTGTTGACGGAGATCACGTCGCCGGCCAGCAGCCGCTCGCCCCCGACCGCGCCGTCAGCGGCGGCAAGCTTCGCCGGACCGATCGTGTTGACGTAGGCCTTGATGTCCTGGAGCAGTGCCATTGGGCTGAGCTCTTTGCCACTGATGTGGGCCGGGCAGTTGACCTCGCAGCGGCCGCAACGCACGCAGACGTCGGCGTCCATGAGCTGCTTCCATGAGAGGTCGGCGATGTAGCCGGCGCCGAACGATTCGCCGTTTTCGAAGTCCTCGATCGGCGCCAGGGATGAACCGGCGATGACGCCGCGCGGCGACTTCAGGTTGCGCATGAAGATGTTGGCGGAGCCGAGGACGATGTGCGAGATCTTGCCGTAGCCGACCCAGGCGGTCCAGAGCAGCGCCATCGGCAGATGGAACCACCAGACGACGGCGTGCGCGTCGAGGAGCGTGCCGCGGCTCGCGCTCGCTGCGTCGAAGAGCTTCGCCAGCGCGTAGCCGACCGGTGACCACGGGGCCCAGTCAGGATTAGCCACGACGGACGTATCGTTGTGGGCGATGCCGAGGTCGTCGAGGAAGGCCGCGCCATGGGCCTGAATCGTCGCGCTGGTCAGCTCCGTCGTCGCGATGCGCAGGCCTTCGATGAGGAAGCCGCTGACTACGATGGCGAGCATGAGCCAGAGCAGCATCGAGTCGTCCCAGAGGCTGCCGAGGCGCAGCCTGTCCGGCTTCAGGACGTAGCGCCGCAGCAGCGCCATCGCCAGGCCAACGAAGGCGACGACGCCGAAGACGTCGAGGATCGCGGAGTAGGCGAGATAGACGCGGCCCTCGAGGAAGTACACGACGTCGGCGTGTATCGAGATGAGCAGCGTGCCGATGAAGAGGACAAGCCAGCCCCAGAAGATGAAGAGGTGCATGAGGGAGGCGTAGAGGTCGTTGCTCAGCCGTCCCTGGCCGACGCCGTAGAGCAGGAAGACCTTCGCTCGCTGGCCGAGGCGGTCCCAGCGCTTCTCATCGGTGCGGCCGAGGCGCCAGAGACGCGAGCGTCGCAGCGGCCCCGTCGCGATGACCGCGAAGACGACGGCGGTGCCGAGGTAGAGCAGCCATCGCAGCCAGTGCCCGACGTTGAACAGCACCTCGCGTGTCGCGCTGCCGGCGTCGTCGACGGTTAGCGTCAACGCGAGGATGGCTGGAGACGATGACGGCAGCGGCGAGCGCCAGCCATGCGAGCATGGCGAGTGCTCTGCGGGCTGGCGGGCGTGAGGCGGGCCTGGGACGGGAAGTAGCTCATCTAGCCCCGGGGCATGCCCAGACCGCGTTGCGAGATGATGTTGCGCTGGATCTCGCTGGTGCCGCCGGCGATCGTCGACGAGACGGAGGAGACGTAGCTGCGCGCGAACTGTCCCTCGACCGGCGCCCAGTCGGACTCGCGGTCCCAGATCTGGCCGTAAAGCCCGACCATCTTCATCGAGGTGCGGTAGATGCGCTGCGTCAGCTCAGTCGCGAACAGCTTGGCCATCGACGCCTCGTGGTTGGGTAACTGGCCCGCCTGCTGCATGTGCACGACGCGGTACGACAGCATCCGCGCCACCTTCGCCTCGATGTAGCGGTCGATAAGCTCGGCGCGCGCCACCGGGTTGCGCGACAGGGTCGACTGCGGGTTGTCCGCGTTGTCGCGGGCCCAATCGATGATCTGGCCGACGGCGTGACTGATGCCAACGGAGGTGCCGATGCTGGAGCGCTCGAAGTCGAGCGTGGTGGTCGCGACGTACCAGCCGCGATTCTCGTCGCCGACACGGTTTCGGACCGGGACGCGGACGTTGTCGAAGAAGACCTGGTTGAAGCCGGCGCCGCCCGCCATGTTGACCAGCGGCTGCACCGTGATGCCGGGGCTGGTGAAGTCCATCAAGAAGTAGCTGATGCCGCGGTGCTTGGGCGCTTCGGGGTCGGTGCGGGCAAGCATGAACATCCAGTTCGCGTTCTGCGCCCCGGAGGTCCAGATCTTGGAGCCGTTGATCACGTAGTCGTCGCCGTCGCGGACGGCGCGAGTCTGCAGCGACGCGAGGTCGGAGCCGGAGCCGGGCTCGCTGAAGCCCTGGCACCACTGCACCTCGCCCTTGAGGATTTTCGGCAGGTGTTCGGCCTTCTGCTCGTCGGTGCCGTGGGAGATGATCGTCGGGCCGGCCATGGAGACGCCCATGCCGCCGACCTGCGGCGCGCCGGCTTCGGCGAACTCCTCATTCAGGATGAACTGCTCCATGGTTGAGAGGCCGGCGCCGCCGTACTCCCTGGGCCACGCCGGAGCGATCCAGCCCTTCTGGCTCAGCTTGTCGCGCCATTCGCCGCGGGCGCCGCCCTCGAGGCGGAAGCCGGAGCCGCCGCTCTGCGCGGTGGGGCGTCCCGGAGGCGCCGCGCCGGCCTCGTAGCCGGCGAAGGGGGCGTCGGAGACGCGGGAACGGCGCTTGAACTCGTCGGGCAGCTCTTTGGCGAGGAACTCGCGCACCTCGGCGCGCCAGGCTGCTTCTTCGGGTGTGTCGTTGAATCTCATTCGACTTCTCCAACTCAGGGCGTCGGCTGCGCATCCTTCCGGCTATCGCCGTTGTCTGCTCCGCCCTTTATGAAATGAACACTGAGGGGACACCCCTCAGACGCCCGCGCATGGGCTGCGCCCCCACTGCCCCTGCCTGAGGAGAGGGCACACGTATGGTTAGCCCCAGTACGAGAGCAGCCGCTGCTCCTCGCGAGTGTTGAATTTGCCACAGTCCGGGTGCGGTCATCAGATTCCCAGCGCCTCGCCGACCATTTCGCGATGGTACTCCGCGTCGCCCCATGCCAGCTCGGCGGCCTTCTGGCGGCGGAAAAAGAGCTGAATCTTGTAGTCCTTTGTGAAGCCGATGCCGCCGTGCATCTCTTGCGCCCGGGCGACGACGCGACGGCTCGCCTCGCTGGTCCACGCCTTGGCGACGTGGACATCGTTCTCGGCGTCTGGGCTCGTCTTCATCGGTGGACCAGGCAGCCTGGTAGGTGATGTAGCGGGAGGAGTCGACGTCGGTGACCATGTCGGCCGCCATATGCTGCATCGCCTGGAACATCGCGATCGGCTGGCCGAACTGCTCGCGCTCTTTCGTGTAGTCCAGAGTGATCTCGAACGCCATCTGCGACAGGCCGACGAGGTAGGCGGACTCGAGTATCGTGGCCTTGCGTGCGACGCGCTGGAAGGCGGGCCAGCCCTCACCCTCGGCTCCGAGCAGGTTTGTCGGCCGGGACGCGGACGTTTTCGAATTTGATGGCGCTCTGCTTGTCAGACGCGACCGTGACGATCGGCGAGTGCGTGATGCCGTCCGCCTTCGCATCGACAGCGAAGAGCGAGATGCCGTCTTCGCCGGCGCCGCCGCTGCGCGCGACGAGGAGCATGCGGTCGGCGACGTGGCTGTCGCGGATAAAGAGCTTCGTGCCGTTGAGGACGTAGGTGTCGCCGTCGCGGGTCGCCGAGAGCGTGACAGCGCCGGCGTCGAAGCGCGCCGAGGGCTCGGTGAAGGCCAGGGTCCAGACCTGCTCGCCACTCGCGATCGCGGGCAGCCAGGCCTGCTTCTGCTCTTCGCTCGCGGCCTCGAGGATGCCGAGCGTCGCGACGCAAGTTGGGATGAAGGGGCCGGGGACGAGCGAGCGGCCGAACTCCTCGATCAGGACCATGAGGTCGAGAAAGCCCATGCCGACGCCGCCGTACTGGTCCGGGATTATCAGGCCCATCCAGCCTTGCTCCGCCATTTCGCGCCAGACGTCGGGGGAGTAGCCGGTTGCGTCTTCTTCCATGTCGCGCACGTAGGACTCGGGGCACTCCTTCTCGAGGAAGTCGCGCGCGAAGTCACGCAGCATCTGCTGTTCTTCGGTCAGGCCAAGGTCCATACGAATCTCCTCGCCGGCGGGCGTTCGACTCTCAGAAGAATTGTACGCAATGTAAAGTAATCATGGCGCCTCGTCAATTGGCAATGGAAGCTATGAATGTGCGAGTATGGGCCACGCCCTTTGAAATAGCACTTCGCATTGTAAAATAGCGATCATGACACGGGAGGCGACCGCCACGACTGAGTTTATTGTTCTTGACGACGGATTGCTAACCGAGCGTTCGGCGCACGCGGCCGCGTCGAGAGCGACCGAGAACGGCGGCCTCGACCCGCTGACGCATGAGGCGCACATGATCCTCTTTCGCGCCTACACGTCCCTGACGGCGACGGTGCGGCGCAACAACCCTTCGCGGCTCAGCCTGGGGCGCTACAACGTCCTGCGCCTGCTGCACGCCGCGGAGGATAACCGCCTGCTGATGAGCGAAATCGGCGACGGGCTGGAGATCAGCCCGACGGTTGTCACGCGGCTGGTCGATTCGCTGGCCGCGGAGGGCCTCGTCGAGCGCGTCGACCACCCGGACGACAAGCGCAAGACGTGGGCGGTGATGACGCCGGAGGGCCGCGCGCTGTTCGAGGCTGAGATGCCGCTGATGCTGCAGCAGATCGAGAAGCTGTGGAGGGGCCTTTGGGCGGAGGAGAAGCGGCTGCTGATCCACCTGTTGACCAAACTGCGCCTCAGTCTGATCAGCGCTTCGCCGGAAGAAGTTGCGGAACTGGCGCAAGAGGCCCCGTAACCCGGGCACTCCACAGACCGATTAACAAAACACGACGGTTTCTTTAACCGGCAGGCCACACTTTGCCCGGCCGCCGTCCGACATTATGGTAGAAGTGAAACAAAGTTCATGAGAGCAAACCGAGCCTGATGGCCGAAACCTCCTTGCCTTCAAGAGCAGTACTCCCTTCGCGTCACCGTGCGGCAGCTTCCCGAGTTTCATGTCCGCTGGGCGTCTGGGCGCCGTTGCTCGGCGTCGTGGGGCTGTCGCTGTTCATCAATGCCTGGGGCCTCTCGGAGTCGGGCTACGGCAACACGTATTACGCGGCGGCCGTGCGCTCGATGACCGAGAGCTGGCACAACTTCTTCTTCGGCGCTTTCGATCCCGGCGGCTTCATCACGGTCGACAAGCCGCCGGTCTTCCTCTGGATCGACGCGGCGTCGGTCTGGCTCTTCGGCTACTCGAGCTGGTCGCTGCTGCTGCCGAGCGCGGTCGCAGGTGCGGTCGCGGTGGCGTCTGCTCTGGCTGGTGACGCGGCGCTATTTCGGCGTCGCGGCCGCGACGATCGCGGCGCTCGTGCTGGCGCTGACGCCGATCACGGTCGCGGTCAACCGGCTCAACCTGCCGGAGCCGTTCTACGTCCTGGCGCTGGTCGGCGCCGCAGCCTGCGTGCTGCGGTCGCTGGAGAGCGGGCGCTGGTGGGCGTGGACGGCGGCGGCGGGCTTGCTAGTCGGGCGTGGCGTTCAACACGAAGATGCTGGCGGGATGGATCCCGGGCCCGGCGCTGGCGCTGGCCATCGTCGTAGGCGTCGAGGGGACGTTGCTGACGTCGTGGCGGCAGTGGCTGCCGCGACTCGCCGTGCTCGGCGTCGGTGACGCTGGCGGCCTCCGGCTCCTGGATGCTCATCGTCGACACCTGGCCGGCGTCCGACCGGCCCTACGTCGGCGGCAGCACCGACAACACCGTGAGCGACCTCATCCTTGGCTACAACGGCCTCGACCGGGTGGAGGGCGCTACCGGCTTCGGCGGTGGTGGTGGCGGCCCAGCGCCGGGAGGCTTCGGTGGTGGCGCCCCGGCCGGCGGCTTTGGCCCAGCGGTCCGCGGAGGCGGGAACACCAACGCCGTCAACGGCCCCGGCGGCATCATCGCGGGGGACCCCGACCCGCTGCGCATGTTCGACGCCGCCAACGGCGGGCAGATCGCCTGGTTCCTACCCTTCGCGCTGATCGGCGGCGTGCTAAGCCTGTGGCACTGGCGCAACCAGCGCCTGCTGCGCGCCGCGGTGGTCCTGTGGTTGGGCTGGGTGCTGCTCTTCGGTGGCATCTTCTCTTACTCCCAGGGCATCTACCACAGCTACTACACGTCGGCGCTCGCCCCGGGCGTTGCGGCGCTGGTCGGCATCAGCATCGTAGCGCTGGCTCAGCTGTCGAAGCGTCATCCGCGGCTGGCTCGCTGCCGGCGCGGGGATGGCGCTGCGTGACGCTCTGGGTGCAACTCGAGGTCTCGGGACGCTTCGAGGGCTTCTTCGACTGGCTGCGGCCGCTGATGATCGCCGCGGTCGCCGTCGGACTCGTCGTCTTCGTCGCGTCGGCCTGGCAGCGGCGGCTGCCGGTGCAACTCGGGCTCGGCGTCGTGCGTGCGGCGGGCTGCTGCTGATGCCCGCTGCATGGTCGGGCTACGAGACGGCGAACGCTTCGCTGAACACGACGCTGCCGCAGGCCGGGCCGCGCGGCGGCGTGGCGGGCCGCAGCTTCGGCTCGGCTGCGTTCGACGCCGGCACGGCGCAGCTCGCGGCGTGGCTGGAGTCGCATAGCGACGCGGCAGCGCGCTGGGACCTCGTCGTCTCCAGCGCGCATGAACGCCTCGACGCTGATCGCGGATTACGACCTCTCGGTGATGCCGTTGGGCGGCTTCTCGGGTCGCGACCCGGCGCTGACGGCGAGCGGCTTCGCCGAGCTCGTCGATGCGGGGGAAGCACGCTACGTGCTGGCGACCGGCAGCTTTGGCGGTGGTGGCTTCGGTGGCGTTCCCACGATTGGTGGCAACCCGTTAGGCCGCTTTGGCGGCAACAACAACCGAATCGGACGCAACGGCGGCTTCGGCCAGAACAATGTCCCGGGCGCCAATGGCATCCCGGGCGCAAGTAATGGGTTCGGCCAGAACAACGTCCCGGGCGCGAACAACGTCCCCGGCGGCAATAGCGGCGGACTCGGCGGTGGTCTGCCGTTCCAGAGCCAAGTGCCTTCGACCGCGGCGCAGGCGGGCTCCACCGCGGTGCTTGCGGCGGTCCGCGCTGCCTGCGAGCCGGTTACCGATACCTCATTGCCGGCGCAATACCGCGGCCAGCTTTACGACTGCGCCGGGCACGCCGCAGAGCTGGCCCGCTAGGCTTCCCCCTTTCCTTAATGAGACGTTGACTCAATTACGATCCGCGGGTAGGCTAAATGATACTTAGTCGCAATAAGCGCTTGGAAGGGATGAGGCGTGGGCAAGCGCTATCGGGTCAGAGCAGGGGTTCTTCTTTTCGCGGCGGCGCTGATCGCGCTTGTCGTCAGTTGCGACGGTGGCGGCGATAACGGGGCGTCCGGCTCATCCGGTAAGCTGCGAGTCGTGGCCACGACAGTCCAGATCGAGGCGCTGGCGCGCGAAGTGGGAGGCGACCTGATCGATCTGCACGGCATCATGCCGGCCGGTGCCGACCCGCACGAGTTCGAGCCGACCGCCAGCGACCTCGTCGCGATTGAAGACGCGGACGTCATCCTGCGTCACGGCATCGGCCTGGACGATTGGCTGGACGATACGCTGTCGGCCGCTCGTGACGCCGCCGTCTCGACGGTTACCTCCGGGATCTCGCTGCAGCGTGGCGAGGCAGAGCATCACGGTGACGAAGCAGGGGCGGCGGGCGCCAAAGAAGGGGCTGCCGACCCGCACGTCTGGCATGATCCCGATAACGCCAAGATCATGGTCCGAACATTGCGGCCGCCCTGGCAGCGGCCGACCCGGCGAATCGCGCAGCCTACGAGGCCAACTCGACGGCGTACCAGGCAACGCTGGACGAGACGAAGGCGCAGGTGCAGGCGATCATCGACGATATCCCGGCGGCGGACCGCAAGCTGGTGACCAACCACGACGCTTTCGGCTACTTCGCGCGCGCCTTCGGGCTCGAGGTCGTCGGGCGCCGTGATCCCCAGCATCAGCACTGAAGCAGAGCCATCGGCTGCCGAAACGGCGAAGCTGCTCGATACCATCAAAGCAGAGGGTGTGAAAGCGATCTTCGCTGAGTCGAGCGTCAACCCGGTCTTGGCGCGAACGCTCGCAGCCGACGCCGGCGTCCAGATCGTCGATGATCTCTACGGCGACTCGCTCGGCAATCCGGGTAGCGGCGCCGAGACGATAGACGGCATGCTCCTGTTCAACGCGCGCAAGATCGCGGAGGCGCTGAAACCATGAACTCGATAGACCTCATCGGCGGGAGTGCTGCCGAGCACCGTATCGAAGACTCGCTCATCGTCTCCGACCTCTCGGTCGCCTACGGGCGGCGGGTCGTGCTGCGCAACGTTGCTGCGGAGATCAGCCGTGGGCAGGCGGTCGGCGTCGTTGGGCCCAACGGCGGTGGCAAGAGCACGCTGCTCAAGGCCATCGCCGGGATCATCCCGATCCTCGGCGGCCAGGTCACGCTGTTCGGCAAGCCGATCGCCAGCCAGCGATCGAAAGTCGCCTTCATGCCGCAGCGCGAGATCGTCGACTGGGAGTTCCCGGTGACGGCCGCCGACGTGGTGATGATGGGGCGCTATCCGCGCGACGACGTGGCCTCGCCGGGCGAGCCATCACGACCGTGAGGTCGTCGAGGAGATGCTCGACCGCGTCGGGATGCTGGAGTACCACGACCGGCAGATCGGCGCGCTTTCAGGCGGCCAGCAGCAGCGCATCTTCGTGGCGCGAGCGCTGGCGCAGGAGGCCGACGTCCTGCTGCTGGACGAGCCGATGACCGGCATCGACGCCAGCACGCAGGAAGTTGTGATGGGGATCATCGAGGAGCAGCGGCAGCAGGGGAAGATCGTGCTGCTCGCCACGCACGACCTCTTCGCCGCGTCATGCGCCTGCGACTGCCTCTGTTGCGTCGGCGAGCGTGCCGTCAGCTTCGGGCCGACGGAGGAGATGTACACAGAGGAGACGCTGACCGAGGTCTTCGGCGGGCCGGTGATCATCCTGGGCCAGCAAAGCGCGCCGCAGCCGGCGCACGGCTACATGCCGGGCCACGGCGTGCACCACGAACACGATCACGCGCACGAAGTGCACGGCTAACCACTGTGGAAGCGGTCGTCGACTGGTTCACCGAACCTCTGCGCTATCGAGTTCATGCAGCGCGCCCTGATCGAGGTCGTGCTGATGGGCGCCGTCACAGGGGCCGTCGGCAGCTATGTGGTGCTGCGCGGCCTGTCGTTTATCGGCGACGCGCTGTCGCACGCGATCTTCCCGGGCGATCGTCGTCGCCTACCTGCTGGGACACAGCATCTTCATCGGCGCGATGGCATTCGGCATGCTGACGTCGAGTGCAATCACGGTGGTCGCGACGAACCGGCGTCTCAAGGAGGATTCCGCGATCGGCGTGCTGTTCGCCGGGATGTTCGCGCTCGGCATCGTGCTGATCAGCTCGTCGAACAACTTCACGCGCGACCTGGCGTCATTCCTCTTCGGCAACGTGCTGGGCGCGACGATGTCCGACATCTGGATATCGGCGGGCGCGGGCCTCGCTGTAATCCTCTTCCTGCTGCTGTTCCACCGCGAGCTGCTCATCGTGTCCTTCGACCGCGTTGCCGGCGAGTCGATGGGCATCAAGGTTTTCTGGATCGACCTGCTCCTACTGCTGATGATCTCGCTGACCATCGTGATCTCACTACGGGCGGTGGGGAACATCCTCGTCGTGGCGATGCTCGTGACACCCGCGGCGACGGCGCGCCTGCTGACGGAC
This sequence comes from uncultured Chloroflexia bacterium, assembly GCA_963766645.1. Classification (GTDB taxonomy): domain Bacteria; phylum Chloroflexota; class Dehalococcoidia; order DSTF01; family WHTK01; genus WHTK01. Next base: position 349,945 of record CAVYAY010000002.1, on the reverse strand, counting down.
CGCCTGCCGGTGATGATCCTGCTGAGCTCGGCGATCGGCGTGCTGTCGGGGATCGCCGGGCTTTTCGTCTCGTACCACGCCGACGTGGCAGCGGGCGGCACAATCGTCCTGGTGGCGACGGGCGTCTTCGGGGTCGTCTGGCTGTTCGCGCCCGAGAACGGGCTGATCACGGGCCGTCTGCTGCGGCGACGGATCACGGATGGCCTGGGCGAAGAGTCCAGCGTCCTGTTCGAATCGCCGCAGATCCTGCCGCCGTCGCAATAGCCCTCGCGCGGCGCTGAGTCTGGGTTATACTCGGGCTCCCCGCAGCCCTGCGAGCGTGGTGAGGGGACGATATCGCGCCCTGAAGGACGCAGCATCGTCGCGGACGCTGCGGTCTCGAGACCGGCAGGCGCCGACCCTGGAGCAGGGCGCAAACAGCCGAAGGTGCGTCATGGCCGTCGCGAACACTCCCTCCGTCGCCGCCGAAACGCTGCTGCAGCGCGCCCGGGACTTCGTCCCCGTCCTAAGGGAACGCGCGCAACGGACCGAGGAGTTGCGCCACATCCCCGAAGACACCGTCCGCGATTTCAAGGAAGCCGGACTGTTCCAGATCGCCACGCCGGCGATGTTTGGCGGCAACGGTCAAGAGATCGACCTGATGTGGCGCATAGCGATGGAGCTGGGGCGTGGCTGCGGCTCCAGCGCGTGGTGCTATTCCGTGCTCTCGATCCACAACTGGATGATTGGCCACTGGCCAATGACGCTGCAGGAGGAGTACTTCGCGACGGGGCCGGACACGCTGTCGTCGAGCTCGTTCGCTCCGGTCGGCAAGCTGTCGCCGGCCGATGGCGGCTTCCTGCTCTCGGGGCACTGGGAGTTCTCCAGCGGCGCCGACGCAGGGACGTGGGCACTGCTCGGCGCGATGGGCCCGGCGGGACCGAGCTACGTCATGGTGCCGCGGCCGGACTACGAGATCCTGCACGACACCTGGCACGTCTCCGGCATGCGCGGCACCGGCAGCAAGGACGTTGTCGTCGCGAACGCTTTCGTGCCGGCGCATCGGCTGACCCCGATCGCGAACCTGGGACCGTCGTCTGGCATGGCGGAGGTGCACGGCCGCGACAGCTATCGTTTGCCGGCGATGGCGGTGCTGCCCTACACGCTAGGCTCGCCGCTGGTCGGCGTGGCGCAAGGGGCAGTCGAGAACTTCGTCGAGCGCCTGAAGGGCACCACGGGGCTGGGGCGCACCGCCGAGTCCGCTTCGATCCAGATACGCCTCGCCGAGTCCTCGGTTGAGGTCGACACGGCGCGGCTGATCGTCGAGCACAACACGCGCCAGGTGATCGAGAACGCCGCAGCCGGCGGGTCGATCGGCGAGATTGACGTGCAACGCTATCGACGCGACGTCAACTACGTCGCGCGGTTGTGCTGCGCGGCGGTCGACCGCCTCTTCGAGGCGAGCGGCGGGCACTCCCTGTGGGACACGGACCCAATGCAACGCCTGCACCGCGACGTCCACGCCGGCGCGCATCAGACGGCGCTGTTCTGGGACCCCGTGGCGGAGGCGTACGGCCGCGCCCTGTTCGGGCTGTGATGTTGACGGAGGGGGACACTCGGACTTTGAAAGATGGGGACACCCCATACCCCGCTAAAGGGCGTCTCGATTCGATATTCGTCTGACGTCTCAGCAGAAGGAGCAAACCTAAATGATGCGCAGCACGGTTGATTTTGAAAGATGGGGACACCCCATACCCCGCTAAAGGGCGTCTCGATTCGATATTCGCCTGCCGTCTCAGCGGAAGGAGCAAACCTAAATGATGCGCAGCACGGTTGATTTTGAAAGACGGGGACACCCCGTACCCCGCTAAAAGGGCGTCTCGATTCCATATTCGCCTCACGTCTCATAGAAGGAGCAAACGCAATGATGCGCAGCACAGACCGAATCCTGACCAGCCACGCCGGCAGCCTGCCGCGGCCACCGGAGCTGCTGGAGCAGAACCGCGCCATCCAGCGTGGCGAGACGGTGGACGTCTCGAAGCGTCCCCAGATGATCAGGGATGGGGTGAAGGAAGTCGTGCGGCTGCAGGTTGAGGCGGGGGTCGACTCCGTGAACGACGGCGAGTTCAGCAAGACGGTGTTCCTGGACTACGCGAACCGCATGAGCGGCTTCCAGCCTGCGGCCTACAACGCATCGCCGCTGTACCGGCGCCGCAACATGATCGAGTTCCAGGCCTTCTTCGAGGAGCTGTATCCGGGCCGCGGCGGCATCGGCATGCAGCCCACCTGCGTCGGGCCGATCACCTACGTCGGACAGGACGCGATCAAGACTGACATCGAGAACTTCAAGGCGGCGCTGCAGGGTCAGAAATACGAAGAGGCGTTCCTGCCGGCGATCGCGCCGGGGACGTTTGGACGCGGCAGCAACCAGTACTACAAGACGGAGGAGGAGTTCCTCTTCGCGATCGGCGAGGCGATGCACGAGGAGTACAAGGCGGTTATCGACGCCGGCTTCGTGCTGCAGCTGGACGACCCGGGCCTGCCCGACACGTGGGACGCGATCATCCCGGAGCCGAGCATCGAGGAGTACCGCAAGTTCGCGCAGATGCGCATCGAGGCGCTGAACCACGGTCTGCGCGGCCTGCCGGAGGACCGCATCCGCTACCACATCTGCTGGGGCAGCTGGCACGGCCCGCACACCAACGACATCCCGCTGGAGGACATCGTCGACCTGATGCTGATGGTGAACGCCGGGTGCTACTCGCTGGAGGCCGCGAACGTGCGGCACGAGCACGAGTGGCGCGTCTGGGAGGACGTCAAGCTGCCGGACGGCAAGTCGCTGATGCCGGGCGTTGTCGGCCACGCGACGAACGTGGTCGAGCACCCGCGCCTGGTGGCGGACCGCCTGATCAAGTACGCGAACATCGTCGGCAAAGAGAACCTGATCGCGGGGACGGACTGCGGCCTCGGCGGGCGGGTGCACCCGTCGATCGCGTGGGCCAAGCTGAAGGTGCTGCGCGAGGGCGCCGACCTGGCGTCGAAGGAGCTGTGGGGGAAGTAGACACCGGCGTCCGTCATTTGCGACGCATGCGGCGCGGCCTGACGACGTTTGGGGCGCTTGCTCCGACGTGAGATTGCCCGTGCGGTGCCCGACGTCGCTCCTCTCAATGACAGGGCTCTTGCATTCCGGTGCTACCGGGCTAGACCAGGACTCAACCATGGAATACCGCGCTTTCGGACGCACCGGCGTCAAGGTGTCCGAGATCCAGATTAGGAAAGGGACGAACAGGACGAAATAAAGGACCAGCCCCTAGGCTAACTTTTCCTTCGACGGTTCATAGGGGAACTCGGCCTATTCCGCCCAACCAGTCCACTCATGCACGAAGTATGGGTAGTCATCCTCGTGTCCTGTGGGATAGTCCTGATCAGGGTCGAGGTCGCCGTTGATTGAAACATCAACCGACATGAATCCCTCCAGGATGGTCTGGTGGACATGGAATCCCACACCAGCGCATCCAGCATCTGTCTCAGGGTCTCTCTCCTGGCCGACGTACCAATACGAGTTTGAGCCAGTCCAGTCATCTTCACTTATCCATATCGCGTAGGTGTGGCCTTCAGTGAACGAATATGCATCAACGTGTTCGAGCCATTCGTATCCGATTGCAGTCCATCCCCCGTTCCACCATAGAACTTGGATCAGAACACTCTCGCAAGGCGGCGACGTGTAGTCGTAAGCATTGCCGACTAGGTAGTAGTCTCCGTAAACGCTGGTTGTGCAAGGCTCGAAGCCCATACGGAGGCTGCTGAAGAACCCCCGCATGGGTCGGCTGAATCAGCAAACACATCGAGCGCATAGCCTGCGCTCTCTCCGTCTTCGCTGTGCCACATTATATCGTTTGGGCCCTCACCGGTGCAGTATTCTTGATTCGGCCAAGAGCCAGCATACGTTGCGGCCATCCAACGCAAGCGCTCGGTGCCAGCGAGGGCCTTTCCCTCGTGATGAAGCGCTAACAATGATCCGGCGAATGCTGACAGAGTCAATAGAACCGAGAAAAGGAGATGTTTGTACATCACAGGGTCCTCACCTACTCAAAGCCTGCCGGGCAACTGCCGTAGCTTTCTCGAGACTGTCGCCGCCAAGAGTGGACACGAGTATTCCTGATTCGTCGTTTGACGAGGGGCGCAAGACTACGAACACCTCGTAGATTCCGACACCGCCTGCCGGCTTGACGATCAATACCGGATGTCCATCGACTTCAAGGTATTCAAGGCGGTCGATCGATGCCGTAACTGAAATCTGGGGAGCGGTCCTGAAGTAGGATATACGTCCGGTGTCCTGCGAAAATGTCGCAACAACAGGTCCATCCTCACAGACTATCTGTTGAGCTGTCTCGGGCCGATTAAGCTCCGAGGGGAGAAGTTGCGACTCTCCACGGACGCCGCGAATCTCACCCGAGGAGCAGAGTTCCTCGAGAAGGGTATCTGCGTCTCGCTCGATCACTTCAAAGGCGCCTACTTTCCCCAGGAAGTTAGGCTTCTTGAGATCTTCCTCTATGTCCCGCTCCAGCTCGGCTTTTGCCCTATCGAGCTCGTCGCGGGATGGTCCCGGCGACTGAGCCTTGGTGCCCGACACACCATCAGACGCGAGAATAGTAATTCCGTATGAGATCGTGGCCACCGCACCCAATACAACCGCGAAAATGAGCACAGCCTTTATTCGCACTCTGGCCCTCCTGTCGCTCTTATACGCGTCTCACCTTTCCACAGCGTCCAAGGTATAAGATCGTTTAAATATTAAGCCTTTCAGTATAATTTCTAAACGTAGTTAATCTCTATAAGTCATATTATCAAGCCAGGAAAGGCCTAATGAAGAAATATTGAGGTCGAGGAAGCGGAGTCGATTGACTTTGGCAATACCTGGGCGCGGGATGGCCGCTTTATGGGTACTGCGGCAGCCCGGCGTCACGAGCCCGATCATCGGCCCGCGGACGATGGAGCAGTTCGAGGACAACATGGGCGCGCTCGACATCGAGCTGACGCCGGAGGACCTGCAGCGCATCGACGCGGTGGCGATCCCGGGCGACTACGTGTCGCCGTTCTACGAGGGCGACTGGGGCCCGCACCAGTACCGGCTGTAGGACGGATCGCAAGCGAAGCCGCGGCTGTTGTGGCACCATAGCAGCGCCGGAGTTTCCGGCGGCTGCTATGACGAGACGTAATCGCAGAGTACTAACGTTTCTTGCCGGCCACGTCGCATTACTCGGCCTGGTCTTCCAGATCGCGGCGTTCGATCACTGGGGACAGTCGACTGAGAGCGTTGAGGAAATTCACCTCCACAACGCGCACTGTCATGGCGCCGCGGCCGGGTGTGCGGATGGCGGCGGCGCGTCCCTATCAGTTAACGGGGTGGCGGCAGCCGAACCGCTACCGCCGCCTGCGAGCCGGGCGGTCGCCATCGCGTCCGACCTCGCGCCTCGTGAGGCGCCGACCGCTGAGCTGTTTCACCCGCCGCGAGCCGCATAGTCGCTTCATCGCTTACTTCCGGACGCGCGGGCTGGGTTTCTCCGGCGCCGCGCAAATAGGGCTGGCGCGCGCGGCTCGTCTTGTCACGCGCCCGGCCGAATAAGGAATGAAATGAAACGACGAAACTTTGCGGTGCTAGCAACCGGTGTCGCCATCCTGGCGATGCTCTTAACGGTAGGCGTGGCGTCGGCGCACGCGCCGATCAAGTTCATCACCTGGGACGCACCGTCTAACCCGACGACTCTGACGGCGTCGACCGACAACCTGAAGATGGCCACTACTCCGAACAGCTTCTATCTACGTGTCTACAACGCCGGGGGTAGCCGCGTCGACAAGGGCGATGCGAAGGTCAGCGCGGACCAAACGTCGATCACGGTGACGCTGGTCCCCGGCCTCCAGCCCGGTCCGTACCGTGTCGACTGGAAGACCACCAGCACAGACGGCGCCGTTCTGTCGAGCTCCGTGGCAGTCATGTTGCCGGCGGCGAACGGTGGCGAAGTGGCACAGCCGGCGGATGATGACGAGGAGGAGGCCGCGCCGGTCGAGACGGCGCCGGCGGAGGTTGCGCCGATCGCGCCACCGAGCACCGGTGACGGCGGCCTGGCGGATCGCCGCGGTGGTAGTGACACCGCAGCGGCTCTTGCAGCGGGCGTTATCGCGCTGATGGCTGCGGGCGGCGGGGCGTTTGCCTACGGCAAGAAGCGCTAGCCAGACCCGTTTCTAGCTTCGAAGGGGCAGGCCACGGCCTGCCCCTTCGACTCGTGGCATAGAATTGCCGGAACATGGATGGATTACTGCGATTCGACACGGGCGAGGTCGAGCTGGCCTACACGGAGTGGCCCGGCGAAGGGGTGCCGGCGGTTGCGCTGCACGGCATCAGCGCCCACCGAGCTGCCAATCTGGCGCGCTGGGAGGACGGTCACCACGCATTCGCTTACGACCACCGCGGTCATGGTGACTCAGGACGCACGCCGGGCGCTTACACCTTCGTCAACTGCGGCCGCGATGCCGTGGCGTTCCTGCGCGCCGTAGTGCGGGAGCCTGCGATCCTGGTCGGTCACTCGCTGGGCGGCATGGCGGCGATCTACGCGGCGGCACACGCGCCGGAGCTGGTCAAGGCCGCGTTTCTGGTCGACCCGCCGCTCTATGCGCCGGAGGGCCCGTTACGCGACGAAGCTCAGGGCTTTGCGGCAGCTGAGAAGCAGGCGGGACTTCCGCTGGCGGAGTTACTGGCGACGGGCATGCCGCCGATCCGGGCTGAGGAGATAACACGGTTGGACCCAGAGGTCATGGGGATGGTCAACGACCAGAGGGCGTTCGCAGGTTGGGACACGGATGCCTACCTGCGGGCGATCGAATGCCACGTCCTGCTCGAGCACGGCGACCGTGAGCTTGGGTCGGCGATATACGCCGGCGAGATGGAGCGCGCCGTGCCGTTGGTGAAGGATATCCGCGTGTTCCATATTTCGGGGACCGGCCACATACCGTGGATAACGCGGGAGGCGGAGTTCTACGCCGAGTTATCGAGGTTTATCGCGGAGCAGCGGGGGATTCAGGCGGCGCGGAGGAACCGTGCTGCCGCGGCGAGGGCCGCTCGCCAGCCAGCGGACGGTTCACCGGCACTTGGCGTAGAGAAGGCTTCGATCGCCACGCTAACCTCGACGGGCTTGCAGCCGGGGGCCCGGATCTCGACGCGCTCGCGCATCGGCGTAGCCAGCTCGCGGACGTCTTCGGCGACCGAGATGCGGAAGTTGGCGACGCCGCCGAACGACGGCAGCCGCTCGACATCGATGACGTCCGAAACGTAGCGCAGGCGCAGGGCGGAGGCGTCCACGTCCGGCGCGGCGGCCGTGACGTAGGCCACGAAACCATTCTCGCCGTTGAGGAGCACGAGGGTCGGAGTGACGGAGACGGGCTTCCTGGCGACGGCGTCCGGCTCGATCAGCTCGATCGGCGAGCCGATGTGGGCTCGCCAGCGGTCGGCGTGACGCTCCAGTTCCTCCATGGCCCAGTTGAGCTCCGCCATGATGCGGGTCGCATCGTCCTTGTCGGCGCCAGGGGCGGTGTCGGGGTGATGCTCGCGGGCCAGCTCACGGTAGCGAGAGCGCGCGGTGTCGACGCCGGCGTCGGGCGGCAGGTCGAGGACTGAGAAAGGCGTCTTCTCCACGCTTTGAGTATCGGGAGCAAGCGGGGCCTTCCGAAGGGCAAGACGTGACGATTAGTAGTTCGGGTCGAGGGCCGAAGCGATGCCGGTGTGACCGAAGTCCTGCCCCTTGTAGAGAAGCGGTTCGCCTGTCGTCCGCGCGAGCGCGTAGGAGAAGCAGTCACCAAAGTTGAGCTGCGCGGGGTTTCCGCTACCGCGTCCAAAGTCGCGGTAGGCTTCGCGTCCCACGCGGGCCTGCTCGACGGTGACGGGCTCGATTTCGATCCCCGCTGCCTCCAGGAGCTCGTCCAGGCGGCGGCCGGCAACCGGGTCGCCACTCCCATCCATGACAATCGCCGCCTCGAGAAAGGTCGCGGCTGAGATGCGCCGGACTGGCGCGCGGCTGATGGCGTCGGCGCAGACGAACGCTTCGGGTTCGTCGAACAGAATTGCCACGATCGCGGACGCGTCGATGATCATCGGGGCAGGCCTCGTTCGTCGTAGAGCAGGTCGCCGTGGTCGATGGCGCGGTAGGACTCGGGAATCCTTGATGCGCAGTCCTTACCTATCGCCAGGAGGCGTTCGGTAAGGTCGTTCTCGGGACCACGACGCACGCGCACCAATCGCTCGCGGACGGCCACGGCGATTGCCTGCGTCATGCTCTCGCCCGTGAGGGAGGCCAGCTCCCGGGCCATCCTGTTAACCTCGTCGTTCTTGATATTCAGGCTCACGTCTACCATTCTACCACAGAAAGGGTAGATTCTACCCACGGCACGGCCTCGTGGACGAACCGTCTAACTACTTGAACGCCGGGATGACTTCCTTACCCCAGAGCTCGATGGCCCTGGGGGCGAGGGCGCCGATGAAGTTGGTGCAGAAGATGTCGTAGCCAATCAGCTCCTGGCCCCGCTGCAGCTTCTTGATCACGGTCTCCGGGCTGCCGACGACCGCGAGCCCGTTATCGATGTTGAACTGGTAGTCGGTCTGGGACTTCTCCATCGTGATGCCGCGGGCGAGGTCGTCGGGACGTTCCGAGTCGCGGCCCATGCCGCGGACGTTGCTGCCCCAGCCGACGCGTGTCGCGGCCAGCGGCCCGCCGCCGACGCGGCGCGTGGTCGCCGCGCCGATGAACTGGCTGGCCTCCTCGTGCGCCTTTTCGTCGGTCTCAGCGACGTGGACGGTGCGCTGCAGGAACACGCGCGGCATCGGGTTGTCGTGCCCAGCTTCCTTCCAGGCCTCGCGGTAGATGTCGAACTTTCGGGCGACGGCCTCGTCCGTGTCGAGGTTCTGCGCCACGTGGTAGTTGTTGCGGCCGGCCCAGCGCATCGCCTCGTCGGAGTGGACCGCGGCCCAGATCGGAGGGTGCGGCTTCTGATACGGCTTCGGGTTGGGCAGCGCTTCTTCGTAGTTGAAGTACTTGCCGTGGTAGGTGACTTCATCCTGCGTCCAGGCCATCTTGATGACCTCGATCGCCTCTTCGCTGATCGCGGCGCGCTGGTAGTAGTCGACGCCCCAGCGGATGAATTCGTGTTCGTGTACGCCGATGCCGCTGCCGAACTCGACACGGCCGTGTGACAGCTGGTCGAGCATGGCGACCTCCTGGGCGAGGCGCATCGGCATGTGGAAGGGGAGCTGCCACATCATCGTGCCGATGCGCAGGGTGGACGTCGCGGCGGCGATCGCCGTGAGGTAGACGCTGGGAGACGTAATGTTGGCGCCGGGCCGGTTCTGATGCTCGATCGTGAAGTACGAGTGCCAGCCGAGGGACTCCAGGTTGGCGGCCAGGCCGATGTGCTTCTCGTAGATGTCGGCCATCGTTTGGCCTTCCTGCGGGCTTTCCGGCACCGCATCCCAGAAGGCAAAGTCGAGCTTGGTCACATCACACCCCCCGTCGGCTACAGCATCTACGTTGCGAACGGATTATAGGCCAGCGTGCGGAGTGCGATCTGCTGCGCTGAAGGATCGCGGTTCCGGGTGGTAAGGTAAGGCGACTCTCGGATCGCTGAAATCCACGGAGCGCCAGATGTCCCCGCTGCTGGTTGCCATCCTCGTAACTTGTCTTGGCGCGATTGCGTCACTGCTGGTCCTGGTCAATATTCGAGCTCGCTACCTGTTTCCGGCGCTCCTGCTACTGGGCACGGCTGCCGTGGCGGCTTTGACGGTTGGCCTGCGGACCGGGAATTCGATTGACCCCGTGAAGCAGACCGCGGGAATCGTCATGGCGGACGGTGCCTTCGTTATCGAGGCGGCGAGCGCGCCCGGCGTCTTCGAACTGCCGACGGCGTTCACGTTTGACGAGGAGGGCAACCTCTACGTCGGCTCCGACACGGGGATCGACAAGGTACGCGACCTCAACGGCGACGGCTTCTACGAGGACATCAGCCACTTCGGCTACGACGCCGGGTGGGTCTTCGGCCTCGATTTCTACCAGGGGTCGTTGTACGCCGCGATCAACGGCAGCGTGATGCGCTTCACGGACACCGACGGTGACGGCGCCGCGGACGAGCAGACGACGCTGCTCAGCGGCCTGCCGCAGGAGCATTACGGTGGGCACTCAAACAGCGGCCTCGTCGTGTCGGATGGCGTGATCTACATGACAGTGGGCGGCACCTCAGACCACGGGCCGGAGCGGGAGCCACTCGGGGGCAAGATCCTCACGATGCCCGTCGACGGGGATACTGCCGAAATCCTCGCTTCGGGTTTTCGCAACCCGTACGACATCGCGCTTTGCGGCGACGGCCGTCTCTATGCCTCGGATAACGGTCCGGACACCATCGCCGACGGCGTCGACGAGACGGCGCCGGACGAGGTCAACCTGGTGTTGCCGGGCCTGAACTACGGTTACCCCGACTACTTCGGCCCGCAGGACCCCGCGACCGGAACCGAGTCGCCGATCGCGTTGCTGCCGCTGCGAGCGGGCGCCACCGGCATCGTCTGCCACGACGGCGCCGGGCTGCCGGCGGAGTACGCGGGCAACCTCTTCGTCACGATGTGGGGCACGTTCTTCTCGCAGACGGAGACGGGTCGCCGCGTCATGCGGGTGCAGCTCTCGGAGGGGCCGGACGGGAGCGTGAGCGGCGCGACAACGGAGTTCGCCAGCGGGTTCGGTCACCCGATCGACATCCTGGAGGAGCCGGACGGTAACCTGCTCGTGCTCGACTATGAGCACGGGCAGCTGTTCAGGATGCGTTACACGGGCAACTAGGAGTCAGGCGGTCTCCCCCGATCGGAAGGCGAAGCGCTCGAGGGAGATGAACTTGATCGCGGTCGAGCTGGCGACGCCAATCAGCACCGCGATGACCGCGGGTAAGAAGAGATGCGCCACGAGAAAGACGCCGAAGTTGACCACGAGCGATAGTGCGATGCAACCGTGGTAGGTGATCCAGCGCTCGGCGAAAGTCCGGCTCAGAAGTTTGACCGGGAGGTCGGCCCAGACCAGGAGCTGATTGCCGGCGAAGTTGCACTGAACCGCAATGGCGAGCGCGATTGCGTTGGCAAGCACCGCCGATAATCCAGCCATCTGCAGGCCGCCGAAGAAGCCCATCTGGACGCCAAATGTCAGGATGCCGACGATGCCGAAGCGGATCGGCCGCGCGACACCGCCTGAGCCGAGCATCCCGGTCAGTCCTGTGGTGTCGTCGATGCCGAGTGCCGCGAGCAGGGCATACCAACGAGAGCGCATCAGGGAGTGGTTTCTTGAATCAGACAAGCTTCTACCAGTATAGCGAGGCGCCGGGCCTTTCATGTTGAAATATCCGCAGAGAAGGAACAGCGTGGATATGACCTGTCTTGCCCCCGGATTTGTCTGGCCCTATTGCCTGGAAACGCCCACGATGCGTATACTTGCGATTCTGATACAGGAAATACGAAGGAGGAAACATACATTGCCTGGTGTCGAGGCTCGTGATTTCATCTCGCCGGACGAAACCCGAAAGCCGGAAAGGACGATCATCGAGTTAGTGAACCTTGCGGGCGGGCAGATTGGACGCTACACGTTCCAGCCCGGCTGGCGCTGGTCGGAACACATCAAGCCCTTGGCAAAGACTGATAGCTGCCAGGTGGAACACATTGGTTACGTCGTTTCCGGAGCGCTTCGCATCAAGCACGATGATGGCAGCGAGCAAGACATAGGTTCAGGTATGGTCTACCGGATTGCGCCCGGCCACGACGGCTGGAATGACGGTCAAGTGCCTGCTGTCGTTGTGGAGTTTCAAGGAGCGGCCAACTACGCGAAGGGCTAATTCGATAGCCATCTGAAGCTCAACTACCGAGCGATAAAGCTCCTACGCATCGAGTAGTCCTCTAAGCCCACAGCCCGCGCTCGCGCGGGCTGCATTTTCTTGCTATTCCTTGGGCAAAAGCTCGCCACGATCCAGCAGCCGTGGTCTCGTGTCGATTCTCGCGAAGTCTTTTTCCTGGGAGCATCGTTTGCTTAGCGGCGCTAGCGCAGGTGCCAGCGCAGAGGCGAGACGATCTCGTCCGACTCGAGCGGGCCCCAGGAGCCGGGCTCGTAGAAGCGGAGCGGCGGCGGGTTGTCCAGGACGGGCTGGACGATCTCCCAGGCCCGCTCGACGCTGTCTGAGCGCACGAACAGGGTGCGGTCGCCTTCGACGGCGTCGCGGATCAGGCGTTCGTAGGCCTCGGCGGGCTCGGCGCTGAAAGCGTCGTCATAGCTGAAGTTCATCGAGACCTGCTGTACGTTGATTTCTTGCCCCGGTACCTTGGCCAGGAACGATAACGTGATCTGCTCGTCGGGCTGGATGCACATCGTCAGGGTGTTGGGCGAGACGTGCTCCACCGGCGTGGCTTCGAAGTAGCTGCGCGGCACCGACTTGAAGGCGATCTCGATCTCGGTAGCGCGGAAGGGGAGGCGCTTGCCGGTGCGGAGGTAGATCGGCACGCCAGCCCAGCGCCAGTTCTCGATCGAAATCCTGGCTGCGGCGAACGTCTCGATGTCGGAGTTGGGCGCGACGTTTTCCTCGTCGCGGTAGCCGGGGACCTCACGTCCGTCGACGCGGCCGCGCGTGTACTGTCCACGCACGACGGTGGCCGGGTCCAGTGGCTGGACAGCCTTCAACAGCTTCACCTTCTCGTCGCGGATCGCCTCGGCGTCAAAGGAGGCGGGTGGCTCCATCGTCAGCAGCGAGAGCACCTGCAGCATGTGGTTCTGGACGATGTCGCGCAGTGCGCCGACCTCCTCGTAGAAGTAGCCGCGGCCGTCCATGCCAGCCGATTCGGCGACGGTTATCTCGATGTGTGCGATCGCGTCACGGTTCCAGATCCGCTCGAACACGGAGTTGCCGAAGCGGAATACGAGGATGTTCTGCACGGTCTCTTTGCCGAGATAGTGGTCGATGCGGAAGATCTGCGATTCGTCGAGGACGGCGCTGAGCCGCCGGTCCAGGTCGCAGGCCGACGCCAGGTCGCGGCCGAACGGCTTCTCGATCAGGAGCCGGGTGCCTTCCACGAGACCTTGCTCGGCCAGCGCACGAGCCGTCGAGCCGAAGTAGCTGGGCGGGATGGCGAGGAAGATCGAGCCGCTCCGCCTGGGTTAGCTCGCTGCGTAGCTGCGTCAGGTCGCCGTCCGGAATCTGGATGTAGTCGAAGCGCGCGGCGAGGCCGGCCCAGGTCTCGTCGTTCCAGGGTGTGCGCGCCTCGCGCCGGACTGCTTCTTGCGCCATGCCGCGAAACGCTTCCTGGCTGAATGGGCTACGCGCAGTACCGATGATACGGCCGCGCGAGGGCAAGAAGTCCTGTGCTTCGAGGTCGTAGAGGGCGGGCAGGAGCTTGCGTTTCGCCAGGTTGCCGGTGGCGCCGACGATGACTATATCGAGGTCGTCGTTCATCGTTCCTTGACGGCGTGGCCGCCGAACTGGTTGCGCAGCGCTGCCAGCAGGCGTCCGCCAAAAGGCCGCTCCTGCCGCGAACGGAACCGGGCCTGCAGCGCCGCCGAGATCACGGGCGCGGGCACGGCCAGCTCCACCGACTCTTGCACCGTCCAGCGTCCTTCGCCGGAGTCATCGACGTAGGACTCGAGCTTTTCGAGGCCGGGGTCCTCCTCGAGGGCGCGCGCTCCGAGGTCCAGCAACCAGGAGCGCACGACGCTGCCGCTGCGCCAGACCTCGGCGACCTGATGCAGGTCGAGGGCGAAGTCCTTCTTCGCAGCGAGCAGCTCAAAGCCCTCCGCGTAGGCTTCCATGAGCCCGTACTCGATGCCGTTGTGCACCATCTTTACGAAGTGGCCGGCGCCGGACGGCCCCATGTAGCCATAGCCGGCGTCCGCTGACGGCGCCAGCGATTTGAGCAACGGTTCGATCTGGTTGTAGGCAGCGCGCTCGCCGCCAGCCATCAGGCTGAAGCCCTCGGCCAGACCCCAGATGCCGCCGCTGGTGCCGACGTCGACGAAATTGATGCCCTTCTGCTTGAGCTGCGCCGCGAGACGCATGCTGTCCTTGTAGTAGGAGTTGCCGCCGTCGATGACGATGTCGCCGACGGTCATCACCGAGGCCAGCTCCTCGACGGTCGCCTGCGTGGCGCCGCCGGCAGGGACCATGACCCAGACGACGTGAGGCGACGGCAGGCCGCGAACGAGCTCCTCGATCGAGCCGACCTGAGAGATCGCCGGGTTCTGGTCGTAGCCGACGACCTCGTGGCCGTCGCGGCGCAACCGCTCCGCGAGCCCCGCGCCCATGCGTCCCAGTCCTACGAGGCCTATCTTCATGATTGAATTTCCCCTTGTCTGCCGTGACGAGGCGTCTCAGACACCCCCTGAAGGGCCTACCGGATCGTCTTTTCCAGGTTCTGAATTGCCGCGATCCGGTCGCCGGTCAGATGGATGTGCGCCACGCGGCGTTTTGCCAACAGCAATGACTGCAGGTCTCCCAGCGCCTGAGCCCGGTGCAGACGCCCGAAGCTGAAGGGGCGTCCGGGCACGTCCGCGTCGCCAGACGGGTCGTCTGTTAACAGCAGGAACACACCGTTGTTGGCGCCGCCTTTGTGCAGTTGGCCCGTCGAATGCAGATAACGCGGCCCGAAGCCCAGCGTGGTCGCGGCGCGGTGGCGTTGGCCGAGTCTCTGGCGCAGCATCTGCAGCGCTGACTTCGTTGCGTCGTTGCGCGGCAGGTAGGCCAGGAGCGCGATGTAGTCGCCGGGACCCACGGTCGCGAGGACTTCGGCTATCGATGGAGTTTCGTCCGCCTCAGTCACGCCGGCTGCGAGGATGCGGTTGGTGGCGTCCTTGGCCGATTGCACGTTCGGTTGGTCGAAGGGATTGATGCCGAGCCGCTGGCCGGCGACGGCTGTGGCGAACTCCCAACGGAAGAACTCCGCCCCCAGCTGCTGCGTGCCGATGTAGGGCATTTGGACCACGGGGTGGCCGGCGGCCTCGAATTCGTCTGCGGATGCATTGGGGCCTATTGCGACGAATAGCCGGTCACTGCCGTCGGAAGCTGACGGTTCCTCTGGTTCACCGACAATGGGGACGATGCCTTTGCCCTCTTTACCTGTAGATTCAGCCAGCAGCTGCTCGACCCAGTCGCCGAAGGAAGCCAGATCTTCGGGCAGAAGGAGTGTTAGCTTGTCGCGGCGGGCCAGAGCCGCCTCGCCCATGGTGATGCCGAGCATCGCCGAAGGGCTGGCGCGAGGTTCTTCGGGATGGCATTCCTCAGCAACGCCGCGCGCCATCGCAAGCATCTCGTCGATGTCCGCGCCGATCAGGGCAGCGGGCACGAGGCCGAAGAACGACAACGCTGAGTAGCGCCCGCCGATGTCGGGCCGGTTGACGATGACGCGCCGGAAGCCACGCTCGACGCCGAGCTTCTGCAGGATCGACCCCCCGTCTGTAATCGCCACAAAGTGCTCGCCGTGCGGCGCCAGGCTCCAGAAGTATTCGAACTGCGAAAGCGTTTCAATTGTCGAACCGGACTTGCTCGAGACGATGAACAGCGTTCGATCGAGGTCGAGGCGATGCTGCAGGTCGAGCACGGCGTCCGGGTGCGTCGAGTCCAGGACTTCGAGCTGCAGCATGCCGGGCTTCGTGCCGAAAGTGCGCTGCATGACCTCGGGGGCGAGGCTCGAACCGCCCATACCGAAGAGGACCGCCCGCTGATAGCCCTCGGCCGCGACCTCGGCGGCGAAAGCGTGCAGGCCCTCAACCTCGCTCTGCATGCTCTCGGCGACTTCGAGCCAGCCGAGGCGGTTCGGTTGCGTGATCTCCGTGGGGTCGTCGCTCCACAGCGTGTAGTCGCCGTCCCAGATGCGGTCGATGACGCCGTCGCGCAGCATGTCATCGCAGGCACGGTTGAAGCCATCCACGAGGGGACCGAGATGAAAATGGGCGCGACCATACGGATCCATATTCCCAGTGTATCCCCTACGCTCGTCGAGTGAGGAAGACACTGGAATCGTGTACAGCATCGTGTTCTAAACGTCACATTCAGTGCGGATCCACGCTTGATCGATGCGGCGAGGAAGCGCGCGCAGGCAGAACAGTCGACGCTCAACGAACAGTTCCGGCGCTGGCTGGCCCAGTGCGCCGGACAAGACGATCGGGCGGACGTGGCCTTGAACGTCATCAGTAATCTGCAGACCCGATTGCGCTCGGGCGGCAGACCCTTCACACGCGAGGAGATGAATGTGCGTTGACTTCATCGACTCCAACGTCTTGATTTACCTGTTCGACGAGACCGACAACCGCAAGCGCAGCATCGCCGAGCGACTGATCGAGAGCGGCCTCCGGGAGGCGAACGCCTGCATCAGCTACCAGTGGTGCAAGAAGTGCTCAACGTCGTGACGCGCAAGTTCGAGCCGGCCGCCAGCGCTGCGGACGCGCGAATGTTGCTCGACCAGGTTCTGCTCCCGCTGTGGCGCATCATGCCCAGCCAGACGCTTTACCACCGGGCGCTAGACGTTCAAGACCGGTATCGCTACGGCTCCTACGAGTCGCTGATCATTGCCGGCGCGCTTCAATTCGGATGCAGCCGGCTGTACACGGAAGACCTCAGGTCCGGACAGAGCATCGAGCAACTAACGATTGAGAACCCATTCGCCGAGGCATAACAGGCCGGGGCCCAACCCGTTGCTACCAGGCGTGAGCCGGCTTGGCCTTTCGAACTCGCGGCATCTCCGGCATGATGGATTGAATGGCAGCTAACGAATCGGACGTCTACCCGCAGATCAGCGATTACGGCCTGATCGGAGACATGCAGTCGTGCGCCCTGGTCTCGAAGCAGGGGTCGATCGATTGGGCCTGCTTCCCGCGCTTCGATAGCCCGTCGGTCTTCGGGCGATTGCTGGACTGGCAACGTGGCGGCTACTTCCTGCTCGCGCCGAAGGGCGTGCAGGAAGTCACGCGCCGTTATCTGCCAAACACCAACGTGCTCGAGACGACGTTCGAGGCGGCCGGAGGGACCGCGCCGTGCTGACCGACTTCATGCCGGTGACCCACGAAACCCATCGCACGGGCATGCCCCAGGTGAGCCAGCAGCCGCCAGATCGTGCGTGAGTTGCGCTGCGTGACCGGCAGCATCGAGTTCGAGATGATCTGCGCGCCGCGCTTCGACTACGGCTCGATTGTCCCGCACTGTCGGGCTAACGACGCCGCAGCTCGGCCTGGCCCACGGCGGACGCGACGCGATCTCGGTGCAGTGCAGCGCCGAGATGCGGGAGGAAGACGACGGCTTCGTTGCGACCGGGACGCTGCGAAAGCGCGAGCGCGTCTAGCGTCAGTGCGAGCTACGAGCCGGGCCAGCCCCACTTCCTGGCGCCGGCGAAGGAAATGCAGGTTCAGCCCCTGCTCGATCAGACGGTTGCTTTCTGGACCAACTGGACCTGGGGCTGCACCTACCAGGGCGAGTATCGCGAGGACGTGATACGCGCCGCGCTGACGCTGAAGGCGCTGACCTACGCGCCGTCCGGAGCGCTGCTCGCATCGGCGACCACGTCGCTGCCGGAGGTCATCGGCGGCGTGCGCAACTGGGACTATCGCTTTACCTGGATCCGCGACGCGACTTTCGCGCTCTACTCGCTATCGACACGCTTGGCTTCCACCAAGAAGGGCACGACTTCAAGCAGCTGGCTGGAGTGGAGCACCCTGGGCCGCGCCCGCGACCTGCAGGTCATGTACGGCATCACTGGGGAGCGCCGCCTCACGGAGATCGAGCTGAGCGACCTGGAGGGCTACCGCAAATCACGGCCCGTCCGCATCGGCAACGGGGCGCACGACCAGCCCAGCTCGACATCTACGGCGAGATCATGGACTCGGCTCATCTCTACCGGAAGTTCGGCGGCAAGATGGACGAGGAGTACTGGGCCTACCTGCAGCGCGTCGTCAACTTCGTGCTCGACCACTGGCGTGAGCCCGACGACGGCATCTGGGAGTCGCGCGGCGGGCGCGCAGCACTGGGTCTACTCCAAAGCGATGTGCTGGGTTGCGCTCGACCGCGCCGATCAAAGCCGCGGAAGCCCTGGAGCTGCCGGGTGACCTGCCAGCGCTGGCAGCAGGCTCGCCAAGATATTCGCAGTGAGGTGCTGCGAGCGCGGTTACGACGCCGAACGGGGCTACTTCGTGCAGGCTTATGACAGCACAGCGCTGGACGCCAGCGTCCTACTGTTACCGCTGATTGGCTTCATCCCGGCGACCGACCCGCGCATGCGCTCGACGATCGAGGCGATCGAGCGCGAGCTAATGACGCCGGAAGGGCTGGTCTATCGCTACAAGGACACCGACGACGGCCTCGGCGGGGAGGAAGGCGCCTTCGTGATCTGCTCCTTCTGGCTCTGCGACAACCTCGTCTTCCTCGGCCGCAAGAGACGAAGCGCGCGCCCTGTTCGAAAAGCTCCGCACGTACAGCAACGACCTTGACCTGTACAGCGAGGAACTCGACCCCAAGACGCTGGGGATGCTGGGCAACTTCCCGCAGGCGTTCGCTCACCTCGGGCTGATCGGCACGGCCGTGCAGCTGGAGTCCGAAGTAATGCCGACCTACCCTCTCGCCTGAAAAGCTGGGCGGTCTGAAGCCGGCGCTTCGCTCTGAGATCTCATTGCTGCGTGGCAGCCGCCCGGCCTCAGAGCGATGATTTCGGGCAGGAGTCGATGCCGGTCTTCAACCGGCCTTGCTCAGCCTTAGGACTGAAATAGATTTCGTGCTAAAGATTGCCCGTGGGGTCGGTCTTCCGATTCGTGTGCTGGCGGAGAGGAGCGGCCGAGAACTTAGACAGGCGCCGAAGCGGAATTGTTATGCGGCAGGCGCTAACTAAAGGCCCTCGTCTGCTGCGTTGTCATAATTAGAAAAACGGCGCAAAATCTGGCTAGGCGGGGGACTCAGGGAAGACGCGTGACGGCGGACACTAAAGTGCCCCGGTTCTTCCTTCGACTGCCGCTTCTCCAGCGACTCGATACCTCACGGCCCGGACGCGAAACGTCTCACGCAACGCGATGCGTCGCGAGGAGTCGCGCCAGCGCCACGCCGAAAAGCTCTCCACCTACCTGCCCGGCCTCGACGGTCTGCGGGCGCTGGCCGTGCTTGCGGTACTGCTCTACCACGCCCGGCCCCAGTGGCTGCCTGGCGGCTTTCTCGGCGTCGAGGTCTTCTTCGTCATCAGCGGCTTCATCATCACGCGCGGCCTGCTGCAGGAGTGGCAGGACATCGGGCCACATCGATCTTGCGCGCCTTCTGGCTGCGACGCGCCCGCCGCCTGCTGCCCGCGTTGTTCCTGCTGCTCGCCGGCGTCATGGCCTACGCCTCGATCTTCGAGACCGACGTCGTTGCGGGGCTGCGCGGCGACGTGCTGGCGGCGCTGGCCTACGTGACGAACTGGCACCTCATCCTGGGTGACCAGTCTTACTTCGCCAGCTTCGAAAAGCCGTCGCTTGCTGCTCCACCTCTGGTCGCTGGCGATCGAGGAGCAGTTCTACTTCGTCTGGCCGCTGCTCCTGGCCGGGCTGCTGCCCCTGCTGCGCCAGCAAGGCGACGTTCGTGCTGATCGTCGCCGGGATCGCCGCTTCGCCGTCGCGATGGCCGCGATGTACCAGCCTGGCGTCGACACCTCGCGACTCTACTACGGCACCGACACGCGGGCCGCCGGCCTGCTCTGCGGCGCCGCGCTCGCCTTCCTGCTCTCGAACAGCCAGCTTGGCGCCGCCGAGACGCTCGCACTGGATCATGACGCTGCTCGGCGTCGCGGCGCTGGGCGGGCTCGTCGCCGCCGCTTACGCTCCTCACCGAGAACGGGCCGCTGTTGTACCAGGGCGGTTTCCTCGCTGTCAGCCTGATGACGGCAGCCCTCATCCTGGGCGCAACGCGGCGCAACCTGCTCTCACGCCTGCTTGGGCCTGAGGCCGCTGCGCTGGATCGGCATGCGGTCTTACGGAATCTATCTCTGGCACTGGCCGATCTTCCTTCTGACCTGGCCGAAGACGCCGAGCCTCGACGTCCTTGCGGCGCAGGTCGTTGCCACAGTCGTCATCGCCGCGCTGTCTTACTGGCTCATCGAGACGCCGATACGGCGGGGCGCGCTGGCACGCGTCTGGTCCGACCTGCGAGCCTGGGGCAGCCTTCGTCCCGGCTACCAGAGCGGCCTCGTGCTGGGCGCCAACGCCGTCATGGCACTGGTCGCGACGCTAGTCATCGCCGGGGTGCAGGCGCAGCCGCCGGAGCAGCCCGACTACTTCGCGCTCGATGGCATCCGGTTGCAGAGTGGCGTCGCGACAGACTCCCAGTCTCGCAGGTCTGGCCGGTTAGCGACCTGGTCGACAGCTTCACTGCGCAGTCCCCCGCCGCTGACCCGCATGACGCTGAGCTTCGTCTGTCCCGCCAGCGTGCGGCCCGGCCTTCCGTTAGCTGCCGCCTGCGGCGACCCAACCGTCGTGAGTGTGGCTATCAGCGACGCTGAGGACATCGCGGTCGCCGTGACCAGCGATATCGAGGGCGCCCTTGCGCTGTCCGCCGCCGTGGCGCCGCCGCCCCAGCCGCCCCGCTGCAGATGCCGCCAAGGCGCGAAGTGCCGAGCGACACGCCTCGTGTCACGGCCATCGGCGACTCTGTCATGCTGGGCGCCGCGTCCTGGCTGGCCGGAAGCATCCCCAACATTGATCTCGATTCTCAGGTCGGGCGACAGGCCTCGGCGGCAATCGCGATCCTGCAAGATCGCCTGGCCAAAGGCGAGCTGGGGCAAATCGTGCTGGTGCACATCGGCAACAACGGCACCATGTGCTGAAGCCCAGTTCGAGCAGATCATGCTGATCGCCGGGCCGGACCGGCAGGTCATCTTCATCAACACCCGCGTGCCGCGCGACTGGCAGGACAGCAACAATGCTGTGCTCTCTGCCGGAGCACAGCGTCACGCGAACATGACGCTGATCGACTGGCACGGGGTGACGCAAGACCACCCGGAGCTATTCGCCAAGGACAGCATTCACCTTAACGGAGCCGGCGCGGAGTTCTACACACGGCTGGTGATCCAGGCCGTGCTGGCCAAGTCGTAAGGCTGATTCAGGATTCACTTCGAAGGCCGCGGCGCTATTCTGTTGGCGTGGTCGTGATAAGAGACAAGGTTCTGGAGCAGCGCGAAGCGCTGGAAGAGCTCGGGCGTCGTTTTGACGTTCGGCGACTCGAACTCTTCGGTTCTGCGACGACGGGTGCGTTTGAGCCAGACCAAAGCGACCTTGATTTCCTCGTCGAGTTGAGGCCGAGACATCTGAAGGTTATGCGGACCGGTACTTCGGCTTGCTTGAGGGACTCCAGCGGCTATCTCCTGTCCCGTTGACCTAGTGATTGCCTCAGCAATCCGGAATCCTTACTTCAAAAAATCTGTCGACCGGACCAAAGTTCTCATCTATGCAAGTTGAGGCCAGGAACTACCTGTACGACATTCAGACGGCAACTGAGTTGCTCGCGAGGTTTACGTCCGGCAAAGCACTCGCGGACTATCAGGACGACCCCATGCTGCGTGCCGCAACGGAGCGCCAATTCGAAGTCATTGGTGAGGCGCTTGGACAGTTGGCGAGGCTGGATGTCGAATTGGCTGCAGGATCAGTGAATATCAGCGGATCATCGCGTTTCGGAACATCCTGATTCATGGCTAGGCAGATATCGACGATCGTCTGGTTGGGATATTGTTGAGACCCGGCTTCCCAAGCTCCGTGACGAAGTGACCGCATTGCTGGCAGAGCCCTAAACGCGCGGAATCCGCTAGAATCGTCCCGTCTTGGCCGCGAGCCCCCGTCCCGTATGGAGGAGTAATCGATGCGCATGTTTCAGTTTGGCTCCGGCAACCCGGACCCCGGATCATTTCCCGTAAAGGAGCTGACGGAAGCGACGGCGCGCGTCCTCGAACGCGATGGCGAGAAGCTGGTGCTCTACCCGGATCAGCGTGGCCATGCCCCGCTGCGTGAGATCGGCGCGGTACGTTTCGCCAAGAACCACGGCCGTGACATGTCGATCGACAGCATGGCGCTGACCACGGGGTCGATGCAGGCGATCAGCCTCGTCTGCCAGGCCTTCCTCAAGCCGGGCGACACGATCATCACCGAGGAGTTCTCCTACTCCGGCAGCATTAACTGCTTCCGCAAGTTCGAGGCGAACATGGTCGGCATTCCCGTCGACGACGAAGGCATGAACACCGACGCGCTGGAAGAGGCGCTCAAGGACCTCGACCGCAAGGGCACGCTGCCAAAGTTCGTTTACAGCATCGGCACGAACCAGAACCCGACAGGAACGATGATGCCCGTGCACCGGCGTGAGAAGCTGCTTGCAGATCACGCAGCACTACGGCATCCCGGTCGTCGATGACGACTGCTACGCTGACCTGCTCTTCGGCATCCCGGCGCCGACCAGCCTCTACGCCATGGACCCGGAGTCAGTCATCTACATCGGCTCGTTCTCCAAGATCATGGGACCCGGCATGCGCCTCGGTTTCTTCGCGGCGAATGACGAGTGGCTGCAGAAGATACTCGCCTGGAAGATCGATGGCGGCACGAACAACTTCGCGGCCTTCGTCGCGGCGGAGTACCTCAAAGACCATCTCTGGGACCACATCGACGACATCAACGACATCGTCAAGAGCAAGCTCGATGTTGTGGTCGACGCGCTTGACGCCAACAAGGACGCCTTCCTGGAGCACAGCAACCCCAAGGGCGGCCTGTTCATCTGGATCAAGCTGCCCGACGACGCCGACCCGAACCGCATCCTCGAGATCGCGACGGAGCGGGGCGTGCGCTACGGTACCGGCAAGGCGTTCCACTCCGGCGGGCAGGACGTGCATTACCTGCGCATCGCTTTCGGATACGCCTCGCACGACGACTTCCGAGAGGGCATCCCGTTGCTGGCCGAATGTGTGCGCGAGGCGCGCGCCATCCCGATCCCGGCGACGACGTAGTCATGCGTGAATTTGACCTCGTAATCGTGGGTGGTGGGCTGGCCGGGCTAACAGCGGCGATGTACGCCGGGCGTTACGGCCTGAGCACCGCCGTGGTCGACCAGATGGGCGCCGGCGGGCAGATCGTCAACGTCGAGAAGGTCGAGAACTTCCCGGGCTTTCCGGAGGGCGTGCCGGGGTTCGATCTGGGGCCGCTGGTGCAGGAGCAGGCTGAGGCCGCGGGCGCCGACTTCGTCATGGATACGGTCGAGTCGATGGAGATCGACGGCGACAAACGCGTCCTGCGCTGCGCCGAGGAAGAGCTGCAGGCGCGCGCCGTGATCATCGCGGCGGGCTCCAGCCTGCGCGTGCTGGGCATCCCGGGCGAGGAGCGCCTCATGGGTAAGGGCGTCTCCCATTGCGCCTCCTGCGACGCGCCTTTCTTCGTCGGGCAGGAGACGTGCGTCATTGGCGGCGGCGACTCCGCGCTGGACGAGGCCGCCGTCCTCGCGGAGCAGGTAGCGCGCGTGCTGGTGATCCACCGCGGTCCCGATTTCCAGGCGCAGCAGGTCATCCTCGACAAGGTCGCGGCCATGGGGAACATCGAGCCGGTCTTCAACACGCGAGGTGCAGGAGATACTTGGCGACGATTCCGTGACTGCCGTCCGTTTGAAGGACGTGACGTCCGGGCACGACTCGCGACGAGGCGCTCGCCGGCGTCTTCGTCTTCGTCGGGCTGGAGCCGAACACGGCGTTCGTGCGCGGCGTACTCGACCTGGACGAGGCGGGCCACATCCGCACCGACATCCAGATGCGCACCTCTGTCCCGGGCGTCTTTGCGGCGGGTGACATTCGCCAGAGGTCGGTGGCGCAGCTGGTCAGCGCCGCCGGCGACGGCGCCACGGCGGCGATCGCCGCTTTCCGTTACCTGACCTCGCAGGGCCAGACTCGTCGAGGTCCCGCCAGCTGATGCCGGGCTAGGGCGAACCGCTTTCCAGGAAGCCCAGTTCGAGCAGACAGGCGCGCAGCTCGTCGATGCCCTCGACGCGGTGGGCGTTCATGCCGACCTGCTTCGCCGCCTCGACGTTGGGCTGCTGGTCGTCGAAAAAGGTGACGTCGGCCGCAGCGACGGCCATCTCCGTGAGCACGTATTCGTAGATCTCCCGCGCTGGTTTACGAATTCCGATTTCGTGAGACGTGAACGAACGCTCGAACAGCTGCGGCACGCCGAGCTCCGCGTTGCGGCGCCAGTGCACCTCGTTGGAGTTGCTCAGCGCCGCCAGGCGGAAGCGTGGACGTAGCGCGTCCAGCGTTTCCCTGGCGCCGGGCATCAGGCCGCGCGTCCAGCTCGCGAAGTTGGCCAGGAAGGCAGGGGCGTCTAAATCGAGGTTGGCCTGCTCGACGAACCGCTCGGAGAACTCTTGCGGCGTTAGCTGCCCTTTCTCGAACGCCTCCCAGGCCTCCATCGCGGGCCAGCGGCCGTCCGTCCTCAACGGGCTCCTGAGGTAGGGCTTGATGTCGCGCTCGCCCGTGACCTCGACGACGACGCGCCCGAGGTCGAACAGCAGCAGGTGGTTGGGCCTTTCGTTCATCTAACCAAGTCTAGGTCACGGATGCGGGAAATGAGGCCCCCATTTCCCCTGGCGCGGGAGCAGATGCTATGGCTCTCCGGCGCCTCGGCGCGAAGGGCTGGCGTGCGGTGGCAGCGGGCGCCATGTATTTAGTCCCAACCCGTCTTTGTGCCGTAAGGCAGGAACTCCAGCACGGCCTCGATCTGGCGGATCTCGCCGCCCTGGACCTTGAACGCCTCGAAGATCACAGCGCTGCTGGGCTTCTGTGTGAACGGCGCCAGTTTGAGCTCGCCGAAGCCCTCGACCATGACGGATTTGACGAGCCCGGGGTGCTCGAACACGACGATGCTCATGATCACGCCGGTTTCGGCGTCATACACGGGATAACGCCTGTCCCTGATCTCCTGGATGTAGGCGTAGAAGCCGCTGGAGAGTCCTTCCTTCACGGGAAGCCGTCCGACGCCGGCGCGCGTCGGGTTGCTCGTCGTCTGCACGCCGTTTTCGATGCGGATGCAGTCGGCGTGCACCGGTACGATGTCGCCGTTGTCCAGCTCGATGGCGTTGAAGTAGGAGTCGGCGATGGCGATCGCATCCTGGCGCGCCGCTGACTCTTCAAACGGCACCTGCGCGAGGAACTCGGGGCGCGGGTTCGTTGTGACCCTCTGGCCCCCACAACGGGTTGCCCCAGCGCGCCACCAGCGCCTCGGCTTCGCTGAACTGGCGCCCTTCGAATTTCAGCCGCAGCGCGATGAAGCAGGGTTCGTTATTTTCCGTCATCAGGCCGAAGAAGGCGGCCTGGCTCGCCTCAACATCGAGCATGTGAACGCGGTAGCTGAGGTTGCCGGTGCTGGTGGCCCAGAGGCCCTTGCCCAGCGGCAGGACCTGGCAGTTCTCGGTGTAACGAAAGTCCTTCGTCAGGGACAGGCGGGACGGATCGCCGGCGCAGAGGGCGTTGACGTAGGCGTTGACCAGGATTTTGAGTTCCTCACGCCTCGCAACCACGGCGCGATATTAGGGCGCGGCCAATAGGGACGCAAGCGATATTGGATTATCCGTGGCCCCTGGAGAGACGCCTCTGCTCAACCTTCGGCGGCCAGCAGCTCCCGGGCGTGTTCGTTGGCCTCTGCGAAGGTGCGCAAGGCGTGGTCCATGCTGTAACGCTGCTCCGGAGCCTGCGCCGATTCCCACTCACTGCGCTCGATGGCGAAAAAGTCGCCGCCGTAGACGTGGATGGCGCCGGTGTATTTGCGGCGCGGGTTGGTCACGGCGTGGATCGCGTCGGCGCCGAGGCTGATCGTCTCTTCCTCGCTGAGCGAGCGGTCGTTGACCAGGTCGAGGCCGGAGCCGTCCTTGCGACGGCGGTAGAAGGCGTTGTCTTCCTGGCCGCCGTAGATGCCGATGACGGCCCAGGTGCGATGGTCGTGGGGGTAGATGTTCATCAGCGGCGCCCAGACGACGTTGAGGATGGTCAGCTCGTCGGAGTGATGGATGGCGGTGATGCCTGATTCGGCGGGCGTGCCGAGCATCTTCTCGACGGCGCTGGGTTGGCTGACCGCCTCTCGCACCAGATCCTGCACGGCGAGCTGCGGCGAGCGCTCCTGCAGCGCGTTCAGGCACGACTCGATGAAGCGCTCTGTCTCAAACACCGGTCACCTCCGTCGGGTTTGTCATGACGATACTATCGTCAATATCCGCTCCCTGTCAGGCCATGCCGCCAGCGGTTGCTGCGCCAGGCTGACGTTGTTGAAGCGGCGTTGCTCGGTCACCTCGTCCGCCAACCAGGCGGGCAGCGTCACAGGGGCGTCTTCGGACTCGAGCTCGACTTCGGCCGACCAGAGGCCGGCGTTGTCGCCCTCGTAGAAGTCGATCTCCCAGACGATGCGGTCCAGCGGCAGCTTGTAGCGCGTCTTCGCGACGACCGACCACGGCGTCAGGCGCAGGAGGTCTCGCGCGTCCTCGGGCGGGATCGGGTACTCGTACTCCTCCCGAGTGATGCCGCCGTCCGTCTTGATCGTGACGAAGGCCGACTCGCCGTCGATCAGGCGCACGCGCACCTCGGGCGACGCCGAGAGGTAGGCCTGCTCGTAGTGACGGCCCGCGGCTAGCGGCGGCAGCAGGCGAGCTTTGACCAGGAAGCGGCGTTCGATTTCTAGAGGCATCGTTCTCGCTTATCTCGTTGACACATCAACTGGCCAAGCATAGCATCGTGCTGATTCGATATGAAGGCATCGTACTTCACTGACGCCGTGCCGGACTGCGTCGCCACGCTGGCGCGTCAGGCGTATCTCTCCTACAAGGGCCTCTTCCTCTGGCTCAACTGGCCTGCCTACGTCTCCAACGTCTTCCTGCGGCCCGGGCTGATCGTCGCGATGTTCGCGCTGACGGGACGCTTCGCGCGCGGCGAGGGCGCCGTTGAGGCTTACGTCATCGGGCTGACGGCTTACGCGGTGCCGTCTATCGTGATGGGTGGCGTGCTGCAGGGCTTCTACTACGAGCGCTCCTTCGGCACGATCAGCTTCCTATTCGCCTCGCGCGGCAGCCGCGTTGCGTCGTTCCTGACGCGCGGCCTGCTGCACCTGCCCAACGCGGTGCTGGTCGTCGTGGCGGCGCTGGGGTTCTCCGCCGTCTTTCTGCACGCTGGTTTCCGTGATGCGAATTGGGGCGCGGTCACGGCCTGCTACGTGGTCATGGCAGTGGCGGCGACGGCGTGCGCGTTGTGCTGGGCCAACCTCTGCATCGTCCTGCGCGACTGGCTGATGCTGTACAGCCTGATGCTGACCGTGTTCCTCGTCTTCACCGGCGCCGTCATCCCGCGCGACGAGCTGCCGTTGGGCCTCGGCGTCGCCGGCGCCGCGCTCCCGGTGACACACGCGCTGGGCGGCCTGCGCGAGGCCTACGCTGGGGCTGGGCTCGGCGCGATCGCGTCGAGCCTGGCGCTGGAAGCGCTGGTGGCGATCGGCTATGCGGTTCTGGGGTACGTTCTGTTCCGGGCCGTGGAGGCGCACGCCCGTCGTACCGGGGCTTACGCCGCCGTTTAGCGCCGGTCCGGGAAGAAGGTCTTGACCTTCTCAGCGATCTTCGCGGCGGAGATGCCGGCCCAGTCGCGCAATTCTTCCGGCTTGCCGGAGCCGGGCATCTGCGTTACGGCGATCTTGACCACGCGGCCGCGCAGCTCGGCGCCGCCGCCAGCAAGCGCAGCGAGCGCCGCATCACCAAGGCCGCCCTCGGCCCAATGGTCCTCGACCACCGCCATCAGGCCGGTGTACTGCAGCGCTTTCTCCAGCGTGTCGCCGTCGATCGGTTTCACGGAGTAGGCGTCGATGACGCGGGCGGCGATGCCTTCAGCGCCCAGGAGGTCGGCGGCCTTGAGGCACTCGAAGACGGTGACGCCGGCGCCGACCAGCGTGACTTTATCTTCCGCGCTGGAGCGCAGCGTCTTGCTGCCGCCGATGGGGAACTGCTCGTCCGCTCCGTAGAGGACGTCCGTCTTCTCGCGCGTGGTGCGTATGTAAGAGATGCCCGGCAGGTCGGCCATCTGGCTGACGAGCTGAGCCGTGGAGTTGCCGTCCGAGGGGTAGAGCACGGTCGAGCCGTGCACGGCTCGCATCATCGCAAGGTCCTCGAGCGCCATCTGCGACGGCCCGTCCTGGCCGATCGAGACGCCCGCGTGCGAGCCACACAGCGCGATCTTGGCGCGACTGACGGCGGCCATGCGCACAAAGTCGAAGGCGCGCGTCATGAAGGCGCCGAAGGTCGCGGCGAACGGCGTCCGGCCCAGCACCTGCAGGCCGACAGCGGAGCCAATCATGTTCTGCTCGGCGATGTAGAACTGGAAGAAGCGCTCCGGCGCCACCTTCGCAAAGTCTTCCGTGTGCGTCGAGTTGCCGACCTCGGCGTCGAGGACGACGACGTCGCTGCGCGCCGAGAGCGCCGCCAGCGTCTCGCCGAAGGCCTTGCGCGTCGCGATGCCCTCAGTGTAGACGGGGATCTGCACCGGCTTACTGCCGTTCGAGCGCGCTTTGTACTCGGGCGTTGGCAGCGTGACGGTCAGCGAGCGCTCGCCGCCCAGCTCAGCGATCGCTTCCTTCGCCATGTCGGCGTTGAGCGCGACGCCGTGGAAGCCTTCCTTGTTCTCGACGCTCGACGCGCCCTTGCCCTTCAGGGTCCGCGCGACGATGAAGGTCGGGAGCGTCGCGCTCTCCGCCTCGCGATAGGCTTCGTGGATCTGGGTCACGTCGTGGCCGTCGACCTCGATGACGTGCCAGCCGAAGGCCCGGGCGCGGTCGGCGTAGACGGGGCCCTCCCACTCCAGCATCGTTGGGCCGCGCTGACCGAGGCGGTTCATGTCGAGGATGGCGACGAGGTTCGAGAGGCCGTGGTAGGACGCGGCCTGCATCGCCTCCCAGACGCTGCCTTCGGCGGTCTCGGAGTCGCCCATCAGCACCCAGACGCGCCCCGGCGAGCCGGCCAGCCGCTGGCCGATCGCCATGCCGAGGGCGATCGGCAGGCCCTGGCCGAGGGAGCCGGTCGCGACGTCGATCCACGGCATCTCCTTGAGTGGCGCCGGGTGACCCTGCAGCGGGCTGCCCATCTTGCGCAGCGAGAGCAGCTCTTTGTCCGTGATCAGCCCCAGCGACTTGAAGATTGAGTACAGGAGCGGAGAGGCGTGGCCTTTCGAGAGCACGAAGCGGTCGTTGCCGGGGCTCTTGGGGTTCTTGACGTCGTAGCGAAAGTGATCGGAGAACAGCACGGCGGCGAGGTGGGACGCCGACATCGACGTTGTCGGGTGGCCGGAGCCGGCGGCGGTGGTCGAACGGATGCTGTCGACGCTGAACTGCGCGGCGAGTTCGTTCCAGAACGCGGTCTTATCCATGGTGGACTCCGGTCGGACTGAGGCTCAACGGTGAGCGGCGGGGGTGGTGCTTCTCATTCTAGAACTCGCCTCGGCGGGCCGCAAAGGACGCCATATTTCGAGGAGGTTGAAGGCTGGTATTCGTTCAGGCAGCGTTATAACCTCGTTGCATCCTGACGAGCGCGGGGTGGGCCATGTCGGTAAATGGACGGGTTGTGGTGATCACGGGTGCGGCGCGCGGCATGGGGCGCGAGTACGTGCGTGGCTTCCTGCGCGAGGGCGCAAGGGTCGTGGCGCTGGACGTCTCGTGGGCGCCAACCGGCGTCAGCAACGACGACGAGGACTTCGCGGCCGAACTGTCGGGGAATGACGATGCGTTGGTGCTTACGACGGACCTGACCATCGACACGCAGGTCAAGCGCGCCTTCGAGGCAACGATGCAGCGCTTCGGCACGGTCGACGTGCTGATCAACAACGCGGGCCTGCGCCAGCGCAACCTCTATCCGCCCTCCGGCGCGATCACCGTGCTCGAAACCGAGATCGGCGACTGGCAGCGCATGATCGACACGCACCTCTACGGTGCGCTGCGCACGATCAAGGCGTTCTCGACGCCGATGATCGAGAAGCGCCGCGGTAGCATCATCAACGTCGGCTCCGGCGGCTCGCTGGGCCAGAACCCGGCGACGATGGAGCAGCCCTACAAGGCTGCGAAGGCGGCGCTGATCAGCATGAGCATGTACCTGGCGCACGAGATCAAGCCGTACAACGTCGCGGTCAACGTTCTGCTGCCGGGCGGCACGCGCAGCACCGGCTCCGACGAGCAGCAGGCCGGGCGCGCGGAGCTTCGCAAGGGCCTAAGCGACGGCGAGATGTCCTGGACGGGCCTGCGCGTCAACGCCGACCACGTCGTGCCGCTGGCGCTACACTTGGCGGAGCAGGACGCGGGCACACTGACCGGCCAGCAGCTCTCGGCGATGACCTGGAACCAGGAGAACGGCCTCGGCGGCATCGAGACCTGGGGTTACGCGCCGGATGTCGAGGCGGCGCACGCGGCGGGGAGATTGTGATGCGCTACACCCGCATTTACGCCGGCGCCGACGGCGAAACGCATTTCGAAGACGTCGAGGTTGAGCTGCACGAGGCGGCGTATGCGCCACCGGCGCCGCCGTTCTTTGTCTCGGAGCCGACACATGCGTCAGCCGTTGCCTTCACGACGATCCCTGCCGGCTGGAGCAGCGGCTGGCACCCGACGCCGCGGCTGCAGTGGTGGTTCCAACTCGCCGGCGAGGTCGAAGTCGTGGTCGGCGACGGAGCAATACGGCGCTTTGGGGCAGGCAACGTCGTACGCCTCGAGGACGTTGGCAGTCGGGGTCACACGACACGGGTTGTCAGTGACACGGACGTTGTCGCGGTCTACGCTCACATCCCGGGCTAGACGGGGCTTACAGCCTCCTGACGAGCTCGTGGGTCTTGAGGCCGGTACCGGTGTTGAACAGGACGACGCTCTCGGCGGGATCGAGCTGGCCCTGCGCCAGCAGCTTTTTGTAGCCGGCGTAGCCCGCCGCCCCCTCCGGCGCCGCGAAGATGCCCTCCAACCGCGCAATCTCGCCCATCGCCGCCAGGATGTCGTCGTCAGACACCGCGACTGCAGTGCCGTGGCTGTCCCGGATCGCGTCGAGGATGAGGTAGTCAGCGATCGCCGCGGGGACGCGGATGCCGGGCGCGATGGTATGGGCGTCCTGCCAGGGCTCGGCCTCACGGACACCGGCGTCGTAGGCGCGGACGATCGGCGCGCAGCCCTCCGCCTGCACCGAGACGAAGCGCGGGCGCTCGGGGCCGATCCAGCCCAGCGCTTCCAGCTCGTCGAACGCCTTCCACATGCCGACGATGCCGGTGCCGCCTCCCGTGGGATAGACCAGCACGTCCGGCAGCTTCCAACCGAACTGCATTGCCAGCTCAAGCCCCATCGTCTTCTTGCCCTCGGCGCGGTACGGCTCGCGCAGCGTCGAAACATCGAACCAGCCTTCGGCGGGACCGCGCTCGCGCACGATGCGCCCGGCGTCGGAGATCAGGCCGTCAACCAGCTCGACGTGGGCGCCGTAGACCTTGCATTCGTTCTTCATCGCGTCGGGCGTGTCGGCCGGCATGAAGATGAAGGTCTCGATGCCCGCCCGCGCGCCGTAGGCCGATAGCGCCGACGCCGCGTTGCCGGCGGACGGGATCGCGAGCTTCTGGGCGCCGAGCTCCTTCGCCTTCGAAACGGCCGCCGAGAGGCCGCGCGCCTTGAAGCTTCCGGTGGGGTTCAACCCCTCCTCCTTCACGTAGACCTCTCGCGCGCCGGTGTGCGCCTCGATGCCGTGGGCGGGGAGCAGCGGGGTGCCGCCTTCGCCCAGCGTGACGACGTTGGCTTCGTCGCGCACCGGCATCAGTTCGAACCAGCGCCACATCGACGGCTGGCGCGCCGCGATCGTTTCGCGCGTCAGCTCACGTTTGGCGGCGTCGAGGTCGTAGCGGGCGTAAAGCACCTTGCCGCAGGCGTCGCAGATCGTTTGCAACGCCTCGGCGCTGTGCTGTTTGCCGCAATTCGTGCAATCGAGGTGTGACAGGTAGCTCTTCATATTGTTGCCAAGCGTAGATGGAAGCCGCGATACAGCCCAGTTAAGGCTCAGAAAGGTTTGTGAACAACCGAGAATAATGTTATGCGTCTATTCCGCAAGAAATCCGACTCACCCGGCCATCAGGAGTACCTCGACGGTCTGATCACTTCGATTCGGAAGGCAAGGCGTGAGGAAGAGGAGAAGCCCGGCCTGCACGCATTTGTTGAAGAAGACACCTTCCCCGTCGTGGATGCTCCCGGGCCGCCTCGTGTACCACCGGGTGTTGCCAAGAACGGCGACTTTTCCCCGAGCTCGCTCTCGGGGGGAGATGCCGATGAGGTCGCGAATCTCGAGGCGTATCTCTCCAGCCTCAATGCTGCGGATGCGGCGCGGGAGGATGAAGACGACGCTCAGCAAGACTCCACAAACTTCTAGGTCGCACAACTTACGATTCTCAACCCCATTGCTGGCTGACCGCGCCCTGTAAGCGCGCAGTTCGCGCTCGCGCCGCCAAGCTCGAACCATCACCGTTCGTCGCCCTGGTCCCCAGGTTTCTGGCGTTCCGCGAAACCCTAAAGGCGTTGACCTTCAATCATTCAACCAATTTTCTTGGCGGGGCCGTATGATTCCGCCTTCGTTTGACCATAACTATGTAGGGAACATGTAGGGAGACTGCATCGGGATGGGGACCGTCAGGGGGAAGAATATCAATGCACCTTAGAAAAGCTCGGCCGGGAAAAGGGCGACAGCGAGGCCAGAGCCTCGTGGAGTTCGCGCTCGTGCTGCCGCTGTTCCTGGTGCTCCTGATGGGCATCGTCGATTTCGGGATGGGCTTGAGGAGCTGGATTTCGATCACGAACGCCTCTCGTGAGGCGGCACGCTGGGGCGCGGTCCATTGCTCGAGCGGCGACTACATGAACAGTGACGTAGAGCAGCGAGCCATCGACACCGCAACAGCGTTGGACACGGACATGCTCACGGTGACCGTCGACACCGCGGCCGGGGTTGCCTGCGACGACACGCCAAACTCGACCGAGTCGTTGGTCGTGAACGTTGACTACGAATACAAGCTGATCACTCCGCTAGCGGGAATGTTGAGTTTCTTTGGTGGCGGTAGCGCCGCAACGATAAGCCTTTCAGCGACGTCCGATATGAGGATCGAATGATCAGCAGGTTTTCAAAGCTTACGAATCACTTCAAGAAACGCCAACGTCGTGAGCGGGGCCAGATGATCCTGATGCTGGCAGGTGGGATGATCGTGATGGTGGGGATGGCCGCGCTTGCCGTGGATCTCGGGCTTATGACGCATACCCACCGCGAGGCGCAGAACGATGCCGACGCGATAGCGCTCGCCGTCGTGCGCGAGCTCCCAGACGAAAGCCTGGCGGATCTAATCTCCGACGCGTGGGCAGCCAAGAATGATGTTGAGCTTTCGGAGATACAGGGTGGCAAACCCACTTACGGCACGACCTGCTCCGGCGAGGACATTGACGGTACGGCGACGGTCAGAATCAAACGCAATCAGCGAACCTTCTTCGCGGGGGTTTTTGGCATCGGTAACGAGGACCTCAACGTCTGCGCCACCGCAAGAGAGGGCGTTGCCGCTGCGGGTACTGGCATTATGCCGTTCGGCTTTCATGGCGAAGACCCCTACCCGGGTGTGAACCCGGAAAACGTTTGCTATTTCAACGAGCTCGATGGGTCAACGAACCCGACACTATGGGGCAACCAGTGTCTCCTCAAGATCCCGAAGCCAAACGACTCCTGGGGGTCGGGTAATTCAGGCGCGGTCCGTCTCGACGAAGGCGGCGAGCCCGGCAACTATGACGAGTCCTGCAGCCCCGGCAGCAGCGGCGCCAGCGAGTACCAGGAGAACATCGAGGATGGGAGCGAGTGTTGGTACGCGATTGGCGACGAGATTCGCCCCAAGCCTGGCGCAATGAAAGGGCCGACCTGTTCGGCGTTCTCCAACCGGCTTTCGGGAAACACCGAAACGCTGGAGGATGTATTCGGCACGCCGGATTCCGACGGTGTCTACAACCATGTCAACGTTAACAGTCCACGCTATGCACTTGTGCCAATCGTCACGGTCTCTGGGAGCGGGTCATCCGCGGACATTACTATCGAGGGCTTTATTACGGTATACATCGATGGTGCTTGCAGCGGCGCGAACTGCAATGGTAACGGCAACAACCCGGCCTGCGTCGTGGTGACACCAGTCCACTCAAAGATATTCCTCGCCGGCGTAGATTTTGCTGGCGGTAGCGTCACGCTCGATGACGAGATCAATCCCCTGTTCACGATCAAGCTGGTCGAGTGATCTGACCTATCGTGTTCCCAATGGAGCAACCCCCTGCGCTCCATTGACACCAAAGGGCCGGAAGTCTTTCCGGCCCTTCCTTCTCGTCTCCTGGAATCGGCCCGCGGCTACTGATTCTTCCCGTTGCCACCGCTCTGACCGGGAGGCGTGCCGCTCTGACCGGGAGGCGTGCTGCTCTGACCGGGAGGCGTGCCGCTTTGACCGGGAGGCGTGCCGCTCTGACCGGGAGGCGTGCCGCTCTGACCTGGGGGCGTGCCGCTCTGACCTGGGGGCGTGCCGCTCTGACCTGGGGGCGTGCCGCTCTGACCTGGGGGCGTGCCGCTCTGACCTGGGGGCGTGCCGCTCTGACCTGGGTGCGTGCCACTTTGACCGGGAGGCGTGCCGCTCTGACCGGGAGGCGTGCCGCTCTGACCGGGAGGCGTGCCGCTCTGACCGGGAGGCGTGCCGCTCTGACCGGGAGGCGTGCCGCTCTGACCTGGGTGCGTGCCGCTCTGGCCGGGAGGCGTGCCGCTCTGACCGGGAGGCGTACCGCTCTGACCGGGAGGCGTGCCGCTTTGACCTGGGAGCGTACCGCTCTGACCTGGGGGCGTGCCGCTCTGGCCGGGAGGCGTACCGCTCTGACCTGGGGGCGTACCGCTCTGACCTGGGGGCGTGCCGCTCTGACCCGGGGGCGTGCCGCTTTGACCCACGCCGACGCCTTGCTGTTCTGGCGGCGCCAGCTCCGGGTCAGAGCTGCCATCCGGTGCCCCGGGCGAGTTGTTCTCCGGGGCGTTCTCTTCCGGCGACGGCTCATCGATGGAGCCGGGTTGCGACTCGATGGGCGCCTCCGGCGGCTCGGCTGCCGGCGTCACCGTGGGAGCGGGTTCGGACTCCGATTTTGGTGACTCCGTAATTCCCAGCGCGGAGAGCACATCACTGACCGCATTACCGGGCCCGGGTACGTCTGTCATCACAGCCGCGCTTGCGGCGGTCGCGAGGACGGCCGCGGCCGCCAGCGCTACGGGGGCAGTGCGTGCCATGTGGCCGGCACGGCCGAAAAGCCGCGCCAGGAAGGGCCGTGGCCGGGACTCCTCGATGGCGGCGATCAAACGCGACTCTCCGGCCCACATCCTCGCCAGTGATGGCGGCGGCGGCTCCAGCGCGCTCAAGTACTCCAGCGTCTGGAGGTAATCGCGCTCTTCGCCGGTTTCGGGTTGCAGCTGACGTCGCTTTTTCTTCGCCATGCGGCTGAGGTCGATCAGGCGCGCTTCGAGTATCCGATCCATCATGCAGCTCCGGTCTGCTTGCCGGAGATTCCGGACTCGACAGCCCCGTAGGACATCAATCGCCGCAGCGCCGCGATACCCCTGACCTGCAGGGCGTAGACCGCGTGCTCTGTCTTGCCCATGACTAACCCTGTTTGCTTGGCCGAAAGGCCGCCGAAGAAGCGCAGGGTCAGCGTTTCCCGCTGTTCCGGCGTCAGGCCTTCAAGCCCATGAACCAGGTCGAGCATGTCGGGGTCGATGCCGCCGAGGGAGACCGGCATCTCTTGCAACTCGGCGGTCTGTTTCGCGATCGTTTCCTGGAGCTTGCGAATACGCTTTGCCTGACCCCGGATCAGGTTCTTGGCGATACCGTAGAGCCAGGCCAGCAGAGGGCGCCCCTGATCGCGGTAGGAGTCGATGCTCTGAATCGCTTCGAGAAAGACTTGCGCGGCGAGGTCTTCGGATTCCTCTTTGAGTCCGAGGTATCCGTAGATGTAGCGATACACTTGGGCGTAGTGGCGAACGTAGATCTCAGACCAGGTGCCGGCGTCGCGCCGCCGGGCCATCGCGACAAGGTCCGTCTCGCTGAGTTTCTCTCCGCCTGTAGGTCTCGACAGGGTTAGATCCATCGTCACTTTGAGGATCGACAGGTCTGACGGAATCTTTGAGGGGAGTCGCATCGCATGCAGACTTTGAATACCTTGACGATTACAATGGCGGTGATAGTGAAGGAGGGAATTTCATGGCATACCAAGCCAAATCGGCCATCGTCGGCCTCGGCATTTCTGAGGTTGGGAAGGTCTATGGGCGCTCGGCCACCAGCTTCGCGCTCGAAGCGATCGATCGCGCGCTGGAAGACGCTGGGCTGAAGAAGGAGGATCTCGACGGGCTGCTGATGCAGTCGGGTCTTGCCCAGCCGGGCATCGGCCTGCAGCTGCAGAACGCGGCGGGGCTCAAGAGTTTGCGCCTGGTCAACCACATGAACGCGATGGGCGCAACGCCGGCGTCGATGGTGCAGTACGCGACGATGGCGATCCAGAACGGCCTCGCGACGACCGTGGCGTGCGTGTTCGCCGACGCGCCGATGCAGGACCCCAACGCGCGAAGCAGCGACGGCATGAACGCGACACGCAGAAACCGGCCGGCGCCGACAGGCTTTGCCAGCCTCGACCAGTACTACGGTCCGATGAACCCCAACGCCGGTTATGCGATGGCGGCCCGGCGTCACATGAAGACCTACGGCACGACGAGCGAGCAGCTCGGCGCCATCGCTGTCTCGACGCGTGCCTGGGCCGTCATGAACCCGATCGCGCAGTACCGCACGCCAATCACGGTGGAGGACCATCAGAACTCACGCATGATCGCGGAACCGTTCCACCTTCTGGACTGCTGC
The DNA here is from genome assembly GCA_963766645.1 of uncultured Chloroflexia bacterium. Lineage (GTDB taxonomy): Bacteria > Chloroflexota > Dehalococcoidia > DSTF01 > WHTK01 > WHTK01. Next base: position 312,969 of record CAVYAY010000002.1, on the reverse strand, counting down.
ATGATCTCGAACGGAGCGGTCGCAGTCGTCGTGACTTCCGCGCAGCGGGGCGCCAGCATGAAGTCCAAGCCGGCGTACGTGCTCTCAATGGCGCAGGGCTTCCCCGGCAACACGCGACGTGCCGGTGACGACCACGACTGGTCGACCGGCGCCGCGATCGCGCGGGACACGCTGTACGGTCAGCTCGGTGTCGGCCCGAAGGACATCGACATCTGCGAGCTGTACGACTGCTACACCTACACGACGATGATCACGCTGGAGGACTACGGCTTCTGCGGCAAGGGTGAAGGCGGCCCCTTCGTCGAAGACGGCAAGCTGGGCCCAGGCGGCAGCCTGCCGACCAACACAGGCGGCGGTGAGCTCAGCTCCTTCTACCTCTGGGGCATGACACCGCTCTCCGAGGGTGTGATCCAGGCCCGCGGCAGTGGCGGCGACCGGCAGGTCGAGAAGCATGACCTGGTCCTCGTGTCAGGCAACGGGGGGATGCTGGACTATCACGCGTCGCTGATCCTGAGCCCGGAAGCGGCCTAGGAAGCATCTAAGAGGAGATTCGGAGAAATGTCAGAAAGAACAGCGCCGCCCTCCGGCCGTCCAGTGCCGATCCCGGATGAGGCGTCCCAGCCCTTCTTCGACGCGTGTCGCGAAGGCAAGTATCTGCTGCGGTACTGCCCGGTTTGCAGCCGCTATCTGGCGCCAGCCGCAGATGTTTGCGACAGCTGCTGGGGCATCGACCTGGAGTGGCGTGAGTCGTCCGGTAAGGGCACGGTTTACAGCTTCATCATCAACCACCAGGTGCTGCACCCCGGCTTCAAGGACCTCGGCCCGTACAGCGTGCTCGTGGTCGAGTTGGAGGAGGGCCCTCGGGTTACCAGCACCTACGACGGCCCGAACGACGACGTCGAGGTCGACATGCCTGTCAAGGTGACGTTCGAGGACCTTGGTGAGGTGACGGTGCCGAAGTTCGCGAAGGCGTAGTTACTCAGGGCTTCGCCACGGCGGTCCCACAACGCACGAGGCGCTTCTCACGATCTGAGAGGCGCCTCGTAGTGTGTGAGATTGCTTCGTCGCTGGGCGCTCCTCGCAATGACGGGGGTTACCGTCCCGGCAAGACCTCTTCGTTGCCGACGACCTGGACCGGGAGATTCTTCTCGGAGCCCTTCGCGGGGTCGAGGCCAGGCGTTGCGTAATGGATTGAGGCCTTGAAGTCCTCGTTCGCGTCGCCCTTCGTCCTTGGCGCGTCTTCCGGACGCCGGTGCACGACGGCGCCCTGCTTTTCGAGTTTCGACTGCAGCTCTGCCATTGGTACGCTACGCAGGCGCACTCCGTCGCGTATCGCGAGCGAAGCCGCGATGCCGGCGGCGTGGCCCATGACCCAGCACTCCGGTATCTCGCGCAGCGCCGCGTGGGAGCGGGGGTCGGCCGAAAGGTTGCGTCCCGCGGCGAGCATGCCTTCCAGCCGAGCCGGCACCAGCGAGCCGTAAGGGATCTCGAGCGTTGGGAACTCAGGCGTCATGCCGGGGCAGAGGCCGATGCTCGAGTCGCTGCTGCCGTCGTTGCGCCAGGCGTCCAGGGTCACGCGTTCGGTGCCGGCCAACCGCCGGGCGTGGCGGGTACCGATCTGCGGCGCGCTATCCATGATCCAGGCGCGCTCGAAGCCGGGGACGTGCTGCCGGAACCAGTACAGCCCCTCGCGCATCACGTCGCGTGAACGGAACTCGACCTCTGTGAGGTCCGCGACGCTGAGCGCCGAGTAGCCCGACATCTTGGGCGACATAAAGAGCGCCACGGAGTCGTACGGCGTGGCGTGGGCGCGCAGGTTGATGCCGGAATCGACGGCCATGCGCATGAGGCGACTGTGCTCGTCGGCCCGCGTCATGCGGAAGTCGAGGTAGCGGCGCATGTCGACGTTGCCGAAGCGGAAGCTCGTGTTGATGCGGGCGTGCGCGCCCTCGTCGTCGAAGTCGTTCTCAAACGCGGCGCCGGCCAGCGCGAAGACGTCGCCGTCGCCGGTGCAGTCGATCACCACGGGCGCCAGTAGCGCCTTGCGCCCCTCTTTGCTCTCAAAGATGACTCCCGAGACGGCGTCGCCTTCCTTCACGGCGGAGACGGCCCAGCAGTGCAGCAGCGTGGTGACGCCGGCCTCGCGCACCATGTCGTTCGAAACCAGTTTCATCGTCTCGGGGTCGATGGTGGGCGACCACTGCACCACGCCGCGCAGGGCGCTGGTACGCTGCCCCCAGTAGGACGCGGCGACGGGGTCGCGTGAGCCCCACAGCTCCTTTGGTGGGCCCAGGGTTGCCTCCGGGCCGCAGCGCTCCATCATCTCTGCCCCGACGCCGGCGACGACGAGGTTGCCCTCCCAGTCCGTCATGCGGTCAATCCAGAAGACGAGCCCGCCGGTTGCCAGGCCGCCGAGGTAGCCGAAGCGCTCCAGCAACACGACGTCGGCGCCTTCGCGCGCCGCGGCGACAGCGGCGCAGAATCCGGCCGGACCGCCACCGACCACGAGCACGTCGCAGTGGCCGTAGACCGGTACGTCGCGCTGCGGCTCCAGAATCGTTTCCCCGTTGCCTGTCTTCATTTCAAAGCTCCGCGAATGTGCTCCGGCCATTAGAGCACAACTTGGCGCGCATGGCCGTGGAGATTGGTCCGGTGAGGCGCTGGCCGACAGTGCGATGTGCGGCAGGATCGCGGTGGCCCCTGATTGACGGTTAAGGGGCGTGGACGTACGTTAACCTTAACGTATGGTGCGAAAACTCGATCCTCGCTGGTTGCCGTTACTCGTCACCACGATAGGTTCCTTCATGTCGATCCTGGACACCCAGATCGTCAATATCGCGCTGCCGGATATCCTGACTCACTTCAATGCCAGCCTGGGCAGCGGCCAGTTAATCATCACCGCCTACGTCATGGCCCTTGCCGTGGTGATCCCGCTCAGCGGCTTCCTCGGCGAGCGGATGGGAATGAAGCGCCTCTATATGATCACGCTCGGTTTCTTCGTTGCCGGGTCGGCGCTTTGCGGCCTGGCCTGGGACGTCGACAGCCTGATCTTCTTCCGGGTGCTTCAGGGCCTTGGCGGCGGAATGCTGATGCCGCTTGGCATGGCACTGGTGTTCACGATGATCACGCCTCTGGAGAGGCCGCAGTTCGTCGCCTTGCTCGGCATTCCATCCCTGCTTGCGCCCCTGTTTGGGCCGTCGCTGGGTGGCTACATCGTGGAGTACGTCAGCTGGCGAATGATCTTCTTGATCAACGTCCCGATCGGCCTGCTGGACATCTTCCTCGCCTTCAAGCTCCTCAAAGAGACGCAGAAGCGATCCGAGCTGAAGCTGGATACGCACGGCTTCGTCTTCGCGGCGATCGCCTTTCCCTCGCTGCTGTTCGCCATGAGCCGCGGCGCCGAGAGTGGCTGGACCTCCCTGTCTGTCTTGTCATTCTTCGTGGTCGGTCTAGTCTCGCTGGGCCTCTTCATCCGGCGGGAGCTGAGGCATCACGACCCGATGCTGAGGATTCGCCTCTTTGGCATCCAGATGTTCCGCCGCTCGCTGCTGATCCAGTGGCTCGGTATCTTCTCGATCTTCGGACTGAACATCGTTGTGCCACTCTACCTGCAGAGGGTCCAGGGTATGACGCCGGCCCAAACGGGCGCGGTCCTGCTGCCAATGGGCTTCGCCGCCTTCCTGACGATGAACGTTGCCGGCAAGCTCTACAACCGAATCGGCCCGCGGCCAATTGTCATGACGGGCATGAGCGTGCTGGCCCTCACAACGATCGGATGGAGCTTCGTCGACGCCGGGACGTCGACCGCCTGGCTGGTGGTGCTGGTCTGCGGTCGCGGCTTGGCCATGGGCATGTTCGGGCAGATGGTGCAGGTCGCCGCCTACAACGCGATTCCGCCGGACGAGATATCCCGGGCGACCTCCTTAGTTAATGTCTGTCAGCGGATCACCACGGCCTTCGCGACAGCGACACTGACCACTGTGTTGATCGTCGGCCTGGGCCTAACCAACGCGCCGGAGGGGACGTCGATCGCCGCCGGCGACGCGCCCGTCGACGCGATGGCGCAGGCGTTCCAGTACGCCTTCTACCTGATGACCGCGATCACGCTCGCAGGAATCATGTTGGCGCTATCGCTGCGCGACCCAATCCAGGAGCAAGCGGGCCGTATGGGCCGAACCCGCGTTGAGACCACAGCGGCTCCGGCGAAAACGGGCCTCGTCTCAGAGGGCAGCGAGGGCAGCAGCTGACCGGGTTCGCTCCCTAGTACGAACTGATCGGCTCCTGCGCCGTCACGCCTGAAACCATCGAGGGCGGCGTTACCAGCGACTTCGCGTGATGCGCGAACGAGTCCGAGGTCATCGCGTTCAGCCGTATGCGCGATAGCAGGTGGACCAGCGTGCGCATCTCCTGCTCCGAGATACCGTCCCAGAAGGCGCGTACGTGTTCGCCGACGTCCGGGACGATCTCTTCGAAGATGCCCAGTCCCTCCGGCGTCAGCTCAACCCAGAACTTGCGCTTGTCGACCGGATCGGGTGCGCGACGGACGTAATTATCTTCGACCAGCACGTCGACGAGCTTCGTGATGTTAGTCGGGCTGACGTTCATGCCGGTGACTATGTCGGTCATCAGGAGACGCTCGTCGGGTGCCTGGGACAGGAGTCGCAGCACGTTGTAGCGAGCGCGGGTGATCCCGCCGCGCAACTCAAATGGCGAGTCGAGCTTCAACGACATGTAGGTGCGCATCAGCATGAACTGCGCCTCGAATGCCATCGGAGGCGTCTCAGGGCAGTGTTCGTGGTACCAGGTCGCGAGGTCCGTTACCGGCATTTCCGAGAGTAGTCCATCTTCCCCGACTTCAAACTGGTTCATAGAGACCGCCCCTTTATGTCATTTGCCTTGCGATTTGGCAGTTTACCTCAATCGACCTGAAATCTACGTAAAGAAATCCACCGCCACGCGCGTCAGTCGTTAACGTAAGTCTAATCTTTGCTGTCTACGGCGCTTCTTCCACGCAGTTTGTACGCCACGTTCGCCAGGGTAGATGTCTGATGCGGTAACATTTGCAGCGATATGCCAAGAGTTACCAGACTTAGCCACGCGGTCCTTTTCGTCTCAGACCTCGAGCAGTCGCTGCCGTTCTACGAGAAGGCGTTCGGCCTCGAACTGGTCACGGGGCGTGAGGGCGCTGCGTTTCTGCGCGCCCCGGGGTCGGAGCAGCACCACGACCTCGCGCTGATGGAGGTCGGGCGTCAGGCGCTGAACCCGCCACAAGGGTCCGTTGGGCTCTACCACCTCGCCTGGGAGGTCGAGACAATCGACGAGCTGGCCGAGTCCATCGAGGCGCTGCTGGAGATGGGGGCTCTGGTTGGCGCCAGCGACCATGGCGCGACCAAGTCGCTCTACGGCAAGGACCCGGACGGCATCGAGTTCGAGATCCTCTGGCGACTGCCGCGTGAGGCGTGGGGCGAATTCGAGAACTCGGTGAAGACGGTGCCGCTGGACCTAGCCGCCGAGCTGGCGCGCTGGGGCAAGCAGGCCACAGAAGCCCGGTAGGGCACTCAAGAGAGGTAGGGGCAAATGTCAAAGCTGGTCGGCGCATACGCCATGTCGCACACGCCGTTCTGTTACATGCCGCCGGAGAACTGGAATGCGATCCGCGCCACGCGCGCCCTGCGCGCCGACGTGCCGATGGACGACATCGCCGGGAACACGGACAAATTCAACCGCATCCAGAAGGCGTTCGAGACGCTGCGCAGCAAGCTCGCCGAAGCGAAACCTGACGTGGTTGTCATCATCGGCGACGATCAGATGGAATGCTACGACTTCAAGAACTACCCCTCCTTCGCGCTTTACGTGGGTGAGGAGTTCGGGGGTTTCGTCTCCAGCCCAGCAGCGCTGGCCCACGACGCATTTCAGTCGGTGGGTGTCACGCCACCGCCTGAGGCCGCCGAGCTGATAAAAGACGCCGGGCCGCCACGCCGTGCGACGCTCAAGGGCCACCCGGACCTGGGGGCTGCGCTGCTGACGGGGCTGGTCAAGCGCGACTTCGATCCCGCGTTCAGCATGGAAATGACGAAGCCGGACTTCGGTCTAGGCCATGCCTTCATGCGCCCCTCCGAGACGCTCACCGATATGAAGACGCCGGTGTTGCCGGTGCTGACAAATTGCTACTTCGCGCCGCAGATCACCGGTAAGCGTTCCTACCAGATGGGCGTCGCGATCCGCGAGGCGATCGAGGAACACGACGGAGACCTGCGCGTCGCGGTCATCGGCTCGGGCGGCCTGTGGCACACGCCGGCCCGCAAGGACGCCTACCTGGATGAGGCGTTCGACCTGGCCGAGCTAGATTTTATGGCGAAGGGCGACGTCGAAGGTATGGCGCGTTACTTCGATGAGTACGATCCACCGACCGGTGACCCGAGCCAGGCAGCGCAGCCACGCGGCGCCGCATCTACCGGCATGCCACTTTCCGACGGCCCCCAGGGCGGTACACGCGAAACCGCGAACTGGATCGCCGCCGCGGCCGTCGCGGGCAAGCCCGCCACGGTTGTCGATTACGTGCCGGTGTACTCGTCGCCGATCGGCTGCGGCTTCGCATACTGGGATAACTTCTAGAGACCGGCTCTAGCGGTGAGTTTCGTACAGCCTGACCAAGGAAGTTTCCTTCAGGAGTCAGGCTGCTCGTTTAATGCTAAAATAAAGCGTTCGAATGATGATTCTCCGTACGTTTCTAGCCTTATAAAGTTGACACGCTGTCGATCTCGAACCTTCGTAATACCTGCGCTTGGCGTCCCTCGGAGAGATGCAAGCTCCTCACGCCGAAAGGACGCTCTATTTGTCGTTTTCTAGCTTCAAGCTAAGGGCGAGCAGCATCGATGTGCTCACCAAACAAGACATCACGGAACCAACTCCGATCCAAGTCGAAGCCATTCCGATTATGCTCGAGGGCCATGACATCATCGGCCAGGCATACACCGGCTCCGGCAAGACGCTGGCCTTCGGCCTGCCGATTGTCGAGATCTGCGACCCCGATTCCAACACCACCCAGGCAGTCGTGCTCTGTCCCACGCGTGAGCTGGCCCAACAGGTCGGCGGTGTGCTCGTGCAGATCGGCAAGCCTGCCGGATTCAGCGTCGTCACGCTGTACGGCGGCGTCGGCTACGGACCGCAGATGGACGCGTTGCACGCCGGCCCGCAGATCGTCGTAGGGACCCCGGGACGCATCCTGGATCACCTGCAGCGCCGCACGCTGAGGCTGGACGCGCTGCGCGTGTTCGTCCTGGACGAAGCGGACCAGATGCTGGACAAGGGCTTCGCGCCGGATGTGGAGCGCATTCTGCGCCAGACGCCGAGGTCACGGCAGACGGCGCTGTTTTCCGCCACGACACCTGACTGGGTGAAGCGCGTCTCCGCGCAGTACCTCAACGAACCCGAAATCGTCCACACCAACACAGAAGAAGAAGCAGCGCCCGACATCGAGCACAGCATCATTGAGGTCTGGAGCGGCGAGAAGCTGCCCGTCCTGCTCAGCCTGCTCGACCAGCCCACGGAGGGCGCCACGCTGGTCTTCGGACGCACACGCCACGGCGTGATCAACCTGGCGCGCCGTTTGCAGAAACTCGGCTTCGACGTCGAGGCGCTGCAGGGCGACCTTGGCCAGCCGGCGCGCGACCGCATCGTCAAGCGCTTCCGTGAGGGGCAGTTGCCGATCCTCCTCGCCACCAACGTCGCGGCCCGTGGCCTCGACATGCTGAACATCGAACGCGTGATCAACTACGACCTGCCGGAGACCAGCGAGCTCTTCGTACACCGCGTCGGCCGCACCGGCCGCATGGGCCGCTCCGGCGTCGCGATCACCTTGATCGCCGCGACGGACCTGCTCAAGATCCAGGAAATCGAACGTGACCTCGGGCGCAAGCTGCCGCGCATACCCGTGCCGCCGCCCGTCCAGATGCAGCCCGCCCAACCCGCACCGGTTAAACCGCGTCCCGCCATTACTCAGGAGCTTTCGGCTACCCCCGCAGCCGCGAAAGACGAGACTGGCCAACCCCGCCGTCGCCGTCGTCCCAGGCGCAGAAAGCCGCAGCTGGCCCAGGCCGGCGCTTAACGGCTGACTCAACGTCTGGAACCCGGATGCCCTCCTCACACGGATCGTGAGGCGGATGAAGGAGTCGAACATGAAGCTCGGAGGTCACAGGCCCGGTAGTCTCACCGCATTTGTCGATGGCTCTACCGGAGAAATGCTGCTTCAAATAGCCGCCGATCCAAACGGTGATCCCCGCGTTTCCTTTCGTCTCTTCGATTGCAACGGCAACCTTGCCAAAGACTCTGACGGTTTCAATACCTATCCCAAAGGCCTCGACGTCCGGGGCGCCAACGACGAGCAGCTCCTGGAGCTGCCGGACGAGCCGACCGGCAACGTGAAGTACCGCCTGTACAACTCCGAGGGCCGTCTTCTGACGACGTCGGACGGCGCGCGCACGCAGATCCTGGGCGGTCTGCGCATCGAGGGCGCCAAGGCGCCGTCGCGCACCAAGCAGGCCAGCAAGGCCTAGCACCAAAGGCTTTCAGCTCCAAAGTCAGGCCGCAGGAATCATGTTCCTGCGGCCTGACTTTGTTTGTATCGACTCAGACTGATTACCCGCCCACTGCTTGCGCCTGCCCGGCATCGCAGCCAAAGTGGCGCCATGCGATTCGACTTCGTGGAGACGGCCACCTCGCGCATCGAGGTGATGCTGCACGGTGACGACGGCCCGCTGGTCTTCATGCACCCCGAGGCCTTCGGCGGCATCCGCGGCGACACGCGCTTTGCCGAGGCGCTGGTTGGGCACGGCGTACGGTTCGTCGGCATGAACCCGCGTGGCTCCGGCGGCAGCATGGGCCCGATAACCGGCATCACGCTGCACGACATGGCCGCCGACGCCATCGCCGTCATCGAGGGCCACGGCGGGCCGGTTATCTTCATCGGCCACGCCGGCGGCAACCGCGTCGGGCGCATGGTGGCGACGCTGCGGCCCGACCTCGTGCGTGTCCTCGTTCTGATCTGCGCCGGTGGCCGCGTGCCGCCGTCGGCTGAAACTAGCGCGGCGACGGCCCGCTGGCGCGACGATTCGCTGCCGTGGGACGAGCGCCTGGCGGCGGCGGAAGCCTGCTTCATGGCGCCCGGCAACCACTTCCCGGACTACTTCCCCTGGCCCGATTACTCGTTCGCCGCCGCAACGGCCTGGGGCGCCGCGGGCCGGGCCACGGACACGGACGAGTGGTGGGCCGGCGGGACGGGGCGAGTCTTCGTGGTGCAGGGCGCGCAGGACCCGGCGGCGCCGCCCGAGAATGGTCACCTCTTGCGCGACGAGTTCCCGGACCGTGTCGAGCTTGTCGACATCGAAGGCGCCGGGCACTTCCCGCAGATCGAGCAACCGCAAGCGACGCTCGAAGCCGTCGTCGGGTTCCTGCGAAGAGAAGGGCTGCTGGGCTAGGCCGCGCCGCCGCGACGGCGGCGCGCCGGCTGGACCTGCTGCGACGCCTGGTGGCCGTGCACGATCGTGTCGAGGTGCTCTTTGCTGATCTTCACCTCTTTGCCGATCTGCGCCCGCGTGAACTCGCTGAGGCCGAACTCGCGCAGCAGCTTGCGGACCTGCGCCGGTCGCATCGAAAGGTAAGCAGCCGCCTGCTCTATGGTCAGGTAATCGGGGAAGGGATCGATATTCATAGTCCTTCTCGGAAGGACGGGGGCGCACAACCTAACACGCCCTCCGCAACGCCTGTCAACGCGATGCTAGTCGGGCTTCCCGCCGGCCGATATCAGGGAGAACCCTGATTACTCGCGCATCGCGTGATACATTGGCGGCGCACTTCGAAAACTTCCGCCCTAGCCAGATCCCAGGAGGCCACATGAAGGCTGCCATCTTCCAAGGCGTCGGCAGTCCTCTCGTCATCGAGGACATCCCCCAGCCGAAGCCCAGACAGGGCGAAGTCCTGATCAAGGTTGCCGCTTGCGGCGTTTGCCACAGCGACCTGCACGTCATCAAGGGCGAGTTGCCCTACCCGACGCCCACCGTCCTCGGGCACGAGATGTCAGGGATTGTGGTCGAGGTGGCGCCTGACGTGATCAACGTCAAGCCCGGCGACCGCGTCGTATCGACGTTCATCCTGCCCTGTGGCCGTTGCCCCGGTTGTGCCCGCGGCCGCGACGACCTCTGCGAGAACTTCTTCGCCGTCCATCGCGCCAAGGGCGTCTTCTACGACGGCGAGACGCGCCTGCACCGTGGCGACGGTACGCCGCTGGCGATGTACAGCATGAGCGGCCTGGCGGAATACTCCGTCGCCCCTGCGACCGCCGTCTTCCCGCTGTTGCCCGAGGTTTCTTTGCAAGAGGCCTGCATCCTCGGCTGCGCGGTACCCACCGCCTACAGCGCCGTGCGTCACCAGGGCGACGTGCGACCCGGTCAGACCGTCGCGGTCGTGGGCGTCGGGGGTGTCGGCTCCAACATCATTCAGATGGCGGCAGCGTTCGGCGCCGCGGAGGTCATCGCCGTCGACATCCGCGAGGACAAGCTGGCGGCGGCGCGACGCCTTGGCGCGACACAGGGCGTCAACGGCCTCGACGGCGACCCCGCGGCGGCGATCCGCGAGCTGACCGGCGGCAAGGGCGTCGACGTCGCGTTCGAGGCGTTGGGACGTCCCGAGACGGTGATCAACGCCTTCGACGCGGTGCGCGACGGCGGCCGCGTAGTCATCGTCGGCCTGGCGCCGACGTCCGTGGCCGCGCCGATTGAGATCACTCGCCTTGTGCGGCGCAGCGTCAGCATGTACGGCAGCTTCGGGGCCCGCATGCGCTCAGACGTACCGGAGGTCGTCAAGCTCGTCGCCCGCGGCGAGGTCAGCACGGAGCAACTGGTCACGCAGCGCTTCACCCTCGACACCGCCGGTGACGCCTACGACGCCCTAAGCCGTGGCGAGGTTACAGGCCGCGCCATCGTCGTGATGGACGCATCGGCGAAGTAACGAGGAGCCGTCCGGCTCTGAATCGGCGCCAAATCGATTGTGCTAGCCTAACGGTGACAGCCGAATTCGCTTCCCAGAGGTAGAGACATGGCCACTACAACAGCCGAAGACAGACTCCTCGAACAAGTCCTGGCGACGTTTCAGAATGCGCCCAGCCCACGCCTTCGTGAGGTCACGGAGGCGGCGGTCCGGCACATGCATGCCTTCGTGCGCGAGGTCAACCTGACGCAGGAAGAGTGGATGACCGCGATCCAGTTCCTGACCGCCGTCGGCCAGAAGTGTGACGACGTGCGCCAGGAGTTCATCCTGCTCTCCGACGTCACCGGCACGTCCAGCCTGGTCGAGATGATCAACTACCAGGGCGCCGCCGGCTCCACCGAAGCTACGGTGCTGGGGCCGTTCTACCAGAGCGGCTCGCCGAAGCGGAAGAACGGCGACTCGATCATCGAGACGGACCACGGCGGCCCGCGCTTCCATGTCTCCGGCGTCGTGCGCGCGCTGGACGGCACGCCGATCCCCGGCGCCGAGGTCGACGTCTGGCAGACCTCGAGCAACGCGCTCTACCCGCAGCAGGACCCGGAGCAGGACCCCAACAACCTGCGCGGCCTCTTCATCACCGACGCCAACGGACGCTACGACTTCATCGCGGTGCGGCCTGTCGATTACCCGGTCCCGACGGACGGACCGGTCGGCGCATTCCTGACGGCGTCCGGCCGCCACCCGATGCGCGCCGCCCACACGCACTTCATCGTCCGCGCCGCCTGGCTACTTCCCGGTGACCACCCACCTCTTCGACTCCGAGTCGAAGTACCTCGACTCCGACGCTGTCTTCGGCGTGCGCGACTCGCTGATCCTGGAATTCGAGCCGGACGGCGACGGCCTCAAGGCCACGTTCGACATCACTCTGACGCCGAAGAAGTAACCGGTAGTCGTAGAGAACACACGTGTAGGCGTCCAGCATGCTGGATGCCTACTTGCGTCTGTGGCCGAGGTTGGGCGGTAGTGCCCCCGGCCCGTAGCGGTGAGGGATAATGCGTCCCTCTGCTTTATAGACGGTGCGGCGCTGTGTGGTTCCCGTACTTGCGATCGCCCGGCCTCGGGAATACAGTCAAGCCATCGTTCGTAGTCACGGGAGGTTGCGATGGCCGGTACGTACAGCATGCAGGCGTTCGTCAAAGACGCGCGCGAGATCATCGACAAGCGGCTCAGCGAGGAGAAGACGCTGGCGCTGCTCGCGTCGCCGCTGGAGCGCATCATCGCGCGGCGGACTGCCTGGCCGAGGTTTCGCCGGACGGCACGCCGGACCCGGAGAAGGGCTTCCCGATCTACCGCGCCGACGACCTCAGCATCCTCTGTGTCGTCTGGCAGCCGGAGGCCGGCACGCCGATCCACAACCACAACGGCTGGGCGATGGAAGGCATCATCAGCGGCATGGAGCGCAACCGTAACTTCGCCCGCCGCGACGACGCCTCGAAGCCCTGGAAGGCCGAGCTGGAAGAGGTTGACCCCAGCGTGGTCAAGGGCGGCGAGACGACCTGCCTGGACCTGCCGCCGAACGACATCCACGCGGTCGAGATCCCCGGCGGCAAGACGCTCGCGATCCACGTCTACGGCAACGACCTCGCCAAGCAGTGGCGCTACCAATTCGACATGGAGACCGGAGAGGTCAAGCCGTTCATGAGCGGCATGCGGGTCCCGAAGCCGGTGTAGCTGGCCGGACGTATTCGCTAGTTAGAGGAACCCATGGCATCTGACTTCGACCCGCTTGCCGTCAAGGCCATGGTGTTCGACACCTTCGGCACGGTCGTCGACTGGCGCGGCAGCATCATCGCCGAGGGCGAGTCGTACTGGAAGCCGGCGAAGGGCGTCGACATCGACTGGGCCGCCTTCGCGGACGCCTGGCGCGGCAAATACGGCCCATCGATGAACAAGGTGCGCACGGGAGAGATTCCCTGGACGAAGCTGGACGAGCTGCACCGCATGGCGCTGGACCAGAACCTGGCGGAGTTCAACGTCACCGGCCTCAGCGAGGCCGACAAGCAGCACCTCAACTTCGTCTGGCACCGCCTCAACGCTTGGCCGGACGCGGCGGCAGGACTGGCGCGGCTCAAGAGCCGCTACCTCATCGCGCCGCTCTCCAACGGCAACCTGTCGCTGCTGACGGAGATGGCGAAGTTCGCCGGACTGCCGTGGGACTGCGTCCTCGGCGCCGACCTCTTCCAGCACTACAAGCCGGACCCAGAGACGCTACCTTGGCGCCGTCGCGATCCTCGGGCTCGAGCCGGGGCAGGTGATGATGACGGCGGCGCACGGCAACGACCTCAACGCGGCGCGCGAGCTCGGGCTGCGCACCGCCTACGTCCACCGCGCCGCATGAGAGCGGCCCCGGCCGTGAGCGCACCCGCCCGGCGGACGGCGACTTCGACGTCGTGGCGGACGACTTCCGGGACATGGCGGCGAAGCTGGGGTTGTGACGTCTTGTCATCCCGATGCCAGAGGTGGTGGATCATGACCGTGTAGGATCCGGGTGGCTGCACGGATCTGAACAGGGGAGGGCAATCATGGCGCAGATCGAGCACATCGCGCTGTTCGCGCGCGACAACCTGGCGCTGGCGGAGTTCTACAAGACGACGTTTGGCATGCAAGAGGTGTTCCGTCAGCCCGCCGGCAAAGACGGCGACCGGATCGCCGTCTACCTGACGGACGGCCGCATCAACCTGGCGCTGCTCCCCGCCGCGCCGAACGGCGCCGAGGGTCTGCACCACTTCGGTTTCCACGTCGACAGCGTGGACGAGACCGCCGAGAGCGCGATCGCATCCGGCGCGCGTCACGGTCGTTCCGAGGTGCCGCAGGACGGGCGCTTCAACGAGGCGTTCATCCTAGACCCGGTGGGGGCGCGCATCGACCTCTCGTCGCGCGGCTGGGTCACGGAGCCGATGGACGCCGCGACGGCGGCAGCGCGAGGCGGCAGCGTCGGAGGTTAAGCGAGGGCTGGTCTAGAGGCTGTCACCAGAGTTATCGTCGCCGCTAGCAATGTTTTTCAGCGCGTCTTGAATCGCCTTGCTGGCTTCCAGGAATGGCCCGCCGACGGCCTCACCCATGATGAACAGGAAGCCGACCGCGGCAAGCGCTACCGTGGCCGTTACGATTGCATATTCGACCAGGGTCTGGCCCAAATCCGGCCGGTTCAGCCTTGCCGAAACCAGAAGCAGCGCTTCTCTGAGGATGTAAAGGCTCATTACTGAATAGTCGACTCAAATCATTCGTTTGAGCAGGCGTCTCCCCCGGGACTAAAGACCGGCCGATCATCTAGGTATGAGCGAAAGCGCCGTCAGACTCGCGGGAACCCGATTTGGTGCTTCGCGTCGCTTCTCGACGGTAAGGGGCTGGTCGGGCGTGATGGCGCCCGTAACACTGGTTATCGCGACGCTCGTCGCTTCGATTTTCGCGACGCAATACAGCCATTTCGACGATTCGATTTGTCAGCTCGGTGCGCAGGACCGGCCCCAGGCCTGGGTCATGAACCTTGGCTTCGTCGTTTATGCGGCGTTCGTTGTCGCGTTCGCCACGCAGGTCCGGCGGCATCTCGATTCCGATTGGGGCAGGACGGCCTCCAAGGCGCTGCTGGCGCACGCCGCGTATGCCCTGCTGCTGGCGTTCGTGCGGGCTAATCCACAGATCAGCGGTATCGAACACAACGCGGAAGGCGCGATTCACATCTTCCTGGCCCGTGGCGCGATGGTCCTTGTATGGCTGGCGATGCTCGCCACCGCACGACACTTCCTGCAGACGGGTCAGAATGTTCTGGCGGCTTATTCATTCCTGGCTATCGCTGTCGGCGTTGCCCTCGGCGTGGCCTATGCGAGCCAGGTGGCCGTGGAGATAGATGGCGTATTCGAACGCATCATCCTGCTGCTTGTCACAGGCTGGTTTGTAGCGCTGTCGCTGCGGATGCGCGGCGCGGCATCTACGGTCCGCCGCTGATCACGATCTTGCCCTGGCTGATCTCCGTGGCCGTCAGGTGGTCATCGATTTCCAGCGTCCGAGCTTGGTCATTCAGCAAGACGTGCAGCACCGCATCCGCAACGAAGCCGGGCATGTTGCCTAAGTCCACAGAGTCCAGCTCCACCACAGGCTTCTCGCCGCTCACGTCCAGGTGGCCGGTCACCACGAATTTGACACCGATACCCAGCGCGCCGACCTTGCCCGCCAGCTGCCCTTTGCCGTCGCCACAGAAGTAGACGTTCAGGTTGTCCACCGGCACGTCTTTCTCGTCTAGGTAGCGCCGGCCCCGCGCGGTCGCCTCCGCCTCGGAGACTTCGATCGTCGCGGGTCCTGCCTTCGCCTGATCCGAAAAAACCGACCAGCGGGCGTCCAGTTGCGTGGCGAGCAGCGGATCGGGAAAGACGCTCCAGCCGGGCTCGGCGCAAGTCGAAGGCGAGCCCGTGACGATGAGGAACACGCTGAGGGCAATCACGACGACGGCGACGAAGAAGGCGCCGCTAGTCAGGATCAGGAGGAATTTCAGTAGTCCCAAAGGGCGGGGTCCCTCTGCCTTCGGCTGGCGCGACCGATGCTACGAGTCAGTCTGATTGCTCGCTCCAGTCCTTGATGATGTGGTGGGCAATAGCGATAGGCCCGGGAATGCCGTAGCCGTGCTTCTCCGGGTCGGGGTCCAGAACCGCCCTGCGTATCTCGTCGCGCGTGAACCAGCGCGCGCCGTCCAGCTCCAGCGGGTCGACCGTCTCCTGCTCGCCGGTCACGTGCGCGAAGCAGCCGATCATCAGAGACGAAGGAAACGGCCACGGCTGAGATCGGCGGTAGACGACTTCGTCGACGTCCAGCCCCACCTCTTCCTTGACCTCGCGCCGCACCGCCTCCTCGATCGTCTCACCCTGGTCGATGAAGCCGGCCAGCGCCGAGTAGAAGTTGGGCGCCCAGGCGCGCTGGCGGCCGAGGATGCAACGATCGCCGGTGTAGGCCACCATGATCACCACCGGGTCCGTGCGCGGGAAGTGGTCCGCGCCGCAGGAATCGCACTTGCGCATCGAGCCGGCCTCACGCGCTTCCGTCGGCGTGCCGCAGACGGGGCAGAAGCGATGACGGTTGTGCCAGTCGAGCAACGCGCGCGCGTGCGCCACCGTACCGGCTTCGCCAACGGCGAGCCGCGCGGCGGCGGCCCGGGTGTCCGTGAACTCCGCTCCCTCCAGTCCGAGTGTTACGAGAGGCTCCTCCAGCGGCGAGAGGTCGACGGCGAAGTGGGCAACGTCGTTGCGGATGCCGAGCAGCACCGGCCTGTCGCGCTCCGCCGCGTGCTCGAGGACGGATGAGTCGAGCCAGAGCAGCTCGGTAGTCTCCGCGCCGTCACTCGACATCAGAGCGTTGTTCTTCCACAGCGGCAGAAACCGGCTGGCCGGCGAATCGAGCTGCGCCTGTACCCAGTCCGGGTCGCGCCGTTCGTTGCTGGCGCGCCACAGCGGGTCGCCGGAAAACGGTATCGGGTCGGGCATTGCGTAGCCTCCTGGTGCTCGGCCCATGATAGCCGCTCCGATAACGCCAACACATTGAGTGTGCCAATCGCTGACCATAGGTATGTCGTGAAACCGCGGTCAGTAATAGAAAGATTTGAGTGAAGGTCTGGTAAATCCACGCAAACATGCCCAAAATGCGCGAAAGCCGGTGCCGGACACACATCAGGAGGTGGGCGGTATGGAATTCAGTGCGTGGCCGAGTGTCACCAACCAGTGGCAGGACCTGCTTGACGAGGCATCGCATATCGAGAAGGCGGGTTGGAAGGGCCTCTGGATTGGCGATCATTTCATGCCGAACCAGTCTGATCGCTCCGGCTACTGGCAAGAGTCCTGGACCGTGCTGGCTGGATTGGCCGCGAGCGTACCGCGCATCCGTCTCGGCACGCTGGTCACGGGAAATACCTATCGGAATCCTTGTATCCTCGCCAAGCAGGTCGCCCAGGTCGACGTGATAAGCGGCGGACGAGTCACCCTTGGCATTGGCGCCGGCTGGCAGGAGAACGAGCACATAGCCTACGGCGTCCCGTTTAATACTCCCGGCGACCGTCTGCGCTGGCTCGAGGAGTCGCTGCAAATCCTGCGGCCGCTGTTTGATACGGGCTGCTGCACGTACTACGGCAAGCACTACCAGGTCGACGACGCGCCGCTCTCGCCGCGGCCGGTGCAGGAGCACCTGCCGATCCTGATCGGTGGCGGCGGCGAGAAGGTGACGCTGCGTCTCGTGGCCCAGTACGCGGACCAGTGGAACGTCGCAGGCCCCGCTGAGGTGGTTGCTAAGAAGAGCTCCGTGCTGCGGGAGCACTGCGAGCGCGCCGGCCGCGACCCCGCGACCGTGCATCGCACGGGCGCCATGCTCGTCAACGTCAAGGACAGCCGCACCGGCGGTGGTCTGGCACACGGTCCGAATTGGGTGAACATTCACCGCATGCACGAGCTGGTCGACGCGATGACGCCCTACGCGGAGGCGGGCGTCAACGAGATGATCGTCCATTTCAATCCGGCGCTGGCGCTGCCGCGCCGCAAGGAGCTGCTGACGGAGTTCATGGGACAAGTGGCGCCCGCATTCGCTTAAACTGGGGACGCAATGGCGAAAGTCAGGTACGGACTGCGGATTCCCGCCGTCCACCCGATCGACCTCGCGGCCCTGCGAACCTTCGTAAGCCGCGCCGAAGAGCTAGGCTTCACCTCAGTCTGGGCTGGAGATCATGTCTTCTACGGAGTAGACGTCCTGCAGCCGCTGCATCTGCTGACCTGGATCGCGGCGTTCACGACGCGAGTGCGTCTCGGTACCGCGGTCATGCTCTCCGCTTACCTGAACCCCGTGCTCCTGGCGCGAGAGGCCGCCACACTCGATCGTCTCTCGGACGGCCGGCTGATGCTCGGCATGTCGTTGGGTGGCACGGCGGCCGAGTACACCAGCATCGGCGTGCCGATGAACCAGCGCCTGGGCAGATTGCTGGAGAGCATCGAGATCATGCGCAAGCTCTGGACGCAGGACGGCGTCGCGTACAAGGGGCGCTACCACGAGATCGTTGACGGGACGATCAACCCGAAGCCGGTGCAGGCAGGCGGCGTGCCGGTTTACCTCGGTGGCGTCAGCGAACCGATGCTGCGCCGCATTCCGCGCGTGGCCGACGGCTGGATCGGATCAGCGGGGAGCATCGACCGCTTCCTGGCGGGTGTCGAGACGGTTATCGAGGCGGCCAACGCGATCCAGCGCGATCCCGCCACCCTTGCCTTCGCCAAACTGCAAAGCGTCAGCGTCGCGGCGACTACGGAAGCGGCGCGCGAAACCGCGGAAGCACACTGGAAGGCGTACTACGGCCCGCGCTTCGACGTCGAAGCGGCGACGATCTACGGGACGCCGGATGAATGCCGCGTCAAGCTCGCTGCGCTGGAAGGCGCAGCGTGCGAAGACGTTAGCCTGGTGATGGAGCCGGCCGGACTGTCGCTGGCCCAGCTCGAGATGCTGGCCGAATTCACAGCTCAGGCCTGAGCATCCTGGAAACACGAAATTCAATTCAGATATAGACGCCAGCCGCATCAAGAATTGCCGGTGGCTGCCGTATAATACTTCACATGGCACAAAATGTTAGCGCCTCACAAAGCAACTCCACGCCCGACTATTACCGCGCTCCACTGCAGATGGACCCGCGAACGCGCCGTTTTGTCCTCATCGGGACGCTTCTTGCCTTGCTACTCTCCGCCACCGACCAGACAGTCGTGGCGACGGCCCTGCCGCGAATCGTCGGTCATCTCGGCGGCCTGAACCTCTTCTCCTGGGTCTTCACCGCCTTCATGCTCACGAGCACGACGACGGTGCCGCTGGCAGGCAAGCTCTCCGACCTCTACGGCCGCAAGCCGTTCTTCCTCGGCGGGATCATCATCCTGCTAGCCGGTTCCATGGCCGCGGGAACATCGCAGTCCATGACGCAGCTGATCGTGTACCGGGCCATTCAGGGCCTGGGCGCAGGTTTCATCATGGGCAACGCCTTCGCGGTTATTGGAGACCTGTTCCCACCGGCGGAGCGAGGCAAGTACCAGGGCCTCTTTACCGGCGTGTTCGGCGTTGCCAGTATCCTCGGGCCGACCCTGGGCGGCTTCCTGACCGACAACTTCACATGGCGCGCGGTCTTCTACATCAACCTGCCCGTCGGCCTCACCGCTCTGACTATTCTCTGGACGACCTACCCGACGCATGTCAAGGCGAGCATCAAACGGGCGATCGATTACTCGGGCGCCGCGTTCCTGATCATGACCATCGTGCCGCTCTTGCTGGCGTTGGTCTGGGGTGGCAACCAGTTCGCCTGGACGTCACCGGAGATCATCAGCCTGTTCGCTATCTGTGGAATCGGCGCCGTCGCGTTGATCTGGAATGAATCGCGGGCTGCCGAGCCGATCATCCCACTCTCCCTGTTTGAGAACCGTGTCTTCACGGTCGGAGTCGTCCTCTCCTTCGTCACGGGCATGGGGCTATTCGGCGTTGTTAACTACATGCCGACGTTCGTTCAGGGCGTCCTCGGCGCCTCGCCCACTAGCTCCGGCCTGGTGACGTCGCCCTTCATGCTGGGAATGGTCACCGCCAGCATCATCTCCGGGCTGCTGGTTAGCCGTACCGGCCGCTATCGGCCGCTGATCATCATCGGCACCATCATCGTGACGACGGGCGTCTTCCTGCTCTCCCGCCTCGACGCGGGTTCAGCCTGGGCCGCCGCGATCGCCGCGATGATGGTTACGGGGTTCGGCGTCGGGCTGTCCATGCCCATCGTCAATCTCGCCGTGCAGAACAGCGTCTCGCACCGCCAACTCGGCGTCGTCTCTTCGTCGACGCAATTCTTCAGGCAGATTGGTGGCACGCTGGGGACCGCGATCTTCGGGACGCTGCTGACCAACCACGTGCACGCCAACCTGCAGCATCAACTGAGCGCCGACATCATCGCCCAGACGCCGCAGCCGCTGCTTAAGACGCTGGAGGAACCGCGCACGCTGCTCAGCCCGGAGGCGCTGGACCGTTTGCGGTCCGGCTTTGAAGCTTTGGGTCCGGCAGGCGCCGATTTCTACAGCCGCGCCGTCGAGGCGATGCGGGTTTCGCTAGCGGACGCGATCGGCCTCGTCTTCCTGGTGGCGATGTCCGTGACGGCTCTGTCAATCCTCATCGCGTTCTTCATGCCCGACTCACGAGAAGCGCTGCGGTCGACCTGGGCTGAAGCGGAGACAACACCTACCGAGGGACACGCGGATCAGGTGGACGGCCGACTGGAGGGAGAGCCGATATCGTGAAGAAGAAGCCCGAAGACCACGCCGTCGACGCGTACTTCCGCGCCGTCCACGTCATCGACCCGCTGCGCCTGCGCTTCTGGGACAACCACGGCGCCACGACGACGCAGCTCCGCGTGATGTATACGATCCGCCAGCTGTGCGAGCCGTCGACCGGCGAGCTGGCCGAGAACCTCCACATCCGGCCCGCAACGCTCAGCGGCCTCGCCGATCGCCTCGAGCGCAACGGGTTCGCCAGGCGCTGGACCGACCTGGCCGACCGGCGCGTTGTGCGTATCGGCCTGACCGAAGAGGGCATAGCGCTTCTGGACGAGGTTTCGGCCGCGGCGCGCGAGTATCTGACCTCCGTCTTCGAGCGCATGGGCCCGGAGGCGCGCGAGGAGCTCGCCGAGGCGTTCGAGCGCTTCGCCGACACGGCGGCGGGAATGGAATCAGAGACGGGCGAAGGCGCCCAGGCGGCTCACATCAACAGGTAAGGCCGCTCCAGCAGCTCAGCCACACGCCCGAGGAACTTCGCCGCCGGCGCGCCGTCCGTGACGCGATGGTCGAACGTCAGGCTCAGCGTCACGACCTGGCGCTTGACCACCTCTGAGCCTTCGAACGCGGCGATGTCGCGCGTGCGGCCGACGCCGAGGATCGCGGCCTGTGGCGGGTTGATGATCGGGGTGAACGCATCGACCATGGAGCCCTCCAGCGATGAGACGGTGAACGTGCCGCCGGTGACATCCTCGGCCCGCAGCTTGTCATCCTTCGCCTTCTGGGTCAGCTCCCGCAGCAGCTTCATCACCATCTGCAGCGACATTCGGTCGGTTGCCCGCAGCACCGGCACAATGAGGCCCGCGTCCTGGTCCAGCGCGACGCCGATGTTGATCTCCGACGCCACCAGTATCTGATCGCCCTCGAGGCGCGCGTTGAGCTGAGGGTGCTCCTTCAGGGCCAGCGCGCAGGCACGCGCCACGAGCCCCGTCAGCGTCACGACGACGCCCTCGCTGCGCCACTCGCGGTTGAGACCGTGGATCATCGCCGCCGCGGCGTCGACAGGCGCCTCCGTCGTCAGCGTGACCGGCGCGGTGGTCGAGACGCTCTCGCGCATGCGCTCGCCGATCGTACGCCGGCGCCCGCGGTAGGGAATCAACTCGCCCGCGGCAGGCCCGACAGCGGCGGGTGTCGTCTGGCTCGCCGCTGGTGCGGTGGCCGCGGGCGCCGCACTCCTGGCCTCGATCGCCTTCTGCACGTCGCGTTCGACGATGCGACCGCTGGGGCCGGTGCCGGTCAGCGTTGCGATATCGATCCCGTACTCATCTGCGAGGCGGCGCGCGATGGGTGAGATGCGCAGCGGACCGGCCGGCGCAGCCGCCGTTGTCGATGCACCGGTCGTACCGGCCTCCATGACCGACTGGTGCTCACCGGGCGCCAGGGTCGCCTCTTCGGTCGCGGCGGCGGACTGGGATCCGGCTCCGGGCACCTGCGCCGCCTGCGCCGCGACGCGGTCGAGCAGCGCCTGCGGCACCTCTTCGCCGGCCGCGAGGATGCAGCCGACGACGTCGCCGGGCTTGAGCAAGGCACCCTCCGGCACCAGCTGCTTCAGCGTGCCATCGTGCTCCGCCTCGATCTCCATCTGGACCTTCTCGGTCTCCATCTCGAACACGACCTGGCGGCGAGCCACGGCGGCGCCATCGTCGATGGCCCACCTCGTCAGGGTACCCTCTTCCATCGTCATGCCGACCTTCGGGAGGTAGATCGCCTCTGCCATGCTTAACCCCCGACCAGCGTGTTCGCGGCGGCCACGATGTCGTCGGCGTCCGGTATCCAGGCCTTCTCGAGCACGGGGCTGTATGGTACCGGGCTGGACGGCGCGCCGATTCGTAGCGGCGGTCCGTCCAGGTAATCGAACGCCTCTTCCGTGATCTGCGCCGCGATCTCGCCGCCGATGCCGCCGAAGCGCACGGCCTCGTGCACGACGACGACGCGGTGCGTCTTCTTCACCGACTCGACGATGGTCTCCATGTCGAGCGGCACCAGCGAGCGCGGGTCGACGATCTCGGCCTCGATGCCGCGCTCGGCTAGCCGCTCCGCGGCAGCCTGGGCTTCGTGCACCATCCAGGAGGTCGCGACCAGCGTGATGTCCTTGCCCTCGCGCACCACCTTGGCCTTGCCCAGCGGCACAGTGTAGTCGCCGTCCGGCACCTCGCCGCGCGTGCGTCCCAGGCGCTTGTGCTGCACGACGAAGACGGGATTATCCTCGCGGATGGCCGACTTCATCAGGCCTTTGGCGTCGTAGGCGTTGCTGGGCATGACGACCTTGAGGCCGGGGATGTGACAGAGCAGCGCTTCCAGGCTCTGCGAGTGCTGCGCCGCAGAGCTGGTACCGGCGCCGGCGTTGGTCAGGACCGTCAGCGGCAGCGTCACCTTGCCACCGTACATGTACTTCATCTTCGCCATCTGGTTCAGGATCTGGTCGAAGCAGACGCCGATGAAATCCATGAACATGATCGTGACCACGGGCCGCAGCCCACGCGCCGCGGACCCCAGCGCGAGGCCGATGATGCCGGACTCAGCGATTGGGGTGTCCATGATGCGTTCTTTGCCGTACTTGGTGTAGATGCCCTGCGTGGCGCCGAACACATCGCCGCGCTCCGCGATGTCGATGCCGGCGATGAAGACGTCCGGGTTGGCGGCCATCTCTTCGTGCAGCGCCTGGTTGATCGCTTCGAGATACGTGATTTCCGGCATCAGATTCCCCTCGTGCTAAATCGCGGCTACGCGGCCCGGCGCGTAGACCACCTCGAACCGCTCGCAGAGCAGCGGCATCTCCTGTGTAGGCTCGACGCCTATTTCGCGGCACTGGTTGGCGTACCAGGCGTAGACATGCTCGCGCCACCACTCCAGCGTCCGCGTGCCCTCGCCGTAGTCGAAGGCGAAGGCGGCGTCGACGTCGCAGAAGCGCTTCTCCTCCAGCTCCGTGGTGCGAAAGACGCAGACCGGGTTCCAGCCGCCGTCGAGGAGGACGTGTGCGTCGCCGACGTTCCACTTAGGCTTCTGGTTCCACTGCATGTGCCAGATCAAGTCGGACGTGGCGGTCTTGATACCGTCCAGCACAAGGTGCGCCAGCTGATCGGCCATGACACGGCCGGCGCCGAACTGGCAGGCTTCGAAGTAAGCGGCCTGACGTAGGCTAGACGGCTGCGTCTCGCGGTACGCCTGCCACATCATGTCCGCCGCCACCTGCACCGGGTCTTTCGACATCTCGTCTAGACCGTGTAGACGTCTGTCAGCAGGTCCGCCGGGTCCGGCTGCGGGCTCGCCTCGGCGAACTCGATCGCCTCTTCGATCTCGCGGCGCACCTCTTCGACGATGCGCTCTGAGCTTTCGCCGGTCGTGATCGCCCTTTCGATCAGCACGGCGCGCATGATCTCGATCGGGTCGCGGGCGCGCCAGCGTTCGACTTCTTCCTTCGGGCGGTTTTCGCGCTCGGCCCGGCCGATGTGGTCGTGGAAGCGGTAGGTGTCCGCCTCGATCATGGTCGGTCCGCCGCCGTTGCGGGCCCGGTCGACGGCCTCGCGCGCCGCCTCGTTGATCGCCAGCACATCCTGGCCGTCGATGTGGACGGCGGGCATGGCGTATGACGCGCCACGGACGTAGAGCTCCGTGATCGGCGCCTGGTTCTCCTGCCGGGTCCACTCACCCCAGTGGTTGTTCTCAATGACCGTGATGAGTGGTAGCTGATACAGGCCGGCGAAGTTCATCGATTCGTGCCAGGCGCCTTCGTTGGTGGAGCCGTCGCCGCAAAAGAGGACGCAGACGGTGCCGTCCTTGCGGTACTTCGACGCGAAGGCGGCGCCCATCGCCATCGGCGCGCCACCGGCGACAATGCCGTTGGCGCCCAGGATGCCGAGGTCGAGGTCGGCGATGTGCATCGAGCCGCCCTTGCCGTGGCAGTAGCCCGTGGCGCGGCCGTAGAGCTCGGCGAACATCAGCTTGGGGTCGCCGCCCTTGGCGATGCAGTGGCCGTGGCCGCGGTGCGTGCTGGCGATGGCGTCCGCAGCCGTCAGCTCGGTGCAGACGCCGACGGCGACCGCCTCCTCACCAACGTAGAGGTGGACGGCGCCGGGGATCTTGGCCTGCTCCGCCATCCGCGCCGCTGCCTCCTCGAACTCGCGGATCTTGACCATCTGGCGGAACATGTGCAGCAGGGTCTCGGAATCTAGCTGAGTCACGTCTTTCTCCTTGAAAACGGGGACACCCCGCTGCCCCAATAAGGGGCGCATGCGGCCTGGTCATCAGGCTCGCCCATCATAGCAAGCAGCCGAAGCTGGCTCGAACGTCATCCGGCGCGACGATCATCCAGAGTAGCGAAGACGACTCGCAGACTGGGTAAGGCTACGACGCCTGGAGCGGATGTTTGCCAAAGAAGGCGGCTAACGCCACGGCCATATCCTCGGGGTTCTGGACTTGCATGAGGTGCGTGGCACCGGGCAGCACGAAGGGCTCTGCCTGCGGCAGCCAGGAGAGAAGGAGGTCCTGACGTTCCGACCAGATGGGGTCGAATTCCATGCTTTTTGCGCTGATGGCTGCGAGGGTGGGCTGCGTAATCCGGGACGCGTCCTGCTGGTTGAAGGTCCACGACTGCAAGCTCGGCAGTTCGGTTCGGAAAAACGTACCTGCGTCTGCAACGGCCTGATCGAAAGCATCCGGCAGCGCTTTGTCGAGGATGGGGCGGAAGTCGGGTCCGCAAGTGCCTCGTAGGAAGGTGTCGATGGCGCCTGTGGCGTCACCACTCCGATACTGAGCCACCGCCTTGCCGATGAATGCCCTTGAGGTTGGAGCGCTGGGTACCGACATCAGCGCCGGCTCGAGGATGGCGAGGGAGTGGACTGCGTCCGGCGAGTCCGCGGCCAGCTGTAGTGCGACGTTGCCGCTTGAAGAGTGACCCACGATGTGCGCCCGCGCAATGCCCAGGTGGTGCATGAGTTCACGGCAGTGCTGGGCTTGCTGCGCCATGCTAACCGGACCATCGGGGCGGCTACTGCCCGCACAGCCGATGCGATGGTAGAACACGAGCCTGAAGTGATCCGCGAGGACCGGCTGGAGGGCAAGAGGCAAAAACCAGTCGGCGAAGTGGCCGGGATGAATCAGTACGACGGGTTCGCCGGCCCCAAGGTCCCGATACTCCAACTCGATTTCGCCCAGGTTTGCGCGCAGGAAGTCCAAGATTACAACTCCTTCCAAGCCGCGTCCGAGAGAGGTAAAGCTATCTTAATCGAGAGCGAAAGTCCTTGTAGCGAGGGGCGGTGGAATTCGTCTAGCGCATCGGGCGCGGCTCGAAGTTCTTGCGGTTGATGATGTTGTCGAAGCGATACCGCACGTTGTCGTCCACCGTCTGCAGGAACGGGAAGATGTAGAACGTGTCGTCGAGCACCGCCTGTCGCACGCGCTCGGCCTCCTCCTCCGGCGGCGTGACCTCGCGCATCTGCATCGGATTCGCGCCTTCCGGGCGTCCCTCGTTGTACAGCTCTGCCGGCCGGTTGCGCTCCGCCTCCATGATCCGCGTCTCGACGAAGAGGGGGCAGAGCACGCTGACGCCGATCTTCGCGTTCTGCATCCTGAGCTGCGAGCTGAGCCCCTCGCTGACGGCGACCACGGCGTGCTTGGTCACGGAGTAGATGCTGTTCGACGTGACCAGCCCGGCCTGCGATGCGGTGTTGACGATGTGGCCGGGTTCGTCCTGCTCCAGCATGATCGGCACGAAGGCGCGCACGCCGTTGATAACGCCCCAGAGGTTGACGCCCATGATCCACTGCCAGTCCTTGAGCGTCGATTCCCACATCGGCTTCATCGGCAGGAAGACGCCGGCGTTGTTGCAGACGAGGTGGACCTTGCCGTACGACTCCAGGGTCTGCTTCGCCAAATCATCGACCGACTCGGGTCGGGCGACGTCGGTCACGATGCCGGTGACGTTGTACTCCCGTTGCTTGAGCTCCTGCACCGTCGCCTGCAGCGCGTTCTCCTCGATGTCGGAGAGGACGACCTTCATGCCCTCGCGCGCGAAGCGCTCCGCCATCGCGCGGCCGATGCCGCTGGCCGCGCCGGTTACAACCGCTACCTTGCCCTCGAGATCCTGCATCGGTCGCCTCGTTTCACTGCTGCTGAGTTCTGCCGCCGCACCAGTGTAATCACTGGCCGCGGCTGGACGTAGACCTCCGCCCTTAGACTAGAGGCATGCTCTCGCTCCGCCAGCTGCGGATCCTCGCGGTCCGTACCGTCCAGGAGTTTGGACACGACAACTGTTCTCAGATGGCCGCCGCCATCTCGTACTACGTCCTGTTCTCTTTGTTTCCGCTGCTGATCTTCTCCGTCGGCGTCCTCGGCATCCTGCTGCAGGACTCGAAGCTGCAAGACGACCTCGTCAAGGTTGTCCTCGACTACATCCCGCTGAGCGAGGGTCAGGGGCAAAACGACGTCAGAGACGCGGTCAAGCAAATTGCGGGAACGGGCAGCGGCGCGATCGGTATCCTCGGCCTGCTTGGCATGGCGTGGTCGGGGAGCAACCTGTTCGGCGTGATCCGGCGCTCGATCAACCTGGCTTACGACCTCGACGTGCACCGGCCGATCGTGCGCCAGAAGCTGCTCGACCTCGCCATGGTGGCGGGCTTCGCGCCGTTCGTCATCGCCTCGCTGGCCGGCACCGCGGCGATCCGCTACGTCCGCGAGACGTCGGATGAGATTCCCGTGCTGTCGGACGCCAGTCGTTCGCTCGGCATCGTCTGGGACATCGTGCCGCTGCTGGTGCCGGCGGCGATCTCCTTCGCCGCCTTCGTCATCCTCTACTGGATCGTCCCGGCGACCCGGGTCAAAGTGCGCAACGTGCTGCTCGGCGCCGGGCTCGCCGCGGTCCTGTTCGAGGTGGCCAAAGTGGGCTTCGCGCTCTACGTGGCGAACTTCGCCAACTACAACGTCGTCTTCGGCTCGCTGGGCGCCGTGGTCGCGTTCCTGTTCTGGGTCTACCTTAGCGCCAACATCATGCTGCTCGGGGCCGAGGTCGCCTCCGAGTACCCCCGCGTCAGGCGCGGCGACTACGACGAGCCGGAGGACGCGACACCTAAGCCGCGCGTCCCGATCACGGAGCGCGTACGCCAGTTCCTGATCGGGCTCGTCTGGCACGAGCAGGAGCGGCAGGACCGGGAGAAGCGTCGGGAGGAGAAGGACGCGGAGTAGTTGCGGCTGCCCCCGCTAGGTGTGGACGAAGACCGGCATACCGAGCTCCGCGAAGGCGAAGATCGCCTCGGCCGCGCCCGTGCGGATGCAGCCGTTGCTGATACGCCCCGTCGAGGCGTTGACGACCGCGCCTTCGGCGGACTTGAGGAATGAGTGGAAGCCGTTGTCCTTGTCCGGATCGAAGCCGACCCAGTGGCTGATGTAGGTCTGATACGGCGGGTCGTAGGCAAGGTCTTCGATCTTGTTGTAGACGTGGAACAGGCCAGTCTGCGTCGATTCGTAGTTGCCGGTGTCGATCTCCGCACCCACGGCGACCGGGCCGATCGTCTCGAGGACAAGATCGCCCTCCATGAGCTGGACCTCGAACCGCGAGACGTCCACGTCGATCCAGCGGCCCTCGTGGGGCCGGTCCGGCGTATCCGGGGCGTTGGATCGAGCCACCTCCGGCGTTGGCGTGGCCTCAATCGGCGCGATCACGACGCCGCCGGCGTCAGACGCCGGCTCGCCGCCGTCTGTAGTGCTACCGCCGCCGCACGCGACGAGCAGCAGACAAAATGCTGCGAAGGCGAGACCAACAACGCGGGCGAACGGAGAAACCATCTGCGTCCATTTTACCGATGAGGGCAGATGGTGACGATACGGCGTCATGACAGGCCCCGCGCGGCTTGACGGCCTCGCGGTACCCGCTACGCTTGCCACATCACGCCCCGCTTATCTTGAGGAGTCATCATGAACGTCGGATTCATCGGCCTCGGCCGCATGGGCAACAACATGGTCCGCAACTTGGCCCAGAAAGGCCACCAGGTCACGATCTACGACATCCGCCCGGACGTCGTGGCGCAGCTCTCCGAAGAGCTCAACGTCACGGCCGCGAAGTCGGTCGCCGAAGCTGTGCGGGGCGCCGAGGTCGTTGGCACTTCGTTGCCCGGTCCGAAGGAGGTCGAGCCCGTGGCGCTGGGCCTCGGCGGCCTGCTCGAGTCGATGCAGCCCGGCACCGTCTACGTCGACCTCTCGACCAACTCGCCGACGCTGATGCGCAAGGTGGCGGCGGAGATGGCGAAGAAGGGCATCGACATGCTGGACGCGCCGGTCTCCGGCGGCGTCACGGGCGCCGAGCAGGGCACGCTCTCGATCATGGTCGGCGGCGACAAGGCCGTCTTCGAGCGCGTAAAGCCCTTCCTCGCCTCGATCGGCAGCGAGGACAAGATCTACCACTGCGGCGACATCGGCGCCGGCGACGTCTGCAAGCTTTGCAACAACCTCGCCGGTATCGCCGTGCCGGTGATCTCGGCCGAGGTGCTGACGCTG
Organism: uncultured Chloroflexia bacterium; assembly: GCA_963766645.1. Lineage (GTDB taxonomy): Bacteria > Chloroflexota > Dehalococcoidia > DSTF01 > WHTK01 > WHTK01. The sequence goes on along the minus strand of CAVYAY010000002.1, from coordinate 284,134 downwards.
GGAATGAAGGCTGGCGTCGACCTCAAGACGCTGGTCGAGGTGATCGGCGTCAGCACGGGGTCGAATCGCTGGATCACGGGCACGTTCCCACGCACCGTGTTCCGCCGTCAGTTCGAGCCCGCCTTCTTCTCCGCCGCGCTCTCGTCCAAGGACACGCACCTGGCGCTCGACCTCGCCAAGGAGGTCGGCGTCGAGATGGCGATGGGCTCCGTCGTCGGCCGCGAGTTCGACTACGTCCTGAGCCAGGGCTGGGGCGAGCAGAACTTCGACGCCGTGGTCCGCGCGCAGGAGGACCGCACGGGGATTCAGCTCTCGTTGCCGGAGGACCGCATGCCGCAGCCGCCCGCCAGCGGCTGGCGTGTCTGATAATAGAAGCCGGGGCTCCGCCCCGAGACCCCACTAAAAGGGGCGCATGAAGCGAGGGCGTAGCTTACGCCGATAGCCGCGGGGGCTCGGCCCCGCAATCGGCATCCAGCGGTGTAGTCTAGTGTCGCGATGCTGACCAGCGAAGACAACGAACTGCTGTGCCGCGTGGGCCCTGGGACGCCGATGGGTAACCTGCTGCGTCGCTACTGGCTGCCCGCCTTGCTCAGCACCGAGACGCCGCAGCCTGACAGCCCGCCCGTCCGCGTACGGCTGCTCGGCGAAGACCTGATCGCCTTTCGAGACACGAACGGCGCTGTCGGGCTCGTGGCGAATTCGTGCCCGCACCGCGGCGCGTCGTTGTTCTTCGGCCGCAACGAGGAGGCCGGGCTACGCTGCGTCTACCACGGCTGGAAGTTCGACACGACGGGCGCCTGCGTCGACATGCCGTCGGAGCCCGCGGAGTCGAACTTCAAGACCAAGGTTCGGGTTCTGGCTTACCCCACGCACGAGTCGGGCGGCATCGTCTGGACCTACATGGGGCCGCCGGAGAAGCAGACGCCGTTCCGCAACCTCGGCTCCGACGACGTGCCCGCGGAGCGCTGGCGGGCCTCCAAGGTGATCTCCTACTGCAACTGGATGCAGGGGCTCGAGGGCAACGTCGATACGACTCATATCTCTTACCTGCACAGCAGCAACCCGCCCGGTAGCCCGCGCCCCTTCCCGGAGGGCGATGACACGGACCGACCCGGCTACCCGTCGCTGCCGATGCGCGGCTACATCCACCGCAACGTCGGCGACCCGGAGCTCGAGGTGCAGGACACGTGGTACGGCTTCCGTTACGCCGGCATCCGCCCCACGCCCAACGGCCACCTCAACGTCCGCGTCAGCGACTTCATCATGCCCGGCTACGTCTACGTGCCGCAGCCGTATCTGCCCGTCGGTGGTGACAGCTGCATCATGATGATCCCGCGCGACGACGACAGTTACTGGCGCTGGGGTATCGACATGAAGCCCGGCGTGCGAGACGCGCAGATGGACAGCGGCAAATACGACGTGCCTACCTTCGGCCCCGGCACCCGCGCGGGGCTTGGTGGCGGCATCCAGGCCCGCAGCCAGTGGGCCGACAACGACTACCTGCTCGACCGCAACGAGCAGCGCACCAACAGCTACAGCGGCATCCAGGGCATCGCGCAGCAGGACATGGCCGTGACGGAGAGCATGGGCGCGATCATGGACCGCACGCACGAGCACCTCGGCGCGTCCGACAAGGCGATCATCCGCGCCCGCCGCATGCTGATCGACGCCGCGAGGGCGCTGGCCAAAGGCATCGAGCCGAAGGCGCTCGATCCCTCGCTGCCGTACACGCAGATCCGCTCGGCGGAGCGCACGATAGCCGTGAACGACGACTGGCGGCTGCTGGGTACCGAAGCCGACCCGTTCGTGCAGGAGCTCGGCGCGGTGGCGCAGTAGGTGCGGGTCTAGCGGCGTGTGCGGTCGACAACGTAGGCGGTCGTGAAGAAGAGCAGCGGAAGGAAGCCTATAACGAATGTTTTGTTGTCCTGCCACAGGCCCTCAATGCCACCGGGGTCGGCGCTCACCTTTCGGTCGCTCAAAACCTCGGCGAAGGCTATCTCGTCGGAAGCTGACTGCTCGGAGGCCACCACTGGAATCGTCTTATCGTACGGATTCCTTAGATCGTAAGGCGACTCGAAAAAGCCGAAGACGACGGACGCGCCGAACAGCACTGAGCCCACGAAACCTACTACTAACCAATCAATCATGGCTTTGGGCTCCCAGTGGGCAGAGTCTTGATAAGTGCCGCTTTGCATCGCTTGTTTGCGGTTCGGGGAGCGGCACCTGCGGGAGTCTTGCGGCCGCTCTCTGGAAGACGAACAGGGTGAGCAGAACTAACGCGACGTTTCCGGGACCAATACCCGTTGAGCCCAGGACGTCGAAATGGATGTAGGCAGCCAACCAGGCACCGAGCGATAGTAGGGCCCAGGTCGGCTGGTACGGCCTGACGCCGGCAATGAGAAGCAAAGGAATCGTCAGAAGGAGAAGATCCTGGGCATAGGAGTGCGGGCTGATCAAGAGCGACACAAGCACGACGCCAGCCAACGCGTGAATCGGGTCGCGGTTATGACGGAAGGTCCACGCGAAGGCCGTGATTGTTGCAAATGAGGATCCCGTCGCGAGCATCATCTGCAGCATCCCCGCGTTTGGTCCAACCAGGCCGCGCCAAAAGCCCGTCCAGCCGAACATGCCATACGTGGAAATACCGTTAATCTCATCCCAGCCGAGGGCTGCCCATGACATCGAGATGTAGTCAAAGGGCAGCGCAGGGCTGAACAGTAACGCCGAAATCAGGACTAGTAACCCCTCGGTGGCGATAAAGGCTGCCAGTAGCCGGTACTCGCGGCGCATCGCCAAGTAGAGCAGAGGTACGACAAGGAAGACGGGCTTCAGTGTCAGGAGAAGGAGCCCGCCGAAAACTTGAGCCTGGCCTCGATCGCGTTGGGCGCCAATGACAAATAGGCTGAAACCCGCCAGGAGTAGGAAGGTGATCTGGCCATGCAATAGAGTCTGGTAGAACGGCAATGAACTCGTCACACCCAGCACGACGAGGAGCCTCGCGTCGCTCGTTAGGCCTGCCTGGCGAGAAAGACGCCGAAGGCACGCGAGCGTAACGAGAAGATCGGATGATAGCCATACGAGCATGGCCGTCTTGAGGGGAAGAAGCCCGAATAGGGCGAGGGGAAGGAGCGCCGACGGCGGGTTGAAGAACGGTAGTACCAGCACACTACCGTGCTCCTGTCCCGTGGCACCCGCCTGGAGCTCTGAGACCGTCTCCGGGTCGTACACTGCGCCACCGATTTCCGGGACGTACCGGCCAGCGCTGTGAAACACCACCAGGTCGTCCATGAAAGGTGACGAGTTAGAGGTCTGAGGTAGGGCAATAGGGCGTCCGAACCAACTGGAGTAGGACGCCACAGCCACGAAGAGGAACCAGCCGCCGATCAATGCCGGCGCTAGAATCATTGCTATATGCTGGCTCGCGGACGCAATCCGAGGGAGTACCCGACTCCATGAATCTGGTACTGCACTCAGAGATCGCTGGCGGGGTTGTTCCAGTGCCTTGCTCGTGGGAACGACGCTCACCGTTCCCCTCGCGATCCTGCCGGGAAACTACCGGACTAGTCGTAACCGTACGGCCTGGAGAGAACGAAGCGATCTTGTCGTTGGCGTCACCGGCGTGCAAGCCCGGATGGTTTCAGGAAATCGAGGCCATCGAGCCTGTGGAAGCCGTGCGGAATCGCTCACGGCCTGCCGAAGCCTTTACTTCGACAGGTTGGCCGCCATCCAGTTGTAGCGCTCCGGCGAAGAGGCGCGCAGGCCGGAGGGGTCCGCGTAGTACATCGCGAAAGTGTTGGCGTAGTCCTCCAGCGGGTCGAAGTGCGACAGCTCGGGCCAGGTGAACGTGCCCTCATAATCGAACACGACCTGCGTGTGGTCCACGGCCGTCGCGACCTCGTCGCGCGGCGTCACCACGAGCCAGCCCGTCGCGGCCATGAAGCTCTCCATCTCAGGGTCGATGAGGACCTGGGCGTAGTGGCCGGCCGGCGTGGATCGCAGGTTGTAGGCGTGGCCCAGCTCGTGCAGCACCGTCGTGACGCGCTGACCGGGGTAGAGCACCAGCTCGTTGACACCGTCGTTGGTCGAGAAGTAGTTGGCGGCGCCGCCATAAGGCTGCGAACCGCTGAGGGCGCGCCCTTCGGTATTGACGAGGATGTGCAGCGGCCCGAGCGCCGGGTTGCCGAGGTTCGCGAGCACGCTCTGCGGCAGGATCGAAAGCGCCGCGTCGACGTTCGCCAGGCTGAGGTCGTCCCAGGCCTGTCCGTCGCTGACGAGCACGATACCGGCGGTTGCCCAGCGGTCGGCGGCTGTGGCTATGTTGGACGGCGCGACGGCGGGCGCGGCCGACGGTAGCGAGGCTGTCGCGGGCTGCGAGTCGGATGCCGGCTGTACCTGAGTCGTCGTCTGCTGTTGGGGAGCTTCCTGCACCGGAGCCGTGGTCAGCGCCGAGGGAGAGGCCTCCTCGTCGGCGATGATAGCGACTTTGCTGGCATCGACGACCGCGGCTTCGATAGCAGCCCTGGTCTCGCTGGTCGTGCTCCACGAACTCGTCTCTGCGACGGGTGCGGCGGTGCGTTCGATAACGGCTGGCGCTGCGTTCTCGCTGACGGGCGCGGACTGATTGACGATGAGGGGCCGCGTGAAGCTGTAGTTGCCGCTGGCGACATAGAAGGCGAAGATCGCCAGCACGGCGAGGACGATCAGCCACGGTCGCTCGTAGGCAAGCCGTGATGCGGGGTTGGAGTAGTGACGGTTGAACGATGGGGTGTGGGCCATCCCTGCCTCCGCTACCGGTGCCATCGTGGCTCCGGATCCTCCGTCCGTGAGGATTCCTTGCGTATCTATAACAAAGAACGGGGCGGGTTCAGCCGTATTTCATATCATGCGAATCAGTGGAGCAAGCCTTTGGGCTGGTTCCGCTAAGGAAAGGGTTAAGAAATGAAAGACTTCGCCGGTAAGACGGCCGTCGTCACGGGCGCCGCGAGCGGCATGGGGCGCGCCTTCGCCGAGCGCTTCGCCGCTGAAGGCATGAAGGTCGTCCTCGCCGACATCGAAGCGCCGGCGCTGGAGACGGCTGTGGCGCAAATGCGCGACGCGGGCCATGACGTCATCGGCGTGCGCACCGACGTGTCTAAGCAGGAGTCGCTAAACGGGCTGGCGCAGCGGGCGGTAGACGCGTTCGGCAAGGTGCACGTCGTCTGCAACAACGCCGGCGTCGACGGCTATCTCGGCACGATCTGGGAAGCCAGCCAGCGCGACTGGCAGTGGACCTTCGGGGTCAACTTCTGGGGAATCGTCCACGGCGTCACCGCGTTTATGCCGATCCTCCTGGCTCAGGGCGAGGAAGCTCATATCGTCAACACGTCGTCCGCCACGGCCATCGTCCCCGGCAGCAACATATACAGCGTCACGAAGCACGCCGTACTCGCGTACTCAGAGGCGATTTACGCCCAACTGCAGCAGACGAACGCGAAGGTCGGCATCTCGGCGCTCTGTCCCGGCACCGTCAACACGAATCTGTTCTACGGCGGACGCAATCGCCCCGACGAATTGCGCAACCCCGGGGAGACGCCCGACAGCGAGCCCGGCGCCGAGGCCCGCGTCATGCTGCGCAACGTACTGGCCCAGAGCATCCCGCCCGCCGACGTCGCCGAGATTCTGATCGACGCGATACGCAACGGTCGCTTTTATGTGCTGACGGACGAGGAGTGGGACGAAACGTCCCAGGCGCGCGAGGACGCCATCATGGCGCGCAGCGTGCCGCCACAGCGCCGCCGCCGCTGATTCGCTTTGCGCCGCAATGCCTGCCGCGTATAATCGGAAGGTTCGCGGGAGTAGCTCAGTGGTAGAGCACTGCCTTGCCAAGGCAGGGGTCGCGAGTTCGAATCTCGTCTCCCGCTCCATAGACAATTAGGGCGCACGGCTCCAACTCAAAACCTGGGTAAAGCTCAGGCCAGAAAGGATTGGACGTGCGTCTTTCCTTTAGCAGTTTGCATCCGCGACCCCTAAGTCCCTCCCTCTCGTTCGCGAGCAGGATGAAGTACTACTGCGCGAAGTGACTCTGGTATTAAGGGTGGCCGCGGGGGCGATCAAGCCTGCGGGAGAATCGAATCCTCGAGCGCGCCCGGTCCTCTTACGAGCCGAACCTGATGCCGATCTAGCTGTGCACCACATTCCGCGCAGACAACCTGGCTGGACGTGACATGGCCACAAGACTTGTGCACGATCTGGACTGAGGGTCCTGCTGGTGCTTCCCATCGATCGCCCCACTCGCGCATCGCCGTGAGGACCCTCCACAGATCGCCGCCCTTCTCTGTCAATCGATAGTCGAAGCGCTCAGGATGTTCCTGATAAAGGACCTTTTCGACGACGCCTGACTCAACCAAACGACTCAAGCGATCCGCGAGGACGTTCCGGGCGATTCCAAGGCGCGCCTGAAAGTCGTCGAAACGAGAAATCCCCATAAACAGGTCGCGCAGAATCAGCGGCGTCCACCACTCGCCGACTACGTCCAGACAGCGAGCGACACTGCAGTTCATCCCCTGAAAGCTGGTTCTTTGCATGAGCCCATGATACTGGGTTGCGTGACAAAACTCAATTCACCTGCTACAGTCCGTTGCATGAAGAAACTAACACCGGTCGCAGGGCCTTGGCCCAGTCTGGCGACGGCTTGGCGCACGCTTGCGATCTCATCGCTCGCCGTGCTCGCCACGTTTCTCGACACAACCGTTCTCTTCGTCGCCTTCCCCGACATAGGCCGCAGTTTTCCATCGGTCTCGCCAGCTTCCCTGTCCTGGGTACTGAATGGATATACAATCGCCTTTGCGGCCTTACTGGTGCCCGCCGGCAAGACCGCTGACAGAATCGGACACAAGCGCGCTTTCCTGGCTGGTTCAGCCTTGTTCTCCACGGCCTCATTGCTATGTGCGGTGGCCCCGTCAGTTGAAGTCCTCATAATCTTCCGGGTTCTGCAAGCAGTAGGTGCTGCGGCTCTGCTCCCTTCTTCGCTGGCTCTCATTTTGAAGGCCTTCCCGCGCGAACGGTTGCCAGTCGCGGTGGCCATCTGGGGTGCGACTGGAGCCGCTGCGGGTGCCATCGGTCCGACCCTCGGTTCCGCGATCGTGGAAGCCGCAGACTGGCGCTGGGTGTTCCTCATCAACGTTCCCGTCGGTTTCCTGACCGTTGGCAGCGGCGTGTTCTTGCTGAACGAATCGAGGGACTCGGAAAGCCTCATTCCGTCACCCGTGGGCGTGGTCCTGATCGCGGCCGCCGCGGCGCTGGTTTCTCTTGGCGTGGTCCAAACAGGCTCTTGGGGCTGGCTCGATGGCCGCACTGTCTCTTCCGTCGTGGTTGGCATCGGTCTGTTGGCGATCTTCCTCTTTGAGCAGCGGCGCACACGGGCGCCGGTTCTCGACCTCGACTTGTTCGAGTCTCACAACTTCCGCTGGGCCAACCTTGCGACGCTGGTATTTGGAATCGCTTTCAGCGCGATGTTCTTCGGCTCTATTCTCTTCCTCACGAGCGTCTGGCGGTGGTCGATCCTCGATGCGGGACTCGGTGTCAGTCCCGGGCCTTTGCTCGTCGCATTACTCGCGCCACTCTTCGGCCGGCTCGCAACGCGCAGCGGTCAGCGGCCACTCTTGCTCGCTGGAGGATTTCTCTTCGCCATCGGTGGCCTCTGGCGGCTCGTGTTCCTGCAGGCGTCCCCTGACTATCTAGCCGACTATCTGCCGTCGATGCTCTTCACAGGCACCGGAGTGGCTCTCTGTTTGCCTCAACTCGCTGGTGTTGTCGCGCAGTCGTTGGCTCCAAATCGTCTTGGTGTCGGTGGTGCCACGAACCAGGCGACTCGTCAATTCGGCGGGACCCTCGGTGTGGCTCTGGCAATCGCATTAGTCGGGCAGGCCGCCTCAGTAACAGAAGCTCTCGTCAACTACGACCACATCTGGTGGCTCATCATCGCGGGCGGACTGACCACCTCTCTTCTCGCGCTACCCTTACGCACAGCTCAAGCCGTTAACGCCTTGTCGGCCGAACCTGTCTGACACGATTTGCAAAGACTTCTTGTTCTGAGCTCAGAGAGTACGAGGATAGTACACAGAGCCAGGACTCTGGGATAGGATTCGTGCCATATACCTCGCTGTTTCCGGAGCCGACTCCCTAAGTGGCAGCTCTCGCGACCTCCCAATTGTTAGCAGCTTGCAAGAAGCCTGGAGAATTTCCAAGGCAGAGGTCGCGAGTTCGAATCTCGACGTCCGCCTGACTGGAAATGAAAACGCCCCTCAAATCGAGGGGCGTTTTGTGTTTGAGGTGCTGCGTCTTAGTCGAGACTCTTGCCGCCGTAGGACGCTCCGCGTCGCCTGACCTCCAGGTCGGGGCCGGGCGCAACGGCGTAGCTGCGGTGCCCGCAGGAGAAGCAGGCAAGGTCGCCTTCGGAGCCTGAGGAGAGCATCCGCCCCTGGCACCTGGGGCAGGGCACGCGTGCCCGCCTCGCCAGGTTGGCTTGGGCGTCCGCTGCCGAAATCTCACTCCCCGCCAGATCAGCCACGAGAATCGCTCCTCTGGAAGCCCTGGGAACCGCGGCGATTCCGTTTCGCCGCGTCCTCCGCCTTGGCCTTGTCCTGCATCTGTTGCTTGCGCTTCTTGGCCTTCGCGCTATTGCTCTTGTTGCCGCCCGCCATTAGTCGCCGACTCGGATGTTCGCCGCCCGGGATCGGCTCGGGTTGCGAGGGTCCGGTTCGACGTCGAACTCAACGCCCTGTCCCAGCTGCAGCGAGTCGTAACTACCCGGCGGTAGGGAGCTGCTGTGAAAGAACACGTCGTCGCCGCCGCCCTCCACCTGGATGAACCCAAACCCGCGGTCCTTCATCAACGTTTTGATCGTGCCCTTTGCCATGTCCAGCTACCTTTCAACCTTTCCGTCCATTGCTGCCGTGGTGATTTGCAGAGCCGCAGCTTCTCTGGAGGGTCCTCCCTCGCCACTGATTGCCTAGATGCGCAGTTCTCCTCTGTCCTCCTGCACACGGTATGTCCTGACCCGCGTCGTCGCCGGTCCCTTCAACACGTTGCCACTGATCAGGTCGAACTGACTCCCATCGATGGGGCAAGTTACGGTCGTCCCGTCCAGGACTCCCTTCGAAAGGGAGCAGCCCGCATGCGGGCAGGCGTCGGCGAAGCCATAATAATGCCCGTCGACGTTTGCGATCGCTACGGTGACACCATAGAGGTCGATTGTTTTGATCTGGCCGGGGCCAATTTCGGTGCTCTTCGTTGCGTTAGCCATCTCTTCGCTTCTCCGGGTCCTTCGTGGCCAGCACGGTTTCAAACTGCTCGTCGTTGCTTGGCGGGACGGATACCGGCGCCACGTGCTCGGCGTGGGACCCGTTTACGTGGTCGGTGTGCTCCTCGAAGTCGACAGGCTCGCCCAGGCTGAGTGACATGAAGTCTACTGCCTTATCAAGCGCCGCCGCGTTGAAAAAGATCTCGCGCGAATCGCCATCGGGCCGAACGTGTCCCCATCTGGAACCGAATGAGGTTACGAGCTTGGTCACAGATCCACGAGTCATTCGGTCACCTTCGACTCGTCTGCTGACCCAGCGGGCCTCACGACGACCAGCCGGGATGCGCGCGTGCCGTGCGTCGGGTCGGGCTTCTCGTCGAACTCGACCTGGCTACCGTGCCTGATATGGTCAAAGTCCTCCGGTTTGAGCAGAGAAGCGCGATTGAAGAAGCACTCCCGCTCCTGACCCGCGACACCGATCCTGCCCCACTTCGTGCCGAACATCTGGCTCAGCTGTGCGACAACGCCACGCGTCATCTAGCGGACCTTGCCGGGTCCTTGGGGTGGAATCGAGGTCGAGTCACCAGGTCTGCCCGGTGCCTGGAGCGCGCCCGGCATTTGGTGCAGGGCAGACTGGGACTGCAGCCGGCCGTTCGAAATCGGCACGAGACTGGGTTCAACTGGATCCTCCATGGCCGGCGAAAACGCCGTGCCGTTGCGGGAACGTGTAGCCATGCGTATCCGCGACACGCCCGGGCTCCTTATCGGAGCCGAAGATGTGGTACATGCCCTACAAACGGAGGAGATGTCGCTGGAAGCTTGCAGGCCTAATTACCCCTGCTTCGGCAATATCTATCATAACCGATCTGGCAGGTGGGTCGCTATCGTGATATCTCCTGATCTGTTATGCTCACAACAAGCACCCGTTGATCCGTTCCCTCTGATGAATCTCGGGTCGCTCACCGAGACGAGCCTCACCCACCGCGAAAAGTCCGTATTGCGTTTCACGTCTCTTCGGCTCTCTTTGACGGTCCGGTCCTTCGTAATCGGTATCGGATATGTGCCCACATGGGCTAGTTGAGAGAGTTGAGACCGCAGATTGAACATATACGTAGGCAACCTCAGTTTCGATACGTCGGAACGCGACCTCGAAGCGGCTTTTGCCACTTATGGCGCCGTCACCTCGGCGCGCATCGCGACTGATCGCGACACCAACCGTCCGCGAGGCTTTGGCTTCGTTGAGATGTCGAACCAGACGGAAGCAGAGGCCGCGATTGCCGGCCTCAACGGCACCGACCTGCAGGGCAGGACCCTCACCGTGAACGAGGCGAGGCCTCGCGAAGATCGTGGTGGCGGTGGCGGTCGTCGCGGCGGCGGCGGTTATGGCGGCGGCGGCGGTGGTTATGGTGGCGGTGGCGGCGGCGGCAACCGTCGCTGGTAACCAGCAAACAGCACAACGCTCAGGGAAAGGGACGGCCGGAGGGGACCGTCCCTACCTCTTTCATATGGCAGTGAGGAACTCATGACTTTGGACCACGGCTACGCGGTGGAGGCGGACAAGCGCTGTTCGGCGACAACCAAGAAACAACGACAATGCTCCATGCCCGCCCTCGTCGGCTTGTCCAAGTGTGCCCTTCATGCCGGGCTCGCCAGGCCAAAGCGCGACCCAAAGTGCGGTGATCCGCAGGCGCTAGAGGCCTACAAGCGGGCCCTCGTCCAGACGGCGCCCGGGCGTAACGCGGGCCGCCCGCTGTGATCGCGGCGCCACCTCGCGGCGCAGAGGCCGCCACCGAGCATTCACAACGCCTCCGGGAACACGCGGCCGCGTATACGCGCCTGAAGCAAGACATCACCGACGCCGGTATCCTGCGCCGCTCATATTCATTTTACCTGCCGTTGATTCTGTTCAGCTTCGCCGGTTACGGCTTAAGCTTCTGGGCGCTGTTTGCCTGGGAAGGCTACCTGTTGCTGCTGGTCGCTTGCCTTGGCGTCAGCTTCTTCACGGTGCAGCTGGCCGGTCTGATGCACGATGCGGGTCACCGCGCTGCTTTCCAGTCCAAGCGCGCCAACAATCTGCTCGGCCTCGCGACAACTGCTGCCATCGGGATGGTCTTCACGAACTGGACGGAGCGGCACAATCGTCATCACGCCCGCCCCAACCAGGAGGGCGCCGATCCCGATATGGAGGTCCCGTTCCTGGCATTGACGCAGGCTAACTACGCCGCGAAGGACGCGGCGCAGCGCTTTACGGTCAGGTGGCAGGCCTACTACTACTATCCACTCGGGTCTCTTGTCGGATTCAGCAATCGACTCGGCAGCATTAGCTACTTCCTGCGCAACCGAACGCGCGCCAACTTGGGTAAGTTCGCGCTCTACCTACCAGCGATCATCGTGCTGTTCGCGGGTCCGTTCAGCGTCTTCCCGCTCGAAAAGGCGATCTTCGTCTTTCTCGTGGTGCACGTGACAACCGGGGTCTACCTGGCGAGCTGCTTTGCGCCCAACCACAAGGGTATGCAGACGTACGCGCTGGACGCCGAGGTTTCATTCCTGGAGCAGCAGGCTGCGACCGCTCGCAACGTCAGCGGCGGCTTCCTGACGGACCTGCTGCTGGTCGGCTTGAACCATCAGATCGAGCACCATTTGTTCCCGAACTGCCCGCGAAACAAGCTGAGTCAGCTGGGACCGCACGTGCGTCGCGCCTGCGCTGAGCAAGGCATCAGCTACAGCGAGGTCAGCTTCCTGCGCACCAACCGGACAATCGTGAGCCACCTGAACGGAGTCTCACGCGCCGCTGGCGGAGTCCTGAGGACCGGCGTCCGGAGTTAGTTGAGTCGGGGGTCGACCGTGGGCGTCCAGAAGAAGTCGCGGTCGCCAAACCCACGTCCATTGAGTATCAGCTTGCCGCTTGGGTCGAAGATCGAGAAGTCGGTTTTTGCGCTCTTATATTGGCTCTTGCTGTGCTCGTACGTGTACTGACTGAGATCCATCTTGGACAGGCTTCGAATCTGGTACTGCACTTCTTTGGCCAGCCGGCCGGGTAGGGATTGTCGCGTGACTTCTGTAGTGGTGGTGCTCATGTAGGCCTCCCTTGACCAATCCGGCGACGCCGTCCGGTCTCACGTAGACCGGCCTCGGTGCCGAGGGACAGCAAAACGTAGAGCTGACCCGGAGAAGTCCGAAGTGTCAGGTCGTTAAGCTGGCAGGCCGTGGTTCAGAGGGAAGGTTTCTAAGCTTTGTCACTTGCAAGCGTAGTCCTCTCAAAGGAACTTTACAAGCGAAGAAGGCGCAAACGAGGAACTTGGAAAGCGAGTGCGTCGTGTTTGACACCCCGATCCGCCCGCGACAAGATCGGGCCACCATGACAAGTGAACGAATCCAGCGCCAGATCGAACGGCTCCTCGACGAGGCCGCCGACGCGATCTCGGGTGACGACTGGCCATCGGGATCACAAGAGTACGGTTACCCCGGCAGCCGCGCAGGCTGTAGCGCCTTCTTCGACAAGGCCTAGAAGGACACGACCGCGATGGCTGATTACACGGTCCTCATTCCCCTGGACGGCTCGCCGCTGGCGGAGCACAGCCTCACCTACCTCCCCAGCCTGGCAAAGCTCGGCGACGTGGCGCTGCACCTGCTGAGCGTCCTCGACGAGACGGAGGAGATACATGACCTGTCTTCGTCGGAGGTCGTCGAGCGCGAGCGCAACGTGCTCACCACCTACCTCGACCAGACGGTCGGGGGCATCGAGGACCTTTACGGCCTGAAGGCCGCGGTTGAGGTGCAGGCCGGCGTCCCGGGCGACGTGATCCAGAAGCGCGTCGAGGCGTTAAGCCCGGACCTTCTGGTGATCTCGACGCACGGGCGCTCGGGCATTTCCCGTTGGCGGCACGGCAGCGTTGCGGCGAAGCTGCTGCACGGCGCCACCTGCCCAATCCTCGTCGTCGGCCCCAGGGCGGCGGAGCACGGGGACTGGCGAGAAGGTGAGGCCGTCGCGGACTTCAACTCGATCCTAGTGCCGCTCGATGGCTCCGAGCTAGCCGAAGGGGCGCTGACCACGGCCGCGGAGATTGCACAGCAATTCGGCTCCAGACTTCACCTGGTGCGTGTCGTGCGAGCCCGGGTCGCGAGCGATCCCGCGCCGTCCGCCGACAGCGCTGAGCTCACTAACCAGATGGAACAGGGCGCCGCGAGCTACCTGGCGAAGGTGCGGGACAGACTTCACGTCGGCGGAGGCGTGGTGACCGGCGTGAGAATGGGCGCGGCCGCCACCGAGCTGGAGGAGTACATCTCGAAGGAGAAGATCGACCTCGTCGTCATGACCAGCCACGGCCGCAGCGGTCTGGTGCGGGCGGCGTTAGGGAGCGTCACCGACCGGCTGACGGGTAACGGCCGGGCGCCGGTGCTGGTGGTGAGAGCGCCGGGATGATGCTGGAGGTTACCGGGCTATTCGGTGAAGATGACCTCCCCATCGTGCCACTCCGGATCGCCGTCCAATAGTGCGATGTAGTCCTGGTAGCGAGCGTTTTGCTCGGGGCTGTCGGCGTTCTTGAGGTAAGCTTCCTTGCTCTCAAACACTACGGCCATGATTAGCTCGTTGGGGTCCGAGTCCATCTGATAGACGGTTGTACTCACGTAGCCCGGCACTCCGGCCATGATTTGCGCCGAGGTTAGTTCTCGAAGCTTGTCCAGGGCTCCTGGTTTGACCCGCATGTGCGCCACGGTTCCGTACATCTCTTCCTCCAGTGAACGACGTGCTTGAGAGAGTGGCGAAATCATCCAGCCGGGGAACCCGCCTGTCAACGGCCAACCAGGTTTGGGGTTTCGCGACTACTCCGGCGTTTCGATGTTGACGCTGGTGCTCAGCGTGGCGGTTGCGCTGCCGCGGATGCTGCCGCTGAGTGGCGCGGCGTGCAGGGCGTCGGCGCCGCGCGCCAGCGCGATGTGATATGCCCCTACCGCCAACCCCGTCGTCGGGTCGAAGCCGCGCCAGCCGCCGCCCGGCAGGTAGAGCTCAGCCCACGCGTGAAGCTCGCGGCTGTTCTCCTCGTCGTGGGCCACGTAGCCGCTGACGAAGCGCCCCGCGAATCCCTTGCCACGGCTCGCCTCCAGAAAGAGCTGCACCATGTCGCGGCAGGAACCCTCGCCCAGCCGCAGCGTTTCAGCCCCGGCGCGCGGCCTGCCTTCTTCGCGGTGCACCTGGCGGCATCTGCCGTGGATCGCCGCAGCCAGGGTCAGCGGGAACGTCTGCGCGTTGCCGCTCGCTTCGATCGCAGCCTCGTCAGCAAGAGCGCCGAGTTCACCCAGGGCGCGCTCGGCACTGTAGGCCCACATCATCTCGCGGAGGTCTTCGCCGTAACGTACCGGCAGCGTCTGGGGGCCGTCCCAGAGGTAGGCGAACGGGTCGTCTCGCAGCGTCTCCACCGTGGCAATGACCTCGATACTCAGCGACTGCGTTTGTCCCTCGAACCAGACCCGCGTCGAACTGTTGCCGTCCATGTCGAGGTTCTCGGTTCGTCCCGCGGGCTGCGGTGAGATGTGCATCTCGAACTCAGTCAGCCGCTGCGCCGCGTCGGTGCAGGGCGTGAGGCGAAGCACGTGCGGCTCCAGGAAGACGGGCGCCGAATAGGCGTAGCGGGTCGTGTGGCGGACGGTCCAGAGCAAGGCGGCGCTAGCCCGGCGTCCGGAAAGTGGCGAGCGCGTCGGGCCAGGCGTCTTCACCGCCGTCGATCTCGGCGAAAAAGCCGTCGAGCCAGGTCGACGGCAGGTTGGTGACGGAGGTACGCAGACGCTCCTGCCAGCCTTCCGAGATTTCGAGCAGGTCCTCCTTCTCGAAGCGGCGCTTGTACAGACGGCCCGACTCGCCGAAGTAGATCACCACGTCGATCGGGAAGTCGACGTCGGCGGCGCTGATCCGGGTCGAGTCGAAGGCCAGGCAACCGACCTTGAGGGCGAACGCAGCGAGTCCTCGAACTTCAGCGTGCGGTCCAGCACCGGCTTGCCATACCCGGCGGAGCCGATGATGTGGTACGGCGTGCTCTGGCCGATCTCGACCCAGTTCGCCTGCGGGTAGATCAGGTAGAGCTTGTGCTCGTCGTCCTTCGCCATGCGCCCGCCCAGAAGGCAGAAGATGTTGAAGCTGAGGCCGCTCTGCTCCAGAGCGGCGCGGTCCTCCTCCGACACCCGCCGGATCTGGTGCGCGAAGGCGTTTGCCACCTTGAAGAGGCGGTCGAGTGGCTCCTCATTTTGGTCCAGCGCCTCTTCGAAGTAGGCCACAGCCTTGTCGCGCACGGAGCGCAGTCCCGACGTCATGAAGAAGACGCTGCGCCCGTCGATGTCGTAGACCGTGATCTTGCGCGCGGAGATGTTCTCGTTGCCGGAGATCACCCGCGTATCCGCGATGCCTACCAGCCCCTCGCGGACCTTGATCCCGAGACAGAACGTCACTCTTGCCCTCCGGCGCCCGCTGACACGGCACTCTGCGACTGCGTTTGCCAGCCAAAGAACGTTTCGCTGATCGCGTCGCCCACGCGATTGAGCTGAGCCTGGAAGTTGTCGAGGAACTCGTGCAACCCCGCGGTGATAATGTCATGGACCTGCGCGTACGCCAACTCCGAGCGTAGCTGGCCGATGCGGCGTTCCGCTGAATTGCGAAAGCTTCCCGGCGGCGTGCCCGTGATCGCGTGCACCGATGCCTCGGCGCGCTCGATGCAGAAGAAGACGGAGCGGGGGAATTCCGGGTCCAGCAGCAGGAAATCGACCACGTTGTCCGGCGTGATCTGCGCCGAAGCGGCGCCGGTACATCGCCAGCGCCGTCGCCGAGCGCAGCAGGATCGACCACTCCATCTCGTCGACCGCGCCGCCGACCTCTTCCACGGAAGGCAGCAGCAGGAAGTACTTCACGTCCAGCAATCGCGACGTGTTGTCGGCGCGCTCCATGAGGCGGCCCAGCTGCATGAAGTGCCAGGCCTCGCCGTGCGACGTCGTCGCGTCAGCAACGCCCGCGATCAGCTGGCTATAGCGCTTCACGTCGGCGAAGAACACGCCGGGGCTCTCCTTGATCCGCCGCGGCGCGTTCGCGGCTGCTGACCATGAGGTAGAAGCGGTTGACCTGCTCCCAGGTGTCGGCCGAGATCGCCTCGCGTATCGACCGCGCGTTCTCGCGCGCCCTGCGCAGGCAGGACAGGATCGAGCTCGGGTTCTCCGGATCGAGCGTCAGGAACTGGATCACGCTGTCGCGATCGGCTCGCGCGTAGCGATGTCTGGAACGCCTCGAGGTTGCCGGTGATCGAGACCAGGGGCTGCCATTGGTCTGAGAACGGCGATGGGCGCGTCGAGGCTCATGTTGAGGCTGACGTCGATGAAGCGCGCCGTGTTCTCGGCCCGCTCGATGTAGCGCGCCATCCAGTAAATCGACTCGGCAACCCGGCTCAGCATCAGCGTGCCCTCGACGATACGACCCAGGTGTCCTTGCTGCCGCCGCCCTGCGACGAGTTCACCACCAGCGAGCCCTTCTTCAGCGCGACGCGCGTCAGGCCGCCGGGCAGCACGTAGATGTCGCGGCCGTAGAGGATGTAGGGCCGCAGGTCGACGTGACGGCCCTCGAAGTGGTCCGCCGACGATGACAGGCGCGCGCGACAAGCGCCAGCGTCGGCTGCGCGATGTAGTTGCGCGGGTTCGCTTTGACGCGCCGTCGTGAACTCGTCGAGCTCCTCCGCGGTCGCCTGCGGGCCGACCAGCAGGCCGTAGCCGCCCGATTCGTTGGCCGGCTTAACGACCAGCTCTGCCATGTGCTCCAGGACGTAGGCCATGTCCTCGTCGCGCCAGCAGAGGTAGGTCGGCACGTTGTCCAGGATCGGCTCCTCGCCCAGGTAGTAGCGGATGATCTCCGGCACGAAGGCGTAGATCACCTTGTCGTCCGCGACGCCGGTGCCGGGCGCGTTGGCCAGGCCGAGGTTGCCTTGCTCGTAGGCGCCCATCAGACCCGGCACGCCGAGCAGCGAGTCCGGCCCGAAAGACCTCGGGGTCCAGGAAGTCGTCGTCGATGCGCCGGTAGAGCACGTCGACGCGCTCGAGGCCCCTCGTCGTGCGCATGTGCACAGCGTCGTCCGACACGACGAGGTCGCGGCCTTCGACCAGCTCGATGCCCATCTGCTGCGCCAGGTAGGAGTGTTCGAAGTAGGCCGAGTTGTACATGCCGGGCGTACAGCACCGCCGCGCGCGACGTGCCCCGGCCGCGGCGAGATGTAGTGCAGCACGTCCAGCAGCTTGCTCGGGTAGTCGTCCACCGACCGCACCAGCGACGAGGCGAAGAGGTCGGGGAACGTCTGCTTCATCAGCCGCCGGTTCTCCAGGACGTAAGACACGCCGGAGGGGCAGCGCAGGTTGTCTTCCAGGACGTAGAAGCGCCCGTCGCCGTCCCGCACCAGGTCCGTGCCCGTGATGTGGCACCAGATGCCGGCGGGCGGCGTGAGGCCGCGACAGGCTTCGCGGTATGACGGCGCCGAGAGCACCAGTTCCTTCGGCACGACGCCGTCGCGCAGGATCTTCGCGTCGTTGTAGACGTCTTGCAGGAAGAGGTTGAGGGCGTAGATGCGCTGCTTCAGGCCGCGTTCGATGTTGTCCCACTCATCGTTTCGCACAACACGCGGGAAGATATCGAAGGGCAGTACGCGCTCGACGCCGGCGCCGTCGCTGTAGACGTTGAACGTGATGCCGAGGTTGACCAGCGCCGCGTTGGCGGTCTCCTGCAGCCGCTCGAACTCGCCCTCCGGTTGGGAGCGGATGATATCGAGCAGCAGCTGGGCTTCCGGGCGCGGCTTGCCGGAGTCGTCGAACACCTCGTCGAACCAGCCGCCTGTGTCGTAGTCCTTGATGTACACGCCGCGCCCCCCGGCGAATTTTGCCGGCCCTGCGTCTATTTTAGAGGCGCAAAGATTTCGCTGCGGTTTCTTTCGGGTGAACAGGCGATTACGGGGGACGAAAAAGGCGCCCCGAACGGGGCGCCCCAATGTCTCGCTGCTGCTGTGGTTAGACGACGGTCTCAATGACGACGCCGGCCTCCTTCGCCGAGAGCTGGATCGTCAGCATGGTCAGCAGCGTCAGGATGCCGTGACCGCCCAGCGCCACAACGTTGTCCGTCTTCAGCGTCTTGATCGCCGCCGTCTGCTCCGGCGTCAGCTCCAGCTCGGCCGCGACGCCGTCCATATCCCGCACGAAGCGCTCGCGCAGCGCCTTGTCGTTGCGCAGGTTGGCCAGCGCGCGGTTCAGCGGGTAGGTCTCCAGCGAAGGGTAGGAGTAGAACTCGTAGCCGTGGCCTTTGAACTCGTAGCCGCCGTACGGCGCCATGTCCTGGTGCGGCTGACCGCGGCCGCCCTTGTCCGGAATAAAGCGCATCACCGCGTGGCCGTGGTGCGTCGTCGGCTGGTAAGTCAGCAACTCGCCGCGCTCGACACCCGCGGCGCCCATCGCCACGAACCAGGTCAGCAGCTCCGTGTTGCCGACCTCGTCCAGCTGCTCGCCGGACAGCGCCACGAGCGACTCGACGCGACCCTCCTCCAGCTCCTGGATTGCCCAGCGGTCGAAGTCATACTCGGGGTTGAAGTACTTCCACGTACCCGGATAGTGCGACATGCCGCCGCTGGCCAGGATCGCCACGCGCTCTGGCCGCTCCTTGACGATGTCGGCGATCGCCTTGCCAACCTCGAGGCAGCGGTGCGTGGTCGGCAGCGGTGGGAGGTAGACGTTGACGAAGATCGGCACGACCGGGATCGCGCGTCCCTTGTGGACGTAGCGTAGCGGCGTCGCGTAGGCGTGGCCCAGCAGGGCCTCGTGGAGGTAAGTGATGTCGATGCCGCGCTGCATCAGGCCGTTGAGGATGCCCAGCGCCAGGTCTTCGTGGATCGGGATGTTGTACTCGTAGCCGGCGTATTCGGACGTTGCCGTCTTGCCCGTGACCACCGCAAACGGCGGCACCGGGCCGGGGAAGAACGTCTCGACATGGTCCAGCCCGACGAGGACGAGGACGTCAGGCTTCGTCTCATCCAGGTCGCGGCCAAGCACGTCCATCGCCTCGATGTCGGCGTCGAGCTGCACCGGGTCTTCCTGCGGCGGCCGTGTCATCAGCTGTGGGGCGTGTACTGTCGCCGCGGCCCAGACTATCTCACCCATCGCTTCCTCCCCCTCTGCGTTGTTCTTTTGCGATTGCGATGCATTGTAATGCAATGCATTTTCGCCCGGCAAACAGGCGCATTAACGGTCGTGGTCGGCGGAGTTGTTCTGCTTTGTTACGTGTATCTGGTCGCAGCCTCGGCTGAAGGCCGACGGCTACTCCTTCACGTACTCATCCTGGTAGTACTCCTGGCCGAGGTGCGTGATCTGCTCTTCGCCCATCAGCCAGCGCAGGGTGTTCTTGAGCTTCGTCTGCTGGATGAACAGGTCGTGCTCCGGGTAGACGGCCGGCGCGTGCTGCGGGCTCTTGAAGTAGAACGAGAGCCACTCCTGGATGCCCTTCATTCCGGCCCGCTGCGCCAGGTCCATGAACAGCACCAGGTCAAGGACAATCGGCGCGGCGAGGATGGAGTCGCGGCAGAGGAAGTCGATCTTGATCTGCATCGGGTAGCCCAGCCAGCCGAAGATGTCGATGTTGTCCCAGCCCTCTTTGTTGTCGCCGCGGGGCGGGTAGTAGTTGATGCGCACCTTGTGGTAGAGGTCGCCGTAGAGGTCCGGGTAGAGGTCGGGCTGCAGGATGTGCTCCAGGACGCCGAGCTTCGACTCCTCCTTCGTCTTGAAGTTCTCCGGGTCGTCCAGGACCTCGCCGTCGCGGTTGCCGAGGATGTTCGTGGAGTACCAGCCGTTGAGGCCCAGCATGCGGGCCTTGAACATCGGCGCCAGGGCCGTCTTGAGCAGGGTCTGGCCGGTCTTGAAGTCCTTGCCGCAGATCGGCAGGCCGCGGTCGTTCGCGAGCTTGACCAGCGCCGGGATATCGACCGTCAGGTTGGGGGCGCCGTTGGCGACGGGCACGCCCTCCATGAGCGCGGCGTAGGCGTAGAGCATCGACGGCGCGATCGTCTCGTCGCTCGCCTCGAGCGCGGCCTCGAAGGCCTCGAGGTTCAGGTGCTGGGTCCGCTCCTCCATGAAGATCTCTGTCGACGCGGCCCAGATCATCACGAGGCGGTCGCAGTTGTTCTTGGCCTTGAAGTTCGCGGATGTCCGGGCGGATCTGCTCGACGAGCTCCATCTTCGAGTCGCCCTGCTTGACGTTATCCCCGTGGATGCGGCTGGCCCAATGCTGCTCGAAGGCGGCGGGCATCGGCTCGATCGACTTGAGGAAGTCGGCGATGGGTTCGATGTGCTCGTGGCGGTCGAGGACGCCGCAGCGGACGGCGGCCTCGTAGGCGTTGTCGGCGATCGGGTCCCAGGCGCCGAAGACGAGGTCGTCGAGGCCGGCCAGCGGCACAAAGTCCCTGATCAGCGGCATGCGGTCTTCCGTGCGCTTGCCGAGGCGGATGGTGCCGCGCTGGGTGAGCGACCCGATGGGCTTGGCGGTGCCGCGACGCAGGTGCTCGACGCCGGCGAGGAACGTCGACGCCACGGCGCCGAGGCCGACGATGAGCACGCCGAGCTTGCCCTCCGCCGGCGCGATTCGTGAGCTTGGGTGTCAACGAAGTCTTTCGCTTCCAAGATGATTCCTCTCTGGCGTGCGAGCGACATCAGCGGCTGATGCCACTGCGCGGGTATGCGGCCCGTGTTTGCCCAGTGCTGCACGGTGCATTGTCGCCTGCCGAGCAGGGCGCCGAGGGCGCTCTGACCCCCGAAGCGGGCGATGATGCGTTCGGCGGGGTTCGCTTCCAATGCGTCCATCGGGAGGCATGATAACGAAATTTTCGTTATCAGTACAGGGTTGGTTCATGATTGCGCTGAAGGGCGGCGCCAACGAGGTTGCGTGCTTGCTTGCGTGGCGCGGAGAGAGGTGGGTTGCGCCTCCCTCTGCGCGCGGCATGCTAAGCCGTCGATACACGAAGTAGTCGATAGCGAGAGTGTATCAATCCGTGGCCGGGTATCGAGCGCTTAGGAACCTGTGACATGACTGACCTAGCTTTTCTGTTTTGGGTACTCGCCGTTCCGTTCGGCATTTTGCTCTTCGCATGGTAGGCAAGGCGTACGCAGGTTCTGTCCCCATCCGAAAGAGAGGCCGCTCTTTCGGAGGCGAAAGGCGCGTTGCGGCGGGATGCTGACTGGAACTTCACAAACGGACGTGTCTATTTGCTCGAGAACGGAATCTTGTGGCGACCGGCGAATGCCATGCTACCCACTCGCCATGAGGCAATGACCATTACGTTCGACGAGATTCTTGACTGCCACATCGGGCGACCAGAACCTCTCTCCTTGTTCCAGCAGCCAATTGTTCTCGAAACTGCAACCCATGTGTAGCGTCTCTACCTCGGTGGCATGCTCGTCGCGTATTCCGGGGAAAAGCAAAGGCTCTGGTTGCAAGAGATCACATCGAGGCGAGGAATCGGGCCATGAATCCGCGGTCGGCTTGCGCCCACCGCCTGAAGTAATCACCAGCTAGACTAGGGATATGAAGCTCTCAGTCGTCGACCAGGCGCCGATCCCGGCCGGCTTCACGCCCACCGACGCCCTGCGTAACAGCGTCGACCTCGCGCGCTACACCGAGTCGCTGGGCTACACGCGCTACTGGATCGCCGAGCACCATTCGACCGGCTCGCTGGCCAGCCCGGCGCCGGAGATCCTGATCACGCGCATCGCCGCCGAGACGTCGCGCATTCGCGTCGGCTCCGGCGGCGTCATGCTGCCGCACTACAGCCCGCTCAAGGTCGCCGAGACGTTTCGGATGCTGCACGCGATGAGCCCGGGGCGCATCGACCTCGGCATCGGCAGGGCGCCGGGCGGCACGCGCCTCGACGCCTACGCGCTCGCGCTATCGACAGAACGATGGCGACGAGGACTACGCGGCGCAGATCATCGAGCTCATGGCGTTTCTCAAGCGCGCCGAGTTCCCCGGCGATCACCCCTTCGGCCAGATCCTCGTCACGCCGGACATGGAGGGCTCGCCCGACGTCTGGCTGCTCGGCTCCAGCGGCTGGAGCGCCGACGCCGCCGCCCAGCTCGGCCTGCCCTACGCGGCGGCGCACTTCATCAACCCCGACCCGACGCGCGCCTCGATCGAGCACTACCGCCGCTCCTGGGAGAAATCCGGTCACGAGGGAGAGCCGCAGGTCCTCGTCTGCGTCGGCGCCGTCGCCGCCGAGACCGAGGAGGAAGCGCAGTTTCACTACGCCCCAGCCAGCGGCTGCGACGCCTGCTGCGCGACCGCGGCGAGTGGGACAACGGCCCAATACCGACGCCGGAAGACGCCCTCGCACGTCTCGCCACGCTGGGCGAAAGCCCGCCTTCGTTGATGGCCGACAACGGCGAATGGCCGCGCGTCTTCGTCGGCAGCACGCAGCAGGTCCACGATGGGCTATCGGGGATGGCCGAGGCGCTGGGCGTCGACGAGCTCATGCTGATCACCGTCGTGCACGGCCACGAGGCGCGCAAGGCGTCGTATCGGCTGCTCGCCGAGGCATTCGGGCTGACGCCCACCGGCGCGAAATAGCAAGGCGCTTACCTGGGATGGCGAGTGTCTGGCTCTGCCCGAATCAAGAAACTCCGTAAGTATTGACTTACGTTTGGGAACCTGAGTATCGTGGCTGAGTCGATAAGTGCGAGAACGGTTCGCCTTGCGCGTAAGCTCGGGCAACCGATAGAGGAGGAAGAGGCATGAACAAGTTCATCGTCATTTACCACGCCAACGCCACGTTCATGGACCAGATGGCCGGCGCCACGCCGGAAGACATGCAGAAGGGTATGGAGCCCTGGATGGCATGGGCGGCGCGCTGCGGCAGCGGGCTCGTCGACATGGGCGCGCCACTGGCCGGCGGCCAAAAGCTCAGCAAGTCGGGAAGCACGGACAGCGACCGGCAGGTCGTCGGCTATTCGGTCCTGCAGGCCGATGACATGGCGGGCGCCAAAGCGCTTCTCGCCGGTCACCCCCATCTCGAGAACGAGGGCTGCGAGATCGAGGTGCACGAAGCGATGCCCATGGGAATGTAGAGCCCGGCCCAACGTCGCTCAACAGCCTGACGAACCTGACGTCGCCGGACGCGCCGTGAAATGGCGCGTCCAGCGGCGTCCTTGTTCCCAAGCCGCCGTTGCACCACAGTAGATATGACGGAATCAGACGCTCGCCATCCGGCGAACCACCGCATTGGCGGTCCCGCGGGGCGTCTGACTCGGCCAAACAAATCCTGGTGGCTGCGTCTTCGTGTTCGACCTGCCAACCCGTTTGCATCGTTCGCCTTATTGGGCCGCGGTCGTCATCGCGGCGCTGCTGGCCGTCGCCGTCGGCGCAGGGGTCGCGATCTCCAGAGCGATCGACGGTGATACCGGCCCTACTGCTTCCGCGGCTGGCGAGCAGCTCACCGCCCGGTCACTCGCGATCGCCGTGGAGGGTCTCTGCAGCGTCCGCGCCGACTTCGAATCCGGTGACGTCGAGGCCGCGCGCACCGTCTTCTACGACAAGTCGCACCTCTTCCTGCACCAGCTGGCCGCCGCCGTCGAGGTGGACGACCGCGACCGCGCCACCAGCCTTCTGATCGCCAAGTACCGCGTGGAGGACCTTGTAGCCGCATCCGGCGGGTCCGCGATTGGCGCTGACCAGGAGAAACCTTCCAGCGTCACGACTCAGCTCCTGAAGGAGGTCGCGGCGGCGGCATCGGTCCTAGGCTATTCGGCCCCAGACTGCTAGCAATGAGGATTGCCATGCCTAGATTCAACCGCGGCGGAGCGACGACCGGACTCAGGACGGCACTGTTGTTCACCGCCTTCCTGACTGCCGCTGTGGCCGTGGCCTGTGGTGGTGGCGGTGGCGATGACGCCGGCTCCACGCCTCAGGCCAATCAGAACCCGGAAGATCAAACGCTGAACGTCCAGGTCGCCAGCTACGACCTGGTGGCCGCCCGCGACAACCGCTTCATCGCCGGCCTGCTGACGTTTGAAAACGACTTCGTCAGCTACGGTACGGCTCAGATGCGCTTCTTCTACCTCGGCGACGGTCAGCAGGAGCAGAAGCCACGCTTCTTCGAGGAGGACACGGGTTCCTTCCTCCAGATCCCCGGCGAAGGCACGGCGAACCCGCCCGATGCGCCGGCGGTGGGCCCCGCATCAGAGGGTCGCGGCGTCTACGCCGTCGAACCGGTTCGCTTCGACCAGGCGGGGTTCTGGCAGGTCGACGTCACGGTCGAGACCGGCGGCGATACGCTCAACGGCAGCGCCGCCTTCCAGGTCTACGACACGAATCAGGTACCCGCGCCCGGCGACAAGGCGATCTCCACCGACAGCCTCACGGTCGACTCTGATTCGCCCGCCTCGGCCATCGACTCCCGCGCCACCAGCGTCGATGACATACCAGACGCCGCGTTGCATCAGGTGAGCATTGCCGACGCCCTGCAGCAGCAAAAGCCGCTCGTCATCGTTTTCGCCACGCCGGTGTTCTGCGTCAGCCAGTTCTGCGGGCCCATCACAGAGATGATCGAGCAGATGCAGCCAAAGTACGCCGACCAGGCCAACTTCATCCACGTCGAGATCTGGAGCGACTTCCAGAAGAACGCGGTCAACAAGGCAGCCGCCGACTGGCTCCTGCACGACGGCAATCTAAACGAGCCCTGGGTCTTCCTTGTCGACCGCGACGGCATCATCGTCAAGCGCTGGGACAACGTTGCTACGCAGGATGAGGTCGAGTCCGCCCTCGACGCGTTGCTCAACTGATGGGCGTGGCCGGCATCTACGCCCCCGCAGCCTCCTGCGCCGCCACCTCGGACGCCGCCGCTGGCAGCTGCGGACGTTTCGCCGATAGCAGCAGCAGCGCGGCCGCCCAGAACCCGGCCAGGGTCACGATCCAGACGTAGCGGTCCTCGTCGAAGGCGTCGAGGAGCGTTGCGAACAACGGCGCGCTGGCCGCCGCCGCGATGACCGAGATCGGGAACACGATGCCGCGGATCGTCCCGACGAACTGGCGGCCGAAGTAGTTGGGCCAGATGATGTTCTGCACCGTGATGTTGGCGCCCATGCCGATGCCCCACGTCATGTTGTACGCCAGCAGGTAGACGATGCTGTCCCGCGCGAAGATCATCGCCAGCATTGAGCAGCCGACCGTCATCGTGCCGAAGAATCCGAGGTAGCGCGTCTGGACCTTCTCGGCGAGGAAGCCGCAGGCCAGCGCCGACACCGACACCATGAACGGGTCGAGCGCCGTCGCCAGCGCAATGACGCCGGTCGAAAGGCCGACGTCCTGCCAGTACGACGTGCGGTAAAGCACCGTCCCCGGCAGCACCGCGCCCATGATCATCATCGCGGCCACGATCATCCACATCGTCGGGCTGCGTATCGCCTGTCCCGCGGTCCAGTCTCAGCGATGTCGCCGTCGATTCGGCGTTCTCCGACGCGGCGTAGATCGGCGGGTGGTCGGCGCCGTCCGGGTGCAGCCCCATCGACTCCGGGTCCTTGCGCATGAACAGCGCGCACGGTACCGCGATCACGCCGATCACCATCGTCCCGGCGATCAGCCACGCCTCGCGCCAGCCGAGGTGGTCGATCAGCATCTGCACCATCGGCAGAAAGATCGCGTGCCGAGCGGCATGCCGACCGTGGCGATTGCCAGGGCCCGGCCGCGGTTGGTGTGGAACCACTTCGCGATCGGCACCGTGGTCAGCATCTGGCCGCCCGGCGCTCCGAAGCCGGCGACGCCTGAGATTGCGAAAAGTACGTAGAAAACGACGAGAGCTGTGTACGCCCGCCAGCCCGAGCACGCAGAAGCCCGGCGATCAGCCCCGCCAGCGTGCCCAGCACCCGCGACCCGATGCGGTCGAGCAACGCCCCGACAATCGGCGCGAGCCATGCCCGCGACGATCAGGCGCATGGTGTAGCCCCAGGACAGGTCGCTGCGGCTCCAGCCCAGGTCCTCGCTCATCGGCTTGACGAAGAATGAGAAGACGGCGGCGTTGAGCGGCGACGCGGCGAGGTTCATGGTCAACGACGTAGCCACTATGACCCAGCCGTAGAAGATACGCCGCTTCCTGAACCTGGACAGCACTAGGCTGCCCCCAGGTCTCGTGGCACAGTGGACGTTGGAGTCACGCTCTTGAGCGGGGTCTGGGGTGTCCCCAGACTTTCAAGTCACGGTTGCGGATCCGGGATAACACCTGTCCCGCAGTCTAAGGTCACGGGTCGCTAGATTCCACGCGCAGACGTCCCGCGATGCTTCTATCCTGAACGCAGCAATGAGCCGTCTGGAGTTAGATCACACCCCTGAAGCCATCGCGGCCCGCCTCCAGCGAGGCGAGCGCCATAGCTACCTGCGCGACTTCATCTACGGGGCGGTCGATGGGGCCGTCACGACCTTCGCGGTGGTCGCGGGCGTTGTCGGGGCGGATCTCGACACCGGCATCGTGATCATTCTCGGCGTCGCAAACCTCCTCGCCGACGGCTTCTCCATGGCGATCAGCAACTTCCTCGGCACGCGCGCGGAGCAGCAGCAGTTCGCCCTGGCGCGGCGGACGGAAGAGCGTCACGTCCTCGAGATCCCGGAAGGCGAGCGGGAGGAGATCCGTCAACTCTTCGCCGGCCGGGGCTTCGAGGGCGAGCAACTGGAGGCCGTCGTCGACGTGATCACGTCCGATCCGGAGCGCTGGGTCGACATCATGATGCAGGAGGAGCTGGGCCTGCCACGCTACGTCGCATCACCCCTGCGAGCCGCGCTCTGGACCTTCGTCGCGTTTCTCGGTGTCGGCGCGCTGCCGCTGCTGGCATACATTTACGCCGAGGTCTTCGGCGGTCTCTCCGAGCCATTTGTCTGGAGCAGCGTGATGACTTTCGTCGCTTTCTTCGTCATCGGCGCTGTCAAGGGCCGATTCGTGATCCAGGCCTGGTGGCGCAGCGGCCTGGAAACGCTGGCGATCGGCGGTATCGCGGCGGCGCTGGCATACGTAGTCGGCGTCCTGCTTCAAGGCCTCGCGGACTAGCGGTCTACGTCCCCGGGAAGTGGGCCGTGCCGCCCCCGGCTTTACTTATAGAGGGTAGAATCTGCTTCCAGAGGTACCCTATGTCAGAGAAGCTCACCGTCCTCAACCCCATCGGCTATCCGCCGAAGGTCACGCAGAAGCAGCTCGCCCCTCGGCTCGAGTCGCTCGATGGCAAGACGATCTACCTCGTCGACTGCCGCTTCGACGACTCCATCGAGCTGCTGCGGCAGGTGCAGGCCTGGTTCAGCGACAACATGCCCTCCGTCAAGACGGAGATCGTCTCGCTGAACAACATGTACTCGCGGGACGACCCCGAGACGTGGGAGCTGATCAAGGCGAAGGGGACGCCGCCATCCTCGGCGTCGGTCATTGAAGCACCTGCGCGCCGGCGGTCGCCGCGCACTCGATGACCCTCGAGAGCAAATACAACGTCCCGACGGTCGCCCTGCACACCGAGAAGTTCGACCGCATCGTCCGCTCGACGACGCGCGTCGGCGGGCTGCCGCAGGCCGCGCTACGCCTTCGTGCCGATGCCCGTCATGGGCAAGTCGCCGGCCGAGCTGCGCGCCTACGTCGAGGGCGACGACCCCCTCAGCGGACGACCCGTCATGCAGGAGGTCATCGAGGGCCTCACCGGCATGCTCAACGGCCACCTCGCCCCGGAGCCGGAGCACACCACGCCGCGTCTCGTTGAGCCCGCCACCGAGGACGAGCTGCGCCAACTCTTCGAAGACAACCGCTGGACCGACTTCCTCCCCATCGTCCTGCCGACCGAGGAGCGCGTCGCGGCGATGCTGGCGGCCACTTCACATAAGCCTGACGAGGTGGTCGGACGCATGCAGCCGACGCACAACCGCGGCTACTGGGAGTACACGGTCGAGAAGGTCGCCGTGAACGCCGTCATGGCGGGCGCGAGGCCGGAGTACTTCCCCGTCATCCTGGCGCTCGCGGCGTCGGAGATCACGGCGCGCAGCAGCACGTCCAGCTCCGCCGCGCCCATGGTCGTCGTCAACGGCCCGATCCGCCACGAGATCGGCATGAACAGCGGCACCGGCGCCATGGGGCCCTTCAACCGCGCCAACGCCACGATTGGCCGCGCCTACGGCCTGCTCTCGATGAACGGGCAGGGCGGCTCCGTCCCCGGCGAGACCTTCGCCGGCTCGCTCGGCAACGGCTACACCTACACCAACCTGACCTTCGCCGAGAACGAGGAGCGCAGCCCATGGGAGCCGCTCCACGTCACCAAGGGCTTCAAGCCGGACGACAGCACGGTCAGCATCTTCTGGGGCAACCGCAGCACGACCTTCAACCTCGGCCTGCGCGAGCAGCACTGGCGCGAGCACGTCCGCGACATGCTGCATGGGCACCGACCGCTCGACCGCGCCCTGCCTGGTGCTCGACCCGATCACGGCGCGCCAGTTCATCGACCGCGGCGGCTTCGACACCAAGGACAAGCTGATCGACTGGCTCCACGAGACGGCGAAGATGCCGGCGGGCGAGTACTGGGACCTGCAGCTGATCCAGAACTACATCTACCCGCGCGCCACTTTCGGCGAGGAGCCCTTCGCCACGAAGCTAAAGGCCGCCCCGGACGAGCTGATCCACACCTTCAGCCGCGAAGAGATCAACGTCGTCGTCGTCGGCGGCGAGACCAACGGCTACTGGCAGATCATGGGCGCCAACTACCGCAAAACCGTCTGCGTAGACGACTGGCGGTAGGAAGGGCGCCGGGACTAAGGACTACGCGGTGGCGATTTCGGCATGATGGCGATCTCCGCCGCAGCGGCGAGCGTATCGCGCCGGGCCTTCGTGTTCTCACCGACAATCAGTGAGTGTGCTTCATTTTCGGGATCGTCAACTGGGTTCGGGTCGTGCCGAACATCCAGCCCTATTTCCATTGGCACGTTAGCCTGCACGCTCACAACTCCAAGAGCCGGTCTGCCTGAACGTTGGAGGGTTTGCTCTGGGGTGCTCAATCGTTGGAGATCAACTGAGATTCTCATTAGGATTTCTATTTGGCTTAAATGCGGCGGAGCTGACTCGATGACCACCATTTTGAGGAATGACATGGAAGTGAACCACGCGTCTTAGGAGGACATCCTCACGTGTAATGGTCTCCACTGTCGGAGTTTAGCGGCGGCTTCGGCCGAGTGTATCTACGACGTCTATGAAAGACGAGCTGGCGAAGGCCGACATCTTGGGGGTGTCCGTACCGACTGGAGTGAAAAAGCGAAAATTGCCTTCAGGGCTAATCTCAACCTCCAAGGTTTCGACATTTCCGAGCCACTCGAGTTGCACGCCGCCATCTGCGAGAGGTACTGCAACGGGCTCCGGGCCCTCCGGTAGGATTCCATAGGCTGCAACCCAGTGGAGGATTGCCCTAGCCTTTTCAATTGCGATTTCAGAAATCGGGTTTGCACCATAGGAATCCCAATCAGCGTCGAGCTCTGCAAATTCATCGAGCGTTCGTAGGGCGTTCGATGCCCTCATCAGTTGGGCTTCCAGGGCCGGCCGGGCTACCCATTGACGTGAGGCCAAGTCTCGAGCATGGTCGAGCTCCCGCGACGCGCCACTCAGGGCCCATGAGCGATCCCAGTCCCGAAGCGGGGAGGTCAATCTTGGAGACCTGTCTGCTGTAACCATTAATCGATCAATTTCCTCGCACGGTCCGTAATTGACTGCTCAAAGAGTAAGTACTCACGTTCTCGCAAGCTATCTAACAAATCCCAGATTCCATCACCTACTTCGAACTCGCCCTCCCTGAATACGTCTATATCGAGTATGACAGAAATGACTTCAGGTGAAGTCGGCCCAATTCCAGTCATATTGATGATCGACCTCGCTTCGATTTCTTTATGGTCGAGCGTCACCTGCATGTAGAAGCCCGCCATAGTTTGATCTGAAGGCGGCTCTGGGTATGTTGCAAAGTAATCCCTAAGTTCAAGGACGGGACCGGGAAGGTCGAATTTATTTATGTATCTCGTCGCAACCCGAACGATCTTCTCTGGCCTGATAGCGTGCTTATAAATGTCAAAGAGCGCTCTCGCATCCTGGCGGAAGTTTTGCCACGATGTGTAGGGAGACAGGCGACTTAGCGCGAAGCTGTCGATTCGTGCCTGAAGCAGATTCCTTCCATCATCACCCGAATAGAGATACCCGATCTGTTGTGACTTGGCGGTCGCGCCAACCTGGGTTCCAAACGTCATTTGCCCGGAGCCTAGGTTGATGACGCCTGGCTTGGGATACCACTCTGCAAGCTCGGGCGTCATGGGCTCCAAGTCAGTGAGAGACCTCTCGCCCTCGTAGGCGATTCGGATCTCGATAACAGCCTCTGTTATCGGATCTCGAGCATATTTCCTATGCTCCGACATGTCTCCACTCTATGCGGTGCTCACGACTCTCGCAAGAATCTTGTCCCAGTGCTAACCACGGAACGGCTGAGAAGTAACTCGGGGCCACACCCAACCCCCCGAGTTAATGTCGAACCCTTTCGCGCCCAACGCACGTTTCCGACGTGATTGGTAGTTCGCGGATGCGGATGCCCGGGCGTCAAAGACAGCGCCGACGATTTGCCGGCGCTAATAGCGTTGCGCGTTGAAATCCGGGCCTGAGCCGAACCCGGCCCAAAAGCCTCTCTCTTTGCCCCCTCTAATCCCCCTCGAAGCGCACCGGCTCTCCCCGCGATCTCCTCGAATAGCCCCCGCGTCCCGGCCTCACACTGGCTCAGAAGGGCTGCTGCAAGGCTTGCGTTCCTCCTACGTTAAGGCCTCGTTTCGAATCTGGGAGCTACGATTTCAGAGCGCGGTAGACCTTCTCCGACGTGATCGGCAGCTCGCGGATACGCACCCCGCAGGCGTCGAACACCGCGTTGGCGATTGCCGGGGCGACGGGCGTTGTCGGGCCCTCGCCGATCGCCTTGATGTTGTAGGGGCCCACGCCGTGCTCCGTCTCCACCAGCACCGTGGTCAGCCTCGGCAGGTCCATCGTCACCGGCAGCTTGTAGTCCCCCAGCGACAGGTTGGTCACCCGCCCGTCCTCGACCCGCATCTCCTCCATCAGCGCATATCCAATCCCCGCCACAATGCCGCCGTTGATCTGGCCCTGGTGCCCCAGCGGGTTCAGTATCTTGCCCACGTCGTGCGCCGAAACGAAGTTCGTCAGCTTGATCTCGCCCGTGTCCGGGTCGACCTCAACCTCCGCCACCTGGACGTTGAAGCCCGTGATGTGAGCCAGGTCGCCGAGGCCTTCCATCTGCGTCTTGCGGCCTGAAGTGATGACGCGGTCGGCCTCGGAGAGGATGTCCTTCCACTGCACCGTCTCGTTCAGCGTGGTGCTGCGCAGCGTGTCGCCGTCCAGCTCGACGCTCCCGGTTGGCCACTCGAGGCGCCGCGCCGCGAAGGCGATCAGCTCCTGCCGCGCCGCCTGGGCCGCCTCGTGCACCACGACAGAGTTGACGCGCGCCGCCCAGCTCCCGGCCACGCCGGAGTCGAAGGGCACCGCGTCTGTATTCCAGATGTCGAGCTTGATGCGGTCCATCGGCAGGTTCAGCTCCTCAGCCGCCATCTGGATCATGATCGTGTAGGTGCCGGAGCCCTGGTCGAAGATCGGCGTGCCCAACGACACCGTGCCGTCCGGGTTGAACGTGATCGACGCGTTGCCGATGCCGCCGCCCGGAGGGCGCTCGCCCAGCGCCACGCCGCGCCCGACGTTCGGGCCCTTCGGCGCGCGGTAGTTCGCCGCGTCGACGGCGGCCTGAAGCGTCTCCTTGGCGCGGACACCCTCGAAATGCGCTCCAAATGCCGTCTCGTCACCTTCGCCGACGACGTTCTTCATGCGGAAGTCGACCGGGTCCATGCCGATGGCATGCGCCAGCTCGTCGATGTGCGACTCGATGGCGAAGACGGCCTGCGACTCGCCGGGGCCGCGCATGTAGCCGCCGGGGATCGTGTTGGTGTAGACGTGGGCCGCTTCGAGACGAGTGTTGGGGATGACGTACGGCCCGGCCGCCTGCTCCGGCCCGAAGATGATGCCACCCGGCTTGAAGGCGCCGTAGGCGCCGCCGTTGACGTAGAACTGCGTGTGGTGCGCCGTGATCGTGCCGTCATCCTTGATGCCGGTGCGGTAGCGGATCATCGTCGCGTGGCGCGGGTTGCCGGACAGCAGCTCGTCCAGGTAGTCGTTGACCATGCGCACCGGCTGGCCGGCCGCCTTCGCCAAGTTGTAGCAGATCGGTAGCAGCACAGGCGTCGCCTTGGCGCCGAAGTCGCCGCCGATGTAGGTGTGGTGGACGAGCACCTTGTTCGGGTCCTCGTTGACGACGCCGGCGAAGCTCATCTTGGTGCCGTGGGGCATCTTGCTGCCGGCCCAGACGTGGATCCGGCCATCGTCGTCGATCGCGACGGCGCAGTTCTGCGGCTCGAGATAGCCCTGGTGCTGACGCTGCGTGAAGTAGGTGTTCTCGATGATGCGGTCCGCCTCAGCGAACCCCTTGTCGAGATCGCCGCGGTCCTCGGCGCGTGACGTGTAGATATTCGACGGCGTCGTGAGGGGTAGCAGGCCGCCGAAGGGGCCGGGGCCGGGCGTCGCCGTGACGCCTTCGTAGGTGTTGAAGTCGGGGTGGATCACGGCCGCACCGGGCTGCATCGCCTCCTCAAGGTCGAAGACGGCGGGCAGTTCCTCGTACTCGACGTCGATCAGGTCGATCGCCGTCTGCGCCGTGTCCTCGTCGACAGCCGCCACCGCGGCGACGCGCTCACCAACGAAGCGGACGCGGTCGTGCGCCAGGATAGGCATGTCCTTGAGGTTGCTGCCGTAGAGGCCTTCGCCGACGTCGGCGCCGGTGATCACGGCGACGACGCCGGGCAGTGCCTTCGCCGCGGACGTGTCGATCTTCGTGATGCGGGCGTGGGCGTAGGGGCTGTAGAGCACCTTGCCCCGAAGCACGCCTTCCAGCAGCAGGTCGGACGTGTAAATAGCGTGTCCGGTGACCTTGTCGATGCCGTCAACGCGGCCGATGGGCTGTCCAAGAACGTGATTGGTCACAAGCGTCTCCTCCACACCTCTCCGTATCAGCCTCGATTCTAACCCTCGCGAAGCCCAGCAGCGAGAGGCGGGAAAAATCGCGACTTTGAGCGCAAGAATCGGATAGTCACGCCGGCGTCCGCCGCGCCACAATGCCGGCATGGCAGCGACAAACAGCACCGCGGAACGTACCTATCGCGCCGAGGAATCGCGCTGGCAAGCCGTGCAGGCTCGTGAGATCGCCGCGGACGGCGCGTTCTACTACGCTGTGCGGTCCACGGGAGTTTACTGCCGTCCGTCCTGTCCTTCACGCAGGCCGGGACGGGACCAGGTCGTCTTCTTCGAGGCGCCTGAGGCGGCGAGACAGGCGGGATTTCGCGCCTGCCTGCGTTGCCATCCAGACAGCGTCAGCGCCGACCAGTTGGCCGTAGCGAAGGCGCTGCATTTGATCGAAGCGAGTGAGACGGACCTGACCCTGAGGGAACTCGCGCGAGATGTGCGGCTCAGCCCTGCGTATCTGCAGCGCGTCTTCAAGCGCCAGACAGGACTAACCCCGAAGCAGTACGCCCTTGAGCTGCGGCGACAGCGTTTCAGGCAGGACCTGCGAAGCAGTAAGACGGTTACAGAGGCCGTGTATAACGCCGGCTTCGGCTCGACACGCGCCGCGTACGAACGCGCCGGCGAGCAGCTCGGCATGCGTCCGTCCGCGTTCAGGCAGGGCGGACGCGGCGAACGCATCACGTACGCGATCGCAGAAGGCGATCTGGGTCACATGCTCGTGGCGGCGACCGAGCGCGGTCTCTGCGCCGTCTACCTCGGTACGCCCGACGAGGTGACGCACGAGCTAGAGGCCGAGTTTCCGCGGGCCGATCTGGTCGAGGACGCCAGCGCGATGTCCGGTCACGTTGGGGCCGTGAAGGACGCCGTCAAGGCCGGCGTCCGTGACAGCGGCCTGCAGCTCGATGTCCACGGCAGCGAGTTTCAGCGCAGGGTGTGGGCGGCGCTGCGTGAGATTCCGGCTGGACAAACGCGTACCTATCGTCAGATCGCGGAAGCGATCGGTCAGCCCTCGGCGGCCCGAGCAGTAGCGAGAGCATGCGCCACCAACCCGCTGGCGCTGCTGACGCCGTGTCATCGCGTCGTGCGGTCGGACGGCAGACTGGGTGGCTACCGCTGGGGCCTCGGCCGCAAGCAAGCGCTGCTGCGATCGGAGGGAGCGGTACGGTGAGCGGGACGTACGTCTTCGACAACGCGTGGCAGCAAGAACGGCGCAGGCTCGGTGCGCTCGAGACGATCTGGGACCCGTGGACGCTCCGCAACCTCGAAGTCATTGGTGTAAGAGAAGGGTGGCGCTGCGCTGAGATCGGCGCCGGTGGCGGGTCGATCGCGAGATGGCTCTGCCGGCATGTAGGGTCATCGGGCCACGTCCTCGCCACGGACCTCGACCCGCGGCTGCTCGAGTCGATCCAGGGGCCGAACCTGGAGACGCGGCGGCACGACATTACGACGGAGGACCTGGCGCCGTGCGCCTACGACCTCGTCCACACCCGTTTGCTGCTCGAGCACCTGCCCGAGCACGAAGAAGCGCTGCGGCGGATGCGCGCGGCGTTGAAGCCCGGCGGGTGGCTTCTCGTAGAGGAGTTCGACCACAGCACCTTCCTGCCGGACCCGGGCTGCGATCCAGAGGCGGGATCAGTGTGGCAGGCGTGGCTCGGCGCGTTCGAGAGCCTGGCGAACGAGCGCGGGTTGGACCTGACGTACGGCGGCGGGCTCTTCGGGCGGCTCAATCGACTCAACCTAGAAGACGTCGGCGCGGAAGGCTACATGGTGACGGAGCGCGGCGGTTCTGGGACGCGAGGGCTGCTGCTCCTGAGCGTGCTCAAACTCCGCGACGACCTGATTGCTACCGGCCAGATCGACGGCCCTTCCATCGACCGCCTGCTGGAGCTGCTCGGGGATCCTCGATTCAGGTGGACGTCGCAGCTCATGGTCTCCGCTAAAGGACGACGGCCGGCCTCTGACCCTAACCCCGCGTAAGGCTAGAATCTGCCTCAGCAAGCGAATCCTTTTGAGCAGACGGAGGCTGAGATGGCAGGCCGGGTTGAGGGCAAGATGGCTATCGTGTTTGGTGGCGGTCAGACGCCGGGAGAGACCGTTGGTAACGGCCGGGCTACAGCGGTTGTGCTTGCTCGCGAGGGAGCGAAGGTTACGGTCGTCGACCGCGAGCTGGCGCGCGCGCAGGAGACGGTCGACGAGATCACGAAGGCTGGGCACAGCGCTATCGCCGCAGCGTGTGACATCACGGACGAGGCCGCGGTCAAAGGCGTTATCGACGCCGTCCTGGCACGCGAAGGACGGCTAGACATCCTGCATAACAACGTTGGCGCCAGCCTGGCGCTGGGCGATGCCAACGCGCTGGACCTGACCGCGGAGGCATTTGAGCGCAGCTTCAAAGTCAACCTCGAGGGTATGTGGTTCGCCTGCAAGCACGCGCTCTTGGCGCTGCGCGAGTCGCACGGCAGCATCGTCAACATCGCGTCGATGGCCGCCATCGAGCCGTATCCGTACCTCGGCTACAAGACGACTAAGGCCGGCGTCGTGGCGCTGACCGAAAACCTGGCGGTTTTCAACGCGGAGTATGGCGTGCGCTCCAACGCGATCCTGCCCGGCCTGATGAACACGCCGATGGCGATCGAGAACCGTATCGGCATGAACGGCATGACGCGCCAGGACGTGGTCGAGATGCGTAACAAGCGCGTGCCGCTGGGGCGCACGATGGGCACCGGCTGGGACGTTGCCAACGCGGCGCTCTTCCTCCACTCAGACGAGGCGAGCTTCATCTCCGGCGTTTCGCTTCTCGTGGATGGCGCGCAGGCGGTGTCCTGGGGCCATTAAGGCTCCGGCCGGGCCAAATCAGGGCTTTAAGGCGACGCGACGCGTAAGGAGTGAACGTATGTCTGACATTCGCGCATTATCCGACCGCCTCTGAAATGGCGAGCTCGATACGGTCTTCGAGCATCACCCGGTGACCAGTCCGTACAACGAGAGACGCGCCGAGGAGCTTGAGCCGGGCATCCTGTATCTCAAAGGCACCGCGGGCGTCACGACGCTGGATACGAGCGACGGACTAGTCATGGTCGACACCGGGAGCCGTCGCGAGAGTGAAGTCGTCCATGCGGAGGTACGGAAGTGGCGGGCCAGCGAACGCCTCGCGGCGGCCGTCTTCTCACATCACCACGTCGATCACGTCTTCGGCGTCGCTCCCTTCGACAACGAAGCAGTAGAGCGTGGTCTTCCCGGCCCAATTGTGTACGGCCACGAGGCAATTCCCGGTCACTTCGAGCGCTACGGGAAGACGAGCGGCTGGAACAATGCGATCAACCGCCGTCAGCTGATGCCGGCAGCAGACGTCGCCGATCGCAGAGCTTTCCAGTGGGGCCAGCCTACCCGCTTGCCGGACGTCACATACCGCGACCGGATCAGCTTTCGTCAGGGTGAACTGACGTTCGAGCTCACTCACACTCGCGGCGAGACGGAAGATGCGACGTGGACCTGGGTGCCGGAGCGGAAACTGCAAGCCAGCGGTGATCTCTTCATCTGGGCGGTGCCGAATGCGGGTATCCCTCAGTAGGTGCAACGCTGGATTGGAGAATGGGCGGCAGGCAAATGGCAGCCCTGGGAGCTGAAATCATGGTCCCGGGGCACGGATTGCCGATTTTCGGGGCCGCCCGCGTGAAGCTGGCGCTGGAAGACACGGCCTCGTTTCTCGAAAGCATCGAGGGACAGGTCCTCGGGCTGATGAATACAGGGGCATCGCTCGACACGATCCTCCACAGCGTGAAGGTGCCGGACGAGACCCTCGCCAAGCCGTACTTACGGCTCGTGCATGACCACCCGCAGTTCCTGATCAGAAACGTATGGCGGCTATACGGCGGCTGGTATGACGGGGAACCGGACCGCCTTTTGCCGTCTCCACGCAGCGAAGAAGCACGGGAGTGGATATCGCTGGCGGGCGGCGTGGAGACGGTCCTCAGCCGGGCCGAGACGCTGCTTCAAGGCGGTGGCGCTCGCCTCGCGACGCACCTTGTGGAGCAGGCCGCGATCGCGGAACCGGAGAACCAGCGGGTGCACGTTCTGCGAACACAGATCTACGAGGCCAGGGCCGCAGAGCAGACCTCTCAGATGGCGCGAAACATCTTCCGATTCACCGCGGCATCAAGCCGCATTGGCAAGCGAGGCGATCTCTGGAGCTGAGCTCACTGCACCGGCGTGCCGGAGAGCGGAGTATCTGCAACCGAACGGAACAGTCCCTGAACGATTTCCGGTATCACGATGTAGAAGATGCCTGAGATCATCATCATGATCACGGCGTAATTGAAGATTTTGTAGCGATGACCGCCCGAGGCCGCGTACGGAGCGAACGAGTTCGCCAGCGTCAGCATGATGATGCTTATGACGACCAGGAGGCGGATGAAGGCAGCGTCCGGTGCGGCAAAGACAATGGCGTTGCTGACGCCCGCTTCGGCGATGAGGTCGCTGTCGAGGTTCTCACTCTGCACGTCTGCGATCTTGTTGCCAAAGATCACCACGACCTCGGTTACGAAGAGGATGATTCCGAGCAGCGCCGCGTGCATGGGCACGACGACAAAAGCGAACGAGTTCGACACCATGGACCGCGAGGCGCGGAGCAGCGAGACCTTCTGACCGAACGAAGATGCCAGGTCGCCTACGGCCGCCGGATCGCCACCGACCTTGATGCCGTCGGAGAAGATGCGCACGGTGCGTGTCACGAGTTCGGACCCGCTCTCACCGGCCAGTCGCGCCCAGGTGAGTTCCGGCGGCAGGTCATTAGTCAAGCGAACATAGAGCTTGCGGACGTGTGTCTCCATGGCGCCAAGAGAACGGCGGTTGAGGCGCGAAAGGCCCTCCGCGACGGTGGTTCCCACGGCGCCCATTACGCTGCCGAGACCTCGCAGGAAGGCCGGCATGTCCCTGTCGCGCTGATCGATCTTCTTGTCGTCCTGCCAGACCAACCACGCTATAGGGGTCAACAACAACGCTGACACAATCATGGCGATGCCGAGGTTGAAGAAGAGCCAGCCCAGCACGAAGACCGGCCCCGTCACTGAAATCAAGACCACGGCCAGCTTGTCTATCTGCGCCTGTTCCGCCGAGCGCCTGGCTAAACGGTGCGTCTTCACTTCGTGCGGTGCGACGGTGAAGATGATCCAGCTACCGGCTGCTGTCACCATCATGACGATGACCGCCAGGCCGGCGATCGCGATCGTGCCCACGGGGTAGATCATCATTGAGACGAGTGAAATGACGACGATCAGCGTGGTCGAAACCATGAGCGCAATGTACGCGTCGGTCCACTTCTGGAGGGACTCTATGTCGCGTTCGTACTTCTTCCCGAAGAGCTCGAGCTGGACGTCGGTCTCGCGCTTGAGGAAGTCGGCTTCGGGCTCTCCAGCGGAGAGGGCTGTCGAGAAGTGCAGCAAGAGGTTCTGCACGCTGTCGTCCCTCGCCTGGTCGCCGACGATCTCGCAGGCCTGTGAGTAGTCGTAGTTGAGGCGCTGGGCCACACGATGTACGCGGCGAAAGTACTTCGAAGTGCTGTAGTCGAGGTCCGCGGTTCCTTCGAACAGCTTGTCGCGCGCGATTCCCGACGTCGCCACGGCGGACATGTGCGTCAGCTGCGTGATGAGATCGAAATCGACCGGCTCGCGCGAGAACAGCGACTTGGGCCCGAAATCGTCCTCTCTGACCTTCCGGACCGGAGCGCCGGAATCAGACGATGCCTTGCCTCTGAGCCTGGGCAAAAGCCTTAAAGATATCAAAGAAATTTGTCCTTCCGGCCTCCAGGAGCCGATCGAATAGACGCGCCCGCTTCATCATCTCGTCGTAGATGGCGCGCTTGTTCTGGGGGTCGATCCCACGTGCGGGAGCGACCCGGTTTTCGAGCAAGTAGCTGTTCATGTGTCCCGTCGCCTCGAAGGTGTCGTTGTGAGGAACCCAGCGATACGTTTCGATGAAAGAGAAGGCATCGGCCTGGCTGTCATAGCCGATCAGCTCGTTGAGGCTGAGGATGCGACGGCCGGGCCTGCCGTTGGGCAGACGCACGGCGCTTGCGATCGCGACGACGTTGAGGTTATCGACGTAAGCCTTCGGCACACTGATCGGCGCACCGGTGAGACGCTGGATCAGCTTCTCGACCGACGACGCGTGGAAGGTCGCGGCCACGGCATGACCGGTCTGCATGGCCTGGAAGGCAATGGCGCCCTCCTCGCCGCGAATCTCACCGACAAGGATGGCGTTTGGCCTTTGACGCAGGGCGGCGCGGAGGAGCGAGAACATCGTGACGCCGCCGCCGTCGGAGGCGGACATGGAGCCACGCACGACCTCTCGCGTCCAGTTGGAGTGCGGTACCTGCAACTCCGGGGTGTCCTCAATCGTCACGATCTTTGCTGCGGGCGGGTAGAACATGGTCAGCGCGTTGAGCAGCGTGGTCTTACCGGAAGCAGTCTCGCCCGAAACGAAGAGGTTCATACCCTCGCCGATCATCAGTGACAGATAGGCAGCCATCTCCGAGCTGATACCGCCCGACTTGATGATGTCGATGATGCTCAAAGGCACGGCGGTGAACTTACGAATCGTGAAGTTGCTGCCGCGTGTCGAAACGTCGTTGCCGTAGACGATGTTGATACGCGAGCCGTCCGGCAACGTAGCGTCAGAGATCGGGTTTCGGTAAGTAACCGGCTTCTTGATCTTCTCCGAGAGACGCAGGACGAAGCTGTCCAGTTGATCCGTCTCGTCGAAAGTGATGTTGGACTTGAGGCCGCCGAACAGCTTGTGCTCGATGAAGATGGGTCCAACGCCACTGCAGCTGATGTCCTCGATGTACGAGTCCTGGATCAGCGGCTCCAGGTAGCCGAGTCCGATCTTGTCGCGTAACACGAGGTACTTCAGCGCGTCGAGCTGCTCCGGCGTGAGGACGATCTGCACCTCTTCCTCGCCGTCGCCGCCCTTCTTGCGGCCGAACGGGTTGAATCCGCGTCCGCCGCCAGCTCCGCCACCACTTTTGCCAACTTTGACGTTCTCATCAATCGCCCTGAGGATTACCTCTGTCTTCTGGTCGTCGTCTTCGCACCCCTCGAGCTCGTCCACATAGTCGAGCAGGAAGACGTCGATCTTCGCGACGTACGTTCCCATGTTTGTGTCGACCATCGACGGCTCGATGGCGGCGTAGGTGTCACGGGCGTCTTCGGGGTCGGTGATGATGTGCACGAAGAGGCCGTTGCCGACGGCGTAGATGAAGTTCTTGAACGGAACGTCGCCTGCCTTGCGGTCGGCCTTTTCGTAGAATTCGGGTTCTCCGCCCAGGGCTTCGTAATCGAGCGTGTCCAGGTACGTGCGAAGGTGAGGCGAAGAGGCGATCGCTTCTTGAAAAGCCCGCTTGCGTTCGGCGCGTTCGAGGTCCTCCGGAGATTCCTCCGGCGGCTTCTGCCGTTTCTTCTTTGGCCGCTTGCGCTCCCTGGTTGTGGCTTCGCTCATGCCTTGGCTTTCGTGACCGGGATGATGCGCATGCCGAGGTTGGGCTCGACATCGAAGGACACGATATTGCCTGTGCTCTTGGCGGCGCCACGAACCTTTGAAACCTCCAATACCTTGACCAGTTGCGTACCGATTTCCTCCACACGGAGCCGCAGGTGGGCGTCGCACATCGAACGCAGGCGTGTCAGCAGCTGCTCCGTGGAGGCGTAGGAGTGCATCGTCAGGATCACGCTGCGTCCGCTGTCGCAGAGCTCCTTGACGTGTGAGAAGAAATCGAGCGTCTCCGCCTCCGAGGCGTGGGTCACAAAGGCCGTCAGGGAATCGACGATGACCACGTCCGCTCGGCTCAGCGCGATGTGATCGAGCAACATCTGGAAGATGCGCCGAGACTGTTCCTCAGTGAAGCTGTTCGGGACGGGGTAGACGTTGATGCGGCCGACGAGAAAGAAGTCCGTGATCTCAAGCGCGAGAGAGTGCATCTGACGAAACAGACTCGCCGTCGTGTTCTCGGTCGTGTACATGTCGATTCGCAGTCCGCTGTGCAGCGTGCCCCAGGTGAACTGCTGCACCAGGACGCTTTTGCCGGCGTCGGACTGACCCTCGATCAGCGTAAGAGAGCGCAGCGGCAGGCCGCCGCCGATCTTCTTATCGATTTCGCTGTTGCCGGTTGTAACCAGCCGGGGTGCCTCAGTGCTGACCAAGACGCCTCCTAAATAAGCCTTGCGAATGCGGCAGCGGTGGTGGCGCCGATCTCCGTGCTGATGACAAGAGAGTTGGACGGGCCGACAGCGACGCCCGGGTTGAGGTTGAGCAGAAGCTCTGCGGTCTCGCCCGGGTTGAGGATGCCGGGTTCGTAGTCGTCGTTCTGTATGGTGGTCAGGCTCCATGTGTTGTCCGTGAGGCCCGACGAATCGAAAGGCAGCCAGATGTTGGCCTGGCCGCCGCCCGACGTGAAGAAGCTAACGATGACGTCCAGGTCCTCGATGCTGCCGACACGCGTCGAACCATCGTTGAGCAGCGTCACCGTGACGAACTGACCCGTGATATCCACGGTAGCGTCCGTGATGGAGAGGTCCGTTGTGCTCTTCTCCATCAGGCGGGCTTCCATAGCGCGGAAGCTCGATCCTGCCTTGTCATAGGCCTGCAGGCTGCCGCGTCCTACGATCGCCATGGCAGTCAGGAGGATGGCGCCGACGATCATTGAGGGAATCGCGTTATCCATGGTTAGACCGTGAAGAACCTGGCGTCGTTGATCCCGTTAGGCGCGACGACCTTGATGTAATACGTGTTGCCGGTCGCGAGGGTGTAGTCCAGCGTCAGCGTCACCCTCAGCGTTGCGGTGGGGTTCCAGACCGTGTCGTTCTCTATCGTGTAGGACCAGCAAGGCGCGGTGCAGGCGGGCCCTCCGTAGGGAATGCGGAGAAAGCTGTCGGCGGTGCCGAAGAACACGTCGACGCGGTCGACTGGAGCGATGACTACGGCACCGATGTTCTTGGTCCAGGCGTCTACCGTGTCGCTACCATCCACGCCGGCGGCGTGGATGATCTCGATCTGCGTGCCAATACGCGAGTCAAGGCTGTCGGCGGTCGCGACGAGCGAGCCGCTGGTGCGCGAGATCGCGGGCATCAGCGCGTTGAGCACGGCGACGATGGCCGTGATGCCCGCGACGGTTAGAATCACCGTCGCAATTGCCTTCTCCACGGCCCCTCCTAGCTAACCCTGCGTAAGGGGCCGATGCCCCGGTAGCTGTCTTCTGCTTCCTCGATCAGCGCCGATAGCTCTCTGAGAGCCAGCAGGTAGTCGCTGGCGCCCGCCGGCTTCGGCCCCGGATTCTTCTCGAACAACGGCGTCGAGAGCTTGGTCAACGTTGCTTCCAGTTCTGCGTCAATGAGGCCGCCGTAGCGCGCCAGCGACAGGACGATGTCCAGGTCGCTCGCGTCCATGCGAGTGGCGGTGTCCTGCGTCCATGCGATCAGCGTGGCCAGCGAACCAACACTCCAGCGTCGATTTTCCGGCAAGCTGCTCGCGTGGCGGCGCGCTGCATCGGTCTCATCCCTTCCGGAGAAGGATCGGTGGGTGGTCTCCAGCTGTTCCGGCTCGGGCACGGAATGCAGCTGGATTACCTTTGGCAAAGCCTCCGGCTCTGCAGCCGCGGGTTCGTGAGCTGGTTCCGCCGCCGGAGTCGGGACTTGCGCGGCGATCTGGAGACCGTGCGCGTCCATGGCAAACGGGTTTTCCCGCGCCAGGACCGCGGTACGGACCTCCTGGAGGATCGTTTTGATCTCACCTTTGAGGACGGCGATCTCTTCCTCCAGCACTGTGACCTTTGAACCAAGCTCCATGCTTTTCCCTGCTTTGTTGGTGGCGGCGCTTGCATCGTTGCAAGCGCCGCCACCCTTAAGTGGTGGCTCTTCCTGAGCCCTTAGTGAAGCTGCATGACGGCGTCGAGCTGCGCCGGCATCGAACGCGTCAGGTCGAGAACGGCGCCGACGGGCGTCTGAATCTCGAAAGTGAAGCGGGCATTCGGGGCGATCGAGTTGCCCGTCATGCTTGCGTCGGCGAGGTCAACGCTCATGACGAACAACTCGCCGGGCTCGAGCAGAAGGTCGCCGTCACCAACGATCTCAGTTGCTGTGTAGGCGACGTCGTCAATGATTACGCCCGAGTCCCGGTACGCCACAACCGTTCGGTTGTTGGTGGCATTCGG
This sequence comes from uncultured Chloroflexia bacterium, assembly GCA_963766645.1. GTDB lineage: Bacteria > Chloroflexota > Dehalococcoidia > DSTF01 > WHTK01 > WHTK01. The sequence goes on along the minus strand of CAVYAY010000002.1, from coordinate 240,495 downwards.
GTCGAGCGGGATTGCTTCGCCGCCGGCGGTCGTGGCAACCGACCACTGAACCGTGCCGGCTGTGATGCCGGTTTGGACGATCGTGGCATCGGCGTCATTGACAACCACGCCGCCGCGGACTTCCATGGTGCCTCGCGCCTTCTGGAGGCCGGCGAACACCGTCTCCTTACCGCGCTCAGCGCTGAAGATACCTGTGGTGAGGACGACGAAGGCGAAGACGGTGGCAACGACCACGAAGGCGATCAGGATGATCGCGGTTTCGAGACCGGTGATACCGCGCTCGTCACGCGTCCTCTGAATCAGATTACGTAGATTCACTTCTAGATGTCCCTCCGATTTGTGTTCGTTCGCCATTCATTTCAGGTGTAGGGCCGCGAACCCTCCCTACGGAAATGTCTTCGTCTTTTTCGCTGGCTCCTCCTTCTTCCCAAGCCGGCGCCTCGGCCGGTTGGGCCGAAAACGGGCGAAAGTCAGTCGGCGAGATTCCTCGCTGACACCTCAGTTCTGGTTTCGGAGGCGCTCGATGAGGGGCGCATCGGGGAATGCCCTTATTCGTGCCATTCGGCCGAAGCGATGCCGCCAGTGACAGGACAGTGGCGCGAACTGCGACGGGCGGCCTTATCGGGGCGTCTCATGACACGCGTAAGAGGAATCCCGATTCTCGGCGCGGCCCTCAGTGCGAAAACTGCTAAAGATGATCTCTCCTCACTCATGCACGCGCGTAAGCCTGCCGCTGCGGGTGATCCTGGCCTTGTTACTAGCCGGCACGCTGCAGTTCGCGTTGCCGAATGCCAGCGCGGCAGAGCCAAGACCCGAGTCCAAGGCCACCGAGGCCGCGTCGCAGGTGCCGGTACCGACCGAAACTGCGACGCCGACACCGACTCAGACGCCGGAGCCGACTGCCACTCAGACGCCGCAACCGACGTCAACGCCTACCGCGACGCCGCAACCCGCGCAGGACCTCGCGGTCTCGTTCTTCAACAACTTCTGTGAAGCGGGCCAGCCGCTGCTGGCGACCATCTTCAACACGAGTGCGACGTCGCTGCAAAGCCGGACGTTGCGGCTGCGTCTCTTTGGCGAGAACGGCCTGCTGGAGGAGCACGATCACCAGATCAGCTTGCCGGCATACGGCACCGCGAACCTTCCGCTCTACAATTCAGCAGCGCCTCCCTGGGTAAGGGTCGAGATCGAGCTGGTGACGGGCGTCGCCGATCCGAACTCGAACAATGACTCGACGAGCTGCGGAGTCGCCGCGGTTGCCACTGAGGAGCCTACGCCGCAGCCCGCCGCGGCGGGGGACAGCGATCTGCCTCCGCTCTCGCCCGGGACGAGCTCCCGCGCCGCGCCGCCGCCGGCCAGCGGCATCAGCTCCAACTCGGTCTGGCACCAGGCGGTGCCAACGCCGACTCCGGCGGAGCCCGTTCTACAACCGACGCTCGCGCCGCTGACGGCGCCCTCTTCGGCGCGGTCGATCGCGAACGGACCGCAGCCTTCGCTGACACCGATAGGCGACGCGGGTGGAGGCATCGCGCCAGCACCGCAGGGGACATTCCCGAGCCGGACGCTGTTGATGACGGGCGTCGTTCTGCTGGCGGCTGGCTCCAGCTGGGCCTTCTACTACCTCACTCGCCCGAGGAACGCTTAGGTCACGAATCATCTGACACATTTCAAAGGGCACGCGAATCGGATCGCGATGGCCCTGTCGAGACATTCCGAATCGTTGATGGTGGTGCGGAGATTAGTCCAGGTACAGCATGGGGTTCTGGCGTACACCGTCCAGCCACACCTCGAAGTGGAGGTGGGTGCCGAAGCAGGTGCCGGTACAGCCGACCTGGCCCAAGACGTCTCCCTGTCGCACTCGCTGGCCCTGGGTCACGGAAAGCACGCTCAGGTGGGCGTACAGCGTGGTGAGGCCGTCGCCGCTGTCGACCATCACGAAGATGCCGTAGGAGCAGCAAGGGTCCCCACCGGCGAAGCTCACGATGCCGTCCGTCGCGGCGACAATGGGGCCCTCCCACTGGCCGATGTCAATGCCGAGCGGATGACTGGCGTTGTAGTGGCTGGTCACTGGTCCGAGGGCGGGCCAGATTAGCCGGGGCGCGGCGCGTGCCGCGAGGACGGGCCCGCGATGCGCGCTGAAATAGCCTCTGAGCGCATCCACGATGACAGCCGGGTCGGCTGCAGCGCCCCCGTTTGCCAGCTCGAGCAGGACGGCTGGGACGCGAGCGCGGCCGGCGTGGATGTCCTCACACGGAAAGTCGCTTTGAGGCGCGGCAGCGGCAGGCGTGTCACCCGGCCCGGTCCCGATGGCGTCCAGGAGCTCCGTGGCCAGGACGACGCTCTGCTCCGGGCCGGGATCACAGAACCAAGTTTCGTTGCGGGAGCCGGGCACGCCGTTGAGCGCCAGGATGACGTCCGGGCGTCCGGCATCCGAGAGCGGTGCCATGGCAGCGTTGACGCCTTTCTGCAGCAGGCCATCCACGATGACCTGACCCAGGGGCTGTAGTGATCCCGTGTCCTGGACCGCCACGACAACCGAGAACGGTGCGGGTGGGGCGGCGGCCGCTTCGCCGGATGGCCGTCCGGTGTTGATGGCGCGGGCGCCCGCCACGGCGGGCAATGCGTCGAGAGGGGCGGCTTCGCGAATAATGGGACGCGGCGTCGGCTGGGCGACGGGATTACCCACGCTGGCGACATCGCCACCCGAGCCGGAGCGCAACAAGTCTGACGCGCGAGCCGCGTGGGCCGGGACAGCAGGCTGCGTCAAGCCCGCCGCGTCTTCTCGAGGCAGGCCGGTGGTTGAGACTGAGCCCGGCGAGGCAGGTATCACGGCTAGCGCAACTGCCCCCATGCCCAATCCGATGATCAGCCCGGTAAGCGCCCGTCCCAGCCAGTTAGTGGGACGCTTCTCACGCCCCGAGGGCGACCTCATGCCGCGTTGGACTTCCTACCCTGGATCTGCTGCCGTATCGCGCGCGCATCGGCCAGCAATTCATCGATGGTGACCTCAGGCAGGTCTTCGCGCCAGGCGGCTATCGGGGCGGCGCCGGCGTCGGCGGACTCGCCGAAAAATGACAGCATGTCGTCGCCATCGCCGCCCGCTGCGACGGTCTGCACCTCGGGCTCGGCTGCTTCCTCGTCGTCGTCGTCTTCGTCTTCCTCGTCTTCGAGTCTCCTCGGCGCCGTCATTGCCTTCGACATCAGCATTAGCGTCCTCGGAGGGCTCGTCTTCATCCTCGTTCGGGTCTTCGTCCTCGGCCGCGTCGACGGCTTCGGCGGAGACGGTATAGATGACCGGGCCGTCGTCTTCGTCCTCGAGATATTCTTCGCCGTCAGCGGTCTGGAGTTCTTCTTCCGCGACCTCGTCGAGGACGCCGGCCAGCTCATCGTCCAGCTCTTCGTCGTCGTCATGCCGCACGCGACGGCGCCTTGCGAGCAGGGTGTTCTCGGGGGCGGCGAAGCTGTTTTCCGCGAAGTCGCGCGCCGTAATGAGGTCGTCCTCGTCGTCGAAGTCAAAGTCATCGTCTGTGTCGTCGGCGGCGCGGCGTTGGAGAAGCGAGGCGATTTGCAACGTAGGCAGGGAGACATTCCAGCGTTTCAGGTAGGGGCCGGCAAGATTCAACAGGCCCATAGCGAAGCCAGAGAGGGCGGCCAGTATGGCCAGGTAGAAAACGATCTGCTCCAAGGGAGCCGCCTTTCCTTGCGATGTTGCGCCGTCTTCTTATCGACACGCGCGCCCGCTGGCGCAGCGGGCAAACCCCAAACGATCCGGGCCGGCAGTAAAGATCAGGGGTACTCCCTATTCAGGCGCTGGCTCACTACCGACACAATGTCTACAGCGGCCATCGAATCTTCTTCCCGCCCAAGCAGATGGCCACACTCTCATAGGCACCAGCCACCCTCTGCCGGGCTGGTGCCTACTCATTTGCCGGGAAGATTGCCCCGTGTCCCGTTTTCAAATCGTAATCGCGGTCCGCCTGGCTGATACGCTGGAGCTTCGCCTCGCCTAGAGCCGCGAGCGCCTTCCGGAGCTGATCGCAGTCAGGCATCTCGCCAAGCGCCAGGATTTCGTTGCTCAGCTCCTGGGCGCCGGCGCGGTAGTTGTTGACGTGGCCGTCCTCGTGCGCGCGCAACGCAAGCAGGTAATCGTTCCAGAGACTCAACTCGTCAGCCGGGAGAGCAGCGCCGACGGCGAGTTCAGGGAGCGTGATCACGGCCTCCATCTCAATCGTCGCGTTACGCAGGCGACATGACGTGTCGTTGCTGTCGAAGGTGAAGCTCCAGTGCAGCCCCCAGGTCGTCAGGCCGTCGAAGCGACGTCCCATGACTTCGGACTTCGGCCCGATTTCGTCGAGCCGCTCGCGGATGCCGTCCAGGCCGCCGTCGGCGCTGACCGAGTACGGTCTTAGCCATACGTTTTCAACAACGCGCACGTTTTCGTTGTCGTAGGTGTTCGAAAGGACGATTTGCAGCGGCAGGGAACGCGGCGGCTGAACGAGGGCAGGCTCGACGGTCAGGGTCGAGCAGCTCAGCGTCAGGGCAGCGCAAGCCAAGGCGACGAGGAACCAGGGTCGCATCGATTTGTTATCGACCCGGGGAAGCCACAAACGCAGTGAGTCTCCGCTCGGTTTCCGAAGCGTTAGCGATTAGAAGCAACGGCGGGGCGCGACTAGAATCGCTAGGTATCCCCCGCATTCAGGTTCGGAGGCAACGATGTACGTCTCGAAGGGCAAAGACGCCGACCCACAGCTCAGCACGCGCGACATGTTCACGGGTCGCGTGCACCAGCACCCGCACATCACCGAGGCGCATGGGAAGACGCTGCGCATCAACCTGGTGCGCTTCGAGGCCGGCGGCCGCACGAAGTGGCACACGCACGGCTTCGAGCAGGGATTGATCGTGCTCGAGGGCAAGGGCATTGTCGCGACGGAGGCGGGCGGAGCAGCTCATCGAGCCCGGTGACGTAATCGTGATCCCGCTGGGTGAGAAGCACTGGCACGGCGGCACCGAGACGACGGGCATGGCTCACTTCTCGATCAACCAGGCGCCGGCCGAGAGCACGGTCCTGGAGCCGGTGACCGAAGTCAAAACAAAGGTCTAGCGTCCGCCTCATCGTTGGCCGGCCTGTTTCGGCGCTTCGGCATCTATTACGGCTGGTGGATCGTCTTTTGCGCGGCGGCCATCGTCTTCCTGTCGGCCGGAACGTTCTTTTACGGCTTTGGGCTGCTGGTCGGGCCGCTGACGGCTGAGTTCGGCTGGAGCCGCGCGGCCGTTTCGGTCGGCTTCTCGCTGCGCACCCAGGGTGGTGGCGTAGCGGCGCCACTTGGTGGGCGTGCTGGTCGACAAGGTGGGCGTCCGGCGTCTGACGGCGATCGGCATCGTCATTGCAGCGTCTGGCTTCGTGTTGCTGAGCCGGGTGCAGTCGTTGACAGGATTCTACGTCGCGATCCTGGTCATCGCCGCCGGCATGAGCGCCACGGGTGGCGCAAACGCCGCGACGATCATCGCGCAGTGGTTCCGGCGTTATCGAGGGCGCGCCCTTGGCCTGATGACCTTCGGCGGCGGAATGGGCGGCATTTCAGCAATCGCGTTCGCCGCCCTGATCTCGAAGTTCGGCTGGCGGGATGCGCTGGTCGCCGTTGCGGTTGCGCAGGTTGTGGTCTGCGTCCCGCTTGCGCTCAGCATGCGCAACCGGCCGGAAGAGATGGGCCTGTCCGTAGACGGCATCGAGGAAGATGAAGCGGCCGCAGGCAATGGCCGGGCGCCGCCCGGTGCCGACGACAGGGCTGGAGCTGACGGGACGCGAGGCGCTGCGCTCGATGCTGTTCTGGAAGGTGGCGCTGACATTTGCGCTGAGCAACTTCGCGACAACTGCGATTATCGTGCACCAGATCCCGTTCCTGGTTGAGCAGGTCGGCAGCAGCGAGGCCTTCGCGGCCACGAGCGTGACGATCATGACAGCGATCAGCTTGGCGGGCCGTCTGGGCTTCGGTCTGGCGGCGGACCGGTACCCGAAGGCGCTGCTGGCCGCCGCGGCGCTGATCTGCTCCGCGGTGGGGTTGGCGCTCTTCTCCACCGTGCACCATGAATGGCAGTTGATCTACGTGCTGCCGTTCTTCGGCATTGGCTTCGGCGCGGCGGTGCCCCTGCGAGCGGCGATTCAGGCCGAGTACTTCGGCCTCAAGGCATACGGGACGATCCAGGGCATGCTGTTCACGGCATCCACGATTGGGGCCGTCTTTGGCCCTCTATTGGCCGGTTTCCTGTACGACGCGACCGCGGATTACCGCCCTTCGTTCCTGATCTTGGCGATTGGACCGCTGGTCGCGCTGCCGCTGATTCTTTCGACCCACGGAGTGTCGAAGTCACAGGAGCCGGCGGCAGCCTAGCCGCGCTTGGACTTCATCGGCTTTGCAGCACCTTTAGGCGGTAGAGTCTCGACGAAACTCAGCGCCCGTCCCAGCCAGTCCGTCAGGCCGTCCGACGTGGCGAAGGCCGAGGGCTCGACGTAGAGGTAGCCCTTCATCGGCCTGCCGGTGAAGTCCATGGGTCGGGCGCCGGGGCGCGCCAGCAGCTCGTCTGAGTTTTCGGGGCCGACGCGCAGCATCAGTTCGTCGTTGATCACCCCGGCGAACATGTTTCCGTGGAGCATGAGGCAGAGCCCGCCGAACATTTTGCGCTCGCTCAGGCCGTCTCGGCTCTGGATCGCCTCCCGGACTCGTTGTGCGACCACCTCGTCGTAAGCCATGGTGTAACCTCCGTAATTGAATTCGATTCTAAGACGAACAGCCTTGACATTGGCGGACAGCAGCGCCAAAGTCACTGCGATCCCCGCTTTCTTGTTAATCACGCGCCCTAGTTTCACCAGGAGGCATTACTGTGCAGTGGAACCAGTTCGACACGGCCAGCGACGCAGGCAGTATGACCTGCGAGGTCATCAACATCAGCGGCTACAACGGTGAGCAGGTCAACGCCTACTACGCCCGGCCGGCAGGCAACGGCCCGTTCCCCGGTGTGGTGCTGATCCACCACCTACCTGGCTGGGACGAGTTCTATCGCGAGATGACGCGCCGCTTCGCGCAGCACGGGTACCTGGCGATTAGCCCGAACATGTACGGCCGCTTCGGCTTCGGCGCGCCGGACGACGCGGCAGCCAAGGCTCGAGGCGCCGGCGGCGTCAGCGACGACCAGTGCCTCGGCGACATGGAGGGCGGCGCAGCGTTTCTCAGGTCGCAGGCCAACTGCAGCGGTAAGGTCGGAATCATCGGCAGCTGCTCCGGCGGTCGCCAATCGTTCATGATCTCCTGCCGCAGCAAAGCCTTCGACGCCTGCGTCGAGCTGTGGGGCGGTGGCGTTGTCCAGGCGGAGTTGACGCCGCAGCGGCCGAAGGCGCCGATCGACATGACCGCCGACCTTGCGTGCCCGATTCTGGGCATCTTCGGCAATGACGACCAGAACCCGTCACCCGAGCAGGTCAACCAGCACGAGGCAGCACTGAAAGCGGCGGGCAAGGACTACGAGTTCCACCGCTACGACGGAGCCGGCCACGGCTTCTTCTACTACCAGGCGCCGGCTTACCGCCAGGAGCAGGCGATGGACGGTTGGAGCAAGGTGTTCACGTTCTTCGACGCGAAGCTGGGCTAGACGGGGGCCGTCTATGCCAAGGATTATCGTGTCGACCGAGATCGAAGCAACGCCTCAGCATGCTTGGGACTTGATGTGCGACGCGAAGCTGTACTCAGACTGGGTCGTCCCAACTGACGCGGTCCTCGAGTCGCCGGACGGCCCGATCGAACGTGGTTCCGTGTATCGCGAGCACGGCGGTATCCCGCCGTTCAAGGCCGACAGCGAGTGGAACGTCACGGAGTTTGAACCGACACGCCGCCAGGTGCACGTCGGCGACGACGGGACGATGACGATGACGCTGGAGATCCTGATCGAGCCCGCGGCGTCGGGTTCTGCGCTGACGCTCGACATTGATTTCAAGCCGCGATGGTATCTGCTGCTGCCGGTATCGTTGATGTGGGTGTTGATGATGGGCAAGCGAGGGACGGAGGCGATGCGTCAGACGGCGGCGAACTTCAAGAAGCTCGCGGAATCACAGTCCTGACAAGCCATAAGGAGCCGCACAAAAGAGGCCCCGCAGCAAAGCGGGGCCTCTGTGTGTGAGCTCGATCCTGGTTAGAACGCTTTCGCGAGTGCGTCCTTAGCCTCGATGAGTCGTTTCGTGGCTGCGTCGCCGGTGACGTCCGGCGGGACGCCAATGGTGATGTGCGTGGCGCCAACGCCCTGCAGGCGCCTGGCGTCGGCGACCCAGGCGCCGGGGCCGCCGTCGCCGGCGGTGACGCGGCTCATCAGCTGCATCGTCGTGTTGCCGCGGCCGGCGTCGGCCATGTACTGCTTGAGTTGTGGGAAGGTGTCGGTAGGGTCGCCCATCGGCATCCAGCCATCGGCCAATTTGGCAGCGCGGCGCATCGGGCGCTCCTCCGGGGTGGAGCCGAACCAGATCGGGATCGGCTTCGAGGGGATGCGGTTGAGACCCATATTGTCGATGTCGTGGTATTTGCCTTTGAAGCTGACGAAGGGCTGGGTCCAAAAGAGGCGCAGCACCTCGACCTGTTCGGCCAGCCGGGCGCCGCGGGTGTGGATGTTCTGGCCCAATGCCTGGTATTCCGGCTCCTGCCAGCTCATACCGACGCCCATTTCGAAGCGCCCGCCGCTGAGGAAATCGAGCTCCGCCGCCTGCTTGGCGACGACCGCCGTCTGATAGAGGGGCAGGATGAGGATGCCGGTGACGAAGTGGATCTGGTTGGTCAGGCCGGCGAGGTAGCCGAAGATGACGAACGGGTCGGGGAACGGACCCATGTAGGTTGCCGGCGGCCGCCCTTCGTAACGGTCCTGCGGCGTGCTGAGCAGGTGGCCGGCGGCTGTGACGTAGTCAAAGCCGGCGCCGTCGAACGTTTGCGCAAAGTCGCGTACCGCGCCGGGGTCGCTGAGGGAGATGAGGGGAAAGCTGGTACCGAATTTCATTGTTACCTCCTGAGGCTGTGGCTGAGCGTAGAAGCACGACTCGTGTGTGTAAAGGGTGCTTGTAAGGCAGGAGGGCGTGGCGGCTACAATGCGCCAGCCTGGAGGAGAAGAGTGGCCGACTACCGCTTCGTGACGGTGTGGAAGCTGCGGGCGCCGATCGGAGACGTCTGGCAGGCCATCGTCGCCAGCGAAAAATGGCCGTCGTGGTGGAAAGGCGTCGTGCGAGTCGAGGAGTTGACCAAAGGTGATGAGGCCGGAGTCGGCAGCAAGCGGCGCTATGTCTGGCGCAGCAAGCTGCCCTATACGCTGGCGTTCGACATGGAGACAACGTTCGTCGAGCCGATGAGCCGGCTGGAGGGCAGGGCGAGCGGCGAGCTAGAGGGTACCGGCGCCTGGGAGCTGTCGGAATCGGACGGCTTCACGACGGCGCGCTACACGTGGCGGGTGAAGACGACGCAGCCGTGGATGAACCTGCTGGCTCCTCTGCTGCGCCCCGCTTTCGCGTGGAACCACGACTACGTGATGAAGGCCGGCGCCGCAGGATTGGCGCGGTTACTGAACGCCGAACTAATCGCGAAGTAGGAGGACCGGATGAGACTCGTATCGTTTGAAGTGAAGACGCCGGTGGGGGCGGTCAGGCGCATCGGGGCGCTGGCAGTGCACGAGGAGCCGGGCGAAGCGTCACGGATCGTCGACCTGACGGCGGGCTACTCGCTGCTGCTGCGCGAGGGCGGCGAACCGTTGTGGCGCGAGATCGGCGAGGCGACGATGGCGCCGGACATGGTGTCGTTCCTCAAGGGCGGCGCTGGTTCGCGGACACGGGCGCAGCAGGTGCTCGACTTCGCGGCGAAGACGAAGGCCCCGGATGATGACGAAGCGGGCCAGTTGGTCTACGCGCGCAGCGAGGTCAAGCTGCTGGCGCCGGTGCCCCGCCCGACGACGCTGCACGACTTCTCCGTCTACCAGACGCACATGACAGCGCGCAGCGGGCGCACGGAGAAGGTGCCGCAATGGTACTTCTTCCCACCCGGCTACAAGGGCAATCCGACGGCGATCTATGGTCCCGACGACCCGATGTTGTGGCCGGACTATACGGAGCGTCTGGACCCCGAACTGGAGCCCGCGGCGTACGTCTGCAAGGCGGGCCGAAACATCGCGCCGGAGGAGGCGAAGGACTACATCGGCGGCTACACGATCTTCATCGACATGAGCGCGCGGGACATCCACGCGCGGGAGATGTTCGGGCCGTTCAAGTCGAAGGACTTCGGCAGCATCATGGGGCCGTGTATGGTCACGCCGGACGAGTTCGACGAGACGAACGCGCGCTGCGCTCTGCGCGTCAACGGCGAAACGTGGTGGGAGGGCAACACCGGCGAGAGCCGTAACTACCTGCTCACCGACCTCGTGGCCTACGTTTCGGACGGCGAGACGCTGAACCCCGGCGACGCCATCGCGGCGGGGACCGTGGGTATGAGCTGCTCGATCGACACGGACCGTTGGGTGAAGCCGGGCGACATCGTCGAGCACTGGATCGAGGGCATCGGCACGATACGCACAACGGTCCAGCGCGAGAGCAACCCGAAGACCCACGTGCGGGACGGCATGACGGGGCGTCTGCCGGTGCCGGACTCGGCCAAGGAGTGGCTGGCAAACCTGAAGCAGAACGCGCAGTTGCCGGGGCGATGAGATAAGCAATCCCAAGGTTAAATTCTCGGCCAGTGACGAAGGGCTTGCCGAGACCCCTTCACATCCTAGAACAGGTGTGCTATAACGTCTGACGGGAGACCGGGTAACTCGGCGGGGATACCCGGAACTCCCGCCAAACACAATGAGTACAGAGCTGGAAGCAGTCGCGGAATTTCTCACCGGCAACCAGATGGCGGCCGGCACGCTGCCCTGGCGCGCCCTGGGCAGCGAAGACCTGCGCGTCGTCCGGCGCTGGGCCGGCGAGACGCTGGCGCTGCCGGCCGAACGGCGCCTGCTGCGCGAATTGCGCCACGTGATCCAAAGTGCCGAGGTCCCGGACGATGAGCCTGCGGCGATGCTGGCGCAGCCCGCGCTGCTGCGTGCGCATCGAAGACGAGATGCCGCAGCGCCGATCCCGGCCCGTCCGGCGCGAATGCTTATCGAACTCTGCCGCGACGCCTCGGACGCCACCGCGCGCCGCGATTGCGCCGTCATCTCGTTGATCCTCCTGGCGGGGCTGCGGCGCCAGGAGGTGGTTGAGCTGCGGCGGGGCGACTACGACGACGCCGACGGGCGTATCGAGGTGAAGACTAGGCGCAGCGGGCGCCGTTCCGTACTGCTCGAGGGCGATTGTCTCAGCGACCTCGAGCAGTGGCTGGCTGAGCGAGGTAGCGGCGGCGGGCCGTTGATCCTCGCGTACAACGCCTCGGGCGCGCCCGTGCCGCGCGGCATCGCGGGATCGACCGTGAACCGCGTCCTGGCGCGGCGCTGCGCCGAGGCGGGTATCGAGGGGCTGACGCCGACGTTGCTGCGCGGCCGCTTTGTCTGGAATTTACAAGCCGGGGCGAGGCAGGGCGGCGGTTCGCGCTGCCGCTACTACCTTGGCGAGGACGGCCAAGCAGGCTGGGCGCTCTCCTCGCTGAAGGCAGTGTAGCGGGCGCGGACAATCCGGTAAGCATCCTGTAACATAGGCCTGTCGCACCGCCGGAGCCGTCTCCTCCCCTTCTTGCCGGGACCTATTTGAACCTGCCATCGTGCAGGGCCATTTGTCGTTGAAACGGCTGGTGAAGCTATCATTAGTTCAGCGCCCCTGATGGGTCGCCGAGGTTGGTTTTGCGTAACCGTCTTCCTGATCCATGTTGCGCGTTACAAGACGCGTTATGGTCTGGGCTTCGTCCTGATGATCGGGGCATCGATCGTAGTGATGCTGCCGCCGATCCTGGTGCGTGAGGCCATCGACGCGATCGACCAGGGGACGACGCGCTGGAAGCTGGCACAGTACGGCGGCATCATCCTGGCGCTGGCGCTGGTCGAAGGCGTTCTGCGCTTCGTCTCGCGCTTGCTGCTCTCCGGCACCTCACGTCATGTCGAGTACGACCTGCGCAACGACCTGGCGCAGCACCTGATGACGCTGGACCAGGCGTACTACACCAGCGCCCACACGGGCGACCTGATGGCGCGCTGCACCAACGACATCCAGCGCGTGCGCGACCTCGCTGGGCCGGCGACGCTGGAGATCGGGCGCGCGATCACGATGATGATCATCGGCTTCATGTTCATGCTCAGCGTCGACGTGAGGATGGCGCTGATCGCGCTGGCCTACTTCCCCGTCATCGCGATCGTTATCACGAAGTACCGCCAGGTCATGGAGGACAAGTACCAAGCGGTTTCGGACCAGTTTGGTGAGATCTCGAACCACGTGCAGGAGAACATCTCCGGCATCCGCGCCGTGAAGGCGTACGCGCAGGAAGAGTCGCAGACCGCGGCCTTCGCGCGGCAAACCGCGAGCTGATGCGCCGGACGATGTCGTGGGCGCTGTACATGGGCTCGTTCTGGCCGCTGATGACGCTGGCCGGTGGCGCGTCGCTGGCGCTCGTGCTCTGGTTCGGCGGCCGCGACGTCGTCGGCGGGCGCCTGACGCATCGGCGAGTTCGTGCAGTTCACCGCCTACCTGACGATCCTGACTAGCCCCTCTGCAGTCGATCGGCTGGACGGCGTCGATGGCCCAGCAGGGCCTCGCGGCGTTGCGGCGTGTCAACGAGGTCTTTGCGACTCAGCCGTCGATAGTCGATCCGGTGTCGCCGGTTCGCCTCGATACTGCTGCATGGCCACGTCGAGTTCCGCAACGTGACGCTTCGGCTACAACGGTCACCCTGTGTTGCAGGACGTCAGCATCGACATCCCGGCAGGCAGCGACGGTCGCCATCGTGGGCGCGACCGGCGCCGGCAAGACGACGCTGGCGAACCTGCTGGTGCGCCTGTATGACCCGACGTCCGGCCAGGTGCTGATCGACGGTATCGACATCCGGGAGCTCGACGCTGGCCGAGCTGCGCGAGATTGTCGGCTTCGTGCCGCAGGAGACATTCCTGTTCTCGGACTCGCTGCGTGACAACGTGGCGTTGGCGCGCGACGACGCGACGGATGAGGAGGTCGACTACGCGGCGCGAGACCTCCCGACTGGCGAACGACCTGGGGCAGCTCACCTACGGGCTCGACACCGTGCTCGGCGAGCGTGGCGTGACGCTCTCGGGCGGCCAGAAGCAACGCACGGCGCTGGCCCGAGCGCTGCTCAAGGCGCCGCCCGTCGTGGTGCTGGACGACGCGCTGTCGCACGTGGACACGCATACCGAGGAGGAGATCCTGACGGCGCTGCGCGGCTGGGTGAAAGAGCGCACCACGATCATCATCGCGCACCGCACCTCGACGCTGTCGGCGGCCGACTACCTCATCGTGCTGGATGAGGGGCGCGTGGCCGAGACCGGCACGCACGAGGAGCTGCTGGCGCACGGCAGCGTTTACGCTCGGCTCTACCGCCACCAGCTGCTGGCCGAGCAGGTAGGGGAGGACGTCGAGTGACGCTGGGCCACTGGGAGGAAGACGACCTCGACCTGGCGTCAGGGTACAGCGGCGCGGGTACTGGCGCGTCTCGGCGCGCTATCTGCAGTCCGTACCTGCCGCTGATCGTCGTGACGCTGGTCTGCCGTCATCGTAGCCTCGCTGCTGCAGAGCGATCGGGCCGTTGATCGTGCGGCGCGCGGTCGACGACTCAGATCCAGTCAGGGCAGGCTGGACGGCCTGGCGCTGGCTGGTCCTGGCTTTACGTGGGCACGCTCCTCGCCGCCTTCGTGCTGTTCTTCGTGCAGGCCGTGCTGATGACGTACGTCAGCCAGCGCGTCATGATGGACATGCGCCTGCAGCTGTTCGACGCACGTCGAGAAGATGTCGATCGCGTTCTTCGACCGCAACCCGGTGGGGCGGCTCGTCACGCGGCTGACCAACGACGTCTCGACGATCGAGCAGGTCCTCTCGCAGGGCGTCGTAGAAGCCGTTTACAGCGTGCTGCTGCTGATCGCGATCGTCGGCGCGATGTTCGTACCTCGACTGGCGCCTGGCGCTGGCGATGCTGATCTTCGTGCCGGGCTGATCTACTTCGTGCGGCGTTTCGCTATTGCGCTGCGCGATACATTCCGGCTGCAGCGGGCCTGGCTGGCGCGCGTCAACGCCTTCCTCAACGAGAACATCACCGGCATGGCGGTGGTTCAGCTGTTCAACCGTCAGCGGCGAAACCTGGGCCGCTTCGACGAGCGCAACCGCGGGCTGCTCGGCGCCAACCTGCAGCGCGACGTTCTACTACGCCGCGTTCGAGCCGACCGTGGTCGCGTTCAACGCGGTGACGATCGGCGGCGATCATCTGGTACGGCGGCGGCCTCGCGCTCGACAAGGCGATGACGTTGGGCACACTGATCGCGTTTCTGCAGTACATGCAGCGCTTTCTACTGGCCGGTGCGCGACATCTCCGAGCGCTTTACGAACCTGCAGCAGGCCGTCGCCTCCTGCGAGCGCATCTTCGGCGTGCTGGACGAGCCGGAGGAGATTATCGACGCCGAGGAGCGCACGGCCGCTGGGCCACATCGAGGGACGCGTCGAGTTCCGCAACGTCTGGTTCGCCTACGACGAGGACAACTGGGTGCTGCGCGACGTCTCGTTTGCTGATCGAGCCGGGCGAGGCGGTCGCCATCGTCGGCGCGACCGGCGCCGGCAAGTCCACGATGATGAACCTGCTCAACCGCTTCTACGACGTGCAGCGCGGCGACATCATCGTCGATGGCGTGCCCGTGCGCGAACTGCGCCAGCGCGAGCTGCGGCGCCAGGTCGGGATGGTGCTGCAGGACCCGTTCATCTTCACCGACAGCGTGCTGGAGAACGTCCGCCTGCGCGACCAGTCGATCCCAGCAGCGCAGGTCGAGGCCGCCGCGCGACAAGTAGGCGCCGACGGCTTCATCAACCGCATGCCGCAGGGCTTACGAGAGCCGCCTGGCCGAGCGCGGCGCCAACCTCTCGACGGGGCAGAAGCAGCTCATCTCGCTGGCGCGCGTGGCGGCCTTCAATCCCAAGAATCGTGCTCGTCATGGACGAGGCGACGGCGAGCATCGACCCGGAGACAGAAGCGACGCTGCAGCGCAGCATGCGAAACGTCATGGCGGGCCGCACTTCGATCATCATCGCGCACCGGCTCAACACGATCCGCACGTCGACCGCATCCTCGTGCTGCAGCAGGGTGAGGTTGTCGAGGAGGGCACGCACGCCGAGCTGCTGGCACAGGACGGCACCTACGCGCGCCTCTACGAGCTGCAGTACAAGGATCAGGACGTCAGCGCCGCCGGGAGCTAGGGCGCCACGAAGGCTATACTGACGCGCGTCAGCGAGGCGCGAGACAAGACAGGGGGCCGTCTTGAAGATTGGAATGCAGCTGCACGCCGAACGCGGCTACGACGCCGTCATCGAGGAGGCGCGCCGTGCCGACGAGCAGGGGTTCGACTCGGTCTGGCTGTCAGACCACATCATGGCGACGAACGGCGCAGAACAAGGCGGACGGTCCGCTCGACCTGTTCCTGCTGATGACGGCAGTCGCTGCGGTGACGCAACGTACGCGACTCGCCTGGGCCAGCCTCAACCTGACACTGCGACCGCCACTGCTGTTCGCGAAGATGCTGACGACGCTGGACGTGATCAGTCACGGGCGCGTGATCTGCAGCTTTGGCTCGGGCTGGAACACAGAGGAGTGGATAGCCTACAACCTGCCGCTGATCGAGGACCACGACGAGCGCGCCGAGTACGCGCGGGAGCTGATCGCGCTATTCAAGCAGTTGTGGACCCACCCGGCGCCCGAGATCACGACGTTCGAGGGCCGGTTCATCCAGGTCGAAGGACTGCCGTTCAACCCGGAGCCGGTCCAGAAACCACATCCGCCGATCTGGATTGGCGGCGAGTCTGAAGCAACGATGACGACCGCGAAGCAGCTTTGCGACGGCTGGATGGCGCTCGGCGCCGGCGCTAACCGTGAGAAGCTGGCCAAGCTGCGGAGTGCGCCGGACTGGCCATCGCGGCCGATGGCGATCGTCAGAGGCGCCCGCATCGTCGTGCGGGAATCGCGGGACGATGCACTGCGGGTGGCAGAAGCCGAGTACGAGGCGACGAAGGCGGTGCAGCCGCAGCTCGTCCCGGCGACCTTCGATGAGTTCGTGCAGCGCGAGATTGTGGGCACGGCGGCGGAGTGCACGGCGCGCATCGCGGAGATCGAGTCCTGGGGCGTCAACTACCTTCGAGTCAACCTTCCCAGCGCTGAATCCCAGGACGCGGTGGCTCGTCTGCTTCTGTCGCAACTGAATGAGACGGTGCAGCCCGGCCCCAGCCGTTAGGTCAGGATGCTCCTGACCCTCTTGCGGCGCTTTCTGCCGAAGGACGCCGATCCAGAGGCAGCCCGCCTCGTGCTGGCGCGTGGTCTGCGCGGTTTTGCGGACGGTATGGTCAGCGTGCTGCTGGCCAGCTATTTACTCGACCTTGGCTTCTCCGCGGGCCAGGTGGGAGTTCTGGTCACGGGGACGCTCCTCGGGTCCGCGGCACTGACACTGGGCGTCGGGATGTTTGGCCAGGCTGCGGCTCCCAGGACGATTCTGCTCGGCGCTTCGGGTTTGATGCTGGCCACCGGTCTGGGCTTCGCGAGCATTACCGACTTCTGGCCGCTCTTGCTGGTCGCGGTGGCCGGGACGCTGAACCCCTCGAATGGAGACGTCAGCGTCTTCCTGCCAACGGAGCAAGCCATCCTGAGCGGCTTTGCGACCGGTCAGACACGGACGGCGCTGTTCGCCCGCTATAACCTGTCTGGAACGTTCTGCGCGGCATTCGGTGCATTGTGCGCCGGCGTCCCCGTCGCGATTGCGAAGTCGCAAGATTGGGACTTCGTCGACGCCCAGCGCTCGGGCTTTGTGCTGTACGCGGTGGTTGCAATCACGGTGGCGGTGATTTACCGGAGCCTTCCCCGCGTGGAAATCCGCGCTGCGGTCGCGCGCTGCGCCGCTGGCCAAGTCGCGAAAAGTTGTTCTGCGTCTCACGGCGCTGTTCTGCATAGATTCCTTCGGAGGCGGCTTCGCTGTCCAGTCTCTGCTTGCGCTGTGGCTATTCAAGCGATACGACCTGTCGGTGGAGACGGCTGGGGCGATCTTCTTCGCGGCGGGCCTCCTGGCCGCGTTCTCACAACTGGTTTCCGCGTGGCTGGCTGAGCGCATCGGATTGATCCAAACGATGGTGTATACGCACCTGCCATCGAATATCTTTCTAATCATCGCTGCGTTGATGCCAAGCGCGCCGTTGGCTGTCGCGTTCCTTTTGATGAGGACCGCGATGTCGCAGATGGACGTGCCGGCGCGCCAGTCGTACGTGATGTCGGTGGTACCACCAGAAGAGCGGGCGGCAGCTGCCAGCGTGACGAATGTCCCGCGCGCACTCGCCGCGGCGCTTTCACCGGCGGTGGCCGGGTACCTGCTATCTCAGACCACATATGGCTGGCCGCTCATCCTATCTGGCGGCGTAAAGATCGTCTATGACGTGCTGTTGCTGGTTCAGTTCCGGAGCAGGCCACCGCATGAGGAAGTCCTGACTACTACAGAAGCAGCGCGCTAAGCGGAACGACGCAGCCGGTAACCGACGCCGCTCAGCGCCTCGATTGCCAAAGCGCTAGCGTCGCCGAACTTCTGGCGCATGCGGCTGATGCAGACGCGCAAGACATGGTGCGAGCCGATGTAATCGGGCCCCCAGACCTTCTCGAGGATCTGGTCGTGTGTCAGGACGCGGTTCTGGTTGCTCAGCAGGTAGACGAGGAGGTTGAACTCGGTTCGGGTGAGGTTCACTTCCGCCCCGTGGCTCTGGACGGTGTGTTGGGAAATGTCCACGGTGACGTCCCCGGCTACGAGGATGCCGGAGGCCGGCACTTCCTCGGGAGCGCTGCGACGCAAGATGGCACGAACCCGGGCGAGGAGTTCGTTGGTGCCAAACGGTTTGCGAATGTAGTCATCGGCGCCCATTTCGAGGGCGGCAGCGGCGTCGGTCTCATCCTCCATGCCGGTCAGCATGATGATCGGGACGCTGGACTCAGCGCGGATCTCGCGGCAGACGGTCAGACCGTCAACCCTCGGCATCATGACGTCCAGGATGACAAGGTCCGGCACTTCTGTGGCGAATGCAGTCAATGCTTCCTCGCCGTTCGTACAAGAGACAACGACGAAATCGTTTAGCTCTAGAGTCCGACTGACGATCGTGCGAATCGCTGGATCGTCATCAGCGGCGAGGATGAGTCTGCGTCCCCGCTCTTTGCCCGACCCGAATTCGTAATCGCCTACCATCGGTTCCTCAAGATTGAGGCAGGAACCCCTCTAGCTGCTTGACCAGTTGGCGTGCTCCGACGGGCTTGGCGATGAAACCGATGGCGCCCAAGTCGGCCGCGCGATTTCTTGTGGGGACGTCGGTGTAAGCGGAGAAAACCACGACCTGTGGGTCGCGAGCTGTCCTGCTGCTAATTTCTTGCAGAACGTCCCAGCCCTGGATTCCTGGGAGATTCAGGTCGAGCAGGATCAGGTCCAACTCAGAGTCGTCGGCGAGGAACGCAAGGGCCTCCTCGCCGTTTGACGCGGTAGCAAGGTCGATGCCTTCCAGTCGGGCCACCGTACTGATGAATTTCTGGATCTCAGCGTTGTCTTCAACCAGCAGGATTCGCTTCCCCGTTAAGGCTCCCTGCATGTGATTCCTTCTCTCCACCTCAGTTTGAGGTGTGGCAGTTACGCCCTTGTCTCGTGAGAAGGAGGATTGTAACAACTCGGTCTCAGAAGAAGCGCTGGTCACCATGGTGAACCGCAACCTCGCCGCGATTCCGCCCGTATGCGGGAGGCCCGGCATGAAGGACCGGGTGGTTCAGCAGTGCGTGGATGGACTGAAACGAGACCACAGTATGGTCGGAAGCTTGAGAGTCTAGCGTGCCTGCCAAGTTCAACGAATGAACTATACACCCTTTCGTATGCAACTGAAATATAGTATTGAAGAATTGATATCTAGAATAAGCGGATAACCTAAGCTGCCACCTGGCGGTCTTGGTCCTCATCGAGCATGTCTCGTAAACGGCTTAGCGCCCGTGTCTGGAGTTGCGAAACGCGAGACTCCGAAATGCCGAGGTCCTCTGCGACCCTGTTGTGCTTCTGGCGCAGCCAATAAATGCGGTGAATGATGTCGCGGTCACGTGGCATGAGGCGGGCGACGTGCCCGCGCAGCTCCTGCTGCAACACGGTCTGAATTGCCTGCTCCTCCGGCGTGTCGTCGTCGTCCGCGAACTCGTGGTGCATTTCCTCGGTCTGAAGGTCCAGCGACGTCAGCCGCAGGGCCCGCATGCGCATTACTTCGCTTGCTTTCGCGGGCGAAAGGTTAAGTTTGCAAGCGACTTCAGCCTGAGTCGGTTCGCGGCCGTCCTTTGCCGCCATGTGTTCTGAAAGTGAGCTGACCTTGGCGATCTTTTCTGCCATCGGCCGGGATAGTGGCCTGGCCCGGCGCAAAGAGTCCATCATCGCGCCACGGATGCGTGTGGTTGCGAAAGTCGAAAACTTCACGCCGCGGGTGCCATCGAACTTCTTCGATGCCTGAACAAGACCAACGTAGCCTTCGCTGACCAGGTCCTCCAAGGATATTCTCGCGTTTTGCGATGCATATTGGCGCGCCAGATGGTGCACCAGCGTTACGCAGCTTTCAACCAGTTCCTCAGGTGTCGACATGTTTGCCCCCCATGTCTTACCCAGCTTGCCCCGCCAGATAAGGATTCAACATGGGCAGTGTGGTGTGTAACCATAACGATCTAATCTCGAACGCGGAAAGGAGATAACGTTTGAATCACCAAACCGTCACATTATGGTTACTAACCGATCTCAATTAAGTAACAGGCAATTAACGACGCGCTTCGATTTCGGGAGCAAGATGGGCTGCGGGATTCGCCGATCTGCGGCCACGAGGTGGCCAGCAGCCGGCTTCGGTTCACTTCGGGCCCGAGTATTACCACCCACCTCGAAGCCTGGAGTTAGTCGTGGGGGGCTTAGTTACCGGCGCCTTGCAGGCTGATCGTGCCGTTTGTGCCGTCGACCGTGATCGTCGAGCCGTCCCGGATGCGCGAAGTCGCCACGCCGGTGCCGACGACGCATGGAATCGCGTACTCGCGGGCGCAGATTGCGGAGTGCGACAGCAGGCCGCCGACGTCGGTCACCACCGCGCCGGCGATGGCGAAGAGGGGCGTCCACGGCGGCGCCGTGTTGCGGCAGACCAGGATCTCGCCCGCCTCCAATGCGCTGCTTTCGCTTAGCGAACGGATGACGCGAGCGCGGCCGGTCAGGACACCCTGGCTGGCGCCAACGCCCTTGATCACGTTGGTTTCATCCTGCTCCGGCTCCACACCGAAGAAGAAACGGTGGACTACCTGCGAGATGCGGGGCCGTTCGCTCAGCACGAGGGGCTTACCGACAGAAAGCGGTGGGTTCAGCCTCTCCTGATGGGCGTGCTCGGCGCGTCGCGACTTTACGAGCTCGAAAGATGCCTTCGGCTTAGCCGAAAGCTGGCGCAGCTCGGGCATCGTGAGGTAGAAGAGATCGTCGGGTCTTTCGACAGTTCCCGCCTGGACGAGCGGCCTGCCAAGTGCCAGCACGGGGACTCGGACGCTACCGATCGCGATCAGTTGCCACAGCGCGCGTTCCTCGCTGACCTGGACGTAGGGTTGAGCCGCGGCGAGCAGGGCCTGAAACTCGGTCCGCTTGTCCTCTGGTAATCGGGCGTTAATGGCAGTCACCATAGCCTCGCGCTGCTCGATGGACCGTTGCATTGCCTGGGCCGGCGAGTGCTCCGGGTCGTGCAGATAGCGGCCAATGAGGTAGAGAGGGGTATGTGGCTCTTCGATCCAGGTTGGCAGGTGAGCCAGGCACCATTCTTCAGCGCGCCAGCCATAGGCATCGAGGAAGGCATTGAACTTTGCCATGAACGCTTCGCCGCCGGCCAGCTTCGAGATGTCATCGAAGTTGCGGTCCCGGAGCGCAACGGCGACCTCGGGCAGCGTGGCGGCGAATTCGGCGAGATCGCCGAGGCCTGCGCCGGCAGCGATGCTGTCGTTCGCGAAACCTTGCAGCAGCGTCGTCACCATCATGGGGCCGTCTGGGCCGATCTCGCGGTCGCAGAAGACGGCCAACGCCATGCCGGGGCCCATGACTGCGCCGGCAACAACCGTGGGATAGCTGAACGCCTCGGCGGCTTCCTTGAAGACGGTCGGCAGCAACTCGACGATCTCGGTTGCGGACATCGAGTCATAGTCGCGGCCGCGGATGAGACTGCAGAGTTGCTTGACTCGCGGCAAATACTTCTCCCGCCAGATCACGGTCGCTCCGCGATCGATAACCTCCTCCGGTGTCGGCGGCGGCGCGAAGTCCTTGAAGTAGGCGTAGCCGTTGACGAAGACGCAGGGCGTGGCCCAGGAGCTGGCGACAACCTCCTGATACAGGTCCTCCGTCAGGGGTGTCAGCGGATGCGTGAAGTGAATACGGTCGATGGCCCAGATCGATTCGGCATCGCGCGGGTCTGCCCAGGTGACGTTGAAGTCATCGTCGAAATGAGTAACCAAGAAGAGTCCTTCCCGCGGGAGTGAGCGCAGGCAGCTCGTGACTAATGCTGAGAGTAGAACGGATCGGACCGTCGATGCCAGCGTTTAGAGCTGCCCAAAACCTGAACTTGGTTCTAACGACTGGACAGGCTCTGGGCGGCGCGTCCGGTGACGCAGAACTCCTCGCCGCGACCCGGCGGTGCGAGGGCGTGCGGGGCGTGGCGGCCGTCGCGGAGTAAATCGGCGCGTTTTGGTGATATCTCCACAATGGAGACGGACAGGGTGCTTGCAGTGAGAAAGGGCACCACGGGGTGCAGGCGCGGACCACCCCGCGCGGGTGTCTCAAGAAAGACTATTAGTAGCTGGGGTGAGAATTACCGCCGACCAGTAGCAATTGGATCTGACTCAGCTATGCGAGTTCAGACCACGAGGCCAGCTACTTCACGTTGTGCGGATGCTGCTCGTAGTGCTGGCGCAGCAGGTCTTTGCCGTAGTCGTTGCCGTTGGGGATGCGCAGGATCGTGTGGATGTGGTGCCGCGTCGGCACGTCGAACTCGAGCGCGACGCCGGGCTGGTGGTCGAACTCGATCAGGATGCACCGGGCTGTGGATGCGGTAGTAGAAGACGGCGTCGTCCTCCGTGCCGCCGATCCAGCTGAGGTAGGTTTCGTCCAGATGCGCGGCGATGTCGTGCATCCAGACCTCGGCGTGGTCTGTGCGCAGACGGCCGACGTAGGCCTCGATAACCGAACGTGGCGAGTTCTTTCTGGCCGGCTGAGAACGAATCGAGGCGGACGCCTTCCCGGGCGATGTCGTAGTTGTCGCGGAAGGCGCCAACGATGACCTCTCGCGGCATGTCACCCATCAGGATGGCCTTGCCGCGCTGTCCTTCGTCCAGTGACTGGATCAGGGCGAGACCGCGGTCCTGCTCGGCGTCGAAGACGCGGGTTCCGGCGTACTTGCCGGCCGTAGCGATTACGGGCTCCGAACCGTAGAACAGGGGCGACATCACCACCTGATCGCCCATGACGAAGCAGTTGATGATCAGGTGATGGCCGTCGACCTGCCAACCCCAGGGCTCCGTGTCAGACGGCTCACCCATGACGCTGAACCAGTACAGCATGTCGCTGAACTCGAGGTTGCGGCCCGTGATCTCGCGGATCGTCTCGTTGAGACGCATGATGCCGATCGACGTGTCGAAGCCGGCGTTGCTCAGCGTGGCGCGCATCAGGTCGACCGCCCTCTCGCGTTGCGGCTCGGTCATCTGCTCCATGCAGGCGCCGTGGCGCATGAGGAACATGTGGACGTTGCTCCAACGCTGCCAGGACTCCGACTCGATGGGGAACGTCGCCTCGGCAAGTTGTTCCCTGGTGAGCGAAGCGAGAAAGGCGTCCGCTGCCGCCTTTATCGGCGCGGTGGAGACGCCGGTCGAGCGTACGGGGAAGAGGCCGGGCGTGATCTTGCCGTTCTCCGTCACGCCGACGTAGGGCTGCGCGGTGGCGGCCAGGCCGTCATCTCGCATGCCTCTGGTGCGCTCGTTTTGAATCGAAGAGAGGTCGCGGGCCGAAACCTCGCGGCTTCACGCGAACCGGCAGTCCTTCAAACGTCGTGGTCATGGCAGCCTCCCTGGCTACGTTCGTTCTTTTCGGTAGTGCTTAGCGTTGATCAGGGCAGGAAGCAACGCAAGAGGATGGCGGGCTGGCGCTACGAGTGCAAGAATGAGGCGCCTCGCCGTCCAACGCTTCAAACCAGGAGACCTCATGCGAGCTATCGACATCCACACCCACGTGCCGAACCCGCCCGGCAGCGGCAACAATGCGACGCAGCAGCAGATGTCACGCTATTTCGGCACGGACCAGCGCGGGACAATCGAGGAGATGCACGAGACGTACGAGAAGCTCGACATCTTCGCCGTGATCTTCGGCGTCGATGCCGAGACGACGAGCGGCAGCCGGTTCCCGGGCAACGACTACACCGCCGAAATCGTCAAGCGCTACCCGGACCGATTCATGGGCTTCGCCTCGGTCGACCCTCACAAGGGCAAGGCGGCGGTTATCGAGATGGAACGGTCGGTCAAAGATTTGGGTCTACGGGGCCTCAAGCTGCACCCGATCAGCCAGGCCTTCTTCCCGAATGACATCCGTTTCTACCCGTTGTGGGAGAAGTGCGCCGAGCTCGGCGTACCGGTGTTGTTCCACAGCGGTCAGACGGCGGTCGGCGCCGGGCTGCCTGGAGGCGGCGGCCTGAAGATCAAGTACGCTCAGCCGATCCACATGGACGACGTGGCGGCGGACTTTCCGGAGCTGAACATCATCATGGCGCACCCCGGCGTGCCATGGCAGGAAGAGCAGCTCTCGATCGCATTGCACAAGCCAAACGTCTACATCGACCTGTCCGGCTGGTCGCCGAAGTACTTCCGGCCGATCCTGTTGCAGTACGCCAACAGCCTGCTGCAGAACAAGGTCCTGTTCGGCTCCGACTTCCCGGCGCTGACGCCGGAGCGCTGGCTGCAAGACTTCGAGGGGCTTGAGTTGAAGCCGGAGGTCCGCCAGAAGATCCTGCTAGACAACGCCGCGAAGCTACTCAAGATCGACATAGAGAACGCGATCCCGACCGCGAAGGCTTAGGGGGACAAGAGATGGCAGCTGAAGCCAAACCGGCGATTCCAATCTGGGGCGTGCGCCACGTCGCGATCCGCGTCAAGGACATCGAGGCGGCGCGCAGCTGGTACGAGGACGTGCTGGGCATGACCGTGGAGGATGAGTTTCCGGGCCGAGCCCTTTTCGTCCGCTTCGGGCCCTACTACCACCACGACCTCGCGATCTTCCAGGCTGACGCCAACGCGAAGGCGGACGAGAACGCAGTCGGACTGGCGCACATCGCGCTGCTGATCGACTCGCTGGAGGGGGTGAAGCAGTGGTATCAGCACCTGAAGGCAAAGGGCGTCGACGTGCGGTCGTCGGATCACGGCGTGACGCGTAGCATCTACTTCACGGACCCGGACGGCAATCCGTTCGAGATCTATTGCGACAACCCGGACTTCGACTGGCGCAAGGACGGCCTGACGATGATAGAGCCGCTGGCGCTCGACAACTAAGCGAATCAAGCCCCGTCTTTAGCGAAGGAGACATTTGTGACTCAGGCACGAACGTGGCGCGACGACTTCCCCAAGCTGTCGGAGCTAACGCAGGACATGCTCTTCGGCGACGTCTGGGAACGCCCAGGCCTTTCGAAGCGCGACCGCAGTATCGTGACGGTGGCCGTTAACACGGCGCTCTATCGCACGGAGCAGTTGCGGAGCCACATCGGCCGCGCGCTGGACAACGGCGTGACGAAGGACGAAATCGTCGAGATCATCACCCACGTCACGATGTATGGCGGTTGGCCGACCGGCGTTAATGGCGCAGCGGTTGCTTTTGAGGTCTTCCAGTCGCGCAACCTGTAGCCGATCATTCCCTTGTGAGTGATGCGAAGCGCGTATCATTGATCACGGACCTCACGATATCGAAGGAGCTGAGTCATGCTTAGTGCACCAGACAACGACATCCTCTGCCGAGTTGGGCCAGGCACGCCGATGGGCACTTTGATGCGCAATTACTGGATTCCGGCGATCCGCTCTGACGAATTGTCGACGCCAGACTGCCCTCCAGTTCGCATCAAGCTGCTGGGTGAAGAGCTGATCGGCTACCGAACAACGTCTGGAGACGTAGGTCTTATCCAGAACGCCTGCCCGCACCGCGGCGCATCGCTCTTCTTCGGTCGTAACGAGGAAGAGGGCCTGCGTTGCGTCTACCACGGCTGGAAGTTCGACGTGACCGGCGCCTGCGTCGACATGCCGTCTGAGCCCGCCGAATCGAACTTCAAGAACAAGGTGCGCGCGAAGGCGTACCCAACGCACGAGCGCGGCGGCGTGATCTGGGCTTACATGGGCACTCGCGAGGTGCCGCCGGCACTGCCGGACATCGAGGCAAACCTGCTGAACTCGGATCCGGAGAAGATCCGAGTGATGCACCGGCCTTGCAACTGGATGCAGGGCATCGAGGGCGAGATGGACACGGTCCACGCCGCGTTCCTGCACTGGGGCTTCGATGAGCCGGGGGAGCCGGGCAGCTTTAGCTACTACCACTTCAAGAACCGCCGCGGCGCTCACTTCACGGCGAAAGAAACCGACTTCGGCGCGGCGTACGGCTGTTACCGCGAAGCTGAGGAAGACACGTTTTACTGGCGTATCGGAATGGTGTTCTTCCCGTTTTTCGCGATGCAGGCACAGGGCCCGATGGCGACCGACCTCAAGATGAATGCCTACGTACCAATGGACGACGACCACACGCTGCAGTGGGAAATCTTCGTCAGCATCCCGGAGAACGAGCGGCGCCGTAACATGCGCTTTCCTCTAAACCGAAGCACGGAGCCGATGCAGTCGTCGCTGGGCGCGGTCTACATCCCGCAGACGACCGACTGGTACGGCCGGTTCAACATCGACCAGAACGCTGCGAACGACTACAAGATCGACCGCGAAGCCCAGAAGGCGAAGTCGAGCTACACGGGCATCCCCGGGGTTCGCCAGCAGGACATGGCGGTAACCGAAAGCATGGGGACGATCTACAACCGGACCCGCGAGCACCTCGGCACGTCGGACTCGATGATCATTCGGGCTCGTCGCCGCTGGATTGCGATGGCGAGCGCGGTCTACGAGAAGGGCATCGTCCCGCCGGGTGTCGACAACCCGGATATGTACCGCCAGCGCTCGGGCGAGGTGATCCTGCCGCGCAGTGTCGACTGGTGGGAAGGCACGAAGCACCTGCGCGAGCAGTGGGCGGTGCCGGAGGCTATCGAGGCCCCGGTCTCAGGTGGCGGCGCCTAAGCGTCGCGGGATTCAGCATTAAGAAACGGGCCGTGGTAACCACCACGGCCCGTTGATTTTCTGGGTTGACTCGGGGGTCAGGCGATGCGGGCTTCGGCGGTTGCGAGCAGGGCTTCGAAATCCTTCCCGTCGGCTCCGAAGGATGCGACACCGACCTGCGGCGCGTACTCGTCGAGGAAGGCACGTACGCGTCCTGCGACCACTTCCGCGCCCTTGTGCGGTGTGTGTGGCAGGCAGACGACGTAGTCGCCGGTGCCCAGCATGCCCGCGGTATCGATCGTGCGCAGCTGAGTCGAAACGTAGGTGTAGAGGGAGCGGGCCGCGCGGCGCGAGATCGCCGGGATGCGGATTAGCAGGATAGAGGTCTCGATCTTGTAACGCTGGGAGCGATAAAGCTCCTGGCCGACGCGTTCCTCGAAGTAGGCCCTTTGGTACCACGGCGAGCCCGCGAGCCAATTCTCTTCGAGAGGTCGCGTGCGCTGGTCGGGGCTCGGTATGAGGGTCATAGCTAGCTCGCTTGCGGCCAGGGCCAGCGCCGTCGTTTCGACAGGTCGCGGACGCGGGCTATCTGACTCTGAATTCGTGATCGTTCGCCTTGAAGGCCGTCGTGTGACGGTAGATCGAAAGCCTCATTGCCGCCGGCGAGGCTGGTCAGGCTTTGCGGTGTGCGGTCCCTGCGTGAACTCATGACACGCCACATGGAGGCCAATTCATTCTGCGTGTGTTCCAATGCCTGGCGGGCCGTTTCCAGTTCGTTGCATAACTCCCGCGTTTCGTTCTGAAGGCCCTGCGCTTCTTGCTGTGCCTCGCGGCGGTGGAAGTGAGCCAGGCCCAGCTCCTGTCGCAGTTCCTCTGCTTCCAGCGAGGCGGCTGCCAGGTTCTGCCGTGTGACCTTGAGTTCATCCCAGAGCTCGGTCAGCCGCGGCGCGGGGATCGGTTCTTCAGCGGTCGGTAGGGTTGTGTGGATTCGTACCCTACCGCGGTGGTCGTGGAAGGCGCTGATCTTGCCCGCCTTGATGCGGCGGCGCACGCTCTCGACGGAAGTACCGAGCAGGACGGCGGCTTCGGGCAACGTAAGCTCCGGTCCGCCGCCCTCCTTTACGATGCGCCGCCAGGCGGCGAGGAGGACCGCCTCAACTTCCGGAGGCAGATCTTCTGAGCGTTCGTCCTGATTCAGAATCAGCTCCGTCTAACTACCAGTCTTGCCAGATAATCGACATATTTGCGGTGAACCTGTTGCGCAGCCTCGCTCATGCGTCCATTTCGCGCCTGGCCGTTGGTTGAGGGAAGCTGCTATTGACCTGTTACACGAGGTGCAGGCGTTGAGAGAGCTAGCCCTTCGCGGCCCGGTAGACCTTCTCAGACGTGATCGGTAGGTCTCGGATGCGCACGCCGCTCGCGGCCTCGACCGCGTTGGCGATCGCCGCGGCTGTGGGCGTATTCGGCGTCTCACCGATGCCTTTGATGTGGTACGGCCCGACACCGCTCTGGGAGCCGAGGATCACGGTCTTCAGCGGCGGGATGTCGCGGATCGTCGGGATCTTGTAGTCGCCGAACGAGAGCGTCGTCACCTGTCCGTCCTCGAGCCGAAGTTCCTCCATCAGCGCGTAGCCGATGCCCTGGACGAGGCCACCGTTAATCTGACCCTGGTGGCCGATCGGGTTGATGATCTGGCCCGTGTCGTGGACGGTCGTGAAGTTGAGCAGCTTCACCTCGCCGGTTTCCGGGTCGACCTCAACTTCGGCAACCTGTACGGCGAAGCAAGTGACCTCTGTCCGGCCTTTTTCGTCGACGTGACCGTTGCCGATGGCGGGCTTGCCGGCCTTTGTGATCAGCTCGGTCCAGGTAATCGCTTCTTCCTGATCGGTACGCCGCACCTCGTTGCCGCGCAGGACGAGCCTGTCCTCCGGCCAGCCGAGTGTCTCGGCGGCGAGGGCAAGCAGGGCGCGCCGGGCATCCTGGGCTGCCTCGTAAGCCAGGATCGAGTTGACACGCGTGGCTCGCATGCCGCCGACGCCTGCGTCGTTGGACACGCGGCCCGTCGGCCAATACTCGAAGCGGATGCTCTCCGGCTCGATGCCCAACTCTTCGGCGACGACCTGCCGCTGCGTGGCGTAGGTGCCGGTGCCCTGGTCGAATATTGCGGTGCCGATGGTGACGAGACCTTCAGCGTCGAACGTGACCGTCATGGTGCCTTCGCCGCCGACGGGCGCGCGGTCGCATATAGCGAGACCAATGCCGACGTTGGGACGGCGCGTCTGGTGGTATCCGGCGGCTTCGGCGGCGGCGAGCAGTGTTTCGTGACCGCGCAGCTCGCGGTGCACCTGGCCCATCGGGTTCTCGTCGCCCTCCCGGACCACATTGCGCAGGCGGAACTCGAGCGGGTCCATGCCGATGGCGTGCGCCACCTCATCGACGTGCGATTCGATGGCGAAGACGCCCTGCGGCTCACCGGGCGAGCGCATATGGCCGCAGGGCACCGTGTTCGTGTAGATCTCGCTGGATTCGAGCCGGACGTTGGCCATCTTGTACGGGCCGCCGCAGGCAGATCGGACCGCGCCGCCGATGATCCCGAGCGGCTTGTAGCCGGCGTAGGCGCCCGAGTTGACGAAAGCCTGCGCATGGTGCGCGGTGATCGTGCCGTCCTTCTTGACGCCGGTCTTCATCTTGATCACGGCGGAGTGGCGCGGATTGCCAGCCATGAACTCCTCGATGTACTCGTTGACCATGAGGACCGGCCGCCCGGTGGCCTTGGCGAGGAAGTAGCAGATCGGCAGGTTGGCGGGCGTCGCCTTGCCGCCGAAGTCGCCGCCGATGTAGCTGTGATTGAAGATCACGTTTTCGTCCGGCACCTCGATGGCGATCGAGAGGGCTTTGCGCGTGTCGTAGGGCGCCTTGCTGCAAGTCCAGACCTGAACGATGTCGTTCTCGACGTTGATCGCGACGCTCTGCGTCTCGAGGTAGGCGTGGTGCTGGCGCGACAGCGTGTACGTGTTCTCGACGACGACGTCGGCCTCGGCGAAGCCGGCCTCGATGTCGCCCTTCTCGTTGACGGCGGAGGAGTAGGCGTTGCGTGACCTTCTCCAGCGGCCGCGCGCCCATGTAGGACGGGTAGTCCGGGTGCAGCAGCGGCGCGCTATCTTCGATCGCTTCCAGCGTGTCGAAGACGGCGGGCAGCTCCTCGTACTCGACGTCGATGAGATCGAGCGCGGCCTGGGCGATGTCCTCGTCGTCGGCTGCGACGGCGGCGACGCGCTCGCCGATGAAGCGGACGCGGTCCTGGGCCAGCACGGGGACGTCCTTGATGGCGCGGCCCCAGGGTCCGAAGCGAATGTCGTCGGCTGTGATCACGGCATGGACGCCGGGCAGTGCTTTCGCGGCAGACGTATCGATCTTGAGGATGCGTGCGTGGGCGTACGGGCTGTGCAGGCTCTTGCCCCAGATCATGCCGGGCAGCGAATGGTCCGCCGAGTAACGCCCCGTGCCGGTCACCTTGTCGACGCCGTCCGGGCGCCCGAGCGCCTTGCCAATCACTCGATACGTGGTCAACTCGAAGTTCTCCTCTAGGGCCGTTTAGTCTGAGAGCGCGGCCTGCACGCCGCTGCGAAACTCGTCTGCACCCAGCTGTAGCATGCCCAAAGCGGGCACCGTAACAAAAGTCGCACCCGCCCTGGCCAGATCGGCCACTGCCGCCGGTTTACGCGGTGAGTTGCCGCCGATGCCGACCGGTATACCGGCCGCCTTGCAGCGGGCAACGACATCCATGCGTACTTTGACGACCTCTTCTTCGGCAGGGAAGCCCATGCTCTGCGCCAGGTCGTTGGGGGCGCAGTGGATGACGTCGATGCCGGGGACGCTGAGGATTTCGTCGAGCGCGGCGACTGCATCGAGGTGCTCGATCATCGGGATGACCAGCACCTGCTGGTTGAGCCACCGCGTGGATTCGAGGCGGGAGACGCCGACGTTGTAGTCGTGCGCCCGCGTGCTGCCGATGCTACGCTCCCCGTCCGGGTAGTAGCGCGCCGCTTTCACCACTGCCTCGGCCTGCGCCTTCGTGTTGACGTGTGGCACGATGACGCCCTGCACGCCGCGGTCGAGGAAGCGCAGGATTGTCGACGGCTCGTGGTCCGGGACGCGAGCGAGGGGCGTTATGCCGGACGTCTCGCAGGCGCGGACGAGGTGCTCGACCTCGAGCAGGCCCATCGAACCGTGCTCGCAGTCGATCATGATGAAATCCCAGCCGATGCGGCCCATGACTTCGACAGTTGTGGGTGCGTACTCTCCGACGATTGCGCCGAAGACGACCTTACCCTCGCGCAGCTTCTGCTTGGTGGTGTTGACCTGCATGCGCGACTACTCCCATCCCTCGCCGACGATGCCTTCGGCGAACAGTCGTCTCGATTTCCGCCTCGTCCTTGCCCAGGACGTCGCGCAGGATCTCGCGCGTGTGGCCACCGGGCCGGTCAGCGCCGCGCGTCAGCTTGACGGGTGTGCGCGACAGCTTGACGGGCGAGTTGACGACGCGGAAGCTTCGGCCATTCCATGCCGGCAGGTCGATCAACATCTCGCGGTGGTTGACCTGCGGGTCTTTGCCCATGTCCTCGATGGTGTTGAGCGGGGCGATGAGGAACTTCTCGCCGAGGATCTCTTCCCATTCGGCCTTGGTCTTCTGTGCAAAGGTCTCGTTAAGGACGGGCTCCAGTTCGGCGTGATTCCTGGTGCGGTCGCGGGTCGTGCCGAAACGTGGGTCGTGGATCAGCTCGTCGTGGCCTATGAGGGCGCAGAACAGGGGCCAGTCGCGTACGCCGGCGAGGACGATGTAGCCGTCGCTGGTCGGGAAGGCCTGGAATGGCGTGTTGAGCGGATGGCGCGTGCCAATGCGCCCGGGCACCTCGCCGGTGGCGAAATGGCGGATGACGGCGTTCTCGGCCAGGTTGACCTGCGCATCCAGCATGGCGACGTCGATGTACTGTCCTTTGCCGCTGCGTCCGCGTTCGACCAGCGCAGCAAGGACGCCCTGGGCCATGAACAAGCCGCCTGCCATGTCACCGATCGAGTAGCCGACGCGGGCGGGCGGGCCGTCCGGGTAGCCCGTGATGCTCATGACGCCGCCGAGACCTTGCACGATGACGTCTACGGCGCCGCGGTTGGCGTACGGCCCCGTTTGGCCGAAGCCGGATAGGGAGGCATAGACGATCGCCGGGTTGCGTGCCGAGACGGCCTCGTAGTCGAGCCCCAGGCGCTTCATCGTGCCGGCGGAGAAGTTCTCGATGACGACGTCGGCTTGCTCGGCGAGCGACAGCGCGATCTCCCTGCCTTCGGGATGTTTGAGGTCGAGCTCGATGCTGTCTTTGCCGCGGTTGATGCTGAACGTATAGGTGTTGATTCCGTCGACCATCGGGCCGTTGGCGCGCCGGTCTTCGGTCTGGCCGACGACCTCGACTTTCCAAACGGTGGCGCCGAGGTCGCAGAGCTGCATGACGCCGAACGGCCCGGCCAGGGCCCAGGTGAAGTCGAGGATTTTGATGCCTTCCAGCGGTCCCGGCAAAAGAGGCTCCAGCCTAGGCGGGGAGGCGCGGCTCCCCTCGTTTCCAAGGGCGGCATAGTAGCTGCGAGGGCAATGTTAAACGACTCGGCCGCGGTTCGCCGAATGAGAGACATAACAAGAATGCGGCGAATATGTCGATAACCTAGATGAGCCCTCCTGACGTCTCTACTCTGACCCGAAAGGGTCCCTCCTTGAGCGGGGCCAAGGAGGGCTCGTCCTGTTATCCCTCTTACTATCGCCCGTACCCGACGAATCTGGATGGCCGGTACACCGGTGGACGCCCTGATGTACAATTGGCGACCGTTAAGTAAACTAGTTTCGGCGGACCGGAGGAATCCCGTATCCCGGTAAGGCGAAGACATCTCCGAAATCCCAACGCACCGCGCCGATTTCGCGGCCGCGTGTACCCTCCTGCGAGGCGTTTCCCCTGGACGCTGCTGCACGTGGTGGTAATCGCGCTGGCCGTTGGGGCGACCTTCGCGACCGTCACGATGGCCAGCGAGGCAGAGCATGGTGGCTCGTTGGCCGACGCAGCCGAAGTTGCGTCCCTGCAATCGCTCAGCGCCGTCGAGCCGGATGTGACCTTCGCTGCCGCGGCGTTGGCGCCCGCGTACGTGCCGCCACCACAATCGCAGGTTGCCCAGGGGTCGCTCGTCGTACGGGAGCAGCTGCTACCGCCGCCGCCCTGCGTCGATGACCCGACCCACCCCACGTTCTGCGTTTACACAGTGCAACCGGGCGACACGCTTTCGGGCATTGCGGTGACTTACGGCCTCAGCGGCAACGAGTACCTTTCGGCTGTGGAGATGCTGGCGCAGAGCAACAGGCCCGACGTGGTGAGCTCCGACGAGATCGTCCCCGGCCAAAAGCTTCGCCTGCCGAAACGGACCGGCATTGTCCATACGGTGTTCTCCACGCGGACACTGAGCGAGATTTCGCTGCTGTACGGCGTCACCGCCGAAGATGTCATCGCCGTGCCGGAAAACGGTATCGACTCCGACGGCCATATCCAGGTGGGCGAGGACATCCTGATCCCGAATCCTCAGCACCTGCCGCCCGCCGCGACGCCCGAGTTGCCGCCGATCCCCGAGCCGACAGAAGCAACGCAACCGCCGGTCGAAGAAGCGCCACCATCCGTTGAACCGCCGCCGGTCGACACGCCGGAGCCAACTGACGCGCCTGAGCCCGTCGATACGGTTGAGCCCGAGCCGCAGGCGACACCGGAGCCGGCGAATGATCCGAACGAGACGGCGGTCATTATCGCTTCGGACGTGGACGGCCGCCCGTCGGAACCGTCGGTCTACGGCTTCGTCTGGCCAGCCTGGGGCGATATTTCGAGC
The DNA here is from genome assembly GCA_963766645.1 of uncultured Chloroflexia bacterium. GTDB lineage: Bacteria > Chloroflexota > Dehalococcoidia > DSTF01 > WHTK01 > WHTK01. The sequence continues at coordinate 207,076 of CAVYAY010000002.1, read as the reverse complement.
TACTTCGGACCGAGCCATCCCTTGGGCATCGACATCGATCTGTACAAGGACCCGAACGCCCCGATTGGCGCGGCGAAGGCAGGCATCGTGACGTTCGCGGGTGGCAACGCGTGCTGTTCGTATGGCCTATACGTCATCGTGGAGCATGGCGATGGGACGAGCACGCTGTACGCGCACCTCTCGCAGATCGCGGTTGTGCAGGGTCAAGTCGTCGCCACAGGTCAGTTTCTGGGATTCGGTGGCAGGACAGGGTACGCGACGGGCAATCACCTGCACTTCGAGGTGCACATCGGCGACAGTGTCGTCGACCCGCTGAGTTTCCTGCCGCCGCGGTAGCTAGCCCTTCGCAAGCCGGGTCACGCCGCGGGTGATCAGCGCGCGCGCCAGATCGAGCTTGAACGCGTTGTGTTGCAACGGCACGGCTCCGGCCAGCGCTGCATTCGCCGCGGCAGCGGCCACGGCTTCGCCGGGCTCGTTGCCTTCCAGCGCAGCCTCCGCATCGCGGACGCGCCGGGGTGTAGGAGCGACGCCGCCGAGGACAAGCCGCACCTGCGTCATGCGCCCGCCCCGCAGTGCGTAGCCAAGCGCCAGGCTGACGATGGGGAAGTCGCCTGCCGTCCGCTCGCGGGCCTTGAAATAGGCGCCGCGCCAGCCGGACGCTGGGGATGGGACCGTCACGGTGGTCAGGACCTCGCCCGGCTCCAGGACGTTTTCGCGCCCCGGGTCGCCCTCCGGGCCGACGAAGAACGACTCCAACGCGACCTCGCGGCTGCCGCTGGGGCCTTGAATCGTCGCGCTCGCCTCGAGCGCGATGAGCGTCGGCGCGAGGTCTGAGGCATTGACGGCGTAGCAGCCGGGGCCGCCGAAAATCGAGAGGTACGACTGGTAGGGCGTCTCGGCCGCTGGACAGTCTCCGCCGCCCTTCTTGAGGCAGCTAACGAGCGCGTGGCGGTAGTGCAGGCAACGCGGTCGCTGACAGAGGTTCCCGCCCAGCGTTCCCTGGTTGCGGATCTCCGGCGTCGCCACGCTGCGTGCGGCTTCGGCCAGAATACGGTATGGGTCGGCCAGCTCAGGGCTAAACTCGAGTTCGGCGATGGTCACCAGCGCTCCGATGCGGAGGCCGCTCGGGCTGCTCTCGATGCCGCGCAGTGTTGCAATGCCCGCGAGGCTGACGAGGCGCTGATAGCCGGCGCTGCCTTCCTTTAGCTCTCCGAGCAGGTCGCTGCCGCCGGCGATGAGGCGGGCTCCGGTTCCGGAAGACTCCGAGATGACCTCAAGGATGCTTGATGGCTCGATGAACGTAAGAGGCTTCATGCCGACACCCCGCCGGCCTTGAGCGCCTCCAGCACTCGGTCAGGCGTAAACGGTACCTCGTGCAGCCAGACGCCCGTGGCATTGGCGAAGGCGTTGGAGACGGCTGCGAACACCGGGACAACGGGCGGCTCGCCAAGCGCTTTGGCGCCAAATGGGCCGAGCGGGTCGGGCTCGCCGCAGAACAGCACCTCAACAGCTGGGAAATCGACGACGCTGGTGAACTTGTGCTCGAGGAAGTTGGCGTTGAGTGTCATGCCGAGATGCTTGTCGATGAACATCTCCTCGCGCATCGCGATTCCGAGGAATTGCAGCACGCCGCCGGAAACCTGGTTCTCGGCGAGGCGCGGGTTGATGATGCGGCCGGAATCATGCGCCGCCACGTAGCGCAAGATTCGAATACGGCCCGTCATGATGTCGGCTTCGATCTCGCAGAAGTGCGCCGCGAATGAGTTGAGCACCTGCTGCGTGCTGCCCGACTGCACTGACGCGGCCCCGACGACGTCGCCGGAGAGGCCGCCTGCCAAGGATGTCCAACCCTCGGCGCCGGACGAAACCTCGCGCAGCTGTCGCAGGGCGTCCTCGGCTGCTTCTTTGACGGCGTTGCCCGAGGTCATCGTGGTTGACGAACCCGCGGTGACGTGCGCCGGCGGCGTCGTTCCGGTGTCGGCGAGGACCATGCGTATCGAGTCCAGCGGCGCGCCGAGCGTGGCGGCGGCGATCTGCGCCAGCACGGTCTCGGAGCCCTGCCCGACATCGACGTTACCGATCGAAACGACGACACCGCCGTCAGGCGCGATGCGCACCTCGGCCTGCGCCGTGACGTTGCCGCCGCCCTTGTAGTTGCCGAGTGCCATGCCGATGCCGCGACGTATGGCGCCAGTCGCGCCGCCGTTAGGCGCACGGCGCTTGCGCCACCCGATGCGCTCGGCGCCCTGCAGAATGCAGTCGCGTAGCCCATTGCTTGAGAACGGCACGCCGCCCTCGACCGGCTGATCGGGGACGAGCTCGCCGTCCGGCGTCTGTCGCTCGCCCGGCTGGCCCTCGAGCTTGACGTGGTGCGCCAGGCGGTAGTCCAACGGGTCGGCACCTATCTGCGCCGCGATCTGGTCAATCAGCACCTCAAGGGCGAAGTGACCGAGAGGGGCGCCGAGCCCACGGAAGGAGCCGCCAGCGGGCCGGTTGGTGTAGGCGGTGCGGCCTTCGAAGCGGGCATTTGGCGTCGTGTAGAGGTAGATCGGGCCCTGACCGATACGGCGCGTGACGCCCATGCCGGACGCGACGTAGGCGCCAGCGTTCATCACGGCTCGCATGTCGACGGCGACGGGCGCGCCCGAAGCGTCGACGCCGATTTCGAGGTCGATGTCGGTTTCCTGGCGGTTGCGCCCCGCCGTGAACTCTTCGACGCGGCTGTATTCGATGCGTACCGGACGCCGGGCCTCTCGCGCTGCCAGAGCGGCCAGCGAGCCGAGGCGGCTCTCGTCCTTTGCGCCGAAGCCGCCGCCCATCGTGGTGCAGATGACGCGGACGTCCACCTCGGGGATCTCGAGGACTCGGGCGAGGTTGCGCTTGTCGACGGCGTGGACGGCACGGCTTGTCTTCCAGATCGTCACACGGTCGCCGTCCCATTCCGCTAGCGCGGCGCGGGTCTCCATACCGGCCGGGCTGTGCATTTGCGTATGGAAGCTGGCGCTGAAGCGCTGCGCCGCGGTTGCCAGTCCCGCTGCCACATCGCCGCGTTCCACCACGAGGGCGGCGCCGCCGACAAGGTTGCCGGGCGCGTGCTCGTGCAATACCGGCGCGTCCGGGGACAGCGCTTCAGCGGCGTCGAAGACGGGAGTCAGGATTTCGTAGTCGACGTCGATCAGCGCCAGAGCGTCCTCTGCGATCGTTTCGCGCTCGGCGGCGACGACGGCGACCTCGTCACCGACGAACCTTACCGTCTGATCGAAGGGCAGGAGGTCGGCGTCGATGCGTATCTGCGGCACGTCCTGATACGTCAGCACTGCGTGGACGCCGGGCAGCGCTTTCGCCTTCGACGCGTCGATGGCGCGGATGCGTGCGTGTGGGTGCGGGCTGCGCAGGATGCGGCCGTAAAGCATGCCGGGGCGCTTGAGGTCGGCGGTGTACTTGGCGGCGCCGCGGACCTTGGCTTCGAGACCGGTGCGCGGGACGGATTCACCGATGTAGGTCAGGACTCTGGGTCATCGGACAGCTCCTGGCCGCTTTCGCCGCGGCGGCGGCGATGCGGTCGTAGGCGTTGCAACGGCAGACGTGGCCGACGAGCTCCCATCGCAGCGCCATCTCATCCATCAGGCCCTCGTGCTTGAGTGCGGCGTAGGCCGCGACGGCGAAGCCGGGGACGCAGAAGCCGCACTGGCCACCGTCCTCCGCTACGAAGGCATCGAGCACGGGAGCGAAGTCGGATCGCTCGGCGAGACCCTCCACCGTCGTAATCGCCTTGCCGCGAACCTGCATCGCGAGGAGGTGGCAGGCGAGCATCGGTTTCTCGTCGACGAGGACGGTGCAGGCGCCGCACTCGCCGCGGTCGCAGGCGCGCTTGGCGCCGGTGAGGTCGAGGTCCTCGCGCAGTACGTCCAGCAATGATGCGCGGTGCTCGACCTGGAGCACGCGGCGGTCGCCGTTGACTTCGAGTTCAATTTCCGTTGTCGTCTGAGAAGTCATGAGGCGAATTCTAGAGCGCACCTATGCTTGGAAGCGAGTCGTAGAATGTCGCCAGCAATGCGACAGGACATCCACTTCTGCACGACGAGAGACGGTGTGCGAATCGCTTACGCCGTCGTGGGCAACGGGCCGGTACTGGTCAAGGCGCCGAACTGGATGACGCACCTGGAGTACGAGTGGGAAAGCCCTGTCTGGCGCCACTGGTGGCAAGAGCTGGCGCGCGACTTCACGCTGATCCGCTTCGATCAGCGTGGGTCTGGATTGTCCGACTGGAATATCCGGGAGGCGACCTTCGAATCCTGGGTGACGGACCTCGAAGCAGTGATCGAAGCGACAGCGGTTGAGAAGTTCGCGCTGCTTGGGATTTCGCAAGGCGGTCCGGCGGCTATCGAGTACGCCGTGCGCCACCCGGAGCGCGTGGAGAAGCTCGTCCTTTACGGAGCGTACGCACGTGGCAGCCTCTACCGGGGACGTTCGCCGGAGGAACACAGCGCACTGGTGACGCTGACGCGCGAAGGCTGGGGGCGCGACAACGCAGCTTACCGGCAGATGTTCACGAGTCAGTTCATGCCAGGTGCGACCGCCGAGCAGATGAACTGGTTTAACGAGCTGCAACGAATCTCTACCACGGGCGCCAACGCAGCGCGGGTGCAAGAAATCGGCAGCAACATCAACATCGTCGACCGGCTGCAGCTGGTGAAGGCGCCGACGTTGGTCCTGCACGCCCGCGGCGATGCCCGGGTGCCGTTCGACGAAGGACGACAGATCGCGTCGCTAATTCCCGATGGTCAGCTCGTTGCGCTGGACAGCACTAACCACCTGACCTTGGCCGACGAACCGGCGTGGGAAAAGCTCATCGCCAACGTGCGGCATTTCCTCGCGACCGGCGTGCCTGTGCCAGCCAAGCCGGGGCTGACCGAGATGCCGGAGGCCGATCCTGCTCAGTTGACGCCACGTGAGGTCGAGGTGTTAAAGCTGATGACGGCGGGCAGGAGCAACCAGGAGATCGCCACCGAGCTGGTGATCAGCATCAACACGGTCACCAACCATGTGAAGAACATCCTCGGCAAGACCGGAACCGCGAACCGCACAGAGGCGGCAAACTTTGCCCACCGTCACGGACTAACAGCTCCGAACTAGCCCCAACCTCCGCTCCTTCAGATTCGGTGACAGCCGAGTATGGCTATGGCCACGCCCGGCTATAGCCATTTCCTGTTCGCGAAAACACCCAATCGTGGTCGTGTGGGGCATGCCGCCCAAGACCTACCTTGACTTGCAGGAAGCGCCGCCGGGTTGCCCGGCGAAGGAAAGGGAGCAAGTCATGACAACAGAGGTTCGTGAGCGGATCGACGCCATCAACAACCGCATTGAAGCCGACGTCCTTAGGCAGTCCAGTTCAAGCCTGATCGAGCTGATCGCAAAGCTGGGCCCCGTCAATGCCTGTCGTCTGGCGAAAGAGGCCTTTCTCCCGCGGTTCCTGGCGACGGGCTGGCTAATGCGCCTGGCGGCGGCGGGCTATCTGCACCGCGACGCTTCTACCGGTAACTACGCAACGTCGTGCCCATTGCCCTTCGTCGACTGAGCGTGCACCAACCGTCTCCCCGAGAGACGGCACGAGTTCAAGGAGCATTCCAATGACAACTCAAGCAATTCTCAGCGGGCCAGAAACTCTCGTCGAAGCCGCCAAGGGAACCCTGGCTGAAAGATTCAGGGGACCAGCCGACCTGCTCACCACCCCCGGATTCCTACAGCTCAGCCTGAGCAACGCGCTCTCCCAGTCCTTCGCCATGCGGATGCAAGGCATCGCGGTCGCGTGGGTGGTGCTGGAGATGACGGGGTCACGCATGCTGCTTGGTATCGTCAACGGCGCACCGGCGATCTCGATCCTCTTGTTCTCACTGCTGGGTGGCGTCCTGGCCGACTCGCGCGATTCACGGCGCGTACTGCTGGCGGTCCGGTCCGGCCTGGCCGCGATGGCTTTCCTCGCGATCGTCTTGATCTCTTCTGGTCAGATACGCATTGAGCACCTGGTCATCTACGTCCTGATCGCCGTCGGGTTATCGGCCATCGACATGCCGGTGGGGCGAACGTTGCTGCTGCGTACGGTTGGTCCGTCTCGACTAATGACCGCCAACGCGATGCAGACGCTCGGCATGAATTTGGTCAACATCGCCGCGCCGACGAGCATGGCAGTGCTGATCGGCGTCGGGGGTAGCGGGGCTGCCTTTGCGGTGCTTGGTGTGGGCTACGCGCTGGGAGCACTGATCTTGGTGAAGACGCGTCTCAACCCTGAACCGCTCGCGCCGCGATCCTCGCGTCCGGTAGCTGACCTTGTCGCAGGTCTGGCCTACGTGAGGTCAACGCCGAACGTTGCCGCGCTGGTCTCCCTGGGGTTCCTGATGCCGTTCGTTGGTGTCTACTTCGCCATGATCCCGGTCTTCGCTCGGGACGTGTTGGGCGCGGGAGCAGGGGGGCTGGGACTGATGGTCGCCGCCTTTTCCCTTGGCAGCGTGGCCGGTTCGATGCTGCTGGCTTCGAGTGGGGAAGTCCACCGCCGTGGCAGCAAGGTTGCCATACTAAGTGTCCTGTTCGGTGTAGGCATGATCGGCTTCGCTCTGTCTGAAAGCCTGCTTGTTTCGAGTGCCATCAGTCTCTCCATGGGGTTCATCGCAGCGTTCTGGCAGAACATGGTCACGACGATGGTCCAGACCGTCGCCGCGCCGGAGATGCGAGGCCGGACGCTGAGCGTCTTCATGATGGGCTTCCAGCTCGCCAGCCTGGGCTGGCTGATCGGCGGCGCGACGGCCAGCGCGATAGGGCCCGAGGCGGCGGTGGTGATCGCGGGTGTGTGTTTCGCGGGATTTAGCACGCTGGTCTTCGCCCGTAGCAAGGAGGCGCGAGAGGTCGACTAGACGCGAAAGCAGGAACGAAAGACAACGAGGCCCTCCGCAGCAAGACGGAGGGCCTCGCCACTTCGCTTGGGTTACACTCGCCTGAGAGCTGTGAATAACACTTCGCCTGCCGATGCATCCCTGGTTGAGACTCGTGAGCTGACGAAGCGCTACGGTAGCCAGGTTTTAGCGCTCGATTCGCTGTCGTTGAAATCGGGGAGCGGGCGTCACCGGTCTCGTCGGCGCCAACGGCGCGGGCAAAAGCACGCTGATCAAGATACTGCTGGGCCTGCTGAATCCCACGGCCGGAGGCGCGACGCTGCTGGGCTACGACGTGGCTGACGCAGGGACCGTTCCTGCGCCAGTACGTCGGCTACATGCCGGAGCACGATTGCCTGCCGCCGGACGTCAGCGCGACGGACTTCGTGATCCACATGGCGCGGATCAACGGGCTGCCAAGCTCCGCGGCGCGCGAGCGCACGGCCGAAACGCTGCGCCACGTGGGCCTGTTCGAGGAGCGCTACCGCGCCATCGGCACCTACTCCACGGGCATGAAGCAGCGCGTCAAACTGGCGCAAGCGCTGGTCCACGACCCGCGTCTGCTGATGCTGGACGAGCCCACCAACGGCCTCGACCCGGCGGGACGTGACGAGATGCTCGACCTGATCCGGCGCATCGGCCGCGACTTCGGCATCTCGATGCTGATGTCGTCTCACCTGCTGGGCGAGATTGAGCGCGTCTGCGACCACCTCGTCGTGATCGACGCTGGACGCTTGATGCGCGCCGACACGATCGCCACGTTCACGGGCGAGATGCAGGTCCTGACGGTCGAGGTGGACGACAAGACAGGACGAGTTGATGGCGCGGCTGCACTGCGAAGGGCTTGAGGTCGACGCAGACGGCCCGCTTCTCATGATCAACCTCGACGGCACTGCAGCCCTACGACCTGGTGCGAGACGAGGTCGTCGACCTGGGTGTTGGGCTGCTGCGGATGGAGCAGCGCCGTCACCGGCTCGAAGACCTGTTCCGCGTCGATGCCGAGGAGACGGCAGATGTCTGAACAGACAACGCCCTCCGCGGGCCTCAGGACAGGCATCTACGACCTCGGCTATCGCTCCTACGAGGGCGCGCGGCTGGGACGCGGCTACGCGGTCTTTTCGCTGTTCACCTACAGCCTGCGCAGCCGTGTTTGGCCTGGGCCGGTACTGGGTCAGCAAGCTGTTCGCAATGGGCTTGGCGTCTGTTGGCGCTTGTTCCCGGCGCTGGTGCAGCTTGCCGTCGCGGCGATCTCTCCGGCGGACTTCGACGTTACTCACCCGGAGAACTTACTTCATCGCTTTGGGTTCGTCTGCATCGTGCTGGCGCTGTTTTGCGCCGTCGCCGCTCCGGAGCTCATTGGCCGCGACCAGCGACATCAGACGCTGGCGCTGTACTTCTCCCGCGCGCTCTCACGGACCGACTACGTCACGGCCAAGCTCGCGGCACTGATCTGTGGCGCATGCTCATCGTGCTGCTGTCGCCGCAGCTGATCCTGCTGCTCGGCAACGCGGTGGCGACGAAGGACGTCGTCGACTACCTGACGAAGACAACTGTGAGCCAGCTCCCGCCCATCGTCGCGAGCTCCGCTCATCGTCGCGATCATGATGAGCAGCGTCTCCGTGGCGATCGCGTCCCAGACCTCGACGCGCCTGGGCCACGGGCGCCGTGATCATCTACTTCGTCGTGCCACCGCCCTGGGGGCGATCCTGCGCGAGACCATCGCTCCGGCAACGGCGACTACGCTATCGCTGCTCGTCAGCCCGATCTGCGTGCTGGAAGGCGCCGTCTACTGGATATTCAACGTCACGCCCGACCGGCGACTCCGACGTTGCCAGGCATAGCCGTGGACGGCATCTACTACTTCTGGCGGCGTCGGTCGATCTACACGCTGCTCGGTCTCGCGGTGCTCTACCGGCGCTTCCTGAAGATGTCGATCTGATGGCGAGTACTCGCAGACGGCCGCCCTGACGCTGAGCAACGTCTCGCGCTGGTACGGCAACGTCGTGGCCGTGAACGACATCTCGTTCGAGCTGGGGCCGGGGATCACCGGCCTGCTGGGGCCGAACGGCGCCGGCAAGTCGACGTTGCTGCACATGCTCGCCGGCCTGCTGGCGCCGTCGAACGGCGACGCGCTGGTCAACGGCGAGCCGGCCTGGCGGAACCCGGAGATCTACCGCGCTGGTGGGATTCGTGCCAGAGCGCGAGGCGGTCTACCCGTTCCTCACCGGCCTCGAGTTCGTGAGGCTGAGCGCGCGCCTGCACGGCCTGCCGGACCCGGATGCCGCGGCGATGCGCGCGATCGAAGAAGTCGAGATGGCCGACGCCAAGGACCGCGCCGTCGGCGGCTACTCGAAGGGCATGAAGCAGCGCATCAAGATCGCCGCGGCCATTGTGCACGAGCCGCCGATCTTGCTGCTGGACGAGCCGTTCAACGGCGCCGACCCTCGCCAGCGGCTGCGCATGATGGAGATGCTGCAGCGCATGGCTGCGGACGGCGCCACGATCGTCTTTTCGTCCCACATCCTCGAAGAGGTAGAGCGGCTGGCTGAGAACGTGCTGGTCATCGTCGCGGGCAGGCTCGCGGCGTCCGGCGATTTCCACGAGATCCGGCGGCTGATGACGGACCGGCCGCACACGCTGCATGTGCGGTCCAGCGACGACCGGCGTTTGGCCGCAGCGCTGATCGGCGCAGGAATCCGTATTCGGCGTCGAGATCGAGCCTGAGGGACTGACGGTGCAGGCGTCCGACCTGGTTTCGTTCGCGCGTTTGGCGCCGGCGGTCGCGCGGGAGTCCAGCGTCACCGTGTTCGAGCTGTCGCCGACCGACGAGTCGCTCGAGAGCGTGTTCTCCTACCTGGTGCGGCGATGATCGGCTTCATGTTCGGGTTGACGCTGCGGCAGCTGGTTTTTCGCAAGAGCACGCTGCTGCTGTTGTTGCTGGCAGCGATACCGGTGCTGATCGCCGTCATCTTCGAGCTGGGCAACAACGGCGAGACGGACCCAGAGGAGTTCACGGTCAAGGTGCTGGCAGTCTGGCTGGTGGTCACGACAGTGCTTGCCTCTGACGGCGGTCCTGTTCGGCACATCGGTGCTAGGCGACGAGCTGGAGGACGGCACGATCATCTACCTGCTGACGAAGCCGATAGAGCGCTGGCTGATCCTGCTGCCCAAGATCGCGGCCGCCTGGTTGCTGACCACGGCGCTGGTCGTTGCTTCGCTTGTCGTGTCGGTGCTGATCGTGCTGGGCGGTGACGGCGGCCAGATCATCCTCGGATTCGGCGTGGCGGTCGCCGATCGGTGCGCTGGCGTACGCGGTGGTGTTTGCGCTGCTGAGTATCGTGACCAGCCGCGCGCTGATCGCGGGGCTGGTCTTCGTCTTTATCTGGGAAGGCGCGGTGACGGGCATTTTCCAGGGTATGCGCTACCTCAGCATCCGTCACTACACGCTGGGCCTGGCGGATTGGCTGAGCGACGTTCCGCGCGACTATCTCGATGCCTACGTGGGGGGCATGACGGCGCTTGATCCTCTGCGGGATCGTTATCGCCGCCGGGTTTCTCTACGCGAACCAGCGCCTGCGACGGGTGGAGATACGGGAAGCAACCTAGGCGGAATCTCGGCGTCGGGGATCAACTTTCCCTTAGTTTTGTCGATTCTTCTATAGAACTGCATCCGCAAGCCGCCGCGCAGAGGTGGTGAAATGGCGCCATTCAATCTCTCCCAGCTTTTCGATCGCTTCCGTGGGCCGCTCGATGCCGAACCAGAAACCGGCGTCGGACTCGTCGACCCTCTGACTCGTCTGCCGACGCGCACTGCGGTGGTGCGGGAGTTGAAGAACTGCCTCTCGAAGTGCACAACCGGCATCCCGTCGGCGCTGGCCATCGTCGACTTCTCGAATGTGCAGGGGCTCGTCGAGAACGGCGAAGCTATCGATCCGGACCTGCTGCTTCGTCTCGCCAAACTGCTGACCACGCATGCCGAGGGACACTTCGTCGGCCATCTACGCGACCGTGAATTCGCCGTGATCCTGTGTGGCTTGCCGATCAGGGAGGTTGAGCGCCTGGCGGACGAGATCATCAACTCGGTGCGGAGCGATTCATCTTTGGAAGCGGATCGGCGATACATCGCCACCATCGTGGGCATCGGCTACAGCAGCAGAGGCGACTTCCGGGCTCCGCAGCTGATGGGGTTAGCAGACATCGCGATGCACTACGCGCTGGCGACGGGACGTGGATGCCACGTCATCGTCGACCGCATCCCGACACATAAGGCGGCCTAAAACACCTCGGTAGCGCTACAATAGCGCCTCCCAATAAAAGCTTCGAAGCGAGGGGAGGCGCGGCATGAAGATAGACGCCGAGACCGCAAGAAAGCTCCATCGTTGGTTTCCTGACCTCGACATGCAGAGTGTCACGCTGGTCAACGCTTGGCCGATGAATGCCCTGGTCAAAAAAGTGCTGCGCCAGGGCGCGACGACCATTGCGCCTTTTATCTTCTACGGCAAGGCAACTTTCACCCCTGGGGACCCGAAATCCGTCGCCCTTCTGGCTCACGAACTGAGGCATATTGAGCAGTATCGCAGCATGGGGTACTTCAGCTTCTTCAAGCGCTACTTCGTGGATAAGGCACGTAACGGGTTCGAGTACAGCAAGAGCCTGCCGTTGGAGAAAGAGGCCTACGACCTGCAGGCCGATGTGCTGGAAGAGCTAACGAATTCTGGCTAAGGCTGTCCTTTTCGCGGCGTGCCGTTCGTCTAGTATCCGGGCAGGTACGGAGCCTGCCGTTGAGAAAGGACAAGCCAACCGTGAAGTACATGCTGCTACTGTTCAACCAGGAGGAAGCTTCCGATATGTCCCCGGATGCGATGGAACCGTGGACCAAGTTCGGCGAGGACGCCAAATCGATTGCCACGCAAGTCTCCGGCGAGGCTTTGCAGCCTGCCGCTACGGCGACGGTGGTGAGCGTGCGTGATGGCAAGACCGTCACCAGCGACGGACCGTTCATCGACACCAAGGAGCAACTCGGCGGCTTCTACATCTTCGACTGCGCCCATCTGGATGACGCGATCAAGCTTGCCGCGATGATTCCCTGGGCGCCCACGGGCCACATCGAGGTTCGACCCGTGGTCGAGTTCGGGTAGGCTGCCCTGACGCGGCGCGAACCGTCTCCGACGGCCCCACCACGCGACGACTCCTATCTGCGTCGCGTGGTGGAGGCGGTCGCCTCGGAGCACGGTGCGCGCATCACCGCGACGCTCATCGGCCTTTGCGACGGCGACTTCCAACTGGCGGAGGACGTGTTCCAGGAGGCTTTGATCACCGCGCTGGAACGCTGGCCGGCGGAGGGGATCCCTGCACGCCCGGAAGCATGGATCATCACTACGGCCCGGCGCAAGGCTATCGACCAGTTGCGCCGAGGGCAGACATTGAGGCGCAAGCAGGAAGTGCTGCAGACGCTCCTGGAACAGGAGCAGGCGACCGCAGGCAGCGGCTACCGAGAGGAGGAGGAATCCGTGGACGACGACCGCCTCCGCCTCATTTTTACCTGTTGCCACCCCGCGTTGGCGCTCGACGCCCAGGTGGCGCTGACGCTGCGGACCGTTGCCAGGCTCGAGACGCCGGAAATCGCCAAGGCGTTTCTGGTCAATCAGGAGACGATGGCGAAGCGCCTGACCCGGGCCCGTTCGAAGATTCGCGACGCTCGCATCCCGTATCGGGTGCCGCCGGAGCACGAGCTGCCGGATCGGCTCGACGGCGTGCTGGCGGTGATCTACCTCATCTTCAACGAAGGCTACGTCTCCAGCAGCGGCGGCTCGTTGCTTCGAGGCGAGCTTTGCGATGAAGCGATACGTTTGGCCCGGCTGCTGCTGGCGCTAATGCCGGATGAACCGGAGGTAATGGGTCTGCTGGCGCTGACGCTTTTGATTGATTCACGCCGGGCTGCTCGGACTGACGCCGCCGGCGATCTGCTGACGCTGGAGGAGCAGGACCGATCGCTGTGGGATGGCGAGCGCATCGCGGCGGGCCGGGAGCTGGCCGAGCGGTCGTTGCGGATGCGGCGGCCGGGGCCGTATCAACTTCAGGCAGCCATCGCGGCGCTGCACTCCGAATCACTTCGGCCTGAGGACACAGACTGGACGCAAATCGCCTTGCTCTACGGTGAACTTCGGCGCTTCCAACCCAGTCCGGTGGTCGAGCTGAACCGGGCCGCCGCGGTGGCGATGGCGTTCGGCCCTGACGCCGGGCTGAGGCTGCTGGATGACATCGACGCACGCGGCGAGCTCAGCGGCTATTACCTGGCATATGCATCGCGCGCTGACTTGTTGCGCCGCAGCGGCCAGCGGGAGTCAGCCGCAGCAAGCTACCGCAGGGCCATCGATCTGTGCAGCAATCCCGTGGAGACGCGCTATTTGCAGCGGCGGCTGGACGAGGTGACTCGTGGCTGACGAATTCGCCGGCTTCGGGCGAGAGACTTTTGCCTTCTTACGAGACCTGACGCAGCACAACGAGCGCGACTGGTTCAACGCGAATCGGACTCGTTACGAGGCTTACTACCTGACGCCGGCGTTGGCGTTCATCAACGCGATCGGGCCGCGGCTGGCGACGGTGCTGCCGGGCGACGTACGGTTCGATCCGCGGGTCAACGGTTCGTTGTTCCGCATCAACCGGGACGTGCGGTTCTCGAAGGACCGGACGCCGTACAAGAACCACATCGATATGTGGTTCTGGACTGGCGACAAGAAGGGCTGGGAGACACCGAGCTACTTCATGCGCCTTCTGCCTGACCGCTGGGCGATCGGAGCCGGGATCCACCATCTCAGCAAGGATGGGCTGGAAGCCTACCGCAGTGCCGTGGTTGACGACACGAGGGGGCATGCTCTCGAGAAGGCCGTGGGCCGGATCGGTCCGCCTTACGCGGTGGGTCTCGCGAGCCGGAGGTCGGTTCCGCGAGGCTACGACGCGTCGCATCCACGCGCTGGGTACCTGCTGTTCGAAGGTCTTGTTGCGGTGCTCGAGGACGCCGTGCCACCGGAGGCATCAAGCGCGGGCTTTGTCGACGCGTGTGTTGAGCACTTCAAGGCGGTGAGCCCGATCAACGAGTGGCTGGCGTCGATTCTGCGACGGTAGCGTAGTCAGGCCGCGCGCAAACGCTCGAAATTGCCCTTGATGCCATCGAGGAAGCAACGGACAATCTCCGGGTTCCACTGCGTCCCGGCTCCCTGATTCAGTATGTCAATCGCGTTTTCCGTGGGCATCGCTTTGCAGCATGGACGATCCGTCGTCATCGCATCGTACGCATCCGCGACGGAGACGATTCGCACCCCCGATCGGGATAGCTTCGCCGGCGATGCCGTCAGGATAGCTGCGTCGGTCGAAGAACTCGGAAGACTGGAACCCGGCGTTGACAAGCCTAGCTTCCGGGGTCACGATCCGTGCTACCGAAGAGGAGCCTCTGGAGGTTTTGAGTGAGACTAAAGCGAGTAGGGCACGTTGCTTTGATGGTCGCGAATGAGGACCGCTCGCGCGCGTTCTATCGCGACGTGATGGGGTTTGACGTCAGCGAGCAGGATCCCGAGCACGGCGGCACGTTTATGACGTTGGGTGACAACTTCCACACCATAGACGTATTTCCTCACCCCGAGCCTCAGAATGCAGAGATGCCGAAGCGCGGGCAGGTCGGGCTGTTCCATATCGCGTTCGAAGTCGGAAGCTACGGGGACCTGCGTGACGCGTACTGCTCGCTGCAAAACCACAACGTTGAGATAAGCCACTGCACCGACCACATCAGCCAGCGCAGCATTTACTTCTCTGACCCGGATGGCAACCGCCTGGAGATCTACTACGAAGTCCCGAACGCGCTGGAGCGTTACAACAAGGACAATCCGAGGGGCGACGAAGACGTCCCGCTGGAAGTTACGAAGCCGGGCGCGCCGCTCCCGTCCTGGCTGGAGGAAGACTGGCCGGCCGGGAAGTAATTGTCCTCAACCGAGAGAATGATGCGCAGACCGTTCCGATCTGCGCATCTTTATTTGCGGGGCTCGAGGCTACTGGAATGGACGTGGTGGCCGCTGACCCGGCGTCGTACGCAGACGCAGCTTATACATGTCGCCGTCCTGAATCTCGTTGGCGCGCTTGGCCATGTCTCGCCAGTCGTCGTTGACACTAATGAAGCAGCCGGAGAGACCGTCGGCCTGGCCTGAGAGCAGGAAGTTAGTCAGGTCGGAAGCCCATTCGATGGGGGTTTTGCCGCGCTCCAGGGCCACGTCGTACTTCGGCAGCCACTTCTGACCGTCCGGGTCGTTCATGACGGAGTCCGACATGCCGGTGTGGACGACGCCGGGGTGAATGACGAAGCACTGCACGTTGTACTCCTCCGCCTCCAGCGCCAGCGTTTCTGCCAGGCGAATGAGCCCGGCCTTCGTCACCGCGTACCCGGTGTCGTACGGGATGCCCCAGAGGCCGCCGCCGCTGCCGACGAAGACAACGTGGCCGCTGCGCCGTTCGACCATGCCGGGAAGCACCGCCTGCGCTACGATGACCGAGCCCATGAGGTTCGTCTCCAAGGTGTAGTGCCAGTCTTCGGTCTTGTTGAGCCAGAGCGGGCCGAACGGGCCATCTACACCGGCGTTGCTGACCAGGAAGTCGATAGGTCCGAGCTTCGTCGAGGTCTCGGCGACGAGCGCGCGGATCGCCTTCTCGTCGGCGACGTTGGCGGAAAACGCGATCGCTTTGCCGCCGGCGCTCTCGATCGCGGCGACGGTGTCGTCGAGGCGGCTCTGCGTGCGTCCGGTGATGGCGACTGCTGCGCCGTGCTTCGCCAGACTCTCGGCGATCTCGCGGCCGATGCCGTGTCCACCACCCGTGACGATCGCAACCTTGCCCTTGAAATCGAATTCCGCCGCCATCTCACCCTCCTGGTGCGACTCGGTTTCTGCGTGTGTGGCCAAGAAATCATAGCCATACGGGGGGACAGGACATAGTAGCTGCCTCATGCTACGTTTGGGCCATGGAACTAACGCAGTTTTTCGAGGTTTACGCCCCGCAGCCCCGGGCCACGATGCCGCTGGGACTGCGTGTCAACGGACACATCTACGCAGGCAACCTGACAGGCGCCGAGCCGCTCAACGGCGCGATCGAACTGGACCCGACGGTGCAGTTGATGAATGCGCTCGGGTTGCTGCGGCATTGCGTTGAGAGGGCGGGTGGGGGACTGGAGCACGTCAGGCGGGTTGTGGCCAGCGTCGCGGATCCGGCTGACGGTGAGGCAGTCGAGCTGACGTTGAGCGACTCGTTGCGTGGCGCCGAGGTCGAAACCGACGTCGTACCGCTACCGCCGGGACACCTCGTGCGCCTCGACGCGTTTGCGGCGCTTGACGACGACCGCGAACGGCCCGACCTTCTGTACGTCGGGGAGGTACCGACCGGCGTTCGCGTTGGCGACGTCGTGTTCAGCGCAGGCATCACGGCGGCGGATCAGGAGACTGGCACCGTGACTGGCAATACCGAATCGCAGATGGGCGCGGCGTTTGCGAACCTGGACCGCGTGCTCGCCGAGGCAGGGCTCGACCGCGGCGCCGTGCTGCGTGTTGCTGGCTATCTGCGCGATCTGGGCGAAAAGGACGTGCTCAACGCCGCCATGGTCGAGGCGTTCCCGGATGCGGCGCGGAAGCCGGTACACAAATACGTCCCTGCATCGCTACCGCCGAGCGTCAACGTTAGCCTGCAAGTGATCGCCCGCGGCGGCGTCGAGCGCGAGATCATCGAAATCGACGGCATCAGGCACAACGATCCGATATCGCTTGGGGCAAAAGCCGGCAACCTCGTCGTTTCGTCACGAGTGCAGGGGCGACTGATGGACGATGCGGAATCTCAGGCAGAGAGGCTCGTCGAGTCACACGCGCGTGCCGTGCTGCAGCACGTCGGTGGCGACCTGCGACACGTCACGCAGGTGACATGGGGCGTTGGCGACCCGGCCTACGCCGCCGATATTGCAGAGGTGATGGCGCGCCACTGGCCGTCGGCGATGCCCGATGTGCATGTCATCGAGGCGGATTTTCCGCACAGCGGCCTGCCTCGTCTCGAGTTTGTTGCCCTGCTCGGCTAGCTCGCTCACTCCAGCTCGGCCCACCGCGCCATCAACTGCTCGACTTCGCGCTGAAGCGCCTCGAACCGATCGCCGAGGTCGCTCAAGCGTCCCATGTCGCCGCTCGCGCTGGCGTCATTGATCTGTTCGCCGAGGTTGTTCAGCGCCGTTTCCTTTTCGTGAATGGCCTCTTCCAGCTCCTGGCGTCTCTGCTCCAACTTTCGGCCGGGCGCCGGCGCAGGCCGTTCCCGAACCGGTTTGCGAGCTGAAGGCTGCGATGGCGGCGCTGCGATGGACGCGTCGTATTCCTCGAGCGTGCCGTTGAAGTCCTGCAACCTACCGTCTTCGATGACCCAGAGCCGCGTCGCGAGCCGGCCGATCAGTCGACGGTCGTGCGACGCCACGACCATGGTCCCTTCGAAGCTGGCGAGGGCCTCCTCGAGCGCTTCCCGGCTGGGGATGTCGAGGTGGTTCGTCGGCTCGTCTAACAGGAGGAGGTTGGCGCCGGAGCGTACCAGCTTCGCCAGGGCCAGGCGGCTGCGCTCACCGCCGCTGAGGTCCGCGACGCGTTTGATCACGTCGTCACCGCTGAAGAGGAACCGGCCGGCCTGGTCACGGGCGTCCTGCATCTTCGTACCGTCTGGCCGCAGCAGCTCTTCGAGGATACTGGACGCCGGGTTGAGATTCTCGGCCTCCTGCCAGTAATGGGCCGTTGTCACGCCGGAGCCCAGCGTCAATCCGCCCGTCACGGGCGGTAGCTCGCCGGCGAGGGTGCGCAGGAGGGTGGACTTTCCGGAGCCGTTGCGGCCTACAAGCGCCACGCGTTCGCCGCGGCTCAGCTCGAGGTCGCCGACGCGTAGAATCGTGATGCCGCCGTAGCCCGCCGACAGGTCGCGCGTCTTTATAGCGACTTCCGCGCTGCGAGTTGCCGTAAACTCGAAGCGGACGGCGCGTTGGTGCTTCGGCGCTTCGATGCGCTCGAGGCGGGCCAGCTTCTTGAGTCGGCTCTGCGCCTCCGTTGCGCGGGAGCCGACGCGCGTTTTGGCGATGTAGATCTCTTCTTTGGCAATGAGCTGCTGTTGCTGCTCGTACTGCTTCTGCTGCCGTTCGATCTCCGCCGCGTGAGCCCGCTCGAACTTGCTGTAGGCCCCGGGGTATGCCTTGAGGTGCGTTCTCTCGAGGTACCAGATGCGGGTGGCAACCTTGTCGAGGAAGTAGCGGTCGTGAGAGGTCACGATGACGCAGCCGCTCCAGCGGGCAAGGAACGACTCGAGCCAGCGTAGGCCGTAGAGATCGACGTGGTTAGTGGGCTCGTCGAGGAGAAGCAGGTCGGGACCGGCCATCAGGGCCCGCGCAAGCCCGGTGCGCGCACGCTGTCCGCCACTGAGCTCGCGCAACGGCCTGTCCCAGACAGCCTCAGCGAGACCGAGGCCGCTCATGACTTCCGCGAAACGCGAATCGACGGAGTAAGCGCCTTCCGAGTCCATGCGGTGAAGCAGGGCGGCGTAAGTCTCGGCGGCGTCTTCGTCGCCGGCCGCGATGCCGTCGGCGGCGGCCTGCAACGCTTCCGGCAGATTGAGGACGTCCTGTAGCGGCGAGAGCACTTCCTGACGAACGGTGCGTGAGCCGTCGACCAGCGGTGGCACCTGCTCGACGAGCGCGAATCGCAGGCCTCGGGCGACGTGACGCCGCCCGAGGCCCAGGGTTTCGTCGCCGGCCAGGGCGCGAAGCAGCGTCGTTTTGCCGGTGCCGTTGCGCCCTACGAGGCCGATGCGCTCACCGGCATTGGCTTCGCAGGTGATCGCGTCGAGGATCGTATCGCCGCCGAAGGCGACGGAGATGTTGCTAAGTGAAAGGAGACTCATTGCATCCACACTAACAGGAGCCGGGTGGTCCGGGAGCGGGGTCGTCATCGGAGTCACATACCCGTTCGCCGGTCAGCCATGCCTTAAGTTGATCACGTTACAGGCCTTCCGTACGGGCGGTTCGGCCCTGTCTGACCGCTTGGCACTGCCGCCACACTGGAGCCGGAGGTTTCAAGATGAATGGACTCTTTGATTTTCTGGCGAGCTCCGCGGGCAGGCTTACTCGTATCGCGGCAGGAGTTGTGCTGATTCTGGCTGGTATCTTCGCGATCAGTGGGGTCGTGGGCGTTGTAATCGCGATCATCGGTGTGGTGCCGCTGGCGGCGGGCGTGTTCGACGTCTGCGTTTTCGCACCGCTGTTCGGACTACCCTTCGCGGGCCCGGCGCTCCGCAGGGTAGTACACCAGTGACACCGCGGATCGGCGTCTTCCCTAGCTAACCGTCAAGACCGCCTTGCCCGGGTAGGAGCGCTCGATTAGCTGCAGCGCGACCTTGCCGATCTCTGTCCAGGGCGCCTCGATTGCGATGTGGGGCTTTAGCGTTCCGGCCGATACCATCCCCACCAGCCTGCCGAGACCGATCGCGGCCGTCTCCTTGTGGAGCTCAGTGAACACCGCGAGGCCGCTGATCGTCATGCGGGAGCGCAAGAAGACCGTTGAGTCGACCGTCAGCGGGCCAGCGGCGGAAACGCCGTAGACGACGATGTGGCCGCCGGGCGCGACCATGGTCATCGCGCTTGCAAGTACCTCACCCGCAACGGACTCGAGGATGTGGTTGTAGGGGCCATACTCGGCGGCGGCTTTGCCGGTTTCGTCGGCGACGACATGGTGGGCGCCGGCCTGGCGCGCGGAGTCGGCGTGGCGCTCCTGGCGCACCAAGGCCGTGACCTCGGCGCCGCCGTTGACGGCGATCTGGATGCCGATGTTGCCGACGCCGCCGGACGCGCCGGTAATCAGCACTTTGCGGCCTGTCAGACCGTTGGCGCGGTCGAGCGCGTAGAGGGCGGTCAGGCCGGCGACAGGCAGCGTGGAAGCTTGCTGGAAGCTGACGTTGTCGGGCAGTAGGGCGAGGTTGCTGGCGGGAATCGCGACCAGCTCAGCCCAGGCGCGGTTCTGCAGGATGCCGACGACGCGCTGGCCTTCCTTCGGGCCGTTGACGTCAGTAGCCGCCTGTTCGACGACGCCCGCGACGTCCCAGCCGATGCGGCCGCCGGGTGGCGAGTTCTGGGCCCGGCGGATCTCGCCGCGGTTAATCGACAGTGCGCTGACGCGGACGGTCGCTTCTTCCGGTCGCGGCGCCGGGTCTTCAACCTCCGCGATGACGAGGTGGCCTGGGGCGTTGGCGTCTGTAAGGACGGCTCGTGTGGTCATGGTGTTCTCCTCCTCTGGGCGGGCGTCTGGAATCGTAGTGTGTCAGCTTGCCCGGCGCCAGACCAATCAAGATTGACAGCCACACGTCACGGCATCAGCATTACCACGCCCCGCCGATTGGCCTCACGTCTGTCGAAGGAGGATTGAAATGATCATCGACGCGCATGCGCACACGAACGGCGGCAACCTAGGCAACTTCAAGGCGGGCCTGCTCGCATCCCGCGGCTATCACGGCGGGAACTACCGGGAGAACGAAGAGGCGCTCACCCGCGCCATCGAGCACCACAAGACGAACAACCTCGACGCGGTGGGCACCGACATTCAATTCGTCTCGCCGCGCCCATTCCAGCTGATGCACTCCGAGAAGCCGGCGAAGATCGTCGACTGGTACGCGAAGGCTTCGAACGACGTCAACGCGCTGACCGTGAAGATCGAACCGAAGCGCTATCGTGCGGTTGCGTGCCTACCTCAGAGCCCCGAGATCCCGGTCAAGGAGTGGTGCGAGGAGCTAGAGCGCTGCGTCAATGAATTGGGGATGATCGGTTTGATGATCAACCCGGACCCCACGGAAGCGAGCAACGGAGACTACTACCCCGGCATGGGCGAGGAACACTGGTACCCGCTGTACGAGAAGATGGTCGAGCTGGACGTGCCGGCGCTGATCCACTCGGCGGGCACGCGCAACCCTTACGACACCTACCAGAACTACTTCATTACTACCGAGACGTCCTGCATTCTCTCAATGGTGGAGCACAAAACGTTCCAAACCTTCCCGAACCTTAAAATCATCGTGTCGCACGGCGGCGGCTCGATTCCCTATCAGATAGGACGCTGGCGCTCGAACTATGGGCGGCACATGGGCATCGATTTCGATGAGGAGTTGAAGAAGTTCTACTTCGACACGGTCCTCTACAACCAGGAGTCACTCGACTTCCTGTTCAAGATGGTTGGGACGGATCGCTGCCTGTTCGGCACGGAGAACCCAGGGACGGGCACCTACAAGGACCCGAAGACGGGCCGCATGCTGGATGACATTCGCCCGTTGATCGAAGGCATTGACTGGTTGACGGAGCAGGACAAGAAGAACATCTTCGAGGACAACGCTAAAAAGGTATTCACGCGATTTAGCGCTTAGCGTTGGAAGATTCGAGAAACCACGGAGACAAGAATGAAACGCAGCACGGACCGTATTCTGACCAGCCATGCCGGCAGCCTGCATGGCACGCCCGCCATGATCGACATGATGAAGGGGCAACCACCGGGTGAGGCGCCCGGTGCCGATCAGGCCGACGTGGTGAAGCAAGGCGTCAAGGACGTTGTACGGCTGCAGAAAGAGAACCTCGTCGACGTGGTCAACGATGGTGAGTACACCAAGGGCCTCGGCCTGGGGTGGATGACCTATGCGCGGCAGCGGCTCGGCGGCATTGAGATCCGCAACCTGACGGCAGGCGAGCTGGCCGGCAACCAGTCAATCACAGCTCGCGAAGAACTCTTCTTCTCGGATTATTTTGAGGCTGCACGAGCGCGAGGGCAGTTCGGCGGCGCAGGTGGCTTCTCGCGTACCGCGGTCTATGCCGCCGGGCCGCTGACCTACGTCGGTCAAGCAGACACGCAGCGCGACATCGAGTACCTGAAGGCCGCAATGGCGGAGAGCGGCGTCGAGGAGGGGTTCCTCTCTGCGCTGGCGCCAGGAACGATCGAGCACTGGCTGCGCAACGACTACTACAAGACGGAAGAGGAGATGGTCTTCGCTATCGCCGAAGCGATGCACGAGGAGTACAAGGCGATCGCGGACGCCGGGCTGATCGTGCAACTCGACGATCCGGGCTTCCCGGACGGCTTCATGATCCACGCGGACATGTCCGAAGCGGACTATCGCAAGTTCCTCGAAGTACGTGTCGAGGCGACCAACCACGCGATCCGCGACATCCCGGAGGAGCTGGTGCGATTGCATATGTGCTGGGGCAGCTTCCACCACCCGCACACGCAGGACCTGCCGCTGGAGAAGATCATCGACCTCGTCTACAAGGTGAAAGCGCAGTGCTACTCGATTGAGGCGGCGAACCCGCAGCACGAGCACGAGTGGGAGGTGTTCAAGGACCACCCACTGCCCGACGGTAAGATCCTTATGCCCGGCATCCTGGGCCACTGCGCCCCTGAGTTCGTCGAGCATCCGGAGGCGGTGGCGCAGCGTCTGGAGCGCTACGCCGGCGTTGTCGGGAAGGAAAACGTTATCGGCGGGACGGACTGCGGTCTGAGCCGCGTGGCGCATCCCTCGATCATGTGGGCGAAGTTCAAGGCGATGGGCGATGGCGCGGCGATCGCTTCGAAGCGTCTCTGGGCCAAGTAGCAACTAGCGTCCAATCTGACGCATCAACGCGCCCGCGGCTTGGTAGTCGCGGGCGCCGCCTTTCATGATTGGCGATATGAGGTAGATGGAGTCGATGCCGGCGTCAACGAACTCGGCATGGAGCTCCGCGGCGATGTCGACGCCGTCGCGGCCGTTCTGCAGGGCGTCCAAGACAGGGTGCGGGACATTGCTGAACAGCACGCCGTCGGCGCGTAACAGCTGGAGGCCCCAGAAGACCGGTATCGAAAGCGGCGCGCCGGCGACCTCTGCGTACGCTTCCCTGAAGTCGCGCGCCTCGGATGCGGCGAAGACCGGCTGCGTCACGAGGTAATTGGCGCCGGCGGCGACCTTGCGGGCCGTTAGCGCTGCCTCGGTACGGACGCCGCGGTTCAGGTCCGCCGCGGCGCCGATGCAGAAGGCGGTTGGGCCGCGCAGATTGGAGCCCTTGAGGTCCGTCCCCTGGTTCATCGCCGCGATGGCGCCGATCAGTCCCGAGGCCGTGTACTCGCCGACAGCGATGGCGCCGTCGCGCTCCGTCAAGGGGTCGCCCTGGAGGACGAGGACGTTCTCGAGGCCGAGGAGCTGCGCGCCGACGAGACGGGACTGCAGCGCGAGCTTGTTCATGTCGCGCGGCGAGAGGTTGAAGATGACGTCGGTGCTCTGGCGTTGCTTGATTGCGAGGGCGGCCGCGGCGGAGTCGGCGCGGACCAGCTTGCCGGGGTTGTAGGCGACGGCGATAAAGTCGGCGTCAGCCAGATCCTTGGCGCCATCGAGTAACGCCGGGTCGCCTCCGCGGGGCGGGGTGTAGTCGCAGACGATGACGGGCTGAGTGTGGGAACCGGCGGCGATTTCGGTGACTTTCGCCATGGCCGATAGGTTAGCACCGGGGCAAGACAATGTTGACAGTTGGGCGCAGAATGAGCGCATCGACATGAAATCTAGCTCGTTTGGAGGGCTGATATGGGCGAGATCCTGGGCCTAGGAATGACGCACTACCCCGGCATGACGATGAAGGGGAGCCTGGCGGGACGCGCCAAGAGCTTCATGCACGACCCGCTGCTGCCTGAGGAATTCAAGAACCCGGAGACGTGGCCGGAGCCGATGCGCAAGGAATGGGCGGGAGACGAGGGAAAGGCGCATTCGGACGAGCACCGCCGGCTGCTAACGGAGAACTTTCGCTGGGTCCGCAAGGAGCTGGACGCCTTCAACCCGGACATCGTCCTGATCTGGGGCGACGACCAGTACGAGAACTTCCGCGAAAGCATCGTGCCGCCCTTCGCGGTACTGGCCTATCCGGAGTTCGAAGCGAAGCCGTGGGGCCACCTGCCGCCGGGCCGCGAGAATTCGTGGGACGAGCCGAAGGACAAGGAGTTCCGCTTCAAGGGCCACCAGGCAGCCGGTAAGTACCTGACGAACCGGGTCCTTGCCGACGGCTTCGATATGGCGTACTGCTACAAGCCGAACCACGGCGATGGGTTGGGGCATGCGTTCCTCAACACAGCGCTTTACCTCGACTGGGATCGCAAAGGCCTGCCGTACCCGCTGCTGCCCGTCGCAACCAACTGCTACGGGCGGCCGCTGACCAAGCTGCACGGTAGCGTGCTCAACAGCCTGGCCGACCTGCCGAACGAAGATGAGGTCGATCCGTCTTCGCCGCACCCGTGGCGCTGCTTTGACCTTGGGCGCAGCATCGCCCGGGCGATGGCAGACAGCCCGTGGCGGGTGGCGCTGGTCGCGTCGTCGAGCTGGTCACACAACTTCCTGACGGGCCGCTATCACTACTTCCACCCTGACGTCGAGACCGACAAGCGCTACTACGAGGCGCTGGTCGCGGGCGACTACGACTTTTGGCGCGACACGACGATTGAGGACGTGGAGCTGGCGGGGCACAACGAGCTGCTGAACTGGTTCGGGCTGGCGGGCGCGATGTCGGAGCTGGGTCGCAAGCCCGACGAGTCGCACTTCGTGGAGTCGTGGCTGTGTAACTCAGACAAGGTATTCGCCGTTTTCAGGCCGTAGGCCTTACATCAAGAGGAGAGGAACGACATGGGAAAGATCCGGCACATCGCATACCGCTGCAGCGACATCGAAGCGTACGAGAAGTTCTTCGTCGAGGGCCTCGGGATGGAGGTCGTCGAGCGTCGCTCCAGCGGCGCGGTCGACCTTTCGGACGGGACGTTGAACATCACGTTGCTCAACTCCGCGCTGGTGCCGCTGGAGGGCGAGGCGAGCCTGGGTGTCGCGCACATCGGCTTCGAAGTTGAGGACGAGGACGCGACGATGGAGCGCTTGAAGGCCCTGGGGGCGACGGAAGCGAACACGATCCGGATGTCTGACGCGCATTACGAGCTGAAGTTCCAGGGGCCGGACGGAATCGTCGTGGACTTGGGGCACTGGATTGGCACGGCGCCGATCGAGGAGAAGGCGAAGGTGACAACCTAGGGCGACGCCGACAGATTGGCGAGGACTTCTAGAACCTCTGCGACCGTCAGGCATAACCGGTCAGCCATTTTCAGCATCAGTTCTGGCTCACCATCAGCGAGCAAGACTATGGTCGACTTGCCCGCGCCGGCTGCCCAGCCAAGTTCCGACGCAGCGCTACGTCCATGTCTGCAGGGAGAATCCCTCCTTGACGCGTGGGTGGCGCAGGGAGTCGCGGAACTGAGTCCCGGTCCAGTTAAGCCAGTCGGAGTCGAGCTCGGCCCACGAGAAGCCAGTTGCGTTGGGGCCGGGATTCCGAAAATCGACCTCATAGCCAGCCTGGGTTAGCGCCTGGACAACAGAAGGCTGGTGTTCATTGCGCCAGGATGATGAGACGAAGACCTTCATAGAGGCCCGACGGTAACACAGCGCGGATGTCAGGCGAACGCCGGCATCACCTCGGAACAGAAGAGGGCGAGTGATTCGGCGACGGCTTCGCGCGGTAGCTGCTCTCCGGCGTTGAACTCACAGACAATGCGGTTGAGGTGCAGTTGCTCCTGCATCTGTTTCAGTCGCTCGACGACCATCGACGGCGTGCCGACAGCGACCTTCTCGCGCTGCGCATCTTCCCAGCTAACTGTCGCGAGGTGCTCAGCGCGTTGCGTGCGCGACTCGAGGTGGTCGGCGCCCGTGGCACCGACGCTCGCCGCGAAGGTGCCGCTGAGACGCCGGAACTGACGCATGAAGCTTCCGCGGGGCTCTTCGAGGGCACGCATGGCGGTGTCGGCGACGTATACGGGGACACGCAGCGCGACGTCGGGCTCTCCATCGTGGCCGGCCTGCTGCCAGGCCTCGATGTACGAGCGCACCTGGTTCATCACGACGGGGAGGCCGGAGGTGCGGAGACCGATAAAGATCGGTACGCCCATCTCACCTAGCAGAGGGAAGGTGTCATCAGTCGTGGCGGCGATGCGGATGGGCGGGTAGGGCTGCTGGTAAGGCTTCGGCGTCAGGCAGACGTTTTCGTAATGGTAGTAACGACCGTCGAAGCTGAAGCGCTCCTGGGTCCAGGCGCGCTGCATGACCTCCAGCGCCTCGAACATGCGGTCCTTGCTCTCGGCGTAGGCAACGCCGTAACCCTCATAGGAGCCGGGCGCGGAGCTGCGCCCCACACCGAACTCGAGGCGTCCTTTCGAGACGTGGTCGAGGGTGGCAACGTCCTCCGCCATGCGAATCGGGTTGCCCAGGGGCAGCAGATGCACCGCTGTGCCAATTTGCAGGCGCTGCGTGGCGCCGGCGATGGCGGCGGCAATGATCAGAGGCGACGCAAGCAAGGCGCGGTCGGGAGCAAAGTGCGATTCAGCGAGCCAGACGCCGTGCAGGCCCTGCTCTTCCGCCTGCTGGACGTGGGCAAAGGACTCCTCAAAGGCCTCGGACTGAGGACGTCCGGGCCGGACGTGAAACTCCATGAACGACCCGAATTCCATGATTCCCCCAAAGTTAACGTCCTGTCCGGGTAGTTTAGTTCTTCCAGAACTCCTTTTGACACCATGCGCACGCTTCTGCCATGGACCGCAACTTGCCTCACAGGTGTGGGCGCGACGATGCGCCGACTGATGCCGCAGTCCGCGAGAGTTGATACAGGTTAGCTTTGGTTACGTGCTGTTAGGCGACGCCGCGCTGCTGCTTGGCGGCCAGGCGCTCGAAGTGGAGGACGCCGTTGGCCTCCCAGATTCGGATGTCGACGTCGGCGCGCCTCGAGGCGCGGCGCAGCTTCGACTTCGTGTTGCGGATTGTTTGTCCTTCAGGGATCGGGACCTCGCCGTAGGGCGAGTTCTTGACGAGCTGGACGAGCTGCAGGTGGGTGGAAGGACCCTCATCGACGGATTTGGCCACCGGTTCCTCGGGCGTGAAGGCCTCGGCGACCTCGTAAAGCGCGTCGAAGTCGAATCCCTGGTCGGGTGCCATCGCCTTGCGCATCGTGACTTTGTAGGCGCCGACGTTTTGAGAGATGCGCCACGCCAGGGAGAGGGCGCCTTCTTCGCCGGTGTGCGGCAAGCAGAGCGCGAACTCACGATTGCCGGTGCGGGAGGCGAGGTCGACGGCGCGCATCTGACGGGCGAGTATCTGGACGAGGTCCATCTGGACCTCCGTGGTCCAGTCGGGGTCGTCGGCATGCGCCTCGTCGTCCTCAACCTTGATGAAGAGGGTCGACATGCCGAGACCGTAGCGGCGGCAACGGCGCGCTTCGTCCGCGATGCGCAGCTCGAAGTACCAACGCTGTAGAAGGCCGGTATGGGGGTCGAGGATCGAGAGCTTGCGGCCGTTTCGGGTGTGGCGGGTGAGGCCGGCGCTGATGCTGGCGCGGGCGGCCTCGCGGGCTCGCACGGCAGTCTCGTTCGGCGCGGCAGCGATTGCCGCTACGAGCGCCAAAGGCGCCACGACGACCGCGGCCGCGAGCGGGGAGGCCCAGATTGTCAGGCCGAAGACGGCCACGACGGCGAGTCCAGCGAGCAGTGCCCGCGGACTCTTCAGTACATCGAGTGCCCTTGATTCGTACTCGCGCATATCTCATATGTTTTTCGACCAATTGCGCCCGGCTCTGTAGTCTTGCAGCCGAGTAAAGCTATACTCGCGACCGCCACGAGAAGGGAGAATCCCATGAGCCAGATCGAAGACCTTGTTGCCGCGTACCGCATCCTGGCCGAGTTCGGCGTGATCGACGCATATGGTCATGTCAGCGTGCGGTCGGAGAACAACCCAAACCGCTATTTCCTTTCGCGCTCGTTGGCGCCGGAGCTGGTGACGGAGGCCGACATCATGGAGTACGACCTCGATAGCAACCCGATCGACGAACAAGGGCGCGAGTCAGTACGGGAGCGCTTCATCCACGGTGAGGCATTCAAGGCGCGTCTCGAGGTAATGGCGGTGGTGCACAACCACTCGCCGACAGTGGTGCCGTTCAGCGTGACGCGGGTCCAGCTGCGGCCGATCTTCCATATGGCGGCGTTCGTCGGGCTCGGCGTGCCATGTTTTGAGATTCGCGACTTCGAGCAGGGGACCGACATGCTGGTTAGGAGCGCGAGCCTCGGGGCCGCGCTGGCCGGCGTCCTGGGGGACAAGCCCGCGGCGCTGATGCGAGGCCACGGCGCCGTGGTGGTGGGGGAGAACCTGCAGCGCGCTGTAGGACGCAGCATCTACCTGGAGCAGAGCGCTCAGATGCAGCTACAGGCGATGACGCTGGTGGGCTCCGAGGGCAGGATCACGTATCTTGACGGAGCGGAGTCGATCGCGGGGTCGAAGACGCAGGACTACGGGCGGGCGTGGCCGATGTGGCGCGAACGGGCTCTCGCAAAGCTGCGCGCAGAAGGCAGATAGAAGAGAACAGATATAAGGAAACCGAGGTTGTTGGCTCCTGAAATCCGTACGCCGAGTATAAGATCGACGCGACGAGATTAAGCGCAAACGGAGGCATCCAGATGCTTAGCGTTGAAGACAATGAACTGTTGACGAAAGTCGGGCCGGGGACGCCGATGGGCAACCTTATGCGCGAGTACTGGCTGCCCGCGGTGCGCGCGGACGAGCTGCCGGCACCGGACTGCGCGCCATTGCGTGTAAAGCTGCTGGGCGAGGAGCTGATTGCGTTCCGCACCACGTCGGGCGACGTGGGGCTGATCCAAAATGCCTGCCCGCATCGCGGCGCGTCGTTGTTCTTTGGGCGCAACGAAGAGGAAGGGCTGCGCTGCGTTTATCACGGCTGGAAGTTCGACGTCAGCGGTGCCTGCATCGACATGCCGTCGGAGCCGGCGGAGTCGAATTTCAAGAACAAGGTGCGGGCCAAGGCCTACGCGACGCGGGAGCGCGGCGGGGTGATCTGGGCCTACATGGGGGAACGCGCGGAGCCGCCGCCGCTGCCCGACCTCGAGGCCAACATGCAGCCCGAGGGTGAGTCTGCGATCTACAACATCTACATCCGGTCGAACTTCATGCAGAACTGGGAGGGTGAGATGGACACGGTCCACGCCGCCTTTCTGCACGGGACCTTCACGCCGCGCCCCGACCTGAAGCCGGGCAGCGTCGCCTACTACGTTCAGGAGAACAAGGCGCCGCGGTTCAGCGTGATGGACACCGAATTCGGGACGTCCTATGGGGCGTACCGCCCGGCGGGTGAGGACAACTACTACTGGCGCATTGCGCACATGCTGTTCCCGTTCTACGCGATGATCCCGACGGGCACGCTGGGCTTGAACATCTTCTGGCGCGCCTACGTGCCGATGGATGACAACCACACGCTGATGTGGACGCAGGTCGGCGGGCGGGAAGGCGACAACCGCATTCAGTGGAAGCCCAATACGACCGACTGGTACGGGCGCTTCCACATCACGCAGGGTCCGGAGAACGAGTGGATGATCGACCGGGAGCTGCAGAAGTCCGGGAAGAGCTATACGGGCATCCCGGGCGGCGCGCGGCCGCAGGACATGGCGGTCACGGGCAGCATGGGGCCAATCTACGACCGCTCGCATGAGCACCTGGGCACCACAGACCAGCTGATCATCAAGACGCGGCGCCGGCTGCTGGCGGCGATCCGGGCGCACAGCGACCATGGCATCCTGCCGCCCGGGGCGGACGAGCCACAAATCTACCGTCAGCGCTCCGGCGGAGTGATCCTGCCGCGCAGCGCTGAC
This sequence comes from uncultured Chloroflexia bacterium, assembly GCA_963766645.1. Lineage (GTDB taxonomy): Bacteria > Chloroflexota > Dehalococcoidia > DSTF01 > WHTK01 > WHTK01. The sequence continues at coordinate 177,378 of CAVYAY010000002.1, read as the reverse complement.
TGGTGGGACGCGACCCACGACCTGCGGCGGGCGTTCGTCAAGCACGAGGGGCTGCAGCCGCTGGTCGGGGTGTAGAGCGACCTGCGTAACAAGAAGCCAATGACGGCCTGTCAGAATGACGGGCTATCCCAATCACAGAGACCGTTTCGTCGCTGTCGCTACCCGCGCTTGGGGCGGCAAAGTGAAGCCTGCTAAGGTTGGCGTATCTAGAGGAGGGCGAGATGCCGGATACGGTACGCATTGGGCTCATTGGCGCGGGGAACTACACGATCAATCGCATGCTGCCGGGGTTTCAGAAGGCTTCGAACTGCGAGGTTACGACGGTGGTCAACCGCCGCCGAGAGAACGCTGAAAAGGTCGCGGCGCAGTTCAACATCCCGAATGTGGCGGACGACTGGCGCCAGGTGATTGAGAGCAGCGACGTCGACGCGGTGCTGATCGGGACGCCGCCGAGCACGCATCGTGAGATGACACTGGCGGCGCTGGAGGTGGGAAAGCACGTGCTTTGCCAGACGCGGATCGCGACTTCCGCGGACGAGGCGCGCGAGATGAAAGCGGCGGCGGACGCGGCCGAGCAGCGAGGCGTGCGCAGCATGCTGGTGCCGCCGGGCCCGTTCTACCGCGCTCGCGGGTTCATCGAGCATCTCGTGAAGTCGGGGTACCTGGGGCGCGTTACCCACGTGCAGGCGTTCAACATGAACGGCAGCATGGCCGATCCGACGACGCCGCTGAGCGTCGGGCGTAACGAGATCGAGCTTTACGGCAAATACAACGCGGCGCAGCTGGGGCTGACGTACGACGTGATGGTGCCGTGGACGGGCCATGCGACGCGGGTGCTGGGTCACCGGGCGACGTTTGTCGAAGAGCGACCGGCGACGCCGGGTGGACCGATGGCGAAGGCGCCATACCCGGAGGAGGTCACTGTGCTCTCCGACACGGAGAGCGGCGCGGTGGTGATGAACGTGCTGAACTGGGCGGCGCGTTTTGGAGAGAGCCGCATCGAGCTGTACGGCGACAAGGGGACGGTGGTCTACAAGCAGCGCGGCGACGTGCTGCTGGCGGGGCAGGAGGGTGACGAGGCGCTGAGGGAGCTACCGATCCCACCGGAACACGACGGTCCGTGGCTGGTCGAAGAGGAATTTGTGCGGCTGATCATCGGGGAACTGGCGGAGCCGAGCTTCACGTTCGAGGACGGGGTGCGCAACATGGAGTACCTTGAAGCGGCTTACAACTCTGCGATGCAGGGTGGCTGGGTTAGTATCGGATAGGAATGCAAGTGCCACGTGGCCCAAAAGAGTAATAGAGTGTCTTTTCGCTGGGGGCTCCGTGGACTACACTATTTCTATAGTTAAGCGCGGCGACAGATTCGCTTTCGCGACCGCGGGAGCTGATTTCTTTCGGACGGGGGAACGTTGAATGGCGAGCATCCAGATATATGGTGCCGGTCGAGCGGGTGATGGTACGAACACCAACGTCCAGATCTTGACCCAGGCGTTGAAAGACATGGGCGCTTGGACCTTTTTCTGGCGTGACGAGGTGTATTCGAACATCCAGACGCGCGACAGCGGCTTCGGGATGCGCGCCTCTGATAAGCAGATTTTCGGGCCGGATGACGAGTTTGACATCCTCGAGGCCTTCGACGCCGGGGCGTACAACGACGAGGCAGGAGAGGGCCGTATCCCGCCGATCACGCGGGTGAAGCAGGGAGGAGCCGTTATCTACGACTCTTCGCCGCGCCTCGACTACCCCAACACGAGCCACGAAATCAAGATCGAGAACTTCCAGGACATCATCGACCAGAAGCAACTAAGGACCTTCGGTCTCCCCATGGGCCAGCTGGCCAAGGAGGAGTGCGACGGCCGCTACATCGTGCGAGGCACGATCGCGCTGGGCGCCATCGCGCAGATGATCGGTATTGACTCGGAGCCGATCCTGCAGCGCTACGCAAAGAACTTCGGCGAGGGCAGCGAAAACTTCGAGCTGAACAAAAAGGCGCTGCAGATCGGCATCGACCACGCGAAGAGCGAGGGTTGGGACCTGCCGGACGTGCGCCTCAACGTGACGCCACTCGAGAACGACACACGCCAGATCATCCTCGGCGACTACGCGGTCGCCATCGGCGCCATCGCTGCCGGGTGCCGCGTCTACGCCGGCTACCCGATTACGCCTGCCTCCGAGGTGCTGGAGTACATGGCGGAGAAAATCAACCAGTTCGGCGGCGCCATGATCCAGGCCGACTCGGAGATGGCGGCAGCGCACCACGTCATCGGTTCGGCGCTCGCGGGCGCGCGCAGCATGACGGCGACGTCTGGCCCCGGCTTCGACCTGATGCAAGAGGCGATTTCAGCCGCCGGCATCACGGAGACGCCTATGGTTATCGTGCTGTGTATGCGCGGCGGCCCCGGTACCGGACTGCCGACGCGCCAAGGTCAGGAAGAGCTGAACGAGGCGATCTTCGGGAGTCACGGCGACATCGCCCGTATCGTGCTGGCGGTCTCGGAGCCGGAGGACTGCTTCTACGTCATGGAGCACGTCTTCAACCTGGCGGAGCGCTACCAGTGCCCTGTGTTCCTGCTGCTGGACCAAATGCTCGCGCAGTCCTACTACACGGTGCCGGAGCTCGACCCCTCGGGTTTCGTGATCGACCGCGGCAAGCTCCTGACGACGGAGCAGTTCCGGGAGAGGTACGGAGACAACCGAATCGGCAACGGCACGCGCTACAAGCGCTACGAAGTGACCGAAGACGGCATCTCCTACCGCGCCGTCCCGGGCACGCCAGGTGTGAACAACTTCTACTCGAACACGAACGAGCACACCGAAGACGGCTTCCTCACGGAAGAGGAGGTTGTCCGCCAGGTGCAGATGGACAAGCGCTTCAAGCAGCGCATGGAGCTGATCAAAGCCGAGCCGCAGTTGCCCGAGGCACGTCTGTACGGCGACCAGGGCGCAAAGGTCGGTTTCATCAGCTACGGCGGCACCATCGGCCCGATCGTCGAGGCGATCGAGCGGCTAAGTGTGATGGGCATTAAGGCGAAGTTCATGGAGCTTCGCACCATGTGGCCGTTCCCGGGCGAGCAGGTGAAGGAGTTCATCGACAGCTGCGACACCGTTTACGTACCTGAGTATTCCGCTGGAGCCCAGTTGCGCGGCCTGATCCAGCGCGAGGCCACGGGACCTTCGCCCAAGCTTCATTCGCTGCTGCGCTACGACGGACGCAACATGACGCCCGGCTGGATCGTCAGCCGGATCGAGGAGGCCAAAGTTGCCAACTGAAGACATCACAATCACGCCAATCAAGCGGTCCGACATCTCGGGCGAGAGCGCCTGGTGGTGCCTCGGCTGCGGCGACTTCGGCGTCAACTCCGCCGTGCAGCAGGTGATCATGTCGCTGGTGAACGAGGGTGGAGTGCCTCTCGAGAACATGTTCGCGCTGTCCGGCATCGGGTGCTCCAGCAAGGAGCCCGACATGCTGCGCGTCAATGCGTATCAGGGCCAGCACGGGCGCTCGCTTCCGGTGGCTATCGGCGTCGCGATTGCGAACCCGGGGCTCAAGGTGCTGGACTTCGGTGGCGACGGAGACACCTACGCGATCGGCATGGAACACTTCATGCATTCGATCATCCGCAACGTGAACATCACCCTGATCATCATGAACAACCAGGTTTACGGACTGACCAAGGGCCAGGCGTCGCCGACGGCTCACGGCGGCCTGCGCACGATCTCGACACCGGAGGGCAAGAAGGGCCGTCCGGTGAACCCGCTGCGCCTCGCAATCGCCGGCGGCGCCGCGTTCGTCGGACGCGGTGTGTCGTGGCAGCGCAACGAGCTGGTCGAACTGATCCTGAAGGCGGTCAACACGAACGGCTTTAGCCTGGTCGACGTGTTTTCACCGTGCGTGACCTACCACCGTGAACCCGGCTATCGCGGGTCCGGCCCGATTTTCGACTGGTATCGCGAGAACTACGTGGTCGACATCAAGGACGCGTGGCAGACGATGCGCAACGAGGTGTTCAGCCCGGCTGAAGTCGCCCAATTGCCCGTGGAGTACGACCCGACGAGCCCGGAAGCTGCGCTAAACGGGCTGCGCCTGATCGCTGAAGCCGGGAAACTGGGACGCGAGGTCACGGGCCTGCTGCTGCAGGACGAGTCGCAGCCCAGCATGGCGGAGAACCTCGGTGTTTCGGCGGACCACGCGCCGGTGTTCTGCGACATCGACGTCGACAACAACCTTGAAGGTTACAAGGCGCTGCTGGCCGATCTACGATAGTCTCGCGAAAGCGAGCGTTAAGAAAGAGAGCGGCCCTTGGGCCGCTCTCTTCGCGTTCGTCGTGGACCGTTACGGGGTGACGATCGCCCTCGTCACGACGGAGCCGCCTTCACGGCCGAGCCATTCGGCGGTCTCGAAGGCTTCGGTGATGCGGTCGAGAGGGAATGCGTGGGAGATGACCTTCGTCAGGGGGTACTTGTCCTTCGTGCGCTCCAAGAAGTCGATGGCATTGGGGATGATCCAGGGGTCGTAGTGTTGGATGGCGTTGAAGCGTATCTGGTTGGAGACCAGCTTCTGCACATCGAGGTGCGCGATGCTTCCGGGCGAGATGTGACCGACCTCGAGATACGTCCCACGCATGCGGCACATCTGCACACCCTCCTCGACCGCCGCCGGGAAGCCCACAAGCTCGATGACGATGTCGGCGCCGATGCCGTCCGTGAGCTCGAAAACGCGGTCGATGCGGGACTGCGGCGTCGGGTATTCGTTGAGGTTGATCGTGTCGGTGGCGCCGCACCGGCGGGCGAGATCGAGGCGCGGCTCCTGGCCGTCGATGACGATGACCTTGTTGGCGCCCATCTCCGACGCGACGGCGGTGGCGTTGACGCCGAGGCCGCCGGCGCCCTGGATGACGACGTTGTCGCCGAAACGCGGCCTGGCGATGTGGAACGCCTCCATGACCTGAGCCAGGGCGCAGTTGACGGGCGCGGAAGCCGCGTCGTCGATGTCGTCGGGGAGCTTGAAGAGGAACTGGGGCGCGCGCAGGTAGTAGTACTGGGCGAAGCCGCCGTTGCAGACGGGCCATTCGCTGAGCGACTTGCGGCCGCCGCGGAACTTGCAGGCGCCCATCTCGCCGCGGATGCAGTTGTAGCAGCGCATGCAGGGGAAGAAGTAGGCGAAGGCAACGCGGTCGCCTTCTTTGAGGGGGTGTCGTAAGGAATCGGTCGTGATGCGGTTGCCGAGGCCGGCGACGGTACCCATCATCTCGTGCCCGAAGACGAAGGGGTCGCGGTGTTCACCTTCCGGCACGCCGTCGCCGCGCCAGAGGTGGAGATCGGAGCCGCAGACGCTGGTGGCCTGGACGCGGATGCTGACGCCGTCGGGCTCGATTTCAGGCAGGGGAAGCTCGCGGATCTCCCAGCGCTTGCCCTCGTCATGCCAGACGGCGGATAGACCGGTCTTTGCCATTTCTTGCCCCCTCTAGCTACTCGCGTTCCGGTCGCATTATGCGCCCGGAAGGGGGAAGGGGGCCAAGGCGCTCAGTTCGCGGGTAGGGCGCCGAGCTGCTGCATGATGCCGAGCATGTCGACGACGGTGCGGGTCTCGGTGACCTTGCCGTCCTTTATCATGAAGATCGAGATGCCCTCGGCGGTGATTCGCTTGCCGGTGGGCTTTACGCCCATGAAGTCGGCCTGGTGCGTGCCGTGCAGGACGAAGCGGGCGGCGGCCTTCTCCTCGTCGGCCACGATGTCCTCGATGATGTGGTTCAGGTCGGGGAAGGCAATGTAGAAGTGGCCGGCCAGTTCCTTGTGTCCGGCGAGGTCGACCTTGCGGCCGTTAACCTGCGACGTGTAACCCGGCGCGCAGAGCGATTCGTCCGGGCCGCCTTTCATGCGGTCTTGCTGGGTGATGAAGTGCATCGCGAGCACGCGGTTGGGTTCTGTCATGGGGGTCCTCCTCTGGCTCGCGCCGGACAAGCGGTAGCGTTGGCGAGCATTGCCATCGTAGTCTAACGAGGATTAGGCGGTGAGGGCCTTCCGGCCCAAGTTCAGGGAGTACGCTGCAGTGGCGCAAGAGGGCTGGTCGAAGGCGATTGCCGACGCGCTACGGCGCAACGGCATCCACACTTACGCGACGGTACCGGACTTCATCGTGTCGCAGGTGCTGGAGCACCTCTGGGCCGATGACGAGTGCAAGGTGATCACGGTGACGCGTGAGGAGGAGGGGCTGGGGCTGCTTTCCGGCGCGTACCTGGCGGGGCAGCGTGGCTGCCTGCTAATGCAAAACTCGGGGCTGGGCAATTGCGTCAACACGATCGCGTCGCTGAACGTGGCTTCGCAGATACCGGTTGTGATGGTGATTAGCCATCGCGGCGACCTGGGGGAGTACAACGCTGCGCAGGTGCCGATGGGCCAAGCCGCAGAGCGAGTGCTGGAGGCACTTGAGATACGTACCGCGGTGCCGCACACGGTCGAGGAGTTCGAGGCGGCGGCGGACGGGCTGATCAAGCTGGCGTACACGCGGTCGATGCCGGTGGCGTTTCTCCTGCCTAACGACCTGACGGGAGGGCGGTACTCGTCATGAAGCGCGACGCGTGCACACGGCTGCTGGCCGAGAAGCTCACCGACGAGGTCGTGGTGACGAACCTGGGCAGGCGACGCTGGACATGCAGCAGATCGCCGACCGGCCGCTGAACTTCTACACCTTCGGCTCGATGGGCCAGTGCTCCGCGATCGCGATGGGCGTGGCGATTTCGCGGCCGGACGCGCGGGTTATCTCGCTGGACGGCGACGGCTCGATGCTGATGAACCTGGGGCAGCTCTGCACGGTGGCGAACACGGCGCCGTCGAATCTGGCGATCGTCGTGTGGGACAACGAGGTGCACCAGACGACGGGCGGTCAGCCTACGGCGACGTCGATGCGCAGCAGCCTCGCCGGCGTGGCGCGCGGCGCGGGCATGGAGAAGGTTCTGGAGCCGCAGAACGAAGAAGAGGTAACGTGCGGCGTTCGATCGCATCCTGAACGAGGAAGGGCCGTTCTTTGTGCTGGTGAAGGTCGATGCGGGGCCGGCGCCGGGGTTCATGCAGCGCGACCTGCTGGGTTACAAGCTCCGGTTCATGCAGGCGCTCGAGGAGCTGCCAGCGGACCGGCCGGGCGCACTCGCCAGGCAATGAAGAAAAGCTACGACGTCGTCATAGCCGGAGGCGGGAACGCCGCGCTGTGCGCTGCTATGGAGGCTGCACGAGGCGGGGCGACGGCGGTGATCCTTGAGGCGGCGCCGAAATACCTGCGCGGCGGCAACAGCCGTCACACGCGCAATTGCCGCTACATGCACGACGGCCCGGAGTTCAACCTGGTGGGGACGTACGCCGAGGACGAGTTCTTCGCCGACCTGCTGCAGGTGACGGGCGGCGAGACTAACGAAGACCTGGCGCGCATGACGATTCGTGCGTCGAAGGACCTGGGGACGCTGGATCGAGGGCAACGGCGTGCGGTGGCAGGGGCCGTTGAAGGGGACGCTGCAGCTTTCGCGGACGAACGCGTTCTTCCTGGGCGGCGGCAAAGCGCTAGTCAACATTTACTACGAGGAGATCGAGCGTCTCGGCGTCGACGTGCTATACGAGGCGGAGGTCTGCGACATCGTGCCGGGCGAGGATGCCGGGATCAGCGTGGAGTACGAGGCAGGCGGCAGGGTGCAGACGCATACAGGCTGGCGCTGTCGTGGTGGCGTCGGGCGGCTTCGAGGCGAATATCGAGTGGCTGGCCGAGAACTGGGGCGAGGCGGCGCAGAACTTCGCGATCCGTGGCACGGCGTACAACCGGGGGCGGTCGATGTCGGCGCTGATGGACCGGGGGGCGAAGGCGATCGGAAGCCCGCGCGAATTCCACTCGATCGCGGTAGACGCACGCGGGCCGCAGTTCGACGGCGGCATCGTGACGCGGCTCGATACGGTGCCGTTCGGCATCGTGGTCAACAAGGAAGGGCTGCGGTTCTCGGACGAGGGCGTCGATTTCTGGCCGAAGCGCTACGCGTCGTGGGGTGGCCTGATCGCGCAGCAGCCGGGGCAAGTCGCGTTCTCGCTGCTCGACGCGAAGATGGCGAACGAGTTCATGCCGTCGCTGTACCCGCCGGTGGAAGCGCAGTCGATCTCGGAGCTGGCACGGGCGATGGAGCTGGACCCGGAGGTCGTTACGGAGACCGTATCGCGGTTCAACGAGTCGGTTGTCAGACGGGAAGTACGACCCGACGGCGCTGGACGACTGCCGCACCGAGGGTCTCGAGATCGCGAAGAGCCACTGGGCACGCCGCATCGACACGCCGCCGTTCATGGCGTACCCGCTACGCACCGGGCATCACGTTCAGCTATCGCTGCCTGGCGGTAGATGAGCGGGCGCGGGTGCTGGCGGCGAACGACGAGGCGATTCCGGGCGTTTTCGCCGCGGGTGAGGCGATGGCGGGAAACATCCTGGGTCGCGGCTACCTGGCGGGGTTCGGCATGACGATTGGCGCCGTCTTCGGGCGCATCGCGGGCCGGGAGGCGGCGAAGCATGCCCTCACCTGATCTGATCCACGAAGTCGAGCGTCAGCTGACGGTGTGCAACGCGTGCCGTTACTGCGAGGGCTACTGCGCCGTGTTCCCGGCGATGGAGCTGCGGCGCACGTTTGACGAAGAAGACGTTATCCACCTCGCCAACCTCTGCTTCGACTGTCGCGCCTGCTACAACGCATGTCCTTACACGCCGCCACACGACTACGCGATAAACATCCCGCAGGTCATGGCCGACGTGCGCGTCGAGACGTACGGTGACTACTCGACGCCGGGGTTCCTGGCGCGGCTGTTCCAGGGCAACACGGCGATGGCGGGGCTTGTGGCGATGGTCTCGGTGCTGATCGTGTTCGGGTCAGCGCTGGCGCTGCAGGGCGGCGACGTGGTGTTCGACGAGCTGACGCAAGAGGGTTCGTTCTACCGCGTGATCCCGTACACGGCGATGATCCTGCCGGCGTTGCTGCTGTCGGGTTGGTGGCTGATGGCGCTGGCTATCGGCGGCGTGCGGTTCTGGCGCGGCACGAACGCGAGGGCGCGGGCAGATGATCGACGCGCGGTCGTTTCTGCGCGCTACAAAGGACGCCTTCGGGTTGGAATATCTCAAAGGCGGCGGCGACGGCTGCGACTATCCGGGCCCGGCGAAGTCGAACGCGCGGCGTTGGCTGCACCACGCGCTGGTCGTGGGCGTCCTGCTCGACCTGCTATCGACCACGATTGCTGCGGCCTATCATAACTTCCTGGGCGACGACGCGCCGTATGCCTACCTGAGCGTCCCGGTGGTGACAGGGGCCGTTGGCGGCGTGTTGATCGTCGTCGGCGGGTTGGGGCTGCTGTGGCTGAAGCGCGTTCAGGACATGGCGCCGGCGAATCGGCGCATGCTGGCGCTGGACTACGCGTTCCTGCTGCTCCTACTCCTGACGAGCGCGACCGGGCTTCTGTTGCTGGCGAGCCGGGAGACAGTGGCAGCGGGGACGCTGCTGACGGTGCACCTGGGCATCGTGGCGGCGCTTTACCTGGCGCTGCCGTACGGGAAATTCGCGCACGTCGTGTACCGCTATGCGGCGTTGATCCGGCACCACATCGAGATGGAGCGCAATTCGGCGAAGACGGTGGGTTAGGGCTCGTGTGCAGGATGTTCTTCCTACATTCAGAACGAACCTGAATCAGAACCAGACGATGACGGCGAGGATCACCATAAGCAGGCCTGCGCCGAAGTAGAACCCTTCCAGCCACGAAGACTTGGGGAGCATGCGGAACTCGACCGCGATCCAACCCATCATGATGGCGCCCGCCACGGCGGATGCCGCCGCGCCGGTGTTGTTGCTGAGGGCGGTTACCGCGGTTGCGAGGGTCGCGCTGCCACCTACCACCACCGCAAGTAGCAGCCCGGGAATCAAATAGCTGCGAAAGGGCGTCCCTTCCAGCCACTCCGGCGGCAGCCTGTCGAGTTTCGTTACCATGGCGAGGCCGCCGCCGACAGCCGTCAGCGCGACGAAGGCGTCGATTACGAGCATGGCGATGCGTGGCGCATCCATGAGGGTTCAGCATGCCGGCAGGCGTCGTTGGGCGAAAGAGGCGTAGGCCTATAGCCAGCCGCGGTCGGGTTCGAGGCCGAGGAGGTAGCGGCCGACGCGCTCGTAATGGTCGTCGCGAGCCTGGATGTGCTGCGTGACGGCGTGCATGTCGCGGAAACGGCGCTCGAAGGCCTTGTCGGTAAAGATGGCGGTGGAGCCGGCGAGCTGGTAGGCGTTGTCGACGACCTCGGCGCTGCGCTGGATCGTATAAGTCGTGGCGAGGCGCAGGTCGATGCGGGTCTTCGAGGTCGAATTCGCTTCCGGTCGCCACGTTATTCCAGACTCGGTCGACCTCCTCGAGCAGGAAGAGGCGGGTGGAGCGCAGGGTGCCCTCGGCCTGGGCCAGGCGCATCTGGGCGTATTGCTGGCCGGCGAGCGCGCCTTCGATGCCGCGCGGCGACTTCGTGGTGGCGAGGTCGTGCAGTGCCTGCTGGGCGCCACGCGCGAGGCCGAGTCCGACGGCGGCGAAGCCGATCGAGAAGATGTTGGTGGTGCCGAAGCGGTAGAGGGGGCCGGGCACTTGCGGCTCCTCGAAGGCGACGCGGCGGTCCGGGACGAAGAGGTCCGTCACGGTGTAGGAGTCGCTGCCAGTGCCGCGCAGGCCGCTGACCTGCCAGACATCGGTGAGCTCGATGTCCTCGACGGGAAAGAACATTGTGACCTGGCGCTGCGCTCCGGACGCATCGAGCACAGGTTCGCCGCGTTCGTCGACGACGGGGGCGTTGTGGGCGCCGGACCAGACGGCGTTGCGGATGCCGCTGGAGAAGGACCAGCGTCCGGAGAGGCGGTAGCCGCCGGGGACTTTGAGCGCTGTCTGGGGGCCGTTGCCCCAGGAGACGTTCATATCGCTCTTGCCAAAGATCTCGCGCAGGCCTTCCGGCGGCATGTAGCCCGAGACGCCACAAATGCCGGAGTTCTGCGCGATGCACCAGGCTACGCTGGCGTCGGCGCGAGCGATTTCAGCGACGACCTCGGCGAACTCGCGGAGCGTCAACTCGGCGCCGCCGACAGAGCTAGGAACGAGCATGCGATAGAGCCCTGCGTCCTTGAGTGTCACGACGAGGGCAAACGGCAAGTGGCGTTCTCGCTCAATCTCGTCGGCGGCAGCGGCAATCTGCGGCGCCAGGGAGCGGGCGGCTTCGAGCAGGGCCTGGCCGGAGTAGGGTCCGGAATCCAAATACGCCTCCATTGCCATTGCGGAGTCCGGTCGCCATAGTCCGCTTTCGGGGCGAAATCCGTCAATCCCGCGGGGTTGCAGAAGAGGGACGAAGGTTGATAATGCAGACGCGAGAGAATGATGAATACGAGTCTGCCCTACGAGACGCTCGAAGAAGCCGTCGAAATCGCGCGGAACCTGGCGCCGAAGTTGCGCGAGCGCGTGGCGACGGCCGAGGCGGACCGGCGCCTGCCGGTAGAGAACGTGCGCGACCTCATCGAGAGCGGCCTGATTGCGCTGGAGATCCCCAAGCGCTTCGGTGGGGCGGAGCTGAATCTCGACGCGTTGATAGAGGTTACTGGAGCTTTAGCAGAGGGCTGTCCGGCTACAGGGTGGGTGTATTCGCTGTGGGCCGCTCATATGTGGCTGATCGGACAGTACCCCGAGCATATCCAGGCTATGGTGTTCGATAACCGCGGCTCCCTCGTCTCATCCGTGGTCAACACCGTGGGGACGCCAGTTGCTGTCGAGGGGGGTTTTCGCTGGACGGGCCGCGGCTTCTTTTCGAGCGGTGTAGACCACTGCAACTGGCTGACGGCGGCCGTCGACCTGAAGCCCGAGGAGCCACCGGGCGACCGCCGCTGGTTCTTGTTGAGGCGCTCCGATTTCGAGATCCTGGACGACTGGCACACTGTGGGGCTCAGGGGCACCGGCAGCAAGACGATTGTGCTCGACGACGTCTTCATCCCGGAAGAACGCGTCGTGCTTCAGAAAGACCTTTCAGAGGGGAAGGGATACGGCGCAACGATGTACGGCTCGCCGCTGTACTGCGCTGCGATGGATTTCACGTTCAGCCTGCCGATCGCCGCGCCGGTTGTCGGCATTGCGCGCTCCGCGGTACGCGAGCTGGAGGCGCGACTGCGCAAACGGCTGGAATCCGCAAACTATCGCATCGCGGCGGAGCAGACGGGCACCCTGATGCGGATCGCCGAGGCGAGTGCGCAGATCGACGCGGCGCGAGCGCTGCTCCTGGATACGGCGCGTCGATTCTGCTTCATCCCGGCCGCCGATGCTACATCGCTGGACAAAGCGGAGTGTCGCCGCAACGTGGCGTTTGCCTCGCAGCTCTGCCGTCATGCGGCGAACAGCGTGTTCGAAGCGGCCGGAGCCAGCAATCTCTACGACAGCTCTGACCTGCAGCGTCTCTGGCGTGACAGTAACGTGGCCTCGATGCACCACGGTTCGATGTGGGACGTACACGGGCTGAGCTATGGCCGTGAAATTGTCGGGCTGCCGCCGACGTGGAACACCGGCATCAGGACGGCTGACGGCAACTAGAAGTCCCGGCTTGTTTGGTTAGCCTCGATCCTTCGCATAGACCGTGCGGTGCGAGATGGCGCGCCAAGCGTCGCCTTCCAGGCGCCAGATGCGGACGTAGCGGAAGTAGAGCGTCGGGCGATCGTCATAGTAAACGACGTCGAGGTTGCCGCGCGTGACGGCGACATCGACGTGGACCTCGGCCTCGACCTCGGTGAGGTCACGCCGGGGGCGGTTCTCGCGCTTCCCGATAGCTTCGATGAACTCGGCTTTGGCCTGGTGGTTGTTGTTGGAGTGAGTGTAGATGAAGTCGGGGGCGAGGAGCGCGTCGAGCGCTGCGAGGTCGCCCTCAGCCATCGCGGTGTCGATCCGCGGGTCGAGTCCGAGCAGCGGGGACGCAACGTCTGTCACGTTATCCTCCGGTGGCGACATTCTAGCGTTCCATCTTGCCCGGGTGCAGCCCGTAAGACGCAACTGCGCTAGACTGGCAAACGCCGGCGCGCACCCGCCTGCTGCGGCATTCCCGCCTTGCTTTTCATTGACTGAGTAGAAGGGGTATCAAGCTGTGAAACGCAGTACAGATCGAATCCTGGTCTCGCATGCCGGCGTCTTGCCGCGCCCGCAGGACCTGCGCGACATGATGGCGCCGGGGCGGGAGGACGAATTTCACAGGCGCCTGCCGAGTGCGGTGAAGGAAGTTGTCGGCCAGCAGGTCAAGACGGGCTTCGACGTGGTCAACGACGGCGAGCTCGGCAAGGTGGGCGGCTTCTCCGGCTACCCGCGCCAGCGGCTGAGCGGCCTGGAGCTGCGCGAGCTGAAGGCGGGCGAAGGCCCGCTACCTCACGACGTGCAGGGCCGTGACCGACGCGACTTCCCGGACTTCGGCAAGCAAGGCTTCCCGGCGCGCGCCGGCGGCCAGGCGACAACGGGCGGCTTCACGCAGGGCGCAGGCGCGGTCGTCGGTTCCGGCGGCGTGATGGCTGGCAGCACGCCGGAAGTGCGGCGCATGGTGTTCTGTGTCGGGCCCGTCGAGTACATCGGACAGGAGTATTACAAGGAAGATATCGCCAACCTGAAGGCGGCGCTGCAGGGCGTCTCAAACGTCGAGGGCTACCTGCCCGCGGTTGCTCCAGGGACTATGGAGCACTGGATGTACAACGAGTACTACAAGACGGAAGAAGAGTTCCTCTTCGCTATCGCCGACGCCATGGCGGAAGAGTACAAGGCGATCACGGACGCGGGCTTCATCTTGCAGATCGACGACCCGGACCTGCCGGACGGCTGGCAGATGTACCCAGAGTTGACTGTCGAGGCGTATCGCAAGTACGCGGACCTGCGCATCGAAGCGCTGAACCACGCGCTGAAGGACGTGCCGCGCGAGCTGATCCGGTTCCACACATGTTGGGGCAGCCAGCACGGCCCGCATATGGACGACATTCCCCTCAAAGACATCGTCGACATCATGTTCAAGATCAAGGCGGAGTGTTACTCAGTAGAGGCGGCGAACCCGCAGCACGACGCAGACTTCCACGTGTTCGAGACGGTGAAGCTGCCGGACGGCGCATCGTACATGCCGGGCGTGGTAAGCCACGTTTCGAACACGATCGAGCATCCCCAGGTAGTGGCGGACCGTCTGATCCGCTACGCGAACCTGATGGGCAAAGAGCAGGTTATCGCGGGGACGGACTGTGGCATGGGCTCGCGCGTCGGCCACCCGGAGGTGTGCTGGGCGAAGTTCAACGCGATGGTCGAGGGTTCGAAGATCGCGACGAAGACGCTCTGGGGTAAGTGAATCCGGACACGCCTAGATCAGGGAGGCCTCGTCCACTGGACGGGGCCTCCTCTGCGTCCGCCACAGATACGAGGGCGCTATAATCGCGGCTACGATGGACGCGCCTCCGGTCCACTACGCGCGAACCAGTGATGGCTACGACATCGCGTACCTGATAGCGGGACGCGGCATACCTCTGGTGTACGTCCCAGGCCAATTTAGCGACCTCCCGGTGTTCTGGAATGAGCCATCGATGCATGGTGCCTGGGGTCAGGGCCTCGCGGCTCGCTTTCGCCTGGTGCAATTTGATGGGCGCGGCCAGGGAATGTCGACTCGCGGCATCCATGAAGAGCAATCGATTGAGAGTCTCGGCCGCGATCTAGAAGCGGTGGTCGACCAGGCCGGTTTGGATAGGTTCGTCTTGCTAGGCAGATGGTATGGCTGCCACCTTGCGGTGCGTTACGCGGTGGCTCATCCGGAAAGGGTGTCTGCGCTCATCCTCATTGTGTGTGCGGAGGACAACTCCGCGTGGCCTTCCAGTCTTTATCAGGTGCTTCCCGAGCAGAATTGGGAGGCCTTTCTGTTAAGTCAGATGCCTCGAAGAACCCTTGAGCAGTCGAAGCAGACTATGGCCAGGCAGAATCAGGCGTCCACGCGTGGGGATCTGGCCGCACGGGCCAGCGCATTTCGCGCGTCGAACATCTCCGCGGAGCTGCCGAAGATCGAGGCACCCACGCTCGTGTTGCACCCTCGTGACTACATATTGCTACCAGCGGAGGAATCGAGGAGGATGGCGGCGAGAATTCCCGGCGCACAGTTCGCTTTCATCGAAGGTGAGATGCTCCCCGGCGACGCAGAAACGGGCATCCGGGCGATAGAAGAGTTCATCAGGGCGATTCCCGAACTCGCTGACGGCGTCGAGCCGAAAGCGGAGCAGTCGGATTCGCAAGCCCGTCGTCCCGAGACGGGTGGTCTTTCGACGCGTCAGATGCAAGTCCTCCAGTTGATTGCTCAGGGGAAGACGAACCGCGAAATCGCCGCGGAATTGGTGCTCAGCGAGCGGACGGTGCAACGGCACATCGCTGACTTGTACCTGAAGATCGACGTGCGGAACCGGGCCGAGGCGGTAGGTTTCGCGCGGGACCATCTGGGAAAGGCACCCGCGTGACGCAGGCACCGCCTGTTCAATACGTCAAAACGAGCGACGGCTTTCCGATTGCCTACGCCGTCAGCGGTTCCGGCACGCCACTTCTATTCTTGCCTGGAGCGTTCAATCACGTGCAAATCGCCTGGGAATATCCCGGCCTGGGGGACTGGCTCCTCGCCCTTTCGCAGCGCTTTCAACTGATTCAGATGGATCCTCGTGGCTTCGGGCTCTCCGGTCGCGAGGTCGGGCCGGATCTGAAACGTTGGCATTATCAGAATGACATCGACGCAGTCGTAGCCAGGCTGCGGATCGAGCGCTTCTTGATAGTAGCCGTCTCGACCGGCGTGGAGCAGGCTGTTCAGTACGCGGTTCGCCATCCCGATCAAGTGATCGCGGTGGTTATGGGAACGTCCGCGTGGCGCTGGTCGACGGCGCTCTTTGATCTCCTGCCCGCACAGGACTGGGATGCGTTCCTCTATAGCATTGTTCCGCGTGACCGGGACCCGGAGGAACGCAACCGGATCGTGGAGCTACGGCGACGTGGTGAGGACCAGCGCAACTACGTCCTCAGGTCCAGTGTCCTCTACGGGGATCCGGAAGCCTTTGCAGCAGAGATGGAAGCGCTCTTTTCTGAACTTCATACGCCGACTCTGGTCTTGCACCCGCGAGACTACGCTCTCCACACGGTTGACCACGCGATGCACAAGGCGCAGCTCACTGGTGGCAAATTGGTCTTGATCGATGGAACAGACGTCTGGGGTGACGCGGAGCAGGGGATGAGTGCCATTGAGTCGTTTGTCGGCGCCCTGCCGTCGGAGGGCTTACTGCGAGGAGCGGTGGAAAACCGAAGGTTCCATGGAAACCGCTCGAAATCGGACGCCAAGGGCGATCTCTCGCCGCGGCAGCGCGAGGTGTTGGCGCTAATCGCTCAGGGGAAGACGAACCGCGAGATAGCTGCGGAGCTTGTGCTCAGCGAGCGGACGGTGCAAAGGCACATCGCGGACCTTTATCTCAAAATTGAGGTTCGCAACCGCGCCGAGGCGACCGCCTTCGAGATGAACCGACTCGCCTAGCGGAATCCGTACTGGGCATATTTGCCCAGCCCTGTCGCATATCCGCCAGCAAAAGTTGAGCATTTCGGCGCAAGACCGCATCCCAGCCTCACGCCTAGATTCGTGTCGCGGCGCCTGGTTTCTCGAAGCCGGTGCCGCCGGCGACGAAGCCGACCATCGTCTGCGCTCGTCGAAGGCGGTGGTCGGCGCGCGCCGTTACGGCCTGTCGACGAGCGCGCAGGAGCCAGGCCGTCGGGATACGGCCGGAATCGTCCGGCAAACGGACGATTCAGATAGGAAGGAACAGAGAATGAAGCTCAAGGTTTCGCTATTGGGGGTGATTGGCCTGGCGTTGATGCTCACTGGTTTCGCGGGCCTGCCGGACGGCAGGCCCGCGGCGGCCGCATCTTCCGGCGCCGTGTTGCTCGCTTCAGGCCTGCAGGCTCCGATCGGAAGCACTATCGGCCCGGATGGCGCGGTGTATGTCGCCGAAGGTCCGGCTGGCCGGATCTCGCGGGTCGACCCGCAGACCGGTGACATTACAACGTTCGCGAGCGGCCTGCCGAAAATGAACCCCGAGGTCGGCATTGGCGGGGTGATGGACCTCGCTTTCGTTGGCCAAACCGCGTATGCGCTGGTCTCCCTCGTCAGCCCCGACGTCGGTGGCAAAGACGTTGATGGCATCTATCGGGTGGACGGCCCGAACAGCTTCACGGTCATCGCTGATATTGGCCAGTTCGCAATGGACAATCCGCCAATCCCCGAGTTCTTCGTCCCGACTGGGCTCCAGTACGCGATGGAGGCTTACGGGAATGCATTCCTCGTCACTGATGGGCACCATAACCGCGTGCTGCGAGTCGGTCTCGATGGCGAGATCAGCGTGTTGATCGCGTTCGACAACATCGTTCCAACAGGGCTCTCCGTGTTGGGCACCAAGGTGTACATGGCCGAGGCCGGCCCGGTGCCTCATCTGCCCAAGGACGGCAAGATCGTGATGTTCAATCCGGATTCACCAACGACCGCTCCGGAACTCGCCTCCGGCGCCAGTCTGCTCGTCGATGTGGAACACGGGCGCGATGGCAGTATCTACGCGCTTTCTCAAGGCCCTGGCGTGCCGGACGCACCTGCGGGTTCTGCGGCTCAGCCAGGAACCGGAGAGCTTGTGGTCGTGAACGGAAACGGCACCTTGTCGGTTTTGGTGGATGCGCTTGACCGGCCAACCTCCCTGGAGCTCGTCGGTGATACAGCCTTTGTAGTCACTCTCGCGGGCGAGGTCTGGAAGATCGACAACGTTTCCGAGGTCGGCAAGATCACGGTGTCGTCGCCGGTGATTACGCCGCCTTCGACCGGTGATGGCGGGCTGCTAGATCAGTCCTCCGGCCGCCTGACGATCTTCGCGGTGATCACATTTGCTGCGCTGGGAGCGTCGGCAATGACGTGGAGGCGTCATCGCCTAAACTAATTCCCAATCGGCGGCTTCGAAGTTGAAATCTCTATCAAGCAGCGCACGTCTATCAGGGCGTGCGCTGCTGTCTAATGGACGGTTCCTATGGACCGACTATCGCCATCCAGCCTCAGCTCGGACAGTGTCGATGCTAAACGCCGCGGCGGCCCCGCAGACATGGATTCACTCGACGAAGATGTCGACCGAGGGGCGGAGGCGGGCGCACTCAGCGAGGACAGTGTGAATCGGGTGGTTCTGGAGCTTTTCGACTAGAGACTCGTCGAGGTTCTGGTCCTCGTCCAAGGCGACGTAGGACTGCTCCGTGAGGACGTAGTCGAAGCGCGGGGCCCAGCGGCGTGAACCGAGTCGCGCGGTGGTAGAGCAGTTGTCGACCATATAAGCGACGCCGCGGGCGTGCATGTAGGGGTTCAGCGAGTCGACCGCCTCAATGACGGACTCGTTGGCGACTTCGGAGTACGGGTGGCCGTGGTCGAGCAGGATGTCGACCTGCGCCATCATCGTGGCGACGTAGACGCCGGCTGTGAAGGGATCGAGCGGGATCTCGTCCTCGACGCGCCTGGCGCGTACCTTCTCGCCGACCTTCCAGGTCTCGGTGCCGTCGATTTTGCCCATCGGAGTCTTCTTGAGGCGTTCGCCGGCCATGATGACGCCGCGAATCTCGTTGCCGGAGGAGACCTCGTCGTAGATCTCGAGCAGCAACTCATGCGCAGCAGGGTAAGAGGCGGCGTAGGCCTTCTCGAAGATTGGCTTGCCGTCGGCGCCGACGGCCTCGTAGAGGCCCTTGATGCCCTGCCGCGAGATGATGCGCGAGATCGGGCCGGTGATGGCCTCGGCTGAGTGCTGGAAGGCGTCTTCGCGGCTCATGCCCTGGCTAACGTAGCGCTGGTAGAGGCTCTCGATGATGCCGTGGACGGCGCCGAGCAGGATGCCGCGCTCGCCGTAGATGTCGGATTTGAACTCGGACTCGAGGGTGGTCTGGAAGGTGTAGGGTGAGCCGATGGCGACCGACCAGCCGAGGGCGATGTCAGTGGCACGGCCGTCAATGTCCTGCTCGACGGCGAAGCTGCTGTTGATGCCGGCGCCGTTGACGGAGGCGCCCTGGACATAGAGGCGGCGCACGGACGGGCCCATGCCCTTGGGGCAGACGCCGATGACGTTGATGTTCTTCGGGAAGCTTGCGCCGACGTTCTTCATATGACCGATGAGGAAGCCGTGCGAGAGACCGAGAGTGGCACCGGGCTTCATCGCTTTGAGGATGTCCTGATAGAGCTCAGCCTGCGCCGCGTCGGAGATCAGCAGGAGGACGAGGTCAGATTCTCGCAGCGTGTCAAACATTTCGCCGAGGGTGCCGTCCGACTCGGAGAAGCCGGCTTCACGCGCCTGGTCCATCGAGCTCGAGCCTGGGCGCAGGCCGACCTTGACCTTGATGCCGGTGCCAATCAGCGAGTCCCGCAGGTTCTGCGCTTGCGCGGGGCCCTGAGAGCCCCAGCCGATGACACCGATCTGCTTGATACCCTCGAAGGCTTTGGGCAGAAGCGGGAAGAGATGTCGTCCGCCTTTGACGATCTGCTCTTTGTGACCCTCCAGATCGATCGTGTCGACATCGAAGACCTTTGAGGTGAAGCTGAGCGCAATCGGCGGCATGAGGGCTCCTTGGATGCTATTAGCGGGCCTCTGAATTCTACAACGCTACGGCGCTAGGCCCGACTGGGTGTTTGGGGCGCCGAAGGTCTTGTTCAGCGGCTCGAAGCGACCGGCTGGTGAGCCTTGAGGAATCCGCGTACGTGGTCGACGGCCTTGGCCTTGAGCTCGTCGGTCTCTTTCCAGGGGTAAATCGTTACCTCCGCGTTGGGGGCCAGCTCGACTACGTCCATCGAGGTTTGATAGGGATGCGCCGGAACGTCGTCGGGCATGACCAGCATTGGCGTCTGGCAGGACCGCGCAAAGTCGCGCGAGACGCTGTAGACGAAGTCGGGCTGCACGCGGTAGAGGTTGTGAAAGTACGGCTCGATAGTCTCCATCGTGACGTCGGGACGGCCGGCCAGGAACTCAGGCACCCAGCCGTCCATGCCGTGCCGGTACATGACGTCAGGATCCTCGGGCCGGTGGCCGACGGGCTGGCAGAGGACGCCGGCGACGATGCGGTCCGGCGCCTTCTGCATCATCTTGAGGACGAATGGCCCGCCGATGCAGCAGCCGAGGAAGAAGAACTCGTGGATGCCGAGGTGGTCCATCAAGCCCAGCTGATCTGTCGCGAAGGCGTCCCAGGGATCCTCGACCTGTACAGGGCCTGTCGATTCCCCGCCAATGGCGTTGCGCTGGTCCATCGTGATGCAGCGGAAGTCGTCCTTGAACACATCCATGAAATTGACGACGGCGGTGCTCCAGTTACTCAGGCGTGAGTTCAGGCCACCGCCGGGTGTCACCAACAGAGGGAAGCCGGACCCGGCCTCCTCGTAGTGGATCTTTACGTCTCCATTTTCGTAGAACGGCATCTGTTCCTCCTGTCAATCGTTAGGTCGTCGATACTCTAGCCGATTCCGGTCCCAGGCTGCTTCCAGGGCTGCTGGCAGGGACGCATCGAGTGGCAACTCGAGCGACTTGTAAAGGCGGTTTGGGAGGCGCAACATGGCTTACACCTCAGCAAACGGTGTAATCAGAAAGGACGGTACGCAATGGTGAGCCAGATCCTGTCGGCGGATTCCCACGTCCTGGAGCCAGCCGACCTGTGGACGACACGCATGCAGGTCAAGTTCCGCGACAAGGCGCCACACGTCGAGAAGAACGTGGACGGGCGCGAAGGCGACTTCATCGTCTGTCCGCCGCTGCGGCCATTCAACCCGACGTCGCTGGGGAACGCCGGCATCCCGCCGGAGGAGCAGGAGAAGTTCGCCAAGGGCGGCTACGCAAGTTGCCGTCCCGGAAGCTGGGACCCGGTAGAGCGCCTCAAGGACATGGATATGGACGGCCTGGGCGCGGAGGTTTTCTACTGCGGCTACGGCATGGGTATGTACAGCCACCCGGACGAGGAGTTCCAGCGGGACGCGCACCGCGCCTACAACGACTGGGCCGCGGAGTACGCGTCATACGCGCCGAAGCGCCTCTTTCCGATCGCCAACATCTCGATGACTAACCTGGAGGAGGACCTCAAGGAGCTGCATCGCGTGGCGAAGATGGGGTTCCGGGGCATCTTCATTTCAAATGACCCGCTGCCGGAACGGCGCTACGACAACGCGCTGTGGGACCCGTTCTGGACGGCTGTCGAAGAATACGACCTGCCGGTCAACATCCACATCCTGACGGTGCAGAAGGGGTTCCAGGTCTCGGCGACGAACCCGCTGGTTGACGGTGTGCTGCTGCCTGTGCCGGCGTTCCGGACGATCGCGGAGATGATTACGGGTGGTGTGTTCGACAGGCATCCGAACCTGAAGATCGTGTCGGTGGAGAACGACATAGGCTGGATACCGAACTACCTGAAGCGCTTCGACTGGTACTCGTACCGCTTCAAGCCGCGCTACCCGAACATGAAGATGGGCGGCGGCGACTATTGGCGACACTACGTCTACTCAACGTTCCAGGATGACGAGCCCGGTATCCGCTGCCGCGATTTCATTGGCGTAGACCGGCTGATGTGGGGTTCGGACTACCCGCACTTCGACTCCACGTTCCCGAAGTCGCTCGAGGCGATCGAGCGCAACTTCCGGGGTGTGCCGGCGGACGAGATGGAGCTAATCCTGGGCGGTAATATGATGCGGTTGTACAACTTGCAAGGGGTTATCGAGCCAGTGGCAGCGGCTATTAGCTAATTCTCACATCGAGCTTCAACGTAACGGCCCGTCGGGATGACGGGCCGTTTCCTTACGTATCCTGGCCAGACGCTGTCGGTGAGAGTGCCGGGCCGGGGTTAGGATTGCCGTGATGAAAGGCGGCAGCCGGCTAGTGGTGGAGCTTGCGAGATTCGACGCCGTAGAGCGCGCGGTTTACGACGAAGCCGGTGACGGCACACGCGATGGCCCAGAAGGCGACGCCAGCGAATAAGGCGAGTGCCGGGACACCGGTACTGATCAAGTCAAGGCTTCCCACCAAGGTCAGCAGAACAAAGCTAGCGAGAACAACGCGGAGCCGGGTCTTATCGTCCATCAGATCCTCCGAATGGATCATCGGCAGAAGATGGCGAAACTTTGAGAATTCTGGAATTAAGATTCAGGCCACCCCAGGACAGTTGCAGTTGTTTTGCCAAGGATCCATTCCTTGTCATCGGCGCTGAGGAAGTCGAGGCCTTCGGAGAAGTGGCGGACGCACTCTTCGTAGGTGCTGGTGAGGCGGGTGCGGTCGGCGCCCCACATGCAGCGTTGGGCGCCGAAGGCTTCGTAAATGCGCTCGAGGTAGGGGTAGATGTCGGCGAAGGGATAGGGGTCGCCGGAGAAGCAGGGAGCTGAAGAAACCTTAACCATGATGCGGGGGTACTTTGCCAGGCCCTCGAGCTGTTCGATGATCGCGAAGGACGGCGCTCCCTTGCCGGCGGAAAGGTCGCAGCCCATGTGGTCGATGATCAGGGTCAAGGCAGGGTGCTTTTCGGCGATGGGGGCGAGAGCCTCAGGGAAGCCCGATACTAGGCACATAACGGGGATATCATTCGCCTCTGCGGCTGCCCAGAAGGGCTCGTACTCGCCGGCTTCGAGCCAGCCGCGGTAGGGCTGGGTGCGGAAGGTGTGACGCACTCCGAGCATGCCGGGCTGCTGCTTCCAGCTCGCCATCGCGTCTTTGAGGTCGGGGCGCTTGATGTCGATGCGGCCCATGATGGCGAAGCGCGTTGGGTGCTCGCGGGCGACGTCGAGGGCGGTTTCGTTGGCTTCGCCAACCCAGGTGGGCGGGACGATGACGGCGCGGTCGACGCCGGCGCGGTCCATCTCGACCAGCATCTCAGCGGCGGAGAAGCCGTTGGGTAGCTGCGGCTCGTTGCGCGGGGGCTGCGGCCACGGGCGGTCCGGGCGGTCAACCTCCCAGATGTGTACCTGCGAATCGGTTATCAGCATCGGTTCCTCGTTACCAGCTCTTGTCGACGACCTGCGTCTGCAGGAAGTTGGCGACGGCTTCGGCGAGCCGTTTGAAGGTGGGGTTGTCATCGTCCATGAACTCGGTGTGGCCGGCGCCACGGAGCCAGAACAGCTCCTTGGGGCCGGGATAGTTGTTGTAGAGCGATTCGGCCTCGATGGGCGGGTGCATGCGGTTGTTATCGCCGTGAGCGATGAGGATCGGCACGGTGCTGAGCCCTTCGAGGTTCTGGTCAGCGGCGAAGCGCAGCAGGGAGTCGGCGAGCATTGGCGTGAAGTCGCCACCGAAGTCCTGGACCTTATAGAGGACGTCGTCGACGTACTCGACGGACTGCGAGTCGAGGGGGTAGATGGTGAAAGGGTTGACCTTCTGGACCTGGCCCGTTCGGGCGGATTCGGCGCGTGCTGCGGCGGTGCGCTGAATGAACTCGGCGTAGCCGTCGTAGCCACGGACGATCTTCTGGACGCGGCGTCCATTGTAGAAGCCGTTCATGCAGACGAGGCCGGCAAGGTTGGGCACGAGACGCGCGGCATCAACAACGAGGCCGCCGCCCATGCCCCAGCCCATGAGCACGACGCGCCCTCTGCCAGCGTTGCGGTGCTGGGCCGCGAAGGCGGCGGCGTGCGCGATGTCGGTGACCTGCTCCTCGAGAAGGACGCGGCCGGGCGTGCCCTCGCTGGCGGCGAAGCCGCGGTAGTCGAAGCCGAAAGTGGTGTAGCCGAGCGGCGTGAGGGCGCGGGCGAAGCGCTCAGGGTGGATACGGTTGAGGCCCATGAAGCCGGAGCAGACGATGACTATTGGGCGCGAGGGGTCTTCCTTGCCCTCGTCGGGCAGGTAGAAGGACGCGTCGAGCTTGAGGCCTTCGCTGTAGAAGGCGGTGGCTTCGGTTCTCATATGTCCTGGGCCTCCACGGATGAGTAGTTGGACTGGATCACGCGATCGAGGCGGTGGCTGAGGAAGCTGAGGTTCTCGTCCCGGACGGTGTGAAGCACGGTGCGTGCTTCGCGGACCTCGGCGAGACTGACCTCGGCTTCGATGACTTCTTCGGCGTCGCCCTTCGCCTGCGCGATGACCTTGCCGAACGGGTCGATGATCTGGCTGCCGCCCCAGAAGGTGAGGTCGTTGTCGTCACCGACGCGGTTCACGAAAAGGACGTAGACGCCGTACATGGAGGCGTAGAACTCGTTCATGCGGTGCCAGCTCTCCTTCGTGGAGAGGCGGCTGCCGAGACCCTGGGTGGGGCTGCAGGCGGAGAAGATGAAGATGTGGGCCAGGTCGGCGGCGGCGAGGTGGACCAGGGCGGGGTTCCAGGCGTCGGCGCAGATGAAGGGCGCGATGCGAAAGGCGCCGGCGTTGATCGACTGATGGTTGGGGCCGACGCTGAAGTGACGCCGCTCCTCGAAGACGCCGTAGTTGACGAGGTAGATCTTGCGGTGGATGCCCAAGATGCGTCCGTCGGCGATGAAGGCGATGCTGTCGTAGAAGTTGAAGGCGCCTGTCTCCTCGATGAAGGTGATCGCGACCATGATGCCGTCGGTGAATTTGACGAGGCTCTGAAACAGGTCGTCGTCGGTGCGCAGCGCATGGTCGTAGACGTCCTGGCCGGTGATGTAACCGGTGACGAAGTACTCCGGGAAGACGAGGAGGTCCGTCTTACCGCGGTGCTCCGAGATCAAGCGCTTTGCCTTTTCGATGTTGGCGATGCAATCGCCGGGCTCGGCGTCGACCTGCGCGAGGGCTATGCGCATGCTGGCGCTGGAGGCACGGATCGCCTCGCGGCTGCCGGCGCGGTGACGGGGCCTGTGATGGGAAGCGGTCATACCCTGATTCTACAGTGGCGGGTGAGGCCGGCTAACCACGCTGCGATTCAGTAATCAACTCGTGATGACTGCGGTGGCCTCGATCTGGATGTCGAAGTTGAGGGTCTCGACGACGGTCTGGTGGCGGGCCGGCCGCGTGTGCTCGTCGGGGAACATCTCCAGCCAGGGCGGGTTGACGAGCTGGCGGTTCTCGTTGCTCTTGATGAACACGGTCACGCGCAGCACGTCGTCTTTCGTTGCGCCAGCCTTGGCGAGGACGGCTTCGAGGTTACGGAAGCAGTTCTTCGCCTGCTCTTCCAGCGAGTCGGGAAGCTTGCCGGTTTCGGGGTCGGCGCCGGGAATGCCGGAGGTCATGATGATATTTCCGATGCGGGCGGCCATCGGTATCGGGGCGTTGTGGCCGACGGGACGGATTTCGAAGCTCTGGCGTCCGGGCATGTTGATGAGACCTCCGTATTGGCTTAGCTGGGTGTGGGATGGGACAAATGTTACTCGAAGGTCGAGCGAGAGACGAGGTCAGAATGCCCCCTGCTCCTGCAGCCAGGCCCAGAACGAGTCCGGCACCGACATGGTGCTTAGCCGTCCTTGCCGGACGAGCGCGCATGTCATCGAAACGGCCCGACTCCTTGACCTGCTGCAGGGTCACCGGCTTCTTCGCGTGCCGGACGTACTTGATGTCCATGACCCAGCTGCGGTTGTCGTTCTCGTCGGGACGTGGGTCTGACATAACTTCCGCGAGGCCGACGACAGCGCGGTCGGAGCCGGAGTGATAGATGATGATCTGGTCCCCTGGCTCTCATTGACTTGATCGCCTTAACAGCGGCGGGATTGCGCACGCCGTCCCACTCGGTCTGCTGATCGCGTTTGAGATCGTCTATCGAATAAGTGCCGGGCTCGGTTTTCGCCAGGAAGAGCGCCATCGTTGCCTCCGTATTGCGGTCTCACGGCGATAGCCGCTGGTCGTGTTGATTATCCATCCCTGCGGCCCGAAAGGTCACGATCGGCGGGATTCCGCAGACGTAAATGGGCCCCGGATTGCCGGGGCCCATTCGATCGCGTTCCTATTAGAAGCTAGTCGTGCCAGTGGCCGACGGCGCAGCCGCAGCCGGTGCCGGCCGGGGTGCGGTAGCCGGGCTCGTAGGTCATGACTTCCATCTTCGTGCCGTGCATGGCGCCGGCGGTGCGACCCAGTTCAGCGTCTCGGTCGTGGCCGACTGCAGGCGGTGGCGCGGCAGGTGTGCTGAGGATCTCCGGCGTCGGCCGTCTCCATGCCCTTGAGCGCGAGGCGGTCGAACTCCTCGTCCACGACGAAGTGGCTGAGGCCGCCGGAGCAGGCGAAGGCGACCGTCTTGTCGGAGTCCCACGCGTCGACGATCTTGCGGACCGCCTCGCCGAGGTCGTAGGCGCGGCTGCGGGCTGATCCAGTTCGGCGGGTAGCACGTGTTGATCGTGATCGGCACGATCGGCACGTCCATGCCGTCGAACCAGCGGACGATGGGGAAGGCGAAGGCGTGGGGCAGGCCGAAGCGGCGCGGCTTGGTCGTGCGCTGCATGTCCAGGTACCACGTGGCCGGGCCGATGGTGCCGCCGTACTCTTCCTTCCGGTACTGGGTCTGCGACACGTCGAAGTCCATGTCGCAGAGGCCTTCGATGATGTGCAGGCCGAGGTTGCGGTCGACCGGGTAGGCCGTGTCGTCCTCGCCGTAGGCCTTGGCGGATGACCTTGGCGCGACTCGCTCATGTCCTCGCGAATGGCGCGCGGCACCAGCTGGACTGTCTCGCCCCAGTAGACGTTGATCATCGGCATGTTGTCGTCGAAGAAGAACTCGCTCTGGTCGTCACCGAACATGACGACGACATCGGGGCTTCGTGTCGGCGAAGCGCTTGTTAGGTCGTCCAGACCTTCCTGCAGCGCTTCGATGCGCTGGTCGAAGACCTCGCGGTTGACGACCTTCGCGATCTCCGGGTCAGCCGCCGGCCAGGAGCTCGTCATAGGTGACGCGCTTGCCGGCTCGGGCATCTTGCACCAGCTCACGGTTACGGGGGTCGTTCTGGGCGTGAGTCTCCCAGAGCTCACCTGTCTTGAGGCTCATCAGCGGGCTGTGTGAAGACCCGAATCCGCCTACTACCTTTGCCATTGCTGTTACCTCGATTCTTTCTAACGAGCCTCACTGTTGCTGGGGATATTAACGGGTTGCCAGGCATGCTCGCAGCTTCTCGTAGGCGTCCCACCAGTCCTGCGAGCGCGGGATGATCATCTCGCCGGAGCGCTGGCGGTAGACCTCCGGCGTGTCGACACCGATCGGGACGGTGCCGTTCTCCTCCAGCGCCTTCGCCATCGCCATGAGCTTGCGGCGGGTGCGGATGATGAAGGAGTCCGTGGTGCCGAGGTGCTCGATCGAGCGGTCGTTGATCGATGCCCATGCGTCTCGGTGACGGCGCAGTCCTGGATGCGGATGCCGGCGATGCCGGTGAAGCTTTCGCCGTTCCGCTGCGCCTCGCGGTCGATCAGGAAGTCGTTGTCCAGGTTCTGGTCGCTGCGGAAGCGCTCGTACCAGCCGGTGCCGTTGGGCAGACGGCGCGAGCCGAGCGGCGCGTCCATGCCGGGGTTGCCGCGGGCCACGCGCGCGACCCATCGGCCGCGCCGTCCGGCTTGAAGGTGCCGATCTCCCACTGCAGGTGGTGCTCGTCATCCATCGGCACGTAGGCGCCGATGCGGATGCCGTCGCCCGAGCTCGCCGCCGGGGATCATGTGGTAGAAGGGGAAGAGGATCTGGGTGACGCGCCAGTAGTAGGTGTCCTCTTCGGCGGGGCGGTAGGCGCCGTTGGCGGTGCCGTAGTCGGTCTCCATCGTGAGAACTTGGCGGCGCGCTGCGGTAGTGGTAGTAGTCGAAGGTGCCCGGCTTGAATGTCCTCGAACTTCGTGGCGCCGTAGTGCAGGAAGGCGGCGTGGACGGTGTCCATCTCGCCTTCGAGGCCCTGCATCCAGTTGCAGGCGCGGTAGAGGACGCTGACCTGGTGCGGCCCCTGCGGCGAGCATGTTCGCCTCGATGTCCGGCAGGGGCGGCGGCACCTCGCGCGGGCCCATGTAGGCCCAGATGATGCCGTTGCGCTCGTGCGTCGGGTAGGCCCGAGCGTGCACCTTGTTCTTGAAGTTGCTCTCGGCGGGCTCGGATGGCATGTCGACGCAGGCGCCGGTGACGTCGAACTTCCAGCCGTGGTAGACGCAGCGCAGACCTTCTTCCTCGTTGCGGCCGAAGAACAGCGAGGCGCCGCGGTGGGGGCAGGCGTTCTGCATCAGGCCGACTGCGCCCGAGGTCGTGCGGTAGCCGATCAGTTCTTCGCCGAGGAGCTTGATGCGCACGGGAGGGCAGTCCGGCGACGGCAGCTCGTCGGAGCGGATGGCCGGCATCCAGTACTCTCGCATCAGGTTGCCCATGGGCGTGCCGGGGCCGACCCGGCAGAGATAGTTCGGTGTCCTTCTTACTGAGCATTCACCTCCTGAGTTACAGTGCAATTATGCGCTCTCGGCTGAGAATTCAAAAGAACGGCGCAACCGTACAGCATTAGTTTCGGCCCCAAAGTTGTTTAGTGACGGATTTTGAATCTGGGGACTCTTCCATGCCCCCTAACTGAAGGGATAGCGAGGGATGGCGTCTCATGAAAACAGGCATTTCTAGTTTCGGCCCCAAAGCCTGCTTTGTGGCGATTGCGGCGCCTTCCCGCATGGCGCGGAACTTGGCCCACTGGATCGAATCGTGGGCCACGCGCTGCAGGCCGCAGTCGGTGCCGCCGATGACGTTCTCCTTGCCAACGAGGTTGGCGTAGCGGGTCGAGGCGCTGGGCGACCAGCTCGCGGGTGCTCGACGAATTCGGGGGCGCAGTGGCCGAGGACGCCGGGCATGAGGATCTTGCCTTCCGGCAGGGGGTGGTCCTTGAAGACGTTCCCATTCGTGCTCGTGCTGTGGGTTCGCGGCCTCGATCGAGTAGCACTGCGCCTTGACCTTGTAGACGATGTCGATGATGTCCTTGAGGGGGATGTCCTGCGTGTGCGGGTGGTGGAGTGCTGCCCCAGCAGATGTGCAGGCGCACCAGCTCCTCCGGGAAGTCGCGGATGGCGTGGTTGATCGCCTCGACGCGAACGTCGGCGAACTTGCTTGTACTCCTCGATGCTCATGTCGGAGTGGACGTGGTAGCCGTCCGGCAGGTCGGGGTCGTCGAGCTGGAGGATGATGCCGGCGTCGGTGATCGCCTTGTACTCCTCGTGCATGGCATCGGCGATGGCGAAGAGCATCTCTTCCTGCGTCTTGTAGTACTGGTTGCGCATCCAGTGCTCGATGGTCGCCGGGGCGAGGGCGGTGAGACACGAGCTCCTCGACCGGCTGCCCCTCGCGGCCTCCTTGATCCAGGCGATGTCGCGCTTGTACTCCTCCTGGCCGATGTAGGTCAGGGGACCGGTGCAGAAGACGCCCTGTGGCACCGGGCGGTGGAGGGACGCGTCGGCTGGCGGCGGCCGGCACCGGAGGCGAGACCCTGCGCGAAGAACTCGGGGAAGACCTTCGACTCGCGGTTCGTGATGGCGCCGTAGGTGGGGTCCTCACCCTCTCTGAGCGCGCGGAACTCAAGGCCGCCGAGGCGGCCGCGGGAGTATGTCTGCCAGCTGCGCTTCGTGTACTCGCCGTCGTTGACGACGTCGACGCCGTTCTCGGCCTGCAGCCGTACGACTTCTTTGACGGCCTGCCTTGATGCGCTGCCGACAGGGCTTCGTCGAAGGGCTCGCCGTCACGACGGGCGGCCATGGTCTGACGCAGGTCCTCGGGACGATGCAGGCTGCCGGCGTGGCTGGTGAGGATACGGTCGGTGCTTCTTTTCATATTGCTAAAGATGGGGCTGCGCCCCAAACCCCCTAAAAGGTGCGCCCTAGGCGCCTGCTTCTCGATGTTGGCGGGGCTACGCCCCGAACCCTAAACATGCGCTTCAGGCGCCTACTTCTCGACGACGGCGGTCTTCGCATGAACCCCCTGAGGTGCGTCTGAGATGCCTTCTTCGCAGATCTGAACAGGGCCTTAGGACCGCGCTCCGGTACGTTTGTGAACCCTAACCCATACGAGAGGGTTAGTGTGAGCTTAAGAGTATCACGCTTGCAGGTTCAGTCAAGGTGTCGGTAGGGGAGTTCGCGG
Source organism: uncultured Chloroflexia bacterium (assembly GCA_963766645.1). Taxonomy (GTDB): domain Bacteria; phylum Chloroflexota; class Dehalococcoidia; order DSTF01; family WHTK01; genus WHTK01. The sequence goes on along the minus strand of CAVYAY010000002.1, from coordinate 147,306 downwards.
ATCCAACGTGGGCGTATAATCGCGCGGTCGGAAGGAAATCTGGGTTTTAGGCGGGAGCAACGACGTGATTTACGAGATGAGGACCTACACGCTGAAGGCCGGCGCGGTGGCGGAGTACGAGCGCATCTTCGCGGAGGCATACAAAGTTCGCGAGCAGTACTCGAAGCTGGGGGCGTTCTGGCACACCGAGATCGGCCCGATCAACCAGGTGATCCACATCTGGCCGTACGAAAGCCTGCAGCAGCGCGCCGACATCCGCGCCGCGTCCGTGAAGGACGCGAGCAGTCTGTGGCCGCCGCGCGCCGCCGATCTGATGGTGCATCAGGAAGTCGACATCCTGGACGCGGCGCCGAACATGAAGCCCTGGGGCGAGCCGCAGAAGTGGGGCGAAGTGTACGAGATGCGCGTCTACACGTACGCGCCGGGCGACTTCCAGAAGGCGATGACGGCGTTCAACGAGGCGCTGCCCGGGCGCGACGGCATCTACCCCGTAGCGGGGATGTTCGGGGCGGCGCAGGGGAACCTCAACCGTCTGTATCAGATCTTCCCTTACAAGAACTGGGACCACCGCGAAGAAGTGCGCGGTGAGTTCCGTAAGTCCGGCGTCTGGCCGCCGCACGCTGAAGTACGCCCGGTTAACCAGCTGGTGCGCTACATGTTCCCGGCCGCCTTCTCGCCGATTCACTAACCGGTGCAGCAGCAGTTCGACCTGACCGGACGTGCTGCCGTTGTCACGGGTGGCAACGGCGGCATCGGTCTTGGCATGGCGAAAGGCCTGGCTTCCGCCGGGGCTTCCGTCGTCGTTGCGGCGCGCAACAAGACGAAGGGCGACGCGGCTGTCGCTGAGATCGAGTCGTTAGGGGCGCAGGCGGCGTTTATCGAGGTCGACGTTTCGGACGAAGGGTCGGTGAACGCGATGATCGAGGCCTCGGCGAAGCTGTGGGGGCGCCTCGACATCCTGGTCAACAACGCGGGGACTTCGGTACGCAAGCGGCCGGAAGAGATCACGATGGAGGAATGGCGCCGGATCATCGACACGAACCTGACCAGCGTCTTCACAGCGAGCAAGGCGGCGTTTCCGCATTTCAAAGCACAAGGCGGCGGCAAGATCATCAACATCGGCTCGATGATGTCGATCTTCGGGTCGCCGATCGCAGCGGCTTATGCGGCGTCGAAGGGTGGTGTTGTGCAGTTCACGAAGTCGCTGGCGGCAGCGTGGGCGTCCGACAACATCCAGGTCAATGCGGTGCTGCCGGGCTGGATCGAAACGGAGCTGACGTCGCCGATCTGGAACCACGACCTGCCGGGGCTGCACGAGCGCATCTCGTCGCGAATTCCGGCCGGCAAGTGGGGCACGGGCGATGACCACGCGGGCATCGCGGTCTTCCTGGCCAGCTCGGCGTCCGACTACATCACGGGGACGGCGATCCCTGTCGATGGGGGCTATTCCAGCCAGGGCGTGTAGAGACCATTCGCGAGTTCAGCATTACAAGCATTCGGGTGTTCAGATTGGCCGGGCACGAGCCGATACTTAGATGACCCCCGCCGAATCTTTTCCTAGCGTTAACCCCTATCTTGAGCCAAGAAAGGTGACAAGAATGGCGAAGCGTGGTGACTTCGGTCATCGAAGCAATGAGGAACTGGCAAGGCTCCTGTACCAGAACCCCGTAAAACCGGCACAACCCCCCAAGTCCACTCAGTCCCCTGCTCCACAACAAGCGCCCGAGCCCATGGCGTCGCGACGCGTCTCGGAGCTCGGGCCGCAGGTATGGCCGTTGAGCGAGCGAAAGCCCGAAATGGGCCCGGTTTCGGAGCGCGAAAAACGAGCCCTGTTTGCGGCCCTCAGCAAGGGGACGAAAGCAAACCTCGGTCGAGAGCCGACCGTACCGGAGTTGATTCAGCTGGTCGAAAGGCTGACCGATGCCCGCGCCTTCGCGCAGTCCGTGGAGCAGGTGTTGCAGGGGAACGACGGTATCTACATCGACAAAGGCCGGGTCGTCTTCGCGGGTCCTGCCGAACGGCGCCTCCGGGCGATCGATGCGAACGCCGCCTGACTAGGGACCAACGGGCGGAAGGCCCTCATCGGCGCGGACGGCGTTGATGATTTCCAAGACGCGCTGCGGGTAGGGCGCGAGGTCGTACTCGAACTCCTGGACCATACGTGCGTTGTCCATCATGTAGTTGCCGGAGAGCTCGCGGCCGCCGGTCTCCTTCTCGAAGCTGATCCTGAGCGTCCGGCAGGTACTGCTGCACCAGCGCAGCGATGTCGCCCATGCTGATCGTCTCGCCACCGGAGTTGTAGATCGAATGCTGCGTCTTCTGGGCCAGCGTGACGCGGGTGAACATCTCGGAGATGTCGTCGACGTGGATCGGCAGGCGCATCGAGTCCCTGAAGGGAAGGTGACGGGGAGGCCACGGGCGGGCTCGGTGATGACGCGGACATGGTCCATCGAGCCGCGCACTTTGTCGGGCCCGGTGACGTTGGAAGGCCGGATGCCGACGATCTCCATGTCGTAAGCCTTGTTGAACCACTCGGCCTGGTGCTCGTTGTAGATCTTCGACGCGGCGTAGACGCCGGAGCCCATGCGGATGTCGTCTTCCGTGAGGGGGCGTTCGCCGTAGAAGCTCTGGCGGCCGTAGACGGCGAGCGAGCTGGCGTAGACGACGCGTTTGACGCCGCACAAGCGCGCGGCCTCGAAGGCGTTGTCCATGCCGAGGATGTTGATGCGAACCGCGTAGTGCGGGTCCTGCGCGTCGGTGACGCCGTCAGGCCGGAAGCCGAGCAGGTAGGCGAGATTGATGATGCGGTCCGGTTTGGTCTGAATCACCGCGTCGATCACGTCGTCGAACAGCGTCACGTCCCCACGCATGACCTCGACCCGGCCCTTCAGCGGTTCGAGCATCGGCGAGTTCGTGTTGATATCCATCGTTGCGACGTCGTGGCCGCGGTCGACGATGCGCTGCATGACGCGGGGGCCGATGAAACCGCCACCGCCGAGAACGAGGACTTTCATATGTCGACACTCCTATCGCGGGATAGCGGCGGGGCTACGGGACTATAGGAACGCGCGCGGCGGAGAGTCAACGACAATCGATGGTGGATTCGCCACGTCAGCGGGATGGCACCAGTTGCGGGCGGTGCGTCTCAGGTGTGACGAACTCTGCAGGTTGAAACCTGCAGCTACGAACCACGCTACGTTCACACGGGCTGCCGGGTCCATCCTGCGGGTATCATCTGCACACTGAGTCCCGTTCACAAGCAAGGAGACACCTCATGCTTCGGATAGACGTCCACGCCCATATGATCCCGGCCAAGTTCGTCGATGGACAGGAGGTGCGCTTCCCGGTTGACGGCGGCGAGCCGCATGTGATGCCGCTGCGACCGATGAATAACTTCCCGGACGACAGCATCTACGGCATCGAACGGCGGTTGCGCGACATGGACGCGCAGGGCATCGATATGCACGTGATCTCGCTGCAGCCGATGTTCGTCGACCATCTGCCGGTGGAACGCGCTGTGCCGATTTCGCGTGCAATCAACGATGGTTTCGCGGAAGTCGTTGCGGCCAACCCGAAGCGTTTCACGGCGATCGCCAACCTGCCAATGCAGTCGCCGGAGGATGCGGCACGGGAGCTGGAGCGTGCCGTCAAAGAGCTGGGGCTGCGCGGCACCGAGATCTGCAGCCAGATCGCGGGGGCGAACCTCGACGAGCCGAAGTTCGCGCCGGTGTGGGCCAAGGCCCAGGAGCTGGACGTCCCGATCTTCATCCACCCAGCGGGCGTGCCGGGGCTCCAGGATCGGCTGGGCAAGTACTACCTGACAAACCTGATCGGCAATCCGATGGACACGACGATCGCGGCGGCGTCGCTGATTTTTGGCGGCGTGCTGCGGGAGTTTCCGCGGATCAAGTTCTACCTGGCGCACGGCGGCGGCTCGTGTCCCTACATCCGCTATCGCTGGGATCACGGCTGGAAGGTGCGCGGCGATGGCAAGGCGGTGATCGACCGGCCGCCGAGCGAGTACCTGAGCCAGCTCTACTTCGACTCGCTGACACACGGCGGGCCAGCGCTGAGCTTCCTCGCGTCGACAGTGGGCCCGGAGCGCATCATGCTCGGCACCGACTACCCGTTCGACATGGGAGCGTACAACTCGGTGGCGGCGATCCAGAACGTCATCGGCGTGACGGACGCAGGGCGAGACCTGATGCTGGGTGGTAACGCGATGCGGCTGTTCAAGATAGATGGGTAGGTCACGGTAAGGGCGTCCGGTCTCCAAGTTGAAAGCCGGGGGACACCCCCGGAGCCCCCACTGAAGTGCCGAATGAGGCCTGACTCTTCTGTACACCACTCGTTGTACTATCGCCTCGTTCTGGAGGAGGACGGATGCTGAACGACTTCGACCTGACGGGCAAGCGGGTCTTGATTACGGGCGCCGGGCGCGGTATCGGTCACGGCATCGCGCTGGCGATGGCGGAGGCGGGCGCCGACGTCGGCGTGACGTCCCTGGGCGGCGATACGGCCGTCAAGGTGGCAGAGGAGGTCAAGGCGCTGGGGCGAAAGGGCTTCGGCTGGGCCGCAGACGCGACCAAGGTGGCGCCGATGGAGACGCTGCGCGACCAGGCCTTCGAAGCGCTGGGCGGCGTCGATATCCTGGTCAACTGCCTCGGCGACGCGATCCGCGGCACGATATCTGAGCTGCCGGGCATTGATGGGCACGCGCTGACGGAATCGGAGTGGCACCACGTAATCGACGTCAACCTGACCCAGGCGTATGTCGGCTGTCACGTCTTCGGCCCGCACCTGCTGGCGAAGGGCGCGGCGGCGAACGTCATCAACATCAGCAGCTTCGCAGCGATTCGGCCAGGCGCCAATATGGTCGCGTATGCGTCGGGCAAGGCGGGACTGACGCGGTTCACGGAGTCGTTGGCGCTGGAGTGGGCGCCGCACGAGGTGCGCGTCAACGCAGTCGCGCCGGGCATCTTCCCCGACGCCTACGTCATGAGCGACGCGGACTGGCAGAAGCGCAACGCTGATGTTAGCGGCGTGCCGTTGAACCGGGTCGGGCATCCGCGCGAGGTAGGGCTGGTTACGGTCTTCCTGGCGTCGGACGCCGCAAGCTACATCACGGGACAGACGATCGCGATCGACGGCGGACGCACGCTGCTTTAGATAAGGAGAACGAGACATGGCACCAGTCGCACTGATCACGGGGGCCGGTAGCGGTATCGGGCAGGCCTGCGCGGTGGCGCTATCGAAGGAAGGCTACTCGGTGGTGCTGGCGGGACGGCGTCCCGAGGCGCTGCAGGAGACGATCGAGAAGGCGGGCGCCGGGGCCGACATGCTGGCGGTACCGACCGACGTGGCCGACCCGGCTCAGGTGAAGGCGCTGTTCGCTGCAACGAAGCAGAAGTACGGGCGGCTCGACCTGCTGTTCAACAACGCCGGCAGGGGGTCACCGCCCGGGCTGCTGGAGGAGATCGAGGTCGAGGTCTGGAAGGCGGTCGTCGACGTCAACCTGACGGGGTCGTTCCTGTGTACGCAGGAGGCGATGAAGATCATGAGGGACCAGGACCCGCGCGGTGGCCGCATCATCAACAACGGCAGCATCAGCGCCCACGCGCCACGGCCCAACTCCGTGGCGTACACGAGCACGAAGCACGCCATCACGGGCCTGACAAAGTCGACCTCGCTGGACGGACGCAAGTACGACATCGCCTGCGGGCAGATCGACATCGGCAACGCGCTTACACCGCTGGCGTCTCGCATGACGCGGGGCGTGCCGCAGGCGAATGGCGATGTGGCGGTAGAGCCGACGATGGACGTGCAGGACGTGGCGAAGGCGGTGGTCTACATGGCGAGCCTGTCGCTGGACACGAACGTGCAGTTCATGACGGTGATGGCGACGAAGATGCCGTTCGTTGGGCGGGGGTAGAACGGGGTGTCCTCATTCTTGACGCTTGGGTCTACAGTTGAAGTGACATTCGACAGGTTCTGAGGAGTCCGTCCGATGCTCAGCAAAGAAGACAACGACGTTTGCCTTGATACATGGGGGACACCCCCAAGCCCCCTCTGAGGGCTCGAAGAATCGATAGCCAGGTTTCGAGGGATACCTACATGCTCAGCCAAGAAGACAACGACACGCTATGCCGGGTCGGGCCCGGAACGCCGATGGGCGAGATGATGCGGGAGTACTGGATCCCGGCCGTGCGATCGGATGAGCTGCCGTCGCCGGACTGCCCGCCGGTGCGCATCCGGCTGCTCGGCGAGAACCTGATCGCGTTCCGCGACACGTCCGGCGACGTCGGGTTGATCCAGAACGCCTGCCCGCACCGCGGCGCGTCGCTGTTCTTCGGGCGTAACGAGGAAGAGGGCCTTCGCTGCGTCTACCACGGCTGGAAGTTCGACGTGACGGGCGCCTGCGTCGACATGCCGTCGGAGCCCGCGGAGTCGAACTTCAAGAGCAAGGTGCGTGCGAAGGCCTACCCGTGCTTCGAGCGTGGCGGCATCATCTGGGCCTACATGGGCCCGCGCAGAAGTGCCGCCGCACTGCCGGAGCTCGAAGCGAACATGCTGGAAGAGGGCCAGTACTCGCTGTACACGATCTTCCAGGAGTGCAACTTCATGCAGGGCTGGGAAGGCGAGATGGACACCGTCCACCAGGCCTTCCTGCACTACGGCTCCGAGCGGCCGCAAGAGCTGCAGCCGGGAACCGCGGGTTACTACATCGCGAGGCAGCGCCAGGCGAAGTTCAGCGTCATCGACACCGAGTTCGGCACCTGCTACGGCGCCTACCGCCCGGCCGAAGACGACACGTACTACTGGCGCATCGCGCACCAGATGTTCCCGTTCTACGCGATGATCCCGACCGGCACGCTGGGCATCGAGGTGCGCTTCCGCGCCTACGTGCCGGTGGACGACGACCACACGATCTGCTGGACGATCACGGCCCGCAACGGCGACCGGCCCGGCCGCGAGGGCCTGCGCGGCACCGGCGGCACGCAGAGCGCCGGCGCGCAACCGGCGGCATCCAGTGGCTGCCGAACACGACGGACTGGTACGGGCGCTGGCGGCTCACTCAGAACCCGAGCAACGATTTCGGCATCGACCGCGAGCTGCAGTCGTCGGGCAAGAGCTTCTCGGGCATCCCGAACGGCGCGCGGCCGCAGGACATGGCCGTGACCTGGAGCATGGGGCCGATCTACAACCGGTCCCGCGAGCACCTGGGCACGACGGACCAGCTAATCATCCGGACGCGCCGCCGCATGCTCGCTGCCGCGAAGGCGCATCGCGACAACGGCGTCGTGCCGCCCGGGCGTCGACGACCCGGAGGTTTACCGCCAGCGCTCCGGCGGCGTGATCCTGCCGCGCAACGTCGACTGGTGGGAGGCGACGAAGGACCTGCGCGAGGCGTTCGTGACGCATGAGCAGTTGGCGCCGCTGATCGGGGTCTAGGTTCATGCAGGCGGGCCGGCGGCAGGCTGCGCCAGGTTTTGACAAGCTCAAGCGCGCGGAAGATGATCGCGCCAGCGTAGGACGCACAGTCATGGGAGGTTGTCATGGTGGCTCAGAAGCTCTGCATTTCGGCTGATTCGCACGTCGTCGAGGCGCCGGAGATGTTCGAGGGCCTGGAACGCTTTGGCGAGGACGCGCCGAAGGTGCTGCGCCATCCTGAATACGGCGACACGCTGGTCATCCCCGGCCGGCCGATACGGCCCAACTTCGGCGTCGGGCGCCTGGGCATCGCGGGGCACTACGCCAACGATCCCGCGACGATCGAGTTGATCCGCCGGGGCTACGACGGTCTGCGGCCAGGGGTCATGGACCCAGTGGAGCGGCTGAAGGACCAGGAGATCGACGGCATCGACGCGGAGGTGCTGTATCCGAGCCTGATGTTCGGCATCTACGGTATGAAGAACAAAGACGCGGTCACGGCTACGTTCAAGAACTACAACGATTGGACCGCGAATTACGCGTCCCAGCAGCCGACTCGATTGTTTCCGCTGGCCTGCATCCCGCTGTATGACATTGACGCGGCGATTGAGGAGATGGAGCGCGCCAAGAGCCTGGGGCACCGCGGCGCCTGCATTCCCTGCGTGCCGCCGGCGGACAAGCCGTACTCGGACCGCGACTACGACCGCTTCTGGGCCAAGGCCGTCGAGCTGAACATGCCGATGGAGATGCACATCTTCACGACGGCGGCGCCGAACCACGGCCTGCCGAACTGGGGACCGATAACGAACTACGCGCTGGCGCACACCGGTCTCGCGGCGGTAATCAGCGATCTGATCTGCGGCGGCGTCTGCGCACGGTTCCCGGAGCTACGCTTCGTGCCGACGGAGTGGGAGACGGGCTGGGTGGGCCACTTCTTGCAGCGACTGGACTGGGCGATGATGCGCGAGCCGTCTGCCGCCGCGCCGGAGGTGACCGAGGCGCCGAGCCACTACTTCCACCAGAACTTCCTGATCACGTTCGAGGATGACCGCATCGGGATCATGACGCGCGAGGACATCGGCGTGCGTAATCTGATGTGGGGCAGCGACTACCCGCATCACGACTCGATCTTCCCTCACTCGCAGGAGGTGCTGGACGAGATCTTCGATGGCGTGTCGGACGAGGACCGCTATCGCATCACGGTGGCGAACTGCTGCGAGCTGTACAGCCTGCCGTTCGAGTATTAGGCGGCAGACGTGAGCAGGGGACATAAGGTTGCGTACATCCAGGCCGGGTGGCATTCGGAGATCACGGACCGCTGCAAGGAGGCGTTCGCGGCGGAGATGAAGCGCGCCGAGTGGGACAACTCCGAGATCGAGTACTTCTCGGTGCCGGGTAGCCTGGAGCTGCCGTTGATGGCGAAGAAGCTGGCGCGGTCCGGCGACTACGCGGCGGTGTGTCTGAGCGGGCTCGTCGTCGATGGTGGCATCTACCGCCACGAGTTCGTGGCGCAGGCGGTGCTGAGCGGCATCATGCAGGTCAGCCTCGAAACCGAGGTGCCCCTGCTCTCGGCGGTGCTGACGCCGCAGCAGTTCCACGAGACCGAGGCGCACGTCCAGTTCTTCAGCGACCACATGCTGATCAAGGGCAGGGAGCTGGCAGAGGCCTGCACGTCGATTGTCGACGCGATGGCGGCGGTGGCGAGCCGGGCCTAGTCCTTAAAGGTCACTTCCACGAGGGGCGCCATCCTGACCGCATCCTCGATTGCCACTTCGTCCCATGTGGTCTGCGAGCTTTTGACCTGCTCGAGGATGGGAAGGCGCTCCGCGGCGTCGGTGATCGAGCGGGCGGTGGCGGGCAGATCGGCTTTGATGTCGTTCTTGAGGTGGAACGTGAAATCGGGATGGGCCTCCAGGTTGGCGAGCCAACTGCGCTTCTGCGGCCGCGGGAAACCCGAGATGTAGACCTTGCCGCCCAAGCTGTGAAATACAATTTCGATGCGGCGAGGCTCGCCGGTCTTGCGCCCCGTCGTTGTGATGTCGATGACGCTTCCGCTCTTGGTCAACGCGTCGCGTACCTTGTCGTCCATCGTTTTTTCCTCCTGACTGCATCGCTTGCGATCGCGAGGTAGAATGGCGCGCAAATGGACACGCCGCCGGTTCAATTTGAAACAACACCTGACGGTACGAGCCTTGCCTATGCTATCGCAGGCGAGGGCATGCCGGTCATCCACATGCCATTCCACCACAGTCACGTGGCCTTGCGCTGGGAACGTCTCCTGTGGGTCCGAGGCCTGGCCGAGCACTTCAACGTCCTCTACTACGATAGCCGCGGCCAGGGGCTTTCGACGCTGGGGCTCGCTGAAGATCCGACCCTGGACGACTACCGTTGCGATCTCGAGACGATGGTCAGGGCGTCGGGCTTCGAAAGGTTTGCGCTTGTGGCATACGGCGGCTTTGGCCATATCGCCATGCGATACGCCGTCGAGAACCCGGAACGCGTTAGCGCCCTGGCGCTGATCTGCAGTTGCGAGTCCTTCGCTTCGTGGACCCGATCGGCGTTCCTGGATATGGCGGAGGAGAACTGGGACCTGTTCCTGGAGCTGCAAAATCGGAAGCTGCCTCCTGATGTGGTGCCGAGAGCAATTGCGGTTCAGAAGCAGATGTCAAATCAGTCCGACTACGTTCGAATGATCCGCTGCTTCATCGGCAGCGATGTTAGCGACATTGTCAGCAAGGTCACTGCCCCAACGCTGTTCATCCACTCGCTTGACCAGCATTGGCTGCCACCGGCGGAAGGGGCGAAGATCGCCGCGAAGATTATGGGCGCGCGCATCGTCTTTACCGATGGTGACGTGGAGCCAGCCGACGAGAAGGCGGTTCCCGAAATCGTCAGTTTCCTCAAGGGTATTGAGGGTGGTCCAATTGGGCCGACGCCATCCGGCGTGATCACCTCCGGCGGCCAGCTTTCTCCCCGCCAAATAGAGGTTCTGCGGTTGATCGCGGAAGGTAAACGAACACGGGAGATCGCCGAGGCGCTTGTGTTGAGCGAGCGGACCGTGGAACGTCACATTGCCGATGCATACACGAAGATCGGCGCCCGCAACCGCGCTGAAGCGACAGCCTTCGTTCTCAGCAATTCCAGTCTCGTGGTGGACTAGGCGCGGCGGAAAGTACCCAGACCTAGCCAATCCCGTTGGTGCCGAAGTTGGGTACTTCTCCGGAAGGCGCCTCGATCGCGAACGCCTAGTCTCCTTTCTGCGGTGTCCCAGGTTCTTCGAACCAGGCGCTGTTGCTGAGGCGAAGCCGACCGTCACCTCCTTGTTCGGGTGACGGCCGGCGCGTCCAGCGACCGCCTGGCGCGGAGTCTGGGCGAACAAGACCGCGCGAAATTATGTGTCTCTTGAAAGGAGATGATCGCCATGAAGCTGAGGTCATCGTTTGCCCTGGCCCTCGGCGCGGTATTGATTGCAGTCACCGGCGTCCAGATGGCGCTGGCCGACGGCTGGGGTGCGCCCGTGAGGGTCGAGTCTATTCCCGGCACGAGTCCGGATTTCAACTACGACGGTCTCGACGGTTGTCCGATTGAATCCCCGGACGGTCTGAGCTTTTACATGGCCTCCGACCGCCCGGGTGGGCTCGGAGGTCTCGACATCTGGCGGGCCAGCCGTGCCAGTACCGACGCTCCCTGGGGGGCGCCGGTGAACCTCGGTGCGCCGGTGAATTCGAGTGCCAACGACTTCTGTCCTACGCCGGTTGAGGATGGACGCCTGTTCTTTGTCAGCACTCGCGATGGCGGCTGCGGCTCGGGTGACATCTACGTGTCTGAGCCTGCATCTGAGGGTTGGTCCGCGCCCGTGAACATCGGTTGTGAGGCGAACAGCGCTGCGATGGAGTTCAGTCCATCGCTGGTCAACCTCGGTACGGGCGGTACGGTGCTGTTCTTCTCCAGTGCGCGGCCTGGAGGCTTCGCGCCCGGAGGCCGGCGGCGCCGTGGCGGATCACGATATCTACTACAGCCGGGTGCTATCCGACGGCAGCTTCGGGCCGGCAATCCTTGTTAACGGCGTGAACTCGGCCGCCGACGACGCGCGGCCCAACGTTCGTCTGGATGGGTTGGAGATGGTATTCGACTCGACCCGGCCGGGTGGCCTGGGTGGGCCGGACATCTGGGTGTCATCGCGACCCACAGTCGAACATTCCTGGTCGGCACCGGTGCACCTGCCGGCGCCAATTAACTCGCCGGACGGCGAGTCCCGCGCCTCGCTATCGAAGACCGGGAGAACGTCTCTACTTCGGGTCGACCCGTCCGGCTGGCGACGGCAACAGTGACGTCTATGTCGCGACCCTTGGCAGTTCCGCACCCTCTCCGGGACCGGTCACGCCGCCGAACACGGGTGATGGCGGGTTGGCAAGAGGTGGCTCTGGTTCGAATATCGGCGCCTCCTCGTCGGTGTGGCGGACTGCTGATCGTGTTTGCCGGATTCATCGATACCGGCGGTCATCAAACTTCGGGCGCTAACCGCGGCCGTGACCAAAACAGAGCGCCCGGCCTACAGGCCGGGCGCTCTGGCGTGCTCTAGATGCAGAGGTGCCTCTAGTCTGACCTCGAACGTGTCGACCTTCTCGTCGTAGAAGCAGACGTAGCCGCCGGCGATGGGCATCGCCTCCGGGAGCGCCTGCGGGTAATACCAGATGATGTCCTCGATAATTTTGCCGCCCACGTCCATCGAGTAGTAAGAGGCGGTGCCTTTGTAGGGGCAGGCGGTGTGAGTGTCGCTGTCGCGCAACAACTCGATGCGGACGTCGATCTTCGGGAGGTAGTAGCGCGGCCTGAGGCCAGTCTCGAACAGGATGATCGGGCCGGTCTGATTCCGCCACGACTTCGCCGCCGAGCGTCACCCTGACGTGGCGCGTGCTGGGGATGCAGTCGACCCGCTTGTAGGGGTCGCGCGGGTGGCGGAAGATCTCCTCCGCCTCCTCGAACCATGATTCGATCTTGTCCCACTCGAAGGCGACGTAGCCGCGCAGGTCAGGCGCGTCGGCGCGGTCGACGTCCTCGCTGGCGAAGGGCTCGCCGAAGCTCCACGCCGCGTCCTCGACCACTTGTCGCCGACCTTCAGGTTGTAGTAGGTCGCTTCGCCTATGTGCCGGTCGTTCTTGTGGTGCCGGAGGGCTCGAGCATGTCCATGCGCACGTCTTCGGTGGGGAAGTAGTAGACGGGCCGGCCACGGCGAGGCGCCGTGGAGCGGACGAGGAGGCATGCCTGCTGTCAACGACTGTGGTGCCGCCAGAGATGCCGCGAATCCAGCGCGGCGAAGGCTCAATGTGCAGCACCTGGTTGCGGAACTGGGTGAGACGTTGGTTAGTTGTAGTCATGGCTGTTTCTCCTGGTTGGGGGCAAGGATATGAGGAGCTCGATCTGCGGGTCAAACGACTCGCATGTTCGAGCATATCGGATTTAGCAGGCCAAACGGAGCGCTACAATTGCTGCGCCCGCCGCGCTGTCCAGCACCGTAGTCGAGCCATCGATGGAGGAGGTCGTCATGAGAGAGGCCGTGATTTGCACGCCGCTGCGCACGCCCGTAGGCCGCTACGGCGGCGCACTGAAGGATGTCGACGCCGAGACGCTGGCATCGCTGGTGACGAAGGCGGTGCTGGAGCGCTCCGGCCTCGACCCGGCGCAGATCGAGGATTGCATCCTGGGCCAGGGCTACCCCAGCGGCGAGTCGCCGGCCATCGGGCGCACGGCGGCGCTACGGGCCGGGCTTCCCGTGGAGGTGCCGGGGACGCAGATCGACCGGCGCTGCGGCTCCGGGCTGCAGGCGGTCTGCCTCGCGGCGATGGAGGTGCAGACGGAGGTCGCGGACGTGGTGCTGGCGGGCGGCGTCGAGAGCATGAGCAACGTCGAGTTCTACGCCACCGGTCTGCGCAGCGGCAACCGGCGCGGCAACATCACGCTGATGGACCGTCTTGACCGCGGCCGCGTTACGGCGGGCAGCGCCAATTTCCCGATCGAGGGCGGCATGCTGGAGACCGCGGAGAACCTGCGCCGCCAGTACTCCATCCCGCGCGAGGAGCAGGACGAGTACGCGTTGCAGTCGCACCAGCGCGCCATCGCGGCCTGGGACGCTGGGCGCTTCGATGATGAGATCGTTCCGGTGACTGTGACCACACGCGGCAGGGCGACACGGTAGTCGACCGCGACGAGCACCCGCGGGCCGACACGAGCCTCGAGAAGCTGGCGGCGCTGCGGCCGGTGCGTGGACGCATCGACCCGGAATCGACGGTGACGGCAGGCAACGCCAGCGGCGAGAACGACGCGGCGGCTTGCTGCATCGTCACGACGCCGGAGAAGGCGGCCGAGTTGGGCTTGAAGCCGACTGCGAAGCTGCGGGGCTGGAACGTCGCTGGCGTGCACCCGGCATACATGGGCCTGGGCCCGGTGCCGGCGACCAAGAAGCTGCTGGGCCGGCTCGGCCTCACGATGCAGGACATGGACCTGATCGAGCTCAACGAAGCGTTTGCGGCGCAGGTGCTGGCCGTGACGCGCGAGTGGGGCCTCGGCGAAGCGCGACTTCGATCGCATGAACGTCAACGGCTCCGGCATCTCGATCGGCCACCCGATTGGCGCCACGGGCGGGCGCATCCTGGCAACGCTGCTCTATGAGATGGAGCGCCGCGACGCGCAGTTCGGACTCGAGACGATGTGCATCGGCGGCGGCCAGGGCATCGCCGCCGTGTTCGAGCGGGTGCAGTCGTGAGCGGACCCGACGCCATCGTCCGCGAGCAGCTGGTCCAGCGCTTGAGAGGCCGCGGCGCCCACATGCCCTTCGAGGAAGCGATCAAGGACTTCCCGATGGAGCAAATCAACACGAAATTTCCTAACGGTACGTACGGCGCATGGGCGCTGGTGGAGCATCTCCGGCGCACACAAGTCGACATGCTCGACTACGTGACGAATCCAAATTACGCACATCACGAGTGGCCGAAGGACTACTGGCCGGACGAGAACGAGGTTGCCTCGGCGGAGGACTGGACCAACAGCGTCAACGGCTTCTTCAGCGACCTCGAACGCTTCATCGCCATCGTAGAGAACGAAGCATACCGACCTATACGCGCCGATCGAGTGGGCGCAGCAGCACAACATCATGCGCTGTGTGCTAATCATCTGCGACCACAACGCCTACCACATAGGCGAGTTCGCCATCATGCGCCAGGCAATGGGGACGTGGTGATGGCTTAGGGCAGGATGCTCAAGGGGCCGGGAGCTGGCTCTACAGTCCTCTCGCCCAGCAAAGAGATATTGCCGAGAAGCGGCAGCTTGACCTGCTGTGCCCGCAACGCGTGAGCACCCGGCCAGCGATGTCATTGAATGGTACAAAGATGTTCTCGTCTGGGCTGGCGTCTGCCGTGGCGACGATCTTGCCGTCGCAAGTCGGCGATACGACGTATCGCGATGCCGTCGCGGTAGCTGAAGGCGATGATGTCGCCAGGTGTAGCTGGTCTATGCTTCTCGACGCCCTCGATGAGGACGAGTTCACCTTCGTGCAATCGCTGGCTCCATGGTGGACGACGAGACTGCAGCGACAGGATGGTCGGTGTTGAGGGCCAAGGACAGCGCCTGCGGCGTGTAGAGGACCACCCCGGCAAGAAATACCGAGATCGCTAGAAGCGCATGCTCCCAACCGACGGACTCGATGGCGCCTCTGTGAAACGAGGCCAGGCACATGTAGCTTGCCACGTGTGATGCGAAAGCAGACGCATCGCGATGCCCGCCCAGCGGCAGGACGACGATGACGACCACAGAAGTATCCAACCCAGGAGGACGAAATCGGCGACGCTGCCGACGGTGCCGAGTGCGCGCACGCCTGCGGTCGCCAGCGTCACCGGGTCCGACCACGACTGCGGCGGATACCGCAACATACGCCAGCGCCAGCGAGGATGTACTGCAGCTGCGGCGCCGGTAACCACCACATGTCCTCCAGCGCGACGGGTGGACTGATGGGCGTTGACACGATGGTGACGTCGGCTTCATTGCCATCCATCCGGCCATCGCGAGTGATCGCCTGACGATCGCCAAGTACTCGTCGTCGTCTTCTTCCTGCGGCCGTCGTGGGCGATGGCCTCGACGATGGCCAGGTACTCAGCGTCGAACTCGTCGCCGTCGATATGCGAGGTGGAGCTGCAGCGGGCTCGGCTGGCTCGAGTCAGCTGGACGCGATTGTCCTGCGCGGCTGCGGCCTCGCCGCTGACCGGCAAGCCGTGGTGGAGGCGCTCTCGCGCCGACTGTGGCGGTTGAAATCGGAGGCGGCCCGAGCCTGACTGTACGGTGGCCCATGACGCCTCGTCGTCGGCTCCGCATCGTTTTCGTCAGCTTCGCCGGAAGTTCAGCACGAGGCTCTCCGGGGTACCGTCTGTGCTGGCGCAAATCAGGCGTTACTGCTCTTCCTGCGGTCTTCGTCATCTGTCGTCAGTGCGGCCGTTTCCTGAGACTCCTCGGTCGCTTGGGCGCGGTCCGGAAGTTTGAACCTCCTCTGCGTCGGGTCGTCCGTGCCAGGGATCCTTTCAGCGGCCGATTCGTCCCGGTCAGGTGGCGTGACGGGAGTTGCCGGAGCCGCAGGTTCGGCGAGACGCTGCATGAGGCGCGTCTGCGAAATCACAAAGGCGGCCGTCGCGGCGGCTGAAGCCAGCAGTGCAAGCTTGTTAAAGCCCTTTGCGTCGTTTTTGTTGGAGGTGCGCATACCGCTCACGCGTGCTGTGCTTTCTACAACAGACAACGAACGCGTGACGGGGGAATAACGCGTGCGAGGAAAAATCAGGCCGAAGTAGACGTAATATTGCCATTATGTCCGGCTTTTGGCAAGTCAGGCGTCAGGCGGAGTGCTTGCGGATGAACTCCAGCGTCAACTGAGCACACTTCTCATCCTGCTGATAGGCGATGTCGTGGCTGGCGCCCGGGAAGACGATCTGCTCGCAGTTGGGAATCGTGTCCCGCATCATGTTCTGCTCGTCCATCGTGATCAGAGGTTCGGCGGCGTCCGGGCTCATCAGCAGCGTGGGCGCCTGGATCTTGTCCAGGATTGGCCCGATGGTGAACTCTGGCTTGACGGAGAGACGGCGAAATGCGGAGAGCATGTGCGGCGGGATCATCGCCATCTGCTCGCGGCCGTACAGCGCCTTGAGGCGCTCGTCGCGCGAGCCCTCCATGCCCTCCGGACGTGAGGCCCATGTCTTGTTTGCGTCGAGCCAGGAGCCTTCCAGCAGCACGCTATCGGCGCCGGGCCCGAAGAGGTGCTTGACGCGCTGGGTGTGCACCGGGCTGCCCATCATGACGAGGCTGCGAACCCGCTCAGGGTAGGTCGCGGCGAAGGCGGCGCCAACTGATCCGCCAAAGCGGTCGCCGACGAAGTGAACGTGGGGATGCCCAGCGCGTCGAGGAAGCCGGCCCAGTCCGAGAGCATGTCTTCGACCGTGAGCTCGTAGCCGTAGGGCGGCGCCTCGGAGCGACCCGAGCCGCGTCGGTCCATGCGCACGACGCGATATTCGGCAGCCAGGATGGGGATCCATTTGTAATAGAGGTTGAGATTGCCGTAACCGAAGTGGTTGAGGAAGACGACCTGAGAGGGCTTCCAGGGGTCGGTAAAGTCGTCGTCTTCGAATAGAGGCGTAGCCGTTGACCTGGACCGTTGGCATCAGGCTCCCCTGGTTTCTAGCCATCGTCCGGCGAGGGGTTGCAGCGCAGTTGAGCGCCGTCTCGACGAGGATGGGCTCCGCGTCCGCGATTGTGAACGGGACGTCCAGGCTGGTGACGCGGCGCAAGCTCGCGGCGGTACTTCGTGTCGTCGTAGGCGAGGCCGCGGTGCATGGTGCCGCGGTTGTCCCAGATCACGAGGTCGCCGACCTGCCAGCTGTGGCGGTAGCGGAACTGCGGCTGGGTAGCGTGCTCGATGAGGTCACGCAGCAGCAGGCGGGCCTCCGGCAGCGGCCAGTCGATGATCCTCGAGGCGTGCGACGCGAGGTAGAGCGACTTGCGGCCGGAGCCCGGAATCGTGCGCACCAGCGGGTGGACGGCGCCTTCGAGCCGGGCCGCCTCCTCGGGCGAGAACTCGAAGCCGAGCGTCTTGCGCGAGTAGGCGATGGAGTGGTGCACCATCGAGGCCTTCGAGGCGCTGCTTCATGTCGTCCGGCAGGGCGTCGTAGGCGGCGCGCGTGTCGGTGAATTCGGTGTCGGCCGGGACCTCCGGGACGACGCGGGCGTGCAGCATCGAGTAGCGCCCCGGCGGGTCCTGGAACGAAGCGTCGGTATGCCAGAGTCGGTTGCCCAGCGAGTACATGCGGCGGCGGTTGTCCGACTTCATGATCTCGCCGTCTTCGTCCAGGTTCGAGATGTCGGTCAGGGCCTCGTTGCCGAGGCGGCTCTTCTTGCAGGACGCGAGACGCCGGTCTTGGCGTGCAGCTCGCCGTCGAAGCGCTGCGCGAAAGCGAGCTGCTCGGCGTCCGTGAACTTCTGGCCGTGGAAGACGAGGACGCCGAAGCGGTCCATGCCGGCGTGGATCTCCTCCAGCGTCTCCTTGTCAAAGACGCTGCGCAGGTCGATGGGGCTGACCTCGGCGGCGAAGTGCTCTGAGAGCTGACGGAAGCTGAGTGTCATGGCGAGGCTCCTCTCGCGGTGGTCTGGCTGCAGTCTACCACCCGATGGCGAGACCTGCTAGGATAGGCAACCAAATGAGCGAAACTCGGACCGCCTATGTCGCAGATTCGATACCGGCGCCGCTGCTGCACAACGCGGTTCGGGAGCTGGGCGTGACGCACATCCTTAGCGTGCCTGACACGCATCAGAAGACGCTGCTGGCGTTGCTGATGGCCGACACGGAGCTGAGGACGATCACGCTCTCAACCGAAGACGAGGCGATCTGCGTCAACGCCGGGCTATGGATCGGCGGCGCGGAGCCACTGGTCGTGATCCAGAACGTCGGGCTGTTCGCGGCGATGAACGCGCTGCGCGGCGTCGCCTGGACATGAAGGTGCCGACCTGCATGCTGGTGGGCCAGTTCGGACGCGACGTCGGCAAGCCGGTAGAGGAGAACGCTTCGAGCGGCGTGCGGCTGATCGAGCCGATTCTTCGGACGATGGGCGTGACGTTCTACCGCGTCGATCACGAGTCGGACGTTGGGCTGCTACGCAAGGCGTTCGATGAGAGCCGCAGCGAGCGCAAGCCGGTCGTGGTGTTGATCGGGGCACCGACGGCATGAGGCGGGCGGAAGCGCTGGAGCTGCTGGCGGCGCAGAAGAGCGACGGTGTCAGCGTCGCGACGATGCGGGCGATCCCGGACTGGTACGCGGTGGGCGCGGCGCCGCTGCTGAACCTCGATAACCGAGGCTGCATGGGCGCGGCCGCGGCCTTCGGGCTGGGCATCGCGCTGGCGCAGCCGGCTCGCCCGGTCTTCGTGCTGGACGGCGACGGGAGCCTGCTGATGCAGCTCGGCAGCCTGGCGAGCATCGCGGGGGCGGCGCCAGCGAACTTTTACCACTTCGTGATGGTCAACGGCGTGTACGAGACCTCCGGCTACCAGCCGATCCCGGGCTCGGAGCGCATCGACTTCGCGGCGATGGCACGCGGGGCCGGCTACCAGGCGGCGTACGAGTTCGACGACATCGCGGTGCTGCGCGAGCGGCTGCCGTCCGTGCTGCAGCAGGCCGGGCCGGTTCTGGTGGCTTTGCGCGTCGACGCCGAGCAGGACCGCAAGGACTTTCCTTCGGGCCGTCCTGCCGACCCGGCGGGGCATCTGCGTTCGCAGCTCGTCGGCTAACCTCTGTTCATGGAACCCGTGGTCGGCGCGAAAGCGGAGCGTAGCCTAAGGGTGACGCGTGAGGCCGTTGAGGCTTACGCGGGCATTACGGGGGATTACAACCCGCTACACTTCGATGAGGCGTTCGCGGCGAAGACGCGGTTCGGGCAGCTGATCGCGCAGGGTGGTCTGGCGACAGGGCTGCTGCACGCGCTTGTGGCCATGGACCTGCCGGGGCCGGGCAGCGTGTTCATGTCGCAGAGTTGGTCATTCCCAAAGCCGGTGTACATCGGCGACACGATCACGGCGGAGGGCGAGATAAAGTTGGCGCGTGAGTCACGCCGCATATACCAGATGGCGTTCACGGTGCAAAATCAGGACGGCGAGGCAGTGCTGACCGGCGAGGCGACCGTCTACCAGGCGCTGCCCGAAGACGCCTAACCCCAGACCTCGCGGGCAACTTCGACGATAAGCTCCATCTTGCGGCGCTGCTCGTCGATCGTCATGTTGGCGCCGTCGCGGTTGGCGGCGGACTGGAAGCCGCACTGCGGGCCGATGGCGAGCTGTTCGACCGGGATGAACTTCGAGGCCTCATCGATGCGGCGCAGCAGGTCGTCCTTCGACTCGAGGCGGTTCGTCTTGGTGCTGAGCAGGCCGAGCATGACGATGGGCCCCTTGGGGACGAAGCGCAGCGGCTCGAAGCCGCCAGCGCGATCGGTGTCGTATTCGAGCAGGAAGCGGTCGACGTGGAGGCCGTTGAACAGCTGCTCAGCGGCGAGGTCATAAGCGCCACTGCCGCCGACGAATGAGACGCGGTTGCCGCGGCAAAGGTGCATGGCGAGGATGACGTCGGGGAGCTCGGCGCGGACGGCGTCGAAGCAGGCGTTCTCGTAGGCGATCTCTTTGGCGAGAGACGCCTCGGGGTCGATGCCGCGCTGCTGCAGGCCAGCTCGCATCTCAGCGTTAAGGTAGACCGTCGGGACTTTGTCCATTTGCAGGAAAGGCACGCCCTCCCGCGCCAACGCCACCATCTCGTCGCGGAAGATGTCGACAATGTCCTGCTGGACTTCGTCCCAATTTGTGTACGGCGCCGGGAGATCCTGTTGTATTTGGCCCGGCGATCGCACCGGGGTCGGCATCGTGACCTTGTAGACTCCACCGGCGTGCTGCTGCATGAATGAAGCCTCGTGCTGCGCGAGGCGGCGGACCCGGCGTAGTTTGCCGGTGACGCGCTTGTTGTGCATCTCGACCATGACCTTCGTGCCGTCGGGACGGGTCTGCTCGACGACGGGCCACTCCGCCGCGAAGCCCTCGATGGCGTCGTACTGGTCGGTGGTGTAGGCGTCGCGGCGCATCTCGCCGTCGGTCAATACGTCGATGCCGACGCTGCGCTGGAGGTCGAGCGCCTCGAGAATGCATTCGTCCTCGATGCGGGTCAACTCCTGACGCGATAAGGTGCCGGCCTGAAATTTGTCGCGAGCGTCAAGCAGGCGCTCGGGTCGCACCATGCTGCCAACGTGGTCTGTACGGTAGGGAGTTGCCATCTGGGTCCTCTTTCTGCTCGCCAAGGGTCAGGCGGCGACGGCGCTGAGCTCGTCGATTTTCGCCAGCTCGTCCGCGGTGAGGCGCCATTCGCAAGACTGGAGGTTTTGCTCGATCTGGTCGACGCGGGTGGCGCCGGTGATGACGCTGCCGACGGCGGGTTGGGAGGCCAGCCAGCCGATGGCGAGCTCGATCAGCGTGTGGCCGCGCTCGGCGGCGAAGTCGGTCAAGCGCTCGATCAGCGGGAAGTCGGCGTTTTCGAGGATACCGGCGTAGAAGTGGATGCCGCTGGTGAGGCGGGTGCCCTCCGGCGTATGGTCGGCGCGGTACTTGCCGGTGAGCAGGCCGGCCAGCAACGGGTAGAAGGGTATGACCCCGAGTCCGTGCTCGAGACTGGCCGGGACGACGTCCTTCTCGATGTCGCGCTCGATGAGGTTGTAGCGGTTCTGGGCGCTGATCAGGGGCGTCAGGTGCTCCCGCGAGGCGACAGCAGCAGCGTACGCGATCTCGAGCCCAGAGTAGTTGCAGCAGCCGACGTAACGCACTTTGCCGGAGCGCACCATGTCGTCCAGGGCTCGCAGCGTTTCTTCAATCGGTGTCTTGTGGTCGGGGAAGTGGACCTGGTAGAGGTCGATGTAGTCAGTCTCGAGGCGGCGGAGGGAGGCATCGAGGGCGTCCATGAGGTAACGGCGGGAGGCGCCGGACCAGTACGGGCCCTGCCCCATGGCGCCGGAGCCCTTGGTGGCGATGACCACGTCACGACGGTGCGGTTTGAGGGCGCGTCCAAGGAACTCCTCCGACCTGCCGCGCTCCGCGCCGTAGACGTCGGCGGTGTCGAAGTAGGTCATGCCGTACTCGAGGCACTTATCGACGATGGCCTGCGTCGTGGGCATGTCAACCTGGCGGCCGATGTTGTTGGTGCCGAGGCCGAGGGCGGAGACGATGAGGCCGGAGTTGCCGAGGTTCCTGTATTCCATGACGTGGTTCCTTCTAGATGCGGGCAAGCGCTGAGATTCTCTGCTGCCCTGTACGGCTTGTCCACCGGGTATGGCGATATTCGATGGTGTTTAGCGCTATTATTTGAGAAATTGCATCGATCTGTAGCAGTCCAGGAGGAACGCACCATGCCCAAGGTAACCGGTCTCGGTCACGTTGGCCTCTACGTCAAGGACATGCCCAAGATGGTCGAGTTTTACTCGAGCTTCCTGGGACTGACCCTCACCGACAGGGGGCCGGACGACCGCATCGTCTTCTTCAGCGCGGACCCGGAGTCTGAGCACCACGAGCTGGCACTGGCGAAGTCCGCGGATCGCCATACCGACCCGCAGCAGGTGTCTTTCAAGTGCGCGACGCTGGGCGATCTGCGCGAGTTCTACAAGAAAGTTGTCGATCAGAAGCTCGAGATCGCAAACATCGTCAATCATGGCATAGCGTTTGGCTGCTACTTCCTCGACCCCGAGGGCAACCGGATCGAGGTGTACTGGTCGACGGGCAAGGATTACCCGCAGCCGCACGGCGACCCTATCGACCTGTCGAAGAGCGAGGCAGAGCTTCTCGAAATCCTGGAGAACATGCCGGCGAAGGAGGGCTCCGGCCCCCGAATGTACGGCGAGGACGTAGGCAAGCGGCTGCTGACCGCCGCCGGGTAATTAATTACACGGATTGAACGGCCAGCAATGTAGATACGCAAAGGCGGGGCGAGAACGCTCCGCCTTTTCATTTTGCTGAGCCTCACTGCTCCGCTGGCGCGTCAGACGCGTGCCGGGGCAGGCTTTACGTTTGGCATCACTTCGTCGCCAAAGAGCTTGAGGGAGCGGAGCACCTGGTCTGTGGTCAAGCTGCCGAAGGCGAAGGTGCCGACGAAGTAGTTGGCGCCGCTGGAGTCCACGAAATCCTGGACCTGGTCGCGGACGGTGTCGGGCGTGCCGACGAAGATGCCGCCCCAGTCGACGGCGGTGTCGTAGTCGCCCCGGCGGGATTCCTCACCGACGCGGCCGGGGCGGGTGAGGAAGTTGCGGTCGAAGTCGCTGTAGGCTGCGCGGGCGATGTCCTCGGCGTCAGCCGCGCTGTCGGCGACAAAGACGTGACGCGTGGCGCCGAGGCGCGGCTGCGCGACATGGGCGTTGATGCGATCCTCGTCGTCGCGGTGCTTCTCCCAGACGTCACGGTAGAGCGAGACGCCGGAGGCGATGACGTCGATGCTGGTGCGCGTGAAGCCGAACAGCGTATTGAAGCCTTCCTTCGCCACCCACTCGACGCGGTCGGGGCTGCTGGTGGGGTACCAGAGCGGCGGGTAGGGGCGTTGCAGCGGCTCGATGGTGAGCGGCGCGTTGTCGATGTCGTAGTACTTGCCGTGGTACGTGACATAACCGGTACGCAGGCCCTGCAGCATGATGTCGAAGCATTCCTGGAAGCGGTCGCGCGACTCGGCGATGTCGACGCCGTAGATCGAAAGCTCTTCGGCCGAGACTCCACGACCGATGCCAAGCTCGAGGCGTCCGCCGCTGAGGTTATCGAGGACACAAACCTCCTCGATGTTGCGCAGCGGGTTGGAGAGCGGCAGCAGCTGGACCAGGGGACCAAAGCGGAGACGGGAGGTGCGCTCGGCGGCGGCCGCAAGGAAGAGGTTGGGTGAGGGTGCCACGGCGAGCGGCGTGCCGTGGTGCTCGGCGAGGTGGTAGCACCAGATGCCGGCTTCGTCAGCCAATTCAAGCATACGCAGGCGCTGGTCGTAGGTCTCCGGCAGGCTGAGACGGTTGTTCCTGTCGATCCAGTCGAAGATGCCGAATTTGAGCTCGTCCAAAGCAGAACCTCCCGATGGCGCCGGCGCAGACTACGGCCCGGATTCTACACGCTCCGGGACTCAATGAGGCCCCACGGTCTGACCGTGGGGCCTCGGAGCTGTTGGCGCTAGGAGTTGCTAGACGCGCCGTCGAGCGTACGCGAGGCCGCCGCCCAGAGCGACGAGCGCTAGCAGAGCACCCGCGACGTAGAGCCGCGAGGTGCTGGAGTTAGCGATGAGGCCACCGCTGCCAGTGGATGGCGGGCTGAAGACGCCGCCGGCCGTGATCGTCACGCGCGCGACGGGATCGGTCCACATGTAGCTGGCCGTCAGGTCGCGACCTCCCTTGACGCCGGAGTGGAGCATCACCACGCCGCCCTCAGCGAGGTCGGGGTTGCTCATGCCGGTGCCAGCGTCCTCCGAGCTGACAGGGACGAGTGCCTGGCAGGGCTGGACCATGTCGGCGAAGTCCTCGGTGTTGATTTCGGTGCCGGCGTCATAGGCGTTGGTCTCAACCGTGGCGCTGGTGGCCGGGAAGGTCATCGAGTTGATGCCGGTGAAGCCGTCGTTGGTGCAGATCAGCATCGAAACCCAGGAAAGGCTGGATCCGGTGGCGGCTTCGATGGTGAGGGTGACGCTGTGGCCCGGCATTACCGGGCCATCGCCGACGACGACGGACGTAACAGCCGGCGAGCCCTTAAGCAGCGCGATTGTGGGGTCGAGGTTGCCGTTCTCAGCGATTTGCTGCAGTTCGGGGAGGCTGCCTGTCCCATTTCGAAGATATCAGCGCCTCCGCCGTGCGCTGCCAGAAGTGGCGGTGTGAAGGGCTGGCCGTGCGTCAGATTCTCGATGGTTACGGTGTAGACGGTGCCCTGCGCGCTGACGGCGCGGCTTCCTCCAGGCAAAGCAACGACAGTGGCCACAGTCGCGATTGCGACAGTGAGCATGGCGAGGGTCCGGATCGGTAGGGTCCTTCTCAACTTGTTCCTCCTCTACGGATTGGCATGCGGTCGGCTCCGCTTGAAGCCGATCATTGTCGAGTTGGCTACCGGAGAAGTCACAAAGATTGCGGATGTTACGCAATCCTTACGCCGGCCGAAATAAACATCTGCGTGGTGGCCTGGAGTGCTAGACTGCCGCCCGACACGACTAGAACGAGGACAGAACATTGACGGACCGACTCAAAGGCAAAGTAGCGATCGTGACGGGCGCGGGGTCGAGCGGGCCCGGCGTTGGCAACGGCAAGGCGGCAGCGATCCTGTTCGCGCGTGAGGGCGCCAGTGTCCTCTGCGTCGATATCGTGGAAGAGCGGGCTCAGGAGACGGTGAACATGATCGAGGACGCGGGCGGCGTCGCGTCGGCGTGGGTGGCGGATGTCAGCAAGCAGGCCGACTGCAAGGCGATGGCGGCGGCGGCGTTCGAGCGTTACGGCCGCATCGACATCCTGCAAAACAACGTTGGCATTCCTTCGCGCCAGAAGCTGGAAGACATCACGGAGGAAGACTGGGATCACCATTTCCAGATCAACGTGCGCAGCATGGTGATGGCGGCGCAGGCCGTGGTGCCGTACATGGAGCAGGCGGGCGGTGGTTCGATCATCAACCTGTCGTCGATCGCCGCGGTGCGCGCTTACCCACCGACGTCGACGGCGTACACGACAAGCAAGTCTGCGGCCATGGGGCTGACGGTGGCGCTGGCGGGGCAGCTAGGCGACCGGCACATCCGGGTCAACGCGGTGGCGCCGGGCCAGGTGTATACGCCGCTGGTTGCAAATCGGCTGACCCCCGAAGGCCGCGAGGCACGCGCGACGTCCGGGATCATCAAGGACGAAGGCACGGCCTGGGACATCGGCTGGGCGTCCTTGTTCCTGGCGAGCGATGAGGCGCGCTGGATCACAGGCCAGACGATACACGTCGACGCCGGGATATCGATCGAGATACCGGGTGGGCAGCCGATGGCGCCGCCGCGGTAGCGGGCAGCCGAGTCTCGTGGCCGAGGACGTCATCCTCGCAATCGATACGGGAACCACCGGCGTAACCGCGCTGTTGGTCGACCACTCGGGTGCGGTTCGCGCCCGGGGCTATCGAGAGCTGACGCAGTATTACCCCCGGCCGGGGTGGGTTGAGCACGACGCCATCGAGATCTGGGAGGCGGTGCTGTCCGCAGCCGGCGAAGCACTCGCCGCGGCACCGGATTGCGCGCCGATAGCCGTCGGCGTGGCGAATCAGCGCGAGACGCTGCTGTTCTGGGACCGCAAAGACGGCAGGCCGTTGCACCGCGCCATCGTGTGGCAGTGCCGGCGGTCGGAGTCGATCTGCCGGGAACTGCGCGACGCGGGGATGGAGGCGGAGATACGGCGCAAGACGGGACTACGTCTGGACCCGTACTTCAGCGGTACGAAGGCGCTCTGGCTGTGTCGCAATGATGAATCGCTGCGGGGTCACATCGCCAGAGGAGACGTCTGCTTCGGGACGATCGATAGCTGGTTGGCGTGGCAGCTGAGCGGCGGCGCCGTCCACGTGACCGACGTGACAAACGCAAGCCGCACCCTGTGCTACGACATTGACCGGATGGCCTGGGACGAGGATCTGCTGGCGACGTTCGGGTTGAGCGCGGCTGTGATGCCAGAGGTCGAACCTTCTGGCGCAATACACGGCAGAACCGCCGGATCGGGCGGCATTCCACAGGGTTTGACTATTGCGGCGCTGGCAGGCGACCAGCAGGCCGCAGCTTACGGGCAGGCTTGCTTCGAGCGCGGGATGACGAAGGCGACGTACGGCACCGGCTGCTTCATCCTGACGTCGACCGGCGAAGAGCGCGTGGACTCGCGGCGAGGTCTGCTGACAACGCTATGCGCCCGCGCCGGCGAGGGCTTGCCGCGGTACGCGCTGGAGGGGTCGATTTTCGTTGCGGGCGCCGCGGTGCAGTGGTGTCGCGACAATCTCGGCATCGTGGGTGACGCGGAAGAGGCGGAACGTCTGGCGGCAGGCGTGCCGGATGCGGCGGGGGTGGTGTTCGTCCCGGCCTTCGCCGGTTTGGGTTCGCCGTACTGGGGGCCGGACGTGAGAGGCGCGATCTACGGGCTCACCGGCGCATCGCGGGCCGAACAGATCGTGCGTGCGGCTGTCGACAGCATGGCGTTTCAGGCTCAGGATGTGCTGGACGTGATACGAGAAGAGACGAGCTTGACGATGCCCGAGCTGCGGGTGGACGGCGGCGCATCGGCGAATGACCGGCTGATGCAGCTGCAGGCTGACCTGGCGGGGACGGCCGTATCACGGCCCACCAGCGTGGAGTCGACCGGGCTAGGCGCGGCGTTCCTCGCGGGACTGACGGTCGGCTTCTGGCGAGACGAAAGCGAAGTCGCGGCGCTGCGCCGCGAGACGTTGCGAATCGGGCCGTCGTCGCGGGCTCAAACGGCGCGCGATGAGTACGGGCGCTGGCAATTGGCGATAGCGGGGCTGCTCGAGACGCAGCTGCCGCCGGTCTAGGCGCGTGGCGGAGGCGTTGCGCGTAGCGGTGGTAGGGGTGGGGCACTATCACGCCCTGTATCCGCCGTATTACCTCGAGCTGCTGAGGAAACACGGCGCCGAGGTCGTTGCGGTGGCGGACCCGTTGGGGACAGTTTCCGAGGCTGCGGCGCGGCGCTGCAGCGCGAAAGCGTACGTCGATTACCGCTCGATGGTGCAGATGACCCGGCCCGACCTTGTGCTGGCGCTGGGCCGGCACGTCGACATGCCGGCGGCGTTTCGTTACCTTGTGGACGCCGGCGTGCCTTTCATAGCCGAGAAGCCGTGGGGTATCGACGCGGGGACGGTGAGCGAGCTGGCGTCGCTGGCGCAGTCGCGCGGGGCGTGGGTGGCGACGCCGTTTTCGATGCGCTACAGCCAGTGGGCGGTCGCGTCGCGGCAGGCGCTCAAGACGCGCGAGGGCGGCCCCACGTCGCATATCGTCTTCAGGATGATCCGCCCCGGGGTTTCGCGATACCTGGACTACGGCTCGCCGTGGATGCTGAAGAAGGATGAGGCTGGCGGCGGCGTGCTGCTCAACCTCGGTGTGCATGGCTTCGACCTGTGCCGCCATCTGACGGGCGAGGAGCCTGAAATCGTGTCGAGCGTGGTGAGCAACGCGGCGCACGGGCTGGAGGTGGAGGACTACGCCAGCGTGGTAATGCGGACCCCCTCCGGCGCCGTGTTCCAGAACGAGGTGTCGTATACCTACCCGCGGTTGGATGGCGCCGACGACGAGCGCAAGCTGGCAACGGCGCATACGCTGCTGCGCGCGACGCCGGGCGGGCTGCGGGTGACGGACGCGGAGCGCGACGAGGTGGTACCGCCACAAGCGGGTCACATGCCAGAGTGGGAGGCGTTCATCGCTGACTGCCTGGCGCGGGTTCGCCGGGGCGAGCCGCCGCCGAACACACCTCGGGACACGGCGAGGGCGGTGGCGCTGGTTTTCGAAGCATATCGAATCGCGGAAGCGAACTAGAAAAGGTAAAGAGATGGCAGAGCACAAGATCCGGTTTGGCGTGGCCGCGAACTTCCCGGAGTCGGTCGAGGCGTGGCGCGAGACGTCGCGCAAGGCGGAGGACCTGGGCTACTCGGTGCTGCTGGTGGCAGACCACCTGGGGCGGCAGTGGGCGCCGTTTCCCGCGCTCATGGCGACGGCGGGTGCGACGACGACGCTACGGATCGGGACACAGGTCATCGCGAATGACTTCCGCACGCCTGTCGTGCTGGCGAAGGAGATCGCAACGATCGATCTGCTGACGGGCGGTCGTTTCGAGCCCGGCATCGGCGTGGGCCACCCGGCGACCAGCCCGACCGGACGGTCTGACTACAACCAACTCGGGGTCGAGATGGACGGGCCGGGGCCGCGGGTGTCGCGTCTGGGCGAGTCGCTGCGGTTGATCAAGCAGTTCCTGCACAGCGACGAGCCGTTCGAATTCGAGGGCGAGTTCTACAAGGCAAAGGACGTGATCCCGTTCCCGAAGCCGGTGCAGAAGCCGCACCCGCCGATCATGGTCGCCGGGGCAGGCCCCCGCATGCTACGGCTGGCGGCGCGAGAGGCGGACATCATCAACATCGCGCCACGACCGCCGATCAAGGGCACGACGTCTCGTGGCTCGACCGGCTTCGGGCTGACGATAGAAGACGAGCTGGCTATCTTAAAAGAGGCTGCGGGGTCGCGCTACGGCGACCTGGAGCTGTGCGTGTTCGCGGACAGGGCTTCGATGACGGACGAGCCGGAGCCCGCGGTGGAAGCGTTGGCGGCGGACTTCGGGATCACGGCGGAAGCGGTGCACGAAATGCCACACACGCTGATCGGCAGTACCGGCGCAATGGCTGAGAAAGTGCTGCTGGACAAGGAACGCTATGGCGTGACCTATCGCATCGTGCAGGGCGCGCTGATGGAGGCGATGGCGCCGGTGGTGAAGGCGACCGCGGGGCGTTAAGCCTTCGCGGCAGCCCTGGCTTTGGAGCCGTTACGCTTTGCCGACGCCTTCATCTCGGACTCGGCGGCGAGCCAGTCCTCAAGGTCGTGGCCGTGCTCAGCGCCGCGAGAGAGGTAGCGCTCGTAGGCTATCTCCGCGGTCTTCTGGCTTTTGTCGGCTGCTTTCGTGGTTGTGCGGGTGGCCATAGAAGCCTCCTTGGCCGAAGTACGTCTGAACAATTTTAGCAGAAATGATTCCGGCCCCTTAAGGCGCCGTTTGTTAAGAAGACGTAACCGTTTATCAGGCCTTGCTCGCATTGGCCGCGAGCTCGGAGTAGACTCGAATTCGCTTCGATTGCAAACGCCCCGCGTAGCTACTGATGGAGGCACGGCAAGTGCAGGCACAGGTTCGCATCTACACGATCAACAAGGGCGAGCTGGACAACTTCGTGAAGCACTTCAAGGAGGAGACGAAGCCGATCCACGACAAGATCGGCTGGCCCGTGGTGGCGTCCTGGGTGAACCGCCCGCAAAACGAGTTCATCTGGATCCGCACTCACGAGGACGCGGCGGACCTCGAGGCGAAGACAAAGGCGTTCCGGGACGCGGTCGCGGCAGCCGGTATCACGCTGGGCACGACCGTCGCGAAGATGGAAGTGCGCGAAGTCGAGATGGCTTAAGGGCCAGGCGTGGGGCTCAACGGCTGCCGCACAACGCGGATCTACTGTCGCGAGAACTGCCCGCCCGGGCGACGGACGTTGCCGCGCAACCGCGTGACCTTCGGATCCGAAGCTGAGGCGGTCGCGGCGGGTTATCGCGCCTGCAAAGTGTGCAAGCCGGACCTGCTGTCCGGCCCGTGGCACCCGAAGGCGATGGAAAGAACGTCTGCCAATCGTTGAGGACCCCGAGTTTCGCTAGGAAGAACCGCTAACCGTATGAAGTCACCGCTTAATGTAGTCGTCTGCGCGCCGATTATGGGCAGCGACCTCGATCCCGTACGCGCCGTCGATGCGTCCGTCAACGTCATCGATGGCAACGCGATCTTCGGCGCCTATAACCGCGCGCGCCAGCAGAAGGACGCCGCCGCGATCGAGTCGACCGATAAGGAGCTGCGGGAGTTGCTGGCGCAGGCCGATGTGCTGTGCATGATGCACCCGATGCTTAAGACGGCTGCTGAGCTGGCGCCAAAGATGCGGTGGCTGCACCACACGCAGGCCGGCGTCTCCAATCTGTGGTCGTCGGACGTGTGGGCGGCGGAGAACGTCCTGCTCACCAGCGGGCGCGGCCACGTGCGGCCGACGGCGATGGCGGAGTACTGCGTCGCGGCGGCGATGACGTTCGCGCGCAGCCTGCACGACGGGTACCTGGACAAGCCGGGCGGCAAGCTGGACCGCAGCCATTACGAGCCACTGCGAATCGAAGGCGCGACAATGGGCGTCATCGGCATGGGAGGTATCGGTGGTGAAGTAGCCCGGCTGTCGAAAGCCCTGGGAATGCGCGTTGTGGCGACACGGCGCTCCGTCACGGCGCCACTGGAGAACGCCCAGGGGGTCGACCTGCTACTGCCGGCCTCCGAGCTGAAACGTCTGGCGGCGGAGAGCGACTTCATCGCCGTATGCACGCAGCTGACGCAGGAGACACTGAAGCTGCTGGACGCCGGATTCTTCGACTCGACGGAGAAGCGTCCCGTGCTGGCCAACGTCAGCCGCGGCGAGGTGATCGACGAGGAAGCGCATGCTGGCGGCGCTGAACGCGGGGAGGCTGCGTGGCGCCGTGCTGGACGTTTACGACGGCGAGCTGGAGGGCAAGCCGCCGCGGCCAGAGCTGTTTTCGAACCCCAACGTGATCCTGACGCCGCATGTCTCGACCGGCGGTACCAGCAGTGATACGGCGATCCTTGATCTGTTCTGCGAGAATCTGCGCCGCTTCATCAAAGGCGAAGAGCTGCTCAACGTGGTTGACCGCGAACGGGGTTACTGAGATGGCGCTGCGAGTGAGGCGGGTCGTTACGGGGCATGACGCCGATGGGCGCGCCGTGGTCACGATCGACGATACGCCAACGCCGCGCGGCAGCCGCCCGGGGCACGAGGCCGTCGTCGTCTGGACGGCGCAGGGCAACCCGGTCGACAACGGCGGCGACGAGGACGCGTCGCTGAGGCAGGTCGGATCGACGTTGCCGGACGGCAGCGTGTTCCGAGTCATCTCATACGGGCCCGGCGTGGCGCCGCGGAACCACCGTACGTCGTCGATCGACTACGCGGTGGTAATCTCGGGCGAGATCGATATGGAGATGGACGGCTCCGTCGTGCACCTGCAGGCGGGGGACGTGCTGGTGCAGCGCGGCACGGTGCACAACTGGGTCAACAACGGCAGCGAGCCGTGCGTCATCGCCTTCGTGCTGATTGACGCGAAGCCTGTGCTGGCAGCCGAGGGCTAGGGCTCCTCGCGCTTTGGCGCGACGGCTGGGGCCTGGGGCTGGAACTGCATGAACTGCAGCGGCAGGTCGCCCTCGTCGACCTCGAGGACGATGCCGGCGCGCTCTTCTTGAATCTGTACCAGCGCGTCGGTGCTGAGCTCGCCGAGGTTGCGCTCAAGCAGGATGAGCTGATCGCGTCGGACGGCTTCGCCGGTCTGCATCGGTACGCCGACCTCGCTCGCCAGCTCGAGCGCGAGGCGGGTGTCCTTGGCCGAGAGGCTGATCGAGAAGGGGGCGGGCAGGAAGGCGCGGCGGAAGAGGCCGTTGGGGTAGGCGTTGACCAGGCGCTGCACGGTGCCGGTGCTGGAGCCGATGACCGTCGCGAGGGTCTTGAGGTCGACGCCCGCCTTGACCCCCATCGTGAGCACCTCGCCGAGGACGAGGTTGTAGCCCTGCGCCGCGATATTGTTGCAGAGCTTTACGACGGAACCGGCGCCGATGGCGCCGCAGTAGAAGATCTTGTTGCCCAGGGCGGACAGGGCGGGCTTCATCCGCTCGAAGGTTCGCCTCGTCGCCGCCGACCATGATTGAGAGCGTGGCCTTTTCGGCGCCGCCGGTGCCGCCGGCGACCGGCGCATCGAGCATCGTGACGCCCTTTTCGGCGAGTAGAGGGGCGAGACGCCGGACGACACTGGGGGCGTTGGTCGAGAGGTCGATGTAGACCGTGCCGGGGCGCATTGACTCGACAAGGCCGCCCTCGCCGGCGGCGATCTCCTCGACGGATTCAGGCGTAGGCAGCGAGCTGCAGACGAGGTCGGCGTCACGTGCGGCGTCGGCGACGCTGGTGGCGGCGCGGATGCCTGGCGTCTCGGCGACGGCGCTGACGGCCTCGGGCAGGACGTCGAACGCGGCGACCTCATGGCCGGCGGCGGCCAGGTTACGCGCCATGTGACTGCCCATGCGGCCGAGGCCAATGAACCCAATCTTCACTTCGGTCTCCCTCGAACTACTGCAGCGGCAATGAGGATGCCAGTCTAACCGCTAGCGGCGGAGTAGTTCGATTGGTTCAGGCGTTGACAGTCCGATGCCGCGCAACCAAGATCGCGGCACCGTACCCCGCGGGCAGTTTGGCTGGAGGACGAGATGACGTCAGTGAACGAGGGCCGAATGCGGGGAGACGTGCTGCTGGTGGGCAGCATGCCTTTTGATGACGCGGAGACCGTATTCAGGGAGACGGCAAAGGGCCTCAAGGGCCACCTGGGCTGCATGCCGGACGGCGAGGTTCAGGAGCGCAAGAACTGGGTTGGGATGCTGCCGGAGTTTGTCTTCAAGTTTCATCCGCAGCTGGAAGAGACGGTCTCGCCGGGCCCGACCCTGGAGCAGCCCGACCTGCAGGGTGTGCATCTCTCCGAGTTGGACCCGTTCTGGGCCTTCAAGGTGAAGGACGGCGAGAAGCTGAAGTTCGACAACATTCTTTACGCTGACTTCGCCATCGCGTCCTACGCCACGTTCAAGCGCTTGCGCGACCAGGGCGTGATCGAGCCGGGCACGCGGTTTCAGGTCTCACTACCGTCGCCAAACAGCGCGATCGATTCGTTTTTCACTGACCTCGACGCGTGGCCGGCAGATACACGAGGCGTATCTGCAGGGCACGAACCACGAGATACAGCGCATCCTCGAAGTGGTGCCGGCGGATGACCTGTCGATCCAGTTCGACATGGCGTGGGAGCTGGTCGACCTGGCGACGGGCACGGAGGCGAATTACTTCTCGTTCTGGCCGCGGTTGGACCTCGAGGGCAAGATCGCGAGGCATGCCGCCCAGCTGGACGAGATCTGGAAGGCCGTGCCGGATGAGACGCTGCTGGGCTACCACTGGTGCTACGGCACCTGGGGTGGCTGGCCCATGGCGGATATGAAGGACCTCGCGCTCTGCGTGCGGATGTCGAACGAGGCCGCCAAGCGCTGCGGACGGCGCCTCGACTACGTGCACATGCCCGTGATCAAGGAGCCCGATGACGCCTTCTTCGCGCCGCTGCGTGACCTCGATATCGGCGACACGAAGGTGTACCTGGGGCTGGTGCACGAGGGCGAAGACGGCATCGAGCCTTTCCGGCGGCGCCTGAATCGCCGCGCGGGAGCACCTGGCAAGCTTCGGCATCGGCGGCGTCTGCGGTTACGGGCGTCTCGACCCCAGCGAGCTGCCGGGCGTGCTGGCGGTGCACACGGCATGCGCCGAGGAGCTGACGAAGGTCTAGAGGACGGTTCGCCCGGGGTTGCGGCGGGCCAGCATGCCCTCGGTGCGGGCACGCATCGCGCCGTCCATCGTCGCGTCGGTGAAGATCCAGAAGCGGTTGTCGCGGATCGCCTCGAAAACGATGCCGGCCGCCTGCGCGGCCTCGATGCGCTGCTCCCGCGCGGCGACGATGGTGGGGTCATTGTGCCAGCCGGCGTCGGTGGCCGCCGCCGCGGTTTCGTTACGCAGCCCTTCAGGCCGGTTGCGGTCGGACGTGCCGAGGTTTGTGGTGACGAAGCTGGGGCAAAGGACGGAGGCTCCGACTTTCGCGTCGGCCTCGACCAGGCTGCGGTGGAGGTACTCACTGAGCGCAACGACGGCGTGCTTGGTGACGCCGTAGATGCCGAAGACGTTTGAGGTGACGCCGGCGATCGACGCGGTGTTGACGACGTGGCCTTCTGCGCCGTTGGCGAGCATCTTCGGGACGAAGGCGCGGATGCCGTTGACGACGCCCCAGTAGTTGACCCCGAAGGCCCACTGCCAATCGCGGTCGGTCTTCTCCCACAGGGGGCCGCTGCTGCCGCCGGCGCCAGCGACGCCCGCGTTGTTGCAGAGGACGTGGACGTTGCCGTAGGCCTCGAAGGCGCGTTGAGCCAGTGCTTCCACGGCTTCGGCCTGGGAGACGTCGGTTATGACGGCGAGGACGTCGTGCTCAGCCTGACGCAGCCGCGTGACGGCGGCCTCGAGGGCGGGCTCCTCGACGTCGGCGAGGACGACGCGCATGCCTTCCTGGGCGAAGCGTTCCGCCATGGCGAAGCCGATACCGCTGGCGGCGCCGGTGACGACCGCGACCTTGCCTTCAAAGTGCTGCATCGCCGCTGAGGATACCTCAGGCCAGCTTGATGTAGTATCCCGGACATACGGACATAGTCGGCATTCGGTCAGAGGTGATCAGGATGGCATCGTTTCTAAACACAGAGCAGCAGGCGCTGGCGGACGAGATTGCCGCGTTGCTGACGCAGCGCGGTGAGACGGTCGCGGTCTCGGAGTCGACGACGGGCGGGCTTGTCTCGGCGGCTCTGCTGCGGGTGGCGGGTGCGTCGAAGTACTACGCGGGCGGCGGTGTCGTGTACACGCTGAGTTCGCGGACGGCGCTGACGGGCGTCCCGGCGTCGCGCTATGAGAACTATCAGGGGACGACGCCGGAGATGCTGGGCGAGTTGTCGGAGGCGATGCGGCAGCGGCTGGGCGCGACGTGGTGCATCGCCGAGTCGGGGCTGGCGGGCCCGACGCCGGGGCGTTCCGGCGCGCCGCCGGGACGCACGACGGTTGGCGTCGCCGGGCCGGTGAATCGCGTCGAAATCTACGAGACGGGAATCAGCGACCGCGAGGCGAACATGATCGAGTTCACAACGCTGGCGCTGCGGTTCTTGCGCGACGCAATCAAGGACGCCTGAGCCTAGATAACGCCATCGGCCTCGAGTTCCTCGACGAAGCGCTTGTAGTCTTCGGGCGTGAAAGAGCGCGCCGTGACGACGCCGGGTTGCTCCTGGTTGCGTCCGAACTTCCAACGGTAAGCGCGGTTGACGGGGTCGAGGAAGACTGCTGAGGCCTTTTCGGCCGGGCCGCGCAGGAAGAGCGAGTAGGCGTTCTGGGCCGGTAGCGCCGTGGCGTGGAACGTTGAGTGATGAAGCGAGTAGGAGCTGCTCGCCTCCTGAGTCTGGGTCATCAGCGGTGAGAGCCGGGTCATCGGCAGGTGGGGCAGCGGGCCGCCGTCGTGGGTGCCGGGCGGCTGCTGCAGCTCCCAGTACGGCTTCGCGTCTAGCGACGGCGCGTCGTCCGCGACCTCGTAGAGGGTGTGAGTGTACGAGCCCTTGAGGATGCAGGAGGAAAATGAGTAGCGGTGGTTGTGCGGCTGGTCCTCCTGACCTTCGCTGAAACGGTGGAGACGCAGCCTGAAGCCGCGGTCAATCGCGTCGTAGAGCACCATGTATTTGAAATCGCGCACCTTCTCGCAGAGCGGCAGCAGGTGCTCGTCACGGCCGACGGCGAGGACGAGCTGCCGCAGCGCCGAGCGGTCGGCGCCGAGCTCCTGGATGACGCCGCGCGAGTCGCGGCCTGCTGCGTCGAAGGCGGCCCAATCGAAGCTGATGCGGTCGAGCTGGCTGCGGACGTCCATGAGGTCCCTCCATAGAGCAGTGTTCAGATGGCGTCGTGAATCGTACAAGAGATGACATTTAAACGAAAGATAGGAAGGGCGAGTGTTCTATCTGAACTCTGTCGCGATGGCAATGGCAAAGGACGCGATGGAGTCAGGCAGGCCGGGCCCGTAGGCGCGCAGGAGGGAATCGCGGATGACGACCTCGTCGACGCCGAGCTGGGCGTAGGCGGCGAGTCTTTGCTGGATCAGCGCTTCGTCGCCGCGATGGTCGCGGGGCGGGTCGAGGACGACGGTGCGTTTGATCTGCGCCGGGTCGCGTCGCAACTTCGGCGCAGTGGCGCTCGAGGACCTCGATTTTGTGACGCAGGACATCGGGCGAGGCGAAGACGTTCCACTCGTCGGCGTGGCTGGCGACGATGCGGAGGATGAGACGTTCGCCACCGCCACCAATCAGCAGCGGCAGCCGCGCCTGCACCGGCTTCGGTGAGAGCGGAGCGTCGCGTAGCTGGTAGTGCTGCCGTCGAAGCTGGACCTCTCGTTGTCCAGGAGGCAGCGAATGACGCGACAGGCCTCGTCGAGGCGGGCCATGCGCTGCCCGCGTGTCGTAGAAGGGGATGCCGTAGGCAGTCGTGCTCGTTCTGCTGCCAGGCGGCGCCAAGACCGAGGACGAAGCGCCCGCCGCTGATGCGGTCGATGCCGGCCGCCATCTTGGCAACCAAAGCCGGGTGGCGATACGTATTGCCGGCGACCATGTGACCGAGTCGCAGGCGGGGGACCGTTGCGGCCAGCGCGGCGAGTGTGGTGAAGCTCTCGCTGACCGGCGTCGTAGGGTCGCCGGAGGATGGCATGAGGTGGTCGGAAAGCCAGACGCCGTCCCAGCCGGAGCGCTCGGCGAGGAGGCAGCGCGACTGGATGGCGGCGAAATCTCCGGAAGATGAGGGCCAGTAGCTAAATCGCACGCGAATACTCCACGACACGCATTGTACGCGATAGAGTCGTCTTTGAGGTGAGGGCTTGCTAGCATGCGTTACCGCACGCGACGCGACGTCGCTTGGAAGGAACCACAATGAGACTCGGGATCAATCTGCCCTACCGCCGCGCCGATGGCGGCGCACCCAAAGCCGGCGAGATCATGGCGCGCGCCCGGCTGCTGGAAGAGATCGGCTTCGACGGGATCTGGATCGGCGACACGGTTGGTCGCTGGGATTTCGCCGGACTGGACACGCTGCAGTGGCTGACAGCCGCGGCGTGCGGCACACAAAGCATCGAGCTGGGGACGGCGGTGCTGCAGGTGCCCCTTCGGCCGCCGGTGGAGCTGGCGCAGCGCTTGATAACGCTGCAGGCGCTAAGCGGCGGGCGCTTCATCGCGGGCGTCGGATCAGGTTCGACGGCGAGGGACTTCGAGGCGGTGGGCGTACCGTTCGAGGATCGTTTCAGGCTGCTGCGCGAGGGAGCTTCGACGATCAAGCGGCTGCTCAACGGGGAGACGGTGGACGGCATGGCGATCAACCCGTGGCCCAACGTGCGCGGCGGGCCTCCGATCGTCGTCGGCGCCTGGGCCAGCGGTCGCTGGGTAGAGCGCGCGGCGAAGGAGTACGACGGCTGGATGGCGTCCGGGCTGAACACGAGCTACAACGCACTGGCGGAGGGCATCAATCGCTACCGGGAGGCCGGGGGCACGGGGCGCACACTGGTCGCGACGGTGAACGTGAACCTGAAGGCGCAGTCGGAGCCGTTCGACCCGGACAAGAGCTTCAACCTGAACTGCACGCCCCAGGAGGCTGCCGAACGTCTGGCGAAGGTGGCGGAGATGGGCTTCGACGACGTGTTGTGCTCGCGGCTCAATTACAGTGAGGACGACTGGCCGGATGCAGACCTGCGCGAGCTGCGCAGCCTGCTCCCGCGCGATGCCAAGTCGACGACGGCGTGAAGTAGGATACGGTCGCCCCGCCTAACTGATACGCCCCGTCATTCTGAGGAGGACACCCTATGTGGTACGTCGTGATGAGCAAATCGATCGGTCCGCGTGAGTTGATCCGCGGGCGCGAGCACGAGAACCTGGACTGGATGAAGGAGAATCACGACGCCGGGCGCGTCCTGTTCAGCGGTCCGACCAGCGAGGGCGTCGGCATCTGGGTGCTGCGGGCCGAGAGCAAGGACGAGGCGTCGCATCTGGCGCAGAGCCATCCGTGGGTGGCGGGCGGCCTGCGCGACGTGAGCGAGATTTACGAGTGGAACGTGCAGCAGGCTCTGGGCATCGGACGGTTCGAGCCAATCCAGCGATGACGGCGACCGTCTCAGCAGACGATCGTTTCGCGATCTACGACGTGCTGGGCCGCTACTCGCGGGCGCTCGACACGGCGGATTACGACGGGTACGCCGCGCTGTTCGCGCCGGACGGCGTCTGCGAGATCGCCGGCGAAGAGTACGTGGGGCGCGAAGCAATCGCGGCGTACATCAAGCGCCTGACCGGCGTCGAAACGTGGGCGGGGTTCCGGCATCACAATACGCAGATCCTTTCGAAGGGGGCGACGAGCTCTCGCTGCCGGGTGAGCTGCTACAGCACAATCATGGTCAAGCACCGCGACGGCAAGATCGAAACGCGGTTGCAGGGTTTCTATCGCGACGTCATGGTGAGGATCGAAAGACTGTGGTACTTCGCGGAGCGTCGCTGGGAGCAGTGGGATCTCGACAACCTGGAGTCTTACCGGCCGGCACCGCGTTAGGAGTATGAGATGAAAGTAGCAAGCGTTAAGCACGCGCATTCTGCAGACTCCGGCCGACAACCCGCTCGTCGTGGGGCTGCCGGCGCCGACGGCGACGCGGGAATTCGTCACCGTTGAGGTGCGCACGGACGATGGCATCGAGGGCATCGGCATCACGTTCTTTGGCGGGCCGCTGACCAAGGCGCTGCGGGAGGCGGTCGATGCGCTGGGGGAGCTGATCATCGGCGAGGACCCGCTGCGGGTCGGAGGCGATCGCGCGACAAGCTGCGGCGTGCCGGTCCGGCGGCGTCGGGGCCGGGCGGCATCTTCACGCTGGCGTTATCGCCGATCGATATCGCGCTTGTGGGACATCAAGGGCAAGGCGCTGGGGCAGCCAGTCGCGACGCTGATTGGCGGGCATCGTGACCGCGTCCGACGTACGCCAGCGGCGCCCTGCTGCGCCAGCATCCGCTCGACTACCTGGAGAAGGCCGGACCGCGGCTTGTCAGCCATGGGCTTCAAGCAGATGAAGACGCAGATGGGCGCCGAGCCGACGGTGCAGGCGTCGGTCGACCGCATCCGGGTGCTGCGCGACGGCATCGGCCCGGACATCGACCTGATGTGTGACATCAACCAGCTCTGGGACGTGCAGCACGCTACCGTCGTCGGCAAGCGCGTCGAGGAGTACGGACTGTTCTGGCTGGAAGACGTGGTCGCGCACGACGACTACCAGGGCCTGGCGCGTGTGGCCGACGCGCTAACGACGCCGATCGCGGCCGGTGAGTACGTCTACGGCATCGCGCCGTTCCGGCAGCTGCTGGAGAACCGCTCGATCGACATCGTGATGATCGACCTGCTGCGGGTGGGCGGCGTGACGCAGTTCGTCAAGGTGGCGGGCATGGCGGAGGCGTTCAACCTGCCGGTGGTGAGCCACCTGATCCCGGAGTTTCAGATGCACATGATCGCGGGCATCGCCAACGGACTCACGGTGGAGTATATGCCGTGGACGCTGCGCTTCTTCGAAGAGACGCCGGCGATTGAGGACGGGGCAGATCGTGGTGCCGGACAAGCCGGGGTTCGGGTTGAAGTTCGACGAGGCGGCGCTGAAGAGGTACCAGGTGGCCTAGGGGCGGGCCCATTGTCAATCCGCGTGAGATTTCCGCGTCGCTCCTGACGTCGCTCCTCGCAATGACAGGAGTGTTTAGGGCCAGAGCTACTTCGTGGCGAGGGCGGCGCCGATTCGGAAGATGGGGACACCCCATGCCCCACTGAAGATGCTCACGATGGCGTCTGAGATGGTTGGCTCGACGGCTTACCAGAGCTGCTTGGTGGCCAGCATTGCGCCTTCTGAGAGCGACTTGAGCTTGCCCCAGACGATGGGCGGGTAGATCGTTCTGCATGCCAGCGCTGGTACCGAAGCCGCAGTCCGTGCCGGCGATGACGTTCTCGCGGCCGACGATTCGGCATAGTTGAGGATGCGGTCGGCGACGAGCTCCGGGTGCTCGACGAAGTTGGTCACGGAGTCGATGACGCCGGGGATCAGCATCTTGCCCTCCGGTAGCTTGACGTCCTGCCAGAGCTTCCACTCGTGGGCGTGACGCGGGTTCGAGGCTTCGACGGAGTAGGCGGCGGCGTTGACCTTGAGGACGATCTCGACGATGTCCTTGAGCTCAACGTCGCGGGTGTGCGGCGCCTCGCCGTTGCCCCAGCAGACGTGGAAGCGCACCTGCTCGGGCGGGATGCCTTCGAGGGCGTAGTTGAGCGCCTCGACCCAGAGTTCCTGCCGCTTGTGGAACTCGGACAGCGGCGGCTTCGCGGAACTCGGCGATAGCGCGGTCGATGCACATCTCCGGCGCATCGATCTGGACCAGCAGGCCGGCTTCGGCGATGAGGTGATACTCCGTCTTCATGACCTCGGCGATAGCCTGCACGTACTGCTCGTAGGTGGGTAGTAGGCGTTGGCCATGCGCTGGGCGACGATGCCGACGGAGGCGCAGGGCACGAACGCTTCCTCGACGGGCTTGCCGGCCATCGCCGCTTTGAGGCTGGCGATGTCGTCCTCCAGCGGGTTCGAGTCCTTCCAGCCCAGCGGTCCGTTACATTCCGGCCGGCCGATCCAGAAGGGGTTGCGTGACGGCCCTGTCGCGCTGTCGCCAGGCGCTATAGCCGGGGATACTCGCCGTCGAAGTCCATCTGCGAGGGCTGCATGTTGACGCCCTCGAAGCCGCTGACGCGGTCGCGGATGTAGTGGACAAAGCTGGGCTTTCCCATCTCACCGTCGCTGATCACGTCGATACCGGCTTCGACCTGCTTATCGACTGCCTCGCCGATGGCGGTGCGGGCGCGTTCACGGAACGCGGCATCCCTGGACGGGTCCTCGGCGCGCGCTTGCAGGAGCTCGAGGAGGTCGTTGGGGCGGGGCAGGCTGCCGGTGTGGGTGGTGAGGATGCGGTCGGTGCTGCGTTTCATGTCTGGTCCCTCATTGCGCGCGACGTTCGTCAGGTTCCGCGTGGCGGCGCTGCGCATCCTACGTCCTTTGACAAGGACTTGTCTGCTCCGCTATCGAGATTAGTTGAAGAACTGGGGGACACCCCCTGGGCCCCCCGCGCATGGGCTGCGCCCCCGCGACCCCTGCCTGCCTGAGGACACGAACAGTGGTTTGGCTTTGCCAAGGATGAGGTTCCTTCGTCCGCCGGCAAAGACGATGTCGCAAGGCTGCGGCTCTATCCAGGTTCCGTGGGTAGAGCCGCAGAAATGTGTCGTGCCTTGCAGGCTACGTGCCGGTAGAGGTTTCGATTTTCTCCGGCGTGTCGTAGCGGACGAAGCCGGCGCGTAGGTTCTGGTAGGCGTCCCACCAGTCGGCAGTGCGCGGCAGGATCATCTCCCCGGAGCGCTGGCGGTAGATGTGCGGCTCGTCGACGCCGGGCGGGACAACGCCTTGCTCGAGAGCCCGAGCCAGCTTAATCATGCGCCGGCGGGCACTGATAATGAACTGGTCCGTCGTGCCGAGGTGCTCGTGGGAGCGGTCGTAGATCGGACCCATGGTCTCGGTGACGGCGGCGTCCTGCAGGCGGCCGTTGACGATGCCGGTGTAAGCACCGATACCCTTGTTGCTCGCCTGCAGCTCGCGGTCGATCAGGTAGTCGTTCTGCAGCGTCTCCTCGACGTTAAAGCGCCCGTACCAGTCTGTGGTGCGCGGTACCGGGTGGGAGTTGCGCAGGAAGAACGGCGTGTTGTCCTTCTGGCCGGGGACGATCTGAATCTCCCAGTGCAGTGTGTGCTCGTCGTCCATCGGTACGTAGGCGCCGATGCGGGTGCCTTTGCCAATCTCGCCGGTGGGGATCATGTTGTAGAAGGGGAAGAGGATGTGCGTGATACGCCAGTAGTGGGTGTCGTCCTCTGCCGGACGGTAGGCGCCGTTTGTGAGGCCGAACTCGGTTTCGACAGTGCTGAACTTCGCCGAGCGCTGGCGGTACTGGTAGAAGTTGAAGCTGCCGGGCTCGTAATCCTCGTAGTTGTTCTGGCCGCCGTGCAGGAAGGCCGCGTGAACGGTGTCCATCTCGCCTTCCCATCCCTGCATCCAGTTGCAGGGGCGGTGCAGCACGCTGATCTCGTGGGGGCCGGAGGCAAGCAGCGTGGCCTCGATCTCGGGCAGCGGCGGCGGGACTTCACGCGGGCCCATGTAGGCCCAGATGATGCCGTTGCGCTCATGCGTCGGGTAGGCGTGGGCGTGGACCTTGTTCTTGAAATTGGACTCGGCCGGCTCGGACGGCATGTCGACGCAGGCGCCGGTGACGTCGAACTTCCAGCCGTGATAGACGCAGCGCAGCCCCTCTTCTTCGTTGCGGCCGAAGAAGAGGGATGCGCCGCGGTGGGGGCAAGCGTTCTGGATCAGGCCGACCGCGCCGGACGTGGTGCGGTAGCCGATCAGCTCCTCGCCGAGCAGCTTGACGCGCAGCGGAGGGCAGTCGGGCGCGGGCAACTCGTCAGAGCGGATCGCGGGGAGCCAGTACTGGCGCATGAGGTTACCCATGGCGGTGCCGGGGCCGATGCGGGAGAGGTATTCGTTCTCCTGTTCGCTGAGCATTCAGGTCTCCTGAACTAGTTTGCCGTGGTGTCCTGGGCAATGCGGCCCAGCGACGTTTGAATCTCCTCCGGGGTGTGGTGGACGAAGGCCCTCCGCAGCTCTGCCGTGGCTTCGACCCAGTCGGCGTTGCGTGGCAGGACGACGCCGCCGGAGCGCTGGGCGTAGACGCTGGCATCATCGACGCCGGGCGGGACGACGCCGGCCTCCTGTAACGCCTGCGCGGCGCGGATCAGGGCGCGGCGAACGCGGATGATCATCGAATCGCTGGTGCCAAGATGCTCCTGGGTGCGCTCGTAGATCGTGCCCATGCTCTCGGTAATGGCCTGGTCTTCGAGGAAGACGCTGGGCAGGCCGGTGTAGCTTTCGCCGCTGGCCTGGAAGTCGCGGTCGAGCAGGAAATCGTTCTCGGCCTGCGCGATGGGGCGGGATCGTCCGAACCAGTCGGTGGTGTCAGGCTGCAACTCCTGGACGCGCTTGAAGCGGCGCTTCTGGCTCTCCGGGTCGTTCTCGACCTCGGCATCCATCGGTAGGATGACGCCCCAGTACATGACATGGTCGTCGTCCATGGGGACCCAGGCGCGGAACTGGCGCTTGACGGCCAGCGTGCCCGGCGGGACCTGGGTGTAGAAGGGGAAGAGGTAGTTGGCGATGCGCCAGTAATTGGTGTCGTCCTCAGCGGGTCGGTAGGCGCCGTAAACCGCGCCGAAGTCCGTGTCG
Source organism: uncultured Chloroflexia bacterium (assembly GCA_963766645.1). Classification (GTDB taxonomy): domain Bacteria; phylum Chloroflexota; class Dehalococcoidia; order DSTF01; family WHTK01; genus WHTK01. The sequence goes on along the minus strand of CAVYAY010000002.1, from coordinate 104,009 downwards.
GCGACAGCGTAACCGGCGGCGCGAGCTTTGACCTGATAGTTGAAGAAGCCGCCTTCGTAGGTGTCCTGCAGCTGGAGGTGGCCGTAGTGCAGGAACATGAAGTGGACGGTGTCGATGTCGCCTTCCAGGGCCTGCATCCAGTTGCACCGGCGCTGCACCGTGTTTACCATCGCGCCTTCTTCGACGTTGGCTTCGAGCTGCGGTAGCGGCGGCGGCACTTCCCGCGGGCCCATGTAGGCCCAGATGATGCCGTTACGCTCGTGCGTGGGGTAGGACCGGGCACGGACCTTGTTTTTGAAGTTGGACTCGGCGGGCTCAGACGGCATGTCGACACAGGCGCCGGTGACGTCGAACTTCCAGCCGTGGTAAACGCAGCGCAGACCTTCTTCTTCGTTACGACCGAAGAAGAGCGAGGCGCCGCGGTGGGGGCAGGAGTTTTGAATCAGCCCGACCTCGCCGGAGGTGTTGCGGAAGCCGATCAACTGCTCGCCAAGGAGCATGACGCGTAGCGGCGGAGAGTCGGGCGACGCCAACTCGTCAGAGCGGATGGCGGGAAGCCAGTACTGGCGCATGAGGTTGCCCATCGGCGTCCCGGGGCCGACGCGACAAAGGATGTCGTTGTCTTCTTTGCTGAGCATTTCTGCGACTCCTTAGGAACCTAAATGACTGATACTCCGTTCTACCACTCTTGACGTAAAAGTCAATGTTTGCGGAGGTTCGTTGACGCGGCGTAGGCTAGGCGCGCAACAGGACGAGTCCTATGGAAGGAGATCGAAATGGTACGTACGGCTGACGGCATCGAGCGGGTCGAAGCGGCGCCGGAGGAGGTCGGCCTCTCCTCGCGCGGGCTGGCGCACCTGTCGCGCCATGTCCAGGGCTACATCGACGACGGAAAGCTGCCCGGGGCGATCACGCTGGTGGCGCGGCGTGGCAAGATCGTCCACTTCGAGACGCACGGCCGGCGCGATGTCGAGGCGAACCAGCCGGTCGAGCCGGACACGATCTTCCGCATCTTCTCGATGACGAAGCCGATCGTCAGCGTCGCGCTGATGACCCTGTACGAAGAGGGCCGCTTCCAGGTCGACGACCCGGTGTCGGCTTACATCCCACAGTTCAAGGGCCTGCCGGTCATCGATGGTAGCGGGACGCGGCCACCGGTGCGCGAGATGACGATTGCGGACCTGCTGCGGCACACTTCCGGTCTCACAAGCCGGACGGACACCGTGCTGGGTCCGGCATATGAGGAAGCTGGGTTGTGGACCTCGTCGTCGGCCGGGACGCTCGCGGAGGCAATAGATAAGCTGGGGAATCTTCCTCTGAAGTGCGATCCGGGCGCTCAATTCAACTACGGCATCTCAACCGACGTGGTGGGTTACCTATGCGAGGTGTTGAGCGGTCAGCGCCTGGACGACTTTTTGCGGGCGCGCATCCTCGAACCACTGGGCATGACGGATACGGACTTCTACGTGCAGGAAGCGGAACTGAACCGCTTTGCGGCGAACTATCGCCCGGGTGGAGATGGCGAGCCGCGCATCGTCCTGACGGACCGGCCGGATGGGAGCAGCCGATACGGCTCGCCGCGCGGCTACCTGTCGGGCGCCGGCGGGCTGGTCTCGACGGCTTCGGACTACGCGCGTTTCTGCAAGATGCTGGCGAATGGCGGCGAGTACAAGGGCGAGCGGATCGTCGGGCCGCGGACGCTCCGGTACATGACACAGAACCACCTGCCCGAAGGTCGAGACCTAGCGGAGATGGGTGCCGAGGGCGCCAGCGAAAGCCGTCGCGAGGGCGTCGGGTTCGGCCTGGGGTTCGCGGTTTTGTTCGACGCGGCGAAAGCAGGCGTCGTGGGCACTTTGGGGGAGTATTACTGGGGCGGCGCGGCCTCGACAGCGTTCTGGGTATCGCCGGCGGATGAGCTGTTCGTCGTGTTCATGACGCAGCTTCAGCCCTCGTCGACCTACCCGATACGCCGCGAGCTGCGGTCGATCATTTACGGTTCGATCCTCGACTAGTACCCGAGTTCAGGGAGGCATCTCTTGAGTGAAAGCCGCGTACCGCGGCCCCGTCACGCCTGGATGGCAGTTGGAGCACGTCAGGTCTACCAGGAGACCAACGGCGAAGACGGACACATGTAGAACGGCGTGCCGACGCTCCTTTTGACGACGACAGGACGCAAGTCCGGCAAGCAGTACACGACGCCGCTGATCTATGGACAGGACGGCGATCGATACCTGATCGTCGGGTCGCGAGGCGGCGCGGACGAGCATCGGCAGTGGTATCGCAATCTGGTCGCAAACCCGGAGATAGAGGTGCAGGTGCTGGCCGACAAGTTCAAGGCGCGCGCCAATGCCGCCGAGGGCGGAGAGAAGGCACGCCTGTGGAAGACGATGACGGCGGCCTGGCCGGCGTACGACGAGTACCAGGGACGGACCAAGCGCGAGATACCGCTGGTGATTATCGAGTGCGCCTAGTCGTAGACGGTCTGAGAGTATTCGGACGGGTCGATGAAGGCCTCGACGACTGTGGGACCATCCTGCGAGAAGGCCCAGTCCAGTGCAGCCGACAGATCGTCCGCCGATGTCGCGCTGCGGACGGGGACGCCGAAGTAGTGCTCGGGCGATGGCGGCGGTTCGCCAAGGCGCACGCCGGACTCTCCGAGCTCGCGGCGTTCCTGCTTCACCTTGATCAGGCTGAGCCAGCCATCGTTGAGGACGATGACGGGGACGGCGAGGCCAAGGCGGCGGCCGACCGTCAGCTCGCCTGCCGTCATGGCGAAGCAGCCATCGCCGACGACCGCGACGACCTGACGATCCGGGTGGACCAGCTTCGCGGCGTAGGCCGCCGGGATGCCGTAGCCCATGGACGACCAGCCGTTGGTCGAGATGCAGGTCCAGGGCTCGATCGGTGCGCCACTGCGTGGCGATCTGGTGGGTATGAGCGCCGATGTCGTAGGCGAGGATGCCTGTCGCGGGCAGACGCTCGCGAAGCTGATCGAGCACGTGATGCGGGGCGAGGTTCGCGCTCTGAGGCCGCAGCGCTTCGTCAAGGTGACGGCGGTGGTCCTCGAGTTCCGAAGCGGTCCAGGTGTTGTCGTGGGGCGGCAGCGCCGCGAGCTCGGCTATGGCCGCATCGAGGTAGCCAGAGGCGTTGAGTGTGAGATTGAACTCGCCGCGCTCCACCGGCTGCGCGCCGATGTGCACGACGGGCGTATCGCCGGTCCACTCTTCGAAGTTAATCTCCACCGGGTCGTAGCCGACGGCGACGATGAGGTCGGCCTGCGCTACGAGGCGAGCGACGTCGGAGCGACGGGCGCGGCCGAGGACGCCGGCGTAGTTGGGGTGGCTTTCGGGCAGGAAACCCTTGGCATGCAAGGTGAGGATGAACGGCAAGTCCTGCGTTTCGATGAAATCGATGAGGCGGCGGTGCAGGCGGGCCCGGGTCAGCTCGAGGCCGCAGACGAGGAGAGGGCGCCGGCTTGCGGCCAGCAGATTGCCAACCTTGTCGAAGACTTCGGCAGGGATCGGCCTGTGAGGCAACGGCGACGGCGTCGGGACGGGAGCGTTTACGGCAAGCGCCAGCGCCACGTCTTCCGGCAGATCGAGATGAACCGGGCCGGGTGGCTCCTCCGTGGCGAGCTGAATCGCCGCGCTCAGCGATTGAAGGACTTCGCCAGGACGCAGGGAGACAGAGTCTTTGGTGAGCGGCTCAAAGAGCTTGTGGTGGTCGATGCGCATCTGGACACGGCGGTCGAGCATTGTCGAGTCGACGTTGCAGGTGATGGCGATGAGTGGCGAGCGGTCGAGCCAGGCGGCGCCGACGCCGGTTGCGAGGTTGGTGGCGCCTGGGCCGAGCGTGGCTATGGCGACGCCGGGCACGCCGGTCATGGCGCCGACGGTCTGGGCCATGAAGCCGGCCGAGGTTTCACTGGCTGTGAGGACGAACTCGACCTCGCTGTGGTTCAGCGCTTCGATCAGCGGCAGGATGGGGCCGGACGGCACGCCGAAGGCCCACTTCACGCCGGCACCCTGCAGCGTCTCGACAATGAGCTCGGCGTTGTTCATGTGGCGCGAGCCCTTCGATTCAGGACGACTTCTCTGTGGCCTCGGTGGTGGCCTCTGCGACCTCCAGCGCGGCTGGCGTGGGACCGCCAAAGCGCCCGGCCTCGTAGTCCGCGAAGGCTTCGCGGATCTCATGGGCGCTATTCATGACGAACGGGCCATAAGCGACGACGGGCTCGCGAATCGGCTGGCCGGTGACGACGAGGAGGCGGGAACGCGTTTGCGCCGCGATGGTCAGGGTGGAGTCGCCACTTTCGTGCTCCGGGTAGTCAAGCCAGAGGACGTCGCCGGTGTTGCCGGCCTGTCGTTCGGGGCCAGCCTGGATCGACCCTTCGAGGACGTGGACGAAGCCGTTGTAGGCTGCCGGGACGGGCAAGGTGACGCGTTTGCCGGCTTCCATTGTGACTTCGAGGTAGAGGACGGGAACGACGTTGATTGTCGAGGCCTCGACGCCGTCGACGTTTCCGGAGAGGACGCGGATGTTTACGCCGTCGTCGCCCGCGATGACACTGTCGACGCCGTGAAGGTCCTGGTAGCCGGGCTCGATGAGCTTGCAGTCGGAGGGCATGTTGAGCCACAGCTGCAGTGAATGGACGGTGCTCTCTTGGTGGGGCAGCTCGGCGTGGATGATGCCGCCGCCGGCGGTCATCCACTGCACATCGGTCGCGCCGAGGACGCCGCTGTTGCCGCGGTTGTCGGCGTGACGCAGTTCGCCGCCGAGAACAAAGGTGACCGTCTCGATGCCGCGGTGCGGGTGGTCAGGGAAGCCCTCCGGGGTGTGGAAAAAGTCCTCGACCATGAGCAGGAAGGGGTCTGCGGCCTCCCAGTTGCCGGGCGGGATGATCAGACGCTTCGCGGAGTTGGGGCGTTGGGTGAAATCGCCCGGGTTGTAATTCTGCCGGAAGGTGCGTTCGTACATATCACCTCAAGTGTACAGAACGTGTCGAGTCAGGCGATGACGGGAGCTTCGGGTGGCTTCGGCGGGATGGCGAGCACGATGCTGAGCGTTGGGACAAACCAGATCACGATGATGGCGGCATTTTATGGCGGCTTTGCCGAAGCGCGTATTGAACCTAAGAAGCCTTAGCCCAGGGTGACGGGCAAGTCGGCTTCAGGGGCGGGGAGCATCTCCGGGACGAGGATCGCGAGGTGGCGTTCGACCGCGGGGCCTTCGTTCCAGTTGCAGTGAGGCGTGCCGGCGGGCAGGACGACGTAGCTGTTGGGGCCGACCGTTTGTGTTTCGAGGCCGATTTGCAAGGTCATCGTGCCGCTGAGAACGTAGTAGAACTGGTCGAAGCTGTGTACGTGCAAGCCGGGGCTCTGCTTGCCCGGCGGTACCTGAAGCAGGTTGATGCGGCAGCTTCGCGATCCCGTGGTGCGGTCCGCAAGCGTGACAACTGAGAAGTCCTCTGGGTCGAACCGCGACTCGTCGAGAGGGCGGACGTAGAAGTCGTCTTCGGCGGGTGACGCGGTGAGCGACGGGACCTGGACGGCGTAGACGGTGGGCTGACCGTGCGACGGCGCCGGGACGATGATTTCGGCGTGGATTTCGTCCACGTCGTCTTCATTCCAGTTCCAGTGCGGCGCGCCGGCGGGAATGAAGACGAGGCTGCCGGGGTTGGCTATGTACTGGGCGGAACCGATCTGGACCTGCATCTGGCCGTGCAGGATGTAGTAGAACTGGTCGGCAACGTGGACGTGGAGTCCGGCGGAGGTGCCTTTTCCAGCCGGAACGCGGGTACAGATAAGCAGGCAACTCTCGACGCCGGAGCCGACATCGGCGATGAACTGGCTGTGAAACTCCGCCGGCTTGAACGCCGCGAAGTTAACCGGCCGGACGTGCTGAACGCTCGTCATGTTGTTGCTCCTGCACTGAGGGTGGGCAGACGTTAGCACCGGCTCGAAAGCAGGTCAAAGAGAAGGGCGGTCGAGATGTCTCGACCGCCCTTGGGTGGCGTTGGTGACCGCGAGGCCTTAGCGGCGAACGCGGGCGAATGCGCCAGCACCGGCCAGCGTAATCGTCACGAGACCGGTCGCGAGCAGCAGCGTCGTGGATGACGCGTTGCTTCCGACTAGGCCACCGTCACCGGTGTTGGGAGGCGAAATCTCGCCACCGGCGCCTGCCTCAGGGGCGCCTCCCGGCGGGCCCGTCTCGGAGGGCGGGATGGTCGGAATGCTTGTCATGTTCACCACGACTGAAGTGAACACATTCGACGAGATGTCGGACGTGTTCGGGACATTGGCGACGAAGATGCCGTAGTGCTCGTCGCTAATCTTGTTGTTTTTGATGGCCACACTAGTAACCGGGGCGACAACGCTCCCCACGGATATGCCAGTTGTATCCATCGCAGCAACGTCGGGGTCCAGACCGTTGCCGGATATGACGTTGTTGATGATGGCGTTACCATTCAGGTTTTGGTTCGGTGCGTGGGCATGTAGTGCTACGCCCGGCAAGCCGTTGCCCGTGATGGTGTTGTTAATGACCACGTTGTTGTAGGCTGCCGCGCCGGGCGGTCCAGTGAAGATGCCAATGCCTGCCGCACCGTTATTGGTCACCGTGTTGCCGATAATCGTGTTGTTGTAGATGCCGCCAAGGTCTGGCGTCACGATGCTCTCGGGGCTAAAGAAGTGCGAGGGCAGGGTAATGCCGCAGTCCCTGTCGTTATCGGCCACGATGTTGTTCCTGATGGTGTTCCACGCGGTCGGCCCCATTTCGTCAGTGAGAAGGATGCCGCCAACGTTGTTCTGGACGGTGTTCCCTTCCACGATAGAGTTGGTGACGCTCATCAGGTGGAGCGCTTCGCCGCAGTCATCGCTCTTCTGGCACGCTTCGGGCACGTTGACCGGGTCCCAAAGCTTATCGTTGTTGACCACAGTGTTGTCACGGATCGAAAGATTGGATGTCTGAATGGCAAGGATGCCTTCAAGCAGGGCATTCTGAATAGTGAAGCCCTGAATGACGGTGCCGGCGCTATCCGGGCCCTGGATCAAGGACAGCGTTGTCGTGACCAGAGCCGTCGATGGTGGCGCCGTTACCGGACAGCACAACCGACTTATCGATGATAATCGACTCTTTGTAGAGCCCGGGACCGACGAGGATTGTGTCGCCCGCGGCAGCCTGGCTCAGAGCGTAGCCGATCGTTTTGCAGGCGGTGGTCATACAATCGCCGCTGTCACTGAGTCCGCCAACTTTGCGGACAGAAGCGGCGTTGGCCTGTGTCGCAGCGAGGCCGGAAATGAGGACGAATCCGACGATCGAACCCAAGATTAGCGCCGCGACGCTCAGTTTGAACCTTTTCATAGTTCAACTCCTTTGCGGGGAAGCCGTCCTTTGCCGAATCTTTCACGCTAGGCATCACCCCCTTCAGTTCACCGTCATCGTTCCCGTCATGTATGGATGCACGTTGCAGTTGAATGAATACTGGCCCGGGGCAGGCGCGTTGAACGTCAAGTCCGCTTCACAGCCACCTTCACAAGGCGTCGTGAATTGAAGCTCGGAAAGATTGAACGCTATGTTATGCGGAACCCCGCGGTCATTGTTTACAAAATGTATCGTAACCGTTTGGCCGCTCGTCACCACAATAGATGCCGGCGAGAATGCGAAGTTAGTCGCTTGAATCGTCCAATTTGCTGAGCCGGAAGGGAGAGGTGGAGCCTGGGTCGCGACCACGACCGCGGTCGGCGTGACCGTGGGCAAGGGCGTTGCGGTTGATGCTGCCGTCGGTAAGGGCGACGGCGCGATTGTAGCCGTAGGAGCCGCGGTGGTTACGGCCGGTACCGTCGTCGCGGTTTGAGTCGGGCGCGGTGTAGTGACCGTGGGTCCCGGCGTGCGGTCCACGCTCGACGTGCTTCCACCGCAGGCGATAACAGCGACGGCTACCATTGCAAGAGCCACCTGTCGTGCCAATTTAGCTCCGGGAATTCCCAAGATCATGAAATCGTCGGAAAGACGAGTCAATCAAGTCACAATTCGTTAAGCGACCTGTGTTCATGACTTGTCGTGCCTAATCTCCAAGATGACTTCACCAGAGCTGCTTGCTCGCCAGCGCGGCGCCGTCGGTAAGCGCCTTGAGCTTGGCCCAGCCGACCTCCGGGTAGCAGCGCCCGCCGACTCCACAGTCGACACCGGCGATGACGTTCTCTTTGCCGAACATGTTGGCCCACATGACGATGCGTTCGGCGACCAGCTCCGCCGGCTCGATCGTCGTTGTCTTGTGAGCGATGACGCCGGGGATAAAGATTTTGCCATCCGCCAGCTTGTGGTTGGCCCAGACCTTGTAGTCCAGTTCGTGCTGCACGTCGGCTGCTTCGATCGAGTAGGCGCCGGCGTTGATCCTGAGCATGAGGTCGATGACCTGCTCGAACGGGATGTCTGTCGTGTGCGGCGTGTGCCAGCTACCCCAGCAGGTGTGGTAGCGGATGCGGTCCTCGGGCAGTCCCTTCAGCGCGTAATTCGTCGCCTCGACACGCATGGCTTCGGTGCGGCGGTACTCGGCGTAGCCGGGGTCAGGGTCGATCATGCCGTAGCGGTCGCAGAGGCCGGGGTCGTCGATTTGGAGAATAAACCCCGCGTCGATGACGGCCTTCATGTCGTTCTTGACGATATCGGCCAGTGCGAAGCAGTACTCCTCCTCGGTCTTGTAGTGCTCGTTCCAGATGAAATGGTCGAGCCAGCCGGGGCCGAGCACAGGGTAGAAATAGTTCTCGGCGCCGACGCCGGCCTCCTGCAGTGCGGCCTTGAGCACCTGGATATCGTGTTCGATCGCGGTCGGTGGCAGCGCCTTGACCTCCCCGGAGATGACGTATTTTTCGGAGAAGGGCGGGACGGTGACGCCGGGGCGCGGCGTATTACCGAGCCTGTCGTAGGCGGAGTAGAAGTCGCGGAACTGCGGGGCGATGCGCTCTCGCTGGGTACCGAGGGTCGATGGCCACTCGTCGCCCTTAACGGGCCGGGTTTCGATGCCGGTGGCGCGGCTGGAGTAGTAAATGTTGTCGCGTGCCTTCCAGAACTCGCCGTCCGACATCACGTCCACGCCAACCTCGCGCTGCTTGGCGAACATCTCGACTGCGCCGCGCTTGACCAGCTCGTCGAGCTTCGCCTGGTCGCCCTTCGCGCGGGCCGCCTGAGCTTCGTCTCTGAAAGCGGGGTCGGGCAGCCTGCCGGGGTGGGTGGTGAGGATTCGGTCGGTGCTCCGCTTCACGTTATCGCTCCTAGAGTCTCGCCAACTGGCCTGACGATCAGGCATTCTACGCCGCGAAAGCGCCTCGACCACATGGAGGGCCTTGGCTAGAATAGTTAAGCGTTAAACGTTCTTAGGGGAAAGAGATATGGACTACTTCCCGGCCGAAAGGGAAGCCAAGCGCCAGGTACTGTTGCAGGCGGTACGCGACGTCGCGGACGCGGTGGCAGCCGGCGCGGATGAGGCGGAGAAGAACACGACACTGCCGATGTCGGCGGTTCAGGCGATGCAGGACGCCGGGCTGTTCCGTCTCAAGATGGCGGCTGAGCTAGGTGGCGCCGACGCCGACCCCGTGACCCAGATGGAGGTCATCGAGGCGCTGGCGGCGATCTACCCGTCAGCAGGCTGGGTGCTGATGACCAATGCGACCGCGATCGGAAACGCGAGCGCGTTCCTCGACGACGAGGCGATTGAGGAGGTGTTCGCGGGTGGCTCTGTGCCGCGGGCGGCGACGGTTGGCGGCGTCAGCAGCACGATTGAGCCGACCAAGGGCGGGTTTATCCTCAACGGTCGCTGGCCGTTCTGCAGCGGCGTGCCGCACTCGGAGTGGATCTGTCTCGGCGCGCGGCTGTACAAGGATGCCGGGACGCCCCCCGATTTCTACACCTGCTTCGTGCGCACGAAGGACGTGACGATCCACGACAACTGGCACGTCGCCGGGCTGCGAGGCTCCGGCAGCAACGACGTCTCGGTCGAGAATCTTTTCGTGCCGGAGCACTTCACGTGGGCGCGCTACGATCGGGCGCGCGGCATCCGCCGGCGCGGCGGGCCGATCTTCCTGCTCGGGCTGCCGGGCTCCGTCTCGAACGAGCACGCGTCGTTCGCGCTTGGCGTCGGGCGGCTGGCGCTCGATACGGTGAAGGAAATCGCGATGACGAAGCGCCGGGGGCGCGGGCCAGCAGCAGTGACTCTGGCAAATCGCCAGGTATTCCAGCGCTTCATCGGCGAGGCGGAGCTGCGGCTGCGCTCGGCGCGCATGGTGACGTTCGAGGTGCACGAGCGGGCGTGGCAAGTCGCCTGCGAGGGCGTGATGCCGGACCCGGCGATGGAGGCGGAGATGCGCGCTTCGGCGGTGTACTGCACCGAGGTCGTGGCAGACATCGCGACGCAGGCGTTCCGCTACGGTGGGGGCGAGGCGCTGCACCTGGAGAACAAGCTGCAGATGTGCATGCGCGACATCAACGCCGGCGCGCAGCACCTGGCAGTATCTGACGTGGCCTACGAAAACCTGGGGCAGTTCTACCTCGACCTGCCGGAAGCGAACCCTTACTACTAGCTGTCAGACAACACAACTTTGGATTCATAGGGACGACTTCACGCACGTCTAGGGCTGTCCCTTGACCGGTGGTAAAGGGCCGTGCGGCACTCCCGTGAGCCAGTACTTGGTCGCTAGTATTCGAAGACAGGCGGCGTGCAGGTGCGACAAGGAAGCAGACTTGACGGACGGTCAACCTAACGCTGACATCATTCTCGAAACCGTTGGTCTCACCAAGCGGTTCGGGTCGTTGATGGCGGTAGACCACCTCGATCTCGAGGTGCGAAGGGGCGAAGTCCTCGGATTCCTGGGTCCGAACGGCGCCGGCAAATCGACGACTGTGGGGATGATCCTGGGCCTGATCAGACCGTCGGAAGGACGAATCGAGTACAGGGGCATCACCCGCAAGCAAATCGGCGCGATCATCGAAGCGCCCGCCTTTTATCCGTATCTCTCTGGCCGCGACAACCTCCGCGCGCTTGCGTTGGCCGCCGAGGGCGTTCGCCCCGGCCGCATCGACGAACTCATCGAGTACGTCGGTCTGGCGGATCGGCCGACTAGCCCATACCGGACTTACTCGATGGGCATGAAGCAGCGCCTCGGCATCGCGTCGACGCTGCTACTGGACCCGGCTCTCGTCATCCTGGACGAGCCGACCAACGGCCTGGACCCCGCCGGGCAGCGTGAGATACGCAGCCTGATCCCGCAGCTCGCCAGCGAAGGCAGAAGCGTGCTACTGGCAAGCCATCTGCTCCACGAGGTTGAACAGGTCTGCGACCGCGTGGCGATTCTCCGGCGCGGCAGGTTGCTTCAGGCCGGGAGCGTGAGCGAGATCGTCGGGCAGGGCACGTTCATTGAGGTTCACGTGGCGGAACCGGAACGAGCTGCCGAGATCGTCCGCGCTCTTCCATTCGTCCAGCGAGTCGACCTTCATGGCGGGAACCTGGCCGTCGTCGCTCCCGCGGAGCGCGGCGCAGACATCACTCGCGCTCTGGGAGAAGCGAATCTTTACGTTTCAGCGCTCACGGCGCGGCATCATTCGCTCGAGGAAGTCTTCCTCGAACTCACCGAAGAGCCCAACGCAGAGGTGGAGGGCTAGGTTGCGACCGCTCCTGCGCGGTGAGCTGTTCAAGCTGGCTCACCGCATGATGACGCGTGTACTCCTGCTGGTGGTGATTGCCGCGCCAATCGCTGCCTATCTTCTGCTAGGACTGACCGGAGAGTCCGATACCAGCGACGTCGTACAGGATCTGAGGCTCTCGGCTGTTTATGACAACGGGAGATTCATCATTTATCAGCTCGTCGTCGTCACCGCTGTGGTCCTCGCGGCGAGCTCCATCGCCAGCGAGTTCACCTGGGGCACGATCCGAACACTCCTCCCGCGCACCGCGGGCCGTTCCGCCTTCTTGACGGCGAAGCTGACGGCCATTGTGTTGTTTATCGCGGTGGCGGTCATTTTCGGGTTCCTCGCCGCGCTTGCCGGTAGCATCCTGGTGACGGAATTGAAGGACCTGGACAGCAGTCTCGGTGATGAATTCGCCGGTAGGTTGCTGGTGTCGGTGCTGAAAGCCGCGTACGTGATCCTTCCCTACGCGGCGATGGCGTTCGTTGTCGCCCTCTGGACACGATCCAGCGCGGCAGGCATCGCTGTTCCAATCGTCGTCTTCTACGCCGAGGTTCTTCTGACGCCGGCCTTCACCTCGATCGATTCGCTAAAGTGGCTGCCGGATGCGCTGATCTACAGCGCCAACATCAGCTCGCTCCTGGATTCCGACACGATCTTGTCGAGGGAGGACCTGCCCGGCCGTTGGCAGGCTGCCTCCGTGCTCGGAGCATACGTGGCGGGGTTTGTTGGCCTGGCGTACGCGCGATTCCTCACGCGAGACGTCACTTAGTCACGCTGTAGTCGGCGCCGCTCGTAGGCGGCCGAAATGGCAGAATCTCGTTCCATCTCTTCAGGCTGCCCGGCCTGCTGCGCTAGTATTGCGCGCATGGAAACGTCTTCGCCGATCGGGGCCCGCGTTGGGCGCATTGAGGGGCCGGACAAGGTTACGGGCGGCACGCGCTACGCGGGCGACGTTGACCTGCCGGGGATGCTGTGGGGCGCGATCCTGCGCAGCCCGTATCCACACGCCGTTATCAAGTCGATCGACGCTTCGGCGGCGCGCAAGGCGCCGGGCGTGGTCGCCGTGATCACGGGGCAGGACGCACCGGGCCACACAATGGGCAAGATCCTGCGCGACCTGCCGGTGCTGTGCTGGGACCGAGTGCGATACGTCGGCGACCGCGTCGCGGCGGTGGCGGCGGAGACGAAGGAAGCAGCCGAAGAGGCGCTGGCGCTGATCGACGTGGAGTACGAGGAGATACCCGCCGTCTTCGACCCTATCGAGGCGATGAAACCGGAGTCGCCGTTGATCCACGCGGACGCTGCGTCTTACCCGGGTTTCCCGATGCAGCGAATCGCGACGGACGTGCACAACGGGCAGACCCGGCTGGCGTGGCAGAAGGGCGACATCGAGGCAGGATTCGCCGACTCAGACCTGGTCATGGAGCACACGTTCAGCGTGCCGAGCCGGCACCAAGGCTACCTCGAGCCGTACGCGAGCGTGGTGAACATCGACCCGGACGGGCGCATTCAGGTGTGGTGTTCGGCCAAGGCGCCGTTCAGGGTTCGCATCCAGCTGTCCGAGGCAATGGGCATCCCTGTCGAACAGATTCGAGTCAACGTCGTCGCAGTCGGCGGCGACTTTGGTGGCAAAGGTGACGCGCGCGATGTACCGATCGCGTACTTGCTGGCGCAGCAGACGGGGCGTCCGATCAAGATCGTGATGAGCTACGCGGAAGAGATGACCGCGAGCAACCCGACGCATCCCACGGTCGTCGTCGTGAAGTCGGGTGTGAAGAAAGATGGCACGCTGGTGGCGCGCAAGGTGCGCACGGTACACGCCAGCGGTGCCTATGGGGCGATGAAGCCCAACGCGGCGCTCTCGACGTGGCACTACGTCGGTGGCGGCTATCGCATTCCAAACTCGGACTTCGAGTTTCTGCAGATTTACACGAACACAACGCCGGGCGGTTACTTCCGGGCGCCTGGGGCGCACCAGTACTCCTTCGCACTGGAGTGCCACACCGACATCCTGGCCGCGGAGCTCGGGATCGACCCGGTTGAGTTCCGGCTCAAGAACATGGTGTCGCCGGGCGAAGAGGATGCGGTCGGACGTAACCTGCGCGCGATTTCAGCGCGGGAGGTGCTTGCGGCAGCGGTGGCGAGGGCGTCGGAGTCACCTTTGCAGCGCAATCCGGGCTACGGACGCGGCGTGGCGATTTTCGGGCGTCAGATTGGCGGCGGCGCTGCTGGCGTCGTGATCACGGCAGAGGTAGACGGCAGCTTCTCGGTCGTCAGTCCGACCGTCGATGTTGGCACGGGGACTCACACGATCGAGCAGCAGATGGTGGCGAGCGAGTTCGACGTGCCGCTGAACCGGGTGCGCGTGCGGCCGGGGGACACGGATTCGACGCCGTTCGACGAAGGGCCGCGGGCCAGCCGCGTGACGTATACCGAGGGCACGGCGGTAGTAAAGGCCTGTAATCAACTCAAGGAGATGCTGGCGGATGGCGCTAGCCTGCCACTGACGGTCAGGTTCGAGCACGATGCGTTCCAGGACGAGGACGTGATGTACTTCAGCGCTCAGGTCGCCGAAGTGAACGTCGATCCGGAGACGGGCGAGGTCAGGGTGCAGCGCGTGATCACGGCGCACGACGTCGGCACGGTAATCAACCCGATCGGGCACCAGGGGCAGATAAACGGCGGCTTCGCGACGGGCTACGGGCTGGCGATGACGGAGGAGTTCATCTCGGAAGACGGGCGCGTCCTCAATAGCCATCTTGGCGACTACAAGCTGCCAACCATCCGCGACATGCCGCCGCTCGAGACCGTGCTAGTGCCATCGGTGGGCGGCATGGGGCCGTACGATGCGAAGGCAATCGGCGAGCTGGCGAACAACGCGACGGCGGCAGCGATCGCGAACGCGGTGGCGGACGCGTCGGGGGCGCGGTTGTTCGAGCTGCCGGTGACGGCGGAGCGCGTGTATCGAGCGCTCAGGGTCTCGAAGTAGCTGGAGGGAGCTTTCTGATGGCGAGCGTGGTGACAGCGGAGCGCTATGCCTCCGGCATGACCTTTGACGAGTACGTTGGCTATATCGGGACGCCGGAGAACCTGGCGCGCGAGGCTACAGGCGGGGCGACGCGTCGTGATTACAGCGCTTTCTTTCATGAGGCGTTTGAGAAATCGCACCTGACGTCTGCTCAGGCCGAGGCCTGGAAGTGGCTCGTGGCGCAGCCTGGCGGCCCGGCGAAGATGCTGGCGATCTCGGAGGACTGGTCGTCCGACTGCCGGCGCGACGTGCCGACATTCGCGCGCATCGCGGCAGATACCGGGATGGAGCTGCGCATCTTCCGCCGCGACGGGCAAAAGTGGTCGGACGCGCACGTCCCGTCGTTGGCGGAGGCGCCGGACAGCAACGCCGACATCATGGCGGAGTTCCTCAACCATAAGAACGGCGAGACGTGGCAGTCGATCCCCGTCTGCGTCTTCTACACGAAGGACATCGAGTACCTCTACCACTACCAGGAATACCCGGCGATCTACCACAAGGACCCGCTGCTGGCGAAGATCCGCGCGCCGTTGTCAGGCGAGGCTGCGGACCAGACCGCCGCCCGAGTTGGACCGCTGTTCCAGGCACTGCAGGACTCGCCATTCTTCCAGGTGTGGGCCTGCGCCGGCGTGGACGAGATGATCAGCGCCCTACATCGAAAACTGCTGGGCGTCGAAGCGTGAGAGCGATGGTCGTGCCGCGGTGGGGCGAGGCATCGCAGTACGAAGAGCGCGCTGACCCGAGGCCCGGCCCCGGCGAAGCGATGCTGAAGGTCCGCGCCGCGGGCGTGGGGTTGACGTTGCTCAACATGCGGAGCGGCCGCTCCGGCGGCGCGACGCCGCGCATCATGGGCCACGAGTTGGGCGGCGACATCGTCGACGTGGGCGAGGGTGTGACGAACGTGAAGACGGGCGACCGCTGCTCGGTCTACTTCTACCTGGTTTGCGGTCATTGCCGCTGGTGCCGCGGCGGACGCGAGACGCTATGCGAGAACCACGCGGGCTATGTCGGTGTGCACCGCGACGGCGGCTTTGCCGACTACGTCTGCCTGCCGGCCGAGAATTTTCTCCCGATCCCGGCGGGTCTGGATTACGAGGCGGCGGCGATAGCGGCGGACGCGGTGAATACGAACTGGCACTGCATGCGCGAACGCGCCCGGCTCAATCCACACGACACGGTGCTGATGATCGGGGCGGGCGGCGGCGTCGGGATCCACGGCGTGCAGGTAGCGAAGTTGTTTGGGGCCCGGGTCATCGCCGCGGACGTGTCGGAGGAGAAGCTGGCGCTGGCGCGGGAGTGGGGCGCCGACGAGACGATCCTGACCGGCGACGGCTTTGACCTGGCGGAGGAGGCGAAGCGCCTGACGGACGGTAGTGGCGTCGACGCTGCGGTCGACTACGCGGGCTACGGCCCGACCTTCCAGGCGGCGATCGACAGCCTGGGCACCGGCGGCCGGGCCGTGATCATTGGCGCGGGGCAGGGCGACGTGACGTTCAATGGCTCAGGGTTGATCGGCGGCGAGTACGTGATCACGGGCTCGCGGCACTCGACGCGCGCCGAGTTCATCGAGACGATGGAAGTCATGGCACGCGGGTTGGTGAAGCCGGTGGTGGGACGGCGGGAGCACTTCACGGAAGTCGAGAGCATCTTCCAGGACATCATCGACAAGAAGCTGCTGGGTCGCGGCGCTTTGACCTACGAATAACCAGCTCCTCAATCGTGCGCTGGCCTCATCCACCGATAATATCTGCGATATGTCGCTCGTGAAATGGCTGGTCGGTCCCGATCCTTGGCGCGCCGTTGCTGATGCTGTTCGTTGCTTGCACGGACGGCGATTCGACGACGGTGGATGACGCTGCATTCGTGAGCTCAACGGCCGTCGCGTCAAGCCCGAAGGCGTCTCCTCCGGAGGCGACAGCGTCACCATCGCCAACGGTCGTACCGACTCAGACTCCGGAGCCCGAACCGACAGCAGCGCCCAAGGCGTTCACCGACAAGTCGGCCATCGGCCAGGACATGCTCGACCTGCAGGAGGCGATGCAGGCGGCGGTCGACGCGTACCGGGTGTCGGGCGTCTACGCGGTCGCGGTGACTGACCTGCAGACTGGGGAGACGGTCAGCGTGCGCGGCGGGGAGCGGCAGCTTTCGGGCTGCTCGATGAACCTGTTCGTGCTTTTCCAGGTCGCGGTGGACGTCGATGCGGGACGCTACGGGCTGGGGACGGTGGACGCGCTGATGCGCGCGACGACCTGGAGTAGCAACGCCAAGACGGCGCGGGACCTCTACGTCATCGTGGGAGATGGTGACGGCGTAGAGGGCGTGAGGCGCGTGCAGGGGCTGATCGCGTCGCTGGAGGTGGACGACGATGTGCTGCTTGATCACCCGCCGGCGTTCCATGAGCACAGCCTCGGGCATCGATTACAACAACTACGTCACAGCCGAGTCGATGAACCGCGCGCTTGCGGCGCTGTGGGCAGGCGAGGTGGTTGAAGGCGAGATGCGCGACTATCTGCTAGAGGTGCTGGGGGATGTGAAGCCGGGGCTGAACTACCTCTCGGCGGCGGTGCCGGAAGGGACCGTCAGTCACAAGAATGGCTTCTTTATCGCCAGCAACGGTTACGTCGACAACGACGTCGGCATCATCCGGCTGCAGCGCGGCGACAAGGAATACGCCTACGCCTTCAGCTTTCTCTCGGAGCAGGTTCCGAGCGAGTACGGCGACGTGATACTAGGCCAGCAGCTCGGCGCGCTGGCTTACGAGGTCATGGCGGCGCGTTATCCGGCGGAAGACGCCTGATTATTGAAGCCGAGGGTACCCGGGTGTCCCAGTGAGGACTCCACGGCGACCAGGTTGTTTGTCGGGGCTTACTTGAGGCCAACGACCTCCGCGATCGCGTCCGCCTGCTCTTCATAGCGCGTGACGGGATTGAGGAGCAGGTGCGTTGCCCCCATGTCCTGCGCTTCTTCGATGTACTCGCGCAGCTGCTCCGGGGTGCCGGCGAAGCCGTTTGTCTCGAGCATGGCGGGGTTGTGGTAGACGTCGGTGAACCAGCGCAAGGCTTCGCTGTGCGCGAACTCAGCGTTTTCGTGCACCGACATGAAGACGCGCTTCGAGATCGTGAACTGCGCCGGGTCACGCCCGTGCTCCGCGAGGGCTGCGTGGAGGACGGGTACGGCGTCGGCGAGACCTTGCTTGCTAGAGCCGCCGGCGCCCATCCAGCCATCAGCGATACGGGCGGCGCGGCGAAGCGTTGCAGGGTGGACGCCGCCGAGCCAGATCGGCGGGTGAGGCTGCTGAACCGGTTTGAGCGCCATGCCGCTATCGACGTCGAAGAAGTCGCCGTGGTAGTCGGCGGTGGGTTTTGTCCACAGCGCCTTGATCAGGTCGACGCCCTCGTTGAAGCGCGAGACGCGGCGCTCCAGCGGGACGCCGAAGTCGCTGTAGTGTGCGGCGCGGCCGAGACCAACGCCGAGCACGGCGCGGCCGCCGCTGACGTAGTCGAGTGTGGCGACCTGGTGGGCGACGTGGATCGGGCTGTGCAGTGGCAGCACGACGACGGAAACGCCGAGGCGGATCCGCGTCGTGAGGGCGGCAGCATAAGTCAGGACAACCATCGGGTCAAAGGAATAGGAGTCGTCCAAGGTGTTTTCGGTGACCCAGAGGTCGCGGAAGCCGAGCTGATCGGCGCGAATCGACGTGCGGCGCACGCTCTCCATCTCAATCGGCGCCCAGGATCGGCAGGGCAGTACGAAGCCGAACTCCATCTCGTCCTTCAAAGCCATGGTTACGTCCCTTCAATGCATCGTGCGAGTCAGCGACAGATTCTAACCCAGACAGAAAGGAGCCTCCCAAACTGGGAGGCTCCTTTTACTCGTCGCAACTTCATGCCGCCTCGGATCGTGGCCGCTGAGCCAGCCAGCGCTGCTGGGGGCCACATCCACCTCGTCGCTCAGCGCGAGCTGACTCTGCGCGAAGCCTGACCTAGATGGCGTCCTGCATGAAGTAGGAGGCGCACGCCGCGTCGATCATCTCAGGGGTCAACTTCGGTTCAATGCCCTCGAATCCACCCATGTCCACGATCAGGCCGATGAGGTCCCTAGGATGCACGGCGCGAAAGGGGCGACCCGTGGCGTGGTAGTGGGTCTCGAGCAGGTAGCGTCCGCCCTCGTGGGTGTACTCGATCTGGTTCTCCTGGCACACCGACTGCAAGATGCTGAGGAATATCTCGTCGTTAGGGTCGACGATCTCGACCTTGTGGCGGATGCGGCGCCAGAACGCCTCGTCGCCCAGGGACTCTGGCCGCAGGTTCGTCGAGAAGACGACTAGCATCTCAAAGGGCACCTCTATCGTCTCGCCGCTGAGCATCGAGTAGTGGTCGATAGCGTCCTCCATGGGGACGATCCAGCGGTTGAGCAGCTCATCGGGACGCATCTTCTGGCGGCCAAAGTCATCGATGACGAGGATGCCTCCGTTCGCCAACATCTGGATCGGCGCAAGGTAAAACTTGGTCTGTGGCGAATACTTGAGGTCGAGGTCTTCCAGGGTCAGCTCGCCGCCGACCGTGATCAGCGGCCGTTCGGCGACGACCCAGCGAAGATCGCGGCGGCGCTCGGACGGCTCGGCCTTATTCTCGGACTCGTTGCGGCGCTCGAAGCCGGGGGCGATGTCGAGCGGTACGTGAACCCGAGGGTCGAAGACGCGAATCGTCTGGCCTCCGACGTCGATGGCGTAAGGGATGAGAACGGCGCCGCCGAGCATCTTGGTGATGCGCCTGGCGATACTACTCTTGCCGTTGCCGGGCTTGCCGTAGAGCAGGATCGAATGGCCGCCGTTGACGGCCGCGCCGATGAGGCGGCGGATGCTCTGACTCAGCTCGAGGTCGGAGAGGGCGCTGTAAACCCGGTCCGGCGTAATCGAGACGCCGCGGACAGCTTGCCGCTTGACGACTTCGACGTATTCATCCAGCGGCACGGGCGCGGGACCAACGTACTGGTTGCGGTCGAGCGCTTCGGTGGCCTTCTCGTAGCCTTTGTCCGACAGGGTGTATTCGTACTGCTGCTCGACGACGCCATTGGCGCCGACGAGCTCGATCAGCTTCTCTCGCTTGAGGAAGGCAATGCCACCCTCAATCACCTTGTAGGGGAACTTCAGGCGGTTGGCGATCTCACCGCCGGAGAGGCGTCCGCCGTAGCGCAACGTCTTGAGGATGAGGTCGATGCATTGCGATGTGTCTAATCCGGTTTCTTCGACTGTCTTGGGTTGTGGGCGAAAAGGTATGGACTCTCGGACGGGCTTCGCACCGTCCTGTGGCCTCTCCAGAAGAGCTTCCAAGTGACCTCCAACGTCAACTAACCGCCGTAGGCGGGGGCCCGGTGGTTTGCGGTCCATTCGCCTCGCACGCAGCACGCCGACGAATCTAATCCCCTAAGGGAATCCCCGCATTAAAGTAGTCGGTTGGAGGTGGGAATTTGTGTACCCGGTCACGAAAGAAAATCTAGCCGCCGGCCAGCTTGACCTGATAGCCACGGGCGCGGAGGTGTCCGGCGATGCGATCGCGATGGTCGCCCTGGATCTCGATGGCGCCGTCGCGCAGCGTGCCGCCGGCACCGCAGAGGCGCTTGAGGTCGGCGGCCTGGGTTTCGAGGTCGGCGGCAGGCAGGCCGCGCACGACGGTCACCGTCTTGCCGCCGCGGCCGCCCTTCTCGCGTGAGAGGCGCACGACACCGTCGTCCGGAAAGCCGGGCGGAGACGCCTTGGCTCTGGCGTCCTTTTGCTGCTCGACTCGGCCGGTGTCGCTGGAGTAGACGACGCGGCGGTTGTGCATGGTCATGTCCGGAGTCTAACAAAGCAGCGCGTCCGGCTGGGTATACTGCCGTGGCCAAAGGAGGGAGCCGATGGAAGTTTCCTGTGCACTCGCAACGAGCCTGCAGACACCGGACCACATCGCGGAAGCCGAGCGTCTGGGCTACGCCCGCGCCTGGTGCTACGATTCGCCGCCGCTGTATCCGGACGTCTGGATGGAGCTGGCGCTGGCGGCGACGAAGACGAGTCGCATCGGCCTCGGGCCGGCGGTGCTGGTGCCGCACCTGCGCCACGTCCAGACCAACGCGGCGGCGATCGCGACGCTGGAGGCGTTGGCGCCGGGCCGGGTCAACGTTGCGATCGGCTCCGGGTTCACAGGGCGGCTGGCGATGGGCAAGCGGCCGATGCCTTGGCGCGAAGTGCGTGCCTACATCGGGGCGCTGCGGTCGCTGCTGGCGGGGGACGAGGTCGAGTGGGACGGCTCGATCCTAAAGATGCTGCAAACCGAGGGCTTCACAGCGCCGCTGCCGATCAAGGTCCCGATCATGGTCGCGATTGGCGGACCGAAGGGGCTGGCGGTGGCGGAGGAGGTTGGCGACGGCGTCATCCTCACGGGCGCGATCGGAAACATCGACGCAGGGAAGCTGAAGCGGGTGCTTCAGACGACGAGCGGCACGGTACTGGAGCCGGACGAAGACGCCGGTTCGCCGCGATCGCTGGCGGCGGCGGGGCACGTCGCGGCACTGGCGTATCACTTTGCCTACGAGAACGGCTTCGCGGAGCGCCTGCCCAACGGCGCCGAGTACGCGAGGACGATCGATGAGATACCGGCCGAGCGCAGGCACCTCGTGATACACGAAGGACACCTGGTGGCGATGAACGAGATCGACCGACGCTTTGTAACGGGCGAGTTCATGGCGCAGACGGGCATCGCGGCTGGAGCAGATGCGTGGCGAGAGCGGCTGGCCGAGATGGAGTCGCGCGGCGTGACCGAGGTCGTCTACCAACCAGCGGGGCCAGACATCCCGCGCGAACTGCATGCCTTCGCCGAGGTTGCGGGGCTTCTGTAATCTGCGACGCCGACTCCACGATCTATGATCGAAACGAAGTCCTGACGAGGGGGGCGTGATAGCGATGAAGCCGTTCGAGTACGTGGCGCTTCCGGGCCGCGTGGTGTTTGGCGCTGGTTACCTGGATCGCGTGGCGGCCGAAGCCGAGGCGCTGGGCGGACGGCGCATCTTCTTGATTCATGACCCGACGTCGGCGGGTAACGCAGCAAAGGTGGCAGGCGACCTCGCGGGCAAAGCGGAGGTCAAGCTCTGGGGCCACGTGGTACAGCACGTGCCGATTAATCTGGCGGAGCCGGCGCGCAAGGCAATCGACGAGCATGGCAGCGACCTCGTAATCAGCATCGGTGGTGGGTCGTCGACAGGGCTGGCGAAGGCGATTGCCCTAAGCCACGGCCTGCCGATCCTGGCCGTGCCGACGACCTATGCCGGCAGTGAGATGACAACGATCTACGGCCTGACCGGCGACCGTCACAAGCAGACGG
Source organism: uncultured Chloroflexia bacterium (assembly GCA_963766645.1). Lineage (GTDB taxonomy): Bacteria > Chloroflexota > Dehalococcoidia > DSTF01 > WHTK01 > WHTK01. Next base: position 81,947 of record CAVYAY010000002.1, on the reverse strand, counting down.
GCAAGAGCCCGCAGGTGCTGCCGAAGACGGTGATCTACGATCCGCTGCTAACGCTGGGGCTGCCCGCGAATGTCACCGGACCCAGCGCATTCAACTCGCTGGCGCACTGCGTCGAGGCGTTGTATGCGGTGGGGCACAACCCGGTCGCAAGCGCGATCGCGCTGGAAGGCGTGCGCGCGATCGCGGAGTCGCTGCCGCGGGTGATGCGCCAGCCGGACGACGTGGACGCTCGCGGCGACCTGCTCTACGGCGCGATGCTGGGCGGCATGTCGCTGGGCGCGACGGCGTCGGGATTCCATCATCGTCTGTGTCACATTCTGGGCGGCAAGTTCAACCTGATCCATGCTGACACGCACTCGGTCATCCTGCCGCACGCCGTGGCGTTCAACGCGCGGGCGCTTCCGGAAGAGATGCGCCGGTTGGCCGGCGCGCTCGGCGTGCCGGGCGGCGACCCGGCCGCGGCGCTGTGGAACCTGGCCAAGACCAGCGGCATCCCAACCGACCTGGCGAGTCTCGGACTGCCGCGGGATGGACTCGAGGAGGTCGCGGCGGAGGTCGTCATCGAGGAGAAGAACAACCCGGTGTCGCTGGACGAGGCGAGCGTGATGGCGCTGCTGGAGTCGGCGTACGAAGGCATTCGGCCCAGCGCGACTGCCAGCGTTTAGACGGAGCGAAGATGCCCCAAGGCAAGATCGAGCTTTTCTACCAACCCGGTTGAAGCAGCTGCCTGCGAGCGAAGGAGTTTCTTTCGCGCTACGAGGTGCAGTTCGACCCGGTGAATATCGCCGGCAACGCGGCAGGACAATTGCGTCTGGCCGGGCACGGTCTCGATTCGGTACCTGCCGTTTGCCTGGATAACGAGTGCGTGCCGGGCGGTGACCTCAGCGCCATCGCGCAGCTGCTGGAGCTGAACTACGAACCGCCGGTCAAGCTGACGCCGGAGCAGCTCTACACGAAGTGGATGCTGGTGCTGGAAGCGGTGCAGCGCTACTTAAGCCAGGCTCCTTTCGCCGGCCTGGCTCACAAGTCGCCCGACCGTGACCGGACGTTCCGAGAGCTGGGCTGGCACATCGTCCTGATCCCGCGCGCCTTCGCCACGGCGTACGACACGAACGAGTTTCCCAACCGCCTGTTCGCGGAAAAGAACGTGCCGGTGGAGTTGACGGGCGAAGACATCGCGGCGGCGGTGGCGGAGTCCCAGCGTGTGGTGCAGACGTGGTGGGGGAACGCCGGGGCGCAGGATCCGCTCGACCGCGTCCTCGAAACGTACTGGGGCGCACACACGCTCCTGGAGACGTTCGAACGTGAGGTTTGGCACACAGCCCAGCACACGCGACAGGTGATGATGTTCTTGCGACAGCTCGGAGTCGAGCCGGCTGGTCCGCTGACAGCGGACGACCTGGCCGGCCTGCCATTGCCGGAGGGTGTTTGGGATTGACGGGCGCCGCATAGCCTGAGGAGGCCTACTTTGAATAGCTATGACGCCATCGTTATCGGCGCCGGGCAGGGCGGCTCGCCACTGGCTCACAAGCTTGCCGATCTTGGCCAGAAGGTCGCGCTAGTCGAGCGCGAGTACCTGGGCGGCTCCTGCATCAACTACGGCTGCACCCCGACGAAAGCGATGATCGCGAGCGCGAGCGTAGCGCATTACGCTCGTCGGGGCCCAGAGTTCGGCGTCCACACCGACGTGCGAGTTGACCTGCGAGAGATCGTGGCGCGCAAAGACGCGCTCGTGAAGGAGTGGCGTGACGGTCAGCAAGGACACGTCGACCGCCGCGACACGCTGGATCTCTACCGAGGCAATGGTCGCTTCACCGGACCGCACGAGGTTGAGGTGAACGGCGACACGTTGAACAGCCAGCGTATCTTCATCAACACGGGCACGCGGCCACGCGTCCTGGACATCCCCGGGATCGAAGAGGTCGAGTACCTGACGAACCGCAACATCATGGACCTGACCGAGGTGCCGGAGCACCTCATCGTGCTGGGTGGCAATTACCTGGGCCTCGAGTTCGGGCAGATGTTCACGCGCTTCGGCAGCAAGGTCACGGTGGTCGAGATCAACGACCAGATCACGCCGCGCGAGGACGAAGAGGTCGCGAAGACACTGCAGGAAGCCTTGGAGGACGAGGGGATGAGCTTCCACTTCGGCGCCTCGGCCTCGAAGATGGCGAAGACGGCGGCCGGCATCGAGGTGACGATTGAGCCCAAGGCTGGTGGCGCAGACACGGTCCTTAAGGGTACACACCTGCTGATGTCGATCGGCCAGGTGCCGAACTCGGATGATATGGGCCTCGATGCGGCGGGTATTGAGAGCGAACGCGGCTGGATCAAGACCAACGGCAAGCTAGAGACCAACGTGCCGGGCGTCTGGGCGCTGGGCGATGTTAACGGCGGACCGGCGTTTACCCACGTTTCCTACGACGACCACCTCGTGATCTACGACAACCTGATCGAGGGCAAGGACCGCACGATCGAGGGACGGCTGGTGCCGTACGCGCTATACACGGACCCGGAGCTAGGTCGCGTGGGGATGTCGGAGAAAGAGGCGCGCGCGGCGGGCTACAAGCTGAAGGTCGGTTCGATCCCAATGGAGTGGGTGGCGCGGGCGATCGAGCGGTCAGAGACCAAGGGGATGATGAAGATCGTGATCAACGCGGAGGACGACCGCATCCTGGGCGCCGCGATTCTTGGCGTCTCGGGCGGTGAGCTGATTCAGACGCTGATGACGCTGATGCTGACGGATACGCCGTGGACGCTGTTCGAGAAGCGCATGTTCATACACCCGACGCTGACTGAGGGCTTCTTCTCGTTAATGGACAGCGTAAAGCCGGTCTAGCCGTCGGCCGTTACCGTCACCTTGATCGGGTGCTGCGCTTTGTCGTTGGCGACGGCGAAGGCGTCTTCGACGCGGCTGAGAGGGAACTGGTGCGTCTGCAGCGTGCGAATCGTGTCGCGGTGGCGCGGCAGGATCTCGGTTGCGGCGGCGAACTCGGGGCCGTGCAGGCTCTGGCCGTAGATCTTCGAGCCGGTCATGGTCAGTTCTTTGAAGATGAACAGGTTGGCGTCGATGGTCGACGGCTTTGAGAACAGGCCCTGGACGACGATCTTGCCGCCGGTCCGCGCCGCGGCCATCGCCATCTCGATGGTCGAGGCGGTGCCGCCAACAGATTCGATGACGACGTCGGGTTCATAGTCGGCCGCGAAGGCGGCGATGTCGCCCTCGGCGACGGGTTCGATGCCGATCTGGCGCGCTGCTTCGGTCTGATGCGAATAGCGAGTTGTGATCGCGACGCGACCGGCGAAGTCGCGCGCGATAGCGCCGCAGATCAGGCCCAGGGTGCCGCCGCCGATGATCAGGACGCGGCTGTCCAGCTTGAGCTGCGCGAGGTGAATCGTGCGGGCACAAACGGCGAAGGGTTCGTTGAGCGAGGCTTCGACCGGTGTGAGTGAAAGGTCCTGGGCGTGGAGGTTGCGCGCCGGGACGTCGACGAACTCGGCGAGACCGCCGGTGACGTGGACGCCGATGATGGCGCCACTGCGGCAGCTGTTGGACATGCCGCGCAAGCAGTAGTCGCATCGCCCGCAGGCGAGCCAGGGATCGACGCCGAAGAGGGCATCGGGGAGGTCCGTGGCGTTGCCGACGTCGGCGATGGTGCCGACGAACTCGTGGCCGGGGGCGAACTCACGGCCGAGCTGCGAGGTGGTGTCGCGGTAGCGGTGGAGGTCGGAGCCACAGATGCCGCAGGCGGCGACCTTCATGCGGACGAATCCGGGCTGCAGCGGCCCGGGCTCGACCTCGCGCAAGCCGATTCCGGTGTCGGTCCACATACTCTGCAGCATCGCGGGCTCCCCTTCGTTTGAAGCGAATCGACTCGGCGGGACTGTATCGAGTGCAGCGGGGTCAGTCCACAGCCGCCGTCTCAGGCATGGTGGGTGTACTTCTCCCCCAGATCTTCTTCCCAGCGCAGGTAGTTGAGCATCTCGGCATAGGAGCGGCGCACGGGCAGGACGTCGTTTGGTGGGTCGGTGACGCCCGTGAGACCGGTCTCTACAGGCAGGCCGGCCTGGATCCAGGCGGCGGTCCCACCTTCGAGCGTGGAGACGTCGTCGTAACCGAGGTCGCGCAGCGTGGCGGCGGCAAGCGCCGAGTTGATGCCGTCGGCGCAGGTGATGGTGACTGGCGTGGAAGGCGACGGGACGTAGTCCGCGATACGCGGCTCGAGCCAGCTGCGGGAGAGCCAGCGCGACCCAGGGACGTGACCGCGACTGTACTCCTCGCTCGTCCCGGCGTTGAGGACGACGAGGCCGTCTTTGCCAAGGCGATCATTGAGCTGGGACGGCGATAGCTGCTCGACGTGGCCACGAGCGGCATCGAGGCCGAAGGCAGTCTCGTCCGGCGGGCCGGCTTCAAGTCGGCCACCGCCTGCCTGCCAGGCTGTGACACCGCCTTCGAGGATGTAAACGTTGGGGAAGTCCATCTGGCGGAACCAGGCGGCGGTCATGGCGGCGCGCACGACGCCGTCGCAGGCAAAGAGCAACGTGCCGCCGCGGACGGCGACGTAGTTGTCGGTGGCCTGCACGGCCTGACCGCCTGGCACCCAGGCGAAGCCAGGGATATGGCCTTCGGCGTACTCCTCACGGCTACGGACGTCAAAGGCGTAGATGTTCTGCTTGTCCGCGCTCGCGAGCAGGTCACGTGCCGCGGAGGGGTTGACGAAGCGGACGCCCTCGGCCTCGGCGACCTTGCGGGCGGCGGCTTCGCCGCGTTTTCGGCCTTCCGGCGTCGGCTGCGGCAGCGCGAGGCGGTCGGAGCCCGTTTCGAGCTCCAGGCCTGCGAGCTGCCAGCCCATGGTGCCGTTTTTGAGAGCGTAGACGTTTGGCACGCCGAGGCGCTTCAGCGTGCCGGCGCCGATGATGCTGCGGGTGCGTCCGGCGCAGTGCACGACGACGGGTGTCTGCGGGTCCTGCGCCAAGTCCCAGATTCGCAATCCCAGCTCCGCGCCGGGCATGGAGCGGCTACCAGGTATGCAGGCGCGGTGATGCTCCTCCGGCGTGCGGGAATCGAGCAGAATGGGGCGCTTGCCTTCTGCGAACCAGGCCGCGAGCTCATCCGGCTCCAGCTCCGGGACCTCCTGCTGCAGCAGCACCTTCTCGCCGAAGTCCTTGCTGGGCACATTGAGGCCCCATTCCGTATTGTGGCCGTCGGTAACCCAGCGGTTGAGGCCGCCGGTGAGGACTGATACATCTGTATATCCCATCGTCTCCAGCGTGGCTGCGGCGAGTGTGGCGCGGACGCCGTCGTCGTCGCAGACGATGACCCGGGCGCCGCGCCAGGGCACGAGACCAGTCATGCGGAACTCGATCTGGCGGCGTGGCAGAGAGCAGGAGCCGGCAATATGCGCGAGGTTGTACTCTGCGGCCTCGCGCACGTCGATCAGGGCGATGTCGGCGGCGTGACTATCGAGCAACGCGCTTAGCTCTGCGACGGTGATCTGTTTCGTCATTGGGCCTCCGTAAGCAGGACGACGTCGAAGCGCTGGACGGCGAGCGGCGTGACCGCAAGGCCGTCGGCGTCCGTCAGTTCGGCGGTCAGGATCTTGGGGTCGAGGCGCGCCCGGTCGGTAACGACGTGGAAACCTGCGTATGTGGCGCTCGATTCGAGGTCCTGGAGCAGGCGGCTGCCGAAGACGTCCTCGATGGCGTGGTAAGCGGCGTTCCAGCGCGCGGCGAATCGCGGGGCTTCGGCAGCGTCGACCTGCCAGTCGACGAGGGCGGCGGCAGCCGCGGGCGTCATTGAGCCTCGAGCCGTAGTGACGTCGTAGCCGTGCATGGGAGCCGGCGCGGCGTTGGCGTTGCGCCATGCTTGCTCCTGCTCTGGTGTCAGCCACATCGAAACAGAGGCGAAGTTCGCGGCGTCGTCCATGGAGCGCAGCAGCATCGACCAGCGAAAGCCGTCGGCGTCGCGGCGAGAGGCGTAAGCCGCCTCGATTTTGGCGAGGAGGTCGCTTTCAGACTCGCCCTGCAAGGTGATCAAAGACCTCGATATGTACATGCGGTCCCGTTTCTAGGCGGTGAGCGCGTCGGGCGACCCGGCGTCGTAGTCGAAAATCCAGGCGCCGCCGCGGGAGCTGACGCCCTGGCCGAGACGCTGCTTTATTGCGATCAAGGCGTCGCGCTTGAGGGCAGCCCAGGGCGAGACGAGGTGGTTGTCCTCGCCACGGTCGCGGGCCATGAGTACGACGCGGCTGGCGCGCGGCACGCGGACATTTTCGTACAAGCTGAGGGCGCCTTCGACGTCATCCGGCATGGAATCGAGCGCGGAGGCGAGGACACAGCCGTCCTCCATCGCCTGGCAGGCGCCCTGACCGAGGTAGGGCAGCATCGGGTGAGCGGCGTCGCCGAGGATGGTGATGCGGCCTCTGGTCCATTGCTGCAGCGGCTCGCGGTCGTAGAGGGCCCACTTGTAATGTCGTTCGCTGGCAGAGAAGAGGCGCGCCAGGGACTCGTGCCAGCCGGCGTAGTTCTCGATCACTTCGTGAGCGGTCGCATTCGCGGATCCAGGACTCCTCGGTCCAGGTGTCGTTGTCGTAGTGGGCGACGACGTTGACGAGCTCACCGCGGCGCACGGGATAGACAACGACGGCGCCATGGGGGCCGAGCCACGTAGTGCCGTCCATCGTCGGCAGACCGCCAGGGATGGCGTCGACCGGGACGAGGCAGCGCCAGCAGATCTTGCCGGTGAAGCGCGGCGCGTCCGGGCCGAAGAGGCTTGTTCGCACGGCGGAGTGGATGCCGTCGGCGCCGACAATGATGTCGGCCTCGACATCGCTACCGTCGTTGAAATGCGCGACGGCGCCGTCGGCCACGTTCTCGACGCCGGTGCAGCGCGCGCCGAGGTGAATGATCTCGGGAGGCAGCGCGGCGCCGAGGACGTCGAGCAGGTCGGCGCGATGCACGGTGCAGCCGCGGGCGCCGTAGCGCTCCGCGGTGCCCTGGCGTTGGGGTCTTCGAGATGATGCGGCCGCTGCGCCAGTTCTTGAGGTACTGGTACTCGGATTGCCAGGCGACGGAGCGCACGCCGTCCTCGAGCTCAAGCGAACGCAGCGCTTTCATCGCGTTGGGACTGAGAGAAACGCCGGCGCCGATCTCCTTGAGCTCGGGCGCGGCTTCGTAGACCGAGACCTCAAAGCCGCGGCGCAGCAGCGCCTGCGCCGCCGTCAGCCCGCCGATGCCGCCGCCGATGACCGCGATGCGTGGTTTTCTCGCCATTGCGCTTGCCCCTGTCTAGGTAAGTCGCCGCATTATAGGCTCGATAATGGAAGCTGCGGGTACCCTGGACCCCACTAAAGCGGCGTCCCGTGCCGATCCTTTGAAGGCGCACTTGAGCCTGGTCGCGTTGACAGCGGTTCCCGCGAGGATTAGCTTCGGCTCCCCCGCTCATAGTTGCGAGGAGCCACGCGATGAAGCGCAGCGAAAACAGGATCCTCACGAGCCACGCCGGCAGCCTACCGCGCCCCGACGCACTGATCGCGATGAATAGCGCACGCCTCGAAAGCGGCGGCGTCGATCCCGAGGCGTTTCGCAAGACGCTGAGCGAATCGGTCGCGTCGATCGTGCGCAGCGAAGTAGAGACTGGCGTTGATGTGGTGAATGACGGTGAATACGGCAAGGCGTCGCGAAGTACGATCGACTACGGGCCGTGGATGAGCTACGCCTACGAACGCATTACGGGCTGGGAGCCCAGCGGGCAGGCGAGTGCAGGACCGCTGGCGACGCGGCGGGAGCGGCAGATGTTCCCGGGTGCGTACGAAGAGATCGTGATGAGCAACGCGCGTTTCGCCGCTTCGTCGCCGGCGGCATTTACCGGGCCGGTGACCTATCGAGGACTGGACGCACTGAAGGCGGACATCGAGAACCTGAAAGCCGCGACGCAGAACGCGGGCGCGACCGAAGTATTCATGACCAGCGTCGCGCCGGGGAGCTTCGGGCGTCGCCAGAACCGCTACTACAAGACAGACGAAGAGTTCGTCTTCGCGGTCGCGGAGGCGATGCGGGAGGAATACCGCGCCATCGTAGACGCCGGCTTCGTGTTGCAGCTGGACGACCCGGGGCTGCCGGACAGCTGGGACATGTTCGACCCGGAGCCGAAGCTGGAGGACTACAAGCGTTACGCCTCGGTGACTATTGAGGCGCTAAACCACGCGCTCGACGGTCTGCCTGAGGACCGCATCCGGTACCACATCTGCTGGGGCAGTTGGCACGGTCCGCACACGACCGACCTACCGCTGAAGGACATCGTCGACGTGCTGCTGACGGTGCGAGCCGGGTGCTACTCGGTTGAGGCGGGCAACGTACGCCACGAGCACGAGTGGAAGGTGTGGCGCGACGTCAAGCTGCCGGATGGCAAGCTCCTGATGCCGGGCGTCGTTAGCCACGCAACGAACGTGGTGGAGCACCCCGAGGTGGTGGCGGACCGCATTGTGCGCTACGCCAGCGTCGTGGGGCGGGAGAACGTCATCGCGGGGACGGACTGCGGCCTGGGCGGGCGGATACACAGCGAGATCGCGTGGGCGAAGCTGCGGTCGCTGGTGGCAGGCGCGCGATTGGCGTCGCAAGAGCTCTGGTAGGAGAAACTGATGACTCGCATGACCGGTACCCAGTTCCTGGCCGAGGCGCTGAGCGCCTACGACGTGACGCACCTCTTCTACGTGCCGTCTGTGCTGGGCGGCGCTGATGCCGCTGCTGCACGAGCAAGGGCGTCAAGACCGTTATCACGCACGGCGAGAAGGCAGCGGCGTACATGGCGGACGGCTACGCGCGCGCCTCGCACAAGCCCGGCATCGCGCTGTGCCAGGACATCGGCACGACGAACCTGGCGGCGGGCCTGCGCGACCCGTACATGGCGTGCTCGCCGGTGATCGCGATTACGGGCGGGCAGGCCGACCAGCCGCGCTATCGCCACGCCTACCAGAACGCCGAGGACTTCCGTGCCTGGGACGCCGTGACGAAGGCCAACTTCTCGGTCGACACCGTCGAGCGGCTGCCGGACCTGCTGCGGCAGGCGTTTCGGGTCGCGACGACGGGCTCGCCGGGGCCGGTGCACCTGGAGCTGCGCGGCAACGCGGGCCAGATGCTGGACAGGGAAGCCGACTTCGAGCTCGACCTTCGAGGAGCGCTTCAAGCAGTACCCGGCGTTCCGGCCGGAGCCGGACGACGGCCGACATCAGCGCCGCGGCGGACCTGCTGGCGAAGGCGGAGCGTCCGATCATCGTCGCTGGCGGCGGCGTCACGGCGTCGGGCGCAGGGCCGGAGGTGGTGAAGCTGGCGGAGCGCCTCTCGATCCCGGTGGCGACGTCGCTGAACGCGAAAGACGATCATCCCGGACGAGCACCCGCTGGCGATCGGCGTGCCCGGCAGCTACTCGCGCTGGTCCGCGAACCGGGCGGTATCCGAGGCGGACCTCGTGCTGTTCATCGGTAGCCACACGGGCGGGCAGGTGACCAACGCGTGGCAGATACCGGCGATCGGCACGCCCGTGATCCAGATCGACATCGACCAGGAGGAGCTGGGGCGCAACTACCCCAACGCGGCGTCGATCCACGGCGACGCGAAGGTCTCGGTGCAGAGCTGATCGACGCTGTCGAGGCGCAGCCGCCGCGCCAGAAGTGGCTGGAGCGAGTGCAGGCCCTGGACCGCGAGTACTGGGCCGAGAGCGACCCGCTGCGTATCTCCGACGCCGTGCCGATCCGGCCGGAGCGCATCTGCCAGGAGCTGAACGAGTGGCTGCCGGCCGACGGCACGCTGGTCTGCGACACGTTTCACGCCGCGATCTGGACGGCGCAGATGGTGCGTCTGCAAGGAGGGGCAGAGCTACGTGCGCTGCGCCGGCTCGCTGGGCTGGGGCCTGCCGGGGACGCTGGGCGTCAAGGCGGCGCTGGCCGGACAAGCCGGTCGTCGGGTTCGTGCGGCGACGCGGGGTTCTACTACCACCTGGCGGAGCTGGAGACGGCGGCGCGGATGGGGCTCAACGCTGTGATCGTCGTGAACAACAACTACTCCGGCGGAGTCGGCGAGACGTCACCGTTCCACCAAAGACGTGAGCTTCGCGCGGCATCGCGGAGGATTTCGGCTGCTTCGGCGTCCGGGTCGAGCAGCCGGACGGCATCCGCGGCGCGCTGGACGCGGCGCTGGCGTCTGGCCGGCCGGCGGTGGTCGAGGTGGTCAGCGACACGTCGGTGCGGGCGAAGCGCGGCTGGGCGCCGGGCGAAGACGGACCACTAGCCAGAGGCGGCATAATTCAGGCATGAACTCTCAGGCCGGCGCGCGCGGAACCTTCTATGGCTGGTACATCGTCGGGGCGCTGTTCTTCGCTACATTCCTGGCGATCGGTACGCGGCAGTCGTTCGGCGTCTTCGTGAAGACGTGGGAAGAGGACTGGGGGGTCTCGGTCGGGACGATCTCGATCGCGGCCTCGATAGGCTGGCTGCTGAACGGCTTCGCGCAGCCCTTCTTCGGCCGCATGAGCGACCGTTCCGGCGGCCGAAACGTCGTGTTGCTCAGCCTGGTTCTCGTTGGATCCGGTCTGCTGGCGATGTCGCTGGCGCAGAACGTGATCATGCTGGCCGTGATCTACGGCATCGTGATTTCGATTGGGACGGCCGGCATCTCGCCGGGGATCACCGGGGCGCTGATCGCGCGCTGGTTCAGCCGGCGACGCGGCATCGCGATGAGCCTGCTCGTCTCCGGAGGCTCCGTGGGCGGGCTGGTGCTCGTGCCGTTCCTGACCTACCTGTTCCTGGCCACGACCTGGCAGACGTCGTGGATCGTGGCGGGGTTGATCGCGCTGGGCCTCGGGGTACCAGTGGTCTGGATGATCGTGAAGAGCGACCCGTCGGAGGTCGGCCTGGATGCGGATGGGGATGAGCGAGTCGAAACGGCCACCGGCTCGGAACCAAGGCAAGTCCTGACGGGTCCGCTGACGACTTCACGGTGGCAGGACTCGTTCCGGTCGGCGCCGATCTGGCAGCTCTCGATGGCGTACTGGGTCTGCGGCGTGACGACCGCGAGCGTGTCGGTGCACTTCGTACGCTGGGCGTCGGATGAAGGCATCTCGCCGGGGACGGCAGCGCTGGCGTTCGGGCTGCTGAGTGGCATCAACGCGATCAGCGTCATCGTGGTCGGAACGCTGTCCGACAGGATGGAGCGCAAGATGGTGCTGAGCGCCGTCTACGCAATCCGTGCGGTCGCCTTCATCGCGATCGTGCTGCTGCCGGGATCGGTGGCGATCTGGGCGTTTGCGGTAATTGCGGGAGGCTCCTGGCTGGCGACGGTGCCGTTGACGTCGTCGCTGACGGCGGACATCTACGGCCTGCGGAACCTGGGGACGCTGGGCGGTCTGATCAACATGACGCACCAGATTGGCGGCGCTCTGGCCGTGGTGATCTTCGGGCTCGTGTTCGACATCTCGGGGACGTACGACATCGCCTTCACGGCGAGTGCAGTCCTGCTAGTCGTGGCGAGCCTGACGGTGATGGGCCTGCGCGAGCGCCGGTTCTCGGCACGTTACCTGGCAGAGCCGGAGCCGGTCATGGCCGCGGGAGCGGGATCGTGAGCGGCTTCGGCCTGCTGCTGCATCACTCCGAGGCGGTCGACCCGACGTTGATCGACTGGATCCGGCATGAAATTGATTCGATCCTGGGTCTGGACCCGTCGACGATTGTCATCATCCTGGGGACGCTGATTGTGGCATTCCCGGTGGCGTTAATGGTGCTGGCGCGACGGCAGCGCAGCGCGGGCTGAGACGACCAGGCGAGAGGCAGCATCCTGTATCGTTGCAGTAGAGAGATGAAGGAGCCAAGACGATGAAAGAGCACAGCATCTGGCTAAACGGCAAACTGGTGCCCCAGGCTGAGGCCATGCTGCCGGTGAATAGCGCGGCAGTGTTCTACGCCAGCAACGTATTCGAGGGGCTGCGGGCTTACTGGAACGAAGAGGACGGCGAGCTGTATTGTTTCCGCCTCGACGAGCACTTCGCGCGCTTCCGCGAGTCGATGAAGATGATGCGGTTCGACATCCCTTACGACGACGACGGCCTGTACGAAGCGGTGCGCGAGGTGCTGACCGGTAACGAGATCCAGGAAGACGTTCACATGCACATGGTGGCGTACGTGGCCGGGACGACGCTGGACTCGACGGAGCCGACAGGGCTGTATATCATCCCGCGGCGCCGCCCGCGCTCCGATGAAGCGAAAGGCATGAGCTGCAACATCAGCTCGTGGAGCCGCACCTCCGACAACGCGATACCGATCCGCCTGAAGTCAGGGTCCAACTACCAGAACGGCCGCCTGGCGATCCTGCAATCAAAGGCGGACGGCTACGACCAGCCGATCTTCCTCAACAAAGATGGCCACGTTGCCGAGGGCAGCGGCGCGTCATTCTTCATGGTGCGCAAGGGCCGCCTGGTCACGGCGCCGATTACGGCCGACATCCTCGAGAGCATCACGCGGTACGACGCTGATCGACACGATCTGCCCGGAGGTGTTCGGGATGGGCGTCGTCGAGCGCGAGATCGACCGCACGGAGCTTTACGTGGCCGACGAGGCGTTCTTCTGCGGCAGCGGCTACGAGATCACGCCGATCACGTCGATCGATCGCTTCCCGCTTGGAGATGGGCGAGGTCGGCCCGATCACGCGGCGCCTGTCGCGCGCCTACCTCGACATCGTCCGGGGCGTCGACAAGCGGTACGAGGAGTGGCGCACGCCGATCTACAAGGCCGTCAAGGTCTAGATGATCCCGGCGTGACCACGCCCAGCCGCGCATCGCGGCGGCGCGCCCGGCTTGTGCTGCGTCGGACGGTGCGTATCTGCCGACACCACTTCGGTTCCTTTGTGACGCTCGCGGTTCTCAGCGTGGCCTTTGGCGTGGCGCTGACTAGCTCGAGCTTTTCCAGCGGCGTGGCACGCCGAAATGGCGAAGATGCGCCGCTGCCCGCATCGAGGATTCAGGTGCCCGACGGATTCCGGCTCATGATTGAGCCCGCGACTCCCCGCGTGACCTACTACTTGTACGACGACGAAGAAAAGCGAATCCTGCTGAGCGACATCCTGCGCCGGGATTTCACGTCAATGGCCCGGATGGGCCTGCCGAACTACATCGGCGAGGTGAACTTTGTGCACGTCGCGAGCGATGCGGAGGAAGACAACGCAAACTTCCTGATCAACGAAGTTGCGATCTGGGCGGGAACGCAAGGGCTCACGGTCGGCGTCGTCGACCTGCGCGAAAGATAACTCACGCCGAGGTTGCGGCGGGACTCGGCAAATTGGCGAGTCCGACTAGGCTTCGAAGGGCAGGTCGTACAGCTCCACAACGTTCTTCGCGGTCATCAAGTGCCGTTCTTGCGGCGTGCAATCCGCCATGATGCGGTCGAGGACGCCCTGCGAGTCGGGGAAGACGGAGTCGCCGTGGGGGTAGTCGCTCCCCCACATCAGCGTCTCGGCGCCGATCTTGTCGCGCGTCAGGATGCCGATGGGGTCATCCTCGAACGTGATGCGGAAGTTCTGGCGCCAGTAGTAGCTGGGCGGGTTGGGGATGTTGGGGTAGCCGCGCGTGCCGCCGCGGCGCTTGTAGGCCCAGTCGAGGCGATCGAGCATGTGGGCCGTCCAGCCGGTCTCGAACTCGGTGATAACGAAGCGCAGGCCGGGGAAGCGCTCGCAAACGCCGGAGTAGATCAAGTCGGCGATCGTGCACATGGCGCCGGCGAAGGCCAGCGGGTAGTCGGCGTGCTGGTTAGGCAGCCCGTGGTTTGGCGTCGCGCCGGTGAAGATGTGCATCGTCATTGGCATCTTCATGTCTTGCGCGGCGGCCCAGAACTTGTCGTACCAGGGGTCGGAGTAGGGACGGTTGGGCGGCGCAGTAGCCGGGATGCCGACACCGACGTGACCGTCTTTCTTGCCGCGCTCCATCTCCTGAATCGCTTCGTCGAGGTCGAACAGTTGAACGGATGCGAGGCCGAAGAGGCGGTCCGGGGCCTGTGACATGTAGTCGGTGACCCAGTCGTTGTAGCTTGCGAAGGTAGCCTTGACGATGTCGAGGTCTTCGATCTGATAGACGTTGAAGATGATGCTGGGGTAGAGCACCTCGGCGTCGACACCATCGAGCGCCTCGTCTTCAAGACGGGCCGGGATTTCGTAGACGCCGGGCCGCGCCAGCGAGTAGCCGCGCTTGCGGATCTCAAGCGCGTCCGGGGCGCCGAAGTCCTGGCCGGCCTGCAAGAAGCTGCCGACCGCGATGCCCAGGCGGCCGTTGCCGAGGTCGAGTCGCGGGCCTTGCTCCTCCGTCTCGCGGATGTGCGGCGCGCGATCGCCGAAGCGCTTCTGGAGCGGCGCGAACAGCTCCGGCGGCTCAACGACGTGCGAGTCAGACGAAATGCAGAGCGGCTTTGCCATGACGGCCTCCTCAACGTGCGAATGACAGTAGGCTAGTCTTCCGCGCGAGCTTATTCAATCACCACTGAAGCTAGAATGGCATCCGGAAAGCAAGCACACAGCCGCGAATCGAGGCAGCCTTGGCCAGCACCGAGACCTACCGCATCTACGCCGTGAAATACGCGACGCGCAACGCGAAGCGCGCCGACCACTTCCTGGACAAAACGAACGTGCCGAACCCGGATGGGCCGATGCCGATGGATTACTTCGTTTGGGCGGTCCAGAACTCGTCGCGCACCATCGTCGTTGACACCGGCTTCGCGGAGCCCGCGGGGACGCGGCGCGGACGGACCTTCCTGCGGCAGCCCTCGGACGGCCTGAAGTTGATCGGCATCGACGCCGCCGCGATCGAGGACGTGGTGATCACGCACATGCATTATGACCACGCCGGCACCGTTAGCGACTTCAGCAAGGCGCGGCTGCATCTGCAGGAACAAGAACTGCGCTGGGTGACAAGTAGCGAGATGTTCGAGCGCGGCGCGCGCGGGTCGTTCGAGGTCGACGACGTCGTTAACATCGTGCGGGGGTTGTACGACGAGCGGGTGCGGCTGCACGACGGCGATTGGGAGATCGCGCCGGGGATCAGCGTGCACCTAGTGGGCGGGCACACGCCGGGGATCCAGATCGTGCGAGTGAACACGGAGCGTGGTGCCGTGGTGCTGGCATCGGATTCGACGCACTACTACGAGAACATGGAGACGGGCCGTCCCTTCGCAACGACGCATGACGCCGCGAAGGTGCTGGCCGGGTTCGACATGCTGCGCGAGCTGGCGGCGTCGGAAAAGCACATCATCCCGGGACACGACCCGCTGGTTGTGCAGCGCTACCCATCGGTGTCGAAGGAGCTCGACGGTATCGCAATACGGCTGGACGCGGAGCCGACGTACTAGGCGTGGGGGAGTTCCAGCGCGTAGCAGGAACAGGCGACTTCAGCGAGGGGCTGGTTCGCGTTTACGTAGTCGATGACGTCGAGGTTGGCATCGTAAGTCATGAAGGTCAGTTCTACGCGTTCTGCGCACGCTGTCCGCATGCCGGCTACTTGATGAGCTACACGCGGGTCCGGCCGGAGAACCGCATCTTCTGCAGCTCTCACGGCGCCTGGTTCGACCTCAAGACGGGGCAGGTGCTCGCTGGGCCAACGGACGAGGGGCTGAGCATCTACCAGGTCCGCGTCGAGGGCGACGACGTTTATGTTGCGGTCGAATCGAAACCCGGCACCTAGGAGACGGCCCAGGCGGGCACTTCGACGCCGAAAAGCTCGGCGGCGTTGCGGTACCAGATAAGGTCCTTCTCGTCGTCGCTGAGACCGAGGTCTTCAAAGATATGCTCGAAGCGCTCGACGTGCTCGTGGACTTCGTCGCCGGCGCAGTCGGAGCCGAAGATCAGCTTCTCGATCGGGAATTCCTTGCCGAAGAGGTCGCGCTCCACGGCGTGCCGTTCGATGGTGCGGCCGCCCGACATGTCGAAGTAGACCCAACGGCGCCAGCGTGCCACGGAGGCGGCCTCGTCGTAGTTGCCGGTGCCGCCGAGGTGGGCGCCGATAATCTTGAGGCCGGGGAAGCGGCCGGCGAGGGTATCGAGGTGGAATGGACGCATGAACATCGCGGAGGAGTCGCGCGGGCCGTTGCGCGCCCAGCCCGGTGGCTCCGGCTCACCAGCCGCCACCTTGCGCGCGGTCTCGTCGATCTCGGCTAGTCGCTTCGCCGACTTCGCGTCACGTCGCGGGTGACTCTTCAGCCAGTCGACAGGGCCGCCAATGACTCCGCAGTGAAACAGGATGGGCATATCGAGCTCCTCCGCGGCGCGGTAGACCGGGAAGTAGTCCTCGCAGTCGTAGGGCCGCGGCGGCCCGATGATCTTGAGGGCGCGGTAGCCCATCGCGTGGAGCGCCTGAATGCGGTCGTAAGTCGTGATCTCGGGATCGACGACGGCGTGGGGCAGGAAGAGGTCGCCGTGCCTGCCGGCCATTTCGATGCAGCTTTCGTGGGTAAGCTCGGGGGCCGCCTCGGGTGCGGGCGCGGTTGACCTGTGCGGGTTAGGTCGGCGCGGGCCGGGGCAGAGCAGACCGGCTTTGACTACGCCGGTCTCGCGCAGCCGCGTCGCCATGTGGCCGAGGGCTTCTTGTGGGTCTTCGTCGGGCTTCTGAGGGTTGCGCGGGAAATGGACGTGAATATCCCAGATTCGGGCAGGTGGCATGCCATTGACCTTTGAGCTACTTAGCGGGCAGGGTGCGGGGCCATTTTAGTCGGCGGGCGCGATCGGAGGTGTTAAGTCGCTTGCAGCGGCTGGTGCAGAGCCTTTGCTGAAGCTACTCTCGCATCCAGTCGGCGACGCGCTCGCCAATCATGATGCAGGTCAGGTTGGTGTTGGCGCGAACGATGTTGGGCATGACGGAGGCATCGACTACCCGCAGGCCATCGAGGCCATGGACGCGGCAGCGCTCGTCGACCACCGCTTCGGGGTCGGACGCCGGACCCATCTTCGCGGTTCCGACAGGATGGAAGGTCGTGTTAGCGGTGTAACGGACTGCCTTCTCCAGCCCTTCATCCGTGGCCAGGTCCTCGGCACTGAGGCCAACGACACCTTCGACCAACGCCTGAATGTCTGGAGACTGCGCGACCTGTAAACAGATCCTCAGTCCCTCAATCATGCGCCGCATGTCCTCCGGGTGGTCGAAGTAGTTCAGTTCGAGGCGCGGCTGGACGTGTGGGTCTGTGCTCGTCAGGGAGAGGCGTCCCTTCGAGAGCGGCCGTTGTAACGACGCCACGACGCGGGTGAAAAGGCTCGTGCCCAGCTTCTGGACCAGCTCTGGATCGAAACCGCTCATGTCGAGCTGGTTGACAGCGAATATCTGCAAGTCGTTGAACTCGTCGGAGCCGGGCGTGGTGGTGCGCAGGACCATTTGCACCGAGGGGGTGTTCTTGTCGCAAATACCTGGCTTAGGGATCAGCATCAGGCTGGCTGTCGGGTGGTCGAGCAGGTTGGCGCCAACGCCGGGCAGGTCGAGGGTAAGTTGAATGCCGAGGGCTGCGAGGTCTGTCTGCGGGCCGACACCAGAACGCAACAGGATGGCTGGTGATGCGACGGCGCCGGCGGACAGCGTGATGCGCCGGCCCTCGACGCGCTGCATCTCGCCACCAGACTCGACCTCAACCGCGATGGCGCGGTTGCCATCGAAGAGGACGCGGTTGACCAGGCAGTGCGGCCGGATCGTCAGGTTGAGACGGTGGCGGGCTAGCAAGAGGTAGCCGATCGCGGTGGAGACGCGTATGCCATTGTTCTGGTTGACGGGGAACGGACCAAAACCGCTCGACTCCGGATGATTGTGATCGCTGACCAGCGGGAAGCCGAGGTCCCGAAAAGCCGCGCCGACGGCAGCGGAGAAGGGGTGAAGCTCTTCCTGCCGCCATCGGCGAACGTAGATCGGGCCGTTCTTGCCGTGGAGGTCGCCGCCTTCGTCCTGGTCATCCTCGATACGGCGAAAGTAGGAGAGAACGTTCTGCCACGCCCAGGCTGGGTTGCCGAGGGACGCCCATTCGTCGTAGTCGGCGGGGACGCCGCGGAGGGCGACGGTAGCGTTGACGGCGGATGTGCCACCGGTGGTCTTGCCACGCGGATACGGGATCGTGCGGCCGGGAAGCGCCTCGGCCGTGAAGTGCCAGTCGTGGTCGACAACGGAGACGTTCTTGCCGTCCAGGAGGTCGGCGGGTGTCTCTTCGATCGACGCGAAGTCGGGTCCGGCTTCGAGGAGCAGGACGGAGCGAGAGGAGTCCTCGCTGAGCCGCGCTGCGAGGACGGCGCCGGAGGAGCCGCCGCCAACGATGATGTCGTCATAGACCATGGACTTGGCGCGACCTCTTCCTGCGGGGAGTAACGGCTAGAGGGCCTCGTAGACCCACACTTCGTGCTGGACGTCGGGCTCCTGCGCGATCGGGTGGAAGGCCTCACCGCGTTCAAGCAGCTTCCACTTGCCGGATTGCTCCAACGCTGCCTGCTTGGCCTTGAATCCGGACGGCTCGAAATGGTCAGGGCGCATGCTAAAGACGATCTTGCCGCCCGGCTTCGTCACGCGGATCAACTCATCGAGCGAATCCGGCGGCGCGTGGCCGATCGTCAGAGTGCCGACGCTGATCACGGCGTCGAATGCGTCCGTGGCGTAGCCAAGGGCTTCGCCGAGCACCTCGCGTTGGACTGCTTTGTAGGCGCCGGTCAGGCGCGCAACCTCGAGCATGCCGGTGGAGATGTCGATGGCGGTGATGTCGTTGAAGCCGAGCTTGTGGAGCTCGACCCCCACGAGGCCCGTGCCGGCGCCCGCGTCGAGAACCTTCGCGTCGGGTGCGACGAAGCGCGCAAGAACCTCTGCGGCGGCCCGAGGTCCGGTCCAGCCGAGGCCGCCCAGGTCTTTGTCGTAATCGGACGCCCACTGGTCGTAGCGGTCCTCCAACTCACGGTTGGTCTTGGAGGAGTACACCCACTGTATGCGTTCGTTTTCGGCCATGCCGGGACGTCACTTCCTGCAAACGTAGAGCGCCCAACCGAGGTCGCCGGACTCAATTGCAGCGACCATGTAGCGGTAGGCCTCGACGAGGTGTGAGAAATCGCCCTGGCCGGCGTCCGTGGCGGACTTTCGCCATTTCGCCGAGGCGCCGGTAGCTCTTGCCGAGGTGGGCCGCCAGGTCCTCGGCCTCGACGATCTCGAAGCCGTGGCCCTTGAGACCTTCTTTGTAACTCTCGAAGCTGAACGGCGTATCGAACAGGAGCCGGTCATAGACGTGCTTCTGGGATTCAGGACTGATCTCGCGAATTTGGCTTCGTCAGGTCGTCAAGAACGAGCGTGCCACCGGGACGGAGTACGCGGTACGCCTCGGCCAGGGCGGCGTGCTTGTCATGGACGTGGTAGATGGTCGCCTGGCTCCAGACGTGGGTGAAAGTGCCCTCTTCGAAGGGAAGCTCAGTCGCCGAGGCTTTCTTGAACGTCGAGCTTCGAGGCGAGTTCGGGCGGAAGTTCTTGGAAGCCGCCTCGATGGCGTTCTTGACGCGCACGCCGCTGAGGTCGATCCCCGTGACGTGGCACGACTTCTGCTCCGCCAAGCCAATTCGTGGTGTTGCCGTTGCCGCAGCCGAGGTCAAGCACGACCGAATCGGAATCGATGCCGCTGCGGGCGAGCATGATGTCGTTCAGGTGCCGGGAGGCGGTCAGGAAATCGTTGCCGGTAGTGTCGTCGAAGTAGCCCCAGTGGAGGCTGCCCTCGGGGTCCCAGAAGGAACGATAGGTTGTGTCCTCTTCGTCGTAGTAGCGCTCGGTGTCTTGCTCAGTGAACTTGCTCTGCATAGTGCTCCGCCGATACGTACTCCACGAAATGGTTGTTCTCGTCTACCAGGATCATCTTGGGCTCGATGGGTTCGTCGGTGGTCTCGAAGGAGAGGATGATGAGGCAGTCGCCCTTCATGCAGAGCCGCGCGCCGGCACCCTGGACGGACACCTCGCCGCTTCCTTCGACGCCGGGGAGGACGTAGGTCTCCCAGCGCTCGCCGTTGGTGGCGTTGCAGATCATGACCTTCTCGAACTCCCAGAGGTCGAGCCTTCTTCATAAGCAAGCCGGTCGATGACTACACTGCCTACGTAATCAGGGTTGTTGTCTGTTACCCAGGCGCGGTGAATCTTCGATCCAGAACAGTAGCGCATATTCCCTCCCTGGTCAGACCGCCGCAACGCGGCTAGCCTCTCGGACCTGAAGCCCGACAAATGATGGTGCCTACTCCAGCCCCTCTTACAGTGCTCTGTGACGCCGCCCAGCGTCTGGTAACAAGGGTCAAGGGCACTCCTAGTTCCACCCGTCTGTCAGAACAGTGGAAACCTTTTTGCCTCGTCCTATGAAGGGGTTCTCGCATACTCAAACTGGGATGTTAAGAGTCTGTAGGCATGGCACGTATGTGTCAAGTTTGATCATGACCAACGCTTCCTTTCGATGGCGCACCCCGTACAATCGGGACGCGTTTTGAACGTGGGGGAGGCATGCGATTACGGCCTGGACCAGGCGTTCACGTACATTGAACACCTCGTCGAGAAGACGATGAGGGATGGGGCAATTCCCGGCATGACGTTGGCGGTCACCGACCGTGAGCGGACGCTCAGGGTCTTCGCCTCCGGCTTCAGCGACATCGCCTCCAAAGCACCTGTTGCGCCCGAGACCGCCTTCGAGATCGGCTCCCTCGGGAAAGCCGTTTACCGTGATCCCGCTGCTTCAACTGTGCGAAGCCGGGAAGCTCGACCTCACGCACCGGTCTCACGCTACCTGCCGTGGTTCGAGGTGCAATCTAGCCTCGAGCCAATTACGCTCCACCACCTGCTTAACCATACGTCGGGCATCAACCGCGGCACAGACATCGCGCCGCATGGGCTGTACGAGAGTTGGGCGATGCGAGATATCCGCAACGAACTCGGCGCCCGGGGAATTCTTCTGGTACTCAAACCTCGGGTACAAGACGCTGGGTTTCATGCTGGAGCACTGTACGGTCAGAGCCTTCCGGCAGATCATCGATTCGCGTGTGCTGCAGCCGCTGGGAATGAGCACACACTTACCCGCGATCAGCCTGGAGATCAGTAGCAAGATGGCGACGGGCTATACGGGCGCCTTCGACGACCGGCCGAAACACCGCAGCCATCCCGTCGCGCCAGCGACCTGGGCCGAGTACGCCGCCGGCGACGGCGCTCAGGCCTCCACCGTCGGCGATATGGCGGCGTATCTCGGTCTCTTGCTCAACCGCGGGCGAAGGGCCGACCGGCCGCCTGATCAGCGAAGAGAGCTTCGATTTGATGACCGGCGTAGCGTTTGGACCGGCGGCGACTACTACGGATACGGCCTCGCGACCTACGACGTCGAAGGGCGACCTTACATCGGACACGGCGGCGGCAACACGGGTTTTCGCTCCGCGATGATTGTTGACATGCGGCGCGGGCCTTGGCTGCGGGTTGCTCCTCAATCGATGGGGCGACACCGAACCGATGGTGGAGGTGGCGCAGCAGACGCTGAGGGCGGCTCGAAACTCGATGGCGGGCTATCCGCTTCGACCCTGTCGCAAGCTGACCCGGCGTCGGTACCAAACGCGGTGGACTACGCGGGTACGTCTCCGTTCTGGCAGACCGGGTTCTCGACCTTGCAGCTGAAGGATGGCAAGCTGCTGCTCCGCTACGACGGCGAGATCATGGCGCTGGAGGGCCGGTCGCCCGGACAGCCTTTTACGTGCCGCATCCCGACTTCGAGCTTGCGCTGCTCGAATTCGGCCGCGAGGCGGGCAGGGTCGTCGAGGCGTTCCACGGCGGCGACTGGTACACGGCAGGCCGTCGCGGCCGTTCGACTACCCGGAGGAGTGGGACGCCTTTGCCGGTCACTACCGCGCGCGGAAGCCCGGAGCTGTCGAACTTCCGCATCGCCGTGCGCAAAGACGCGCTCGTATTGCTCAACCCGTGGGGCAACATCGAACCGTTGGTCCCGATGCGAGCCGGGGCTGTTTCGCGTAGGGGAGGATGCATGCTCGCCTGAGACGCTGCGGTTCACGGCGATTGCGGACGGCCAAGCGCTGCGCGCCGATTACTCCGGCTGCCCGTACTACCGGACCTTTCGCCCTAGCTCTCAGACCAGTTGCTCGAGCTCGCGAGGGTTGGTCCAGCCCAGGTCGGCCTCGGCAAGGTCCTCGTCGAAAAAGCCCTGACCGCGCTTGACGACGCGCATTGCCTCTGAGAAGAGGAGCCAGACGATGTGGCGGACGACCTCGTCCGGGACGCCGTTAGGGTAGAACGAACGCGGGTTCATATCTGGGTCGGCGTTAACGTAGTCGACGGCGTAGAACTTACCGTCCTCGTCCAGGCAGATCTCACAGCTGAACTTCTTGATCTTCGCGGTGCGGGCGATGCCACGGACGATGCGCTTTAGCGGCTCAAGCTTGTAGTGGCGCGCCTGGCCCGGCGTCACCAGGTGGTACTCGTGACTGCTGGGGTCCCACCAGCAGGGAATAACCTGGCCGCACATGTAGTAAAGGCGGAACCAACCGGAGTGCTGACCGAGCTTCTTGGGGCTGACCTGTTGCTGGATAAGCCAGGCGTCCGAGCGTGGCGATTCCTTTACCGACCGCAGGAAGTCAGCCTTGGAGGTTGAGTTGACGACGACCCCGATGCCGGAATCACCCCATGCCGGCTTCACGACGAAGGGCGTGCCGACCCGGGCGATGATTTCGTCGGTGATTTCGAAGCCGTCTACGTCTTCTTTGGTTCACGACCACTGTCTCGGGGACGGGGACCTTGTTATCGACGAGTGCCTGGTGGAGGTGGCCTTTGTGCGCGACGATCGCAGTCCTGTTCCGGGTCGTCGAGGACATAGCCACCCTGCCGTTTGACCTCGTGGGCGAGCTTTGTATACGGGTCGTCGAGGTTCATCTGATCGGCAGTCAGGTCGAGAAGGACACGGACCTCTATCTCACTGTTTCTCGAGCTTCTCAGAGAACTCTTTGATCCAGACGTCGTTAACAAAGAAGAACGTCATGCCCATTTGGCCGCAGAGGTCCATCATGCGGTGGGCGAAGAAGTCGTAGTTGGGAAAAGGGCTGGAGATTACGACGTCATAGGTCTCAGTCATGGCGTACTCCGTTCTAAGCCATCTGCTCGAGGCGTCGTTGATCGATCCAGCCTGATTCAGCTTCGGCCAGGTCCTCGTCAAGGAAACCCTGACCTCGCTTGATGACGCGGATGGCCTCCGTGAACAGCAACCAGACGATGTGCCGTACGACCTCGTCAGGCACGCCGTTGTCGTAGTACGAGCGCGGCGTCATGTCGGGGTCAGCGTTGACGTAGTCGACGGCGTAAAAGTGGCCGTCCTCATGCAGGCAGATGGAGGAGCTGAACTTCTTCATCCGGGACACCCGCGCGATGCCACGCACGATGCGCTTGAGCGGGTTCAGCTTGTAATGGCGCATCTGGCCCGGCGACACGAGATGGTACTCGTGGGCAGTCTGGTCCCACCAGCAGGGAATGACCTGGCCGCATATGTAGTAGACGCGGAACCAGCCGAAGTGCTGCCCGAGCTCCCGAGGACTGACGCGCTGCTGGATCAGAAACGAATCGGACTTCGGCGCCTCGGCTGCCGATTTCAGGAGGTCATCCCTCGACGTTGCGTTGACGACGATGCCGACACCGCCGCGTGAGGGCTTGACCACGAAAGGCGAGCCGACGCGGGCTACGAGGTCATCGGTGACCTTGAAGTTCTTCAGATCCTCACGCGGCATGACCACCGTCTCCGGCACCGGAATCAGGTTCTCCAGGAGTAGCTCATGCAGGTTCGCCTTGTCGGCGGCCAGGGCGCTGACGTCCGGGTCGTCGAGGACGTAGCCTTTCTGGCGCTTCACCGTCCTGGCCACCTGTGTATATAGGTTGTCGGTGTTCGCCTGGTCGGCGGTCAGGTCGATCAGGACGCGCACCGAGATCTCGTCAGCCTCCAGCTTTCGCCAGAAGTCTTTGACCCAGACGTCGTTAACGAAGAAAAATGTGAGGCCCATCTGTGCCGCAGAGCTCCATCATGCGTCGAGCGAAGAAATCGTAATTGAGGAGAATGGGCTCGATATAACGACGTCGTAGGTTTGCGGCATAGGGCGACCTCCGCTGCGGCTACCGTGGTTTGCTCCTTGCTCTATCCATCTTACCGACCGGCCGCAACTTGACGAATTCAAAAACGCGGATGGCTGTTAGGACTCTCGCGGCGACGGGGCGCGAGAGTGGGCCACCTGCTATATTTCCGACATCTCTCCGGCTATGCGCACATAGAGGTAATTGATTGACGAGTATGCGCAACGCTCGTGTGGCCCCTTACGGGTCGTGGAAGTCCCCGATCACGACGGACCTGATCGTGGTCAGACCATGGGCCTGGGCGCATCGTGCTCGATGGCGACGTGACGCATTGGGTGGAGCACCGGCCGTGGGAAGCGGGCCGTAGCGTCATCGTGCGTCGCACTCCCGATGGCGCAACTAGCGACGTAACGCCCGCCGGGTTCAGCGTCGGCACCCGGGTCCACGAGTACGGGACGCGCGGCTACACGGTCGCTGATGGCGTGGTCTATTTCTCCAACTTCGACGACCAGCGGCTGTACCGGCAGCGACCGGAAGAGGCACCGGTTGCGATAACGCCGGAGGCGCGACGCCCGCTACGGCGGCATGATCGTCGACTGGCGACGGAACCGGATCATCTGTGTCCGGGAAGATCACTCGACCGATGAGGATCAGGCGGTCAACGAAATCGTTGCGATCGATATTGATGGGAAGGAAGACGTCGAGGTCCTGGTAACGAGTAACGACTTCTACAGCTCGCCACGTCTGAGCCCTGACGGCACGACGTTCGCGTGGGTCACCTGGAACCACCCGAACATGCCCTGGGACGGCACGGAGCTCTGGGTCGCGTCGGTGACCGAGAACGGGCTACTGGAAGCGCCGACGCTGGTCGCCGGCGGGATCGACGAAGCTGTCATGCAGCCGGAGTGGTCGCCGGACGGGACGCTGTACTTCCTCTCGGACCGGTCGGAGTGGGCAAACCTCCACCGCTGGCGCGGTGATGAAGCCGAGCTGGTCCTGCGAGATGGAGGCCGATTTCGCGAAGACGCACTGGTGGCTAGGCATGTCGTCCTACGGGTTTGAGTCCGATTCTCGCATCATCTGCAGCTACGTTCACAATGGCACCTGGACGCTTGCCAGGCTGCATCTCGAAGACGGCCGACTGGAGCCGTATCGACATCCCGTACACGGAGCTGGGTCGAGGCGACCTCCAGGTAGCGCGAGCCGTGTGGTCCTGGAAGCCGGCTCGCCGGTGAAGCACCTGTCAGTCCTGGAGGTGGATCTGGCCGAGGGCGCGCACACGGTGCTGCAGGTCAGCATTCAGGCGGAAGTCGACCTTGGCTACGTCTCGATACCAGAGGAGATCGAGTTTCCAACCGAGAACGGACTCACGGCACACGCCTTCTACTACGCACCGAAGAACCAGGACTTCGTTGCGCCGGAGGGCGAGAAGCCGCTCCTGATGGTCGTGTGTCACGGTGGCCCGCACGACTCCGCCAGCATTGAGCTGGACCTGACGACGCAGTACTGGACGAGCCGCGGCATCGGTGTCATGGACGTTAACTATGGCGGAAGCACGGGCTACGGCCGCGACTATCGCGAGCGGCTAATCGGTGAATGGGGCGTCGTCGATGTGGACGACAGCGTGAACGCCGCGAAGTTCCTCATCGAGCGCGGCGACGTGGACGAGAATCGCGTCGTGATCAGTGGCGGGAGCGCTGGTGGCTACACCGCGCTGGCGGCGATGACGTTTCGCGACGTGTTCAATGCGGGCGCCAGCCACTTCGGCGTCAGCGACCTCGAAGCGCTGCTCACCGATATCCACAAGTTCGACACGTTCAGCCTCGTGGGGCTCGTCGGTCCCTACCCGCTGTACCGGCAGACGGTACGTGGAGCGTTCTCCGATCAACTACGCCGAGAATCTGAACCGCCCCGTCATCTTCTTCCAGGGGCTTGAGGACACAATCGTCCCGGCCGACCAGTCCGAGGCCATGTACAAGGTGCTGCGTCAACGGGGCATTCCGACCGCCTACGTTGCATACGAGGGCGAATACCATGGGTTCGCGCAAGCAGAGAACATCAAGCGCACGCTGGAAGCAGAGATTTACTTCTACTCCCGGATCTTCGGATTCGAGTTGGCAGACCATGTCACGCCGGTGCGGATCGAGAATCTGAAGAGCGCGCCGACGAGCCTGTTCGAGCGCCTCACGGCGGCGCGTGACCTTGTGCCGCGCGTGTTCCGTGACGGAGGCGCCGAGCGTGTGCAGAAGCTAATTTCCGCGGTTAGGGATGTCGTTCCAAAGCGGGACCGCTAACCGGCTAGGAGCGCTCCAGCAGCTCGATCCGCACATCGTCAGGGGCACGGACGAAGGCGATCCGGACGCCGGGGCGGATCGTGCGAGGCTCGTTGACGATCTCGGCTCCGCGGCGCTTTAGCTCCGCCACTGTATCGTCGACGCTACCGACCCGCAAACCGAAGTGATCGAGGCCGAGGTAGGGGTCTCTGGGGCTAGCCGCGATGTCGGCATCGGCGGCCACAGGGGCGATGAAGATGATCAGCCCATCCAGGTCGAGGTCGACGCGCGGTACGCCGTCCGACTGGACGGATTCGATGATCTTGGCGTCGAACATCTTGTTGAAGTACGCCGCCATCCCCTTCGGGTCGCGCGTGCGCAGGTGGATGTGATCGTAGGTATAGGTTGGCATTTCTTCCCCTCCCTGGCGCTTATGCGGCCACATCTTACGCCAAGGCTGGGCGGGTCAGGCGCTTCGCGCTGTGCGTAACCCCAATCGTTCCAGGCGAGGCAGCACCTCCTCGGCGAAATACTCGATGTCGTCGAGGTAGTTGACGAAGTTGAGCGCGAGGCCGTCGAAGCCGACGCTGTGCAGGCGGGCCAGCTGCTCCGCGACGTCGTCGGGGTCGCCGATGGCGCAGAAGTTGCCGCGGGCGAGCACCTGGCGCTCGATGGGCCCTTCGCCGATGCGTCTAAAAGCGCCCTCGTCGTCCTGGCGGCGCCGCACGTCGCGCTCGTGCAGGTCGACGATGTGGCCGATGGCGCTGAAGTCGGCGTGGTCGATGATGTGCTGCGTGAAGTCCTCGGCCTCCCGTTTTGATGGCCGGCAGACGACGCCGATCGGCGTCCAGACCTGCAGCGCGCGCCCGGCTTCGTTAGCCTGGCGCTTGGTTTCGGCGATGCGTTCGGCGCTGTCTTCCGGGAAGCGGACGGCATCGAAGTGCAGGTCTGAGAACCGCAGGGCGAAGGCGCGGCCCGAGGAGGACGTGCCGGCATTCATCATGATCGGCGCGCGTCCGCCGAAGGGTCGGGGAGAGCCTTCGACCTGTTCGAGGTGGTAGTGGACACCGGCGAAGTCGAACGGCGCCTCGCCGGCCCAGATGCGCGTCACGATGCTCCACCACTCGGTGCCCTGTTCGTAACGCGCTTCGTGTTCCTGCTTCGTGACGCCGAACATCTGGAACTCATCGTCATTCCAGCCGCAGACGACGTTCACGCCGAAGCGCCCGCCGCCGATCTGGTCGACAGTGGCCATCTGCTTGGCAGCGACGACGGGGTGGATCAGCGGGACGTGGACCGTGGCGAAGACGTTGATCGCGTTCGTAACCGAGAGCAGGCCGGCGGCCCAGGTGATCGACTCCCAGCTTGTGCCGTTCGGGTTGCTCTCGCCGCCGTAGCCCTTCCAGCGCGCGATGGGAATCATGCATTCGATCCCGGCGGCGTCGGCGATCTGCGCCAGGCGGAGATTGTTCTCCCAGGACGCGTCCCAGCGCTCCGGAGCCATTGTGTAGGTGCGGCCGCTGGAGCAGTTGGCGCCGAAGAGGCCGAGCTTGAGCCGGTTACCGACGGTCAGAAGCTCGTTGCGCTGGGGCATCGCGCTACAGGTCGCGCGTCGGGCCGGGGATTTCGACAGCGATGACGGCCGGGACGCCCTCGCGTGTGTGGGCGAGGCCGCGCCGTAGCGCCGGGCCGACCACAGAGGTCTCGGTCACCGTCTCGCCGTAGCCGCCGCACGCCTCAGCCAGCTTGGCAAAGTCTGGTGGCGGGTCGAACGTGCCGCCGTCATAGTTGCCGGCCTGGACGGCGACACCTTCCGGGTAGGCGCGGCGTAAGCCGGTGGTGCCGGTGCTGTAGGAGCGGTTGACGAAGATGACGGAGAGGAACGGCGCATTGTGGTGCTTCGCAGCCCAGAGCGACGCCATAGGCGAGCCGAAGGTGAAGTAGCCATCGCCGCTGGCGAGAACGACGTCGCGTTCAGGAGTCGAGAGCTTGATGCCGAAGGCGGCACCGGCGCCCCAGCCGCCGCTGCTGCTGCCGCTGCGGAAGTAAGTATTGACGCGGTCGCGGCGGGCGTACGTTTGAACAAAGCCGCCGTTACTGAGGCCGTCGTTGATCACGATGGCGTCCGGTTCGAGAATCTTGCCAAGTTCGTGCGAGACGAGGAGCCCGGTTGGCACGGGTCGTGACGCGGCTTCCAACGCAAGGTTATCATCCCTCGCGGTCATTTCCTGCTTGCACCGAGCGAGGCGCGCGCGGCGCGCTTCGACGCGTGATATGTCGCTCGAGGTCAGGAGTGCGGTGGCGGCGTCATAGATGGCCCTGGCCGCGCCAGAGGGGGAGCAGGCAAGCCAGATATCGGCGCGCTGCTCGAATGTCTTGATGCGTGAGAAGACGGGGTCGTTGCTGACCCAGGCGATCTTGGCGTCCGGACCGGGAGCCGCGTCCGGCATATAGGGGACCAGGTCCTCGATGACGAGCACGACGTCCGCGTCGCGCGCCGCGGGGCCGGTGCCGTAGAGCGGGTGCGTCGTAGGGAAGTTCATGCGGTCCGATTGCGTCGACTCCTGAACCGGGATGGCGAGGAGCTCACAGAGGCGCACCAGCTCATCGACGGCCGCGGCATCGTGTCCGGCGCGGGACGTGAAGAGCACCGGGTTCTCCGCCTTGACCAGCCAGCCCGCGATTGTCCTGGCATCGTCCGGGTTGGGGTACGACGGCCTCGCGACGCCCATCTGGTCCAACGTCGGGAACGACGTGACGCCGGGCATCGGGAGCATCGCGGTCTCGAGGGGTATCGAGAGGTAGACGGGGCCGCGCGGCTCGCTCATCGCGAGTTGAAGCAGGCGGCTGATCATGAGGCCGGGGTTGTCCATGTGCTCCAGCCGGTGGTCCATTTTGGTGTACTGGCGCACGATTTCGCCCTGGTCGCGCGGCTCCTGCAGCCACTGCTGCGTGCCGTCACGGGCGCCGCGCATCGAGCCCGGGTAAGCCCTCGGACCGGTACCGGCGGTGATCAGGACGGGGAAACCGCCGCGCCAGGCCGTGTGCAGGGCGGCGCCGTAGTGGAAGGTGCCGGCGTCGACGTGGGCGGCGGTCGCGGCGGGCCGGCCGGTGACCAGAGTGTTGCCCATCGCCGCGTTAAGCGCGACGTGCTCGTGGATCATCGTGACGAGCCGGGGCGCCGGGCGTCCGTGCTGGGTCGCCTTCGCGATCGCTTCCTGGTAGAAGGCCAGCTCAGAACCCGAGACAAAGAAGAGGTTGTCGATGCCGCCCAGCTTCATCGAAGCGACGAGGGCGTCGGACCACTCCTCGGCGGCGTACTCACCCCACGCTGGGTCGCCTATTCGTGTCTCGGTCTGATTCATCGAATTGCTCCTGTGGCTGAAGCCTGGGCGTTGCCCTGAGACCCACTAGAGGGCCTTATGAGGCATACGAGAACTCGGTGCTTATTTCGTGCCGACCCAGCCGTGCTCCGAGAGGTCGATGGTGACGCCGTCGGGGCCGGTGAACTTGATCTCGACGTTTCCGTGGCTATCCATCTGCGCCGTGCTCGGGTAGGGGCGGTGTACCGCGCCGGCGGCCTCGAATTGCGCGCGCGCAGACTCCATGTCGTCGACCTGCAGGCCGAAGTGATGAATACCGGTGTGCCGCGGCGCGCCCTCCGTGGTCGCTGGCTCGTCATCCTTGAACTTGAGGATCGCAACGTTGACGTGGCCGTCGGTAAGGTAATAGCCCTCGGCCGTCGACGAGTTCACCTTGCCGACTTGTTCGAGGCCGAGGCCATCGATGTAGAACTTTGCCGTTGCCTCCGGGTCCTGAGTGCTGATCGCGAGGTGTCTGATTCGAGCCATGGCAGCCCTCCTGTGCAGATCGCCGCGTGGTCAGCGGCTTCGCGGCAATGCTCGTATTCGCCAACCACGATGTCAACGAGGCGGGCGATGACGAGAACCCGGCAGAGGGTCTGGAATCGCTGTATATTTATGCCGGTGAACCTTAAGGAGGTTAAGCATGCTGAGCACGCAAGACAACGAGCTAATGTGCCGCGTGGGGCCGGGAACGCCGATGGGTGACCTGATGCGCCAGTACTGGCTGCCAGTGCTAATGACCTCTGAGCTGGGGGAGCCGGACGGCCCGCCGCTGCGAGTGCGACACCTGGGCGAAGACCTCATCGCCTTCCGGACGACGTCCGGCGATGTTGGCGTGATCCAGAACGCCTGCCCGCACCGGGGCGCCTCGCTGTTCTTCGGGCGCAATGAGGAAGACGGGCTGCGCTGCGTCTACCACGGCTGGAAGTTCGATGTGACGGGCGCGTGTGTCGACATGCCGTCTGAGCCGGCCGAGAGCAACTTCAAGAACAAGGTTCGGACGAAGGCATACGCGGTGCACGAGCGCAACGGCGTGATCTGGGTTTACATGGGCCAGCGAAGTGAGCCACCGGAGCTGCCGCAGCTCGAGGCGAACATGGTGACCAACATGGAGACCCGTGTGCAGAAAGTGCAGCGCGACTGCAACTGGATGCAGGCACTGGAAGGTGACATCGACACCAGTCACCTGAGCTTCCTGCACCTCGGCGCGGTCAAGCCGGAGGACGCCGCGCCGGGCAGCTTCGACTACTATGGTGTAAAGGACCGATCACCGAAGTACGACGTTCACGAGACCGAATTTGGCACCACTTACGGTGCGTACCGGCCGGCGGAGGAAGACACGTACTACTGGCGCGTCGCGAATTTCCTGTTCCCGTGCTTCACGATGATCCCAACCGGGACGCTGGGCGTGGCGATCCATGTCCGGGCGTGGGTGCCGGTCGACGATGAGCACGTCATGTACTGGAGCATCAACGTGCCGAGCTCGCGGCAGGTGGGCCGGCAGGGTCAGGTGGGAACGGATCGTAACGTGGCGAGCGGTCGGCCGATGGGCGCGGAGGCGACGGCACGCGCCAGGGGCGGCTTCGAGTACGAGGAGTTCAACACCGGCTGGCTGGGGCGTTGGCGCCTGACGCAAAACGCGTCGAACGATTACGGGATCGATCGCGAATCGCAGGCGAGCGGAGCGAACTACACGGGCATACCGGGTATCTTCCAGCAAGACCAGGCCGTGACCGAAAGCATGGGCGACGTCTATGACCGGTCACACGAGCACCTGGGGACATCGGACTCGATGATCATCCGGACCCGGCGGCGCGTGATCAACGCCGCGAAGGCGCTGCGAGAGAACGACGTGGCTCCGCCGGGCGTCGACAACCCCGAGTTCTACCGAACGCGTTCAGGCAGCGTGATCCTGCCGCGGTCCGCCGATTGGATGGAGGCGACGCAGGAAGCGCGCTGGCCGCAGGTGGAGATCGGGGCGCCGATCCAGAACGTCGGCGTTTAGCACGGCTACGCTCCGGGACTTCGCGCGATGAAGGACGCCGCGGGGTTGTCCATCGCGATCGTCGGGGCAGGCATGGGCGGCCTGACGGCGGCTGCGGCGCTGCGCCGGTTCGGCGTTCGGGTCGAGGTCTTCGAGCAGGCATCGCGGTTCGCGCGTATCGGCGCTGGCATCCAGATGTTGCCGAACTCGATGAAGGTGCTGAACGGCATCGGCGTCGACCAGAAGCTACGCGAGTTTGCCTACAAACCGAAGTCGCACCTCAACCGCGTCTGGGACACCGGCGAGGTCATCATCGACCTGCCGATGCCGGAGAGCCGCTACGGCGCGCCGTATCTCTGCATGCACCGCGGCGACCTGCACGAGGCGCTGCTCTCCATGGCGGGCGACGCGACGATCCATCTCAACAAACGGCTGGTTGGCCTTGAACAGGCGGTCGGGCAGGTCAGGCTGAGCTTCGACGACGGAACTCAGCACGCTGCTGATGCCGTCATCGGCGCGGACGGACTGCACTCCGTGGTACGGGAACTGTTGCTCGGCGCGGAGAACCCGCGGTTCAGCGGCAGGGTGGCCTATCGCGGCGTGTTCCCGGCTGAGTTGATCGAAGGGCCCGGCATCAGCGACTCCCGCACAAAGTGGTGGGGCGAGGACCGGCACATCGTCATCTACTACACGACGGCGTCGAAGTCGGAGGTGTACTTCGTGACCAGCGTGCCGGAGCCTGCCGAGTGGCTGACGCCGGAATCATGGTCCGCGAAGGGAGACGTGTCGGAGCTGCGCTCGGCCTTCCAGGGTTTCCACCCAGAGGTACGGGCGGTGCTGGAGGCGTGCCCCGATTGTCACAAGTGGGCGATCCTGGAACGCGATCCGCTGCCGAGCTGGAGCGAGGGTCGCGTCGTTCTGCTGGGCGATGCGTGTCATCCGATGACGCCATACATGGCGCAGGGCGCGGCGACCGCCATGGAAGACGCTGCTGTGTTGGCGCGGTGCCTGGAGGCGAGCGACGGCTTTGAGAGCGCGATCCAGTTGTACGAAGAGCATCGCAAGCCGCGTACATCCCGCATACAGGCGATTTCGAGCGCAAACACGTGGATGCGGTCGCCGTCCGCCGGCGACCCGGAATGGCTTTACGGCTATGACGCCTGGAAAGCGCCTCTCGAGCAGCCGGCGCCTTCTTCCTGACGACTCGATCTGAGTTATGCTGCGGCAGTCCCCCGCAACTGACCCTGGCTTAGCCTCTGGAGGGCACCGATGACCACGACTGCCACGCCTTATCTCACGTCGGGCGAATTCGCCTTCGAGCAGGACGACGATTGGGCAAAGATTCCCCCGGGCTACGAGTTCCCGGAAGCGGCGGGCGTCGCGGTCGACGAGAGCGACAACGTCTACGTGTTCAACCGCGGGCCGCATCCGGTCATCGTCTTCGACAGAAGCGGCAACTTCCTGCGCTCTTTCGGTGAAGATACCTTTACCGAGCGTGAGCACGGCATCCACATCAGCCCGGATGGCTTCTGCTACCTGGTCGCCGACGCGCATCACGCGATCCACAAGTTCGACCTGCAGGGCAAGTTGCTCTGGACCCTGGGCGAGTCCGGCAAGGAGGCTCCGAAGTGGAGCGGCCTGCCGTTTAACCGCCCGACGCACATGGCAGTTTCGCCGAAGAGCGGCGACATCTTCGTGACGGATGGCTACGGCAACTCCCGGGTGCACCGCTACTCCCCGGACGGAAAACTGCTCCTGTCGTGGGGTGACGTCGGCTCCGATCCCGGTGAGTTCCAGAACCCGCACAACGTTATCGTCGATGAGGACGAGTACGTCTACGTTGCCGACCGGGAGAACAACCGCGTGCAGGTCTTCGATGGCCGCGGGCGCCTGGAAGCGATCTGGCATGAGGTGTTCAAAGCGGACGGGATGTGCCGCG
The DNA here is from genome assembly GCA_963766645.1 of uncultured Chloroflexia bacterium. Taxonomy (GTDB): domain Bacteria; phylum Chloroflexota; class Dehalococcoidia; order DSTF01; family WHTK01; genus WHTK01. Next base: position 48,283 of record CAVYAY010000002.1, on the reverse strand, counting down.
ACGCGAACGGCATCTTCTATGTCGGCGAGCTCGTGGGCATGCACGATACGAACGCTCTGGGACATCGCATCACGATCCTTAGCAAGTTTGGCAACCGCCTGGCGCGCATCGGTTCGCCGGTCCAAGGCGACGGGCCGGGCGAGTTCAATGCGATCCACGGCTGCGCGGCGGATTCGCAGGGCAACCTCTACATCGCCGAGGTGTCTTACACGATGCGCGGCCGGCGCGAAGACCCGCCGAAGATCTACAAAGGTCTGCGGCGACTCAAGAAGGTGTCGGCCACGTAGCGGAATCGACGGGGGTGCTGGAGGCGAACCAACTGTCAGTTGCCACTCGGCATTTCGTCTAAGACGTCGCGTGCATGTAGCGCTCGGGACGCTCCGGGCGGGCGCTTTCGATGTGCGGCGCCGCGAAGTCAGACTCGATCTCCCGGCCTGACGCGATCCATTCGTCCGTGCCGCCGCCGATGCTGGCCACGTTTGAGAAGCCCATCCACTTCAGGTACTGGGCCGCACGGAGGGAGCGAACACCGCCGGCGCAGACGACGAGATACTCCCGGTCTTTCCCCAGTTCTCCGAGGCGGCTGGCGATGTCGCTCTGTGGTATCGAGATGGCGTCCGGTAGGTGCGCGGCGCTGTATTCCTCCGGTTCCCGGACGTCGATAACAACCGGTTTGGTATTCGCGATCCTGCTTGCGGCGGCTTCGACTGAGATGATGTCGATATCGGCGACTGTGCGGGGCTGAGACCAGGAGTAATCGGCTTCGCCGCGGTTTGTTTCGATGATTGCCGTCATGTTTAGAGGCTTGGCCGGTGCACGGGAGCAATCTTCGATGAATTCCTCGCGAGTCATCTGCAACATGGGATTGAATCGTCTCTCGAACCCAATCGTGGTGCTTGGGCGGCCGCACATCCCTTTGCCGCAAGAACCTTCGAAATGCGCCGGGAATACTTCGACGTAGTCGTCGAGATTGAGCAGGCGATGGACGCTCTCGTACTGCTGCCTGGCGCCTTCCGCGCCGCCGAAGTCGGGGCGACCGACGTCACCGACGAACAGGGAGTCGCCGGTGAGGACGAGGGATGGCTCCTCCCCGCGCGGGGGGTTCGTCACCAGGATCGAAATGCCTTCCGGACGGTGGCCCGGGGTGTGGAGGAGCTCTAGCACTAGCTGCCCGAGCATGATCTTCTCGCCATCGTGGAGACCGCGAAATGGGAAGAGCACGTCAGCCGACTCATGCATGGCGACCGCCGCGCCGGTTTCAACGGCGAGCTTTCTCAATCCTGAAACGTGGTCCGCGTGGAGATGCGTATCTATCGCGAGCCGGTAGGTGAAGCCGCGACTGCTCGCCAACTGCAGGTAAGGCTCGATATCCAGTGCCGGGTCTACAACCACGGCATCGCCGGTCTGTCTGGAGGCGATCACGTAGGAGGAGCAGCCGCCCTCCTCATTGAGAATCTGCTTGAAGTACATCCCATGCTCCCATCGGTGGCGTCGGCCAACGGCATTGACGGCTACTCCATTTTGGCACGCCAGGACTCCGGTCGACGCTCCGCTCAGGACGTTTAGCCCTCGCTTTCCTTGAGGGGAGGGTGCAACCTTAATAAAAGGGAGAGCGGCATGTTCAGCACATTCAGAATCGGACGCATCCTCGGGATCGACATCAACCTGCACTGGAGTTGGATATTCATCTTCGTGCTCGTGACCTGGACCTTCGCGACGGGTATTCTCGAGGACGTCTACCCAGGCTGGAGCGACGCTCAACGCTGGATCGTAGGCGCCGCCGTCTCGGGCGTCTTCTTTTCTTCGATCCTGTTGCACGAGCTGTCACACTCTATCGTGGCGCGACGCTACGGCATTCCTGTTTCCAGTATCACGCTCTTCGTCTTCGGCGGAGTCTCGAATCTCAGTCAGGAGCCCGAAAGCGCGAGGCAAGAGTTCTGGATCGCGATAGTTGGGCCGCTGACCAGCTTCGCGATGGGTATCGTCTTCGCGATTGGCTACGTCGTCTTCCGTGACATCGAACCGGGCGTTTCGGACATCTCGGGCAGGCTTGCGCTGATCAACGCAGCCATTGGTGTCTTCAACCTGGTCCCCGGGTTCCCGCTGGACGGCGGGCGCGTCCTGCGCAGCGTCTTCTGGGCACGACAACGCAACATCCTCGACGCTACGCGGCTCGCGTCTCGAGTCGGCGAGTATGTTGCCTACGCGATGATGGGCCTGGGCCTGATGCTGATCTTCTTCTCGGACGTTGTCAGCGGGATCTGGCTCCTGCTGATCGGCAATTTCCTGCGCGCAATCTCCGCGTCGAGCTACGAGCAGTTGGTCTTGGAGAAGACGCTGGAAGGCGTCCCTGCCAGCCGAGTTGCGCGGCGTGACTACACGCCGGTCGCACCGGACCAGACGATCGCGGAAATCGTGGAGGACTTCTTCCTGGCGGGAAAGGGCCGCTGCCTTCCTGTCCTGGCCGGCGAGGAGCTGTTGGGGGTTCTCACGCTAACAGACGTCCGGCGCGTACCGCGCGAGGACTGGCCCAGTGCAACCGTCTACCACGCCATGACGCCTCGCGCCGAACTGAAAACGGTCAGCGCCAACGACGGCCTTTCGGATGTCCTCAAGTTGATGGCCACGGGCGGGCTGAATCAGATACCCGTGGTGGAAGGGCGGCTGATTCGGGGCATGATCGAGCGGGCTGACATCATCGAGTTCATACAGGCGCGCCAGCTAATGGGCGACGGTCGCCCGCGCGACAAGATCGACTCAGGGCTGGCATCGGGGAGCCGTTAGAGACCACGGTTCCTAGCCCGTAACGCAAGACGGAACGTTCCGACATAAGTCTGTCCTTTCTCCATTTCAACGCCGGAGGGAACACCGTGGCGCATTCGTGGCGTCGCGCCTTTGAAGTAGCGTGGGCCGTTTTGATAGGGGTAGCTACGGATTAAGACAGAGCGCGGACTGGCGAGAATCAACCAGGAGGCGACCGTGCTGAGATCCCTGACACTGGAAAGACCCGAGTTCCGAGCCCCGGCTCGCAGGCGTTGGTATCTGGGGGCCTTCTTCGTCCTGGCCGGCCTGGTCTTCCTGATCGCGTTGACCTCACCTCAGGGTCCTGCAGAACTGGCCGTCTTCTTCACGGTGAGTCAGCTGGCAGCCTTGACCGCCGGGCTGTCGGTCTATGCACGTGTCGTCGAAAGCCAGGCAGTCGCAGTACCGGAACGAGAAGTGGTCGAGCGCCCAAGGGTGGGTAGAGAGGCTCTTCGGGAATCCCTGAGCGACCTGTTCAGGCAGGCTGAAAAGGCCAGTCAGGACCTGGACGTGGCCCTGATGCTGATCGAGCCGGATCAGGCCGAGCTCGGAACCAGGCGTACGACGCATGCCTTCGATCGCGTCAAGCTGGCCCTGAAAAGCCGGGCAGGCGTGGCCGAGGTCGTCGAGCTCAGCGAGAGTTGCGTTGCACTCACTCTGGCGGCGCCGGATGCCTCATACGCGCTGGAAGTCACCGCCCAGGCGCTGCTTCGCGATCTTCGCGACTTCAAGCAGAACGAGTTCGGTCTGGCGCCCCTTAACCTCACATTCGGAATCGGGGTCTGTCAAGGCGAACGCAGGTCGGTGGATGGCCTGGTCTGGCAGGCGGGCGTCGCGCTGAGGCGAGCCTATGACCTCCAGACGGGGATATACGTGGTGTCCAACCGAAGCAACCTTGCGAAGAGGGTCTGATCCCGGCAGGCTAACGGCTTGCCGGGAGGGATGTGCTCGCTCCTTTGAGCCAAAAGGGCCCGTACCGATTCACCGTCCCGCTCGCGGACGGAGTGAATTCACCTGCCAAACGCAACGTTGAGCGCAGACCCTTCCGAAACGCTGCAAAACATGCCGATAGATTGATCGACCGGCCTTGGATGCCCATTCATGCCGGAATAGTGGTAGAGACGTCATATGCTCCTTCTAGTCAAAAGACACTTCGGCAGCCCGGCAAGAATTCTTGCGATTCTGGGCATTGGCGCCATTACCCTCATCCTGTTTGCGGTGGCGGCACTGACGTTCATCAATCTCCGGCAGACAAGTAATCGGATTAACTCCATTTCGAGCGCAGCCGCACTTGGCGATGCCTACAACCGCATGCTGGTGAGCGTCGCTGAGGCCGTCGGATATTCCGCGCAGTTCAGCGCGAGCGGCGATCCACAAGATGGTGCGCTGACATTGCAGTCAATACAGGCTGCTTTCGTCGCCGAATCTGAGATCAAAACGCTGGGAAATAATGAAGACAGGGCACTGATGACGAGCCTGGAAGTACGCTACGGTGCTCAACTGGCTCAAGCACAACAGATCCTCGTCAATCCGTCTCTCCTGGGAACGGAGGGGATCAGTGGAGATCCATTCGCACTGAATGAAGTAGCGGCAATCATCGCGCCACCAACACTGGAAAAGCGCCAGCAGGCAGCCCTTCAACTCGCTACGCTCGAACGTGAGTTTCAATCTCGCACCGACGCAATCCTGATCGCCTTCGCGGTCAGCGTGCCGCTGCTGGGCATGCTGGTTTACCTGATCGTGCGCTACGAGCGCAAAGATGCCGTGAGAGTGGAGGAGATGAAGAAGCTGGGGCAGGCGGCATTGACGGACTCCTTGACCGGCCTGGGCAACCACCGTGCCTTCCAGGATGACCTGAGACGGGAGCTGGCGCGCGCGTCCAGAACGGCGCAGCCTTTGAGTGTGGCGATGATGGACATCGACGAGTTTAAGGTAGTCAACGACTCTTACGGGCACGCGCGTGGGGACGAGGTGTTGTCAGAGATCGGTAACTTGATGTCCTTCGTGAGGGGTGAAGATCGCAGCTATCGTGTCGGTGGCGATGAGTTCGCGCTGATCATGCCGAACACAGACGCAAAGTCCGCCTCTCAGGCGCTCAACCGTCTGCGACAAACTATTGACGATACCATCGAAGGTGTCACAGTAAGTCTCGGCGTCAGCAGCAGTTTGGCGGGAACGCTCAGCGCTCCGCGTCTGCAGGAGCACGCGGATCAGGCGCTCTATGAGGCGAAGCACCGTGGTAAGAACCAGGTCGTGAGTTTCGACATGGCTCTGGCCCAGGGCAACGAATTGACAGCGGGTAAGATGAATGCCCTGCTTGAGGTGCTGAAGTCCGGCAAAGTTACGATGCTTTTCCAGCCGATCTTTCGGACAACGTCACAGCACGAGATGCCCGATGACGGGCTAGTCGGCTTCGAAGCGCTACTCCGGTTGCCGCAGGCGCAGCAACTTTCCGGCCCGGAGGAGGCATTTGACATCGCCCAGCACATGGGGCGTTCACGAGATCTCGATCTGCTCTGCACCGGCTCCGCGCTCGAGGCTGCCCGCGAGTTAGCAGGCGACGTGAAGATTTTCATAAACCTGGACCCCGCAACGCTGATGCACTCGGACTTCTCACCGGAAGAGCTGTTGACGATGGTGACGGAGCGCGGCCTAGATCCGGCGAAGGTCGTGTTCGAGATCACCGAGAAGACCACGGTTCCGCTCTGGCGCCTGGCCACGCAGGTCGGCGCTATGCAGAGATCCGGCTTCAAGATAGCGCTTGATGACGTTGGTTCTGGCAATTCCGGCCTGGAAATGATGCGAGTGATGAAGTTCGACTTCGTGAAGATCGACCGTTCCGTTATTCTCGATGCTGCGAAGGGCGGACCCGGGCGAGCGATCATCCTGGCGATCGTCGCCTTCGCGAGCGAGGCCGGTGCGTTCATCATCGCCGAGGGCATTGAGAATCAGGCCATGCTCGAGAGCATCAAATTCGACCAGGCAGGCCTCAGCAGGTTCTGGATCCAGGGAGTGCAAGGCTTCATGTTTGGCAAGCCCCGCATCTCGATGACCAGCCTGGAAAGCGACGTCCTCCCCGCAGCCTAGGAGACCCCGATCGATTGCGTCACGGCTGTTGTGCGCGAACGACCAGGACGGGCGGGCCGACGCCAATGAGACGATCGGTGACGCTACCCAGGGCAGCGCGTGAGAGCCCGCCGCGACCGTGGCTGGTCATGACGACCAGGTCGATGTCGTTCTCTGCTATGTAGTCTTCGAGGAGAACCGTTGGCGTCCCCAGGCGGACCGAAGTAACGACACTTTCAGGAAGGTCATTTTGTTTTGCGGTCGCGGCTAGATACTCCTCCCCGGAGCCGATGACGCTATCGAGGATCTCCTGTGAGTAGCTGGGAACGACATCATAGCTATTGCCCAGCGAGATCGCCTGAAACAAGTGCAGCACGGAATGATACGCGCTGGCGTACTGGACTGCCGCGGGCAATGCCTGTTCTGCCGCCTCCGAACCATCCAGCGGTACGAGGATACGCGCAAATGGCTGCACGGCTTCAGCTTCCAGCCACTCGCCTCGTTCCATGGCCCTCGGCCCAACCATGAAGACGGGACCGTGTGCCGTTCGGAGTACTTTGTCGGCGACACTGCCGCGTCGCCAGCGCATGATGCCGGAGCGGCCGTGGGACGAGATTAGGATCGCGTCGGCGTCGAGCCGGCGAGCCTTTTCGACGATGACGTCGGCGGGGTTTCCGCGCAGGACTTCCGGGGCAACGGCGATGCTGAGATACTTCTGTATGTCAGAGGCGACTTCGTGCAGGTAGGTCGTGAGAACGTTGCGTTCCCGCTCCTCCTCCTCCGAGGGGACGAGTTCGTGCCCGTATTCGGTGTCGTCGATAACACTCAGCAGCTCAAGCCTGACGTCTCCGAGATGCTTCATCGGCGGCAGGAACGCGAGTGCGTGCTCCGCGTAGCGAGAACCATCCAGCGGTATGAGGATCTTGTACTCGCTCATCGCGCGTTCCCAACCTCCGCCTGGCCCGCGTGACGCGGACACGGGCTGGCGAGGCTTCGAAGATCGCGGTTCGTCAGGGGCTCCCGTGGCTTCCAACCCGGACAATAGCGTTGACCGCCATCGTGTTAGCGCCTCTTCTTCGTTGGCCTGCGGAACGTGCGATTCCTGGACGGCGTCACGTTCCCGCTCCCCTGGGTCCTCGTCTCGCAACGAGTGCAGAGGGTTTGACTAGGGTTAATCAGAGTCGAGCACGTTTCTGAGGCGCATTTCTTCAGCTGATTCAATAGTTCTCCTTGGGTGTGGTCGGGCCAGAGTTTCAAGCCCGGGATTCAAAATTGAGTTATTGCCATTGCCATGTTAGCGCAGGAAGCCCCAGGTCGTTTCGCGCCCAGGCATTTACGTATGGATAAGCCAACGGTCCGGGGGGCGCGTGCGACAATGCTGGCGTGCATTGCTTGTGCTGTCGGTTGACTCCGGTCCTGTCCTTTCGTAGCTGTGATTCGCCTTCAAGCTGAGAGGGAAGCCCCTACACGGGCAAGTTGTTCCTAGAATACCTGCGTGTTCTCAAGGTCGATTCTGCTTTCAGTCAGCCTTTGGGTTGCCTTTGCCGGAGTTCTGCGGCTGGTGGTGGTGCCGCCGGAATCCTGCGGTAGCACTGAGCCTGCTGTCCTAGACGCCAGTGCACGGGCTGCAACGGATTGGATGCTCCGCAACCAGAAGCCCGACGGGACCTATAACTATCTCTATTTCGTCGACACGGATATCGTATCTGACCAGTACAACATGGTGCGCCACGCGGGCGTCACCGCGGCTCTCTATGAATCGGCCGGCCATTACGAGAATCGGCAAACGCTGAGCGCCGCCGATGCCGGCCTCGGTTGGCTGATCCGAAACACCGTGAGTCCACACGGCTGGAGTGCGCCCGCCTTCCAGGGACAAGCCGAGCTGGGCGCCGCAGCATTGATGGCCGTAGGGCTGGCGGAGCGCCGGCTGGTAACCGGCGACGAACAATACGATGAACTTATGCGCGGGTTGGGGCGCTTCATGCTGACGTTGCAGCGCGATGACGGTGGCTTCAACGTGATCTGGGACTTACAGAAAGACCTCCCCGATACGACACAGACGTCGCGATACTATCCAGGGGAGGCGCTGTGGGCGCTCGCGCTTCTTCAGCAGGCGTTTCCCGGCGAGGGTTGGGACATCGCTGCGCGGCGAGCACTTCGTTACCTGGTGACGGAGCGCGACGCTCGGGAGGACGTTTCATACCCACCGCTTGCGGATCAGTGGTTGGCCTACGGTCTCGCCGAGATGGGGCCCTGGGGACTCGACGATGAGGAATTGGATTATGCCCGCCGACTCGCAGGTCGTTTCGGCTTGTTCGTACGTACGGAGGCCCAGCGTGAGGGTAGCCGGATCGGGTCGCTGGTGCGTGGTCGTAACGCTCGCGCGGCGGCACTTGGGACGTGGGTCGAGGGACTGGCGGCGCTGTGGCGTCTCGCGTCGATAGACGAGCGCCTTTCAGACCTGAGGCCGAAGCTCGAAGAGCGGTTGGTCTGCTCGGCAGGCATCATGGCTGCCCGCCAGGTTGACGAGCCGGCAGCGGCCGAGAGTGCGCAACCAGGCCTGGTACAGGGCGCCTGGATCTCGCAGGGAGAGACGCGGATGGATGATGAGCAGCATGCCTTGTCCGGGTTGATGTACACGCTCAACGCACTGAATGGGATTGTCCAACGTGCCCCGGTTGTGCCTGTGCTACCGATCCAATGAACGACTTCCTTCGTATCGCGGCCGGACTCTTCGCGGTGACGGCAGCTCCAGGCGCTCTCGGCGTATTCAGCGCCTTTGCTCCGCCCGTGCCGCCGGCGCGTCTCCGGCTCCTGACCGGCGTGATGGGTCTGTCATTTGGGCTGCTGGCCCTTGTGGCGGTGTCCAGCGATTCGGTCCTGGACTGGCTCGATATTTCGGCGGAGAACTTTCAGGTTGCCGCAGGGCTTGTCATGCTGCCGTTAGCGCTGAGACTGCTCTGGTCGGGCGCACAGGGTGAACCGTCTGCGGCGTCACCTTTCTGGCGCGCCTGGTCGCTGACCTTCGGGCCGACGCCGGCTGTTTTGATGCTGAGCTACAGTGCTCGCTTTGGTGTGGAGATGGCCCTGGGTGGAGCCGTGACCGCGCTCCTCGTTTCAGGCGGTCTCTTGATGGCAAGTGATCGGATCGCGGCGCGATTGGGGAGCGGCGGCTGCTCGATGCTGGCCAGACTGACCGGCGCCCTGGTAGTCCTGCTAGCTGTCGAGTCGATGATCAACGGATTCCAGAGCGTCTGAGCCACGCCGTTCGGCGTCGAACGAGAATGTTCCCGACGGATGCCGCTTTGGACCGACCGTTTCTGGGTCGACGATGCTAAATTCCGCTGCTGTGCTTCACCCCACGCGCTCAAGGGCGATGACCGGGATCCTGCGTTTGGTCTTGCGCTGGTAATAGGCAAACTGGGGGAAGGCGGCAGCCTGGCGCTCGAAGAGCCGATCTCGCTCCTCGCCTTGGGTGATCACGGCGGTGATGGCGAAGGCTTCCGTACCCACTTCGATCGATGCGGCGGGGTTTGCGATCAAGTTGTGGTACCAGTCCGGGTTTCGCCAAGAACCACCCCTCGAAGCGAAGATGATGTATCGAGCGCCGTCTTGCAGGTACATGAGCGGGGTGACGCATTCTCGCCCCGTCTTCGCGCCCTTCGAGTGAAGGATCAGAACCGGGCCTCGAGGAGGAGTAACGCTTACGACGCCGCCGGTAGCGCGAAACTCTTCGATCACCTGTCGGTTCTTCTGGTTCAAGAAGGGCCTCTCAGATCAGTGTTTGAGGGCTCAGGCGGGATTGCGCGGACCCTTTGCCTCTTTGCTGGCGTCAAGCGTCGGGAATCGAGACAAGAGAGATCGTTCGTGTGGCTAGTAGCGATCCCAATGGACGAAGTCCTGGCTCGGCTTTCGGCCCGCGGTTGGACTCTTGGGCCGCGCCTTGTGTGCAGCCTCATCCGGGTAGCCGAGGGTAACTACCGTCCATATCCGTCGTTCCGATGGAATCCCGAGAGCCTCTTTGATTATGGCGGGCCCATCTTCCTTCAGTGTGGCGATGTTGCTCCCCAGACTGTGAGCCTTGGCTGCGAGCAGCAGCCGCTCGACTAACCGACCGTTGTCGAAGACTTCCAGATCGTGTCTCTCGGCATCCCCGGGTGTAACTATTACGAGAACAGCAGCTGCGCCTGCTGCGGGCCTCGCGCCCAGCTCCGACATCTTCTGCTTGATATCAGAGTCGCGCACCACTACTAGTTCGGTGTGCTGCACGTTGCTAGCGCTCCCAGACCACCGTCCAACTTCGATGATGTCGAGGATTACTTCCTCAGGTATCGGGTCAGACGTGTAGTCGCGCACCGCCCGCAGGCCGCGTAAGAACCGGATTGATTCGTTGCGTTGTTGATTCACGGCTCTTGCCTCCTCCGAAAGTTTACTTCACGTGTATTCTCTGCGAAGCCAACGATCCGCTATAACCTAAACAACGATGAGCGAAACCGAAATCCCCGGCACGATCGCGCGTTTCGAGCATGTCTCGAAGATCTACGGCACCGGCGACCTGGCTCTTCGAGCGCTGGACGATTTGAGCCTGGAAGTGCCAGCGAGCGAGTTCATCGTCATGCTGGGGCCTTCCGGCTCCGGAAAGACTACGCTTCTCAACATCCTTGGCGGCATCGACCGACCGACTTCGGGCAGCGTCTTCGTCGGGGGTCGTGACATCGCAAAGCTCTCCGATGCGGAACTGACGCGTTACCGGCGCCGCGTCGGATTCGTCTTTCAGTTCTTCAACCTGATACCAACGCTTACTGCTCTGGAGAACGTTGAGATGGCCGCGGACCTAGTCGAGGAGCCGCGGAATCCGATCGAGGTGCTGGCTGAGGTCGGGCTGCAAGCAAGGACCAATCACTTCCCCTCCGAGCTTTCGGGCGGCGAGCAGCAACGTGTCGCAATCGCCCGAGCCCTCGTGACGGACCCGCCGCTTGTGCTCTGCGACGAGCCCACGGGCAACCTGGATGAGGAGACGGGCAAACTAGTCCTGTCTTACATGAGAGCGCTGGCCACGCAACGGCAAAAGACCTTCGTCGTGGTCACGCATAACTCCGTCATCGGCCGGATGGCAGACCGCGTGCTTCGGCTGCGCGATGGGCAGATCGTTTCAACCGCGGTCAACGAGACGCCGGTTTCCCCTGCAGAGCTCACCTGGTGAGACTCTCTCGCACGACTCTCAAGACTCTGCGCGACATCCGCCGAGCGCGCTGGCAGTTCCTGGCGGTCTGCGTTGCGGCTGCTCTCGGCGTGGCGATCTTCATCGGCAGCTACGGGTCCTTCCAAAACCTGCGTCGCTCCTACGCTCGAACCTACGACCGCCTCTCGATGGCCGACCTGTGGTTCGAGGTCGACGATGCTCCTGAAAGCGTCGTTGGAGATGTCCGCGCGCTGCCTGGCGTGGAGAGTGCGGAAGGGCGTCTGGTCTCGGAACTCCCCGTGACGTTCCCGCGGCTGGATTCTCCGCACATTCTCACCCGGCTGGTGAGCCTGCCGGATGCAGGCGGGCGACCGTCCGTCAATGACGTCGCGATCGTGGAAGGCAGATACGTTCAAGACTCATCTGAAGCGCTGCTCGAACAATCCTTCGCGAAGTTCAACCACGTCAAAGTCGGAGACACGTTGCAAGTCATCGCATCGGACGGCAGTCAGCTGGATCTTACGGTGGCGGGTTTCGTGGTCTCACCCGAGTATCTATTCCCGGCACGCAACGAGCAGGAGATGTTCTCGCCGCCATCGCAGTTCGGGGTTGTCTTTTTGCCCTACAGCACAGTCGCCTCGTTGCTCGCGAAGGAAGGCCGGGTGAATGACGTGGCGATCCGGCTGACGGATGGCGTGGACGCGACCTCGGTTTTGGGTCAGGTAAGCAGCGCTTTGAGCCCGTACGGTTTGAGCAAGGTCACCGATCGAGAGCACCAACTCTCGAATCGGCTGCTGCAGCTCGATCTCGACGGCTTCCGGGGTTTGGCTCTCGTCTTTCCGCTGCTCTTCCTGCTGGTAGGCGGCCTCGCGGCATATACGCTGTTGAACCGACTGATGCAGAGCCAACGAGGTCAAATCGGTGTGATGCGGGCCATAGGCTACAGCCGGGCCAGCATCCTGCGGCACTATGCGGGTTTCGGGGTCGCGATCGGCCTGGCTGGGGCCCTACTCGGTGCGGTCGGTGGCTGGTTGCTGGCTGACCTTGGGACTCGAGGCTATGCGAGCAGCCTTAATGTGCCGTTCGTCGTGGTGAGCGCCAACTGGGGGCTGCTCGCGATCGGGTTCGCAGCTGGCTTAGCCATCACCATCGTCTCAAGCCTGCTGCCCGCCTGGTCGGCGGCGAATATCCCACCCGCGGAAGCGATGCGGCCGCCAGCGCCTCCGCGTGGTTTTCACACGCCGCTGGAGCGCCTCCTGCCTGGCCTACGACGTCTGCCGTACGCGCTGAAACTGCCGCTGCGGAACGTCTTCCGCGTCCCACGGCGCTCGCTGTTCACCGTGCTTGGTGTCGGTGCCGGCGTCTCGTTGGTGTTGGTGGGTGCGAGTCTGCTCGACTCATTCAGCAGTGCCGTGAATCTTCAGTTCGATTCGATCGAGAATTACGACGCGCGGGTCGACTTCTCAAAGCCGTTTCCGCAGGAGCGGCTGCAAGATGTGGCATCCGTGGCGGGAGTTCAGGCGGCCGAGGTGATTGCCGAGGTTCCCATTCGTGTGTCCGTAGGAGCGAGGCAGTCAAATGTCCTGCTGCAGGCCATTCAGCCGGACGCGGAGCTACTTCGCGTCTACACTCCCGACCACAAGCGCGTCCGGCCGGGTAGCGGACTCCTGATCCCGGAAACCCTGGCGGACAGCCTGGGACTTCAGGCAGGCGACAGCGTGAGCGTCGAGTCCTTAACTGGCTCGGAAGGAGCCGTGAACCTCAGAGTAGACGGTATCGCGACTCAGCCACTCGGTAGCGTTGTCGTAGCGGACCTCAGCACGGTCGCCGGTCTGCTGGGCGACGGCGAGATCGGCACCGCGGTGCTGGTGAAGGTCGAGGGTCGCGAGACAGCATCAGTCCAGCGGGACCTCTATGGCATCCAGGGCGTGGCCACGGTGCAGCTCAAGCAGGACGTGCGGGACTACATCGGGCAGTTCAGCGCTTTATTTACTGCGTTCGTGACGATCATGCTCGCCTTCGGCGTTGCGCTGGGCTTCGCGATTATATTCAACGCGATCACGATCAGCGCCATTGAGCGGCAAAGAGAGCTCGCGACCATGCGTGTCATCGGCACATCACTCGGCAGGCTGGTTCAAGTGCTGACGGTAGAGAATGCCATCGTCGGAGCGTGCGGCGTCGTGGTGGGAATCCCGGTTGGGCTCGTGATCGCCCACTACTTTGCATCCCTGTATCAGAACGATCTGATAGATATGCCGCTCGTCATCTTTCCACGAACCTACGCTCTGGCAGCGGCAGGCGCCCTCCTGACCGTGGCCTTGGCTGAGGTGCCCGCGGTGAGGTTCGTCAAGGGATTGAACCTGCCCGCGGTTACGAGAGAGATGACCACATGAGGAGCGCCAGCACTCGCGGTCGGCGTGGGTGCCATGATGACCCGCGCCGCAGGGTCGCTCCCGGCCTGCTGTTTGTAGCCCTTGGGTCGGACGAGCAGCACTGGCTTGCGACCGTCTCGAACGACCTCCCGGGCGACGCTGCCTTGAGTGAACTCTGACAGGCCTGAACGACCGTGAGTCGACATCACGATCAAGTCGACTTCTTCCTCGACCGCCATTCTCAAGATGCCTTGAGGCGGGTCGCCGCCCATTTCAACCCTCACCTCGGCTTCCAGTTCGAACTCCTTCAGAACGCGATTCAGCATCCCCATGAGTTCATCTCGCTCCTCGCGGGCCATCGTGGTGGTCTCCGGCAGGTTGCCAACCGTCACGGCGACGATTCCAGCGCCCGACGAACCGGCCATTTCTTTCGCAAGAGGGATGGCAGCCTGGGAACATGGAGAGCCATCAAGCGGCAGGAGTATTCTCTTCATCTGGTCCTCCAAAACCGAGCGCTGGTGGCTCCTCCCATTGAACAGGCTATTGGAAATGACGCTCTAGGGCCTTCCGACCTTCAGCCTCGAGAGCTAGTGCTCTCGACCGACGTGAGCCCATCAACTTGATGGCCAGCAGGACGATGGACTGTTCGCACGCGCCCATCGACTTTGCTGCCGAAATTGCCGTCAGTGGGTAGAGACTACCCGGTTCGAAGTGTGTGCGTGAGGCAAGGGATGAGCGTGATATAGTCTCGCCGCACTCACCACGCACCAGAATCGGGAGAGAAGAAGATGACGAATGGCGACATGACAACCGCCCACATCACAATTCGAAGCGGCGATGGGGAGGAGATCGACGGGTATTACGCGAGGCCTGAAGGAGAGGGTCCTTTCCCAGGCGTTGTGGTGGTTCAACACATCTTTGGTGTGGACGAATGGATTATGGAGGTCTGCCGCAGGTTTGCCCACAACGGCTATATGGCGGTTGCGCCGAACCTGTACTCGCGGATTGGGAGTCTCGGGTCTGGCCCGGTTGAGGACCTTGCGGCAACACTGCGTGCTCGCGGCGGTCTGAACGACGAGGTCGTCTTGCAGGACCTTCAGGGTTCAATCGACACTTTGCGAGGCCGTTCGGATTGCACCGGCAAAGTCGGACTGATTGGCTTCTGCCTTGGTGGTCGGTTGTCCTATCTGGCCGCCTGCCGGCTCCCGACGCTGGCCGCAGCTGTGGACTGTTGGGGTGGTGGTGTGGCGCCGGACCCCCGGCAGCCAGGCAATCCTCCGGGAGTACCGCCCATCGACTTCACGGAAAGGATGCAAGTGCCGCTCCTGGGCCTATTCGGCAATGATGACCAGCGGCCGGATCCGGCGGAGGTCGACCGTACCGAGGCCGCCTTGAAGAGCCTGGGGAAGACCTATGAGTTCCACCGCTATGACGGCGCCGGGCACGGTTTTTTCAACTGGGCCAATATCGCCTACCGCCAACAACAGGCAACCGAAGGGTGGAGCCAGGTCTGGGACTTCTTCGACAGGTACCTTGAGGTTCGGGCGGCGACCGAACCTCGGGCGAATTAGCTCCCTGTGGCCTCGAAGGTGTGTGTCAGTGGAAACTTCCGAGCTCACCCACGAGTCGAGTCGTCAAGTTCGAGAAGAAGGCGCTCCTCGGCAGCGGCTCCATGCCTGAAAGTTGGGCACCTTGCAAGGTGGATAAATTCGATAACGCCTCCGAATAGTGACACGATGCCGTCATGGAGTCTGCGGATTGCCATCACGCTCTAGCCAGAGTTGCGGACCGCCATCCGGTTGGCCCTGAGACTGTGAGGCCTTGCAGGCCACCAACACCTCCTCGGCATTTCGTTATTCAGGAGAAGAGTTCCCGGCTCTTACAATGAGGAGACGCACGGCTCGAGCGCGAGACAGAAAGGGCGAAGGCTTTGGAAGCGACCTTGCGTATAGAGAATCGGTCACAACTGATCTACCTGTTGACAGAAGCTGCGGAAATCGAACATGGAGTCATGTGCTGTTATTTGTTCACGGCTTTCAGCCTCAAGAACAGTACAGAAGAGGGCGTCACGGAGACCCAACTTCGCAAGATTCGCAACTGGAGTCGATTGATTCGAGGCGTGGCTGTCGAGGAAATGCTTCACCTCGGGGCCGTGTGTAATCTTCTTACGGCAATCGGCGGCGCTCCCAGTCTTCGGCGACCAAACTTCCCGATACGCATGGATCGACGGGGCGGCTTTCACCTGAGATTGGCGCCCTTCAGCCTGGAAATCATGGAGGAGTTCATCGCCATCGAGGAGCCGGACGACATCGCCGGACCCGGCGGCAAGAGCAAACGTGCGCTGCCGAGCCAGGTCCAACCAAGGCTCAGCGATATCTTTTCAAGCGAACGAGAATTCCATACTCAAGGCCGGCTGTACCACGGTATCGAGGATGGCATCGTTTATCTGTCTCAGAAGTATGGCGAGCAGCAGCTCTTTGTTGGCAAGCAGGAGATGCAAACAGCCGCTCCTTCGTACTTCGAAAGCCTGCCGCAACTCACGCCCGTGACCGACCTTGCTTCGGCACTTGAGGCGATAAACGTGATCGTGGTCCAGGGTGAAGGTGCGAGCCGTGATACACCCGATTCGCACTACAGCAAGTTCATGACGATCTGGCGAGAGTACAAGGAGCTGCTGGCCGAGGATCCGGCGTTCCAGCCAGCCCGACCCGTGCTGAGCAACCCATATGCGCTGCCTCCGAGTGACAAGCCAGACATTTCCGATCTCAATTTCGTCGACGATCCTGACACGTCAGAACTATGCAATCTGACCGATGCTGGTTACGAATTGATGATCCAGATTCTGGGTAGGCTCTTTGTCCACGCAGAAGAGTCGGAGGAGGAGTTACGACTACTTTCTGACGCAGCCGAGACTCTGATGATGGCGTTTATCGTGCCACTCGCGGACGCGCTGACAAAGTCATCTGCAGGCCCATCCCATCCTGGCAAGACTGCCGGAATCAGCTTCCGGTTGTCACGTGGGGCGACGATTCCAACGCACAAGGTAGTTGCATGGACCGTCTTCCGCGAGCGCCTTGGGGAACTGGGCGCCTACTGCGCTTTTCTACAGGCGCAGGAAGGCTCGCCCGCAGTCCTCACAAGAGTGAGGGCGACTCTGGCAAAAATTGCTGAGAGTCTCGTTTTGGAAGGAACCTAGGGCGTTATTCGGCCAGCCGTTCCCCTGTTTCGGCCAGCCTCAGAGCCAATATCTGCAGCATCCGCAAGGCGAGTTTTGGCTCCTTCACGAGATGGTCCAGGAATATCCATCGGTCCACCCCGATACATTCCGTGGTCTCAAGGGCGCGCACGGTTGCGCTGCGGGGCCATTCTCCCAGCAGTGCCATCTCGCCAATGGGTTCACCAGCCCCAAGTGTCGCGACAACGTGCGGACTTGCCGTCTGAAGGCCTTTGATTACTTCCGCGCTCCCGTTCACGATGATGAATAGACCATTGCCCGTGCGGCCTTCTTCGACGATCGCTTCGCCGGTCTCGAATGTCTTCCGGAAGGTGAAGCCCGCGAACGCTTCCATTGCTGCCGAGTCCAGTCCAGCAAGAAGGGGTACGTTCGCGAGAAGGTCGACCGTATCCATGTGAGCTTCGTCCTTATTGATCGATCCGGAACTCGTCACCGGACACCTGAACGGAATACGACGTAACCGGCTCGTTTGGAGGACCACCCAAGACCTCACCGCTCTTTACGTCATACTCACCACCGTGGCATGGGCAGACGGCCACCGAGCCTGTGAGTGTACCTTCAGAGATCGAGCAGCCTCGATGAGTGCAAACGTCGCCGATTGCGAACAGCTGACCGTCGACATTCGCGACTGCAACTGACTCACCGTCTACGTTGATTGCCAGCAGCTGTCCAGGGGCCACGTCACTCACTTTGCCAACAAAAGTCATATTTCCTCCAAGTCAAACTTGCTGAACCGACATCTGGGCGATACCTCTCCCTGATCTTCAGGGGGCGATCTGAGCATATGATACGAGCTTCGCGTCAGTCGCCACACTCAGCGACGCGACGAACCTACAACAAGAAGCGTCCCAGGTCCGATGCAATGTGCACGTTGGACAGGCCAAGTGCACTCGAATCGTCCAGATGACTAACAATCGTGGTTGATTTTTCCGACGCCTCAGCCATCACCCGGCAGATCACGCGGCGGGAGATGCACACGGTCGCCCAAACGACTTTCAGCAGCCCATCGCACATCACAGAATCTCCCGAGTAGGCGAGCGTGCGACCTGCGACGGCTGTTCTGTAGCCGAAGTACCTCAGTGATGGCATATGGTCGACCTCGAACGCCGTAAATGCCAGTCCCTCGACCTCGCCGTCCACGCCGTCATCGATCTCCGTATTTCGCCGGCGATAGCCTTTCCTAAGTTCCGGAAGTCCGGGGAAAGCGAGAGTCAGCAACTCTTCTATCCGAGCTTCGATTCCGGGAGGGCCTACAATGTGAAGTTCCTCCTCTCGGTTGGATACCCAATAGTCGAGAAGCAGGAACGGCAAGCCGAAGAAGTGGTCACCGTGGAAGTGGCTGATGAGGATGACCCACGTCGACCGGGTTGTTGCGGACTTCTTCAAGTGTTGAAGCGTCGAGGGGCCGGCATCAAACAAATACCGGCCGTTGACAAAGAACGAGCTGTGCGCCCTGCCTTCGAAGGAGACGGCATTGCCAGAACTCAGGAACAAGAGGTCCAGCTTCCCCGTGTCGCGTGCCAGTTCTATCGTCCCACTCTCAGCGCCACTGAACTGAAACGATCTCCATGGGCTCAGCGATGCCCTTCAACGTCACGAGGCGCGGCTCGGAAGCAGAGTAGCGCGAGACCATCGTCTGGGTGCTGGCCAGGATCTCGCCGCCTTCCGCGAGCGCCGCGATTCGTGCCGCCTCATGGACTCCCTTGCCGGTGAAGTTGTTTCCGACCTGGGTCGCGTCAGAAGCGTGGACTCCGATCCGGACCTGTGGAGCAAATCCGTGCAAGCGGCGGTGCTCGGCCAGCTCCCGCTGAATCGCCACGGCGCAGGCGAGGGCCGTCTCGGGAGATTCAAAGTCGACGAAGAACCCATCTCCCGTACTCACGACTTCCGTCCCGTGCTGCGCCACGAAAATGGAGCGCAGGGTCTCGTCGTGCCAGCGTAGAAGCGCATCCCAGGCTTCGTCACCCATCGCTTCGACCAGGTTCGTGGACTTGACGATATCCGTAAACATGAACGTCTTCGCGACACGGACGGAACCAGCAGCCCGGTTGCCTCGGAGCTGCCAGGGGAGCGGCTCCTCGACTTCTTCCAGCACAATTGCTTGAGTCGGGCAAGCGAGGACCGCTTCCCTGAGCGTGTCCTCATCCACGCTTGTCAGATCGACGATCGAAGCCTTGAAATATTCACCCTTGAGCCAGTCGAACGCCGTCGGCGCAAGGGTGATGCAGTTACCGACGCCAATGCAGCGATGGCGTTCGACTCTTACCTGAAGCATATCTAGACCAAACCTCCAACCAGCGCAGCGACCGTGGCGTCGGCTCGGGACGATGCGCCAATTCTTACGAATAGCTCCGCCAAGCGGATCGTAACCGCCTTTTCGTCCACGCCGATCTCTTCGGCGATCTCATGATTAGTCTTGCCTTCTACGAGCAACCCGAGTAATCGAGAGTCCTCCTCCTGGAGGCCACTCTCAGATGCCATATCTCCGGCTCCCGTACTGATCAAGGGACCAGCCAGACGGGAGAGATCGCGGCCGATCTCGCTGCGGAACCATTCCGCCCGCACGGTCTCATCCAGGATGCGCTGGGACTGGAGGCCGAGCACTATTTGTAGCCTGTCCCTCAAGCCTTGAGCCTCCTCATCAGCTCCATCGGCGATAATCGCGTCGACGGCGGGCAAGATGATGTCGAGGTCCAAGTCCTCTCTCATCGCAGCGTCGTGCTCCGCCAGCGCTTGCCTCGCGAATGCCGCCGCATTACTCGCGTCGCCCCTAAACGAGGCCACGATTGATCTGGCGACAAGCGCCTGAGCCGGCCATGGCGGATGGCCCGGAAGCAACGGAGATTCTCGCAGGACTTCCTGCGCCGAACGCTCTGCCAATGAGAACAGCGATTCGTCCCCACCAGCGCGGCCGAGTCGCGCAGCTTCCAGAGAAAGAAGCGCCAGGGCTTCACAGTGGGCCGCCGGGAGGTCTTGCTCCGTCGCCAGGCGAGACGCGCGTTCCAGGTGTTCCTGCATGCCGGCTGCGTCACCTGCTCGAGCCAGGATGGCGCCTCGCAACAGTTCCATCCTGCGAACTCGGCCCGGCGTTGCCGAAGCAGAGACGACAGAGCTGGCAATATCGAGCCACCGAGTAGCTTCATCTTTGCGATCTAACTGTGCGTTGGCGCGGGCCATGCCACCGGCCGCGGCGAACTCGAGTGACCTCTCACCCATCCCCCGGGCCGCCCGATATGCCTCCTCACCCTTGATGAGGGCAACGTCCGGCATACCTTTGGCCAGGGCGTAGACATGCGAGCCAAATAACATCTGAGCGTCGGCGAGCGCCCGCTCACTTTCCTTGGTCAGCGACTTCATCCTGACCATCAGACGGCGGATCTCCTCAATTCGCTTGGCGGAACCGCCGGCATGGATTTGTGGCCCCCAGCTGGCGATTGCCATCGCGATTATGGTGGCCATGGCGCCCTGGCGGTCGCCCAGGCGCTCATATATCTCCAGAGCCCGCTGAAAATGACCTATGGCCTCGGCAGCTAAAGCGGGAGCCACCGGGAGCGTGGGGAAAATATCACCAAGACGCTCGCCAGAAGCTATCCGCTGCATCATGGGAACGTACTCGCCGGCCTCGATGGCAGCGACGAACCAAATACGCACGCGGGACACGGCGATGGTCCCGAGCTCCCGACTCGCCGCCGCAAGCATCGAATCATCGTGCAATCGTTCGGCCAATGAGGCGGCGCTCTTGTAGGCTTCTTCGGCGCCATCGAGGTCAGACTCAGTCGGATTCGAAACGTAGCCAGCGCCGAGCTCCGTCCGCATCAAGTCTTGTCCAAGTTCCAAGAACGCCGCCAATTCTGCTGCCTCGTCGCTATGCTCGGCGGCCGACTCCTGGACTCGACGGGCGATCTCGGCCGCGCTCACCTCATCGTGGGATAGACGCAGCGTCGCCGCGCGGCGCAATCTAACTTCCATCTCCAGGTGGGTGTCGGCCAATGCATCAGCCAGAGCGCCCAGTTCAGCAAGGCCATGCTGGCGCTGATCCTGACGGTGCAACATTTCCAGGGCATCGTCCTGCAGCCGCAGGAGAGTGACGCGGTCCTGAGGAATGGATGCCACGGCCTGAGCCACATGTACTAGACGGAGAACCTCGTCCGGGGCCTTCGCCTGCAGGGCGGCCTGAGCCGCCTCCAAAGAGAACCGGACGCAAAGGTCGCCACGTCCTGCGGCCAAAGCGTGCTGCGCTAACAGCGGTAGGCTTTCCCTAGGTGGCTCAGCGGCACCTTCCATCAGCATGTCCACGATTGCACCGTGGATTGCCTGGCGGCGAGACGGCGGCAGGCCGGCCACTGCGTGCTCCCTGATCTGCTCATGGGTGAAGCCGTAGTCGGCAGGTGAGTCCTCCGGCTGTTCCGTCAATAAGCCCGAGGCCACGGCAGGAACCAGAGATTGAGCCAAATCATCAACATCGTGGCCAACTTCACCCAGCCGCAGCTTTATATCCACGAGGTCGCGCAGACTGAATCTCCTGCCGAGCACGCCAGCCTCGGCCAAAGCCGATTTTGTGTCATCGGGAAGATGGGCGGCGCGCCGATCTATCAGGGTCCGGACAGCCGAAGGGAGCAACCGCTCGGCATTAGGCGCGAGCGTCCAGACATCTTGAACCTGGTGAATGAGTCCAGAATCGCGATAGGTGTGGGCCTGCTCCGCCAGCACGAAGGGCACGCCCTCCGCCTGCGCATGCATGATCGCGGCGCTCGCGGGATCAACCTTTCCGCCGAACACTTGCTGAAGAAATTCTGTCGACTGGAGCTGAGTGAAACGGCTTAGCTTCAGGCGGCGTACGATGCCCATTCGTTCCATATCAGCCAGTAGCGTGACGGCCTCATTCACGAACGCCGTCTCAGCCGGCCGGATCGCGAGGACGAGCAGAATGGGACTCTGGCCGTCAACCCGCGCCACGTAGCGGAGCAATCGCAGGCTGTCTCCGTCTGCCCACTGCAGATCGTCAACGATCAGGACTATGGGATGCTCTGTTGCGACCAGGCGGAGTGCGACGGCTGCAAGGTCGAAAATGCGCAGGAGCTTCTGATCTGGCTGCAGCTGAGCCAGACCCGGGTCGTCCTGGTTCATCAGCGCATTGGTCACCTTTTCAATCGCCGCCTGAACCTGCGGCGACTGGGCGTCGCTCATCGTTGGGCTAGCAAAGATACTGCGGGCCAGAAGAAATGGCCCCCGAATTTCTTCGTCGGCTGTTACGGCAATGGACGCAAAGTTACGAGCGCGAGCGATTTCTTCGATTGCAAGTAGAAGTCGCGTTTTGCCGATACCCGGCTCTCCCTCAAGGGTGAGACAGCTCAGGCCTCGCTCGATGGCATCCAGTTCCTGCTCGATGGCGGCAAGTTCCCGCCCCCTGCCGACAACCGAACCGACAACGCGTCCTGTGTAAAGGCCAAGCGAGCAGAGCGGCGACGATGCGGCGCTGAGTGGAGATTGCAGTTCGGCCATTGCTACCCCCTTCGAAATTCGGGCGGTTCTTAGGCTGCATCCCGCATCACCATTTGAACAGCAGTCCAGAGAATTCTACTAGAAGCTGGTGAGGCCTTGACCGGTTGTGGAATCAGCGCCGGCGCGTTCAAGTTCCGCACGCAAAGTTCAATAGCCGGAGAAGGTCTCAAACAGAACTTGCTCTTTTCGGACGCCATTTGATGACAGCATCTCTCGCATGGCCGTCACCATGCCCGGCGGCCCGGAAGTGTAGAAGGAAGTGGTGGCTGGATCGATGTGCTTCCGGATCATGTTCATATCGACACGAGCCTTCTCTCCAGTCCAAGATTCATCGGCTGTCATCGTGGCGACCAGATGGAATCCGGGGTTCTCTCTCTCAAGACGAGCTAACTCGGCGAGAAACGGGGCTTCTGGTCGGCGTCGATTGGAGTAGAAGAGGTAAAAACCGGCCAACTGAGAGTCACGGGCAGCCTGTTTGATGATGCTGTAGGCGGGTGTAATGCCGACGCCACCGATGAGGAAGGCAATCGGCCTGGGTGTATCCTGCCGAACCCCAAATTTGCCATACGGACCCTCAATTTGGACCAAGTCGTCTGGTTTCAGGAGGCTCAGAGCTCGTTTGAAGGGACTGTCTCGTAGCCTGGTTGTGATCGCCAGAGAATCCTCGTAGGGCGCACTGGATAGAGAAAAGGTGTGAACCTTATCTGACTCGTCGACATCGGACAGCGGTAAGGTGATTTCGATGAACTGACCAGCCGTAAATTCGAACTCCCGTGGCCTCTCAAAATAGAAAGTTACTGTCTGGAGGGCACTGGGTTCCTGTCGGATAAAGCGGATCAAGGACTCATTCGTCAATGTCGTCAACCGTTTCTCAGTCACTGGGAACGCGCGGGAGCTGATTTCCATGGCGGGAGCCGTCGAGGTTAAGCCGGAACTCCTTCAAGAAAAGCCTACCTGGGAAGAGTCTACGCATTGACGATTGGTGGGTCATCATGCAATGCGGCTTATGCGGGACTTTCGCTCGCCGGTCGTTTTTGGCAGTGGATCTATTATCCTGTCTCGGGTTCCAAGGAGATGAGATGACCGACCGAGAAGGATTCAAGATAAAGATAACGAGGAATGGCCCCTATCGCGTTGAAGGCGGCGTTCCGTTGGCCAAGCGGGTCTTTGTTTCGGATGCTGAAGGCGCCTCACGTGGGTGGCGGCAGGGTGAGTCCTTTGAAACGCAGGGCACTTACAGTCTCTGTCGCTGCGGGCAATCGGCGGACAAGCCGTTCTGCGACGGGACGCACGCTCGTATAGGGTTCGATGGCACCGAGACGGCGTCACGCGACTCGTACGTCGATCAGTCGGACCTCATCGAGGGACCGACGTTGCTCCTGACCGACACGGAGTCGCTGTGTGCATATGCTCGCTTCTGTGACCCCGACGGCTCGATCTGGAGGTTGATTGAGTCGTCCGACAACCCGGAGGTGCGCGAGAAGGTTATCGGTATGGCGCAGGCCTGTCCTTCAGGTCGCCTGGTCGTCTGGGACAAGGAGACAAAGCAAGCCCTCGAACCAGATATCGAGCCATCCATTGGAGTGGTCGAGGACCCACAGGAGGATGTCAGCGGTCCGTTGTGGGTGCGCGGCGGCATTCCTATCGAGTCCGCAGACGGCACGGCCTACGAGGTACGTAACCGAGTCACGGTTTGCCGCTGCGGTGCTTCGAGCAACAAGCCCTTCTGTGACGGCTCACATGCATCCATCGGTTTCAGGGATTACGAATAGTGGCTGCAGGTATGATGAAACACGATGCGTCAGGAGCAACGTCTCGGTGCTAATAGCGCGGCGGAGCTGCAAGCTCTAACGAGGGACTAGGTCAACACGATTTACTCATCGTTTGAGCAGGTGGGTTTAGGCGTGAAAGGGCCAGTCAATGAGTCAAGGACTCTCAAAACTGGCACCGACTTGGATGGCGTTGGCGGCCGCAACTTCGGCCGCTGGGCCAGAACTACCAGGGTCCAGCCTTAGAGTGCGTACCAGAAGCGCTCCATCTGCAGCGCCTACTACCATGCCAGCCTCGTCGATGCGAGCCACCTCACCAGCTGCGAACCGAGCTCTCGAGAGCGGTACGGCGTCTAGCAGACGAAGCCTCTGAGTCTGCCAGCTCACCCAGGCTCCCGGGCTGGGGTCACATCCTCTCACCAGGTTGTAGAGGTCTTTGATGGGTCGACTCCAATCGACGCGGGATACTCGGTCTCCACACGGCCTTTCGTATGTCGCCTGAGCATCGTCCTGGGGCATCTTTGGGGCGCGGCCATCAGCAATGAGCGCGACGGCTTCTGCCAAGGCGTCGATCCCGAGCGGATAGAGCTTGTCGCGGTAGAGCGATCCGACGGTTTCGTCGGGCCCAATCTCGGCCTCTCGCTGAAGTAACAGCGGTCCGGTGTCGATTCCCTCATCGGGCCAGAAAATAGAAACGCCCGTGTTGGTCTCGCCCTGAATGATCGCCCAGTTGATGGCGCTGCGGCCGCGGTGCTTCGGCAGTAGAGAAGGGTGGTATTGGATCGTCCCGTGCTCCGGGAGTTCCAGTGTCGAGGGGGCGATGAAATCCTGCACGAAAGCCATAACGCCCAACTCGGGAGCGGCTTCTCTCAATGCGGTTTCGATGTCGGGTTCCGCAAGACGCCTGGTCTCGAAGATGGGAATACCGGCAGCCTCGGCATGCGCCCACAGTCTGTCCGCCCGGCCGCTAAGCGATTTGGGCGGTGCAGCTACTCCCACGATCTCGTTTCCCTGCTCCTGAAGCCTCGTCAGCGCATCGACACCGAACGCGCCGATGCCGTTCAGAAAAATGCGCATGCCCTGAGTGCCTTCCTGATCAAGAAACGGACGTCGAGCCGCTAACCCCGGGTTGCGGCAGAACCGGTATGCCAGGCGAACTCCTGGGCTCGGCGACGGGATTGGTTGTTCAGGACTACGTTGATGACCGCCGGACCACCGGAGTGGAATGCCCGCTTGACGGCAGGCCCCAGGTCGTCGGGGTCGTCCACGTATATCCCCAAACCGCCGAAGGCTTCGATCACCTTCTCGTAGTGAGCGTCAGGGTAGTACGCGCCCGGCGGGACGTGGTCAATGTCAAGGTGCTCGGTTGGTCCGCCGCCGATTCCGTTGTTGTTGAGGACGATGAAGGTGATGGGGAGGTTGAGCCGGCAGGCCACCTCGACCTCCATGCCGCTAAACCCGAACGCCGAATCGCCCTCTATATCCACCACGCGCTTTCCAGGATTCTGGAGTTGCGCCGCGATAGCCTGTGGCAAGCCAACCCCCATCGTGCCCCAGGTGCCGGCGTCGATTCGGTGGCGCGGCAGGCTGTTGTTGATGACCTGGCGGCTGATGTCCATCGTGCTGGCACCCTCGGCGACGACGATGGCGTCGTCCGGCAGCAGGTCTCGGATCTCCCTCAGCGCACGGTAATAGCCCATGGGCTTCGAATCGTCCACCAGCATCGGGGCAGTCGTAGCGACGTTCTCCTCGATCTTCTTCGCGATGCCGGTCCGCCAGGTCGACTCTTCGGGGTACTGCCAGGGATGCTCGGACAGGTAGGCGTTGAGTTGGCCGGTGATGGCCTTGGCATCACCGATCAGGGCCACCTCGGTAGGCACGTTCGTACCGATTTCCTCCGCCGCGATGTCCATTTGCACTACCTTCACGCCTTCTTTGAAACGAGGAGGTAACCCGAAGTGCATGATCCAATTCAGGCGAGCGCCGATAAGGAAGATCAGGTCGGCGTTCTGCAACACGAGCGAGCGGGCCGCGCCCACGGATAGTGGGTGATCGTCAGGCAAGACGCCCCGGCCCATCGGCGAGGCGAGGAAGGGAAGTTGGGTGGTCTCGACGAACTTGCGAACCTCATCTTCCGCCTTCGCGTAAGCGGCGCCCTTGCCAATTATCACCAGCGGCTGCTTGGCGCCGCGGAGGGCATCCATCGCCGCCTCCACCGACGCCTGGTCGACGGTCGGACGAGGCGGCTCAGGCACGGGGGGAGGGAAGCTGACCGACTCCTCCTCGACCTGGCCGGAGATCACATCATCCAGGAGGTCCAGGTAGGCGGGGCCGGGTCTGCCGTAGAGCGAAGTTCGTATCGCCTGCTCGATGTAGAACGGGAGTCGCAAAGCTGACTCGGGGCGCATGGCGTACTTGACGAAGGGACGGGCAGCCTCGAGTTGGGGTGCTTCCTGGAAGGCGCCCCTTCCCATTTGATCGCTGCCGTTGGCACCGGAGAGGAGAAGCATGGGCCAGCAGTTCGCCCAGGCGTTGCCGAGGCCTGAAATGGCGTTGGTCATGCCGGGCCCGGAGACGGTTAGTGCAACGCCAGGATGCCCCGTAAGGTACCCGATTGTGCCGGCCGCATAGGAGGCAGACTGCTCATGGCGCATGCCGACGAACCTGATGCCTTCCCGCTGCATCGCTGCCGCGATTGGCTGAACCGGGAAGCCCACTATTCCGAAGCAAAAACGGACCCCATTAGACTTAAGGCTTCTCGCGATGATTGTCGCGCCATCGATATCGGCCACGTTGATCCTCCCAGTCTGAAAAGTGCTAGCCGGTGGTTTCGACGCCCGGCCTGGGGCCGATAACACCCGCTTCGCGAAGCTCCGTCAGATCATCCCAGCTAAGGCCGGCTTCCTGCAGAACCTCTTCGGTGTGCTGGCCGAACTCCGGGCCGATGCCGCGGATGCGGCCGGGCGTCTTGCTGAAGATGACCGGAAGCCCCACCATCTTCACAGGTGGCTCACCGGCTCCGCGTTCGACCTCTGTGATGTAGTCGTTGCTCAATACCTGTGGGTCCTTGGAGACAGCTTCGTAGTCATTGACAGGCGTGGCCAGGAGATCGGCCTCGGTGAAACGGCGAACCCATTCCGCAGCCGGTTGTGCGGCGAAGATCGCGTCGAATTCCGCAAACAGGTCGTCGGCGTTGGCGAGCCTTGCTTCCAGCGTCGCGTATTTCTCGTCCTCCGCCCACTCCGGTCTGCCAACGGTAGCGGCAATCCGGCTCCAGTAACGCTGCCAGTTCATCCCCAATGCGAACCACTTGCCGTCGCTGCCCTGATAGGTGCTCCAGGTCGGGTTTGGTCCGGCTCGCTTCGCGCGGCCTCGTTGGTGTCCCGCCCAGAGGTAGTCGGTAATGTTGAACGTCTGGATGCAGAGTTGGCCTCCGAGCAGGGAAGCATCCACCTCCTGGCCTTCGCCTGTCCGCTCACGATGTAGTAGCGCGATGGCGAGACCAAATGCCATGCTCATGGCGCCAACATGGTCCGCGATGGCTACTCCTGCTGGCTTGGGACCACGGTCCGGATCACCTGTCTGGCTCATGATTCCGCCGCGGGCCTGGCCAAGGATGTCCATACTGCCGCGGTCCGCGTCGGGGCCGTTGGGGCCGTAACCCGAGGCCCGGCCGTAGATGAGGCGCGGATTGATCTGGCGCAGCGTCTGGTAGTCACAGGCGAGACGGGCCAACGCCGGCCGGCGCATGTTGCTGACAAAGACATCGGCGTCCTTCACCAAGCGGTGAAATACCTCACGGCCTCGTTCGTGCTTGAGATCGATGCAGATGGCACGTTTGCCGCGGTTGAGACTGTGGAAGTAGGAGTTGAGGGGTGATCGGGCTGCCACCGCACCGCTCCAGCGGCCGAGGTCGGGAGTGTCCGGCCCTTCGACCTTGATGACGTCGGCGCCGAGATCGGCGAGCATCGCGGTCGAGTAGGTGCCTTGCTGGAACACCGTCATGTCCAGGACACGGATGCCTTCTAGGGGAAGGACCACGGTGACCTCCTGACCCGGGGCTAAAGCGCGCTGTTGACGGGTGACGCGATTATTGTCCGATTCGAGGGAGGTGTCCAGACAGGCGGGGAGCGGACTCTGGCGTCGACACGCCCTGCAGCGAGACATTGCCCTCCGAGGCTACCCTTCGTCTTGGTGGGTTCATCGCCCCACGCAGGGTGCGTCAAAGTCACGGTCTTCGGCATGCAAGGACCTCGATGACTCCGCGAAAATAGACTTTCACTGGATAAGTTGACAGGCTCCAAACTGCACTCCACCATTCGGGTGGCACTCATAGGTCCGGTATCCAAATTCGAACGCGGAGGCTTTCACGATGGTTCAGATCGGTATGCTGCTGCACCCGGAACGCGGCGTCGACGCGGTCTTTGAGGAGGCACGTCAAGCAGATCAGCAGGGCTTCGATTCGATCTGGCTGGGCGACCACATCATGGGCCACGGCTACACGGGTCCGGATGGACCGCTGGACTCTTTCACGCTGATGACGGCGCTGGGTGGCATCACCACGCGGACACGTTTGGCCTGGAGCATGCTGAACCCTGGATTTCGCTACCCGGCCATGCTTGCCAAGGTGTTGGCGACGCTAGACCAGATCACCAAGGGCCGGGTGATCTGTGCCCTTGGCGCGGGCTCGGTGCCAGCTGAGTACAAGGCTTACGACATTCCGGTTATTGATGATCACGACAATCGGGTGGCATACGCTCGCGAGGTCGTGCAGCTGCTGCGCGAGCTCTGGACGCACCCGGCGCCTGAGACAGTCTCCTTCAGTGGGCAGCACGTAAAGACCCACGAGCTCGCGTTCGCTCCGGAGCCCTACCAGAAGCCGCACCCTCCGATCTGGCTTGGGGGAGAATCTGAGGCGACGATTCAGAACGTCATTGACCTTGCGGACGGGTGGGTCATGCTCACGCGCGGCAGCATCGACCGCCTGGCGCAAGTGCTCGCGCGGCCCGACTGGCCAACGCGGCCGATGACGATCGTGCGCATGATCCGCCTGTTTGTTGCCGAAGACGGCGACTCGGCGGTAGCAGAGGCAAAGTCCTCGTTTGAAAAGGACCCCGTTGGTAAGGGTGGAGCTGCAACCACGTTGGACGAGTTCGTCCAACGCGAGATCGTTGGCACGCCTGACGAATGCATGCGACGCATCGCCGAGCTCGAGGTTAGCGGCGTGAACTACCTGCGGGTCGCGTTCGATAACGGAGCCCAGCAGGAGCGAGCGGCTCGTCTCATCTTGCCCAGACTAGCGAACTGAGGTCGCAATCTGCACCTGTGCACGCACCGCGATGTTGCCTCCGGCATCGAACTCGATCAGGTGGTCAACTTCTCCAGCGCTCGCTTCGTCATGACGCTGATCAGATTGCCGCGGTACTCGGCCGACGCATGGATGTCGCCCAGCAGCTCGCGCCCGTCGTAGGCGGACTCGGCGGCTTCGGCGATTGACTCGGAGGTCAGAGGCTTGCCGGTGAGCGCAGCCTCTGCTGCGGTGGCTCGAAACGCCATCGGGGCGGCGCCCGTGACTCCGATCTTTGCCGATGACACGGTGCCGTTACTGGTAACGGACGCGCAGACGCCTGTGATCGCGTAGTGCGAAGCCGGGTTGGGGAACTTCGCATACGCGGACGATGGCGACACGGCCACGCTCACCGAAGTCAACATCTCGTTTGGCTGGATGGCGGTCTCCAGCATCCCGACGAAGAACTCGGCCGCCGTCAGTGTGCGTTCGCCGCTAGTGGAACGCAGGACGAACTCGCCATCGAGGGCGAGCATGACCGCTGGGAGGTCCGCCGAGGGATCGTTGTGGGCCAGCGAGCCGCCAATGGTGCCGCGTGCACGTACCTGCCGGTCGCCGATCTCATGGGCGGCTTGAGCCAATGCCGGGGCGTTTTGGATGACTTCGAGCGATGCGGCGATGGCGGCGTGAGTGGTTGTGGAACCGATCCTTATCCGGCCGCCTTCGACAGAGATGCCTCTGAGCTCGACGATACGGCCAATGTCGATGAGGGCCGCGGGTTGGGCTAAACGCAACTTCATGAGCGGCACAAGGCTGTGGCCCCCGGCGAGGAGCTTTGCATCGTCGCCTCGATCGGCCAGGAGCTGGAGCGCTTCTTGTAAGCTGCTCGGCGCGAAGTAGTCGAAGTTCGCCGGGATCATCGAGGGCCTCCCTGCATGATTTTCCAAAGCTTCTCTGGTCGCAGCAGCATGTCGATGTGATTGACGCCGAACGGTTTGAGCGCATCGACGACTGCGTTAACTACGGCCGGCGTCGAGCCGATGGTTCCGGCTTCGCCGATGCCCTTTGCGCCAAGCGGGTTCACCGGAGTTGGCGTCGTGGTGCGATACAGCTCAAATGACGGAAAATGCTCAGCTTTGGGCAGGTTGTAGTCCATGAAGCTGCCGGTGATGAGCTGGCCATCCTCGCCGTAAACTGCCTCTTCCATTAGCGCCTGGCCGATGCCCTGCGCCAGGCCTCCGTGAACTTGTCCCTCGACGATCATTGGGTTGATGACGTTGCCGCAATCATCGACCGAGACGTACTTCTTCAGTTCGACCTTTCCAGTATCCCGGTCGACCTCGACGACACAAACGTGTGCGCCAAAGGGGAATGTGCAGTTCGAAGGCTCGAAGTAGCTCGTCTCCTCGAGCCCGGGTTCAGTATTCGGCGGTAGAACCGTCCCGCTCCAGGCGGCGTTGGCGACTTCCTGGATCGTGACGCCTGAGTCTTCGTGGCCGGGGACAAAGATACGTCCCGAGTCGTAGATGAGGTCGTCCGGCGCCGCCTCCAGCATCTGGCCAGCGAACTTCTTGGCCTTCTCTTTGACCTTCTGAGCCGACATCACGATCGCCGTACCGCCGATGGCGATGGCACGGCTGCCGAAGGTGCCGATGCCAAATGGCACCTGTCCGGTGTCGCCGTGGATCACGGTGACGTCTTCGATAGGAACGCCAATTTCGTCAGCAACGATCTGAGAAAACGCCGTCTCGCCGCCCTGGCCGTGGGGTGATGTGCCGGTTAGAACGGTAACCTTGCCGGTCCGTTCGATACGGACGGTGCCACCCTCCCAGCCGCCTCCGGGCACCATAGCCGATGGTCCGATGCCACAAATTTCGACGTACGTTGAGACGCCGATCCCCATGTAGCGTCCCTGCTCGCGCAATTCTTCCTGCTGGCGGCGAAGGCCCTGATAGTCTGCCTTCTCCAACGCCATGTCCAGGGCGGCCTCATAGTCTCCGCTGTCGTAGACCTGTCCCGTAATCGTCTTGTACGGGAAGGCGTCTTTATCGATGAAGTTGATGCGGCGTAGCTCAGCAGGGTCCATGTTGAGCTTGTCCGCCAAGATGTCCATTGAACGTTCGACAAAGTACGTCGCTTCAGGGCGGCCGGCGCCGCGGTAGGCATCGGTCGGCGTCTTGTTCGTGTAGACCTCGACGACCTCCGCGTACAGGGCTGGCACCTTGTAAAGGCCGGGGAACATGAGACTGGTCAGCGTCGGGATCGCCGCGGTGAGGAGCTGCTGATAAGCGCCGATGTCAGCGATGACTCTCATTCGCTGGCCCAATAGCCGCCCGTCGCTGCGCGCGGCCAATTCAACTTCTGCGTGGATGTCACGGCCGTGGATCGTCGCCATGAAGTTTTCGGTGCGGTCCTCGATCCACTTCACGGGCTTGCCGAGGTGGATACTGGCGAGGGAGCAAAGGATATCTTCCGCGTAGACGTCGATCTTGCAGCCGAAACCGCCGCCAACCTCGGGAGCTATGACGCGGACTTTGTGCTCCGGGATGCGAACCAGTCCCGAAAGCAGCCATTTCAGGAGGTGAGGCACCTGAGTGGAAGACCAGACGGTCAGGGTCTCCTGGCCGGGGTCGAAGTGGGCCACGACGCCACGGGGCTCCATCGGGTTGGGAATCAGGCGTTGGTTGACGATCCACTGTTTGATCGTGACGTCGGCGTCACGGAAGGCGGCGTCGGTAGCCTCCTTGTCGCCAACAGGGACCGTGACGCATTCGTTGGTCTTGAAATCAGGGTGAAGCAGCACTGAGCCCGGCTCCAGTGCTTTGAGCGCGTCGACCACGACGGGGAGGTCCTCGTAGTCCACGTCGACCAGCTCCGCAGCGTCACGAGCGGTGTAACGGTCTGTCGCCACAACCGCGGCGACACCCTCTCCGACGAAGCGGACAACGCCATCGGAAAGAGGGTAGCGCGTGGCCGAGTTACCCAGCGGTGCGGCGGTTGGCAGCATTTCACCCCAGGCTTTGGCCTCGGTGCCGGTCATGACAAGCGAGACGCCTTGCGCGGCACGTGCGGCGGAAACGTTGACGTTGCGCAGGCGCGCGTGGCCTCGAGTACTGCGGACGATCGACATGTGCAGCATGCCCGGTAGCTTGATGTCGTCGACGTAGGTGCTGAGGCCCTGAATCAGGCGGGGGTCCTCACGCCGGCGTACGGGCTCGCCGACCAGCTTTGGAATCTGAGGTGTTGTGGTCGTCATATCTTCTTGCCTCGCATGCTGGCCGCGGCCGACTGAACTGCCTTGACGATGTTGTGGTAACCGGTGCAGCGACAGAAGTTACCTCGCAGGCCTTCGCGGATCTCAGTCTCAGAAGGTTCTGGGTTCTCATTCAGTAGCCCGTAAGCCGACATGATCATGCCCGGGGTGCAGTAGCCGCACTGCAGACCGTGGTCATCCCAGAAGGCTTGCTGTAGCGGATGGAGATTTCCGTTTTGCCGCAATCCTTCGATCGTGAGGACGTTGGCGCCTTCAGCCTGTAGGCCAAAAACCGTGCAAGATTTCACGGACGAGCCGTTCATGAAGACCGTGCAAGCGCCGCACTGGCTGGTGTCGCAGCCGATATGTGTTCCGGTGAGTCCAAGCTCCTCCCGAAGCGCGTGTGCTAGGAGCATTCGAGGATCCACCTCCAGGCTGACGGGCTGCCCATTAAGTGTGAAAGACACGGTTTGCTTGGCCATAGTCTCCTCCTAACTCGTCGGTGATTGACGGGACAGTTCTTGTTCGACGTTCTTGAGAAACGCCGTAATCAGTGACTTAGAGACGGAAGGAAGCAGCCGCTGGCCGACCGCCGCAAGCATTCCGTTTATGCGCGCTTCAGCTTCATAAGTGACGAGCGTGCCACCGTCGGTTGGCTGTAGTCGGACGCTGCCGGTACCCCGAATTTCAGCGTGGCCGCTGCGGGCATCGATTTGGATCGTTGCTCCGCTGTAGGGCTCCTCTTCCGTGAGTTCGAGCGAACCGCGGTAGAGGCCTTTGATTAAGCCAACGCCGACACTAGCCGTGCCGGTGAAGACGGTGGGCGCGGTTTGGGTCAGTTCATGACAGCCCGGGATGGTGGCACGGAGTGTCTTTTCGTCGTGAAGCGAGTCCCACACGACCTGAGGAGGGGCAGCCAGCCAGTGCTCGCCCTGAATGTCCATGATTGCCTTCGCGGACGATTCAACCGTGGTCGCGGGGAGGTAGTGCATTATTTGGCGGTCGCTGAAGGATGTCAATGTTGCGGAGGCAGCCGTAGGACTGAGCCTACAGTCGGAGCCGTAAGTCATGAGCCATGACTTCTCTAACAACGCGCTGCGATCGGATTGCGGAACGAGACAAGAACGCTTGGGTTACGCGATCCGGGGCCGGTGTTCGGATCCAAGCTCCTCGAGTCCACGCTGGAGTGCAGGCTGCTCGAATTGACATCGTCTTGGACGAGGTCTAGCTTTCAGGCGTCTTCGAACGAGCGTCCATGCGCCAAAGACCTCGAGAGCCTGCATGCCAGAAGGGGACACACCAATGAACAACGTTGAGACATTGATCTCTCAGCTTACAGAGGCGACGAGCAGGTATCTGGAAGGGCTGACATCCGAACAGGCGGCAAAGGCCACCTTGCCCTTTGCGAATGAAGAGGAGCGGCGCCGCTGGTACTACACGCCGACGCCTCGACCAGGCGTCTACCTGCGTGAGATGTCGCCAACGCAACATCAGGACGTTATGCGCATGCTCGCAGCGAGTCTCAGTGAGGTCGGTTACAACTACTCGTCGGCGGTCATCGGGCTCGAGCGCCTCGTAGATTACTCGTCGAATTTCCCGGAGCGGCCTTACGGCGATCTCGAAGGCACTCGCGTGCGGGACCCAGGCAACTATTGCGTCGCAGTCTTCGGCACTCCCGGTGATGCTGAATGGAGCTGGCGCATCGGAGGGCATCACCTCAGCCTCCATGTGACAGTCCGAAACGGAGCGGTGTCGATGATGCCGGCGTTCTTTGGGGCTGAGCCAGCGCATGTCCGTATGCCAGGCGGCGTCCTCATGCGGGCGCTTTCGGCAGAAGAAGACCTGGCTCGCGACTTGCTTCACATGCTCGATGCGAATCAACAAAAGCGTGCCGTAATCTCCCCAATCGCGCCAACAGACATCGTCCAGACGAATCGGCCGAGAATCGAGGACGGCGCATTACCTCAGATCGGAGGAGGCGGCCCGGGCGGCCAGCACCTTCGCGACAGCCTTGGGCTAACGCCAGAGCACGACGAAATGTACCGCTACTCGACCGCGCCGAAAGGACTCCTGGCATCCGAGATGAAGGCTGACCAGCGGGAAGTCCTGGCGCGCCTTGTGCGGGTCTACTTCGAGCATCTTCCGGATGTCGTCCAGCGTCAGCACGATTCGGTCCTGGAGGCGTCGCAACTCGACAGCACCGCTTTCGTTTGGGCAGGACCTCCTGAATTCGGTGCCCCGCACTATTACAGGGTTCAGGGAGAGCGTCTGCTCATCGAGTATGACTGTACGCAGAATGATGCGAATCACACGCACAGCGTATTGAGGGATCCTAGTGGGGACTTTGGCGACGATTTGCTGACCCAGCACTACGCGCTTGACCACAGTACCCCATGACGCACTCAGCTTCGTAACGGCTTTTCGAGGAGAATCCAATGCGCCTGACGGTCGCCAATCATCCTGTCTCCGAGATTAGGTTTGCCGAGACCACTAAGCTGAGCGGCTCGACCTTATCCATAAGCGAAGAGGAACTGCAGCGGCTGCTCTTGGAAGATGACCGGCTCGAGTCCGTCCGGGTCGAGCTCGTGGCGGTGGGGGAGAGCTGCCGAATCGGCGGGGTGGTCGATGTCATCGAACCACGCGCCAAGAACCCGGCCGACGGCTCGGACTTTCCCGGAGCCCTCGGCCCGATGCGACTTGCCGGCCGCGGCACGACTCACGCACTGCGCGGCGCTGCCGTTACCGTCCTCAGCGGGGCCGGCAATGTGGAGCAAGCCGGCGGTGTCATCGAGATGACCGGGCCGTGGGCCGACTACTCCCCATTTGCCGACCTTCATCACGTTGTCCTGACCGCACAGCCACGTGCGGACCTGCCGCGAAACGTGGCGCTCAATGCGCGTAACGCTGCCGGGCTGAAGATGGCGGCATTTCTAGCGCGTACTGCGTTGGAGCTAGAACCTGCCTCGAGCGAGATCTACGAGTCGAATGGGCCTGGTGGCCCTCATCCCGAAGGCGTCCCGCGTTTTGCCTACATCGGCCAGATACATTCGCGCCAGCGTGTCGCCGAGGTCAATGAACACATCCTCTACGGCCACAACACAAATGGCCTCGCGCCCGTGGTGCTTCATCCCAACGAGTGGCTCGATGGCGCCCTGCTAGCGGGCAACGTTGGAATGAACGTTCATACCTATTTCTATCAGAACCACCCCATCATCACGGAGCTCTACAAATGGCAAGCGCAGGGCAAGATCGCGTTGGTCGGTAGCATCGCAACCGTCGCTGGATCGGACAACTTTGACCGCGAGCTCAACTGCACGATGTCCGCTGAGCTCGCGAAGTGGAATCTTGCGGCCGATGCTGTGATCCTTACGAAAGTCGGGGGCGGTGCTCCGCACGCGGACATGGGCATGACGGCGCATCTCTGCGAGCAGATGGGCATGCGAACGGCCGTGATGGTGGGCCCACCCAATCTATCGCCGGAACGCACCGTGGAATCGGCGACGCTCTTCAATTATGAGGACGTGGACGCGATCGTCTTCAACAGCGGAGGCCGTTTGTTCGACCTGCCGGCCGCGTCCGTGGAGAGGGTGATCGCGTCGACCCCTGAGGCTGCCGAGAGTTTGTTTGCGCTCAAGAGCCTGGACGCGTCCAGCGTCAGTGGCATCACGAATCAGCAGGGTGCCCAAAAGCTAAAGACGTTCGTATACTGAGCCTACGTTCCAGTGTGATCTGTCAGGAGGCTCCACATGCGAGTCGTTCACTACCTCAACCAGTTCTTTGGCGGCCTGGGCGGGGAGGAGTTTGCCGGGTCACCCCTGGTGCGCATGGAAGGGGTCACCGGACCAGGCCGGCTGCTGGCGCAGTTGCTCGGTCCGGATGCAGAAGTCGTAATGACACTCGTGTGTGGCGATAACCATGCGGCAGAGAACCTCTCCGAACTCACAGAAGAGGTGCTCCGCGACGTGAAGGAGGCTCAGGCAGACTTGTTCGTGGCTGGGCCGTGCTTTGAGGCGGGGCGGTACGGCGTGGCAGCGGCCGCACTCTGTGTCAGCGTGAAAGACCAACTCGGCATCCCGGCCGTCACAGCCATGGCGAAGGAGAACCCGGGCGTCGACCTTTATCGCAAGGATCTGTACATCATTGATTCCGGTCAGAACGTGACCGCGAATGCGTGATGTCATGGAGCGGATTGTCGCCATGTCCGGCAAGCTCCTGCGCGGCGAGGAGATCGGCCTTCCGGAAGAAGATGGCTACCTTCCACGCGGGCTGCTCCACGATGCCTTCGTGGATGAGACTGCCGCCGAACGCCTGGTGAGCATGCTTTTCGCGAAGGTCAACGATCAGCCATTCAAATCGGAGTTCGAAGGAGCGCTGTTCCCTCCCGTGACGGCGCCTCCGCCTGTTCTAGATTTGTCGAAGGCGCGCGTAGCGATCGTGACGGATGGCGGCGTCGTGCCGAAGGGCAATCCGGACGCAATCGTTGGCTACGCTGCCACGAACTGGGGTAGTTACGACATCGCCGGATTGGACGACCTTCTGGGTGAGAACTATGAGGTCTCGCATGGTGGGTATGACAAGCGCTTCGTCGAACTCGATCCGGACCGCATGGTGCCGGTCGACGCGATGCGCCTGCTGGAGCAAGCGGGTGTAATCGGAAAGCTGCACGATCAGTTCATCTCTACCTCGGGTCTGGCCAACCCGATCGGAAATAGCCGGCGTCTGGGTCGCGAAATCGCCGAGAAGCTAAAGGAGGACGAGGTTGACGCGGTCATCCTCGTATCGGCTTGAGGGACATCCACTCGCTGCGGTGCAGCGATCACGACTGAGCTGGAAAAAGCGGGCATGCCGGTAGTGCAGATCACTTCTGTAATGCCTGTTGCGAAAATGGTGGGGTCGAACCGCGTGGTACTCGGCAACGGCATCGTCAATCCACTAGGGGCGCCCGACCTACCGCCGGCCGAGGAGAAGAAGCTGCGCGAGCGCATTCTGCGGCAGGCGTTGGATGCGCTGAAGACGGAGGCAGGCGCCGGGAGTTCTGCCTAGCTCCGCGAGGGGCGGCGGGCGCTGGTAACGAATGCAACAACCGGTTGTCCGTGGGTTCAACCTCTTCCTCGCTCACACGCCCGGCCTGGTGCGCCACGGCTCGAAACCTTCACGTGAGATCGCCAAGAATCCCGAGTTGTGGCAGACGATCCGCAGCAGCCTTCGCTCGTTCGAAGACGTTATTGATTACGCGCCACACCAGGTCCTGCTCGGCAATCTCAAACCAGATGCGCTAACCGACTTGCCTGGACCGTGGTATGAGAATCCTCTCCCCGGGGCCTTGTCGACGGGACCGCACGGGGAGTTGATACATGAGGAGGCGTTCTACGGCTTGCTCAAGAGCCTGGACGACTTCGATCTGGTACAGCTCGAGGAAGACTTCGCCTCTTCTACACGACACAACTTAGCGGACCACCCCCTGGTAACGGAACGGGACCTCGATCGCATCAAGGGACTGCCGCTCAGCCGCATCGAGGAGGGGCTCCGTCTCACTTCAAGTGCACCGTTGTATCTGCGTGACGGGAGCTTGATCGGACTGGTGAAAACGGACTACGACGATGACCCCGCGCTCGCGCCTGAAGTCCTGCTGGAGAACCTCGCCGCGAAAGTGGCAGCCACCATGTCGTTGCGCGCCGCCGTTGGTTCGGGAGAGGCCGACGCTTCGAGCATCGAGTATGTCATCGGCAGTGGGGAGGAAGCCGTCGGCGACCGCTACAACCGGGGCGGGGGCAACCTGGCCAAAGCCGTGGCGGAAGCCTCCGCCTGTGCAAACGCGACGGGGTGCGACGTCAAAGCGTTCTGCTGCGGCCCTGTACACGCGTTGGTCATCGGTGCCGGGCTCATCGCCGCTGAGGTCTTCGAGACTGTCGCCGTGGTCGGCGGTTGCTCCCTTGCCAAGCTCGGCATGAAATACCAGGGCCACCTCGCGAAGGGCATTCCGATCATGGAGGACGTGCTAGCAGGGTTCTGCATCATTCTGGGGCGCGACGATGGTTGCAGCCCGGTCTTGCGCCTGGATAGTGTTGGCCGCCACACCGTTTCGGCCGGATCGAACCAGCAACAGATCGTGAGTGCCCTCGTGGCGGCTCCACTGCAGAAGATGGGCTTGAGGTTCCAGGACATCGGTAAGTACGCGACGGAATTGCACAACCCGGAAATCACCGATACGGCCGGCAGCGGGGACGTACCGCGTACCAACTATCGATTGATCGCAGCGATCGCCGCCCAACGTGGGGATATCGAGAAGGGCAACGCGGCCCGAGACGAGTTCGTTGCCCGACATGGAATGCCGGGCTTCTCGCCCACTCAGGGGCACGTCGCGTCGGCGATTCCCTTTATGGGACACGCGCTGGATGATCTGCGTTCGGGGGCATATCGCTATGCTATGTTCCTGGCCAAAGGGAGTCTTTTCCTCGGACGCATGACTCAGCTCTCTGATGGGGAATCCTTTATCCTTGAATCCAACCCGCGGCTAACAGCCAGGGAAAGCAAAGGGGACTAGGTAGACTTGGAACTCAAAGGCAAGCGAGTAATCATCCTCGGTGAGCGCGACGGGGTTCAGGGCCCAGCGATCGAAGCCTGCATTCGCTCGGCGGGCGCCGAGCCAGCGCTGGTTCAAACTCACTGCTTCGTTTGAACAGCCGCTGGTGCACTTGACCTGGAAGGTCAAGATGGAATCAAGGCCGTGGCCGATAGAGAGGGCACGGACAACCTGATCGTAGTTCTGGGTTCGCCCAGCGCGGAGAGCTCTGAAATCTACGCGCGAACCGTGACCGAGGGCGATCCATCCTGGGTCGGTCCGCTCGCAGGCATTCCCTTGGGCCTTCCCGTCTACCATGTTCTCGAACCCGAGATGAAGCAGCAGTTTGATGCTGACGTGTACGATGAGCAGGTCAGCATCATGGAAAGTGTGCTGGAAACTGACGCGATTATCGCGGCCGTGCGAAGCGTCCGAGAAGGCGCGGGCTAGCAGGAGGGAAGCGGACGATGACCAAGGCACGAGACGTCATCTTGTACACAAAGGTGCATAATTGTGCGCCCTGTGTCGAAGCGAAACGCTTCCTGAAAGAGAACAACATCGATTTCATTGAGAAGGATGTCGAAAGCGACCGCGACAACCTCATGGAGCTAGTTAAGCAATACCGGCTCATGACGGTTCCGGTCCTGGTCGTCGATGAAACGCCCGTGAAGGGCTTCGACAAGAAAGAATACCAACAGGCCCTCGGCATCAGCTGACGAGAACCTCGCCCTCGCGTGCTTCGATTTTCACCTCAACCGAACAGAGCTGAACTCGTCAGATGGCGCGAGTGGGGCGAGGACGCCTTCAAGGAGGCGGTTGAGCAAGACAAGCTGGTTGCAGTCTTCATAACCGCCTTCTGGTGCGGCTTCTGCCAACGCATGGACGAGACATCGCTCTCCGAGGACGACGTCATCACGCTACTGAACGCCTTCTTCATTCCGATTCGCGTAGAGGAATCACAACGGCCCGACGTCGACCTGCGATACAACCAGAACGGTTGGCCGACGATTTCGTTCTTTACGCCCCAGGGCGTCCATCTCGCGAGCGTGAACTACACGCCGCCCGAGGACTTTGTGGGTGTCCTGGTGAAACTCATCAACCACTACCAGGAGAACCGGCAATCCCTGCGAGTATTGAGCCCGAAGCCCCAGCGCAGATGCCGCCGGGTGAAGACGTACCGCTGACGCCTGCCCTTGTCGAAGAGGTCGCCGGGATTCTGGAGGGCCTAGCCGACCACGAATACGGCGGCTTTGGCGTCGACATCAAACTGCTGCACACGGAGGCCAACGAGTTCGCTCTCTACTTGTATGAAACCAGTGGCGAGCGTCCTCAACTCGACCACGTGGCTCGCACACTGACTCGGTTGCGGCAGAGCCGGACCTTCGATGCATCGAACGGAGGCTTCTTCCGCTACTCTTCGCGCCGCGATTGGCAGGAACCTCACCCTGAGAAGCTACTTGGCGATCAAGCGGCCCTGCTCTCCAATTATCTCGATACGTACCTGCTGGCTGGTGATGATTTCTACCGGAAGACGGCCGAAGAACTCATACGCTACCTTGAGGACGCTCTGACCACGGAGCAGACGCGCCCTTGTTTCGCGGGCTGTCAGGACTACCTACATGGCTCAGGAGGAAGTGCCAGCGACGACCGGGATGTTCACTTCGTCCTGGACGAAGTCATTTACTGCGACGCCAATGCTGCTGCGGCCTCAGCCTATCTGAAGGCATGGTGGCTTCTCGGCAGCCAGGATTGTCGCTCGCGCGCGGTGGAGATAATC
The DNA here is from genome assembly GCA_963766645.1 of uncultured Chloroflexia bacterium. GTDB lineage: Bacteria > Chloroflexota > Dehalococcoidia > DSTF01 > WHTK01 > WHTK01. Next base: position 7,476 of record CAVYAY010000002.1, on the reverse strand, counting down.
GACTTCCTCTGGTCGAATCTGCGTGGCGCGGACGGGGACGTGCATCATCTCTATTGGAAGGGCGAGCCGCTTGTCCCCGGCCTCCTTAGTGATGCCCTTGCGATGGGCGATGCGCTTCTCGATGCTCATGTAACGCTTAGTAGCGGCGGCTATCTGGAACATGCCCGCGAGGTTGCCGGCTATATATTTGATAATCACCGCTGCCCTGATGGCGGCTTCTACGACATCAGCAAACAAGGCCCCGGAAAGCTCGGCGTCCCACTGACCCTGATGACAGAGAACGCTGCTGCGGGGCTGTTCTTCACGCGACTGGCTGATCTGAGCGGGGACCTGGTTTATCGAGATCAGGCTACCTGGGCACTCAAGACTATTCCTAACTCTCACCGTGAATACGGTGCGTTCGCAGGAGCTTTTGGTCACGCACTGGCACGGCTTCTGTCGAAGCCGTTGTTCGTGAACCTTGTAGGTCCGCCCGGTGGTCACGACACGCTAGCGCTGCTTCGCGCGGCGCGGACACAGCTGCTTCATCGCAACGTCGTGGTCCGTTTTCGGGAGCCAGCGGAAGAGTCACGGTCAGCCGCCCGAGTCACGCTGACTGAGGGTCGGGCCAACCTCGGACCGATCACCGATCCACAGGCCATTAGGCCGAACATCCTGGTAGCGGGATGACCGCGAGAGTTGGTCCGACTCTTCGAGCCCGACCGCAAGCCGCACGGGTCCCTAGGTTCGAGACGATGTCTACGGAGTGAGTGTCGCATTTCTCTTCTCACGGGAGAGCATTCTTTTGACGTCACTTGGCAGGCTCACCGATGTCCGGCAGGTTCGCGACTGGCTGCCAATGTCCGTTGACGTTGCTGTCAGGACTGCTGTTAGTTAATCAGCCCGTATACTTGCAGTGCTATGCCTATATACGAATACAAGTGTAACCAGTGTGAAGCCCCACTTAGTGTCTTTGTGCGCTCGATGAGTTCTGCGGTCAATCCGAAGTGCGAGAAGTGCGGCGGTACGGACCTCACGCGCACGATTTCCGGGTTTGCCGTCCTGGGTTCCGGTGGCTCTGATTCGGGCTTCGATGCCGGCGACCCCGACATGGCGGCGATGATGCAGCAGATGGGTGGCATGGGCGGAATGGGCGGAATGGACGACTTCGGTGGTGCCTTCTAGGCACGAAGCCCAGCGCCAGCCAATCCTGCGGTCAGCTTGGCCCGACTCTCGTCCTCCGACCTTCAAGTCGCCGGAGGTACATCGTCGTTACGGCCGGGCTGCTGTAGTTCAATCGCCACCCCTCTTTGATTTCGCCACCTGGGCACTCTTGTGTTGCTTCTTCGTCTGTGGCGCTCCAACGCAGCAGCCGGGCGGATCACGCCCGCATAAGCGGCACCGACAGGAAACAAGAGCAGCGCGAGTTTGGAGCGCTGATGACTAGCCTCCCGTAATTTCGGGCCGAGAGGTCGGGCGAAGCAGAAGTGCGATGCCTAGCACTGCCATCCAGAGCATGGAGCCGAAGACTGCGATTCGTTCCGCTACTCCCACCCACGATGTTGGGTCGTTGTCAGCGAGCTTGGGGCCGTCGAGGCCGGTCCATGACCAAATCGTGTGAACTTGAGGTGTCGGAATCCTTGAGAGGGTGCTTTTGCGGGACTGCTGGCTGATGATGCCTCGCCGGTGTGCGTAATTGGCGGCCTCCGTCCGATTTGAGCTTCCCGTCTTCCCGAGAATGTTCTTCACGTGATTCGTCACTGTGTTCAGGCTGATCACCAACTGGTCGGCAATCTCCTGATTCGTGCGTCCTAGCGTCATGAGGCGAAGCACTTCGATCTCTCGCGGGGTTAGGTCGTCTGATCCACCTTTCAATGGGGGCGCCAACGCCGCCGGATCTGGCAAGGGTGCGGCGATAGTAATATAGTGGCGAACGTTGGCGATAAGCTTTTCCTGTGCTGGCTCGTCGGCAAGGGTGAGGTGATTGGGGCTATCTAGCTCCACCAATGCAGCGCCCGGAATCAACGAGGCAAGCGGCGACCCTCGCCGAACGGGATTCTTCCGTCGTCCTTGGCGTGGATTACGAGTGTCGGCGTAAAGACCTGTTGCAGGCGGTGAACGACATTGATATTGGCGATGATGTCCTGAACGTGTGCGCTTCTCGCCGGTGCTGGAAACGCGTTGTAAGTGGTTGAACCAGTTCGTTTGTTCGGTGGTTGCACCGGGCATGAACTGGCTTGTGAACAACTGGCGCCGGTTGGGTTTGCGCGATTCCAGAATCGAAAAGCGTGGTGGGCCCTCAGGGATTCGAACCCTGGACCGACGGATTAAAAGTCCGTCGGTGTTTGGTTGCTGGCGTCCACCGGCGTCCATTCACGACTAGAAATCAGGGCTCCTCGTCCACGGTCGTGCGCCAACAGTCGCCGACGTGCATCGACGTTGCTGTCAAAACTGCTGTCAGTTAGAGGCCGATAGCTTCTGCGACTGCCGCCCAGCTCTTGTCCTCCTGCCCCTCCAGTCGACGCAGGTAGGTCGTCGTCACCGCCAGGCTGCTGTGGTCCAGGAACCGCGACACCTCCTCGATCGACTCGCCGGCGTCTCGCCGCAGCTTGGCGGCGCTGTGTCGGAAGATGTGCACGCCGCCTGGAGGAAGCCCTGCCTTCTTCAGGTAGCGGCGAAGGTTGGTGTAGAAGGTCCCGCTCGTGATGCCGCGCCCGGTTCGCGTGTCCGGCCAAAGCGAGTCGTCTCGGCTCCATCGTCGCGAGGCTCCTGCCGGTGCTCGCCAGCCAGGCTTCGATCGCCTCCAGCGCCGGCCGCGGCAGCTCGCGCTTGCCGGTCTTGCCGCCTTTACCTCTATAAGAGTAGAAGGGGCTGCCTTCCTGGCTGATGTCGCCGACCTTCAGTCCGAGCACCTCCGCGCGGCGCCGGCCCGTGAGGACGAGTGTCAGGATGATGGCGCGGTCCCGCAGGCCGACCGGCGTCGATGGGATGACTTCGAGGAGACGCCGGATCTGGTCTGCGGTTAGCCCTCGTGGAGAGCCCTGAACGACCCGCGGTCGCTCCAGGGCATCGCAGGGATTGGAGGCGACGACCTTCATCCGTATCAGGAAGCGGTAGAAGCTAGCTGAGGCAGGCGAGCCGGGCGCCGATCGTGATCGAACCCGGCTGCTTGCCGGAGAGCCCGGTGCCGTAGGCCCAGGTGAAAACGTCCTGAGACGTGACCTCGTCAGGCGTCTTGGCGGAGCGACCGAAGAAGTCGCGGAGCATCCGCGAGTAGCTCTGAACGGTCCGCAGCGAGCCGGAGCGGCGCTCCTTCTCGGCGAGGAAGGCGTAGAGGGTTCGCTCCCAGCCAACTGCTGGCGATTCGTCTGGAGTGGTGATCTGGTGCATGGGTGCCTCCTTCAAGGTCACAACCATGCACGCTCTAACGCTGGGCTAAGTCAACACGATTTACACATAGCGTTTCACCTTTATAGCTGGTGGTGTGCTCGCGGCTGACACAGAGGTGCAGTAGCGACCATGAATTGACATGCCAGTCTCGACCGCGCATTATCCTGTCTTCGATGAAGCAGAGACGAAGTAGACGCCCGCGACAGTTTCCTGAGAGAAGAGCGTGACCGAATTTCGTGCGGGTTACTGGACCCGGGTGAGACGAATGCCGCGACGGCGCTTCCTCCGCGGCGTCATAGCCGTTGCAGCTGGGGCCACCGCCTACACCTTCACGGGATGCGGCGGCGGTGACAATTCCGAGCTGCAGGACAAGTCGGGCCTCCTCGCGCCCACAGAAGACACATCTAGCAAAGCCGTCAGGGGCGGGATCTTCGTGGTTCATGCCGGGCTTGACACGGCGGGCTTTGATGGCCTTAGCTCCTCGTTCTTCCTGGCGGCCGTGCACAACGACTTCGCATACCAGCGCATCGTCCAGGCGCACAAGGTCTTCAACCGGGTGAAAGGCGAGAAGTTGGATGGGTCTGTCGAGCCGTACGCGGCGGATTCCTGGGAGTACTCGGCGGATGGACTCCAGGTGACATTTCACCTGCGTCCCGACAACGGCCTGGACCCTCGCCCGCCCACCAACGGCCGTCCGCTCGACGCGAAGGACGTGGTCTTCTCATTCGAACGGTACCGGGCTACGGCCTACAGCAGGCTGCAGCTCCTGAACGAGCTGAACCCGGACTCGCCGGTGCTCGCGGTGGAGGCATTGGACGATTCCACCGTAGTCTTCAAGCTCGCTCGCCCGTCGGCGGCGCTGCTGCAAATGATCGGTTTCTGGTCATACCTGATCCTGCAGCCGCGGGAAGCAGATGGCGGCTTCGATCCTCAGATGACGATGCGCGGCTCCGGGCCCTGGATGCTCACCGACTATCAACCCAGCGTTTCGTTCAGTTACCGGCGCAACCCGAATTTCTACCGCAAAGACGTCCCCTATCTCGATGGCATCGACGTGCCGATCATCCCCGAGTACGCGCAGGGGCTGGCGCAGCTGAAGGCAGGACACCTGCACTGGTTCGACATCGCGTCAGAGGATGTGCTCCCGACGAAGCGCGAAGATCCTTCGCTACAAATGACGCAGCAGGATAATTTCCCGGGTAGCTACGCGTCAGCGCTGTTCAGCCTGAAGCCAGACTCCGCATGGCGAGACGAGCGGTTGCGCCAGGCGCTGTCGATGTTAATTGATCGTGACCTGGCGATCAGCGCGCGCTACTCCACCGACGCCTTCGCCGGGGCGGGGCTGAACGTCGAGACGCGCTGGACGACGCTGCTTGGAGTCAGCGAGCCGGACTGGCTTGACCCGCGTGAAAAGGACTTCGGCGACGCCGGCAAGTACTTCATGACCCCGCGGAGGCGAAGAAGCTGATCCAGGCCTCGGGGAAGGGCCCGGTCGTGGAGTCCAAGTGGCACGTGAATGGCGGGTTCGAGTTCAGGCCGTACTATGGCCGGGAGGCGGAGATTCCTGCGCGGAATGTGGGAAGCCGGCGGCGATTTCAAATTCGAGACCGTGCCGCATGAATATCAGACCGATTTCGGGCCGAACTTCCACTTAGCGGCGGGGATGCGCGACTTCGACGGGCTGGCTTACGTGAATACGCCGGGCTATCCCGACATCGACATGACGCTACGTTTCTTCTACCTGCCAGGCGGCGCTGGCTACATGATGGACCTCAAATACCCGAACGACGTGGAATGGGAGACGCTGATACGCGCGCAATCGAGTGAACTGGACGAGGAGAAACGCTCGTCACAGCTGAGGGACCTGCAGCGCATGCACGCTGCGAAGATGTACACAATCTCGGGGCCCGGCGCATCACAGGGTTATTACCTGTGGCATCGGAGCATGCGGATCGCCGGCGTCTTCGCATCGCGGACTCCGGCTTGGGCTTCTGCAGGCCAGCTGCATCATCTGGCTGCAGGCGTAGATACGAAGAAGACCGGGTGTCAATGCCCGGCCTCCTTCACCACTGGGACGTGGCCAAAATGACGCGCATTAGCGTCAGTGCGTCTCCGTGCCAGACCGACTACGTAGACTCCGATGCTTGTGAGGCTGAGCGCCAGGCCGATCGAGCGTCGTGCTGGAAACGCCGTGGTCTGCCGGGATTAGGCCGCCCGAGCCCGTGTCTGGCGGCGTGACGCTGGGGTCTCTGGAGGGCCCACGTAGAACGGCGTGAAGGGCAACTGGAAGTCCGGGAAGAAGGAGAGTTGAACGTGCGATTCCACCCCGTAGGCTCCTGCCGTGCTTCCGTGTCGGAAGCCGTCGCTGTGCCAGACGAGGAATATGCCCAAACTCCGTGCGCGAGGTCGGAGGCTAGCGGTATGGCCTTCATGTTCAGGTGGAGGAGGCGCATCAGCCATCCCGCGGTGAAGAAGTTTTCGACCCGTCGAGCGCCCCACAAGGTTTGCTGACTGGATTCCCTGGCGTCGGCCCTGGGTCGACGCACATAAGCGTTATAGACTCCGTTGGTGACGAGGTTCGTAAATGCAACGTCCAGCTCGGCGTCCTGGCCGTTCGATGTGTAGGTCCCGACACCGAGAGCCGCCACGAACTGGCCAGCCGTGAAGCCGAGTGCACGCCCCTTTGGGAAAGGGCCGAGGGGTTCGGTCCGCTTTTTAGAAATCGTGAGTTGTTTCCACTTCGCTTGAGAATGCTTGCTTGTTCAACTTCTCGGGATTGCTTGCATCTGAAAGGTCCAGACGAACGCACTTCGGCGCTTTTTGCTCCCTCAACAAACACGTCCTGCAGAGGTCCGCCAGTATAGAAGTCATTGATGAAGTAGATGGGGTGGTGTCCCCGCCGCCTGCACTTGGACCTGCCCAATGCTGCGACGACTATGCCCGCGAGGGCGGTCACGAGAAAAGGTACTCGTTTCATTTTCGTTCCCTCCTTGTTCGGTGATGCCGAGGCTGCCAGGCGTCTCGGCTAGGCCGCTCCGTCCGGCGGCCTCGACGTGCAGGAGTCTCCGCTTTGGCATAGGCGCCAGCATCCGCAAAACAGCGCATCTTTTCGTAACGCGGCGACGGCCACCACGCTCTCATGGCACGAAACGCGTAGACGGAGGGCTAGTTCAGATTCCGTTGGATGGCGTAGGCGGTGGCTTCGGCTTTGCTGCGCGTGCCGATCTTTGCGTAGATATTGGTGATGTGCCGTGCCACGGTTCGGACGCTCAACACCAGGTCGGCCGAAATCTCCGTATTGGTGCGGCCCGCCGCGATGAGATGCAAAACCTCGGCTTCTCGAGCCGTGAGGCCATCCGGGTAGCGCGGCTCGTCCAGCTCTTTCGCCGGCCGGCGCCTGCCGCGCAGGCGTAGCGCCCGCTGAAGAGACGGCCGCATGTTCATCGCCTCGCACTCCGCTATTACGAAGTCGAGATTTTCCATGCGGTGCAGCGTTCCTCCGGGAATGACGCAGCAGCAGCTCGGCGAGGTGGAGGCGTATCAGCGCAATTTCGGGGCGATAACCGACCTTTTCGCAGACGTCTAAAGCCTCATCGTAGTAGGCCCAGGCCTGGTCGTGGATGGCCCAACAGCGCTTCGGCATCACCGAGGAGCCGGGCGATCGACCCGGTGCCACCCTGCATGTCGATCATCGCGCTCAGCTGGCGTAAACGTTCGACCGAGGTGGCCGCTATAGAGGCCTCGCCCAGGAGGACGGCGGTCTGCAACTGTGCCGTGAGCTTTGGCATCAAGTCTCCGCCGAAGCCATGGATGGATGCCTGAAGGGCTCGCCGTGCGTCATCGCGCTTTCCCGCGTATGCGAGCGCATAGGCGGTGGCCGGTAGGAACGACCCGCCGTAACCAAGCATCTCTTCGTGGCGACTTTGATGCGCTAGCGCTTCGTGAACCCGCCGAGGTAGACGAAGGCACGGATGCCAAAGCCGCCGGTTTCGAATCCGAAGATTGGATTGCCGCCCTCGGCCGCACGTGCGATCTGACCTTCGCGTTCCGTGACGGCGTCCTCCAGCCGGCCGTCGATCAGGGCGAGGAAAATCCGGCCCATGCCGG
>CAVYAY010000001.1:0-916649 GCA_963766645.1 uncultured Chloroflexia bacterium | reverse complement strand
CCCTGGGCCTTGGGGAAGAGCAGTCCGTCGAACCCGGGCCGATGGCTGCGGTGAGGTCTTCCCTGGTGAGGCCGGTGTCGAGATGGTTGATGCGGACATGGACCGTCTTTCCCGCGGCCTTGAGTGAATCGATCGACGCTCGGATGCGGTCCCGCGCAGCCGCCTTTTCGTTGGGCGGTACGGCGTCCTCGAGGTCGAGCACGATGACATCGGCCGGGATGGTGGCGGCCTTTTCAACCATGTTTTCGCGCTGGGCCGGGACGAAGAGCAGGGTTCGCATGGGGGTCATAGAGGGCTCCGAGTTCTAGGCGCGGGGGAGCGTGGCCTCTAGGGTAGCGGATCAGCGCGGCGCGGAGACAGTGCCTGCGACGAAGTAGACGCTGCGCGGGCGAGCGTGAAGCAGGCGTCGACCCCAGGTCGACGGAATCGCCAGCGCTTCGTCCTGGGTCAGCCGCCGCTGCTCCGTTACATCGAGGCCTCGCCTCGGTAGGCAGGGGAGTACCCCGGCTATGTACGCTTCGTCCAGCGCCGGCAGTGGCTCGCCCGCGAAGGCGCTCGTGTCGTGCCGCGGGTCGTAGGAGAAGACGATCTCGAACCTGCCGCCGGGCGCCAGCGCCGTCAGCGCCCGCAGCGTCGCGGCGTCGGGCTCCAGCAAAGCGCGCAGCAGGCTGCCCCAGGGGAAGTTGATCCGCAGACAGCGCCGCGATGCCGTCCAGTTCGGGTGGCAGCTGCTCGACCGACGCGACGACGAAGCGCGCGTTCTCGACGCCGCCTCGCGCCGGCTTGCGCGCCGCACGGTAGGCGTATTCGCTAGGCTTCGGCGTCGGGGTCGACGCCGACGTAGAGACGCGGCGGGTCGGCCCGGGCGCTTTCGTAGACATAACGTCCATCGCCGGCACCCAGGTCGATGACGACGGGGCGTCCGTCCTGGACACCTCCTCGCGCCAGGCTGGCGGCGCTTCGATGACCTTGCTGCCCTGCAGGATCCTCACGGATGCGAGGATACGCTTCCAAGCTGGTTGCGCAGCAGCTTGCCGGCGGCGTTGCGCGGCAGGGCGAGGCGAAGTCGATGCGCTGCGGCGTCTTGTAGGCCGCGAGCCGCTCGCGGCAGTGCGCCAGCGAGCGCTCCGGCGTCCGTCGGCCGCGCCTTCGCGCTGACCACGACGGCGACCGGCGCTTTGCCCCAGCGCTCGTCGTCGATGCCGTAGACGCCGGCCTCGGCCACGTCCGGGTGCGCCTGCAACGCGGCCTCGATCTCGGCCGGGTAGACGTTCTCGCCGCCTGAGACGATGAGGTCGTCGCGGCGGTCGAGGACGTAGAGGTAGCCTTCGTCGTCCAGCGTGCCGAGGTCGCCGGTGTGCAGCCAGCCGTCGCGGAAGGCCGCGCGGTCTCGTCCGGGCGGTTGAGGTAGCCGGGCGTGACGGTCGGGCCGCGCACGACGATCTCGCCGGCTCGCCGGGAACGCAGCCGGCGCCGTCTTCGCCGACGATGCGCAGCTCGGCGCCGAACAGCGGCTTGCCCGCCGAGCCCAGCTTGCGCAGCGCGTCGTCCGGCGCCAGCGTGGCGATCTGCGACGCCGTCTCGGTCAGGCCGTAGGTCTGCACCACCGGCACGCCGATCGCGGCGCAGCGGCGCAGCAGCGGCTCCGGCGCCGGGCCGCCGCCCAGCAGCACGCAGCGCAGCGAGGCGGGGTAAGGGCGGTCGTCGCGCTCGTCCAGCATGCGCTGCAGCATGTTGGCGACGACCGAGACGATCGTTACGCCGTCGTCGTCGATCGCGGCGTTGACGCGCGCCGGGTCGAAGCCGGCGTGGACGACCGCCGTGGTGCCGTAGATGACGCTGCGCAGCAGGATCGAGAGGCCGCCGACGTGGAACAGCGGCAGGCAGGCCAGCCAGCGGTCGTCCGGCTGCAGACCCGAGGTTCAGCGCCGAGGCCGTCGCGCTCCAGAAGTGGTTGCCGTAGGTCAGCATGGCGCCCTTGGGCCGGCCGGTGGTGCCGGAGGTGTAGACGACGGAGTGCAGGGCCGCGAGGTCGAAGCGCGCTCGGCGCCGGCGCGCTCGAGATGAGACCGCGAGCGCTTCGATGTCAGCGAGCAGTTCGAGAGGCACCACCTCTCCGCGCAGCGCGACCGCGAGTGTCGGCTGCGACGCGTCGAACAGGACGCGATGCGCGCCGGCGTCCTCGAGCTGCCAGGCGAGCTCGTCTGGCGTGAGGCGCAGGTTGAGCGGCATCAGCACGGCGCCGGCGCGGGCGACCGCGTGCACGGCCTGCACGAAAGCCGCGCCGTTCTGCGCCAGCAGCGCCACGATTTCGCCCGGCTTCGACGCCGGCCTCGACGAGGCGCTGCCGTCATGGCGTCGACGGCCACGTCGAGTTCTCGATAGGTGAGCTGCGCGCCGTCGGACTCCAGGGCGAGGCGCTCGGGCGAGAGGTGGCGCGCTGTTGCAGCCAGTCCGGCACCGAGCCGCCGAGGTGCGCGGTCACGCCGTGACCTCCTGCCAGTCGCCGAGGTACCGCGCCGCGCGCGCTTCGTCCAGCTCGACGCCGAGGCCGGGCGCTTCGGGCAGCGCCATGTAGCCGCGCTCGACGGCCAGCGGCCGCATCAGGAGGTCGTCTCTAGCAACGAGGCCGTCGCCAGGCCGTGCGCGCGCCCTCGTCCGGCAGCGAGGCGGCGAGGTGCAGCGCCGCGGCGGTGCCGATGCCGGTATCGATGGTCGTTGTGACGATGGCGCCGATGCCGGCAGACAGCGGCGACTTTGGCGATGTAGCGCGAGACGCTGAGCCCGCCGAGGCGCGCCGGCTTGAGCACCAGGATGTCGGCGTGCTTCAGCGCGGTGGTGGCTGACTCGTAGTCGAATACCGCCTCGTCTGCGGCGATTGACGTGGTCACGGCGTCGCGGACCCGGCCCAGCGCCTCGATATCGTCGCCGGGCACCGGCTGCTCGACCAGCTCGATTTCGTAGAGCTCGAGGTTGCGGATCGTCGCGATGGCGACGGCTTCGTCCCAGGCGCCGTTGGCGTCGAGGCGCAGCTTCACGTCCGCGCCGATAACCTCGCGTATTGTCCTGACGCGCTCGGCTTCGGCGGCCAGCGTCGCTCTCCATGCCCACCTTGAGCTTGATGCAGCCGAAGCCCTGCGCCGACGCCAGCAGCGCGGCTGCCGCGGCCTCGGTTGTCGAGCGCGCGGCGATCGTGGCGTTCACGGGCACGGCGCGACGCGGTGCGGCATCGTTCGAGCAGCTCGGCCAGCGGCTGGCCCGCCTCGCGTGCGCCGGCGTCGGCCAGCGCCGTCTCGATGGCGCAGTGCGCCGCGCGGTCGGCTTCGTCTCCGTCGCTGTGCGGCTCCAGGACGTCGTCGATGTCGGCGACGTCAGCGGCGATGAGCCCGCGGGCCATCGACTCGATGTGCGGCAGGATGCTCTGCGCTTCGTCTCGCGCGCCGACGGGTCGAGGGACGCCTCGCCGAGCCTCGATGCCCGGACTCGGTTTCGAGCACGACGATGAAGCCGTTGCGGTGAGGGCGCCTCCGCGCGCCGTCTCGTAGGGCCTGACGAAGGGGATGCGGAATGGCGCCCAGCGGATGCGTGCGATCTTCATGGGGTTTCAATCTCACCCTCGCTGCCGCATTCCTTCTCCTTCCACAGAGAGGGACAAAGACGCCGGGATACTGACTTCGAGATAGGATCGGACCCCAATCGGCAACGGTGCGGTCGGTTCTTCTGCGAGCGCGTCCTCACGGGAAGCGGGGGTACTTGCTGAAGTCCGGCTTGCGCTTCTCGACGAAGGCGTTGCGGCCCTCCTTCGCCTCCTCGGTCAGGTAGTAGAGCAGCGTGGCGTCGCCGGCGAGCTGCTGGATGCCGGCCAGGCCGTCCGTGTCGGCGTTGAACGAGGCCTTGAGGAATCGCAGCGCCGTGGGCTCATGGCCAGCATCTCGCGGCACCAGGCGACCGTCTCTTCTTCCAGGCGCTCCAGCGGCACGACGGTGTTGACCAGCCCCATCTCCAGCGCCTGCTGCGCGTCGTACTGGCGGCAGAGGTACCAGATCTCCCGCGCCTTCTTGTGGCCGACGATGCGGGCCAGCAGTGTCGCGCCGTAGCCGGCGTCGAAGCTGCCGACCTTCGGCCCGGTCTGGCCGAAGATGGCGTTGTCGGCCGCGATGGTCAGGTCGCAGACGATGTGCAGCACGTGGCCGCCGCCGATCGCGTAGCCCGCCACCATCGCCACGACGGGCTTGGGCAGGGTGCGGATCTGCCGCTGCAGCTCCAGGACGTTGAGCCGCGGCACGCCATCATCGCCGACGTAGCCGCCGTGGCCGCGCACCTTCTGATCGCCGCCGGAGCAGAACGCCTTGTCGCCGGCGCCGGTGAGGATGATCACGCCGACTGCTGTCGTCCTGGTGGGCGCGCAGGAAGGCGTCCTGCAGCTCGATGATGGTCTGGGGCCGGAAGGCGTTGCGCACCTCGGGGCGGTTGATCGTGATCTTGGCGATGCCGTCGGCGGTCGTGCGTAGAGGATGTCCTCGTAGTCGCCCTCGGCTGCCATTCGGCGCCGGGCTTGATCGTGGTTATGCTCGCGGTCTGGTCTGGCATCGGAGTTACCTTTCTGCTTTGTCGGGGCGGTGGCGGGCGAGGAAATCGCTGACGAGGGCGGCGTACGGCTCCGGCTGCTCCAGGTGCGACGTGTGGCCGGCGCCTTCGATGATGTGATGCTCGGCGTCCGGGGACGGCGGCGGCCATGACGGGCGCCAGTGGCGGCGTAGCGCTCATCCAGCGCCCCGGCGAGGAACAGGGTCGGGACGTCTGATTGCGGCAGCTCGGGCAGCAGCCAGCGTTGCGCTCCGGCGCCCATGCCGCGCAGCGAGTTCGCCAGGCCGAGGGCTGAGTTGTCGAGGCGCTGGCGTCGTTGCTCGCTCGAGCACGTCGGCGGGCAGCTGCGCTGCGAGGCGAACAGCGGCTGCGCCTGCCAGCGGTCGACGAAGGCCTCGATGCCGTCCGACTCGATCGACGCGGCGAGCTGGGCGTCGCTGCCGAAGCGGGCGTCGCGCTCCATGTCGTCCTCGATGCCGGGCGAGGCGCTCTCGATGACGAGGGCCCAGAGCAGCTGTGGCGCCTCGACCGCGAAGTGCAGCGCGACGCGGCCGCCCAGCGAGTAGCCGAGCAGCGCCGTGCGGTCGATGTCGAGGTGGTGCAGCAGCGCGGTGAGGTCTTCGACGGCGTGGGCCATGCTGTAGCGCGCCGGCGTCCGGTGGCGAGTCGCTCTTGCCGTGGCCGATGAGGTCGACGCGAACGGTGCGGTAGTCCTCGAGGCAGGGCAGCAGCGGCTCCCATGCCCGGGCGTCGCGGGTGAAGCCGTGCAGCAGCAGCAGCGCGGGGCCGTCGCCACGGCCGGAGGTCTCGACGTTGAGGTTGATGCCGTTGACGGCGATGCGCGTCATGGCAGCGCCACGTCCTTCACCGCCTTGGCGACCGCGTCCCAGATGCGCTGGTGCAGCCGCAGGTTCTCCTCGCGGTCCGTCTTGATCTCGATGATCTGCACGCCGTCGCGCCCGAACGATGCCTTGAGCGCGGCTTTGTACTCCTCGCGCGTCGTGACACGCTGGAAGCCGACGCCGTAGAGCCCGGCGACGTGCGAGAAGTCGAGGCCGTGCGGCGTGCCCCAGAGCGTCTCGAAGTGCTCGGCGTCGTCGTGCTGCGGCAGGAAGGAGAAGATGCCGCCGCCGTCGTTGTTGATCAGGACGATGGTGGCCCTCAGGCCGAAGCGTTTGGCCGCCAGCAGCCCGTTCATGTCGTGGTAGAAGGAGAGGTCGCCGATGACGAGGACGGTGGGTCCGGCGCTGCCGCCGAAGCGCCAAGCGCGGTCGAGACGACGCCGTCGATGCCGCTGGCGCCGCGGTTGGCCAGAATGTTACCGCCTGGTGTGCTCGGCGGGAAGAAGCGTGTCGATGTCTCGCACTGGCATCGAGTTGCCGGCGAAGACCGTGGCACCGGCGGAAGATGCGCTGGCCAGGTCGACGATCGACGCTAGGCTTCGGTCACTGTCGTCATGGAGAGCAGGGCTTTCCGGATAGCCGCGAACGTTCTGCCTCGGCTTGCTGCCATGCCTGTCAGCCAGGATGCTCGGCGTTGCCGGTGCCAGAGCGCAAGGCTGGCGCAGACGGCGGCGGGATCAGCGATGTACGATCTCGTCAGCGGTGAGGTCGGGGTCGGGCCAGGCGCCGGGCGAGGCGATCTGGACCTGCAGACGTCGCGATGGACTGCAGGTAGGTCGCCAGTGGCTTCGAGGTCGGCGGCGCACCGAAACGCAGGACGTAGTCCGGCGTGAAGCGCCGGCGAGATAGCGCGGTCACGCAGGAAGCAGTCGTAGGCGCCGATAACCTCTGGCGCGTCGATGCCGCGGAGGCCGGATACGGGTCGGCGAGAACAGGCGCGCTTAGAGTGGTAGCCAGCTTTTTGACAGCCTGACCTTCAAGACCGGATTCCGGGCCGCAGACGATGAGCGGTCGTCGCGCAGCAAGTAAGGCGCTTCGAAGCGGAGGAAAGCGCATCGATACGCGGCGGCGGTGCAGCGATTGTTCTCGAGGAGTGCGAACTTCGACCATAGCGCGGGATCAGCGGCTCGCGGAACGGGCAGTTGATGTGGACGGGGCCGCGAGGGCCAGCGAGCGCCGCTGCGACGGCGCGGTCTGCGACCATGCGGACGTAGCGCAGCATATGCTCCGAGGCCTCCGGCAGCGGCAGTCTGGACGAACCACTTCACGGCGGAGCCGTAGAGGTTCTCCTGATCGATCGTCTGGTTGGCGCCGAGGCCCTGCAGCTCGGGCGGGCGGTCGGCGGTGAGGACGATCAGCGGCACGTGGGAGTGGAAGGCCTCGACCACGGCGGGCGCGAAGTTCACGGCCGCCGTGCCGGAGCTAGCAGAGGATCGCGACCGGCTTGCCGGACGCCTTCGCCATGCCGAGCGCGAAGTAGGCGCAGGAGCGCTCGTCCAGGTGCATCCAGGTCTTGATGTTGGGGTGGCGCTCGAAGGCCAGGGCGAGCGGCGTCGAGCGGGAGCCGGGGCAGAGGCAGACGTTCTCGACGCCGGCGGCGACGAGCTCGTCGACGAAGGTGCCGACGTAGCGGCCGAGGACTTCGGCGTGGGAGAGCTGCTCAGGCATCCGTCCTCCTCGGCTGGGCGTCGAGGGCCCAGAGCATGGCCTGGAGCTTGAGCAGCGACTCGGCGTACTCGCGCTCGGGGTCGGAGCCGGTGACGATGCCGCAGCCGGCGTAGAGCGACGCGACGTCGCCGCGCAGCAGGGCCGAGCGCAGCGCAACGGCGAACTCGCCGCCGCCTTCGGCGTCGATCCAGCCGATGGGCCCGGCGTACCAGCCGCGGCTGAACGGTTCGTGCTCGCGGATCAGCGCCAGCGAGGCTTCGCGGGGCAGGCCGGCGGTCGCGGCGGTAGGGTGCAGGCGCTCGACCAGGTCGAGGACGTGGCGCTGGCCGCGCGTCGTGGCCTCGAATGGGCGTGTGGAGGTGCTGCACGTTGGCGAAGCGGCGAAGTCGCGGGTTCGCGGGCTGCTCGGATGTCGCTGCACAGCGCCGAAAGCGATTCGTTGAGACTCCGCGAGACGAAGGCGTGCTCGCGGCGCTCCTTGTCGTCGGCCAGCAGGGCCGCGCCGATGGCGGCGTCTTCAGCTTGCGTCGCGCCGCGGGCGGCCGAGCCGGCGAGGCAGTCGGCGTGGACGGCGCGGTCCCTGCAGCGAGACGAGCATCTCCGGCGTGGCGCCGAGGAAGCAGGCGTCCTCGCCGCTGCGGAGGGCGAACACGGTGCACTCGCGGTAGCGCTGTCGCAGTCGCTCGAGCACGCCGCGCAGGTCGAAGCCGCCCTCGGACTCCGCCTGGACGCGCCGGGCCAGCACCACCTTGTCGGCTTCGCCGGCCGCGATGCGCTGGGTCAGGCCGATCGACGCTATCGTTCCAGTAGGCGCGAGCCTCCGGGCCGGGGTCGAGGAGTCGCGTCGTGGCTATCGTCTGTTTCGGCCCCGGGTGCGGCGAGGAGGCGCTCGATGTCGTTGCGCAGGTCGATGACGCAGCCACAGGTCGGTGTCGGGGCCGACCATGACGTTGACGCTGAAGAAGAGGTGGGCGCCGGAGCGCGCGAGGAGGATGCGCGGCAGCACGACCGCGGCCTCCGGGAAGCCGAACCAGGCCACGTCGTCCGGGTGCGCCGGGTCGAAGGCGAAGCCGGCGAAGCTGAGCGGCGCGGGTCGCAAGGCAGCGCCGCTGTCCTGCTCGATCACCGCCTCGTCCAGCAGGCGCGTGAGCTGCGCCTTCGCGTCCTGGAATCGCGATTCGCCGGAAGCAGTAAGGCGCGCCGCGTGTCCGGCGGCGGCGAGCGCGAAGCCGCGCTGCGGTTGATCCCAGACGAAGGCGTCGCGCTGCGTGACGATGGTGCAGGGGTCGTAGTCAGGCGCGGGGCCGAGATGCGCGGTGAGGCTGGCGAGCACGGGATGGCCGAGGCGCTCCGAGCGTGCGCGGGCGCGCTGCACCAGCGGCGCCAGACGCGAGACGGCTTGCAGGTTCGAGGTGGCAGTGGACATGAGCTGCCTCGGGCCAAAACCGACCGACTGGTCGGTCGGTTACATAGTAGATTCTCGGTAGTGTGGAGGCAAGGCGGCTGAGTCGATAAACTGCGAGGCATGAGCTTGGACCAGACACCCCGCCGTGTGACCGTCACCACACCTGACGGCGTCGAGATCGTAGGCGCGGCGCAGGGCGAAGGCCCGGGATTGGCGCTCGTCTACGGCGCGATGATGGAGCAGACTGGCTGGTCGCGACTGCTGCCGCATCTGCAGCCGGAACGCACGCTGTACACGTACGACCGGCGCGGGCGGGGCGAGAGTGGCGACGCGCAGGCATACGCTGTCGAGCGCGAGGTCGACGACCTGATCTCGTTTGTGGAGTCGATGCCCGAGCCGCGTGATCTCTTTGGGCACTCGTCCGGTGCGCTGCTGGCGCTGCACGCGATGCAGCGCGGCCTGCAGGTACGGCGCCTTGTGCTGTACGAGCCGCCGCTGGCCGCGGTGCGCACACCGAGGCTGCGTGCCGACCTGCCGGGCGAGATCGAAGCGCTGATCGCGCAGGGCGACCGCGATGGCGCGCTCGACCTCTTCTTTCGCGACGGTATGGACCAGCTGGCCGAGGACGTACAACGGCTGCGCGACGGCCCGCGCTGGCAGGACCAGCGGCGCTACGTGCAGACAGGCGCCTACGACGTGCGCATCACAGGTAGCTTCGTCCTGGACCCAGACCGGCTGGCGCGGATCGACGTGCCGGTGCTATTCCTCTGCGGTTCGGAGAGCCCGTGGTGGATGCGAGAAGGGGGTCGAGACGTTCGCGAAGGCGGTGCCGGGCAGCCGGCTCGAGGTGTTGGAGGGGCAGGGGCACAACGCACAGTTCTCGGCGCC
The DNA here is from genome assembly GCA_963766645.1 of uncultured Chloroflexia bacterium. Taxonomy (GTDB): domain Bacteria; phylum Chloroflexota; class Dehalococcoidia; order DSTF01; family WHTK01; genus WHTK01. The sequence goes on along the minus strand of CAVYAY010000001.1, from coordinate 907,199 downwards.
GGATGTGCTGGCGGAGGAGATGAACGCGTTCCTTGAAACGTAAGTAGGGGCCAAGCATGCTTGGCCCCTACTTAATGACGGCTGTTGCGAAGTTAGAACTTGACGATTGAGCGTCCGGCGATCTTGCCGGCGCGGAGGTCGTCACAGGCTTCGTTGATCTGCTCCAGGGTGTAGTCCTTGGTGACCATCTTGTCGAGCGGCAGACGGCCTTCGAGGAACCAGCGGATCATCATCGGGAAGTCGCGGTTGGGGTTGCTGCAGCCGCCGGGCGCGCCGCGGTAGACCTTGCCGCCGAAGAGCATGAACATCGCGGGCGTCGGCGGGCTCGCCGTGTGGCACGCCGACGATGATGCCCTGGCCGCCTTCGCGTTCGCCGGGGCGGCGGGCACGCGCCATCGATAAGGCACTGCTCCATCGTGATCTTGGCGCCGATCGCGTCGAAGGCGTGGTCGACGCCAGCGGCCATGCCGCCGCCCATCATCTCTCGAACCTGCTCCACCGGCGTCGCCCTTCGACGCGTTGACGCCGTGGGTGGCGCCGAACTGCTTGGCGAACTCGATCTTTTCGTCCGTCAGGTCGACGGCGATGATCGGGTAGGCGCCGGCGATCGCGGCGCCCGCGACGACGGAGAGGCCGACGCCACCGACGCCGATCACCGCGACGGAGTCGCCGGGGCGCACCTGCGCGGCGTTGATCGCGGCGCCGACGCCGGTCATAACGGCGCAGCCGACGGGCGCCGTGGCGTTGACGTCGGCGTTCTTGTCCAGGGGCACGACCATCTGCTCGTCGACAACAACGTCCGGGCCCAGGTGAAGGTGCCGACGTTGGCCGGCGCGCCGTATTTGACCTCGGCACCTTTGTAACCGACCTTCGCGACGATTGGCGCGCGGCCGCCGGGGGTGCGGGGCACCCAGGTCACCATGACGTGGTCGCCTTCCTTGACGTGCGGCACGTCCTTGCCGGCGGCCGACGACGATGCCGGTCGACTCGTGGCCGAGGACCAGGGGCAGCGTTGGGTTGGGCCGGTCGAGCTCGTGCAGCTGGGAGTGGCAGACGCCGGTGGCGAACTGCCTGACCAGGACCTGCGTCGGTCCGGGGTCGGGCAGGTCGATGTCGTCGATGACCATCGGCTTGCCTGTTCGATGTAGATGGCGGCAGGCGTCTTCGTGGGCATGATGTGAGGATGCTCCCTTGGCTCTATCTGCTCGGTCGTGTTGTCAGCGGGGTACGAAGCTCAGGAGTCGCCTATGGGTCGGGGCCGGGCCTGGCGGGCTTGCGCAAGTATAGCGCCGCCGATGGGTCTAGAGGGAGCGTCGAGGGGACCGTTTCTTGACACCGTGCGCTAACGAACCGTAGACTCGGAAGCACAACCGAACATAAAGGCTGTGAACGGGACTAGTAGCTCGCAGGTGCGAGGCCCCAGAGAGCCGGGATAGGTGAGAGCCCGGCGCCGGCGTGGCGAGTGAATGGACCCGGGAGCCGTGCTCAGAAAGTCGCCGAGCGACGAGTAGGACGCACCGGAGAGGGCACCGATATCAGAGCCCAGGACATCGTCCCGAGTTCGGGGCCGTGTCCGATGAGATGTCCTTCCGAGGTAGGGATAACTAGGGTGGCACCGCGAACGCCTTTCGCCCCTATGACGGCGAAGGCGTTTTTTTGTTGCGCGGCGAGGAGGGCATGAGATGGCTGAGCACAAGTACTTCTTACCGGAAAGCGAGTTGCCGACGCACTGGTACAACATCTTGCCCGATATGGTGGCGACGGGCGGCCCGCTGCCGCCGCCGTTGCACCCGGGAACGCATCAGCCGATAGGCCCGGACGATCTGGCGCCCCTGTTCCCGATGGCGCTGATCGAGCAGGAAGTCAGCATGGAACGCTTCATTGAGATCCCGGAGCCGGTGCGCGAGATATACCGGCTGTGGCGGCCATCGCCGCTGTACCGGGCGCCGGGCTGGAGAAGGCGCTAGGGACGCGGGCTCACATCTACTACAAGAACGAGGGCGTGTCGCCGGCGGGGTCGCACAAGCCGAATACGGCCGTGGCGCAGGCCTACTACAACAAGGAGGCGGGCACGCGGCGGATCACGACTGAGACGGGTGCGGGCCAGTGGGGCAGCGCGCTCTCGCTGGCGTGCAAGCTGTTCGACATTGAGCTGAAGGTCTATATGGTGAGGGTGAGCTACGAGCAGAAGCCGTATCGCCGGATCATGATGGAGACCTGGGGCGGCACCGTGGTCCCGAGCCCCAGCCCGGACACGAACGCCGGTAGCGCAGATGCTGGAGGCGGACCCGGACTCGCCGGGCAGCCTGGGCATGGCGATCAGCGAGGCCGTGGAGGACGCCGCGACGCGAGACGACACGAAGTACTCGCTTGGTAGCGTGCTCAACCATGTGTTGCTGCACCAGACCGTCGTCGGCGAAGAAGCGATCAAGCAGATGGAGATGGCCGGCGATTACCCGGACGTCGTCATCGGGTGCACCGGCGGCGGCTCGAACTTCGCCGGCATTGCCTTCCCGTTCCTGCGGGAGCGTTTGATGAGGCGGGAAGCAGACGCGGTTCCTAGCTGCTGAGCCGGAAGCTTGCCCTAGCCTGACCAAGGGCGCGTACGTCTACGACTTCGGCGACACGGCGGGCATCACGCCGCTGGTGAAGATGTACACACTGGGGCACACGTTCGTGCCGCCGGGTATCCACGCTGGCGGGCTGCGTTATCACGGGATGGCGCCCCTGATCTGCGAGCTGCATGCTCGGGGCCACATCGAGGCTCAGGCGTATGCACAGACGGGCGTGTTCGAGGCGGCGGTGCAGTTCTCACGTACCGAGGGCATCATCCCGGCGCCGGAGAGCGCGCACGCGATCCAGGCGGCGATCGGCGAGGCGAAGGCAGCCGATGAGGCAGGCGAGGACCGCGTGATCCTGTTCAATCTCAGCGGTCACGGCCACTTCGACCTGGCGGCCTACGACCAATACCTGTCGGGCAAGCTGGAGGACTACGCCTACCCGGAGGAGATGGTGCGGGCCGCGATGGCCCTGGTGCCGCAGGTCTAGGAGATAGGGATGGTAGCGACCGGGACAAAGCGAAGCACCGCGGGCGGCCAGGCATCCGGCGGCGCGTCTTCAGCGGATCCAGCCGTCCGGCGAGGTGCAGCTCGGCAACTACCTCGGCGCGATCAAGCAGTGGGTGCGAGCGGCAGCGCGAGCGCGTCAACTTCTTCTGCATCGTCGACCTGCACGCCGTGACGGTGCCGCAGGACCCCGCGACGCTGGTCCACCAGACGCGTCGCTGGCGGCGATGCTGCTCGCCTGCGGCATCGACCCGAAGGCGAGCACGCTGTTCGTCCAGGGCCACGTCGCGGCGCACAGCGAAGCCACCTGGCTGCTCAACTGCGTCACGCCGATCGGCTGGCTGGAGCGCATGACGCAGTACAAGGACAAGTCGTCGAAGCAGGAGAGCATCAGCACGGGCCTGTTCGACTACCCGGTGCTGATGGCGGCCGACATCCTGCTCTACGACGCGGACGAGGTGCCGGTCGGCGAGGACCAGAAGCAGCACGTCGAGCTGACGCGCGACATCGCGGAGCGCTTCAACCGTCTCTACGGTGAGACGTTCGTGGTGCCGGAGCCGGTGATCCCGGCAGTCGGCGCGCGCGTCATGGGCCTGGACGACCCAACGGTGAAGATGTCGAAGAGCTACAGCCACATTCGCGGCCACGCGGTGCGGATGCTCGACGAGCCGAAGGAGATCGAGCGCTCGATCATGCGCGCCGTGACCGATTCCGGGAACGAGATCAGCTTCTCGAACGACCCGGCGAAGGCGGGCGTCAACAACCTGCTCGGAATCTACAAGGCGATCACCGGCAAGTCGGTCGAGGAAACGGAGCATGACTTCACGGACGCTCGGGGCTACGGCGACCTCAAGCGACGCGTCGCCGAGGTCGTCATCGCGGAGCTGACGCCGATCCGCGAGCGCCACGAAGCAACTGATGAAGGACCCGGCGGAGCTGGACCGGCTGCTGGCCATCGGGGCGGAGCAGGCGCGGGCCTACGCGGCGCCGAAGGTAGAACAGATGAAGCGCGCCATGGGGCTGACCATTGGTGCCTGACAACAACGAGAGACGGCGAGAATCGTGCTCGCATCCTTCGACTTAACGAGGCGATGAAGAGGATAATCGGCAAGAAGCACAAAGGTGCGAAAGCACCCTCGGCAAGGACACCAGGAGGATACAGTGACCCAGTTTTCGCGAGACCCTGGACGAGATCATTGAAGAGCGCAGCCTGCTCAAGCACCCGTTCTACCAGGCGTGGAACGCCGGCACGCTGCCGCTCGACTCGCTGCGCGAGTACGCCAAGCAGTACTTCCACTTCGAGGCCGCCTTCCCGACCTTCCTGAGCGCGATCCACGCTCGCATGGAGCCCGGCGAGGCGCGCCAGGCCGTGCTGGAGAACCTCTGGGACGAAGAGCACGGCGCACGAGAACCACCTCACGCTGTGGCTGCGCTTCTGCGAGTCGCTGGGCCTGGACGAGGCCGAGGTGCGCGCCTCCGAGCCGAACGCCGAGACGCGCGAGCTGGTCGACGGCTTCCGGACTGCCTGCAGCGAACGGCAGCGTGGCCGAGGGCCTCGCGACGCTATACGCCTACGAGTCGCAGGCGCCGCGTGTCGCCGAGACGAAGATCAACGGCCTGCGCGCCTTCTACGGCTTCGAGGACCCGAAGGGCTACGAGTTCTTCAGCGTGCACCAGGACGTCGACGTCTACCACTCCCAGGCGGAGCGTGACGTGGTCGTCGCCGCGGCGACGACGGCGGACGCGCGCGCCGGACTGGAGGAGGCGACTCGAGTGGCCGCCGACCGTCTTTGGCGCTTCCTCGATGGAGCCTACGCCGGCGTCTGTAACTAGCATTCCGATTACAGTCAGCTTCCTGGGGTGGAGGTGTTGTCATGATTCTGCACCCCACCCTTGAAGAAGCCCGCGGCCTGGCGCCGCAGGGCAACCTCTGCCCGCTCTACGCTGAGGTGCCCGCCGACCTCGAGACGCCGGTTTCGGCGTATCTCAAGGTTGCGCGCGGGCAGCTACTCGTTCCTGCTCGAGAGCGTCGAGGGCGGCGAACGCCTGGCGCGCTACAGCTTCATCGGCACGGAGCCGTATCGGACGCTGCGCAGCGGTGACGGCATCGGCGGCGACGGCAGCACCGGCGACCCGCTGGTCGCGGTCGAGTCTGAGCTGTCGCGGTTCAAGCCGGTGCCGGTTGCGGGCCTGCCGCGGTTCACCGGCGGCGCAGTCGGCTACCTGGCTTACGAGGTCGTGCGCTACTTCGAGGACCGCGTGCCGAAAGCGGCGCAACGACGCGCTGCGCATGCCCGAGTCGGTCTTCCTGTTCACGGACACGCTGCTCGTCTTCGACCACCTGCAGCACAAGATCAAGGTCGTCAGCCACTTCCGGCTCGACGGCGACGTGGAAGCGGCGTACCGGCAGGCGGCGTGGCGCATCGAGGAGCTGGTCGGACGGCTGGAAAAGCCGCTGGCGCAGCTGCCGTATCGCGCCGCGCAAGGCGTGCCGGCAGATGAGGTCGTCTCCTCCAACATGACGCGCGAGGACCACGCGCTGGCGGTCGAGCGGGCGAAGCAGCACATCGTGGCGGGCGACATCATCCAGGTCGTGCTGTCGCAGCGCTTCCAGCGCCCGACGGCAGCGCACCCGTTCGACGTCTACCGCGCGCTGCGGACGATCAACCCGTCGCCGTACATGTTCTACCTCGACCTCGGCGAGGCGCAGCTCGTCGGCACGTCGCCGGAGATGCTGGTCCGCGTCGAGGACGGCAAGATCGACTACCACCCGATCGCCGGGACGCGGCCGCGCGGCGGCGACGCCGGAGCACGACAAGGCGCTGGAGGAGGAGCTGATCGCCGACGAGAAGGAGATCGCGGAGCACGTCATGCTGCTCGACCTGGGCCGCAACGACGTCGGGCGGGTCAGCGAGCCGGGTTCGGTCGAGGTGCCGCAGATCATGGACATCGAGCGCTACTCGCATGTCATGCACCTCGTGTCGCACGTGACGGGCAAGCTGCGCAAAGGCCTGACGTCCGTACGAGGCGCTGCGGGCCTGCTTCCCGGCAGGGACGGTCTCAGGCGCGCCGAAGATCCGGGCGATGGAGATCATCGCCGAGCTGGAGCACGACCAGCGCGGGCCCGTACGCGGGCTGCGTCGGCTACTTCGACCTGTCGGGCAACCTCGACACGGCGATCACGATTCGCACGATCCTGATGAAGGACGGCGTGGCGCACGTCCAGGCCGGCGGCGGCATCGTCTACGACTCCGACGCGGCGACGGAGTACGCCGAGACGGAGAACAAGGCCCGGGCGCTGATCCGAGCGATCGAGCTGGCGGAGGAGCAGTCGGCGGGACGGCCCGCGGGAAGCCTGGGGTACTAGCGTACGGCGCAGCGCAGGGAGTTCCGGGGGCTGACAACGAATCGGCCCGGCCTGCGAGGTGGAGGTATACGGGGCCGAAAAGCTGAGGAGGAGCACTATGAGCGAGATGGTCTGGATGCTGATTGAGAACGAGGGCGCGGTGCTCCTGGCGCAGCGCAAGCCGGACAGCGAGGTCTTCGCGGGGCGCTGGACGTTGCCCGGCGAGGTGCGAGGCCGAGGACGAATCGCGATGCCGAAACGCTGGCGCGCGTCGCGGCGGACGACTTCGGCGTCGAGCTGCAGGGCGAGGAGTTGGTGGAGAAGCTGCACGTGTCGACCGGCGGCCGGCAGCACCAGATCAGCGTCTACCGCGTCGGTTTCGAGGGCAGCCCGAAGTTCCGTGAGTCCGGACCCTACGAGGAGGTCGGCTGGGCCGACCCGGCAGAGCTCGACGACCTGGATATCGAGCTGCCGGCGGCGCTGCGCGAGTTCCTCGAGCGGCTGAGCGGCGGCGCCAGCACCGTGCGGGCCTGACGGCCCGGGCAACGGAGACCAGCAATGCTGTTGATGATCGATAACTACGACAGCTTCACCTACAACCTCTACCAGTACCTCTGTGAGCTGGGCGAGGAGGTCGAGGTATACCGCAACGACAAGATCACGGTCGAGGACATCGACGCGATGGCGCCGGAGCGCATCGTGATCTCGCCCGGGCCCGGCACGCCGGCCGAGGCGGGCATCAGCGTCGATACGGTGCGGCGGTTTGCGGGCAAGCTGCCGCTGCTGGGCGTCTGCCTCGGACACCAGTGCATCGGCGAGGCGTTTGGCGGCGTGGTGTCCGGGCGCGGGCGAGATCAAGCATGGCAAGATGTCGCAGGTCAGCGCACGACAACAAGGGCGTCTTCGCAGGGCTTGCCGAACCCGTTCGCGGCGGTGCGTTATCACTCGCTGGCTATCGTGCCGGAGACGCTGCCGGACGTGCTCGAAGTGTCGGCGCGGTCCGAGTCGGGCGTGATCATGGGGGTGCGGCACAAGGAGTTCACGCTGGAAGGCGTGCAGTTCCACCCGGAGTCGATCCTGACCAAGCCGGGCAAGCAGCTGCTGGCGAACTTCCTTAACATGGAGAACCGAGTCAAGGCAGGGGCATCATGATCCGCGAAGCGATCTCGAAGGTTGTGGCGGCGCAGGACCTGAGCGAGGACGAAGCCGCATCTGTGCATGCAGGAGCTGATGTCCGAGGAGGCGACGGCGTCCCAGGCCGCGGCGCTGCTGGTAGCGCTGCGCATGAAAGGCGAGACGGCGGACGAGATCACTGGCATGGTGCGCGTCATGCGCGAGAAGGCGCTGCGCGTCGAGGTCGAGCGGCGACGTCCTGGACGTCGTGAGCACCGGCGGCGGCAGCTTCGACCCGTTCAACATCTCGACGGCCGCAGCGCTAGTCTGCGCCGGTGCGGGCGTGCGAGTTGCCAAGCACGGCAACCGTGGGTTCACCTCGGCATCGCGGCGCCGCCGACGTCCTGGAGGCGCTGGGGGCGAAGCTGGAGCTGACGCCGGAGCAGACGGCGACGTGCATCGAGCAGACGGGCTTCGGTTTTCTGTTTGCGCAGGCGCTGCATCCGGCGATGCGATTCGTCGGGCCGACGCGGCGCGAGATCGGCATACGCACCATCTTCAACTCGCTGGGGCCACTGACGAACCCGGCGGGCGCGCAGTATCAGCTGCTCGGCGTTGGCGACGCGGCGATGGCGGAGAAGGTCGCAGCCGTGCTGGCACGCCTCGGCGTCGGGCACGCGCTCGTGGTGCACAGCGAGGACGGGCTCGACGAGGTGTCGCTCGGCGCGCCGACGACGGTGCACGAGCTGACGGGCAACGCGTCGAAGACGTACACGCTAACGCCGGAAGAGGCCGGCCTCGCGCGGATCCCGCTGTCGCAGGTGAAGACGGGGACGAAGGAAGAGAACGCGGAGCGCATGCGCGCGGTGCTGGCAGGCAAGCCGGGCGCCGACCGCGACTACACGCTGGTCAACGCGGGCGCCGGGCTGGTCGCCGCGAACAAAGCCTCGAGCGTCAAGGAAGGCGTCGAGATGGCGAGGCAAGCGGTCGATTCCGGGCGCCGCGGCAAAAGTACTGGACGCCTACGTAGCGGCGACGCAGAGCTTCGGGGGCTGACGTGACCGAGCGGGGCGTGACGCAGACCGGCAGCATCCTCGACCGCATCGTGGCGGACAAGCGCGATGCGCTGGAGGCCGCGAAACGCGGGACGCCGGAGCCCGCGCTGCGAGAGCGTGGCGGGCATGTTCGACGAGCCGTGGGGCATGACGCAGGTCGATCACGACGCCACGAGGTGCCGCCCCCGCTGATGCCGCGGTGCAGATCGTGGCCGAGATCAAGAAGGCGTCGCCGAGCCGCGGCGTGCTGGCCGAGACGCTGGACCCGGAGGCGATTGCGGAGGCGTACACGCGCGGCGGCGCGGCCGGCGATCTCGGTCGTGACGGAGCGCAACCACTTCCTCGGCGATCTGGAGTGGCTGCGGCGCGTTCGAAATGCGTCTCGAGCCGAAGCCCACCCGGGGACACGGCCCTCGCTGCTGCGCAAAGACTTTCTCGTCGACCCCTACGAGCTCGCTGGAGGCGCAAGGCCTACGGCGCGGACAACGTCCTGCTCATCGTCGCGATCCTGGACGACGCGTTGCTGGGCGACCTGCTGGCGCGCGCCCGCGAGCTGGAGCTCGACGCTCTGGTCGAGGTCCACAACGAGGCGGAGGCGGAACGCGCCGTCAAGGCGGGCGCGACGCTGTTCGGGATCAACAATCGCGACCTGCACACCTTCAACGTCGATCTCGGGACGACGGAGCATGTACGGCCGTTGCTGCCCGCGGAGGCGATCGTCATCGGCGAGAGTGGCGTGCACACGAAGGCGGACGTCGAGCGGCTGCACCGGGCCGGCGTGCGAGCCATCCTGGTCGGCGAAGCGTTCATGACCGCTCCGGACGTCGCGGCGAAGATGTCCGAGCTGCGGCTGTGACCCGGGTCAAGATCTGCGGCTGCCGCAGCGTCGAGACGGCGCTGGCGGCGGCCGAGGCCGGCGCCGACTTCGTGGGGCTGATGTTCGCGCCGAGCAGCACGCGGCGCATCGATGTCGAGGACGCGTCGGAGATCGTGCGGGCGCTGGGCGCACCGCTGGCGGAACTCGAGATGGAGACGCCGCCGGCGATGTTCCGCACCGACCTCACCGACCTGCGATCCTGGTTCGAGCACGGGGCTTTGGCGCTGGACCGAATGCTGGAGCGCAAGCGCCCGCTGACGGTCGGCGTCTTCGCCGGCAACGAACCGGAGGAGATCAACGAGATCGTTGACGAGTGCGGCATCGACCTGATCCAGTTCAGTCGGGCGGCGAGCCGTGGAGCGCCTGTCTGCAGGCCAACCGCCAGGTGATCAAGGCCGTCCACGTCGGCCCGAATGATGACGCGTCGAGTGCGCTGAGACGCATCGAGACCGGTAGTGCGATGGCCGTGATGCTGGACAAGCGCAGCGAGGCCGGGTTTGGCGGCACTGGGCGAGACCCTCGACTGGGACGTCGCGGCGCAGATCGTGGCGGCGATGCCTGTGTGGCTGGCGGGAGGCCTGACGCCGGACAACGTCGCCGAGGCGGTCGCGTGACGGTGCGTCCCTGGGCGTAGACGTTTCCAGTGGTGTGGAGACCGAGGGGAGCAAGGACGTCGCGAAAATCGAGGCGTTCGTGGCGGCTGTGAGAGGTGCCGGATGAGTTTGCGCGGAGCAAGAATCGACGTAGGGACAAAGCTTGAGCTTGGTTCGGAGCGTCCCGTCCGCAAAGCAAGGCCACGTCTCGCGACATTCGACTACAGGGGACAGCATGCGTATCACGTAGTCCTCACCGTGAAAGAACGGTCGAGTGTCTTCGAGGACGTCGGCTTTGGTGAGTGGTGTATCGCGCAGCTCCGTGAGTCTGCGAAGAAATGCCAGTTCGACCTGCAGGCATATTGCTTCATGCCCGATCACGTTCATTTGCTGGTCCAAGGGCTCAGCGAATCGTCTTTCCTCGTGCGATTCGTGCAGAATTTCAAACAGAGGACAGGCTTTCATTTCAGACGAAAGTCCGGCGACCAGTTGTGGCAGCAGAGCTACTTTGATCGTGTACTCAGGAACGATGAGGGCGTGGGCGACGTTGCGAGCTACATCTTCCAAAATCCGGTCGCAGCGGGGTTGAGTGATGACGCGGCGTCGTATCCGCTGTCCGGGGGCGTGTACTTTGATGAAGCGTCCTCGGACCGAGCTGAAGCTCCGTCCCTACGGGGCCTCTCATGCTTCGAGGAATTGCCATGACAACTACAATAAATCTGCCTGACGAGCACGGGCGCTTCGGCGACTTCGGCGGACAGTACGTGCCCGAGACGCTGATGACCGCGGTTGAGGAGCTGGAGCGCGCTTACGACGCGGCGAAGGCCGACCCTGCGTTCGCCGCCGAGATGCACGACATGCTGCGGGACTTCGGCGGGCGGCCGACGCCGCTCTATCTTGCCGCGAACCTGACGCGTGACCTTGGCGGCGCGCGCATCTTCCTCAAGCGCGAGGACCTGGCGCACACGGGCGCGCACAAGATCAACAACGCCGTGGGGCAGGGCCTGCTGACGAAGCGGCTGGGCAAGACGCGCGTCATCGCGGAGACCGGCGCGGGCCAGCACGGCGTGGCGACGGCGACGATTTGCGCCCACCTGGGCCTCGAATGTGTGGTCTACATGGGCGAGGTCGACATGGAGCGCCAGGCGCCGAACGTGTTCCGCATGCGGCTGCTGGGCGCCGAAGTGCGGCCCGTCAGCAGCGGCAGCCGCACGTTGAAGGACGCGATCAACGAAGCGATGCGCGACTGGGTGACGAACGTCCGCACGACGCACTACCTGATCGGCAGCGTGATGGGGCCGCACCCTTACCCGGCGATGGTGCGCGATTTCGTCTCCGTCATCGGCCAGGAGGCGAAGGCGCAGATGCTGGAGCGCGAGGGCCGCCTGCCCGACTACTGCGTCGCCTGCGTCGGCGGCGGCAGTAACGCCATCGGCCTGTTCCACGAGTTCATCCCGGACGCGTCGGTGCGCCTGATCGGCGTCGAGGCGGCGGGGCGTGGCATCGCGAGCGGGCAGCACGCGGCGACGCTGAGCGCCGGCCGGCCGGGCGTGCTGCACGGCTCGTACTCCTACCTGCTGCAGGACGCGTCGGGGCAGATCCAGGAGGCGCACAGCATCTCGGCCGGGCTCGACTACCCCGGCGTGGGGCCGGAGCACTCCTACCTCAAGGCCACGCGAGCGCGCGGTCTACGAGTCGATCACCGACACGGAGGCGCTGGCGGCGTTCCAGAAGCTGTGCACGACGGAGGGCATCATCCCGGCGCTGGAGTCGTCGCACGCGGTCGCGTACGCGATGAAGCTGGCGCCGCGGCTGTCGCCGGACGAGATCGTGCTGGTGAACCTCTCGGGACGCGGCGACAAGGACCTGGAGACGGTGGCGAAGGCGCTGGGGCTAGGAAGGCGTGCAATAGTGGCTGAAGTAGACCGCGACTGGACGATTCCGGAGTTCGCAATCCTTGTGTCATCGCCGAAGATCGATACAGACACATTGACTAACACTCACTTGGACTCACGATCGATTGGAGCAATCGAGGTGGTTCGCCAAGGTGTACACCTGTACCTCGACGGGAAGGATTACACACGGCATCCTGTCCGAGAAGATGGTTCAGTTCCTGGCAACGCGACGAGACCATAATCTGCGGAGTCTGCGGCAAGCGTGCTTAAGGCGACCTAACGTGCTGCGTAAGAGGCGTCTGGCCCGGGCGGCCGTCGGTCGCCCTAGCTAACTAAACAATCGCAGTTCGCCCCGGAGTCGAGGGCGAGCAGCTAACCGTCCTAAGCCGCCGAAGTCTGCCTTCGGGCGCTTGAGGATGACGTAGCTCGATTCGGTCCGAACCAGAGGATGGAGGCCGGCGAGCTCCCAGCCTTCATCGCCCAGCGTATCCAGATAGCGCTTCATGAACGCCGTCCGGTTTTCGCCGCTCTGACGGACAAACTCCACTCCCTCGCTGGAAATGCGCCCGCGAGGGTCTACGTAAACGACCCGGTATTCCCATTTGTCGGCCATATCGCCTCCTTCGGCGACGAACCGGCCTGAACCCGAGCCAGACGTAGATCCAAGGTATCAGAGGTGTGAAGCACCCGGCGGAGTGACGGCCGCTTGCGAGACGCTTGTAGAGCAACCGTGGAACCTTGCGGCAGGTCGCGTCGTCTTGTTTGATGTAAGGAGGAATCATGAAAATTCCAAGCATGAACAACCGAATCGTCATCGTCGGCGTTGCGTCTGTCGTTGCGCTGGCTGTAGTCGCCATCGCTCTCGCCGCGTCTTCAGGTGGCGGGTCGAAATCCGGGCCGGGAGATGTCACCGGCGGTGGAGGGGCGGCCGGGTCGTGCCCCGCGGCGGACGTCCCCGGCATCAGCGCTGAGGAGCGCGAACGCTGCTTCGGCCTCGATTCGCCCGGCGGCAGTACGCCGACTGACGGGAGCAAGCTTCCCGCTTTGCCGAACGACCGCCGCGCGGTCGAGGCGCCGATCGACGGGCTGGAGGTGCTGACGCTGGAGTCGTTCCCGCCCCAGTACATGCTGCACGTCCAGGCAGGCCTGCCCAGCGGCTGCGCCGAGCGTTACGGTTCTGAGGTCGAGCGAGTCGGCGATGCGATCACGGTCACGGTGCTGAACACGATCCCGGCAATCGAGAACATGGCCTGCACCGCGATCTACGGCATGTACGACTTCAACCTGAATCTCGGCTCGGACTTCGAGCCGGGCAAGACTTACACCGTCGCGGTGAACGACAGGGAGACGACGTTTACGGCGCAGTAGGCGAACGAGGACAGCGGGCGAAGAGGGCGGACCATCGTGGTCCGCCCTCGCCCTTGTCGCGAGCTTCGTCAGGCCCAGAGTTTCTTGCTGGCGAGCCGCGCACCTTCTACCAGTGCGCGGAGTTTGGCCCAGGCGACCTGGGGGTGAACTCTTCCACCGAGACCACAGTCAGTGCCACCGATGACGTTCTCACGACCGACGCGATCGGCGAAGCGTATGAGCCGTTCAGCGACGAGCTCAGGGTGCTCGACGACGTTGGTCGCGTGACTGACGACGCCCGGGATCACGAGTTTGCCCTCGGGTAGCTTCGACGTCTTCCCAGAGGTGGTACTCGTGCTCGTGCCGCGCATTCGCTGCTTCGAAGACGTACGCTCCCGCGTTGGTCTTGAGCATGAGCGGCAGGATTTCCTTCATTGGGATGTCGCTGACGTGTGGCCCGTGCCAGCTGCCCCAGCAGATGTGGTAGCGCACCATCTCTGTCGGTAGCTTTTCGAGAGCCCAGTTCAAAGCGGCAATGCGAATGTCGCAGTATCGGATGTAAGTCTGGAGATCGGCATCTGGGAGCATTTGGTCCCAGAGCGCTGGGATCCAGGCATCGTCGATCTGGACCACGAAGCCCGCCTCGACGATCATTCGATACTCTTGAGCCATCGCATCGGCCAGCGCAAACGCGAACTCTTCCTCGCCGGCGTAGTACTCATTCTTTCGGCCCACCTCGACGCTGGCCGGCGCGGCGACCGGCAGGAACGCTTCGACTTCTGGTGTGTCCCGGAGCGCAGCCTTGAGGTTGTTGATATCGCGTCGCAGAACCTCCTGGCCGGTGTATCGGATTGGTTGGGTGCAGACGTACTGCATCCGCGTGGGAGGCGGTGCTTCAAGAGCCACCGAACGATGCCATAGAGTTCCCGCCTGCATGGCCTCGTTGTAGTAGTCCGCGAATACGTTCATGTCATGGCTGGTCTGCAGTGGCCCCGGCTCACTCGATGGCCGAAGCTCGAAGCCCGAAAGGCGGGTGTCGACATAGCCGGTCCAGCTCGGCTTGCCGTATTCGCCGTCGTTTACGATGTCGATGCCGATATCGAGTTGCTGCTGCACTATGCCCGGAATGAGCTTCGCCAGCAGGGAGTTTAACTCGTCTTCCGTCGCCGTCCCGGGATTGGCACCCCCGCCCGCGCTACCACCCATGGCGACGATCAACTCATCGGGTCGTGGTAGCGCCCCCGCGTGGGTTGTGAGGATCCGGTCGTGGCTGTGCTTCATGGTCGCTCCTCCATGGCGGGCTAGTTTACCGCGCTCTGCGGCAGCAGAACTGATGCTTCGCTGCCGCGGCTTATTGTGCGGAGTGTCACAAGGGCGTAGCGTGGGGCGACTGGGGGAGGCGATGGCCTTCGTCGTCCGCTGGCTGCATGTGACGTCTGTCGCGTTCTTATTCGGGGGCGCGCTGCTCCTCTTCATCCTCTTCCTGGTCTCGAAACGCCGTAGCGCCGACCGCCAGACGCTGGTCGACATGATGCAGGCCTACGAGTGGGCGTCCTGGGGCGCGATCGGGCTCGTCGTGATGACCGGCGTCGGCAACCTAGGACATTTCGGCGAGGCGTTGCCCGAGCCAGACAGCGAGTGGGGCCGGAAGCTGACGCTGAAGCTGGCGCTGGTGGGCGTATTCTTGGCGTTCTCGACGGTGCGTAGCATGGCAGTGACGCTGCTGCAGATGGATCCGGAGTCGCGGCGAGCCGTGCCGGCGGGGCTGCAGGGCATGTACGCGGCGACGGCCGTCTTCGTCGCGGCGATCGTGGGGGTGGCCGTTGCGCTGGCTCACTTCTAGCGTCGGGTTCGTGCGCGGCCGGAGCGGTGTCGAGCTGGCGCTGGCCTTCACGCTTGCGACGTTTCAGGTCAGTCTTATCGTGCTGCTGGGCGCGTTTCTCGTGTTCCGGCTCGGCTCGTTCAAAGACCTGGACACGGGCACGGGCATCCTCCTCTTCCTCTGGCTCTGGCTGACGAGCTTCTACTGGACGCTACAAGCCGTCGTGAACATCGGCGTCGAGACGCTGGCGGGAGACCCGTTGCCGGCAATGCTGGCGGAGGGCATCAAGCGCGGCGCGATGAACGGCATGGTCTTCTTCGCCGGCCTGCTGGGCGGCGTGCTGCTGTTCGCCAGTGTTGGCCTAGGTGGAGAGGGCGGGGTGGTCGAGGTCGCGTCGATCGTGCTGTTTCTGCTCGTGTATCTGGTCATCGGTAGCGCGGTGGCGGCGATCATCGGCGGCGCGCTGGGCTTCGTCTTCGCCGTCGTGTACCGCGTTCTGCTGCAGTTCGCGAAGCTGGTAGCGGGTAGCGGGGATGTGCGGCCGAGCCGACGCTAGCGTTGAGAGGCTTCGCGGATCATCTGGCCCATCGGGTCCGGACCCTCGACTTCTTCGAGGCCGAGGGGCTCGATGGCGTCAAGGTACGCCACCTTCGCGAAGAACCAGACGCCGGCCATGGGGAAGACAGTGGCTACGAGCAGCGTGAGCCCGAGGAACGATTCGAGGCTGTACATCGGGTTCCACTCACCCGTGTTTCGGTCGAACTCGCCACGGTACGTGTCAGGGTCGCCGACGACGACGGCGTAGGCGGCCGTGAGGACGAAGCCGCCGAGGACAGCAGCGGTCCCGGGCGCCAGCCTGAGGAATCGCAGGCGGAAGGGTCCATACGTCCTGAGCCAGACGGCCCTCGCGTAGAAGGCCGCGGCGCAGAACGTGGGTACGGCGAAAAGCAATCCGCCGGCTGTGGGCGCCCAGTCCGGGTAGCCGAACTCCTCAGCGGCGCCAGAGGCGGCGACGGCGGATACAGCAAGCGTGAGCGCAGCTAACGCGGTAGCCATGAAGGGCGCCACGATAAGGAGTCGCGCCCGTCTGTTTTCTGTGCGCGACTTCCACTGCATCTCGAGCCTCGTTTCGCTGTCGTGGCGAAAAGGGACGGGCCGGTTCGCACCGGCCCATCTCGATTGCGACAGGACTACAGTTTACAGCGATCGCGACGGGCGGCCGCTGCAGGACGCGGCCGCCCGTCGTTTGTCGACCAGACCTGAGGCCTAGCCCGCTGCAGCGTCGATGTGCTCCCGCAGGACGGCGGGCGGGACGAAGCGGGCGAGCAGGGAATAGGTGGTCGAGGCGACGAACTTGTCGTCGAGCTTGCCGATGACGGGGATGAAGTCGGGTAGAACATCGATCGGCGAGGCGATGTAGGCGGCGGGCAGGAGGAGAAGCGGCCTGACGAGGACGGGCACGCGCTCATCGCGGGCGAGGGCCCAGGTGAGCTTGAGCCGCTGGTTCATGTCCAACTTTTCGATTTCGTTGATCATCGCCGGCCGCGATGCCTTTTGACGCCTGATAATGAAGATGAATGCGGGGATGGCGAGGAGACGTAATAGCCAGGGCATGAGGCCTCCGAACCTAGGCCCGGTTACCCGCAATCAGCCGGTAGACGAACAGGATTACCATCGCGCCAATTGTGGCGAGGACTATCGTGCCGATATCGAAATCCTTCGCACTTTCACTGATGTTCAGGACGACAGCGAGGAAGCCGCCGACGAAGGCCCCGGCGATGCCGAGCAGAATCGTAACGATGCAGCCGCCCGGATCTCGGCCCGGCATCAGCGCCTTTGCCAGTGAGCCTGCGATGAGTCCAACGATTAGCCACGAAATGATTCCCATGTTTACTCCTGAGTAAACGAGGGTTGGGGTTACTGCACCCCAACCCCCGCCGGACGCCGACATATTACACGCTGGTCGTTACGGGCTCCGGGACGGCCACCTTGGCGAAGGTGTACTCGCCGTCCACGTAGTCGACCTCGACGTGGTCGCCTTCGGTGAACTCGCCACCGAGGATGCGCCGCGAGAGCTGGTTCTCGACGCGCCGTTCGACGGTGCGCCGCAGCGGGCGTGCGCCGTAGACTTTGTCGTAGCCTTCCTTGACCAGCGCCTCCTTCGCGGCGTCGGTCAGTGTCAGCGTGATCTGGCGTTCGGTCAGCCGCTCGGCGACCTCGCGCAGCATGATGTCGACGATTGGCCTCAGCTCCTCTTCCGTCAACGGCTCGAAGATGATGATGTCGTCGATACGGTTGAGGAACTCGGGGCGGAAGAAGCCCTGAAGCGCGCGCTCCACGTTCTTGTGCAGCCTGTCGCGCTCCTCGTCGGTGTGAGTGCGCTCCGTCGTGAAGCCGAACGAGCCGCGGGTGTCCTGCGCCGAGCCGAGGTTGCTGGTCATGATCACGACCGTGTTGCGGAAGTCCACGGTGCGTCCGTGGCCGTCCGTGAGGCGGCCGTCCTCCATGACCTGCAGCAGCAC
This sequence comes from uncultured Chloroflexia bacterium, assembly GCA_963766645.1. GTDB lineage: Bacteria > Chloroflexota > Dehalococcoidia > DSTF01 > WHTK01 > WHTK01. The sequence goes on along the minus strand of CAVYAY010000001.1, from coordinate 889,564 downwards.
GTTGAGCACCTCCGGGTGCGCCTTTTCGATCTCGTCGAAGAGGAGGACGCTGTAGGGGCGTCGCCGCACCTGCTCGGTCAGGCCGCCGGCCTCGTCGTAGCCGACGTAGCCGGGAGGCGCGCCGATCAGCCGCGACACGGTGTGCCTTTCGCCGTACTCGCTCATGTCGACGCGGATCATGGCTTCCTCGTCGTCGAACATGTACTCGGCGAGGGCGCGGGCGGTCTCCGTCTTACCGGTACCCGTGGGGCCGAGGAAGATGAAGCTGCCGATGGGCCGCTTGGGGTCCTTGAGGCCGGCGCGGGCGCGGCGGATGGCGTCTGACAGCGCCACGATGGCGCGGTCCTGGCCGATGATTCGCTCGTGCAGGCGCTCCTCCATGTGCAGGAGCTTCTCAGACTCGCCCTCCATCATGCGGGCGACCGGGATGCCGGTGATCGTAGCGACCAGCGCCGCGATGTCGTCGGCGTCGACGGTCATCGTGCCGTGGTGGTCCGTCTGCTCCCAGACTCCGACTTCTTGGCGTTGTACTCCTCCTGGAGCTTGAGGACCTCCGACTTCAAGGTCGCGACGGCCTCGAAGTCATCCTTGCCAGACGCCGACTCGATCTCGCGGTCGATTTCGTCGAGCCGCTTCTTGATGTCACGCAGCTCCGGTGTCATCGACTGCGCGTCGATGACGTGCTTGGACGAGGCCTCGTCAATGAGGTCGATGGCCTTGTCGGGCAGGAAGCGTTCGGTGATGTAGCGGTGCGACAGGCGCGCGGCAGCGTCGAGGGCGTCGTCCGTGATCGTGACCTTGTGGTGCGCCTCGTAGCGAGGGCGCAGGCCCTTGAGGATCTCGATGGTGTCCTCGACGCTGGGCTCGTCGACGTAGACGGGCGCGAAGCGGCGCTCGAGCGCGGTGTCCTTTTCGATGTACTGGCGGTACTCGTCCAGCGTGGTGGCGCCGATGGCGTGCAGCTCGCCGCGTGCCAGGGCGGGCTTCATCATGGTTGAGGCGTCGATGGCGCCCTCCGCGCCGCCGGCGCCGACCACCTGGTGCACCTCGTCGATGAAGAGGATGATCTCGCCGTCGGACTGACGGATCTCGCTCATGATCGCCTGCAGGCGCTCCTCGAACTCGCCGCGGAACTTGGAGCCGGCGACGAGGGCGCCCATGTCGAGCGCCAGAAGGCGGCGGCCGCGCAGGTTCTCCGGCACGTCGCCGGCTGACGATCTTCTGGGCCAGTCCCTCGACGATGGCGGTCTTGCCGACGCCGGCCTCGCCGATGATGACGGGGTTGTTCTTCTGGCGCCGGTTGAGGATCTGCATGACGCGCTGTACCTCGACCTCGCGGCCGATGACGGGGTCGAGCTTGCCCTGCTCGGCCGCGGCGGTGAGGTCGACGGCGTACTTCTCCAGCGCCTGGTAGTGGCTCTCGGCGCTGCGGCTCTGGACGCGGGCGCTGCCGCGTACTTCCTGCAGCGCCTTGTAGATGCGCTCCTTGTCGACCTGGTGGGCACGCAGGATACGCGCCGACTCGCCCTCGCGCTCGTCGGCGATGGCGATCAGCAGGTGCTCGACGCCGACGAACTCGTCCTGGAGGCGGTCGGCCTCGGCGTTGGCGGCCTCGAGCATGCGGACGACGCGGGGCGTGGTGTAGATCTGGACCACGTCGTAGCCCAGCTTGGGGGCCTTGCCGAGGTAGCGCGCGACCTCTTCGATGACGTCTTCAACGCGGCACGCCGAGCTTCTCGAAGATGCGGCGGGCGAGGCCGTCCTTGTGGGACAGCGCGGCGAGGAAGACGTGCTCGACGTCCCACTGGGAGTGGCGGTGCTGGCGCACCATCTCCTGGGAGTTCTGCAGCACTTCCTGGGCCTGCTCCGTGAATCTGTCGTTTCTCATCATGATGTGTTATCCCTCTCGCCTCGTGGCGTTTGTCAGTCTCTGGTAGGGTCCGGTTGCTGGGCTCGGATAGCGCGTGATTGAAGAGACCTGTCCTCGCTCACTCGGTACCTTTGTCCGCCTGGCAACGACGCACATAGCCAATTCGCAAAGTCCTCGCTCAAGGGCGAGTCGCTCAACTCGTTGAACCAGATGTAGTGCGGTATCACCGGCTCTTCATTGCTCCCCCATACGGTTGATGCGGCGAAGATCACCGCGCTCAGTCGGCGCCAGCCGTCTGGATTCTCCGTTGCCAAACGCACAACCTCAGCAAGGCCACCAAAGATGTGCTGGTGTGTAAAGCCACGGCTCGGGACAGACTCGATTCCAAGAGCGTCGAAGTTGTCTATTGCGACCACCCCAATCTTGCCTTCCGGCAGTTGAGTCTTCTTGCGGCTGATCGCAGCGACAACCTTAGCGGCTGGATCCTGTACGGCTGGATACGCAGATCGAAACTTCTTCACTTCCACATAGGAGGTGATGTCTTTGAGACGGACTTTCAGATCTGGAGTTCGCTGGCCTCTTTCCTCTCGGAGGAACGTGACCTGTGCTCCATTCCTCACGAAATTGAACGCGTACTTAATTGGCCGCAGGTTGTCCAGCATTTCCTCACTGCTTGAGGCGCCAATGACCTTTGCCAATAGGTACCACTCGAGGTTACCGGTGTTCCTTGCCGCTAGCTCATCTAGGATCGGCCTTCGATCTTCTCCCAGGACTTCCAACGCGGCTGCTATTGCTTCTCGGGAAGTCATTCCGAATCCACCCTTGGCGCCGGGAGGCGGGTGTCCCGGTAGCGCTGTATTTCGCGGCGCAGCGTGTCGTTCTCTTCCTCCAACGCCTTGAGGCGATTCGACATGTCGATGATTACCTCGGCGCCGGCGAGGTTGACGCCGAGCTCGTCGATCAATCGCTGCACCTGGCGCACGCGCTCGAGTCGGCACGGGAGTAGAGGCGGATGCGTCCGCGGGAGCGCGACGGCATGATGAGCCCGACGCGCTCGTAGTAGCGCAGGGTCTGGGCGTGGAGGCCGAGCATCCGCGCCGCGACGCTGATGATGAACGCGGGCTCCTCGTGGTCTTCGGTAAAGGCGTCATTCATCGCTCACCTCCGTCCCTTAAGCCCCTGATTCCTTGAGTTGCTCGAACAGCTTCTGCTGCGCCTCGGTGGGCTGCTTTGGCAGCAGCACCTTGACGCGGGCGAAGAGGTCGCCGCGCTTGTCCGGCTGACCGAGCTTCGGCATGCCGAGGCCGGTGAGGCGGAAGTGCTGCCCGTTCTGGGTGCCGGGCGGCAGCTTCAGCGCCACCTTCTTGCTGAGGCCCTGGACGGTCACTTCACCACCGAGGACGGGTGTGGTGAGCGGGATTTCGACGTCCGTGTAGAGGTCGTCGCCCTTGCGCTCGAACTTCGGGTTGGGCCTGACGCTGACGACCAGGTAGAGGTCGCCACGCTGGCCGCCGAATCCGGCGCGTCCTTCGCCGGCCATGCGCACGCGAGAGCCGTTGTCGACGCCGGGCGGGATCTTTACCTCGAGGCGGCGCGAGTCGCCGTGGTCGCCTTCGACCACGAGCATGCGGGTCGTTCCGGTCGACGCCTCCTCCAGCGTGACCTCGATCGGCTGGTCGACGTTGGCGGGCTGACGCCGCGTCCGGGGGTCCGGGCCGCGGTTGCCGCCGCCGAAGATGCCGCCGAACAGGCTGCCGAGGTCAATGCCGTCGCCGAGATCTGCCGATGTCGGTCGTGGTGTAGCGGACGTTGCCGCCACGGCCGCCGCGGGCGCGCTGCATGCGCTCAATCTCGTCGGCGTGTTCCCACTGGTCGCCGTACTTGTCGTACTTCTGGCGCTTCTCGGGATCGCAGAGGACGTCGTGGGCGGCGTTGACTTCCTTGAAGATCGCCTCGGACGCGCGATCGTTTGGGTTGACGTCGGGATGGTGCTTGCGGGCAAGACGGCGGTATGCGGAGCGAATCTCCTTCTCGCTCGCGTTGCGGTCTACGCCGAGAACCTCATAAAAATCCTTTGCCACGAAGGCTCAGTTTAGCAGTGCGCGCAGATTCAGTCAATCTGATGAGTGAAGAAACTTGATAAAAGAACTATCAAGAGTATTGACATGGCATTTACGGCGAGGGTAGGATCAATGATCGAAAGGCCGAGAGGCCAGAGCATGAATAAGAGGAGGAAACTAAAGTGACGAACCTGACTCGTTGGGACCCGTTTAGCGACATGCGGACGACTATGGACCGCCTGTTTGACGAGGGCTTCTCGCGCCCCTGGCGCCTGATCCCGAGTTCGACGGAGCAAGAGGCGACCTTCCCAGTCGAAGTGTCCGAGACGGAGGAGGCGCTTGAAGTAAAGGCGTCGCTGCCGGGTGTGCAAGCCGGAGGACGTCGAGGTCACGATCGCGAATGACGTCCTCACCATCAAGGCTTCGCATCAGGAGAAGACGGAAGAGAAGAAGAGCGACTTTTACCGTCGCGAGATCCGCTACGGCTCCTTCCACCGGGCGCTGAGCCTGCCGGTCAGCGTCGACTCGGACAAGGCGGAGGCCAGGTTCGAGAACGGCATCCTGCAGCTAACGCTGCCGAAGGCTGAAGCCCTGCGTCCGAAGCAGATCAAGGTGCGGCCCGGCCCGTCCGTGGTCAACGGGACGTCTAGCTAAACGGTCTGCAATGTGAGCTGGCAGGCCCGTCACGTCCGGGCCGCCGGCCGGTGGGGGACGTGAAAGAGGGATCCTTGCAGGAAGGATCCCTCTTTTGGTTGAAGGCGGAGCCTGGGTTCTTACAGGCGGAGCTTGCCGTGCGAGGGCTGGCGGCGGCGCTGACGGCCGTTGCCTTCCTCGTCCTCGAGCATGAGGTCGATCGCCGGTGAGGAGACAGCCTCGTGCACGTGGCCGCAGCATATACAGGTGCTGTAAGAGCCGTACCAGTCGCGCTCGACAATCATCGACCCGTTGCAGCGGGGGCAAACCCGGGGGAGCGCTGCTTGCATTGCCATAATTCTTATTTCCGATCCTGTGTTCCCGGTCGGGGTAGATTGTGAAAGTAAGAACAGGTTACAAATCGGAAACATACGGTGTCAAGACTTGTGAAAGCCTAACGCATCTTATTTTTGATCATTATCGCTATAAACGATGCCTATTATAGTCAAGCTACGTTAGCGTCGGCCGTCTCGCGATCCAGACGAGCTCGCGGCTAGACGCCGTTGACGGTTCGTTATTGAAGCCGCCGCAAATGGCTTCGACTTGGAAGCCGGCGGCGGTGAGTAGCGCGTCCATCTCATCTTTGGAGACGTACCGTAGACGCATGCGCTTGGAGATGCGCGAGATCAGGGGACGGCGGGCGCCCGCGGCGGCGAAAGGCGGGGCGAAGAAGTTGAGGGCAAGACGGCCGCCCGGCACGAGGTGCCGGTAAACGGCGGCGAGGCAGGCCGCCTGGTCAGCGTCTGTAAGCAGGTGGAGGAAGGAGCGATACGGAATGATGACGAGGCCAAAGCGGCGCCCGAGGTCGAAATCGCGCATGTCGGCCTCGATCCAAGAGACATCCAGGCCCTCGGCGGAGGCTTTGCGGCGCGCGATGTCGAGCATGGCCGGCGCGTTGTCCAGGCCGACGACCTCGATGCCCTCGCGGGCGATCGGCAGCGTGACGCGGCCCGTGCCGCAGCCGAGCTCGATCACCGCAAGGCCCAAGGCCTCTGCCTCCATCGCCAGCGCCAGGTAGAAAGGCGTGTCGTTCATGGCATCGGCCGCGGCGCCCATGTCGGCGTCGTAGGCCGCGGCATGACGCGGGTCGGCGTAATATGCGTTTGTCATGGGCTGGACGCCATAAAGAGTAATCCTAGCTTGACAGCGTTTTCGATTACGCCGATAAAGATAGTGAACCGGACGATAGCCGGATTGAAAGGAACGAATACGTAGAGCAGGCAGGCCACCCGGGCTCCCTGCGTTAATGATGTCCGAAGAACCTCCGGATAAACCTCCCAGTAGCACTTCCCACTCGAACGGCGGGGCCTGGCCGCGATGAGCCAACCCGTTGTCCTCGTTCTCGCTGGCGGCGTTTCCAGCCGATTCTGGCCGCTGCGCGACAAACTACTGCTCCCGTTCGGCCCACGCAGCCTGCTTGAGCGTCATCTCAGCAGTCTCAGCCAGGTCGGCTGTGACCGGATTGTCATCGTCACACGCCCTGACGCGGTCGCTGACGTCAGAGCCATTGCGTCCAGCGTGCCGGGGCAGGTCCGTGTCACGGTGCAGCCGGAGGCGCGGGGCATGGCCGACGCGGTGCTCTGCGCCCGTCCGGAGCTGGAGTCGTTCGGCGAAGGCGCCGTCTACATCACGCAGGCCCACGACGTGGTCGAGCAGCGCCTGCACGCCGAGTTGCTGGACCGCTGGTCGCGCGGCGGCGTTTCCGGCCTGATCGGCGCCGTGCGCGTGAAAGAGTACTTCCCGGGCGGATATCTGACGCTGGACGGCGACCGCGTTACGTCGGTCGTCGAGAAGCCGGGCGCGGGCAGCGAGCCGAGCGACATGGTAAACCTCGTGGCGCACGTCCACGGGTCGTGGCTGGCGCTGCAGCAGACACTGAACTACGAATCGGCGCATGGCGCGAACGATGACGCATACGAGCGCGCCATCAGCAGCCTGACCGAAACCTCCCATTACGAAGCGCATGTCTACGAGGGGCGCTGGCAGGGGCTCAAGTACCCCTGGCATGTCCTCGACGTGACGGACATGCTCCTCGATCTCTGGACTCGCGGCTTGGAGTCGCCAGGCGAAGGCTACCGACAGCGCGAGGACGGCGTTTTCATGGCGCCGGACGTGCGCCTGTTCCCCGGCGCTGACATCGTCGGTCCGGCGCTGATCGGGCCCGGCTGCGTCCTCGGACACAACTCGCTAGTGCGCGGCTCGATTCTCGGCTCGGGCAGCATCGTCGGCTTTGGCTGCGAGGTCGCGCGCAGCTTCCTGGCGGGCGGCGTCGAGCTGCATCACAATTACGTCGGCGACAGCGTGCTGGACCACGGTTCTTCGATGGGCTACGGGGCGACGACGGCGAACTACCGCATCGACGGCCGGACGGTGCCGTCGATAGTCGGTGGAGAGCGGCTCGACACGGGACGGGAGAAACTCGGCCTCAGCCTGGGCGCCGGGACGAAGATCGGCGTCAACACGAGCACGATGCCGGGCGTGAAGATCGGCGCGAACGCGCAGATCGGCCCCGGAATCACGATCACACGCGACGTGCCGGACGGCGAACGCGTACTGGACGAAGAGACATATGGACGCTTTTAGCTGGGCCGGCGTAGCGCTGTTGGCGGCCTGCCTTTTGCTGGTGGTCTTCGTGGCCGCGGCGGAGGCGGGACTGATCTCGATCAGCCGAGCCAGGGTCCGCCTGATGGTGGGGCGGGGCGTGCCGCGGGCGGAGATCCTGCACTCGTACGTACAGGAGCGCACCTCGCTGCTGGGCGCATTCGCGCTGGCGCGCAACATCGCCATCGTCGCGGGCGCCGCCGTGTCCGTCAGCGTCCTGACGCGGGAGCGCGGACATAGCTGGGAGCTGATCGGGTTCGTCGTTGTCGTCGCGCTAGCGCTGTTCGCGCTGCTGGAGGCGGTGCCGCGGGCGCTTGTGGCGCGCAACCCGGAGCGCTGGGGCCTGTGGCTGGCGCCGTTCATGGGCCCGTTCAAGCTGCTGTTCGGCGGGGCGGGACGCTTGCTCAGCATCCCGGCGCGCGCCGTGGCGCGACCACCAGTGGGCGAAGAAGAGGAAGAGATGCTCCGCCTGCTCGAGATCGAGGATGACGAAGGCGCGATCGAGGACGAGGAACGGAAGATGATCCGCGGCGTCTTCGGCCTGGAAGATACTGCGGTGCGCGAGATCATGACGCCGCGTACCGACATCGCCGCCGTCGATACCGACGCCACGGCGGATGACGTGGTCCAGTTGATCATCGAACGGGGCTTCAGCCGCATCCCGCTTTACGAGAAGAACGCCGACGCCATCGTCGGCATCGTCTATGCCAAGGACCTGTTCCGCGACTTGGCGAGAGGCCGCATGCCGAGGGAGCTGCGCGACATCGCGCGGCCCGCCTTCTTCGTGCCGGAGTCGAAGCGCCTGGACGACCTGCTGACCGACATGCGCAAGCAGCGGGTACACATGGCGATCGTCGTCGACGAATACGGCGGCACCGCCGGCCTCGTGACGATTGAGGACTTGCTTGAGGAGATCGTTGGCGAAATCGAGGACGAGTACGACCTGGTCGAGCAGAACGTCGTGCGGATCTCGGACGACGAGGCGCTGCTGGACGGCCGCGTTGGCATCGACGACCTGAATGAGCTGTTCGACACGCAGGTCAAGAACGAGGACTACGACACGGTAGGCGGCTGCGTTTTCCACCACCTCGGCCGCGTCCCGGCTGTCGGCGACGACGTGGAGACGGACGGCGTCAAGCTGACGGTGCTGTCGGTGGACGGGCACCGCGTCAAGCGTCTTCGCGTGCTCCGGCTGCCGAAGCCAGTAGAAGATGAGCATGGGAACGGCGGCGCGGTCGGCAACGGGAAGTAGCTGATCACCTCCCCGCGTAACTTCTTTGACGAACCGCTTGCCGGGGGCTTGACAGCCTGCGTAAGATTCGGAGCCAGTGAACACACGTTCTGACACGAAGTACTGGGTGGCGTTCTCGCGGATACCGCGAATCGGCAGCGTGAGGGCGGGCCGCCTACTGTCGCACTTCGGCAGCATGGAGGCGGCGTGGAAAGCGGGTGCGGGCCAGCTGCACACGGCGGGCATCGACCAGGGCAGTGTCTCCAGCATCGTCGCCGAACGCGACGCGATCTCGCCCGAGGACGAAATCGCGCGACTCGAAAAAGCGGGGGTGAGGGCGTATACGTGGGACGACGCCGAGTACCCGGCGCGTCTCAAGGAGATCGATGACAAGCCGCCGGTGCTTTACGTCCGCGGCGAGCTGACGGCCGACGATGAGGTCGCGGTGGCCGTGGTAGGGACGCGCAAAGCGACGCCTTACGGGCGGCAGGCGGCTGAGCACTTCGCCACCGACCTCGGCGGCGAACGGCGTCACGGTTGTCAGCGGCCTGGCGCGCGGCATCGACGCGGTGGCGCACCGGGCGGCGATGGCGGCGGGCGGGCGGACGATCGCCGTGCTCGCTTGCGGGCTCGACATCGTCTATCCGCCGGAGCACGCGAAGCTGGCCAAGGAGATTACAGAGCACGGCGCGCTGGTCTCGGATTACCCGCTGGGCATGCAGCCGCGCAGCGAGTTCTTCCCGCGGCGTAACCGGATCCTGAGCGCAGTTAGCCTGGGTGTGTTAGTAGTAGAAGGCGGCGAAAGCAGCGGAGCGCTGTTGACGGCGCGATATGCCCTGGACCAAAACCGTGAGGTTTTCGCGGTGCCGGGAAGCATCTACGCCCCGTCTCACCGCGGCGCGAACAAGCTGATCCGCGATGGTGAAGCGAAACTGGTTTCGTCGACCGAGGATATACTGGAGGAGTTGAACTTGACGATGGTCACGCAGCAGATAGAGCTGCGCGAAGTAACGCCCGCCGATCCCACCGAAGCCAGGCTCCTCAGTGTGCTGTCGAACCAGCCGTCGCATATCGATGACGTGCAGCGCGCCAGCGGTCTGCCGATCGCATCCGTATCGAGCGCGTTGGCAGTCCTGGAGCTAAAAGGTATGGTGCGCCAGGTGGGTCCGATGAGCTTCGTCAGGGCCCGAGAGGTTGCTATAAAGAAGTACAGTGTGAATGCCTGAGGATATCTCCCCGCGAATGCCAATAAAGAAAACGACAACCAAGAAGACGACCAGCAGCCGCAAGGCAACCAGCCGCAAGCCGGCAAATGGCAACGGCGCCGCCGCAACGAGCCGTGGCTCGCGCAGCCGTGAGCTTGTGATCGTTGAGTCGCCGGCGAAGGCGCGGACGCTGGCGGGCATCCTGGGCTCCGGCTACGAGGTGACAGCGTCGGTTGGGCACGTGCGCGACCTGCCGAAGTCGAAGCTCGGCGTGGACGTCGACAACGAGTTCGAGCCGCACTACATCGTGCCGCGAGAGAAGAAGGACATCGTCCAGAAGATCAAGGACGCGGCGGCCCGCGCCTCGACCGTCTACCTGGCGACAGACCCCGACCGCGAGGGCGAGGCGATCTCGTGGCACCTGGTGCAGGCCGCGGGCCTCGACCAGGACAGCGGGCGCCAGCTGCACCGCGTCGTGTTCCACGAGATCACGCCGCGGGCGATTCAGGAAGCGTTCGATAACCCGCGCGACATCGATTCCGCGCTGGTCGACGCGCAGCAGGCGCGGCGCGTTCTGGACCGGCTTGTCGGCTACAAGATCAGCCCGCTGCTCTGGCGCAAGGTGCGCCGCGGGCCTTTCGGCCGGCCGCGTACAGTCCGCGGCGGTGAAGATGGTCGTCGACCGCGAGCGCGAGATCCTCGACTTCACTGCGAAGGAGTACTGGACGGTCGACGCTCTCCTGGCGCGCGACCAGGCTGAATTCAGCGCCCGTCTGCGAGGCAAGGCCGGCCAGCGCACCTTCGAGCTGGGTAGCCAGGAAGAGACGCAGGCCGTGGTGCAGCAGCTGCGTGACGCTGCCTTCAAGGTGAAGTCGGTGCGGCGCCGCGATCAGCACCGGCGGCCGGCGCCGCCGTTCACGACGAGCACGCTGCAGCAGGAGGCCTCGCGGCGCTTCGGGTTCACGGCCCGCCGCACGATGGCGGTAGCGCAGCAGCTTTACGAGGGCATTGAAAGCGCCGGGCGCGTCGGCCTGATTACCTATATGCGTACCGACTCGACGAACCTCGCCGACGTTGCCGTCGAAGAACTGCGCGACTTCATCAGTCAACCGCTTCGGCGGCCGACTACCTGCCGTCGCAGCCGCGCGTCTACCGCTCCCGCAAGGGCGCCCAGGAGGCGCACGAGGCGATCCGGCCGACGTCCTGCCAGCGCGAGCCGAACGCCCGCGAGCTGTCTGGCCTGACCAACGACCAGCGGCGGCTGTACGGCCTGATCTGGCAGCGCACGGTCGCCTGCCAGATGGCGGACGCCATCCTCGACAGCGTCTCGGTCGACATCGACGCGAACGCGACCGGTGGTGACGTCTATCACCTGCGCGCCTCGGCTTCGCGCCGTGAAGTTCCCGGGTTTCCGCCAGCTCTACGAGGAAGCCCGCGACGACGACAAATCGGAGGACGACGGAGCAGCAGCTGACGGCGCCGCTGCCGGCGATGGACGCAGGCGACGCGCTGGCGCTGCGTGACCTCAAGCCAGACCAGCACTTCACCGAGCCGCCGCCGCGCTACACGGAGGCGACGCTGGTCAAGGCGCTGGAGGAGAACGGCATCGGCCGGCCCAGCACCTACGCGCCGATCATGTCGACGATCCAGGACCGCGGCTACGTGGAGCGCGATCAGCGGCAGCTCAAGCCGACGGAGCTCGGCTTCGTGGTGAACGACTTCATGAGCGAGCAGTTCCCCAACGTCGTCGACCTTGGCTTTACGGCCGGGATGGAGGAGGAACTGGACGAGATCGCGTCTGGTTCACGTCTCTGGCAGCCGACGGTGCGGGAGCTGTACAACCCGCTGAGCGAGGCGTTGCTGGAGGCAGAGAACGCCCCGAAGGTGGTTCAGGAGACCGGCGAGCTGTGCCCGGAGTGCGAGCGGCCTCTGATCCGGCGCTTCGGCCGCTTCGGGCCGTTCTTCGCCTGCTCGGGCTTCCCGGAGTGCCGATACACGCGCCAGGACGGCGAACCTGCCGAGCCGGAGCCGACGGACGAGAAGTGCGAAATCTGCGGCGCGCCGATGGTGACGAAGCGGGGACGCTTCGGCGCCTTCTACGCCTGCACGAAATACCCGGAGTGCAAGGGGACGAAGCCGATCCTACAGAAGACGGGCGTGCCGTGCCCGATCGACGGCGGCGAAATCGTCGAGCGGATGACGCGCAAGAAGCGCAAGTTCTACGGCTGCGCCAACTACCCGAAGTGCGAGTGGACGAGCTGGTCGCGGCCGCTGCCGCAGATGTGCCCGCAATGTAACGGCGTCATCGTCGCCGACCGCGGCCGCAACGCGAAGTGCACGAATTGCGACTGGAAGGGCCCCGTGGAAGAGGCCCTGGAGCGAGAAGGCACGCCACCAAAGGCGCCGGCGGGAGCCGCCTGAGGTAGCTGCATGACCGCACGGGCCGTCAAACCCGCCAAAGACGGCTCCGAGGTCGCCGAAGCGCGACTCAGCGCGGAGACGGCCCGGCTGCTGGATAGCTACCTGGAGGAGCGTGGCAAGGCGCGCAACCTCTCCTCTTACACGCTGCGCAACTATCGCACGCGACCTGGACCACTTCCTGTACGCTCTCGCGGGCTGGGAGGTTGAGCCGCTGCTGGTGCAGCGCACCGACTTGCGGCGCTACCTCTCGGTGCTGCTCGGCGACGGCATCGCGAACGCCAGCGTGCGGCGCAAGGTGAGCACGATCCGATCCTTCTACAAGTGGATGCGCCAGGAAGGCAAGCTGGAGAACGACCCATTCTTCGGCGTCACCGGCCCGAAGGCGGCCGAACGGCTGCCCGACATCCTGACGTCTGAAGACATCGACCGGATGACGGCGGCGGCGGACGGCAGGGAGCCCGCCGACCTGCGTGACCGGGCGCTGCTCGAGCTGCTGTACGCGGCCGGGCTGCGCGTCAGCGAGGCGGCGTCGCTGGACGTCTCGGAGCTGGACGTGCGCGACCGCAGCGTGCGCGTGCAGGGCAAGGGCAAGAAGGAGCGCATCGGCGTCTTCGGCGAACCTGCGGCGACGGCGCTCGACCGCTATCTGCACGACGGACGGCCCGAGCTGGCCTCGAAGAAAGGAGACGGCGCTTTTTCTGAATCGGTTCGGCGGGCGTCTAACGGTCCGTTCAGTCCAGACGATCGTGCGCAAGTACGCGACGAAAGCGGGTCTGCCGCTGGCGGTGCACCCACACCTGCTGCGCCACAGCTTCGCTACGCACCTGCTGGACGGTGGCGCCGACCTGCGCGTTGTGCAGGAGCTGCTGGGGCACGAGAGCCCCAACACGACGCAGATCTACACCCACGTCTCCGAAGCGAAAAAGCGCGAGACGATGGAGGAAGCGTTCGAGGCCTTGGGGCGCATTGAGGCGGAACGATCGAAGCGAGCGCGAGAGCGTTAGCTGCAGGAACCTTCGGGCGCCTGCGAACGTCTTGGGTTGAGATGAGCCGACTGCTCCTTACACTTTGCGTCGCTATGCTGATTGCTGCCTGTGGTGGTGATAAGACGCCATCCGGTGCAACACCGGCAGGTACCGCGACGATTTCATCAGCCACGGCAACGCCGGCAGCAAGGGTGACGCCATCCACAGAGCCCGCAGCCACCACCACGCCGGTCGTCCAGATAACGGGCGTCGTGGGTGTCGCGCTAGTTGGACCTGCATGCCCAGTGATCAGACAAGACACGCCCTGTCCCGACAGACCCTGGGAAGGAACAGTGGTAGCTCAGACGCGATCCGGCAAGGAGGTGGCACGAATCAACACGGACGCTGAAGGCGGCTTCATGCTCGCCCTGCAGCCTGGGGATTATGTGATCCTGACCCTCACAACGGGCATTCTGCCGGCGCCGGTTAGCGTGGATGTTACTGTCGTGAAAGGTCAGCTCACAGAAGTTGAGTTGCTGCTGGATTCAGGCATCCGCTGATCATCTTGGCCGAGCCTCGTGAGGCCTGCCACCCACTCCGGATCGAGTCGTATAAGGCGCTTTTTCTTGAGGTTCTCCTTGAGGAGCCAGCGGATGTCCTTGTCGTCAGATGCAAACCAGCGCTCGAATGCGGGCCGGGCGATATCGGGGTAGGCCTCGACGACAACGCTCCAGCAGTAGGCCATGCCCTTGCGTAGAGCCCGGAAGGCGTCTGTCTTGCGCTCAGCCGATGTGGCGATCGATTCTGTGATCGTGTCCAGGATTGCGACGATCTCGGGCGCATCGGCATTATTTCTCAGAAGGCGTGGCTCAGCCACAGCCGCCGCAGCGGCGCGTTGCTCCAACGGCCCGCCCGCCGCCAGTTCGGTGGCAACGTCGAGCAGCCGGCGCATGTCGACGTCGCCGATACGCTGCAACGCCATTGCCACCGATTCACGGATGCGCCAGCGAGGGTCCGAAGCGCTACGTTTGAGGATTGGCTCGGCCCGGACGTCCCCCTGCACCGCCAGCCGGCCGAGACCCCGCACCGCGCAGCAGGCCACGAAACACGATGGTGTATTTTCAGGCGCTTCATCTGGGTCATCGTGGGCGTGGCCTACGAGCCAATCCGGCTGACCTTCCTCAGCAACCACCGCGGCGAGCTCCAGATTGCCTCGCGGGCCAGGCAGATTGGAGTTCGCGCGCAAGTACGCGTCCCAATCAGCCTGAGCCAGCGATCGGAGCGCCATGCGGTAATCGTCGACCTTGCTCATAGCTGGTGATGCCAGCGTGGCAGGGTTGAGAACCGAAGTCGAGGTCCTGACGGCCCTTTCGCCCCCATCAGGCGAGCAGATCAGGAAATGAGGGGTCCCGACCGACTAACGCCAGACTTTCCTTGCGACCTCAACGACGCGGCGAAGCTTTGCCTCCTGCTGCTCGGGGCTGAGCGGGTTGCCGGCGCCGGCGGAGGCAAAGCCGCATTGCGTGCTCAGCGAGAGGCGCTCCAGCGGCACATACTGCGACGCCTCGCGGATTCGTTGCTCGACCAAGGCGGCGTCTTCCAAGTTGCCTTCCTTCGTCGTCAGGAGGCCGAGGACGACGTCCGAGGTGGGCAGGACGTGCTGCAGGGGTGAGAAGTCGCCGGAGCGCGGGGTGTCATATTCCAGGAGCAGCGCGTCGTAGTTGATGAGACGCGGGAAGCACTCCGCGGCAAACCGATCGTAGCCGCCGGTGGCGCTCCAACTGCCGCCGGGGCCGTTGCCGCGGCAGATGTGGATCGCCCGCGTCACGCCGTTGATACCTTCGAAGACGGAGTTGTCGATTTCGGCGTCGCCGATGAGCTCGGCGGCGAGGTCGTGGCCATCCTTCTCCATTGCTGCCATAACCTCGGGGTCGGTGTAGCTCTGGCCGTAGTTCGGCGCGTCCATCTGGATGTAGTCGCAGCCCAGCGCAATGGCACGTTCGATGACGTGCTCGCGTATGAAATCGCGGATCGCGACCAGGAAGTCGTCTACAGTCGCGTAGTAGCCCTTCGACAGGTTCTGGTCCCAGAAGATGCGGTGGTAGCTGGGCGAGGGAAAGGTGTACTTGGCGCGCTTCTGCGTGTGCTGCTTGAGGTGACCGAACTCGTCGCCGGCGAGGTCGCGGTCGAAGGTCAGCGGGCCGTCCAGGACAATCCAGCCGCCGAGCGGTATGCGCGAGCGCGCGCCTTCATTGGTGCGCCAGTAGTCGAACCAGGCAGGCGGCTTGACTTCGGGGCGCATGTGGAAGCCGCCCATCGGGGCACGGTAGGAGCTGTCCATGATCGAAAGCGAGGCGATCCAGTTCGTGCGCCGTGCCTCGCCGTCCGAGACAACGTCGACGCCGGCGGCCTCCTGGAGAGCGATGTGGTCCTCGATGACGGCGTCCTCGACGGCCTTCATCTCCGCATCGCTGATATTGCCGTCATTGAGCTTCTCGCGCGCGTCTTGCAGGACGGGCGGACGCAGGAGGCTGCCGACGACGTCGGCGCGGGCGATCGGTGGCTTCGAGGGCATAGTGGTTCTCCAGTCTGAGACGGGGACTTGACGACGCGTGTGCCCGCTAGCGAGCTTCGATGGCGATGGCGGGACGATCTTCCGGGACGGCTCGCGGCACGTCGATCGTGGTGACGCGACGCAACTCGCGGCGGTACTTCGTATCCTCGTAGGGCAGGCCGCGGTGCATGGTGCAGCGGTTGTCCCAGATCACCAGGTCGCCGACGATCCCATTTGTGCGTGTAACGGTTCTCTTTTTGCACGGCGTGGTCGCGCAGCTCCAGCAGCAACAATCGGCCGTCCGGCACGGGCCAGCCGACAATCTTCGAGGCGTGCGAGGCGATGTATAGCGTCCTGCGGCCGTAAGGCAGCACATCGACCAGCGGGTGGACGGCGCCTTCAAGCTTCGCGGCCTCTTCAGGCGTGAAGTCCTCGAAGCCGAGGAAGGCGCGCGAGTGCATGACGGAGTGGTGCGCATCGAGACCCTCGATCTCGGTCCTTCAGAGCCTCGGGCAGCGTGTCGTAGGCGGCGCGCAGGTCGCAGAACTCGGTGTCGCCGCCGACTTCAGGGACGACGCGGGCGTGCAGCATAGAATAGCGGCCGCGCGGATCGTTGAAGGAGGCGTCGGTGTGCCAGAGCCTGTTGCCGAGGCTGTACATGCGGCGGCGGCTTAGGGTGTCCAGCAGAGTCGCCGGTGTCATCGAGGTTTGAGATGTCGACCAGGGCGTCGTTGTTGCCGATGCGGCTCTTGGTCAGGACGCGGTTGCGGTTGAGCTGACCATCGAGTCGCTGAGCAAAGGCGAGCTGCTCTTCGTCCGTGAATGGCTGGTTGTGGAAGACAAGTACGCCAAAGCGGTCCATGCCGGCGCGGATCTCGTCCAGCGTCGCCTCGTCGTCGAGGCTGCGAAGGTCGATGGAGCTCGTGACCTCAGCGACGAAGATCGGGTGGAGTTGACGGAACGTTACGGCCATGGGATACCCCCTGCGCTGGATGGCTGGAGTCTAGATTCGGGCCATAGACAAGTCAATTAATGCTATGGAGGCGCCCGCAACGAAGGGGAAGATTCGTCCGCTCGCGGGAGTTTGAGTTCACAACCTGCACAGCTAGCAACAAAGACGCCAACGCCCCTAAGATGGGGATGTGCCCTGAGCCGCAGAGTAACTAAGCCGGGGGTGCCCCCCGGCCCCGCCAGGCAGCGCTATAGCATCAACGATCCTAAGGTTGAATTCGTGCCCCGAGACGCCGAAACGCTAGCCCTGATCGCCCTCTCGGTCGACGAGTACGAGCAGATCGTCGGGCTGCTGGACCGCGAGCCGAACGATACCGAGCTCGGCATGTTCGGCGCGATGTGGAGCGAGCACTGCGGCTACAAGAACAGCAAGCCGCTGCTGCGCCTCTTTCCCAGCACAGGCTCGAAGGTCCTGACGACGCGCGGCGGCGAAAACGCCGGCGCTGTCGATATCGGTGACGGCTATTGCGTCGTTTTCAAGATCGAGTCGCACAACCATCCCTCGGCGGTTGAGCCCTACGAGGGCGCGGCGACCGGCGTCGGCGGCATCGTGCGCGACATCTTCGCGATGGGCGCGCGGCCGATCGCGCTGTTCGATTCGCTGCGCTTCGGGCCCCTGACGCGTGGCCACAAGGGGACGTCTCCGGAGGCGACGCTGGCGCGCAACCGCACGCTATTTCGAGGCGTCGTCGCCGGCATCGGCGGCTACGGCAACTGCCTCGGCGTGCCGACCGTGGGCGGCGAGGTCTCGTTCTCCGAGTCGTACGACGGCAACCCGCTGGTCAACGCGATGTGCGTCGGCGTGGCGCGCAGCGACAAGCTGCTGCGCGCGATCGCCACGGGCGTTGGCAACCCGATCATCCTGGTCGGCGCCGACACGGGCCGCGACGGCATCGGCGGCGCCAACGTGCTGGCCTCGCGCACGTTCGAGGCAGGGCAGGAGGAGCTGCGGCCGACGGTGCAGGTGGGCAACCCGTTCCTCGAGAAGCTGCTGATGGAGGCCTGCGTTGAGCTGGCGGAGCAGCACGGCGACTGGATCGTCGGGCTGCAGGACTGCGGCGCCGCCGGGCTGACGAGCTCGCTGGTCGAGTGCGCGGCGCGCGGCAACGCCGGCATCGACATCGACGTGTCGATGGTGCCGCGCCGCGAGACCGGCATGACGGCGACTGAGGTGATGCTGAGCGAGTCGCAGGAGCGCATGCTGGTCATCGCCAAGAAGGAGCACGAGGCCGACGTCATGGCGCTGTTCCGGCGCTGGGAGATCCACTGCGACGTCATCGGCCACGTCACGGACGACGGCGTTGTGCGCATCTTCGACGGCGACGAGGAGGTCGTGCGCGTGCCCGCGACGACGTTCACGGACGCGCCGGAGTACCGCCGCCAGGGCGTCAAGCCGCGTGGACTCGACGAGCTGCAGACCTACGACCTGGCGTTCCTGCCGGACATCGTGGCGTGGGAGGAGGGGCCCGCGGACGCGAACGCGGCGCTGCTGCAGCTGCTGGCCTCGCCGGAGATCACGTACAAGCGCTGGATCTGGCGCCAGTACGACCACCAGGTGCTGACCAACACCGTCGTCGGCCCCGGCTCCGACGCCGCCGTGCTGCGGATCAAGGAAGCGGCGCCGCGCGGCATCGCGGTGGCGACGGACGGCGACGGCGTCAAGACGTTCCTCGACCCGTTCGCGGGCGGCGCGATGGCCGTGGCGGAGGCCACGCGCAACGTCGCCTGCAGCGGCGCGCGGCCGGTGGCGATTACCGACTGCCTCAACTTCGGCAACCCGGAGCGGCTGGACGTCTACTTCCAGCTGGAGGAGTGCGTGCGCGGCATGGCGGCCGCCTGCGAGACGCTGGGCGTGCCGGTGATCTCCGGCAACGTTTCGCTCTTCAACGAATCGGACGGCGCGGCGATCTACCCGACGCCGGTCGTCGGCGCGCTGGGCGTGCTGGACGACGTCTCGAAGGCGGTGCCGTCGGGCTTTCAGGGCGACGACGAGGCGGTCTACCTCATCGGCGCGGCCTGCGAGACGCGCGAGGACGGCGACACGCTGGTGGGCGAGCCGCTTGCAGCTGGCGGGCAGCGAGTACCTGCGGCAGTTCCACGGTCTCGTCGCGGGCTCGGTGCGCATCGAGCTGGCGCTGGAGGCGCGGGTGCAGCGAATCCTGATCGAAGCAGCAGCGGAGTCGATGCTGCGCTCGGCGCACGACTGCTCGCACGGTGGGCTGGCGGTGACGCTGGCGGAAGCGGCGTTGCAGTCCGGCGTCGGATTCGCCACCGAGACCCTGCAGCTCGATGGGCGTCGCGATGCGGCGCTGTTCGGCGAGGCGGCGTCCCGGGTCGTCGTATCGCTGCGGCGCGACCATGTCGGCGCGTTCGAGGCGCTGCTGGACCGCGATGAGGTGCCGTTCGTAAGGCTAGGAGAGACGGGCGGCGACCGGCTGCGCTATCGCGGGGGCGATCGACGTTTCGCTGGAGGACCTGCGGTCTGCTTACGAGGGCGGGCTGGAGGCGGCGTTGGTGAGTCGTAGCCGCCGATCATGAAGAGGACTTCTTCGGTCGGCTTGACATATTGCTTGGTACAGATGTGCTATATTATTTTGAAAGCTGACGCTTTGATATGTGGATAACTTTAGGCCGAAGAGTGCAACGAAAAGGCATTGATCTGCCAGGGGTGGGGAGACCACAATCCCCCATCCGACTCCTCGCTGCCTGCCCCGTCGTCCTCCAGCGTACTGGAGGACAGGCAGCGAGGGTCGGATTAGTTTGAACGCTTAGGGAGTGACAGGATGCGAGTAGTTTTTCTCGATGACGTAGACGGGGTGGCACGAGCCGGCGAGATCAAGAATGTCGCCGATGGCTACGCCCGTAACTTCCTGCTGCCGCGCAAGCTGGCGGCCGCCGCGACGACGGCCTCGATGCAGCAGGCCGAGAAGCGGGCCAAGCAGCTCGCGGTCGAGCAGGAGAAGCTCGACGAGGTAGCCGCAGAAGATCGCGGGCAGCGTTGGCGGCACGCCGATCGTGATCATGGCCAAGGCGGGCGACGAGGGCCGTCTGTTCGGCTCCGTTACCGCCACGGACATCGCCGAGGCGGTGAACGAACGCGCCGGGACGCAGCTGGGCCACCGCCAGGTTGCCCTGTCGCGGCCGATCCGTGAAGTCGGCAGCTACCAGATCGAGGTCAGCCTGACTCGCAACGTGAAGGCGCAGGTCGCCGTCGAAGTCAAGAACGAGGACGAGCCGGAGCCCGTGGCGGTCGCCGTGGCGGCGGCAGCCACTGAGCGCGAGACTGAAGCGGATCGGAAGCGACGGAAGAGGACGAGGCGTAAGAGCCAAGCGATGACGACGGACGAAGAGTACGAGGCGGCTGATCAAGGCCGCGGAGCAGGAGCTCAAGCAGGCCCAGACCGCTGACGACGTACGCGCCGTCTGGCGCAAGCACACGGGCTCGCTGGGGCACCGCACGCTGGGCCGTCTGCTCATGGGGCAGTCGGCGGAGAAGCTGCTGGACCGCCGGGCAGACCGGAAGCATAAGAATCGAGCACGTGCTCGATTGGAGTATCGGGTAAAGAAAACTTAGCGTAGGGATAGCGTCACGGCCGCCGCTGTCGGCCGCGCAAGGACAAGCGAAAGGACAGAGGGCATACCCCGCCCCCTATGTTCGAACAGTTACCGCCGCACGATATCCAGGCCGAAGAGTCGGTCGTTGCCTCGCTGCTGGTGGACGAGGAGGCGATCTACAAGGTCGCGCCGATCCTGCGGCGGCTCCGATTTCTTCCGCGAGAGCAACGGCTGGACCTACGACGCCTGCATGGCGCTGTGGGAGCGCAACGAGTCGATCAACCAGGTCACGGTGGCGCACGAGCTGGACCGCCGCGGCCGCCTGGAGGAAGTTGGCGGGCTGACCTACCTCAGCGAGCTGGTCCTCAACCTGCCGACGCCGATCGGCGTCGAGAACTACGCGCAGATCGTCAAGCGCGACGCGACCTACCGCCAGATGCTCAGCGTGGCGACGAACATCGCGCAGATCGCCTACCAGGGCGGGCCAGACCTCGAGGCCGCGCTGAGCAAGGCGGAGTCGCTGATCTACGCGCTGCGCTCCGGCGACAAGCTGCGCGACTTCGTCCACATCCGCGACTTCCTCGACCCCTACCTCGACCCGCCGGACGCCGAGACCAGCGTGCCTTACGGCGGCCACGTCCGCACCGGGCTGAGCCAGCTCGACCAGCTGCTCGGCGGGCTCAACCCGTCGGACCTCGTCATCGTGGCGGCGCGCACCGGTGTCGGTAAGACGAGCCTGATGCTGAACTTCGCGCGCAACGCCGCCGTGGGGCAGGGCGCGAAGGTCGCCGTGTTCTCGCTAGAGATGGCGGGCGAGCAGCTGGCGCAGCGCCTGCTGGCCGCCGGAATCGCGCGTCGACTCGGCGCGGCTGCGGCTCGGCCTGCACAGCGAGGTCGAGGAGAGCCGCATCATGCACGCGCACGGCATCCTCAGCGCCGCGGACATCTACATCGACGACAGCGCGGCGCTGCAGGTGCCGGAGCTGCGCGCCAAGGTGATGCGCCTGCAGCGCGACCACGGCCTCGACCTCATCGTGCGTCGACTACCTGCAGCTGATCCACGGCAGCCGCACCGACAACCGCGTGCAGGAGATCAGCTCGATCACGCGCGCGCTGAAGGAGCTGGCGCGCGAGCTCAACGTGCCGATCGTCGCGGGCTCGCAGCTGTCGCGCGCGCCGGAGCAGCGCCAGCCGCACATCCCGATGCTCAGCGACCTGCGCGAGAGCGGCTCGATCGAGCAGGACGCCGACGTCGTCCTCTTCATCTACCGCGAGGACATGTACTGTCAGCCGCGACGACTGGGAGGCGATGCACCCGGACCGCCAGGCCGACCCGTACCCGCACGGCAAGGCGACAGATCATCATCGCCAAGCACCGCAACGGCCCGACCGGCGTCGTCGAGGTGCGCTTCCGCGACAGCGATCTCGAAGTTCGAGGACTTCGAGCTGCCGGCCGGGGAGCCGGCGCTGCGATGAGTGCTCGACGCACCCGCGACCAGGACGTTCGCCGGCTTTCCCGCCGGGGCGCGTGCCACCGCCATCCCCAGCGCCTTCTTCTCCGAGCTGATGCCGCTGATCGACGACGTCGGACGAGCTGCGCGTGACGCTCTACGTGATCTACGCGCTGGGCCGCCGCAAGGGCTACCCGCGCTTCGTCACGGAGGCTGAGCTGCAGGCGGAGTCGCCGCTGTACGCCGCGCTGGGTGACGGCGAAGAGGCGCCATTGCGCGCCCGAAAGGGACTCGAGGCCGCGGTGGCGCGCGGCAGCCTGCTGCGACTCGATATCGAGCACGACGGCCGGGAGGAGGCGCTGTTCTTCCTCAACGCGCCGTCAGACCGGCGCGCCGTGGAGCAGATCAAGGACGGTCGCATCGACCTCGGGCGCGTGCTGCCGCAGACGCACGAGGCGCCGGAGCTACACAAGGGCAGCGTCTTCCAGCTCTACGAGGAGAACATCGGGCCGATCTCGCCGCTGGTGGCGGAGGAGCTCAAGGAGGCGGAGGAGCTGTATCCGCTGGAGTGGCTGGACGAGGCGATGCGAGAGGCGGCGCTGCTCAACAAACGCTCCTGGCGCTACATCGAGGCGATCCTGAAGCGATGGGCAACGGAAGGACGAACGCGTGAGAAGGCTGGACGAGATCCTGGCGAGGGTAACAGCGCCCGAGCCCAGCTCCTCCGACGCTACCGCGACCTCGGCGGCAGGCATAGCCGCCTGCCGGAGGAAGACGAGAGCGACGTCTGCCCACGTTGCCACGGGGCGGGCTTCCTGCGCCGCGACGTGCCGCTGGACCACCCCGATTTCGGCAAGGCGATGCCGTGCGACTGCGTACGGAGCGAGACGCCAGAATCGCGCCTGACACGGCTGCAGCGCTACTCCTCGCTGGGGCCGCTGACGCGGCTCAGGTTCGACAACCTGATCGAGCACGGCCGCAGCACCAACCCGCGCGACCGCGAGCTGTTCCGCAACCTGGTGCAGGACGCGCGCGGCTTCGCGGAGGAGCCGGAGGGCTGGCTGCTGGTCCACGGTCCGTCCGGCGCCGGCAAGACGCACGTCGCGGCCGCGATCGCGAACCGCTGCGTTGAGCGCGGCCAGCCGGCGCTGTTCGTGGTCGTCCCGGACCTGCTGGACCACCTGCGCGCCGTCCTACCGGCCCGACAGTGAAATGGGCTACGACGCGCTGCTGGAGCAGGTGCGAGTCGCCCCGGTCCTGATCCTGGACGACCTCGGCACGCAGAGCTCGACGGCGTGGGCGCAGGAGAAGCTGTTTCAGATCCTCAACCACCGCTACAACGCGCAACTGCCGACCGTCGTGACGACGAACCTCAGCCTCGACCGCATCGACGAGCGGCTGCGCATGCGGCTGACCGACCCGGCCATCGCCCGCGTCTACTACGTCGAGGCCGCGGCGCGCGCCGATCGCCGTCGACCTGCCGGACTCGCTCGACCTCGACCGCATCCGCAGCATGACGTTCGAGACGTTCGAGATCAGCGGTGCCGCACCTCAGCGAGGACGAGCGCTGGAGCCTGGAGAACGCCTACCGCACCGCGATGGACTTTGCCGAGAAGCCGGAGGGCTGGCTGCTGATCTTCGGCCCCAACGGCTCCGGCAAGACGCACCTCGCCGCCGCGATCGCGAACCGCTGCCGCGCCCGCGGCGAGCGGCCCGTGTTCTTCTTCGTGGCGGACCTGCTGGACTACCTGCGTCACCTGATGAACGACGAGACCGGCCCCGGCTTCCTGGAGGGCTTCAACCAGCTCAAGAACGCGCCGCTGCTGATCCTGGACGACCTCGGCGCGCAGTCGGACGTCGCCTGGGTGCGCGACCGGCTGTTCCAGCTGATCAACCACCGCTACGCGGCGCGTCTGCCAACCGTGTTCACGGTCAGCGAGGACTCGCTGGTGCGCGGCGTCGAGGAGCGGGTGCTGGCGCGTCTCAACGATCCTGGGGTCTGCACCGAGGTGCCGATTACGGCGCCGGCCTACCGCGTTGACTTGCGGCAGCGGCCGCGCCTAAACCAGGCGAACGGCGCACCTGCGCACCGCGAGCGACCGCGGCGGCGACAGCCGGGCCGTTAACGGCCTTACCGGATTTGTCGTTATCGAGCGTATTGACAACAGCAAAAGCGCTTAGCTAAAGTCACGCAGACTTTTCGGCCCCGCCCGCCGCAAGGACGCTCGTTGGCGAGAGCACCAGCCTGCCTGGGCAGAGGCCTCGATGTGCATCGGGGTTGGGGGAGGGGCCACATGGAATTCCAGGACAAGACCCTACGTTGTCGAGACTGCGAGCAGTCGTTCGTGTTCACTGCCGGTGAGCAAGGCTTCTATCTCGAGAAGGGCCTGATGAACGAGCCGCAGCGCTGCCCGAACTGCCGCGCCAACCGCCGGCGGGAGCGCACCGGTGGCGTCCGCGAAGGCGGCGCGACGATAACGTGTGCGTCTTGTGGCAACGAGGCCACGGTGCCCTTCGTGCCGCGCCTGGACCGCCCCGTCTACTGCAACGACTGCTTCTCCAGCCAGCGCGCCGCCGGTGAAGTCGCGCGTCGGAGCGAGCGCCGAGTAGCCAGCCAGAATCCTCGCAAGACGAAGCCGATCTTCGAAGAAGACGGGCCGTGCTCGTTGGCGTGGAATGCCGGAGCTAGGTCAGGTCTACCTTGTGGCCCGGCACCCATTCCGCGCCGCCGCCAACCCAGTGCTCCTTCTTCCAGACGGGCACGACTTCTTTGACGCGGTCGACGCACCAGTGACAGGCGTCGAAGGCTTCTTTGCGGTGCGGTGAAGATACGGCGACGAGCAGGCTCGTCTCGCCGATCTCGAGCGTACCAACGCGGTGCCAGACACCCACCTCGCTGATATCAGGGAAGCGGCGCTTCGTCTCCTCGGCTACTTCGCGCATCTTGGCGACGGCCATGCGTCTCATGCGCCTCGTACTCCAGGCGCTCGACGTCGCGGCCCTCGCTGTGGTTGCGGACGTTGCCGTAAAACAGGGCCACGGCGCCGGCCTCGTCGCGCTGCACCAGTTCGACGAGTCCCTGCGGCTGCATGACTTCGTGGGTCAGGCGGTAGAGGGCGGGGACGTTTCGACCGCGCCGCCGCTGACGGGCGGGATCAGCGCCACCTCGGCGCCGTCGTGCAGCGCCTCTTCGAATCGTCACGTAGTCGTCGTCGATGGCGCAGACGACGGTCTCGAGCATCGGCTCGACGTTGGGGTACTCGACGCCGAGACGATGCTTGAGATCGGCAACGGTCGAGCCCTCGTCGAATCTCCAGGCAGAGGCTGCGCTCGCCGATGGCGTCACGCAGGCTGGCGAAGAGCAGAAGCGATACCTTCATGAGATCGATTCTAGCATTCGGATAGAGAACTGAAGCGGGGGTACTCCGGACGCCACTAAAGATGGCGGGACGAGGTGGGAGGAAATATTTTGGGATGAACGAAGAGGCGCGACGGGTGCTTGCTATACTCCGAACCTATGATGACCCGCAGCCTGACCCGCCTCGGCGGCGCGGCGCTCGACCTGCTCTACCCGCCGCGCTGCGCGCTCTGTGACAAGCACGGGCTCGTTTCTGTGCGAGACCTGCCGTCTGACGCTGCCGCGAGCCGAAGGCCGCCGCTGCGACGCCTGCTGGCTGCCGCTGCATGGTCCCATGTGCACGGCCTGCTGCGGAGCACCCAACGTGCCTTGACCCGCTGCGCTCGGTCTACCGCTACGAAGGCGGCGTGCGGACGCTGGTGCACGCTTTCAAGTTCCGCGGGCAGAGCAGCCTGGGCAAGACGCTGGCGGCGCAGCTCGTCGGTTGCTATCAGCGAGCAAGGCCTGCAAGCGGACGTCATCGTGCCGGTGCCGCTGACCGGCTCGCGGCAAGCGCAGCCGAGGCTACAACCAGGCGTCGCTGCTGGCGGGGAACTATCGCGACAGACCGGGCGTGCCGGTGGCGGAGGCGCTGCGCCGTGACCGGCAACGCGCACGCCGCAGGCCCAGAGCGCAACGGCGGAAGAGCGGCGGCACAACGTCGTCAGCGCATTCGAGGTTGCGCGCGCGGGCGATGTAGCGGGCCGGCGCGTCCTGATCATCGATGACGTGGCGACAACGGGCGCGACGCTGAACGCCTGCGCCGTCGAGCTGCTTGACGCGGGCGCGGTTGAGGTCAGCGGCGCTGACGCTGGCGCGCGAGGACTGATGATCCGCGACCCGATCCTGATCCTGTTCTGCGGCGGCATGGGACGGCAGTCCCGCCGAGGACGCCTTCGGCGCCGCACTGCGCGAGTGCGCCCTCGATATGCTGGAGGAGGCGGTCGCCAGCGGCGTGTACGCGGGCCAGATACTGGTTGCGGATCGGGAGTCGGCGGAGGCGCTGGAAGGCCGGCTGCCGTTGCACACGGAGGTCGACGTTGACCACCCCGGCGAACCGTTTCACCTCGGGCAACGCATCAAGGAGATCGTGACGCGCTACGAGCTGGAGCGGCCCGTCTACGCGGGCAGCGGCCTGCCATTGATCAAGGCTGGCCGAGCTGAGCAAAGTGGCGGCGGCGCTGCGCGGCGTCGGAGAAGGCGGTGGTCGCGAACAACTTCTTCTCCGCCGACCTCGTCGGCTTCGTGCCCGGAGGCGTCGTCGAGCGTGTCGCGCTGCCGGACAACGACCGGATCATTCCGCGACTGCTGCGCGACGAAGCCGGACTCGAGAACAAGCTCATTGGCGCGGACGATTGAGAACCAGTTCGACCTCGACACGCCCGGTGACCTCGCGATCCTGGCCTGTGCCGGTGGCGCCGGGCCAAACCTGCAGCGCCACATTGACGCGCTGGGCATCGATACGTCTCGCCTCGAACGCGCGTCGCGGTTGTTTACTGACCGGGACGCAGAGGTGGTCGTGGCGGGGCGCGTGGGGACGCACACGTGGCAGTACCTGGAGTCCGAAACGGCGTGCCGGGTGCGGATGTTTGCCGAGGAGCGCGGATTGCAGGCGGCGGGCCGAGACGCCAACGGCGAGGCGCGCTCGCTGCTGGCGTTTCATCTGCAGAGCGTGGGTACGAAGCGCTTCTTCGAAGAGTTGGCGCAGATGGGACAGGCGGCGTTTGTCGACACGCGGCCGATATTCGCGCACATGGGGCTGAAGCCGTCGCGGCCGGACCGTTTTCTGTCCGACGCCATGCAGCCGCAGGGCATTGCGGACGCCTGGGTGCGCGAGTTCACGGCCGCGGCGTGTGATGCGCTGATTCCGGTGGTGCTGGGCGGCAGCTCGCTGGTGGCGTCCGGGGTGCAGCTGCTTTCTGAGGCCGCGTGGCGGCGTCACGACGAGGAGACGGGCGCTCCCTAGCCGGGCTCGCCGTGCTGGCCGCCTCTAACGGGCCTTCGCTTCCGTACTTCCTGCCTTACTCGAATACCAAACACCCCTAGGAATAGTACGTACGAGACGATGGTAGCGATGCCGAGCTACGAACTCACTGTCCACGCCAAGTAGACAATTCCGACGTTGATGCCGAGCATCACTAACCTCGAGGGGAAAAGAACAACCACGGTGAGAGCAGTCACACCTCGATTTGGCCTATAGGGAACCTTCTGCATCACGGCACGCAATGTAGCAGCAATGCTGCCTTGACGTCGTTAGCGACGCGAAGTTACGCTGACACATAAAACCTCAGAAAGGCGGACGGCATCATGGCAAAACTTGTGAACGTCATTGTTTCAGCGCGTCCTCCGAGGTTCCGCTTCTAGAGACCTGTCCTTCGCGTCAGTCGCTCCTTGAGCCCTTCCCTCGGAAGGGCGTTTTCGCGTCCGCTCTTTCCGGGAAGGACCCAGCAAAACAAGGAGTATCCGCGATGCACCGATCTTCCGGTGGCGACCACCTGGAGCAAATCGAGCCGTTTATCGATCAGGGCTACGTCGATGAAGTCATCGGGCTCGTAAAGACAGGCAAGGAAGCCTCCGTCTATGCCTGCCGAGCCGGGCCGGCTGCCGGGTGTGAGCTCGTGGCCGCCAAGGTCTACCGCGCCTCGCAGTACCGCTTCAAGAACGACGCGGTTTACCAGGAGGCGCGTGCCCGCGAGCTGGGCATCTCCGGAAGCGCGCTGCGTGCCTTCAACAAGCGCCGGCACAGCGCCACGGGCCGTGACGTGCAGGCCGGTAGCTGGCGTATGCGTGAGTACCAGGTCCTGCAGCTGCTGCACGATTCCTACGCCGACGTGCCGCGTCCGATCGCGGCGGAGGGCCAGGCGATCCTGATGGAGTACTTCGGCGACGAGGATGAGGCGGCGCAGCAGCTCAACCGCGTCCGCGTCCCGGAAGCCGAGGCGCCGGCGCTGTTCCAGCGTTTGATGAACAACGTCGAGCTGTTCCTGGGGCTGAACCTAGTGCACGGCGACCTCTCGCCACACAACGTCCTGTACTGGCGTGGCGAGGTGCGCGTTATCGACTTTCCTCAGGCGACGGACCCGCGGTTCAACAGCCACGCGCGTGACTTTCTGCGCCGTGACGTTGGCAACCTGGTGCGTTACTTCGGCGAATACGGCGTCGAAGCAGACGCCGAGGGATTGTCGAGCGACCTGTGGCGTCGCTTTCAGCGGGCGGAACTTTGAAATGAGCTCAGTCGGAGAAAACGACGACGATGTAGTTGTAGCCCGTCGCCGCCGTGACGAAGCCGATGCCGACGCGGTGGAAGCCGGGGTCGATGATGTTGGCGTAGTGGGGCGGGCTCTTCTGGTACTCGGCCATGGCGAATGAGACGGGTCCGCCCGAGACGTTGTTGTAGTGGATGTTCTCCGTCGCGTCGTCGTATTCGTAGTGGGCGTCGGCGAGCAGGTCGAAGACCGTGTCGCCGTTCGGGGCATAGTGGGAGAAGACGCCGCTATTGGCCATCGTCTGTGCCCGCCCCCTCGCAATGTCCATCAGCGTTGAGTTGAGCGTGAGCGGCGCAATGCCCAGGCGGACGCGGATCTGATTGTGGAACGCGAACAGTTGCTGCTCTTGCTGTGACAGGACGATGCCGTCGATGACGATCGGGGTCGGTGTCATGGTGGGCGTTGGTGTCGCTGTAGGCGTCGATGTTTGGGTTGGGGTGAACGTAGCCGTTGGGGTCAGCGTTGGCGTCTGGGTGAGGGTCAGCGTGGGTGTGAGCGAAGGCGGGAGCGGTGTCCCAGTGGGCACTAGCGTCGCGCTGGGTTGAGGCGTGCGGGTTGTCGTTGGAGGCGCGAGTCGTGCTTGAGGGGTAAGCGTAGCGACGAGGACGGCGGCGGCTGACGTGTCCGAGGCGGCGGCCCGGCGGGACGAATCGGTTGAGGCATCGCCCTTCGTGCTACAGCCGAGCAAGAGGCCCACCAGCAGGAGTAGCGCCAGATGGCGTTTGTCAGGGGACAAGGCCGCTAACGTTCGACACGTCTTCCAGGTTCCAGAGACGGCCCAACAGGTCTCGGGCGTCGGCTTCGCCGAGTGTCTGGCCGGCCAGCGTCATGAACTTCTCTTCCAGGCGCTCGTCGCTGAGGGGGTTCTCCGGCGAGCCGCTGGCGTGCTCGACGCGCTCGGTGAGGACGCTGCCGTCCTTCATCGTCAGACGCAGCTCGACCTGGTCTTCGCCCATGCCTTCGACGACGTTGAACTTGACCTTGCGTCGCAGGGCGGTCAGGAGCGGGTCGGCCACCTTGGCGTCGGCGAACTGCGACGGGAAGGCCGCGCCGTCGACGAGGCCGACCGAGATGCAGTGGGCGCAGCTGAACTTGCCGGCGAGGCCGACGTCCGGCTCCATGCGCCCCATCAGCTCCGGCACCAGGTGGTGCACATCCGCCTCGATGCTCTCGACGGCGGCGGGGTCGAAGCCGGCGTGGCCACGCAGGGCGATTGCAGCATCGATGGCCGGGTGGGAGACGACGCCGCAGGAGTAAGGCTTTAGGCCGTTGTTGAAGATCTCCCAGCGCTCGCCAAGGCCGTCGGTGAGACGCGAGAGGTCGTGAGCCGTAGACATCACCTCCATGACGCCGCGGCGGCCTTCGAGGATCGTCTTTGCGGCAGTGAAGCCCTTCTGAGCCAGCAGCGCTGAGACGACGCCAGCCTGCGCGGCGCGCCCGGCGTGCATCGGCTTCGTCATGGTGCCAAAGGCCTCGCGTACGCCGGCCGCCTGCGTCCCGGCTGCGCCGAGCGCGCCGACGGTACCGTCGATATCGAGGCTGAGCATCTTCGCGGCGGCGATGGCGCCGCCGAAGACGCCCATCGTGCCGGTGATGTGCCAGCCGAGGTCGTAGTGCCAGGGGTGCACCGAGAGGCTGGTGCGGCAGACCGTCTCGACGCCAAGGGCGACCGCGGTGATGAGGTCGCGTCCGGAGCCGCCGCGGTCCTCGCCGATAGCCATCGCTGCGGGCAGCGTCGGCGCCGTGGGGTGGGCGACGGTGGGGAAGTGCGTGTCGTCGTAGTCCTCAAGGTGAGCGGTGTAGCCGTTGGCGAGCGCGGCGTTGGCGAGGCCTGTGCGCGCGTTGGCGCCCCAAACGGTGGCGCGAGGACGGCTGCCCTCCTCGTTGAACATGGACAGGAGGTACTGCAGCGAAGGATCGCGGGCGGAGTAGAGGCTGACGGCGAGGACGTTGATGATGTCGCGTTTGGCTTCGTGGACGACGTCGCCGGGCAGGTCTTCGAAGTGCGTCTTGACAGCGAACTCGGCGATGTCTTGTGTGGTGCCCACGCATGCCTCCTGAGGAGCAAAGGACGGAGGGGTTACAGACCCATACTACGAAAGTAGAGGGACTTGTAACAGACAACGCAACGTCAGGTCATGACGAAAGTGTGCGGGCTAGCTTGCGTTGATGGCCTTGCGGAGGTTGTCGGCAAATTCGCCGACGAAGGAGTCTGCCTTGCGCTTGATCAGGGGCTGGCCAAGCTCCGCGAGACGGCCCGCGAAATTGACGTCGGCGATGAGCTCGACCTCGGTCTGCGATTCGCCAACCTCATTGAGCTTGGCCTCGACGTCCGCGGTCATGCTGGTGCCGACGCGGCGGTCGCGGCCGTCGCCTTTGACGCGCCAGTTGCCGTCGGCGGCGCGTTCAACTCTTGGCGTGGCCGCCAACGTTGAGGCCGAGCGGGCCGATGCGCACGCGGATCGTGCCTTCGAACTCGTCGTTGCCGAGGTCCTGAAGGTCCTTTAGTCCGGGCACGCAGTATGCGGCCTTGGAGAAGTCGTCGAGGAACTCGCGGACCTTTGGTTCGCGGGGCGTCGACGGTGACTTTGTGTTCGAATCTCATGAGGGGACACCCCTTCCCTCGCCCTCTCCCCGGAGAGACGAGCGGACACGTTACAGCAGGATGCGCTCCAGGGCGCGGCGCGTGAAGACGACGGCCATGTCGCGCTTGTAGTCCGGGCTGCCGCGGAAGTCGTCCAGCGGGTCGACCTCGTCGGCGACGGCTTCGGCGGCGCGGCGGATGTTCTCCGCGGTGGCCTGCTGGCCCTCCAGCGCCTGCTCGACGGCGGTGGCGTGGACCGGGCGTTGAGGCCGCGGCGGCGAGCGCGACGCGCAGGTTGCGAACGATGCCGTTGTCGACTTCGCCGCGTGCGGCGACGGCGACGGTGGCGTAGTCGTCCGCGGTGCGCGGCAGGAACTTGAGGTAGGCGGTCTTTGTGGCAGCGGGCAGTGTCGGGATGATGACCTCGGAGAGCAGCTCGCCGGGCTGAATCGCGGTCTCGTAGTAGTCCTGGAAGACGTCGGTGATCGGCAGAGTGCGCTCGCCGTTCTTGGAGATGAGCTTGACGCTGGCGTTCAGCGCGATGAGGCCCGGCGGCGGGTCCTGGGCCGGGTCGGCGTGGGCGATGCCGCCGCCGACGGTCGCGACGTTGCGGATACGGATCGTGGCGACGGAGCTGTAGACGTCGGCGAGAAGCGGCGCGTGCTGCTTGACCAGGGTTGAGGTCTCGACCTCGCGGTGGTGGGTCAGGCCGCCGATGTGCAGACCGTCGGCTTCCTGGCGGATGCCGCTGAGGCCGGGCACGCGGCCCAGGCTGATGATGTGGTCGGCGTCTACCAGCGACTGCTTCATGAGGACGACGAGCGCGGTGCCGCCGGCCATGGGGCGTCCGTCTTCCTGGTGCTCGTCGAGCAGTGTGAGCGCTTCGTCCAGGGTGGCAGGCGAGTGGAAGTAGAAGTCGCGCATTACAGCTGCCCGGACGCCTTCTGGACCGACTCGATGATCTGGTAGTAGCCGGTGCAGCGGCAGAGGTTGCCCATGAGCCACTCTTTGATCTCGTCCTCGGTGGGCTTGGCGTTTTCGGCCAGGAGCGCGGTGGCGGCGACGATCTGGCCCGGAGTGCAGATGCCGCACTGGAAGCCACCGCAGTCGATGAAGGCCTGCTGCACGGGGCTGAGGTGCTCCGGCGTGCCGATGCCTTCGATGGTCGTGATGTTGGCGCCGTCTGCCTGGACGGCGAGCGTGATGCAGGAGGCGACGATGCGGCCGTCCATCATAACGGTGCAAGCGCCGCAAACGCCGACGCTGCAGGCTTCCTTGGTGCCGGTCAAGGCGATGTCGTAGCGGAGCAGGTCGACCAGCGTGCGGCGAGCCGGGACGCTGACGTTGTGCTGCTGGCCGTTGACGGTCAGGCTTATCTGATGCAGGTCTTGCGCGTTCATGCAGGAACCTTTCTGAGCTTCTCCAGGACGGCCTCCGGCGGGAGGTATGGGCGCGGAGATCGTACGGCAGGCGTCGGCAGTCAAGCAATACGCTGGATGGGCGGCGGGGCTGCTTGCCAACGGGTTCCTAGAATGCAAAGAGGCGAGCCCACGGGCTCGCCCCATGTCTTGTTGTGCGCTTGCTCTTCAGGCTGCGGGCGCCAGCTGTTTCTGCGGCGCCGCGAGGGCCATCAACTGCGACTCCGGGATGCGACGACCGCACTGGAGGCAGGCGAGCAGATCCTCGTCCTCAGAGTCAGGGAAGAGGTCGCCGTGACAGCGAGGGCAGGCTCGGAGCAGGAGCTTATTGGTTTGTTTGGTCATCGTGGCTTCCTCCTTGCAGAATCACCGATTGATTACACGGTACATTCTACTGTTAGAGGCTAAAATGTCAATAGACTTGATAACGCCTTTGTTAAAGATGTATTAGAGTTCGGGGGCGATCTGCGTCGCGATTAGCTCGAGATGGCGCAGGTCTAGCGGCGCAGGGTGCAGCATGACGTGCGTCAGTCCGGCTTCACGCATGCGGTGTAACGTCTCGAGGACCCTGGAGGGCGGGCCGTAGATGGGCCACGACTCCGCCTTTGAGCCGACCCCGGCGTAGAAGTCGCCCAGCTGCTGCTCGATGCGCTGCTTCGCCTTCGCCTCGTCGTCGTCGACAGAGAGGTAAATGCGCTTCGAGAGCGGGAAGGTGGACGCGTCGCGGCTGGATTCGGCCAGCATCTCTTTGACACGCGCCAGCTCGACGAAGAAGTCCTCGATACCGGTTGATCCAGCCCCCATCCAGCCGTCGCCGTGGCGAATTGCGCGCCGCTGCGCCGCCTCTGTGTGCGCGCCGAACCAGAGCGGCGGGTACGGCTTCTGCACTGGCTTCGGCTCCATGGGGACGCCGGAGAGTCGCCAGTAATCGCCCTCGATCGTGGCGCTGTCCTGTGTCCAGAGCGCCTTCATCACGTTGATGCTCTCGATGAAACGCGCCACACTCCGCTCCTCGGGCAGGCCGTAGGCGCCGTACATCCGCGTGTTGGTGCCGAGACCGATGCCGAGCGTGAGACGCCCGCCGCTGAGGTGATCGACGGTGCCGACGGCCTTGGCGAGTTGCACAGGGTTGCGCAGGTTGGTGACGAGGACGGCCGTGCCGAGCCGGATGCGCTGCGTTATCGAGGACAGGTAGGCGAGGAGCGTGACCGGCTCCAGGAAGGCGTGCCGGCCTGTGATTTGCTCCATGGTCCAGAGGTCGTCAAAGCCTGCTGCTTCGGCATGCTGCGCATACTCGCGCACGAGATCGAGGTCGATAGCGTCGTCACGGAAGCCCTGGGGCAGCGCGATACCGATTTTGAGGCCGCTCTTGCTCAGCACGAGGCCACTATACCGCGGTCGCCGAGAGCGGGCAGGCGCCGCAGGCCTCAGGCCAGGCGCCTGCTTTCGATGGCGTCACGCCTGCTTCCGCCAGCAGCCGGGTCGCCGTCCACAGAGGGAGCCCCATTACGTTGCAGTAGCAGCCCTCGTAGGCAGCGACGGGCGCGAGGTCCGGGTCCTGGATGGCGTAGCCGCCAGCCTTGTCGAACGGCTCGCCAAGGGCAATTGAGGCCTCGATCGCTCGCGCCTCGTAGGGCCGAATGCGTACGCGCGTCACGACGTGTTCGACGCGCATCCTGCGTCCCTGCGCCGTGAGGCAAACGGCGGTGATGACGCGATGCCAGCGGTCGCGCAGGCGGCCGAGCATCTGGCGCGCTTCGGCGGCGTCACCGGGCTTGTTGAGCACGTCGCCGCGCAGCACGACGATGGTGTCGGCTGCCAGTACGACGGCGTCGCGCTGCCGGGAGGCCACGTCCTCAGCCTTCGCCCGCGCGATGCGCCGGACCAGGGCGTCAGGCCGGCCGCCCGTAAACGACTCTTCGTCAATCGTCGAAGGGGTGACCTCGAAGTCGAAGCCGAGGCCGGTTAGCAGGTCGCGGCGCCGCGGCGAGCCGGAAGCGAGAACGAGCTTCAAAGCCGCCGATTCTCCGAGTTAACGGCCCGAGCCGGGTGGCAGGAGAACGACAGGTGCAATGTCAGACTTGACGACGTCGCTGGTGACGCTGCCGAAGATGTGACGACGAGGGTCATGCGTGCGGCGGACCATCGCGATCAAGTTAGGCCTGGTCCGTCGCGCGAAGTCGACGATGGCGCGAGCGGGGTCCTTGTTGATCACGGCTTCGGTGCGGACATGGAATCCGCGCGCTCGCAGCTCGTCTGCCTTCGCGTCGAGAAAGGCATCGAGATCCTTCTTCTGATGCACGAGGGCGGCGGCGTTGCGCGGGCCGGCGATCGGCTTTGCTACAGATAGGAGGACGATCTGGTCGCGGCGATCGCAGACCAGCGACAGCTCGGCCAGGACGGCCGAGGCGCGCGGGCTGTCATCGATCGGGACGAGTATGTGCTTGGCCATCCGTTACCCTTCCTCCCGGCTGGAGCGCCACCTGAGGTTTGCGATGGACTCAATGTGATACGTCTGGGGAAACATGTCGAGGGGTGTTACGTCCAGCAGCTCGAAGCCGCCGTCGACCAGCAGTCGCAGGTCGCGCGCCAGCGTCGAGGGGTCGCAGGAGACGTAGACGAGCTTGCGTGGGGCCAGGCGCACGATGGCGGCGATGACGTCGGGGTGGCAGCCGACGCGCGACGGGTCGAGGATAACCGCGTCGGGCTGCTCCTCCATCTCGGGCAGCACGGCCTCGACCTTGCCCTCGATATAGCGGACGTTGGGCAGGTCGGCCAGGTTCAGGGCCGCGTCCGCCACGGCCGACGGCGACTCCTCGATGCCGATGACCTGGCGGACGTCCGCCGCGAAGAGTGCGGCGAACGTGCCGACGCCGGCGTAGGCGTCGAGCAGCAACTCGTCCGGCTGCGGGTCGAGCTTCTCGCGCACCATCTGGCTGAGGCGCTCCGCCTGTAGCGTGTTCGACTGGAAGAAAGACGGCGCAGAGATCTGAAACTCGCGGCCGAGCAGCGCCTCGCGGTAGATCTTCTGAGCAGGCGGCGCCAGGGGCTCGCGGTCGGTCATGTCGGGCTGCAGCAGGAGGTCGCCGGTGTTGACGCCGACGCGCAGCTCGACCTGGTGCAGGCCGGCGCCTTTGCCCTGCAGCAGGGTAATCGCTTGGTTTATCTTCGGGTCAGCGATGAGGCACTGGTCGATCTTGAGAAAGCGGTGGCTGCCGCGGCGCATGAAACCGATGTCTCCGAGGCTCCCGGCGCTGAGGCGCAGATGATTGCGATAGCCCCAGGGGTTCGCGGCGCCGACGGTCTCGTTGACCGGCTGCGTTTCAAACTTGCCAATGCGGCGCAGCTGCTCCTGCACGACGTGGCGTTTTAGCTGAAGCTGGCGCTCGTAGGTGATGTGCTGCCAGTGGCAACCGCCGCAGAGACCGTAGTATTGGCACGGCGCCTCGATTCGGTCAGGGGACGGTTGCAGCACCTCGACGACGCGCGCATTGGCGAAGGTGGCGGTCTTGCGGTAGATTTCGACGACGACCTCTTCGCCGGGGATGCCGTACTCGGCGAAGACAACGAGGTCGTCCAGCCGGCCGATGGCGTGACCTTCGTAGGCCATATCGGTCAGCGTGAGCGTGGCGCGCTCCGGCTCTTCCAGATAGCCCTGCTTGCGGCGACGTCCTCGCGGCATGGCATAAGGGAACCACAGATCGGTGCGGGGCGCACCCCGAAGAGCGTTAGGTCAGGTCGATCTCGTGCAGGTTCGGAATGATGCGCAGCCGCGCTTCGCTCTGTGATTGCACGTCCTCGGCCGTCCAACCCGGCGCCACCTCTTCAAGAATGAAGCCTTCCGTATCGATGCTGAGAACCGCGATGTCGGTGAAGACCTTCTTGACCACGCCGACGGCGGTGAGGGGGTAGCTGCAGCGGTTGACGATCTTGAACTCGCCTTCGCGGGCGTTGTGCTCCATGGCGATGTAGAGCTGGCGGGCGCCCGCGGCGATGTCGGCGGCGCCGCCGACGCCTCCGACGGCGCGGCCGGGCCGCATCCAATTCGCAAGGTCGCCGTTGGCCGCGACCTGCAGCCCCCCGAGGACGGCGACGTCGAGGTGGCCGCCGCGGACGATGGCGAACGAGTCGGCCGAGTCCATCAGCCAGGCGCCGTCGATCGGCATGACGGGCTGGTTGCCGGCGTTGGCCATGTCCGGTATCTCGATCTTGCCGACCTCCTGGGCGCGGGCGATGCCGAGCAGGCCGTTTTCGGCATGGAAGATGACGCCCTTGGCGGGGTCGGTGAAGTCGGCGACCAGGTTGGGGATGCCGATGCCGAGGTTGACGAAGTAGCCGGGCTGTAGCTCGCGCGCAACACGCATCGCGATCAACTCCCGGGGCAGGCGGTCCTTCTCGATGGTAGGCGCAGGCATGGTGGTTACCCCTTTGCGACGACGATGCGGTGCACGTAGATGCCAGGCGTCATGATCAGATCGGGCGGTATCTCTCCGGGCTCAACGAGCTCCTCGACCTCGGCGATGGTGCATTTCGCTGCCATGGCCATCGGTGGGTTAAAGGCGCGCGCTGTGTTGCGGTAGTAGAGGTTGCCGAGCTTGTCGGCGCGCAGCGCTTTGACCAGCGCGTAGTCCGGGTACAGGGCGCGCTCCATTATGTAGTGCCTGCCGTCGAACTCGCGCTCCTCCTTGCCCTCGGCGAAGCGGGTGCCGACCCCGGTGGGGGTGAAGAAGGCGGGGATGCCGGCGCCGCCGGCGCGCAAGCGCTCCGCCAGCGTGCCTTGAGGCACCAGCTCAAGCTCCGTCGTGCCGTCCTCAAATGCGGTCTCGTAGAGATTGGGGCCGCCGCGCCGCGAGCCTCCCACCGGGAAGGAGCAAATCACCTTCTTCACGCGCGACGGTTTGACGAAGTACCAGGGGTTCTCGGCGTCTCCGGTGAAGCCCTGCGGAATGCCGTTACCGACGAACGTTAGATCCTTGGCCGTGCTGCTTTCGGCCACGGCCCGGAGTAAGGCCTGAGGCAGCCCCAAAGTGGCGGAGAAACCGCCCATCGCGATCATGGCGCCGTCCGGGATGTCGGCAATCGCCTCTTCCGCCGTGGCGTAGACCGGCCGAATCGCCATGCGTGAACCTCCGTCAATCTCGAATCGGGATCGCACGCCGAGACTAGCACAACGAATGGCTAGACGTGACGCTCGGCGGCGGGTCGCATATCATCAGGTCTAACCCCGTCCGAACTCTGCAAAGGAACCGTGAATGGCCACGCATAAATACGACATCGCCGTCATCGGCGGCGGCATCGTCGGTGTTGCCACCGCGATGCGCATCTCTGAGAAGTACCCGCGTCTCAACGTTGGCGTCATCGATAAGGAAGACGAGCTGGCGCGCCATCAGAGCGGCCACAACAGCGGCGTGATCCACTCCGGCATCTACTACAAGCCAGGGTCCCTGAAGGCCCAAAACTGCGTTACGGGCGTGAAGTCGCTGCTCGAGTTTTGCGATGAGAACGGGATCAAGTACGACCTCTGCGGCAAGGTCATCGTCGCGACGGACGAGGCGGAGCTGCCGCGCCTCGATGAGCTGTACAGCCGCGGCACGGCGAACGGCGTGCCCGGCCTCGAGATGATCGACGCGGACCGGATCCGCGAGATCGAGCCGCACTCCGCCGGGATCAAAGGCCTGTACTCGCCGAAGACCGGCATCATCGATTACACCGATGTGACGCGCGCTTACGCCCGGCACGTGCGCGAAAACGGCGGCGAAATTCTGCTCGGCACGAAGGTTGAGTCGATCCTGCAGGGCAGCGACCACATCCACCTGACGACCTCACAGGGCGACATCGAGGCGAAGTACCTGATCAACTGCGCCGGCCTCTACTCGGACGCGGTGGCGCGCATGATGAGTCTCGACCTCGGCCTGCGCATCGTGCCGTTCCGAGGTGAGTACTACTACATCAGGCCGGAGTCGCATCACCTGGTGAAGGGTCTGATCTATCCGGTACCGGACCCGGAGTTCCCCTTCCTCGGGGTGCATTTCACGCGCACCATCCATGGCGGTGTCGAGGCCGGGCCGAACGCGGTGCTGGCGCTATCGCAGGAGGGCTACACCAAGACCAGCTTCAAGCCGGGAGAACTGCTCGGCACGCTAGGCTACGGCGGCTTCTGGACCATGGCACGCAAGTACTGGAAGACGGGCATGCACGAGGTCTACCGCTCGTTCAGCAAGGCGGCGTTCACGAAGGCGCTGCAGCGCCTGGTGCCAGAGATCCGCTCCGAAGACCTCATCTCGGGCGGCGCCGGCGTACGTGCCCAGGCCGTCGAGAAGGACGGACGTCTGGTGGATGACTTCCGCATCGTGGAGACCGACCGCGCGATCCACGTGCTGAACGCGCCTTCACCGGGAGCCACGTCGTCGCTATCGATCAGCGCCGGGATACTGGAGATGGCGGAGAAGAACTTCGGTCTCGAGGCGTAGTTGCGAGATGCCAGGTTACGTCCTCAAAGAAGCCGAAGGGCGCAGCTATCGATGGTGGGACTTCCTGTTCACGAGCAAGGCCGGCGGACAGGAGACGGAACCCGGCGTCGCGATCATGGAATTCTCGACCGAGAAAGGCCGAGAGCCTCCGGTTCATACTCACGACGGTGAAGACGAGATCTTCTACGTCCTGCAGGGCGAGATGACTTTCACCTGTGGGGACGAGCGTTTCGACGCGGGGCCCAGGGATTTCGTCTTTTTGCCGCGGGACGCACCTCACGGCTACGCGATCCGGAGCGACGGGCTGGTGCAGGTGCTGGTGATCACGGTCTCGACGGCTGGTGATGGCTTTGGGGCCCGTATCGAGGCTACCGGGACGCCGGTCAGGCGCGAAGACGTACTCGACTACGTTGACAAGGTAGGAGGAAGCGTCGACGCAGCGAGCTAAAGTGCCTGCGCCATAGCGTTGCCAGAGCGGAGCGTTCCTTGCTACACGCTTTGCGTGATCGGCTCGCCAGCTACTTGAGGCTCGCGCAGGTGCTTCGTGGCTTCACGCCAGTCGGCCGAACGGGGCAGGATGATGCCGCCCGACCTCACCTTGTAGACCTCCGGCTCGTCGACGCCTGGCGGGATGGTGCCACCTTCGCGTAGCGCTTTCGCCGCGTTGATGAGCCGTCGCCGCGTGCGGATGATCATGACGTCCGAGGTGCCGAGGTGCTCCTGGTTGCGGCGGTAGATCGTCCCCATGCTCTCGGTGATCGCCTGGTCTTCCAGCGGGACGTTGTCGAGGCCGGTGTAGTTGACGAGGTTCTTCTGCTTCTCGCGGTCAATCTCGTAGTCATTGGCGGCGTTCTGGCGCAGGCGGAAACGTCCCAGCCAGTCAGTCGAGTTGGCCAGCAGGGCGTCACCGGACCGGGAACGTGCGGCGGCTGCCTGCGCCGGGCGCATTGCGCGTGGGCTGTCGGCCTCGAAGTGGATCATGATGCCCCAGTACATCGTGTGCTCGTCGTCCAGCGGGACCCAGGCGCGCACCAGGATCTGCTCGCCCAGCTTGCCGGACGGGATCATCGTGTAGAAGGGGAAGAGGAAATGGGCCGTGCGCCAGTAATAAGTGTCTTCTTCCGCCGGGCGGTAGGCGCCGTAGGAGGTGCCGAACTCGGTCTCGATCACATCGTAGCGCGGCGCGCGGTCTTTGAGGGCATAGTACTCGAAGGAGCCGGGATCCTGCTCCTCCCACTTGCTGGCGCCGAGATGCAGGTAGCCGAGGTGCGACGTGTCGATGTCGCCCTCCAGCGCCTGCATGTAGTTGCAGTCGCGCATCGTGAGGTTGAGGCGCACGACGCCCTCGCCGACGAGATTGGCTTCGAAATCGGGAAGCGGCGGCAGGACTTCTCGCGTACCCATGTAGCACCAGACGATGCCGTTGCGCTCTAGCGCCGGGTAGGCTTTGGCACGCACCTTGTTCTTGAAGTTGGACTCGGCGGGCTCGGACGGCATGTCGACGCAGGCGCCGGTGACGTCGAATTTCCAGCCGTGATAGACGCAGCGCAGCCCGTCCTCTTCGTTGCGGCCGAAGAAGAGCGACGCGCCGCGGTGGGGGCAGGCGTCGGCAACGATGCCGACCTCGCCCGACGTGGCGCGAAAGGCGATGAGGTTCTCTCCGAGGAGTCGGATGCGCATCGGCGGCGAGTCCGGCGCGGCGATTTCCTTGCCCATGAAGGCGGGCACCCAGTACTGACGCATCAGGTCCCCCATCGGGGTCCCGGCGCCGACGTGGCACAGCAACTCGTTGTCTTCTTTGCTCAGCATGCGACTACTCCTCGAAACAGTGACCTTCGAGTGCGTTAAGTGACTTATGGAATCGTAGCACTTACGGGAGCGACTGTGGCTCCGGGTCGACGCCGAGGCCGCGGCTGTAATGGCCGGGATGGGTCGCGACGATGTTGCGCTGCATGCGATAGAGGAACGCCTTGAGCTGCCCGCGTTCGCCGGGTGAGAAGTCGCGTGTGGCGTCCTGCATCAGCTCGGCCATGGTCGGCATCAGCTTTTCGCAGACAGCGCGGCCGCGTTCGGTTAGCTGCGCATAGCTGACGCGGCGGTCGGCCGGGTTTGGCATGCGCTCGACGAGCCCATCGCGCTCGAGGCCGTCGATCAGGTTCGTGATGTTGGTGCGGCTGACGTTGAGCTCGCGGCTGATCTCGTTCTGCGCCAGCAGGCTGTCGCGCGAGAAGTACAGCGTCATCAGCAGGGTGTAGCGCGCCCCGGTCATCGCGACCTCGAGGTCAAGCGATTCGAGCTGGCGCGACACGGCGGTTCGGTATACTCGGACGGCTCGAAGGAGTGCCAGCAAGACCTCGATGGCCTCCGCGTCGGCACCTGACAATTCCTCCTGATAACGTTGCGCCGACGTACGCAGCACGTCCTCGGCGATTTTCTGTTCGTCTGCTTCCGCGGCACCTGAGACGCTGTCCTGGGTCTTGCCGGCCTGCACCATTCACGAACCCCTTGCCGAGCCTGCGGCCCTCAGTAATACGCCGGGGTTGAGCCCCGGGCGTGGGCCAAGGTTAGCAGATTCTCCTCGTGGGCGACACGTGGATCAACGTTTCCACGTCAGGATGTCGTTACGGAGGGATTGCTGGGCGAGTTCGGGGGTTAGCCCAGGAAGTCGGTGACCGCCTTGACGTACTCCTCCGGCTTTTCGGCCATCGGGACGTGCGCGGTACCGGGGATGGTTACGAGTTTCGAGTCGGGAATCTGCTTCTGCCAGTGCGGACCGTAGACCGGCGGGTTGAGACCGTCCTTGTCGCCCCAGATCAGCAGCGTCGGCGCGTTGATACGGTGGATGCGCTTCTTGAGGCCTTTGTCCCAGATCGGCCAGATGAACTTGCCGGCCGCCGCCAGGCTCATCGCGCGGTCGAGGGTCGCCCTTGCCGTCGCTTCCTTGTTCTCGGGGTCGACCTTCGGCATTGCGGCCATGGCCTTGTCGGGGTCCGTGTAGAGCGCTTTCATGAGGACGTCCTGGGGGGCCGCAAAGAAGTCCAGGTACGGGTGGTCGTCTAGCCAGAGGCCGGCCGGCGAGTGCAGTACCAGCTTGCGTACGTACTGGCGGTCCAGTGCGGCGACTTCTGCCGCGAACATGCCGCCGAGGGAACTGCCCATGAGGTGGAAGGAGTCGAGGCCCAGCGTGTCGAAGAGGTCGCCGTAGTAGACGGCCATGTCGATCACGTCGTCGAGGTGTTCGAGGCCGTCGGAGCCGGGCCAGCCGGGGTGCACCGGCACGATGAGGTCGTATTTCTGAGCCAGGAGGTCGAGGAAGGGCTCTTCCGGGCGCTGGATGCCCGCGGCGTGTAGGAATACCAGCGGGTCGCCCGAGCCGCCGCGGTATACCGTGACGTTGAACATCCCATTGCGGACGGAGACTTTTTGTTCCTTCAATGCCATCGCTGCTCTCCTTGGCGCCTGTCTGCTACTTCGCGGCGGTGAGGCCGGCGCGCTGCTCGGTGGCGAGGGGCCGGATCCACCACTTGTCTTCCCATTCGCTCCACAGGTCACGTACGTGCGGGAGCACCTGTTCCGACATCATCTTGATGTTGTGCATCGTGTTTTCGCGGTTGAGGCTGCCTAGCTGCATGAGCAGCATGATGTGGCCGACGCCGAGCTCTTTGCAGGTCTCGCGCAGTTGCTCGGCGACGTGCTTCGGGGTGCCGGCGATGACGGCGCCGGATTCGAGGCGGTCCTTCCAGGTGACCTTTCCACCCTCTTTGAGGCGTCCGAAGCCCTGCCGCGCCATGCCGGACTCGATATCGCGCCGCGTGCGGTAACCCGGAGCGTCGGTGAAGCCGGGGTAGAAGTGCAGGCACTTCTCGTAGAAGTACTCGACGCCCTCGGAGTAGCGCTCCTCCGCTTCGTCGTCGGAGTCCGCGACGAAGCAGGCCTGCGTCATACCGATGCGGTATGGGTTCGGCTCCTTGTTAGCCTTGTCGAGCAGCTGATAGTAGTTGCCGAGCGTGCGCTTGGCGCTGGCGAAACCGCTGAGGCTAAGGTGGGCGTAGAGGTAGTCCATCTCGCAGACCCAGTCCCAGGTCTCCGGCGAGCTGCCGCCCGGTACCCAGACGGGTGGGTGCGGCTTCTGCAAGGGGCGGGGCCAGACGTTGACGTAGCGAAGCTGCGTGTACTTGCCGTTCCAGGCAAAGGGCTCCGGCTCGGTCCATGCCTTGATGATCAGGTCATGCGCCTCGTGGTACTTCTCTCGCAGGGTGATCGGTACCTGGCCGTAGGCGAAGTTGGTGTCCATCGTTGTGCCCAGCGGGAAGCCGGCGACGAGACGGCCGCCGCTCATCACGTCGATCATCGCCATCTCTTCGGCGACGCGAGTCGGTGGGTTATACAGCGCGATGCTGTTGCCGAGCACAACGAGCCCCGCGTTTTTCGTTCTCCGCGCAAGGGAGGCCGCCATGAGGTTGGGCGAGGGCACGAGGCCGTAGGCGTTGGAGTGGTGCTCGTTGACGCAGATGCCGTCGAAGCCGCAATGCGCTGCGAATTCAAGCTCGTCGAGGTATTCGTTGTAGACGGTGTGGCCGCGCGCCGGGTCGTAGAGCGCGGTGGGGATGTCGATATAGACGCTGTGATAGCGCTCCTTGAAGTCCTCCGGCAGGTCCGGGTACGGCATCAGGTGGAAGGAGTGAACTTTCATTTCGGACCTCTGCTCCGATTTCGAAGCGCCGCCAATGCTACCAACCTTTACGCGTACGTCAATGCCCAGTAGACGGTAACAACGTGCTTGCTCGAGCGCTAGTCTGACAGCAAGTTAGCTTAAGCGCTAATCATTCCGCAGCGATGCAGTTTCAGGACGGTCGTCTGGCTTCCGGTAAGGTAAATTTTGGCGCGGA
This sequence comes from uncultured Chloroflexia bacterium, assembly GCA_963766645.1. GTDB lineage: Bacteria > Chloroflexota > Dehalococcoidia > DSTF01 > WHTK01 > WHTK01. The sequence continues at coordinate 845,923 of CAVYAY010000001.1, read as the reverse complement.
TTAGGGGCCGAACGGCCTGCGCATGCGCGTGCATTGGAGCTGTAGGATGTTAACGCCTTGACAGATCAGGGCAGCGTGAGCGAAGGAGTTCTCAGATGGCAAAGGTCGTAGGGGTTTTCAACACGGTACACAGCCCGTTCTGCTTCATGGCTCCGGAGCACTGGAACGAAGTGCGAGCGAACCGGTCGCTGCGCGAGGACGTCCCAATGGACGACCTGGCGACCAACCAGCAGAAGTACCAGCGCATCCAGGACGCGTTCGGCGTGCTCAAGGAGAAGCTGTACAGCACCGAGCCGGACGTCATCGTCATGTTCGGCGACGACCAACTCGAGGCGTTCGACTTCACGAACTTTCCGGCGTTCGCCGTCTACGTGGGTGATGAGTACGACGGCCCGCTGCCATCGCGCGACGCGTCGCAGACCGGCACGATGCGCGCCAAGAACGGCGAGGCCGCGCCGCCGACACGCGCACACATGCGGGCGAAGTCCGACCTCGGCGTTGGCCTGCTGACCGGGTTGATGGAGCGCGGATTCGACCCGGCGTTCAGCATGGACATGCCGAAGCCGGAGAAAGGCATGGGGCACGCCTTCATGCGCCCGGCCGCCGCGATTACCGACCTCAAGACGCCGCTGCTGCCGGTCTTCGTCAACTGCTACTTCGCGCCGCAGCCGACAGCCCAGCGCTGCCTGGAGTTTGGCGTTGCCGTCCGCGAGTCGATCGAGGCGATGGATAGTAATCTCAACGTCGCGGTCGTCGGCTCCGGTGGGCTGTGGCACACGCCGGGCGCGAAGGACGCTTACCTGGACGAGGACTTTGACCATCTGATCCTGTCGCACCTTGAGTCCGGCGACGCCAAAGGCATGGCGGAGGCGTTCGACAGCTACCAGATCCCGGAGGGCGACAGCAGCCAGTACATCGGCGAGCGGGCGCGACAGGCCACCGGCATGCCGGGTTTCGGCGGGCCGCAGGGTGGCACGCGCGAGATCTGCAACTGGGTCGCGGCGGCGGGTGCTGCCGCCGGGAGCCGCTCGACAATCATCGACTACGTGCCGGTGTTCGCCTCGCCAGTTGGCGCCGGGTTCTCTTACTGCGTTAACCCGTAGCCGAAAGTCATCTACACTCAAAAGCGCCCCGGAATTCCGGGGCGCTTTTGACGAATGAGAGGGATCAGCCCATGAAACGCAGCACGGACCGCATCATCATCTCGCACGCCGGGGCGCTGCCTCGTCCCGAGGACCTGCGCGACCTGCTGATCGCCAAGGAGGGCGGCAAGCCGTACGACGAGGCCACTTACGAACGCCGAGTACGCGAGGTGATCAGCGACGTCGTCAAGAAGCAGATAGAGTGCGGCATCGACTGCGTCAACGACGGTGAGGAGTCGAAGCGGAGCTTCTCGTCCTACGCCCGCACGCGGATCAGCGGCTTCGAGGAGCGCACCGTCGACACGACGGGGGAGCCGCCGACGATCTACATGCGCGACTACGTCGACTTCCCGGGCTTCTTCGGCGGCGGACGGTCAGCGTTTGGCGGGCAGAGCGGCCTTGCGGCCAGCTTCTCGACCACGGCGACGCACGTCTTCTGCGTCGAGCCGTTGAAATACATCGGCCACGCCGCCGTGGAGGAGGACATCGAGATCCTGAAGCAGGCGCTGCAGGGCGCCGGCGACTTCGAGGCGTTTCTACCCGCGGTTGCGCCGGGGACGATCGAGCACTGGATGGCGAACGAGTACTACAAGACGGACGAAGAGTTCGTCTACGCGATCGCCGAGACGATGCGTGAGGAGTACAAAGCGATCGTCAATGCGGGCTTCATCCTCCAGATCGACGACCCGGATCTGGGCGACGGCTGGCAGATGTTCCCGGAGATGAGTGTCGCCGATTACCACAAGTACGCCGAGATGCGCATCGACGCGCTGAATCACGCGCTGCGCGGCATCGCGGAGGACCGCGTTCGCTTCCACATGTGCTGGGGCAGCCACCACGGCCCGCACAAGTACGACCTACCGCTGGGGTCGTTCATCGACCTGATCGTCAAAGTGCCGGCGGAGTGCTACAGCGTGGAGGCGGCGAACACGCGGCACGAGCACGAGTGGCGGGCGTGGCAGGACATCAAGCTGCCTGCCGGCAAGTCGCTGATGCCGGGCGTAGTGGGCCACACGTCCGACATGATCGAACACCCGCGATTAATCGCCGATCGGTTGGTGCGTTACGCGGGGATCGTAGGGCGCGAGAACGTCATCGCGGGGACGGACTGCGGGCTCGGCCCGCGCGTCGGCCACGCCGAGATCGTCTGGGAGAAGTTCAAGGCGATGTCGGAGGGCGCGGCGATCGCGACGAAGGAGCTGTGGCGGAAGTAGGCGCTGTCCTTTTCGGAAAAGCAAAGACGCCCCTCGCCGGAGGGGCGTCTTTCGTTTTGCGAGTCTGCCTAGACCGAGGCCGGCCGGAACGCGGACGTCACCTTCTGGTGGCCGCCGTTCTCGTCGTAGAGCTCGTGCTTGTCGAGGCCGAGCTTCTGCAGCACAGGGGTGTCCTGGATTGAGAACAGGATTGCGTCTTCGCTCGACGTGCAGCCGTGCTCGTGGAGCGCCCACGGCGGCACGACCATGACGTCGCCTTTGCCCCAGACGAAGCGTTCGCCGTCGATGATCGTCTCGCCCTTGCCGCGCTCGACGTAGTAGACAGCGCTGCCGGTGTGGCGGTGGGCGCGCAGCTTCTCGCCGGGGCGGATGAGTTGCAGGTAGCAAGCCATCGTCGGCAACACGGGGCCGCCGGTCTGCGGGTGCTGGTACTCCAACATGATGCCGTCAGTAAGGCTGCCCGGCTGGTCACGCATCGACATCAGTGCTTCATGGGCGTTGCGCCAGCTATAGATGAGGAGTGGCGAGGAGAGCGGCTTCTCGTGCACCCACGTCGGTCCCAGGTGCGCGTGGCCATGCAAGTGCGCGGAATCGTTGTCTGCCCTGTTGCGCGGCACCTGGGGACTGTCATATAGCTCGAAGAACATCGCCTCCATCGACTTGATCAACGGCACGTCCAGCCCGTCGAACCAGACCACTCGCTCGGTGGTCGAGTCGTTACCGTGGTCGTGCCAGGCCCAGCTCGGCGTGAGGATCAGATCGCCCGGCTCCATAAGGACCTTTTCGCCGTCGACCGCCGTGTAGCCGCCGCTGCCCTCCATGATGAACCGGATCGCGGTCGGCGTGTGACGATGCGCCCTCGCAGACTCACCCGGCAGCAACATCTGGATTGCGCCAAGGAGGTTATTCGTCGTCGCCCAGCGGCCATCGAGACCCGGGTTGAACAGCTGCAGCGCGCGCCGCTCATCGCCGATCGGCACCACCTCACCGGAGTCGCGCAGGACGGACTCGAAAAGCTCCCACTTCCAGATGAACGGTTTCATCTGCGGCATCGGGTGCGGCGTCATCTGGCTGGCTAGCTCCCAGAGGCCGTACATGTGGGCGTCGTGGATGCGGTCGTGGAATTGCTCTGAGGTGACCTTGGACTCGGCAGGCATGGCAAGACTCCTTGGCTCGTTGGCGTGTTCGGCAATGATAACGCCTCACGAATTCGATTGCTGCTGGCCCCGAGCCCGATTAGAATCGCGAGGCTATGCTACAGACCACCATCGTCGGCAGCCTCCCCAAACCGAGCTGGCTGGCGGACCCGGCGGCGCCGCTACGGGCGCCGTGGCGGCTCGAGGGCGAAGACCTGAAAGTTGCCCAGGATGACGCAGTGCGGCTGGCGCTGCTGGCCCAGGAAGACGCCGGCATCGATGTGGTCTGCGACGCGGAGCAGCGACGCCGCCATTACATCTGGGGATTTCTCGAAGGACTAACCGGCTTCGACATGGAAACGCTGGGGCAGAAGCGCGCCCGCGGCGGCCGCTACACGGAGTCGACCGCCGTCGTGCGTATTGTCGGTGAAGTGACGCACCCGGCGCCGGTTTTCCTCGACGCGGTGAAGTACGCGCGCGCGCGTACCGACCGGCCGCTGAAGGTGACGCTGCCGGGGCCGATGACTATCGTCGACAGCTCCCTGGACGAGCACTACGGCACGGACGAGAAGACGCTGGCGATGCACTTCGCCGAGATCCTCAACGCCGAGGCGCTGATGCTGCAGGACGCCGGCGCCGACGTGATCCAGTTCGACGAGCCGTGCTTCAACATCTACCTCGACAAGGTCGAGGCGTGGGGCATCGAGACGCTGGAGCGCTGCATGCAGGGCGTCACGGCGAAGAAGGGCGTGCACATCTGCTACGGCTACGGCACCGGCGCCGTCCTGGCCTGGAAGACCCAGAACCAGGAATGGGGCCACTACGGCATCTCGCTCCCGCTGCTGGCGAAGTCGAACGTCGACCAGGTGTCGGTCGAGTGCGCCGCATCGGGCGTCGACCCGGCTCTGCTGGCGGCTCTGGATGGCAAGGACGTGCTGATCGGGGTGATCGACGTGGGTGGCGAGGCGGTCGAGACTCCGGAGACGGTGGCGGACCGCATTCGCAACGCGCTGCCCTACGTCTCACCGGAGCACCTGTTTCCCTGTACCGACTGCGGCATGGTGCCGCGCAGCCGCGCCTCGGCCGAGGGCAAGATGCGCGCGCTGGCCGCAGGCGCGGCGATCGTGCGAGGGGAGCTGGAATCCGGGAGGGCGCCCTAGGGGCCGTCGCCGTGGTAGGGCCAGCGCACCAGCACGTGCGTCCCGGCCGCGTTCCAGACGACCTGGGGAGGCAGTGAGCCCTCTAGCGCTCCTTGCGCCAGGATGCGTTCCTCCCCCGTGGCGACGACGACGACGATGATGTCGAAGATGTCCAGGCTGATGGCCTGAATTGTCGGCGCATCGACCGGGCCCGTTTCTCCGCTCTTGCGTGCCAGGATGACTTGCGAGCCGTCCGGCGAAATCACCGGGTTGCCGGCGCCCAAGACGCAGGTCTGCGGCTGCTCTCCGACGTAGAGCAGTGTGCCGTCGCAATCCGCCACGCCGCCGACCGCGGCGACGAAGCTGCCGTTGGCGCCGACTACTGGCTGCGCCGCGTCCCGCCCCGTGCCGGGGAAGGGCCGCTGGCGCTCCAGCAGCGCATCGTATGTCGCCGAGCCCTTGAGCCTTACGATGACTTCACCGTTGCTTCCGGAGGCGACGATGGTCTCGGCGCCGCCCAATATCGAGTAGACGTAAGCGCCGGAGGGGTCGAAGCTGGCTGGCCAAGGGACGTCGGGAAGCTCCTTCTGGGTGCCAGCGACGACGTCTTCGAGGATCGTCGTGCCGTCCTCGGACGGGCGGAGGAGCATGTCGGTCGAAGGCGACCAACGCGGCACGCGGTCTAACGTGTCGACCGTGATATCGCGCGTCGACGCGGCCTGCAAGTCGCTGAGGAAGACGCGGTTCTCGCCACCGTGTTCGCGGTAGAAGACGTATCGACCGCTGGGGGACCAGCCCGGCGCTGAGAAGGCGTCGCACGCGGTGCATTGCCAGAGCCCGCTGGCAAGCAGCGTCCGCTCGCCGGTCTGAGTGTCCTCGCCCCACATGTCGCTGAGGCTATAAATGGCGCCATCGCGCTCGATCTCGCCGGCGGCGACTCTCTCGAGAAGCCAGCGTGTCTGCTCGGGTCCCTGCGACGGGGGCTGGATGTAGTCGACCTGCTCGATCCTGGCGCCGTCAAGCGCGGTGCGGATCGAGACGCTCTGGGTGTCCCGAAACGGCTGGTAGACGACGGTCCCGGTCGCTTCGTCGAACCAGGCGGGGGCGACAGAGTGCTGGGCGTCGGCGTCGAGGGTGGCGACGCGTCCTGCCGCGACGTCGATAAGCCAGATCACGGCCGGGACGTCAGTCAGGGTGGGCAGCCGGGTTGGCAGCGGTGGAGGCACTGCGGTTGGGCCGGGCGACGCCTCTAGCTGCGGGAACAGCGTGGGCGTAGGGGGTTTGTCACCCTCGCCGGAGCAGGCGATGGTCAGGACGAAGATGCAGGCGAGCGCGAAGATGCGGAGTCGCATGCGACCACCTTAGCGAATCTGGACAGTCAGGCGTAAGAAGGCCCCGGCGATTGCCGGGGCCTTACGTTGCGTTGGGTTCCGCGACGGTTAGTCGCGCTGCATGCGGAAGTTGCCCTTGGGGCCGCCGCCCTGCAAACGGGCGATGTCGATGATCAGGGCCGCGCCCTTGCGGTCTGGGTCGTGCATTTGCTCGACCTCCGGCGTCATGTCGTAGAGGCGTTTGCGGGTCTCCTCGTCCGTGGCGATGCTGCCGCGGCCCTGGACGACGATAGTCGAGCGCGACATGGAGTCGCGGTAGAGCAGGGAGAGCTTGTTGTTACCGCCGGACACGGCCTTGACGATGCCGCCCTCGGCGCTGCGTACCCAGATCGCGAGCTGCGTGGGGCTGAAGACGAGCGTGCTGCCGCGCAGCGACTGCTGGGGCTGGCCATTTTCGTCGACGTAGCAGACGACCATTGGCGTGTTGTTAAACAGCGCGCTGTCGATCTGGCCCCTGAGGTAGGTGGGGACTTCGTCGACCTGCTGCGGCGGGCCGCCCATGACCATCTGCTGCGTCACGTGGGTGATCTGGCCGTTGCCGTTGAAGGAGAACGTCAGGTTCATCGCCTGGGGCGCCGCGCCGAGGTCGGGGAAGATGCCTTCGACCTTGAGCTTGTCTGCCTCGGTTTTCGGCTCCGACCAGGCGCCGCGCTGGAAGATCGGCGTGAAAGCCCAGATGCCGCCGAGGCGGAACAGCACCTGATCGATGCCCTTGATCTCCTCGCTGCCCTGGGCGCGGACGACTTCGAGCACTACGTCGGACGCCAGGTGCTCGCGGGCGCGCTCGGAAGCGGAGCGCTCGCCTGTCTTGATCGACTTGACGACCGCCTCTGCGGCCTGGACACGTTTGTCAGCCATTAGTGGGTCCCCCTCGTTATCTGCGGAATCGAAGAAAGGTAGGGCACGATCGTAGTGCGTCAACCCTGCGACCGACAAGACGGAGGTTCCGGGTGGAGGCTTAAGCTGCGGGTGCGACGTGGTCGTCGTCGCCGTGGCGGCGACGGGTGACGCGGCCTCGCAGCTCCTCGAGGAGATGCTGAGCGGGGCGCTTGGCCAGGAAGCGACGGCTGCTAGAGCGAAGGTCGCTCAGCGGCGTCCGAGGCGCATGTAGCCTGCGCAGGCGGAGGCGGCGCAGCGATTGGTTGACCTGTCGCTGCAAGGGGCCCATGGTGCGCAGGCGCATGTCCGGCCGCGGCGCCGGCCACTCGCCGGACTCGTCGCGGGCGTAGCGCATAATGACGACGTCTTCGCCGTGCTTTGTTGGGTCACCCTGAGGCTGCTTGTAGGCGGGGAGGGTGCGTGCCGGACTGGCGCCGCCGCGCGCGTGGAATCGCATGGCGGCGGTGTAGGTCTTCGGTAGCTCGACATCGACGTCGCCGAGGATCGCGCCGTCGACGGGAGTGGTGGTTAGCGCATAGGCGATGCGGGAGTCGAGCATGCTGAGGGCTGCGTTGCGCAGCAGCGAGCCGGTGCCGGCGGAGCGCTTCGATTTGACGAGCGTGGTGATTTGCAGCAGCACGACGGTGTCGCCGCCGTGGGTGCGGGATTGCTTCCAGGACTCGGGGCTGGTCAGCGCTGCGAAGTCCGGGTAGGTCTCCTGCAGCAGCGCGGCGTCGCCGTGGATGTCGGTCAGGATTGTCTGGACGATGCCGAGCGCCTTGGCGCCGGTCTCATCGCGCTCGACGACGACGAAGATCGTGTCGCCGGCCTTCGACAGCATGTCGTGCAGGTCCTTGAAGCCGAGGTAGGCGAACTCCCCCCACTCGTCCTCGAGGCCGCTGGCGATCGTCTCCAGGGCCTGGTTGTCGTAGCGCAGGTCAGACAGTTTCTCAATCCTCGCGCCGGACTCCGTAAGGTCGGCACGGCGAACGCGGCGGTGCCCGGTCTCCCAGGCAGAAGCAGCGGCGGTCGCGGCAGCGGCAGCCACGAGGACACCGCGGCGACCGGAAATCGCCTTCATCGCATCATGCGGGAGTTTGGTCTTCATCGCCGAGCCCTCCTTCAGGAGGCTTACTTACCCAATTACAGGATACACCTCTATATTCGGACGGCAGAAGGTGAATGGCCATGCTTTTCGCCTTACGTAGATTCAGTTCACGTAACGATCACATTCTATTTACATAAAGTTTTCGGAGCGCAGCGACGTGAACGTCTTCTGCGCCGGATGCGACGAGGTTGACGTGACATATCAAGAATCCTTATCTAGCGATAGATGAATAGTTAAGTCGGTTAAGGGACGCCTCAAGACAGGCTGGCGGGTGTAGCCTGTCAGCGAATCCGGGACGAGCCTGAGGAGGGACGCAATGACCGTCGACGCGATGATCTATCGGCAGGTCGTGGGTAACTTCGCGACGGGTGTCGCGGTCGTCACGGCGGGCAAAGGTGACAGCTGTTACGCGGTGACCGTAAACTCCTTCACCTCCGTCTCACTGAATCCAACGCTGTTGCTGGTATGCCTCACCACCGTGTCCCGGACCCGGGCCGAGATCATGCAATCCAAGGCATTCAACATCAACGTTCTGAGCGAGCAGCAGGAGCATATTTCGCGTTTCTTCGCCCAACCGCAGGACGACAGCAGCTGGTTCACCGAGTTCGACTGCCGCGAGGGCGAGCTGGGCGCGCCGATCTTCCCGGACTGCCTGGCGCACATCGAGTGCCATCTCGTGGAAACGCACGACGCGGGGGACCACACGATCCTGATCGCCGAGGTGCGGCACGCCTACATCGCGGACGAGGACAAGCCGCTGCTTTTCTTCCGCGGCAAGTACGGCAAGTTGGCGGAATAGAAGAGCCGGCAGTACTCGGGTTAGACAAAGCGGAGGTACCCCGGAGGCACGATTGAATCCGGGGAAGCCCCGAGACCCCACTCAAGGGCCGTCTGGGGCGGCGTGCGGATTCCCGGAGCCTGCCGGTTTGCGTCTGGACGAAATGGGGACGGAGCGGACTATTTAACCGATGCGGGGTGCGAGGTCTGCTCCTCGGCGAGGGGGTGGATCCACCATTTGTCCTCCCACTCGTCGTCCCAGAGGTCTTTGATTTCCGGCATGACCTTCTCGGCGAAGAGGCGGGTGTTCTTCATCGTCAGGTCTTTCGACATATTGCCGAACTGCAGCAGCATCATGAGGTGCCCGACGCGCAGACTATCGGCGAGCTCGCGGATCTTTTCGATGACCTGTTCGGGGCTGCCGGCAATGATGTTGCCTTGCTCGATGTAGTCGTCCCAGCCGTGGGTGCCGCCGAAGGCGCCGAGGCTGGAGGGACGGTTGGCCTGCATGCTGAGCTCCAGCGACCGCAGTGATCGGTAGCCCGGGACGTTGTTGTAGTTGGGGTAGACGTGCAAGCAACGCTGGTAGAAATAAAGCGCTGCTTCCTCGTAGTCTTTCTTGGCCTGCTCCTCGGTCTCGGATACGGCGACCAGCTGCAGGAAGCCGGCGCGATAGGGGTTGGGCTCCTTGCCTCGCTCGTGAACCAGATTCCAGTACTGGTCCATGACGGACTTCGCCGCCTTGTAGCCGCCATAGCTCAGGTTGGCCATGAGGTAGTCCATGTCCGTGATCCACTCGGTAGTCTCGATGCTGCCACCACCAGGGACCCAGACTGGGGGGTGCGGCTTCTGCAGGGGCCGCGGCCAGGTGTTGACGTATCGTAGCTGCGTGAACTTGCCGTTCCAGGCGAAGGGCTCAGGTTCGGTCCACGCTTTGATGATGAGGTCATGCGCCTCGCGGTACTTCTCCCGCAGAGTGATAGGCGTTTCACCGTAGCCGTAGTTCGAGTCCATCGAGGTGCCGACGGGAAAGCCGGCAACGAGACGCCCGCCACTGATCACGTCGAGCATCGCCATCTCCTCGGCGACGCGGATCGGCGGGTCGTACAGCGCGATGCTGTTGCCGAGAACAACGAGCGCGGTGTTGCTGGTGCGCCGGGCCAATGACGCGGCCATCAGGTTGGGCGAAGGCATCAGCCCGTAGGCGTTCTGGTGGTGCTCGTTGACGCAAATGCCGTCGAAGCCCATGTCGGCGGCATACTCGAGCTCGTCGAGGTATTCGTTGTAGATCTCGTGGCCGCGCGCCGGGTCGAAGAGCGCGCTGGGGACGTCGACCCAGACGCTGCTGTACTTCTCGCGGAAGTCCTCCGGCAAGTCGGGGTAGGGCATCAGATGGAACCAGTGGAATTTCATCGCTAAATCTCCGGGCGTATTGGTTGCCGAAGGGTCTTCAAAACCCCCTAAAGACTAATCTCCCCGTGTCCTGGTTGGCGCGGGGCCTACAGGGCCTCAACGAACTCCCCCCGGTCAGCTCACGGCCGCGGGGTGCGCGGTCTTCCCCGCCGCCAGCGGTCTCATCCACCACTTGTCTTCCCACTCGTCGTCCCAGAGGTCGCGTAGCTCCGGCATGACCTTCTCGGCGAAGAGGCGCGTGTTCTTCATTGTCAGCTCTTTCGACATGTTGCCGAATTGCAGCAGCATCATGAGGTGGCCGATGCGCAGCGTCTTGGCGAGCTCGCGAATCTGCTCGATGACGCGCTCGGGGCTGCCGGCAATGATGTTGCCCTGGCGCAGGTAGTCCTTCCAGCCCTGGGTGCCGGAGAACATCGCCGAGCTGGAGGGCCGGTTGGCGCGCACACTCAGCTCGAGCGAGCGCATGGAACGATAGCCCGAGACGTCAGCAAAGCCACGATCGATGTGCAGGCACTTCTTGTAGAAGTATTCGGCCCCTTCGGCGTAGTCTTCTTCAGCCTGGGCGTCTGTTTCGGAGACGCCGATGAGCTGGAGGAAGCCGGCGCGATAGGGGTTCGGCTCCTTGCCCATCTCGTCGACCAGCTTCCAGTAGCTGTCCATGGCGGACTTGGCGGCGAGATAGCCGCCGTAGCTCAGGTTCGCCATGAGGTAGTCCTTTTCGGTAATCCACTCGAGCGTCTCGACGCTGCCGCCGCCGGGGACCCAGATCGGTGGGTGGGGTTTCTGCAACGGGCGCGGCCACGTATTGACGTAGCGCAGCTGGGTGTACTTGCCGTTGAAGGCGAACGGTTCGGGTTCGGTCCAGGCCCTGATGATCAGGTCGTGCGCCTCGCGGTATTTCTCTCGCAGGGTAACGGGCGTCTGGCCGTAGGCGTACACAGTGTCCATCGCGGTGCCGACCGGGAGGCCGGCGATCAGGCGTCCGCCGCTGATCACATCCAGCATGGCGAACTCTTCGGCGACGCGTGTCGGTGGGTTGTACAGCGCGATGCTGTTGCCGAGCACGACGAGTCCCGTGTCACGTGAAGTGCGGCGGGCCAGCGCCGCGGCCATGATGTTCGGTGAGGGCATCAGGCCGTATGCCTGCTGGTGGTGTTCGTTTACGCAAATGCCGTCGAAGCCTACCTCGGCGGCGTATTCCAGCTCGTCGAGGTAGTCGTTATAGGCGCGGTGCCCCACGACCGGGTCGAAAAGACTGCTGGGGACGTCGACGGCGGAGCTGTGATACTTCTCGCGAAAGTCCTCCGGAAGGTCCGGATACGGCATCAGATGGAACCAGTGAAACTTCATAGAGACCCCTTGGCTCAAGGCGCCAGAGCCAATGTTGCGCCAGCGTTCCGAGTATAGACCTCGGTGGGTCAAATTCAATAAGCCCTTAACAATACGAAGCGTCTAAAGCGTAGGGCGGGAGATTCGCCGCTGCTATAATTCGCTTCAACGGGGAGCCTGCTTCCCTGTAGAAGACTTCCATAGCTTGACGAGGCCCCGAATCATGACCACAAGGCAGTCCGGGACGGCGCAGAAGTACGTTTATCTCTTCGGCGAGGGCAAGGCGGACGGGTCGGCAGACATGCGCAACCTCCTTGGCGGGAAGGGAGCGGGCCTGGCGGAGATGACCAACCTCGGCGTGCCAGTCCCGCCCGGCTTCACAATCACCACTGAAGTCTGCACCGCCTTCTACGACAGGGGACGCCAATACCCGCCCAGCCTCGAAGACCAGGTGCGCGAAGGCGTCGCCTACGTCGAACGCCTGCTCGGCCGGAAGTTCGGCGATGCCGCGAAGCCCTTGCTGTTCTCGGTGCGTTCCGGCGCCCGCGTCTCGATGCCGGGGATGATGGACACGGTGCTCAACCTTGGCCTCAACGACGCCGTCGCCGCCGGCCTCGCCAGGGAAACCGGCGACGAGCGCTTTGCTTACGACTCCTATCGCCGCTTCGTATCGATGTACGGCGACGTCGTGCTCGGCCTCAAGGGCGAGGACAAGGAAGTCGACCCCTTCGAGGCGATCCTCGAGGCCAAGAAGGACGCCCTGGGCGTCGAGCTGGACACCGAGCTGCCCGCGTCGGCGCTGAAGGAGCTGGTGAGCGAGTACAAGGCGGAGATCAAGAAGCGCCGCGGCGCCGACTTCCCGGACGACCCGTGGGACCAGCTCTGGGGCGCGGTCGGCGCCGTGTTCGGTTCATGGGAGAACCCGCGCGCGGTTCACTATCGCCGCATGTACGAGATCCCGGGCAGCTGGGGCACCGCCGTCAACGTGCAGGCCATGGTCTTCGGAAACCTCGGCAACGACTGCGCCACCGGCGTCGGGTTCACGCGGGACCCCTCGACCGGCGAGAACCGTTTCTACGGCGAATACCTGGTCAACGCGCAGGGCGAGGACGTGGTCGCGGGCATCCGCACACCGCAGCCTGTCACGATCGCTTCGAAGGTGGACGGCCAGCCGGCGCTCGAGGAGACGATGCCGCAGGCTTACTCGGAGCTGAAACGTGTCTACGAGTCTCTGGAGCAGCACTACCGCGACATGCAGGACATCGAGTTCACGATCCAGCAGGGCCGCCTCTGGCTGCTGCAGACACGCAGCGGCAAGCGCACTGGCCGCGCGATGGTCAAAGTTGCCGTCGATATGGTGCGCGAGGGCCTGATCTCGAAGGACGAGGCCGTGCTGCGCATCGAGCCCGACAAGCTGGACGAATTGCTGCACCCCACATTCGACACATCCGCCAAGCGCGAGGTCATCGCCACCGGACTGGCGGCTTCACCCGGCGCGGCGGTGGGCAAAGTCGTCTTCAGCGCCGACGACGCGGTCGAGATGGTCGAGAAGGGCGAGCAGGTCATCCTCGTGCGCATCGAGACGTCGCCTGAGGACATCCACGGCATGAAGGCGGCGGAGGGCATCCTCACGGCTCGCGGCGGCATGACCTCGCACGCGGCGGTTGTGGCGCGCGGTATGGGACGCTGCTGCGTCGCCGGGTGCGGCGCGCTGCATGTCGACTACGCAGAGGGCGTTTTTCGCGTGAACGTCGGCGGCAAAGAGGTCGAGGTCAAAGAAGGCGACGTGATCAGCCTCGACGGCAGCACGGGCGAGGTCATGCTGGGCTCGGTGCCCGTGGTCGAAGGCCAGCTCGACGAGGATTTCGCGGAGCTGATGGTCTGGGTGGACGAGGCCCGGCGGCTCAAGGTGCGCACCAACGCCGACACGCCGTTCGACGCCGAGGTGGCGCGCAAGTTCGGCGCCGAGGGCATCGGCCTCTGTCGCACGGAGCACATGTTCTTCGACCCGGAGCGCATCCTCGCCGTGCGCGAGATGATCCTTGTCGGATTCCGAAGCAGGCCGCCGCGAGGCTCTGGCGAAGATCCTGCCGATGCAGCGCTCCGACTTCGAGGGCATCTTCCGCGCCATGGACGGCCTGCCCGTGACAATCCGCCTGCTAGACCCGCCGCTGCACGAGTTCCTGCCGCACACTGCGGAGGAGATCGAAGAAGTAGCGTCGGCGCTCGGTGTCTCGGCTGCTGTCGTGTCGCGGCGCAACCAGGACCTGGCGGAATTCAATCCGATGCTGGGTCACCGAGGCTGCCGGCTTGCCGTCACGTTCCCGGAGATCTACGAGACGCAGGTGCGCGCCATCATCGAGGCAGCCTGCAACGTCCGCGCCGACGGGGTCGACGCAATCCCCGAGATCATGATCCCAATTGTCGGTATGGAGGCGGAGCTCAAGCGCATGCGCGAGCTCGCTGTCGAAACCGCCGAGACCGTCCTGGCCGAAAAGGGGACAAAAGTCGGCATACACGGTAGGCACGATGATCGAGCTGCCGCGCGCCTGCGTCATCGCCGACGACATCGCGCAGTACGCCGACTTCTTCTCGTTCGGCACCAACGACCTGACGCAAACCACCTACGGCATCTCGCGCGACGACTCGGCACACTTCCTGCCGGCCTATGTGGATGCGGGCGTCATCGAGGTCGACCCCTTCGTGCGGCTGGACCAGGAGGGCGTCGGCGGACTGATGCGGATGGGGATCGGCAAGGGGCGCGGCGTAAAGTCAGACCTCAAGATCGGCATCTGCGGCGAGCACGGCGGCGACCCCAGTTCGGTGGAGTTCTGCCACCGCGAGGGGCTCGACTACGTCAGCTGCTCGCCGTACCGCGTGCCGATCGCGCGCGTCGCCGCCGCCCAAGCCGCGTTACGCGACAAGGTGCAGCAGGGCATCAGCGCTCAGTAGCGGGCCAGCCAGATCAGCGAAGGTGACGGTGATTCGTGGGTCGACAGACCTGCCAGGATCACCGGGATCGCGCGCGACGGCCGCTGGTGTCCGTCGAGGTAGAAGCCGACGGCGAGGAACGCCGCTGTTAGCAGCAAGAGACCGACGAGAGCGATGTTCATATCCATAGTGGACACCTCCGATGTCCGTATTTCGCGCCGGGCGCGCGGCGTTCAGGGACGAAAGTCGGATTCTCCAAGGCCATTCGGCCGAAGCCGGCGTCTAGAGGTGCGGCCGTGGTTTGGCGCGGTGCTGATCGGTGGGGATTTGCAGTGACCGTCGCTCTAGCGGAACGAGCGCTTGCTCCTCCTCATCTCGCTCTCGCAACGCCAACCAGAGACCGAATATCACTGGCGTCAGGGCGCCGACACCGACAGCTATCAGAGGCATGTAGATATCCATTCGTCACCTCCATCGAAGATCATCTCGGCAGTGTTTTGCACCGTGTTAGGCCGGAACTGGCGATTCTCGACACCCGTTGACGCAGGCAGTCTCAGCGCCGAACATCGATAGGACGAAAGACTCCCGCGCGAACTAGAAAAGAGACCTACATGAAGCTTGGCGTGATGATCGAGAGCCAGGAGGGCGTCGGCTGGGAGGAGTGGAAGAACATCGTCCAGTGGACCGAGGAGCTGGGCTTCGAGTCCCTGTGGCGCTCCGACCACTTCTTCTCCTTCTTCGGCCCGAAGCGCAACATCGACTCGCTTGACACGATGATCGCGCACACCTACACGGCGATGGCCAGCAGCCGGATCAAGTTCGGGCCGCTGGTGCTTTCGATGACGTTTCGCCAGCCAGCCGTCCTGGCGCGCATGGCGGCGGCGATCGACCAGCTATCGGGAGGGCGCTTCATCCTGGGCGTCGGCGCGGGCTGGAACGAGACGGAGCACGAGGCGTACGGCATTGAGCTGCCGCCGATCAAGCAGCGCATGGACAACCTGGAGGAGAGCATCCAGGTCATCAAGTCGCTGTTCGAGAACGACTCGTCCAACTTCGACGGCAAGATCTACAAGCTGAAGGACGCGCCGATGAACCCGAAGCCGGTGCAGAAGCCGATGTCGCTGCTGATCGGCGGCGGCGGCGAGAAGCGCACGTTGCGGATGGTGGCGAAATACGCGACGGAGTGGAACGTGCCGATCATGGGCGGGCTGCAGGTCTACAAAGACAAGGTCAAAGTCCTGGAGCAGCACTGCGAGGAAGCGAAGCGAGACCCGGCGGAAATCGAGCACTCAGTGATGACGGGCTACATTTCCGGCGCCAACCAGGCCGAGGTCGACGCGAAGGTGAAACAGGCGATCGAGAACGCGCCACCGCGCTTCCGGTCCACAGACTCCAGCCGTCCGCCGATGACGGCGCTGTGGGGCACGCCGGACCGCATCGTGGAGCAGATCAAGGAGATCGAGGACGCGGGGATCAGCCGCATCATGGTGCAGTACCGCACGCCGCCGTCACGCGAGGATCTGGAGTTCGTGGCGAAAGAGATCTTGCCGAGGGTCTAGGACCTGCTGGTCCTGACATTGCGGTAGCGTCGAAAGAAGCCCTTGACGTAGGCCCACTTGAGGACGGAGATCGAGATTGCCGCGCCTCGACCTGGGGGTCGATGGCTCGCAATGACATCCGGTGGGTAATAGGCCGGACGGCCCTGACAACTTGCTGCCAGTGTGATAAAAAGAGAATGCTCCTTCACTTTGCTGAGGGAGCAGGAGTTGTCACATGCCAAAAGTCTTGCCCGAATACCTTGAGACACGAAACGCACCAGATCCTCGACGCCGCTGCCGCCTGCTTCGCGCGCGGCGGCTTCCACCGCACGACGATGCAGGACATCTGCAGCGAGGCCGAGTTAAGCCCGGCGCCGTCTATCGCTACTTCCAGAGCAAGGAAGAGATCATCCACGCGATGTGCGATGCGAGGGCACGAAGAAGACGTCGACACGATGCGCGACGCGATGAAGCTCGACGACACGGTCGGCGATCCTGGACGAGCTGACGCGTGTCTTCTTCTCGGGCGTCGAGGACCGCGAGTTTTGCGCGTCTGATGGTCGAGCTCATCTCTGAGGCGAGGCGCAACGACCTGATCAGCGATGCCGTGCCGAGGGACATGGGCGGCCGATCATGGAGCCACTCGCCGAAATCGTCATGCTGGCGCAGGAGCGCGGCGAGATCAATGCGGACCTGGACCCCGACGGCCGTCGCCCATGTCTTGCTCGGCGTGTATCAGGGCCTCGTTCTGCAGAACCTCACGGAGCCCGGAGATGGATGTGGAAGGCTACGCTCTGGTGACGCGGGCGCTTGTTCCAGGGCGACTTCTGGTGCGGAACGCCAGGCCGTCCGAGGCACCGGCGCGCACAAACGCCGCGCTGAGCCATTAATTCTCCGTAAAGAAATTCGCTTCCCAGACTCGGGTCTCCGACTAAAGTCGGAGGCAAAACCAGTTGACACCGAGAGCGGATGCTCCTATAAACGAAGGAGTATTCGCTTTTTTTGAGACGCGGCCGGAATTGTCCTTCGACAACGAAACCATTCGTCTAACTAGGCAAGGAGGAAAGCGAAATGGCATCGATGTTTTCACCTCAGAACCTGGCAAGCGCGAGCGCACGCCATCCCTGGCGCGTCGTCGGGCTCTGGCTGGTCGGCTTCATCGTCTCGTTCGTCATCATCGGAAACTTTCTCGACAACGCGCTGACGACGGAGGCGCATGTCACCAACAATCCGGACTCTGCGGTTGGTGAACAGCTTTTGGAAGACCGCTTGCGCGGTGAGTTCCGTACAAACGAGGCGGTCATCATCCAGTCCAAGGACCTGACGGTCGATGACGCGGCGTTCAAGGCCAAGGTCGAAGCGATTCAGGGTCAAATTCGGCACTTGGTCCCGAGATTATTCAGGACTCGACCAACTACTACGAGACGCAGGCGCCGACGATGGTCTCTGAGGACCGGCACGCGGCCTTGATCGCGATCACGATGGCGGGCGTCATCGACGATGCCAACACCAACGTCGAGCAGACGTCATTAACATCGTGCAGGACGCGGATGGCGCTGAAGGCTTTTCGACGTATATCTCCGGCTTTGCGACCGTCAACCATGACTTCACGACAGCAGCGGAACACGACCTGCAGCGTTCCGAATATGGACCGCTTCCGCTCGCGTTCATCATCCTCATCCTCGTCTTCGGTGCGGTCGTCGCGGCCGTAGCGCCGATGGTGCTCGCGATCATGGCGATCGTCGTTGCCATCGCGATAGTCGCGCTGATCGGCCAGACGACTGACTTCTCGTTCTTCGTCGTCAACATGATCGTGATGATGGGGCTGGCGGTCGGTATCGACTATTCGCTGTTCATCCTGTCGCGATATCGCGAGGAGCGCAGCAAGGGGCTTGAGACCAACGCGGCAATAGCGGTTGCCGGCGGGACGGCAGGTCGCGCGGTGCTGTTCAGCGGTCTAACGGTGATCATCGCTCTGCTGGGCCTACTGATCATTCCACACACCATCTTCCGCAGCCTGGCCAGCGGCGCGATCTTCGTGGTTGCCGCATCCGTCCTGGCATCGCTGACTCTGCTGCCGGCGATCCTGCGGCTGCTTGGCGACCGCATCGACAAGGGGCGCATTCCCTTGATCCAGAAGGCGCAGCACAAGTTCGACGAAGAGCACGCCGGCGGCTTCTGGGACCGCGTCGCTACTACCGTGATGGCCCGCCCGGTTATCGGCATGGTGGGAGCGACTACGCTGCTCGCGGCGGCAGCGGTCCCGTTCTTTGATATGAATCTCGGCGGCTCCGGCGTCAGCTCGCTGCCGCAGAGCTTCATTTCCAAGCAGGGATTCGACGTACTGAAGGCCGAGTTCGGCGGCGGCCAGGTCAACCCGGTCGAGGTCGTGATCGACGCCAAAGGTGGCGACGCCAACTCGCCGCAGATCCTTGCCGCAATCGAGAACCTCAAGGCAGGGGTTGCCGACGAAGCTGCATTGAACGGCGCCACCTACGAGACGAACCAGGCGGGAGACCTGGGCCTGCTGAGCTTCCAACTACAGGCCGACCCATTCTCGGACGCGGCGGTTAACACCGTGGAGCGCTTGCGTAAGCAGTACATCCCGGCTGCGT
This sequence comes from uncultured Chloroflexia bacterium, assembly GCA_963766645.1. Taxonomy (GTDB): domain Bacteria; phylum Chloroflexota; class Dehalococcoidia; order DSTF01; family WHTK01; genus WHTK01. The sequence goes on along the minus strand of CAVYAY010000001.1, from coordinate 827,311 downwards.
TCGCGGGTGTCGGCACCGACGTCTACGTTACCGGCACGGCCGCGATCAGTCTCGACCAGTACAACTTGACAGACAAGTACACGCCGTACGTGTTCGGCTTTGTATTGGGGCTGAGCTTCATCCTGCTGATGCTCGTCTTCCGCTCCATTGTGGTGCCGGCCAAGGCGATCGTGATGAACCTGCTCTCGGTCGGCGCCGCTTACGGTCTGCTCGTTCTCGTGTTCCAAAAGGGCTTCCTGGCGAGCACGCTGGGCTTCCAGCAGGTCGAGGCCATTGAATCGTGGCTGCCGCTGTTCCTGTTTGCCATCCTGTTCGGTCTCAGCATGGACTATCACGTGTTCCTGCTTAGCCGCATCCGCGAGCGCTACGACCAGACCGGTGACAACAGTGAAGCTGTCGCCTTCGGTGTGAGGTCAACTGGCCGGCTGATTACCGGCGCGGCGTTGATCATGGTCGCCGTGTTCGGCGGCTTCGCCATCGGTGACCTGGCCATGATGCAGCAGATGGGCTTCGGACTCGGCGTCGCGGTCTTCCTGGATGCGACGATCATCCGTTCCGTCCTGGTGCCTTCGACGATGAAGATCCTGGGCGATGCGAACTGGTACCTGCCGCCGGTGCTGCACTGGCTGCCCCGTATCGGGATCGAAGGCAGCGCGGCGCCGTCTTACGAGCCGGAGGCCGCAGGCGGTGGCGGCGGCTCTTAGCCGTTCAGACCCGTCCAACGGATGGAGAAGGGGCCTTACTGGAGAGGCCCCTTCTTCGCGTCCGTCTGATAGCATGGCAGGATTCCCGCACAGGAGACTCGCGATGTCGACGCTGCAAGATCTTCTCGACGACCACTGTCACGAGTACCCCAGGGGTCTCCCGACGCTGAACCGCGCTGACGTGGCCGAACGTATCCCGCTGGTGCCGAACTGGGAACTGGTGGACGACGGCAAAGGCATTCGCTTCAGCCGCCGCCTTGCCGACTTCAGCGCGGCGATCGACCTCGTGAACAAGGTCGCCGCGCTTGCCGAGGAGGAGCAACATCACCCCGACATCCGCATACACGGATATCGCAACCTCGAGCTCGACCTCTCGACGCATTCGATTGGCGGCCTGACGGACAACGACTTCATCATGGCGGCGAAGATTAACCGGCTGATGGAGGACTAGATCGCCTGGTCCTCGATCGGGTGGCCCGCGAGGCGATAATAGTGGCGTTCCATCAGCAGCATGTTGGGCTGGCGAAGGCCACGCGCTTCGACAAGCTGCCGGTTCTGAATCGCGGCGTTGCGCCGTAATGCCGGGTCTGCGAGCGCGCGACGCAGCGCGTTTGCCAGCGCGGCATCATCGCCCGGCGGCACGCGGAGGCCGTTGACGCCGTCGGCGACCCAGCCGTCCATGCTGGGCAGGTCACTGACGATGGGAAAGGCGCCGGCCGCCATCGCTTCGATGTTGCTCAGCGCCAGCGAGTCGGAGGAAGGCACCGAGACGTAGACATGCGCTTCGGCCAACATGCCCGCCAGGGCGGCTTGATCGAGGTGGCCGAGGAAAGTGACGCCGTCCAAGTCCAACCTGTCGGCCGAGCGACGCAGTGCGTCCTCCTGGCTCCCCGTCCCGGCGACCAGGAGCTTCGCATCCAGCGTCTCCCGATGCGTCGAGGCAAACGCGCTGATCACGGACTCGACGTTATACAGGGGTTCGAGGGCGCGGTCGCTGACGATGACCGGCGGGCTTGCATCTTCTTGCACGAGGTTGACGCTGGTGGCACCCGTATCGAGGAACGCGCGCGCGATGCCGAGGTACACCATGGCAATTTTCTCCGGCGCCACGCCGAGCTCGAGGGCTCGCTCTGCGAGTGACGGGTCGTTGCCGGTGACGAGGTCAGCGCGCCGAAGCGCCCACGACGCGATGCGCCGGCCAGCGGTCTTGTGGGATTCGACAAGCAGGTCGGAGCCCCAGGCGCTGATCACGTAGGGGTGGTAGTCCGCGATGGCGCCGTAGAAGCCGTGCTCGACGACGTAGTGGGCGTGGAAGACGTCGGGGTGGATCTCGTCGAGGACGTGTCGGAGACCGGCGCGGCGGTAGCGCAGGGCGTGGACGAGACGAAGTAGAGAGGGCGGCAACCTGGTGATGATGGAGGGAGCGCCGCCGGACCAAGTTGAAGCTCCGTTCCTACGGGCGCCGCCTCTGCGAGCTTTGGAGAGGACGTGCAGCGTTGACGCCGGGGAGCTCGGCCAACGGGGCATAGTAGGAGATGGCGTGGACGTCGTGGCCGCGCTCGACGAATGTCTGTATCCAGGCGCGCGTGTGCGGCCCGTCGAAGTCGCCGAGGACGGCGATTCGGAGAGGCGGGCCCGGCAGCTCGCTCACGGCCGGGCCTCGCTACGACGCAGCCGCCCTAGCAGCGAGCGCATTCCGTCGACGTAATAAGGCGCGTCGCCGGGGCGGGGCAGGAGCGCATCGGAAATCGACCCGCCGGACAGGCGCCGGTAGGCAACGGCGCTGAGCGCCAGGCTGCAGCTGTAGGCCAGGCTGGATGCGGCGGCGGCGCCAGCGACCTCGAAAGGCGGGATCAGGAATAAGTCGGCTGTCACCGTGACGACCAGCGTGACGAAGGCGATCTGCGCGTTGATCAGCGGCCGGCCGCGGCTGAATACGTAGGCGGCCAGGATCTTGGTGCCGGCGAGCGCAACGGTGCCGGGCAGTAGCCAGAGGAACGGCAACACCGCATCGTCGAAGGCGTCGCCGAAGATCAGCGGGACGACGAACGGCGACAGGGCAGCGGCGACCACCGACCCGGCGGCGGTAACCAGCAGCGTGTTGCGGCAGACGATGGGCGTCATGCGCGCGGCGTTTTCGGCATCGCCCGCCGTCAGGTTGGTCAACAGGACAACGGACACGGAGTTCGCGATCAGCCACATACCCTCGCTCAGTGAGACACCGACCGCGTAGAGCCCGACACCACCCGCGTTGACCAGCAGCAGGACGAGGTAGGAGTCGAGGCGGTAGTTGAGCAGCTGGATCAGGTTGCTCAGTTGCCCCTGCATGCCGAACCGCGCCGCCTGCCACAGGAGGTCGCGACCGGCGAGGCCCCGCGGCCACTGCGACGGGCCAAGCAGTGCGTAGCCGAGCGCGACGGGCGGCAGGAAGGCGACGTCCACGCCACGACAGCGCGGTGGATCGTTAGGCCGTCGACCAGCTCGACGGCGCCGAGGCAGACGAGGATAGACAGCGGCAAGGAGACCTCGAGCAGGTTCATCGCGCCGAAGCGGCCCTGCGCGCGTAGCGTGGCCTCGGCGGCGCGGAACTGGACCAGAGCCGGGATACCGACCAGCGCCAGCCAGTACGGCACGTGCTGGTCCGACAGGTCGTGCCCGAAGGCGAGCGCGGCGATGGCCACGCCAATGGCGGTGAGCACTGTCGCGATCAGGGTGACGCTGAGTCCGGCCTCCATCGCCTGGCGCCCCGAGATATCGCGCCGGCTGACGTAGTAGACGACCGCTGTCGCGATGCCGAGGCTGAGGAACGCGAAGCCGAGGCTGACTGCGGCCTGGTAAAGCGCCGTGACGCCGCGGCCCTCAGGACCCAGCGCGCGTGCCAGCAACACCGCCGTGACGAATCCGAGCCCAGACGCGGCCACGGTGGCGATGAAGACGAGGTTGACGTTGAAAAGGAAGCCGCCGGACGCGGCGGGGCTATCGGAGGGCCGCGTCATTTGACGCCGGACGGGAGGCTGCCCGTCGTCAGCGCCTCCACGGCCTCTACCTCCGCGTCCAGTCGCTGGTCCCAGGTCCAGAAGGCGCGCTCGGCCAGGCGGTGCGCGCCAGTGCCCAGCTTTTGCCGCCGCTGGGGGTCGCTCGCCAGCTTCGCGAGCGCCGCGGCGATCTCCGCTGGATCGCCGGAGGCGGGCAGCAAGACGCCGGTCTCACCATCGCGTACCAGGTCTCGCGTGTCGCCCTCGTCCAGCGTCAGGACGCAACGGCCGGCGAACATCGCTTCCAGTAGCGGATTGCCGACGTTCGAGAGCTCGTTGACGGAGAGGAACACGTCGGCGGCGGCGAGATAGCGTTGTACCTCCGGTTGCGGCACGGGACCGACAAATGTGACGCGATCCTCAAGGTTCAGATCGCGGGTCTGGCGCTCCAGGTTGAGGCGCTCCTCACCGTCGCCGACGATGAGGAGACGCGCTGTAATGCCATCGCTCCGCAGCTTCGCTACGGCGTCGACGGCGCGGTCGACGCGCTTCCAGCGCGCCAGGCGAGTCGCAGTCACGAGGACAAAGTCGTCTTGCGCCAATCCGAGGGAGGCGCGCGCCTCCGCCGTGTCCATCGCTTCCTCGGGCGTGCCAGCGAGCGCGTCGAGGCCGTTGCGCCAGAAGCGCACTTTATCTGCCGACTCCGGGTTCAGAGCTTGAAGCACCTCGTCACCGCGGGTGCCGTCGTCGGTCATAACGTAGAGGTCCGCCGGCGTCTTCAGCGCGCGTACCTCTTCGAATTTTCGTAGCAGCGACTGGGGCCGTCGCAGGTAGGGATACATGATGGTGCCCTGGAAGCGCGCTACGAGCGGCAGCGGGTGCCGCGCTCTCACGTTACGCTGCGCCAGTACGCCGTGCACCTCGTAGCCGTAGAGCAGGTCGAACGTCTGATGTTTGAAGAGGCGCTCCGCGTGGCGCGCGGCAAGCATGGGGAACAGGTTGGAGAAACGCAGCTTCTGGTCCGCCTTGCGCGCCAGGCGGGGCAACGGCAGCCGCGATTCACCGAGCGCGGGCAGGTTAAATAGATGGAATGTCACGCCTTCGATCTGCGGGGGCTGCTGGATGCCCGCGCCGTGATGGTGGTTCGCCCCGATGGTCGGCGCGACGAAGTCGATACGGTGTCCGCGCTTTCCGTAGCCTTCGAGCGTCTTGAACAGAGAAGCGGCGCCCCCCTGGCCGGCGAGGGCCCAGACTTCCAGGGCACTGATCATCAGGATACGGAGGGGTGGCATTTCCCGGTTGCCTCGCGTCTCGGGTTAAACGGCTCGTACCGTGAGTAAGTCTACGCTTGAATGACGGACGGCCAAACCCGTACGATACGTGTCTGAACTAAAGCCCGCGGGGTGTAGCTCAGCCAGGCTAGAGCGCACGGTTCGGGACCGTGAGGTCGGCAGTTCAAATCTGCCCACCCCGACCAGACAACAAGATGAAAGGCGTCCCGCCAACGTCTATCCTGTCCCGTCCAGTATGAGGTGTCCAGCATGAACTCGCCTACCGAAGGTGAAGAGGAAGTCCGTCTCACCCGACAGGGCGCCGAGCAGGCTATTCAGCTAGCCATTGAGAGCAAGTGGGAGGAAGCCGCTACTCTCAACCGCTCTATCCTTGAAGCACAGCCGGAAGACGTCGATACGTGGAACCGTCTCGGCAAGTCGCTGCTTGAGCTTGGCCGATACCGCGAGGCGCACGACGCCTACGCCAAGTCGATTGAGCTCGACCCTGTAAACCAGATCGCCAAGCGCAACCTGGAGCGACTTGAAGGCCTGCAGGACGCCGCGCCACGCCGCGAGGGCGTCGCCAAGGTAGCCCAGGACCTGTTCATCGAGGAAATCGGCAAGACCGGCACCACGATTTTGCGCGCCGCGCCCCGCGAGTTGCTCGCCGCTCTGACCGCAGGCGACGAGGTTTACCTCAAGGCAGAAGAGGACGTGCTGCATATCGCCAATGCCGGTGGCGATGTCATCGGCGCGGTGGAGCCGAAGCTCGGGCTGCGACTGCTGCGCCTGATCCAGGGCGGCAACCAGTATGCCGCGGCGGTCAAGAGCCTGGGTGACACCGACGTCGAGATCATCATCAAAGAGACGTTCCGCGACCCGTCACAGACTCGTCTTTCCTTCCCCGCATCCGGCAGCACCGAGAGCAGCCGTCCCTACATCAAGGAATCGCTTTTGCGCCTGAACGCCGACGACGACGATGACGAAGTCCGCGACGACGACGGCGAGAGCGAGGACTGGGAGGGCGAGGCCCGCGACAGTGAGGGGAACGTCAGCCTGGCGACGATTGAAGAGGCCGACTCCGACGATGACGAGGACGAGTAGCGACTGAATGACGCCCCGGGTTGCTGTCGCGCGCTGGGAAGACATACCCGGAGAGCGCCTGCATAACTACTGGGACCGTCTGCGCGAGGCCGGCCTCGAGGTTGTTGATACCACGGGCCCCGGAGGCTCGATGCAGGACTGCGCTGGCTTGGTCCTCACGGGCGGCATCGACATCGATCCTTCCCTGTACGGCGAGACGCGTCATCCCGAAGTCGAAGAGATCAACCGGCCGCGCGATGAGTTCGAGCTTTCGCTGCTGCGCGAGGCACTGGACGCCGACCTGCCAGTGCTGGCAATCTGCCGCGGCCACGAGTTGCTCAACGTCTGTCTCGGCGGCTCGTTGCTGCAGCACATCGAGTCGGACTCTCATCGCTGGCATGAGGATGAGCCGATCACGTCGAGCTTCCACGGAGTAGCGCTTGTTGCGGGCTCAAAGCTCGCGGCGATCTACGACGCGGAACGCATCCAGACGAACTCGCGCCATCACCAGGCCGTGACGCCGGAGCGTGTGGCGACGGGTCTCGTGGTGACCGGCACGTCAGACGACGGCATCGTCGAAGGCGTGGAGAGCGAATCCCACCGCTGGGTTGTCGGGGTGCAGTGGCACCCGGAGCGCCCGGAGCTGGAGACGCCGGGCTTCGCGGCATCGAGCCGTTTGCTGTGGGAGGCATTTGCGGCAGCGGTGGCGAGAAGGTGACTTTAGACGGTATTGCCGGGGAATCTGTACTTGGAATGCCCTAAATGGTAAGATAAGGTTAACAATTCTTTGCCCTGTACCGCCTTGATCGGGCGGCCGCGTCTCAGGAAGCTCCGCATATGACTACAACGCCATCCAACGCCGGAACCATCCGCCCGAAGAGCATCGAAGAGGAGATGCGCGTGTCCTACGTCGACTACGCGATGAGCGTAAACGTAGCCCGCGCCATCCCGGATGTCCGCGACGGCCTCAAGCCGGTGCAGCGCCGCATCCTCTACGCCATGTCGGAGCTCAACCTGGCGGCTGGGAACCCGTACAAGAAGTCGGCAACCGTGGTCGGCGAGGTGATGGGCAAGTACCACCCGCACGGCGACGCGCCAATCTACGATTCGCTGGTCCGCATGGCGCAGGACTTTGCGCTGCGCTACCAGCTGGTGGACGGCCAGGGCAACTTCGGTAGCGTCGACAACGACCCGCCCGCCGCGATGCGCTACACGGAAGCGCGCCTCACCGCGATCGCCTCCGAGATCCTGGCCGATATCGACAAGAACACGGTCGACTTCCAGCCCAACTTCAGCGACAGCGTCAACGAGCCCGTCGTCATGCCGGCCCGCGTGCCGAACCTGCTGATCAACGGCGCTTCCGGAATCGGCGTCAGCCTGGCGACGAACATCCCGCCGCACAACCTGGGCGAGATCTGCGATGCGATGGCGCTGCTGCTGGAGCGTCCCGACGTCACGACCGAAGAGCTGACCGACGATCGTCAAGGGACCGGACTTCCCCACCGGCGGCATCATCTTCGGACGCCAGGCGATTCGTCAGACGTACAGCGATGGCCGCGGCCGCATCGTGGTCCGCGCCCGCACACACGTTGAGGAGTCGCGCACCGGTAAGGCGCAGATCATCGTTACGGAGCTGCCCTACCAGGTAAACAAGGCGGCGCTCGTGGCCCGCATTGCCGAGCTGGTCAAGGCGCGCAAGATCGACGGCATCAGCGACCTGCGAGACGAATCCGACCGCCACGGCATGCGTGTCGTCATCGAGCTGTAGCCGCGGCGGCCAGGCGCGCAGCGTCCTCAACTCCCTCTACAAGCACACGAGTATGCAGACTGCATTCGCGGTCAACATGCTGGCGCTGGTCGACCGCGAGCCGCGCACGATCCGACTCAAGACGGCGCTGGAGCACTACATCGACTTCCGCCGCGAGGTCATCCGCCGCCGCAGCGAATTCGACCTCGAGAAGGCGCGCGAGCGGGCGCACATCCTCGAAGGGCTGGTCAAGGCCATCGAGCAGCTCGACGCGGTAATCCAGGCGATCCGCGAGTCGGACTCTGCGGAGGCGGCGCGCACTCGTCTGCAGCAGCGCCTTCGACCTCTCGGAGCGGCAGGCGCAGGCCGTGCTGGACATGCAGCTGCGCCGCCTGGCAGCGCTGGAGCGCCAGAGGCTGGAAGACGAGTACGGCGAGCTGATCCAGCAGATCAACTACCTGGAAGACCTGCTCGCCAACCCGAAGAAGATCGACTTCCTGATCAAAGAAGAAGCCGTGGAGATGAAGAAGCTGCACGGCAACGAGCGGCGGACGCAGATCGTCGAGCAGGAGATCGAGAACTTCAGCGAAGAAGACCTCATCGCGCACCAGGAGATCGTCATCTCGCTGACCAACCGCGGTTACATCAAGCGCTTGCCGCTGGAGACGTACCGTCCGCAGCACCGCGGCGGCCGCGGCGTCACGGGCATGAACGTGCGCGAGGCCGACGCCATCCGCCGCTCCTGGTGGCCGATACGCACGACAGCCTGCTCTTCTTCACGGACCGTGGCCGCGTCTTCCAGATGCGCGCCTACGACGTGCCCGACTCAGCCGCGCAGGCGCGCGGTACGCCGCTGGTCAACCTGATCGAGATGGATCCGGCAGAGCTGGTGACCGCCGTTGTCAGCACGACGAGCTTCGACCAGGACTTCATGCTGCTCGCCACCAAGAAGGGCGAGATCAAGAAGACGCCGCTGAAGGAGTTCGAGTCAGTCCGCCGTGCCGGGCTTGATCGCGATGTCGCTGGAAGACGGCGACGAGCTGGTCTTCGCGCGCCTCTGCAAGGAAGACGACGACATCATCATGGTCTCGACCCAGGGCAAGGCGATCCGCTTTGGCGCCGACGAACTGCGCGCGGCTTCCCGCATGAGCGGCGGTGTCCGCGGTATGCGTCTGCAGCCGAAGGACGACGAGGTCGTCGCGCTGGAGATCGGTGGATGCCGGAGGCGATGCTGCTGACCACGTCTGAAACGGGCCTCGGCAAGCGCACCAACTTCGACGAGTACCCGAAGCACAGCCGCGGCGGTCAGGGCGTCATTACGCACAACGTCACGGACCGCACCGGCCGCGTTGTCTCAGCGCGCGCCGTCTTCCCCAACCACGAGCTGATCGTCATGTCGGAGAGCGGCATCGTCATGCGCACCACCGTCGACAGCATCGCGAGGTCGGCCGGTCGGCGCAGGGCGTCCATGTCATGGGCGTCGGCCAGGGCGACCGCGTCGCCTGCGTCGCGACGATCGACCTGTCGAAGGCGCCGGCACCGGTCGAGCTTGCCAAGTCAAGGTCTGATCGACGACCTGGAGGTCGTTCCGGAGCCGTGGACAGCCGAGAGCGCGGACTCGCCGCGGCGGAGGCGCCGGGCCCGAGATCGAGACGCCAAGCCCGACAACGGCTCCAACGGGCGAGGTCGCGGCAAGAAGTAACGCTAGGGCCTCTGAGAAGCGTCTTTAACGTACGTCGAGGCGTGCCCTAGATGAGTCGCAGGGGACGGAGGAGGAAGCTGATGCGCAAAGACATGATGGAGATCCTCGTGTGCCCGGTCTGCAAGGGCACGCTGACACTGACCATCGATAAGGAAAACAAGGATCGAGATCGTCGAAGGCTCGCTGACCTGCGCCAGCCTGCAACGAGACCTACCCGATCAAGGACACGATCCCGAACCTGCTGCCGCCGGACCTGCGGCGGGCCATGGAGTCGAGCGCTACCTGATGAACCGCGCTCAGAAGACCGGCGTTCCTTCTCATCGCGGCGGGCGGCGACTCGAGATGCTGCTGTTTCCTGTACGGCGCCATGCGCCGCAGCTATCTGGCGCTTGCGCTGCCGATGACCGCAGCGATGACGGCGCTCACGGCGCTGACCTTCTGGGTCGGCTACACGATGATGACGCTGGAAGAGGAGCCGGACGAAGACGTCGTCGAGGCTGCGGCCCAACCAAACCGACTGAATAGCCATTAGACCGCTGCCTCGTGCCAGCCGCTGGCGCGACCTCCACGAGGCCGTCGCTGCCGACGCGCGCCAGCACGTCGGCAAGCCGCTCGCCGGTGGCGGGGTGCGTCAGCTCTGGGTCGAGGTCGAGCAGGGGCTGCAAGACGAAGGCGCGCTCCGTGAGCCGCGGGTGCGGCATCGACGAGGTCGCCTGCGTCGATGACCTGGTCGTCGTAAAGGGCGATGTCGAGGTCGATGGGGCGCGGCGCCCAGCGCTGGCGTTCGCGGCGGCCCATGCAGGTGCTCCATGCGCTTGAGGTGTCGCAGCAGACGCGTCGGGCGCCAGGCCGGTGACGATGCGGCAGGCGGCGTTGAGGTAAGGCGGCGGCGGAGCCGGCGGCTGCGGCGGCGACTCGTACAGCGCGGACACGGCCTCGACCCGGGCCAGCGGCTCGAGCATGCGCAGCGCCATCGCCAGGTTGGCCTGCCGGTTGCCGAGGTTGGAGCCCAGCGCCACGTAGATCGCCAAACGTCCCTAGCCCTGCGCCGTGCCGCGCACGATGGCGTCTGTCATGACGCAGACCTGTTTCATCTCCGCCACGTCGTGCACGCGGACGATGTCGGCGCCGTTGGCGATCGAGATCGCCACAGTAGCGGCGGTGCCCCAGATGCGCTCGTCCTCCGGCAGCTCCAGCACGGCGCCGATCGTCGTCTTGCGCGAGGTGCCCACGAGCAGCGGCAAGCCCAGCTCGCGCAGCTCGGCGAGGCGGTTGCAGCATCGCCAGGTTGTCTTCGACGGCCCAGCCGAAACCGAAGCCGGGGTCGAGGATAAGACGCTCGCGCGGCAGGCCGGCGGCCTCGGCGATGCGGATGCTTTCCAGCAGGCCGGCTCGTGACACCCTCGATCACGTCTACGGGCTCGCGGCCGCGCTGGTTGTGCATGACGACGGCGGGTACGTCGTAACGCGCTGCCAGTGCCGCGACTTCGCGGGTCGTGGCGGAAGCCCCAGATGTCGTTGACCAGGTGCGCGCCGGCTTGCAGCGCGGCCTCAACCACAGGCGCGCGATAGCTGTCGATGCTGACGGGCAGGCTGACCGCGTCTGATGATGGCACGCATCGCGGGGACGGCGCGCTCGATTTCCTCCTCGACGCTGAGCTGCTCGAAGCCGGCCGTCGCGGGCGCGTCGCGCGCAGGGCGTGTCGACTGGCCGCCGACGTCGATGATGTCGGCGCCCTCCGCCTCGAAGCGCTTCGCCTGGGCGACGGCCGTCCTCGACGGTTGGCAGAGCCCGTCGCCGGAGAACGAATCCGGGGAGACGTTGACGATGCCCATGACGTAGGTGCGCGCGCCCCATTCAAAGCGGCGCGTAGCGCAGCGTGAGTCCCTTCGAGGTCTGGCTGGTCATGGGTTCATGGTAGTGAGGCGAAGGGGTGCGGGCAATGAGAACGCGATCGCGCCGGACGGACAGACGCAGAGGAGGGCGAACCATCCTCTGCGTCACGCCCACGGAGGGACCGTCTGGGGAAGCTGTCTTAGTGCAGCTGCATGACCGTGCCGATTTCACCCGGCATAGAGCGCGTGAGGTCGATCGTGGCGCCGACGGGGTTTGCAGCTCCAAGGTCCAGCGCTGGTTCGGCTGTGATCGTTGGCGGGCCGGCGCCGCCGTCGATGTCAGCGCGTGTCGATCGTGATGATGAAGAGCTCGCCGGGCTCTAGCAGGATGTCCGTGTCGCCGACGATGACGGTCACCGTGTAAGGAACGTCATGGTCGTACATGTCGGCGTCGTGATAGGCGATGACTGTGCGCAATGCAGGTCGCGGCGCGGGTCCAGCGGGATCGGATCGCCGCCCGCGCTGGTGGCGACACGCGAACTGGATCGTGTCGACATCCGGCGGCGTCGCCGTGACGATGACGCCGCCGCGAATCTCCATGGTGCCGCGCGCCTTCTGGAGGCCGGCGAACACCGTCTCCTTGCCACGCTCGGCGCTGAAGATACCTGTCGTCAGCACGATGAAGGCGAAGACGGTGGCGACCACGACGAAGGCGATCAGGATGATCGCCGTTTCGAGACCGGTGATGCCTCTTTCGCCCTTTCGGGTCGCCTGAAGCGCCCGTTGAATGAATGCTTTCACGTTCGACTGCCCTCCGATTTACGTCCCCTTCGGAAAAGGAGACATGAGTGATAATCGGGTTCGAGTCGGGCGAACTTTAGGGGTAATTACCTAGGGAGTTACGCCTAGGTAATTCTGGCAATACTCGCTTGGCGCATAATCAGAGAGATGAGATATCGGGTTCCGCCCTTCGTGACGCTGGCCTCCGCATTCGCAGCAGCGGTGCTTCTGACGGGATGCTCGCTCTTTGGGGATGACGAGGTTCCTACGCCCGTAGCGTCTGTCACGACACGGGCGCCGTCCAGCGGGACGCCGCAAGAGCCGGGCCCGCCTGCTTCGACTCCGGACCCGCCGGGCAGCGTTTACGACGTAGCCTGGTTACCCGCCTCCCCAATCGCCACGCTCGATACCCCGGAATCCGAGGCGCCGCTGGCCGACGTCGTCCCGGACGTTGAGGCGGTGTGGCGTCTTTTCGTCGTCGGGGGCGCGTCTGGTGAACCGCGGCAGATACAGGCCTCTGGGCGCTGGTTGCACGCTCCCGTCTGGCAGGAGGGCGATAAGGCGGTCACCGTGGAGTACTTCACGCGTGTGGAGGGTCCACCCGGTTACGTCTTTGGCTACACTCAGCTCGACTTAACTGCCGGTGCCGCAGACTGGGACTTTCGCACTGGCTTACAGCCAGACTTCTATCTCAGCCCGGACGGCGGCCGATTCGCGGTGCGGGACACGTCCTCGTCCTCCGGTCCGTTTTCGCGTGGGGTCATGTACGTCATGCAGCCGGGCGGCGAAACGCTGCGACTCGACGGGTTCACGGTCGAGGAATTCAGAGGCTGGTCGCCGGACGGTCACTTTTTCATTGCTTCAGGTTATGCAGCTGGAATCACGTCTCCCGCTGAGCAGTCGCGCGACTACTACCTCCTGGAGCCGGGTCTCGACGAAGCCGTGCTAATCGGCCACGCGTCACGCGGGTCCAGCCTGCATTTGGATTGGTCTCCTGACGGCTCGACGATTGCGTTTACGGAGGGTACGGACCTTGTACTCTTCGACATCGCGCGCCGACAGCGCAACGTTATTCCGCTCGGCTTGGCGCTTACAGATAGCCCGCACTGGTCGCTCGACGGGCGATACATCGCGGTGGGTGATGGCGTGGTTGATGTCCAGGCTGGTTCCGTACTTGTGTCGCCGCAGGCTGCCTTCGTGCTTGACTCGGAAGCATCGCCGGGAGGCGCCTACCTGACAGCGCTGCTCGACCCATTTGGAACTTGCGATGAGTTGCAGGACAACCAGACAACGCTCGTTGACGTTTCAACCGGCGAGAGGCACGTCCTGTTCGACTGCGATGGGTCTGGCGTGGACGATCGTGTCGACTGGATAGCGCCGGATCGCTTCCTTCTGCTGACTGTGCCCTGCTATGCCTGCGAAACGTCCGCGGCGCTTGTCACTCTCGTTACGCTTCCGGGCGGAGAGGAAATGGAGCTGACCGACGGTCTCGAGAATGGTGGCGCGTACGCAATCTCACCCGACCGCAATCGAATCCTGGTGGGCGGCGAGACGTTGCGTCTGTACGACTCGAGCGGAACTCCGTTACGCGTCATTGAGCCGCCGAAGGGCTACAAGATTACAGGCATGTCCTGGTCGAACGACGGCTTGAGCTTTGCCTATGTTGTCGGGCCCGCGACGGTGAACCTTATCTAGTCCAACATCGCGGCGCTGACCGACGACACGGGCGGCAGATCGGCCGTTATGCGGCGCCACGTCTCTCCGTTGTCGGCGCTGGCGTAGACCTGGCCCGTGTTCGTGCCGAAGTAGACGCCGGCCTCGTCGAAACCGTCGGTGCACATCGCCTCGCGGTAAGTGCCCATGTAGGCGTCCTTTTGCGGCAGGCCATTCGACATCGCCTGCCAGCTACGACCGGCGTCCGTGGTGCGGTAGACCTTGAGCTTGCCCTCCGGCGGTACGCGGAACTCGGCGCCCTGCAGCGGCAGTACGAACGCCGTATCCGGGTCAGTCGGGTGGGCCGCCATAACGAAGCCGAAGTCAGACGGCAGTCCTTCCGTGATCTCGGTCCAGGTCGAAGCGCCGTCGTCGCTGCGGTAGGTGCCGTAGTGGGTCTGGGCGTAGAGGCGGTCGCCGTCGCCGGCCGCGCGTACGAGGTGATGCACGCACTGGCCCACCTCCGGGTACAGCTCAGCGTTGGCGTCGTACTTCGCGAGGACGTTCTTGAGGCTGCTGTTCATGGCCTGCCAGGACGCGCCGCGGTCCTCGGTGCGGAAGACGCCCGCGGCCGAGATCGCCACCCACATGCGATTCGGGTTCGCGGGGTCGAGCACGATGGAGTGGACAATCAGGCCTCCGGCGCCGGGGCCCCACCTGTCGCGGGTCGGGTGGTTGTTCAGGGCGGTGTTTTCGCTCCACGTCGCGCCGTCATCGTCGGAGCGGAAGAGGCAGCCCGGGTCGACGCCACAGTAGAGGACGCCGGGCTGCGAGGGACGCCCCGGCTCGAGGTGCCAAAGGCGCTCCACGCTGCGTCCGGCGTTCTCGGGGAACTTGGGAGCGCCACGCTGCTCCGACCAGGTGGCGCCGAGGTCCGGTGACACCGCGACGTGCATGCCGAACCAGGGGTCGTTCGCCGTGGCGTAAAGGGTTCGCGTGCGGGTATCGAGCGTCGCGTGGTTGACGTCGCCGCCGTTGAGGAACGGCCCGGCGAGCTGCCAGGAGTCGCGTTTCGCATCGCTTTTGAGCAGGAACAGGCCCTTGCGGGTACCAACGCTGAGGACAACGGTGTTAGCCATGATGTCGACTCCTTCTGGAAGAACCAGCTATTTCCGAGAGGCTGTCGCCAGCCCCAAACCAGGCTGACGGCAATTTTCTGGGCGGCGATCGCCTGGGCCTCTTCCAGGCCGGCAAGGCGGCTTCCAGCTTTCGGAGCCCCTCGTCTGTCACCTTCAGGAGGCGCTTGGCGTCCGTCTTCTGACCGCCCCGTCGTGATCAGCCCCTTACGCGCGAGTACTCCGGCGACTCGGGTCAGCGTGGTGCGCTCCAGGCCCAGGAGGTCGGCGAGCTCGCTCACGGGCGTCGGGTCCCTTGAGCGTCAGCGCCGCGAGGATGGAGAACTGCGTGGCGCGCAGGCCGTGGGGTCGGAGCTACTCCTCATAGAGGCGCGTCAGGGCACGGGCGGTCTTGCGGGCGGTCAGGCAGTAGCAACCTTTCGTGACTTCGAGGCCCTCAATCGCATTCACGCGATGAGTGTATATACACTTCTGTTGCAACTACAGACTCAATCTGCGCCTTCGACCGTAGGGGGCGACGGCGCTACGCTTTCTCAGATGCAATCCCTGAAGGAAAGCACGCGTAGCGCCGTCCTGCTGGCTGGCGATCTCGTTTGCTTCCTGGTCTTCGCGCTGCTGGGCTGCGCAGCCACGAGGACGGCATCACGCTGGGCGGCATTGTGCGGGCCGCGACGCCGTTTCAGGCCGGCTGGCTGATCGCGGGGCTGGTGCCAGACCTTCCACGAGAGCCGATCGGCGCACCGTCGCACCGGCGTGCTGCGTCGCTGGACGCCAGCCTGGGTCATCGGCCTGGCGCTGCGCACGCTGTTCTTCGACCGCAGCTTCGAGGTCATCGTTCGCGATCGTTGCGTTCATCGCCAACGGCGCTGCTGTCTGCTGCTCTGGCGTTCCGTGCTGGCGCGTCTGCTGTTCGGTGAGCGCTTCAGCGAAACGATAACGCGGCGACGCCTGCGGCGCTTTGGCGGCGGCTCGTGGCCCAGACGCCAGCTCGACCTGGCGGTGGTTGTAGCTGGGGCGAGCGAGGTGCAGCGCTTCGTGGCGAACGGTCTCCGCGACGTCGGCCCAGGCGCGGCCGTGCGTCCGGACGTAGACGACCCCGGGGTGGCCGTGGCGCAGGTGGCAGATCGTGGCCATGCCCAGCTTGCCACGGGTGCCACGACGCGCCGTCGGCGACGCGAGCCGCGCCTTGTATGCCGGGCAGCCCAGAGTTGCCATGGCTTCGCGCCAGGCGGCGTCGCTGAAGCAGAGACGATAGGGGAGGTCGCCACGGCCCAGTCGCTGCATCTCGGCGGCCAGCAGCGCGGCAGCGTTGCGCTTGTTGTTCGGCGGGGGCATCGCGGTTCGGGCCATGCGGGGCTAGTATAAGGGTCGTTCCCCGTCTCGGTTCCAGCATTACGAAGGAGACAAACGATGGACGAAGCCGCGAAGAAGACAGCTCTGCGCATGATCCCCTACGGCCTCTTTGTCATGACCGTGCAAGGACGACAAGACGATGACCGGCGCTGCCGTTAACTGGCTGACCCAGGCGTCCTTCGCGCCGCCGCTTGTCGTGCTTGGCGCCAAGGCTGACGCGCCCTCGACGGCGATGGTCGAGAGCAGCGGCCTCTTCTGCATCAACGTGATGGAGACCGGCCAGGTGCCGATCGCCAGCGCTTTCTTCAAGCACGTCGAGCCCGAGGGCAACAAGTTCGGCGACGTCGAGTTCACGCTGAGCCCCAACGGCCTTGCCGGTGCTCAAGGACGCGCTGGCTTACTTCGAGTGCCAGGTGCGCGAGACGGTGAAGCTGGGCGACCACTGGATCTTCGTCGGCGAGGTCGTCGAAGCCGGCGTCCAGCGCGAGGGCGAGCCGCTCACCCTTGCCGAGACCGGCTTCAAATACGGCGGGTAGTCTTGCGCTCCGCGGTGGCCGGTCTTGGTTGCGTGCAGCGCGGAGATCGTCCGCTGAAGCGCTTCTTTTGGCGGGGCGGATGAGGGCGACTTGATCATCTCGTCGCGGCAAAACGACCGCGTCAAGTCGATCCGCGCGCTGCGTGAACGCAAGGAGCGCGACGCCAGCGGTACCTTCTTCGCCGAGGGCGAGCGGATTCTGCGCGCCGCGTTGCAGACCGGCGCGGTGTTTCAGCTTGTCGTGCTGGCGCCGGACCGGCTGACGAAATCGGAGGCAGCGCTGGTCGACGCGCTGGAGGAGATGAAGCTGCCGCTGCTGGAGGTGACGCCGGAGTTGTTCGACGTCATCGCGCTGCGCGAAGAGGCGCAGTCGGTCGGGGCCGTGATCTCGCAGCGCTGGGAGGCGCTCTCGTCGGTGAACGAGACGCGGACGCTGCTGGCTGGTCCTGCACGACATCCAGCACCCCGGCAACCTCGGCACGCTGATCCGCACCTGCGACGCTGCGGGCGGCGACGGCGTCATCCTCACCGGCCGCTCGACCGACCCATACCACCCGATCGCGGTGCGCGGCTCGCTGGGGGCGATCTTCAGTCAGCGTATCGTGCGCGCCTCGGAGACCGACGTGGCGCGCTGGCTACCGCGCTCCGGCTGCACCGTGGTCGGCACGTCACCGGACGGCGACGAAGGACTACCGCGAGGCCGACTACGCATCGAAGCCCGTCGTGATCATGGGCGGCAACGAGCGCATCGGCATCTCGAAGGAGCAGATCGCGCTCTGCGACGAGCTGATCCGCGTGCCGATGGCGGGCTACGTGGAGTCGCTAAACCTGTCGGTGGCGACGGCGCTGGTGTTGTACGAGGTGCTGCGGCAGCGGGAGGCAGCCGGGTAGTAGTTCACTCCAGGTCGTAAGTGATCGCCGATGTCCTCGCACATGCGGCGGATGCCCTCGATGACGGAGGGGTGGTAGGGGATGCCGTTGGCGCGGCAGTCGGCCTCGAAGGCGGCTTCAGGCTCGCCGGCGAAGGTCAGCGGTCCGGCGCCGGCGAGGCGTGGGGCTGCGCGTAGCGTCTGCTTCATCGACTCCATCTGGTCGTAGAACGACTCGACGCTGGTGAAGGCGTCGATCTTCATTGCGGCGAAGAAGTGGTTGGCGGCGCGGCGCGGCAGCTCGGCGCTGGAGTGCCCGCCGCTGAGGACGCCGGTCAGGATGTCGACCATGATCGCCAGGCCGAAGCCCTTCCAGGCGCCGGTCAGCGTCTCCGAGCCGAGCGGCAGGATGCCTCCCATGCCCTCCGATTCGTAGTACACGTCGGGGTCCGTGACGTCGTCGCCCTCGCCGTCCTTGACCCAGCCGACGGGTATTGGCTTACCGCGACGTCGCGCGATCTCGAGCTTGCCCGCCGCGACGACCGACGCCGCCATGTCGAGGCAGAACGGCGCTTCCGGCGGCCGCATCGGCGCGGCGAAGGAGATCGCGTTGAGGCCGTAGACGCGCCGGGCGCCGCCGGGCGGTACGACGCCGTTGCCACCCGTGGTCAGCGAGATGCCGCACATGCCGTGGCTCAGCGCCATCAGCGCGTAGGGCGATGCCGGGCCGTAGTGCGTGCTGTTGCGCACCGAGACCATACCGACGCCGGTCGCCTCCGCCTTCTCGATCGCGAGCGCGCATCGCCAGCGTGCCGGCGACGAAGCCGAGGCCGCCGTCGCCGTCAATCGTGGCGGCGGAGACCGTATCGCTCAGGACGCGGATCTGAGGGTTGAGGTTGAGGTGTCCATCACGGGCGCGGTAGACGTAGAAGTCGGCGAAGCGCGCGAAGCCGTGCGACTCGATGCCGCGCAGGTCAGATGCGATCAGCACGTCGGCGGTCATGCGGGCGTGCTCCTCCGGCACGCCGACGTGCGTCAGCGCGCGCACGCCGAGTTGGTGCAGCTTCTCGGCGTCGACGCGGAGGTCAGCTTCGTCCGGCACCGGGACTACGCTCCCTTGAGCGCGTCCTGGATGCCCGCGAGCTCGGCCTGCGCTCCGGAGGCGATGCCGGCGCTGTCCGTAGTCAGGAGGATCATCTTGAAACCCTCCTTGATGTAACGGCTGGTCAACACATGGCCATTGGTGTGGACGCCGGGGATCTTGCCGTGGCGTTCGCAGGCCTCGCGGATCTTGGTGACGGTCTCGGCGTGCTTCGGGTTGTCGGCGTTGTAGCGCGGGCCGAGTCCGAGGGCCTGGCTCAGGTCTGACGGGCCGATATACAAGACGTCGACGCCGGGCACGCTGGCGATTTCGTCGAGGTTCTCGCAGCGCCTTCGGCGTCTCGATCATCACGGCCAACAGCAGCTCCTCGTTGGCGTGGTCCTGGTAGTCGGAGCCGGCGTACATCGTGGCGCGGAAGGGGCCGGAGCTGCGCATACCGACGGGAGGGTAGCGCATGGCCCAGACGGCGGCCTCGGCGTCCTCCCTGGTCTCGATCATGGGGACGACGATTCCGTACGCCCCGGCATCGAGGTACTTCATGATGATCGAGGGCTCGTTCCATGGCACGCGGACGAAGGGCATCGTATCGGTGGTCGAGATCGCCTGAATCATGGGGAAGGCGGTGCTGAAGTCGATTGCGCCGTGTTGAGTGTCGACGACAAGCCAGTCGAAACCCTGATGCGCCATGGCCTCGGCGCTGAGGCTGCTGGGCACGCTGAGCCAGCCGCCGATCTGGGGCTTGCCTGCGAGCAGATTCTGCTTGACGGTGTTCGGGCGCATGGATGCCTCCGCTCTAAAAACCGGGGTCGATGAAGTGGCCTCATTCTGAGCGCAAAGGCCTTGTCGGGCAATCAGGTTGGGTTGATCGCTCTGGGGCCGGCGCAGGTAGTGCGGACAATATCTACCGAGAATGATCCTGTCAGATCAATAGGGAGACGTGTAATACGTGTCCATATTAAACGTACAGGATCGTCCGGCGCCGGTGACAAACGGTCGCATCCCCTTGGATGAGAGTGCAAACGTCCTCGTACCGTAAGAAGGTAACGTGTGACACCTAATTCGCCCCATAAGCTCTCGATTGCTCCAGGGTTCCGGCGCCTTAGCGGATTGAAATGGCCGGGCTTGATTGGTCTGGCGGCCATCGTGATGCTATTGGCGCGCATCCTCGCCGGAAGTGGCGAGGCCGCAACTTCGCCCACGTTGGACGCGACTAACAGCTTCTCGGTCCTCGGCAACACGACGGTCACCTGTGATGGGCTATCTGTTATCAACGGCGACGTGGGTCTCTATCCCGGAACCTCGATTACCGGCTTTCCCGGCCTTTGTACTGCCACGGGCACGATACACGCCAACGATTCCATTGCGATGGCGGCCCAGGCCGAAAACGCCACTCTCTTCAATGACCTCGACACCGGGGAGAATGATAACGCCAACTGTGTAGACGGCGGGTGGTCAGATGGAACCAACCTTGGCGGTCAATCGCTAGGCCCAGGTCTCTACTGCTCAGCTGGCGGCTTCACGCTGACAGGCGAGCTAATCCTCTTGGGCTCAGGCCCCTGGGTTTTCAAGACCGCGACGACGCTGACTACATCCGCCGGTTCATCCGTCACCGTCACGAGTGGTGATCCCTGTGATGTGTGGTGGAGGGTTGGTAGCTCCGCAATGCTTGCCGCGACGACTTCGTTCCAAGGCAACATCCTCGCCTTCACGTCTATCTCCCTGGCCAGCGGTGCGACGCTAACTGGTCGAGCCCTGGCTCAAAACGGCGCGGTCACTTTGACCAACAACATCATCACCACCTCCCTCTGCAGCGCGGCCCCGACCAGCACGCCAGTCAGTACCGCAACCACCGCGCCGACCGCCACTTCGACGCCGCTGCCGACCGCCACTTCGACGCCGCCGCCGACCGCCACTTCGCCGCCGCCGACCGCCACTTCGACGCCGCCGCCGACCGCCACTTCGACGCCGCTGCCGACCGCCACTTCGACGCCGCTGCCGACCGCCACTTCGACGCCGCTGCCGACCGCCACTTCGACGCCGCCGCCGACTGCCACTTCTACGCCGCTGCCGACCGCCACTACGCCGCCGCCGACCGCCACTTCGCCGCCGCCGCCGACTGCCACTTCTACGCCGCTGCCGACCGCCACTACGCCGCCGCCGACCGCCACTTCGCCGCCGCCGACCGCCACTTCGCCGCCGCCGACCGCCACTTTACGCCGCTGCCGACCGCCACTTCGACGCCGTCAGCTACATCAACGGCGGCGACATCAACACTGGCTGAGACTCCGACGTTTGGGCCAAGTCCCACACCGGTTACGGCCTTAACGCCGCTGGTTACGACTTCCGGTGTCGGAAATCCGCCGCAGTCTTCTATTCAGGCACCTTCGGCGGGTGACGCTGGTCTCGCACAGGCAAACCAAAGCGCCGCGCCAGTGACCGGGATCGGCTTTGCCGTCGGGCTCATGCTTGGCGGTCTCGCCCTCTGGCGTATATATCCCAAACTCAACCTCTCCCGGAGGGTTGGTGGGTGACGCAGCAGGTTGCCTCAAGGCCGCCTGCTGCGTTTCCGCGATGAGGCCCGCCAGTTGTTAGGGCATCTCGATTAGCCCAAACAATTGGTTAACCCCTCTGGTCTTGGGCTGGCTCTGGCTATGATGGGCGCCTAGAACCAGGAGGAACCGCAATGCGTATTGGATTTATCGGACTCGGCATCATGGGACGGCCGATGGCGAAGCACTTGATCGACGCGGGGCACGAGCTGACCGTTTGGAACCGCAGCCAGCCCGGCATCGACGATGTCGTGGGGCACGGTGGGAAGGCCGGAGCCTCGCCCGCCGCGGTCGCGGCCGCGAGCGAGGTCGTCTTCACCATGGTCGGTGACTCGCCGGACGTCGAGGCCGTGTCGCTAGGGGCGGACGGCATCGCGGCGGGCGCATCGAGCGGCCTGATTCATGTCGACTGCACGACGATGTCGCCGTCGGTGACGCGCGAGATCGCCGCGGCCTATGTGGCCAAAGGCATCGAGCTGCTTGACGCACCGGTGTCAGGCGGCGAGGGCGGCGCGATCAACGCCACGCTTTCGATCATGGTGGGCGGCAAGAATAACGTCTTCGAGCGGTGCCTGCCGCTGTTCGAAGCCGTCGGCAAGACGATCACCTACTGCGGGCCAACGGGCGCGGGACAGACGGTGAAGCTGTGCAACCAGGTCGCCGTGTCGGTGACCAACATGGCCGTATGCGAATCGCTGGTGCTGGCGGCGAAGGCCGGCGTATCACCGGCGACGATGCTGCAGGCGATCTCCGGTGGTGCGGCGTCGTCCTGGCAGCTGCTCAACCTCGGCCCGAAGATGATCGAGCGCGACTTCCGCCCCGGGTTCAAGGTGTGGCACCAGCAGAAGGACCTGCGCCTCGCCCTCGAGGTCGCGCGCGACAATGCGCTGCCGCTGCCGGCGACGTCGCTTGTGGCGCAGCTTTTTGCGTCGGTCGAAGCGGACGGCCTCCGCGACGAGGGGACGCAGGCGCTGGTCAAGGCGCTGGAAAAGCTGGCCGACGTCTCAGTGGGAGGCTGAAAATGCCCGACGGCTCAATCCTCGACGACAACGCCGCGGTGACGGCGCGACTCGAAGCGCTGGTGGCTAGCCTGAGCGACGCGGATCTGGAGCGCGACCTCGGCGGCGGCTGGACGGTGTCCGTGGCGCTGGGGCACCTGGCGTTCTGGGATCGGCGCGTCGCCTATGTGCTCGAGCGCTGGACGCGCGACGGCACGTCGCACGTTGAGCTGGACGACGATGTGATCAATAATGCACTCGAGGGGCTGTTGCAGGGAGTGGAGCCGCGCGCCGCGGCCCGCCTCGCGGTTGAGTCGGCGAAAGCGGCCGACGCGGCGATCGGCCGCACGCCGGACTCCATCGCGCGGCAGTTGATTGCCGAGGACCACGCGTATTTGCTGCGGCGCACCGGTCACCGGACGGAGCACATCGAGCAGATTGAGGCGGCGCTCTAGAGCTACAGCGTGTTTAGCTCGTCAATTAGCTGGCGGATGCGGCCGTAGGCGTGTCTTGGGAAGAGGGCGACGCGTTTGTATTCCAGATTGTCCTCGTCGCGCAGTTCCGGCGGTAGGGGTTCGATGACTTCGATGACGCCCTTCTCGATCAGATCCGCGAACGTCTGGTTGAGATAGGACAACGTTCGAGCGTCCGGCGCGCGCTCGATGCGCAGCACGAGACGCTCGCCGACGAAGCGGGCTGAGCGGTAGTTGCTGTAGAAGCGCTCGACTTCCTCGACGGCCTCTTGAGGCGTGGTTGCGACGCGGAGCAGAGCGAGGTCGCTCTCGTTAATGTAGTGGCGCTGCAGGACATTGTCACGGATGAATAGCAGCCAGTCGCGCCAGTAAGTGCTGCCCTCGGGCTCGAGCAGGACGATGGGGTGGAGTTGCGACTTCCCGGTCTGCGTTAGCGTCAGCAGCTCGAAGCACTCGTCCAGGGTGCCCCAGCCACCTGGCAACAGCACGAAGGCGTCTGACTCCTTGAGGAAGGTCACCTTGCGGGTGAAGAAGTACTTGAAGTTGATCAGCTTGCCGTCCTTGGCGATATAAGCGTTAGCCGGATTGAGGCCCGGTAGCCGAATGTTCGCCCCGAAGCTCTGCTCCGTCCCCGCACCCTCGTGGCCTGCGGCCATGATCCCCGGCCCGGCGCCGGTGATCACCATCCAGCCACGTTCCGCGATCTGGCGAGCGAACTCCCGCGTCGCCTCGTAGAGGTGCTCGCCGCGTTCGACGCGCGCAGAGCCGAAAATGCTGACCTTGCGCAGGTCGCGGTACGGGGCGAAGACGCGGAAGGAGTAGGCGAACTCCTTCATCGCGGCGTTGACCAGCTTCCGCTCCGCTCGCGTCGCTTCCTGCGTGATCAGCCGCAGCGACGAGGTCAACATCTCGCGCACGAGCTCGAGGTCAGCGGAATCGATCGGCTGGTCGCCGATAGGGACGCTATGGGTCAGCGTCCCGATCAGTTCATTGACCTGGCGGTCGAGGTCGTCGTTGCCGGTGGTGTAGACGCGGCGGTAGACGGGGCCGCGGGCGCGTCTCGATTCGGGCTCGAGCGGCTCGATCGCGCCGCGATCATCCTCGGCGAGTTCGCCGGTGTTCCACTGGTCTTCTTTGCTGTTCTGGGGGTGTGATTTAACCATGGTCAGAAAATGGCTTAGCGCTTCGAATGCAGGCCGACCTGACGAAGGCCAGCCAGGAGGCGATCACTGTGTATGAGCCGGGTCGCCTTCAACCCCACCTCATAACGCTATCTTCTCATGGCTGCATAAGTCGAGTGCGGCTTCCGGACGGATCGGGTAAAGGATCCGCTTCGCCGTTCCCGATGACCGTCAGGAACGAGCCGGTCTTCTTGTCCTGGAGCCGACGTTTGGTGTCAAGTACCCATATCGCGGACGATTCGCTCCGGCCAGGTTAGCCGCTGTATTTCCAGCCTGTGAACGTAGAAGACAGGGGTTCTTCGGGCCTGGTGATGTGTCCATCGACAACCTCACTGATCACCAAGGTGTGGTCTCCGACGGGAACGAATTCGTTGCTCTCGCATTCTAGCCAGGCCATCGCATCGCGAAGGATGGGACAGCCCTTGCTGCTGAGCGAGTAGTCGATGTCTTCCAGCTTGTGGTGAACACCTTTCGCCCTTTCACCACCGATCTTTGACCCCCGGTAGGGTTGGGCAAACCTTTGCGCCAGACGCATCCCCGGGTCTCCCGTGGACAGGAAGTTGAGTGTGAAAGCCCCGTTCAATCTGATGTTTTTCAGTGTCTGGGCGTCATTCTCGAAGGCAACAACTAGTAAGGGCGGGCTAAAAGAAGTCTGCATTGCCCAGTCAGCCATCATGCCGTTGCATTCGGATTCCATCCTAGTACCGACGATGTAGAGTCCGTACGGCATGTGGTCCAGCACCTGACTGATCTCTTGTGTAGCGGTCATCCCTGCTCCTTCTTCGCGTCTTCGCACGGTGACGTTTGGTTCCTGACTCGATGGCCTGCTGAAGGCTTACCGATCCAGGTGACATCGCTGCAATGAGCGCACCGTCAGGAGGTCAATGCGGCGCATATCACTCGGATCGTTAATCGGACTATTTTCGAATGATTTCTAGCCCAGGCAATGTCGAACAGTGGAACAGTGCTTGGCCTCTTACGATCAGGCTTGAGAAGCCGCGCTGGCTTTCGTTAGCTCGCGCGCCGCTCCGCTCTCCAATCGCATTCGCGACGAATGCAGAGCCTCCGTCAGGCGCCTCGACCTCGCTTGATTTCAGGGCGCGAGGATGCTGCCCGACGTGGCAGCTGCCGAGAATGCAGCGATCCCGCCGGTTCACAGCTTCTTGTTTCTTCTGAGCCGTTCAATTACGAGTTAGGCCATGGAAGTAGAGAGAGGAGCGCACGATGAGCAACGAACAGGCACCTGAGACGAAAGGTGTAACGGTGAAGTTACTCGCGACGGTTGACCTTGGCCCCGAGATAGAGGGCATGGCAGGGCGCCAACTTCGAATGCGTATGGTGACCATCGAGCATGGAGGCGTCTTCGGCCCGATTCACGACCATAAAGACAGACCAGGCACCGTCTACATTCTGCAAGGAACGATCACTGACCATCGAAACGGAGTCACTACGGACTATGGGCCTGGGGTGGGCTGGCCCGAGGATAGGAGCACTACCCACTGGCTTGAGAACAGGGGAACGATTCCGGCGGTAGAGATCTCGGTTGATATAGTCAGGCAGGAGTAAGCTCAGGCCTGACACCTTTAGTCGCAGCCTGCCTGCGACTAAAGGAACAGCCGGGATAATGCTGGACGTTTCCGGGGGATTGCCAGGGGGGCGTTTCGGGGCAGCATTACACCCGGCGGAAGTCCGCATTTAAGAACGGCGCAACGTCCGGCGTCCGGATCTCCGGTTGGACTGCAATCAGTCGGCTTCGGCCAGCGCCAATACATAAGGGGTCAAACGGGTCCCGTACTGCCGACATATGAAGCTGCTTTTTTTGGAGCGGCCAACGGGAATTGAACCCGTGCCTCATCCTTGGGAGGGACGCGTGCCACCACAACACCTTGGCCGCCTGCGGCCCATGTTAGCGTATCGGTTTCGTGGACGCATGGGCGCATTGGAGGCGCCCCGAATGAGGGATGACAGAGCATCTACGCCCGCCCGGTGACGTGCTCCGGCTCGATACGGACAATGATGCGCGTCTCGCCCGGGCGCCTGGGGTAGACGAAGTTCGGCCCGAAGTACTTCTGGCCCAACTTGCTAATGTGCTCGAAAGCGCCTTCGCGGGTGATCTCAGCAACGCGGCCGCGGATCTGGATGTACATTTGCTGGTCGTCTTGCGCCGCGATCGATAAGGCGATGCGCGGGTCGCGCTCCAGGTTGCGCGGCTTCTGGCGGCCTTCCGCCGTGTTGATCAGGATGTGCGTGTCGTCACAGTCGACCCAGACGGGTGTTACCTGGGGCGAGCCGTCCTTCATCAGGGTCGCGACGTGGGCGAGGTTCGGTTCCTCGATCAGTTTGCGCTGTGCCGGCGTCAGTTTCACCACGGAGATGTCTCCATACTTCGATGCTGCGGGTTTCACCCACGGGGATTCGGTATCTAACCCACGCCCACGCCTAAGACGCGCAGCGGCTCGATCTTGACGATGACGCGGACTTCCTCCGGCGGCGCGGGGTTGCGAGCCTCGCGCCCGGCGTATTTGTGCGCCAGCTTCGTCAGGTGGTCGTAGGCGCCGTCATGGATCAGTTCGACGACCCGGCCCCTGATCTCTACGTATTTGATCAGCGCGTTGCGGTCGACGACCGAAAGCGTGACGCGCGGGTCGCGGCGCATGTTGCGCGTCTTCTGGCGGCCCTCCGCGGTGTTCACGAGTACGTATTCGCCGTCGTAGTCGACCCACAGTGGCGTTGACTGCGGCGAGCCGTCCTTCATCAGTGTGCTGAGGTGCGCGAGGTTCGGCTCCTCCAACAGACGGCGCTGGCTCGGGTGTGAGTTTTACCAAAGGACGATCCTCCTAGTCAGAAGTTACTTCTCAGGCGCGACCACGGAATCGGCCTCGATGCGGTAGACGACGCGTTCGGCGGCGGGCGGACGCTTGGCCGGCGCGTTGCCGGTGTACTTCTTCGTCACCTCGACGAAGCCCTCCACGGCTGGCTCGCCGGTGATGATCTCGACGACTCGACCACGGATCTGCAGCGGCGGGAACGGTGAGTCAACGTCAGCGATCGAGAGCGCGACGCGCGGGTCGCGCTTGATGTTGCGCGTCTTCTGGCGGTCGATGCCGGTGCTGATCATGACGTAGTCGCCGTCGCGGTAGACCCAGACCGGTGACACCTGAGGCGAGCCGTCTTTCATGATCGTCGCGATGTGGGCGAAGTTCTTGTTGTCGATGATACGCTTGGCGCCATCGGACAGCGGAATACCCAAGTTCGGCCTCCAGGACTAGACTGCCGCTGCGGCAGGGTGATGTTTACTGCGCGGGATTCGTTACAGTATAGGCTGTCGACGACCTAGAGACAGGAGCCCCATGGACGCCTATCAGGCCATCATCAGCAAGCGCGATCGTCGCGAATACGACTCGAAGCCGATACCGGAAGACGTACTGCATCGCATCTTGCAGGCGGGGCGGCTGGCCGGCAGCTCCAGCAACAGCACAGACGGTGCGCTATATCGTGATGCGCGACCAGGCGGCGAAGGAGAAGCTCGCGCCGGCTGGGCCCGGCACGGCGCCGCTGGTCAACGCCCCGCTCGCCATTGTCCTCGTGCAGGAGCGCGGACGGCGCGACTTCGATGTGGGGCGCTCAGCGCAGAACATGATGGTCGCTGCATGGGCGGAGGGCATCCACAACTGCCCCATCGGCTTGCGCGAAGAGGCAATCGCCAGCGAGGCGCTGGGCCTGCCAGAGACGCATGTCGCGGCGATCGGCATCTCGTTCGGCTATCCGGCGAGGTCGGCGGCCGCGCGTGCGAGAGCTGGCCCTCGCGTAGGCTGCCGCTAGATGAGCTGGTCCACTACGACCGCTGGTAGGCGAGGTAGTAATGAACGACGAGTTCGACGGCGAAGGCTCCCCGGAAGTGGCGCGAATGGTGCGCGAGATGCTGGAAGCGCTGGGCGAAGACCCGGAACGCGACGGGCTGCGCGCGACCCCGGCTCGTGTCGCCCGTAGCCTGGCTTTTCTGACGTCCGGCTACCACATGGACCCGCGCGCCGTTGTCGGCGAGGCGCTGTTCGAGGTCGAGTACGACGAGATGGTGACGGTGCACACGGAGGTCTACAGCCTCTGTGAGCATCACCTGCTGCCGTTCTTCGGCCGCTGCCACATCGCCTACCTGCCGTCGGGCAAGATCGTCGGCCTGAGCAAGCTGGCGCGCCTGGCCGAGGTCTTCTCACGCCGGCTGCAGGTGCAGGAGCGCCTGACGACGGAGATCGCCAACGCGATCGACGAGATCCTGGAGCCGAAGGGTGTTGGCGTCGTCATCGAGGCGCAGCACCTCTGCATGATGATGCGCGGCGTCGAGAAGCAGCACTCCAGCGCGGTGACGAGCTGCATGCTCGGCCGCTTCCGCCACAGACGCGCGAACCCGCAGCGAGTTCCTCAGCCTGATCGGCAAGAACGGAGCGTAAACAGCCCTAGATCATCGGCCAGGGGTACGGGCGGTGCATCGGCGGCGGCGGGTAGACTCGCTCGCGGTCGATGACAGCGGCGCGTTCTTCGAGTCGGCGCAGCTCAGTCTCCGAGAGCAGCTCAGACAGCCGCCCCCGCAGCTCGGCGTCTTCGCGCAGGCGAGTCGCGAATTCGCAGACGTCCTCGACCAGCGAGGGCGGCACAGGCGTGCCCTGATAGTCCCAGATCACGGTGCGGAGCTTGTCCTCGCGTGTGGAACGCGATGCCGTGGTCGATGCACCAGAGCCGGCCGGTGGCGTCCTGCAGCGTGTGGCCACCCTTGCGGTCGGCGTTGTTGATCAAGCCAGTCGAACAGCGCGATGCGTCGCATGTCGTCCTCGCGGCCATCCTTGATGTTGAAGAAGTGCAGCGCCGGGTCATGCACGACGAAGAGCTGTAACACGCCAACTCCGGCGCGCAGGCCTTCCTCGCGCACTACGGTTGGTGGCACCAGGCCCCAGCCCAGCGCCTCGCTGACAACGTAGGCCGCGTATTCGCGCTTGTACAAGCGTGCCGGAGGGGAAATCGTGAAGCGGCGCCTCGCCGTCGCGCGGTTTGTAGACGGCGTAGCCTTCGCCTGCCTCCGGATGCGCCATCTTCAGCAGGAATACGTAGTTGGACCCTGCGGCGAGCATCCACTCCTCCTGCACTTCGGCCTGGCTGAGGATGTCCAGGATGTTCGGCAGATCGGGCTGCCAGCTCTTGGCAGGCATGCCGCGGACGTAACGGCTGGTTATGTCGGCACCTCCTAAAGGTACCGTCGATTATAGCCGTGGGGCCTCCTGCGGCTAGAATCTAGTCAGCGTTCGCTGCGGAATACCGAAAGCTATTTCATTAGCGCAGGCAACGCCTGAGGTCCAGATTGAGGCAGCAGCCTACGTTTCCCGGCAAGCCGTATCCCCTTGGCGCAACGTGGGACGGCAGCGGCGTCAACTTCGCGCTGTTCAGCGAGGACGCGTGAGGCCGTTGAGCTCTGCATCTTCGATCGAGCCCTACGGCTCGCCGGAGGTCGAGCGCATCCGGCTGCGTGAGCAGACCGACTTCGTCTGGCACGTCTACCTGCCGGAGGCGCGACCGGGCATGCTGTATGGCTATCGTGTCTACGGACCTTACGACCCGGCGAAGGGGCTGCGCTTCAACCCCAACAAGCTGCTGCTGGACCCGTATGCCAAGGCGACCACCGGCCCCATCGAGTGGTCCGACAACATGTTCGCCTACCCGCTCGCGTCGCGCCGCCGTGACCGCGACCTGATGCTGGACGAATCCGACAGCGCGCCCGGGATGCCCAAAGGCGTCGTCATCGAGCCGGCGTTCTCGTGGGGTGATGACAGGGCGCCGAAGATCCCGTGGCACGACACGGTCATCTACGAGGCTCACGTCAAGGGCCTGACATACCTGCATCCGCTTATCTCGCCTGAGCGGCGCGGCACCTACGCGGCGCTCAGCGATCATCGCGTCGTCCACTACCTTCAGCAGCTCGGCGTCACGGCGATTGAGCTGATGCCAGTGCACCAGTTCGTCAATGACAAGCGCCTGGTGGATCTGGGCCTGGCCAACTACTGGGGCTACAACACGATCGGCTTCTTCGCGCCGGACCCGCGCTACAGCACGTCGCCGGGCCCCGGCGGCCGCGTCAACGAGTTCAAGACGATGGTGCACACGCTGCACCGCGAGGGCATCGAGGTCATCCTCGACGTCGTCTACAACCACACGGCGGAGGGCAACCACCTAGGCCCGACGCTCTCCTTCCGCGGCATCGACAATCGCAGCTACTACCGCCTGATGCCGGACGACGAGCGCATCTACATGGACTACACGGGCACCGGCAACACGCTCAACGTGCGGCACCCGCGCGTCTTGCAGCTGATCATGGACAGCCTGCGCTACTGGGTGCTGGAGATGCACGTCGACGGCTTCCGCTTCGACCTGGCTTCGGCGCTGGCGCGCGAGCTGCACGACGTCGACAAGCTCAGCGCCTTCTTCGACATCATCCATCAGGACCCGGTGCTGTCTCAGGTCAAGCTGATCGCGGAGCCGTGGGACGTCGGCGAGGGCGGCTACCAGGTCGGCAACTTCCCGGTCGGCTGGACGGAGTGGAACGGCAAGTACCGCGACACGGTGCGGCGCTTCTGGCGCGGCGATCCCGGGGTCGTCGCCGACCTGGCCTACCGCCTCACCGGCAGCAGCGACCTCTATGCGCCCGGCGGCCGGCGCCCCTACGCCAGCATCAACTTCGTCACCGCCCACGACGGCTTCACGCTGCGTGACCTCGTCAGCTACAACGAGAAGCACAACGAGGCGAACGGCGAAGAGGGACGCGACGGTTCAGACGACAACCTGAGCTGGAACATGGGCGCCGAGGGCGAGACGGACGACCCCGAGATCCAGCGCGCTGCGGCGGCGCCAGATGCGCAACTTCCTCGCCACGCTGATGCTGTCGCAGGGCGTGCCGATGCTGCTGCACGGCGACGAGGTCGGCCGTACGCAGCAGGGCAACAACAACGCCTACTGCCAGGACAACGAAATCTCATGGCTGAACTGGGACCGCGATGAGTGGCAGGAAGAGCTGCTCGATTGGACACAGCGTCTGGTCAAGCTGCGCAACGAGCACGTTCTTTTGCGGCGCCGCGACTACTTCCAGGGCCGCCCAATCCGCCGCGCCGGCGTCAAGGACATCTACTGGCTGCGCCCGGACGGCGAGGAGATGACGGACGAGAATTGGTTTGACCCGGAGGTTCGCTGTCTCGGCATGCTCCTGCCGGGCCCCGCCGCGGACCTCACGGACGACAGAGGGCCTGCCGTCGCCGGACGACACGCTGCTGCTCATGGTCAACGCCTCCGCAGAGAGAGCATGTCCTTCACGCTGCCGGAGGTCGTCGGGCCGCCGCTACTGGGAGCTGGCCCTGGACTCGGCGAAGCCGAACGCCAACCCGGGCTCGGAGTCGTACATGCCGGGTGGGCTTACTAGATGCTGGCCGGACGTTCGCTTGCGCTGTTGATCAACCCTCGCAACGGTCACCGCGCGGGCCGCGTTTAGCTAACGCAGCATCAGGGCGACGCGTTCGTCGCTGATCTCCGCCGGGATCGGCTCTGACGGGCCCTGATAGAGACGCCAGTTGTCCTGCGGGTCCTGCACCCAGGCCAGCCCCGCATCGACAAGCTGGCGCACGCCCTGTTATCACGTGGCGGGATCCCAGACGATGGGCAGTCCGAGGCGGGTGAGGAACGGGCATGATCGCCCGCGCGACCTCGCGGCCGCCGGTGAACAGCTCGGCCTCTTTGAGCTGCAGCAGCGTCAGGCTGGAGAGGAACGCCGAGGCGGGGAAGGTCTGCGGGCAGGCGCTCCCAGAGCGTGTCGAAGAGTGTGGCGTCGGGTGCGAGCGAGAGTGTGGCGCGGCGGCTCTCGAGCTCGCCTGTCTCATCTCGCATCCAGTAGATCCACTCCGCGTAGGCGCGCGCGGACCAGCGCGTCAGCGTCCGTTGTCGCCGGTTTCGGTGGCGAAATCGTCGATGCCCTCCTGCGTCGTCAGGTCCAGCCAAGGGTCTGACGGCTCGATGACCAGGAAGGCGTTGGCGAAGCGGTGCCCCAATTCACGACCAGAAGGCGCTCGTCCAGGCTCAGGCCCCGCATCGAGAAGAGGATGTCAGGTCCTGGCCGTCGTCCAGCGCGCGCCGCCGGTCGACGAAGTCCCACCAAGCGTCGGAGCCGCTGACGAAGGGTGTCTGCGGCTGTTCGCGGCTGGGCGCGTCCGGCTCGGCTGACGTCGTAGATCAGCGCCCGTCGGCGTCCCCGCGAGGCGTCTCAGCGCTGTCGGCGACCTCTGTCGCGGTTCATGGTCGGGTCTACGTTTCCTCAACCAGGATTGGCCCGCCGCGGTCGACGACGTTGCCCTTGAGGTCGATCACGGCGGGACGCTCCTCACAGTACAGCGCCGTCCTCGCACTTCTCGAAGTAGAGCACCTCGCGTTTGCCGTCGTAACGGATCGTCCAGGTGCCGATGACGGCGCTGTTCGGGCCGTCCTTGAGCTGCTCGTCGATGATGCGGGCTAACGCTTCTAGCTGTTCTCTTCCCATGATTCCCTCTCATTTGCCGATTTGCTCTCCAGCTTATCAGTCAGGTCCGATCTTAACTGCAGCGGACCTAGCCTACGGCTTCTTTGTAGCGGCGCATTGCGTCGATGTGATCGCGGGGCCGGTCGAGTCCGGCGCCCATCGTGCTGAAGCAGAGGAAGTCGACGCCCATCTTTTCGTACATCTCGACGTCTTCGGCCCAGTCTTCCGGCGCCTTGCTGGCGAACCCGGTCTGGACTCGAATCTCGAAGGCGCCAGGGTCGCGGCCGTGGCTCTTGACGCGCTCCTCGAAGCCCCGCGATCTGGTCCGGCAAGGCCGCTATCGCCACCGGGTCCCGCACGATGGGGAACCAGCCGTCGGCGATGCGCGCCGCGCGTTCGAGAACTCGATCCGAGAGACCGCCCATGATGATCGGTATCGGCTGCTGGACCGGCATGGGGTTCAGGCCGGCGCGCTCGATGCGGTGCCACTTGCCCTCGAAGTCGACGATCGGGCTCCGTCCAGAGGCGGCGCAGAACCTGGATTTGCTCCTCGACGCGGCGGCCGCGGGTATGGAAGTCCTCGTTCAGCGCCTGGTATTCGACGTCATTCCAGCCGAGTCCGACGCCGAGCCGCAGCCGGCCGCCGCTCAGCACGTCGACTTCCGCCGCCTGCTTCGCGACGAGCACCGTCTGGCGCTGCGGCAGGATGAGAATCCCCGTGACGAACTCGATATTCGAGGTGAGGGCGGCCATGTAGCCGAACATGACGAACGGCTCGTGGAACGAGTCGGAGGCGGTGTAACGCCGGCCCCAGTCAGGACGGGTGGCGGTATCGGCGCCGAGCACGTGGTCGTAGGCCAGGATATGGTCGAGGCCAAGCCCTTCGGCGGTCTGGGCGTAGTCGCGGAGGACGCTGGGGTCAGCGCCGATTTCGGTCTGTGGGAAAGTAACGCCGATCTTCACGAAGCAGTCTCCTCGTAGGTTCGGTGGGGTTGATCCGGGCTGGCCCATCATTTCGGGTACCACTGCGTCTGTCAATCAGCGGTGAAACGGCCAGCCCATACCCAGCGTTAGCAGTCATAGGGAGCACTTGCTCCACCGGCTGGAGGTTCGGACTCGCCATGGACTCGATGATCGTTGTGATTGCGGTGCTGATGTTTCTGGGGCTTGACCTCGGATTCGTCGCGATCGCGCTGATGTGGCTCAACGAGCGGCGCGTCCAGGACGATAAGACGGACGCCCGCAACCGCGACCGGCCGATCAAGTACCGCTAGACAGAATCCCCTCCGCGCGCCGCACGTCGTCCTCGCTATTGAGGTTGAGGAATGATACGCCGTCCCGGTCTGGCCGCTGCCATTCGGTAGGCTCGACGAACCTCACGTCCACGGCATCCAGAAAGCCCGTCATCTTGTATTGGGCGGCATCAAGCTGCGCCTTGATGGCGGGCAGGCAGGCCGGGGTGTAAACGGCACAAAGGGGCTCAGGCAGGCTGTTCAAGGGGACTACGGCATCGTGGCCGGGATGGAGACGGAGCAGCAGGGCGAGTAGTGACGGCTTCAGCAGCGGCATGTCGCAGGCGACGGCGATGGCGCTGGTGGCCGTCATGGATGAAAGACCCGTGTACAGAGCGCCGAGCGGCCCGGCATCAGGAAAGAGGTCCTCGACTGTGGCGATGGGGCGGCTGGCGTACAGAGGCGGTAGCTCTTGTCCGGCGGCAGTGACGACCACGTATTCGTCAACGAGGCCATCGAGACGCTGGACGACACGCTGCAGCAGGCTGCGGCCGAGGAGAACTTCGCTCGCTTTGTCGCGGCCGAGGCGGGTGCTCTTGCCGCCGGCGAGGATGATTCCGGCCACGATTCCGCGAGTCGTCATCGGAGCATTGTTGCGCGGTCGCTTACTTGACGATAGTCAATGATTGACCAATCATGACATGGCTATGCCACGGACGAAGAGCTATCTGACCCCGGCGGAGTATGCGGTGCTGGGACTGCTGCGGCAGCGACCCGCCTACGGCTACGAGCTGCAGCGGCAGCTGAGCGGCGGCCACGGGTTGGCGCGCGTCTGCCCGGTGGAGCCGGCGATGGTCTACGCGATCCTGAAGTCGCTGTCCGGGCTGGAGTTGATCGATGGGGAGTGGGACAACAGCACGTATCCGCCGCGGGCGGTCTACGCCGCGACGGTTGAGGGGGATGCGAGGTTTCAGCGCTGGCTGCGGCAACCGGTAGGACGGCTGCGCGAAGTGCGATACGACTTCATGGTGAAGCTGTACTTCGCGTTAGAGGAGGACCCGGCGCAGGCGGTTGAGCTGGTGGAACAGCAGATCGAGGCGTGCAAGGAGTATGA
This sequence comes from uncultured Chloroflexia bacterium, assembly GCA_963766645.1. Lineage (GTDB taxonomy): Bacteria > Chloroflexota > Dehalococcoidia > DSTF01 > WHTK01 > WHTK01. Next base: position 792,476 of record CAVYAY010000001.1, on the reverse strand, counting down.
GCGCGAGATAGAGGAAGGCGCCGAGGAGGCGGAGGACGCCAGCTTCGACGCGATCGCGCTGCAATCGAAGGTGACGGCGGCGCGGGGGACGCTGCAGTGGCTGCGCGCCTGCCGCCGCGGTTTAATGGCGCGCGTGGGAGCAGATGGGTCTTGATGAGGTGTTTTGGGAGGCGAATCGGTGCGCTGGCTCTTGTTGTCCCGCTGGTCCTCGGCCTGGCTGCCTGTAGCGGCGGAGGCGACGAGCCGGCGACAGACTCCGGGGCGCCGTCGGGCAGTATCACGGTGTTCTCGGCGGCTTCGCTGACCGAGCCGTTCAAGGAGATCGCGGCCGCATTCGAGGCGGCGTATCCGGGAACGAAGATCGACTTCAACTTCGCCGGGACGCCGACGTTGCGAACCCAGCTGGAGCAGGGCGCGCGGGCCGACGTCTTCGCGAGCGCGAACCGGGAGCAGATGGAGCTGGCGCGGGCGGGCGGCGTGGTGGAAGGGACGAGCAGCACGTTTGCCCGCAACTCGCTGATGATCATTACACCAGTCGACAACCCAGCCGGCATCGAGTCAGCCGCAGACCTGGGGCGCCAGAGCCTGAAGCTCGTCGTGGCGCAAGAGGACGTGCCGGTGGGCGCCTATACGCGGCAGGCACTGGTGGCGATGTCGGCGGACGCGAGCTTTGGGGCGGGATTCAGCGACTCGGTGCTGGGCAACGTGGTGTCGCTGGAGAGCAACGTAAAGCAGGTCGTGGCGAAGGTGGAGCTGGGCGAGGCGGACGCTGGGATCGTCTACGGGACGGACATTACGCCGGCCGTGGCCGCGAAACTGCACAAGGTTGAGATACCGGAGGCGTTCAACGTGATCGCGGAGTACCCGGCCGCGCTGGTGACCGACCGGCGCAACGACGCCGGGGCGCGTGCATTTATCGATTTCCTGCTGTCGGCGCCGGGACAAGAGATCATGGCGCGGTATGGCTTCTTGAGCGCGGGTTAGGGTGGCGACGCAGGCGAGGAGAGCAATCGGCGTGGACACGACGCGCGTGTTCGTGCCCCTTGGGCTGATTTTCGTGGCGTTTGTGGCGCTGCCGCTGGTGGCGCTGGGTTGGCGGGCGGTCGAAAGCGGCGAGCTGGGCAACAACATCACGTCCAAACTCGTGCTGGACTCGATGCGGCTGAGCGCGATTACGAGCACGATCGCGCTGGCGATCGCGATCCTGTTCGGGACGCCTCTGGCCTATCTGCTGGCGCGGCGCGACTTTCCCGGCAAGATGCTGGTCGACCTGCTGGTGGACCTGCCGATCGTGCTGCCGCCAACCGTGGCGGGCGTCGCACTGCTGGTGGCGTTCGGGCGGCGAGGAGTCCTGGGCGGGCAACTGGACGCGCTGGGGATCGAGCTGGCGTTTACGACGGCGGCGGTAGTGATGGCGCAACTCTTCGTGTCGGCGCCGTACTACATACGTACTGTGAAGGCGGGCTTCGAGGGCGTTAGTCCGGAGTACGAGGGCGTGGCGGCAACGCTGGGAGCGAGGCCGCTGAGGATGTTCTTCCGCATCGTGCTGCCGCTGTCGTGGCCCTCGGTGCTGGCGGGGGCGATCCTGTGCTGGGCGCGGGCGCTGAGCGAGCTGGGCGCGACGCTGATCTTCGCGGGCAACTTCCCGGAGCGCACCCAGACGATGCCGCTAGCGATCATCGGCGTTTTCGATTCGGGGTCTTCGGTGGACGTGGCGATCGCGCTGGCGGTGATCCTGGTCGTGGCGGCGGCGGTGCTCTTGTTGCTGCTGCGGCTGGTGGCGCGCCAGGCGGCCCGGCCGGGCGTCTGACGTGCTGACGGTCGATTTCGAGAAGCGGCTAGGCAACTTCCATCTACGTCCGCGGTTCGAGGCGGAGGACGAGTTGATCGTGCTGCTGGGGCCGTCCGGCTCCGGCAAGTCGCTGACGCTGAGGGCAATTGCCGGGCTGCTGACGCCGGACGAGGGACATATCGAGCTGCCGTCGGGTGTGGTCTTCGATGGGCGGACGGGCCTGGACGTGCCGCCACAGGCGCGCAGCGTGGGCTACGTGGTGCAGGACCTGGCGTTGTTCCCGCACCTCAGCGTGGCGGAGAACATTGCCTTCGCGCTGCACCGCTGGCCGAAGCAAGAACAGCGGGAGCGGGTGCGAGAGCTGGTCGAGCTGCTGGGGCTGGAGGGGTTAGAGGCCCGGCTGCCGCGCGAGACCTCGGGCGGGCAGCAGCAGCGCGTAGCGCTGGGACGGGCGCTGGCGGCGCGGCCGCGCGTGCTGCTGCTGGACGAGCCGTTTAGCGCGCTGGACGCGCCGATCCGGAACGCGCTGCGGCGGGAGGTGACGCGACTGCGGCGGCAGCTTGGCTTGCTGGCGCTATTCGTGACGCACGACCTGCAAGAGGCCTATGCGCTGGCTGATCGCATCGCGATTTACGACGACGGGGCGGTGCTGCAGTGCGGACCGCGTGCCGAGGTGTTCCGAAACCCGGCGTCGGTCCGAGTGGCGCAGCTGCTGGAGGCGCGGAACATCTTCGAGGGCCGTGTCGTCTCAAAGACGGAGGCGTATACGGAGATCGAGACGCCATGGTTCAAGGTGAGGGCGCGAGCGGAGGGCGAGCTGGCGCCGAACGCGCGCGCGGCGGTGAGCGTGCGTCCCGAGCACGTCATCCTGTTGCGCCCGGACCGGCCGCACACGAACCAGATGGACACGACGCTGGACGTTGAGCTGATCGACGAAGTTCCGACGGGAAACAACCATCGGCTCTATCTGCGAGTGGTTGGAGCCGTTAATGGTGAATGCGTGATCGAGGCGGACGTACCGGCACATCCGTACCAGGTCATGGGCGTGGCGTCTCGGCGCGACTGGCGCGTGGCGCTGACGTTGGACGAGACGGTCGCAATTTCCCTGGAGGGACGATTTAACATAGTGACAGTGTCCTTGGCGAGACGTCTCAAGCTGGTATTAATCGCCGCATTGGCCGTTGGCGTACTGGCGCTCGCCTGCGGCGGTGGCGAGAAGGCCGTCGCCCCGAGTACGCCGTCGAGCGGCCGCGACAGCGAGACGGCGACGCAGCTGAGAGATGCGGCGCCAGAAGAAGCCGGAATCAAGCTAGATACGAGCTTGGAGACGACCTACTACGACGTCGAGGGCACCACGACCGAGGCGATCTTCAGCAACATCGAGCGTAACGGACCGACAGACGGCGAGGGCAAGCGCGGCAGCGGCCTGACGTCCGTGGTCTGGGGCTATGAGTGGCAGGGCGGCCCTGAGGTGGGGGAGTGCTCGATCCGCAGCATGACGGTCAAGGCAGAGATGGTCGTAACGCTGCCGAAGCACGTCGACGAGGACTCGCTGCCAGCCTACATTCGCGCCAACTGGGATGCGTACGCCGAGAGCGTGGCGGTCCACGAGCAAACGCACGTCGACATTTACGAAGCAGGAGCGAAGACGATCCGCGAACGCATGCTGGCGATCGGCTCGATGCCGAACTGCGACGACCTCGAGGCCGAGATCAAGCGCGTCTGGGCCGAAGAACAGGCGCAGATCAATGCTCAGCAGGCGGAGTTCCATCAGCGGGAGTTCGACCGGCTGGCGCAGCAGCGGGCGCCGATCGGGACGCAGATAGACTCGAACCGGGCTGAGATCAACTCACTGCAGAACCAAATAAACGCGCTGGACGCCGAGATCTCTGACCGAAGAGACAAGATCGACGGCCTTATCGTTGAGATTAACCACATCGATCAGCAGATCAAGGCTATCGACGACTCCAACGAGTCGCAGCAGGACAAGCAGGCGAAGCTAGTCGTCCTAATCCAGCAGCGCAACGCGCTGCAAGCGCGACACAACGAGGCCGTCGACGAGCACAACGACGCGCTGGCTCAGCGCGAGTCGCTGGTATCGAAGCGCGATCAATTGATCGACGAGACAAACGCGCTGGTGGACGAATTCAACTGGACGCGCTAAGCGTCTGGAGGCGGCTCGTGTGGCGGCACGTAAAACTCGAACATCGTCCACATGAAGCCGCCACCGACGGCGCAGGCGCCGATCATCATGCCGACGCCAGAAATCATATCCGGTAGCAAGAGCAGAGAGAGTCCGCTGATAAGGACGACAATACCGCCTACGACGCTGAGTCGCAGGCCGCGAGACTGAAACAGCACAATCTCAGGTTAGCACGGGGCCACAAAAGTCAACTGAGGCTGAACGGCGGGTATTTGTCGGTGAGCGCGTAGGCGTACGCGTTAATGCGCGTGGACCAGCGGCCGACACCGATCATGAACTTATGCATGCCTTCCGGGAAGGAGCCGGTGAAGAGAATCGCGAACTGGGCGATGAGGAGGACAATCATGGCGATCAGGACTAGGAAGTAGACGACGATCAGATGCGGGATCAGAAGGATCAACTTGATAATCAATCCCAGGATTGGGAAGTTTAGAAGACGGCTGCGAGATCCCTCATAGTCAACGCTGAAGGACAGAGGATAACCGTCCTGGGAGTCCATACTGAACGGTGGATACTTGTCATAAGCACTGAAGAAATAGCCGTAGACGTTAGCTGTCCAGCGGGTGTAACCGAGGTAGAAGTTGAAGAGGCCGCGGGGATAGTTACCGGTGAACAAGATTGCGAAAGTGGCAATGAAATAGACGATGCTGGCCACGATCTGGAGGAAATAGAGAATGACGAAGTGGGGTATTAGCAGGATTCCCTTGATCAGCAAGCCGATGCCAAGAGGAAAGTTGGTGAGGCGCGACTGGCTGGCGGGGCGTTGGACGTCGAAATGGACCGGGTAGCTGGTAGGCGCTTCGGTGGTCATGTTTGGAGCCTCCGTTCGGTGCGACCAGGCAAATGTTGAGGCGAATATGCGTCTGAGGGCGAACGTTGTCAAGCTGCAAGGTAGGTTTCCGGATGGTTACTAGATGTGTCCGCGCCAGGGTGGCTTCGTCTAACGGGGCGGTTGATTCCTCGAAGAGACATTTCTCGCCCCAGATTGCGCGTCTCGCTGCCGGAATGGCTCGCATGACAGTCGATCGCTGGGCGGTGGATACGGCAGGCAGATCGTCGACGTCCGGCGGCGGCGGATGACGATGAGGCTGGAAGGCCTCGGCTACGGCGTTAATTCCGCCTGGAGGCGCATTCCGTTCTCGGGTCAAGCTAGCTCGAAGTGGGGAGGCTCGATCCAGTCCTCGGTGGGCGGGCTTTCCTGAAGGAAGAGGGCGCGGCGGCGGTCCTGCTCGCGATATTCGTCTGCTTGGCGCAGGACGGCATCGCGGGTCGCGTGCTCGGCGGCCTCTCTGGCGACTTCGTCGTCCTTGCGGTGGCGGGGCTTGCCAGGGTGGACCTGCAGGCGCCCCTCCTTTTGCAGCTTGACGAGGTGGCTCTGGACATTGCGGTCGGCCATGCGGCGTAGGCGGGGGTCGACGTCCGTATAGAGGCGCTCCATCAACTGCCAGCTGGTTAACGCGTCGCCTCTCGAGAGCTCGGCGACGATCTGGGACTCGCGCTGTTCGCGGTGGGCGATGTACTCGTCGATCCAGGCCGCTGGGTCTTCGATCAGGGGGCCGTGGCCGGGGCAGATGACGCGGAGGTTGGGGAGGGTGCGAAGGCGGCGCAGGCTCTGGAGGTAGTCCGCGAGGTCGTTCACGGCGGTCGTGGTGCCGCCAAGGATGGTGTCGCCGGTGAAGAGTACGCCTTCGTCTTCGAGGTAGAAGCAGAGCGAGTCCGGGCTGTGGCCGGGCGTGTGCATGACCTGGAGGCGTACGCCGCCGCCGGGGCTGAGCGTGTCGCCCTCGCCGAGGGACAGGACGTGGTCGGGGAGCTTGCCGTCGAGGCGGGCGGCGGTCTCGGGGGAGACGTGGGCTTCGGCGTTGAACTCCTCGCAGACCCAGCGCAGGTTAGATGAGTGGTCGAAGTGGAAATGCGAGAGGGTGCAGACGCCGATCTCCGCCTTTTCGGCCGCGGCCAGGTAGCCGCGCAGCATCCAGCGATAGCGGTCCTCGTCGGCGCCGGTGTCAATGGACAAGACCTGATCGCTTCCGACGAGATAGATCGTCGTGAACTGCGGGTGCATTGGGTTGGTCTCGGGGACCTGGACGGCGCGGACGCTGGGGCTGACTTGCATGGTCCCATTCTACGTGGCGCGGCGAGATGAGTTATCAGAATGGCGCCGAAGGGAGGCGCAGTGGCGGGGGAGCGCGAGGCTATAAAAGAGCCGCGATCGGTGCAGGGCGGCGCGTATAATTGCCGAACTCGCCGAACGGAGGAATGCTTGGACCAGGGTCTGCACGGAGCGCAGGCACGCATCAGGGTGCTGGTCCTGGGGCTGAGTGCGATTCTCGTATTTTTGTCAGCAGTGGGGCTGTTTCTCTACTTGAAGCCGGGCGGCAGCGCGCCGACTAAACAGGAGTTGCCGATCTTTGTCGCGGGGCCTCTGGACGGCTTTGAGCCCGGCAGCGTGAGCTACTTTGAGTTGGAGCACGTGTACGTCGTCCGGATGATGGATGAGGCGGTGCTGGCGTTGTACGACCTGGGCCCGGACGCGCAGGCGACGGTGGCGCGAGGCGACGATTCGGCGCTGGATTGTCGGGTCCAGTTCATTCATGACGAGAACGGGCTGACTAGCTTTGGCGAGCCGCCCCCAGGGTTCGAGGACATGGTGTTCTGGGAGCCGTGTCTGGGGAGCGTCTGGGATGCGGCGGGCAGGCTCCTGACCGGGCCGGCGGGTGGTGACCTAGACCGCTTTCCCATCGGCATCGTCGACGGAGTGGTGCGCGTGGACGTGAGCAACCGGCGGTGCATGAACGAAGTCAGCCCGGAGGCGCCTTGCATTTCGACGCAATGAAGCGGCTTTCCTGGCGGCTTGGATTACGGGTATTGGCCGGCAATCTAGCGTCACGAGCTTGCGGTAGACTAATCGGGTCATGATGCACGGTGGAAGCGCCCGCGACCTGGATGCCGAGTACACGAAGGTGATGGATGACGCGCTGGAGACGCTGCGATGGGCGCGTCTGCACTACCACGAGCCCAAGACGAGCGAATCGTTGCGTGTCCTGCAGGCGAAGCTGGGTTACCTGGCGCAGTCGATGACCTGGCGTGCCGACGGCAGCGATACGGAGGCCGAACAGGCGCTTGGCGTGGCGCAGGGCAAGTCGTTCCGGGAGCAGTACAGCATTCGCCAGATGTGGGAAGAGATGTGGTGGTCGCACTAGGGCCATTGCGTGGCGGCGGAGGCTGCCGCTGACGCCGTACCGGCCTGATGTCCGCCTGCACACCTCACGAAGCTCTAGACTAGATTCTCAGGCTGGCAAATATGCCGCGTACGTCCGAACCGCAATCTTGCCTTTGCGGATCAGAAAAGTGTCGGTGCCGAGCGGCGTGTAGGGCTCTGTACCGGCTACGCCAAACCTCGGCGGCGTCCGCGACGTTCCCTGGTTACACCATGCTGTCGATTGCGATTGTGAGCGTACCGTTAAACCATTCCGGGTCGGCTTTGAGAAGCGCTCGCAGCTGCTGATACCAGGCTCCTTGCGCAGAGCGGTCTGAGTTCTTTTTGTAGTTCTCGGTCGTGTCGAAGCACACGTATGCCATGAATTCGTTCGGGTCATCGTTGCTAACGATCACGGAATATTCCTGTACTCCGGGGGCGTTAACCTGCTCTTCCTGTGCCCACTTCTCAAACACGGCGATCACATCGTCGCGTTTGCCGGGCAGTGCGCTGAATCGAAACGTTGTTATGTGCGGCATTTGGGGTTCTCCATTTAGTTGAAGTTGTGAGCACTATATGGGAAGAGGCTGGCTGAGACCACGCGGATGAGATGCTTGGCGACAGTCCAGGCAGGGGTTTTTGCGAGCCACTGGTTGCCACTCTTGCCTGGTGTAGTCCAAGCTCCCGTAGAAGGCAGAGTTTAGCCGCGCGAGTGTACAACGCATGAGGAACGAGGACCAGATCGATGCATGAAGAGGAAGTCGTAAGAGACGGACGGCTGCTACTGATCAAGCTGGGGCCGCTGGGTCCCGTCTCGAATAACGCGTACATCGTGGCCGACGCTGAGACGAACGACGCCCTCCTCGTAGACGCGCCAGAGGGCAGCGAAGCCGTCGCACCTGCGGCCAAAGGACTGATGGTCCGGCAGGCGATCATCACGCACCGGCACCGCGACCACTGGGCCGGCATCGATGCGCTGCTAAAGGATTTCAGCGTTCCAGTCCTTTGCCACGAAGCCGACAGGGAGCCGTACAAGAGCTACGTTAATGGGACGCTGGCTGACGGCGACGTGGTCGAAGTTGGGAGCCTGCGGCTACGGATTATCCACACTCCCGGCCACACGCAGGGGTCAATCTGCCTGCAGGCCGGCGAGCACCTACTGTCCGGCGACACGCTGTTTCCGGGTGGCCCCGGCCGTACGCGCAGCAACGAAGACCTGCAGCAGGAAATTCAGTCCATAGTCTCGAGTCTCTACACGCTGTCGCCGGAGGTCCAGGTCTATCCCGGCCACGGCGGCAACACGACGATCGCGAAATCGAAGGCTGAGTATGACGTGTTCGCAAGCAAACCCCTGGACCCGAGCCTCAGCGGCGACGTCCTCTGGTTGGCGACCTGACGCGGAACGTCCCTACTACCAGAACTTCCACCAGGGCTTTCTTGAGGATTCGCCGGCCATCATGCCATGTTCCATGGGCTGCGAGTGGTCGTACTCGGCTTCGGCTTTGAGGACGCCGGCGGGGTCTTCGTCGAAGTCGAGTTTGCAGCCGCGGCTGCAAAAGTAGTAGGTGGCGCCTTCGTAGTCGGCGGTGCCGGCGGCAGTTGTGGGGTCGATGTCCATGTGACAGACGGGATCGTGGGCGGTCTGGGTCGTCATCGGAGCCTCCTCAAGATGAGGCTTCGATCTTAAACCCCGAGTCCAACCGCGGTATCGGTGGGCGGGCTTGACACGGGCAAGTTGCGATCTTAATGTACAACCAAATGGTTGTATCAATCGCCTCGGCGGCTCCTGTGGACCGCGTGTTTCACGCGCTATCGGACCCCACGCGCCGGGACATCCTGCGGCGCTGCGCGCAGGGCGAGGCGTCCGTCTCAGAGCTGGCGGAGGATTATCCGATGAGCTTCGCAGCGGTGCAGAAGCACGTTGCCGTGCTTGAGCGGGCAGGACTGGTGTCCAAGGAACGCCGCGGACGGGAACAAATCGTGCATACCGTGCCGGGCGCCATCAGCGGGGCGCGACAAGCGCTCGATCAACTGGAGGCGATATGGCGCGGAAGAGTGGAACGCATGGCCGACTTGCTCGGCGGTAGTTCGGCGGTAGTGAGGAATCGAAAGGACAACGGAAATGACAGTTACAAGCGTTGAGAAGGACCTGGACAGCTTGACCATGACGGTCATTGCCGAGTTCGACGCGCCGGTGGCGAAAGTCTGGGAGCTGTGGTCCGACCCCCGGAAGCTCGAGCGGTGGTGGGGGCCGCCGACCTACCCGGGAACCGTGGAGGAGCACAACCTTGTACCGGGTGGGAGAGTCACGTACTACATGACCAGCCCGGAGGGGGAGAAGCATCGCGGCTGGTGGAAGGTCGAATCGGTCGATGTGCCGACCTCGCTGGTGGTCATCGATGGGTTCGCCGACCAGGACGGCAATCCGGTCGACAGCATGCCCACTTCGACGATGCACATGGAGCTCATCGACATCGGCGGCCGGACACGGATGGAGGTGCGCTCCGTCTTCGGTTCCAGGGAGCAAATGGAGCAGGTTATCAGCATGGGCGTCGAGGAAGGCATCCGCCAGTCAATGGGCCAGATGGACGCCCTTCTGGCCGCCTGAGTCTGCCGCCGCAGTCCGTGTCATCGTGGGCGGGTCCCTATGTTATGGGGCCTGCCCGCGATAAACTGGGGCTGCTCATGCCATCTGCGAAGTCGAAGCCAAAGTTTGAGGAGCTGTACCGCCAACTGGAGGAGAAAGTTGCGCTGCTTGAACAGGGCGGGCTGAGCCTCGACGACTCGTTGGCGGCTTACGAGGATGCGGTTGGGCTGGCACAGAAGTGTCAACAGATGCTGGACGGCGCCGAGCTACGGATCACGAAGCTGCGGGAGACGATCGCGACGGGTGGCGAGCGCTTCGAGGCGGAAGACGAGGACGACTTCGAACCGGCTGAGGACGACGGGGATGACGCGTGAAGCTACGCGCCGATTTTCATAGCCACAGTAACTACTCGCGAGACTCAGTGATCGGGCCGGAGGCGTTTGTCGACCGTTGCGTTCGCAAGGGCGTGACGTGTATCGCGGTGACGGACCACAACGAGATTGAGGGTGCATTCGTGATCGAGAAGCTCGCGGCGGAGCGCGCCTCGGGCCGGCTGAAAGTGATCGTTGGTGAGGAGGTGAAGACGGCTGAGGGCGAGATCATTGGCTTGTTCCTCAAGGACCTGGTGGCGCGCGGGATGTCGCCGGAGGATACGGTCGACGCGATCCACGAGCAGGGCGGGCTGGCCGTGATCCCGCATCCTTACGACATCTTCCGGCGCTCGGTGCTGACGGACGACGCGATCGAGCGCGTGAAGACGAAAGTCGACGCGATAGAAGGGTTCAACTGCCGCAACATCCTGGCCAAGCACGACCAGAAGGCGCGCGACACGGCAGCAGGGGTCGATAAGCCGATTACGCTGGGGACGGACTCGCACTGTCCGTGGGAGCTCGGCGGCGCGCTGCTGGAGCTGGACGACTTCGAGACGCCGCAGGAGCTGGTGCAGTCGCTGCGCGGTGGGCGGATCGTGGGGCATCGCTCGAAGCCGTGGGTGCATTGGGTGAGTACGTACGCGAAGATCCGTTGGCGGTTGGGGTTGAAGCCGACGTACGTTTCGCCGCCGCGGGCGCTTTCCGGGCGCTAAGGCGGCTACGTTGCTGCTCGGAGCGCTGAGGCAATCGGGTAATCAGGCAATCGGGACAGGCCTGGCGTGACTGTACGTATGGCGGTGCTGGTCTCCGGCGGCGGTACAACGTTGCAGAACTTCCTGGACCGGATCGCTGAGGGGAGCCTGGACGCGAGCGTTGAGGTCGTGGTCTGCAGCAACTCGACGGCGTATGCGCTGGAGCGGGCGCGCGCGGCCGGCATCGACACGCACATCATCAGACGGCGCGATTTCGAGACACAGGAAGCGTACAGCGATGCGATTACGGCTGTACTGGCGGACTACGAGGTCGACCTGGTGGTCGCCGCGGGCTACACGCAGCGTTACGTGTTCCCGAAGCGGTTCGAGGGGCGGATGCTGAATGTGCACCCGGCGCTGCTTCCGAAGTACGGCGGGCAGGGCATGTGGGGACACCACGTGCACGAGGCCGTGCTGGCAGCGGGCGACACGGAGTCGGGGTGCAGCGTGATCATCGCAGACCATGAGTATGACCACGGGCCTGTACTGGTGCAGAGGACGGTGCCGGTGCTGCCGGACGATACGCCGGAGACGCTGGCGGCGCGGGTCCAAGAAGCGGAGTGCGAGGCGTTCCCCGAGGCGATCCGGGTGATGGCGGCAAAGCTCGGGCTTCAGGGTTAGCCCAGATTTCGGCTTTGTGTATAGGGAGCCAGACTGGCTGACCCCCTATTTTGATCAGTTAGCGGAGGCCGCCGTCGCCGGTGGAGGGCGGTTGGATAGCCGCGTTCTGGCTAGACGTTGCTGGGAACGAAGGGGCGGTGGTGTTGGAGCCGATTGAGACGAGCTCGAGGACGGAGCCATCGCCTTCTTCCTTCGCCATGCCGACGTCCGGGCAGTACCACTTGAACTCTTCGATGCCGGGCTCCAGGGGCGAGAATTCGCGGGTCTTGAGGCAGTTCGTGTAGTCGCCGGCGGGGACGTCGGCGACCTCGTCGAGGGTGAGGACGGTGGCCATGTCCTCGGCGATGCCGGGGGCGTATTCGAGCGTCAGCGTGACGCCGGCCTGGGGGCGGGCGGGCATGAACAGGCCGGGCTGGTTGCCGTCTTCGCCGGAGAGCCAATGGCCGTCGTGATTGTCGACGGCTCCATCGACGTAGTTGTCGACGAGTTCACCGAAGTAGTAGACGTCGCCGTCGCCATTCTGGGCGAAGTAGTCGAGCGCAACCTCGATGAGTTCACCGTCTTCGTAGGCGCGTTCCTCGAGAATGGCAACAGTAACGCCGTCGATGACGGTTGTGTCGGGCAGGAGCCGCGATTCGAGGCGGGTTTGGACCGTCTCACCTTCGTCATCCGTATCCTCGCCAGTGAAGACTTTGGGGCCGAGGAGCGAGAGCGGCAGATAGCGGTTCGTGATCTGCGGCGAGAAGTCGGCGGGGTCGATTTCCCGCGTTGCGACGGCAGGGTGGGCGCCCGCGAAGGGCGCAGCGGTAGCCAGAGCCAGCGCCGCAAGCAGCGCCAGCGTGATTCCACGCTTCATGTTTGGTCTCCCTGGGGATGCGGTGGCGCGGGCGTTATCGGAGCGCGACCGCACTATGTGCCGGTGGATTGTAGGCGAAGGACTCCATTCAGCCCTCCGCCGGAGGTGGTTCCTAGTCGTCGCCCATGCCGAGGACTTCCCCGGTCGCGGCATCGACTTTGACATCGACGTCGCCGACGTCGACGTTGAAAACGAGCGTGCCGTTGTAGTCCTCGAGGTCGACCTCGCCGATTTCGCCATCAGCGGCGGTCTGGGCTGCCTCTATGGCGGCTTTGTAGCGAGATCTCAGCCTGCGGAAGCAGGTCCTTACCGTCGTCGAGGACGCCGCTCTGACCGGCGGAGGCGCCGTTGGTGATGAAGAGTCCTGCACCGACGGCAGCCGCCGCCAAAACAAGCGCTCCGAGTGAGGCATACAAGCGTTGTCTTTTCATGATGGTTTCCTTTCGTGAGTTGGTTTGGGGGACGCTGGGCCGTTACGCGCGTTTCACAGCCAGCCATCCGGGAAAGGGCGTCTCAGTTGCGCGGCGGAGAGCCCTACCAGTCCGCTACTGAAGATGGCCGCACCGGCCATGTAAATGTCGTCGTCAAGCGCGAGGCCTTCGTAGCCGGTGTACCAGAAGGCGCCGAATACGAGCGACAGGGCGAGGCAGAATCGCGGCGGCGAGGAGCAATCGCGGGTCGAGTCGCCGCACGTGGCGGTCGAAAAGCAGGCCCCAGGCGCCGAGGAGCCAGACGAAGCGGGCGGGGCCGGACGCGACAGCGACGCTTTCGGCAAAGAGAGCGTCGAGCCAGGGGCGGTCGGCGACGGGACAGGCGGTACGTGAGATGCGGTAGAGGACGCGTGTCATGACGTGACTCCTTCGGTGGAAGGTCGCAGTGCGTCGATGGTGGCTCCTTCTTTTGTAGAACGCAGCATGGCGGGTGCTTCCCGCAAACCCTGGCCAGTCAGCTTGTAGAGGTGGCGCGGCGGCTTGCCGGAGGGCGGCGCTTCTTCCCAGCGCGCCTCGAGCCAGCCGTGCGCTTCGAGTCGCATGAGGATGGGGTAGAGGGTGCCGGACTTGAGGCCGGTCTCCTTGCTGAGGTCGTAGCCGTAGCGCCACTCGGACGAGCCGCCGAGGAGAGCCGCGAGGACGGCCTGGGTCTGGCGTGAGGAATTCAGTTTGCGTGCCATGAGGATATTTTCTACATATGTAGAGTTTTGTCAAGCGATCGATTTGTTAAATTGCAAAGGAGCGATTAATGATATTCTGAGGTTCGAGTATGGCTTTGAAAGCTGAGGGGCACCCCGAGACCCCGCTAAAGGGCGTTCCGCCGGGTGATCTAGCTCCGGGAGGAGTTCAAGAATGCTGAGCAAAGAAGACAACGAGCTGTTGAGCCGGGTCGGCCCGGGCACGCCGATGGGCGAGCTGATGCGCCAGTACTGGATCCCTGCAGTGCGATCGGACGAGCTGCCGGCGCCGGACAGCGCGCCGCTGCGGCTGAAGCTGCTGGGCGAGGAGCTCATCGCGTTACGCGTGACCTCCGGCATGGTGGGCGTGATCCAGAACGCCTGCCCGCACCGCGGCGCGTCGCTGTTCTTCGGCCGCAACGAGGAAGAAGGGCTGCGCTGCGTCTACCACGGCTGGAAGTTCGATGTGACGGGCGCCTGCGTCGACATGCCGTCCGAGCCCGCCGAGTCGAACTTCAAGAACAAGGTGCGGGCCAAGGCCTACCCGACGTACGAGCGTGGCGGCGTGATCTGGGCCTACATGGGCCCGCGAGAAGTACCGCCGCCGCTGCCGCAGATTGAGGCGTTCTTGCTGGCCGAAGGGCCGCACCAGGTATCGGCGATTCACCGGCCGTGCAATTGGATGCAGGGTTGGGAGGGCGAAATGGACACGGTCCATGCCGCCTTCCTGCACTTCGGCGCCTCCAGGCCGGAGGACCAGAAGCCAGGTTCCTACAACTTCTATCAGGCGAACCAGCGCCACGCCAAGTTCAGCGTCGTCGAGACCGAGTTCGGCACCAGCTACGGCGCCTACCGTCCGGCGGAGGATGACACCTACTACTGGCGCATGGCGCACATGCTGTTCCCGTTCTACGCGATGATCCCCCAGGGCGAGATCGGCAAGGACGCCAAGATCGGCGCTTACGTGCCGATCGATGACGAGCACACGATGCACTGGGAGATTTTCCTGCGGCCCGAGGTCCTGGGTGGGCCCAGCTCGGACCGTGCCGCACGACCCGCGCCAGGCCGTGCCGAGGCTGCGCCCGACGAAATCCAGGAGTTCATCGACTCAGCGGCGCCAGGGTCAGCTTTCGACGGCGGGCGGCCGGGCCCGACCCGCACCGACAACCCGAACCTCGGCGTCTGCCGAACACGACGGGCTGGCTGGGACGGTTTCAACCTTCCCCAGAGCCTGGAGAACGATTACATGATCGACCGCGAGGCTGCAGCGCTCGGGAAGAGCTTTACGGGTATTCCCGGCGTACGGCAGCAGGACATGGCCGTCACGGAGAGCATGGGCCCGATCTACAAGCGCTACAACGAGCACCTGGGCACGACGGACGCCATGATCATCCGCACCCGGCGCAAGCTGCTTGCCACGGCGAAGGCGTTGCGTGACAATGGCGTCATACCGCCGGGCGTCGACAACCCGGAGGTGTATCGCCAGCGCTCCGGCGAGTGCATCCTGCCTCGCGATGTGTTCTGGTGGGACGCAACGAAGCCGATGCGCGAGATATTCGAGGTGGCGGAGATCCCGCCGGAGTTCGTCAGCCGCGAAGTAGCCGCGGTTCGTTAGCCAATCAGACGGACTCGCCTCTTTGAGACGGTCCGTTTCTTTTGGGCCCGACCACAGGACCCGGTCTGCGGCTTCGAAGCCGGGCCGGACGTGATGACGTCTGGTGGGCATCATCAGTGATGCGACTCTACCGGTGTGTAAAGCGCGGTGGAATGCGCACGGTATTTCGTCGCGCCTGCAGGCGAAGCGATGATCGTGGGTGGCTCCTCACGGCGGCGCCGAGAGAGCCATGTCTGGGGAACGACTCCATGCTGCCCAGGTCGAAGAGCGAGTCGAGCGCCCGGAAGGTGATGATGATCAGGATGGGCAGGAAGCAGAGTCCCCACAGGATGAGGGACTGGAATGGGTCAGCGATGGGAGTGTGAGATAACGGGAACGATGATGAAAAAGCTGAAGTGGATGTCCTTGAAGAAAGCCCAGCATTTGGCGATTGTCTTGAGGAATGCCACGACCATGCGCTTGACCCGCAAGGCGTTGTGGACAACGGAATCACCGACGGCCTGGGCGGAATCGAGCATGGGCTGGGCATGGCTCCAGTTGGACAAATAGTTCTCTTGCATGCTGGGCGGAGTAGAAATAGAACTTCAGGGATCGGGGCCATACTAGGTGTGACAGAGCGACATAACCGCAACATGAAAGTGGCCTTCGGGTTGCAATTGGCTATCGATGACGACTAGCGGCCGACGACGGCGAGGATGAGGACGGCGCCGACGGTGGCGATGAGGATCTGGCCGAGGATGTTGGTGGCGCCGCCGACGTTGAAAGCGGAGAAGAGGAAGCCGCCGACGATGGCGCCGACAATCCCGAGCAGGGCGTAGCTAATGAGGCCACCGCGCTTGCTGCGCATGATCTGGCTGGCGAGCCAGCCGGCGGCGATGCCGACGACGAGCCAGACGATGATTCTCTTCGATTCGGGTTTCGTTGAAAGACATGCGGGGATCTTTCTAGGTGAAGGTTACGTCGCGAGTATAGCGGGGCGTGCTGGCTGCTTCCTCTTCGAGTGCAGAGTGGACGGAGGGCTAGCCGGCGCTGGGCGGCGGGGCGTCCGGGGTGATGCCGAAGTGCATCTGGGCCAGGCGCGGAGCCAGGTTGAGGGGCCGGGCCGAGACGTGCATGCGGTACATCGAGACGTCGCGGTAGTAGCGCTGCATGCGGGCGCCGGCCTTCGCCTCGTCGACGGGGCCGTTGGTCCAGATCTGCTCGATGGCGCGCCAGGCGAGGCGGCCCGCCTGCTGCAGGGCAGAGTAAAGACGCACCTCGTCCTCGGCGAGAAGGGCTGCCCGGTGTCGGCCCAGCGCTGCGAATACTCGGCGTGCATCTCGGCGGAGCGGATCAGGATCATCTCGGCGGCGTCACAGAGTGCCTGCGCCAGGCCCCAGGCCGTCTGGTGGCTACGGTCCTCCATCTGCAGGATGCGGGGGCCCATCCAGTTGCGGGTCGTGCGCATGATCTGCTCGTACTCGTCGAGCGCAGCGCGGACCGTGCCGACCTGCGGCGCGACGAGACCGGCGTGGTACATGTCGGCGTGGTTGCCGAGGTAGAGAGGGTTGTTGTGCAGGCGCGTGCCGGGCGTGCCGTTGCGTCTGGTCGTAGCTGCGGAAGTCGTCGAGGACGAGCCAGTGCTTCGGGATCCAGGCGTCCTTCATGACGACGGTGTTGGAGCCGCTGGCCTGCAGACCGAGGTCGGCGTAGTTACCCCAGTCCCAGAGGATCTCGTACTGGTCGCGCGGGACGACGGCCCAGCACATTACGCCGTCGGGCGGGCCGTCCGGGTGGGCGCCGTCGATCTTGACGGCAATGAGGTGGTGAGTGGAGTAAGGGACGCCGGAGGAGTATCGGAACCGGCCGTTGATGACGTAGCCGCCGTCGACGGCCTTCGCGGTGGCGGAGCCGCCGGCGCGCGCTCCGGCAACGAAGTGGCCATCGCCGAAGATCTCGCGCTGGGCCTGCTCCTCGAAGAAGGAACCGACGATGTAGGAGTGATGGTGGGCCAGGTTGAGGCACCAGGCGATGCCGGCCGAGCCGCCGCGCGCGATTTCGACGCTGATGCGGTAGTAGGTGGCGAGGTCGAACTCGTAGCCGCCGAACATGCGGGGCTGGAGCATGCGGTAGAAGCCGGCCTTGATGAACTCCTCGTGGAGCTGCTCTGAGTAGAAGCCGCGCTTGTCGGCCTCTTCCTGGTCGGTCCGCAGCATGTCGTGTAGCGCCTTCGGCGCGGTCGATCATCTGCTCGCGCGTGAGGTCGGGCTCGGGGACCGGGACGACGTGTGGGCGCGCTTCGGTGGCCATGGGTTGCATCATACCTAATCGGGCAGACGTGCAGTCGGATGGCCGTGACGGGCCGGCAGCGGGCTAGCGCCTCTGGGCGACGATGAGCTCGGTGAGGTACCACCTGGCGATGCTGCCACCGGGCGTAAGTCTCCGCGACGGAGCCGAAGTCGGGGGACGACGTCATGGTGGGGGCTAGTCTAGCTTCTCCAGGGGGGCGAAGGAGAGGAGCAGCTTCTTGACGCCGGACTCGCCTTTGAAGGCGACGGTGACCTCCTGGTCGGCGCCGTTGGAGGTCATGGCGGCGTTGACGACGATGCCTTCGCCGAAGCGGGCGTGGCGGACGTGGTCGCCGGCGGAGAAGGTGGCGGTGAGCGCGCGCGGCTGCGGTTCGTCGTCGCCTGCGCCGACGCGGACGCGGGTGGGCTGGACGTCGCCGAGCATGGTCGACCAGGCGGGCTGGCGGGCGCGCATGCGGACGCTGCTGGTAGGCGTGCTCGACGCTCTGCTGCGCCTGATGCACCAGCTCCGGCGGCAGGTCCTTGAGGAATCGCGACGGCGGGTTGTGGCTGCCCTGGCCCATGAGGGCGCGCCGGAAGGCGCGCACGAGGTAGAGGCGGTCCTTGGCACGCGTGACGCCGACGTAGGCGAGGCGGCGCTCCTCCTCCATCTGCGCCGGGTCGTCGAAGCTGCGGATGTGGGGCAGCAGGCCTTCCTCCATGCCGACGATGAAGACGACGGGGAACTCGAGGCCCTTGGCGGCGTGCAGCGTGATCAGTGTGACGGCCTCGATGCGCTCGTCGTATTCGTCGGCGTCTGACATCAGCGCGACGTCTTCGAGGAAGCGCAGCAGGGCGTGCTCCGGCTCCAGCTCGTCGAACTGGGCGGCGACGTTGCGCAGCTCCATGACGTTCTCCCAGCGCTCCTCGCCATCGACGGGGAAGGCCTCGGTTAGGTAGTCGCGGTAGCGCGTCTTCTCGATGACGGCGGTGAGGAGCTGCGACACGGTAAGCGCGGGCGCCGCGGCGATGAGCTCGTTGAGCAGCGCGAGGAAGCCGGCGAGCGCGGCGCGGGCGGCGCTGGCGAAGGGGCTCTGGACGGCGGGTTCGTCGAAGACGGGAGGCGAGCTGAACTCGAGGCGTCGCGTCCTTCAACGGGTTCAGGCTGGGTCGACCCGGCGCCAGTTCGTGGTTGCTCCGTGGCCTGGCCTGCCGCGAGGAGCTGCAGCGCGGTGTAGGCCGGCACCTCGAGTCGAGGCGGCCCAGCTGCGCAGCTCCTGCTGCGTGCGGTCGCCGATGCGGCGCGGCGGGACGTTCAGCACGCGGTCGAGGCTGATGGAGTCGAACGGATTGACGACGAGGCGCAGGTAGGCGAGCAGGTCCTTGATCTCGCGGCGTTCGTAGAAGCGCGTGCCGCCGACGAGTCGGTAGGGCAGGCGCTCGGCGACGAAGCGCTCCTCCAGGGCTCGGGACTGGGCGTTGGTGCGGTACATGACGGCGACGTCGCCGAGGCGGCGTCCGGACTCGCGCGTGAGGCGCTTGATCTCGCCGCAGACGAAGCCGGCCTCTTCTTCCTGGTTGTAGGCCTCGTAGACCACGATGGGGTCGCCGGCGCCCTTCTCGGTCCAGAGCGCCTTCTGTTTGCGCTGCTTGTTGGCCTCGATGATCTTGGTGGCGCCGTCGAGGATGGTCTGGGTGCTGCGGTAGTTCTGCTCCAGGCGCACGACGGTGGCCTTGGGGTAGTCGCGCTCGAAGTGGAGGATGTTGCGGATGTCGGCGGAGCGCCAGGAGTAGATCGACTGGTCGGGGTCGCCGACGACGCAGATGTTGGCGTCAGGCGGCGGCGCCAGGAGCTTGGCGAGGGCGTACTGCGCGACGTTGGTGTCCTGGAACTCGTCGACGAGGACGTGCTCGTAGCGCTCCAGGTAGCGGCCCTGGACGTCCTCGTTGTCGCGCAGCAGCTCGACCGTCTTGACGAGGATGTCGTCGAAGTCGAGGGCGCCGTTCTCGGTCGAGCATCGCCTGGTAGCGCTGGTAGACAGCGGGCGACGATCTCCTCGAAGTAGGACGCGACCTTCTGGGCGTAGGCCTCGTGCGGTCGATCAGCTCGCTCTTGGCGCGCGAGATCACCGAGAGGATGGCGCGCGGCGGGTACTGACTGCGGCTCGAGGGAGTATTCGGCGCAGATGCGCTTCATGAGCGCCATCTGGTCGCCGTCGTCGTAGATGGCGAAGCTGCGGGGCACGCCGATCGAACTCGCCGTCGATGCGGAGGATGCGGGCGCAGACGGCGTGGAAGGTACCGAGCGTGACGCCGCGGGCCAGGCCGCCGAGCAGCCCTTCGACGCGGTCGCGCAGCTCACGCGCCGCTTTGTTGGTGAAGGTGACGGCCATGATGCGCGCCGGGCGGGACGCTCATCTCGTCGATCAGGTAGGCGATGCGGTGGGCGATGACGCGCGTCTTGCCGCTGCCGGGCCCGGCGAGGATAAGCAGGGGGCCTTCGGCGTGGACGACGGCTTCGTGCTGGGCGGGGTTTAGGCCTTCGAGTATGGACATGTGTTCCATTCGATTCTAACAGCCTATTCGGTCTCGGAATCGCGAGATTTATGTAATGGGACGCGTGTTACAATCGTGGCCTGATTGCGCCACTTTTCGCACGGAAGTTGTCATGACAAATCTTCTCATCGGCTGGCCGGGTGGAAGCCTGGAATCGGCTTTGCAGCTGGTCGCCCTGGTGCTGGTGTCATACGCGCTGGTGCTGTGGCTGAGCGCGGTCGTGTGGGCCTACCGCGACGTACGCAGCCGCACAGACGACCAGACCTCTCAGATCATCGCTGTCGTCCTGGTCGCCGTTTTCAACGTGCCGGGATTGCTGGTTTACCTGGTGATCCGGCCGCACGGGACCATGGAAGGGCTGTTCGAGCGCTCGATTGAGAACGAGGCGATGCTGCACGAGCTGCAGCTTTCGGCGAACGCCTGCCAGAGTTGCCGCCGCCCGATAGAGGATGAGTTCGTGATCTGCCCTTGGTGCCGGATTATTCTGCGCGAGCCGTGCCGCAACTGCGGCAAGGCGGTGCGCACGAGCTGGGCGGCTTGTCCTTACTGCACGGCGGACCGTATACCGCCCCGGCCGCAGCCTGTGGCGCAGCCGCCGGGAGATGGCAACGCGATGGTGCCGCCGCGACGGCGTCCCGAGCAGCAACAAAGGCCACAACAGCGATCACGCGAGGCGCCGCCGGAGCGTACACCATCGGAGCGCGCGCCGCTGGTGCAGCGCAGCGCGCCGCCGCCGGACCAGGGTTGACGTCAGAGCAGAGGTCAAGGACACAGAGGTGAGCCGAGGTTGAATGCCTCGGCTTTTCGTTTTGGCGCTGGTGAGCCGACTAGGCTTGGATTTTGCGGGCGAGGCCGGCGAAGTCGACGCGGCCTTCGAGGTGGGCGTAGGCGGCTTCGGCCTTGCGGTCGCCGCGGAAGCGTGCTTGCGACCAGACCGCGGCAAGCGAGGCGACGGTGCCGGGCGTGTCCTGCTCCGAGAGCAGGATCGTCGTAGCCTCGCCCTGGGCGCGGTCGATGACGTAGGGGGACGGCTCGCGGCCGCCGGTGATGATGAGGCAGGCGGCGTTGGTCTCGATGGCTGCGAGATGAAGGTCCGTCTTGTTGAAGGGTGAGAGGATCGCTTTGGAGGCGAAGCGCCGGAAGAGCGGGCGGGCCGGGTCGGCGTAGACGGGTGCGATGAGCACGTCCTCGACGACGGCGCGCTGGTTTTCGCCAGCGTAAAGGATGCGGGCGCCGAGGATGGCGCCGAGTTCGCCGACGCTGGGAGCGGCGAGGACCCGGTCTTCGGGCAGCAGCGCCAGGGGACGGAGGTCGCCGTTGGTCAGCAAGCGGGCAACGTCTTCGATAGCACCGGGAGTTACCGAGATGGCAACAGAGCCGACGAGGCGGTCGCCGAGCGACGCTGCGAGTGCTTTGTCAGCGTCGGATGGCTCGCCGCGGACAGCGACGATGGCGGGCAGCTTCGCGTCGGGTTCAGCGGCGCCATCGAGCTCGACGATGAGCGTCTCGCCGCGGGCGGCGGCGGGGATACGCGTCACCGGCTTCTCGGCCGCGGAGGCGAAGAGGAAGGCGGCGAAGCTAAGCGCGTCCTCGTCCGCAGCCTCGCCTTTGCCGTGGCGGGCGAGGCGCACCCTGGCGCCGTTGGCACGCGAGCCCGCGCGCGATGGCGACGGCGACTGTTGTCTTGCCGGCGAGGGGCTGACTCGAGACGATTTGGAGGGCTGGCATCGGGCGAAGTATAGCAATCGCGCTGATTAGGGACGACCGGTTAGGCTTGCATCGTGCTGGGAGCATTGATTGCCGTCTTCTCCGCCCTCTCGTTCAGCCTGAGCGACGTCTCGGTGCGGCGCGGCGTGGCGCGAGTGCCCGCCTCGCTCGGGGCATTCGTGACGATTCTGCTAGGCGTGCCACTTTTCGCGGTCGCGGCGCTCGTGACTGGGCAACTGCTGAAGGCCGGCGACCTTTCGGGCCATGGATACCTGCTGTTGGGGCTGGCCGGCATCATTCACTACGTGGTCGGGCGTTACTTCAACTACGCGGCTATCGGCGCGATTGGGGCGGCGCGCAGCAGCCCGATCCAGTCGCTGACGCTGCCGTACAGCGTGCTGGTGGCGTACTTCACGCTGGACGAGGGTGTGACGACGGGCATGGCAATCGGCATGGGGCTGATCCTGCTGGGACCGGCGATCATCGTGGAGCGGCGCTCGGCGCCGATCCAAGTGCTGGCGCCGGAGCCAGCGCTTGATGCTTCCCTCCCCGCGCCGCCGCCGGCAGGTAGCTTCGAGTTGCGGCAGGCGGAAGGGTATTTCTTCGCGGTGATCGCGGCGCTGTGCTATGGGTCGAGCCCGGTGCTAATCCGGGCGGCGCTGGAGGACGCTTCGGGGCTTTCGATCCTGGGCGGCCTGGTATCCTACGTGGCGGCGGTGGCGGTGCTGCTGGCGTCGCTGTTGATTCCAGGGCGGCGCCATCTGGCGGGGGCGTTTCAGCTGCCGGCACTGAGGGCGTTCGCGCCGGCGGGATTCTTCGTCTTCATGGCGCAGATGTTTCGCTTCATTGCGCTGTCGCTGGCCTCAGTTGCGGTAGTGGCGACGCTACTGCGGTTCGCCGGGGTGTTCACCCTGCTGTTCTCGTGGCTGTTTAACCGCAGCCTGGAACGAATCACCTGGCGTGTGGTGCTGGGCGTGATGATGTCGCTGGTGGGCGCGATCCTGCTGGTGCTGACCCGGGCCGACTAGGCTAGGATTCAAGGAATGGGTGCAGTAGATGACGCGGTCGAGGCGGCGCTGAAGGTGGTGGCCGAGGGACCATCAGCGCTGGTGACGGATGTCGACGGGACGTTGAGCCGCATCGTGTCGCGGCCGGAAGAGGCGAAGGTTGAGGAGACAGTGCGCGAGAGCCTGCGACGGCTGGCGCGGCTACTCGAACTGGTCGCGGTGATAACGGGGCGTGAGGAGAGCGTGGCGCGCGGCATGGTCGGCGTCGACGAGCTGACCTACGTTGGCAGCTACGCGATGGACTCGACGCGAGGGCTGACCTTCGAGGCGGTGATGCCGGCGCTGACTCTGGTAGAGCAGGGGCTGGAGGCGATGCCGTGCGTCGAACTGGAGCGCAAGCAGGTGAGCTTCGCGCTGCACTATCGCAACTGCGTCGACGCAGAGCGCATCGGGTTGGAGTTGCTGGAGATGCTGCAGCCGATTGCGCTGTCCACCGGAACCAAGCTGCTGGCGGGAAAGCTCGTGATTGAGGTGGCGCCGGAGGCGCTGCCGGACAAAGGCACGGCGCTGACGGGCCTGCTGCTGGAGCACGAGATCCGCGGCGCCGTTTTCGTGGGAGATGACCTGGCGGACGCCGAGGCGTTCGGGGAGCTGAGGAACCGGCGGGCCGAGGGAAGGGCGCCGGGGCTGTGCATCGCGGTGGTTGACGACGAGACACCTCAGGCGGTGCGGGACGCCGCCGACCTGGAACTTCGCGGTGTAGATGAGGTGGAGCGCTTTCTTGAGGTGCTGGCGGGGCGGCTCTCTCAGGGCTAGAGCCTGAAACTAGGGGAAGAGAACGGGCTGGACGCCCTGCGAGGGCTTCGAGCCGTTGCTCTTGGCCGGGGTGTGTCCGCCGGTAGTCGCGCTTTCGTCGCGAGCCGGGCGCGGCAACGCGGGCGGGGAAGCCGCCGTCCGAGACCTTAATGACGAGGCCGTCGCCGGATGCCACATCGGCGATGCTGCTGACTACTGCAGCCACCCTTGTGGACGACGGCGTAGCCACGGTCGAGCGTGGCCTGGGGGTCGAGGGCAACGAGCTGGGCCTGGCAGCGGGCCAGCGCGTCGCGACGCTCGCGCTCGCGAGACTGGACTGCGCGCAGAAGGCGGCGCCCGAGGTCGTCGAGGCGCTGGCGCTGGCGGTCGACGTCGGTGGCGCAGCGGGCGGCGCGGGCGAGAAGGGTCTCGACGCCGGAGCGCTCACGGTCGAGGCGTTGCTGCATGTTGCCAACGGCGAAGACGATGGCGCCCTGGAGCCTGCGAGGCGACGCTGGTACATGTCCGGCACGACGAGCTCGGCGGCGGCCGAGGGCGTCGGCGCGCGCAGGTCAGCCACGTAGTCGCAGATCGTGAAGTCGGTCTCGTGGCCGACGGCGGAGACGACGGGGATCAGGGAGCCGAAGACGGCGCGCGCGACGGGCTCTTCGTTGAATGTCCAGAGCTCTTCGACGGAGCCGCCGCCGCGGGCGACGATGATCACGTCGATGTCGGGCTCGGGCGTTGAGCTGCTCGATGCCGCCGACGACGCCGAAGACGGCATCGGGGCCCTGCACGGGCGTGGGCGAGAGGACGACCTCGCTGAGGGGCCAGCGGCGACGCAGCGACGTTGCAGATGTCGTGGAAGACGGCGCCGGCGGGCGAGGTGACGACGCCGATGCGGCGGGGGAAGGCGGGCAGGGGGCGCTTGCGGCTCTCCTCGAAGAGGCCTTCCTCCTGCAGCTGCTGGCGCAGCAGCTCGAACTGGGCGTGACGCAGGCCGACGCCCTCGGGCTGGACGAAGTCGACGACGACCTGGAGCTCGCCGCGGGCTTCGTAGACGGTGACGCGGCCGTGGACGATGACCTGGGAGCCCTGTGTCAGGTGATCGACGATGCGGGGCGCGCGGAGCATGGCGGAGCGGAACAGGACGCCGCGCAGCTGAGCGTCTTCGTCTTTGAGGGTGAAGTAGGTGTGGCCGGAGGGCTGAGTGCGCGGGCCGGAGACCTCGCCGGTGATCCAGACGTCGCCGAGGACGATATTGCTTTCGAGGAGCTCGCGGAGGTAGCCGAGGGCCTGGGTGACGGAGAGAACCTGCATGATGGGAGTATACGAGTCCCGTGGAGATCGTATTGAGATAATCATTTCTCCGGACCGTATCTAAATCGTCTCGTCTTTTTTACAAACTCGGGTAGACACGTGATCAGTTGTGTGGTTATACTGCCGCAGGCTGTGGCGGGCCGTACGGCGAATCGCTCAACCAGAAGTGGAATAGGGTCACTTACTTGCCCCGCCGGCTCTACTCCACGCTTTCGCAGTCCTGGTTGATATTCGTTATGGTTCTCCTCCTCAACGGACACCCGGTCCGCCCAGCCACCAAACTCTCACCCTAGCTTGAATGTTGAAGCGTCCGGCCTGGCGTCCTGTGAGCTAATGCCCTTCGTGCGCTTCGCCTCTCTAACGAAGGTAACCTGAGGGGCACTCCTCAGACTCCCCGCGCATGGGTTGCGCCCCCGCTACCCCTGCTGGGCGGGGCACGGCGGGGTCGCCGGTTGTGCGGATTCGGGAGAGCTGACTCCTCACACTCACCCGCTCCCTCAGGGAAGGGACTGCGTCATAGGGCCTCGTCTGGTCTATGGGTTAGCCGAAGCGTCAGCGGCAGGCGGGCTCGAAGTTGGGGACGGGCGGGTCTGCCGGGGAGGAAGTTGTCGAAGAGGACCTCGGCCGAGGCCGTGTCGAGGACGGCGTAGGAGAGGCGGCGGCCATTGGCGAGGTCGCGGGGGTCACCGCCGGAGCCGGGGTTGATCACGAGGGCGCGGCCAACGCGCTCGGCCATCTGGGTGTGCGTGTGGCCCAAGACGATGTAGTCGGCTTCGATGTCGGCGAGGCGCTGCAGCTCGGGCGAGCCGGGGAAGACGTACTGCGTGTGCGGCTCGAGCGGGCTGGCGTGGACCATGACGAGGCGTTTGCCGCCGACGTCGACTTCGAGGCTCAGCGGCTGTTCAGCCATATACTCGACAAGGTCGCTGCGGACGTTGGCAGAGGCGCGGGCGCGGGCGCCCTGCGGGCCCGAGGAAGACAGCTTCGTGGTTGCCAAGGACGTAGCGGGCGCCGCTTTCGCGCAGCAGACTTCGAGGACCTCGTTGCTGAAGCGGTACTCGAAGATCGAGTCGCCGGCGCAGAGCAACTCATCGACGGCACCCATGCGCTCGATGGCGAGACGCAGGGCGTCGGCGTTGCAGTGGACGTCTGAGATGATGCCGAGGCGCATAGGCTTAGGCTAGCATGCTCCTCCCAGTCACTCACGTGGAGCGTCGGGCTACCGCGTCCTGCGGGCTGTCGCCCTTGCGCATCGCGGCAGACAAGTAAGGCTTCTCTGGGGGACGCCCCTCGCGCATGGGCTGTGGTAGCCCGCCGCTACTCGACGGTGACGACCTTAGCGAGGTTGCGGGGCTGGTCGATGTCGCAGCCTTTGAGCTTCGCGAGGTGGTAGGCGAGGAGCTGCAGGGGCACGGCGGTAATCAGGGGCTGCAGCAGCGGCGGCGCGTCGGGCACGTAGATGACGTCTTGCGCGCGCTCGCGAATCGCTTCGTTGCCCTCGGTGGCGATGGCGATGACGATGCCGTCGCGGGCGCGCACCTCTTCGATGTTGTTGAGCATCTTGGCGTAGTGCTCGTCGCGGACAGCGATGGCGACGACGGGCATGTCGGGAGTCGATCAGGGAGATCGGGCCGTGCTTCATCTCGCCGGCGGCGTAGCCCTCGGCGTGGATGTAGCTGACCTCTTTGAGCTTGAGGGCGCCCTCCATGGCGTTGGTGTACTGCATGCCGCGGCCGAGGAAGAGGAAGTCGCGGGCGCGACGGTAGCGGCCGCGCCAGCTTCTCGACGGCGGGCTCCGTCTTCAGCGCTTCACCGACGATCTGGGGCGCGCGGGCGAGGTCGCTGAGCGCGGCCAGGAGGTGGTCGCTCATCGAGGAAGCCGCGCTGCTGGCCGATGTAGCAGGCGAGCAGGTAGAGCGCGGTCAGCGAGCCGAGGTAGGTCTTGGTCGAGGCGACGGCGACCTCCGGGCCGCAGTGCATGTAGACGGTGCCGTGCGCGAGCCGGGTGGCCTGTGAGCCCGGCGTGTTGCAGACGGTGACGAGCTTGGCGCCGCGGCGCTTGGCCTCGTGCATCGCGGCCAGGGTGTCGACCGACTCGCCGGACTGGCCGACGGCGACGACGAGGGTGTGCTCGTCGAGGACGGGGCGGCGGTAGCGGTACTCCGAGGCGTTGTCGGCCTCGGCGGGCAGGCCGGCGAGCTGCTCGATGTAGATGCGGCCGATCTGCGCGGAGTGGAAGCTGGTGCCCATGCCGATGAGGACGACGCGGTTGAGTCTCGCGACCTCGGCGTCGCTGAGGTGGAGGTCGTCGAGCTGGACGGCGGGCGGCTCGAGCTGCGCCGCGTCGCGCAGGGTGTCGAGCACCGCCTCGGGCTGCTCGGCGATTTCCTTCGCCATGAAGTGGTCGTAGAGGCCCTTGCCGGCGACGTAGGAGCCGGACGGCAGCGTCTGCGGCTGTTTGCTCGATCGGCTCGCCGTGCGAGGTCGGTGTAGGTGGCGCCGTGGCGGGTGACGCAGGCCATCTCGCCGTCCTCGAGGAAGACGACGCTCTGGCGTGCGCCCGGCGATGGCCGGGAGGTCGCTGGCGATCGAGCATCTCGCCGTCGCCGTAGCCGATGACGACGCCGCCGGCGTTGGCGACGCGCGCGGCGACGAGGACGCCGGGCTCCTGCTGACGCATGGTGAGGACGGCGGCGGCGCCCTCGATGCGGCGCAGGGCGGCGGCGGTGGCGGCCGGCGAGGTCGAGGCCCTCCTTGATGCCGGACTCGATCAGGTGGGGGATGACCTCGGTATCGGTCTCGGAGCGGAAGCTGCAGCCCTGCGCTTCGAGCTCGATGCGCAGCTCGCGGTGGTTTTCGACGATGCCGTTGTGGATGACGGCGATCTCGCCGCTGCAGTCGGTGTGGGGATGGGCGTTGAGCTGGGTGGCGCGGCCGTGGGTGGCCCAGCGCGTGTGGCCGATACCGGCGCCGGTGGCCTTGAGCGCAGACGGGGATCTTGTGGCGCAGGTTGGCGAGCTTGCCGGCGTCCTTGGCGGTAGTCAGGCGCCGTCGACGTCGATGATGGCGATGCCGGCGCTGTCGTAGCCGCGGTATTCGAGCTGCGCCAGGCCGTCGAGCACGACGGAGACGGCTTCGTCCGGGCCGACGTAGCCGACGATTCCACACATGCGGGTCCTCCAGTCCGGCGCTGGCGTGCCGAGTCGCCCCTTGTCGAAGGACAGCACGGCAAGCCGCGACGACCGCGACTAGGGGGAGGAAATCAAAGGGACTGTCAGGGGAAATCGCGAAGAATCTTCGCGATGCACATCGGGGCAGTTTTGTCGGGGGCTTGCGCGCCCCGGTTTGTCTACCGCGTAACGACCGTGCCGGCCGAGAGACCACCCGCCGAGTTTTTCGAATAGCCTCTTCCTCGTCATCCGGTTGGCTTTGCAAGTCCGGGACACCCCGGACCCCGCTAAAGGGGGTTACAAAGCTGGTCAGAAACCTCAACCGGACCTGGCGCTTTGGAATACGACAGTCCCTGGGCGAACCTCCCTATCGAGTTACTAGACGTGAATATAACACGCGTCAACTAGAAACGTGTCTCAGGAGGTCACGGACCTGGGCGGAGGAAATCGCCGAAGAGGGCGTGCCTATTGAGTGGCGGCGATTTGTTCGAGGCGGCCGACCACCTGGTCGATGACGAAGTCGGGCGTGGAGGCGCCGGCGGTGACGCCGACGCGGTCCTGGTCGGTGAGCCACGCGGGGTCGATCTCGTCCGCGGTCTCGATGTGGTAGGTCTCGACGCCGCGCTCGCGGGCGACGACGGCGAGGTGGCGCGTGTTGGCGCTGTCGCGGCCGCCGACGACGATCATCAGCGACACGGTGTCGGCCAGATGCATCGTGGCGGCCTGCTGCGCGGTCGTGGCGTGGCAGAGGGTGTTGAGGACGCGCAGCTCGGAGATGCGGTCCATGTTGACCTCGAGCAGCGTCTTGATGAAGGAGGCGAAGCGCGCCTCCGTCTCGGTGGTCTGAGACAGCATGCCGATGCGGGACGGGAAGCCGGGCGGCAGCTCAGCGACGTCGCTCTCGGCGGCGAGGCAGAGGACGTGCCCGGTGGCCCAGCCCGAGCACGCCGCGGACCTCTTTGTGGTTGGGGTCGCCGAAGACGACGAGGGCGAAGCCTTCCTCGGTGAGGCGTTTGGCCCACTGCTGCGAGCGCGTGACGATGGGGCAGGTGGTGTCGATGATCTCGACGCCGTTGGTCTCGAGGTCGTCGATAACCTGCTGGCTGACGCCGTGCGCGGTAATGGCGACAGGGCGGCCGGCGACCTGCGAGACGTCATTAACGACCTCGAGGCCTTCGTCACGCAGCTTATCAACGACCTGGGGGTTGTGGACGACGGAGCCGAGGCTGACCATGGGGCCGCGCTCGCGGACCGACTCCTCCATCATCTCGACGGCGCGTCGGACGCCGAAGCAGAAGCCCATTTCGCTGGCGCGGATGATCTGCATACCTAGCTCACCTGCTCCGTCACATATCCATAATAGCCGCGATTCTCCGGCGGTAACAGCGCGGCGATGTGTTCCATGATCAGGCGCGTGCCTTCCCTGGCGGCTTCGGCGTTGAGACGCTGCGGCTTTTCGAGATGAAATGGCTGGCCGATGGTCAGCGTGACCTTGAGGTGGCGGTCGAGACGGAGGAACATGCCGGGCATCTGCAGCTGCCCGCTGCCGTTGATCGCGATGGGCAGGATCGGCACGTCGTTGCGCAGGGCGACGATTGCAGCGCCGGGCAGCGCCTCGGTGAGCTTCTCGGTGGCGCCTTCGCGGGTTCCTTCGGGGAAGATGCAGACGGCGCGTCCCAGCTTGAGGTTCTCGTTGGCCATACGCAGCGCGGAGATGTCGGCCTCACCGCGGCGCACGGGGAAGGAGCCGAAGGCGCGCAGAAACTGCGACAGCAGGGGGATGCGAAACAGCTCGATCTTGGCCATGAAGGCGATGGGACGGCGAATCCGGGTGCAGATGATGCCGGGGTCGGCGTCGTTGAGGTGGTTGGAGGCGATGACGAGCGGGCCGTCGGACGGGACGTTCTCCAGGCCGCGCACCTCGATGCGGGAGTAGAGGGGCAGCAGGAAGTACTTCGAAACGAGGGTCGCCGTCGTGTAGACGAAGCGGTTCATGGTCGCGAGCGGGCGGCCTCACGGACGCGGGCGACGACCTCGTCGAGGCTCAGCGTGTCAGTGTCGATGATGAGGGCGTCGTTGGCAGGTCGGAGGGGCGAGACGTGGCGCTGGCTGTCCATCTCGTCGCGAGCCTGTAGCTCGGCGAGGATTTCGGCCTCGGGGCGCTCGGCGCCGGCTTCGACCAGCTCGTGGTAGCGTCGGTGAGCACGGACCTCGGCCGAAGCATTGAGGTAGATCTTCAGCGGGGCGTCGGTGAGCACGACGCTGCCGATGTCGCGGCCGAGCATGATCAGCGTGCCTTCGCGGGCGAGGGCGCGCTGCTTTTCGACCATGGCGTGGCGGACGCCGGCTATGCGCGACACGAAAGAGACGCTGCGGTCGACCTCGGGGATGCGTAGCTCGGCGGTGATGTCGTGGCCGTTGACGCTGATCGTGGGGCCGCCGTTGGCGCGAGGCTGACCGAGCTCGATGACAGCGGCCTCGGCGAGACGCGATGAGGCCGGCCTCGTCTTCGAGGTCAACGCCCTGCTGCAAGGCCAGCCAGGTGACGGCGCGGTACATCATGCCGGTATCGACGAGGCGATAGTGGAATTCACGCGCGAGGCTAAGGCCGACGGCGGTCTTTCCGGATGCGACAGGGCCGTCAATAGCGATAACAGGGGCGGTAGGCTGCCCGGCGGGAGTGCTCTCTGAGGACGATCCAGAAGTCAATTAACTCAACAATTATAGGTAGGGTTTCCGGCCTCGAACAAGGCTGGTCATCTGCGGCGGCGATGAAGGGCGTAGCTGGAGCCGAGCCCGGCTAAAAACAGGGCGCTTGCGGCAAGCCAGACACCTGGCACGCCGTCGTCGCCGGAAGGCGCCTGCGTTAGGGATTGGGGTGGCTCCAGGCCCGGCGTCGTGCTGGCGACAGCGGCCTGGACTTCGTTCACGGGTGTGGGGTTTGGCGCAGAGTCACGGGCGGCGAGCGTTGGATTGTTGGCGCCGATGAATCCTGCGGTGGAGGATGCCGGGCGGACCGACGAGGTTGCGGCTTGAGAACCATTCGCGGGGACGGAGGCCATGGGTTTGGCCTGCGATGGCGGCGTTGGCGAGGCGAGAGGCTCAACAGTTTGGGGTGCTGTGACTGGTGTCGTGGCGGTTGGCTTTGGCGTCGACGACGGCCTGGGTGTCGAGGTGGGTTTTGGGGTTGACGTGGGCTTTGTGGTGGCAGTGGGAACCGGAGTATTGGTGGGTGTTGGCGAGGGTGGGGTCGTGGCGGTGGGCGGTGGCGGGCCGTCGAGCTTGACGTCATCGAGGCAGACGGTCGCGGCGGCGGGCGCATCGACTGAGATGCGGACGCGGAGGCTTTCGGCGCCAGCGGGCCGGGCCGAGTCAATGCGGAAGGCAGCGTATGAACCATTGCCGTCGATGTCTCGGGAGTCGCGGGTTAGCTCGCTCTCGCTGCCGTCGAGCCAGATCAGGATGACTTCAATCCGCGCCGCTCCGGAGGCAACCATTGAGGAGCCGGTCAGCGAGTAGTCGCCGTCGCTGATCGGGCCGGGGACGCTTTGCTGGGCGAAGGCGGTGGAGCCGCCGGAGGCAATCGCGAGGGCGCCACTCCCACTCTGCGGGTCGCAGCTGCCAGATGAGAGGCCGACGCCGCTCCAGCCGCTGGCCCCCTGCTCAAAGCCGCCGTTTTGCAGCAACTGCGCTGCCGCCATAGTGGAGGGCAGGGCCGTCAGCAGGATGAAGGAAGAGAACTATGGCGAGGCGGAACAACGGCACAGGCGTCTCCGGCTCGGGGGAGCGCTAGTCGCTGCGGGGCCGGGTCCGGTCAGCGGCGGAGCTGGACCTTGCGGACGTAGAGAACTTCGTCGACGGTCACGTTGTCGGATCGCGGGGCAGGTTTCGGAGTCGGGACGCGGTCAGTCGTGTCGGCGCCGACGAGGGCGCGACCGGCGGCGCGCGCCGCGGAGCCAACCATGCGCCGGGCTAACCATTCGAGGCTGGTGCCGACGGCGAGCACGGCGACGCTACCGACGAGCGACGGCGGCAAGCCTCCACGCTTGACGGCGGGAAGATTGGCCGACTTGACGGCAGGCAGGTTCACCGTGAACTGATGACCACAAGCGCGGCAGAAGTTGTCGCCGACGTCTCTTCGCACCCCGCAGCGGCCGCAGTTAACCGCATCCACGGCCGAATTATACATCGAGGTGGGGATCAAGCAGCAGCCGGGAGCATCTCCTGACGGGTCTGAATGTAGCGGATGACGTCGGAGCGGTGGATCAAGCCAAGGAGGGTCCGACCATCCAGCAGCGGTATCTGGTTGACGTCGGCGACGGCCATGAGCGAGAGGACGGCGGGCAGGTCGTCGAGCAGGGTGACCGAGCGCAGATCGGCGAAGCGTGTCATGACGCGAAAGACGCTGGTAGTGTCCCATTCCTGGCGCGCGATGGCACGGACGTCATGCAGGGTAACGATGCCGATCAGGTCGTCACCGACGACGACGGGGAAACAACGGCCGTAGCCGGCGAGGACGTTCTCCTCTACGAGCTCAGTCAGCATCATGTCGGGCGGCACGGTGACGTAGTCCTGGCGCGCAACGGAGCTGGCGGGTACGCCGCGCAGGACGACGTCGAGGAAGACCTGTTCGTAACTTTCGACGGAGGCGGCTCGCAGGAAGATGCCGATGAGCAGCAGCCAGATGCCGCTGACGATCGACTCGGTGAAGAACATGACGATGCCTGCTGCCATCATGCCGTAGGCGACGAACATGCTGATCTTGGCCGCGGCGCGGGTGGCCCCGACGAGGCTGTGGCGTTTGGCCCAGAAGGCGCTGCGCATGACCCGACCGCCATCGAGCGGGAAGCCAGGGATGATGTTGAAGAGGCCGATCAAGCAGGTTGAGGACGGCCAGCGTGCCGCAAATGGCGGCGGCGCCGTCATCGATGAAGCGCAGGCCGAAGAACCCGGCGGTGAACAGGATACTCTAGGGCGAAGCTGGTAAACGGCCCGACGACAGCGATCCAGAATTCCTGCCGCGAGTCGCGCGGTTCGTGGTTGAGGCTGGAGACGCCGCCAAAGACGAAGAGCGTGATGCCGGTGACGCGGATGCCGAAGCGGCGGGCGACAACGGTGTGGGAGACCTCGTGCAGGAATATCGAGAGGAAGAAGACGAGCGTGATCGCAACCGCGACGATCCAGCGGCGGCTGTCGGCCCAATCGCCGTAGAAGTCCTGGAGGACGCCGGTGGCGAAGGTCCAGGTGAGGAGGAACAGGAAGAAGAACCAGGTCCAATGGACACTGACGTTGAGGCCGAACAGCTTGCCGATGCGGAATTTGCCAGCCAATGAGCCGCTCCCTACCGGCTTCGCGAACGCGAAGGGTTGTATATAGGATCGGCAAAAAGAAAGGCGGCCAGTAAGGCCGCCGATCTTGCAAATGGCTAAAAAAGGCTTACTTCGTGGCGGCTTCAAGCAGCTCGCGAATCTCCTTGACCTCGGCGTCGCGCCAGCCGGCCCAGACGGGGCCCTTCTGGAACGCTTCGTACTGCTCCATGTACTTCTGGCGCTCTTCCTCGGACAGTTCCTGGTTGCGCATCTTGCCGGTGATCTCGCTGAGCTGCGGCATCTCGTCGCGGGCCTTCTGGGCGCGCTCGTGCCAGACGCCCAGCTTGTGCAGGTCCTTGTCGTAGAAGACGAGGGTCGGGATCGACTGGAACTCACCCTTGTAGAGGAACTCGTTCATGATGTCGAGGTTCTGGTCGCGGAAGAAGATCTTGAGGTCGAGGCCGGTATCTTCGCAGAGCCTGGCAATGACCGGCATGCCGCGGACGACATCGGGGCACCAGGGTTCGCCGATAGCGAGGACGGTGGCGGGGCCGCCGGGCTTAGCCATGGTTGCCTTGATGGCGGCGACGTCATCGGCGTTGGGCGTCGTAGCGTCGTAGTTGTACTGGAACTTTTCCTGGTTGCGGTCGATCTGGTCGGCCCACTCTTTATAGCTGATGCCCTGAGCGAGGCGCTCCGGGGTTACTACGCTTTCTTTCTGCGCGGTCATGAATTCTCCTCTAGACGTGTAATCGCTTGGGTTCCAACGGATAGGCGCAGTATAACATCCAGCGCTGGGTGAAACAGACCTGATCGGATTCAGGCTTCGGTGCGCTTCGCCTCGTCCCAGAGCGCCATCAGAGATTCGCGGGACTGGGTTTTGAGATCGAGGCCGCGGTCGCGGGCGCGGACTCAACGGCGGTGAAGCGGCGGCGGAACTTGTGGCCCGCCTCGCGCAGCGCCTGCTCGGCGTCGATGCCAAGATAGCGGGCGTAGTTGGCGACGTTGAGCAGGAGGTCGCCGAACTCGCCCGTGGCTTCCTCAGGGGTTGAAGCGGCTTCGAGCTCGCGCAGTTCCTCGCCGAGTTTCTTGAGGACGTCGTCGCGGTGGGGCCAGGCGAAGCCGGCCGACTCGGCGCGACGCAGCAGGGTCTGGGCGTAGGACAGGGCCGGCATGGCGGGCGGGACGTTGGCAAGGGCGGAGCCGTCCGCGTCGCGCTCGCCTTTCTTGATCTCGTCCCACTGGGTGACGACCTCGCCGACGGTCTCGAGCTGAACGTCGCCGAAGACGTGGGGATGACGGCGGATGAGCTTCTGCGCGAGACCTTCGAGGACGTCGGCCATCTCGAACTCACCGGCCTCTTCAGCGAGTTGGCTGTGCAGGACGACCTGCAACAAGAGGTCGCCTAGTTCTTCGGGCAGGCCATCGGTCGAGCCGGAGTCGAGGACGGCGAGGACCTCGTAGGCTTCTTCGATGACGTAGGGTCGGAGGCTGGCGTGGGTCTGCTCGCGGTCCCAGGGGCAGCCATCGGGAGCACGCAGGCGGGCAACGACATCACGCAGCGTCTGGTAGCTCCGGGCTTCGCGTTCGCTGAGCATGGCGGGCCTCACATTCGGACAGGATGGTCGGGGAAATTAGCTCACATAACGCGCCATAACTCGTTGACATGAGTCTGGCGCGAATCTACGATACCACCGTACTGTCCGAGACGTGGCGGGCGCCTCTGGGCCGGTAATGAG
The DNA here is from genome assembly GCA_963766645.1 of uncultured Chloroflexia bacterium. Classification (GTDB taxonomy): domain Bacteria; phylum Chloroflexota; class Dehalococcoidia; order DSTF01; family WHTK01; genus WHTK01. The sequence goes on along the minus strand of CAVYAY010000001.1, from coordinate 757,442 downwards.
GCTTAGACTTGGGCGTTTTCCGCACCGCCGCCACACTCCTGTTTATTCTCTGCATCCCGGTAGCCCTGGTTACCACCAACATCCGCTTCATGGCGAACGAGCCGCGGGTGTATCGCTACGCGATCGACGAATATGATGCGGTCGGGGTGACAGGCATTGCGCGAGCCGACCTGATCCGCGCCGGTGCGGAGATCCGGGATTACTTCAACAACAACCAGAAGACGCTGCTCATCGACGTAACGGAGGACGGGCGCGAGGCGAGCCTGTTCAACCCGCGCGAGACCGTCCACATGCAGGACGTCAAAGACCGCTTCCAGCTGGCGAACCGGGTGCAGGAGTTCGCGGTGATGTACGTGCTGGTCTACATCGTCTTGGTGGTCCTGTGGGCGCGGGAGATCACGCCGCGCGAGCTGGCGGTTCGGGTTGCAGGAGGCTGCGTGCTTTGTCTTGTGGTTCTGGGAGGCGTCGGCGCCGTGGGGCTATCGGGCTTCGACCAGGCCTGGACGAATTTCCACCAGTTGATTTTCAGCAACGACTTCTGGCTCCTGAATCCGGCGACGGACCATCTGATCCAGATATTCCCGCCGCCATTCTGGGAGCGCATCGTGTTTTTCGTGGGGCTGATGATAGTGGCGGAGGCGGCGTTGCTGCTGCTGGGCGCGGGGTTGTATCTCGGCGCGTCGAGGCACAAGGAAGATGCGCTGGAGCTGGCGACGGCCTGACGGCGCGATCCGAATACAAGTGAAAGAGCGGCCGCCGGGCCGCTCTTTGGTTTCCTAGCAGAGGGGTGTTAGCAGCAGGAGCAGCTGCCGCCGCAGCAGGAATCGCCGCCGCCGGACATCGGCATCGTCATAGCGGGGGCTTCGTCGCCGCGGGCAAGCGGCGCGAAGAGCGAGAGGACGCGGTTGTTGGTGGTGTGACCGCTGGGGCAAGTCGCCGCGCTGTTCATCTGACTGACAGGCCGCAGGACCTCGAACTGTTCTCCGCAGGGCGGGCAGTAGTACTCATAAAGCGGCATATGCGTCCTCCTGACTAAGGTTGCGAAATCTTAGCTACGTTTTGACAACGTAGTCAACGCCTGTCGCGTTTCAGGCATGCCGCCGTCGCCGGACGGTGGTTACGGCTTCTGCTATTCTCGGGCTGCTAATTTGAATACGGTTTTGTAGGTTTTGATGCAGGAGGATCCGATGCACGTCGCCAGTACCAACGACCCGAAGTTTCAGCCGCGCACCGGCACGCCGATGTTCATCGGCGAAGTACAGGCGCACGGCCTGATCGACGACACGATGACGGAGCAGACGCGGATGCTGCTGGTGAAGTTCAGCCCGGGCGGGCGGACGCGCTGGCACACGCACAGCTTCGAACAAGGGCTTGTCATTATCGAAGGCAAGGGGATCGTCGCTAGCGAGGTGCAAGGCGAGCGGGTCGTCGAGGCAGGTGACGTAGTGGTGTTCGGCACGGGTGAGAAGCACTGGCACGGCGCGACGAACACGACGGGCATGAGCCACATTGCGGTGAACCTGGCGGGATCGGCGGAGATCCTGGGCGACTCGGAGATCACGACGCCCGGGCTGTAGGCCAGAGGCGTGACGGCGGAGGACGAGGGACCGCCGAAGGAGGGCGGCCCGGCGAGGCTGCTTGCCGGGCTCGCTTTTATGTACGCGCTCGTGGTCATCGTCGCGCTGCTTCCGCTGAAGGACCTCTACCGCGACGATCCGGATCGGGAGGCGGTGCTGCTGTGGCTTCTGGTCCCGCTGGTGTCGTCATTCGGGTCGTGGGTGGCGGTGCGGTCGGGGTTCACGCTGCTGCGGGCGTGGCTCTGGGTAGGAATTCTGGCGACAGCGTTCTTCTGCTGGATCGCGGCGTTTTCGTTCGGGCTGCTGTTTCTGCCGGTGCCGGTGCTGATGATGGTGGCGGCAGTCAGCCCGTGGGATAAGCCGAGGCATTAGCGCCTTGTCCCGACCCCGGCGCGGCTCCTATACTGGCGCCGTCACGTCACGGGTGTCCCTCTTGCAAGCGAGGGAATAAATGCGAAGCCGGTCAAAGTCCGGCGCTGTCCCGCAACTGTAGTCCTTCCCGCGGGAAGGAGAGCCAGGCCGCCAGCCCGTGACGATGTCTCTGGAAGCCTCCGTGGAAGAGGCCGGAGCATCGTCCGCGCAAACGCAAAGACGTATCGACCCCGGTCTCACGAGGCCGGGGCTTTTGTTTGCGTGTCAGCGCAGGCTTCCAGAGGCGCAGTGGGTCGCTTCGAGTGAAAGGAGCCTCTGGTGCGCTATCGATTCCTGATCTCTGCTTCTGCTTTCGCCGCTGCTGCTGACGGCGTGCTCGGGAGGCGGTGCCGCGACGCCGACACCGACGTCGGTCAGCGTGACGCAGGTGAGCACGGCGGATTCGAAGTCGTTCACGGGGAGCGATGGAAAGACCGTGACGTTTGATGCGCCGCCGCAGCGCATCGTGTCGCTGGCGCCCCACGCGACTGAGATCTTTTGCGCCATCGGGGCTGGCGAGCAGCTTGTGGCGGTGGACCAGTTCGCGAACTGCCCTGCGGGGAGCGACGAGAAGCCCGCGGTCGACGCCTTCCAGCCTAGCGTGGAGGCGATCGTGGCGTATGACCCCGACCTCGTGTACGCCTGGTACGACCCGGGCGACCTGGTGTCGTCGCTGCGCAACGCCGGCGTGACGGTGTTTTTCCTCGCGGTGCCGGCGGACATCGAGGGCTTGTTCGAGAACATCCGATTGATCGGCGGGATCACGGGGCGAGAGGACGCGGCCGAGAGGCTGATAACGGACATGGAGGCGGAGCGGGACGCGATCGTAGCCAGCGTCAAGGATGTGGAGACGGGGCCGCGCATCTTCCACGAGTCCGACGCATCGTTGTATACGGCTCGCAGTGACACCTTCGTGGGAGAGCTGTACACGTTGCTGAAGGCGCAGAACATCGCCGACGAGGCCGAGACGCCGTACCCACAGATGTCATCCGAAGCGGTAGTGGCGGCGGACCCGGAGGTGATCGTACTGGCCGACTTCGCCGACCCGGCGGAGGTGGCGGCGCGGCCCGGCTGGTCGGCGATCAGCGCCGTGGCGAACGACCGCATCTGCCCGGTGAACCCGGACCTGACCGACCGGCCGGGGCCTTATATCATGCAGGGCCTACAGGCGCTGGCCGACTGCCTCTACCCGGAGGACTGATGGCTGAAGCGATTCGCGCTCCGGTACTTAGGGGGCCGCATCGCGGTCTCGCGGCGCGGCTGCGTCCCGCGACGCCGGCGATCGCGCTGGCTGTCGCTGCTGTGCTGCGTGGTAGCGGGGACGCTGATCGGGCCGGCGGGCATTGGGCCGGGCGATACGGCGCGGGTGATTCTGAACCACGTGGCGGGGGCGAGCTTCGACGTGCCGCGTCAGGCCGACGCGATCATCTGGGAGATCAGGGTGCCGCGCGTGCTGCTGGCAGGCGTCGTCGGGGCGACCCTGGCATTCAGCGGGGCGGCGTATCAGGGCGTGTTCCGTAACCCGCTTGCCGACCCGTACCTGCTCGGCGTCGCAGCGGGGGCAGGGCTGGCGGGGGCGATCGCGATCGTGCTGGACGCGCCGCTAACGCTGAGCGGCTTCAGCCTGCTGCCGCTGGTCTCGTTCGGCGGTGCGATGACGGCGGTCCTTCTGGCGTACAACATCGCGCATGCGGGCGGGCAGACGCCGAACACGACGCTGATCCTGGCGGGGGTGACGATATCGTCGATCGCGGTCGCGGCGATTTCTTACATCCTGATCGTCGATCACCAGAGCTCGAACGCGGTGCTTTCGTGGCTGCTGGGGTCGTTCAACGGCAGCGGCTGGCGCGACCTTTCGTATGTGTTGCCGTACGCGGTTCCGGCGGCGATCGTGGTGTTCTTGCACGGACGCTTGCTCAACGTGCTGCAGCTGGAGGAAGGGGAGGCGTCGTACGTGGGGCTGAACGTGCAGCGGACGAAGGCGGTGATCCTGCTAGCCGCGTCGCTGGCGGCGGCGGCAGCGGTGTCCGTGGTGGGGATCATCGGATTCGTGGGGCTGGTATCGCCGCACATCGTGCGACTGCTGCTGGGGCCGGACTATCGGCGGCTACTGCCGGTGGTGGTACTGGTCGGGGCGAGCTTCCTGATCGTGGCGGACATCGGGGCGCGGTCTCTGGTCAGCCCGGGGGAGCTGCCGGTGAGCATCCTGACGTCGTTCGTGGGAGCGCCGTTCTTCCTGTTCCTGCTGCGCCACCAGCGCAAGGTGTACTTCTGATGCCTCAGCGTGCGCGGGCTACGGGTGACTACGGAGCGCGCGAGGCTTTGCGCGGCGTCGACCTGGACGTAACGGCGGGGGAAGTGGTCGGGCTGGTGGGGCCGAACGGTGGCGGGAAGACGACGCTGCTGAAGGCGATGACGCGCGGCGTTGCGGTGAAGGCGGGTGAGGTGCGCATCGGCGACGAGGACGTGACGCTGCTGAGTGCGCGGGAGTTGGCGCGTCGAGTCGCGGTGGTAACGCAGAATCCGGCCCTGCCGGTGGGCTTCCTGGCGCGCGAGATCGTCGTGATGGGGCGCACGCCGTACCTGCGCTTCCTGGAGCAAGAAAGCCCAGGGGACTACGAGAAGGCAGACGCGGCGCTGGCGTCACTGGGGGCCGAGGGGCTGGCGTTTCGCCGGGTGGAGGAGCTATCCGGCGGGGAGCGTCAGAACGTGGTGCTGGCGCGGGCGCTGGCGCAGGAGACGCCGCTGCTGCTGCTGGACGAACCGACGGCCAACCTGGATATCGGGCACCAGGTGGTGATTTCGAAACTGCTGCGACGGCTGGCAGGGGAGCGCAGTTTAGGAGTGCTGGCGGCACTGCACGACCTGACGCTGGCGTCCCTGTACTGCGACCGGCTGGTGCTGCTGGCAGCCGGGAGCGTCATCGCGCAGGGCTCCCCGATGGACGTGCTGACGCGGGCCCACCTCCGCCTCGCCTACAGCACGGACGTGTCGGTGCTGCGGCCTGAGGGTCTACCGGGGCCTGTGGTGCTGCCGTTGGAGGCGGACTAGACGCGGCGGGGCGGAACCTTCAGCGGGTAGATCTTGGTGCGGTAGCTCGTCGTGGCGTACTCGGGCTCGGTTGGCTCCAGGGTGACCACGGAGTCCGGGAGGTCGCGGCCCTCGACGGTGACGACGGCTTTGACGTCACGCCCGAAGATGCCACGGCGGAACCACTGGAACTTGACCTGACCCTCGGTGTTGGTCTCGCGCACCAGTTGCTTGGCGTTGTGGGCGTACTGGAGGCTGCCGTCCCCTTCGCAGGTGATGACGATATCTTTGCCGGCAAGGATCTGGCCTTCGGCGTCTCGCAGAGTTAGCAGGTAATCGAACCGGGCCTTCGGCTCCTGCGCCTCGATGAAGATTTCAGCGCTTGCGCTCAATTCTCGCTTCTCCTGTAGATGAAGTTTGGCGTTAGTTTAGCAACACTTCGCACCGTGAGTCAGGTCACGGCCCGAAAGTTCAGGCGGGAGTTAGGGCAGGCTGTGGCGGCCTCGGCGCGGTCGATGCGGCGCTCCCAAGCCGCCATGACGACGAGGAGCGCGAGGAGGATGACGCCGGCTCCGGTCAAGACGCTTCGCTCACCGACGGCGTCGGCGATGAAGCCTGTTGGGAGGCTGAAGAGGTTGATCAGGCCCCATGCGATCTGCATCAGGCCCATGATGCGGCCGTAGAAGGCGGGGTCGGCGTGGCGCAGAGCGACAGAGTTGTTGAGCGTCTGGAAGGACGCAATGCCAGCACCCATGAAGACCATTACGAGCATGAGGAAGAGCAGGCTGGGGGCGAAGCCCGCGACGGTGAGCATTGACGCAGCGAGGAGGCTGCTGACCCTGAGGTAGAGGCTGGCGCGCGGCGAATCGGCGAGGGACGCGACGATGATGCTGCCGACGAGGCCACCACCGGCGGTTACGCCGAGCACCGCACCCAGGCTGGCGGTGCTGCCGCCCAGCTCGCCTTTGACGAGACCGGGCATAACGACCCAGAAGGAGTAGCCGAGCGCGGTAATCGCGTAATAACCGACAAGGGCGTGTAGCAGACGCGGGTTGCGCCGGGTATAGGCGAAGCCCTGTTTCGCGTCGTCTAGCACGGAGCCGGTCCGACCGGTGCGGGGCGGACTGGACGGAATGTGCGACATCGTCAGTAAGACGACAACGAACATCGAGGCGATGATGAAGTAGGTGCCGGTGGCGCCGATGACTGCGACGCTGAGCAACGCGCCGGCGAGGAAAGGCGCGCAGATGCGACCAAAATTACCGCCGACCTGGAGCAGCGCCATCGCGTTGCCGATGCGGGCGCTGGAGACAACGTCGGCGAGGAGCGCGGTGCGTGAGGGGCCAAGGATCGCGAACATGAGGCCAGTGACAAAGGAGCCGACCGCGAGCCAGGCGATGCTGATGTTGTCGGTGAGCAGCAGCATCGCCATGGTGAGAATCACGGCGCCGATTACCGTCTGGGTGGCGATGATGAGGACGCGTTTGTTGAAGCGGTCGGCGATGGCGCCGCCGAAGGGGTTGAGCAGGAGCATCGCGAGGCCCTGACCGAACATGACGGTCCCAACGGCGCGGTTGTTGCCGGTGAGGTCGTAGGCGATGACGCCCTGGGCGACGCCGGACATGTTGAACGCGAGGAATCCAATGAAGCTACCGAGCCAGAGGATGCGATAGACCGGAAACTGGAACGCCGCAAGTGTGGTGTTGGCCCAGATGCGGCTGCGGCCCGGCGGTCTCGCGTCCAGGGCTGGTAGCGGCGCTGCGAGGGCGGGCTGAGCCATCAGTCCGCGAATGGGGATGTAGAGGGGCCGTCCATATACGTCCCAAGTATATTACATGAGACGTATTTCTCTTTAGACGGGCTCAGGCGGTTCCAGCGGCGGGCCGTTTTCACCGAGATCACCGAGGCGGCGGCGGATTTCGTCCTCGATGTCTTTCATCTGGTCCGGAGTGATGCCGAGCTTCTGCAGCGTGTCCTGTAGGAGGCGCTGCACTTCCTCCATGTCGTGTTGGATGAGTGCGTCGGCGAGCTCCATCTGGGTTTCGACGGCGATGAACGCGTCGCGGCGCTCGCTCTGGCTCTGCATCGACAGGATAGTCGACATAAGGCGAGCGAAGAGGTTGCTGGTGCGGGCGATGCGGATACGGTCCTGGGGGTCGTCCGGGAACTCGCCAGTGATGGCGACCTCAAGGCCGGTGCGCTTGTCGGTGGCTACGTATTGCTCGCGGGACATGGGGGCATTGTAAACGGGTGGCAGAAATGGAGGGGTCAGCCCAGATGGGGCGACAGAACTTTTGACAAGCTCAGGATCGTTTAGCTACGCCAGCGTCGCTACAAGTTGTGCTGCGAGCTCCGCGGGGTCCGTGGTGGGCGCCTGGCAGACGTAGCGCTCGCAGAGGTAGGCGGTGGGTTCTGCCGTTGAGGGCTTCACGGTCGTCGAGCAGCGGCGTTGGGTTGTCGGTCTGGCCGACGGGGCCGCCGACGATGAGGAGGTTGGGAGCGTAGACGCGCGCGGACCGTGTCGAGAAGCGCACTCGCGTCGTTCGCCGGCGGCAAAACGATGGCGAGCTCCTGGGGCGTCGAGAGGTGGAAGTCGAGGGCGGCGAGGAGGCGGCCGAAAGCGGTCGGGGCGTTCTCGATGTAGGGGGCGAGGGTACGCAGACAGGTCGTGGCGCGGCGCTCGTAGTCGGCGTTGTTGGTGAGGAGCGGCGAGCTTGAGGAGGACGTCGACAGCGACCGAGGTGCCGGACGGCGTCGCGTTGTCGAAGAAGTCGCGCGGGCGGGTGATCAGTGCCTCGTGGTCGCGGCCGGTGTCGAAGAAGCCCTGGACCTCGTCGTCCCAGAAGAGGTCGATCATCTCGTCCGCCAGCTCGACGGCGGCGCTCAGATAGCGCGCGTCGAAGGTGGCGGCGTGCGTGGCGATTAGGCCGTCGATGAGGCAGGCGTAGTCCTCGAGGTAGCCATTGAGGCGCGCGAGGCCGTCCTTCCAGGTGCGCAGCAGCCGGGCTTGCAGGCCGCATCTCGCGAAGAAGGAAGTCGGCGTTGTCGCGGCGGCGTCACGGTAGGGCTGGGAGTCGAAGGCGAGCGCCGCCTCGGCGAAGGCGCGCAGCATGAGGCCGTTCCAGGCGGTGAGGACCTTCTCGTCGCGGGCGGGGTGGATGCGCTGCTCTCGGGCGGCATAGAGCTTCGCTTTCGCTTCGTGGATGAAGGCTTCGAAGGTTGTTGTTTCGTCCGCGGCGCTACTATCCCTAACTCTAACCTTCTCCCAGTGTGAGAGGGATCACCTACGTCGTGCTCGAGACGTCTTGCGGAAGCGGGCAGCGGGTTTGCGGACGTTGAGGATGTTGGTGTCTTCGAAGTTGCCTTCCTCTGTTGCGCCGAAGTAGGCGCCGACAAGGGCGGCGTCTTCACCGAGGACGGCTTCGAGCTCGGCAGGGGTCCAGAGGAAGAACGTGCCCTCTTCGCCGTCGGAGTCGGCGTCCTGGGTGGAGTAGAAGCCGCCGGAGGCGTCGGTCATCTCGCGCAAGACGTAGTCGAGCGTCTCCTGCGTGATCCGGCGGTAGAAGGGCTCGCCGGTAAGCTTCCAGGCGTCGAGGTAGAGGCGGGCGAGAAGGGCGTTGTCGTAGAGCATCTTCTCGAAGTGAGGGACGAGCCAGACGGCGTCGGTCGAGTAGCGGTGGAAGCCGCCGCCGACCTGGTCGTACATGCCGCCCTGGGCCATGGCTCGCAGCGTCTTGTGAATGGCCTCGAGCGCGGTGGGCGACTTCGAGCGCTGGTGCCAGCGCATGAGGAAGTCGAGTGACATTGCCTGGGGGAACTTGGGCGCACTGCCGAAGCCGCCGAAGTCGTCGTCGTGGCCTCTCAGCATGGCCTCGGCGGCGTCCTCGAGGAGCTGAGGCGTGAGGACGGTGTCGCCGGATTGCAGGCGGGCGGGCGAGGCGATGGCCTGCACGAGCTGGGCACCGGCCTGAAGGACGTCTTGCGCGCTTCGATTTGTAAGCGTCAGCGACGGCTTCGAGGAGGCGGGGGAAGCCGGGCATGCCCTGGCGGTCGGCGGGCGGGAAGTAGGTGCCGCCGTAGAAGGGCAAGCCTTCGGGGGTCAGGAAGACGGTCATGGGCCAGCCGCCGCGGCCGGTGAGCGACTGGACGGCCTGCATGTAGATGTTGTCGACGTCGGGGCGCTCTTCGCGGTCGACCTTGATGTTGACGAAGAGGCTGTTCATCTGGGCCGCGATGGCTTCGTCCTCGAAGGACTCGTGGGCCATGACGTGGCACCAGTGGCAGGCGGAGTAGCCGACCGAGAGCAGGATCGGCTTGTCCGCCTCGCGGGCTGCGGTGAAGGCTTCGTCGCCCCAGGCGTACCAGTCGACCGGGTTGTCCTTGTGCTGCAGGAGGTAGGGGCTGGTCTCGTCGGCCAAGCGATTGGGCATAGGGCAAGTGTAGACCCTGGTTACGCCGGGGGGTCCGGGTCGCCGGAGAGTTAGCGGGTCCGTGGCATGATCGAGTGAGAAGAGATTGCGCCATGGAGCCAGTGACGTGCGACTATGGAAGAAGAGCCCGAAAACACTCCTGACAGGATGGTGTCAGTACGTGTGTTCTATAATGTGCCGTCATGGGGTATTAAGTACTGGGGAATCGGAAATTGCACGCGATTGAGACTGAACGACTCCGCAAGGAGTACGACGGAGGAATCGTCGCCGTCGCGGGCATCGACCTCGAGGTGGACGACGGGCAGGTCTTTGCCTTCCTGGGGCCGAACGGGGCCGGCAAGACGACAACCGTACGGATGTTGACGACGCTGCTGCGCCCGACCTCGGGCCGCGCCAGCGTGGCAGGACTCGACGTGTACCGGCAGCAGCACGAGATACGCCGATCGATCGGCGTTGCGTTGCAGGAGGCAGGGCTGGATGCGCTGGCGACGGGACGAGAGCTGCTGGAGCTGCAGGGCAAACTATGCGGCCTCAGCTCCGAGGTCGCGCGACGACGCGCCGTGGAGATGCTGGACCTCGTAGGGCTGACGGACGCGGCGGAGCGCCAGGTGAAGACGTACTCCGGCGGCATGAAGCGCCGCCTCGACCTGGCCAGCGCGCTGGTGCACGAGCCGCGCATGCTGTTCCTGGACGAGCCGACCGAGGGCCTCGACCCGGCCAGCCGGCAATCCGTCTGGCAGGAGGTGCAGCGCCTGAACCAGCAGATGGGGATGACTGTATTCCTGACGACGCACTATCTAGAAGAGGCCGACCGACTAGCCGACCGGGTGGCGATCATCGACCACGGCAAGATCGTGGCGGAAGGAACGCCGGCAGAACTGAAGGCGTCGATCGGCGCCGACGTTGTCACGGTGGTGTTTCATGACTCCGGCGTCGAAGCGGCAAAGCCGTTGCTGGCCGAGATGCCGGGGCTGCGCGAGATGCGGCCGGAGGAGAGCAGCGTAACGCTGTTCGTCGAGAACGGGACGCAGGCGGTGGCACAGGTGATCCGTATTCTGGACGGGGCGGGAATCGAGATGGCGCAGGTTGCGGTCTCGCACCCGAGCCTGGATGAGGTGTTCTTGAAGGCAACCGGCTCGCGGCTGGAAGGCGCTGAGACCGCCAGAGAGGAGAAAGACGATGGCTCTCGCTGAGACCGCGGCTGCCGGACAGGCGGCGACGCTGCCGGCGTGGAACCCGGTACGTCAGACGATAAGGGCGACGATGCTGCTGGGAATGCGCGAGATCCGATTGGCGGTGCGCACGCCGATGTACCTTCTGCCGAACCTGGTGGTGCCGATCTTCTTCTACTTCATCATGCTGGGGTCGCTGAAGGGCTTCGCGAACCAGGCGGGGCTGGCGAACTGGGAGGGCTTCCTTCTGCCGATGTCGCTGATCTTCGCGGTTCAAGGTGGCAGCGCCGGACTGAACATGGTGTCGGACATCGAAAGCGGCTACTTCGATAAGCTGCTGTTGACGCCGGCGAACCGGATGTCGCTGTTGGTCGGCGCGATGATGGCGGACTTCTTCCGGATCATGGCGCAGGCTTTCATCGTGCTGCTGGTGGCCACGGCGGCGGGCCTGCATTTCGAGACTGGCGTGCCGGGTGCGATCGTCATGGTGGCGCTAGCGAGTTGCTTCGGGCTGGCGTACTCGGGAATCGGTTTCACGATGGCGCTGAGGACCGGAAATGCGCAAGCGACGCAGAGCATGTGGTTCCTATTCATGCCGTTCATGTTCCTGACGACTCTGTTCGCGCCGAAGGAAGCGCTCTCCGGATGGCTGAGCACGGCGGCGACGGTGAACCCGATGACGTATGTCCTGCAGGGGCTGCGGTCGCTTTCGATGGAGGGCTGGAATGCGGGCGATATCGGCGTCTCGATACTGACGATTACGGTGTGGTCGGGCGTCAGTATCGGCGCGGCGTTCCTTGCGCTCAGGGGGCGGGTGCGCTAAACAGAAGTAGCGCATGACAAACGGCACGAACATGAGCAACGGCGCGGTCCGCGAGGTTGCCGACGGCTATGAGCTACGCTTCGAGCGTATCTATGACGCGCCGATCGATGACGTCTGGGCGTTGTTGACGGAGCCGGAACGTATCGAGGAGTGGCTTGGCGTGGCAGACGTTGAGCTGCGGACCGGCGGGCGCTACCGGCTGCTCGAAGTGGGTGGCCAGGGCATTGCGGGCGTAATCCTGACGCTGGAAGAACCGCGCGTTCTGGAGTACACGTGGGATTCGGCGGAGTGGACGGGCGGAACGGTGAGATACGAGCTGTCGGAGTCGGACGGCGGGACGCGTCTGGTGTTCACGCATATCCATCCGGCGAAGAGCTGGGGCGAGTTTCGATACAAGTCGCTGGCGGGGTGGCACACGCTGCTGGACCTGCTGGAGCTTGCGGTCGAAGGCAGCCCGGCGTCGTGGCATATGGAGCGCTGGCAGACGCATTATGACCGCTACCTGGCGGTGGGAGGGCTGGAGTAGCTCGTCTCGGTTGACACACTCCCGCCGAATCTGTAACGTTTCCCTTTGGCACCCCCTGTGACCACAGGTCGTTAGGTCGATTGACCTGAAAGTGACCACGGTCGATCGCTCTCCCGCCTTCGCGTGGAGACTCCGCCTTGGAGAGGTCGACTAGCTCAGCAATAGGGCAACCGGCCTATGCGCTTGCCTATGGGCAGCGGTGGGTGTGGCCAAACGGGGAGCTAACGAAGAAGGAGCACGGGCTTGCCGACGATTAATCAGCTGGTGTCCAAGGGCCGCAAGGTCCCGACTCGTAAGACCAAAGCGCCTGCCCTGCGCTGGCGGTATAACGCGCTGCATAACACGACGCAGTGGACCAAGGGTTCGCCGCAGAAGCGCGGCGTTTGCGTGCAGGTGCGCACGATGACTCCCAAGAAGCCGAACTCGGCGCTGCGCAAGATCGCGCGCGTCCGCTTGACCAACGGCATGGAGGTCACGGCCTACATTCCGGGCGAGGGCCACAGCCTGCAGGAGCACTCCGTGGTGCTGATCCGCGGCGGCCGCGTTAAGGACCTGCCCGGCGTCCGTTATCACATCATCCGCGGCGCGCTCGACTCGTCGGGCGTGGCGAACCGCCGCCGCGGCCGTAGCAAGTACGGCGCGAGGAAGGACGCTTAGTCATGGCTCGACGTGGCAAGGCGGACCGGCGCGACATCCCGGCGGACGGCAAGTACAACTCCAAGATGCTCCAGATGTTCATCAACAAGGTGATGCTCGACGGCAAGAAGAGCACCGCTGAACGCATCGTCTACCAGGCGCTGGGCCGCATGGAGGAGCAGAGCGGCCGCCCGGCGATCGACGTGTTCGACCAGGCGCTGCGCAACGCGACGCCGGCGATCGAGGTGAAGCCCCGACGCGTCGGTGGCGCGACGTATCAGGTACCCGTCGACATTCGGGCCGAGCGCCGCATCTCACTGGCGATGCGCTGGCTGGTCCGGTCGGCGCGAGCCCGCCGCGGCCGTTCGATGGCCGAGAAGCTGGCGGGTGAATTGATGGATGCTTCATCCGGTCAGGGCGCTACCGTAAAGCGTCGCGAGGACACTCACCGTATGGCCGAAGCGAACCGCGCTTTCGTCCATTACCGTTGGTAACCAGCTATGCCCCGTCCCTCGAACATCGAAAACATCCGCAATATCGGCATCATCGCGCACATCGATGCCGGTAAGACGACCGTGACCGAGCGCGTGCTCTATTACACGGGCCGAACCTACAAGATCGGTGAGGTGCACGAAGGCACCGCCGTGATGGACTGGATGGCCCAGGAGCGCGAGCGCGGCATCACGATCACGTCTGCGGCGACGACCGCGGAGTGGAAAGGCCACCAGATCAACATCATCGACACGCCCGGCCACGTCGACTTCACGGTCGAAGTGGAGCGCAGTCTGCGCGTACTGGACGGCGGCGTCGTGGTGTTCGACGCGGTTGCAGGCGTTGAGCCGCAGTCGGAGACGGTCTGGCGCCAGGCCGACCGCTACAACGTGCCGCGCATCTGCTTCGTCAACAAGATGGACCGCACAGGCGCCGACTTCTGGCGCACAGTCGACATGATCGCCGAGCGGCTCGACGCGAGGCCGGTGCCGATCCAGATACCATGGGGCGTCGAGGCCGACTTCAACGGCGTGATCGACCTGGTGGAGCAGAAGGCAATCTTCTTCACGGGCGACCGAGACGACGTACCTGAGGCGCGCGAGATCCCGCCGGAGATGCAGGAAGCGTACGAACGCGCCCGCGACCGTCTGCTCGAGAAGGTGGGCGAGGTCGACGAGCAGTTGATGATCTCCTACATCGAGGGACACGCGGTGACCGCGCTAGAGCTCAAGAAGGCGCTGCGGCGCGCCACGCTGGAAGGCGAGATCACGCCGGTCCTGTGCGGCACCGCGCTGCGAAATAAGGGCGTGCGCCTGCTGCTGGACGCCGTCATCGACTACCTGCCTTCGCCGATCGACGTGCCGGCTGATCTCAGGGACGGACCCGAAGACGGGCGAGCCGGTGGAACGCATGACGGACGCGGACGAGCCGCTGAGCGCGCTGGTGTTCAAGATCGTGACGGACCAGTACATCGGCCGGCTGGCGTACCTGCGCATCTACTCCGGCAAGGCCACGAGCGGCATGCAGGTGCTGAACACGAGCCGCGACCAGACGGAGCGCTTCGGGCGCCTGGTGCGCATGCACGCGAACAAGCAAGAAGAAGTCAGCGAGGTCTTCGCGGGCGACATCGTCGCTGCGGTAGGACTAAAGAACACGCTGACTGGTGACACGATTTCCGACCCGTCGAAGCCCATGTTGCTGGAGCCGATCAAGTTCCCGGAGCCGGTGATCTCGATCGCTATCGAGCCGAAGTCAAAGAACGACCAGGACAAGATGGGCGAGGCACTGAACAAGCTGGCGGAGGAGGACCCGACCTTCCGCATTCGCTTCGAGGAAGAGACGGGTCAGACGTTGATCTCGGGCATGGGCGAGCTGCACCTCGAGGTGCTGGTCGACCGTATGCTGCGCGAGTTCAACGTCAACGCCAACGTGGGCCGGCCGCAGGTGGCTTACCGCGAGGCGCTGACCCGAGCCACCGTCGTTGAGGGGCGCCACGTGCGCCAGACCGGCGGTCACGGCCAGTACGGTGTCGTGAAGCTCGAGGTCGAGCCGCGGGAGCGGGGCGCCGGCTTCCTATTCGAGAACAAAATTGTCGGTGGCTCGGTGCCGCGCGAGTTCGTCGGGCCGACCGAAGAAGGCGTCAAGTCGGCGCTGGAAAACGGCCCGCTGGGTGGTTATCCGGTTGTCGACGTGCTCGTCAGACTGATCGACGGTTCGACCCACCCGGTCGACTCTTCAGAGATGGCGTTCCGCATGGCCGGCATCGAAGGCATGCGCAAAGCGATGCACCAGGCAGAGCCGGTGCTGCTGGAGCCGATCATGAAGGGCGAAGTCCGCGTACCGGAGCAGTTCTTTGGCGACGTGCTGGGCGACATCAACGCTCGCCGCGGGCACGTTGTGGACGTTGAATCGTTCGGGACGCTGCAGATCATTCGCTGCCAGATTCCGCTAGCGGAGACGTTCGGCTACACTACGGAACTGCGGTCGATGACCCAGGGGCGGGCCACGCACACCATGGAGTTCGATTCGTACGAGGTCGTACCGGCGCACATCGCTGAGAAGCTCGGCGCGCGCGCAAAGGTACACCGCTAATAGCCGCCCGTAAGGTGCGGAGGAGAAAGTAACCGAGCAGAATGCCACGACAGAAGATCAGGATCAGGCTCAAAGCTTTCGACCACCGCATACTCGATCAGTCTGCCGAGCAGATTGTGGAAGCGGCGGAGCGCACTGGCGTGACCGTCGCGGGTCCGGTACCGCTGCCGACCGAAATCAAGAAGTTCACGGTGAACAAGTCCCCGTTTGTGGACAAGGACTCGCGTGAGCAGTTCGAGATCAGGACGCACAAGCGCCTGATCGACATTTTGGAACCTTCGTCCCGAACCGTAGACACGCTGATGCGGCTGCAGTTGCCGGCCGGCGTGGACATCGAGATCAAGCTGTAGCAATGGCGAACGCGATTTTCGGCCGCAAAGTAGGAATGACGCAGGTGTTCTCGGCCGGCGGCGAAGCACGTGGCGTGACCGTGGTTGAAGCGGGCCCGTGCGTCGTGGTGCAGATCAAGACGCAGGAGCGGGACGGCTACGACGCGATCCAGTTGGGCTACGGCGTGCGCAAGCGAGTCAACGATGCGCTGAAGGGCCACATGAAGCAGCTGGGACAGTTCCGCTACCTGCGGGAGGTCCGCGTGGACGACCCGAACGACTACACGGTCGGGCAGACGCTGGGCGTTGAGCAGTTCGAAGAAGGCGAAATCGTCGACGTGATCGGGGTGTCGAAGGGCAAGGGCTTCGCGGGTGGCATCAAGCGATATCACTTCGCAGGCGGGCCGAAAACGCATGGCCAGTCCGACCGCCACCGCGCGCCGGGCTCGATCGGCTCCGGCACGACGCCGGGCCGCGTCCGCAAGGGCTTGCACATGGCGGGTCACATGGGTGACGACAAAGTCACGATCAAGAACCTGCGCGTCTTCGACACGGACACAGCTCGTAACGTGCTGCTGATCGAGGGCGCAGTGCCCGGTGGCAGCAACGGCCTGTTGCGGATCCGCAAGACAGGCAAGGTGAGCAACGAGCCGAAACTCGAGCGACCCGCGGCACCAGTTGCCGAGGACGAGGAAGCTCCGGCAGCGGCGGAAGAAACGGCGGACGAGGTTGAGACAACCGAGGAACCCGCGGCCGTGGCAGCAGAAACGCTAGAGACAGTCGCCGAGGAAGCGCCCGAGGCCGAGGTGGCGGCGGAAACACCCGCTGCGGCGACCGAAGCCGAGCCGGCTGAAGAGACGGAAGAGAAGCCGGAATGAAGCTAACGATATACGACATGGCCGGCAAAGAAGTCGACAGCATGGATGCGGACGACCTCGTGTTTGGTCTAACGCCGCACCACGCGGCGATGCGCCAGGCGCTCCTGGCCCAGCTGGCGAACCGCCGTGCAGGCAGCGCGAACACGAAGACACGAGGCGAAGTGCGCGGTTCGACTCGCAAGATTCGGCGTCAGAAGGGCATCGGCGCGTCGCGCCAGGGCGCGATCCGAGCGCCGCACCACCGCCACGGCGGTATCTCTTTCGGCCCAAAGCCGCGCTCTTACAAGCAGGCGCTGCCGAAGCGCGTGCGCCGGTTGGCGATCCGTTCGGCGCTTTCGTCGAAGGTCGAAGCGGGGCGAACTGAAGGTCGTTCGAGGCCTGGACCTGGACGCGCCGCGGACGCGCACCGTGAAGGACATGCTCGGTGGGCTGGAAGTGACGCGCACGGTGTTGCTGGTGACGGCGGCGTCCGACCGCAACGTGTTGCTGAGTGCACGCAACCTACCAGGCGCACGGGCTCTGGCAGCCGACTACCTCAACGTGGCGGACTTGCTGAATAGCCGTGTCCTGGTGATGACGGAAGACGCCGTTCGCCGTGCCGAAGCGCTGTGGGGCGGCGAGCGCGCCAGCAAGCGCATCGCGGGGGCGCCGGAGGCAGTCACGCATGGATAAGTCGATCAACCCGTACGCCGTGATCCTGCGGCCGCTAGTTACGGAGAAGAGCACGGCGCTTGCCGGCGCGAACAAGTACATCTTCGAGGTGGACTCGCGCGCCAACAAGCCTCAGATCAAAGAAGCGGTCGAGAAGGCGTTCGAGGTCAGCGTGACCGGCGTCAACGTGATCGTGATGAAGGGCAAGCACCGCGGCGGCCGACGCAACGGACGCCGCGCGACGCAGGCCCCCGACTGGAAGAAAGCGATCGTCACGCTGGCGGCGGACGACCACATCGAGCTGTTCGAGGGAGTTTAGGGTGCCGGTAAAACAGTACAAGCCAACCTCCCCGGGCATGCGCGGGGCCAGCGGCTACACGTTCAGTGAAATCACGAAGTAAGAAGCCGGAGAAGTCGCTTACCGTATCGAAGAAGCGGTCGGCGGGACGCAATAACTCGGGCAAGATCACGGTGCGACACCGTGGCGGCGGCGCGCGGCGCAAGATCCGCATCGTCGACTTCAAGCGCGACAAGACGGGCGTGCCGGGCAGGGTGGCGACGATCGAGTACGACCCCGGCCGCACGGCGCGCATTGCGCTGATCCACTACCGCGACGGCGAGAAGCGCTACATCCTGGCGCCCACCGGCCTCGAGGTGGGCGCGATGGTGCAAGCAGGTCCGACGGCCGAGATCCGTGTCGGTAACGCGCTGCCATTGCGCAACATGCCTTCCGGCACCGTAGTCCACAACATCGAGCTGATCGTCGGCCGCGGTGGTCAGATCGTCCGCAGCGCCGGAGGTTCGGCGCAGCTTATGGCGAAGGAAGACAAGTACTGTCTGCTTCGCCTTCCGTCCGGGGAGATGAGGCGGGTTCCGGCCGATTGCATGGCCACGGTTGGCCAGGTGAGCAACCCGGAGCATCAGCTGGTGAAGCTGGGTAAGGCCGGCCGGATACGCCACAGGGGCCGCCGCCCGCAGGTGCGAGGCTCTGCGATGAACCCGGTCGATCACCCCCACGGTGGTGGCGAAGGCAAGTCGCCGATTGGACACCCGTCACCGAAGACGCCGTGGGGCAAGCCAACGCTGGGTTACCGCACGCGCGGCAAGAAGCAGAGCGACCGGCTTATCGTCCGGCGCCGCTACGACAATTAGGGAGAGATAGCGAGTGTCGCGATCTACCAAGAAGGGCCCGTTCATCGACGCAAAGCTGCTCAAGAAGGTTGAGGCAGCGCAGCGTACCAACGCGCGCACCGTGATCCGAACATGGTCACGCGCCTCAACGATCATGCCGGAAATGGTCGGCATGACGATCGCGGTACACGACGGGCGGCGTCACGTGCCGGTGTTCATCACCGAGAACATGGTCGGCCATCGGCTGGGCGAATTCGCACTGACGCGGACGTTCCGCGGCCACGCGGGCCGGTCGGAGCGGACGACGATGGTACGGAGGACGTAGTGGAAGTACAGGCGAAGGCTTCTAATCTCCGCATTTCGCCGCGCAAGGTGCGTCTGTTGCTGCAGCCGATCAGGGGCCGTCGCGTAGACGAGGCCGTAGCGATCCTGCGCAACGCGCCGATGCCGGTAGCGCGCAAGATCGAGAAGATCGTGCGCTCGGCGGCGGCGAACGCGGAGAACAACTTTCAGCTTTCGCCGGATTCATTGCGTGTGAAGGCCGCGTGGGCGGACGAAGGTACGCGACTGCGCCGCTTCCGGGCCGGCCCGCGTGGGCGTCCGAAGCCGTGGACGCGGCGCTACGCGCACGTCACGATAGTCGTAGAAGACAGGGCATAAGTATGGGTCACAAGACACACCCGATCGGCTACCGCCTGGGGATTCTGTATCCCTGGCAGAGCACGTGGTACGCGGACAAGAACTACACAGAGCTGCTGCACGAGGACCTGAACCTTCGCAAGAAGATCCTGTCGCGGCTGTCTGATGCTGCCGTGTCCCGGGTGGAGCTTGAACGCAACGCGAACCAGGTCATTGTCACGATCCACACGGCGAAGCCGGGTATCGTCATTGGTCGTGGTGGCCAGAAGGTGGACGAGCTACGGGGCGACCTCGAGAAGCAGACGGGCCGCCGGGTCCGCGTGAACATCGTTGAGATCCGCCAGCCGGAGCTCGACGCGTACCTCGTAGCGCGCAGCGTGGCCGACCAACTGGAGCGCCGTGTGGCGTTCCGCCGCGCGATGAAGCAGGCGGTAACGCGCACGATGCAGCGCGGCGCCCGTGGCGTGAAGATCACGGTCGGCGGACGACTGGGCGGCTCTGAGATGTCGCGTCGTGAGACTGAGAAGGACGGCCGTGTGCCGCTACACACGTTGCGCGCCGACGTCGACTTCGGCATAGCCGAGGCGGCGACGACTTTCGGGCGGATCGGCGTTAAGGCGTGGATTTACCGTGGAGACATCCTGCCGGAACCGAGCGCGGCGCGCGCTGAAGAAGATACGAGCCTACCGCCGGCACCGCTGGCACCGATAGCACCGGCCGCCACCGCGGCGCCGGTAGCCACGGCAGCCCCGGTTGCGCCGCCCGCGGCCCCGGCTCCCGCAGCCGAGGCGCCGGCTCCTGAGGCGCCTGCAACGCCATCAGCTCCCGTAGCTGAGGCACCGGCAGTCCCGGAGGCGCCGGTCGCTGAAGCGCCAGCGGCCGACGTTCCCGCGGCAGAGGCTTCTGCGGAGGAGCCCAAGGCTACCGAAGAGACGACAGGCGGGGAGACCTAGCAGATGCTGCAGCCAAAGCGCGTCAAGTATCGAAAACACCACCGCGGGCACCGCCGCGGGATGGCGAATGCCGGCAACGAGATTTCGTTCGGCGAGATCGGATTGCAGGCAACGAGCGCTGTATGGATCGACAGCCGTCAGATTGAGGCGGCCCGTCGAGCGATCACGCACCACCTGCGGCGCGGTGGCAAGGTGTGGATCCGTATCTTCCCGGACAAGCCGGTGACGAAGAAGCCGGCCGAGGTCCGCATGGGTTCTGGTAAGGGGCCGGTCGACCGCTGGGTGGCCGTGGTGAAGCCGGGTCGCATGCTGTTCGAGATCGCGGGTGTGCGTGAGGACGTGGCGCGTGAAGCGCTGCGACTGGCATCGCATAAGCTGCCGTGCTCGACGCGGGTGCAGGTGCTG
Organism: uncultured Chloroflexia bacterium; assembly: GCA_963766645.1. Taxonomy (GTDB): domain Bacteria; phylum Chloroflexota; class Dehalococcoidia; order DSTF01; family WHTK01; genus WHTK01. The sequence continues at coordinate 737,268 of CAVYAY010000001.1, read as the reverse complement.
GCCGGCGAAGGTGTGGCCTGATGGCAGGCAGGAACGACCTGTTCGACGAGCTGACCGCGATGGACGCAGCGCGCCTGAGCAAGGAGCTAGACGACACGTACCGTCAGCTGTTTACGCTGCGACTGCAGGTCGCGACGCACCAGCTGCAGAACGTGAAAGAGATCAACAGGACGAAGAAGAAGATCGCGCGCATCAAGACGCTGCAGCGTCAGCGCGAGCTTGCGACCTTAGGAGTTAGCGAGTGAGCGAGATTACCCGAGGGCGTCGCAAGAGCCTGATCGGCACCGTGGTCAGCGTCAAGATGGACAAGACGGCTGTTGTCTCCGTGGAGCGGCGTTACCCGCATCAGCTCTACCACAAGATCGTGCGTTCGACGAAGCGCTACAAGGCACATGACCCGCAGAACGCGGCGGTGCTGGGCGACACGGTCCGCATCGTGGAGACGCGGCCGATTTCGAAGGAAAAGCGCTGGCGGATCGCCGCGACGCTGGTGCGAGGCAACGTGGCCGACATCGCGCCGCGCGAGATCGGCGTACCGGAAGAGGGCCTGTACCATCCGGAGCACCCCGAGCCTGTGCCCGCCGCGGTGGCGGAGGCCGCGACTGAAGCGTCGGCGCCGGAAGCTGTCGCTGCGGCCGAGACCGTTGTTGACGAGGCTCCTTCCGCCGAAGCTCCCGCGGCTGAGGAAGCGCCGGCCGCTGGAGCAGAAGAAACGACGGCGGCCGAGGCTGAAGAAGCCCCTGCAGAGGAAGCGGCGGAGGGGGACGCAAAGGAATGATCCAGAAGTTCAGCCGCCTCAAGGTCGCAGACAACTCCGGGGCGCGCGAGATCATGTGCATCCAAGTCCTGGGTGGTACGCGACGCCGCTACGCCAGCGTCGGCGACACGATCGTGGCATCGGTGAAGCTGGCGCAGCCGAACGCGGCAGTTAAGAAGGGCGAGGTCGTGAAGGCTGTTGTGGTGCGGACGGCGAAGGGCTATGGCCGGCCGGATGGATCCTACATCCGCTTCGATGAGAACGCGGCGGTGATCCTGTCCGACGCGCAGAACCCGCGCGGGACGCGCATCTTCGGGCCGGTGGCCCGTGAGCTGCGTGAGCGCAACTACATGAAGATCGTCTCGCTGGCACCGGAGGTGCTCTAGATGAGCAGCATCCGACGCAACGACACAGTACAGGTGAGGACCGGCAAGGACCGTGGCAAGCAAGGCCAGGTGCGAGCCGTGCTCACGAAGAAGAACCGCATCATCGTCGATGGCGTGAACATGATGAAGAAGCACCAGCGCCCGACGCAGCAGGCCGGCGTGCCCGTTCCGGGGTCGGTGGTGACGCGCGAGGCACCGCTGCACGTCTCCAACGTAATGGTGGTGTGCTCTGAGTGCGGCAAGGCAACGCGCACGGGAACCCGCGTGCGCCAGGACGGCGTGAAGGTGCGAATTTGCAAGCGTTGTGGGGCCGACATTGACTAGCAGCGTAGCAACCAGAGTCCAGGATCAATACAAGGAGCAGGCGTATCCGGCGCTGCAGCGTGAGTTCAACTACACCAACGTCATGGAGGTACCGAAGCTCACGAAGATCGTGCTGAACATCGGTCTGGGCGAGGCGCGCGAGAACGCGCGGGCGCTGGACACGGCGTCGGCGGATCTGGCGACGATTACGGGCCAGAAACCGGTGATCACGCGGTCGAAGAAGTCGATCGCCAACTTCCGACTGCGCGAAGGCATGCCGATCGGCGTGATGGTGACGTTGCGCGGTCAGCGCATGTATGAGTTCTTCGACCGGCTGGTCAACGCCGCCCTGCCACGCATCCGCGACTTCCGCGGCTGCTCGGCGGAGGCGTTCGATGGGCGCGGAAACTACAGCCTGGGCGTGCGGGAACAGCTGATCTTCCCGGAGATCGACTACGACTCGATCGACCGCATCCGCGGCATGCAGATCAATATCGGGACGTCGGCTCGCAACGACGAAGAGGGTAAGCGACTACTGGAGCTACTTGGCATGCCGTTTGCCAGGGGCGACGGGAGATAACCATTGGCCAAAATATCGATGATCGTCAAGGGCAACCGGACGCCGAAGTATCCGGTGCAAAAGCGCAACCGCTGCAGACTGTGCGGCCGGCCGCGTGGCTATATCCGGATGTTCGCGATGTGCCGCATCTGCTTCCGCAAGCTGGCGCTTGAGGGGCAGATCCCGGGCGTGACGAAGTCGAGCTGGTAGGAGGATCCTAGCGTGACGATGACCGATCCTATTGCGGACATGCTGACGCGGATCCGAAACGGCGTCTCGGCCAAGCACGACAACGTCCAGATGCCGTCCTCCAAGATCAAAGTGGCTATTGCCAAGGTGCTCAAGGAGGAGGGCTTCATCCGAGACTTCCAGATCTCGGAGGAGGCGCCGCGGACGATGCTGAAGATCGACCTGAGCTACACGGGCCGTAAGGAGCCGGTGCTCTCTGGGATCAAGCGTGTCAGCAAGCCCGGGCTCCGTGTCTATGTCCAGAAACGCGAGATCCCTCGCGTGCTCGGCGGCCTTGGGGTCGCCATACTTTCGACCCCGGAAGGGGTCATGACGGGCCAGCACGCTCGCCAGAAGGCGATCGGCGGCGAAGTTCTTTGTTACGTGTGGTAAGCGAATGTCACGAATAGGTCGAGCGCCAATCCCAGTTCCGTCCTCGGTGAAAGTCGAGATCGAAGGCCGCCACGTTAGTGTCACGGGCCCCAAGGGCACGCTGGAGCGCGAGGTGGTACCGGAGGTGCGACTGCACCTGGAAGACGGTCAGTTGCTGGTCACGCGGCCCAACGATCAACCGCGCGAGCGGGCGATGCACGGGCTGACGCGGGCGCTGCTGGCGAATATGGTGGTCGGCGTTTCAGACGGGTTCAGCAAGACGCTGGAGCTGGTCGGCGTCGGTTACCGTGCGCAGATGCAGGGTTCGAATCTGACTTTGGCGCTGGGCTTTTCACATCCGGTGGAAGTTGTACCGCCGGAGGGTATTTCCTTCGTGGTCGAGGGCCCGCGCGTGACGGTTTCAGGCATCGACCGCGAGGCTGTGGGCCAGGTGGCTGCCGACATCCGCAAGCTACGTCCGCCGGAGCCCTACCTGGGCAAAGGCATCCGCTATCAAGGTGAATACGTCCGCCGTAAGGCGGGTAAGTCAGGCAAGGGCCGCTAGGAATGAAGAAAAGCGCAACCACACGTGCCGCGCGTATCCGGCGCCACGCACGGGTCCGGCGACGAGTATCAGGTACCGGTGAGAAGCCGCGACTGTGCGTCTTTCGCAGCCTGTCGCACATCTACGCGCAGGTGATCGACGACGTTTCGCGGGTGACGATTGTGTCGGCGTCGGACGTCGAGAAGGACGTGGCGTCGAAGGCTGACGGCAAAAAGAAAGCGGACGTGGCGACGATTGTCGGCACGCTGGTGGCCGAGCGCGCCAAGGAGAGGGGTGTTACCAAGGTGGTTTTTGACCGCGGCGGGTATCCCTTCCATGGCCGCATCAAGGCGCTGGCGGAAGCCGCACGCGCCGGCGGGTTGAGCTTCTAAAGAGGATACGCGAATGGTAATGGCTGCAGACCGAATCGATACGTCCGGCCTCGAGCTTCAAGAGAAGGTTGTGTACATCAACCGCGTTGCGAAGGTGGTGAAGGGCGGACGTCGCTTCAGCTTCACGGCAGTGGTCGTGGTGGGTGACCGTCTGGGTCACGTCGGCGCGGGCATGGGCAAGGCGAATGAGGTGCCGGACGCGATCCGCAAGGGCGCTTACATCGCTCGCAAGAATCTGATCAAGGTACCGCTGACGGAAACGGCAACTCTGCCGCATACCATGATTATCAAATTCAAAGCGGCGCAAATCCTGATGAAGCCCGCGGCACCCGGTACGGGACTGATCGCCGGCGGCGGCGTACGTTCCGTGCTGGAGATGGCGGGCGTCAAGGACGTGCTGGCGAAGTCGCTAGGCAGTTCCAACGTGATGAACGTGGTACAGGCCACGATCAACGGGCTTATGGCGCTGCGGGACCCGAAGCGCGAGCGGGAGCGTCGCCTCGCCGCGGTTGGCGGCAGAGGATAGCAATGGCGCGACTGAAGATTACGCTGAGGAAGAGTCCGATCAGCCAGAAGAAGAACCAGCAGCTGACGGTCAAGTCGTTGGGTCTGCGCCACGTGCGCCAGAGCGTTACGGTGGAAGACACGCGCACCAATCGCGGCATGATCTTGACGATCCGCCACCTGGTCGACGTGGAAGAGGAAGGTGACGCGTAGTGCGCCCGAACGAGCTACACCCAGTACCGGGGTCCGTCCACAAGAAAAAGCGAATCGGCCGCGGCAACTCGAGCGGCCACGGCACCTACGCGACGCGCGGCCTCAAAGGCCAGCAGTCGCGATCCGGCAACTCCCTTCGCATTGGCTTCGAGGGTGGTCAGAACCCGCTGGTGCGGTCGCTATCGCGCAAGCGTGGCTTCAACAACCGGTTTCGGACCGAGTACGAAGCGATCAACGTCGGCGACCTGGCGAAACTTCCGGCCGGACGCGTGACGACCGCGAGCCTGCGCGAAGCAGGCATCGCGAAGTCGGCGCTCAAGCCGGTGAAGATACTGGGCGACGGCGAGATCAACGTGGCGCTGAACGTCGAGGTCGAGAAGATATCGGCCGGCGCGAAGGCGAAAATCGAGGCTGCCGGCGGCACGGCGACGATGCTGGTCCCGGCAAAAGAGAAGAAGGTACGTTACTCGACGGGCCGGGAACTGCCGGCTGAGGTCGAAGACGAGGCGCCCGCCGCGAGCGAGCCGGTCGCTGAAGCACCGGCCGTGGAGGCGTCTGCTGAACCACCCGCCGCCGAAGCAGAGGCGAAGCCAGCGCGCCGCGCACGCGCGCCGCGCGCCAAGGCTGAAACTGCAGCTGAGAGTGGAAGTAGCGAAGAAGGCGGCGAGAGCGAGCCGGAGGCTTAGACATGGCTCTCGCGGGCGGAAGAACCCAACAGGCAACGAGACCGCGCCTGCTTCAGGCGATGATCGACTCCTGGAACCAGGAGGACGTGCGAGCAAAGCTGCTCTTCGTCTTCGCGATGTTGGTTATCTTCCGCTTTGTAGCGCACGTGCCCATCCCGGGGGTCAATCCGGCGCTGCTCGACCAGGCTTTCAACTCTAACACCAGCACAGCGGCGTTCCTGGGCACGCTGAACATCTTCAGCGGCGGCGCGTTGCGACAGCTGAGCGTTGCGGCGCTGGGCGTGTACCCATACATCACTGCGTCGATCATCATGAACATCATGACGCCGATGATCCCGAGCCTGCAGGCGCTGTCACGTGAAGGCGAGCAAGGGCGCAACCGAATTCAGCTCTACACGCACTGGCTGTCGGTGCCTCTGGCGGTCGTCCAAGGCTACAGCCAGCTGCTGATCCTGCAGCAGGCCGGTGCCGTGAGTAACATCGGCTTCAGCGGCCCGGACGCGCTGCCGACATTTGCCGCGGTTATCTCGATGACGGCGGGTACGATGTTCCTGGTCTGGCTGGGTGAGCTGATCACTGAAAAGGGAATTGGAAACGGAATCTCGCTGATCATCTTCGGCGGCATTGTGGCGGGCATCCCGACACTACTGCCCAGGGTCTTTGACTCCAGCGTGTCGTTCTTCGGCATCTTGCTGTTGGCGGTGATCGTGCTGGTGGCTGTGTCTTCCATCGTCTTCTTCCAGGAGGCGCAGCGGCGGATACCGGTGCAGTATTCGCGAACTCAGTTCCGCGGCGGACGTCAATACAGGCAGCAGGGTTCGACGCACATTCCGCTGCGCATCCTATCCGCGGGCATGATCCCGATCATCTTCGCGTACTCGATCATGCTTGTGCCGTCGTTCATGGGAGAGACGCTGGCGACCTCAAGCGGAGGCTTCAGTCATGATTTGGGTAACGCCCTGACTAACTTGTTCGGGCAGCGGAATCTGCCGTACTACCTGATCGTATTCGTGTTCGTGGTTCTGTTTACGTACTTCTATACGCTGGTCACGTACGCGCAGCAGAACCTGGCGGAGAACCTGCAAAAACAGGGTGGTTTCGTACCGGGAATCCGTCCCGGGAAGCCGACGAACGACTACATCACGCGCGTGCTGGTGCGCATTACGGCAGCGGGGGCGATCTTCCTGGGTGTCATCGCTGTAATGCCATATTTCGCGACGACGTTAACGCACGTGCAGGCGCTGACGATTTCAGGCACGGGCTTACTGATCGTGGTCGGCGTGGTGCTGGACACGATGAAGCAGCTAGAGGCACAGTTGATGATGCGCAACTATTCAGGGTTCATCCGATGACGAGCTTTGACTTGAACGTAGCAGGGACACGTACTGCGGTGAGCCCCGAGGTTGCCCGATGATCCTCATCCTGCTCGGAGCGCCCGGGACCGGAAAGGGGACACAGGCGAAGCTGCTGGCTGAGAAGCGCGGCTGGTTGCACCTTTCGACCGGAGACATGCTGCGCGAAAACGTGACGAATGGGACGGGACTGGGCAAAGAGGCGAAGCAGTACATGGACGCCGGCCAGCTGGTGCCGGATGACCTGATAATCAAGATGCTGCTGACGCGTATCGAAAGCCCGGACGTCAAGGCGGGCCTGATATTGGACGGCTTCCCGCGGACGCTGGCCCAGGCGGCGGCGCTGGATGAGGCGCTGGAGCGCACCGGCCAGGCGGTCGATGTTGCGGTCAACCTGGCTGCGCCGGACGAAGAAGTCGTGCGGCGATTGAGTAGCCGCTGGATGTGCCGCCACTGCGGACGGATCACGAGCAGCGAGCTGGAGAGGTGCCCGAGCTGCGGCAGCGACGAGCTGTACCAGCGCGAGGACGACCAGCCGGACAAGGTCCGCACACGGCTGGAGACGATGAAGCCGCCGGCCGAGATGCTGCAGCACTATCGCCTAGCGGGGAAGCTCTGCGAGGTGGACGGGGTGCAGCCGGTTGAGCGCGTGACGGCTGACCTGCTGGACTGTCTGGAAGGCGTGCGGGCGTGATCACGATCAAGTCGGACGAAGAAGTGAAGGTCATGCGCGAGGCGGGCCGGGTTGTCGGTCAGACGCTGCAGATCCTCAGAGACGCAGTGAAGCCTGGCCTCGTGGTCAAGGAGCTGGACAAACTAGTGCGCAAGGAATACGCCAGGCGAGGCGTGATCCCGACGTTTCTGGGCTACGCGGAGCCACCCTACCCGGCGACGGTCTGCGTCTCGGTGAACGAAGAGCTGGTGCACGGCATCCCGGGCGGCCGCGTGATCAAGGATGGCGACATCGTCAGCATTGACCTTGGTGCGACGTACAAGGGCTTCGTTGGGGATAGCGCGCTGACGTTCGGCGTCGGCGAGATCACGGAGGAAGCACAGCGCTTAATCGAGGTGACAGAGGAGTCGCTGTGGCGCGGCATCCGGGCGGCGCGTGCCGGAGTGCGGCTGGGCGTGGTTTCGAACACGATTGGTGAGTACATCGAGAGCCAGGGCTTCGGCGTCGTGCGTGAGTTCGTCGGTCACGGCGTCGGGCGCGAGATGCACGAGGAGCCGCAGGTGCCGAACTTCGGTCCGGCGGAACGTGGGCCCATCCTGCGCAAGGGGATGGTGCTGGCGCTGGAGCCGATGGTGACGGTGGGCGACTGGCATACGAAAAAGCACGACGACGGCTGGACAATTAGCACGCGGGACGGTAGTTTGTGTGCTCACTTCGAGCACACGATCGCGATAACGGATGGGGATGCGGAAGTCTTAACGCTTCCATAGCGGGTTCGGTCGCTCCCGAAAAGGGAGGGGCTTGCCTGAACCCGATAGTGGGAAGGTACAATAGAAGGAAACTTCTATAGGTGTCTGAAAGGAGCCGATTGATCCTTCCAGAAAAGGATCAATATGCCAAAGAAGGAATCGATCGAAGTTGAAGGGGTGGTGAAGGATCCACTGCCGAATGCCATGTTCGGTGTGGAGTTGGCAAACGGGCACAGGGTCCTGGCACACCTCTCAGGAAAGATGCGGATCAACTATATCCGTATTACCCCCGGTGACAGGGTACTGGTGGAGTTGTCTCCCTATGACCTGACCCGGGGTCGGATCACGTACCGGCTTCGCTAGGCCGGACTTCAGAGGAACGAAACGATGAAGGTCAGAGCCTCGGTCAAACCGCGCTGCGAGAAGTGCAAGATCATCCGTCGCCACGGCATTGTTCGCGTGATCTGCGAGAACAAGCGCCACAAGCAGCGCCAGGGCTAGTAGGAGACAGGCACGATGGCACGAATCGCAGGCGTCGACATTCCGAACGAGAAGCGTGTCGACATTTCGCTGCGCTACATCTACGGCATCGGCGCGACAAGCGCGTCGAAGATCTGCGTCTCGACCGGGATCGCGCCGGAGACGAAGACGCGAGACTTGACGGACGCCGAGCTTTCGCGCGTGCGTGAGCTACTGGAGAAGGAGTTCGTGGTCGAAGGTGACCTTCGCCGCGAGACGCGCCAGAACATCCAGCGGTTGATCGAGATCAACTGCTATCGGGGTATCCGCCATCGTCGCGGGCTGCCGGTACGCGGACAGCGAACGAAGACGAACGCGCGCACGAAGCGTGGCGCGCGACGAACGGTGGCCGGTAAGCGCAAAGCTGCGGCGAAGAAGTAACGAGGGGAAACTAGATAATGGTCCAGAGGCGAAGTCAGCGGACCCGCCGCCGGGAACGCAAGTCGGTCCCGCGTGGGAAGGTGTTCATCAAGTCGAGCTTCAACAACACGATCATCACGCTGACCGACCCGAATGGAAACGTGCTGAGCTGGGGTAGTGCGGGCACGGCGAACTTCAAGGGTTCGCGCAAGAGCACGCCGTTCGCGGCGCAGCTAGCGGCAGAAGGCGCCGCGCGGCGGGCCATGGAGCACGGCCTGCGTCAGGTAGATGTACTAGTCAAGGGACCGGGAAGCGGCCGCGAAGCCGCGATCCGCGCCTTGCAGGCCGTGGGCCTCAACGTGCTCAGCATCCGCGACGTCACGCCAATACCGCACAACGGCTGCCGAGCGCCCAAACGACGCCGCGTCTAGGGAATAGGACAAAGAATGGCTCGATACACAGGTGCAGTCTGCCGCCTTTGCCGGCGTTACGGTGAGAAGCTCTTCTTGAAGGGCGACCGCTGTTTCGGCCCAAAGTGCGCCTTTACCAAGCGACCGACGCCGCCGGGCGGCGCCAGTCAGCGACGCCGCAAGGTTTCCGACCGAGGCCTGCAGCTCCGTGAGAAGCAGCGCGCCCGCGTCGCTTATGGGCTTTTGGAGCGGCAGTTCCGTGGTTACTACAACGAAGCGCTACGTAAGACCGGCGTTACCGGCGACATCCTGATCCGGACGCTGGAGTCTCGGCTGGACAACGTGGTGTATCGCCTGGGTTTCGCCGACTCTCGCAAGCAGGCACGTCAGCTGGTACGGCACGGCCATATCAGCCTGAACGACCACAAGACCGACATTCCGTCGGCGCAGATCAAGGTCGGGGACACGGTTGGCTTTACGACGCGGGGAGCCAAGACGGAGTACGCCAAGGTGATGCAGGAAACGCTGCGGTCGAAGCAGCAGCCATCGTGGCTGACGCTGGACATGGCCGCGATGCGTGGCAGGGTCATCGCCGAACCAACTCTGGAGGGCGCCGAGGCGTTCTTCGACCCCAACGTGATTGTCGAGTACTACTCGCGATAGATACTTAAGGTCTCGCCGCAGTGAATCTGGACGAGACAGGCAGGTCAACGCCACCGGACCTTCTGGGAAGGGCCGATTTCCTGCCGCAGGAGGTGCATTTGGTGACGATGGTTGCTTACGAAGGTGAAGAGCGACCTGAGCTTAACCTCGAAGAAGAAGAGTCTGAAGAGACATTCGGCCGCATCGTTGCTGAGCCGCTCGAGGCCGGCTTCGGCGTAACGATTGGAAACGCCCTGCGGCGCACGCTACTGAGCGCCCTGCCAGGGGCCGCGATTACGGCCGTCCGCATCGAGGGAGTGGAGCACGAATTCACGACTGTCCCCCACGTGAAGGAGGACGTTGTCGAGTTTCTGCTCAACGTGAAGGACATTCGGATACGGGCTCTGACTGACAGGCCCGGCAAGATGTATCTGGAGGCGTCGGGCGACGGGGTCGTCACGGCGGGCCAGATCGAACAGACGGCAGACTATGAGATCGTCAACCCGGAGCAACACCTTGCGACACTAGAAGGCGCTCGGGCGAAGCTCTCGGTCGAGTTCACGGTGGAGCAGGGAAGGGGCTACGTGCCGGCTGGAACCAGCGATGGCCTGCCGATCGGCGTGATCCCGGTCGACGCGATCTTCTCGCCGGTGCGGCGGGTCAACTACCGCATCGAGCACACACGTGTCGGCCAGGTGACGAACTTCGACCGCCTGGTCCTGGAGATCTGGACGGACGGAACGATTCAGGCGAGCGATGCAGTGAGCAGGGCGGCAGAAATACTGGCGGACCAGTTCACGATCTTCTCGCGGCTGGGCCGCCCGGAGCCGACACTCGTCGGCCGAGGTCTCGGATCGGGTTCGGCGCTGCCGCCGGACCGCTACAACACGCCGATTGAGGACCTGAACCTCTCCGTGCGCGCCTATAACTGCCTCAAGCGGAGCGGCTTGATGACGGTGGGCGCCGTGCTGGAGAAGAACGAGGATGAGCTGCTGGCGCTGCGCAACTTCGGCCGCAAGTCATACGACGAGCTTCGCGAGAAGCTGGTATCGATGAACTTCTTGTCGGAAGAAGAGATGAACAACGCGTTCGGTACAAGCAGCAGCATCGACGGCGAAGGGAGCGGTGTGGCGCGAACCCTTTCGGTCGATACGGATGTCGACGAAGAGCTCGGCCCCGTCGCCAAGGCTCTGCTCGAAGCTTTGAAAGAATCTGGCCAGGATGAACTGCTGGACGACGGCGAGGATGGCAAGTGAGACACAAAGTCCTGAGTCAGAGGTTTGACCGGCCAACGGCGCATCGCATGGCGATGTTCCGCAACCTGGTGACGGACCTGTTGCGCAACGAGCAGATCAAGACCACTGAGGCCAAGGCCAAGGCGATCCGTCCGCAGGCTGAGAAAATGATCACCCTGGGCAAGGACGGAACGCTGGCAGCCCGCCGGCAGGCACTGGCGTACGTGTACGACAAAGACGTTGTGAAGAAGCTGTTCGACGAGTTGTCGGAGCGCTACGCTGACCGGCCGGGTGGCTACACGCGGATCATCAAGCTGGGGCCTCGCCTGGGCGATGGTGCGCCGCAGGTGATCCTGGAGCTTATCAGCGAGTAATCCCGTGACAGCAGAGACAATGGACGCGACGGTCCTTCTCCGAGAAGGACCGTCGCGTTGCACTTCTGGTGGAGTACGACGGTACGCGGTTCGCGGGGTCGCAGTTGCAGACCAACGCGATCACCGTGCAAGGCGTCCTGGAGGATGCGATCGTCAAGACAACGGAGGAGACGTCACGCGTGGCCTTCGCGGGACGCACTGACGCGGGGGTGCATGCACGCGGGCAGGTAGCCGCGTTCAACACGGGCAGAAGGCTCGACTGTGAGACGTTGCGACGGGCACTCAACGCCTGGCTGCCGGAGGACGTTACCGTGCGGGCAGCAGTGGACGTGGCGCCGGACTTCGACCCGCGACGCGACGCGCGGCGGCGGCATTATCGATACGTCATCGACAACGGGGACGTGAGACCCGCGATCGAGCGGGGCTTCGCATGGCATGTGGCCGGTGCACTGGACGTGGAAGCGATGGCGAAGGCAGCAGCGCGGCTGGTTGGGAAGCATGACTTCGCGGCGTTTGCGTCTCGTCTGGAGAACGGGTCGGCCAGCACGGTTCGGGAGATCTACGGTTTTGAGGCGAGAAAGGACGGTACATCGGTCATCCTCGACGTGGAGGCGAACGCGTTTCTGCCGCACCAGGTGCGCCGGATGACGGGCGCGCTGGTCGAGGTCGGGCGCGGGAAGATAGACGTGGAGGCGTTCGCGGCGCTGCTAGGCGGTCCGCCCACCAGTGGGGGGCCAGCGGCGCCGGCGCAGGGGCTCTTCCTGATGGCGGTGCAATACGAAAAGCCGGTGTTCAGGCTAGATTGAAGGGGTGCAGTCTGGTAGACTCAACGTTCGTGAAAACATACACGCTAAGTGCGAAAGACATCGACAAACGCTGGCGCGTCGTGGACGCCGAGGGTGTGGCTTTGGGCCGCCTGGCGACTGATATTGCGGCGGCGCTGCGGGGCAAAGACAAGCCGACTTTTACGCCGCACCTGGACATGGGCGACTTCGTCATCGTGATCAATGCTGCGAAGGTGAAGATTTCGGGCCAGAAGCTGACGCAGAAGCTGTACCGACACCACACCGGCTACCTGGGCGGACTGAAAAGCATCCGCATGGACAAGCAACTGGAGAAGCACCCGGAGCGCGTGTTGCGCGCGGCGGTTTGGGGCATGATCCCGAAGGGCCGCCTGGGCCGCGCCCAGATCCGTCATCTCAAGATATACGCTGGCTCCGAGCACCCTCACGAGGCGCAGGTTCGCGCCGGTCAGGGCAAGAAGAGCCACCAGGAGGCCAGCTAGTTGACAACCCAGCAGTACTTCGCGGGCACAGGGCGGCGCAAGACCGCGGTTGCACGCGTCCGCATCTACCCCGGGGCACAGGAAATCGTGGTCAACGGCCGGACGCTGGAGGACGCGCTGCCGCGTATCGCGCTACAGGAGATTGCGATGCGGCCGCTGGTGGCGCTGGGTCAGTCGGGCAAGTTCGGCGTACAGGCCAAGGTGGAGGGCGGCGGCGTGACGGGCTGGGCGGGCGCTATCTCGCACGGCATCGCGCGGGCGCTCGTGAAGTTTGACGAGTCGATGAAGCCGCAGCTGCGGCGGCACGGCCTGCTGACGCGGGATTCCCGCATGAAGGAGCGCAAGAAGTACGGACTGAAGCGCGCCCGCAAGGCCGAGCAGTACACGAAACGATAAGGGTTCGCGGCTGATAGGAAGGCTCGTAACGCTTGGCGCAAGCCAGGCGTTACTGTTTTCGAACGGAAGGCTTCCGAAATCTGCAGAACCCGGCAGGAGCCCGCAATTTCCGAACATGACAAACGGTAATCTTCCTCATTTCGACGCCTCGGGTTTCCAGACCTCGCCGTACGCGAGGCGGGTGGAGAAGCCGTGGGGGTGGGAGTTGCTGTGGACGCCGCAGAGCCTGCCGTACGTCGGCAAGGTGCTGCACGTGCTCAAAGGGCACCGGATGTCATTGCAGATGCACGAGGACAAGCACGAGAGCTGGTTACTGGTCAGCGGCCGCGCGAAGGTGACCTGGGAGAACGAGAAGGGCGAGATGGTGGAGTGCGAACTGCAGCCGGGTCAGGGCTACAGCTGCGTCAGTGGCCAGAAGCACCGCCTCGCGGGTATCACCGACTGCGACATCATCGAGGTTTCGACACCGGAAGTCGGGTTGACGTGGCGTCTCGATGACGACTACGGCCGGACACACGAGACAGAGGCCGAGCGCGTCAAGCGAGTCAAAGACGCCTAGACGCCCGCGAGCTCGCGTCCGGCTTCGAGCACCGGCTTGACCCAGGATCTGGTCCGTCATCTCGGTGTAGATGCGCAGTAGGGGTTCCGTGCCGGAGGGACGGACGAGCATCCAGCCGCCTTCGAGCTCGAAGCGGAAGCCGTCGATGGTGTCCTGGCCCAAGACGCGGCGCCCGCCCAGCATCGTCCGGGCCTGGCGGCGGCGACGCGGGCGATAGCGGCTTCGACGCTGGCTCGGGTGCAACGTGGACGTCGATGCGGTCGTAGAAGTGCTGTCCGACCTTCGCGTAGAGGTCCTGAACCAGCTGAGACATCGTCTTGCCGGACCGCGCCAGGAGATCGAGCATGAGCAGGCCGGTGAAGCAGCCGTCGCGCTCGGGCAGGTGCTCGGCGATGGCGTAGCCGCCGCTCTCTTCACCAGCCGCCATTGCGCCGGTCTCAATCATCTTCGGGCCGAGGTACTTGAAGCCGACGGCGGTCTCGTACACGGGCACGCCGTAGAGCTCGCCAAGCTTGTCGATCATGCGGGTGCTGGTCAGCGAGCGAACGAGGGGCGCGCGCATGACCGCGGTACTCCAGCAGGTAGAGGCAGAGTAGCGCGTACGTCTGGTGCTGGTCGACGAAGTGGCCCTTCTCGTCGACGACGCCAAGCCGGTCGGCGTCGCCGTCTGTGGCGAGGCCGATGTCGGCGCCGGTATTGACCACGGCCTCCATGAGCGGCGCCAGGTTGCGGGCGATGGGCTCCGGGCGCGGCCATGCCGGGGAAGACTGGATTGCGCTCACCGCGCAGCTCGACGACGCGAGTGCTGCCGCCCGCGAGCAGACGTGCCAGGACACCGGCGCCGGTGGCGTGCATCGCGTCGAAGACGACGTGGACGCCGGTGGAGCGCAGGCGGTCGAGGTCGACGAGGCGAGCGACCTGGGCGTCGTAGGCAGGACGGGGGTCGAACCGCTCGATCACGCCCTGCTTGCAGCCCGTCCTCGAAGGCGAGCGCGGCGGGCTGATCCCGTCGGCACGGCCAGCCTCGATTGCCGCTTCGAGGGCGTCGACGACCTCGGGCGGGGCGCTGCCGGCGTACTCCGGCTTGTACTTGAAGCCGTTGTAGGAACCGGGGTTGTGGGACGCCGTGATGACGATGGCGCCGCCGGCGTGCTTGTCGAGGATGGCGTGACAGGCGACGGGTGTCGCGGCGGCGGAATCGAAGATGTAGGTCTTGATGCCGTGAGCGGCGACGACCTCGGCGCTGGCGGCGGCGAAATTCTCCGAGCCGAAGCGTGTGTCGAAGCCGATGACGAGGCCGCGTTCGGCCAGGCCAGCGCTTTCCAGGTATCGGGCGACGCCCTCGGCGCAGTCGCGCACGTTTTCGAAGGTGTAGTCCTCGGCGATGATGGCTCGCCAGCCGTCGGTGCCGAACTTGATCGGGGTTTTGGTCATGGCGGGTCCGCGTCCTCGCTATCGATGGGTTTGAGAGTTAGCCGGCGACTTCGTCCGGTTCAAGTCTACTCCCACGATCGAGGTGGACGCCGCGTTTGACGCGGGCGCCGTTGGCCAGCACGGCGCCTTCGACCACGGCCTTCGTCGCCGATCCAGCAGCCGGCGCCGATGATGCTGTCGCGCACGACGGCGCCGGCGCCGATTTTGACGTCCGACCATAGCACGGAGCCGCGAGATGGCGGCATGCTCGCGCATCGCGCAGTTGTCGCCGAGGACGGAGGGGCCCTCGAATCCTGACGCCGGCCGCCGACGCGGGCGTTACGTCCCAGCATGACGTTGGCGCCGAGCTCTGCGTCGGGCCAGACCTGGCAGCCTTCGCCGACCGCGGCTCCGGTGGCGACGCCGTCGGGCAGCCAGCCCTCGATGCCTTTCGCCATGATGTCCCGGTGAAGCTGCAGGTAGCGCTCTGAAGTGCCGACGTCGATCCAGTAGGCGTCCGAAGGGAAGCCCTGCACGACGAAGCCGTCGGCGATGAGGGAGGGGAAGACGAGGCGCTCCAGCGAGCCGTCCATCTTCTCGTCGGGGATGAGGTCCAGCACCTGCGGGCTCGAAGATCCAGGTGCCGGCGTTGGCCCAGGAACTGGGCGCTTCGTCACGCGCCGGCTTCTCGACGAAGCGTGTGATGCGGTCCTTCGCGGCCAGCTCAGCGATGCCGATAGGCGCGTGGGGTCTTCGACGGACGACAGGGAGATGCTGAGCGTCGCTTTGCGGTCCTGATGGCGCTTGAGCATCGCCGAGAGGTCGAGGTCGGTGATGATGTCACCGTTGCAGACGAAGAACGCGCCATCGAAGTCACGCGCCGCCTGCTTGACGGCGAGGCCTGAGCCGAGAGGTTCGGTCTCGTAGCTGTATGAGAGCGACGCCGAAGCGGGCGCCGTTGCCCAGGGCAGCCTCGATGCGGCGGTCGCCAGCGGACGCGGCGAGGACGACGCGGTCGACGCCGTGACTGGCCAGGTTGGCGATGATACGGGCGATCAGGGGCTGGTTGAAGATCGGGATCAGGGGCTTGGGTACGGCGTAAGTTAGCGGACGGAGCCTGGTGCCTCCGCCTCCAACCAGGATTACTGCGTCCATAGAGGCATCAAACAGTCCCGAGTACGTGAGTATGTTTTTCAGCGTACACCGGGTTCGGTATGTGGTACAGCCGTTGTTAGGGCGGGATGGTGCGGCCGGGACAGCTGTAGCGGTCGATCCAGAACTTACCGACCTGCACGCCACCATCGAGGTAGAGGTCGTAGAAGCAGAGTGCGTCTTCGTCACCGATCTTGTCGATGCCTTGAGAAGCCTTGGAAAAGCAGTCGATGCGGCAGTCGAAGACGCTGACTGTTGTGAGGTCGATGTCGAACAACTCGCCGCTGGTTTCGGCGCGCATGATGACGTGCGTGTCGTCCTGGGCGACAACGGTACCCTGGACCCACTCGAGATGGGTCGAGCGGGTGGCGGCCGGGAAGTCGGCGGGAGAAGGGCGAGCGGGTCCGGAGCAGGCGACGAGAAGGGCCGCGACGAGAAGTGTGATAGTGGCGCTCCGAAACACCGACGCATTATCACACGCAAGCCAGGAGTGTCACTGCCCGGAGGGATTCCTAGAGCTCGACGAGTTCTGAGTCTCGGCCCTCCGGCGCGGTGAGCGAGCCATGATGCGCTTGAAGAAGGGCACCGGCGTGTGGGCACTGCGCCGTGTCGCCATCGCCTCAACGAGACGGCCCGATTCTTTATAACCGAGCTGCTCGTAGATGTGGCGTGCCGTGCGATTCGCCGGGTCGACGTTGAGGACGATGAGGTCGCAGGCGTCGAGCAGGTGCTGAGTGACGGCGGCGGTTACGGCGGTGGCCAGGCCGTGGCTGCGGAAGTCGGGGTGGGTAAAGACGTTGCCGACGACGCCGACGCCTTGCGCCGCGAGTAGATGTGCGTGCCGGCAGCGGCGACGAGGCGAGATCGGTGGAAGGCGCCGTAGTAGATGCCCTCGACGATCTGGCGGCCGATGTGGCGCGTGCCTTCGTCCTGGTAGAGGCGATTGAGGTCTTTTGAGTCGGCCAGAGTGAGGCGCCGGACCTCGGCCATGTCCTCGGGCAGCTTGAAGTCCGCTGGGTCGAGCTGCATACGCATCATGGCCTGCGGGCGCCAGAGGTTGTGTGAGAGCAGCACGGACTCGGTGTGGGTCGTCTCGCAGGTAAGGAAGGCCTGTCGTGGTCCGGGATGCAGATCGAGCAGGCGTTCGACGAGGGTCGGCATCGCCCAGGGTCAGTGTTGAGGGGCCGAGACCGCCGCGGGCGTGCATAACCAGCGCTTGGCGGTCGCCGGCGGCGATTTCGTAGAACTCAGCAAGGTGGAAGTTACGAGGGTCGAGGTAGGCCAGAGCGTAAGCGGCGTAAGGGCCGGCAGTTTCGAGGATTGGGCGTAGAGACTCCGCGTCTGCGAAGGTGACGCACGTTAGCAGAACGGCGGAGGTTAGCTTGTCGGGTAGTCGCGCTGCCGGCGCGGGCGCTCATTCGTGGTTCCTCTGGTCCGGTGGGGAGTCTGCTAAACAGCCTGCTTTACTTAAGAAGGTAACAGCCATCGTATGTAGCACCTGGATTTGCGTCAAGCCACACACCTTTAGATTCGGCCTGCGTTGACACTAAATACACCCTCGATATGATTGGCAACGAAAGAAGACGGAGGCCGCATGCCCAGACTCGACAACTCGATCGACATCAACGCGCCGCTGGAAACCGTATTCGCTTACCTGGCCGACGTGGAGTCGCACCCGGATTGGGTGAAGTGGACGAAAGAGGCAGAAGTCACTTCGGTGGAGAAGACCGGCCTCGGCGCCACCAGCACCGATGAAGATGCAGGTGGGGCCGCGCAAGGAGACGGTGGAAGCCATCGTCACGGAGTTCAAGCCGAACCAGTTCGTGACCTGGCGTCACACGCGCGGCATGGAGATGACAGACCGTCTCTCCGTGGTGCCGTTCCGCGAGGGGACAAAGGTCGCCTGGAGCGTCGACTACACGCCGCCGATGGGCGGGATGGGCAAGCTGATGGACGTGTTGTTCATGGAGCGCCTGTTCGACCAGCTTGGCCAAGGACTCGATGACGCTGCTCAAAGAGCGCCTCGAGAGCGCGAATTAGGACTCCGGTGCTCGAACTCGACGAATCTGGAATTGGAGCCGCTGCCGTTGGACGGCATGGAAGTGCCGCGGATCCACGTTTACGGTCCGCCGCCATTCACGCAGGCAAGGCTGGGGGAACAGGAGTATCGCTACGAGCGTAGCTTCCCGGTGAAGGGCCACGGTGCGAATCTGCCCAACTTCATCCGCGAGCAGATGGACGCCGGGCAAGAAGCCGCTGGTTCTCGAGCGCGAGAACCGTTTTTATATCTACCTGAGCGTTTAAGTTTCGAGCAACGATTGACGGGAGAAGGCCGCTAGCCGGCGCTTTCCTGCGCCCAGCGGCGTTCCCAACGGTCGCGCAAATAGGCGAGGTGCTCGGCGTAGGAGTCCGTGTTTATCGGCGGCGTGGTCATGATCAGGGCGTCTTCCTTGTTGTCGGTGTAGTAGCGGCGCCGAACGCCGACTTTGAGGAAGCGGTACTTTTCGTATAGCGCCTGGGCGGACTCGTTACTGCGGCGCACCTCGAGGGTGACGCTCTCCTGGCCGTTAGACTGCGCCATCTCGACGGACTCGGCCAGCAGAAGCTCACCGAGGCCCTGGCGGCGGTACTCCTCTCGCACAGCTATGGCGACGACGTGAGCCTGGTCGACCATAAGCCAGACGCCGACATAGCCGACGATGAAATCGGACGTCAGTTCCTCGGCCGGCTTGCGGCGGAAGATGCCCAGCAGTGATTTGCGCTGTGGTTCTTGCTCGTCGGGGGAGGAGACGGTACGAGAGCGGTCGATGAGGACGAGGTAGCGGGCAAGACGGTTGGCCAGCTCGCGACGGTAGGCCGTGCGGGGCCATGTCGTGGGGAAAGACTCTCCCTCGATTTCTGCGACCTGGGGGATATCGGCCTCGGTCATTGGCCGCAGCTGATAGCGAGTGAGAGTGACCATTCGCCCTCCCGGCAGTTGCCCTTACGTTAACGTACAGATATGTTGCCTGACCAGAACCTCTGCCGTCGATCTTTGACGTATACGTTAAAGGTAATTTAAGATTTCTGGAAGCAAGGAGTCCCTTCACTAAATGTCGACGCATCTCCGGTTGCTGAGCTTCCTGGGGCCGTACAAGAAGCAAGTCATCTTTGCATGGTTCGTGGTAATCATGACCGCTGCGCTCACGATGGCGATGCCGCGATTAGTCGGCTGGGCCATCGATAACGGCCTCAAGCCGCCGACCTTCGTAGCGAGCGGCGCGCAGATAAGCGCGTCGATTTCGAGTGCCGACACGCAGCTAATCCTCGACGATAGCTCGGTTGTGGCGGTCGACCAGAAGATCCGTATCGGTGGCGAGAGCATGATCGTCACCGCGGTGAATGGTGACGCGGCAACGGTGCAGCGCGGCGCCGATGGGTCGAGAGTCCGGCCGCATACCGTGGGCGACAAGGTCCTGCGCGTCGACCGGGCGACTTACGAAGGGAAAACGGAGACGCTGCTGCTCGCGGCACTGGCGATAATCTTCGTCGCCATCTGGCGTGGGTTCTTCGCGTACTGGATGCAGTTCATGGGCGAATGGCTGAGTCAGCACGTGGCCTACGATCTGCGAAACCACATCTATGAGAAGCTGCAACGGCTGAGCTACGCCTACCACGACCAGCAGCAAACAGGCCAGCTGATGTCGCGCGCCACCCAGGACGTGGAATCGACGCGAATGTTCATACAGATGGGCGCGCTGCGGCTGCTCGATATAGTGATGCGTATCGCGATCGCGGCGGTCTTCATGGCAACCACGGACTGGCGTTTGATGCTCGTTGCCTGGTCATTGATGCCTATCGTGGCGCTGCAGTCGGTCCGGGTGCAGTTGCTGAGCCGGAAGATGTGGATCGGCGTGCAGGAACAGCTTGGCCGGGTCACGACGGTGCTGCAGGAGAACCTAACCGGAGTGCGGGTCGTGAAGGCGTTTTCGCGCCACTCCTACGAGGAGCAGAAGTTCAACCACGAGGCGGCCGAGCTATACAACTGGAATATCCTCCAGAATCGGATCCAGGCGCAGAACAACCCGTTTTACCAGGCGATGTCGGCGCTGGCGCAGGTATTCGTGCTGTTTGTTGGTGCGACGATGATCACCAAGGGAGACCTGGGTCCCGGCGAGCTGACCAGCTTTCTAATATACCTGGCACTGCTGATCATGCCGATGCGTATGCTGGGCTTCATCGTGCAGATGTTCGCACGCGCAGGCGCCTCCGGTGAGCGCATCTTCGAGATTCTGGATGCGGAGTCTGCCGTGAAGGAAAAACCGGACGCCCGACCCCTGCAAAACATCGGAGGACGCGTGCGATTTGAGCACGTCTCGTTCGGCTATGACGCGATCAGCCCGGTACTGAACGACGTCACGTTCGAAGCGGATGCAGGCAAAGTCGTTGCGTTGCTGGGGCCGACCGGTTCAGGCAAGACGACCATCGTTAACTTATTGCCGCGCTTCTACGATGTCACAGGTGGCCGCATTCTGATCGATGACGTCGATATCCGGGATACGACGCTGCAGTCGCTGAGGGCGAATATCGGGATCATCCAGCAGGATGTTTTCATGTTCACCGGCACGATCCGCGACAACATCGCGTATGGCGCAGTGGAGTCGACGTACGAGCAGATTATCGAGTCGGCGAAGATCGCGCGCATTCACGACTTCATCATGTCGTTGCCAGACGGCTACGACACGTGGGTCGGCGAGCGTGGCGTGACGCTGTCCGGTGGTCAGAAGCAACGCATATCGATCGCGCGCACGCTGTTGCTGGATCCGCGGATCCTGATCCTGGACGACTCAACTTCCAGCGTAGACACGCAGACTGAGTTCCTGATCCAGCAGGCGCTGGCGGAGGTGATGAAGGGCCGCACGACCCTGGTCATTGCGCAGCGGCTCCGCACGGTAAAGAACGCAGACGAGATCCTAGTCATGAAGGACGGCACGATCGCCGAGCGAGGTCAGCACGAGGACCTGATCGCACAAGACGGCCTTTACCGCGAGATTTACGATCTCGAGCTGCGCGACCAAGAGGAAGCGCTGAAACGATTTAGCGACACATCGCCGGGAGGCGCGCTGTAATGGGCTTCTGGGGCGGCGGTGGCGGCTGGGGTGGTGGTGGTGGCGGCGGCTGGGGTGGCGGCATGCGCGGCGGTGGCGGTCTACGTCGTGCGGTCGACGCGTGGGACGACGAAGAGCTAGGCGCGGCCTACAACCACGATGTCGTGATGCGGCTGCTGCGCTACGTCAAGCCGCACTGGAAGCGAGCGGTCCTCTCGATCATCGGCGTCATCGGGGGGTCGGTACTACTGAACGCCCAGCCCGTGCTGATAGCCGACGGAATCGACTCAGCGATCGCGGGTGATTCGGCCGGTGTGCTCAGGGCGAGCCTGCTGTTCCTGGGGTTTGTCGTGTTTGGCTGGATGTTCGTCTACATGCAGTTCATCAACGCGGGCTTCGTGGGACACAACGTCCTTTTCAAGCTGCGCACGGAAATGTTCGCGCATCTACAGAAGCTCTCGCTGCGTTTCTACGACAACAACGAGGTCGGCCGGGTGATGTCGCGTGTGCAGAACGATGTCACGTCAATGCAGGAGCTTTTGTCCAATGGCTTCCTGACGATCTTCGGCGACATGCTGGGCTTGTTTGTCGTCATCTACATCGTTATGAGTCGCGACATCAAGCTCTCGCTGGTGACGTTCAGCGTCGTGCCGGTCTTGATTGCTGCGACCGCTGTTTGGCAGATCTACGCTCGCAAGGCGTTCATCCGCGTGCGGCAGGCAATCGCGATTGTGAACTCGAACCTGCAGGAGAATGTCTCTGGCGTGCGGGTCATCCAGTCGCTTTCGCGGGAGGATGTTAACGCTCAGCGCTTCGATGCGCTCAACGAAGACAACATGCGCGCCAATATCAGCGCCGGCCGTCTGCAGGCAGCCGTGATGCCCATGGTCGAGGTCGTCTCGGCCGTGGCGATGGCGCTGGTGATCCTTTATGGCGGCAACCTCGTGCTCGATGGAAAGCTGTCGCTGGGCACGTTGGTGCTGTTCATGCTCTCACTCGACCGCTTCTTCCAGCCGATCCGCCAGCTCGTGATGCAGTACGCGCAGCTGCAGCGCGCCATGGCGGGCGGCGTCCGCGCTTTCGAAGTCCTCGATACTAAGCCCGACATCATTGACGCGCCGGACGCGATCGAGCTGGACGACATCGAGGGGCGCGTCACGTTCGAGAACGTCAGCTTCGACTACGTCGAGGGCGTGCCGGTGCTGCGGGATATCAACCTCGACGTGCAGCCGGGCGAGACGATCGCGCTGGTCGGCTCGACGGGGGCCGGAAAGACGACTTTGACGGCGTTAATCCTGCGCTTCTATGAGGTGACGGAAGGCCGCATCCTGATCGACGGGAAGGAACTCAAGCAGCTCGACCGCGCTTCGCTGACCCGGCGCACCGGCGTGGTGCTACAGGACCCGTTCCTGTTCTCCGGCACGGTGAAAGAGAACATCCTCTACGGACGGCTGGACGCCTCTGATGACGAAGTGATCGAGGCGGCGAAGGCGGTCGGCGCCCACGACTTCGTCATGAGGCTGGACCACGGCTATGACACCGAGTTGCACGAGCGCGGGCAGAATCTCTCCGTGGGCCAGCGACAGCTTATTAGCTTCGCGCGCGCTGTACTGGCGCGACCCCGCATTCTGATCCTGGACGAAGCGACCGCGAACGTGGACACGCGCACGGAGGTGGTTATCCAGGCGGCGCTACGTGAGCTGCTAAAGGACCGCACGTCTTTCGTGATCGCGCACCGTCTGTCGACGATCCGGGAGGCGACCCGCATCCTAGTCATGGACCAGGGGCGCATCGCCGAGATGGGCAGCCATGACGAGCTGCTGGCTCGCGGCGGCATCTACGCCAACCTCTACCGCATGACATTCGAGAAGCTCGAAGAAGAAGAAGAAGAAAGTGTCGAAGCCTAGGACTCGATTATCGCGTCGGCTTCGATTTCGACCTGCATCTCCGATGTTGCGAGGCGGCTGACCTCGACCAAGGTGGCGGCGGGCATGACGTCCGCGAAAGCTTCGCGATGGGCGCGCGAGACGTCTTCCCAGGTATCCATGTTCACCACATACATTCGTGTGCGGACGACGTCGCGTAACGACGCGCCCGCCTGCTGCAGTGCCATCTCGATGTTGCGGATGCATTGCCTTGCCTGCGCGTAGGCGCCGCCATCGACGATGCTGCCGTCAGGACCCCAAGGCGCGGTGCCAGCGACGACGACGTGGTTACCGACGCGGACGGCGCGGCTGAATCCCACGAGAGGCTCGAAGGGTGAGTTGGAGGAGACGTTCTGGCGAGGCATCGCTAATCGTTGAAGAGCGGGCGCTGGGCTTCTGAAGCTTTGGCGCGCGGCGGCTCCAGGCCGAGGTGTTCGTAGGCGCGGGCGGTGGCTTCGCGGCCGCGGGGGGTGCGGTCGAGGAAGCCGAGTTGCAGGAGGAAGGGTTCGTAGACGTCTTCTACCGTGTCAGCC
Organism: uncultured Chloroflexia bacterium; assembly: GCA_963766645.1. Lineage (GTDB taxonomy): Bacteria > Chloroflexota > Dehalococcoidia > DSTF01 > WHTK01 > WHTK01. Next base: position 713,660 of record CAVYAY010000001.1, on the reverse strand, counting down.
TCTTCCGAGATCGAGGCGGCGACTGTGGCAAGGCCGACCGGCCCGCCGCGGTACTTCTCAATGATGGCGCGCAGGATCTTGTGGTCGACCTCGTCGAGGCCGAGCTCATCGATTTCAAGACGGCCGAGGGCTTCACGAGCGGCGTCGCCGGTGATGACGCCGGCGGCCATGACCTCGGCGTAGTCGCGCACGCGGCGCAGCAGGCGGTTGGCGACGCGTGGGGTGCCGCGTGCACGCCGCGCGATTTCGTCAACTCCCGCGTCCTCGATTTCGACGCCAAGGACACCGGCGGAGCGGCGGACGATGCGGCCCAGCGCCTCGCCATCGTAGTAGTCGAGGCGGTAGACAGCGCCGAAGCGGTCGCGTAGCGGCGGGCTCATCATGGCGTAGCGCGTCGTGGCGCCGATCAAGGTGAAGCGGGGCAGGTTGAGCCGCACGCTGCGGGCGCCGGGCCCCTTGCCGATCACGAGGTCGAGGGCGAAATCCTCCATCGCCGGGTAGAGGATTTCCTCAACGGACTTCGAGAGGCGGTGGACCTCATCGATAAATAGGACGTCACCGGCTTCGAGGTTTGTGAGGATGGCCGCAAGGTCGCCGGCGCGCTCGATGGCGGGACCAGAGGTGATACGGACCTGGGCGCCCATCTCGTTGGCCAGGACAGAAGCCAACGTGGTCTTGCCGAGGCCGGGCGGGCCGTAGAGCAGTACATGGTCGAGGGGCTCGCCGCGCTTCTGCGCCGCCGCGATGGCGATACGCAGGTTGTCCTTGATGCGCTCCTGGCCGATGTACTCGTCGAGCTGACGCGGGCGGAGCGTCGCTTCGATGCTGACTTCTTCGTCAGTATTGGTGCGGGCGGAGAGGATGCGATCTTCGGTCATGGCGGGTGCGCCAATTATAGGCCAGATGCCGAGCCGGCGAGCGTCAGGTCCAGACGGCGCAGACCACCATGTCGTCCGGATTTGAGGGGTCGAAGAGCAGCAGGCCGACGCGGCGGCCGACAATGAGCTGCGACGTAGCGATGTTGCGGGCCACCGCCACGCCCGGGAGCCATGTCATGATGCTACCGGCAATCTCGACGGTTGCGGTGTAGCTACCCGAATCAAAGGCTCGCAGGACGCCTCGTCTGATCTCCATGGTTCCTCCTAAACTCTGCCGAGCTGGAGCGTCATCTCGTACCGCGCCCGCCGAGGGTCGAAAATCCAGGCGTAGCCCAGCACCCGCCGCGTCTCGCCGTCCAGCCCGACCTGGTCGTCAGTCACGTCGACGACGTCGTAAATCTCGACGCCGCAGTGCACCCCGAACAGCTCCAGCTCGTCGTCCACCGCCTCGAGCTGCAGCTGCCGCAGCAGCGCCGCCGCCCGGTCCTCCGCGTCCCCGCCGTCCGTCAGGTTGACGTCGATCGACGTCAGCATCCGCTCGCCGCGCTCCGCCTCGCCGAAGTCCTCCGCCTCGCCGTAGACCTCCAGCCCGACCACGCGCACCCGGTTCGCGCTGGGCCCAAGATCGCGATAGATGGCGCCGAGGATCGCGTGCCCGTCGCCGACGTCGTAAGTACTCGAGTCATCGTCGGCCGTCGCCGCCACCTGCAGCTCCGCGCCGTCCCACCAGGCGACGTCCTCAACGAACGTCAGCAGCCGCCGCACCGCCGTCAGCCCCGTCTCCCCAGGGTGCACCGTGAAAGCCGGCTGCAGCGTCGTGAACGCGTCCGACGTGCCGCTACTCGAGATCTCCAGACCGGCCCGCGCCACCAGGAACAGCAGCAGCTGCGACACCGTCTTCTCGCCGGCAGCCCAGGCCAGCTGCCGGCGAGCTCGCCACGCGCCGAGCAGCGACCAGGCGTCCCGCGCGCGCAGCCTGAGCCGCGGCCGCGAGCCCGACACCAGCTCGACGGCCTCGACCCAGTACGAGTAAGGCGCAGCCGTTTCAGGCGCAGCCTCGCTCGTGTAGTAACCGGGCGTCAGCTGCAGCCGCGCCCCGCGCTGCAACGCCCCGAGATCTCCGGCCCCGTAAGCCGTATAAGCCCCCGCCGAGTTGTCCAGCTCGAGCTCGACCACCGCCCCCTCCTGGTCGGCCCTCACCCGCGCCTCGACGACGTCGGCACTGACGTCCAGCTCCGCGAACGCCGGCAGCGAAGTCAGCCAGACGCCATCGGAAGAAGCCAGCCACATCACCGACCCCGCGCCCGTCACCGCCGCCCCGTATGCCCCGGCGTAGTCCGCCCGCCGCGGCTCCAGCCATTGCTCCTCGTTGAAGTCGTGCGACAGCTCCAGCGTCGACCACTGCAGCCGCGTGTAGGCCACGTCGCCGCCGTAGCTCTCGGCGTAGAACAGCCGGAACACCGACCCGAACCACACCGAGGGCGCCAGGAAAGCCACGCCGGAGGCCTGAGCCGCGTCCACGATCGTGCGCAACGCGCCCCACGTGTCAGCCGTCCAGCTGCCGCCGTCGCCGTAGTAGCACGCCCAGACGCCGCGCTCGGCCGTCGTAGACGCGATCCCCGTCACGATCACCTGCCAGTCCACCAGGTAGCACGCCGCCAGCCCCGTCACCCGCAGCAACTCGTTAGTCCACAACGCCGGCGAGCCCCAGCTGCTGCCGTTCCAGCGCACCGCGTACACCGACCCGTCCAGCTCGGCGTAGAACAGCACGATATCGTCGTCATCGGCTGCGGCGGCCGCCAGCGCCTCTTTGGCCCCGCCCGCCGCCGTCACCGTCGACCGCGACGACCAGGTCGCGCCGTGATCGGTCGACGTCCGCATGACGATCGTCGTCAGGTCGTCATCGACCATGAAGGCGTAGCAGGTGTCAGAGTCGACGGCCAGGGCAATCCCGCCCAGCGCCGAGATCTCATCGTCCAGCGAGCTCCAGCTGCTGAACGTCGAACCCGCGTCCGGCGCAGCCACCCGCGACACGAACGCCTCCGCCTGCGGCGTCCCCGTCGCATACAGGATGCTCAGCTTCGGAGCCAGCGCCGCGCCGTAGTCGTAATGCAGCGCCTGGAAGTCGCGGCTGCCGTCGCTCCCGGCGTGGTAGATCAGCGCCAGCGCGTTGCCGCTGGACCAGCCGCCCCGATCGACGATCTCCTGCACGATCGCCGTGACCTCCGCCAGCTCGACGAAAGTCGCGTAATCCGACAGCAGCCCCGTTTCGTCGATCGACACCGTCGCCGTCGTTGGCGTCCGGTTCGAGATGTTGTTCGTCCCCGTCGTGAACGCCGCCGCGTTGTCCGAGTCGTCGCCGTAGATCGTCCCCTCCGGGTCGCCGTTGACCTGGTCGGAGAACACGAACGACAACCCCGCGCGCAGGATCGTCGCGCCCTGCGGGATCGTCACGCCCTGGAACCGCACCCCGACATACTCCGACGACGAGTCGGCCAGCGGCTCCTGGTCGGTGATCCGGTTGACGCCCGCGACCGTCTCATAGCCGTCGTCAGCCGAGGCCCCCACCTGCAGCTCCAGCAGCGCCGCCTGCGTATACCGCCGCAGCCGCAGCAGCGAGCCGTCCGGCGCCATCGCCGCCGCCGTCGCGTCCTCCTGCTCCGCGCCCGTGTAGACCCGCGAGAGCCGCGCTCGCCGCGCGTAGCCGTCGTAATCGGCCAGCAGCGCCTGGACGTAGGGACGCCCGCTAGACGCCCGCTGCGCCGCCTCCAGCGTCGACGTCAGCGTCTTCACGAAGTGCGGCCCCGCCCTTTCCCCAGAGACGGGACCGCGAAGGAGCAACGAACTCCAGCGGCCATCCTACGACGCCGCCGCAACCAGCGACCAGACGACGCCGGCAACAAAGCCCATCACCGTCCCCACGACGAACAGGATCACCAGCTGCCGGTCACTCACGGCTCCCACCGCACCGTCGACTGGTCCGGCTCCGGCAGCGCAGGCGTGTACAGCCGCGAGCTCCGCACCCGCCGCAGACGTCGCAGACCCGCCTTGAACTCCTCCAGCCGCGCCGCCCCCCACGCCCCGTAATCGCGCACCGCGCCCGGCCCCGCCACGTTCGCCCGGTTCGTCGCGTAGCTCGCCCACTCCCGCGCCGCGTAGCCGGCCGCGCCCGTCAGCAGCAGCGCGTCGAATTGCGCCGGCACCGTCGACCCGTCGCCGTCCACGACGTGCAGCGCCGTCCAGAACACGTCCACGTCCTCCGAGTCGCCAGGCGTCGCGTCAATCAGCATCTCCAGCACGTCGGCCCAGACCGACCACTGCACGTAGGCGTGCGGGTCCTGCCCCACCGGATACTCGACCGCCTCGACGCGCACCAGGTCCGTCAGGCCGGACACGTCCAGCTCGCGCGAGCCGTCCGTCGTCGACAGCGTCGATTTCAGCTCCTGCGGCCGCACCAGCGAGAACTCCGCCACCGCCCGCTCGAGGTGCCGCTCCAGCGTCGCGTCCTCCCAGCGGTAGTTGTTCGAGTCCTCATCGTGCAGGTCGACCCGAAGCAACGCCACCAGCGCATCGATATCCGCCGCCATTTCAGCCCAAACTTCCAAAGGGAACATATGTTTTCATGACGAGAAGGTAGTAAGAGGGCCGTCTTAGCTCAAACCAAAGCGTGTCACCCGGAACAGAGACCGAGGTCAGGCAGGTGCGAGGAAGCAGTCGATGGTGTGGTCGTTGACGAGGCCGGCCGATTGCATGAAGGCGTAGACGATGGTGGGGCCGATGAAGCGAAAGCCGTGCTTCTGCAGGTCCTTGCTCAGGGCCTGCGACTCGGCGGTCTGCCCGGGGATGTCTGCCAGGCTGCGAAATCGGTTGACCTTGGGCGCGCCGCCGGCGAAGCCCCAGAGATAGGCGTCGAGGGAGCCGAATTCGCGCTGCAGGTCCAGCGTGGCGCGGGCGTTGGCGATTGTTGCCGCGATCTTGGCGCGGTTGCGGATGATGCTGACATCCTGCAGCAGGCGCTCGACCTGCGACTCATTGTAGGTAGCGATACGGGCGATGTCGAAGCCCTCGAAGGCGCGGCGATAGCCTTCGCGACGCTTGAGGATGGTGTCCCAGCTAAGCCCCGCCTGGGCGCCTTCCAGGCTGAGAAGCTCGAAGAGCTTCGTGTCGTCATGCAGCGGCACGCCCCATTCCTCATCGTGGTAGCGCACCATGATGTCGTCGTCGGGACGGCGGCCGACCCAGGCGCAGCGGGCGGGGCGTGAGTCAGACACCGACCTTGTGGTGGCCGTTCGATTTGGGGCAGACGTGACCTTCGGGGCCGATGGGCATGTCGCAGAGCGGACAGACGGGGCGCCCGCCGGCGACGACCTGGGAGATCTTGCGGCTGAGGACTCGCGACTGGCCCCGCGTCATCAGGCAGCGGAACGCAGGAGCGCCGCCGGCGATGCGCTCTTCGAAGGCGTGGAGGGCGAATAGCCCGTCTTCCTCCGAGTAGCCGAGGCCGATCTGGGTGGCGCGAAATTCGACTTCAAAGATGGCGCCGATCGGTGACGGCTCGACGTTGGGCTCGTCGCTGGGGTGCTCGCGGTCGAGCCGTTCGAGTACCTCGTCGAGCCAGGTTGCGATGCCCGCAAGCTGCTGCTTCTCCATCCAAATTGAGGCGGCTCGGGATGGGGCCTGGACCAACAGACGGAACGTCCGTTGACCGGGCTCGCCGATGGCTTCGGCGTCTACGGCGGCGGCTTCTCCGAAATCGTGCTCTGCGTTTTCCATACGCGGCTAATTATAGGAGCGCAGCACGTCCAGGATCGAAAGTTTTGAGCAGTGACACGAGCCTCTTCCGCATTCGAATAAATGTGCTGAGTATTGGCGCAAACGCAGAGAGAGGTGATGTGTGGATGAGGAGGTAGTCCTGCTGGAGGAACAGCTGGCGACCGCGCACGTCGACGTCGAACGGCTGCAATCGCAGCTGGCCGACCTGACGGCGCGACAGTCGCAGCAGGAGACGGAGGTCCAGGAGTTGCTAGATCAACTGGAGGCCAGCCGGGCAGAGACGGAAGCGGTGCAGTCGCGAGCGACGGCGCATGCGGAGGAGATGCAGCGCATCAGCGAGTCGATGGCGGCCGCGGAGGCGCGGGGCCGGGAGGCCGTTCAGCGCTATCGCGAGGTGGTGCTGGAGCGCGAGCCGCAGCTGCCGGCCGATCTGGTGACCGGCGAGTCGATTGGGGAAGCTGGACGCGGCGGCGGAGCGGGCACGGCAGACGGTGGCGCAGGTGCGGCAGCACCTAGACCAGCAGTCGCAGGCGTTGCGCATCCCGGCGGGTGCGCCGGCGCGGGGCAGCCCGGACGTTTCTGAGCTGTCGTCGGCGGAGAAGATCCGGCTCGGGTTGAGCAAGACGTAGGTGGCAACACCTCGGGCTGAACCCCGAGGCATTGCATGGACCTAGGCTTGAAGCCTGGGGTATGTGGATCGTGGGATTTGGGAGGTAACGCACAATGGCTTTGACCCTAGCAGAGGCTGCCAAGCTTTCTAACGATGTGGTACTGCAAGGCGTGATCGAGACGGTGGTCAAGGAATCGCGGGTGCTGGACGTGCTGCCGTTCATCGAGATGTCGGGCAATGCAATGACTTACAACCGCGAGAACGCGATGGCCACCGCGGCGTTCTTCGACGTGAGCGATACGTGGACGGAGTCGACCCCGACGTTTACGCAAGTAAGCGCGACGCTGAAGATCCTCGGCGGGGACGCGGACGTCGACCAGTACATCGCGACGACACGAAGCAACGTGCAGGACATCGAGGCGGCGGTGCTTGAGCTAAAGGCGAAGGCAGTGGCGCACGAATTCGAAGACGAGTTCGTCTACGGCGACACGGGCGTCGACCCCAAGGGCTTCGACGGACTGCACACACTGGCCCCGGCCGCGCAGCAGGTCCACCAGGGTTCGGGCAGTACGCCGGCAGCACTGTCGCTGAAGAAGTTGGACGAGATGATCGACAAGATAAAGCCAGGCAAGCCGGACGCCCTGATGATGACGCGCCGCACGCGACGCGGCATCTCGGCCTACGCGCGGGCGCTGACCTCACCGGTACAGTTTGAGTCGGCGGGGTTCGGGCAGCGCGTAATGTTCTACGATGGCATCCCGGTGCTCGAGTCCGACTTCATGGTCGACACGGAGACAATCGCATCGGGGGCGTTCAGCGCCAAAACGGGTGGCGCGTCGAGCAGCATCTTCGCGCTGAAGGTGGGTGAGGGACGGCTGTCCGGGCTAACGAACGGTGGGATACAGGTCGAGGAGGTTGGGGCGCTGGAGACCAAGGACGCGCGGCGCTGGCGCTGCAAGTGGTACGTCTCGCTGGCGTTGTTCTCGACGCTGGCGCTGGCGCGGCTGGATGGGGTGTCTTCGGCCGACGTGGTGGCATAAGAAGTCCCCGCGATCGCCGAACGTAAGGGCCCAGCGTGCTGGACCCTTACGTCTGTGTTGTCTTACGTGCTTGCCCCTGGGCGCCTGGCCGAATACGCTTCCCTCGTGCCTGTTTACGAACCTGAGGATCGTTACTTCGAGTCGTCACGCCTGCGTTTGCACTACACGGCGTGGGGCGACGAGTCGAAGCCGCCGCTGCTGCTGGTGCACGGCGGGCGCGACCACGCGCGCAGCTGGGACTTTGTGGCCGAGGCGCTGCTTGACCGCTACAGCGTCTACTGCCCCGACCTGCGCGGTCACGGCGACTCCGACTGGGCGATCGGCGGGTCGTACCCGCTACCGAACTATGTTTCGGACCTGGCGCGGCTGGTCGAAACGATCGGCCGCGGGCCGGTGCAGATCGTGGGGCACTCACTGGGTGGACGCATTGTGCTGGACTACGCGTCGACGGTGCCGGACAGGGTCACGAAGTTCATCTGCATCGAGGGCTTTGGGCGGCTGGGACGAGCCGCTGTGTCGGCGCCGGAGCGCCTGCAAGCCTATGTCAAAGACATTGGTGAGATGCCGCAGCACAAGCCGCTCATCTACACGGATCTGGACGCAGCGATGAAGCGAATGGCGGAGGCCAACACGCGTCTTTCGCCCCAGATGGTGCGTCACCTGACACAGCACGCGGCGAAGCCGGGGCCGGACGGCGGCCTGGTCTGGAAATTCGACAACTACGTGCGGGTGGCCAATCCGTATGAGTGGAGCGTTGAGGAAGCGAAGGAGATATGGGCCCACATCACGGCGTCTTCGGTCGTCGTCGGTGGCGCGGACAGCTGGTGGATGCGCACGCCGAACCGCGAGGAGCTAGCGGTGGCGATCCCGAACACGCGGGTCGAGATCTTCGAGAACGCGGGGCACTGGGTGCACCACGACCGTTTCGACGCATTCGTAGAGCTGATCCGGGGCTTCTTCGATTAGACCAGCTTCTTCTCCAGTTGGTCGAGACGTTCCTTAAGTCTGCGGTTCTCCTCGTTCAGCCTTTCGATTTCAGCCTGAAGCTCCGCGAGGCCTTGCCTGTCATCCGAGCCGGTCTTCCTGATCTCGTCCAAGGTTCCGCGGGCGTGGCGGACGAGAGAGGTCGCGAGCTGGAAGGGGTCAGGTGGCGGCCGCAGCGGCTGAGGTGACGTCTGCTGGGTCATGGCTCGATCCTCCTGGCTAGGATCGTAAGCTCCTTGGAGACAGGCAGTCCAGAGCGAATTAGCCTATCTTCGCCTCGAGGGCATCGAGCCGGTCTTTCAGGGTGCGGTTTTCGTCCGTCAGCTTGTCCATTTCCTCTCGCAGGTTCTTGACGTCTTCGCTCTTTTCGCCGCTCTCGCGGATGCGCTTGGCGGCGATGCGGGCTGAGCGGCCGACGCGGCCATCGAGGGCGCTTTGCGCCGCGCGGTCAAGGTCGGGTAGTGTTTTCGTGGCCTTGAGTTCGGCGAGGGCGTTGATGGCGGAGACCTGTGTGCGAAGCCAGGGATCCTGGATCAACGTGGTGAGGTGGTCGACGATTTCGTCCTTGCGGTGGTCCGGGACGACCTGGCCGAGCTGGCCCAACGCGGCGCAGGCTGCGCCACGGACGTTGGCTGGGCGGCCGTATCGCGACCACTCGATGCCAAGCTGAATGCCTCGCTCGTCGCGCAGCTGTCCGAGGCCGTCGAAGGCGTTGATGCGGATGACGTCGTTCTGGGAGTCCTTGGCCAGGCTGCGCTCAAGAGCGCTGAAGGCCAGCTGCGATCGGGTCTTGCCGAGGGCAGCGGTTGCCGCAGCTTCGACGTAGTAGCTGGGGTCTCCTTGCTCGACGATGCGGGCGAGGGCTTCCGCGGCACGCTCTTCGCGGAACTCGCCGAGGGCACGGACAATGGCCCGGCGCGCCTTGGGGTGGGGGATGTCCAGGGAGGCGAGCAGTTCCTCCATCGCCGCGTTGGACCGGATGGCTCCGAGGGCTTTACCGGCCTCGGCCTGGACGCCCCAGAAGGCGTCCTCGCGGGCGGCCTTGCCAAGCGCGGCGATTGACTCCTTGTCGGACTGCTTGCCGAGGGCGCGCGCCGCGTCGACACGGCCCAGGACGTTTTCGTCCTCCGCAAGCTGGGCGCGCAGCATCTCGGCTGGCCGTTCGAGCTTGAGGGTCTTGAGCACCTCGCCATCGATGTTGATCCACTTCGCCTTGGAGGTCAGCGGGACGTAGAAGGTCTGCTCCCGCTCCGTCATCTCGACCGAGGTTGAGTGAACGTTTCGCCGTTCTCGAGGCGGAAGCTGAGACGCAGCGGCAGGCGGAACACCTCCGGCACCTTGTCGCCGGTCTGCGTCTGCTTCAGCGCGAGCTTGGCCGACTTCGAGGCGTCGTCCCAGGAGTAGCTGCCCTTCGAGCTCGGGGTGGCCGGCGACCGAAGACCCACTGGTCGAAGAACCAATCCAGATTGCGTCCGGTGCCCTCCTCGACGGCGCGTTGCAGGTCGGGCGTGACGACGTTGCTGCCGCGGCGACTGAGCGCGTAACGACGGATGGCCTTCCAGAATAGCGTCTCGCCCAGCAAGACACGCGCAGCATGTTGAGGACCACACCGCCCTTCTCGTAGAGATGGCGGTCGAAGATGTCGAGCGGCTGCGTTGTAGACGTTGGTGACGATGGGGCGGCGGTAGGTGCCTGCCTCGCTGAGGTAGGAGTCGATCTCGGACTGGATGGCGTAGAGGAACTCGTCGAGGCCCTTGTTGTGCTCCGTGAAGTGCAGCTCGAAGAAGGTGGCGAAACCTTCGTTGAGCCAGCCGTGCGACCAGTCGCGGCAGGTCAGCAGGTCGCCGAACCACTGGTGCGCGATCTCGTGCGCCAGAAGGTAGTCGCCGTCCAGGTCTCGAGGCGCGCGCGCTGGTCGAAGAGGATGAGGTCTGTGACCGTCGTGGCGCTGACGTTCTCCATGCCGCCGAAGATGAAGTCCTGCACCACGGCCTGGGAGTACTTGGCGTAAGGGTAGCGAATGCCGGTTCGCTCCGAGAACAGCTTCATCATTTCGGCCGTGTTCTTGACCAGCGCGCGGCCGTCTTCCTCGCGGCCGACCGGGACGTAGCTGCGGATCGGGATGCCGTCCCACTCGTCGCAGGATCTCCGCGTACTCGCCCGCGACGATGCTGGTCAGGTAGGTGACGTGAGGCACGTCCTGGTGCCAGTGATAGGTGCGCATGCCCGCCGCCGAGCCGGTGTCGACGCCGCGCAGCTCGCCGTTGGAGATGACGGTGAAGGGCTCACGGACGCGTGACGTGCAGTCTCGGTCGTCGCCATCTCGTTGGGATAGTCGTAGCAGGGGAACCAGTGGCGTGAGTCTTCGTCCTGGCCCTGGGTCCAGACCTCGAGGCGCTTCCAGGGATAGTTGGCGTCCGGGCCGATGAAGTACATGCCGCGGCGAGGGCTGCCAGCGAATTCGATAACGATGGTCTCTTCCTCGCCGACGTGTTCATGGGCGACGGCAGTTCCACGTGGAGCCGGCCGTCCGAGAGGCTGTGCGCCAGCGCGGCACCCTTCGACGATGTCACGCCGCCGATTTCGAGGTCGACGGAATCGAGGTCGAGGCCGGTGAGCCCGTCGTTGAGGGGCGTGAACGTGTGCGCCACGCGACCAGTGATGCGCTTGTTGTCGAGGTCGAGACTGAACGTCGAGCCTCACGTGTTTGATGTCGGCGACGCGGTCTCTTGGATAGCGCGGCTTGTCGCCCGGCAGCGGAAACAGCCCGTCGGCGACTGCCGCCTCTACTTCGCCGTAGGCACGGCACGTCAGCCGAGCATCCAGCAGGTAGTTCTCGTAAGCCATCTAGATCCCCTTTTAGTCCGTGGAGAACGACCAGTCGCCGTTATCGCATGAGCGTAAACGAAAAGTAAACTAATCGATCAACTGCCGGAGAATGTCGCGAAGCTGGGGCGTCTCTTTCAGCGCCCGGCGTAGGCCCTCAATCTCTTCCTGGCCGACCATGAGTGGCGAGCGCTGAAATTGGCCGCGGTGGCTGTAGCTGCAAAAGCGAATGCTGTAACTACCCGCGGCCTCGCCTTCCATATAGGAGAGGAGCTGGATTGTGGGCTCGTGATACTCGCCGGAGAAGGATGCCTCTTCGACGATATCGCCACTGCCCCAGTGCATTTCGAAGGGACGCGGAAGCTTGCGTGGAGGAGCCATCGAACTATGCGTGCCTTGAGATGCCAGCGGCCTCGAGCATCGCGGGAATACGCGATTCCCAGCCGATGGCCATCACGTGCACGCCCTGGCCCATTTCCTTGATAGCCGAGATGATGCGGCCGCCGATCTCGATCGATCTTGGCGGACTTGTCCTCAGCGGCGTCCATCTCTTTGATCAGCGCTTCCGGCACGGAGACGCCGGGCAGGGTTTCGTTGAGGCGGCGCGCCATGTTGCCCGACTTGAGGATGATGAACCCGGCGATGACCGGCTTACCGAACTGTTTGGCCTGATCCATGAACCTTGCGAACACCTCAGGCTCGTAGACGGCCTGGGTCTGGAAGAACTCGGCGCCGTCCCGCACTTTATCCCCCATGCGCGCGATCTCCTTTTCGAGATCAGGCGCACCCGGGTTGGCCACGGCGCCGATGGTGTAGTGCGGCGAGCCCTTCAGGGCTTTACCCATCATGTCGGTGCCCTGGTTCATTGATCTGGCAGCCTTGAGGAGTGCCAGGGTGTCGAGGTCGAAGACCGGCTTGGCGTCGGGGTGGTCGCCGGCGCCGGGCGGGTCGCCGCCCATGCAGACGATGTTTTCGAGGCCGAAGGAGGCAGCGGCCAGCATGTCGCCCTGGATGGCGATGCGGTTGCGGTCGCGGCCCGTGAGCTGGAGGATAGGCTCGAAGCCGCGCCTGTTTCAAGGCGACGGCGGCGCCAATCGGCGCCATGGTCATGATGGCGCTCGCGGAATCTGTGAGGTTGAAGGCGTCGACCCAGCCACGTAGCGATTCGGCCTTCTTCATCATGTCGGAGAGGTCTGTGCCCTTCGGCGGGTTGAGTTCAGCGGTGACCAGAAAGCGACCGCTGCTGAGGGACTCGGCGAAGCTGGACATAAGACCTCCTTGAAAGGCGCGAAGGGGCGTTAGAAGGGGGCGAGGGAAGCTTCCGACGGCGGAGAAGCAAGCGGATCATACAACGTGCCTGAGGGTCGATCTACGCGATGCGATCGGTGGTGCCAACGTGCTTTGACCGCCTGAATCGGGCCATGCTAGAGTTGAAATCGGCCTTATCGAGTTCGGCTCCCGTCATCGGCGGGAGCTTTATTCCGTAAGGAGCGTGGTGGGCGTCGCCTAGCGGTTAAGGCGCCAGGTTGTGGCCCTGGAGATCGAGGGTTCGAATCCCTTCGTCCACCCCAAAAATCTACACCCCGGCGGCTGCCATGAACGAAGAGACGACATCTGAAGCTCAGGTAGCGCCTGACATTTCGGAATCCTCGGGCGAATCGACTCCACCGCCGCAGGCGATGGTTGGCACCGGCTTGCCGGCCTGGCTGCCATACCTTCTGCTGGCCGTCGTGCCGGCGGTCGTGGTCGGAATCCTGGTTTACGTTCTTGCGGGAAGCAGCAGCAGTGGTGGTGGTGGTAACGCGGCCGGCATCGTCGAAGGACTACTGCGGCTTACGCCTGATTCGAACACGCAGGTCAACTCGTATAAAGGGGAGCTCCCGCCCGACCTGCCGAGCGACATCCCGCTTTACGCCGGTGCCGACCCGGTGGTCTCATTCGCGATCGCAACACCGAGTGGAACCAACTACTTCGTGGTGCTGACGACAAAGGACGCTGCTGACGACGTCTTCTCCTATTTCCGGACCGCATTAGATCTGGACCCGTGGCAAGTGGAGATCGGGCAGACAGGCTCGCAGGTTACCGGTATCCAGTTCACACGGCCGGACAACGCGGACGTCTCGGGTGTGGTTACGGTGCACCATTCAGATCTGGATGGCGTCACGTCGATCCTGCTGACGTACGAGGACCTCTCGGCGGCCCTGACGCCGGGTACGGGGCCGACCGCAGCGCTGCTGGGTCAGAGCCGGCCATTGCCGCCGAACTTCCCCGAGAACGTACCGATCTACGGCGTCGACGGGGGGACGATTGTCATCGACAGCTATTCGCAGAGGGGCCAGGGGGGTCAGCTATTCGCCGTAACGTTCCTGACGCAGGATTCGCAGGACGACGTCATCGCCTACTACAAAGGCGAGTTTGAGGCGCAGAACTGGACCGTCACCGACTCGACGAACACGGATGCAACGAGCTTCTCTGTCGGCGTCGACTTCGACGACGGGGCGGGCATGCTGAATGGGCAGCTGACTGCCGACACGTACGAGGAGGACGCCAGCTACACACGAGTAGACCTCGTCGTGCAGGTAACGGGTCGGACCGGGAACTAGCGCCCAACGCGGGCGGAGTATCGGGGCCAAGCAGGGACATCCTGGCGGGACGTAGTTTGCCTTTACAGCACGGCGTGGGCGCTAAATACTGACTTCAGGCGCTCGTAGCTCAGCGGATAGAGCACTGGTCTTCGGAACCAGGTGTCGGGGGTTCGAATCCCTCCGAGCGCGCCACTCCTCTCCCCATTTCGTACCAAGCAGCCCCAACCTGTCCACAACATTTGTTAGGCCTCCTGTGCCTTTGACCAAGTCTTGACCATCACGCTTTCCAGAAGCTCGGCAGCCTGGCGACCCATGCCGGGAAGGACGTGTGCGTAAACATCCGTGGTCGTTGAAGTACGTGTGTGGCCGAGGCGTTGGCTCACGACCTGCAATGGAGCGCCGGCATTGAGCAGGTACGTAGCGGAGGCGTGCCTCAGGTCGTGGAAGCGCACATGACCCACATTGGCGAGCTTGAGGATTCGTTTCCATGTTCGCTTGAGACCACCCGCGTCCATGGGTTTGCCCACCAGGTTCGTGAAGATCGTGGAGTCGTCCTGCCCACAGGTGACACCTGGTCCTAGTTTCAGCGCTTTCTCACGCTCGGCTGCACGGTGCCGGCGCAGCAGTGAAATGGCTGCGCCACCCAGATCCACGACGCGGGCGCTGCCTTTCGTCTTCGTGCCTGGTACCGTCAATCGCTGATTCTCCCAGTCCACGCCTCTCCAGACCATTCGCAGCAGCTCTCCCTGACGTGCTCCTGTGAGAACCGCCAGGCGAGCTACAGCACCGTAGGGCGTGGCGTCGGCAGCCTCCAGCAGCACCTCCAGCTCCGCGGGGGACGGTATCCTCGGCACAAAGCGACCTGGTCTGGGTGCTTGGATTGCGTCACACGGATTGCGAGTGATGAGCTGCCAGAGGACCGCTTGGCGAAAGATGGCATCGACCCGCCTGAAGACGTTTAAGGCGGACTTCTGGGTTCGGCCAGCCTTAACTACTGCGGCTTTCACAGCTTCGACGTGAAGCGGCCTGATGTCGCGGACTTTCATCCGTCCCAGGACCGGCAGTATGTGGACTCGGATCAGCCCTTCGTAGGTGGAGGTGGTCGACTCGGAGAGCTCACCGCGCCTGGAATCCAACCAGCGCTTTGCCAGTTCCTCGAAGGTTAGGACCTCCGGTCTGAGGTCGACACCCCGTTCCTGCTCCAGGATCAGGCGCGCCATTTCGGCCTGCGCCTCTGACTTCGTGCCTCGAATCGTTCTTGTCATCTGCTGCGGCTTGCCATGCTCGTCCTTGCCGAGGTAGATCGAGAACGTCCATGAGCCCGCCGTTCGCTGCCGCAAATAGCCCTTACCGCTCGCCATTCTCAGCCTCCTCATCGTTTGGTAGCTGAACATGAACGCTCTGGTCAGGAAGGAAAGCAACTTCAGCCCCTGCTGTTAGCGGCGCGCCTGAGGACTGAGCGATGTACTGCAGAAGGCCCCAGCGTGGGATGCGGATCAGCTTACCAAAGCGTGTGTTGGGAATCTGACCCTGCGCTATCAGGGAGTAGAGGTGATTTTCGCTCACCTGTAGGAGCTTCGCCGCCTGCGGCACGGTGAGGACAACATCCTGGTCACGACAGTTGTGCGTGCTCACTCGTCAACCACCTCGGCTTTAATGGGTTGCGAGTTTCCGACTAGCTCGGTGAGAGTCTCTAACTGGACTTCATCCATCTCGCGCAAAACGGGCGCCCAATTTAGGATTCCCGGTCCGACTTTGCTGCCATCGGGCAGGGTGAGTCGGGGGTAGCGGCGACGGTCCAACGCGATGAGTGCCTTCCCACGAGCTAGCGCTTCAGTAGACGGTGGCGAAGAAACCGGGTTGGGAGAGGGCTTCGGTGTAGCGCAGCGGCCGCAGATGTCCCGGACGGCAACCACGCTCAGACCCTGACCGCAAGCCTGACATCGCCTAGCTTGAATGGTGCTGCGATATTCGAGGATTTGGACCGGGCTAGAGTTTCGCGGCTCGGATTCGACCGGGGAGGAAGCAGCTGCATTCGACGTGGAATCTGCAGAGACACGCCTTTCAGGCGCAAAGTTGCGGGCGATTTCTAGATACCGCTGCGGCATGACCCACCTGCGAAAAAAGCGAAAAAAGCGAAAAAAGTCATGCGATCAGCTCCCAGAACTCGACGGGCCGACCATCCGTAGCGTCGCTGAAGGTCCGAGCCCTTCCGGCATTGGCCAGAGTCAACAGAGCGGCATCGATCTGAGCCGCCGAGGCATGACGACCGAAAATGTTGCTGATCTGAGTCCGGCTCAAGGGTCCGCCCGACCGCAGCGCTGCAGTGATGGTGTCGGCGATTGGGTCACCGATCTTGTCAGCCCAAATGTACTCAGCCGAGCGTTCGGCATAGGCCCAGAACTCCAGAGCAGATCTGAGGTGCCCAACCCTGACAGTGTCGCTGTGGTCGGCCAGGGCGTAGACCATTGCCAGCCGGGTTACCTGGGCCTCTGCGCGAGCAATAATCGCTCCCGCCAGACCAGGTCGCGCTCCGGAAAGGTCTTCGTAGACCTGGAACCATAGGTCGCGGGAGTCCCCGTCGCGATGCATCGCACCGATACCTTTGGCATGCTCGATCACCTCGCGTAGTTCTCGGGCCAGGGCTTCGTGTTCTTGCGAACCGAAGACTGGAGGTTCGGGGAGGTACTTGGCGCGCCGTACCAGCACCCAGATCAATCGGTTGGCAAAGCCGTTTGCGACCTCCACCTCCGTAAGACATCGCCGCAACTCATCCTGGGTGATATGCCCGAGGAGGCTGATATGGGCGTCAGTAGCCTTCGCCGGGGAGTTCTTGGTCAGACTATCGAGACTGCCTCTGTCCCAGGCTTCGCGATAGACAGGACTGAGGACGTTTCCGGATCGCGACATTGACTGGAGGACCCTGGCAAGCTCAGCTTCAAAGTCGAGAAGACGCTTGTCGGGCACACCCGGGTCCACCACCACCTGCTGGTAGCCGACAATCCGGCCTTTTTCCTTGATCGCCTCGGTCTTTTCAATGGGATCTCGAACCTGCCAGATCAATCCTTCGCCGCTGCTCGCTCCGCTCTTAACGCGCTCGGCTGTCCAATCGAGATCAGCCCGCCGGAAGAACCACTTCACCGGGGGCCAACTGTCGCCCTTCCGTGCCTTCGAGGTGTCACCTACCAATGCGGCGAAGAGATTGGTCCCGTGGCGTGTGGCGCCAACCATGAAGTGCGGACCGTTGCCTACTGCATTGCCCAAGGCCACGATGAAGTTGGTGAGGACGGCGATAGGGTCCGATTCGGTGTACGGCTCGACAGCCCTGACGATTTTCCCCGGGAGGCCGGTAAAGGCTGGTTCGCCCGGCGGTTCAGGCCATGTCGGTTGACTACCGAGGGAGACGGGTGATCGTTCCTCGGAAGCTTCAGCCATCAGACCAATAGCAGATTCCATTCGCAGGAGGTCGTCGTTGAAGGCGTCGGACGGCAGGCCCGTGAGGCGTGCGAGCTCCTCACCAGACGCGTTGCGCTCAACCGCATCCGTCCAGTAAGTGCTGTGGCTGAAGATAACGAGTTCGCCAGCGAAGAAGTCCACTGCTGCTCGCACGGAACCGTCACGCATTCGCCGCGCTCCTCGCACACGTGCGACTAGCCCGCCAGCCGTGAACGCGACCTCGTTCACGCCAGGGCCTTCGCTCTGCGCCGCGCGCGTCGTTGTAGCAGGGTTGGGAAAGGTATCGGCTCATACCGGGAAATGCTGTCGGCGATTCTGTCCACTTCTCGTGGAGCCAGTGGTGGATCGCAGCGGTGTTCGTTAACTGCATGGATGGCGGTAGCGATCTCATCTCGGGTCATCCCCCGGCGACGCATCGTGCCGGCAAGCGAAGCGAGGGTTGAGTTCCGTGACCCTGCAGTTATGCACCCAGGAACTTCTGCGGCGCCCGCTCGTTCAGAAGGCTGCGACGCCGCCAGAAGCCAACTTGGAAGTGTGGCAAGCGGGACCGCAGACGGGCTGTGTCCAATTTCCCATTCATAGCGCTTGCCCGAGAAATGCATGGACGGGGGAGCGATGACGTAGCCTCCGTCGGCCTTCAGGTCGAGGCCCGCGGCGATCTCACGGCTCTTGATGTACACACCGGGGTGGCTGAAGTAGTAGTGCTGACCGTCACCACCTGTGAGGACCGTAACGGTGGCTGGTAACTGTCCATATTTCTGGGTTAGGTCGGCTAGGCTCTCATCGCCACCATGACGAGGATCCACGTCAAGGACGACCAGCCCAGAGAGCGCGCCGGTCGCGATGGCCAGGTTGGCCTGTGGCATCTTCTTCCACCATGCGTTCAGCACGCTGAGATCAGTCGTGGCATCGTAAAAGCCATGACTTGTCGCGGGATGCTTGCCAGGGTGGACACAGCTCGAATTGCCGCAAGTGCAGGCGCCGTCGGTTAGACCTTGAGCCGGAAACAGCTTCCACTCGCGCGAAGCGCAGTCATGAGCGCTTGCAACTATTGCACTATGTTGCGCCGCCTGAGCAATGTTTTGCGTCTGTTGGGAGCGGAGCATCACCCCCCCTTTCTTTGAGGAGTAGTGCGCTCCCTATCCCAGGAGTACCGGGGCCTCTCCGCCGGCCCGAGCGTCCTAATCTGAGTTACGTCGTCGTTTTCAGTTTGACGTCGTAGCCCGAACCCTTTCGATAGATCTCCAGCGAGAAGTGGTCATCCGCTGCGTCAAGGATGTTCGCCTTCGCGCGGAGCTTTGCCGAGATCGCTTCGATCACCATCTCGACATCGTGCCTCTGACGTCCGCCCTCCTTAACCATGTGTATTTCCGTCAAGAATTGGCTGCGCCAGCAGGTGCCCATCGCTACCAACTTTGATGAAGCCCTGCTGCTGCCAAAATTTGGCCAAGAGCGGTCCGTTCACTCCGATGAAGTCGGCCACCTGATAAATCAAACGCCAGCCGTACTTGCCAGGATCGCCGCCCTTTGAAATGAGGTCGACAAACTCCAAGTAGTCGTGGCATCGGAGCAGGTCTTCCGAACAAATCGCCGTGGCAGTACCAGCGTTCTCCGCAAAGGACTCCCTCGCCTTCTCTTCACTGCTACGGGCATCGCGGAATCCTCGGCAAACGACAATCTGCGGTACCTCAAGATTGAGCCCCGGCAGATGTATCTGGCTACCGACTTCGGAACTAACCTCTGGGAAATCCCGCACCAGGTGAATCGTTTCGTGGCACTTGGCCACAAAGCGAATCCCCTCGATATTCTTTACTCGGGGCATCTCACGCAAGCGGCTGTTAACGCTCACCTCCAACCGGCCGTTCACGCGCTCGGTTTGGGCGAACCGATCCAGCGGCAACACTTCGTCACGGAGACGAGCGTGGAGTACGTCTTCAATCAGTTCATCAATGATTTGCCAAAGTAAAGGCCTCGTCGTCTCGCCGGTCAGAAGCATCCATTCGGCGAGCAACGCTTCACGGTGCGCTCGCCCGAACTCGTGTGCTTCCTGCCGTCGCTGGCTAACGAAGTCCATGGCCATCACCTTAGGTCGCTGGCCCTTTTGCGAGGGCCGCAACGGCGTTCATCGCGATCTCGCGTAGTTCAGGAGTCATAGTGGAGAGCTGCCTTAGTGCCTCAAACAATGCATCTGCATCGTTGTTCGAGACTCCGAATTGCGATGCAATCGCTTCGCGCAGTTGCGGGTCCATGTCCCCGACCAGCGCGTGGGCGAAGCCCACGTCGGCCTGGTCTCCCGTTGCCCGCCGCAATGCAGCCGCGCCCTGTGACGCTCGTCGGGTGAGCCGCTCGAGGATCTCCTGCGGAAGACAATCGGCCTTGAGGAGCATCAACTCAAGGTCTCCCCCGAGCGCACGGCAGAGCTTGACTATGGTGTCCGGATTCGCCATCGCGTTGTCGTTCTCGACTCTTGAGAGGTGCGAAATGGACAACCCTGTGGCATCGGCCAAGTCCTGCAGGCTGGTCTTCGTTTGTCGCCGGAGCCGCCGGACGTATTCGCCAAGCGTGAGACTCTCCTGCATCAGTTTCTCCTTTTGAACGATTGCCAACAAGAGCGTAACTGACTGGAGAGAACAAAACAAGGTTTAAAAGCAGATTATTTGCGAAATTGGAAAAGACACGATCTGGTCATGCCGCAGATGCCGCGACATTAGAGACGAAGGCAGAGAGAAGCCGAGATCTCCGCGAACTATAGGCCGATTGCATCAGCAACCTTAGCCCAGCTTCGATCCTCCTGCCCCTCCAGCCGTCGCAAGTACGTTGTGGTCACGGCCAGGCTGCTGTGGTCCAGGAAGCGCGACACCTCTTCGACGGACTCGCCTGCATCGCGCCGAAGCTTCGCTGCGCTGTGGCGAAAGATGTGCACGCCGCCCGGCGGCAGCCCCGCTTTCTTCAGGTAGCGGCGAAGGTTTGAGTAGAAGGTGCCGCTGGTGATTCCGCGTCCAGTCCGTGTGTCCGGCCACAACGAGTCGCTGGCCTCCATCGTCGCTATGCTCCTGCTTGTGCTCGCGAGCCAGGATTCGATCGCGGCCAGCGCCGGACGCGGCAGTTCGCGTTTGCCGGTCTTGCCGCCCTTACCTCTATAAGAGTAGAAAGGGCTGCCTTCCTGGGTGATGTCGCTAACCTTCAGTCCGAGCACCTCGGCTCGGCGCCGGCCCGTTAGGACGAGGGTCAGGATGATGGCGTGGTCCCGCATGCCCACGGGGGTCGATGGGATCACATCCAGAAGGCGGCGGATCTGTTCGGCGCTTAGTCCTCGTGGGGAGCCTTGAACGACCCGTGGTCGCTCCAGCGCATCACAGGGATTCGAGGCGACGACCTTCATGCGGATCAAGAAGCGGTAGAAGGAACTAAGGCAGGCGAGCCGCGCGCCGATCGTGATCGACCCCGGCGCTCTGCCCGAGAGCCCCGTTCCGTAGGCCCAGGTGAAAACATCTTGAGAGGTGACCTCGTCAGGGGCCTTCGCGGAGCGTCCGAAGAAGTCTCGCAACATGCGGGAGTAGCTCTGTACGGTCCGAAGTGAGCCTGACCGGCGCTCCTTCTCGGCGAGGAAGGCGTACACTGTGCGCTCCCAGCCTACGGCTGGAGATTCGTCTGGAGTGGCAATTTGGTGCATAGCTGCGTCCTTCAAGGTCATGACCATGCACGCTCTACGGCCGGACTAAGTCAACACGATTTACACATCCTGAATGGGGGTTTCAGCTGTGCACGAGCTGATGACCGAGAGCGACTCTTAAGGGTTTCAACACGAGATTGCCCGGTACTCGCTGGCCTGGGACCATTACTTCCGAGACAATCTCATAATGATCATTTTTACGGGGTGCTCGTAGAGACTCGTCGCTGAGTTTCCAGCCTGTTCGGACGCGTTCGACCAGGGAATCCGTTCCTCCCCCTCATCTGGTCGCTACGTAATGCGCTTTTGGTCGGGACCCGGTTCGACAAGGGGACCTCTACAGATCTGACCGTCTGGATGAAGCTGGGGTCTTCCTGAGGCGTCGTCCCAACCTCGGTTTTTCGCGTCCCATGGGCTTCGCTGCCTTCTAGTCTGAGACGCTACAATACGCTCATTACTATCTGGATACGTAGCTACGTTAGGTGAGGCGATTCGGAATGGCGCAGTCAGCGCAGTTCCCCGAGCTTTCGTTCGAAGCGGCCAACCTGGAGGAAGTCGAAAACTGGGTGCGCTGGCAGCCCAGCTACGCAGCGCTGTCCTTTGTCCCGCTGCCCGCCGACTCATTCCGTGACAGCTATCTCGATACCCAAGACTGGGCCGTTTATCGTGGTGGCTTTGCGCTGTTTATTCGCCACCAGGAAGACCGCACGAACGTGAGGATGCGTCGACTGAGGGACGCTTCCGTAGATCCGGAACTGGTGCAATCCTTAGCTGAGTGCAGGGCCGCGCTGGATGAATCCGCAGAGAGCGTATCAGGCAAAACGCGACGAATGACCGGCGGGGCGGCTATGCATAACTTCCTCGAGGTGGATACGAGTCGGCGCCGCTTCGAGATAAGGGAGAATGGCTCTCCGCTCGCCGTTCTCGGACTCTACGACTCGGCGGTCAGCAACACCGTGACTCACCGCCTTCACCGAGTTCACGTGTGCACGATCGCTGACGGGAGCCTAGACCGCATCCGGTCGCTGATCGATGCGATGCGCAAAGACTGTGAGCTTGTTCCAACGGATGAGTCTGATTTTGCGGCGGCGCTTCGAATCTGCGAGATCTCGCCGGACCAGACCCTCGACTTCGGTTATTCCTTGACGGAAGCCGACGCATCCGCCGGGGAGTATGCATTTGCCGTTCTGCGGCGGCATTTCTGCGACTTCCTGATGCACGAGCCAGGTACCCGACTCGACGAGGACCCCGAAGAGCTGCACGATATGCGGGTTGCCGCCCGCCGCCTCCGATCCGTCATCGAGATCTTTGGGTCTGTGCTGCCGTTGCGCTTCTCGCACTTTCGCGACGAGCTTCGCTGGTTCGCTGCTCGCCTTGGTGGTGTGCGCGACCTCGATGTCCGAAGGGCTTGGCTGGCCACAGTGAGGGCTCGCTCGGAGTGGCGAGACGATGTGGCCCTTGGCCCTCTAGTCGAGGACGTCGACTATCATCGGCGCGCGGCGTTGGAAAGTCTGCTCTCCGTGATGGCAAGCGAGCGCTACGCGACGCTCCTCGTAGACATGGCGGCGGCGCTACGTTCTGGAGACACGGCCGGCGCCGCGGCGCATACACCCGTAGTTGAGTTCGCGAGTGGAGTCCTGCGCAAGCAATATCGCAAGTTCACCCGCCGAGGCCGCGACCTCGAGCCCGTTTCGGAGACTTCGGCCTATCACGCAACGCGAATCGCCGCCAAGCATCTGCGTTACAGCGTCGAATGCTTCGAGCCGATCCTACCGTCTCCAGCCTCGAGCCTCGCCAAAACAGCTAAACGGGCCCAAGACCTCCTGGGCGAGCATCAAGACTGTGCGGTCACGACGACCTGGCTGCGCGACCTTGTAACTGAGCGCGGAAGCGAGTTGCCGCCCGTGTCGCTGGTCCGCATCGGCGAGCTCCTGGAGCAACAGAGGGCGCGTATGGTGGAGCTTCGGTCCGATTGGCCTGGCATCATTAGTGATACGAAATACCACTGGTCACGCGCTAAGAAGGTGCTGCCTTCTGACAAGGCCAAGGAACCCAAAGGATACGCTGTGGCTAAGCTGCATGTGGCGCCAGTGCAACGTCCGTTCGCGCGGCTGCGACATTTATTTCGACGCGACATCCAATAGCGTCAGGCGAGCCTACGCAACATGCGCGGCGTGAGTAGCCAGCGCAGCTCGAAGCGGGCAGGCTCGTTGCCCGAGATCTGCTCCAGCCGGGCAACGCCGCCCTTCCGGAATTCCAGCCAGGGTCCCCAACCAGGGCTAAGCAGGGTTGATGTGAACCGGCTGAGGTACGGCTCGTGCCCGATGAGAGCGATGGAATCGGCCTGATCGAATGCCTTTATCACATCGAGCAGGGCTTGAGGATCATCTACAGTTAACTCCGGGCAGACAACCGGTGAAGGCCATCTGGCTTCGTCTTCCAGGATGAGTGCCGTATCCCAGGCACGTACGTAAGGACTACTCAGAGCAACGTCGACCGACGGCGCCACATGCCTCAGCCCCGAGGCGGCGCGACGGAAGCGCCTCGCGCCACGCGCCGTAAGCGGCCGCGACGAATCGTCCAGCCATTTCTCGGGATCCGACTCTTTGGCTATGGCATGCCGCACAAGGTAGAGCTGCAAATCTCGCCTCCTCAAAGTCGCTGCGTAAGGTGTGACACTACTTGGACCCTCCGGCGAAATGGATGAAGGCGTCCGCGAGCCGTTGTTTCCGCTAGAAGCGCAGCGCGATTCACTCGACGATCACGGTGCAGCTGATTCGGTCGCCAAGGAGCGAATGGTGTCAATCTAGCCACGGACGACCACTCGGTCCAGGCTTGGCTTCATAACGTTCCGCCTAATGGCAAGCTGTATCGCGTGTCTGCCCCTCCCGGGAACGTAATTTACCATCCGGCCCCGATGCGGGCGCAACAGATTCGCAGCGCCTCAGATATGCCAAGAGGTACCTGACGGGACCATGCCGCACATGTTGGCAGGCGAGACCTATTCGGACGAACCCGCCACGGGCTGACTGGCTTCACAGGCAAATGGGGGACAGCAAGCCGCACGACGGCGACGATAATGGTCTCCTAATGACTTGAGCGCACGCAAACGACTGTCCAACCCCCGCCTTTTTATCGCTGTATGTTTGGCCCCCGGTGTGTGTTTGTGATGCCCAAGCTGGCGGGCGACTAACGTCGTAGGAGCCTGACCTCGCCAGACGATTCCGTGCTCCATGGCGTAGCCGGCAGCCTACGCCATGGTGGTGAGCGGCTTGCGAGAATGGGCTGACTTCGCAGAACACGAAGGGTGACCTTGCGCCACGCTGAAAGCCGGTGACCACCGATCGCGGCAGAACCTAGACGGCTTCTTCGTATAACCGCAGGTCCAGGCGACGGCCAAAGACGCGTTCGATGACGTCTCGTTGGCTTTCGATACCGGTTATTTCAACATGGCTGTCCTTGCCGGTGTGGACGTCGAGGGTCAGGTTGCCGTCGTCAATGTGGAGGTTTACGTCAGAAACGACGCCGGCCTGACCCCGATCGAGGTGTTCGGCCATGCGTAACAGCGTGCTCAAGAGACGCAGCGAACCCTGATCCTCGGGAGAGAGTGAGGCAACCTCGTC
Source organism: uncultured Chloroflexia bacterium (assembly GCA_963766645.1). Classification (GTDB taxonomy): domain Bacteria; phylum Chloroflexota; class Dehalococcoidia; order DSTF01; family WHTK01; genus WHTK01. Next base: position 689,215 of record CAVYAY010000001.1, on the reverse strand, counting down.
ATCTTTCTTGCTGGACAACGAGCCGCGGTGGTAGAAAACGATAAGTGAAATCAGGACGCTTTCGTAGTCGTCGAAACCCAAGAGCTCGGCGTTCCGCACCAGGTAGCGGCTGTGCTTCTGGTATCCGCTGTACGTCAGAAATGACCCGATGTGATGCAGATAGGAAGCACATTCCAGCAGCTCGCGTTCTCGGTCGCCTAGCTCATGCAGGCCGGCCTCCGCTGCCGTGTCAAAGAGGAGAAGTGCGAGGTAGGCCGTGTGCCGCGCGTGCTCCTCGTTGAAGCGGCAAGCGCGTCCAAGCTGGAGCACGCTGCGTAGTCGCAAGGAGACTTCGCGGCCGACGTCTGCATGCCCGTGACGTGCCAGGTAGTCGAGCAGCAATCCGTCCCGCAAGCCACGATCGGAGATCCTGATTTCACCGAGACCCAAGTCCTGCATCAAGACGTCCAGAATGGCTGCGCCGGCCACAATAATGTCGGCGCGTGCGGGGTTGATGCCGGGGACCTCACGCCGTTCTTCGAGGGACAACGAGCAGAGCATGCGTATGCCGCGACACAACTCGTCATAGGTAACCACGTCATCCGGCTGGCGGGGCCGTCCTTGGTAGGCGCGAATGCAGATATCAGCAAGGTTTTCGATCGTCCCGGAGCTGCCGATGACGATGTCGATAGGAAATCTTCGCAACTCGGCGAGGGTGCGCGAGGCCTCATTTTGAACGAAGGTCTTGATCCGAGCGTAGACCTCAGGCGTATATGAGCCGTTGAGGTTGGGCCGAAACTGGCCGCTGAGCCGGACAGCGCCAAGTTTGAGAGAGTTGAGATAAAGGGCCTCGTGCAGCGTGCCTATCGACGTCTCCGTGCTGCCGCCGCCAATGTCGATCAAGAGCGCATTGCGCTCACCGAGGTCGATGCCGCCGACGACGCCGAGAAAGATCAGGCGCGCCTCCTCACGACCCGACACGACATGGAGGCCGATCCCCGTCTCTTCGTACAGACGCGACAGGAAGGACTGACGGTTCTCCGCCTCGCGGACTGCCGCGGTACCTACTCCGACGATCGCTTCAGCGCCCGCGGAGCGCGCGATATCCGCGAAACGTTTGGCGGTACCGATTGCCCGCTCTATAGCCCGCGGCTGCAAGCGCTGCCGGACGAACTCACCTTCGCCAAGACGAACCGTTTCCTTCAGCACCTGGAGCACCGTGTAGGCCTGGTTGGGTTCGATTCGGACCACGAGCAGCCGGACTGAGTTGGTGCCAAAGTCCATGAATGCCACGGTATGTGGCCTCATGCTTGACGTCGTCATGCTTTACTCCAGGCCGCGCCAGTTTTCCATGAGCCAGCTCTGAGAATCGAAGCGTTCCTCCCCATCGGCCGGGACGACCCCTTCATAGTTGCCGTCAGGTAATAGCCGCCGGGCTTGCTGTGTATCTCTCAAGTGTACCTGGATAATCTCAGCAAAGATTCGCTTGCGCAAACCCGGAGACTCCACCGGGAATACCACCTCAACGCGCCGATCCAGGTTTCGTGGCATCAAATCCGCGCTCCCGAGGAGCACCTCATCCGCGCCACCATTCTTGAAGTAAAAGATCCTCGCGTGTTCCAGATATCGTCCCACGATTGATGTGACCTCGATCGTTTCGCTCAATCCCGGTATGCCTGGCTTGAGGCAGCACATGCCGCGAATCTGGAGATCGACGTGCACACCGGCCTGGGATGCGCGATAAAGCGCCAGAATGCACTCCTTGTCAACCAGGGCATTCATCTTGAACGCCAGGTAGCCGTCGCCGTGGGTCAACTGCCGCTGGACCTCACGCTCAATCCTCGAAAGAATCTCGTCGCGAAGGCTTCCAGGAGCCACAAGTAGCTTGCGAAAGGAACCGTGCCGCGCATATCCGGTCAGCGAGTTGAACAGATCGGCGACATCCCGGCCAATGGTCTCGTCGCAGGTAAAGAAGGAGAGATCCGCGTAAACCCGGCTTGTGATCGTGTTGTAGTTGCCGGTTCCCAAATGAACGTAGCGCTTGAGGCCGTGAGGCTCCCTGCGGACCACCATGCACATCTTCGCGTGAGTCTTGAGTCCGAGCACGCCGTAAACAACGTGGATGCCTTCGTCTTCAAGGGCGCGCGCCCACGCGATGTTGTGCTCTTCATCGAAGCGCGCCTGTATCTCAACCAGGACGGCAACCTGCTTGTCGTTGCGACGAGCTTCCATCAACGCCTCGACGATGGGGGAGTTGGCGCCGACCCGGTAAAGTGTCTGCTTGATCGCCAGGACATTAGGGTCGTTCGCGGCTTCTCGAATCATCTCCACAACCGGGATGAAGCTGTCATACGGGTGATAGAGCAGGAAGCCTTCCGGAGTCATCAGGTCGAAGACGCTCTCCTTGCGCGCGATGGCCGCCGGGATGTGAGGCACGTAGGGCGGATACTTCAGCTTGGGTCGGTCGAGGCGCGGTAACTCGGCCAGGCCCGCGAGCCCGAGATGCTCTTCTGACTGATAGACCTGGTACGCCGAAAGGTCGAGGTTTCGCATGAGTATTGCTCGGATGCGGTCCGGCGTGCGGTCGTCAATCTCCATCCGGACAACGCTGCCCCACTGTCGCAGCTCGACGAGCTCTTCGAGGTTGGTCAGCAGGTCCTGAGCGCCTTCGTCTTTGATCTCGAAGTCGGCATCGCGCGTGATTCGGAACGGATAGGCAGCCAAAACCTCGAGTCCGGGGAACAAGAGATCGAGATTGGCAGCCACCACATCCTCCAGCCAGACGAAGTTACCGCCTGCCGATGGGCCCACGAGATCTGCAGCGACGTCGATTGCCCCTTCGCCCGGGATGGGGAGGAGACGCGGGAAGACATCCGGGACCTTGAGTCGCGCGAAACTCTCCCGGCCCCGTTCATCGGTGACGACAACAGCGAGATTGAGGCTGAGGTTCGAGATGTGGGGAAAGGGATGAGCCGGATCAAAGGCCAGAGGCGTCAGCACAGGGAACACCTCTCGCGAAAAGTAATCCCGCAGCACGGCCCGCTGCTGCCCTGAGAGGGACTCGTAGCGAAGTATGTGGACCCCGGCCTCTTCCAACCCGGGCTTCAAGTCGTCGCGCCAGCACTCCTCGGCCTCAGCCAGGCGACCAGTCAGGTCGTCTCGAATTGCCAGTAGCTGCTGCAGCGGCGTCATGCGATCCGGGGGGAAATCGACCACACCGCCGGATAGTTGACCAATCAGGCCGGAGACCCGGACCATGAAGAACTCGTCGAGATTGTTGAAGAAGATGGCGAGGAAACGGACCCGCTCCAGCAGCGGTGTCTCACCTCGGAGCGCCTCTTCCAGTACACGGAGGTTGAATTTTAGCCAACTGAGCTCCTGGTTAAGGAACTCGGGCTCGGCCGGCGCTGCCGAAACGGACTCCTGATCTGAATCCACCACGCCTGATCACGCTCCATTGAGATCCGTCCCCAGGCCCTGATTGGCAGACCGCGTGCCAGCCATGTCGTCGACTTCACACATGGCTTCTGACTCTCAGCAGGCTTTCGCCGACTGCAGCCCTCCGAGCCTCGCCGGCCGACCGGCAAGACGGACACAAAGTAGTAGGCCTGGAGGGACTCTCTCGCAGCCAATCAAAATACGATTCAAGTCAGAATGAACCTCGGCCCAACACGGAAACGCTAGCAGGACGCCGTTATCGTGACGTTAACCAGTGTTAACAACCGCTTAATGCGCTTCCCACCAGTTTGCTCACAAATGTCCCACTTTTGCCTCTGTCAGAACTCAGAGCGGGGGCAGGGCAGCATCCTCTGAAACCGAGACGAGGAACTGCCCATGACCTGTCCGCATTTGTCTATAGACGTCCATCTCGCTGAACTCCTCCTCCAACGCGGCTACGAAGTCAGCCACGAGACAATCCGGACTTGGGAATTTCGTTTCGCACCGATGGTCAGTCAGCTGTTGCGCGCCGAGCGCTGCGGCCAGGCGGGACGCTCTTGGTATCTGGACGAAACTTACGTGAACGTTTGCGGGGCCGCTGGTGCTGCTTGGGCGTCAGCCGCAGCGAAGGCCTCAGCTATTGGCTCGACCGATACCGTGGGCCACTTCCAGTGACATTGCTACTTTATCTTTCAAAGCAGCGGCCACAGGTCTTCCTCTTCCTAGTCGATGCTCCTGATGGCAAGATCTAAGTTTCATTCCTTTCACTGTGCCGGACCAGCTTTGTCCAATCGGCGGCATTGACAAAACCGGCGGCCAAATCATGTTCGACGGGATTCCACAAGCAGACTCAGAAGAGTCACAGTCCACACGATGCGACGCTCCTATGTTCAAGAGGTTTAGGCGGCGACTTCGCAAATTGCTGCCTCTCGGTTCAGTTGACACTCCTGCCAGAGCTTCCAGATGGCACGGACGATGAAGCGCTTCAGGGCTCGATGTGCTTCACGTCTGGACTTCCCTTCGGAGACCTTTCGGTCGAGATAGGCCTTGGCTGCTGGGAGGTGATGAGCCTGCGTCAGGACGATGAAATAGAGCACGTGGTTGAGACGCCGGTTGCCTCCTCGATTGAGGCGATGTCTGACGTGGCCTGCGGACGAGGCCTCGAGTGGAGCAGCACCCGCGTATGCGGCAAGCTGGGCGTCTGTTGCGAAGCGGTTGCCTGGGCCGAGGATGGCTGCCAGGCGACCGGCGGTGAGTAGATCTACGCCGCAGAGTCTCGTCAGGGGAGAGAAGTGCTCCTTGGCCAGCGCTCGGATCTCGCTGGCCAGCGCTTTCTCCTGTCTGAGCGTAAGCAAGAGACGCTCGGCGAGACGCCGTACCGCCCGGCCACGCTCCTGCTGAAGCGGACTGCCCTCCGGGAAGTATTCGTTCAGCGCCTCCAGGCCAGCCGCCGAGTTCACCCGCGGTAGATGGACTTTGTACTCGGGGTCGATCTGTAGAAGCAGGGCGTGAATCTGATTCCGCAGCCTTGTCGCTTCTGCCTGTGCGCTCTCGCGCTGGACCGTGAGGAGCTCAAGGACAGCCGTCTCGTCATCGGCCGAGACACGAGGCAAGCCCGGCGCCTCCTGGCGGACGAAGAGCGCGATGGCGTGCGCGTCGAGCCGGTCAGTCTTCCCAGGCCTGTGTGCGCCTCGCCGGCGCAGGGCGGTCCATCGGCCGTTGATTTCGTAGACGGTCTCACCGTCCGCGACCAGCTGCTGGGCAAGGCCTCGACCATAGCCCCAGGAGCCCTCGATTCCCCACTGCAGATAGTCGCCAAGGCTGCGAGCCCATGCGCCCATCCGCTGCCAGCCCGACTCGCTGTTGGGCCCCTGCCAGGTACCCACCTCCCTCCCGGCGTCGTCTACCGCGAGAGCCACGTGCAGACTCTTGTGAGCGTCCACTCCGATCGTGATCACGTATGGCCTCCAGACGGGGTATTCGGGCCGTAGGCTGACTGGGCTCTCTTGGGTCTAAGACCGGCTCCTATTAGGTCAAGCCTGTGAAGCCCGGCAGGAAGGCGACAGATCGCATAGAGGGCATCTCGCCACGTCATCTGTAGGGTCAGCACCTCCTACCGGGCCTGATGCTAACCCTACAGAGAGCCGTCATCGTGTCACGCGAACCTGACTGACAATCATCCGGGTTCGGGCGCCAAGCCGGACAACAACGGCACGCCAGCCCTGGCGACCGGAAGGATGAAGATCCCGCGGTTCTAGCCGACCACACTCTCTACGAAAAGCCTCAATCTATTTAACGGTTGTTGACTTCCCTCAAATCGAACGTTAATGCGCCGCGCCTAGTCTCTACCCCGTATGTAGGCTAAGTGTTGCGATTCATGAGAGGAGACCGATGAGTCGGAAGTTACTCACAATCTTGCTCGCCATCACGGTCCTGGGGGCTGTGTTGGTTGGGAGCGCGCTGGCGAACAACGGCGCGAAGAACAACAAGACATTCAAGTACACAATCGGGCTTTGGGGTGACATGCCCTACAGCGAGGAACAGGCGACGTTCGGCATCCCGAATCTGATCGCCGATATGAACAACTCGGACATTGAATTCAGCGTCCACGACGGCGATCTGAAGCAAGGGAACGGTGCTCCAGACTGTAGCGAAGCGCTATATCAGGATGCGCTCACTACGTTCAACTCGCTGAAGAAGCCGGCGATGTTTACGCCGGGCGACAACGATTGGACGGACTGCAACCGCCCTGGCAACGGGGGGTTGGCTGACGGCTCGACTAACACGATTGCCTTCCTCGATCTGGAACGGTCGATCTTCTTCAGCACCGAGTACTCAATGGGACAGCACCAGCTCAAGCAGGAAGTCCAGACAGACGACGTGGTCACGCCCTGCCTCGACCAGAACGGCGATGAGACTCCGTGCGTTGAGAACCGTCTCTGGACCTACAAGGGCGTGACCTTTGCCACGCTGAACATCCAGGGTTCGTGCAATAACCGCTGCCCGCACACGGTCAACGGCGTTCTTCCGCCACTCACCGAAGAAGAGTGGGCGGCTCGCAACGCGGCCAACATCGCGTGGCTGCACCACGCTTTCGATGTAGCCGCGGCCAACGGTTCTTCGGGTGTCATGCTGATCTCGCAGGCTGATCCGGGCTTCGACGACGTCGTGTTTGACGGCCCGACGCGCGATCCCCAGACCCTTGTCGAGGACGACGGCAACCTCGACGGGTTCTACGACTTCCTCGTGGCACTTCGCGAGGAAACAATCGCCTTCGGCAAGCCCGTCGCTTATGTGCACGGCGACTCACACTACTTCCGCGTCGACAAGCCGTTCTTGGACGCAAACGGCTATCGGATCGAGAACTTCACGCGCGTCGAAACGTTCGGCGACCACGCCGACGAAACCTCTAACGGCAGCAATGACGTGCAGTGGTTGAAGGTCCTCGTGGACCCGTCGAGCCGTGACGTCTTCGCCTTCCAGCCACAGATCGTGCCTGCGAACGTTGGTGAGTACGTTGCGGAACTGCCGTAGTCAGCACGACATCGCAGACGGTGACGCCAGGAGAGATGCCTCCTGGCGTCACCGTCTATCAGAGCACCTCGGAACCAACCCGCAGGCATCGAGAGTGCTTCGACTGATCCTCAATCGCGGTCGCGCACACTATGACCAAATAGTGCCTGGGTGAGTTCGCCTGAAGGCAGCTATCGTAGATGCTTAATCTTGACGGTACGCCACGACGATATGGTCGTCTTTAAGATCCTGATGAAATCCAACGCTTTGATGAGGAGCTCCCTTAATGTCCGACGCCCCTTTGCACTTCAAGACCATCACGGAGATGGCGACGCTGATCGAGTCGAAGCAGCTCTCGCCGGTAGAGGTTACTCGGGCCATGCTGGAGCGCATAGAAGCCCTGGACGGCAAGCTCATGACCTACGCGACTCTCATGGCTGAAGCAGCCCTGAAAGAGGCACAGGATGCCGAACAGGAGATCGCATCCGGGAATTACAGAGGGCCGCTGCACGGAGTCCCCATCGCGGTAAAGGATCTCTGCTACACCCGGGGCATCCGGACAATGGGTGGCGCGAAGGTGAACGCGGACTTTGTGCCTGACTTTGACGCAACGGTGGTCACCAGACTGGCGGAGGCTGGCGCTGTGCTGCTGGGAAAGCTCAACCTTACGGAAGGCGCAATGGCCGGATACCACCCTGAGTTCCAGATTCCCAAGAACCCCTGGAACCCTGACAGGTGGGCAGGCGCGTCATCCAGCGGCTCCGGTGTTGCCACAGCGGCAGGCTTGTGCTTCGGCTCGCTGGGCAGCGACACCGGCGGCTCGATACGCTTTCCCGCGTCAGCTTGCGGGACGGTTGGCCTGAAGCCCACTTACGGGCGTGTCAGCCGCTACGGAGTTCACCCCTTGGGGCAGTCCCTGGATCACGTGGGGCCTCTCACGCGTGTCTCCGCCGACGCCGGCATAATGCTTCAGACGATTGCAGGGCAAGACCCTAAGGACGCAACGTCTGTTCCCGCGCCCGTACCGGACATGTTGGAAGGCATAGACCGCGGAGTGAAAGGACTGCGCATAGGCTGGAACGAAGCCTACGCGACCAGCGGAATCGACCCGGAAGTCGTCAGCGCGGTGCGAGAGGGCCTAGGGGTCATGGAGGGCCTAGGCGCAACGATCGTGGAGGTCGACCTGCCGGACATAGACCCGTACTTGCCTTACTGGCGCACCCTCTGCACTTCAGAGGCCGTCGCGGCACATGAGGCTAGCTACCCATCTCGCAGGGACGACTACGGCCCGTTCTTCCAGGAGTGGCTGGACATGGGAGCGGCAGTCACGGGCGCAGAATATGCCAAAGCGACATTCATGAGAAACGAATGCAACGGCGTATTCCAAAGCGCGTTCTTGGACATCGACGCCCTGGCTTGTCCCACGACCATAGGCGTTGCCTATCCGGTCACGGAGGCGGCGCTTTACGGACCCGTCGATCGCAGGCGAGCCACGCACTTCCAGCGCTTCACGGTGCCATTCGACTTCAATGGCGCGCCGACGATCGCGTTGCCCTGTGGTCTGAACAGCGAGGGATTGCCTCTTAGTCTGCAGTTTGTCGGCAAACACTTGTCGGAGCCAATGCTCTGCCGCATCGGCCACGCATACGAGCAGGCTACGGATTGGCACAACTTGCACCCTCCGGTCTAGTTCTTGGGGCTCGGAGCACATCGGAGCTCCGCGCGAAGATACCGACGAAGGGCGGAGTCACCAACCGTCCGGGTTCAGCCGCCGGGGAATGGGGTTCGCCAAGCTGAGTGGCTCCAAGGCCGACAAAGCGGACCCACTCGGACTCGATACCGGGATGAGAGAACAGACGGAAGACTGGCTCAACTCCAGCGAGCTAAGGCGTTCGTTGCGGCCGAGTGCGACAGCAATCCACGACACTATCGGGCGATAGTGTCAGGTTGAGTGTCCCGCCCGACTGAGGCAGTCAAACTGTGTTGGTTAAGCGCGGGCCGCTAGGCTCTCGGGCGTTACGTTCTCACGCTCAGTCACCTGCTTGACCACGAAGTCGTAGCTGCCGTGCTTCGTGCCGTTGGTGTCTGTGGTGCAATGGACGAGCAGTTCTGACGAATAGAAGTCGTCCTCCTCGTTGCCGGGCTCACCCTCGACGTAGAGCTGGGTCGTGATCGGGCTGGAGTCTCCCTGAACCTTGACATGCAGGTGCTTGGCGTCGCGCGGCTCGTAGCAGCCGGGAATGATGGTAGTGAACTCATAGAGTCCTTCAGCGTCGGTCAGCTGATAGCCGTGGTACTTGTAGCCGACCATGTCGTAGTTCCCTACAGCGTCCGACGACCACAGGTTGACGACGGCGTCGGGGATCGGAGTGCCCTTTTCGTTTAGGACGCGGCCGGTCAGCACCAGCTCAGGCTGGTCGCCGGGCTCCAGCAGGTTGGAGCGCTCAGGCGCGCCGAGCCGGAAATAAGGCCCTTCGATCTCGCGCGGCGTCTGTCGCAACTCGCCTGGACCCGGCGGGTCCGGTTGTGGCACCGTGTTGCCAGCGCGGCTCCCCTTTACGACGCTCTCGGTCATTGCCTTCCCTCCTCTATTCGCTCCAGAGCTCTTGACTCGCGATACGAGCGCCCTCAGCCAGAGCCTCCAGCTTGGCCCACATGATGCTGGGGTGAACGCGCTCCACCCGTGCTCCCTGCTGGAAACCGCAATCCGTGCCCGCGATGACGTTCTCCCGACCCACGATCTTGGCGTATCGGATGATGCGGTCGGCGACGAGACGGGGGTGCTCCACGGTGATCGTGTGATGCGTGATGACTCCGGGGATCAGGACCTTGCCGTCGGGCACCTTCACGTCCTCCCAGACACGCCACTCATGCTCATGACGGACGTTGGCGGCCTCGATCGAGTAGGCGCCCGCGTTGACCTTGAGGATCAGGTCCACGATCTCTTCAAGGGGCGCATCGGAGACGTGAGGCGCGTGCCAGCTCCCGTAACACAGGTGGTAGCGGATGCGCTCCTCGGGTATGCCGCGCAAGGCGTGATTCAGTGCTTCGATTCGGAGCTCGGCCCATCTGCGGTAGGTCTCCGGGCTCTTGGCCATGAGGTCGTCGTATGCGTTGGCGAGCACGGCGTCGTCGACCTGCAAGAGCAGCCCGGACTCGTAGATCGCCAGGTATTCGTTGCGGAGCGCATCGGCCAAGGCGAAGACGTATTCTTCGTCGCCCTTGTAGTAGTCGTTCACTCCATTGAAGGCTGCGCTCGCCGGTGCTACTACCGGCAGAAAAGCCTCCTCAGTCTGAACGGCGCCACTAGCCGCCTTGAGATTTTCAATGTCTCGCGACATGCTGTGCTCGTCGATATAGACGATGGGCTCGACACAGACATCAGCACCCCGCCAGCGCATGCGTCGACCTCCGCCGGCCGTGGATTCGAAGAACTCGCCGAAGCGCTCCGAATCCTGTCCGGTATAGTTGATCGCCATTTCGCGTTCGGGGTCATGCTTGAAGCCAGAGACTCGCTGGTTGATATACGTACCCCAGCTCGACTTGGAGAACTCTCCGTCATCGATGACGTCGACGCCGGATTCGACCTGCTTGCGGACGACATCGGCGACGGCCTTCTTCAGGGCTGCGTCGTAGGCAGCCTCGTCGATTGAGATACCCTGCTGTCGCTGTTTGTCAAACTCGACGATCTCCGGCGGGCGTATAAGGCTACCGGCGTGTGTGGTGAGGATGCGGTCTTCGCTTCGTTTCATTTTGGCCCATGAACTAGTTCTAATACGTATTTTTCACAGTCGCTTGAAGTGCAAGGGAGCGAGCACCCCAGCGAACGGCTTGGGGTGCTCGTCCAATTCTGCTTGCAGTTGAAGGCTATGCGTCAAACCACATCTGAGCCTGGTGCATACCCGTGTTGGAGGGCTCAATCTCGTAGTTCCGGATGCGACCATCGAGCAGTCGACGGTTGATCGGAGTCAGGATGTCGTAGTAGCTCGTATAGTGCGAAATCGCGTACAGCTGAGCCTCCTTGACGATCGCTATGTTCTCCTCAAAGTCAGGCGTCTGCTCCGCCTTCATCGACCAACGCGTCCATGTCGGGTCCCTAAGACCTCGGACCTCGAACTGGTGGTTGGGCTCGCTGGAGTTGTGGCGCATCGGCACGCTCGGGCGTGTCGTAGCCGGGGTGACCGCCGACGAACATCTCCCATTCACCACGCTGCGTGCTAAGGTAGCGCCTCAGCGAGACCGAAGGTCACGATCCTGATCGTTGACGCCGATAGCCGCAGCCTGCTGCTTCAAGACCTCGGCGGCCACATCACCGGTGGAGGACGGACCGATGTAGAAAAGCTCGATCTCCCTACCATTGAAGTTCATGGCCGTCGAGAAGCTTCTTGCCTTCAGCCGGGTCGTACTTGAAGTACTCCTCGGTCTCGGAAGCGTCGAGCTGGTAGGGCGTCATGGACGACGGCCAGGAAGCCCGTGGGCGCACAGCTTTGCCCGCGTAGACCAAGTCGATGTACTGCTGCCGGTTGGTGGCCCGGTAGAAGGCCTGGCGGAAGCGCTCGTCGCCGAACGGGTCCTTGTCGATGTTCATGTTCCAGGTGAACGGGTTCAGACCGAGGTACTCCTGAGTCTGAATCGAGCTGCCCATCGATTTCGCCAGATCTTCGAATTGGGCTGGGGCGGGAATCCATTCACTGACCTGGCCGCTCCGCAAGGCGGCTTCAATGGCCGCGTTGTCGGGCAGTACGAAGACATCCGTGGCGTCGCGATAGGGCAGTACGCCGTCGCCCATGCCGTAGCTGTGGTACTCGGGGTTGCGGACATAGTGGTTCTTAACGCTGATGGTCCAATCGTCCAGCATGAACGGCCCGCTGCCGATCTGGCGCTCGGTTTCGAGGCCGTCGAAGGTCTCGTGCGGAATGATCGCTTGCGGTCCGGGGTGGCCCAAGATACGCGAGTCGAACAGATAGGCACGCGGGCCTACGAGCTTGTAGACGACCGTGTACTTGTCCGGCGTGTCAACGCGCTCCAGGTAGTTCTTCTGGAAGTTGTTCTCGATGTTGTCCTGCGGGGCGACGAACTCCTGCATCAGCTTGACGTCTTCGGCGACGACCTCGCGGCCGTTGACTGGAGGGAAGTTGTGGTACTTCATGCCCTTACGCAGCTTGAAGGTCAAGGTGACTTCGTCCGGCTGCTCGAGGGACTCGGCTGCCTCGAGGACGTAAGGAGCATTGAGGTTGGTGCGGGTACGTGATCAGGTGATCGTAGACGTACTGTCCCCCGAAGGCAGCGTACTCCGATGCGTTGGTGAGAATATTAAGGCTGTTGGAGGAGGTGTAGGTGTCTCCGTAAGTGCCGCCCATCTTCGGCGGGTCCGAGGAGGCAGAATTGCCATAGAGGTCTGGATTCACCGTGCCGCTGCTCTGCGCCCCGGCCGTGGCTCCGACAGGAGGTGTCGTGGCTCCACCTGCGCTGGTGGGGCGGGTGGGGCTGGCGGCACCGCCACCGGTTGTATCGTCGTCGCCGCCGCAGCCGAGGGTTGCCAGGGCGACCGCGCCGAGGGACAAGCCGGCGCCAGTAGTCAGGATGCGCCGCCGTGCTACGCGCTGCCTTCTGAATCGCTCCCAATAGCTCTGCATGTCGGCCTCTTTCCAAGGGGCATATCCGCTCCCCTAATCCCATTGCATGGTCAGTTTAGAGAAGTCCTTCAGACATTCATTCGTTACCCTCTTGGACGGTCGCGTTGGGCTGGATCGCAGCCTGACTAAACGCTTGTCTGATTAATCGAACCAATGATTAAATAGAATGCGGGGCTAAGCTAAGCGCTGCTCCGTGAGTTGTCAAGGCCTTCGGCAGTGGTTCGGTGAGTGACCCACGACACCCTTGTTCGATTAGTTGCGCTTCTGCCTCAGTCGTCTATCCTAGGGGAAATAGGCGGTGAGGTGTCGGTGAACCGGGGAAGGACTCGTAGCCTCGACGTGAGCGTCGAAAGCCAGCGGCGGCGCCAGATCATGGCCGCTGTGATGTCTTGCATCGCCGACTACGGCCTCGAGCGGACAACCATGCGCAACGTGGCTGAGCGCGCGGGAGTCAGCACGGGCACGCTGGCCTACTACTTCCAAAGCAAGAAGGACCTGGTGGATGCTGCGCTGCTCGATGCCTCGCGTCAATATATGGAGCGTTTCAACGCCTGGCACGCCGGCCACCCCGACCACGGCCCTGCATCCCTGGACCACTTGGTACAGCGCTTCCTCTCGCGCGACAACGCCGATGCCGGCTTCGTGCTGCAGATGATTGAGGTGGGCCTCCACGACGCCGAGCTGCGGGGCACGCACCAGGAGATGATCGACGCGGGCCGTGCCATGATCGAGAAGTCGATCGAGGCCGGCATCACGAGCGGCGCCTATCGAGACGATATAGAGCCTAGGCTGGCGGCCGCGCTGCTGCACGGCGTCCTGATCTGGTGGGGTTCCGAGCTGATCTGGAACGCGACCTCCGAGGAACTGGCCCGCGACGCCAGCAGGCTCGCGGTGCACCTTCTGGAGAAAGAGCATGGCTCGCTGAGGATCGGCAGCAGCGGGGCTTCGGGGTTGGAGGTGACGACCATCGAGGCCATTCGAACGTTGCTGCAGAATGACCCCGCTCTCGATGCTGAAGCGGCCGCATCGCTGGCTGACGCCATAGACTCACTCTACGTTTACGCGGCGTCGCTCCGGAGGCATCCAAGCGCCTGAGAGCCGGGCAGCTAGACGAGCGCTCAAACCTCAGCTCCGCCTCCCGGCGGGCAGAGTGCCTACTTCGAACCTCGAAGCCTGGGATCGAGCACGTCCCTCAGAGCGTCGCCGAGGAAGTTGAAGCCAAGGACAGTCAGGGTCAAAGCGAGACCCGGCGCCAACATTACCCAGGGCGCGGAGATGAAGTAGTCACGGTTACGCCCGGCGAGGTCCAGGCCCCAGGACGGCGTCCCGATGGAAACGCCGTAACCCAAGAAGGAAACTCCAGCTTCGATCAAGATTACAGCCCCAAAGATGGTTGTGAACGTCACGATGACGAACGGGAAGACGTTGGGCAGTATGTGCCGCAGCATGATGCGAGGCGTGCTAGCCCCGATCGTCACGGCGGCCTCAATGTAGGGCATCTCGCGTTCCTTGAGCACGGCGGAGCGAATGACCCGCATGACGCCAAAGATAAAGCCGAGCGAGATCGCGATCGACAACGAACGCAGTTGCCAGGCGAGGTTCAAGACATTGTCGCCCGACTCCTGAGGTCTGCCGAGCGCGGCGACGACTACGAGCACCAGCATGAGTCCTGGTAGGGACGCCAGCACTTCCATCAAACGTTGCGTCAGCAGGTCTACCCAACTGCCATAGTAACCGCTGACGATGCCCAACAGCGTGCCGAGGGCAACAGCCAGGGTGGTAGCCGAGAACGCCACGCCCATCGAGACCTGTGCGCCAAAGATAGTGCGTGAGAGAACGTCCTGGCCGAGAGGATTCGTCCCGAAGATGAATGTGCCACTCGGGTGCTCCACGGCCGTGCCCACGAACGTGCCTGGGTCATGGGGCGCGATTATGGGAGCGCTGACTGCAATGACGGTCGCAATAATCACGATCAGGAAGCCCAGGACGCCGAGCGGGCGCTGTCGCCAAGGGGCCCATGCTGCAGCTATAGCTTCGCGGCGAGTCTTTCGAAGGTCTCTCCCCCAGACCTGTCCGACTTCATCAATCTCGCCCAGAGAGGGTGCCGATGTCATTTTCCTGCTCTGTCCACTCGAACATTCACTCTATGAGTAGCGTACTCGGGGGTCTAGCCAGCCGTAGGAGAGGTCAATAATCAAGCTGATCACCATCAACGTAAGCGCGCTGTACATAGCCACAATCATGACGATGGGGGCATCCTTGAGCTGAAGTGCCTGGAGTGTCCATTGACCAAGGCCGGGAAGCGCCATCACCTGCTCGAGAATGATGGAGCCCCCGAGCAGACCGCCGAGCTGAAGGCCGGCCAGCGTCAATATGGGCGGGAGCGCGTTCCTGAACGCATGCCTGAAGGTCACGGTCTTTTCGGAGAGGCCTTTGGAGCGGGCCGTGCGGATGTAGTCCTGGCGCATGACCTCCAAGAAGCCGGAGCGGGTGAACCGCATCAGCACCGAACCGGCGCCGATGGAAAGAAGCAGCGTGGGCGGTACGAACAAGCGGAGGTTGTTCAGTGGGTCATCGAAGAAGGACGTGGCGCCGAAAGGCGGCGCGTACTTGAAAAGACGCGCCGGCACCACGAGCAGCAAAGATAGCAGCAGGAAGTTCGGGACCGCCAGTCCCAGCGTGGCGAAAAATCGAACCCCGAGTTCTGTCGGCGCGTTTTGCTTCAGAGCTGAATAAACTCCCGTCAAGATGCCAAAGATGAGCGTGAAGACGAAACTAAGAATGACGACTTCGACAGTGACTGGCAGGCGCCTCATGAATTCGTGCTCGACGCTACCTCCGCCTCGCAGTGACTGTCCGAAGTCACCAGTGAGCACGCCGGTGGACCAGCGCAGGTACTGCTCGAACAGCGAGCCCGTAAGGCCATTCCGCTCACGGAAGGCGGCAACGTTCTCTGGTGTCGCGTCGACGCCAAGGATGGCGGACGCGGCATCGCCTGGGACAAGCCGCAGCATGGTGAAAACGAAGAGCGAGACAAGGACCAGGTTGAAGGCAAGCGCGATGATCCGCCGCAGTAAGTACTCCTTCACGCAAGCCCTCCCACCAGCTCAGACGAGTTCCTAGCGAACTCGGTCCCGGGGCCGGTTGCCGAAATGATGCACCCAATCGATTGGTTGTCAAGTTTTTCGAACGGCTGATAGAGACCGCATCGTTTCTTGAGAAGCGCACTAGCCTGGCCAATTCGTGGCCTAAACGCAATCAGTTATCGCTGCTTAAGGTCCGGAGGTTATTCTTTCATGTCAACCCGGCAGCCCAATGGCGCACCAGCCTAGTCGGCAAGATGAGGAGAGCTCCGCCCATGACGGTCGAGTGTTGGACGAGCGGCCAGGAAAAGCTTCAGTGAGCCCAACGACTGACTGTTTAGTTTAGGGCCACCGGTTCCGTTGTTCCTTCAGGGAGCTTCGGCCAACGCAATGCTTCTCGAATGGCTCCACCGAGCATCTTCTCCTTGTCGGAGGCTGACAGCTCGTTTGTGTCTCGTAAGTAGTCGAGGACGTCGCTGTAGTACCACCACTCGCTGAACGGCATCCGGTTGAAGCCACGCATACGCGTATAATCGCTCCCCCAGAAGAGGCGGTCGGGAGTGAAGGCGTTGATGATCTGGTGCAGGTAGGGCCATACATCGTTGTATGGGAACTTCTCCTTGGAGAGTGTCGGAGCGCCGCAGAACTTGACGTACACATTCGGGTACTTGGCTAATGCAACGATGTTCGGCAGCTTTTCCCACGATGCTGTCTCTTTGGGCGAAACCGGCGACTGAGCCAGGCCCAGGTGGTCTATGACAATGGTCAGTCCGGGGTGCGCCTGAATGACCGGTTCCATTAAGTCCGCCTGACCGTGAGTGGAAAAGAACAGCGGCACGTCGTACTTCTCACAGTAGCTGTAGAGGCGTTCAAACTCTCCGTTGACGAACTCGGCCCGGATCTCGGCTGTCGAGGGATTACCAGGGCTGTTGCGGATCGCGACGTTGCCTGGGCGTTTGCGGTGGTTTGCCACCCGTTCCTCCAGGTCATCGTCATTCCTGTAGGGATCGAAGGGGACAGCACCGGCAAAGCGATCCGGGTAGCGCTGCGTTGCGGCGTCGCAGAACTCCTGGCTGGCAAAGCACAGAGCGACATCAATGCCGACACTGTCGATCGCCTCGCGAGCGAGCTCCACGTTGATCAGCAGCTGCGATGCGGCGTCGAACTTTTCGGGGACCAGACTCTTCGTCGGCCGCGGCTCGTGGATCTGGGAGTCAATAATCTCCATGATTCTCCCTCTCTATGAGTTCAGGACGGGCAATCCTATCACTGCGATTTCGATGAGAGGTCCGACGATGAAGCCATAGTGCGCTTTTGAAAGCCGAGACTTTCGTGTAAAGTCGCCGCGCCGGCTGGCAGGTAGCCCCGCAGTCGAGGTAGTGGCATGACTTGGTTTGAGCATCCAAACGCGCGCATTTACTACGAGGACTCAGGAAGCGGAGACCCCGTGCTGCTTTTGCCGGGTTTCTCATTGAACATCGATGACTTGTCGATGCTGAGAGACGCGTTCGCCCCCAACTACAGGGTCATTGCGGCGGATCTACCTGGTTCCGGCCGCTCAGGTCCGCAGCCGCGCGAGTACACGCGAAACTACCACACGGACGATGCGAGGGTGCTTCTCGCCCTGCTGCAAGAGTTGGGAGCGGGCCCGGCGCACCTCGTCGGACACAGCGACGGCGGAGAATCGTCACTTGCAATGGCCGCCTTGGACCGGGAGCAAGTGCGATCGGTTCTGACCTGGGGTGCGCTAGGCTTCATCGACCCCGGTCTGCTTCAGTTGCTCTCTGCCTTTGAAGTCGTCGTGGACGAGCCGATCGAGCCACTGCGTGGATATTCCAGCTTTCTCAAGGCCACCTACGGCGAGGAAAACGCACGAGCCATGGTCAAGAGCTTCGCGAAAGCCACGAGAGAAATCGTGGCTGATGGAGGCGATATTGCACGTGGCCGCGTTGAGGACATCCTCTGTCCTGTGATGCTGATTACGGGAGACCACGACCCGTTCGCTCCGCCTGCCCTCCTTGAGCAGTTCGCTGCCCTGATGCCTCAGGCGGAAGTGAGAAAGTTAAGCGACTCGGGGCACGACCTTCACCGCACCCACACCGACTGGCTTGTGGAAACTTCGCTGGGTTGGCTAGCCCAGCATTAGGCTTGGCTTGCTACGAGCTGGCAAATAAAGCCACGGCTTGCTCGGAATCCACCCGCACTATGGCAGGATAGTGTGACCAACACCCCGCTTTTTCTGCGGACAGCTCTATGCGTCGCCGTACAGTGCCTCACCGCGGTGAAGCCTGGAAGCGATGTCGAATGTCTGGTGAGCGGCTCGCACGGTTGGCGAGTGGGCCGTCAGGAACCGAGCGGCGCCTATTAGGACGTGGTCCGCGGCTTGCGTGCCAGCCAGGTTCGAATGCTGCCGTAGAGCAGCTTCGTAGATCTGAAACTCATGGAAGCCCGAGTCCTCGCGCAGCAGAGCGTGACCGAGAGTCTGGATAGCCTCTATCCGCTGCCCGTTCGCCAGCATGTCAGTCACGATCTGACCGGTTTCGTCCACCTGCCCTTGAATGTCAAAGGCTTGCAGGAGTTCTGTGGAGGTCGGGGAGCGACCTGAAGCTGACGGGATCGGTTCCTTCGGGACATTCAGGAACCGTTCTAGGTAGACGGACATGGCGCCATCAAAGACGGCACGTGCTAGTAGCTTGCCAGGCGCCCTACGCATCGCTTGGTCGACGGCGTTGGTATAAGTGAACGTGTGATGCACAGTGTCCCAGTCGCCGAACTCGTTGGAGATGTGGAAGTGAACTGGCCGTCGCGCGGCAGCATAGGCCACCGCCGCGGAGAGCTGCTGGAGCGGAACGCCCTCTGAAATGCGATCACACAGCGTCCGAATGATCTCAACGGGCTCAGCGTCCAAGATCGTCTCGGCTACCTCTTCGTGACCCTGCCACTGTGTTAGGCGGCCACGGCCAGCATCGATCAAGGAGTCGAGCTCAGCGTATGCGGCAGTCAGGAGCGCCGGTAGGTTCACCGGGTGACGCCAACTGGAGCGCTCCTCGGCTCGAGAGGCGGCGACCAGGGTCGGGACGACGGATGGTAGGACCGCCTCAGCGTGCTCCCAGCCGATGTGCTCCAGCAACTCAAAGGCCTTGTTGGCGAAGTCCAGCGCGTGACCCTCGTCCATGTAGAGATGATCGGTGCAGGCGGCGAAGACCATCGTTGCGATCACGTCGTGCGGGAGGCCGATGTGGATGGCTGTCCTTAGAGTGCGTTCTGCGGCCTCACCGGAACGACTATCGACAAAGTTACGGAACCATTGGACATAGCGTTCCGGTCGCCTCTCGCTGGTATCGAGCGGGTCCAAATCGAAGTTGGGCGGTTGATTTTCCGTGGAGCGCGCCACGTGGATAAGCCCGTGGTAGAGGGCCAACCGACGATCGTCTGGTCCAAGCGAGGGCCGCACATTCGCCATCGCTGTCAGGATTGAGAGTCCCGTGCTCCAACCGGATGCCCGGTTCCTGATGCCGAACAGTGCCGAACGAGTAAGCACCTCTTTCGACGCGCCTGACTCGTCCAGGCCGATCAGGCTCTTGGCAAGCACAAGCCTGATGTTCTGCTCCAGGCCCTCGTCCAGTTTCTTCAGCAGGTGAGTCTGCTTGTCCGTGTCGACAGGTTGCGGCGTGATATAGATGACGCCATCGCGGACTTCCACCGGGAAGGAAGGTACGTCATCCGCGAAGGGATCCAACGTGCAACCGCCAGCCAAGTCGAACTTGGCATGGTGCCAGTGGCAGGTGAGGATTCCGTCGCTGACGCTACCGCGATGCAGCGGAAAGCCCATGTGCGGGCAGCGATTGTCCAGGGCAAAGACCTCGCCGCGCTCGTAAATGACTAGGATCGTCCTTCCCTCCGCGGCGACTACGCGGAAGTGGTCGTTCTCCAGATCGTTCAAGCTGCAGACTCTTACTGAGACGGCGCCAGATTTCGCGGCAATGGTCATAACTGCGCTCCTGTCAGTGCTACTGCTGCCATCATAGGTCTCATGACAAGGCGGCAGCGGCTCCAACGAGCTACGCCTCACCAGGCGAGGGCGCCACAGACGCTTGCTCCCTAGCAGCCAGCGGATCAATGAAGGTAGGAACAATCCCGCCGTGCATCGTCATCGTGACTCTCAGCGGCCAGCCTCATGACTTCGGAATTCCCGACTGGTCAGCCCAGATGGCATCCTGAAGCCCCAGACCAAGGTAGTATTGTTCTCGAAAGAAATGTAGGATTACGCCGACTCGGTGCGATGAAGGTGTGGAACTAGAAGGAGCAAATAGCAATTTTGAGAAGACATATGGTATCGGTCGGTCTGGTGCTGTCCGCACTGGTGGTCCTATCCCTCGCTTTCGGGTTGAGAGGCGCCGAGCAGGCCAGCGCTGCGGACCCCCAGTTGGAAAACGGTATCAATGCAACGATAAAGTCACTGGTTGCGGCCAACAACCGGGGCGACGCCTTCGCTGTCCTGGCGCTGTTCACCGATAAAGGGTTTGCAGAGTTCTTTGGTGAGTCCAAGGCTGAGGGGGCGGCAGACAGTGAGCTGGTCGCCGACCCGGTCACACTGCGTTCCGTCAGAAATGTAGCTGCCACCAGCACAGGTGCCACGGCAACCGCAGACTTCGAAGTCGGCCTGGGGATCGCGACATTTGACTTGAGTTTTGTTAACCAATATGGCCGATGGGTGATCGCTGCGTCGCAAACGGGATCGGCAGACCCCGGGCCAGACACCACCCTAATTGATCTCAAGTTGCAGGAGTTTGCCTTCGTCTACGACAAAGCTGCTGCAGCCAGCGGCAACATCGCTTTTGCCGCCAAGAACGCCGGGCAGCAGACACACGAAATGGTTCTCGTCAAGGTGGACGCGTCAGTGTCGGTACCCGAACTTCTTGACACCCTATCGACAGAGGATGGTAGCGGACCGCCGCCGTTCGAAGACTTTGGATTCCTCGGCATGCTGGAACCCGGTCAGTCTGCGGTCGCGGGGCTGGCGCACCCACTGGAGCCCGGCAAGTACGTCTTCCTCTGCTTCCTCTCAGATACGGACGGGGTGCCTCACGCCTTCAAGGGTATGGCGTCTGAGTTCACAGTTGGTTCCACATCAAGCCCGGGGCCGATCTCACCACCATCGACGGGAGACGGTGGCCTGCTCGAGGGCAAAGGCCCGCCAAGTTTGCCGTTGCTAGCGGTTAGCTTGCTCTTGCTCACATTCGGTCTGGGCGTTGCGTTCCGAACGGCACGTAGCTAGGAAAAGAGAACTAAAGCGGGAGAGGGCTATAAGGCCTCCCCCGCTTGACGACCCCAATTTCGCTGCCACAAGGCGATTTCTGCGCCCATTGGGAAGGACTGGATTGAAACCTGCCGGTGGCCATAGTCGCCTCGGTGCTGCTTCTAGCCATGGTCTACGTCGATGTCTCGCCTAATGCGACTGAGGCGCGCGATGCGACTCAGCTTGCATTTGGCGGTCCGTGCTCCTCAACCTGCTTGCACAGAAAATCGATCTGGCCGCGGAGCTTGCGCCGCGTCATGCCAGGATCGTCCAGCAGCTTCCACAATTCGGCCCTGATGTAGCGAGCGCAGGCCAGTCGATGTTCGTAGACCGCCCCCGACACACGAGGGGCGCATTCTTCATCGTCCAGCACTTGGTATAGCTCTGCCTGGGTGATGCCGCCGTATGAGGCGCTGCCGTTCTCGGGGGTGTTGGTACGCATGATGCCGCCTTTCTACACTGATCGGCGACTCAGATCCCAACTTATTGCGTCACATCATACGGGCTGCAGGCTAGGTGCAGCGGTGACAAGAAGGCGCCTTGAGACAAGTTAACCAGAAGCCGCCGTTAGACTGAGGTGACACGATGACTGAATCGTGTGATGCCACTGCGGCAGCTGGGACTCAAAACGGTTGCTGTCGCGAATTGTCAGCGCTCGCTCGTAAGCGCCGAGACCGCCTGAGGTGCCGTGTTGCATTCCCACTCCTCAGCGATGCGACCGTCCACAACCCTGCAAATCGAAATACCTGAAACAACAAGGCGCTTCCCGGTAGCAGGAACGCCAAACATCACCCCCGTGTGGGTCCCATCCGTGTGCCAGCGAGTGACAATCATGTCACCCTCGACCACTTGGTCATCGACGAAAGCACGTCTATCAGACGAAGCATTCAGGAGCATTTCAGCCAGGGCTCTTGCATCTGTCTTGGATGTTGGAGGCTCGCCGTTGGCGTGAAAGAGGTAGTCGTCAGCGAAGACGGCGTCGATGGCTCCTGGATTTCGATCGTTCAGAACCTCGTCGAACCATGTTCGAGCAATGCGTGCTAACTCATCTCGCTCCATGCACAACTCCTCGATCACGACGTTGGAACGAAAGCTCCTTCTGACACTATCACCTGATCGTGTTACGTGGTGGCGGCGGCTCCGGCAAGTCAATGCTGGTCAGCTGGGACAGGTGTCTCGGAAGCCCTCGCCGGCAGGGCTTGCAGAACGACGACACCCGTTGCCTGCTGAGCGATGGAGGGAGCGTCCGGCTCAGGCCGCAACGAGGACAAACCAGGGTCACCCGTTTGGCGGCGCGGGTGCAATTTCCACACATTCCGTCGCGAGCTTCGATGCGAGAGTAGTACCGCTTTGAGCAGACGTTACAGATCCGGCTTCGGCGCTTGACCTGATGCTTCAGGTCGAGGCCCTCCACCAGGACGATTCGGGAGATCAGCTGCCGGGCGACGCCGAGGCGCCTGGCAGCCTCGGCCTGCGAGGAGACGGGTTCGTGCTGGAGTAGGAGAAGAAGCCTGTCCGTCGTGGACAGGCCTGAGTCTGCCGCGAAGGGGGGCCGGTCGTCGACGACAGGCACACGCCTGACCTTGCCAGGCCGCAGTGCCCGCTTCGCGGCCCACTGGCAGGGGACGCAGACCCCGTCGCGGGACCTGGAGGTCGGCCGGTACTCTCTTGAGCACGTCTTGCAGACCATCACGGGCCGCGGTGGGCGTACGAACCGCAAGTCGAGGCCTTCTGTCAGCACCATCCTGTTGACGGTCTGTGAGCTGACGCCCAACCGCCTTGCGGCCTCGGCCTGCGACGGTACGCCCTCTTCAATGAGGCGGAGGAGCTCGTCCCTCAGCGATTCGCTCACGAGCAGAGTTTACTGCGCCTGAGACACCGTCCGGACGAACTCGCGCATCTCGTCCAGTTCTTCGGGTAGCGGCTCGCGCAGGACGACATCGAGCTTGAGCGCCAGCAGCTGCTCCTTGTGACTCAGGAGGCGCCGCTTCGTCTCCTCCAGGAGCTCGCGAGTCGCCGGCTTGACCGGGTCCGTGCCCTCGAACTCGGCCGCGATCTCGTCCAGGACCTGCTCGACCGTCGCCAGGTGCAGCCAGGTGCTGATCAGGTGGTAAGCCGTGGAGTCCTTGAGCGCCTCGATCATCTTGCCCGGCATCGCCGGCAGCTCCTCCTCGCCTTCGCCGGCGTCGAACGGCTTCCAGTCGAGCACGGCTTGCAGCCGCTTCAGCATCCGTCGATCCGCTTCGGCCTGCTCAGCTTGCGAGTCGGACAGTACCTGGTAGGACAGGTGGCCGTCAGGGCAGGCGCCGGTCGTCCTGCCAACCAGGTCGTCAAAGGCGCCCTGCTGGACCTTGAGGTGCCTGCCCTTGCCGCGGCCGGGCAGGGTGCCGTCGGCGACGCGCTGGCGCAGCCAGCGCTCCTGCTCCTCACAGGCGCGGTCCCACGCCTCGTCCGTGAACTGCAGGTTTCCGCCCTCGTCTTCCTCGTAGTCCGCCTCAGTCCAGACCGACTCCTGGACGGCGAGGTCGCCTGCCAGCTCCTCCACGGACACCCATTCGGCGCGGTTGGCTTCGACTCTAGCTCCGTACTCGCTCTCGGTGATCGGCTCGCGGACGGTAACGCGGACCGCGCGGCGGATCTCGTCGACGTGTTCCTCCCAGAGGACGAGCGATGTCAGCCACGCCTGCCGCAGGGCCAGACTGTCGGTCATCTGGCTGAGAGACTTGATTACGAGCGTCAGCTCGCGGTGGGCGACGTTCATCAGGTCGATGTAGCGGCCGAACCCGGCTAACTGACTCTGCGGCATGGTGCGGCGCCAGGCGGGGTCTTCCGGCCTGCCCTCGTTCCAGGCCTTGAGGATCAGGATGGCGCGTTCCCTAGCCGAGAGCGTGGGGCTCAGCTGCTTGAGGCGGGAGTCGATGCTCACTCGTAGGGCTCCGTGAGGTTGAGCTGGCTGAACGCTTCGTTGACCGTCCTCTGATAGACGCCGGCAAACTCGTCGTCGTGGTCGAGCAAGAGTTGCCGGGCCCCGAACGCGTCGGCGGCAGCCAGCAGCCGGGCTCTTGTGTCCTCGACCTGCTCCCGCTGCTCCGGCAGGAGAATGTCCTCGCCGGCGAACTCCTCCGCGAGGTCTTCACGGACGGTCTGCTGGGCGCAGAGTTCCTTCCAGAGGTGGACGAGGTGGCGGATGCCGTCCTCCCTGCACTCCAGTGCCAGGCTGCGCAAGAGACCGGAGCCGGTGATGGTCTTGCGCCTGCGCCAGTCCTTGTAGCCGCGGGACCGCTTCACGCACTCGGCTTCTTCCATCAACACCGCGGCTTCGTTGAACAGGTTGAAGTAGTACTTCGCCTGCTCGACAAGGTCGACGCGATAGGCCGTGATGCTGGCGACGGCGCCGATGTGGTGGTTGCTGACCCAGAGCAGCGAGAGGTAGCGGTTGAAGGCGCGACGCTGCTGTTCGTCATCGATGCGGCGAAGCTCTGGGTCAGGCTCGCGACCTTCCTTCAGGGCGCGCAGCGTCAGTGCCGCCCGCTGCAGCGCCGACAGCCCCTGCGTGACCTTCTGGAGCCTGGACTGCATCGTCAAGATCAGCGCCGCTTCCCGGCCACGACACGCGGCCCCAGGGCGGCCTCGAACGCGGCCATGCGCTCATCCATCTCACCGACTTCCAGAAGCTTGGCGCCGGCCTGAACACCGGAGATCAACACACGGCTTCGGGCGACCGAGTTCTCCAGCCCGAGCGCGTCCAGCACGGCAATCTCAAGCACGCGGCGGAGAGCCTCAATTGAGTCCAGCGATTCCAGCTCATAGGCACCCTGGGTGATCTTGTCGCGTCGTCTGCGTTGCCCGCCAAGCTTGCGCGCCTGCTCGGCTTCTTCAGCATGATCCGGGTCGTGCCAGAAGCAGAAGTCGCCGTCGCGCAGCGGCGCTGAGCGACAGCGCTCACCGTTGTCCTTGCGGAAGCTACAGACTCGAACCAGTACCAATCAGTACCTCTGCTTGTCGCCGCGTTTGCTTATGCGGTTGGTCACACGATCTCGTCATAGTGTTGCTACGAGACCGACCCCCGAAGGGGTCGTCATCTCGCGAGGCTGCCCTCGTTAGGGCAGAACAAAGAACTGCTCGATGCCCTTTGCGAAGCACCAGGCTCTCGCTCGTTGCTGCGCCTCGCTCCACTTGCCGGTGAACCAAAGCATCTTTTCGAAGTCCTCTGCATCGGGGTCTTCGGCAAAGGCCCAGTTACCGTAACCGCGGGGCGCCTTGCCGTGGCTGGACTCGAATCGGTCTGTGCGGATGGTGATCGCCATTGGTTCTCCTCCGTTGCTACCTCGTCGCCGGACCTCCCGGCGCAGTGACATACATCACTCTGAGTGAGGTGGATAGCAAGCGGTTCGTCTGAGTATTTCTGCATCTTTGCAGCCGCTACTACGAGATAGAGCCCCGAAGGGCTCAGCCTCGGCCGCGCGTAGCGCCTACTCCGCCGCGACCTCTGCGTCAGCCGTCACGCCCGACGGCGCCGTTAGCTCCTGGTCGTCGGCACTGTGGCCCGCAGGGCACTGCTCCGGGACCTTGCCGTCCTCGGCCTCGAACGCGTCCATACAGGCGTTGCACCAGAACCGCGCCATGCCGTCCGGCACGCCGGCCTGGTCGGGCATCGCCGAGATCAGCTTCGTGCTGGTCTTGCGGGCCGTCCTCTTCTTTGCGCCTCCCTTCTTCGCCGCGGGCTTCGTCTCCTTGGCCGGCGGCTCCTCGCCTTCGACGCTCCAGAAGCGCCAGCCATTGCAGGCCGTGCCGCCCATGACGGCGGAGCCTGCAGCGGACGGGCTCTTGAACTTCTTCCCGTCCTCCAGCGCGTAGAGGACGCCCTCGCCCTCCTCGGCCGCTTCGACCGTGCAGACGAAGTGCTGCTTCTTATAGTCCGCCACCAGGCGGGTCCCTGCCGGTAGGTTGCGATTCGTGATCGCCATTCTCAGTGCCCTCCTTTCACAAAGGCAGACACATCACTCACTCTGTCGGGCTGAGATAGCAAGTCCATCGTCGAAGATTCTTCGTCTGAGTTTTGATACGCAGACCGCTTGCTATGGCTTCGAGACTGAGTGATGTATGGACACGGAAGGAGCGAACCGAATGAACCTGAAGTCAGTACCGCCGAACAAGCTGGAAGCAGCCCTCGACCACGTCCGCGCAGGCGGCGAGCTGCTGGTGCCGACCTACGGGCACTGCACCGTGATCGACCGCCGAGCCCTTGAGCGCTTCGAGCGTGCAGGCGAGTGGCTCCTCCGCGAGGAGGGCGAGGGCTACCGTCTGCGGTCCGGCCGCAAGAGCGTGTACCTGCTGCCCGGTCAGCTGAAGTATGGTTGAGGAGAACGAGATGACCTTCGAGATGAGCTTCATTCCCAACCGCGAGGTGCGCTGGATTCCCAGGGGCTGGCAGCACCCGAAGGACGCGAGAGGTCGCTACGTACCGCTCCTGCCCAACGGCTACTGCGACGCCAACGGCTTCACCGAGGAAGAGAAGGCGAACTGCCCGGAGATGCCGGCCACGACCGGCCCTGCGAGGGCACAGGGTCTGGAGATCGCCGCCTACGAGACGACAACGGAGGGGACGCCGATCTCGCCTGCCTTCCCCGACACGCCGTTGGGACGGCTGGCGCTCGTCAACTGGTGCGCCGAGAACGAGACCACGTTTGGGGACCACAAGGCCGACGCGGAGGCTTGGGCCGGCATCCTGCTCACTGACCAGGTCGTCACCGTGAACCCCGAGGACGGGAGCGTCCGTATCGATTGACGCCACGCAACTCGAGATCCCAGGGCCGGCCAGCGCGCCGGCCTTTCTCGTTGCCGGAGGTGACACGATGGGAGAATCGTGTGACCTCATTCCAGCTTCCTCGCCTTCTCGCCGGTGAAGGCTTCCCAGCGCATGATCGCAACGTCGACGTAGCGGGGTTCCAGGTCCATCGCGAAGCAGCGACGCGAGAGCTTCTCCGCGGCGATGATCTGGGAGCCCGAGCCGGAGAACGGTTCGTAGACCACGTCGCCGATCTCGGTGTGCCACTCGATCGGCCGCAGGAAGACCTCCAGAGGCTTTTGGGTGGGGTGGATGCCCATCGACTCGTGGCGTTGGTCGAGCTGCCAGACGTTGCTCGCGTTGGAAGGCGGCTTGCGTTTCGGCTGCTGGCCCTCGACCCAGCCGTAGAGGCAGGGCTCGCTCTGCCAGAGGAAGTGCGAGTGGGTCAGGACGGCTCGCGCCTTTACCCAGACGATGGCCTGGTGCATGAAGAGGCCGGCCTCGCGCCAGGCCTGCTCGACTAGCATGCGGCGCTTGTCGGCGTGCCACTGGTAGATTGCCGTGTTCGGCTTGAGATGGGGCAGGGCCACGGTCAGGAAGCTGCGGAAGAACTCAACCGAAGTCTCAGGGTCGTGGTAGTCGTCCCAATGCTTGTCCTTCGACTTGCGGCCGCGGCTGGACTTCGATTCGGGGTGGTTGTCGGCCTGATAGTCGACAAGGTAGGGAGGGTCGGTGGCCAGCAGGGAAGCCTTGTCGTCGCCGAACAGGCGCCCCACGTCGCCAGCGTCCGTTGAGTCGCCGCAGATCAAGCGATGGTCGCCTAGCAGCCAGATCTCGCCACGTTGGGCGCGTGGTTCGCTCTGGGCGCGCTTCAGGGCCTCGTCGAAGTCGAAGTCTTCCAGGCGGTCCTTCTTGTCGCGGGCTTCCAGGGACTTGAGCAGCTTCTTGATCTCGTCGTCATCGAAACCGGATAAGGCGAGATCCAAGCCGTCCATGGGTGCGAGGTCGGCGAGCAGCCGCGCCAGCAGCTCCTGGTCCCAGTCGCCGCTGATCTTGTTGAGGCCGAGGTTAAGCAGCCGCGCCTGCTCCAGCGTGATGTCAAGGAAGATCACCGGGACCGTCTTGTAGCCGAGGCGCCGAGCCGCGATCAGGCGCTGGTGGCCGCCGATGACGGTCTTGTCCTCGCTACGGGCCAGAACGGGCTGTACGAACCCGTACTCCTTGATGCTGCGCGTTAGTGCCTCGATCTGCGCCTCGGCGATGCGGCGCGGGTTTGCCGGGTCAGGGCGCAGGTCGTCGATGGGGACCTCGACTACCTGAAGCGGGGCGGTAGGCGCCGTCACCAGGCCACCCTTATTTCGCTTATTTCGCTTTTTTCGCAAGCCGCTAGGGTCTCACGGTCCCGCTGTGCCGCCACCTCGGAAACCCCCGTTTTGACCATCTCTTGACCATGTGACGGTTGTGAAGCGTTGGGACTAGGCGTGAAGAGATGGGACGAAGACGAGTTTCGACAGGTAGGAATTGGGACTAATTGTGGCTTGGAGTGACCAAATGGTACGTAAGCGATAGGTCTTCGGAACCAGGTGTCGGGGGTTCGAATCCCTCCGAGCGCGCCACTCCTCTCCCCATTTCGGCTTGACCGGAGGCGCCTCCGAATTATACGGGAAAGACTGAGATAGGCGATCGACACAATCTTCTGATCGTGTCACGTGGCTACCAACCCTCGCAGTCCGCTTCAACGCAGATCAACCAGACCCTCCAGGATTGGCGTTGCCCGACGCCAACCTCGACGAAGCCTTGTTCTTCCTCATCGATTAGGACGGGCACTACCGTCAAACCGCTGGGACAACGTCGCGATGCAGGGCGAGGTCCAAGCGGAGCGAGATGCCCTGCTGGCGCAGCCGCCGCCGAGCCTACCTGGCGTTCGCCTTCTCGCCTAGCTCCTGGACGCAGACGAAGCCCAACTCTGACGTGGCACAGGCCACGCCCATTGCCAGCTCGGGCGAGCAGGATTCTCATTGAAGCCGGCCGATGGCATCGCTCCGGGATTCAACTTTCATCAAGATAGCGTTACAGGCTCGGTCTTTTTCATGGATGAGGGTGACGATTCCGTTTGGATTCTAGAAATCTTGGAACTGGCGGGACCGAGTCGGACGCAGCCTTAAATGAGAACGCTGAGACCGCCGCCGTGTGCGCCATCACGAAAAGGATCGTTTAGCAATAGTGTTCTAACCTGAGTCCAAGGCAAGGTCAACCTCTTAGATTCGTGTTACGAGAAGTAGCAATGACTAAAGTCCTAGAATCACGCCGGTGACTGGGAGGCTCGGCCTAAAGGCAGGACACGATGACCAAATAGTGTCCTCTGCCGATCGGAGGCGCATACGGAACCGGACGATGGGCGTCTACTGCAAGCCGAGAACGCGTACTTGCAGACGCCATATTGGCCCCGGCGGGGGCCGAATGAAGCGATAGAATGAGATCGAAATGGAGCTACTTGATCGACTTGCCTTGGCGGGTAGACGCTATGAAGGACGGCGCTCTGTTATAACAGGGAGTCCAAGACTGGACCTCCACGAAGTCTTGAGAGTGTATGACCACAAAGCCATCCTCGAAGTAGCCGTTTGGCTTCACGGCAAACAGGCTCAGCACTTGAGGCCAGATCCAGAGAGGAAGCTTAAGCTTTCTCTCTTGGACATGCTTTCCGAACTCCAACCGGCGGCGGGATCCTGGTACGAGGTGTTCGAAAGCGCGCCAACAGGCGATCTCACCAAGGTTCGGATCGTGGTTCATTCCGAAGAAGGAAAGCTTACAGGCGAACTTCGAATGCTCATGGGAAGACGAACCATGGATAACTACTTCCTAGAGGACCCTGTCTTCGAGTCGATTAGGCAGGCGGCAGAACCTGTATGAATCACACGGGTTTTGTCATACCTCAGAGCTGTTTCGTCGAGCCTCCGTCCGGACTACAAGGAGCTTGAAGCTTCAGGTGAGCTTGGAATCAACCGGCGGAGCAGCCCAGGGTCGTTTCGAGGTGACCCTTTGCCAATCTTTGGTCACGGCCAAGCGCCAGGTTATCCTCACCATTCGATAGCACTGGACCCGAACTTCCACTATCGGGCGGTAGTGTCTGGCGGGCTCACACGATGCCGTGCTGCTGCGCGTAGACGGCGGCCTGGGCGCGGTTGTTGAGGTTGGTCTTGATCAGGATGCTGGAGACGTGGTTCTGGACGGTGCTTCGGGTGATGAACAGCTCGTTGGCTATCTCCGGGTTGGACTTGCCGTGAGCGAGTAACCTCAGCACCTCAAGCTCGCGCTCGCTTAGCAAATCCGGAGCGGTCCCCGGACCAGTCGGCGGAGCCACTTCGTCGGCCGAGCCGCTGTCCAAGAACTTGCGAACCTCGGACACGAGCACCTGCCAGGCTGGTTCGGTTGCCGAGAGCCTATGATTCCTGCTATCGAGCCCCACGAGTCGCGCGTTCGGTAGGAGCGAGGCAAGCTCGCGGCCCTGCGCGAAAGCGACAGTCTCGTCGCCAACAGAATGAAGCACGAGTGTAGGGGTCGCTACCTTCGGTAACCTTTCAGTGAGGTCGACCTCGGCAAGCGCCATCATAATCCGCGCGGCCATCTCGCCAGTGACCGAAAGACGCTGCAACTCGTTAAATGACTGGATTTCCTCTTGGGGAGCATCGCATATCATCCTGGATGTCAGGACCTGGCGAAAGGCCGGGTTGTCCTCTCCCCAATGTGCTCGAAGCAAGGTAAGTAGCGCTTCGAAGTCGGTCCGCGATCGTTCGGGCGCGCGGAGAAAGCCCCCTTGAATCACGAGCTGCGAGACGCGGCCAGGATGCCGGATCGCGTACTCGATGGCGGGGGCAGAAGCCGCAGACCTTGCGAGCAACGGAAAACGCTCTAAGTCAGCGGCGTCCACCACAGCTTCCAAGTCTTGTATCCAGGCCTCAAGCGACACATCGGCAACGTCGCGATCAGAGAGGCCGCAGCCTCGCTGATCGAACCGGATGAGCGTGTGTCCGCGCGAGAACTCCTCTATCCAGTGGCGCCAGGCCAGCATCTGCCAGTCGTACTGAAGATGAACTAGCCAGCTTGGCGCCATGACGAGGGGTGGTCCCTCGCCGGACATCGCATAGGCGATGCGAACACCGTCCGACGTTTTGCAGAACCGAATCTCTTGACTCTTCTCGGCCACAGCACCAGCTTCTCTCGTGCAGTCGCACACTCCTGAAGGATCGCGAACGATGGGCGGCGCGTCCATCGGTAGACGCAATTCTACCGCGCCGAGTACCGGAGCTTTACGATCAAGCGATAGTGCTGCCAGTGGCCTTTGTCGCGTCGAGTCAGCCTGGCTCAGGACGACTGGGATGACGCTGGACGGGAGCTATCACTCGGAGAGTTCGGTCTCCAAGAGCCGCTTGAGGCGGATGGCATTCTCAAGCTGCCTGGCGGGCGACACTGCAGCAGGGTCTCCTCCCAGGCTCAGGTGGGTAGCTCCCATTGAGCGCCAGCGCTTCGCCGCGACAATCGCCTCAGAGGCACGGTCGGAAGGTGCCCGAAGACCAACCTGAAGGCCGAATGTAGAAACGTCTCGTCCAGCAGCCTGCAAGTGGCTATGAAGACGCGCGATGACTTGTTCGGTATCCTCGGAAAGAGGCAGGGCCGGCATCCACCCATCAGCCAGGTTGGCAACCCGCCTTAGAAGCCGCTCTCCTGTACCACCACCGATCCAGACAGGTATCGGGTGGGCCGGGCGTGGCGATAGTCCAACTCGGTCCAGCTTGTGCCACCGGCCCTCGAAGCTGACGAGCGGTTCAGTCCAGAGTCTCCTCATGACTAGGATCTGCTCTTCTTGTCGCAGGCCGCGCGTGTTGAAGTCTTGGTCGAGGGATTCGTACTCGGTGAAGTTCCAACCCACCCCGACTCCGAGGCGTAGGCGGCCTCCGCTGAGGATGTCCAGCGCCGCCGCTTGCTTGGCGACCAGGGCTGTTTGCCGTTGAGGCAGGATCAGAATGCTGGTCGCAAACTCAATCCTGCTGGTCAAACCAGCCAGATAGGAGAACAGGACAAACGGCTCGTGAAACTGATCCTCATACAGATAGGGAGGTGCAGGGAATCCAACGTCGAAGCCAACGAATCTGTCTGGGTGAGCGCCGGTCACGTGGTCGAAGGCGTTCATGTAGTCGAAGCCGGCGCTTTCGGCAGTCTGGGCGAAGTCCCGAATCGCAAGCACATCCGTGCCGATCTTTGTCTGAGGGAAGGTGACACCGAACTTCATGCCTGAATCCTGCCTGTCCTGTTAACCGGAGCGCGATGAGGCGGGCTCACCCAGACTAGCTGACATGGCACCAGAAAACTCGTGTGCTCGCTTGATCCAACATGTAGTCGAGCCCAACTGTCAGCGGCACGATCGGGCGATAGTGTCACCCAGGGGCATCGGCATGGAAGCGTCACTCAGTCCAGGACCGGCTCAGAGGAACAGCGGCTCCAAGGCACGGGGGTAGCGCGTCTGAAAATCTAGCAGGCCAACCCAGGCCGGCCTGACGGTGATCCGGCACATCCTGAGTGCAGGAATAGCTCGCAGCATGTCGCACCATTGCTTCCCCTGGTCAACGCCGAGGTAACGTGCGGCCGCTAATTCGTACTCGCCGAGCACCCCGTCCACGACCGACAGCTTTGCGGTACCGCGGATCATCAACACTTTCGGTGGGGACACCTCACTGTCAATGGTCAGCGCAACATTCGGGTCGGACCGCAGATCCTTAACTTTGGGCGCGTTACTTGGTGTTCCCATGATGATATCGCTGCCATTCCAGTGGAACCAGATGGGGACGACGCGAGGCGTCCCGTCGCGGGAGACGTAGCCAAGTCGGGCCGGTATCACAGACTGCAACTGCTCTTGGGCCGCTGGTTCGTTCAGTAGTTCGATGCTTCCTTGGTCTGGCATTGTGATCATCCTCCGCTAAATCTTTTCTTTGGCTGTGAGTGGCGAGAGCCCGGAGTACGAAGTACAGGGGGCCGAGTCCGCCCCCTGTACTTCCCTCGCGCAGGGCTAAGAACCGCCACCGACGACGTACAGGGTCCCCTGGTAGCAGATACCCCCCTGTACAACCCCTTGCGTGCAAGGGATCACCTGGTACATGCCGTAGGCCAGGGCGCCCGTCTTCCAGCCGCCCGTCACGGCGCCGCTGAGCACGGCGAACTTGTTGTTGAACTGCCACACCGTTAGCCGCACGGTGGACTGGTGCACGCTGCCGTTAAGGTGGTAGTCGGCCGTGATCTTCGCCACCTTCCCGCCGCCTAAGGTCGGGTCAAACGTCAGGACTTCGCCCACGAAATTGCCGTCGCCTACGTCGCCGCCGACCACGCCGACCATGTTGGCGATGGGCATGCCGCTGGGGGGGAAGTCCGTGACCCACTTGGTGAACGTCACCCGGGTCTGCCCGAAACCGTCGGCGGATGCGACGGTCGCCTCTAAATGCGCGACAACGCCGATGCTCGACAGCAGCGCGAGCCCCAGGATCGCCGCAAGATACGTGGTAAACCTGCGCTTCAATTGTGTATCCCTTTCCGTCTTGGGAGGCGTATCGATCCGGGGCCGGAGATTCGCCTCTGCATCTCACGGTCCCGCGGGAGTAGTTATTTCCGGCCTGGTTGCATACGCGCCTCCGTATTTTTCGGACCGGCCGCCCGCCGGGCGTCCCGGACCTGCCGTTTCGTCCGGCGAGCCGGCCGGCGAGTAGAGCTTGAGGCGCGAGAGGAGGTTGGTCTTCGGGGAATTTGCGTAACTTCGGTGGAGAAATGGGGCAGGCGCCGCGGCGAGGGCCGCGCTAGATGGCGGAGATTATGTAGCCGCGAACTTAGAGGACGCCCTTGGCGAGGGCGTAGGCGGTCGCCTGCGCACGGCCGTGGGTGTCCGTCTTGAGATAGATGTTGGCGATGTGGCGTTCTACGGTGCGCATACTCAGCACCAGTGCGTCGCCGATCTGGCGGCTGCTCTTGCCCAAAGCAAGCAATCGGAGCACTTCAACCTCGCGCTCCGTCAGGTTGTCGGGGTAGAGGATGCGTGGCGTGTGGCGCTCGGCTTTCGTTCCCGTGAGGGCGTAGACCAGCCGCACCGGCTCGGCCGCCTGGAAGGGCGCGACCATCCCCGCCGGCAGGTTGGTCAGGATAAGGTCGGCTGCTGCGCGGGCATCACGGGCGAGCGCCTCGTCCGGTTCAACAGCGAGGTGTGCTGCAGCGGCGCGCAGAAACATGGACGGGTCGCCGACCGGCCGTGCTACCTCAACCGCCCTGCGCAGCTCAGTCAGGCCGTCGCGTTTGCGGCCCATCCGGGTGAGGGCCGTCCCCCGCGAGGCCAGCGCCCGCGACTCGTACTTCGGGCGGCCCATCTCCCGCGCGCGCTCGATAGCGTCGTCGGCAAAGCCCAAAGCTTCGCGAGGTTGGTTACGCGCCAGCGCCAGGCGCGCCTTCGCGTCCGCCAGCCGCATGCGCCAGAGTAGGCCGTGCGTTATGCCACCTTTGTCGATGTTGGCTTCGACCTCGTACGCCAGCTCGTCGGCTCGCCCAAAGGCGCCACGCGCGACGGCGACGTTCATTAGATCGATACCTTCACTGGTGACGGCGTAGATGAAGTTGTTGGCCCTTCCAAGCTCTCGACCTTCCTCTGCGGTGGCCTCTGCACGGTCGTAGTCGTAAGTCTCTAACCCCACGACGGCCGCGCTCCCTACCGTGCGTGCGAGCACTGCTCCGGCGCCTCGCCCGTATGCAGCGGCCGCGGCGCGTCCCGAGTCGAAGGCTGCAAGCGCCTCTGTGAAACGGCCGCTGGCGGCGAGGGAGAGGCCAAGGTTGCCGGCGTAGACGACCACAACCAGCACGTCGTTTGCGGCCCGGGCAGCCGCTAGGCCTTTACGGGCTTGCGCCAACGCATCGTCGAAGCGGCCAACATAGTAGAGCACCAGCGGGTAGAGTCCGTAGACACGGCCGGACAGAGGTGCGGTTAGACCGGCAATGTGGGGCGCCGCCCGCTCATACTGCCGAACCGCTTCTTTGATGTGGCCCTCCGCCTGGTCGCACTGGGCGAGGATCGCAGAGGCGGCCGCTTCCAGGGTGACGTCGCCCGCCTCGCGGGCTAGTTTCGCGGCTTCCTGAGCCGAGCGCCGCGCGGCTGGCGGATCGGGCGGCGCCGGTCCGCTGAAGGCGCCGGCCAGGCTGATCAACGCCTCAGCCCGCCTCACTCCCTCACTTGCTGCGACTGCCGTCTCGTAAGCCTCGCGGGCAGCGTCCCAGTCTGCCAGGCCCATTAGCGCGTTGCCCCTTCGCTGGTGCAGATCGGCGAGCGTAACCTTGGCGTCGTGACCTGCTTCGCCTCGCGTCCGGTATGTCCCGATGGCCAGGTCGTAACGGCGAACGGCCTCGCCGAAGGCAAATCGCGCTGCGGCCTGGTCACCCGCGAGCGCTGCGTAATCGATCAGCTTTGCAGCGGCCGCGGCTGGTCCGGCCATGCGCAGATGCTCCGACAGGTTGTCGGCGAACGACGCGACGTTCTCGGCATGCAGGCGCTCGATCGCTTGAGCAACGCGCGCATGCAGGCGCTGGCGTCTGGGCAAAGTGAGAGCGCTCAGGAGCGTCTGCCGGACCAGCTCGTGACTAAACGCCAGCCGGCCCTGGTTGTCGGGCGCTACGAGGTGAGCCCGCTCCCCCTCTTCCAGAGCCTGGAAGAGCGCCTCATCGTCCTGCTCGGCGATGGAGCTGAGAAGCTCGTAGTCAAACGTGTGGCCGATTACGGCGGCACGCGAAAGGACGCTGCGGCATTCAGGGGTCAAACTCTCTAGGCGCCGCCTGATGACGAGCCGCACTGTTCGCGGCAGCTCCGTCTCGCTCACGGTAACATCTGCCCGCCAATTGCCAGCGGTGTCGAACAGGCGGCCCTCCTGCGCCAGGGAGCGGAAAATCTCCTCGACGAAAAATGGATTACCCTCCGTCTTGGCGTAAATGGCAGAGATGAGGGTGTCAGGAGGGTTCGGCCTGCCAAGCGCGGTGAGCAGGGAGCGGACGCCGTCCTCATCCAGCCTCAGCAGGTCCAGCTCCTGGAGAATCCTCGAGCGGGTTAGCCGCTCGAGGACACCAGCCAGGGCGCCGCTCGGATCGAGGTCCGCGTCCCGGTAGGTGGAAACGACGAGCATGGGAGCGCGAGGCAGTTCTCGGGCGAGGTATTCGAACAAAGCCAGGGAATCGCTGTCCGCCCAGTGGATGTCGTCAAGCGTCAGGAGGACGCCGGCAGCCTCGCTGGTGCGGGCAGCGCGAAGCAACAAATTGGACAACTCTCGGAGGAGGTGCGAGCGGTAAAGGTCCGGCGTATAGAGTGTCGTAGCCGACGATACCTCCGGCAGACGGTCGCGCAGTTCCGGCAGTAGAAGGGCGACATCCGCAGCGGAGTCACCGAGCCTGGCCCGGAGTTCCTCCGTCGGGATGCCGGCGATGTAATCGCCTAGGGCCTCCGCGAAGGGCAGGAAGGGTAGCGTTCCGTCCGCCTCATAGGCGCGCCCCGAGAGCACCAACCAGCCGGCTTCTCGAGCACGAGCACCAATCTCGGCCAACAGGCGGCTCTTGCCGATGCCTGGCTCGCCCGTGATGAAGACGACGCCGCCTTCGCCGCGGCCGGCCGCCGCAAGGTGATCGCCGAGGAACGCCACTTCCCGTTGGCGTCCAACAAGGGTGGCGCTGGTGGTTGTGGGACGCTTCGCGGGATGACGGCCGGCCATCATGGCGATTTCCCCCAGGCTCGTGGCGAGATCATTGCCATGTTCGCGAACCCTGTCAACAAAAGATTATGCGGGAGCGCTCTTCCAGGCGATTCGCAAACGGTGAAAATCGGGGGAGTAGAGATTCTTGGGCAGACACTATGGCAGGATAGTGCGACCTCGCTGATGGGCGAACTCCGGATGATAGCCGAGCATAAGGCTAGAGGCGTACAGGTCATCTGGATCGAGTGTCACGTGGCCGGCGTGAACCTGGTTCTAAGCCTTCCCAATGGGCGCCTTACTATGGAGCTCCGTTCCGTGATAACGACGGCGCCAAGCGTTAGCGGCATCAGAAGCAGCAGCCAGCTTCGCTGATGAGTTGACTTGTAGACGAATTCGACTTCGTGGCGTCCTGATGGAACTCCTATCCCAAGGTAGCTAGGCATCAGCATCGAGGTCGGAACCTGCTTGCCGTCGACGAAAGCCTTCCAGCCGGGATGGAACGTCGTCTTGAGAAGGAGCTGGGTTCCGGCGGCGGAATCGACTGTTGCCGAAAAGTAGCCTTCGCCCACGCTTTCGTGCGTGACGGCGCCGGGCGCTGCGGTCGAACGGCTCAGCCCGTCCGAGGCACCGGGAAAATCAATAATCGGATGCTGCTTGAGGTCAGGACCCGAGCCCTGAAGCCATATCGATGCCGTGGAAAAGAACGTCGTCTTGTCGGCGCGGACTACCGGACCGGCGCTCACCACATCAAAGTAGCCAGACGTGGCAAGGGCGTACAGCCTGTGTCGCCCGTACTCGCCGATAAGACGAGCCCCTGGTGGGGCTGGCCTGTCAAAAGGCGCAACGACGTACCGGACGTTGAAGAGATTGTAGTGAGACTGGCGGGTCTCGTCGAACAACAGCTGTAGGTCGCCGTTTAGCGACCAGGGGTGATATTCGTAGCCCAGCATGTCAAAGCCCTCGCCGGCCAGGAAGTTGTACATCGGCACCTCGCCAATCTTGTAGCTACTTCCCCATGTACCCGGCAGCCCTGCGAAGACACGGCCCTTGGGTTGCTCCCGCAGCTCCGCGGTGAGGGCATCAAGGTCTGCCTTTTCGTTCTGGAAGGCGGCCGTATTGATGGCGACCAGATCTCGGTTCCAGTTGCGGAACTCTACGCGCTCCGCGACGACCGGGTAGGCCAGGAGAGTCAGGCCGACTATGGCAATCGCTGCGGTTCGGGGACTGCGACGGGCGACCAGCCACCGCAAGGGCGCGGCCACTCCGATTCCAGCTAGCATGATGGCGCCAAGGTCCACGCCGGCAATCAGCCGCTGTAAATGGAAGTCGCTCATTAACGGCAGCAGGTCTACTACGGCGCCCCACGTCGGCCTGCCGAAGTAAAGCAGGAGCCACAGGACGAAGATGGCCAGTGGGACTCTGAAGTGCTCTTGGTCCCGTTTCATGAGGCATGTAAGCATGCCAACGCCCACCAACATCGTAATTATGGGCGGCCTGCCGTGATCGAAAAGCTCGCCCCGCAGGAGGTGGCTCATGACCCAGGACGCTCCGTAGGAGTCGTACTTCGCCGGGGGGTCCCATACGCTGCGGTTGAGGAATTCCCGGTCGAGGATGAGGGGCACGAAGAAGTACGACGTAATCACGATGAGTGGAACGCCGAGCAGCACCAGCCGGCCCGCTCTGAGTCGGATGGAAGCCGTAGACGGCGTAAGGATTACAAACACACCTGCAGTGCCGAGGGCGATATACCCGAAGGCAAGATGCGACAGCGTCGTGGCAGTTAGTAGCATGACGGCCATGGCATAGCCGTCCCCTTCTCGGAGGGTGCGATAGGTCTGAGCCACCGCCATTGGCAGGAAAAACATGCCCCAGAGCTGAGTGTAGAGGCCAAATCCGCCGAACACGTAGCTATTCAGCTCGAAACCGAAAAGGCGGTTCGCAGACAACGTGGAGGATAATGCCGCGGCCGCGCCTGCCTCCAGCCATCCGAAGCCCATCCTTCGCATCGACCACAGCATTGATAGCGGGAACGCACTAGCGAGCAGGTATTTGGTCCATCGGAAAACCGTCTCGAGCTCGATGCCGGTCAGTTGAGACACGCCCGCCGGGATGACGTAGGGAATGTGCTGGTAATAGTGGAAGACGGGGTACCCCATGGCGATCTCGGGCACCCAGACGTCGGTGGGGTCGGTGCCGGAGGCAATCGCTTCGGAGGCGTGGCGAAGGTTTGTGAGGTGGAAGATGTCGTCGTTGTTCTGCGGAGAAGTGCTCGCAAGATCAGGCTGCAGCACATACAGATTGAAGAGGACAGCAGCGACGACGCTCACAACTGCGGCAGCCCGGAAGAACCGCTCATCGGCGGCGGTGGCAGGCCTCGTCATGAGAGCACGAAGCGAGTTGGCGCGGTGTGCCACCTCGCTTCGGGCGCTGCTCGCTCGCTGGTCATCGGACAGTGTTAGCCCGGCTTCCTAGCCGGAGCGGCTGTCGGTCTTGTGGAGGCCGGTGCGGACTTGGCTTGTGCCGCCCAGCCGGTGCCCAGAGCTGAATCGCCAACAGCCCGGGCCGCGTTGAGTAGGCTCTTCAGTTTCAAGATACGATGGATCCTACGCCAAAGACACTTGAAGCCGAGATGTTGAGGCTTAGAGGAATTGGAGCTGATTCCGAGAGGTCCCTGAACGATGCTCACCATTCCTTCCAGAAGGGGTTGCGAGTTGCCATCGACGAGGATGCAATGCCGCTCAGGTCCGAACGCTGCAGGAACTCCTAGGAAGCCTCGGGGAACACGGCAAGCGCAGGATTCGATAGCTTCGGGCGACACTATCACCTGATCCTGATGCTAGCGGGGCGAAAACAGCCTCGACCACGCGAGAGGACTCATTCCGTTTGGCTAGAACGCCGCAGCACGAAGCGATACGAAGGGATCCTGCCGTGTTAAGGTCACCAAGCGGCGCTGCCGTTGAGCTCGTAATTGCGGGGAGAACCACATGCCAACGATCATCGCCCATCACGATGTCAAAGACACCAAGCATTGGCTTGCGTCACACACGCGCGAAGAATTTATGGGCCCACTCGGTATTACAAACCTTCGAACGTTTGTCGATCCGCAGAACCCGACACGAGTAGCCGTGCTCATGGACGTTCCCGACCTCGATGCCCTTATGGCCGCCATGGAAGGTGAGGAAGCGGCTGCGGCAATGGAGCACGACGGTGTGCTGGCTGAGACCATGGTGATGCTTGTCGAAGCCAAAGACCTTCCCTAGAGTCGGGACTTCAGTAAAGGCCAGCTAACCCTACTCAGCGCCTTACGAAGCGAGATGGCTGCCAGGCGGGGACCAAGTGGTACGTAAGCTGTACGTCAGCTGTACGTCAGCTTCGTCCCGAGGGACGTCGGCAGC
The DNA here is from genome assembly GCA_963766645.1 of uncultured Chloroflexia bacterium. Taxonomy (GTDB): domain Bacteria; phylum Chloroflexota; class Dehalococcoidia; order DSTF01; family WHTK01; genus WHTK01. The sequence goes on along the minus strand of CAVYAY010000001.1, from coordinate 649,329 downwards.
GATCGCCAAACGAAGTTGGAATCAAACCGGCCGAGACCAAAGAGCGTAGACTCTGCAGCGAACGCTTGGCTCGCAGCGAGGAGGTTATCGATGACGATAGATATGCACGCCCATTGGCTTCCAGAGGAACTCTACATGGCCATGCAAGCGGACGGCCTCACGCCGAGGAAGTACGACTCCATTGATGAACGCTTGGCGGAGATGGACGCGGCTGGCTACTCGCACGCTGTGCTCTCTTGCGTGGACCGCAGCATCGAGTCAATGCCGCTAGAAGAATCTCTGAAGTACTGTCGTATCTACAATGAGGCCACCGCCGCAGCATGCAATGTCCATCCGGACCGCTTCACCGGTCTTGCATCCTTACCGTCAGCCGACATGGAAGTCATGATCGAAGAGTTCGACCATTACATGTCGATGCCTGGAATTGTCGGCGCGGTTCTCCCGAGCGACGGCTTCCTTACCCTGGAGCGTGCGGAACGATACCGCCCATTGTTCGCGGCCGCGAACGAGAAAGGCGCTCTCTTCCTGGTTCATTACGGCAGGCTCGCAGACGACCCCGATGGCGCGGTGCAACGTTTTGGCGACAACCGCGGACTGCGCACCGGCTCACTCGATATGCAGGCGCGCCTGTCTCAGAACATGATCACGTTCTGCCTCACGGATTTCCTCAACGACTACCCGAAGGTGACGGTATTAAGCCACAACCTCGGCGGCAACATTACCTTCGAGGTTGAGCGTATGGACCACCGAACCCTGGTTGATCAGCCAGCAGACACCGAGCTCCCGTCAAGCCGCTTGCGTTCCGCGCGAATGCTCGTCGACTGCAACTCCTTCGGCGCTCGGGGCATTGAAATGGCAGTCGCCGTGTTCGGTGCCGAAAAGATCGTCTGTGGTTCGGACGGCACCAGCTTCGGCATGAACTGGACGAATGGAGCGCTGGAGGAAGCCCGAATCAGTGAAGAAGAGAAGCACCTCATCCGTGAAGGCAACGCAAGACGTGCTCTTGCTGGTAGCAATTCGTCGCTGGCTATCGCGCAGTAGGGTTTCGTCCGAACTCGGCGGTCGGGACTGCTTCGGGCCCCGGTTACATGGGATCGTAGGCCGTCAGGTTAAGGACGCACCAAAGTTCGCAGAATCCGGCCAGCGGCTCTAGGGGCAGGTGACGTCCCAAGTGCCAGCGACGAGGTCGCCACTTGTCAGGCCTGCCTTCGCGCCGGTTCCCGGGTCATAGAAAAACTTGGCGCTGCCCCCGGTGTGCTTGCCGTCATCGCTGTAGCTGTCAACGGAGCCGAGGCTCGACTGAAGTCTGTACTCGTAGGTGGCCTGGCCGGTAAGCTGGCCTAGCCCCACTTTCAGATCGAATTCGACGTCTCCAGGTTGGTTCAGTACTGGCTTGCCTTGTTCGTCTTTTGGCAGGCCGCCGTAGATATAGGCGAGTGTCCCGTCCCCGCTTGCCCCCGGACCCTGAATAATGCCGGTCCCGAACGAGCATTTGATTTCCTCGAATTGGAAGGACTCATCGCCGACCACGAAGATGGCGCCTCCACCAGAAGCAGCTGGGGCGCTAGAGCTTGCGTTGTTCGCTGACTGCGTAGTCGCGCCGGCGGGCGCCGGGCCGGTGGCGCCTGATGTCGCCTTGTCGCCGCCATTGTTACCGCCGCCGCAAGCGGCGACCGATGCAACGAGGAGCGCGGCAACGAAGCAATGCAGTCTTGGCATGATAGGACCGTCCCTTGGATTAAGAGTGATGGATAGTGAAAGGATCTTGTCGCGAAGGCTGTGGCCTTACAAGGTCTGGGCGGATTCAGGAAGCTTGTGACCAGTGACGCCAGGTCGACGACGTACGGTGGGCGAAAGCGAGTTTCGGTGGGCACGGTTGGCCTAACCGTGGCGTGAAGTGACCAGTTGTTACGTAGGCGACGGGTCTTCGGAATCAGGGTCGGGGGTCGAATCCCTCCGAGCCTTTCTTTACTGTCGCAGATGGAAGAGAGCGCAGTTGCAGGTCTGGAGCCGTACGTGCGAGCTCAATTCGTGCTACTGTTAGGCATGTACTTCTTGGATTGCCAGCCCTCGTGCCAATCCGAGAGTTGCTCACCGACTAGAACCTAAGCCAGGCGAATTCTCCGGACTCAGTCGTATTACGTCTCTCTCCCCGGGACCTCGTTGACGCCCTCGGTCTCCGACATCGGTACCGGAAAGCGCCCTACTCGGGGCTAGTGAGAGAAGAGAACACTTGAACATTTACGTTGGAAACATGAGCTTCGATACGAGCGAGAGCGATCTGCAGGCGGCGTTTGCCACCTACGGCACTGTCTCTACGGCTCGAATCGCTACCGACCGCGACACGGGTCGTGCGCGCGGTTTCGGCTTCGTCGAAATGAATAACCAGTCGGAAGCCCAGGCGGCAATCGCCGGTCTCAACGGCACCGACCTTCAGGGCCGCACCCTGACCGTGAACGAGGCCAAGCCCCGTGAAGAGCGTAGCGGCGGCGGCAACCGTGGCGGCTATGGGGGTGGCGGTTACAACAGTGGCGGCGGCGGTGGCAACCGCTGGTAATCCGTGACAAAGCGGCCTAGCGCCGCACCATAGCAAAAGCAGAAAAGGCCGGCACCAGAGGGAACCGGCCTTTTCTCTCGCCGGCGGCCGATTACCCTTCAAGCACGCCATTGGGTTTGAATGGCAAGCGGCTCGATTCAATTGCTGCAACCGGGGTCAGTCTTAGATAATCTTTGGCAATGAGCGACACTCGGCCCGGGCAGTTAGTACGCTCGCGCCGAGGCTTCCTGCTAGCCTCACTCGTCTTCGCGATCGGGGTTCACGTCTTCCTGATTGGGGCCTTCTTCTGGAGCCGGGACGGTCAACGCACCGTCGTGGAGCTGCAGAACGCCGGTGGCCTGCAGCGCTTGACGTCCGACGGCAAACAGGTAATACCCGACCCCAAGAGTGGGAATACTCACGCCTCCATCGATTCTCCCTTGAGTGGAACCGTGGTCCTGGTTCTGCCGCTGGAAGTTTCTTCGATGCCGCGTCCCAGCGGGATCGACAGCATCGTGATTCGCGGCGAGGGCGGTTCTGTGCTCTTCGCTGATGACTTTGCGACCTTGAACAATGAGGTCTGGGAAGTGGTCGAGGGTGAGTTTGAGATCGATGACGGGGTGCTGACGACGGGACACCTGGGGCGCAACGAGCTCCGTCTGCGTGGCTCGGGCTTCAGCAACTACGACGTGGTGGTGACCTATCGCAATAGCAGAGGCGGCATTGTAGGCACACAGGTCGCCGACGGTGATGGGCTCTACTGGCATATTGAGCTGATCCGTGATTTTCCCAACTTCGTGGACGTCTTCAAGGGCGGCCCACGTACGGGGATCGAGTTTGGGTCCCTCATGCGCAGCAAGTCCAGCGGGCCTGTTGCCTCGATCGCCCACATGGTCACGAGTCCGTACCCGTGCATACTGTTGGCGTTGCCGGCGGGTATGGTCCTGACGCTCTTGCTGAGTCAGATCCGTTTTCGTTTCACGCTTGGCCAGAGGACGAAACGGATGCTAACCAGGCTGCCGCTAATCTCGATTGTGGCCGGCGGACTCGCGCTCGGGGCGTTCGTCGTGACGCTCGCGATCAACGACCGCTATTACAGCTTCCTGCCGCATGCGCCTGACGAGGTGGCCTATATCTTCCAGGCTAACCTGCTGGCCGACTTCGAGGTGACGCGCGAGATCCCGCCCGTCAGCAGGGCGTTCCAGTTCTACAGCCCTTCGTTCCTGGTCGAGAACGGGAATCAGTGGGCGAGCTTCTACCCGTTCGGCCATCCTCTGGTGCTCGCCGTGGGGGCGCTGTTCGGCGCAGTCTGGGTCATCCCGTCGTTGGTGGGAGCGGGCACCGTGTTCCTGACCTACCTCGCGGGAAGACGCCTATATGATGCGTCGACGGGACTGGTAGCGGCGGGGCTGCTTGCCTCGTCTCCGTTCTTCTTGATGCAATCCTCGAACTTCATGTCGCACAACAGCGCGGCATTCTTCGTGATGGCGTCATTCTTCTTCCTGGCTAAGCGAGACCGGCCGATGCTCTACGGTGTCATCGCTGGTCTGATGTTTGGTCTCGGCGTCAACACGCGCCCGTTGACCATGGCGGCTCTAGTGCTGCCGTTCGGCGCCATCATGCTCATGTATCTCCTGACGGGCGCCGAGGCTCCAAAGGTCTGGATGAAGCACTCCGGCGCGTTCCTGGCTGGCGTCGTACTCATGCTCCTCGCGATGTTGGCCTACAACTACGGCATTACCGGCGATCCACTCACTACGACGTACTCTCAGGCGGCTGGGGGATCCGAGGAGCTTTTCGGGTTCCGCAACGGGCACTACCTCGACATCGGCCTGCGCAACGAGCAGGCGCAAACGATGGCGCTCTTGCAGGTGTTCAACGCATGGCCTCCGTTTGTCGGCCTGGCGCTGGTGATGGTGCCGTTTCTGGTCGCATCCCGGAATCGTTGGGACTATCTGCTGCTGGCCTGCACGTTGTTGCCGATGGCGATCTATGTCGGTTACCGCTTCAGCGGGTTGTTTGGCGGGCCGCGCTACTGGTTCGAAGTCACGCCCTTTCTTGTCCTGCTCTCCGCGAGAGGAATCACGCTCGCGGTGCGCTCCTTCGTCGTACTCGGCGATCATTTAGCAGGGCGGATGTCGGGCATCAATGCGCCTTCTGGCTGGGCGGGGAACGTCGTGGCCTATGCAGCGGTCGGCGTGCTGGTTGTCTACGGTACGGGCGGCTGGTTAACAGGTCTCGCGAAGGATCAGGACTCCCCCCTCGTCCCGTACCAGGCGTCCGCACTGGAAGGGTTGTTCGGCGTAGATGATCGACTGAACCGGTTGGCCGACGAAACTGACCTGAGTAACGCGCTGGTGCTGGTAGAGCCCTGCGGTTTCTATGGTAGCTACGTTTGTTACGGGAGTGTCTTTCTGCGCAACCTGCCGGACTTCAACGGCGACGTCGTCTGGGCGCTCTACCTGCCTGAGATCAACGATGCCGTCATCGCGGCGTACCCCGGCCGTGACGTGTATGTGGCGTCGTGGGAAGACGGCGGGTCACTGCGAGTCTACGAAGGTCAGTAGAGGGTGCCGAGTTAACGCCGTTTGTCGTCAAGAAGGCTGATGAGGGCGCCGACCAGGCCCATATTCGCTCCAACGACGATGAGGGTTTGGGCCACGGCGGCGATACCGATGTTGAGTTGGCCGGGCTCCAAAATCAGCAAGACTGCGTCCATTGCGAGTCCTCCTGCCACCAGCAGGAGTCCGAAGAGCACGAAGAACTCCAGGCTCAAGAAGCGACGGTAGAAGCGCAGGAAGGCGTCGTCGTTGGTCAACCCGACGGCGTTTGTATAGAGCCGCGAGGCGAACCCGAGCAGAAGGGCGTTGACACCCACGACGACGAAGATGCTACCCGCGAAGACGGGCTGCCAGGTTCGGGAACCCACCTCGATCTCGCTATTCGGTAGTGCCGCGATCAGAATCGCGAGACCGAACAACGTCAGCATCGTCCCGGGGATGGTGAACAGGTAGTTTGGGCTGGCGAGGACGAGGAACCGGAGGTGGCGCCAACCGTCGCGGAAGGTGTTCAGCTTGGCCTCGCCGATGCGTTCGGCGTAGGGGACGGGGACGTCTGCGACGTTCAGACCGCGCCGTGCCGCCTTGAGGATCATTTCTGACGCCAGCTCCATGCCGTCCGTCGTCAGCGCCAATCGGTCGAGCGCATCGCGGGTGAACGCCCGCAGCCCACACTGGCTATCGCCTACGCGCAGACCCGTGAAGACGCGAAGCAGGAAGGAGATGACGGGTGTGCCGATGTAGCGGTGGCTCCAGGTCATCGCCCCGGGCGCGATGCCGCCGGCGAAACGATTGCCGATAGACATGTCGGCGCCACTTCCGAGCGGCGCGACCAGCGCGTCGAGGTCGCCGAACTCGTAAGTATCATCACAGTCGCCCATGACGAGCCATTCGCCGTTCGCCTCAGCGAAGCCGCGGCGAAGCGCGGACCCGTAGCCGCGCGTTGATTCGAAGACGACGCGAGCGCCGGCCTCCGTGGCGAGATCCGGCGAGCCGTCAGTCGAGCCGTTGTCGACGACGAGCACTTCGCCAGGATAACCAGACCGCGCCAGCCAACTGGTTGCTTTGCCAACACAGGTTGCAACCGACGCCTTTTCGTTGAGGCAGGGCATCACGATCGAGATGAAGGGCTTGGTAGCTTTGGGCGTGGGAGACGGATTTTGTGTTTCTACAGTCATCCTGTGGGCGAATGGTATGACTCCGCAGGCGGCAAAGGCAAGAAAAGCGCTTGCATGTGTCGAATTGCGGCCTCAAGCTCACTACGATGAAACCGCTCGATCGATACTTGAGAAACAGACGCATCAAATTCGTGCGTGAGTTCCTGTCAGCGGAGAGCGACGTGCTCGATATCGGCTGCGCCGACGGCGCCATGTTCGAGCAACTCAAGGGATGCTACAGATACGGCTACGGAGTCGAGCCGACACTCGGCGGCGAAGTAGAGACGGAGTCGTATCACCTGTTCCCGGGCGTCTTCCCGGACGCGATGCCGTCGGATGTACAGGTTGACCTCGTTACGCTACTGGCGGTTCTCGAGCATTTGCCGCCTGCGGAGCAGATCTCGCTGGCAGAGAGTTGCCACGCCGCCCTGAAGCCAGGCGGAAGGGTACTTGTGACCGTGCCTTCACCCCGTGTCGATGAGCTGCTGCACGTGCTGAGCAAGATGCGCCTCATCGACGGGATGAGCATGCATGAGCACTACGGGTTTGAGCCGGCGAACACGCCCGGCATCTTCTCTGAGCCAAGTTTCAGGGTAATCGAGCATCGAAGGTTCCAGTTCGGCCTCAACAACCTCTTCGTGTTCGAAAAGGCATAGCCGTCCGGACGCCCTCATCAAGACTCAGGTCACGCGTTCAAGGCGGCGCTGGGATCAGGCGAGGTTCATCGCCTTGCGGCCCTGCTCGAATGGAACGTCTCGGGCGAGGATGGCCGAGACGGAGCGGACTCGGAAGGAGTCCTGGCGGCGCGGCAGCGATGGCTCGCCGCCTTCCATCAGCTCACGAACGGCGTCAAGGTAAAGATTGCGCAGCGCGATAATCGCGCGGTCCGTGGTGCCGAGATGCTCCTGCGTCCTGTCGAAGACGGCGCCCATGCTCTCCTGGATCGCCGCGTCTTGTAGAGAGCCGTTCTCGATACCGGTGTAGGTGTCGTTGCGCTGGACGTTTCGATCAATGAAGTAGTCATTGGCGGCGCTGGCAACCGGGCTCCAGGCGCCGGGCTGGAGTTCGACGAAGTGGGCCGGGTGGCCCTCGCCCTCGCGGAGTGGGCGGGCGGCATTCCAGGTGTAGGTGAACATCCAACAGCTCTCGTCGTCGAGGGGCACCCAGCCGTGGCCACTGTACGTCAGGCTTTCCGGCTCCTGGGGCTCATCCGGGGGAGCGAACCCGGGGATGACGGTGAAGAAGGGCAGCATGAAGGGCGTGAAGCGCCAGTAATAGCTGGTGTCCTCGGCGTAGCGCTGCGCGCCGTAGGCAAAGCCGTAGTCCGTCGGCTCCACCATGAGGCGCGGCGCCAGGTCTGTGTAGAGATACTTTTGGGCAGGGGCCAGACGGCGCTGCGGGTCGAGGACGCCGTGAAGGAAGGGCACGTGAGCCGAATCTATGCCCCCCTCTACCGCCTGCAGGTAGTTGCAATACTGGATGCGGCGGCTGGCGCGGACATGGCCATCGGAAACGAGCGTCCATTCGTATTGAGGGAACTCCGGCATCAGCTCGGGTGGGCCCATATAAGTCCAGACAAAGCCGCCACGCTCGACGGTGGGGTATGCCGTGGCGCGAACTTTGGTCTTGAAGTTTGATTCGGCGGGCTCTGACGGCATGTCTACGCAGCTGCCGTCCGTGTCGAATTTCCAGCCGTGGTAGACGCAGCGTAGGCCGTCTTCTTCGTTGCGGCCGAAGAATAGCGACGCGCCGCGGTGCGGGCAGTTCTCGTGGACGAGACCCACCGAACCTGACGTCGTGCGGAAGGCAACCAGTGCCTCGCCGAGGAGCCTGACGCGGAGCGGGGGGCAGTCAGGCTGGGGCAGATCGTTGCTGGTGAGGGCGGGGATCCAGTATCGCCGCAGGTATTCGCCCATCGGCGTTTCCGGCCCAGTGCGTGTAATGAGCTCGTTGTTACGGGCTGTCAGCATGCGCCACCTCCTGGGAGTTACGGCTTCTCGTGAGCGCCATTCTACGCCGCAAGCTCGCGCCTGAGTGTTGCCGCGCTCGACGCGCCAGTGAGCCGTTTGCCGCCCTGGCATCGGATTATTTGATGCTCGGGTCCTTCCCGGACTGGAACGACGTAAGCGCGAGGCACGCCACGAGCACCGCGACAAGGGCCGCCAACGCGTAGGACGCCCGCGGGTCGGACGGGAAACTGAAACTCCAGCGCCGCGCGCTTTCAGCTGTGGGGAGCCTCGGCGACGGGGGCTGCTGCCGGTCGGGGGCGGTGATGGAGGTGGACATGGCCTCTTCCTGAACGGGGGCACTTTGGCTCGACAGGAGTGCGGCGCCGAATTCCGGTCGCCCCACGGGCCGATGACGACGGCGAAGGCGCTCACGCCAGAGATGGTTCGCGTTTGTATTCGCCGGCGCGGGCGGCTTCTTGCCTGACGTGAGCACGGTGTACACGGTCAAGAGTGCGGCCAGCGACGCGAGAATGATCGGCGCTCTGAGGCGCGTCAAGAATTTGCCGGCATTGGGTATGCGTAGCCACTCCTTGCCCGCGATGTCGCTTGTTTGGGGGCGCCAGAGGTCGTTGCCGTCGTTGTTGTCGCCACGGGTGATGAAACCGTCCGTATCTTCGCCGACGATGCGGTGGATCACACGGGTGCCGGCTGCCGGTTCGTCGTCAGGTACGGTGTATTGGATGATGTCGCCTTCGTGGTACTCGGATGACCGACGCATGAGGATCAAGTCCCCGGCGTTGTACGTCGGCTCCATGCTGTGGCCGGAGACGATGACGTAGTCCACCGGGCCACCTAGGGTCTGTGAGCGAAGTGTGAAGAACCAGATGACGCCGAGGGCGAGGATCAGTGCGGTTGTGCTGTAGCGGATCAGCCGGCGTCGGTTCAGAGTGATCCTTCCGGTCATCATTAGTCCACCGTAAATGGTCCGCTAAGGTAGGTGTCCGAACTGGCCGCCATCTTGATATGGTGCGGATCGGCGTTGCCGTTGCTCCCATCGACGTTGGAGATCCGCAAGCATAGGGTTACGTGAGATGTAGAGGGCGAGAAGCTCGCGTTGTTCGAAAGCGCGACTTGGACCGTCCCGGGAATGGTTGTGCTGTTATCGAGGTCATGGTGTGGGCTGAGCGTTCCCGCGACGTAGTTTGCCGCGGTGTTGGAAGGCACGGTTCCACAGGAGTTCGATGAGGTCCAGACATCGACCCGGACGACGGCGCCGCTGAACGGCTTAGGTCCGGTGAGGTGAAGACTCAGGAGCCAGCTACCGCCGCCGGCGACGACGAGTTTGTGGTCTGATGGCAAGGTCAGAGTGTTTTTGGGCGCGAGGTCGGCGGTGCCTCCACCCGAGTGAGTGTCGATTTCATGCTCGCTGAAGTCCAGGTAAAGCTGGCTGGGTTCCTGTGGCTCCGATTCGACCACAACGAGGCCGATGCAGTCGCTCTGCGAGGGCAAGTTCTCACCATCACCGGTGTACCACGCCTGCCAGTAGTACGTTTCGGCGGTGGTGAATGTGATGGTGTCTGAAGGCAGGTCGACGTTGCCATTGGTCACGGTGCTGCTTCCTGCGTTGGTGTAGGGCGAGGAGCAGTCGCTCCCGTTGTAAACGTTGTAGTAGACGTAGCCCATAGCACCTGACGGGCCAGCAAGGTCAGCCTGGGCGCTCACGCTGGCGTCCTCTCCCACAGTTACGGGACCGGGATTCGAAAGCGTCAGACTGAGGGACGTATCGAGCAACGTATTCGTATCACCGGTCAGGTATGCCGAGTCCACGCCGAGGCCCGCGGCGAAGCCCACGACGGCAGATGCCGCGATGACGAACATCGTGCCGACAGCAATCAGCCTGCGCATCGTCGCTCCCTGCCTCCCGAGACAGCACGGATCGTTCGGGCCGATGCCGCGATTGCGGTCTCGGTCGTTAGGCCCGGATTGTTACCTTCAGCGAAACGAACCAGCACACCGACCCTTTCTACGGACCTACGATCGAAACGTACTCATGGACGACGGACCATGTAGTCGGATTTTGTGGAATCGACACGGTCATCTCAGAGCTGGACGGGACCGTGTCCGAGCCGCTACCAACGGCGACATTGCTCGCATCTGTCAGCGTGATCGAAAGATGTCCACTGGTGCAGGCCGCGGCAATGTCGCCGATTGTGACTTGCGTGACCTCATCGTTGTTGAACGCGAAGCTGTAGGTGAAGCCGTTGCTGTCGCAGGCTCCGACTCCATCGGCTCCCGTCGCGAGGCCGGCCCCGTGAACCGTCAAGGAAGTCGCAAAGGCGAAGACCGTGCCGAAGACGGCCGAAGCCGCCAGCACGGCCAGCAGCGCACGCTTCCATGTCATGATCTTCGAGACCGGCCCCGTATTAACTGGCATGTTCGTCGTCACAACTTCCGGTTAGGGCGTCGGGATGACCACGCCGCCGATCAGCACGTAGACGTCGCTAACAGTCTCGGCGCTGACCGAGTCAGTAACCGTCAAGGTCGCCGAAGGGCTCGAGATTCCGGTGCCTTCGTAGGTGTATGAAGATTCACCGTCGACAAGAGTCACGCTGATGTCTTCCCCATCGCAAGCTCCACTAATGTCGCCCACAGTGACGGTGTCGATATAGTAGCCATCGGTTTGGAAACTTGTGGTGTACGTCACCTCGACAGAATTGTCGCAGCCCTCGATCGTCTGGCTGCCGGTAGCGAGGCCGGCGGAAAAGACATCGAGGCTGGCCGCGAGGGCGAAGACGCCGCCAAAGATGACGCCGCCCGCCAGGAGCGCTATGAGTAACTTGTTCACTGTGTATCTCCTTCTACTTTTTCAGACATATCCCTATGCCGTATTCGTGAATCTAGACTTGTTTCCTCGAAATCACCTCCTTCCATGAATGTTCGTTGAATCTCGTTCGCATCAGCGCCTCGTATTCTCCAGTTCCTCTTCGGATTCCTCCACTCCCCAGGTCTTGTTGACGGAGCGGAAGTAAAGCCAGACCGCGGCGGTGATGACCCAGGCGAAGATGGCTGAGGCGTAAAGGACGATGACGCCGTGAGACGACGACGCGGTGGAGAGCGAGCTGCCGTCGTTGAGGACGACGAAGAAGAAAAGGAAAGCAACGGGTAGCGCGATGCTCAGCCAGGCGGCCTTGCTCCATTTCCAAATGATCAGTCCGTCCAGGAACGTCAACGGGACGAGTGTGAAGAGGAGGCCCTGGATGCTGCCGATGAAGAGCATGGCGAGGACGGCCTCGACAATCGCGCCCCAGACGCCAGCATCGAGGGAACGAGCCGGCCCGATGGCGAGCCATGCCGCGCAGCTGACCGCCAGTAGGGCGACCATGGGAACGTAGTTGATGATGCCGTCTTGCCTTATCGTTGGCTTGATATCCGACGCCTCCGCGGCGCTTGCAACGAAGCCAAAGATAATCCCGGGCACGATACCGCCGACCCGCGAAACGATTAATGAGACCAGGGCGATTGCGATAGCAGCCGGAAAGAACTGGATCATGAAAGGGACGTGGAACTTCTGCTCGGCCACGAAGACCTGGCCCCCGTCGTTCACATAAGTCGCAATGGCGAGGCCGAGGATCAGGCTGATGAACAGCACGAGCGTCGACGTGTTCCAGCCGAAGCCCGGGTCAAGCAGGGTGTACACGAACGCGCTGAGGCCGAGGATAAGCACAGGGCGTATCGCGAGGTCCTGGCTATGGCCGTGTTTCTCGCCATGGCCGAAAAGAAAGTCGGCGCGGCGGATCAGGCCTCGGAAAGGGGCAAACCAGCGCCAGAAAAAGGCGTGGATTAACTCCGCGTTCTCCTTCAGGATCGAGTTGAAGATGGTCGTGTCGACAAGGACGATGGCCAGCAACAAAGACGACAAGCCCGCGTTGGTCAGCAGGGAGCCAAGGCTGAAATCGAGGTCACCGATGGTTGGGAGCCGCCGCACCAGGGTCGGTCTGTCGTTTGAAGTGCTGACGGACTCCGTGGCGCCGGTGACTCCGATTGTTGGTGAAGGAGCTGGCGAAGGTGTAGGCGTAGGCGTCTGAACCGCTGCTTGCACCTGGGCAACCGGAGTGTTCTGTTGCTGAAGCGCGGCTGGTGCAGTCGCGGCTTCGATGCTTGCCGTGACGGCAGGCGCCGTCGTTGCTGCCACCATGGGAGCTGAGGTGGGGGCCACGGTTGGGCCAGAGGTGGGAGCCGAGGTGGGGGCGACTGTAGCGCCGGGCGCCGCGGTTGGCACAGGTGTCGGGGTGGCGAGTTCCACGACAGTCGTCAGGTCGTCCAGTTCAACGCCAACCGCAGTGACTTCCGCAACTTGCGGTGAGGGAACGAAGACGACATTCATGCTTGTGGCGTTGACGATCACCGGACCTTCCCTGGCGATTTCTGTGCCGTCGTGCTCGAGAAAGACTGAAAGCTCCGCGTCCGCGCAGGCGGGAGCGATGCCGGAAACCACGACACTCGCAATCCGATAGCCGGCCGGCGGTCCTTGCGAGAAAACGACACTGTAGCCGACTGAGACGCCGTCGACGTCACAGGCCTCCTGGGCAGAAGCGCCCGGCGGTCCAAGAACGAGCACGGTGAGTGAAAACAGGAGGGCCGTTATCAGGGCAGGCAGGAGATACGAGCCCTGCCGGGAATGCTGCTCCGCATTCGTGGACCGGTGAGCGCTTGTTCTACTGGCGTCGTGATCAGGCCGGCCGCCTTTTGGCTCCAATAGAGGCTAGTCTCCCTGCTAAGCGCTCACAAACAGCAGCCACGGGCGGACGCGGCATAATAGAGAATACATGAATAAAACGGAGTCTATGTTTGCAGGTTACATTTCTGGGGCTTTATGAATATTAAGATCTCATCAACGGGCTGTTACATTGCTCCGATGCTGACGGTTCTTCGCATCCATGTTCATCAATCGGGGCCATGATTAGCATCGTTAGCACGCTTCCGATTAACTGCTACCAATGACGCGTGCTAGGTCCCTCAACACGGGGGAACCTTGTTGAGCTGGGCAATTCAAGACGTAGTCAGGCAAAGGAGGGTTCGGTCCAGAAAGCGGTTCGATCGCACGTCTTGCCGTCAGGCCGCTGCCGCACGACACTGAGTAGCCATGAAGATCGAGATAGACAATCGCGAGGCATCGATCGTGATCGCCGCGTTGCGCAACTGGCAGGAAGAGTCCAAGAAATACGAACTGGCAGACTTCTTCGAAGCCTATTTCGAGGACGTCGACTCGCCGAGCGACGAGGAAATCGACGCGATCTGTTCGCGTATCTCCGACGCGGCACTACGCAAGACCTAGGGGCGTGGGTAGGACCGCGGCGTGACGATGGTCCGATCGAGGAAGGCGTCGCTGAGCTCGGCGCATAGCTTCCCGTAGGGCTCGTACTTGTCGAAGATGTGCGGCATCGCGTCGAAGATGTGGTACTCCGTAGCCACTTCCGCCGCCCGCAGAAGTTCTGAGAACTCGACGCTCTGCGTATACGGGACCACATCGTCCGCGGTGCCGTGAAACAGGATCGTGGGCGGGTAGGACGGTCCGATGTGGTTGACCGGGTTGGCCTGGGCGTAGGTTGCGTCGCTACTACCGGGTGGCATGAGGCGGTGGTCGCCACCGTCGGTCGGTTTGCGAACTGATCCGGCGAAGTAGGCCATGACGGCCGCGACCTCGGAGGTGACGCCGTACGGGCCGAGATCGCCTTCCAGATCGGGACGATCGGCAGTGCCCGCAGCGACGAGCGCGAGCAGCCCTCCGGCCGAGTACCCCGCCAGCGTGATGCGCTGCGGGTCGATGCCGAGGTCCGAGGCGTGGGCTCGAGCCCAACGAATCGTCGCCTTTACGTCGTGGAGCGGAGCGGGCCACTTTGCCTCTTGAGATAGGCGGTAGGTGGTGCAGATGCCAAGGTAGCCGCGCTCGGCCAGGAGCGTGGCGCTTACGGTGATGCGTCCGTCCTTGCTACCACTGGTGAAGCCGCCGCCGTAGAGTTGGATAACGGCTGTTTGTTTGTCCAGCGCCGGGTTCGGGTAGTGGACGTCGAGTTTCAACTCGCGGCCGTCAACCTCGGCGAATGTGACGTCCTTTTCGATTCGCAGCGGGGTCTCTGTGTCGCTGGCCATCATGACCTCCTCGCCGGCTCGATGCAGGCTTCAATCAATCGCTTGTGCGCTTCGATGACGGGGAACAGTAACTCGGCGCTGGTGGTATCGAGCGTGTCCTTTTCGGTGTGGAACCAGCTGTGGACGCCGAGGACCGCGAAGGCGCTGGCATAGCCACGGTCGATGACGGTGGAGAGCTCACCGGCGCCCTGAAGGATCTCGCGCGGAGCTTCGAGGCCGGTGAGGCCGGCGAAGCAGCGTTTCGCGTCGTCGAGCAGGTCAGCCGTTGTCATCAGAATGCGGTGCGAATCGGCGGAGTCGAGCACGGTGGGGCGACCGCCGACCGCGATCATGTCGCGCGCCGCCATCGCCGACCCAAGGTGTACCCAGAGCTTCGTGTCGGCGACGGGGGGTGATGCGTCGATGGAGTCGTGGGTACCGACGAACATGTACTCGTGGCCGCCGGTGTTGAGCCCAAAGATCGAGAGGTCGGGGAAACGCTGGGCGGCCCATTCGGCCAGCTCCAGGAACGCCACGATGCCGTTGCCGCGCTCGGCGGCGCAGGTACACCACCCCGTGCGTGGCGTCGACAGCGCTAGCCATTGCGGGCCGCGTTCCAGCCTGGCGATGAGGTTTGGGGTCGGGCGATGACCGCCGTTGCCTGTCAAGATCAGCGTGGCGGCGGCGTGCGCCGATGCGGCGGTGATGAAGGCGTCGGCGTCTTTCGGGGCGAGGAGCGCGATGGGCAAGGGCCCGAAGGGCGCGCCGGGATGCGTGTTGAGCAGCGCCGCCTCACCGGACGGGCCCGTGGTCACGAGCACAACGGCAAGAGCGCCAGCTTCGGCGCAGGCCTTGATCAGCGGCCCGGTCGCTGGGCCTTGAATCGAAGCGTGACGCGCGAAAGGCGAGATGACGAGAGCGATTGCGTCGCGGGCGGCAAGGGCCTCCGAGACGTGACGGACGCTGACCAGCGGTCCGCTGACGCCGTCCGGGCCGGTGGGTATGACGACGGGCTGAGGGTGGACAGTTGTGGTTGCGTCGCCGCTACGAAGCTCCGCGAGGTCGGCTTCGAACCACGGTACCTGACTTTGCGTGGTCTCAACCGCGAAGCCGAGACCGCCCAGCGTTTCCGCAATCCAGGCCGCAGACCTGAGGTCGCCCTCGCCGCCGGCGCGCTTGAGCCCGAAGCCGGCGTGGCGCGCCAACCGCTCATGAATACGTTCTAGCTCTTGACTCATGGGAGCTATGCGGTGGCGGGGGCCTGGCGCTGGTAGGCGGGGTACTCGCGTAGGTTGACGACGTAGCGGTCCATGAACTGGTGACACCAGTCGCGCGTGACGTCGGCGAACTCCGGGTAGCGGTCGAAGATGTGGTCGAGGCCGGCGAGCATGTGCAACTCAACGGGGACGTTAAGGGTGAGCAGCTTGTCATAAAGCTGCGTCGCGTGATCGTGGAAGCGGTCGGAGGTGCCGCAAATGATGAAGGTGGGCGGGTAGCCGGCGCGGAGGTGGTTCAGGGGCTGCAGGTCGTTATAGACCGCGTTGCTGCTTCTGGCTGGCACGAGGGGGTGGTCGGAATCGTCCTGTGGGCGCTTCACGTCTGCCGGGTAGTAGACGACGCAAGCAGCCATGCGAAGGGCAGCGTCCTCACAGGCGATCATTGCGAGTTGGGCGCCAGCGGAGTAGCCGGCGAGGACGACCTTGGCCGGGTCGATGCCAAGACGCTGGGCGTTGTCCTTGACCCAGACTACGGCGTCCTTGACGTCTTCGAGATGGCCGGGCCATTTCGTGGCTGGCGCGAGGCGGTAGTCCGGTGCGACGCAGACGTAGCCGAGCGGGGCGAAGCGGCGGAAGACGCCTTCATAGTGGCCGCCGCGATGTCCGCGGACCCAACCGCCGCCGAAGATCTCGATAACGCAAGCGCCGTTGGCAGTGCCCGCGGGTGGGTGGTGAACGTCGAGCTTGAGCTCAGCGCCGTCTACCGTCTTGAAGACGATTCCTTCTTCAGTTCTCACGCCGCTGGCGCCGTTTGTCATGCTGAGACCCCTTTTGTATCGAGTGAACCGTAGTCCGGCCCAGGGTAGTTCACAAGCCTAGGGCGGGGCGAGTCCCATGCTATACTTGAAAACCGCACAATCAGTCGTGGCTCAGACTCACTGACGACGCGTCGTAAGAAGGAGGACGCTCACAGCGTGGCAACAACTGTAACGATGAAATCCCTGCTAGAGGCAGGTGCGCATTTCGGGCACCAGACTAGGCGCTGGGACCCGCGTATGCGGCCCTTTATTTTCACGCAGCGTAACGGCATCCACATCATCGACCTGCAGCAGACGGTCCGCCGCCTGGAAGAGGCAAGTGAGTGGGTGTCGGACACCGTCGCCAAGGGTGGCAGCGTCCTCTTCGTGGGCACCAAGAAGCAGGCCCAGGAGACGATCCAGATCGAGGCGACGCGCTGCAGCATGCCGTATGTCAACAGCCGTTGGCTCGGCGGCACGCTTACCAACTTCCAGACGATTCAAGGTCGAATCGATCACCTGGTGCGTCTCGAGGACGCGCTGGCGCGCGGCGAATTCGCCCGCATGTCGAAGAAGGACGTCCTCAAGATCGAAGAAGAGATCGAGCGGCTTAACCGGCACTTTGGCGGCATCAAAGAGATGACGCGCTTGCCGGCGGCGCTCTACATCGTCGATCCAAGTATGGAGTACATCGCCATCGCGGAGGCAAACCGCACCGGGACGCCAATCGTCGCGATGACGGACACGAACTGCAACCCGAACTTGATCGACTACCCGATCCCGTCCAACGACGACGCCATTCGCGCCGTGCGGCTGGTGACGACTCGTATCGCCGACGCGGTCCTCGAGGGACTGCAACGCCGCGAGATGGGCGACGACGCCGAGCAGTTCGAGTTCGAAGAAGGACAGACGACGTACTCCGCATCGCCGGATGAGCCGAGCCCTGCTGAAGCGGAGCCGGTAGCGGAGGCAGCGGCCACAACCGAGGAGCAATAGGACGCGTGCCGGAGATAACAGCCGACCTCATCAAACAACTGCGCGAAATGACCAGCGCGGGAGTTATGGACTGCAAGAAAGCGCTTGAGGAATCCAACGGAGACCTTGAGGGCGCCAAGAAGAAGCTGGGCGAGATGGGTATTGCCACGGCCGCGAAGAAGGCGGACCGGGTAACGGCTCAAGGCCTGGTTGAAAGCTACATCCACGCCGGCGGACGCATCGGCGTAATCGTCGAAGTCGGGTGCGAGACGGACTTCGTGGCGCGCACGCCCGAATTTCAGACCCTGGCGCGCGACATCGCGATGCAGGTGGCGGCCATGAATCCCGCGACCATCACGGAGGACGACCCGCTGCCCGAGAGCGCCGGAGGCCGCGTCGACGAGGTCGTCTTGCTGAAGCAGGCCTGGATTAAGGACGCGTCCAAAGACATCCGGACGCTGATCAACGAGACGATCGGCAAGACGGGAGAGAACATCCAGGTCAAGCGTTTCGCGCGCTTCGAAATCGGCGAGTAGCGCCTTTCAGTCCGAAACCCCTGCTGCGGAGAGCGCCATGATCGAGGATGTCCTAAACGACAGCGAAGACCGTATGAAGAAATCGGTGGAAGCCGCGGAGCGTGAGCTCGCGTCGATCCGCACCGGCCACGCGCATATCGGCCTGATTGACCACGTCAGGGTCGATTACTTCGGGAGCCTATTGCCGATCAATCAGATGGCAACGGTTTCTGCTCCCGAGGCGCGCCTGTTAACGATCCAGCCATGGGACCGCACGGCCATGACTGCCATCGAGAAGGCGATCCTGGCCTCCGACCTGGGCCTTACGCCTTCCAACGACGGTGCGATTATCCGCCTGGCGATCCCGCCCCTCACGGAGCAACGGCGCAAGGAGATGATCAAGCTCGTCCACTCCCGAGTGGAGGACAGCCGCGTCGCTGTACGCAACGTGCGCAGAGACGGCATGGAGCACATCAAGAAGCTGGTGCAGAACAAGGAAGCGTCCGAAGATCAGCAGCACAACGCGCAAGATGCACTGCAGAAGCTCACGGACCGCTACATAACGGAGATCGACGAGCGTGGGAAAGCCAAAGAAGCCGAGCTTCTGGAAGTCTGACCGGCCCCTCGATGCTCTCCCGCCACACCCACTCAACCAAAGCGAAACTTCCATCCCGCGAAAACGGCCCGCCGCGCCACGTTGCGATCATCATGGATGGGAACGCACGCTGGGCCCAGGAGCGCGGACTTTCGAAGCAGGCCGGCTATCGCGCCGGCACCGAGAACCTGCGTCCCCTGCTGCAGGTCTTCGCCGAGCGCGGGGTCAAGTACGTGACGCTGTTCGCTTTCTCGACGGAGAACTGGAAGCGTCCCAAACGTGAGATTAACCCGCTGCTGCGTCTGATTGGCCGCGTCATCGACAGGGAGCTGCGGGCGCTGCACGAAAATGGCGTACGGCTGGTACACATCGGTAGCCTGGCACCGCTCTCGGACGACCTGCGGCAGCGCGTCGAGCGGGCGATCGAGCTGACGAAGGATAACGATACGCTGACTGTCTGCGTGGCGTTCAACTACGGATCGCGGGCGGAGATCGTTGAGGCGGCGCGGCAGGCGATCAGCGACGGCATCGCGGCAGACGAGTTGACCGAGGAGATGTTCGAGAGCTACCTGAACACCGCGGGCCTGCCTGATCCGGACCTTGTTATTCGCACCGCCGGGGAGATGCGACTCTCGAACTTCCTGCTCTGGCAGGCTGCTTACGCTGAATTCTACGCGACGCCGGTCTACTGGCCCGACTTCGACGAGGCGGAGATCGACCGGGCCCTCGTGGCGTACTCGCAGCGGATAAGGCGGTTCGGCGGAAGCAACAACGGCGCTTCGAACGGCAGCGAGGCTAACGGTAAGCACGCTTAGCGGCACCTGCGGATCACATTGCTGAGAACACGTCTGATTACGGCCGCCATCGGTATACCGCTGATCGCGGGCGCCGTCTGGGTGGGCGACGCGCTGCTCGTGGCTGTCGTGGCGGTTGCGGTCTGCTTTGCAACGCTGGAGTTCGCCAACGCGCGGAGCGTCATGCGCACGCCTATGGCGGTGCTTTCGGCGCTGGCGGCCGCAGCCTTACCCGTGGCGGCGTACTTCGGCGAGGCGTATCTGCTAGGAGCCGCCGTCGGCGTGATTGCGGTAGCGGGTGGCGCTCTAGCGCTGTCTAACGACCCGCAGCGCGACGTCTCGGAGTGGCTCTGGGGGATAGCCGCGCCGCTCTATCTCGGTGGCATGGCTTCTTACTTCGTCTTGCTACGCGACTGGCCAAACGGACGTGAGCTCCTCTTCTTCACGCTGCTGACGGTCTGGGCGACGGACACGGGCGCCTACGCGGTGGGTCGCGCGATCGGGCGGCACAAACTGGCGCCTGCGATCAGCCCGGCCAAGACGATTGAGGGGACGTTGGGGAGCCTCGTGACGGGATTCATCGCCGTCTTCGTCGTCGACGCCGTCATCGGGCTCGGTTTCGATACCTTGGACCTGGTGGTGCTGGGGCTGGTTCTGCCGCCGGTGATCGGCGTTGGAGACCTGGCGGAATCAGCGCTGAAGCGGGCGCTTGGGATAAAGGATTCGAGCAGCCTGGTGCCCGGCCATGGCGGCATCGCGGACCGGCTGGACAGCCTGCTGTTCGCGGCCCCGGCGGTATACTATTACGTGAAGTGGATCGTCCTCTGACTCGCGTCGCCGTACTGGGCTCGACCGGGTCGATCGGTTGTCAAACCCTCGACGTCATTCGTGCTTATCCGCAGCGCTTCAAGGTCATAGGCCTCAGCGCATGGAACAACGCCGACCTGCTGGCACAGCAGATTGATGAGTTCACGCCGAGCGTCGTCTCGTGCGCTAACCCTAACGCGCTGCGAAGTCTGACTGGCGAGAGCGTGAAGCTCGGCAGCATCATGGACGTGGCCTGTGCCGACGAAGTAGACATAATCATTTCTGGTGTTGTTGGCAAAGAAGGGCTCGAGCCTGTCATGCAGGCGCTGCTGCGGGGCAAGACGGTCGCTATCGCAAACAAGGAGGCGATGGTGATGGCCGGCGGGTTGTTGCAGGAAGCGGCGCGCAAAGGCGGCGGCAGCATCCGCCCTGTGGACTCAGAGCACTCTGCAATCTGGCAGTGCATGGCGGGGGAAGACCCATCGGCCGTGAAACGGCTGGTGATCACGGCCTCCGGCGGGGCGTTGCGCGACCTTCCGCTTTCGGAGCTGGAGGCGATCACGCCGGAGCGTGCGCTGGCGCACCCGAACTGGTCGATGGGCCGCAAGATCACCGTCGATTCCGCGACGCTATTCAACAAGGGTCTCGAAGTGATCGAGGCGCGGTGGCTGTTTGATATCCCGTACGATCGCATCGACGTGCTAATGCACCGAGAGAGCATCATTCATTCCATGGTCGAGTTCGTGGACGGATCGTACAAGGCGCAGCTTTCGTCACCCGACATGCGCCAGCCGATCCAGTACGCGCTGAGCTACCCGGAGCGGCTGCCGACGCCGTTGGAGCCCGTCGATTTTGCAGGCATGGGGTCGTTGCGATTTGAGCCGCTGGACATGGAGCGCTATCCGTGCCTGGGTTACGCGCTGGCCGCTGGATCGCGGGGCGGGACGTATCCGGCGGCGCTGGCGGCGGCGGACGAACAGGCGGTGAATGCATTCTTAACCGGGCGTTTACGCTTCCTCGACATTCCAAGGCTTCTATCTGACACACTGGAGGAGCACGTCGCAACGGACGACACCTCTTTAGAGGCTGTCCTTGCGGCGGATGCATGGGGTCGCGAATTCGCGGCGGCCTGGATTGAGGCCCGATAAGTGTTAGACGTTCTCTTCTCATACGTGGCGCCCTTCCTGGGCGTCCTTGTCGTGCTCGTCGTGATTCACGAGCTCGGGCATTTCATTACGGCGAAACTCTTCGGCGTAAAGGTGCTCGAGTTCGGCATCGGCTACCCGCCGCGTGCCTTCGGTATTAAACGCGGCGACACTGAGTACACCGTGAACTGGCTTCCGCTGGGCGGCTTCGTGCGGCTGCTGGGCGAAGAAGACCCCTCCGATCCGCGAAGCCTAGCGGCGCTGGCGGCCTGGAAGCGCCTCATCGTCATGGGCTCAGGCGCCTTTATGAACCTGGTGCTGGCGATCCTGCTGTTCTCGGCGGCGGTGATGGTGCCTCGCGAAGTACCGGTTGGCCGAGCTGTCATCGCGCAGGTGGTGCCGGATTCTCCGGCCGCCGCCGCCGGACTCAAGGTCGGCGACGTCATCGAGACAATCGACGGGCGCGACATTCAGAGCGTGGCGGAGGCCAGCTACAACATCAGGCTGAACCTCGGCGAGAAAACCGACATCGTCGTGCGGCGCACCGACCCGATTACACGAGAGGTGAGCGATGAGACCGTTACGGTCACACCGCGATGGGCGCCGCCGACCTACGACTATGTGGTCCAGGCCGGCGATGACGTTTCGAGCGTTTCAGACGCGACGGGCTTCGACCGCGACGCGGTGCGGCAGGCGGCCAGCATCGACTTCCAGCTGCCGGAGAACTCGAAGCTGGTGATCGGCCACGGTGACTTGGCAATCAATTACGAGACGCAGCCCGGCGATACGATTGCCTACGTCGCGCAGCTATTACGAGTCAGCGACGCGGAAGTTGCGGCTGCGGCGGGGCTCAGCGACCCGAACACGCTGGTCGCGGGCACGACCCTGCATTTCGCGCAGGGAGCGACAGGCATCCGCATCGGTCCGCAATACGCCTTTACGGAGACACGCTCAGATGGCCCGTGGACGGCGCTCAAGCACGGCTGGCGGTCGACCTGGGATTCTCTAAAGGTCGCGCGGAACGAGATCTACGCGAAGATCAAGGGGGCAAGCGGTTCGGCGCCAGTGTCCGGGCCGATTGGTATCGCCCAGGTGACGGGCGAGGTGATTAATCAGGCAGGTTGGCAGAGCCTGATTGAGTTTGCCGGCTTGCTCAGCATCAATCTGGCGATCCTCAACATTCTGCCTCTGCCGATGCTCGACGGCGGGCGCATGGCCTTCGTGGTAATCGAGGTGCTGCGTCGCGGGCGCCGGATCGCGCCGGCCAAAGAGGCGATGGTCCATCTCGTTGGCATGGGGGCGCTATTGATCCTGGTTATCGTGCTCAGCTACTTTGACGTGGCGCGAATCGTGAGAGGAGACGAGCTGTTCCGATGATCCCGCAAACAAGACGCCAGACCAAACAGATTCAGATCGGCGATGTAAAGATCGGCGGGAACGCTCCTGTCGTCGTGCAGTCGATGACGACTACGGACACCGCGAACGTCGAAGCGACGGTGAAGCAGGTGCACGAGCTGGCGGAGCTCGGCTGTGAGGTCGTGCGCATCGCCGTGCCCGACAAGGAAGCAGCAGCAGCACTACCCGACATCGTGCGTCAGACGCCCGTACCCCTCACGGCCGACATCCACTTTGATTACCGCTGGGCCCTCGCTGCCATCAAGTCAGGGTTTCATGCGCTGCGACTTAACCCCGGCAACATCCGCGACCCCGAAAAGGTGAAGACGGTTGTTGCGGCGGCGAAGGAGCGCGGCATCCCGATTCGCATTGGTGTGAACGGCGGAAGTCTGCCGCCGATCCCGGCGCTGGCCGACGGGGAGTTGCCGCCAAGCATGGTCGACCGCATGGTCGACGCCGCCCTCTGGGAGATCAACATCCTCGAGGAGATGGACTACGACAACATCAAGATATCGATGAAGGCCTTCGACGTGCCGACGATGGTCGAGGCCAACCGCCGCCTGGCGCGTGAACTAGACGCGCGCGGCACGCCGTACCCGCTGCACCTCGGCGTCACAGAGGCGGGCACGCCCCGGGCCGGCTCCGTTCGTAGCGCCATTGGTATCGGGATTCTGCTCTCGGAGGGCATCGGCGACACGATCCGAGTCTCGCTGGCGGCGCCACCGATGGAGGAGATACCGGTTTGCTATGACATCCTGAACAGCCTCGGAATCCGGCAACACGGGCCGACCCTGGTTGCGTGCCCGACTTGCGGGCGCATCGAGATTGAGTTGATTCCGCTGGCGCAGGCGGTTGAGGCGCACTTCACCAAGGTGGGGAAGGCGATTACGGTTGCGGTGATGGGCTGCGTGGTCAACGGACCGGGCGAGGCGAAGATGGCGGACCTCGGCATTGCGGGCGGCAAGGGACGCGGCGTGATCTTCCGCAAGGGTGAGATCATCCGGACCGTTGACGAGCCCGAGTTCATGTCGGCGTTGATCGAGGAGGGCGACCGCGTCATCGCGGAGATGGAAGGCAAAGAGGTCACCCCGTACGGCGGGGACGACGCGCTGATACCGATCCAGTCGCTGTAGCGCACCTGCCGTGAATGACGGCCGGCTTCTGTAAGCTCGCCCGACCTTAAGGTCGTTAACACTTTTTGTTAACGGGGACGGCTTTCGGCTTTGAGGCGTGGGACCTCGAATGGTGGTCTACGACGCAATTAGCGGCGGTTCGCTGAGTCGGCTCGCCGTTGATTTGCTCCGGCGTCATCTGCCAGGTCTCCCGGACCAAAGACACCAACTCGACCATCAGCGCGGGTTCGTGCCAGACGCGGTGCCCCTGACCGAGCCGTTCAACAGCGGCCGCGATTAACGGGAAGTCTTGTTTGTAGGCAGCTGTGCCATTGGCGCCGAAATATCTGAAGTCGTCACTCAGGAGGGCGTTGGCACGGGAATAGAAGGGCGCGATTCCCACGTCGTGCTCCACATAGCTGATGTCTGGGTGGTGTCTAGCGTCGGACCGGTGGCGAAGCTTGCCCTGGCGCCATTCGTAGATACAGTCTTCTCTTGAAGCGAACTGCGCATCGGCCCAGTACTCGCCGGCGACCAACTTCTTCGTGAGGCGCGCCACGTAGATCAGGGCGTTATCAGGTCTGAGTGAGTTGGCGGCGAAACCGATGACGATGTCTCCTTCTGCCGCGGTGCTGCGAATCATCGGCTTGCAGATGGCCAGAGACAGCAAGCCATCCTGGATGCAGGGCGCGCCGCCGTCGTCCACAGTTACTTTGTAGAAGTAAATCCTCGGCATTTCAGTTATTCCTGGCAAGGAGAACAGGAGACTGGGCCTCGAACCATTCGAGGAAGCAACGGGGGTTCAAGAGGCGCGGAAGGCGAGCGCTGCGCTGCAGGTAACCGTCCTTCACTGACAGCCCGCCCCATGCGTCGACGAGGTCCGGCCGAAGCCTGTAGGCTCGATCGCGAAACTCGCCAATGGGAATGCAGTGCCGCAGACGGCCGGAGGCGCCCGGCCGACCGACGACGATTACATCTCGGGCTTCTGCGTCGAGAACTCGCCGGGAATGAGCGTTGAAGTCGCGGTCCTCTTCCAGAACGTCCCTCGCGTCCATCAGGTACTCAACCACGAAGAGGCCTGTGATGGCGTAGATCAAGCGCGAGCGTACCCGGAAATCCGCGAGGCCACTGTAGAAGACAACGACGTCACCCGGTCTCAAGTAGGTCCGAATCTGTTTAGCGCGTTCGCCGGCATCGCCGTAAGTCAGGTGAGCGAAATCCGGGTCGAGGTGCATGCGCTGGTCCCGAAGATGTGCTGGCAGGTCGACTCCGATTCGCGACAGATCGGGTTGAAGAGCCGAGTAGGGCTTCTCCAGGCTGGGATGTACGAGGCAGTTCTCGGGGATCGCAACATAGATAAAGTCATCGGTGAGGCCGTCTACAGGGCTATTCCAGGAGCCGCCGCCCGGGCTTTGATCGGCAGCAACTCTGATCAGCAAGGCTCTGGGTTCCGCCGGCTCTCCCGTCGAGGGGTCCAGTAGTCTTTTCGATTCGATAGTTGGGTTCGACATGGGTGTGGCTAGGTGTTCGCTGAAAGGGCGACAGACTAATTCTGCACTCCCTGAATATAGAATCGGCTGAAGGGTCGCCCGAGCGAGGGTAACAGCATACAGATAATTTTTGGGGGCTGGTATGAAGACGGTTGTGCTGGGGGCGGGGGCGTTGGGGTCCATTCTGGCGGCGCATTTGGCGCGGGCGGGGCAGGACGTGGCGCTGATCGCGCGGGGGCCTCGGGCGAAGCTGCTGGCCGAGCGAGGCGTGACGGTGAGGGGACTGGCCGAGTTCACGGTCGAGGTGCCGATCGTTGAGCGGGCGGGGGAGCTGGACGCCTGCGACGTGTTCGTGATGACGGCCAAGACGTACGACACGGAGACGGCGCTGGAGGGCGTTCGCGACCTCAAGGCGGACATGGCGATGTCGGTGCAGAACGGGGTGGTCAAGGACGACCACCTGGCGTCGGTCTTCGGCTGGGAGCACACGGCGGGGTGCATCGCCAACTTCAGCGGCGAAGTGTCGGAGGACGGCGCGGTGCATTTCACGCGCAACGAGGGGCTGTACTTCGGCGAGCTGCCAGAGGGCACGTCGGCACGGACGGAGGGCTTCGCGAAAATACTCAACGACGCGGGGATCAAGACGATCGCTTCGGACCGGATTCGCTCAGTCGAGTGGTCGAAGTACGCGACGTGGATGGGGCTAACGGCAGTCGCGGTGCTGAGCCGGCTGTACACGCACCTCGTCTACCAGGACGACGGGCTGGACATCCTGCAGACCGAGCTGACGCGCGAGGCGGTGGCGCTGGCGGCGGCGTTCGACGTGGACGTGATGGACCTGGGCGGGCTGATCTTCCCGAAGACGATGTCGGTGGCGGCGACGGACGAGTGCGTGGCGGTGCTGAAGAAGGCGGGCGCGGCGATGGAGGCGTCCGGCACGACGACGCACCGGATGTCGGCGCTGCAGGACCTGTTGCGCGGGCGGCGGCTGGAGGTCGAGGAGACGTTCGGCTACGCGGTGGCGAAGGGGGCCGAGATGCATGTGGCGATGCCGAGGCTTGAGGTGTGCTACCAGCTGCTGGCGGGGATCGACGCGCAGGGTGCGCGGGCATAGGGGGATAGGGGTAGACGGACTCTCCAAAGTGAAGAAGGGGCTGCCCGATCTGAAGGTTGAAACCATCAGACAGGCGGTCTCGCAATGACAGTTGGGGTGTGGTGGGTGCGAGGCGGCGTTTGAGTGGGGACGGGGCGTCAGAGATTGCAAGGGCGCTCCCATTTGAAGGTTGAAACCATCAGCTGGGAGGGTGTTTCGTTCCGTTTCGATACCGGGGGCTGAACCCCCGGCATGGGTCGTCAAAGGTTGCCGCGTTGGCGGCGGTTCCTCGCAATGACAAATGGGGCCGTGGGTGGGTTTATGGCGTCCGAGTGGGAGCGAAACGGATAGACTTTGAGGACGCATGAACGTCCTGGAACTGACGGGTCACACGCCGCTGGTTGAGCTGAAGAACTGCTCGCCGAAGCCGGGGGTGCGGCTGTTCGCCAAGCTGGAGGGGCAGAACCCGACAGGGTCGGTGAAGGACCGGATCGTCGGCTACATGCTGAACCGAGCCCGGGCCGATGGGCGGCTGGAGCCGGGGCAGGCGATCGTCGAGGCGACGACGGGTAACACAGGGATCGCGCTGGCGATGGCGGGCAGACGGCTGGGCCACCCGGTGCGGTTGGTGGTGCCGGAGACTTCCTTCGCCGACGTAACGCAGGCGCTGAGGGCGTGGGAACCCGAGATCGAGTGGGTTTCGGCCGGCCAGGGGATCAAGAGCGCGATCGACGCGGCGCGAGCGATCGCCGAGCGAGACGGGGCGTATCTGCTGGACCAGTTCGCGTCGCCGGACAACCCGCGGTGCCATTACGAGACCACGGCGGTCGAGATACTGGAGCAGCTTCCGGAGATCGACGTCTTCGTGTGCGGGCTCGGCACCAGCGGCACGGCGATGGGCGTAGGGCAACGGTTGAAGGAATCGAACCCGCGGGCACAGGTGATCGTCGCGGAACCGTACCCGGGGCAGAGCCTGCAAGGCATCCGCAGCCTGGACGACGGCTACGTGCCGCCGATACTCGACCTCGGCCTGCTGGACGGGAAGATGGTGGTGAGGAGCGCGGACGCGTTTCGAGCCGTGCGCGAGGTGCTGCGCAGAGACGGCGTGCTGGCCGGGCCCTCTTCCGGCGCCGTGCTGCACGCGGCGCTGAAGTGGGCGAGCCGGGTGGAGAGGGCGAATATCGTGATGTTGTTTGCCGACTCGGGGTGGAAGTACCTGAACTCACCGGCGTTCAAGCTGGGGGAGTCGCTGGAGGACCCGGAGGAGGCGCTGGACGAGGTGCTGTGGTGGTGAGGGGCGAAGGACAAAGGGCAGGGGGCTCTCCAAACTGGGCAGTGGCCGCCCGATCTGAAGGAGGGGTGCCCGATAGGAGGAGGGGTGCCCGAGCTCAAGGTTGAAACCTTCAGCTCGAGGGTCCTTTTCGTTCCCTTTGGATACCCGATCTGAAGGTTGAAACCTTCAGCTTCGAGGTCCTTTTCGTTCCCTTTGGATACCGGGGGCTGAACTCCCGGCATGGGGCGGGAGCAGACTGTAAAGGGGGCCTCCAAACTGAAGCAGGGGGCCGGCCGCTCTGAAGGATGGGGTGCCCGATCTGAAGGAGGGGGTGCCCGACCTGAAGGTTGAAACCTTCAGCTTCGAGGGTCTTTTTCGTACCGTTTTGATACCCGATCTGAAGGTTGAAACCTTCAGCTTGGAGGATCTTTTTCATTCCATTTTCATAGCGGGGGGTGCCGGGCCAGTTCGGCAGCGGCGACGTAGGATTCGATGCGTTGTTTGACGGCTTTGAGGGTGTATTCGGGATCTTCGGGGTCGCTGGGCGTCATGGGCTGGTAGTAGGGGGCGGGGCGGCGGGCTCGGGGTGTGAGGCGGGAGCGGTCTCGGCCTCCGGTCCCTGGCGGGGCTTGAGGTCTATCTAGGCCGCGAGGCGGGAATCACTTAGTGACGCCGCTGCTTGACGCGAAGTCGCGTTGAGGCGCCAGGCGTCTCTCACCAGCACCGCGAAGAGCCCCAGCGTTGACAACGTGAACAACGGGAAGCCCTGCTTGTAGGCGAAGGCGAGGATGGGCAGGTGGCAGAGCCACATGACGGCGGCGATGGCGCCCCAGGGGCCGATGTCGCCGGTCGTGCGCACGGTGTGCGCGGCGGCGAAGCCGATGGCGAGGCTGACCAGGAGCATGTCGTGGAGGTAGAGGTGCTGGTCGACCAGGACCGAGGCTACGAGCGCGACGGCCATGAGGGGGAGGAGACGCTCGGTGCTGCCGCGGCTGCCCCGCCAGGTCGAGAGGGCAACCGCGAGGGTGACGGCGGTGAGAGGCCAGAGCAGCCAGTGCGGCGGCGTCTGGTCATGCAACAGGTCGACGAGGAAGCCGGTGAGGCCGAAGAGATAGTACGGCTGCACGCCGTTGGTCTCGACCCACTTCGTGCTTTCGATGAGGAATCGTGGGTAGTCGACGAGGATGTGGGGGCCGGCGACAGCAATCGAGGCGAGCGTGAGCGCACCGGCGATGGCGGCGAACGAGCCGAGGGCGCGCCACTGGCGCTGGTAGATGAGGTAGAGGACGGCGAGAGCCACAAGGGGCGGCTTGACCAGGCCCAGCGTTAGGGCGGCGCCGCTGAGCCCTTCGCGGCCGTTGAGCTGGAGCCAGACGAAGCCGAGCCATGCGGCGATGACCCACAGGGTCAACTGGTGCTGCAGGTAAACGTTCCAGACCGGCATCGCGGAGACGAAGGCGAGCCAGAAGAAGACAACGTGTTCGCGCCGCTCGAGGCCGATGAGGCGTTGTAAGGCGACGCCGCAGCCGATGAGCAGCGCGAGGTTGACGACGAACAGAACGGCGGCGAAGGCCGCCACGGGGAGAGTTGTTAGCGGGGCGATGAGGACGGCGACGAAGGGCGGGTTGAAGTACGGCAGCGTCAGCTTGTCTTCGAAGCTCGAGCCGCTGACCTGGCGCTCCTTGTCGCCGATTGCGCTGACGTCGTAAATCTGGTCCGCACTGCCTTCCCAGACGAGCTGGCCGGCGGAGTAGAAAGCAACGTAGTCGGGCACCTCGAAGCGGTCTTCGCCGGAGGCGGTGAGCCACTCGACGTGGTGAGCGGTGACCCAGGCGAAGTGGGAGATGGCGACGAGTAGCATGAGGCCCATGAGGCCGCGCCAGGCGAGGCGCAGGGCGCGGGGATCAGGCCGCCGCAAACGAGGCGTGGGGGATGACGTCATCTCGAGTATTTATCGGCAGATTCGGGGGGTTCGAGGTACGGGCGGGGCGTCAAAGGCTTCACGTCCTGCGCCGTCGCTATCGCTCTGGCTTGTGCGCTCCGCCTTCTTTTCACTCAGTCTGAAGGGAGACCCCTCAGACTCCCTCCGCAGGGGCTGCGCCCCTACTGACCTGCTTGGCGTAGAGTTCGGGGCTCTTGCGGACCTGCGATGGGCGACTCCTCACCCTAATCCTCTGCCTCAGGGAGAGGGGACTATATGGTTTGCGCCAGGCAATGGCCTAATGTTAGCCGCGGAACGTTGAGTAGACTTTCTCGGCTGTAGTGATGAACTCGAGCAGGGCGGGGCGGCCGTCCCGGGTGGCGGCAATGCCGCGCTTGATGGCCGGGACTATCTCGGAGGGGTCGGTGACGCGCTCGCCGTAGCCGCCGAGGGCCGTGGCGAAGTCGGCGTAGTTGCCGGAGATGTCGGTTGAGTCGTACTTCTGCTTCGAGAGCTGCATAACCGGGATCTCCATGGCCATCGAGAAGTTGTTCATCAGGATCGAGAGGATCGGGATGCGAGCGCGGACCGCGGTCTCGAAATCCATGCCGGTCATTCCGATGGCGGCGTCGCCCCAGACGTTGATGCAGAGCTTGTCGGGGCGGGCCATCTTGGCGCCCATGGCGAGGCCGAGTCCGTAGCCGAGCTGCGTCGTCTTGCCCCAGCCGATGTAGCTCAACGGCGCCGTGGTCTCCCAGAAGGGCGACAGCTCGTCGCGAGGGCTGCCGGCGTCGTGCGTGATCACGGTGTTGGCGACGTCGACGGTGTGCAGCAGGTCCCAGATCACGCGGTACGACTGTAGCGGCGTCTCGTCCGAGGTCAGGCGAGGCATCCACTCCTGCAGCCAGGGCTCCTTCTGCTCCTTGATGCGCGAGACCACCGCTTCTTGACGGCCGCGCGGCTTGCCGCCGAGGCGGTCGCTGACCGCTTCGACAAGCGCTGATAGCGCCAGCTTCGAGTCGCCGATCAAGGCGTGCTCGGTGGGGATGTTCTTGTTGATATCCATGGGGTCGACGGTGTTGTGGATGAATGTCTTGCCCTCGGTGGGGAAGCGGATGCCGAAGCCGGTGGCGGTAAAGCTGGCACCGGCGCCGAAGATAACGTCGGCGTCCTGAACGTGCTGGAAGACGGAGGCGGGCATCGCGACGCCGCCGGAGCCGAGCGACAGCGGGTCGTTCTCCGGGAAGGCGCTCTTGCCTTCGAGGCTTGTGGTAACCGGCGCCTCGAGCAGCGTCGCGAGCTGCTTCAGCTCCTCCCAGGCCCTGGCGTAGTGGACGCCTTGCCCGGCGTAGATAACCGGGCGCTCGGCGTCGATCAAGTACCTGGGCAGCTTCATCGGTGGATGCCGATGACGGCATCGAAAGCGCACGTTTGGTCGGAGTGTATTCGAAGTCGGGGACCTCTTCGTTCCACATGTCGCCGGGGATTTCGAGCAGGACGGGTCCGGGGCGTCCGTTACGTGCCTGCGTGAAGGCGCGGCGCACTGACGCGACGAGGCCGGCGGCGGTGGTTACCTGCTCTGACCACTTCGTTACGTGCTGGTAGTTCAGGGTGGCGTTGAAGGCGGGCCGTACCCAGCTCTGGGCGCGCGCAGAGCCACCGGGGATGACAATCAGCGGCACGCACTCTGAGTACGCTTGGGCAACGGCGCCAAACGAGTTCTCGACGCCGGGTCCGCCCTGCATACAGAATACGCCTACATTGTCGCCGGAGGACATGCGGCTAACGGCGTCTGCCATGTGAATGCCGGTGCGTTCCTGGCGCACGATGATGGGGCGAATGTCGACCTCGGCGCATGCCTCGATCAACGGGTTGACGGGATAGGCGAAGAGGTTCTTCACGCCCTCACGCTTCATGATCTCGGCGATGGCCTGGCTGACTCTCATGGTGCTCTCCTTCTGGGGTTCAGCGAACTGCTTCGCCATTCTAACTGAGGCCTAATCTAACGCTGAGAGCAGAGGCACGGCTCAGGACCAGTCGGCCCTTTTCAGCGATGGCTCAAGGCTTTACCTTCTGAGTATGCAGCGAGTCTGGTGTTGGAGGTTTCAATGAATCCAGGTCTCTTTTTGCTTGGCGTACTGGCCTGGGCCGGCGTCGTTGCGCTGTCGATTGGGATGGCGTCATGGGACGAGCCTGTTCTGGGGTTCTTCCCGATCGCGGTGGCGGTTGTCGTGGCCTGGGCCATTGGTGAGTACATCACCGACGTGGTCTGGAAGGGGAAGCAGCGATGACGATGGGCGCTCTGTTTCAACGTCGGGAGCTTGAGGACCCAGGGTGGTATCGATTCCTCTTCGGAAGTACCGCGCTTGTGCCGCTGTGGACGCTGGCCCGGCTGTACGTGGGCTGGCAGTGGTTGCAGGCCGGGTGGCACAAGTTAGACGGCGACGGTTGGATCAACAACGACGGCTCCGCCTTGCAGGGCTTCTGGGAACGCATTGTCGTTGTGCCTGAGGAAGGGAAACCCGCGATCACCTACGGCTGGTATCGGGATTTCATCCAGTACATGCTGGACCATGACTGGTACACGTGGTTCGCCTGGGTCATCGCTTGCGGTGAGTTCCTGGTGGGCTTGGCACTGATCATCGGCGCGTTTACGGCGCTAGCCGCCCTCTTCGGGGCGACGATGAACTTCAGCTTCCTGCTCGCAGGCAGCGCGAGCACCAACCCGGTGCTCCTAGTCATCGCGATCTTGATGATCCTGGGGTGGAAGGTTGCGGGCTACATCGGCGTCGACCGCTGGTTGCTACCGGCGCTCGGCACGCCGTGGCAGGTCGGCAGAGCCTTCGACCGCTTCAGACGTGCGCCCGACAGATCCGGGTAATAGAACGCGGGCGGGCGAAGGTTAACCCCCGCCCCTCGAGCGTTATTTCGGTAGCTGCGGAGCGTCGGCCGGCGGCTCGATCTGCAGACCGTTGAGCACGCAACCCATCAGCGAGTAGTAGCCGACCGTACCGAGAAGCTCGACGACACCGGCCTCGCCGAACTTGGCATGGGCGGCGCTGAATAGATCATCACTGATCTTGTGGTCGCGCAGGAGGCCCTGGGCGACGCGGACCGGCAGCGCTTCCTCCTCGGTGAGGCCGGCGGGGGCCTTGCGGTTGGCGATCGCGTCGATGGTGGTATCGCTGATGCCGAGCTCGCGAGCGAGGCGGACGTGTCCGGCCCACTCGAAACGTGCGTCGACTTCTCGGGCGGTAGCCATGATCGCGAGTTCGCGTGTCATGTCGGGCAGTGTGCCGTTAAAGCGGATGTAGCTACCGACGTGGGCGATACGGTAGGTAAGCTCCGGGTTGTTGAGGAAGGCCGAAAAGGGGAGGCGAACCGCTCCGCGTGTCTCGGCCAGGTAGTCGTGGATCTGGCGCTTGTTTTCGGGCAGAGCGTTACGGTCCAGGACCTCGGGTAGACGTGGCATCTAGAGTCTCCTTGCGCTGGTAAGGCGGGTGCTGCGAGGCAGGCCGATCTTAACCGGCGACGGGTCTTGAGTCCCATCCCCTTCGAGTGGTGGTGACATAAGGACGGTGCGAAATTTTTCTTGCGAAGGGAAATCCGGGAGCGCGGGAGGCTCGTATATTGAGACGGAGCCCTTACAAGAAGGGCCCCGTCCGGGGAGCGCCGTCCGCTGCTACTGGTCAGTTGACGGCAAATTCAGTATACACATCTAGACAACCCCTTTAATGGGGCCTTTTTGTTATTTAAGCATCTAAAGTATTGGGCAAATTGTCTCAAAATCTACCGCCAGCGGATGACGGCTCGCTCGATGATCCCTACGAGCATAAACAAGCCAAGCGACAGCACCGAGACCAGGAAGATCGCCGCCAGCACCATGTCTGTGCGGAATGAGTTCTTCATCTGGACGATGTAGATACCGAGGCCCGATCGCGCGCCGCTCCATTCGGCGAATACGGCGCCGATCATGGCGTAGGTGACGCTGATGCGCAGGCCGGTGAAGAGATACGGCATCGCCTGCGGGACCTTGAGCAGCGCAAGCGTCTTGAGGCGGTTGGCGCCCAGGGTCCGCATCAGCACCAGCGCTTCCTCGCTGGTCGCCGCGAGGCCGGACGCGAACGCTACGGTGATGGGGAAGAACGTGTACAGCGTGACGACGAGGATCTTCGGCATCAGGTCGAAGCCGAACCAGAAGATAATTAGCGGAGCGATGACGACGACCGGCAGCGTCTGCGAGCCGACAAGCAGGGGATAGAGGGCACGCCGCACCGGGGCGAAGGCGTCAATCAGCAGCGCCAGGCCGATCGCGACGACGATGCTGAGGCCGAGGCCGAGGACCGTCTCCTTCAATGTCACGAGAGAGTGCTCCCAAAGCAGGTTCCGGTTGCGCACAGCGGACTCGAAGATGTGGCTGGGGGGCGGCAGCGTGACGCGGCTAATGCCGGACGCGGCGACATAGAACTCCCAGGCCGCGAACAGCGCGACGAGGACCGCCAGCGGCGGCAGTGCATCGACGGTGAAGCGTCCCAGGTGTTCGAGGACGTCTCGCCTGAGGTTGCGGCCGGCGCCGGTTGAGTAGGTGCCGGGCGTGACTGCGTCGACCGCCCCGTGGCCGATGCCAAACTTCATGCTGTCGTTCCCTGCAGTTGCAGCGCCGACATCACTTGCTCCTCGAGCCGGGCCAGCAAGAGCGCGTCCGGGGGCGGGTCGTCATGCCCACGCACTATGACCTCGGCGACGATGGTGCCCGGACGACCGCTCATGACGTAGACGCGGTTCGCCAGGTAGATGGCCTCGCGCACGTCGTGGGTGACGAGGAGGGCTGCCTCGCTGCCGGAAGCCCAGGTGTCGCGCAGCCAATCCTGCAGCTCGCGCCGAGTCAGGGCGTCGAGCGCGGCGAAAGGTTCGTCCAATAGCAGCAAGGGACGCTTGAGCAACAAGGTACGCAGCAAAGCGACGCGCTGTCGCATGCCGCCCGACAGCTCGGAGGGGCGATGGGATTCGAAGCCGTCGAGGCCAAAGCGAGGCAGGAGCTCACGGGCGCGGCGGCGGGCCTCGTTGCGGCCACAGGCGCCGGAAACCTCCAAGCCCAGTGCGGCGTTGTCCAGGACATTGCGCCAGGGGAAGAGGAGGTCCTGCTGGAACATGTAGCCGCAGCTGAGCCAGCGGCCCTCAGGTTCGGGGTTGCCGCGGAGGGCGATTTCGCCGGCGGTGAGGGGTTCGATGCCTGCGATGAGGTTGAAGAGCGTGCTCTTGCCGCAGCCGGACGGCCCGACGATGGCGACGAAGTCGCCCGTCTCGACCGTCAGGGAGACGTCGCGCAGGGTTTCGAGAGGGCGGCGGCCCTCGAAGGTTTTGTCGACGCCGCTGACGCTCAGCAACGGCACGGAAGCAGCCATCTTAGTTTCGCGGGCCGAGGGTGCCCGACGTGGACCACTGCGGATCCTGCGCGCTGACGCGCTTGTGTGCTCCGCTCAGGTTAAGAAGGAAGAACTGGGGGGACACCCCCCTGGCCCCCCGCGCATGGGCCTCGCCCCCGCTACCCCTGCTTGATGTAGGCCCCAGCTTCGTCACGTGCATGTGGCTCACCACACTAGCCCCCCGGAAGCAGGTCGTTGGTGAACAGCGTGCCGAGGTCGGAGAGGTTGTTGATGACCTTGTCGTTGCTGTCGGTGACGATGCCCTGGTCGATGAACCAGGTCGCGTAGGCGTTCCAGATGCCGGCGTCCTGGACGCCCCAGGGCTTGCCCTTCTGCACGAGGTAGGGCGAGAGCTGCTGCATCGAATCGGTGACCAGGGTGGGCTCCGGGAAGGTGTCCGGGAGGTAGTCCATAAACTCCTGGGCTGCCTTGTCCGGGTTCTGTGCGGCGTATTCGTAGGCGCGCTGGGTGACCTGGAGGAAGCGACGGATGGCGTCTGCTTTGTCGCCTTTAAGGGAGGAGCCGCTCGCGACAAAGATGACGCCGGGGAAGTCGGGCATGCCGTAGTCGTCGTAGCGGAAGGTGCGGAGGTCGATGCCGCGCAGCTTGGCGTCGACGCCTTCCCAGGTGGTGAAGATCTCGGCGAAGTCGGCGTCGCCGTTGTAGAGGGCTTCGTAGGCGAAGGTGTTGAGAGTGGCGACGTTGAAGTTGCCGGTGCCTCCGTCTTTCACCACGACGGTCTTGATTTGCGGCTCCTCGTAGGGGAGGCCGAAGCCGGCGTAGGTCTTGCCGTCGAAGTCCTTAGGGCTATGGATGTCGCTGGAGGCGAGGACGGCGAGCTCGGTTGGGTTGCTCTGGAGGATTGCGGCGACGCTGACGAGGTCGAGGCCGGCGGCGCGGGAGTAGATGACGCTGGCGGGGAAGCTGATGCCGATATCGGCGTTGCCATTGGCTACGAGTGTGTCGGGGCTGGCATCGACGAAGGGGAGGACGTCGACTTTGAGGTTGGCGTCGTCGTACCAGCCTTTGGCCAGCGCGAGGTAGATGCCGATGTGGTTGGTGTTGGGCGTCCAGTCGAGCTGGAGCTTGATGGTGTCGGGTTGGGAACCGGCGGCGTTGCCGGACGAGGAGGCGCTGTCGTCGCCGCCGCCGCAGGCGACGACGAGGGTGAGTACGGCGAGGAGTGCGGCGAGAGTGAGCAGGCGGTGTGGTTTCGGTGTGTGCACAAATCCCCCGCTACGCATTCCTGATGCGGGGCGTTGCGAGCGGAAAGAGGGTGCACGCAGGCTGTGCTGCGGTACCACGCGCCTTCCTCCGCCGGTATTACCCGGATCAGGTTCGACGGGTTTGATCTCAGGCCTTCCGTGTCTCCGGAGGACCACCCCGTGCGTAGCAGAGCCAGCATAGCACGGCGGGCGAGCGGGCAATCCGGCGGGCAGTCGGGCGATGGGGCAGGCGGGCAACGGGGTTGGCGAGCGGGGGTCGAGTCTGGACGAGGGGGATATGGGAGCGAAACGGGTGCTTTTGGGGGGTGGTTGGGGTGGGTTTGTAGTGCGAGACGGGTCCGGTGTTGGGCCGAGACAGGTGGAGAAGCAGGGCGGAAGGCGGGGAGAAGACGGGGAGAGTTTCGGAGGGCGCCGGGCGGAGGGCGGATAACGGAGGGCGGAGGGCCGGTTGGCCACAGCTTTCGCAGATTAGCGCGGGTTGAGGGGGATTGCTGGTCGTAGAACGTGCGTCGCCCACTGGGCGATAGCCACTCTCACGATCGAGGCAGCGGACCTCAGTCCAACGAATCTAAATAGTCCTAGCGGATTGCACGTCCGCCAACCGGGCAGCCTGAAGATTGTGTCACTCGTTTGACTTGATCTTCAGCAGTTCGAATATGAGGCGTCCGACCATTTGAGTGATCTCGTCCTGGTCCCAGCCGGCGCGGCTCAGGCCGTCAAAGGTCTCAAAGCTTGTCAGCGCGCACGAAACATCGATGAGCTTCTCGGGGTCGTCGGTCAGCGTTGGGCTCTGCTGCGCGACGATTCGAGTGATGAGGACCTTTAACCCGTTGCGTCGCCATTCATCCCGCTGAATAACTGATTCGAACTCGGAGTCGAGCGCCGCAGCGGCGCGCACTTTTCGGATGAGGTCGGGGTCGCTCGCCCAGAAGCCGCAGAACAGGGTCACGAAGTTCCGCAACGCTTCGACGGGATCGCGCTGAGTGAAGACGCGTGGCAACAGGAGCAGATCGCCCCTGACCGCCAAGTCATCGTAGAGGGCTTCGAGCAAGCCGCGTTTTGAGCCGAACTGGTAGTAGATAGTCAGACGTGAGACGCCAGCTTGGCGGGCGACCGACTCAAGGCTAAACCGACCGAAGTCAGCCGATGCGAGAACAGTACGGGCAGCATCCAAGAGTTGACGCTTCGTGTCTTCACTGGCGGCGCGGCGCTTATCAGTTCGAGTAGTCATATTCGCAGTGTACGCTTCTTGACATACAGTCTGTAAATCATACATGCTGTATGTATTACTCCGGCTCGGTTGCCGGCAGGAGTTCAAACAAGAGGAGACGTCGGGCATATGTGGTGGGTATTTCCATTTGGTTGGCTGCTTTTTCTTGTGTTCGTCTTCTTCGCCTTGCGCTTCTGGGGCTGCGGCTGGGCCTGGCGTAGACGCGAGCGCGGCAGGGACATCAGCCCGGACGACATTCTCAAGAGCCGCCTCGCGCGAGGTGAGATTGACGAAGCCGAGTATCGACGTCTGCGGGAGATCCTGGCGCATTGACGCCGTTTCTACGCCTCGCGGGAGTTCAGACCTACCAATGTTGAGGTGAGCTATGCCCTTTGCGGATGCTGTTGGAGTTCCGCCGCCACCAGTCACGGACAGATACAAGTATCTGGTTGCGATTGCCTTCATCGCCGGGTTGTTCATGGACATTCTCGATTCGACGGTGATCAACGTGGCGCTTCCGACGCTGGGGCGCCAGTTTGACGCTGGCACGGACCGACTCGAATGGGTTGTCACCGGCTACCTCCTCAGTCTGGCGGTCTGGATTCCGGCGTCCGGCTGGATCGGCGATCGATTCGGCACGAAGAAGACATTCCTCTTTGCGATGGCCGTATTCACACTTGGCTCAGCTCTGTGTGGCCAGGCTCGCGGCATCAATGAACTGATTGGCTTTCGTCTGCTGCAAGGCGTCGGCGGTGGCATGATGACTCCGGTTGGTACCGCTATGCTGTTCCGCGCCTTCGGCCCTGCGGAGCGCGCCGGGGCTGCGGCCATACTCTCGATACCGATGCTAGTTGCGCCCTTGCTGGGCCCGGTATTGGGTGGCTCGCTTGTCGATGGACCAGGCTGGCGGTGGATTTTCTACATCAATCTGCCGGTGGGAATACTTGGATTCGTCTTCGCATTCACGGTCCTCAAGGAGCACAAGGAGGAGCAGGCGGGTAAGTTCGATCTTTTCGGCTTCGTCCTCTCGGGAGCGGGCCTGGCCCTTGTCCTCTACGCTCTCTCACGCGGACCAAGTGATGGATGGGGCGCTGCAAACGTGATCGCAAGTGGATTGGCTGGAGTGGCGTCCCTAGCACTTGCCGTATCTGTGGAGCTCCGTCAGGCGCACCCGATGCTCGATCTGCGTTTGCTTGCGGGCCGAATGTTTCGCAATGCCAATATTGCCTTCTTCTTACAGCTGGCCAGCCTGCTTGGGCTGTTCTTCCTTTTGCCGCTGTATTTGCAGGAGCTTCGAGGCCTAACCGCGCTCCAAACTGGCCTGACGACGCTTTCGCAAGGCATCTCGATGGGCCTTTGCCTGCCAATTGTCGGTCGGCTGTATCCGCGCGTTGGCCCCCGTCGATTGATTCTGGGAGGAGTGGCAATCGTTGCGGTAACCTCTGCTTGCTTCCTACTGGTGGATCTGGAAACGAGCCTCTGGTGGATTCGCGGGATCCTGTTTGTGCGAGGGGCCGGAATTGCCCTGGCTGGCGTCAGCGTTTCGACCGCGGTCTTCTCCAACATCGAAGGCCCCAGCATAGGAAGGGCCACGTCACTCTTCCGAACCAACACCCAGGTAGCGAGCTCTTTTGGCGTGGCCGTCCTTGGGACGGTGCTGATCAGCCGGACTTCGAGCCACGTCGCGGCTCTAGGACAGGCGGCGGACGATGTGGCTCGGCGCCACGCTTCGCTCCTTGCTTACCATGACGCATTTCTCGTCTCAGCGCTTCTAGGATTGGCCGGTTTCCTGTTTGCGTTCCTGATCCACGACGAGGATGCCGCTGCCTCGATGAAGCAGCCCTGACCGCAAGCGAATTAAGGGAGACCAGATGAACAAACGAAACTATCTCAAGCCGCCCTGGTTTCAACAGCATGTGATAAACCGGCTTCTGCCGTGGATGAGGCCAGCGTTGATTTCGACGCTTTCGGTGCAGGGCCGGCATAGCGGCCATTGGTACACGATTCCGGTTGCGGTACTTGAAAGCGACGGCGAGCGTTATCTCGTCTCATACCGGGGCGAGAGCGATTGGGCTCGTAACCTGCGCTACGCCAAGAGAGGCCGCTTGCGCTCACGTGGGCGTGTTGAGGAGATCTCGGTCAGTGAGCTACCGGTCTCAGAACGCGCCGTCCTTTTAGAGGAATACCGTGCGATCTACGGGAAGATGCCGACAGTCTCAAATGTCATGCAAGCATTACCAGACCCGCAAGACCATCCCATCTTTCGAATTATCACGCGGAGTCATGATGAAGTCCCTTAGTAAGCAGGAGACTTCTAATCCGGCGAAGTCCGCTGGAGAACACCCAGTTCGTTAGCGTCGCTAGGGGCTTGCCTACTGGCGGGGCGTTGGGACTACGTCCACGTGCCGCCGGGAAATGATCGGTAGTTTGGTGGTGCATACTGACCGGGGCAGGCTCAGGGGATCACAGCAAACAGGAGGGCGAAATGGCGGAGGGGGAGGGATTCGAACCCCCGGTGGAGTTGCCCCCACAATGGTTTTCAAGACCATCGCATTAAACCGCTCTGCCACCCCTCCGCAGAGCAGTATAGCGAAGCCCCAACAGAGCAAAGGCCCGACCCCAAAAGCCCCGCTACGCCTCCCAAGCGTAAAGCGAGGAGGCGTCAGTCGACGCGGCAGCCCTTGACGCCCCGTGAACCTATGCGACGCGATCTTTGACACCCCGAAGGCCACCGCGACAAACCGCAGCTCCGACAGATGCCAGCAGGGGTAGCGGGGGCGCAGCTCATGCACGGGAGCCCGCGGGGTGTCCCCTCGGAATGAATTAGCTTCATAGAAGCCGAAGCGGACAAGCCCAACCGACAGGGCGGGCGGGGGCGAAGCCGTCGACGCTCCGTGGCTGATCAACCGTGTCCTGGTGCGCGACGCTTCGGCCAGCCTTCCCTGGACCCTCGCGGCCCTGGCAGTTAGTACACGTCTAATCCTCGACCAGCACCACCCCGTGGCTGCCGTCCACCGTAACCGTCGCCCCGTCCCGGATCGTCGCGCTCCCGTTCACGGTCCCGATCACCGCCGGGATCCCGAACTCGCGCGCCACGATGGCCGAATGCGACAGCGCCCCGCCTCCGTTCGTCACCAGCGCGGCAATGATCCCGAAGAACGGCGTCCACGCCGGCGTCGTCGCCCGGCACACCAGCACGTCTCCCTCCTGCAACGACGCCGCGTCCTCGATCGAATCGATGACCCGCGCCCGCCCGCGATAGCTCCCCGGCGACGCCGCGATGCCCCGCAGCACCCGCAGCTCCGTCGCATGCAGCTCAGCCGGCAGGGGCTCCGTGCTCGGCGTCGGCGGCTTGCCCAGCACCGGTGGCGGCGCCATCGCACGGATCGCGTCCAGCTCGGCGCGCCTCTCGACCAGCAGCGTCTTATCTGGCGTCGACCTGCCTTCCAGCACGTCGATCAACTCTGCTCTATAAATGTAGAAGACGTCGTCAGCCGCATCGATCAGCCCCTGCGACATGAGGTACCGCCCGATCGCCAGCCAGCGCGCCCGTGACGCCGCCGTCAGGCACAGGTCCGTATAGTAGTTGTGGTCCTCCAGGTTCGGCAGGTGCTCCTGCGCGATCGGCAGCAGGCGCAGCAGCTCGGCCGCCGCCTCGTCCTTCGGCGCCAGGTCGCGCAGTTCTCGCTCCAGCCACTCTCGGCGCTCCCGCTGCTGCTGCTCTATGTCGAGCGGTCCCCGCCCGTCCTCGAGCCGTACGTAAGCCCGCACCGCGGCCAGCGGCAACGACGCGTCTTCGCGCCAGTTCGGGCGGTCCTCGACGAAGCCCTCGCTGCTGCTGCCGAAGCGGTCGCGCAGCTTCTGCAGCTCCTGCTCGAACACCTGGCCCCCCGCGCTTTGCGGTATCTCCGCACCCTTGTCCAGCGCCTCCGCCACGTCCGGATGCGCCCGCGCGATGCGGCTCAGCTCCCACAGGATCGCAGCGCGCTCGGTCGACGCGTTGGCGACGCCCTGCAGCAACGCCATCGCGTCACCGCGCCGCTCCTCGCCGAAGCGCTCGACGTAAAGCTCCTGCAGCCGGGCTGAGATCGCGTGCGCCGGAAAGACGGCGCTGCGGTGCACGCCCAGGAAGACGCGCCAGTACTCCGTCCGCTGCGAGTCCAGCGTCTCTTCCCACGTCCCAGGTTCCACGCCCGCCGGGTCGAAGTTAACCAGTGCCTCGATGACCTTGTCGACCTGCGGCTGCCACTCCGCCCGCCACCTGCGCATCTCCTCCACGGACGCCGGCAGCTCCTGGCCCATCGGCCCCGGCGGGCCCGGCGTCATTCCCTCGCGCATGTACGTCAGGCCGTTGATCTGAATGCTGCGCGGCGGGAACTCCTCGCTCTCGGGCCGCCCGGCCCCAAAGTGGTTACCGATCAGCGGGGTCGCCGCAACCGGCATGTGCTCGTCGAACAGGATCCAGGTGTAGTCTTCCAGCCTCGCATCGGGCAGCTTGAACTCGATCTGCGGCATATCCCTCGCCTTGTTTACAACCCGTTAACAATCAAAAAGAAGTATACCCACGGCCCGAGTCTGACGCCCCCTCATTGCGAACGCGCTTGTCATTGCGAGGAGGCGCCAGCCGACGCGGCAATCTCACACTCTCACCCAAGCCCTCAACGCAGTCCACTAACAGCCGCACGGAGCCTCCCCCTACTGCCCCAAGCTCCTCATCCGCCAGACCAGACGCAAGAAGTAGGCCGCGAAGACCAGCATCGCAATCTCCGCCAGCGATCCCGCCACCGCCATCGACAGATTCCGTGTGTCGTAGCTCCAGGTGCTCCCCGCGACCGCGGGCGCCACGCGCAGGAGAACGGAGGCATTGATCAGTACCGCCAGCAGCAACGCCAGCTGTCGCTGACGGTTTGCCCGTTGTCGCTCTACGGCGAACTCCGGCAGGATCATCAACGACATGCCGAGGATCAGGCTGGTTATGACCCCGACTCCCAGCGCGTGCCGGACGCCGTCGAAGTCAAACTGCGACGGCAATTCGCTCGCTACGAACGCGGCCCCGCCCGTGTAGATCGCCAGCACCGCCGCGATTACCAGCCA
The DNA here is from genome assembly GCA_963766645.1 of uncultured Chloroflexia bacterium. Taxonomy (GTDB): domain Bacteria; phylum Chloroflexota; class Dehalococcoidia; order DSTF01; family WHTK01; genus WHTK01. The sequence continues at coordinate 606,915 of CAVYAY010000001.1, read as the reverse complement.
GACGAACGCTCCGCGGATCAGCCAAAGGTGGGGCTGCGACGAGGGTCGAATCCGGTTGGCCGCCGGCCGCAGCACGCCAACCTGCCACGCGAACGCCAGCAGCATCAGCCCCAGCGCGCCAAACGCCGCGTCGGCGATTCGTACCATCGTCCCGTCAAACGACCGGTATTCCAGATATAGAAGGGAGGCAGCCAGCAGCGCCACAATCCCGCTAAGCCCAAGCGGCACCAGCAGGGCTCCGTGCACCGGCCGGTCCAGCCCCACCATGACTGGAAGCGCGCGCAGCGCTACCCCGGTGATCACGACCAGCAGAAACCCCGACATCTGCAGCTGGACGATCGCGCTGTTCGTCAGATACGGCAGCGTGCGGCTCCCGCCTTCCGCCGCATCCATGAACGCCAGCACGCCGATTGCGCTCGTCACGAACAGGGTCCCGCCGCCGAGGACGAACGCCAGACTAGAAGCATCGGCCCGGTGTGCGTCATTGGCCAGCGTCGCCAGCACCACCCACAGGTAACCGCCGGCGGCAAGCAGAACGCCGAAGGCAGAAGCCAGCGCCAGCGCCGTATGGACATCGCCTGAAAACCACGGCAGCAAGACGGCTCTGACGATCAGCGCCGCCGCCATGCACCACAGGACGAAGGACGCGATCGATCCGAAGGCCAGCCGCGCGCTCGCGAAACGGGGCAGCAATCGCAGGCTCATCCCCATGACATACAGACCGGCGAAGCCCAGCAGCTGCACCTGGCCGTGCGCCTGCAGCAGATCGAGGGTTCGGTCCGCCTGCCCGACCCCGAGCAGCCGCTCCAACGGTACGTGGATCGCCAACACAAACCCGACCAGCGTTGCCATCAGCATGCTGACAATCAGGAACCCGCGGTACGCGATATCGGGACTCGCCACGACTGGCCTCAACGAGATCGAACCCGCCGCGTTGTCCATCACTATTCCGCGCTCATCCTCGCCGGGTAGTCCGTCCGGTGCCGGCGGCCCTTGTGGTGAGCGGCCCATCTCCGGTCAGTGTCGCTAGCCGCCGGCTGGAGTGGCGCTCTTCTCGCCGGCTGCGTCGCCAGTGCCGCGGTGAGAACGCAGCCAGAGCGACACGTTGCTCCGATCATGCACGACCCAGGAACGCCTCTAGGGGGTATCCGGCCAACTCTCCGATACTATCCACGCTCACGTCTGCGGGCGGATAGGCTGCGATGGTCGCGGGATCGAGGGCGTAGTGGCCCTGGCGGGGGAAGACCGTGGTTAGCCTCTCACCCCATTGCTCCTTCATCGCGGCGAGTAGGTGGAGCTTGTCGTCCACCATGACATAGTGGCGAGCCGGGTAGCGCTCCTCAACGTCTTCGAGCATCTGTTCCTTGTGGATGTAGATCAGGACCTGCCCGTCGACGGCCTCCCAAATACCGGAGCGCTCTACCTTCCGGGGCTGAAAGACTACGTCGCCATCAGAAAGGATCACTGTTGGTCCCCAGCCGCGGAAGCGCTCAATTATGTCGAGCGCACCGAGATAGAGACGGTTGGCGAAGGGATAGTTCACCAGATACAACGAGATCGCGAGGAGGCCGGGGTCTCGGAGGTGTTCGACCCGGTAGCGCTGCAAGGCGCCAAGGTAGTCCGCATATCCGAGTTCGGCACGCAGCCCCTCGAAGATCTCCCAGTAACGTTCGTGGGCTTCGTTTCCGAACGCATCTTTGATGTGGCGTCGCAGATCTTCATACACCCTGTCGTTGTCGATCAGCGTGTTATCGACATCCACCAGAAAGACTACGTCGTGGAGCTGGCTCATTCATCCGCCTGACTGCATGGTAGGCGAACGTAATCGACTTTGTCATTGCGGGTGGGAGATCGACCACGGCTCACCCACATTTGCGAGTTTTCGGCACCGGCATCATCCTTTCTTAGCAAAAAATCAGTCGGAGTCGGCGTAACCTTGGAATCATGCCGAGTGGCATCACTCCGTGAGCAGCTGCAAATGGCTCCTGGAGTGAGTAAGGGCTCGAACTATGGACACACTGGTTGTTCTTGGCGCATCGGGAGATATGGCGAGGCGGCTGCTATTTCCCGCGCTCCTCAGCCTTGATGGCAGCTCCAGGCTCGACGACCTGAAGATCATCGGCTACGCGCTTGAAGATTGGACCACGGAGGCATTCGTCCAGCGCGTCAGAGACGGCGTTGAGAGCTTCACGCACGCCAATCTCGACGAAAGCGACTGGAATCGTTTCGCCCGCCGCCTTTCCTACTACTCCGGCGATCTCACCAGCGACCGCCTGGCACAACTGAGCCCGAGCATCCAGGAAAATACCGCATTCTATCTCGCTCTTCCGCCCGGGATGTTCGCCGAAGCCGCCTCGTCACTGGCGGATGCGGGGTTCAACAAGGAAAACGGCGGTTGGCGGCGGCTCGTCATTGAGAAGCCCTTCGGCGTTGATCTGGAGTCAGCCGAACGGCTCAATCGCCAGTTGCACGAATCCTGGTCCGAAGGGCAGATATTCAGAATCGACCATTACCTCGGCAAAGAGACCGTGCAAAACATGCTGGTCTTCCGATTCGGCAACCGGTTTCTCGACCCGATCCTTAACTCCAGCCATGTGGATTACGTCCAAATTACCGCGGCCGAAACGCTGGGAATCGAAGGCCGCTACCGCTACTACGACCACATCGGAGCACTACGTGACATGCTGCAGAGCCACCTCATGCAGCTCGTCGCCCTGGTCGCGATGGAGCCGCCCTCGATCTGGAGCGCCGAGGTCTTGCACGACCACAAGGTCGACGTGCTGCGCTCGATACGGCCGTTGGACGTCGGCGACGTGGCAGCCTCAGCCGTCAGGGGTCAGTATGCGAAGGGCTCGCTTGGCGGCAAACCCGTCACGGGTTACAAGGACGAAACCGGCATCGCAGCCGCGTCCACCACGGAGACGTTCGCAGCCTTGAGGCTATACATTGATAACTGGCGCTGGGCGGGCGTGCCGTTTTACCTCCGCAGCGGTAAGCGTCTGGGGCAGTTGCTCACGGAAGTGGTGATTCAGCTCCGCGCGCCTCCCATGCGTCTGTTTCAGGGCAGCGACATGAGCACACCGATCAACAATCGTCTCACCTTCCAGCTGCGTCCCACCGAGTCGATCAGCCTCACGGTCCAGAGCCGCAAGCCCGGCCTCGAGATGACGTCCGAGGAGTTGGCGTTGTACGCCGATTACGACCGGCAAACCGACCCCGATAGCGATAGTTACTGTCAGCTCATCCTCGACGTCCTGGAAGGAGACCGCACGCCCTTCCTGCGCTTCGACGAAGTCGAATGGGCCTGGCGCGTACTCACCCCGGTACTCGACGCGTGGAAGAAGGGCGAACCCGAGCCCTATGCATCGGGAAGCGACGGCCCGGCCTCGCAGCACGAGCTGACGCTACCCGGGCACACCTGGGAGCCCTTGAACCCGGCCACTGGGCCAACGAAAGACAGCGAGTAATTTTCAGAATCCGTTCGATAGGCCAGCTGAGAGGAACGAGGACCGGCCCATCTCCGGACGGTCTCGCTAGCCACCGCCTGGCATCGCCCTCTTCTCGCCGGCTGCTTCCCCAGCGCCGTGGCGAGAACGCAGTCTGTTGTCGACCCGCAATACCTTCGAAAGGCTCTGCCCGCGCAGCGTCGTTACCAGCGCCGCATTGGCTTGTTCCCACATCGCGTGTACCGCGCAGACCGTCTCTTCCCAGTGACAGGGACCGCCGCTCAGCGTGCAGCGGTCGAGCCGCAACGGCCCTTCCGCCGCCTCAACGACGTCGAGCAGCGACACGTCATCCGGGTGCTTGATCAGCCGGTAGCCGCCTGTCTTGCCGGCACGCGCGTCCGCAAGCCCCGCGCGCGTCAGCAACGTCAGTATCTCCTGCGTGTAACGCCGCGGGATCGCCATCTCCTCCGAAATCTCACGCAACTTCACGTAGCGCCCTGTCCCGGCCTCCCGCGCCAGGGCGATGGCGGCCCGGATTGCGTAGTCTCCGCGATGCGTCAGTTGTAAGTCCAAACGGCCCTACCTTCAGGTTCTCAACCCGCATACGCTTGTGACAGTACCTATAGTGACTTACTATACGTATGGTACCCACGGAGAGCAAGCGCAACCGGCGCCGGAGGAAGAAATGAGCTCGCGCTACAAAGAGTTCGAAACCGAAAAGAAAGTCTCGCGGCGGTCCTTCATGGAGAAGACCTTGCTCGCATCAGGTTTCATAGCGGGTGGGGCGATCGCGGGCACCGCGTACTCCGTATTCGATAGCTCCGGCGCCAATCCCAACGCGACCGCCCAGCAAGCCGAGCCGGGCCCCGAGTTGTCCGGCAAGGTGACCGATGCGCACCCGGCCGCGCTAGAGGCCGTCGGCACTGCGACAACCAAACAGCTGACCCTCACCGCCTCCGACGCCACCGTGGAGATCGGCGCCGGCGTCCAGTACAACGCCTGGACCTTCGACGGCCACGTTCCCGGCCCCGTCGTCCACGTTCGTCAGGGTGACACCGTCGACTTCACCCTGGTCAACAACGGCAGCGCCGGCCACTCGATCGACTTTCACGCCGCTCAGATCCCCTGGGACGTCAACTACAAGACCATCCTTCCCGGCGACAGCCTGAGCTTCAAGTGGACCGCCGACCTGCCCGGCGTCTTCATGTATCACTGTGGCACAGCGCCCGTCCTGCACCACATCGCCAACGGCATGTACGGCGCCATCGTCGTCGACCCAAAGACACCTCTCGAGCCGGCTACCGAATACGTGCTGGTGCAGAGCGAGTTCTACGCCAAAGCAGGCGCCGGCGACCTCTGGGTCGGTGACATGGACAAGATGAAGGCCGCCACGCCCGACCTGCTGGGATTCAACGGCGTCGCGTTTCAGTACCGCGACAACCCCCTGCCGGCCAGCGTCGGCGAGCGCATCCGCCTCTACGTCGTCAACGCCGGCCCCACCCTGTTCTCCGCCTTCCACGTCATCGGCGCCCTCTTCGACAAGGTCTATATCGATGGCAACCCGGCGAACCTGCTCCGCGGCGTTCAGACCTACACGGTCCCGCCCGGGGGAGCCTCGATCTTCGAGCTCATCATCCCGAACGCGGGCCTCTACCCCTTCGTCACGCACAACTTCGCCTACACGGAGCTCGGCGCCGTCGGATTGCTGCAGGTCAGTTAGATCGCGGTTCGAGTGTGATCGATGGCACGACATCATCGAAGAGACAACGATCAGTGAAGTGAACAAAGGAGGCCAGGCATGTCAGAAGCAAAGGGCCACAGCTATCTTGAGAGCCACGAGATCAGCGGCGACGTCCTGCCGCTAAACTTTGTCCAGGAGTCGGCGGCAATCCTCGAGGGCGCCCGGGCTGCGAGCGTTGGGCACACCGCGAAGACACTGGTCAAAGACGGCCCCTTGCGCGTCGTCATTCTCGGACTCAAGTCTGGAGCGACACTGCGAGACCATGAATCTGCCGGGCCCGTAAGCATTCACGTCCTCTCCGGTCAGGTCAATGTGGTGAGTCCCGGCCGCGCCGATTCCCTGCAAGCCGGCGGCGCACTCGTCTTCGACGCCGCCGTCTCCCATTCCCTAGAGGCTCAGGCCGATTCCGTCGTGCTCGTCACCATCGCCTGGCCGGTGAAATGAACGGGGCCTGACCCGATGACACTTCCAAACCTGGATGACCTCGCGGCCAGGTCCCAGGCGGCGAAACAGGCGCTCGATCCGACCGCCCTTTTGCTGGCGGAGCACGAGTGGCTGCGATCCTTGCTCGACTACTACCGTACCCCGGTGCGACAGAACCAATCGCTGGGTGACGTGCACGCCGCTATCCTCGCTCTGAAGCCACGCCTGGACCTGCACATCAGGTGCGAGGAAGACGCTTACTTCCCTGCGGTTGAGGAATTCATGCAGGAGTCCGGCCAGGGTTCGACTTTCGACATGTACGGTGAGCACGACGCAATCAGGATTCGCCTGGAGCAGCTCCTGACGGCGCTGGGCAACGGCCGAATCGCTGCGGACGCTTATTCCGCGTTCTCACGTTCTCTGACGGTCCACTTCGAAAACGAAGAGGAGCTCATTTTCGCGGAAGCGCCGGCCCATCTCTCAGAGGCCGCCCGTCGCGAGATCCTCGCTAAGTTCGAAGTCCTCGCCGCCTGAACCGGCGCGTCTCCGCACCAACTCCCCGGCCGCCAAGGCGCTCTGCCCTACGCCATCGCATTCACAACCGGGTTCACCAACTCCGCCAGCATCCGGCTCTGCGACATCATCTCCTCGTCCGTCGTCGCGATGGGCCGCGCCACGAACTTCGAAATGCCCGCCGCGCGCAACCGCGTCACCAGCTCGACTATCGACTCCGCATCGCCCACCGCCATGAAGTTGCGCGCGTCCGCGTCCGCACCGGCGCGAGCCCGATACGTCTGCACGCTGCGCTCGACGACGGGCTCCTCCCAGCTGCCGAACCGGAAGCTAAACCCCGCGCCGTAGTGGTCCTCGTCGATCGGCCGCGCCAGCTCCGCCGACCGCGCCCGGATCGCCGCCACGACCCGCCCGATCTGCTCCGGCCCCTGCGCCGCGCCCGCCAGCCACCCGGCCCCGTAACGCGCCGTCCGCTCGATCGCCGCCTCTGAGCTGCCACCGATCCACAACGGCAGCGGCTGCTGCTTCGGCTTCGGCGCGATCGTCACGTCCTCGTAGTGGTAGTACTTGCCGTCGAAACTGACGTGGTCTTCCGTCCACAGCCGGTTCAGCAGCGTCAGCATCTCGTTCGACCGCGCCCCGCGGCCCTTCGTGTCGATCCCCAGCGCCTTCCACTCCGGCGCCACGTCGTTGCCGACCCCGAACATCGGCAGCAGCCGCCCGTCGCTGAGGTAGTCGACCGTCGCGCACTCCTTCGCCAGCACCAGCGGATCCCGTAGCGGCAGCACCGTCGCGTTCATCCCGAACTTCACGTGCCGCGTCCGCCCCGCAATCGCCGCCAGCGTCGTCAGCGGCTCGAGAAACGACTGCGCCGAGACCAGCCGCTCGCTCAGCCACACGGAATCGACGCCCCACTCCTCGCACGCGTCGATCCAGCGCCAGAACGCCCCCGCGTCAGAAAACGGAAACGCCGCAAACCCCAGCCCGATACGCACACTCACGAAACGTAGCTTAGCAGCCGGTCGTCTGCGCTTGGGGTTCGCTGATGACGGATTGGTCGGTTCTAATCAGGGCAACTCACGTTGAAGCCGCACACGCCAGATTCCGAGATGCTGGCGAAGCATCATCAGCAACCTGAGGCCGAGCTCTTTCGGAACGTCAGCATGACCGGAGCTTCGCGCTCGTCGTGGTCCATGACGGCCGGCAGCTCGCTATCTGTCCTCGCCCGTTACGGCGCCAGCCTCGGGCACCGCATCGTGTCTACCCGCTGGCTTCCAGGACAACCCGCCGCGGAGCTACTCCGTCCTTGCGCCACTGTCGCGCAAAGACCACACCGGTAACCGAGGCAGCGAGGCTAAGGGTTAGAAGTCCGGCGCCTGGTTGGCCGAGGTCTTGCCAGAACGAAAGCTGCAATAGGAAGTCAGCAGCAAACACACGCCGCAGCCGAACGCAAACTCGAGGCTCATCGCTCATATGCCATCAAGCGATGTCCACCCCTTCGCCTGCGGCGCCAGAGGCAACACCCAACCCTGGCTGTGTTATCGAACCACCTTGCGCAAGGAAGACAGCGAACGAAGGTGGGATCGCCCTTCATCATCTGGTCTTACAAAACGATCGACAAGGTCTACGAGTTCAGCACGGACACCTGCCTCGTACAAGACGGGAAGGTCGACGCCCGCCTCATTCAGACGCGACTGCGTGCTCCGCCCTCATCCTCTCCCGTCGGCGACAGCCTCCGCGCCAACAGCGTCGATACCGCCAGCGCCAGCGTCCCCACCAGCAGCCCGATGAACACCCCGACGGCCACGCTGTCCGAGAAGTAAGCCGCCAGGAACCCCAGCGACACCCCCTGCATCACCGAGCTGATCACGAAGACCCGCAACCGTGGTTCCGGCGCCGCCTCGCCCTCCCCCGCCGCAACCCCACTCGCGTCGTCTTCCTTCCGCCCGGGAGGCGAGAATAGCTTGTCGCTCACGCCGTCGATAAGCTTGATCAACAGCACGCCGAGGCCCATCGCCATGAACCCGGCCAGCAACCACGCGCCGTCCAGCGACCCGCCCACCACCAGCAGCGCCCACTCCAGCCCGACGCCGGCCAGAAGGCCGGCCGCGGCGAACCTCGTGTCGAAAGTCGACCCAGATTTCATCGAAGTCTCGTAAAGGAGTATCGGCAAATAGCCCTTCGTTCGGGACGCCGCCGCGCCAGCGCCTAAGGCCGTCAGCAGACATTCAATCCGTCGAAGTTGCGTTGACACTCTTACGCCCACGTAAGAGTATGGCAGCCTACTACCTGGCCCCGTGATTCAAAGGGTGACAAATGCCGAGCGACCGAGTCCAACGGCAAATCGACCGGCTCCTTGACGAGGCCGACGATGCGTCCGTTCGCCAGGACTGGAAGGTCGTACAGGAACGTGCCGCCTCGGCGTTGGCATTCGACCCTGACAACGCCGATGCAAAGTCTTATATCGATGCGGCTTCTCGCGCTTTGGGTAGCCTGGACTCAGTCAGCGCAGCGTCGTCCGGCGCCGTCGCGTCGGTGCCGGGATCAGCCCAACCCACCTCCTTCGCCAACGGCCGCTACACCGTAAGCAAGTTCCTCGGCGAGGGCGGCAAGAAGAAGGTCTACCTCGCCCACGACGCCCAGCTCGACCGCGACGTCGCCTTCGCCCTGATCAAGACGGAAGGCCTGGACGAGGCAGCGCGAGTCCGCATCACCCGCGAAGCCCAGGCCATGGGCCGCCTCGGCTCCCACCCCCACATTGTCACCGTCTACGACATCGGTGAGGAGAACGGCCAGCCCTATCTCGTCCTGCCCGTCCTGCCCGGCGGCGACGTGGAAGGCGTCATCGAGGACGCTCCTGAGCACAAGCTCTCGATCGAGCAGGCCGTGAAGATCGCCACGGAGACCTGCCTGGGGCTCGAGTTCTCACACTCGAAGGGCATCATCCATAGGGACCTCAAGCCGGGGAACGTCTGGCTGGCCGAGGACGGGCGGGCGATGATCGGCGACTTCGGCCTCGCGGTCGCGGTGGACCGCAGCAGGCTGACGCAGGCGGGGATGATGGTCGGGACCGTCTCTTACATGCCACCGGAGCAGGCGATGGGTGGCGAGGTAACGCCGCAGTCCGACCTCTACAGCCTTGGCGCGATGCTGTACGAGATGGTCTGCGGCCGTCCGCCGTTCGTCGGTGACGAGAGCGTGGCGATCATCGGGCAGCACCTCAACACGCCGCCGGTGGCGCCAACCTGGCACCGGCGGGATTGCCCGCCGGGGCTGGAGGTGCTAATCCTGCGCCTGCTGGAGAAGGACCCGGAACGGAGACCAGCTTCCGCGACAGAAGTACGTGAGGCGTTGCAAGCCGTAAGGCCCGCTTCAGCCGCCGAACCGTCTGTGGTGCAGCAGCCTCAGGAGCAGAGAGGCTCTGATCCCCTGTACCGCCGGGTTTTCGTGGGGCGCGAGGCGGAGCTGCGGCAGCTGCAGCAGGCCTACGACGCCGCGGTGTCCGGGCAGGGCGGGCTGGTGATGGTCGTAGGTGAGCCCGGCATCGGCAAGACCGCGCTGTGCGAGCAGCTCGCTACGTACGTCTCAATTCGTGGCGGACGCACGCTGGTCGGTCACTGCTACGAAGAAGGGTCGCTGAGCCTGCCTTACCTGGCGTTCGTCGAGGCTATGCGGACCTACGTCCTCGACCGTGATCCCGAGGGGCTGAAGTCAGACCTCGGCTCGGGGGCAGCCGACGTGGCGCGGATCGTGTCCGAGGTGCGGGACCGGGTGCAGGTGGACCTGCGCGATGCCTCGGACCCGGAGGACGACCGCTGGAGGCTGCTCAACTCAATCACGACGTTCCTGACCAACGCGGCGTCTGTTCAACCACTGGTCATCGTGCTGGAGGACCTGCACTGGGCCGACCGCGGCACGCTGGACCTGCTGCAGCACGTGGCGCGCAGCCTGCAGGGCGCGCGGCTCGTTATCGTCGGGACTTACCGTGACGTCGAGGTGGACCGCACGCACCCGTTGTCGCGGCGCTGTCGCCGAGCTGAGGCGTGCGGCAAATTTCCTGCGCGTGCCGTTACGCGGCCTGACGGTGGATGAAGTGCACCGTATGTATCAGACATTGCGGGGATACGAAGTGCCCTGGGGCCAGGCAGAGCTGGTGCACCGCCAGACCGAGGGTAACCCGCTATTCGTGCAGGAGGTGCTGCGCTACCTGGTTGAGGAAGGAATCGTGGTTCGGGAGGATGGCACGTACGTCGTTCGCGGCGACGCGACTGCTATCCCGGAGGGTCTTCGGGATGTCGTGGGGCGCCGGCTCGCGCATTTAACGGACCAGGCAAACCAGGTGCTCGGCGTCGCGTCGGTTATCGGTCGCGACTTCGACCTCGCGACGTTGTTCGAGGTGATCGCGAGAGATGAGGAAGATGTACTCAGCGCCGTCGAGGAGTCGCTCCGAATCGGGATTCTGGAGGAGCGTTCGCTGCCGGGTAGCGTACGTTATCGCTTTACGCACGCGTTCTTCCGCCAGACCCTTTACGAGGAGATAATCGCCCCCCGCCGATTGCGCTTGCACCAGGAAGTCGCACGGGCACTGGAAACACAATACGCCGCGCGCCGTCACGAACACGCGGCCGAGCTGGCCGAGCACTTCTCTCAAAGCACGGATCGCGCAGACCTTACTAAGGCGGTGGAGTACGGCCGGCTCGCGGCTCAGCGCTCCAGTGCCGTATTCGCATACTCTGAGGCTGCGTCCCATCTGAAACGTTGTGTTGAAGTGCAGGAGGTCTTCGACTCGACCGACCAACGGACACGTTGCGACCTGCTACTCGAGCTTGGCACCGCGTTGAACGACGCAGGGGAACCCGACCGAGTTCTGTCGGAGGTGGCTCCGGCCGCTTTGGAGGCCGCGCGCACCCTAGACGACAACAAGATGGCCTCCGCCGCCTGCCAGCGGGCTATCGATTCCATATTCGCGCTTGGCGCTGGGGCTGGACCTAGCTGGAATACGCCTGAAGCTCAACGATGGTGCGAACTTGCGGACGAGTTCGCCGCGGAAAACACCAGGGAGCGATTCTGGGCAGACTGCGCCAGAGTGTGGTTCTCTCTTGGAAGGCGGGATTTTGATCAGGTTTTGGAGCGCCTGGACAGCGTCCGGACCCTTGCGAATAAGCTCAATGACCACGATCTCAAGTGGCTCGCAGATGCCTATTCGCTGGTCCCGATGACCGGGTACCTGAACACCGATGGCCGGCTCCAAATTGCGAGAGAAATGGCGCAGCGGTCCGCGGACGGTGTAAGGCAACTGACCTTGCGGCAAGCCTATTACTTCATGGCTGTGTTCGGGTTCATGCCATCTGGCGACCGCGAAGGTTTCGATGAAATGGTCCGCCGTTGCGAAGCCCTGGCTGAGAAGACGCATCAGCCGAATGTAGTCCTGTTGGCACTCGCGATGAGGGGGATTTCACTTCTGGTAGACGGCAAGCTGGAGGAATGCAGGAGTACAGCTGCAGACCTCTTGGCTCGGGGCGAGGAACTGGGCCTCGGTCCCTACGCGACGACGCTGGTCAACACGTTCGAACCCAGAGCGTGGTTCCTCATGGGTGGAGATGAGCCCATCCAGGTTCGAGCTCTGAGTGGATCTCTTGGCCGCGGTCCTTTGGGTATTCTGCGCCTGGTCGGTGATGTCGAGGCGGCGAAGCTCGAGATAGGCAACCTCTTGAAATCGAACCTCCTCGGGGACGCTTATGTTGGACCGCTTCCGGCTCTCGTAGCTGATATTTCTATGCGAGTGGGTGATGTCGATTCTGTGCGCCTGGCCCGTGCCAGAATGCCTGACGTTTCGGACGAGCGATTCCTCGGCGGGCCCATCTGGCATATCTCCAGCGCACGCCAGTTTGGCGACATAACTGCATTGCTGGCAGAGCCCTCCAAAGCGCGGGACTATTATGAGCAGGCCTTGGAGGATTGTGACACGTTTCGGATGCGCGCCGAGCTTGCGCTGAGCCACCTCGGCCTCGCTGAGGTGCTCCTCGACCACTACCCCGACGAGCACGGCGCCGCCATCGAGCACCTCGACTTTGCCATCGCCGAGTTCCAGGAGATGAAGATGCAGCCGGCGCTGGAGCGAGCCCTTGGGCGCAGGGGGCTTCTGAAGGCATAGGCACACTATCCAGCCATAGCGTCAGCCGGCGTCATGGCATGCCCTTCAGCCCAAGATGGCCAATCCTAGCGTCGCAAAACAGCCAGCCGTGGTCATGTGAACCAATCCGCCTCGAACCTACCGTGAGATCGGTAAACGATTGCAGCAAAGCCGTGGGTTTGAAAGGAGAGCAGATCATGGCAACACGGGTTCGAGTCAGGAGCGAAGCGGCCGCCATCGAGGCGTCCGCAGCCACGTCGGTGGGCGCCTATCAAGGGCGAGGGCTTCGCAGCCGGGAGATGGGCGTCGGTCAAGCAGGAGTGCTTTCCGCGCTTCGAGTCAGGGCGCTGGAGATCGCGGCGCTAGCCTATTTCGGACTGCTCGGCGATCCGCCTCGAGCAGGATCGGGATGGTCTTGAGCCGTCGCGTTGGTAGCGACGCTGGTGCGTGTCCAGACTGCGGCGTTCAGCGGAGGCTTTTTGAGACTCGAATCAAAGGGCCCGGTTCAAGCCCGGGCCCGAAGAAATTACGACTGTGGGCGACGCATTACCAATGGCCCATCAAGGTGAACCCGCCGGTAGCTGCCCCGACTCCGTGTACCCAGATGTAGGCGTAGCCGGAGTCATCCAAGAAGGTGTTCCCCTTTGATTCGTTCAACGTGATCTGGTCCTGGTAAAGGATGCCGTCGAAGTCCATTTGCAAATCGAAGACGATTCCGGGGTCGCCGTTCAGGTGCGCGACGGCGTCAAATTGGCAACCGAACTGCTCAGTCACATAGAACCTGTAGACAATGACCTGCCCCGGTGCTTGTATCTGCCCGCTGATTTGGTAGATCTCAGCGTCGTCACATGGCAGCGCTCCCATGTCGATCGCAGTAGCGAGACCCGTTCCTTCATCGATCTGCTGGTCACAGTCGTTGTCCTTGCCGTCCGGCAGTTCCGGCGCACCAGGGTAGACGGTGGCGTCTGCATCGTCGCAGTCGCCTGCCGCTACGGTATAACCGTCGACGTCGAAATCGAGTACCGGCGTGCCGCCCTGGCAGATACCGTAGAGGTAGGAATCGTTGATTGTTAACGGGTCGCCGTCGTTGCAAGGAGTGCCATCGGGCACGAACGAGTATATGCAACTCCCCGTAACGACGTCGTACGAATCAATGGTTCCAGGGTTGCCGTCGTCACAATTTGGGATGATCCCGTCGACGAGGCCGTCGCAGTCGTTGTCGATACCGTCGGGGGTGCTGGGATCATCCGACGCGCTAGGGTTTCGCGTAGGGTCGGCATCGTCACAGTCGCCGCCGTTGGGAGTGTAGCCGTCGCCGTCGCCATCGATGTTCCCGGCGCCGCCGCCGACACAGAGCAGCATTACTTCGCCATTGGGTCCGTAGTTGAGCGCGACGTGGCCGGGGCCGTCACACGGCAATCCATCAAGGTCATCGAGCGCGGCCAGGCCTCCGCCGGCTGAATCTCCTTCGTCGCCTTTGGGACCGGGAATGCCCTGCGGGCCAGGGTCACCTTGGGGCCCTGTGGCCCCTGTGTCTCCCTTATCGCCCTTGGGACCTGGCTGTCCCGGAACACCGGGCGCGCCATTGGTGCCGTTTTCTCCCTGTGGGCCTGCGGGGCCAGGCTGACCCTCCTTCGCCCAAGAGATTTCCTGTTCCAAAACGGTGCAGTGCTTCGACGGCGAATCGAGTATGCGGAGATTGCCCGCAAGGGGACCATAGCATCCTCTAATGGTGGCGACGGAACTGGTCGCCCCGGCCAATTGTGCCGCCCCAAGGACGGCCATCGTTGCGGCAACTCCGATAAGGAGCCATCTCAGGCGCGAAGAACCCTGCCGCCCTGAATCGAACAGTCGTTGACTCATGAGGGAAATACCTCCAGCTAACGTGCGCATATCAAGCCGTGAAAATGAACAGACGAAAGATACATCAGCAATGGAGAACTAGCTATGGGACGGGTGGGAATCGAGTTAGGGGAGCCTGTGACATAGGTTTCCGAGCAATGCTTCGACTCGCTCAGAATCGGAGATGTCTGGCCAACGGCTCAGGCGAGAGCGCCGTCTGGTCATCTCCCAGTTCGAACGAAACTAGGCCTGACACTATCGTCCGATGGTGTTACCAGACGCTGGGGTCAGGAAGGCTCCACGAGGTGAATCATGTGACTTTGAGTGACCTACAGAGGCAGGTTGTGGCGGCCCGTGTGCGATCATGTGTTGAGGCAATTTGAGGTATACAAAGACGCGGTAGGTGATTGTTGAGCGGATCGTTGGTCCGCGAGGCACGAGCAGTGGTGGAGGCATGAACATGCGGATCCACAGGCCCACCAATCTGGGTCGGGCGCTACGACAGAATCTCGATCTTCAGCCGGCTGAGCCGCTCGGTATCAGCCGCCAGCTCGATCTCGACCACCTTGCCGTTCCGGATCGTGAACCCAAACACCACTCGCGGTATGCCGCCGGTGGCCCACACCGCGCCCGGCACACCATCGATCAGCGCCAGCTGCGCGGCCTGTGCCTGGCCGGTGAACTGCTCGCGCCACCGCCTCTGCTCCATGCAGCTCCGACGTAAGCCAACCGCTCCGCACGCCCATCCGCAGCGCCGCCTCGTCAACGTCGCAGCGCGACGTCCGGATCGAGCACCGCCAGCAGCGCCTGAAAGTCGCCGCCGCGCGAGGCCCTGAAGAACGCCTCCACGATGTCCCGCTGTCGCGCCACGTCCGCCGCGCGGCCATCCTCCGACGCGCCCTGCACCCGCCGGCGGCCTCGGCTGGCGAGCTGACGGGCGGCCACAGGCGAGCGGCCGACGATGCCGGCAATCTCCTCGAAGGACACGCCGAAGACGTCGTGCAGCACGAACGCCACGCGCTCGGCCGGCGCCAGGCGCTGGAGCACCGCCAGCATGGCCAGCCCGACCGACTCCGCCAGCATCGCCTCGCGCTCCGGATCGGCAGCGTCCGGAATCGATTCGCCGTCCGGCGCCAGCGGCTCCTCCCGCCGCGACCGGCGCGAGCGCAGCATGTCCAGACACACCCGCGCCACGACCGTCGTCAGCCAGCCGCTCAGGTTCTCCACTTCACTGGTGTCGGAACGGCTCAGCCGCAGCCAGGCCTCCTGCACCGCGTCGTCGGCCTCGCTGGCCGAGCCGAGCAGCCGATAGGCCACCGCCTGCAATCGCGTGCGGTCGGCCTCGAAGCGCTCCGCCAGCAATTCGCCGTCCATCGGTCACATTCTCCCGTTTGGTTTCGTCATAGAGGTTGACGAACCACACAAGGCTAACGTGACAGAAAGGAGACTAGAAGCACGAAGAGCAGCTGACCTGCAACCGGTCGTGTTAACGCAGGTGTCTTGGCAGGGCTGACTCCCGGCCAAACCGGCCCCTTATCGCTGCTAGCAAAGTTTGAGTGCAGAGGAGAACGACGATGAAATTTGTCATGCTGATCTATCTGGGAACTACGCCTCTTCCCAGCTCACCCGAAGCCTGGACGACTCTCTCGGAGGACGAACAGCAGGCGGTATACGCTGACTACAACGCGATAAACCACACCCCGGGCGTCACTCCCGGGCTGCCTCTGGGGCTGCCGCAGAAGGCAACCACCGTGCGAGTGGAGGACGGGCATGTCGTTGCGAGCGCTGGTCCCTTCGTTGACGCCACGCGAGCGGTCGGGGGCTACCTGATCTTCGAAGCAGACTCGCTGGACGCCGCAATCGAATTGGCCGGACGGGTTCCAGCATCGCGTCTCGGTGGCGCGGTCGAGGTCCGGCCCGCCGAGTCATACTGGTAGCGAACACACTGCCGTTGTGCGCGACAGGCGACTCCGGCGGGGACCGCGAAGACGGCTCCCGGTTGACGGCCGAATCAGGAGGAGGGAGGCGAACCGTTGAAGACGATGACATGTAAACAATTGGGTGGACCGTGCGACTTTGCGCTCCAGGGCAATACCGCCGATGAGGTCATAAAGGCGCAAGACCGCCATCTCAAGGAAGTGGTCGCAACCGGTGATACAACCCACGAAAGCGCCTTGAAGGCAATGAAAGGTCGCTGGAGAAATCCCATCGCAGGAATGGGGTGGTATCGCAGAACCAGGCGTGATTTTGCTGCCCTTCCCGAGGACTGATCGATCACTACGACAATCGATCTGCGGTTCCGCCTGACAGATCGGGACATGACGAGCGGCAACGAGGACAGAAAGCTATGGCTGACAGGAAACCCGCAAAGAAGGCAACGGGGCAGCCCGCCCAGAGCGCCACAGCCGTCGAGAGGACGGCCGCGGGCTTCACCGCCGACGAACGAGACGCGATGCAGCAGCGCGCCCGGGAGCTCAGAGCTGCTGCGCGCCGCGGCCCGCGAGCGAGCAAGGCGGACGGCGAAAGCGATCTGCTCGCGAAGATCGCCGAGATGCCGCAACCCGATCGCGGCATGGCCGAGCGGCTCCATGCCATCGTCAAAGCCAGCGCGCCGGCCCTCTCGCCGAGGACCTGGTACGGAATGCCCGCCTATGCCCGAGACGGCGATGTCGTCTGCTTCTTCCAGAGCGCCCACAAGTTCAAGACGCGGTACGCAACGTTCGGTTTCAGTGACAAGGCGAACCTCGACGATGGCGCCTTGTGGCCCACCGCCTTCGCGCTGACCAAGTTGACCGCCGCCGCCGAGGCAAGGATCGCCGCGCTCCTGAAGCAAGCAGTGAGCTGAGGGCTCAACCGCCGCCGGGCCCGGCCTAGGGCATGTTCGAAACGAGACGTTCTCGAACACGGCTACGCCGTGGGCCCTCGCGCCTGAAGCTGCCTTAACCGGCCCCCGGCGATGCGTTGCCCCTTTCGCTAACCCCGGGCCGTGAGCGGCATCGCCTCTTCCGAAGTGATCACCGGGTGAATTTCGATCGTGTTCCAGAGGAAAGCCTGGGTTTCGATCATGAGCTGGTTAACAGCGTGGGCGTGCGGCGCATCGAGCAGCATGAAGAAGGTGTGGCCGGGCGCGTCGACCCAGAAGCCCTGCGTCTTGATCCCGAGCTTGCCGGCGCTCTCTTCCATCTTGCCAAAGCCGTTGCGGGCAAGTTCGCCAATCTCGGCATGGCCGGCAGCGCACGTGTCCGGGCCGTGAGTCAATACTGCAATATGTAGCATTTTCGCCCTCCTGTTTGCTGTGATCCCCCTGAGCCTGTGCCGGTCAGTATGCGCCACCAGCGGACCGCCGATCATCTCCCACAGGCGGCCGGCCTGGCCCCAACGCCCATCGCACCGCCGCCGCCGCCCACCACCAGCAGCGCCCACTCCAGCCCAACGCCCGCCAGAAGGCCGGCCGCAGCGAGCCGCGTGACAAAAAGACGCCCCGGATTCCTCGAAGTCTCGCAAAGCAGCATCGGCAAGTTGCACTTGAGGCGGGACACTGGCACCCACACCCTGGACGCAGTCAGCAAACATTCTGTCCTTCGAAGTCGCGTTGACACCCTCACGCTCCCGTAAGACCATGGCAGCCGGCAACAAAGTACATGCTGTGACGGGCGATAGAGTGACGAGCGAGCGAGTCCAACGACAGATTGACCGCCTCCTGGACGAAGCGGAGGCAGCTGTCGTTGGCCGTGATTGGCGAAAGGTACATCAGTCGGCAAGCGACGCCCTGACGCTCGATCCAGACAATGGCGACGCGCGTGCCCTTGTCGCAGCAGCGGAGCGTGGCCTCGGCGCAAACGCCGGGAAGCCTGCTTCCCAGATGGGTACAGAACCAGAGGCTCGGTCCGAGCCCGCCTCCTTCGCCAACGGCCGCTACACCGTAAGCAAGTTCCTCGGCGAGGGCGGCAAGAAGAAGGTCTACCTGGCCCACGACGCCCAGCTCGACCGCGACGTCGCCTTCGCGCTGATCAAGACCGAGGGCCTGGACGAGGCAGCGCGAGTCCGCGTCACCCGAGAGGCGCAGGCTATGGGACGCCTCGGTTCCCACCCCCACATTGTCACCGTCTACGACATCGGTGAAGAGAACGGCCAGCCCTACCTCGTCCTGCCGGTGCTGCCCGGCGGCGACGTGGAGGGCGTGATCGAGGACGCCCCGGAGCACAAGCTCTCGATCGAGCAGGCCGTGAAGATCGCCACGGAGACCTGCCTGGGGCTCGAGTTCTCACACTCGAAGGGCATCATCCATAGGGACCTCAAGCCGGGGAACGTCTGGCTGGCGGAGGACGGGCGGGCGATGATCGGCGACTTCGGCCTCGCGGTCGCGGTGGACCGCAGCAGGCTGACGCAGGCGGGGATGATGGTGGGGACCGTTTCCTACATGCCGCCGGAGCAGGCGATGGGTGGTGAGGTGACGCCTCAATCCGACCTCTACAGCCTCGGCGCGATGCTGTATGAGATGGTCTGTGGCAGGCCGCCCTTCGTCGGTGACGAGAGCGTGGCGATCATCGGGCAGCACCTCAACACGCCGCCGGTGGCGCCGACCTGGCATCGGCCCGACTGCCCGCCGGGGCTGGAGGCGCTAATCCTGCGCCTGTTGGAGAAGGACGCTACTAAGCGCCCTGGATCTGCCACTGAGGTACGCGAGGCGCTGGCAGCAATCGGCCAATCGAGCAATCTGGCAGGCGGAACCGGGGGGTCAGTGGAACAACCTGCGGAACCGCGCGGGGCAGATCCCCTGTACCGCCGGGTTTTCGTGGGGCGGGAGGCGGAGCTGCGGCAGATGCAACAGGCCTACGATGCCGCGGTCTCCGGGCAAGGCGGGCTTGTGATGGTCGTCGGTGAGCCCGGCATCGGCAAGACGACGGTTTGCGAGCAACTCGCGACGTACGCTTCAATGCGCGGCGGCCGCCTGCTCGTCGGTCACTGCTACGAGGAAGGCTCGCTGAGCCTGCCCTACCTGGCCTTCGTCGAGGCGATGCGCAGCTACGTCCTCGACCGCGACCCGGAGGCGCTGCGCTCCGAACTGGGAAGCGGTGCGGCCGACGTGGCGCGCATTGTGTCCGAGGTTAGAGACCGCGTCCAGGTCGGACTGCGCGGGGCTTCAGACCCGGAGGACGACCGCTGGAGGCTGCTCAATGCCATCACGACGTTCTTGCACAACGCGGCGTCGGTGCAGCCGCTGGTCATCGTGCTGGAGGACCTGCACTGGGCCGACCGCGGCACGCTGGATCTGCTGCTGCACGTCGCGCGCAACCTGGAGGGCGCCCGGCTGCTCATCGTCGGCACATACCGCGACGTCGAGGTCGACCGCAGCCACCCGCTCTCCGCCACGTTGGGCGAGCTGCGCCGCGTCGGCACTTTCGCGCGCATCCCCCTGCGCGGCCTGACCGTCGACGAGGTGCATCGCATGTACGAAGCGATTCGCGGCCAGGCGACGCCCTGGGGTCAGGCCGAAGCCGTGCACCGCCAGACCGAGGGCAACCCGCTGTTCGTGCAGGAGGTCCTGCGCTATCTGGTCGAGGAAGGCATCGTCGTACGGGAAGGCAACCGCTACGTTGCCCAGGGTGGCGAAGGTGTCGGCATACCGGAGGGCCTACGCGATGTGGTCGGCAGACGGCTTTCGCGCCTCAGCGAGAAGACAAACCAGGTCCTCGCTATCGCGGCTGTGATGGGACGCGAGTTCAGGCTTGATGTGCTGCAGCAGGTCGCCGGGCTGCCGGAAGAGGAGATCTACGGCGCGCTTGGAAGAGGCCGTCGAGCGCGCGGTCGTCGAGGAGCGCAGCGGCGTCGGCGCGGCGGTGGCATATCGGTTCGCGCACGCCTTCTTCCGCCAGACGCTCTACGAGGAGACGATCGCGCCGCGGCGCATCCGGCTACACCAGCAGGTGGCGCGAGCGCTCGAGGCGGTCTACGGGCGGCCGGCTCGAAGAGCACGCGGCCGAGCTGGCGGAGCACTACTCGTACTCTTCGACGCCCGAAGACCTCAAGAAGGCGGTGGAGTATGGCGAGCTGGCGGCGGCGCGCGCCACAAACGTTTTCGATTACGGCGAGGCCGAGCGCCACCTGCAACAGGCCCTCAAGGTGCAGGAGGTGCTGGACCCGGAGGACAAGCTG
Source organism: uncultured Chloroflexia bacterium (assembly GCA_963766645.1). GTDB lineage: Bacteria > Chloroflexota > Dehalococcoidia > DSTF01 > WHTK01 > WHTK01. Next base: position 586,661 of record CAVYAY010000001.1, on the reverse strand, counting down.
AAGCGTTGTGACCTACTGGTGGCGCTTTCGGAGGCATTGATGCCGCTGGGTGAGCCGCGGCGGGTGGTGGATGTCGTGATGCCCGAGGCGTTCAAGCTCGCCGAGGCGACCGGAGACCAGGCGCAGTTGGCCCGCATTTCGATCCTGACGCTCGAGGCATTGGAGCGTACGTTTGCCGGCCCCGTCATGTACCGTTCGGCAGAGTTCGACCTGTGGTGCAAACGCGCGAATACGCACTCTAGGGCGGGGACGGTGGAACGGGTTTACGCCGACGTCTACGAGGGACTGCGCCTCCTCTTCACAGTCCGCCCCAAGGAGGGTCACGTCTTCTTGAGGCGCGCCATCGAATCTGCCCGAGCCAGCAGGGACAACAAAGCGTTTGCTGTCGCGGCCGGCTGGGCGTTTCGCAACCTACGCGCGCTCCAAGACCGTGAAGCACTCTACGACCTGGTTGAGGAATACTGGCAGCGACCTCGTGAAGGCGTCAGCGCGAAGGTCACTGCGGACGCGCTGCAGAGCCTGGCAACCAGCCTCTTGCTCGAACTCGGAGACCGAGCAAGAGCGGAGCAGTCGTTGGCGGAGATGAAGGCACTTGCAGAACGCACGCGAGACGTTTCGCTCGGTTACAGGACCACCTGGTCGATGTTTGTGCTGGACCTTTTGGATGGGAAACTCGAGACGGCAGGGTCCGCCGCGAGAGCTATGGGCATCGCCGACTCCGAGCAGGCAGCCGCGCCCTCGGGTGGTTCCTGGGCGGTCATCCGAATCCTGGATCTCCTCGGCTATAAGGAGGAGTGCCTGACCTACCGTGAGGACTCCAGCCGGCCAATGCAGTCCGCCCGAGCTGTCCTTCTGGCAGAGATGGGCCGGTTTGACGAGGCCCGCGAGATTCTGGCGCGCTTTGAAACACCATTAGACCCAGACGATGAATCCGCCGGTGCCGTGCTAAGCAGTCTGCTTGAGGTCGCGACTCTCGTTGGCGACCGGGAAATGGTCGCCGGGTTAATGCAGAGGCTGACGCCGTTCTTATTTGCCGGCTGGTGGCTTGACTCATCGTCGGTTGGGCGCCGCCTCGGTGCCGGCGCAGCCTTCCTGGGCGAATCAGAGAAAGCCATTGAGTACTATCAGGCCGGGCTCGAAGCATGCCTCAAGATTCGTTTCCGGCCGGAAGCGGCGTTGATCCGGCTTGGCCTCGCGGAGCTCCTCCTCGACCAATACCCCAACGAGCACGACGCCGCGATCGAGCACCTCGACTTCGCCATTGCAGAGTTCCGGGAGATGAAGATGCAGCCGGCGCTGGAGCGGGCGCTGGGGCGTCGGGGGCTGCTGAAGGCATGACAGCGAGGATGCGCGTGACTCTGCTGGGCACAGGCTCTCCGCCGCCACGGATGGACCGTTTCGGCCCCAGCATTCTGGTGGAAGCCGGCGAGCGGTGCCTGCTCTTCGACTGCGGGCGTGGCGCCGCGCAGCGCTTGATGCAGCTCAACATCCCGTTTAGCCGAGCGGATCGGTTGTTCCTGACCCACCTTCATTCCGATCACGTAGTCGGAATCCCGGATCTCTGGCTGACGGGATGGATCTTCGGCCGCACGACCCCGTTCCGCGTTTGGGGTCCCGCCGGCACCGAGAACTTGATGCGACACCTGGAGCTGGCGTACGAGGCGGACATTCACATTCGCCGCGACCTCGACGAGCGCTTTCCGCAGGAAGGCATCGAAGCGATCGTCAGCGAATTCGAGGAGGGGCTTGTCTACGAGGAGGACGGCGTGAGGGTTACCGCCTTCGTGGTAGATCACGGGCCGGTGGCGCCTGCCGTGGGGTTCCGTATCGACAGCGAGGGTCGAAGTGTCGTCCTGTCCGGCGATACAAGGTATTCGCCCAACCTGATCAAGCACGCCGCCGAAGCCGACTTGATCGTGCATGAAGTGTGCGCGCCGGAGCTGATGCGGCGCACGTCGAATCGGGCTCCTGAAACGACGGAGCAAATCATCAACCACCACACGACGCCGCAGCAGGCCGGCGAGCTGTTCAGCCAGCTTCATCCGAGGCTGGCCGTGTTCTCGCACATCGTCGGGCCACCGGGGTGTGAGGGTGAGGTGATCGAGGGAACTCGAACGACCTACAAGGGCCCGCTGGAGATGGGGCACGACCTGATGACACTTGAGGTCGGTGATGAAGTCACGATCAGTTCGCAAGCTTTGTGAGCGATCTGGTCGACGCCGCCATCGAGCGCTTCGACTTCGCCAGCGCCGAGTTCCGGGAGATGAAGATGCGGCCTGCTCTCGAGCGTGCCCTGGGGCGCCGGGGGCTACTAAAGGCGTAGGACTCCAACAGGCATTCCGTTTTCGCTTTGTCCCTCATCACGCCATTCAGGAAGCCATGGACTGGACTATGCGCCAACGGCGTAACGGAGGTGATAGAAATGGCCGATTTTGGAGGCTTTATTGCGTTCGGGTTTCCTGCTCGTCGAAGGGAGCAGTAGGCCGCTGGGGTCTTTCGGGAACTGCTGGCGTTCCTGGGTGGTCAGGCTCAGCAAGGCCACCTGGAAAATTTCGAGGCAGGCTTCCTGCAACCGCACAGCGGCGACCTCGGCGGATTCGTTGTTGTACGGGGAGAGCGAAGCAAGCTGGATGCAATGGTGGCGTCGGACGAATTCTTGCGAATCACGATGAGAGCCCAGATCGTGGTGGACAGCATGAGGGTTGTTAACGTCTCCCTCGGTCAAGAGGTTGAAAGGCAAATGGACACCTTCCTTGAGAGCGCCGCTGAATTGAGCAAGTAGCCTGCCAAGAACCTGACGAGGCCCGACAGTGGCAGCTAAAGATGGCCTGCGATCGGGTGATGAGGGCTTGAGGCGTGGGGCGATGACTGACAGTCCGCTTGATCGACTGCGGGTGCTTTGCCTTTCGTATCCGGAGGTGACGGAACGTATTTCTCACGGCGAGCCGTCCTGGTTCGTGCGGGGGAAGAAGACGTTCGTCAGCTACGCGGCGTATCACCACACGGACCGGCTGGCGTTCTGGTGCGCGGCGCCGGAGGGCGGCCAGGACGTGCTGGTGGGCGCAGAGCCGGAGCGCTATTTCGTGCCGCCGTACGTGGGGCGTCGTGGCTGGCTGGGGGTGTATCTCGACGTTGCGGTGGACTGGGACGCGGTTGGGTTGATAGTGGACGATGCGTATCGGTGCGTGGCGCCGAAGGGGCTGGTTGCGCGGCTGGACCAGTAGGCTGCCGGTGTGGAGCCCCCAGCGGCAGCGCGCGCGGGTCGCCGAAAGCTCCGCGTCCTGCCCTTCCTTACGGTCGGGCTTGTTCGCTCCGCCTTCTTTCTAGTTCGAGCCCTGCGGGAGACCCCTCAGCCTCCCCCCGCAGGGGTTGCACCCCTATTGACCCCGCTGCTTGGGGCCGAAGGGGGTGGTGGCGCGGGCTCGGGCGCAATCCTGGACAAGCCGCGTTTGCTGCGCGCCGCTAGCGCGTTGCTGCTACCCGACCCCCAGGAGAGGAGGGCCTCCGAGGGACACCCCTCGGGCTCCCCTCGCATGGGCTGCGCCCCCGCTACCCCAGCTTTGCGAAGAAGGGGTAGCGGGGGCGTCTAATTGTCGCGGGCCACGAATCGATTGCCTCAGGGCGCCGGGTGGCAGGGCGAGTAAACCCGTAGCTGCTGGGAAGCGCTGTTCCAGGCGAAGTGGACTGACGCGTTCACGGTGTTCCCGCGTTGCGTGAGCGTGACCTGCAAGGTGTAGGCGTCCGGGATCGTCCCTACTGTCTCGCCGTAGATCATCCAGGTCCACGACGCGGGTCCGGTGATCCCGTTGATTTGAATTGTGAAGGTGGGGTCAGCGCTGATGGTCGGCAGGTAAGAAGTGCAGGCCTGCTGACCGTAGAAGGACGTTGCGATCGGGTCGAGGTGGGAAAGCAGGTAGGCGCTGTTGCCGCTGCGGATGGCCTGGGTGTATTCGCCGGTGACGGCGGCCTGGATCAGAGCAGGGATGTCCGGTAGCGGAGGCTGGGTTGGCGTGGGTGGGGCGGTCGGCACTGGAGGCTGGGTGGGCGCCGCGGGGGCCGTTGTCGCCACTGCAGTTGCTGCCGGAGCCGGGCCAGCGAGTGTGGCTGCCGGGACGGCGGAAGCCTGCTGGGCTTCGAAGCGGAACAGCGGCGAGGCGAAGGTGGCGGTGGAGTCGAGCTCCAGCGAGCAGCCGGGGGCGGGACTGAGGAACGACTTGCCAGTGAAGGAGGCGCCGTCCTGGCTGAACGTGCCGTTGCCGGAACGCGCGTTGTCGGCGGTTGCTACTTCGAAGCTGAGGTCGTCCGGGTTGAGCCGGCCGGCGAGGCCGTCCGCGGTATGGAGCTCGACGAGGCCGGTTGCGGGGTCGAGCGCGCCGAGGCCCCATGTCCCCGCGCCGGGGATGACGCTGCCGATCTGTACAGGCCCGCTGGCGAGCTGAAGCGGCGAGCAGTCGCCGGTGATCACGGCGACGACGTGCTGAAAAGAGCCTTCGACGTCGCCGGCGGCTACCAGCAGGAGTTCGGGCTCTGGGGTCGGGGACGGCTGAGATGTCGGCGTTGGGGCCGGGCGGGTCGCTGCCGGGCGGGTGGACGTCGCGGCGGCGGCCTGGCTGGCGTCCTGAGGGTCGTCCTTGCTATCGCCACCGAACGCGACGACGGCGATGACGCCGAGGACGACCAGGCCAAGGATGCCGGCGCCGGCGATGATCAGGCCTTTCGGCAGGCCGCGAGACGAGCGGGGAGCGGAGGCCGCGGGTGGACTCGCCGGGGGCGGTACGACCGACTCGGGTTGGGCAGCGGGAGCAGGCGTGTCTTCAGCTGGCTGCGATCCGGGTTCCGGGGGCTGTAAGGCTTCGGGCGTGCCCGGGGCCGCGGACGCCGCCGTGAGCAGGGGCCGCAGCTCTTCCATCGAAGAGACGCCGGTGATGCCAAACGCGACTTCTCGGAAACGGGCGGTGATTCTGGTTCTGCTGGGCCTCGGACAGGGAGGGCCAGAGCGAGGTGCGGGCTTGCATGTAGTCGCGCCACAGACCTGCGAGGTCGCCGGAGCCGCCAAAGGCAGACAGCTGGTGAAGGATCCCGTTTACCGAGGCGTCGTCGCTAGTCATGGTCGCTCTTTCGCTGCGCGGGGGCGGTTCGTCGACTCACCTCGGGGTACTCGGGCGCGGGAGGCTGGAATAATATATCCGGCGGCATTATATTCTCGAAACCCCGGTCATGAGCAGGCTTCCCGCTGCCTGGCAGTGAATCGCGCCAAGAGGTGGAAATGCCTGACGAAGTACCGAGCGCAGATGATGTCCCGATCTTTACCGAATCCTTCTCCGACCTAGTTCTCAGGCAGCAAGGCACGGAGGAAGTTACGAACGAAGCGACTCCACGTATCGGCGGGATAGCACCACCGGGTGGAATCGTGACGGTAACCATTGATTCTGATACCCCGAACGCGATAGAAGTCCCGGTCCGCTACCACGGCGATGGCCGCGTGTGGGAGGCCGTGGTCCCAGAACTCAGTGATGGTCCGCACACTCTCGATTGGGGTTCAACCATAGGCGGGGGCTCAGGATTTGGCTTCACAGTTCAGGCCAATGAAGCTGAGAGGGCTCAGTCGGAACAGCGAAACCAGGAGTGGCTCGAAAGCGGCGGGCGAGATGAGTGGGTTGAGGGTCAACTTAAACAATCCGGCAGCCTGACGCCGCCAACTCTTGGGCCTCGAGCAGACGGCCGTGCCACCAAGACATACCGCGACGCAAAGGCAGCCGAAGCGGCGGGGGCCGTAGGCAGCGGTGGTGGAGTCGAAGCGGACGAGCAAGCGGGGCAGGAGGAAGGGGGCGGCGAGACATTCGCGGACCGGGTTACCCGCGAACAGGCGGAGCGCCTTGCAACACCCGAAGGCCAGCAAGAGTACGCCGAGACTCTCCATCGATCTATTGCGGCCGAGCAAGGGCTTACTCCCGGCGATCCGGGCTACCTGGAGTTCATGAACGCCCTTGAAGCGTTTCGGCATCGCATGGCGGCAGGAGGGGTCCGCGCCGACGACGACGATTATTTGGATCGGTTGTATGACGAATTCAACCTGAAGTCGGCTTCGTCTGGTGGCGGCGGCAGCGGGCTTAGCGGTGGTGGAAGTGGTGAAGCTCCTCTGACGGCGTCGCCTGTGGTCCCCGTGCCGCAAGGCTCGGGCGGCCCGCCGGCTCCTCCCGGTGGCCAGGGTGGCGCCGGCGGAGGCAGCTCGGCTGGAGGTGGCGGTCCGGGAGCGGGGCAGGGCGGCCAGCCAAGCGGGTCCGGGTCTGAAGGCCAGCAGGGTCAGGGTACGTCGCCACAACCGAGGACAGGGGACGAGCCGCCCAGGCCCCCGGCAATCCTGGGACTGGAAAAAGGCAATACAGGCATCATCAATGCGTGAGGTGGCTTCGTTGCCTCCGCGAGCATATGCAGCGAATCGGGGCGAGTGATGGCTAGCGAGTATCCGAGTTTTTATGATGACCGGTCTCTTCTCGTCCGCGTCTGGAATCGGTTCACTGACCTTTTCCCCGGCGGCGACGCGCGACGAGCCGCCCGCGAGAAACAAATGGACGAGAGGAACCCAGACCGGGTGCGCTGGCGCGAGGCAGTTTCTCGCCCACGTACCGGCGGAGGCGCACCTCCTGCGGCACCGGCAGCCGCGGAGCCATCTCAACCACGTCCGCAAACCGGATCGGCGCCGACGGCTCCGGAGTCATCGCAGCCGCCACGCCCGCAAACCGGCTCGCCACCTGCGCAGGAGCGCCCAGGTACCGGCGATTCCCCACCGAGCAGCGGCCTGACACCACCGAGCAGTGGTGCGGCGCCGCAACCGCTGATCTTCGGCATCGAGAAAGGCAACCAGGACACGGGCCAACCCCCCGGCACGGGCACCGGTGCGGGTGGCGCGATGGGTGGTGGTTTCGCGTGACGAGCGAACCGGAAGACCCGGGAGCGGCTGAGCGGGCAGCGGAGCGGGCGCGTCAGGCGGCGGAAGAGCAGCGCGTGCTCGAGGAGTTGGCGGCTGAAGAGGAGCAGCACGGTTCGGAACCCTTGTCGATTCCGCCGGACGTCAGCTTCACCGCGAGTCCGAAACTTGATGTCGACCCGCAAACAGGCACGGACTGGCCAGACGGCGCGGAACCGACCTCCCTGACGATTCCGCCGGACGTCATGTTTGCCGACAGTCCAAGACTCGAGGTCGGTCCTGAGACCGGAACGGCTTCGCCGTTGGAAGGACAGACGGGGGCTGGCCCAGGCCCCTTATCGATTCCACCGGCGGTCAATTTTGACGCGAGCCCGAAACTCGAGGTCGGGCCTGAGACCAGCGCGGAAACTGGTTCCGAAGCGCCGTCCGATAGCTCGGGAGTACTGGAACCAGCGATCGTCGACAGCTCCGGGCAGCATGTTTCCGCTCTGAGTTTCATGGACCCCGACCCGAACTTTGTGCCAGAAGAGCCCAGTGGCGGTGCGGGCGGCAGCGGGCAGCGCCCGGTTTCCGCCGGCTCGATCGTCCTGGCGGGCTACAACCCGGCCGGGCAGACGGGAGCGGTGCGGCCGCTGATTTACGGCCTGGAAAAAGGAAACGGGGACCAAACACCCGTGAACCAGTAGCAACCCAACAGCAGTGCAGATCGGGATTCCAGCGCTATCGTGGCCGCAGGATCGTCGTCTGAACAGCGCGATTGAGCAGCTGGACGAGCTGCTGGCGCAGCGCCTGACGGCGGCGAATCACGTGCCGCAGGGGCGGCGTATCGGCCTGGAGCATGAGTACGCGGTTTTCGAAGGTGACCAGCAGATCGATTTTCGTGAGGTCATCCACAAGGTTGGTGTCGACGGCCTTCGGCTGCATCCGACCAACCCCGATTTCTACCTGACGCGCAGCGGTCTCGGGTTGATGGCGGACGGCATCGTCGCCGAGGTGGCGTCGCCGCCGGAGCGGCTGGTGCGGGGCTTCACGGGTGCGCTCGAGGGTTGGGCGGCCGGCGGACGGGCGGAGCTGGATGAGATCACGCCGGCGTCGATGACGCTGGAGGCAGGGTCGACGCATATCTCGGTGGAGACGGACCCCTCTCTTAATGATGCGCTCTGCAATCTCTACACACGGACGTTCGCGCCGGGCCTGATGCTGCTGATGGACAATACGGACTCGCCGGGAATGCTGTTCCGGCCGCGGCCGGGGCGAGCGGAACTCTGCGGCGAGTTCGTCGACGGCCTTCGCCTGCGGGCGGCGGCGGCGTACGCGGCGGGCAGTGTGCTTGCGCTGGAGCAGCGGCTGCGGGGCGAGACGTCAACCCTCCCACCGATCCTGGACGTCGCGGTTGAGCCGGGGCGCCAGCGATACGGCTGGTACGTCGACCGCAACGCCTTCGGGCCGGACCTTTACGCGGCGGGGCGGGATGCGCTGCTGCGGTCGCGCCACGACACGATTACGGCGCAGGAGCAGCTCGAGTCGTCCTGGCAGATTGCGCGCGAGGCGCTGAAGGGCGCCGGGGCCAAGGCCGATCTCGCTGTTGCCGACGACCTCGTTGCAGGGCGGCTGCCCCTGCCGTCTGAGCTGCGCGACCTGCACGCGGTGAGCAGGAATGGGCACCTGCCGACTGGCAGCGGCTTCGCGGGCGTGGGGTCGATTTCGCGCGGCGGGTTCTCGCTGGAGCCGGTCTCGGCGACCTGGGCTTACGTTGCCTATCGCATCACCGGCGGCGATCGATCGGCGGTCGTCAGCGTCCCGGAAGTGTATTTGGAGACGTTCGCGAACCTGGTCAGGCTGGGGGAGCTCGATGACCTGCTGCAGTCCTACCTGGAGACACCTTCGGGGCGAATCCTGCGAGATCACTTCCAGGCCGGCGAGCCGGGTTTCTTCGACGACATCGAGGTCTCGAATGCGCTGCTGCCGGCGGACCGCTACGGCGTCGGCGGCGGGCAAATCGTGCGAGGGAGGCCGGGCAAGGTGTTCGTGCCGTGGACGCCGGAAGACGGTGGGGGTGGTGGCAGACCGTGGTTACCGTTCGGCTGGAAGCCACCGTCGTGGATTCCCATCGGCATCCTCACGGGGTTGATCGTGACGGTCATTACGACCCTCATCGTATTTGGCGGGGGTGGAGGCAGCAGCATCAGCGATCAGCCTACCGCGGTGGTCGCGACGCCGGGCCCAACGCTGCCCGCGGTTGCGCTGCCACCGACCGCGACGCCGGCGGTGGCACAACCACCGACCGAACCGCCTGCCATCGTGCCGCCGACGGAGGAGCCGACGACCGTGACCCTGCCACCGACGGAGGCGCCAGTGCCGCCCACTACAGTTCCACCTACGATACAGACGATTGAGACGACTTCGACGAACACGTTGAAATCCTACTTCGCGTGTCTACAGGTCTTCATCGACAACAACCCGCCAATTGGGACTGTGTTCAACAACGTTGGTTCCTGGACGATGACGAGGATTTCGGCGACGCAAGCCACGATCATGACCGCCGGGGGCTTCAACGGGACGCTGGACATCCAGTCCCGGACACTGGTCGGAGATCGGTTCCAGGGCGGGATCCACTATCACAAGGAGCTCGTCTGGTCGGAGGACTTCACGAGCGCGACCGGGACGACGCAGATCATCACGACGATCTCGGGCGTCGATTGCATCATGACGTTTGAGGAAATCGTGAACACGACGACGCCGTGGTTGTTCTAGCTGACTACCGGGCGCTGGTGGTGTAATCGTCGACGATGCCGGCCGGGCGTGGCGACGAGGGGCCGAGGTGGCCCGGGTGCTGGTCGATAACTCGGCGCGCTTGCTGCGCGTCGCTTGCGCGCCGCGGCTCCCCGACCCCAACGAGAAGAGGGTCTCCAAGGGACACCCCGCCCCCTCGCATCTGCTGCCCGCTACCCCTGCGAGGCGCCAAAGGGGTTGGTGGGGCGGCTGGTGGTGCACTGAATCCGAAATCGCGGGCCTAGAGTTCACGCGTGGCCGTTCCAGACAAGCCGCACGTATTGGGCCGATGGGCAGGAACCGAGGCCGGATGGCCCTGTTCTTCGTTGCCGCTTTGCTATGATTCTGGGACTGTCGCTTCGCTGGTCAGGCGAGAGCTTGCAACAGACAGGAAGGCATCGAGACATTGCAAGAAACACCGCATCCGGTGCAGTTCTCCGTGGATTACCCCGACCGGCCGCTGAATCGGCTCAGCACGGCCTTTCGGATCATCGTGGTGATACCGATCCTCATCGTTTACCTCGCCGTAGCCGGCAGCGAGAGCGGCGCGGGCGGCATGCTATTCCTGGGCCCGCTGCTCATGATCCTTTTCAGGCGAAAGTACCCGAGATGGTGGTTCGACTGGAACCTACAGCTCTGGCGTTTTGGCAACCGCCTCTGCGTCTATCTAGCGATGATGGACGACCGCTATCCCTCGACGGAAGAGGAGCAGGCGGTCCATCTCTCCATCGCCTATCCGGACGCCGCCAACGAACTCAATAGATGGCTTCCTCTGGTGAAGTGGCTGCTGGCGATACCGCACTATGTGGTGCTCGCCTTCCTTTACGTAGCGGTGGTCATCGTTCTGATCATGGCGTGGTTCGCCGTCCTCTTCACGGGTCGATACCCGAGAGGCTTCTTCAACTTCGTTGAGGGGGTGCTGCGATGGAGCAACCGTGTGGAGGCATACGCGTTCCTGCTGGTCACGGACGTGTACCCGCCGTTCCGTCTGACCCCTTAGTTTTCGGCAGGGCTGTCGAGGTGGCAGACCTCGTTGAGGGAGGCTATGAGGAGGCGCTCGCGAGGCTGGGTGCGCCATTCGATGGTCGACATTGAGCCGGGGGCGAGGGCGAAGCGGCCCATCTCGGTGAGGGGCATGGCGAGGGCGCGGCAGACGAGGAGCCGGATGGTGACCTCGTGCGTGACGATGACCAGAGTCGCGTCGGCGTCGAGTTCCTTTTTGGCGGCCTCGATGATGGCCCAGGCGTCCTCCTGGACGGCCTCAGGCGAGCTGTCTTTGCCGGGGGCGTCGAGCTCGGGACGCGGCTCAGCGGCGGGGGCGCCGAGTGTCGCGGCGATGATGGTCGCGGTCTGGGTGGCGGCAGGCGACGGGCTGGTGATGACGGTGGCGGGCTGATGCAGCTCGGCGCCGACGGCGCGAGCCTGGAGGCGTCCCGTTTCGGTCAGCGACGGGCCGTCCCCGCTGCCCGTGCTCTCGCCGTGCAGGACGAGTACGAACCTCACGCCCGGGTTACCCGCAGCTGCTCGATCTTCAGGCCGCGCATTTCAGCTACGACGATGCTGCAGCCGTCCAGGGTTACGGTTTCACCGACCTTGGGGATGTGGCCGAGCATACTGAGGACGTACCCGGCCACGGTGTCGTAGTCGCCGTCGGGGATGTTGAGCGACAGCTCGTCGCGCGCCTCTTCGATGCCGAGTCCGCCGTCGACCTGCTTCGTGTTCTCGTCGATCGTGGTTATCTCGGTTTCTTCAGGCCAAAGCTCGTCGCGGACGCGGCCGACCATCTCCTCGAGGAGCTGCTCCAGGGTGACGATGCCGGCGGTGCCACCGAACTCGTCGATGGCGATCGCCATCTGGTCGCCGCGGGCCTGCATCTCGCGAAACAGCTCGCCGATCAGCTTGGTTTCGGGAACGAAGAGCGCCTGGCGCGCAATGGGCTCGACGGGACTGTCCATGTCGACCTCGCCGGCTGCGAGCTTGGAGAGCACGTCTTTGATGACGAGGATGCCGACGACGCTATCGAGGCTCTCGTCGTAGACGGGGAAGCGGGAGTGGTGCGCCTCGCGGTAGACGGCGTAGAAGTCGCCTAGCGAAGCCGCTCGATCAATGCCGACGGCCTCAGTACGCGGGGTCATGACCTCGTGGACGTGTCGGTCGCCGAAGTGGAAGACGCGGTCGAGCAGTTCGGCCTCGTGCTCCTCCATGGTGCCGGACTCGGCGTTGAGGTCGATAAGCATCCGCAGTTCGGCCTCTGTGACGCTGGGCCCGCGCTCGAGGTCGACGCCGAAGAGCCAGCGCGACATGAGGCTGGGCAGGAAGGCGAGCGCCTGGACGATAGGACTGAGGACCCGCAGGAGGGCCTCAGCAGGCTGCGCAACAGCGAGCGCGAAGGAAACGCTGGCCCGCGCGGCGAGGACTTTAGGAATCAAGTCACCGAATTGCGCTGTGACCCAGGCTGTGAGGACGGTGGCGCCGGCCACGACCCAGAAGCTATTCGAGATGCGCTCGGCGGTCTGACCGCCGACGACGCCGGCGACCACGACGAGGAACGTTTGGAGGACGACGACGGCGGCGAAGAAGTGCTCCTGGTTGAGGTGCAATCGCTCCAGGGCCTGCGCCCGGCGGCTGCCTTCTTCGGCCATGTGGTGGACGCGAATACGGTTGGCGCTGATTACAGCGATTTCGACGCTGTTGATAACGGCAGTTCCGAAGATCAACAGCGCGACAGCAAGGACACCAACTGCGGTTTGGTTCATGCGTCGAGGTGAATCGGGACAGCGGTAGCCGCGGTTACGTGCCGGCGGGTCATTTCGGGGCGATCATAGACCATAGTGCGGGGCATCGCGCGTAACCAACATGGAGCATACGCGCATGTGAATTCGGTAGCGCCAGCACACGGCGTCCGGCCTAAGCAAGAGGCCTCAGGAGTAGCGCTCCTCTTTGAACGGATCGCCGCGGTTGTGGTAGCCGTACATCTCCCAGAAGCCGGGCTGATCCTGAACCATGAAGTTGAGGCCGCGCACCCATTTCGCCGACTTCCAGAAGTAGAGGTGGGGGACGACGAGGCGCAGGGGCCAGCCGTGTTCGCGGGTCAACGCCTCGCCGTTGTGGGTGTGGGCGAAGAGGTTGTCGTCGCGGTCGAGGTCTACGAGCGCGAGGTTGGTGGTGTAGCCGCCGTAGGAATGGACCATGACGTGGGTTGCTTCGGGCTTGATCTGGGCGAGCTTGAGCACCTCGCGCACCGGCACGCCGGTCCAGGAGTTGTCGAACTTGCTCCAGGAGGTGACGCAGTGGATGTCGTTTTCGAGCGTGACATGGGGCAGGGCCATGAACTCGTCCCAGCTCAGCTTGACCGGCGCTTCGATGGCGCCGCCGAGCTCGAAGGTCCAGTCTTTGGTTTCGATCAGGGGGATCGAGCCGTAGTGCAAGATGGGCCAGCCGTCGGTGGCCGACTGGCCGGGCGGCAGGCGCTCGCCCCACTTCTCTTTGTCGGCGTTGCGTCGGCTAAAGATGTTCATCGCGTCTCCCGTTCCAGATCGAATCCATGATAGCGGAGTGATTGCGAAGCGTAAGTTAGGATTCGCTGGAAATGGTGAGGTTGGCCGCGGCCCTCGGCGTGTTGTACGCGATTGTGTACTATCTGGGGCGGACGTGGGGTTCGACAGCGGCTGAGCGCCGACGCGAGTTGCCGGGTGACGAAATCGTCCCGCATGCAGAGTTCATTACAGACCACGCGATAAGCATAGAGGCGGCACCAGAGCAGGTCTGGCCCTGGTTGCTCCAGGTCGGCTGGGGCCGCGCCGGATGGTACACGTATCGCTGGATAGATAGGCTGCTTTTCCCGAATAACGGGCCGAGCGCGGTAACGATCCTCCCCGAGTACCAGACGTTGCTGGTGGGTGACATCATCCCGGACGGCCCGCCGGAATCGGGGTGCTTTTTCAAGGTGGAGCAGATTGAGGAGAACCGGCTGCTCGTGCTTCATTCCACTACCCACCTGCCGGCGAAGCTGCTCCACGATCCGCGAGTTAAGTTGAGCTGGACGTGGACGTTCTCGCTGACGCCGGATGGACCGGGAAGCACTCGATACCACTTCCGCGTCCGTCTCAGGGCGCGGCCGTTGTGGCTCCTTGCGTTCGCTCACTTTTTCATCGGGCCAGCCGACTTCTTGATGGCTCGGAGCATGTGCAAGGGCCTGAAGCGAAGAGTCGAAACGCCCGGCGCGTAGAAGTACACCGCTGAGAATCGGGCCATCCCGGCGCGACTTGCTAAGATCAAGGCGATGTCTACTACCGACGCCACGACTCGAAGCGACAGCGACTGGGCGGGAGCCGTCGCGCGGCAGGCCCGCCGCGGCGCACCGTTCTTCCTAGTGGCGGGGCTGGTATTCGCGCTGGACCAGGTGACGAAGGCTTTAATCCGCGACTGGCTGGCCGTAGGCGAGTCGTGGCCTTCGGACGGGTGGCTGATCAAGATTACGCACGTCACGAACACGGGCGCGGCGTTCGGCATGCTGCAGGACGCGGGCGTGTTCCTGACGATCACGGCGGTGATCGCGATAGGCGCCATCGTCTTCTACTACTTATATCCACCGATGGAGCACGGGCTGCTGCGGGTCGCGATGGGGCTGCTACTTGGCGGCGCCGCGGGCAACCTGGCCGATCGCCTGCGCTTCGGGCACGTGACCGACTTCATCGACTTTCCGCGGTATCCAGAGTTCAACGTGGCGGATTCGTCGATCGTGATCGGGCTGTTCGTGATCGCCGGGTTCTTCCTGTTTTTCGAAAAGGCACAACGCGAGGCCAGCCCTGACGGCGGCTGACACGCTGCTGGAGGTGGTCGCCAACCAGGCCGGCGAGAGGCTGGACGTGGCGGTGGCGCGACTCTGCGACGTATCGCGGGCGCAGGCGCACCGTCTGATCGCCGAAGGGCTGGTCAGCCACGAGGGTCGCGTGCGGCACAAGCCGGGCGACCGTATGGACGGGCAGCGAGCGTCTGACGGTGCGCGTGCCGGCGGCGGTGCCGGCGGAGCCGCTTCCGGAGTCGATCCCGCTGACTATCGTCTACGAGGACGAGCACATGATCGTGGTCGACAAGCCGGCGGGGATGCCGGTGCACCCGGGGCCGGGGCACAGCGGCCACACGCTGGTCAACGCGCTGCTGGCGCACTGCCCTGACCTGCCGGGGATCGGCGGTGTACAGCGGCCGGGTATCGTGCACCGGCTGGACAAGGACACGTCGGGGCTGATCGTGGCGGCGAAGGACGAGCGGGCGCACCACGGGCTGACGCGGCAGCTGGCGGAGCGCCGCATGCACAAGACGTACCTGACGCTGGTCGAGGGGGCGCTGCAGCCGGACGAGGCGCTGATTGACGCGCCGATCGGTCGCGACCCAAATAACCGCAAGCGGATGATGGTCAACGGCGCGGCGTCGCGGGAGGCGCAGACGTCGTACCGGGTGCGGGAGCGCTTGCCGGGCTACACGTACGCCGAGGCTTCGCCGGTGACGGGACGGACGCACCAGATACGGGTGCACTTCGCGTCGTTGGGGCACCCGGTGGTGGGGGACGCGGTGTACGGGCGGCCGACGAAGCTGGTATCGCGGCAGTTCCTGCACGCATGGCGGTTGACGCTGAGCCATCCGATCGACGGACGGGAGCTTAGCTTCGAGACGCCGCTGGCGGTGGATTTAGAAAGGGCGTTGAGGCAGCTAGAAGGCTAGCGCGCTTTAGGCAGGCAGATCCCATCCCTCGGCCACGCGATTTTCAAGGCAGAGCTCGGCAGCCTCTTTGATATTCGCCAGGGCCTCCTCCGCGGTGCTCCCCTGCGAGATGCATCCCGGGATGAGAGGTATCTGGGCGACGACGAAGCCGTCCTCGCCTTCGCTGAGAATTACCGGCAGGCGGACGTTTTGCATATCGCAATTGTACGCGAATGGGGTTGGAGTCGGCCCGCTGATAAGATGCGGGCATGAGTACAGGCCCCGTCCGTGTTCGCCTTGCGCCTAGTCCCACCGGGACGCCACATCTGGGGACGGCGCGCACCGCGATCTTTGACTGGCTGGCGGCGCGCAATAGCGGCGGGCAGTTCATCCTGCGCATCGAGGATACGGACCAGAACCGGTACGTGCCGGAGTCGCTGGACGAGATTTACGAGTCGTTGCGCTGGCTGGGGCTGCAGTGGGACGAGGGACCGGAGGTGGGTGGGCGGCACGCACCGTACTTCCAGTCGGAGCGTCTGCCGCTGTACCAGGACGCGGCGAAGCGTCTGCTCGCGTCGGGACAGGCTTACGAGTGCTACTGCACGCCGGAGCGGCTGGACGCGATGCGGAACCGGCAGCGCGAACAGAAGCTGCCGCCGGGCTACGACGGACTGTGCAGCACGGACGAGGGTCGGGCCAAGGCGAAAGCGGACGCCGGCGACCGGCCGCCCGTGGTGCGCTTCCGCGCGCCGGGCGAGGGCGAGACGGTGGTGTACGACTTCCTGCGCGGCGAGGTGCGCTTCGAGAACAACCGCATCGACGACGCGGTGTTGCTGAAGTCGGACGGCTTCCCGACGTACCACCTGGCGGTGGTGGTGGACGACCACGAGATGGAAATCACGCACGTACTGCGCGGCGAGGAGTGGCTGCCGTCGGCGCCGCTGCACCTCCGAGTGTACGAGGCGCTGGGCTACGAGCCACCCGTGTGGGTGCACACGCCGCTGATCCTGGGGACGGACCGGTCGAAGCTGTCGAAGCGACACGGCGCGCAGTCGGTTTTGGAGTACCGCGATCAGGGGTACCTGCCGCAGGCGGTGTTCAACTTCCTCGGGTTGCTGGGGTGGTCGCTGGACGACAAGACGGAGATCATCTCGCGCGACGAGTTCGTGCAGCACTTCAGCCTGGAGCGGCTGCTGAAAAGCCCGGCCGTGTTCAATATTGAGAAGCTGGACTGGATCAACGGCGAGTACATGCGGGCGCTGAGCCCGGACGAGTTCGTCGACGTGGTGACGCCGTGGCTGGAGAAGCCGGACGCGGAGGGCGGCCTGCCGTCGATCGTGCCGCGGCCGCTGGACCGCGAGTACTCGAAGCGCATCGTGCCGCTGGTGCAGGAGCGTGTAAAGCTGGCCTCGAAGGCACACGAGATGATGGGGTTCTTCTACCTGCCGGGCGGCGTCGAGCCGGCGGTCGACGACCTGCTGGGCAAGCCGTACGCCGGCAAGCGGGCCGAGGCGGCGGCGGTGCTGTCGGAGGTGCTGGTGGCCTCGGAGCAGACGGCGGCGTGGGAGCACGAAGCGCTGCTGGAGGCGTATCGCGCGCTGGCGGACCGCATCGAGGTCAAGTTCCGCGACCTGGCGGGGATGCTGCGGGTCGCGATCACAGGGCGGCCGGTGTCGCCGCCGCTGACGGAGTCGATGGAGGTGCTGGGGCGGGAGCTTTGCGTGCTGCGGTTGCGCGAGGCTGTGCAGATGCTGCAGTAGGGTTTATGCGGTTTGGATCGCCGGAAATCGCTATGCTAGGATGAAGCCCCGATGGGGAGTCGTCTAGTGGTAGGACAGCGGACTCTGGATCCGTATGCGGGGGTTCGAATCCTCCCTCCCCAGCCACTACGACTTTCGCAGGGCGGTATCGTCTAGGGGACCAGGACGTAGCCCTCTCAAGGCTAAAACCGGGGTTCGAATCCCCGTACCGCTACCAACATTTCGAATCTAAATTAGGCCTCGCGGTCTATGGCGGTCGCGTCAACAAGACGTCCACCAGTATCAAGAGACTGGCTATGTTTCTTCAGTCCGAGATGGGACTTTCGGCGGGAAGACACTGGACTGCCAGGAAATTCAACCGCAGCCATCGTTGGTAGAGGGAAGCAGATGAAGAAGCTTGGAATGGTCTTGCTTTCGGGTGGCCTGGACTCAAAAACCGTGGCTGCCGTGGCCGCCAGGGAGGG
This sequence comes from uncultured Chloroflexia bacterium, assembly GCA_963766645.1. Taxonomy (GTDB): domain Bacteria; phylum Chloroflexota; class Dehalococcoidia; order DSTF01; family WHTK01; genus WHTK01. The sequence goes on along the minus strand of CAVYAY010000001.1, from coordinate 569,037 downwards.
TTACGAACTCTCCGCGGTGACGATTCACTAGACCCCAGAGCGATCATTGTCTTCGACAGCATTGGCACCGGGGCTGCGGAAGTGGCGATCGCTTCCGAGGCAATCAGGACGCCGCGTCAGCAGAAGGTCGGGCTGGCGCTGCCTCTGCCGCTCCCGACCACGCGGCCGCGGTAGGCTGTGGGCTGCAGCGAGCGGCCGAAGACGCAACGAAACGTATAACCAGCTTGCATGAATTTTGGAGCCTTTCGCGGCCCACCCTACAGTTGTGCATGGAACGCTCGGGCGCTCGATCAAGAAAGGTGCGGTTTAGATGAGCATTGAGTTCCTTTCTCCCGAAGGCTCAACGGCAGCGACGCAGCGGAAGCCGTTGAAGACGATTGAGACAGTTGAGGGCCAGCGTGTCGGGTTCCTCTGGGGCATGCACGATATCTCGACGAAGTTCTGGCCGGAGATGGAAAACGCGGTGACCGAGCTCTACGAGCCCCGCGACATCCAACGTCACTACAAACACGACATGGGCGACGGTAAGTTCCACGGCAACACGTGGATACCATCCCCCATCTCAGATATCCAGGAGATGGCGCCGAAGATCGACTATGCGATCACCGGCGTCGGGGCTTGAGGATCCTGCAGTACTGCAGCCGTGCGTGACGCGGCAAACATGCTAAAAGAAGGTATCCCCTCCGTGGTTATGGTCCACGAGCACTTCGAAAGGCTTGCTCGGACGGAGTTGAAGTTGCTGGGCATCGAAGACTCTAGCAATGTCGTGATCGCGTACCCGGCGGACAAGCCGTCCGCGGAGTCACACGAGGAAGTCGTGCTCAAGGCACACGAGCAGGCGATGAAGCTGAAAGACATGCTGACGGCTCAGAAGTGGCAGCCGCAGGAGAGTCAGCGGGGCTCGCAACCGCGCCGCGGCCGGGAATCGTCCTCGCAGGAAACAGGGGAATAACGATGGTTGCGGAAGATTTCAAGCTGGCGGCGAAGAAGTTCAGCATCGAAGACATCGACGATTTCACCGACTTCGTCTTCGAACAGGGCTGGACGGATGGCTTCCCGGTCTTCGTGCCCACCGAGCGGCGGGTGCGGCAGATTCTCGACTACATCGGTCGCCCGGCGGACGAGAGTCTCGGTGTCCTCATGCCTGGTGAGGGCGAGGTCACGATGGAGGCGATCGCTATCAACTGCGCGATGGCAGGCTGCCGGCCGGAGTACGTGCCAGTGGTGATTACCGCCATGGAGGCGATCCTGGATGACGACTACCACATCCTGAATTCAGTCAGTACGGTGGGGGGTCCGCCGCTCGCAATCATCAGCGGACCCGTGGTGAAGAAGCTCGGCTTCCACTATGCCGAAGGCGCGCTGGCGGGTTCCGGCAACCGTGCGAATGGCACGATCGCGAGGGCGATACGGCTGATCCAGTGGAATGTCGGGCTGACGAAGCCAGGGGAACTGGCGAAGTGTGTCTTCGCTCAGGCCGACCGTTGGGGCCATCTGATCTGCGAGCGGCCTACCGACGACGGAAACCCGTGGGAGCCCTTCCACGTCAGCGCGGCTGGACTGAAGGCTGAAGACAGTGCGGTCACGGTGCTCGACGCTCACGGCACGTATCTGGGTACGGGCTTCGTCAGGACGGGCGCCGACCTGGAGCGCAATGTGGCCGATATGGGCCGCCGGATCGCACAGTTACGCAGCGGCGCCTGCACGGTCATAGCACTTAATCCGGATGCGGCGAAGATGCTTGCCGACGCCGGCTGGAGCAAGGAACGCTTCCGCGACACGGTGTGGGAGAACACGTATCACTTGGTCAAAGACAAGCAGGCGCAGCACGATTTGCAGTCTCCGGGGGTGCCGCAGGAAACCCACACAGCGGCGAACCACTGGGCTAATCGCGTCGACCTCAATGACGGCGAGGCCAAGGTCTATCACATCACCGACCCGTCACACATGCAGGTCATGGTGAGTGGTGGATGGGGCGGCGGCCATGTGAGCTACCTGTTCACGGGCGGCAACCACTCCAAGCGCGACGGCGGCGGCATGGTCACCAAGAAGATCAACTGGGAATGGGACTAGCGGCGAGACCCTTCGCCAGCCCTAATCACGGTCGATCGGTTACTCGCGCTTCCGTGGCCGCGGCATGAGGGAGTTCCGCTTCTCGGCGCGGCCGAACAAGGCTCACCTGATCGAATGGCGGCCGTGGGGCGACGCCGCTTTCGCAGAAGCGAAACAGCTGGACAAGCCCGTCTTCCTTGAGATTGTGGCCTTCTGGTGTGGCGCCTGCCAGCGCATGGACGAGGTTACGTTCTCCGACGACGAGGTCATTGCATCGCTGAACGCGAACTTCCTGCCAATCCGCGTGGAGGAAGCGCGCCGGCCGGACATAGACGCGCGCTACACGCAAAACGGCTGGCCGACCCTGGCGATTCTTACACCCGGTGGTGACCACATGTTCACGCTCAACTCGCTCGGTCCCAAGCCGATGGTTGACATCCTGGCGCAGGCCGCCAACACGTACCACGAGAAGAAGGAAGAGCTAATCGAACGGGTACGGGCAACCCAGACAGACCGGCCCGTGGCTACCCCTAACCGGGCGGGTCTCAACGTCTCGCTCGTGGGCGAGATCGCAGGCATGGTGCAGGGCCTCGCCGACCCAGTACACGGTGGATACGGCCTCGAATCGAAGTTCCCGCATAGCGAAGCGAACGACCTTTTCCTATACCTGTACGAGGTGACCGGAGAGGGATTATTTCTAACCCATGTACAGCTGACGCTAGAGAAAATGCGTTCCAGCAGCATGTATCACTCTGAAGGCGGAGGAGGCTACTATCGCTACTCGTCTCGCCTGGACTGGGAGGAGCCGCACCCGGAGAAGCTGCTCGACGACCAGGCCGGGATGCTCCGCAACTTCCTACATACCTTTTTATTGACCGGTGATGACTTCTACCGCGGTTGCGCGGAGGAGCTGATCGACGACATGGACGGGACGCTACTGGACGCTGACAAGGGCGTGTTCCTCGGCTGCCAGGACTACATCCGACGCGTTGCGGGTCCGGAAGGTGTGGACGGCCCGCTGGACTCGTACCTCGACGATTGCGTCTACGCCGACCAGAACGCCCGCGCCGCATCTGCATACATGCAGGCATGGCTAATCCTGGGCCGAGAGGACTGCCGAGACCGCGCGGTAACAGTCCTTGAGTGGCTCTGGGTCACGCTTCACCAGCAGGATGGCGGCCTGTCTCACTACTGGGATGGCGAACCTTTGATTTACGGTTTGTTGCTAGATGCTGTCGCAGCCGGGTCGGCGATGCTGGACGCGTATGCCCTGCTGGGCGATGTGACGCAACTGCAGCGGGCCCTGGACCTGGCGGTCTACGTTGTCTCGGAGCACCGCAATCCGGCCGGAGGCTACTCCGATATCAGCGCAACAGGCCCGGGAGGGTTGGGTCGTCCGTTGACGCTCCCGGCTCAGAACGCTCAAGCGGCTGCGTTCCTAACACGGTTGGCGGACCTCACCGGCGAGTCCGTCTACCGAGAAGGGGCCTACTGGGGCTCTCTGGCCGTTCGACGAGTTTCACCGCGAGTACGGCGCCATGGCGGCAGGCTTCGGTGGCGCGCTGGCGCGCTTCTTGTCGCCACCTTGCATCGCCACGCTAAAGGGAGCCCCGGGCGATGCACAGATGCTTTCGTTAGCGCGGGCGGCGGTATCGCAATGCGGTCTGAGCAATGTCGTTCTTCGCCATGAGGCTTTCGGAGATCAGCAAGCGTCGGTGCAGCTTCGGCTTGGCGACTACAGCTCCGGCCCAATTCAGGACGTGCGAGAGCTTGGGCCCGAACTGGTGCGCTCGGGCGGCTAATCAGGGCGGGCTATCTGATGTACTGGGAAGTGAGCGGTGGGAACGGACATGAGTGACTACGATTTGCTGGTTATTGGCGCAGGCGTCGCCGGACTGACGGCCGCTTTGACGGCCAGCCGCTTCGGGCTAAGTGTCGCCGTGATCGACAGGGGCACTTCGGGCGGTCAGATCATCAACGTCGACAAAGTTGAGAACTTCCCGGGGTTCCCAGAAGGCGTCCCGGGGTATGAACTCGGGCCGATGCTGCAAGAGCAGGCCCAGATGGCGGGCGCCGAGTTTGTTTTTGATTCGGCCCTCTCGATCGACACTGGCGGCGATGAGAAGCTCGTAAGGTGCGATGAGAGCGAGGTGACCGGGCGGACGCTGGTCATCGCTTCGGGTTCGACGCTGCGTAGCCTCGGCGTGCCGGGCGAAGAGGAGTTGGTGGGGAAAGGCGTCTCGCATTGCGCGTCCTGCGATGGTCCCTTCTTTTCCGGGCAGTCGGTCTGCGTAGTCGGCGGCGGCGACGCGGCGGTGGACGAAGCCGTCGTGCTGACCGAATTCGCGTCTGACGTGACGCTGTTTCACCGCGGCGCGGAGCTGCGATTGCAGCGGGCCATTGTCGAGAAGGCCGAGGCAAAACCAAACCTGAAGGTGGCCTATGGGCGCCAGGTCGAAGAAATCATCGGCAGCGACGCTGTGACGGGCGTCCGGTTAGTGGATCTCGCTACCGGGAAGAGCGAGACCCAGGAGTTTGCCGGCGTATTTATCTTCGTGGGCCTTGACCCGAATACGACGTTCCTCCAGGGAGCTGTCGATCTCGACCCGAGTGGCCACATAGTGACCGACATCATGATGCAGACGTCGGCGCCTGGGGTCTTCGCAGCGGGCGACATCCGCCAGAATTCGGTGGCTCAGCTAGCTGCCGTCGCCGGCGACGGGGCAACGGCGGCGGTCGCCGCTTACCGTTATCTCAAGAATCGCGGCGAGAGGAACTCCTAAGTACCCGAGAGGTCTCTGACGAGCGGCCATCATACCAATCAGGTATGGAACTTGGCTACAATATGCCAGAAATGCATAGGCTGTCGTCGTCAGGAGGCTATCATGAGAACCCGGAAGGAAGCCGAAGTTTCGCTGAACGAGATGCGGACGTTGATTGCAGCCGAGGAGACGGGCACCTTTACGGCGGCGGCCAAGCGTCTCGGCGTTACGCAGCCGGCAGTCAGCCGGCAGCTTATGAAGTTGGAGGGGCGCCTGGGCGTGACGCTGTTCGAGCGCGATGCGAGGCACCTGGAGCTGACCACCATGGGCGAGAAGTTCCTGGCCGACGCGCGCGACACGCTCGGCCGGTTCGACAACGTCATGGAGGAGATACGACGGGAATCCAGCGAAGCGAGGGGCGATTTGCGAATCGGCGCCAGCACCACGCTCTGCGACTTCCTGGTGCTGGGCTGGGTGCGAGAGTTTAGCGCCGAGAACCCGGACGTTGCGCCCCACGTCTTTATTTCAGACAGCGACGGCGTCGAGGAAGACCTTCTGGAGGGCGGCTCCGAACTCGGCTTCATCGGTCGCAGCCCCGCCTCCGAATCGCTTCGATGCTATCCGGTGGCGGATGACGAAGTTGTCCTGGCGGTGCCGTCGACGCATCGCTTCGCGGCCTGCGGCGAGATCGACCTGGAAGATCTTGCGGGACAGCCGTTCATCATCCGTGACAGGTCTTCAGCGGACGTGGGGACGGTTGTGTCCACGGTGGCGTCAAAACTTCGTCAGTTGGGTATCGAGCATCCTCAGCGGCGTGTTGTGATGGCGCTGAATTCGGCCCAGGCCTGTCTCAACGCGGTTTCACACGGCTTCGGCATGTCGTGGATTTCATACCTTCCCTTCAGTCGAGGCGAGGTTGTCGGCGCAGCTCCGGTCCGGATCCGCGGCATTCGCTTTGACAGGAAGCTTTACCTTGTCCACCCGCGAAGGCCTTTGTCGCCGGTAGCCCGCGTGTTCATGGCGTGGCTCCTCGAGCGGCATCAGCAGACAGATGAGCTGACGCGTTCGTCCCGGGAAATGGTCAAGCCAAATGGTTATGCTTTTTGACCGCTTCGCGTGAGCGCGGCTAGATTCTAATGCGACGGTTCCGATTACTGCGCAGGAGGAGACGATGGTTACCGAGACTGATGCATTTGAGGTACTGAACCCGGTTTCGCAGCTGGCTGCAGACCTGGGTGAGGCGCTTGTGATGCCGACTCGACCCAGGTCATTGGAAGGTAAGCGGGTCGGCTTCTACTGGAACCGCAAACCCGGTGGCATCCACTACCTGAACCAGGTTGAGACTCGGCTGAAGCAGCAGTTTCCAAGTATGGAAACCTTCCACTACGACAGCAGGCGTCCGATCCAGAAATCGGTGCTGGAGGCAATCGAGGCTGATCACTGCGACATCGTGGTCGGCGCGACAGCCGATTGAGGGTCCTGCACGTCGTACCTTGCGTATGACATGACAGAGCTTGAGAAGCTCGGGATCCCCACGGTCTCCATCACGTCGGTCGGCTATGAAGCAGATTTTGCCGCATCGTCAAAGGTGTTCGGTTTCCCCTCCCTGGTGCAAGTCGTGATCCCGTACACCCTGACAAGCCGGACAGAGCCCCAGGCCAGCGGGGATGCGGACGCATCGCTGCCCGAGGTGCTGGAGGCGCTCGTGACGCCACCGGCGGACGTTTCGGGAGCTGTCGTGCGTGAACTGCAGCGGGCGGCCACGGAATCCTTTGGGTCCTCCAGCCGGCTCAACGCATGGGAGGCGTTCAACGAGGCGTTTATGGAGCGAGGTTGGGGCGATGGTTTCCCGCTGTTCCCACCGACTCCCGAACGTGTAAAACCGTTCCTCGACTACGTGAGCAACCGCTGGCAGCCGCTGGACGTGGTGGGACGCCCCTTCCCGCCCGGCGACGGCATGGCGACCATCGAAAAGATCGCGATCAACGCTGCGATGGCCGGCTGCGAGCCAGCTCACATGCCGGTCTTGATCGCCGCGATACAGGCGATGCTGGAGTCACCGATCGGCCAGTTTCCGTTGCGGATCCTGCTGTCTTCTCACGGCGCGGGCTATCCGCTGATGCTGCTGAACGGACCGATTGTGAAGCAGCTTGGACTGCACACAGGAATGAACGCGTGGGGCCCTGGCAAGCCGGGCCGCGTCAACACGGTAATCGGCCGGGCGATGCGTTTGATCATCATGAACGTGGCGCAGGCGTATCCGGAGATTCTGGACCTCGATACGATTGGGACTTCCGGCAAGTACAGCGCCGTTCTCGCCGAGAATGAGGACGCCAACCCCTGGGGTGAGCCTTTCCACGTCAGCCGGGGCTTTGACGCGGACCAAAGCGTGGTAACGATGTTTGCCGCAGGCGACGTCTCGTCGTTTGCCAGCGACCCCGGCGACGTCGGCCCGTTGCTCAAGGTACTGGCCGCCCGTGGTGCGGCGGGTGGCGGTGGCTCTGGCGCGGGTGGTGGCGGAGCGTTGGGCATACCTAGCCGCACAGAGGGTGATGCCGACCGTGGCGGGCAGCTCCTGATCCTGGGGCCGGAACACGCTCGCAGCCTGGTCGCGGCCGGCTACAGCAAAGCCGATCTGCAGGCGTACATGGTGCAAAACGCGCCCGCGACACCGCTTCGTGAATTCCTCGCAACGTATGCTTTCATCGGTTGGGAAGCTGTGCCGCAGGAGGTCAAGGACCGTATCGCAGCCATGGACCCGGAGACACCAATCCGGGGCGACCCGAACCCGAGTCATATCCACATCGCCGTAATTGGCGGCGACCACGGTGTGAGCGAGTTCATTACAGGGCCAGCCTCGATCAGCAAGGTTATCGAAACCTGATAGAGAAGGCCGCAATTGCGGCTGGTCTGGAGACGTCATGATCGACGAGAAAATCGAGCTCATTCTGAACACGCTGAGGTCATCCCTGGAGGACAACGAGGGCGTAATCGTCGAGCCCATGAACGTTGAAGCCGGCGTGCTACGCGTCCGTTATTACGAGGGCACGAACGCGGAATGCCCCGAGTGCATCATGGAGCCAGACGCGTTCAAGGAGATGGCCGAGGCGATGTGCAAGGCGCAGGCGCCGTACGTGAGGGAAGTCGAGATCGTCCCGGCCAGGTAGGGAAATAGCTTTGTCGAGGGACTCTGGCGAGACACTGGCCGCGGAACGTCCCGTCAGCCTGGACGGGCTCGTGCTAGGCGTACTCGACAATAACAAGCATGGGAGCAAGGTCTTTCTGGAGAAGGTCGTTGAGCTCCTCCGGGCGCGGTTCAACCTGCGGGATGTAGTCTGGGCAAGCAAGCTCGAGCCAACCTGGCCGGCCGACAGCAAGCTGCTTGAGGGCTTCATCCCCCGTGCGGACGTCTTCATCACTGCGATTGGCGATTGAGCGCCGTGCGCGTCGTGCAGTTTGCACGACATGTATGCCGCCGAACGGGACGGCAAGCCGGGCGTGACAATATGCAACCGGGCCTATGCGAACATCGTACGCTCTATGGCGCGGGTGATGGGCCTGCAGAACTACGAGTTCGTGGAGTTGCGAAGGTTGCTGGCAACCCTGTCGGACAGCCAAGTGGAAGAGGCAGCCGAGGCGGCTCTCGATTCGATTATCGCTTGCCTGATCCGGGAGTCCTGAACCAGGCCTCCCCCTGTGGTGCTGGGACTGTGCCATGAGCTCCCGCAGTGATACCGCCACGCTAGATGTTCTGAACCCGGTGGCTCAGCTGGAGGCAGACCTGCGCGGGCGGGAACCGCTGCCCGCACGGCGGGAGCGCTACCACGGCGAAGACTTGATCGAGGCGTGGGACCGATTCAACGGCGATTTCAACGAGCGCGGCATTGGCGACGGGTTCCCGCTCGTCCCGCCGACACGCGCGCGCGTTGAAGCGGCGCTGCGCGCGGTGCGCTTGCCGCCCGGCCTCGTCCTCGGCAAGCTGGCGCCGTTTTACGGTGCCGCGACAGTGGAGAAGGTCGCGGTCAATGCAGTCATGGCCGGCTGCCGGCCGGAGCATCTCGCGGTACTGATCGCAGCGGTGGAGGCGATCCTCGAAACACCGCAGGAGGTGTTTCCCGTCCGCGGCATCACGATGTCGACGAACCCGACGACGACGATGCTGGTGATCAACGGGCCAATTGTCCAGGAGCTGGGTATCAACAACGGGCGCTGCACCCTCGGCCCCGGCAAACCGTCGCTGGTGAATACAGTCCTGGGCCGGGCGCTCCGGCTGGTCCTGATGAACGTAGGCCACTGCTACCCCGGCAGTGGCGACATGGACACCATCGGCAGCCCGACCAAGTACAGCATGTGCGTGGCTGAGAACGAGGCGCAGAACCCCTGGGAGCCGCTGCACGTCGAAAAGGGTTTCGAGCGGAGCGCTAGCACGGTCACCGTGTACGGGGCGAACAGCATGGTGCATTACAACAACTACCAGGCCGACGCGGAGAAGATATTGCTGGGCTGGGCCGGCAAGGCGTCCGCATCGGGCGGTCCTTCGGGCTTGATACCGAGCCGGACGGAGGGCGAAGGAGGGTCTTGCCAGGTGATGCTGCTGGCGCCCGACCACGCTCGTGTCCTCAGCGAATCGGGTCACACCAAGACCTCGATCAGGGAGTACCTGCTGCAAAACGCGCGGAGGCCCCTGAAGCAGGCACTGGCGACGATGTCAGTCGGCTGGGAAGCGCTACCAGCTGACCTTCAGCAACGCCTCGAGGCCATGGACCCGGAAGAGCTCGTGCCGGAGTTTCAGAACCCGGAGCAGGTGCAGATCGTCGTGGTTGGCGGGCCGAACGGGCAGAGCGACCTGGTGCCGTGCATGGGGAACCCGACGGTGACGCGAGAGATCATCCACGCCGCGCGGCCGATCTGACCCGGCGCACTTCAGCCCCCGGCTATTCGAGGAGAACCGCTTTCTCGCGCACAAGCTCTTCGAATCGGTCCTTGAGGCCGGCTTTCGCGATAACCTCGTATGCATCGCCACCAGGAGGCGAAACGAGGTGTCGCACGGAAGGGGGCGTACGGGACAGGCGCCAAGGAGGGCCGATGGTCGTGATACGCGAGCCGTCCTTGTAGGTCTGGGTGACGCTGAGGCCGTGGTCAACGACCCAAGGATCGGCCATTAGCTCCGGCTCCGTGATACCGATGGGGTACGCGCCGAGCCCGGCAGCAGTAAGCGACTTGACCCAGGCAGCCGCGGTCTTCCCCGCGAACGCGGCCTCGAGGGCGCCGGCCAGGGCGTCTCCTGTCGGCTGCTTCGCAGCTTCCAACCCCGCGATCGAAGCCAGCGCGTCTATCTGGGAGGACGCCGCGCCCAAGAAGAACCATCCGTCGCTGGCGCGATACATGCGCTGTAGCGGGCTCCAGCCGCGGGCGTGGGGGCCGGAGGGTTCGTCCCACTTTTTGCCCGCGTAGAGCTGCATGTAAGGGAGCTGAAGATAGGTTGACGCGTGGGCCAACGAGGTCTCAACGCTCTGCCCCTCACCGCTGCGTAGCCTATGAAAGAGAGCCAATCCAACGCCGAAAGCGCCGAGCAACCCTGTGCAGTAATCGTTCACGGCGTAGGGTTGGGGCCCGCGGGCCTGCATACCCGAAAAGCTCTGCGCGACGGGCTCATAGCCGGGACGATACTCCCACTCCCCGCCGTAGCCGAAGGCCGAGATCGAAAGGTAGACGATGTCGGGCTTGTGCTTTTTGACGTCCGCGTAGGCAACACCGAGGCGCTGCGCAACGCCGAGGCGCATGTTCTGCAGGTAGACGTCTGACTTCTCGACCAGCCGCCAGAGGAGGTCGAGGCCCGCTGGCTGCTTCAGGTCGATGAGGATCGACTTCTTGCCGCGGTTGACGTCGCTGTGGTAGCGGTGGACCTGCCAGCGATAACCGGACCCCTGCTCCCAAGGGTTGTTGACCTTGATAACCTCGGCGCCGAACTCAGCGAGCGTCCGGCCAGCCGTGGGCCCGGCGAGGATCGACGTGGTGTCAATGACCCGGAAGCCTTCGAGAGGCGCCGATAGGGGTTGTTCCTTTGTGGGCCCGGCGATAGCGGCTGTAACGTCGATGCCATCGATGCCCGGAGAGGCGGTTGCCGCGCGCGGCGCCTGCACGCCGCCCGGCGTGCCGTTGAGTTTAATCGACGGACCGGGCTGGACCATCGGCCCGAATTCCGGATCGTCGACCAAGACGAATATCCCCGCCTCATGCGTATGCTTCGCCTCCATCCAGCCGCGGGCCTGACGCACCGGCGTTACGGGGACGCCTACCTCGGTCGCCAGTTCGTCCCACTCGTCGGCAGTGCGAGACATGAACACGTCGACGAGGTCTTGCTGAAGGCGCGCCATCAGATCCTTGTCGTTGACGGCGTCCGCCGCGAGGTAGCCTTTGTCTTCCCATTCGCGGTCTTTGCCAGTGGCCTTGAGGAAAGTGTCGAGGAATCGCGGCGTGGGCAGGCTCATGAGCACACGGCCTTCGCCCTTGGCGGGGAAGATGCCGCCCCAGGGATCCATCGGGCGTCCACCCGAGGGTCCGCCGTTGACCAGCAGGCCACTGGAACCGATGGCGAGAAACATCGCATTGAAGAGGGGTATCTCCAGACATTGCCCGAGTCCGTCGCGCTCGCGAGCGATCAACGCCATCGCTATGCCGATCGCGGCCGCCACCGCGCCGTACTCCGACGCGAGCGGCAGCGCCGTGAACCGGGGCGCGTCGACTGCCTCTGGCTCGACCGCGCTCGCCGGGTGACGGCGGCCGGGGCGAGTGGGGAAAGCGCCAGTCGCCGCGGCGACGACGCCTTCCCAGCCAGGCAAGCGGGCACGAGGGTCGTCAGCGGCGAAGGCTGGAATCGAGCAGTAGATGAGCCTCTCGTGGTCAGGGCTCACCTGCTCCCAGGCGAGCCCGAGACTCTCCATGACGCCGGGCCGGAAGTTCTCGATAACAACGTCGGCGCTGCCGATCAGACTCAGTGCGGCTGTCTTGCCGGCCGGGTCTCTAAGGTCCAGTTCTAATCGGCGCTTGCCGCGGTTCAGCGTGGCGTTGGCTGGGTGACTCCAGCGCGGGCCACCCGGCGGGTCGACGCGAATGACGTCGGCGCCCTGGTCGGAGAGGAGCATGGCGACCAGCGGGCCGGCGATGTACTGGCCGAAATCGATGACGCGTATGCCTTCGAGTGCACCCGCCACGCAGCACCCCCCGATCTCGATGCCGCCGCCCTGCTGCCGGGAGGCGATCCTCCGGTATTAGAGCCGAATCGTCTTGCTGATGGAGGGCAATGCCCTGTAGACGTGGCTGCCGGAAGACGGACCGCCGACGACGGTGAAGTGCACGTTATCACCGTTCTTCAGGGGCACGTTTTCGACAACAAACTTTCGGATCGACTCCTTGGTCTCACCGCCGACGTGCATGCTGCGCGCGTGGTCCGGGCAGTACATGATGAGGTACTGATGCCCGCTGTCGTCGTGCTCACCGCCGCCGGCGTGCCGCATGCCCCTGGCAAGGCTGATGAGAAGACGCTCCGGCTCTGCCGTGTAACCGCCGAAGTGGCCCACTTCGCTGACGCTGAAGACGGTAATGACGCTGTCCGAGGGTTGGAAACCGATTTCAACGTGGAAGGGTTCGTCCCAGGGGTTCTGGGCTTCGTTCTCAGCGAGGCAGTAACTGAACTTCTGCGGTACGCCGATCGTATCAAGGTCCTTGGCAGTCGGGTATGCGTGGCCAACGTTCATCAGGATGAGCCGCAGGGCGCGCCCGAGGACGGTGTTGACCAACGAGGGTTTGCCCGGCCCCAGGCTGCACATGCCGGAGTTGATGTCCATCTGCTGTATTATCGGGCCACTGACCAGCATCATCGGGAAGTGCCCGGCGGGCGACTGGAGGTCGGCCTGAAAGGCAACATCCTCTGTCTCGGTGATTGCCTCAATCGTGCTGATCAGGACAGTCAGGTGCTCAGGACGGCAACCAGCCATTGCACAGTTGATGGCGAGCTTCTCGACCGTCGCGATCCCGTTGCCAGGAGCGACGGGCTTGCCGATGACGTCCAACGGCCCCAGCTCCAGGTGCCTGACAGAATCGAGGAACGCATTTACGCGCTCGCGGGTCGGGGCCACGAGGGGAAAGCCATCGCCCCAGCCGCGGTCAAGGAACTCGGTGTTGAAGTTCTCCCAGGAGTCGAAGCTGTCCGCTCCCGCGAACGTCTCGTGGTCTGCCATCAGCAGATCGCCGGCCGGGACCGCCTGGCCGTCGGCGGCCGTTTGAGCCACCGGGTTGAGAACTTCGATTCCGGCAGTCTGAGTTACCATGCGATTCTCCTTGCTCAGCGCTTGTACAGCTTTGCGAAGCTAGCATCGGTAATTCCGGGTGTCAAAGACAGTGCACACCGGTTATGAAGGTCCGCGATCCCGGCGATCGAAAGCGTCTACAAGATTCCTTTGGGGTGGGCCGCTGAAAGGCGCTCCAGTACAAACGGGAATACTTCGGAAGCAGGTGCGTGCGGGTGCTAGAGTGAACCCCCGAAAGGGGTCCCGACATGGCAGAACCTGTTGTTCTCTACGACCGAGTCGACGATCACATTGTCGTAATCACACTGAACCGGCCGGAGGCGCTGAACGCCCTGAACCGAGAGCTTTCACGGACGCTGGCAGAGAGCTATGAGCGTTTCAAGGCGGATGACAGCGCCTGGGTGGCCATCGTTACCGGGACCGGCCGGGGGTTCTGCGTGGGGCGGGACTTGAAGGAACGCGCAGCGGCGGATGACGCTGGGCAGGCCCCGAGGCCTCCGGAGAACGGGGTTGTGCCGACCGAGAGCTTCAAGCCGATGATCGCGGCGATCAACGGGTTTGCGTATGGCGGCGGGTGGGGACATGCACAGCGCTGCGACATACGCATCATGTCGGAGACGGCGCAGATCGGCATCACGGAGACGAAATGGCACCTGCTCGCCGGTTTTGCGCCCACGTTGCTGAACCAGATACCGCTGAGCGCGCTAATGGAGCTGTGCCTGACGGGCGAGCCGATCGGCGCTCAGCGCGCGTACGAGATCGGCTTCGCCAACAAGGTCGTGTCGCCGGAGGAGCTGATGCCCACGGCGATTGATTATGCACGGAAGATCTGCCGCAATTCTCCGCTTTCGGTCAGGGCCCACAAAGAGATCATCCAGCGAGCATTGACGCTGCCTGCCGAAGAGGTAAGGCCGATGGTCCGAAAGGTGTACGACGAGCTTCTCGAAGCCGAGGACGCGCTGGAAGGCCCCAAGGCTTTCCGCGAGAAGCGCCAGCCGCAGTGGAGCGGCCGCTAGGGTGACCATGCTGATACTACGTTCGATGCTTTACGTCCCTGCCAATCGAGAAAACATGGTGGCTCGCGCTCACCAAACGCCGGCCGACGTCATCATCCTCGACCTGGAGGATTCCGTGCCGCCGGCCGAGAAGGAAGCGACGCGCGCGGGTATCGCAGCGTCGGTGGCTTCACTGAAGGCAGCCGGTAAAACGGTGCACGTCCGGGTCAACCACTTTGAAACCGGGCTTACGGAGGGGGACCTGACAGCAGTTATCGTCCCGGGGCTAGACGGCATCGCGTTTCCGAAGGCGAAAACCGGTGAGGAAATCGGACGGCTGGACGAGATGATCGGTCGTCTGGAAGCCAACGCCTCGATCGCGGCCGGTAGCATCGGCCTGGTGCCCCATGTGGAGTCGGCGATGGGAGTGCTGAATTGCCGCGATATCGCCTCGGCGGCGCCGCGGTCGATCGGTCTAGCGCTGAGCGGCTTTGACTACGTCGCCGACATGGGTGTGGACCGCACTCCCGCCGGCGGCGAGCTGGAGTACGTACGGCGTATCATCGCTCACTGCGCGGTCGCATACGGGCTTCAGCCGCTGGACACGCCATTCGGAGACTTCAAGGACGAAGCCGGACTGGTAGCCGAAACGACTTACGTGAAATCGATTGGCTTTAAAGGCAAGCACCTGATCCATCCGGCTCAGGTAGAACCCGTGAACAGGGTCTTCGAGCCCAAGGCTGAAGCCGTCGAAGAGTCGCGCCGCATCGTTGCGGCGTTCGTTGAGGCCGAGGCGCGGGGCGAAGCCTCGATCCAGGTTGACGGCCGCATGGTGGACACTGCGATTGTCCGGCGCGCCCGAGACCTGATCGCCTATGCTGATGCCATCTCGACCGCCTAGTTAGAGGCACAGCGCGTGTACCTGAACACCTTCTCAGAGAGCGCCGATCGGTTGGACATGACCGATAGCGAGGATTTTGCGAACGTCTTGATTGCGATGCGGGAGCGCGGCCTTGAGCCCGTCCTGCCGATTTCGTGCTACTCGCGAAACGTCGTGAGCGGCGGATTACGCTTCCATCTCCTTGAATGGGGAGACGCATCAAAGCCTGCGATGCTCATGCTGCACGGGGGTAACCAGACGGCCCACGTCTGGGACATGGTGGCCGCGACGCTGTGTCACGATTTTCAGATCTTTGCCGTTGACCAGCGCGGCCACGGCGACAGCGAATGGCCGCGCGACGGCGAGATGTCTACGGAGCTGATGGCCAACGACGTGCTGGGCGTGATCCGGGCATTGGGACTGGAGCGACCGAACATCGTAGGGCACTCGATGGGCGGCCGCACCGCGCTCAGTCTCGTCACCAGACATGATGTCGCGAAGCGGCTCGTTCTCGTCGATACGGGTCCGGAGTCAGCGCTCGAAGGACGCCAGCAAATCGTGGAGTTTGTCCGCTCGACGCGCGAATTCGACTCGGTTGAAGATTACGTTGCGCGGGTGCAGGAACGGGAGCCAGACCGAAGCGAGGAACGCATTCTGCGAACAATGCGCTTCAATCTGATGCAGCGATCCGACGGCAAGCTGGTCAGCAAGCAATATCCACGCCTCGGGAATTCGGGGGCACCTTTGCCGGCGCGTCCACCAATTAGCCCGGAGGAGCTTGCCGGAGTTTCCTGTCCTGTGCTGTTGATCCGCGGCGAAGAGAGCCCTCTGATCAAATCGGACGCGGCGGAGCGATTCATCGCGTGCCTGCCAAACGCTCGGCTGGAAACGGTCGCGGGCGCAGGTCACAACGTGCACACCCAGAAGACGCAGGAGTTCCTCGACCTGCTGTTGCCGTTTCTGTGCGAAGGCGGGTAACGGCCCGGGAGGCTCGTCCCGGCTAGATCACGCCGGCCCGACGCAGCGCCTCGATGTCGTCGTCACCATAGCCGAGCAGCTCTCTCAGGATCGCCTCATTGTGCTCGCCGAGCATAGGCGGCGGCAGGCGCAGCGCGATCGGCGCCCCGTCGAGCCTCACGCCCGGGCCGGGGTAGGATTTCATGTAGGGGTAGTCGAGTTCCTGGTAGAAGTTGCTCGCGGGGAGCGATTCTCGTTCGTGGAAATCGGCGATGGTCACGACCGGCGCAGCGGCGATATCCACCTCCTGGAGACGGTCCGTGAGCGCCCATTTATCCTCGCCGACGGTCCATTGGCGCATGAGCTCATCCAGGCCTGCCCTGTTCTCCCAGCGCAGCCGCTGCGACTTAAACCGTTCATCCTTGAGCCATTCCGGATGGCCAGCAAGCAAGCAAAGCGCGGACCACTGCGCATCGTCGGCGACGGCAATCGTGATCCACTCGTCCTCACCGAGAGCGGGGTAGCATCCGTGCGGTGCCATCGCTGCGTCGGCGTTGCCAAGCGGCTGGTCGACGATTCCGTTGACGGTGTAGTTGAGAATCGATTCGCCGAGAGTCGAGGCCATGTTCTCGGCCTGCGCGAGCTCGATACGCTGCCCTTCGCCGGTGAGCTCTCGTGCCAGGAGCGCCATGCCGATGGCCGAGGCGCCGTGGACGCCGCAGACCGGGTCGGCCCAGATGCCGATAGAAACACGCGGCTTGTGGTCATCCTCGTAGCCGGTGATCGACGCGACGCCGGCGTAACCCTGTATGGTCCCGCCGTTGCTCACGTAATCAGAATGGGGGCCGTAGTTGCCGAATCCCGGTAGCGAGAGCGAGATGATGCGCGAGTTGGCGGCACGCAGCACGTCATAGCCGAGTCCAAGACGGTCGAGAACGCTGGCACTGAAGTTGTCGACTACGACGTCCGACTGCCGGACAAGGTCGAGGAAGACTCCCTGGCCCTTCTCCTCCTTCAGATTGAGGGTCAGGCTGCGCTTGCTGCGGTTCAGCTTCAGCCAGTTAGGCCGCTTGTTGTAAGCCTGTTCGCCGTCCTTATCGTGTTTGACGCTGATCATGCCGCGCCATGCGTCCATGCGATCCCACCATTCGATCTTGATGACGTCCGCACCCCAGTCGCCGAGGAGCATAGTCAGGGTTGGTCCGGCGAAGCGGTGGGTGAGGTCAAGGACGCGAACTCCGGAGAGTGGCAGGTCGAGGCCGTTTGCGGAGTTTACAGTCACTCTTGGGCTCCTGATCTGGCGCTTGAAACATGGGCGAGATCGGCTTCGGTGAGACCCAGACGCTGTCGCAGCACGAAGTCATTCGCTTCACCCAGGACGGGGGCGGCCTGCGGTGGGTTTCGATCGTTACCGGTCAGGTGGTATGAGCCGATGGGAAACCTTGCCGGTCCGATCACCGGATGGAAAACGTCGACGAAGAAATTGCGGGCGTTGAGGTGTTCAGACTCGACGACGTCCCTGGTGTTATTGACCTTGCTGAAAAGGAGGTGCTCGCGCTGGGCCTCGGTTTCCGCCTCGTCCGCGGTCTTGGTCTTCAGCCATGCACGCAGCGGGTCCTGCCAGACGCGGCGGTTCTCACGCATCCCGATGTCGGCACCCGTGCTGGTGTCGCTTTTGAGGGTGGGGTCGCCGATCAGCGCTCCCAGGGTTTCCATCTGGTAGTAGTACATCATGATCATGAGGGAGCCTTCGCCACACTCCCAGGTCGAGCCCTCCTGAATTGGCGTTGAGCGCTCTCGTGACTGGCCCGGCACGTAGCTCTGCATGTGGGCGAGAACGCGCGCGCAGCATTCGGCCACGGAAGCCTCGATGAAGCTCCCGGTGCCTTGCCTACGCGCCTTCAGCGCCGCGAACAGCGTATAGGAGCAGATCTGGGCGCCGGCCATGTACTGCGCCTGGTAGCCGCCGGCCTTGAGACGGCCGCGCTGATCGCCGGTCGCCATGGACATTAGCCCGCTCATCGCGTACAGGGTCAGTTCGGTTGCCTTGTAGTTGGCATATGGCCCTTCCCCCTCGTAGTAGGGCACAGAGCTGACGACGAGCTTCGGGTTCGCCGTGCGCAGCGCCTGACGGCCACCCGGCAGCGAGTCGAGGAAGGTCAGCGGCTGGCTCAAGACGAGGATGTCCGATTCGGCGGCGAGCCTATAGACCATGTCGCGTCCAGCGGCGCTTTCGAGGTCGAGTGTGAGACTGCGTTTACTCGTGTTCAGATAGGCGAAGAGCAGGCTGTGCTCGGTACCCGGCTCACCGCGGTAGAAGGGTGGCCGTTGACGGGTCCAATCACCGGTGCCCGGCCGCTCGACCTTAATGACCTCGGCGCCGTAGTCGGCGAGGAGCTTGGTGCAAAAGGGGCCCGCGATGCCCTCTGAAAGATCGAGGACTCGAAGTCCTTGTAGCGGTATCACAATATCGAATGCACCTCGCGTTCTACTCACCGTTGGACGGATGTACCGCCAGGGCCTCGTCATTCTATGGACTCGAAGCTCGGAAGCCGGTCGTCGATAACCAAACGGTATGATTCGGAGCGGGCGGATTGGACGTGGCGGGGCGCTGAATAGGCAAGAATCTCCCCAAAGCAGCGGTTATACCCATCGAACGGGTATCGGGCCGCTGCTATGATCCGCGCTGCCTCGGGGCAGTCGGAGGGGGTTTAATGGCAGACACGCGAGAGCTTGATAGGGGCTCCGGCCTTCTTGGAGGCCTCACGGTAATCGACCTCGGTCATTACATTTCGGGCCCTTACTGCGCCCGGCTGACGGGAAGTCTCGGCGCCACGGTCATCAAAGTCGAGCCGCCGTGGGGAGATGCTTCGCGAGACCTGGGCCCGTTTCGCGACGACATCCCGGACCGCGAGCAGAGTGGGCTGTTTCACTACCTCAACGGCAACAAGCTGGGGGTGACGCTCAATCTCAAGACGTCGGAAGGAAGGGACCTTCTGCTCAAGCTGGCCGCAAAAGCCGATGTCCTGATCGAGAACTTCGAGCCGCGCGTGATGCCGATTCTGGGCCTGAGCTACGAACAACTCCGGCAGGCGAATCGCCGGTTGGTGGTCACCTCGATCTCCAACTTTGGTCAGACGGGCCCTTACCGCGACTACAAAGCGGACGAGATTGGAATCCACGCAATCAGCGGCGAGATGTTCATCGCCGGCGAAGCGGACAAGCCGCCGTTGAAGAAGGGAGGCAACTTCGCCCAGTACATCGCCGCGACGACGGCGCTGAGCGGGACGCTGGCGGCGCTGTACCAGCGCGAGGCGACGGGCGAAGGCACGCACGTGGACGTCTCGGTGCTGGAGAGCTTCTGCACGCTGCACGGCAGCTCCGTCCGCAGATACTCGGCGACTGGCGCCGTGCCGCAGCGCGTCGGCGACCGAGGGCGGGCCTTCCCGGCCGGGATTCTTCCGGCGGCGGACGGTAGCGTCGTCTTCTCGCTCATCATGGCACGCGACTGGTGGGACGACTTCATCGACATGGTCGGCGCTGAGGAGCTCGACGACGCGCGCTTCCGGGATTCGCGCAACTCGCGGATCCCATGCGGACGAAATCGAGGCGTACACGCTGCCTTGGCTGGTTGAGCACTCAAAGGCCGAGGTTACCCGCATTGCCCAGGAACACCGGCTGCCGGCCGGGATGGTCGCCACGGGGCCGGACCTCCTGGCATCCAAGCAGCTCGAAACTCGGGGCTATTTCTGGCAGGCCGACTTGCCAGGCGGCGCGATCAAGATGCCGGGGACGCCCTACGTGGTAACGGGAGCGGAGCTACCACGGTCGGTCAGGGGGCCAACACTTGGCGAGCACAACGCCGCTTTGCTGGGTGAGCTGGGCCTTACAGGACACG
This sequence comes from uncultured Chloroflexia bacterium, assembly GCA_963766645.1. Lineage (GTDB taxonomy): Bacteria > Chloroflexota > Dehalococcoidia > DSTF01 > WHTK01 > WHTK01. Next base: position 549,184 of record CAVYAY010000001.1, on the reverse strand, counting down.
ACCTCATGGTGCTGAATCAGCAGGGCGCTATGTGATGGCGACGACAGGGGAGGACGGGATGGCAAACTTGCCTCTCGAAGGCATTCGCGTGCTCGACGTGACCCAGGTGTGGGCCGGCCCCTATGCGACGCGCTGGCTGGCAGACATGGGCGCCGAAGTGATCAAGGTCGAATCGATCCAACACCCGGACTCGGAACGCATCTCGTTTCGCAACCGGACGGCAGCCGGCCCCGATGATGCCTATTTCAACCGAGCGGCACGATTCAACCAGGTCAACTGCAACAAGCTGGGCATTACGCTCGACCTGACAACCGCTACCGGCGTTGACCTGTTCAAGCGTCTCGTGGCGATTTCCGACGTGGTTGTGGAGAACTACAGCGTTGGTGTCATGAGGCGTTTTGGGATCGACTATGAAGCCCTGCGTGAGATTAAGCCGGACCTGATCATGATGTCGATGCCGGGGTTTGGCTCGAAGGGCCCGGAGTCGCATTATCTCTCCTACGGACCGGTGCAGGAGGCAGTCTCTGGACTGATCAGTCTCACAGGTTACAAACCGGGCGAGTACCTGGAGACGGGTGAGTTTTACGCAGATCCGATCAACGGGTCTTTCGCGGCAGCAGGGCTCTTCGCGGCGCTATTCCACCGCCGACGCACCGGCAAAGGCGTCTTCATCGACCTGGCACAGTCGGAGGCCATGATCGCCTGCTTACCAGAGCTCGTGCTCGAGTACCAGATGAACAACCGCGTGCTCGAGACGACGGCCAACCGGCATCGCTTCAAGTCACCCCACGGATGCTATCGCTGCCAGGGCGTCGACGAATGGCTGGTCGTCTCCATCAGCCACGAAGACGAGTGGAAAGCGCTCTGTGAGGCAATGGGGCGACCGGAGCTTGCGGACGACGAGCGCTTCGCGACGATGCGTCGACGGATCGAGAATCAGGACAGCCTCGATAGGCTCATCGAGGAGTGGACGACCACGAGGGAGCGGAAGGCAGCGATGACGCTGCTGCAGGCCCATGGCGTGCCGGCGGAGGCCATTTTCACGATCGAGGACCTGGTCCACGACGAACACGTGCAAAGTCGCGGGATCCTGGAAACTGTCCCCGGGCCCTGGACCGGCGACGAGCTGACCGTGGGTGTGCCCGTGAAGATCGACGGTGTGGCAGCGAGGGTCAGACGCCACGCCCCGGGCCTTGGCGAGCACAACCGATCGGTGCTGAACAACCTGCTGGGCCTGACCGACGAAGAACTGGACAAGCTGGAGGCGGAGCAGATTATCGGCACCGCACCGCTGCGATAAGTTATTCGCGCGAGGATCCGAGCGATTTGGCTTTCGTCAGGTTTGGCCCAGCCGCCCGGTCGTCGCCGCGTCGAAGCCTGACGCGTTGCGAGTCGAGGTAGCTGAGCAGCGACAAGACATAGCGCCGGGATGTCCCGAAGAGGTCTCGGACCTCGGCCGCGCTGAAGAGGCGTCCATCCGCGAGCCTCTCGGCAATGGAGTCAACCATCCGGTGATACGCGCCCGCCTCGAAGACGACGTCATCGTCGGTTTCCACCACGCGCCCGGAATCGACCAGATGCGAAACCAGTTCATCATCCGGGCGCTCCGTGAGGGGTGGCAAAAACGGCGCGACGCCGGCGATGTAACGCCGGCAGATGTCGAGCTGCGCCTGGGTGAGATTAGGCTGCCAGTCCGGCGGGGCGACGTTCCGCCCTGTCTCGATGAAGATGCCCTCGGAGTGCCAGCGGGCGAGCAGGAGGCCGTGAAGGACGGGCGAGAGGTCAAGACGACTGCGTAGCTCCTCCTTGGGGAAGCCGGAACGCAAGGGACGGTCCCGCAACGAAGTCATGGCGATCTCAACCGCCTGCCGCGTCAGCGCCTCGCAACGATCATGTGTGAGCAGGAAACCGCCGTCGTCGGCCGCCAGCCGGACGACTCGGCCGTCCGCGATCAGCGACTGCAGCAGGTCCTCGGCCCGGCCGGGATCGATGTCGATCCGGGCATGGACGCGCGGAGGCTCGACGGGCTGCGGCGACGCGATTGTGGCGTAGAGAGCGTCTTCCGGGGAGCCGTTGACCTGCGACGCGTGCCGGTCGAGGTCAGCGTGACGCCGGGACACGCGGCGGGCCTGCGTCTCGACTATGGATCTTCTCCTCGATTGCGGCGATAAGCTCCGGGAGGCCCCGGGCCCGTAACGGCGGAGCAAGGCACGATGGGTGAGCGCACAAGCGACGACTTGCACACAACGGCCTGAACTTCGCTGCAAACTAGCTCGATCCAGTCGTCATCCACGAGGTCGGACTTGGTGAGCGGAACGACGCACCGCTCAGCGCCCAGCAGGTCCAGGATCGCAAGATGCTCTCGCGTCTGAGGCATGACGCCTTCGTCAGCGGCCACGACCAGGAGCGCGAGGTCGACGCCGCCCACACCGGCCAGCATGTTCTTGATGAACCGCTCGTGGCCCGGGACATCGACGATGCTGACCTCAGTCCCGGACGGCAGCTTTAACCAAGCGAATCCAAGGTCGATGGTCATGCCGCGCTTCTTTTCTTCGCGCAGGCGGTCGGGATCGATGCCGGTCAACGCTTCGATCAGCAGCGACTTGCCGTGGTCGACATGGCCGGCGGTTCCGATTACGAACACGGTGCGAACTCTTCCATTTCGGGAGTTGGGCGAGTATAGCGCGCAACAGTCGCACGGGTTATACGAACGAGTGGCAGGTACGGCCAGTCCCCATGCCAGTTTGTTTGCGACCTTGACGAGTCCGACAGGCTGGCGGAATGTAGCTGCCGTCTTACCTGACGAAGAGCAGAGGAGAAATTCCATGAGCGAGCCGCAGGTCCTGTACGAGAAACGGGACGACCACATCGCAATCATCACAATGAACCGTCCCGAGCGGCTCAACGCGCTGAGCTCGGAGGCCGGCTCCCTCATGGCTGAGTTCGAAGAGGACTTTCGCAGCGACGACGATATGTGGGTTGCGATTATCACAGGGACCGGCCGGGCATTCTCGGTGGGCCGCGACCTCAAGCGGACAGCAGAAGAGAGCGCTGAAGGCAAGCCCGTCCGCCCGCCCGCCCGCCGTGCTCGTCCCGCGCAGGAAAGCTGGAAGCCGATCATTGCAGCCGTGAACGGCTACGCCCTTGGCGGTGGCTTCGCGCGAATGCTTCGCTGCGATCTGCGCATCGCTTCGGAAAGCGCCACGTTTGGTCTGCCGGAGGCGCGCTGGAGTCTGATGGCAGGCTTTGCGCCGAGTCTGCTGGGTGAAATCCCGAAAACTCTTCTGCTGGAGATGCTATTTACCGCGAAGCAGATTAGCGCGGCGCGCGCCTACGAGGCGGGGTTGGTCAACAAGGTCGTCCCGGCCGATCAACTCATGGCCGCCGCGATGAGATGGGCCAGTCGATCTGCGAGAACTCACCCTTAGCAGTACGGGCCGCGAAGGAGATGGTCACACGCGCCATTGGTAACCCACCCGACGCGGTGGCCCCGCTGGTGCAGCTAATCTACGAGCGCCTGGTGCAGGCTGAGGATGCGATCGAGGGACCGAAATCGTTTGCGGAGAAGCGGCCGGCAGAGTGGAAGGTCAGGTAGAACCGGGAGCTCGCGTGACCTCACTCGGGCACGTGACGAGAGGGCGCTGAACATGGCTGCCTCAGATGACGCCCAGGACGCGCCAGTCCTCGAGGGGGTCAGGGTTATTGACCTCTCAACGGGTGTGTCTGGGCCGTATTGCACCCGGCTCCTTGCCGACTACGGCGCCAGTGTGACTCGGATTGAAGGGCCCGGCGGCGATCCATTACGGGACACGCCGCCCTTCCTCGAAGCCGCCGACGGCTCACGCGAGAGCCTCTTCTTCCTCTATCTCAACCACGCCAAGCCGAGCCTGGCGCTTGACCTGATGTCAGACGAGGGCTGCGAGCAGTTGCTTGAGCTCGTCCGAGACGCCGACGTGGTTGTTGAGTCCTTCACGCCGGGCACGCTGGACGAATGGGGCCTTGGTTGGGAGAGGCTGCATGATGCTAATCCTCGCCTCATCCTGACCTCAATCACCGGCTTCGGTCAGACAGGTCCTTATCGTGACTTTTTGGCGACGGACATCGTCGTGACGGCTCTCGGTGGCGCAGCGCTGGTCCATGGTCATCCGTTGCGCGAGCCGCTTATCCACGGCAATCCGCAGGCAGAGTACCGCGGTGGCGTAGTGGCGGCAAGCGCGACGGTCGCCGCCCTTCTCAACTGCGATGACGAGGGGGAGCACGTCGACATCTCTCTGATGGAGATGGTGGCCTCAGCGCTTCGCGAGACGATAGCCGACTACACCTATATGGGCGCAGTGCGGCGTCGTAGCGACCGGGCCGCGGGCGGCGCCGGGAAGGTCACGCCCTGCGCAGATGGTTACGTGATCCCTTCCGGGCTAGGCACTCAATTCCAAGATTTCGCGCGCTTCATGGAGGCACCGGAACTGGCGGACGATAAGTTCGCGACAGGCGAAGGACGCGAGGAGCACCGGGAGGAGCTCTCGCGGCTGCTGTCCGAGCGTCTCAAGACGTGGCGAATGGCCGATTTCTTCGAGGGCACACAACTCTGGGGCATGAACGGAGGTATCGTGATGACACCGGCCCAGGCCCTTGAGTGCGAGCAGCACGGAGCGCGCGGTTTCTTCCGCGAGATCGAAAGCCGCGATGGCCGTCTGCTCACTGCACCAAGAGGCCCGTTCGTGCTATGAAGAAGGCCCCACTTGCCGGCATTCGTATCATTGAGGTTGGTCAGCTGCTCGCCGTGCCCTTCGCCGCGCGGATGTTGGCCGATCTGGGGGCGGAGGTCATCAAAGTCGAGTCGCCGCTCCGCCTCGACTCATACCGACGCACCTCTTTCCCGGACAACGAGCCCGGCGAAAATTATTGGGACCGAGGCGGGACTTTCTACAACGAAAACCGCGGCAAGCTGGGCATCTCGCTAGACCTGAGGGTCCCCGAAGCCCGCGAAGTGTTCATCGACCTGGTCCGGGTCAGCGACGTCCTGATGGAGAACTACACGCCACGAGTCATGACGAACTTCGGTTTCGATTACGAATCGCTGCAAGAGATCAACCCGCGTCTGATCATGCTCTCGTCAACCGGATACGGACACACGGGCCCGTGGGCAAATTACCGCGCGGCGAACCCGACCACGGAGGGGGCGTCCGGACTGGCCTCGCTTACGGGATACGCGGACGGTCCACCTGTGCTGCCGGACGTGCCGCATACCGACTACGTCGCCGCGGAACAGGCCGTGCTTGCTGTGCTGCTGGCCCTCTTCCGAAGACGACGTACCGGCAAGGGTTCGGCCATCGACCTGTCTCAGGTTGAAGCGCAGGCTTCCTTGATCGGCGAGCACTTCCTGGACGCGGCAGCTAACGAGGTATCGCCGACGAGGCGAGCCAACCGCCACCCGGCCATTGCACCGCACGGGATCTTCCCATGCCGCGGCAACGACCGCTGGATCGCGATCGCGGTCACTACGGACGATCAATTTCGTGGCCTACGCGCCGCGATGGGCGACCCGCAGTGGGCCGCCGCCCAGTGCTTCGAATCTGCCGCCGGACGGCTAGAAAGCCTGGACGAACTCGAGCAGCAATTGGGTGACTGGACACGCGGGAAGGAGCCTATGTCGCTGATGTGGAGCCTGCAGTCACAGGGAATTCCGGCGGGGGCCGTGCTTGACGGGCGTGATCTCGTGCTGAATGAGCACTTGAAGGCGCGTGATTTCTTCCGATGGTTCGGCCATCCAGCGAGTGCCGGTATCGAGCCGAAGCCCCATCCGGGAGCCGCCTGGCATTTCAGCGAGAGCGCGCACGGAGTGAGGCTCCGCGCACCTGGCTTTAGCGAGCATAACGAGCTGGTCTTGCGAAGCCTTCTTGGCTACACGCCTGAGCGCATCTCCCGACTAGGTGAAGTCGCGGCCTTCGGTGGGTCTCCGGCTCAATTACCGCGTCCATTCCCCGTCTCCCTCTCCACCCTCCTGGACCACGAGCGGCTCGTTGAGATCGATTCTGATTTCAAGCTTCGGATTGCCAATGCCGGACTCAGTCAAACCGAACAAGCCTAAAGTAATCGTTTATCACGATTACTCGTTGACATCAGACTATAGAACTCAGACTCACCTTTCATAACAAATTGACATAGACGTTGTTGGCGGCTCCCGAGCGGAGTCAGACTCTCGACTAACCGGCACTTCGAGTCGATTCGGTTCGCTTCAACCACCCAGCGAGAAGACGGAGTGGGGGCAGCTCAAGATTCTGCCATCAGCGGTTGGTTCTGCGATGGTCACTAGTGTCCGGGTCAAGGGCGAGTCTTCGCCAGGAGGAGCAAGGAATGTCTTACTGGAAGAGATACACACAACAGCGAGTCGGCAGGCGGCGAGTCCTGGTTGCAGGTTCTGGTTTGACTGCCAGCGCGTTGTTCCTGGCTGCTTGCGGTGGCGATGACGATTCCAGCAGTAGCTCCAGCTCGGGTAGTTCCAGTAGCAGCGGCGCTAGTACCCCCCCGGGTGGCTCCGGCAGTAGCGGCGGCGGCGCAGCGGCGAATAGCGGCCTAGTTTACATACCGCAAGACTCAACGTCCAGCGCCAAAGTTGGTGGCAACCTGAGTGAGAGCGGGACGGAACTCACCGGTGAAGGCGGCTTTGACCTGGCCGCGGCGCGATCGGCGCCGGAGGCGGCTCCAGGACGAATCGCGTACCCGGGCCTGTTGAAGTTCGCAGTTGGGAAGTACCCTGACGCGCCGCAGGGCGAGGTCGAAGGCGATATCGTCGAAAGCTTCGAATACTCTGGCGACGGTACGCAGTTGACGATGAAGCTCCGCAGCGGCCTGAAATGGGACTCGCGCGAGCCTACCAGCGGTCGGGAAATCGATGCGCAGGACGTGACCGCAACCTGGGAGAAGTTCTCTCAGCTGAGCGCCTTTGGCGGTTCTTTTGCCTACAGCGAGAAGACACAGAACGGCCCGATCGAGTCTCTCTCAACGCCTGATTCCCATACAGTGGTGTTCAATCTGCATCAACCGAACGCCGCCCTATTGACCCTCTTTGCCATTAGTAACTCTTTACCAGTTATGCCTCGAGAGGCTACTAACGGCGGATTCGACCCGGTTAAGGATGTGCGTGGCTACGGGCCGTACTTCCTGGACACCTACGAGCCAGCTGTGCGCTGGATCTGGCGCAGGAATCCCGACTACCACGTGAAGGGCCTACCCTACATCGAGACTGTAGAGCAGACCATTCTGCCTGAGTACTCGAGCCGCCTGGCTCAGTTCCGTGCCGGCAGCATCTACTCGAACGTCATCGAGAGAGTCGAAGATATCTTGCCGACGAAGAAGGATCTGCCTGATCTCCTGCTGACGCAGGACCTTGCATTCGACCTGAGTAGCCATGCCCACGTAGTGTTCGGCTACGAAGGGGATGTGGGAAAGCCATTCAGGGACCAGCGGGTGCGTCAAGCCGTCTCTATGCTCATCGACAGGAACGAGTACGTGGACTTGATGACCCAGCAGGACGCCTTTGCAGCAGAAGGAATTGACGTCAGGTTCCGCATGCCTTCACCGCTACCTGGGGGGTTCGAGGGATATTGGCTGGACCCCACCAATGAGGAGGAGTACGGACCCACAGCGAAGTATGTGAATTTCAATCCGGATGAGGCCCAGAAGCTGCTTTCAGCAGCCAACTATCCCGACGGATTCACGACGCCCCTGTTGTTGAGCGCTGCGCACGCAGAAATCTACCCCTATGCCGATCTCACCGCGATCGTTCAGCAACACCTGAAGAAGGGTGGGATTAACGCTGAACCACAGCAGGTCGATTATAAGAACGACTTCCTGCCCAACATATACGGTGGGTACAGCGGCGGTAACACCAAGGGATTTAGCGGCATGGCGACGAGGCGCATAGCTCCGGCGCCCTTCGCAGGTCAGCACATGTTCGACGTGATGCACCCAGCCGGGCGAGCGTTTGCCGGGGCACCGGTTAACGGCGGTTCTGCCGCTGCAGGCGATCCGGAGGTCACCTCGCTTATCGAGAGCTACTTCCTAGAGTTCGATATGAAGAAGCAAGAGGAAATCGCGAAGAACTATCAGCGCATGCTGGCCGAGAAGGCTAATCTGATTCAGACGCAGATTTACACAGCCAGCTGGGCCCTAACTTGGCCGGTCATTGGAAACTATGGCTACTTCGTGAACTACGGTGAGGTTGATTCGCCGCCCGGAAAGCCATGGGTGGAACACCGACTGCACTGGTGGATTGACGAGAGTAAGCCGCCTCTTGCTTAACCTCGTCGACGCTCTGATTTAGAGACTGTGGCGCCTGATGCCAGGCGCCACAGTTTATCTTGGCTAAATCACGAGTGTGGACGGTCTTTCGATTGAATAAAGTATGATCGAGGCCCCGAACGGTAATTGTCAGATTGATACCGCGTTTCGATACGGCGTGAGCCAAGGAATTTTTGGTAGTCGATAGTAACGGACGGTCCTAGGAATGCAAAAATACATCTTCCAGCGTCTGCTTCTTACGATTCCAACGCTGTTCATTATAACGGTGGTTACGTTCGTCGGTTTACGTGTAGTCATACCGGCCAATGTCGTCGATGTAATACTTGGTGAATATGGTCGCGATAACCCTGAATTAAAAGGGAGACTGGAAAAGGAACTTGGACTTAGTGCCAGTGTTCCAGAACAGTACGCTGATTGGATCGGTTTGTCCTGGTTCTGGGGCGGAGATCGCGGCATCCTGCAAGGAAACCTCGGTAGCTCTCTCAGGGATCATCGTCCAGTAGTCACGGAACTAAAGCGGAGGGTCCCCGTTAGCTTCGAGCTTGGCTTCTGGGGTCAAATCACTGCTGTTATTGCATCGATTCCCATGGGTGTTTTCGCGGCTGTTAGACAAGACCAGTGGCCGGACTACGGGCTTCGAAGCTTCGGGATTCTTCTCGCTGCCTTGCCGAACTTCTGGATCGCCATCGTTATCATTACGTTCGGCTCATTGTGGTTCAACTGGGCGCCACCTTTGAGGTTTGCCTACATACAAAACGATCCGGTGGCGCACTTCAAAATCATGTTGATGCCGGCGTTGATTATCGGCTTAACCCCCAGCGGTGGACTGATACGGCTGGTTCGCACCCAGATGCTAGAGGTCCTGCGCCAGGACTACGTCCGCACGGCACGCGCCAAAGGTCTGAGCCAGAATACAGTGCTTTACAAGCATGCCCTTCGCAATGCGTTGATTCCGGTCGTGACCGTGATAGGTGTTGGCATACCGGGCATCATCTCGGGCACCGTTCTCTTCGAACAAATCTTCGCGATCCCAGGTATGGGTCGATATCTCGTAAGCGCGATCGCCAACCTCGATTATCCGGTTATCCAGGGAGTGATTCTTGTTTACGCCGTTCTGCTGATGATTGCCGTTCTTCTGGTAGATCTCAGCTATGCGTTCCTCGATCCTGAGGATCAGGTTCAACTAGGAGGGCCGCGAGTGGCGATTTCAGAGTTCGGCGTAATTGATGAAACGGGTGAATGGGCATCGCCTGCTCGAGTGCCGTTATTGCCTCGGCTCGCGAAAGCCTCTGCAAGATTCGGTAGACGAAAGCCACTCGGAGCCTTCTGCGGAGTCGTCATCCTCTTTTTCGTGATCGTTGGTGACCTCGTACCGGCGACGATAAACAAGGTCTCGGGCATGGCGGGAGTCGGGGATGACCCGGCTCCCTATCTGGCCGATCAGATGGCGGAGAGCCTGAGTTTTGTCTATCTCTACGATGAAATCGACCTCGCGCATCGCCTTGAAGGATCGAGTGGGAGTCATCTGCTCGGGACGGATAACCTGGGGCGGGACGTGCTCAGCAGACTTCTGTATGGCGCCCGAACGGCTGTCATCGTCGCGTTTGGGGCTACGCTCGTTTCAGCCATATTGCAGATTCTCATCAACGTACCGGCCGCCTATTATGGCGGCTGGTACGACAAGATCATGTACCGTCTTGTCGATGCAGCCGATTCGCTGCCCACGCTTCTTGTTCTGCTCGTGGTTCTCGGGGTGTTTGGAACAGGCCTTTGGGAGATGGTCTTTGTCATCGGTACCGTGACCGGCTTCGCCGGTGGACGGCCACTTCGAGGTCAGTCCCTCTCAATCATGGCGGAACCGTATATCGAGGCGGCACGGGTCGTGGGCATTAGAGATTCGCGAATGATGATTCGATATGTTGTACCGAACCTCATGCCGCTGATCATCTACACCGCCACATTGCGGCTCGGCCTCGTGATCCTTCTAGAGGCAAGCATCAGCTTCCTCGGCTACGGTATCCAGCCTCCCTTCCCGAGCTGGGGCCAGATGCTGAGTCTGGAGGGCCGTGATTACATGCGTGTCTCGCCCGGCCTCGCGCTCTACCCCGGCATCGCAATCGGCCTGCTGGTCTTCTCTTTCAACCTGTGGGGCGACGCGATGAGAGACGTAATCGACCCACGGCTGCGGGGCGGCCGCTAGCGCGAGTCGTTCCTGCGACAGATCGCTTCGAGGGCCGTTGGCTGCTGGGTGGCTAAGTCTGCCCTGACGGCCCGAGCCAGCGGCTCCCAGCGGATTTCAGCGGGGGTGGGAGGCGTGATCCGAATCTGTTTGCGGTCACCAGCGGCGAAGGGCGGGGTCGACTCCCGAGTTCGAATCCCCGTACCGCTACCAACAACTCCAAGTCTAAATGGCGATGTCCAAGGGCCGGCCAAGGTCTCAATTTTCAGCGCTTGGCTCAAGGGACGTCGTGCGCATGCGTTACTTGCACCGTTTGCTAAAGAGTAACGGCGAACCTATTTGCTCGTTTAGAATGCAGCGATGTTGACCTTGACTCACCTCACTGAACTTGTCAGGGGCAGCTGGCGATTTGCCGCGGGCCTGCGCGGCTTCCTAAGCCGAACCATCGATCTAGACGAAGCCAAAGGAATCCTTAGCGACCAGCTTCAGAGCCGGGAAGCAACCTTCCTGTTGGTCCTCGAGCGAGGCATTTTTGGCAACCCACACAGCCCATATCGTCGACTGCTTGAGCATGCTGGTTACACGTTCGAAGATGTTCGGTCGCTTGTAACGGAACAGGGGCTCGACCGGGCCCTGTCTCAGCTATACAAAGACGGGGTTTATGTCACGCTGGATGAGTTTAAGGGTCGTGCTTCCGTTCGTCGCCATGGCCTGGAGTTTCCCGTAACCGCTTTCGACTTCGACAATCCACTGCTAACAGCACACTACCAGGGCAGTACCGGTGGCTCGCGTGGAGACCCTACACGCGTTCACATTGATTTCGATTTGCTTGCTCTGGACGCTGCAAACATCCTTTGGTCTCACCACGTTAAGGGTGTGGCGGATCGACCATGTATCCTCTGGCAGTCTGAGTCCATCGGCCTTCGAAATGTCTTCATGCAGGCGCACATGGGCCAAAGCCCAATGATGTGGTTCTCCCCCTCCAGGCTTCGGAGGAACCGGCAAGGATTCCAGAGTCGCGCGGTCATTGCCTCCACGATCCTTGTAGGGAGGCTTTGCGGTCGGGCTATACCCTGGCCGAAATTCATGCCCGACGCGAGGGGGATCGTTGGCGACCTGGCGAAGCTCGTCGAAAAGGGAACGCCAGGGCTGGTTCTTTGTGGGCCGAGCGATTGGGTGAAGCTATGCACGGCGGCTGAGGCGGCCGGTGCCAATATTGCAGGCACGACCTTCCGAGGGGGCGGGGAGCCTTACACGGAAGGCAAGGCGGCAGTCCTAGAGAGAGTCGGGGCGAACGCCATGCCTGCTTACGCAATGCACGAAGTTGGTTCGATAGGACTGAGCTGTGGAACGCCTTCCGGACCGGACGACCTTCACATCTTGAAGACTAAGGTGGTCGTACTTCAGCATCCCAAAGAGCTGGAATCAGGTTCAACGGTTCAGGCGTTCTTCCATACTACCTTGCTTACCAGCGCCCCAAAACTGATGCTCAACGTCGAGAGCGGCGACTACGGCGTAGTCGAGGAGCGAGATTGTGGATGTCCGTGGCAGGACGTCGGTTTCACAACTCACATCCACACCGTGCGCAGCTACGAGAAGCTCACCAGCGGAAGCGTAATGTTCATGGGCAGCATGCTGCATGAACTCCTGGAAGAGACTTTACCAAAACGCTTTGGCGGGAGCCCGCTCGACTATCAGTTGGTCGAGGAAGAAGAGGAAGGCGTACCGCGTGTGAGTATAGTGGTTTCTCCGAGAAACGGGCCTCTGGATGAAGAGGCCGTAGTGGAAGCTGTGCTCCAACACCTTGGTTTCGCTGACTGGAGTCGGCGTCAGGCTCAGTTGTGGCGTCAGAGCGGAACGCTTCGAGTGCAGAGGAAAGAGCCCTTCGCCACTGGAGCGGGCAAGATTCTGCCGCTCCATGTGCTCCAGCCGCGGTCAGTTGAGGCCGGAAGCGAGCCGCATGGATAGGCGACAAGCCACGAAATACCCGACTAACTTCACGGCTGCATTCATTTATGAAAATACAGCACGTTCTCCGGAGGTGCTTTCTCAGCAACTCAATGAGCGACTCGCGGCCAAGATGTCAGCAGAGTTTATTCGGCTGGGAATCGGGCCGAACACTATTTCCACTCTAGGCCTGCTTGTCCACGTTGTAACAGCTGCTGTAATCCTCGTTCTGCCTGCGCAGTCGATGTTGGCTGCGGCACTGGTCGTATTCGTCGGCTGGCACATCGCCTACACCCTTGACTGCAGTGACGGCCAAGTCGCCCGAGCCACTGGCAGGGAATCGAGTGAGGGTGCCGTAATCGATCTCTTGGCGGACTATCTCAGCCATACGGTAGTCCTCGCGATCATCTGGCTGAAGGTCGTTGCTCTTACCGATCTAGCGGAAGATGGGTTGTCTCCGGCCTTGGCGGGTCTTTTCGCATTGAGTGCCGGCGGCTGGTTTGCGGCGCTGCACAACCAGGCACTCAATGCGCCGTCCGGGACTCGCACCGGCATTCTAAAGCGGCACATAGGAGACACAGCCTTCTTCAGGCTTGCCTCGCAGGGCCGCCATGTGATGGACACGAGCCTCGCTATAACTGCACTTGCCATCGCCATGGCTCTGAATGGATACGCCTTGTTGGGTGTCTTGCTAGTCGCGTCGGCCCTGCGCCTCGGCTTTCTCCTCGCGAGGTTTCTCGGCCTCCTCCTCTCGGGCGTTCGCGAAGATCTCAAAGCTTCCGAGGCACGTTCGCCCGGACACCCGGGATCGGGCGCTAGCGCCGAAAGTTAGCTTGAAGGTAGAATCCCGATTCGCTACGAAAGGATAGTCGGCCAAGGAGACTCGGATAGACGCGAACAGCACACGGATCGCTCGTTTGAGCGGGTCATGTTGGATACTGACCGCCACGGGCCGGTTGTTGGCCGCCAAACCTATCACTGTGACATTAGGTGCCGGGGAGCGTTTCATTTGATAGCAGAAAGAGCACCAACAGGCACGGAGGTCTGCGAGGCCGCGACCCAGCCAAATCTCGCGAAGTCAGCTGACGATGAATAGACGCGTTGCCAGTCCAGCCACAACTCGCCCACCTTCCAGGGCTGTAATCCTTGCCGCTGGATCGGGAGGCCGTCTCAGACCGCTTACCGATGGAATACCGAAGTGTCTGGCTGAGGTTGCTGGGAGGCCGATTCTTCTCCGGACGCTTTCCATCCTGGCCGAGGCCGGCCTCGACAACGTGACCCTGGTGATCGGCCACCTGGGCGAGAAAATTGTCGACATGGTTGGCAATTCCTACGAGGGTCTCGATGTCCAGTACGTCTGGGCGCCTGATTACGCCAATACGAACAACTTGGTCTCACTCTGGCAAGCGCGTGAGAGCCTTGATCAAGACATCTTGCTCCTGGAAGGAGACATCGTCTTCGAGAAGGAGGTCCTGCAGAGGATGTTGTCTGCCGAGGGCGATGCCATGGCCGTCTCCGAATTCAGTGCATGGCATTCCGGGACCGTAGTGCTCCTCGACGGCGAACACCACTACGTTGAGGAAATGGTCCTCATCGCCGAACAGGGCGAAGCGTTCGACTACAGTGATGTGTTCAAGACAGTAAACATCTACAAGTTGAGTCGTGCCTCCTTAGAAGAGGAACTGGTTCCTGCACTGTGTCAGGCTGTGGAGACCGGTGACGTGCAGAGCTTCTACGAATCCCGGTTCAAGACCCCAATAGCCGACGGCAGGACGTGGTTCGCCGCCGTCGATGTCAGCGATCTGAATTGGTACGAGGTGGACGACTATAACGACCTCGAATTGGCTAACTTCCGATTCGCTCCTCCGGCTGAACGCCTTGCCAGGATCCAGGGCCTGCACGGCGGCTACTGGCGCTACGGCATCCTGGACTTCTCTTATCTTTACAACCTGTATTTCCCGCCAAGAGAGATGTTGGCTCAATTTGAGGCCAACATGAGGGACATCGTCACCAGTTACCCGGTGGGTCAGAACGAACTGGCAAGACTGGTGGGAGAATGGACCGGGGCACCTGCGGACAACGTGGTTGTTGCCAATGGGGCTTCAGAGCTCATCAAGATTCTGGGTAGATCGCTGGCATCTTCGATCACGATTCCAGTGCCATCGTTCAACGAGTACGAGAATGTGGTCGAGGCCGCGAACTTGAATCGCTTCCCCCTCGACCAATCGACTTTCGACTTGGATGTGGATTCGTTCGCTGAGTCCGCGATAGCGGCCGGCTCGCAGGCGGCCATAGTTGTCACGCCCAACAACCCGACGTCTACCTCTGTGGCGGTCGATGATTTGGCCCGGTTAGCCGGTCGATTACACCAACACGGAATCAGCCTAGTGGTCGATGAGTCCTTCATTGACTTCTCCCGAAGCGGACTCGCTAATAGCATTCAGCCCTTGCTGGACGAATATCCGAACACCCTTCTGTTGAAGAGCATGAGTAAGGTGTTCGGAGTTGCTGGTCTGCGACTGGGTTACGTCATCAGCTCCAATCAGGCCTTTGTGTCTCAACTCCGGGCCGAATTGCCGATCTGGAACATCAATGGTTTCGCCGAGGAGTTCCTGAGGGCTGCTGGACGCTACAGGACGGAATTCGAGGACAGCTGCGAGATGGTGAAACAAGACCGTGACGAGCTCTACGAGATGCTGCATGAGGTTCCGGGCATCCAGCCTATCCGGCCGGACGCAAACTTCGTTCTCTTCAAGCTTGAGCATTCTTGCATGAGCGGACCCGGTCTAGTGAGATGGCTATTCGAGCACCACAACACACTAGTCAAGGACTGTGGCGGCAAGTCCATGCAGGACGGCGACCAGTACATACGAGTGGCGTCAAGAACGCCGGTCGAGAACCGCAAGCTTGTAGAGGCGCTAAAACGACTGGATTGGTCGTCAAACGACCATATCGATTAAGTAGAGTCGGGTCTGGATTTGCATGCTGACTAGGTCCGCGCCGCCCATTGCTAAGCATTGATTGCGTCTCGCCGAGCGGCCATGTCGACCAAAATCCTGCGCCAACCGAGGCCGATACTTGGAGGTATTTCTGTCCCGTCGATGGATTGAGACAACTGACTGCGAGAAGTTGGTCGCCTTGCCGATTCTTGCTCTCGTTGCGTGGCTAACCCCCGAGAGCCTCTGGCTGCCTATCTGCCGTCGCATTTCGCAGCTCACCGGGTTTCTGATGCCAGCCCGGCGAAAGACCTCGGTCGCGCGAGTGCCGCAATACATCATCGATCTATCCGGAAAGCCGGCGGACCAAATCAGCCTGGACGTCATTGCTGGTTGGCACCGCGAAGCGGTTGAGGTGCTCAGATGCCACCGACCTGGAGGATGGAATCCAGAAATCGATCTGCATGGAGAACCTCACCTAGTCGACGCATTGAGCGGGGGCCGCGGCGTGATCCTCTGGGTAGGTCACTTCGAGTCGGCTAGCCTCATAGCAAAGATAGGCCTCGCACGCCACGGATATGAATCCTTCCATCTCTCACGGCCTGATCACGGGTATTCGCGTTCCGCATTCGGGGTTCGGTTCCTTAACCCCATTCGTCAGAACGCAGAGAATCGCTATCTCGCGGGCCGAATCATGATGCAGGCCGGGGAGACTTCAAAGAGCCTCCGCGAGCTGAAGCAGCGCTTGTCGCAGGGCAACCTTGTTTCGATACTCGTCCAGGATCGAGCTTCTCAGACCCGGGCGGTGAGATTCTTCGATTCAGAGATTGACCTTCCGACCGGTCCGATTACGCTGGCACGGGCAGCGAACGCTCAACTCGTGCCGGTCTTCGTACTGCGGAGAGGTCCTCGCCAATTCGATGTCGTCATTGAAACGCCAATCGAATTGCCAGATACTCGAGACTACCTCAAGCCAATGGAGGAATACGCGCGTCTGCTGGAGTCTTACGTGAGACTCGCCCCAACCACCTACCGTGGTTGGCAGCTGAACACGGCTCTGGCAGCCAGGGACACCTCGTATCGTTAGATTGGCAAGCTAGACACTGCGCTTTTCTTACCATATTTCATTTCCGTCGGCCCCGAATTTGATGCGCAGTAGACTACGGACCATGTCGCGATCGGTCGATCAAGAGTACGAATTTCGTCATTGTCAGCCGAACGATCTGCCGCGGCTTCTCGAGATACTCGAAGATGCGTACGGCCTCTGGCCTCGCTTTGATATCGACGTCGACCCAATAGATCACCTGCGTTGGCAGCTGGAGTCACCTGCTGCAGCAACCAGCGTGAACTGGGTTGCCGAGGTCGGCGGCCGGATCGGCTCCATCCACATCGGATACGCAAGAACGGCCTTGCTCAGCGGGGCGGAAGTTTCGCTGTGGTATGGAACGGATAGCGCGACGTCTCCCGCGTTCCAGGGGCGGGGCCTGTACTCCAGCCTGCGAGAACGGTGGCTAGAAGAAGCGAGGCTTGAACACGATTTGTTTGCCACAAGTCCCGTGAACCCTGTTGTCGTCCGGGCGCTTGGTAGGGAGGAACAAGAGGTCGACCTCGGAAATGCGGTGAGACTGCGGGTCAAGGTGATCGATGCAAAACGGTTGGCACGGGCTCCGCATTCGAGTAGCGGCCTGAGAGGCAATGGCCCGTTACGAATCCTCGCATTCAGTTGCCTGAAGCATTTCAGCTTTTTGAGGCAGCAGCGGAACCGGTGGCCCACGCTCGCCACGAAGCCGCATCGGATCGAGCAATTTGATCAGCGGGTTGACGATTTGTGGTCGGAGGTGTCCCGACAGTTCGACTTCATCCTGGAGCGACGCAAGGACTTCCTCAATTGGCGGTACTGCGATCGCCGGAGCGGGGACTACGCCGTGCTCGTAAGCGAGGAGCGAAGCCACATCTTGGGCTATGTCGCAGTGAAGATGTCGAAAGGTCGCGCGTATCTCGATGATCTGTTCGTCGCGCCCGGCCGAGACGACGTGGTTTCGTCCCTTGTTGAGTCGGCGGAGAACTACGCGCGGCAGCGAGGGGCAGCAGCGCTGCACTGCCAACTGGTCCGCTTGCATCCGTACAATGCTGTGCTGGCTGCTCACGGCTTCGTCGACGCCCGGCTGTCCTACAACCTTGTCTGCCTGCCGCTCAGGCTGGAACCACATAAACTGGCCCTGCTAAAGGAACCTGGTGCTGCTCTTCATCTGACAGCTGGTGACCTGATCTAACTTCTGGTTTCTCGTGAGACTTGACCCATGTTGAAGACATCGGTGCTATCGGATTACGGTGCGACCTCAGCATGGAAGACGACGGTAATGTGATGGGCAGGGTATCGTTACTAATCCGATATGCTCAGACACGCCGTCGATCTCGTCCACGGAAGCTGGCGATACGCAGCCGGCCTCAGAAGCTTCATCGCCGCCACGACTGATCTAGAGCAGGCCAAAGTCGCTTTTCTAGCCCAACTCCAGAACAGGGAAAGGAGCTTCTTAACCGTCCTGGCGCACGGCGTCTACGGTCACCCTCGAAGTCCGTATCGTCGCTTACTACTTCATGCGGGCCTCAGTTTTGAAGACGTCCAGGAACTTGTTCGCCGCGAGGGATTGGAACCAGCGTTATCTCATCTCTTTGACGCCGGCGTTTATGTGACACTCGATGAGTTCAAAGGTCAAACTCCGATTCGTCGACCAGGTCTCGAATTCGAGGTTGAAGCAGCTTCCTTTGATAACCCACTGCTCGAAGAGCATTACGAGGGACAAAGCGGCGGATCACGGGGCGGAGGCACTCGGGTCCCAATCGACTTCGACTTCATGGCCTATGAAGCCGTTGACTTTGAGATAGCTCGCAGCGCGACCGGTGTTGAGAAGCGCTCCAGTGTTATCTGGAGCTCGGGGCCACCCGCAGCCCTTGGCCTGAAATGGGCTCTGCTACTGTCGAGGTCCGGTCGAAGTTCGATGAAGTGGTTCTCCCCGACGAGGCCCCTCTGGAACCGGCAGGGAATACAAGGGCGTCTGATGATGCTGTTTACCTGGGCTTTGACCCACGCAGCGGACAAGGGAATACCTTTACCCGCGAAGGAATCTGGGGTCGAGGCCGTTGCGACCTATCTCTCGAGGGCAAGGAATGAGGGCCGGCCCATGCTCGCCTTCTCGATGCCCAACCAGTTTGTTCGAATATGTAACGCAGCGATCAATGCCGAAATGGACATTAGCGAAACGGTCTTTTGGGGAGGCGGCGAACCGTTCACTGAACAAAAGGCCGAAGTCCTAACTCGGTCTGGCTGCAGGAGTGTGGTCGGCTACGCGATGGCGGAATCCGGCTACATTACTCATGGTTGCGGCAATCCGTCCGAACCCGATGACATGCACCTCTTGAGGGACAAGCTTGCAGTCCTTTCACGTCCCAGGCATATCGGAGTAGATGTCCAAGCCCTGTTTCATACGACGCTACTGACTTCATCCCCGAAGATCATGCTCAATGTTGAGAGTGGTGATTTCGGTGTCATGGAAGAACGGGACTGCGGTTGTCTCTGGCAAAGCTTAGGACTCAGGACGCATCTTCATCATGTTCGAAGCTATCAGAAGCTCACTGGTGAAGGCGTAATGTTCATGGGAAGTGTCCTACACGACCTTATGGAGCAGGTGCTTCCGGCCAAGTTTGGCGGCGGACCCTTGGATTACCAGCTAGTCGAGGAGGAAGAACAAGGTCTTACTCGCGAGACTCTCGTCGTCTCGCCGCGGATCGGGCTCGTAGATGAGATGGCATTGATCGCGGAAGTCCTCCGCTACCTTGGCTTCTCGGATTGGAGCCGGCGCCAGGCAGACCTTTGGCGCCAGAACGGCACGCTTCGCGTCCGCAGAGGCGAACCATACCAGACCAGCGGCGGCAAGATCCTGACCCTGCACGTGCGGCCGTCGGCCGGCACTGACGGCAGGCCCTGAGAGGCTAGTAGAGCCTCAGCAAGGGGGCTAAGGCGACCTTCTCAGGAGGACTCTGGTGGCGCTGGAGATTCAGACTGAGAGTCGGGTGTCGGGCCCATCACATGAAGCGGTAGAACCTTGCCGACCTGCGTCGCGTGTGGTTCGCGCCGTTCGACTCTCAAGGTCCCGTTGTGGCGCCAGAGCTCTGCGTGGCGCCGGCTCCAGTCGGCAAAACCGACCTTGTCGTAGAAGGTTTTCATCACCGCGGCATCGTCTACCGGCCCCACGCCAGGGGAGATGATGAGACTCACCCGAGTCATGCCGTTGTTCTCTTCTTCGACGAGCTGGTAGTCGGTTGGTCCGCCGCCGAAACGAGCCGGAAGTGTGTCTTCGAGCAGCTCGTACAGCACGCTACCCATGAACATGACACCCTCGCTGGTGAGCTTTTCATAGCTGCGTACGTGGTGTATGTGGGTCGTGAAGCCCAGGCGCTGCCACAGGCATCCGCAGTCTCGCGGCTCCACCACACCGTAGTCGCCACTCTCAACATTGAGCATGAGCTTGGACGAGCTGGGTAGCAGGCTGGTGTAAGAGAGAGCGGAAACGGCCAGGTCCGGAGCGAGCTCCTTTGTGCGGATCAATAGCGCAAGTTTGTCACTCATGAAGTGCATGTCGTCGGCTTCAGAGGCGGCTCCACAGGGCAGGCAGACGGGCCCTGCCTCTTGCATCCCGTACTGCGGTGCAGCCATGGCGCCAACTCGTTTGATGACGGCAGCTTTACCCTCCGTACATGGTTCCCCGCTACTGAAGAAGACCGTCCCCTGGATGTCCTTACCGGTTCGCTCTGCTTCCAGGCAGATACGGACCGCCTGGCTCTGAATGCAATACACGACTGCGGGATTCCCACGTCGAGAGGCATCGGCAATTCGTCCAACGATGTTGTCCGCGTCCTCAACGAACTCGGGCCACGGAACTGGCTTTCCGCACAGCCGGCTGACGAGGAGCGTGTACGCGGTTAGCCCGCGACCCTGCAAGCCTTGCCTGTTCCAGCGCAGCTTGTTGGGCGCGAACCACTTCTCCGGCATACGGCCCACGCGGGCGAAACGCATAACCAACTGGAGTCCATAAAAGGAAGGGGGTGCAGCGCGCCAGATAAAGACAGGCCGATCTGCAACGCCGACCGCTTCCAGGCTGGTAATGAGACTCGCTGCATCGTGAGCAACTAGGTCAAAATCAATGTCGACGCGGGTGCCACCACCTCGAGAGCCTCCGGTGCTCGCCGCATAATGACGGGCCGCCAACGGGTTGTCGAAGTCCATCGCAGTGACGGGAAACTCGAGTCCAGGACGGCGAATTGGGGCACGCCCTTTGACTTCATCCAGCGTGACGTAAACACCAGCTTGATAGAGGTCAGCCAGGGTCCCCTCCAAACCCTGGATTCTGACCATCGAGCTGACTTCATCGAAGGTAAGACCAGCATGGCGTAGAAGTCGGTAATATGGGCTGCTTGGTCGGCTGTAGATCCCTCGTTCCAGGACCGTGAGGAAATTCTTTTCGCGTGCACGAAGCTGACCCGTGAGGACAGCCTCAGCTTCGTCGAGAGTCAGAGTCTTGCTCAGGAAGCGGGGCAGACCGGTCGCGTAACGCCAGCTACCCTTCACCAAATCCAAGGCGTGAGTAAGCATGACTGTCTAAGTGTTCTGTATCGGGAGAAACAATCCGACTACCTACCTACCGACCAAGCTCATTCTGTTTCAATTCTCGGAGTCGAATCGACGGTTCACAATGCCTTATCGATGGCCGTTGTGACCGACGATGAATGCGCGCTTCCCGAGCTTGAGTGTGACTCCATACCGCCAGAGCCAGAAGAATCCCCTCGGGTTCGAGTTGCGATAGAAGGATCCCCCTGGGTGCTGAGTGCGGTATCGGTGGACTTTGATTTCCATTGGCGAACTTTTCTTATATATCGGCAGAGGCCACACAGAGATTTCGTCTCTACGTGCGACGCTAATCCGATGTCTCAAAAAGGTTCTTGCCACCAAAGCGACTCTTCCATCGAGGAATCACGTCCACGTTGTACACGTGGTCGGGGATGTCGCCACGCAGTGCCTTGAGCACATCAGCATTGACCCACTGCGTGTTGATTCCCGCACTGCGCCCTGCCGTGGCTGAGGAGCTTGGGGGTGAACCGCCATGAGGGCGCAGGATGACGTTCTTGCCCATGAAACGCAAGGGACTTTCTGGGGGTAGCGGTTCTTCCTCAAAGGCGTTCAGACCGGCACCAGCTATCTGGCCGGAGTCTAGAGCGTTGATTAGGGCGGCCTCGTTCACTGTTCCACCGCGGGCGGTGTTAATCAGGTAAGCGCTGGGCTTCATGAGGGAGATTTCCGCAGCGTCGATCATGTTGCGAGTTTCCCTGGTTAGGACGACGTGAACCGAAACCACGTCTGACTCATGCAAGAGGGTTTCCAGATCGACCGGCCGCGCGCCGCACTCAAGAAAACGATGCTCAGGAATGTGGGGGTCGTAGGCCAGGATGGTTATGTTCCATGGCCGCATAAGCTGGGCAACCCGGCCTCCGATTCGGCCCAGGCCGACAATGCCAAGAGTGATACCAGGGTATCCGTCCGAACCCCGACTACCGACGTACACGCCTTGCGACGCCTCGGTCCACCAGCCGCCCCCGCGAATAGTTTCGTCCTGTATGTTTTGGCCTTTGAGTAGAGAGAGAATGAACATCACAGTCGTCTCTGCGATATTCCCCCAGTTGCTCTCCACAGGCGCATGAGTAACCAGGATGCCGAGATCTTCAGCCGCGTCGAGGTCTATTTCATCTACGCCCACGGTGCCCTTCGCGACTATCCGGAGATCAGGTGACGCCTCAAGGATGCGTCGGCTAATCGGAGTTGCTCGCATCGAGGTGCCGTAGAGAGCGGAAGCGCCCTTGGCGAACTCAACCACCTCGTCCTCGTGGTGTCCGCCAGGTACGTGCCATTCGGGCTTGCCTAGCAGGATCTCGCATCCGTTTTCCTGCAGGAACTTATGGCTATCGCCCATGGGCGCAAAGGCAAGCACTTTGGGCACTGAATTCCTTCCTTCTGACGCAGAAAGCCTTTTGGGGCGGAGGTAACGAGGTTCGAGAGAATATTACGCGCGATCGCACAGAACGATGAAGTTGTCCGGTCGAGAGAGGTCGTCCACCAGGATCTTCGCTCGTCGATAGTTATTGTCCCATCGGTGTGGGTAAGGTCCTCGTGGAGACTCGAATCGCCGATTGGTCAGGAGAGAGGCCGTTGACGCCCGAGAATATAGAGTCCCCGGCAGTAAGCCGAACCCGGCCTGGACTTAGTGTGATCCCGGTGGCTGTAATCGTCTTCGTGCGTCCATCACGCTAGCTGTCCGTTCCTGGGCGCCTTCGATCACGTGGGAGTAGATGCGTAGGGTTGTGGACACGTCGGAATGGCCCAGTATCTCGCTGGCTGTTTCACTGGAATCAGCCAACACTAGACTCGTGTACGAGTGATAAGTTGGGAGTACCTGCATTACCGCGGAGTGTCTCGATGTGATTACAGCGGCGAGCGCCGCTAGAAGCCGTGAACGCCTCGTGTTGCTGGTGGTCTCGAGCCTGAGCCTGGAATTGTCCTTTGGAGCGCGGGCCAGTGCTAGGATTTGGGGCGAAGATGATCATCGACACGCACGCCCATCTGACCGGACCAGCCGACCTGTACGACTACTACCGAGCGCTGGTGGCCGGGTCAGGTCCCCTGGGTCAGCCGAAGGCGCCGCAGATCAGCGACGAGGCTCTGGAAGCCAGCATCCAGGGGCATCTGGATGAGGTGTCGGAGGTCGGGACGGACCTGCAACTGATCGCTCCACGCCCCTGGGCGATCCCCACGGGCGACAGGCGAGAAGGCGTTGTACGTCAGATCACGGTGAGCATCAACGACACAATCGCCCGCGTGGTGAAGCTTCACTCCGACCGCTTCCGCGGCCTGGCGGCGCTGCCTCAGACGGCCGGGGTGAGGCCCAAGGCCGCGGCGGAAGAGCTGCAGCGCTGCGTGGAGGAGTGTGGATTCATCGGCTGCAAGATCAACCCCGATCCCGGCGAGGGTGCGGTGGAGACGCCACATATGGGGGATGATTACTGGTACCCGCTATACGAGAAGATGGTGGAGCTGGACGTCCCGGGGTTAATCCACGGCGGCCCGTTTCGCTTCTCGCGGGAGCCGGAGTTGGGCTATTTCATCACCGAACAAACCGTCGCTGCGTACGGCATCTTGCGGACGCCCAACCTGTTCAAAGACTTTCCTGACCTCAAGCTCATCGTGGGGCATGGCGGCGGTTACCTGCCGTACCAGGTTGGGCGAGGACGTGCCTTCCGCCTCAACGAGATCGCGCGAAACCCTGACGCAGGGCTGGAGACATTCGACGAGGCATTGCGGCATCTCTATTTCGATACGGTCCTCTACAGTCAGGAGGCGCTGGAGCTGCTAATCAAGGTTGTTGGAGTCGACCGCGTGCTCTTCGGCTCCGACAAGCCGGCTAACGGTTCGGTGAAAGATCCAATCACGGGCCGCTCACTCAACGACATCAGGCCGATGATCGAGGCAATCACGTGGCTCAGCCCGGAAGAGCGCCACGCGATCTATGAGGGCAACGCGCGGCGGGTCTACTCTCGGCTTGAGACATCATCGAGTTGAGCTGAAGCCAGGTATGGTGCGACAAGAGCCACAAGCGCCGATCTACCTCAGCGACTCAGACGTGAGGGATTTGATCACTCCGGACGATTGCGTGGCGGCGATCGAGAAGCTGTGCCGGGATGACGCCCAGGGCCTGGCCGAGCAACCTGAGACCACCGAGCTTCACCTGCCTAAAGGCCCGTTCCGAGTCAAGGTCGGCGGCGCCTACGGCTTCAACAGCTACGGGCTGAAGGCTTACCTGGGTGACGCCGGGTATCGCGTCTTCGTGTACGACCTCGAAACTGGGTTTGCGGGTATCGTCGAGGCGTTCGGGATGACCGAAATGCGGACCGGCGCGGTATCAGCCGTGGCGACGAGGTACCTGGCCCGGACCGACGCAGAGACGTTGGGGATCATCGGCACGGGCCGTGAGGCCCGGGCGCAGCTCGAGGCCCTGAGCCGCATCCGAAGGCTGCGCAAGGTCAAGGCGTATAGCCGGAGCTCCGAAAACCGGAACGCCTACGCTATCGAGATGTCTCGGAAGCTCGGACTCGACGTCAAACCGGTGGAATCGGCGGAAGAGTGCGTGCGGAACTCCGACATTGTGCTCACGATTACGAGCGCTAACGATCCGGTTGTGAAGGGCGAATGGCTGTCCGAGGGGAGCTTCGTCTGTGGCGTCGGAGCGACTGGCGTGTACCGCCGCGAGCTGGACGAGGAAGCTGTGGGAAGGGCAGACATGGTGGTCGTTGAGAGCCGGGCGGTGGCGGAGGCCGAGTGCGGCGACCTGATCTACGCGACCCTCCGGGGAAGGCTGCGGTGGAATCAGGTCATCGAGCTCAAAGACGTCGTATCCGGCCGCGTGCCGCGAAGCGCGGACCCTGGGGCGATCATCGTCTTCGACAGCATCGGCACCGGGGCTGAGGACGTGGCGATCGCTTCCGAGGCGATCAGGAGGGCGCGTCAGCAGGGGGTAGGACTGGCGCTACCTCTGCCACCCCCGACCACGCGGCCGCGGTAGGCCGCAGGCCCACAGCCGGCGGCCGAAAACGTATAACAAGCTTGCGTGAGTTTGGGGCCCGTCTATGGATTACGAGTTCAGGACATACACCCCTGACCTGTTGGGTCAGGTAGCGGCCCTGCGGTTCGAGCAGTGGCTTGAGGCTCCGAGTCTCGCGGCGGCGTCGATGGCTTGGAAGTACGAACAGAACCCTTACTCGGATGGGATGTGGTTCTACGTTGCCCTGGCTGAAGGCAAGGTAGTTGGAACTCGGGGGATGTTTGGTGGGGCCATATCAAGCGGTGGCGAGGTGTTTCCGGTCGCCGCGGCCGTGGACAACCTGGTTGCACCGGCGCATCGAGGCCACGGCGTGTCCGTCAAGCTGACGCGTTTTGCGCTGGACGACGTGGCGCGGCAGGGGTGCGATTATGCGCTGAGTCTGAGCGCGAATCGGGTCACTCGCCTTCTATCGCTACATTCCGGTTGGAAAAGGGTTTGCCCTTACCAGACGCTTTACTGGGGTAAAGTCAGCGACTCGACCGCCGATGTGCGACCGCGCAGAACCGGACTAAGGAGAGGTATAAGGACGTCACGGTTCTATCCGACCCTGCGTACGGCTTGGGCTTACATCAGACGCGCTCAGCGTTGGGTGAGGAGCCCTGGCGAACCGTCGTTTGGGAAGTTCGATGTGTGGGCGTCTGCACCGTCGAGGCGAGGTATCGCAGTTGTGGAGCAGGCGCCGCGTCCTAAGCAGATGGCCGGCCTTGTCCAGCAGCAGGCGGGGAACGACCCCCGAATACGCCTTGTGCGAGACGAGCAGTATTACGCCTGGCGATTCAACGACCCGCGCTCAACTTATCGCTTTTTGTTTGCCGAAGCTGGCGAATCGGGGCTCGACTGCTTCCTTGTGCTGCAGCAGGCAGGTGGCAGTGATGGCGGGGTCGCGATAGCCGACTGGCAGTACCGCGATGAACGAGCATGGCTGGACCTGGTCAGGGCCGTGCAGGAGAGCGGAAGCGTTTCGGGCCTTAGCATCTGGTCTGCCACCTTGCCAGCGAGCCTGATCGAAGGGCTTGAGGGTCTTGGGTTCCGTGCCGGCGTCGAGGCCGATACGCGGACGAATCCGGCAATGGGCCTGCTGGTCACCTCAACGCGGCTGGGACTGTCTCCGGAAGAGTGGGTGTTGAACGGAAGGGCGGTGACGCAGCCAAAGGACTGGGACCTGCGCATGATTCACTCCGACTTCCACTAGGCCAGCGCCGAGGTCTGATTACCAGAAGGAGCCCAGGTACTCGTCGGTGGCCCGAGAGTCATACCGTCTCCAACCGGCGCCGGGAGAGAACCGTCATCTCGCCAAAGTAAAAATGCCCATCGACGCAGCACAGATTGATTCGCACCATGTCGAACGGCTTACCGAGAGTGTTGGCGAGTTCGATCATCTCGCCGAGACGAATTAGCGGGTCGACTAGGTCGGCGGGGTCGCTGAGAAAGCGGAAGGGTTGCGGGCGCCAATCGGCGTCGTAGAAGGTCGTAGAGCGGTTTCGGAAGCGATTCGCGGTGAGGAGGGGGTCGTGATGCGGACGGCGACGATTTGACGCGAAGACGCCGGTTCAGGCGAGGAAGGGCGCCGGGACGCTGTACCTAGTTAAGAGATCGATTGAAGAGTTGCGGAGGGCCGGAGACTAGACGAGAGCGCTAAACTAAGCAACGTTCAAGCGGTTGCGTACCGGAGGTTTTCCAGTGCTGAATCAAGAAGACAACGAAATCCTGACGCGGGTTAGCCGCGGCACTCCGATGGGGGATCTGATGCGCCAGTACTGGGTGCCGGCGCTACCTTCGTCTGAATTTCCGGGGCCGGACAGCCCTCCGGTGCGAATGAAGCTGCTCGGCGAGTACCTGGTAATGTTCCGCGATTCGAACGGCGACATGGGTTGCTTCGCCGAATCCTGTCCGCATCGGGGGGCGAGTCTTGTCTACGGCCGCAACGAAGATTGCGGGTTGCGCTGCGCTTACCACGGTTGGAAGTTCGACGTTTCCGGGCAGTGCATCGAGATGCCGAGCGAGCCGGAGAACACGACCTTCGTTTCGAAGGTGAAGGCACGGGCCTATCCGGCACGCGACGTGAACCACATGGTATGGGTCTACATGGGTCCGCGCGAAATTCCGCCGCCCTTCCCTGAATTCGATATCACGACGCTCCCCAAGGAGAACGTCGCGCCTCCCTCAGTCATGATGGAGGAGGCGAACTGGATGCAGAACCTGGAAGGTGACATCGACTCGGCCCATCTCGACTGGCTGCATTCGCGTCTGGGGCCGGATGTTCCGGCGATGACGGGGGCGTTCCGTGGTACGTGGACACTAGACAGGAAGCCTCGGCTGGAAGTGGTCCCTACCGAATACGGTGCTTACTACAGCGCAAGGCGGACGCATGAAGATGGGAGCGAGTGGCACCGGATCAACCAGTTCATCTTCCCGTTCCATACGATGATCAACGTAGACACCGGCGTCAGCTTGCGATCATTTGTGCCGCTCGATGACCAGTTTGCCATGCTCATTTTCCAGACGGGAAGCCTGACGGGCCCGATCGATCCAACCAAACAGGTTGTGACCGGCCCCAACGACTTCGACGCCGTCGGTGGCTACATTGAGAGGACGAGCGAGCCATCCACGTACTTCATGACGAAGGCCAACCGGCTCAATCACTACAATCGCGACTTCGAAGTTGAGAAGACGCAGATGTATAGCGGGATCCCGTTCGTCGTGAACTTGCAAGACCGGGCGATGACTGAGCTAATGACGAACGCCAAGGGCGAGCGCATCTACGACCGGACGCATGAGCATCTCGGCACGACTGACGCGATGGTGATTGTCGTGCGCCGACAGCTGGCTCGGGTGGCGAAGTCGATGCAGGAGAGCGGAAAGCTCCCGGCCAATGTCGACAACACGCGTCTCGACCGGGTGCGGCAGGCCGAGGTGGTGCTACCTCCCGGCGCTGACTGGATCAAGGAGACGGAGGAACTGCGATCGGCGGACGTAGGAGTCGCGATCCGCAGCGACCGTAGTCTATTCGCGTAGGCTCGCGACATGGCAGCTACACAAGAAGACTGGAACGATTGGGCCCGGGAAATCGAGCTGGCAAGCATCGCCGGACCTAATGGCCGGGCTCGAGTTTTGGAAGGGTTCGAGACCGATTACAACGAGAGTCTCGTTGTGGTCCGCATCCCGCAGCCTGATGGTACCTATCGGCGCACAAAAATCGTCTACTCGGTCGACTTTGACGGCCAACGTGAGGCCTTCACATCTTTGGGCGAGGCCTACATTGTGGCAGGGCGCAAGGCGGGGCGGCCGGTTTAGCGGGCCGCGGCGACGTTGGGCGCAGACGGTTTCGTAACCTTACTAATCGAAGCACAGAGAACGAGCCCTCCACTAGCCACGGTCTGTGTGGTTGTAGAGGGCTCGTTGCTGTTCGTAGCTAGGACAGGAGTCGGGCCTAGGCCGACAGGGCTTCGGCTACGGCGTGGAACTTATCGGGTCCCTCGGTTGTGATCTCCGAGACTAGCTTGACGACGTTGGGGTGCTCGAGGCCGGAGACGAGGAAGGTCCAGCGCCACGCCTTCAGGGTCGAGTCGGCGATCTCCGCCCGCTGAGCCTCGGTGAAGACACGGCCGGTAGCGACTTCGAGAGCGTCGATGTTCATACCGATCTGCTGCTGCAGCAGGCCGTCGATGGCGCCACCAAGTTCGAGGACCTCGTCGATCGCGGCCTCGCGATCGGCCATCGAGAGGCCGTCGACCATCTCGGCGATGAGCATCGTGTCCATTTTGGCGTGCTGGGCTTCGTCCAGCCAGTGGTACTTCAGAAGGTCGCGGAACAGGCTGTCGAGGTCGCCGTCGTCCAGGACGTGCTCCGTGTAGTGGACCTGTGTGAACCATTCGATGATCGCGGTCAGGAGTACGACGGCGAGCTTCGACTTGCTTCTGACCACCGCCGCAACTTGTTCGCGGCCGGGAATCAGTTCCGGGTCAGCGCCAAACTGCTGGTTGAAGAGGCGAATGGAGCGACGGAACAACTCCTGGTGTTTGAGCTCTTCCTCGGAGAAGCGCATCAGTGAGCGCTGCCGCACCTCATCGCCATAGGGGTCGTTCAGCGCTTCTTCCATGACCGACGGGACGATGAACTCCTCCACGAAGGCGAAGATGTGGCAGTAGGCGTTGCCCATGATCTGGTTGAGCTTGCGCTTCTCATCGTCGTTGAGGCTGGCGATACCGTCGACGCCGCTGAGGCTGTTGGGCAGGAAGCGCTTCGAGAGGTCGAAGCTGCGGCCGTTGAGGACCTGGTCCTCGGTCCAGGCGACCTTCTTCGAGTTGGCCAAGACGTCCTGGTAGTTGTAGTTGTGGGTGACGGTTGTTGTCCGAGTTGTTGTGACCATGATTAGCCTTCCCTTTCTTGAGGGTCCGCTCTCCCGCGGGCCTCGAAATGACTTGCCTGTAGCGATGCCCGTGCCGGCCGGCTTGTGTGCATCACATTGACAAGGTAGGGCGAGAGACTGGGGCCTCACATCACCAGAGTTGGCGGTTTTTGCGGCGTCATTTTGGGGGCTATATGGCCAGTTCTAGCTAGCGCTCGATGCAGGTGCGATCTGCGCAACGGGAGGTTGAACCAGTCCTTGCCTAGCCGTCCGTTATTCGAAGCCGCAGCATTTAATCCGCGGTTAGCAGATCTCTTGCCATTTGGCCGTCGATCCAGCGCGCCTTTGCACTGACGATGGGAGTGGAGGGATGGGATGAAGGTGCGTTCCCGGCGGTCCAAGGCGGCCGAAAATCGACGGCATCGCGCGGAGGCGAGACGCCGCATGCTGCTGATCACGGGCGCCGCTGCTATCGTGGCGGTCGTAGCGCTGATCGCCATTGGCGGTCTGTTGCGGGGCGGTGGCGGCAGCCCGGTGACTCACAGCGCGCCGGCCGCAGGGTACATCCTGGGCGACCCGGCAGCGCCAGTGGTGATCACGGCTTGGGAGGACTTCCAGTGCCCGATCTGCAAGGCGGCAAACGCCTCAACGCTGAGCGGGATCGAAGAGGCGTATGTCAGTACCGGCAAGGCGCAGCTGGTGTTCCGGCAGTTTCCCTTCCTTGGGGCGGAGTCGCTGAGCGCGGCTGAGGCCTCGCAGTGCGCCGCAGACCAGGACGCCTTCTGGAATTACCACGACGCGCTGTTCACAGCGCAGGGCGCCGAGAACAGCGGTGTGTTCAGCGCCGCGAAGCTGAAAGAGATCGCGGCATCGCTGGGGCTGGATACGGGGGCCTTCAACGCCTGTGTCGATTCCGGCGAGCATTCCGATTCCGTGGCGGCGGAAAAGGCCGAAGGCGAGAGCCTGGGCGTGAACTCGACGCCGACGATCTTCGTAAACGGCGAGCGGGTGCCGGATTGGCGCGATTACAACGGTTTCGCGGCCATGATTGACGCGGCGCTCACTACCGCGGGTGAGTAGCGAGTTGCGGTTCGAGACAGGCGCCCGAGGCGTTCCATATCTCCTGCTGGCGTTGGCGTCCGCCGGGCTGCTGATCAGCCTCTACCTGGTGACGACGCATTACGGCGATCAGCCGATCGCCTGTGGCGGCGTGGGCGACTGCGAGGCGGTGAACTCCAGCGAGTACGCGAGTGTTGGCGGTATTCCGGTGTCGTTGCTTGGCGTGGGACTGTACAGCAGCCTAGTGCTGGCCGCGACGCTCTGGATCAGGGATCCGTCGGACGACAGGCGCGTGATCGCGTTCTGGGGCCTCAGCCTCAGCGGCGCGGGGTACGCCGCTTACCTGACCTATGTGGAGCTGTCGATCCTACACGCGATCTGCGTCTGGTGCGTCACGTCGGCGGCAATCCTGATTACCAGCCTGGGATTGTCGTCGGCGGCGATTTTGCGGCCGGCGGACGATTAGCCGGCTGCGACCCAGAGCTCATAGAAGCGGCGGCGGCCGATGTTGAATCGGCGCGCGATAAGCGGCTGGGCCTGGACGCGGCTGAGGCCGAGCCGTTTCATCTCGGCGATCTCATCGGAAATGGCGGATTCGTCGGTTGGCGGCGCCTCCACGTCGCCGCCCTCGATGACGAGGACGATTTCGCCGCGCGGAGCGTCGAAGTGGGCGAACGCCTCGGCGGCGGTGCCGACGTAGGTTTCTTCGTGCAGCTTGGTCAACTCGCGGCAGACGGCGAGGCGCCGCCGCGGCATCGCTTCGGCGATGGCGGCGAGCGATTTGCGCAGCCGGCCCGGCGCTTCAAAGGCGACCAGAGTTTCAGGACGCTTCGAGGTGTCTTGCAGGAGGGTTCGAAGCTCGCCGGAGGCGCGGGGAAGGAAGCCGATGAAGCGAAAGTCGTTGCAGTGCAGGCCGGCGACGGAGAGCGCCGCGACCACCGCAGAGGGGCCGGGCAGGGCGACGACCGCGTGGCCGGCGTCACGGGCGGCGGCGACGAGGTCGACACCGGGATCGGAAATGGCGGGGGTCCCGGCGTCGGAGACGAGCGCAACATCGGCTTCGGCGAGGCGTTGAAGTATGTGAGGGATGCGTTCGGTCTTGTTGTGGTCCGTGTAGCTGATGAGGCGGGGGTGCAGGCCGTGGTGGCGCAGGAAGACGCCCGCGGTGCGCGTGTCCTCGGCGGCGACGAGGGAGACCTCAGCGAGGATACGCAGGGCGCGCAAGCTAACGTCCTCGAGGTTGCCGATGGGTGTTGCGACGACGTACAGGATTCCCATAGAATGGTTCTACCGCGAAGACAATTTAACAAAAAGGGTCGAATAAACGTTGACCATGATCAAGGCCTACGATATATTTCTCTTTTAAATACGGTGTTCATTAAAGGGGTGGCTGCAATGAATACTCTCGAGGTCTCACACGTTCCAGAAGCCGGTTTCCCCGCAACGGCGAAGGCAATGAACCACGCTTACGGGTTCGACGAGGTGGCAATCGTACCCGGCGCCTACACAGTAAACCCAGACCTCACAGACGTATCGCTCAATCTGGGCGATTTTTCGTTTCAGATACCCGTGCTGGCGGCGGCGACCGATGCGGTCGTCAACCCGGACTTCGCCGGTAAGCTGGGACGCCTCGGCGGGCTGGCGGTACTCAATCTCGAGGGCATCCATACTCGCTACGAGGACACGAAGTCGATATTCCAGTCGATCGCGTCAGCTTCCAAGACGGAAGTGACGGCGCTGCTGCAGAACTACTACACACAGCCGATCCAGCCAGAGCTCATTGCCCAGAGGGTGCGTGAGATGAAGGCGGAAGGAATCACGGTCGCGGTCTCGGCGACGCCTGCCAACACGAAGAAGTTCGCCCCAATCGCAGTCGAAGCCGGCTGCGATATTTTTGTCGTGCAGTCGACCGTCACCACGGCGCGTCATATCTCACACAGCCTGGAAGGGCTGCGGTTCGAGCGGTTGACCAAGGACCTGCCGATACCCGTGCTCGTCGGAAACACCGTCGGCTACAGCGCGACGCGCGAGCTGATGGAGACCGGCGTTGGCGGGATCCTTGTCGGCGTGGGCCCAGGGGCGATTTGCACCAGCCGCGAGGTGCTGGGCATCGGCGTGCCGCAGGTCAGCGCGACGGTACAGTGCGCCGCCGCGCGCGACGAGTTCTTCCGCGAGACGGGCCGCTATGTGCCGATTATCACCGACGGTGGGATCCAGAAGTCGGGCGACCTGAACAAGGCGATCGCTTCGGGCGCCGACGGCGTGATGCTGGGCTCGATCTTCGCCGGTACGGCAGAGGCGCCGGGACTTGGCCACCACTGGGGCATGGCGACGCCGCACGCGGAACTGCCGCGCGGTTCCCGGATCACGGTGGGCGTCAACACGACGCTGGAGCGTGTGCTGTTCGGGCCGACGTCGCGAAACGACGGTTCGGAGAACCTGATCGGCGCGCTGCGCACCGCGATGGGGATGTGCGGCGCCCGGAACATCCGAGAGTTTCAGCAGGCCGAGGTGATCATCGCGCCGTCGATCAAAACGGAAGGTAAGAGTTACCAGCTGGCGGGTCTGACCTAGGCCTCTTCTTACGATTACGCAGAGGCGCCGGGCTCTCAGAGCCCGGCGCTTTCATCTGCCTCTCGAATTCACGAAGCCGTAACCGCAGCCTTGCCGCCGGTCGCTTCGCGGGTGCTATCATCGCGGCCTGCGAGGACCGGACGCCCGATTGGTCAGGAGGCCTCGATGTCTAACGGGATCTCGACGAACCCGCACCCGGTAACGTACTTCGTCACGCCGCAGATGGAGGGCCGCAACCGGCTCACCTGCTTCTTCCGGATCATCCTGGCAATCCCGCACATCATTTTGGTGGGCACTCCTGGCGGCTTCGGTTTCACCTTTCCAGGCGCCATTGGCGGTGGAAAGCAGTATTTTGGCTTCGCGGGCAACGGCGCACTGGGCGCGGTCGCCGCCGTCTGCGCCCTCGTCTCGTGGTTCGCAATCGTATTCACGGGCAAGCAGCCGAAGGGGCTGTGGGACCTGTCGCACTACTTCCTGCGCTGGCGCAGCAAAGCCATCGCCTACATGGCATTGCTGCGTGACGAGTATCCGCCCTTCGGTGACGGTGAGTACGCGATCGATTTCGGGGTCGGCGAGTTTCGCGAGACGCGGGATCGCTGGTCGGTGGGGCTGCGCATCTTCTATTTGATCCCGCATCTGATCGTGCTGTTCTTCATCGGCATCGCCTGGTTTATCACGGCTGTCATCGGCTGGTTCGCGATCCTGTTCACGGGGGCTTATCCGGAGGGGCTGTACCGCTTCGCGATTGGCTATCTGCGCTGGTCGCTGCGGGTGGAGGCGTACGCGCTGCTGATGCACGACGAGTACCCGCCGTTCAGCCTGGATTAGCGCTCT
The DNA here is from genome assembly GCA_963766645.1 of uncultured Chloroflexia bacterium. Classification (GTDB taxonomy): domain Bacteria; phylum Chloroflexota; class Dehalococcoidia; order DSTF01; family WHTK01; genus WHTK01. The sequence continues at coordinate 515,302 of CAVYAY010000001.1, read as the reverse complement.
GGGTTTGCCCCCGCAGCTCGTTAGCGCTTATCTTCACGCCATGAAAATAGGTGCTCACGTATCGACGGCGGGCGGGCCCGCAACTTGCTTTGACCGCGCTGAGGCGATTGGCGCGGAGGCGGCGCAGATCTTCCTGACGCCGCCGCAGCAGTGGCGCAGCAGCAAGGTGGATCCGGAGCAGGCGGAGGCGTTTCGTGCGCGCGCCGCGACCAGCAGCTGCGGTCCGGTCTTCGTCCACGGCATCTACCTGATCAACCTGGCGACAGTTGACGAGTCGATGCTGACGCGCTCGACGAGTTCGCTGAAATCGGCGCTGAACAGCTGCTCGCAGCTTGGAATACAGGGCGTGATCTTCCATCTCGGCTCGCACAAGGGGCAGGGACTGGACGCCGTGTTCGCGCAGGTCTGCAAAGCTTGCTCTGACGTGCTGGAGGCGACGCCGGACGACGTGCAGCTGATCCTGGAGAACTCGGCGGGCGCGGGCGGAAATATCGGCTCGGAGTTCGCGGACCTGGGGCGGATCATCCGTACGGTGGGCAGCGACCGGCTGAAGGTGTGCCTCGACACGCAGCACTCGTTCGCGGCGGGCTACGACCTGTCATCGGCCGAGGGGCTGGAGACGGCGATGAGCGAGTTCGAGCAGGAGGTCGGGTTCGACAACCTGGTGGCGGTGCACGCCAACGACTCGAAGGTCGAGCTGGGGGCGGGACGCGATCGCCACGAGAACATCGGCGAGGGGCACATCGGCGCGGAGGCGTTCCGGCGCATGCTGCACCATCGAGGTTTTGATGACGTGCCGTTCCTGCTGGAGGTGCCGGGGTTCGGCGAGGCGAAGGGGCCGGACGCGCCTAACGTGGACTTGCTGAAGAAGCTGCGAGACGAGTAGGGCTTTCGCCTTTCGTTGGTGGGCCGCGAGCCGTGGAATTTTCCACGGCTTGTTTCTTTTTCACGGTGGGGTGTGAGATCGCAACGTTGGTGGACTGCGTTGGGCGTTGGGTTAGGGGTGTGAGATCCGCGTCGGCTGTCGCCTCCTCGCAATGACAGATGGGGGCTGACGCCTCGTCGTAGTGACTGAGGGATGCCTCCCCGTGAGGGCGTTAGGGCAGGGGCGGGCGTTGTTTGTGGTGGTCGGTGACTTGCTGGTAGGCGTGGGCGGCGCGGAGAACGAGGCCTTCTTCCCACCAGCGGCCGGCGAGCTGGACGCCGATAGGCTGGCCGTCCTCAGAGAAGCCGGCAGGCATTGAGATCGTGGGGATGGCGGCGACGTTGAAGGGGCTGGTGTTGCGGGCGAGGATGGTGCCGCCGGGGATGGTGGTGTCGACCTCGGCGATCTTCGGGGCGATGATCGGGGAGGTTGGGGTGAGGACGAGGTCGATGTCGCGCAGGAGGTGGCGCACCGCCTGCTGCACCTGAAGCTGGCGCCAGCGGTCGCGCACGTAGTCGACGCCCGTGATGCCGGCGTTGTCGACCATGCGCTTCTGAATCGTCTTGCCGTACATCTCCGGGTGCTGTTTGAACTGCGATTCGTGGTACCAGGACGCCTCGGCGAAGAAGGCGCTGCTTTGCTGGAAGTCGATGTCGCCGGGGAAGTCGACGTCGACGATCTCGGCGCCGAGGGATTCGAGCGCTTCGGCGGCGGCTTTCGTGGTCGAGACCATGATGGGGTCGACGAAGCCGGAGTCGAAGAAGAAGTTGCGGGGCAGGCCGATGCGCACACCGTCGAGGCGCGTCGGTGTTAGCGACGCGGCGTAGTCGGGTACGGGGAGGTCGGCGGAGGTAGGGTCGCGCTCGTCGTAGCCTGCGATGACGTTGAGGATGAGGGCGCAGTCTTCTGCGGTACGCGCCATGGGCCCGGAGTGGTCGAGGGACCAGTTGAGCGGCGCGATGCCGCGGATGCTGACGCGGCCCCAGGTGGGCTTGATGCCGGTGATGCCGTTGAGCGCGGCGGGGATGCGGATGCTGCCGCGCGTGTCCGTGCCGAGCGAGCCGTAGCAGTAGCCAGCGGCCAACGCGGCGCCCGAGCCACCGGAGGAGCCGCCGGTCACACGCTCCGTATCCCAGGGATTGTGTGGCGTTGGGAAGTACTCGTTGACATTGGTGCCGCCCATGGCCCATTCGTGCAGGTTGAGCTTGCCGAGCATGACGATGCCGGCCTGCTTCAGCAACTCGACGGTGCGCGCGTCTTCGGTTGGGATGTTTTTCTCGGTCACCTGCGAGCCGTAGGTGGTGACCACGCCGGCGGTGTCGTAGAGGTCCTTGATGGCGAAGGGGATGCCGTGCAGGGGGCCGCGGTAGTTGCCGGCCGCGATCTCGTCGCCGGCGGTCCTGGCTTGCTGGCGCGCCGTCTCGAAGGTCATCGTGAGGTAAGCGTGCAGGGTGGCGTCGAGCGCCTCGGCACGGGCGATACAGGCGTCCGTGAGGTCGAGGGGCGAAACCTCGCGCTTCTCGATGAGCCTGGCGGCCTCGGCCAGCGACAGGTAGATCAGGTTGGTATCGATCACGGTGGCACCTCCTCAGCGCAAGGCGATTCTACGCCGGTGAGGCGAAAGGCGCGCGCCCTTCGGGGAGGGGTTAGCCGGCGGCGGCGACGGCGGGGTGGCGCGACGGGTCGGCGTAGATCTCGGTGACGATGTCGACGAAGGCCTGGGCGACGGGGCCGAGGGGGCGGCTGCGGCGGCTGATCAGGGCGATCTGGCGCGTCGGGTTGGGCATGTCCTCGATCTCGATGATGCGCAGGATGCCTTCCTTGAGCTCGCGCTCGAGCGCGACCTTGCGGCAGCATCGCGATGCCGAGGCCCTCTTCGACCATCTTCTTGGTCGCTTCCATGGAGTCGAGCTCCATCTGAGTGCGCGGCACGACGCCGTGCTGACGGAAGATGCCCTGGGCCAGCGAGTAGTAGCTGGAGTTGCGGTCGAAGAAGATGAAGGGGTGGTCGCCGAGCTGCTCCACCGTGACGGAGCCGCGGCCTGCGAGCTCGTGTGCGGCGTTGGCGACGAGCACGAGCTCGTCCTCGATCAGTCCCTTGGTCTCGATGTCCTGGTGGTAGACGGCGCGGACGAGTCCGACCTGGGCCTCATCTGCCAGTAGCATTTGCAGGACCTGCTCGGAGCGACCGGTTCGCACCGAGACCTCAATGCGGGGATAGCGGGCGCGGAATGTCTTGAGCAGACCGGGCAGGACGTAGGTGCTCACCGTGGTTGCGGATGCGAGGACGAGGGAGCCGGAGTGGAGGTTGCGCAGGGAATCGATGGCGTCGCGGCCGGTGTTGAGGGCCTGCAGGACGCGCTCTGCGTGAGGCAGGAAGCACTCACCGACCTCTGTGAGGCGGATGCCGCGTCCGGAGCGCTCGAAGAGGCGCTCACCGAGGTCGCGTTCCAGAGCCTGGATGCGAGCCGTGACGGAGGGTTGGGTCAGAAACAGCGCCTCGGCTGCCCTGCTGAAGCTGTGCTGATTGGCCACCTGAACAAAGGCCTCGAGTTGCCCGAGATCCACCCTGGATTACCTCCCATAGATGCTGCCTATCACTTTATCAGTTTCGGCAGCAGGCCGCGAATCGTAAAGGCTAATCTGCCGCTCGGACTCCCGGTTTGTTCACAGTCATCGCGCCGTCCCGGAGGACGGTTGCCTGGCAAGCCAGGCGCATGGGCCTGCCGAGAATCGCTTCGCCGCGCTCGGCCACCAGTGTCTTGCGTTCGTTGCGGCTCATGTCCGCGAGGCATTCGCTGCCGCTGACGACCTCGGTGAGGCAGGTGGTGCAGATCGCCTGGCCGCCGCAGGTCGTGGGCCAGTAGAAACCGAGTCCTTGAGCCGCACCCATCAGGGTGTCGCCTAGTTTGACCTCGATCTCGAGGTTGGCGGGCAAGATCGTGACCCTAGTCATAGTCGAATTTTAACACGACCCTGCTGATCAATACCCAACGCCTATGGATGACGTTGATTATGTCTCGCACTGCGAGATGTTTCGCGAGTCGGGAGCCGCCAGGGTCATGACGCCGGGGCGATCTGCCCCTGTCATACGTGACGGAAGTCGCGATATCGTAGGGAGTGGAAAGCAGAGCAACGTAAACTCACAGAGATTGGTTGGGGATGCCTCGGCATTTGACCGGGGACGCCCCCTAAGATACAAAGGTGCAACGGTGATCGATGGCTGACTTCCCTCGGATAGTAGTTACCGGCGTGGGCCTCGTCACGCCACTGGGCCTGGACGTGCCCACAAGCTGGAAATGCCTGCTGGAAGGCAAGTCCGGGACGAACCGTATTACCCAGTTCGACCCGACGGATTTTGACGTCCAGGTCTCGGCCGAGGTCAAGGGCTTCGTGCCGGAAGACCTCATGGACCGCCGCACGGCGCGCCGCTCCGGCCGCCACACGCAGATGGCTGTCGTGGCCGCGAATGAGGCCGTGCAGTCGGCCGACCTAGCGATCGACGAAGGCAACCGAGACTCGATTGGCGTACTGATCGCGAGCTCCGGCGCGCTGTTCAACATCGGCGAGCAGGAGCGCGTGATAGACGAGCGCGGTCCCGGCCGCGTCGACCCGCTGACGGTGCCGAAGGTGGGCCAGTACAGCGCCGGCGGTACGCGTTGGGCGGCTGCTGGAAGTACGCGGACCGAACTCCAGCGTAAACAGCGCCTGCGCTTCCGGCGGAGACGCGATCGGCCAGGCGATGAACCTGATGCGCCTGGGACAGGCGGAATGCATGCTGGCCGGCGGCGCGGAGGCGATGATCAGCAGGGTTCTGATTTCGTCGCTGGGCGGGCTGGGCGCGCTGGCAAAGACGTGGAATGCCGAGCCGCTTCGAGCGTCGCGCCCCTTCGACCTGAAGCGCAGCGGATTCGTCCTGGGCGAGGGCGCCGGGATACTCGTGCTCGAGACGGAAGAGTTTGCCCGCCGTCGCGGGGCGCGGATCATCTGCGAGCTGGCGGGCGCGGGCTGGTCCTTCGACGCGACAGACGACACGGCGCCTGACGTCGACGGACAGGCGCTGGCGATGCAGCGGGCTTTGCAGAACGCCGGCATGACCATGGATGACATCGACTACATCAACGCTCACGGCACGTCGACGCAGCTCAACGATAAGACAGAGACAGCAGCGATCAAGAAGGTGTTCGGCGAGCGCGCATACGGCATCCCGATCAGCTCGACAAAGTCGATGACGGGGCACCTGGCGGCAGCCGCGGGGGCGGTCGAAGCAGCAGTAGGCGTGCTGACGCTGCGCGACCAGATGATCGCGCCGACGATCAACTACGAGAACCCGGACCCGGCTTGCGACCTGGACTACGTGCCCCTGACGGCTCGCAAGGCGAAGGTCGGTGCGGTGCTTTCAAATTCGTTCGGGCTGGGAGGCGAGAACAGCTGCCTGGTCCTGAAGCATTACAACTAGGAACCCAATGAGCTACATCGCATGGATGCAGAGCGGCAAGCTGTCGCGAGAAGAAGTCGGCGGTAAAGGCGCCTCGCTGGCTGAGATGATCGGCGCCGGATTCAGGGTCCCGGAAGGCTTCGTGGTGACCGCAGACGCCTACCGTCATTTCGCCAGCTCGACGGGCATCGCCAGCCGGATTACGGAGTCGCTGGCGAAGCTCGATGCTTCAGACCCGGCGGCGGTGCGTCACGCGACGGAGCTGATCACGGGGCTGGTCCGCGAGATGGCGCTGCCGGACGACCTCAAGACCGAGGTGAAGGAAGCGTATGCGGAGCTGAGCACGACCATGGGCTCCCACGCGGCGGTGCGGTCGTCAGCCATCTCAGAAGACGGCTCGGCGGCATCGTTCGCGGGGCTATACGAGTCCTATCTGAACATGGTGGGCATCGACGAGGTGCTTGACGCGGTACACCGCTGCTATGTCTCGTTGTGGGCGGAACGCGCCGTGAGCTATCGCGCGGGCCACATGGACGCGGCGGACGAGGCGATGGCGGTGGTGGTGATGAAGCTGGTGCCAGCTGAGACTTCGGGCATCGCGTTTACGGCGCACCCGGTGACAGGCTCACTCGACCAGGTGATCATCAACGCGAGTTTCGGCCTCGGTGAGGCGGTCGTCTCCGGGCGCGTGACGCCGGATTCATTCCTGGTTGACAAGAACTCCTTCGCGCTGCTGGAGCGCGAGATCTACGCCAAAGAACTGGCGATTTACCCTCACCCCGAGGGCGGCGGCGGTACCGTCGAGGAGCACCTCACCCCGGCCCGGCAGCGCGAGGCGTCGCTGACGGACGAGCAGGCCTGCGACGTTGCGCGGCTGGCGGCGGAGGTCGAAAAGCACTACGGCTCGCCGCAGGACATCGAGTGGGCGCTGTATCACGGAACGTTGTATTTGCTGCAGTCGCGTCCGATTACGACACTCTGATTCAGGCAGTCACACGCCGATAATCCCAGTGATGGAAGCTTTCGCCTTCTTTCTGCTCGGCTTGCCCTTCGCATATCTTGGTAGCCGCCTCGTTATTCGCCTGACCGACTTCGAAGAAGAGCTGGTGGACGGTGAGGAAGCCGACCGTTCGCTGCCATGGCAGAGGGCACCGTGGACGGGACGGGTGCGCTGGAGCGTCATGCTGACGCTGCCGCTCTTCATGGCGGTGGCGGGATCGCGGTTCAACGTGGTGCCGGCGCTGCTGATGTCGCTGCTGCTGGGCGCGCTGCTGGTCTGCACCGCGACCGACCTGCTGCGCTATCGAGTCCCCAACGTGATCACGTATCCCAGCATCGCGCTGGCGTTGCTGTTTGCGGTCGTGATGCCGGACGCCGACCTCAAAGGCGCGGTGATCGCCGCGGCGCTGGGCGGTGGCATGTTCCTGGTGATGGCGATTATCACGCGCGGCGGCCTCGGGCTGGGCGACGTGAAGCTCGCGGTGCTTATCGGTGCGATGCTGGGGCTGCCGGCGGCGTACATGGCGCTGTTCTACGGCGTCGTGGCGGGTGGCGTGATCATCTTCCTGCTGTTCGCCATCGGCGTGGTGCACCGGAAGGAGCCGGTGCCGTACGCACCGTTCCTGGCGCTGGCGGCGATCGGCGTCGCCCTACTGCAAGGCGCCGCGTTCGCGCCGTTGTAAACACATTCGTCCCGGGGATTAAGATAGCTCTGGCGTAGCCGGCGTGAAGCTTCGGCACGCCAGTCTGAGGAAGGGCGCCCCGCATGGAAGCCGAACGCAAGCCGCCCAGCCGCGGCATCGAGGTCAAGCTCCTCGACCACACTTCCGACCCGATCCGGTCGCTCTACATGGCGTATCGCGTGGCCTATTCGGCGCTGACGCCGGGCCAGATCGAGCAGCGCATCGGCGATGACCGAATCACGCGGGAGCAGATGCTGGACTTCATCGAGAAGCGCCTCGAGACGGGTCACGCCTCGCCACTGGAACAGGTCTGGTTCGAGTTCGGCATCTCGGGCGTGACGCGGGCGTTTAGCCATCAGTTCGTGCGGCACCACATGGGCATCAGCTTTGAGCAGCAGAGCCAGCGCTACGTCACGTTCAAGGGCGGCGAGTTTCCCTACACGGTACCGGAGTCGGTGAAGAAGGCGGGGCTGGACGGCGAGCTGAATAGTGAGTTCGACCGGCTGGCGGGGCTGTACGACAAGATGGTGCAGGCCGGCGTACCGGCGGAGGATGCCCGCTTTGTCCTGCCGACCGCGACGAATACCAACTTCAAGATCACAGTGAACTTCCTGGAGCTGCTGCACATCGCCGACCTGCGGTTGTGCACGCGGGCGCAGTGGGAGTTTCGCAAGGTCGTGGCGCTGATGCGGGCTGAGGTGATGCGCAAGCTGCCGATGCTGGGGCGCTACATGCAGCCGAAGTGCGGTGAGCACCGCCTGGGTTACTGCGACGAGCCGTACGAGGACTGGCAGCGCTGCCCGATCGGCAAGAAACGCCCGCACAAGACGGACCTCTTCGCGATCTACGAGGCGCACCGTCGTGGCGATTTCCTGCCGGTGGAGGTTGCGACGTCGAGCAACGAGGCGCTGGACGAGGGCGATTTCAAGACGATTGAGGATGAAGAGAGCAGCACGTAGCGACGGAGCGGAATTGACAAGCCCTGCTGGTGGGCTGGTTTCCGCAGGCCGGGCCAGGATCTGCAGACGGCGAGGGGAATTCTTAAATGGTGACTAACGGGAACTCTACAAGCGTGACGTTTCGCGAGGGCTTCGTGGAGGCGGACGGCTTCCGGGTGCGCTATCTGGAGGCGGGCGAGGGCGAGCCGCTGGTGATCCTGCACGGTGGCGGCGGGCTGAGGCATTACACGTCGCACGACATGCTGGCGGCGACGCGGCGGGTGATCTTGCTGGAGGAACCCGGTTTCGGGACCTCGGCGCCGAATGACCGCTCCGAGACGATGGCAGACCTGGCGAATACGGTCGCGACGGCTATCCAGAACCTCGGCCTCGAGACCTACGACCTCTCGGGCACGTCGTTCGGCGGCAAGCTGGCGTTGTGGCTGGCGGTGCAGCATCCGGAGGCGGTGCGAGCGCTGGTGTTGATCAGTCCGGCGGCGATCCGGCCGGAGCAGCGTGCGGCGGGCGAGCGCGTGCTGTTCGCCCACCCGGAACGCCAGGTCGAACGGCCGGCGCCGAGCGCGGAAGTCCTGGAGCAGCAGCGCCGCCTGACACAGAGGCTGCTGGGGCCGGTGCGCGAGCCGGAGCTGGAAGCGCGCATGGCGGAGCTTTCGATGCCCGTGCTGCTGATTTACGGGACGCTGGACACCGTCATCCCGCCGGAGATGGGCCGCTTCTACAAGGAGATAATGCCCACCTGCAACCTGGTTTTCCTGTACGACGCGGCGCACGAGGCGGACGCCGACCGTCCAGAAGCCTTCGTGTCGCTGGTCAACGACTTCCTCGACCGCCACGAAGTCTTCGTGATCAAAGAAGACAGCGACCTGATCAACCGCTAGCGACCAGGGTCAGGAGAAGACCAAGTGACGGGCGCGGCTCAGGCGGGCGTCTTCGCGGCGGCCGCAATGCCGATATCGCGAACGCTCGGAAGCACTTCCGTCCCGAATAGACGAATTCGAGCCGCCGTGACGTCGGGGCGACCGATGAAGCCGAAATCGAGCACGCCGACGCCGGTGATTGCGTGGAACTCGGCGATCTGTTCGACGAGGATATCCGGCGTACCGGCGAACTGCATCGTGCCGAGGCCGAAACCGGGGCCAGCGCGGTCTGACTGGTCATCCCTGGCCGCGGTCCCGTTGACGGCCTCGTCTACCGAGCCACCGGCCGCCTCGACCCAGGAGAGCGGGCCGAGTCCGCGCGGGGCCGAGTTGTACTCAGGCCTGGGACGAGGCCGAGCCGCGCGCTGCTGCTGCTGCCCAATGACCTCGTCCTCAGTTTCGCCGATGGCGATGATGCTGCGGTAGAGGATCTGGTCGGGAGTTGGCTCCCAGCCGGCTTTGGCGCACTCGCTCTTGTAGAGGCCTACCGCTTCGGCGACGAGGTGAGGCGGGATGAAGCTCATGGCGAGGCCGTGGTGGTTCTGAGCCGCGAAAACGCAGGACTCGGGGCTGTTGCCGGAGGAGTAGATCGGCGGATGAGGCGACTGCGTCGGGCCGGGCCAGACGGACACGGTGGGGAAGCGGAAGTAGCGGCCTTCCCAGCCGAAGGGCTGCGGCTCGCTGAGGGCGCGCTCGATCAGCTTGATGGCTTCCTGGGCACGCTCGCGGGTCTCGTGAGGGTTGACGTGGTAGGTATTGAACTCGTTGGGGGTGCCGCGAAGCATGAAGACGACGACTCTGCCGCCGCTCATCATGTCGAGCTGGGCGATTTCCTCCGCGAGGCGGACCGGGTTGTTGATCGAGACGATGGGGCCGAGCAGGGCGATCCTGGCGCGCCGGACTACCTGAGTCAGGGCGCCGGCCCAGACCAGCGCGTTGGGGGACATGATCCCGGGCGCGTAGTGGTGCTCGGAGACGCTGACCCAGTCGAAGCCGAGATCATCGGCGAGTTTCGCGTTCGCGAGCGCGCCCTCCACGGACCTGGCGCCGACCTCGGGATCGTAGAGCCCGTGGGGGAAGGGAAAGCGCCCCTGGGCCAGAACGGCGGGATCGGCGTAGGAGTTCGTGCAGAGATATGAGAACTTCATGAAATCCCTCCCGGTTCGTGCCCTGGCGGACGGTGAAGCGTCGAGGGTATTCTAATGACGGGCGCAAGCCCTTGTGACGGGCTGGGTGAGCTAGAATATTTTCGCTATGCCGGACAAGCTAATCGTTTACACAACCCCTAACTGCAGCGCCTGCGACCGGGCGGTCGCGGACCTCACCGCGGACGGCGTCGACTTCGAAGAGCGCAACGTCATGAAGAGCAAGGACTGGTATGACGAAGCGCTGAAGTACTCGATCACGGTGCCGATCCTGATTCAGCCGGACGGCAAGGTGGAATACGGCTGGAAGGGCAACATCGGCTGCGCGATCTTCTAGCGCCGGGCGCGGAGCAGGAAAGGTAGCTTCGAAATGGCCGTCAAAGAGTTGGGCCACATTGTCCTCTATGTCCACAATGCCGAGCGATCGGCTCACTTCTATCGCGACATCCTGGGCTGGAACGCGATCACGGAAGATCGACCAGGAATGCCAGTCGCGGCGTTTTCCAGCGGGCGCACGCACCACGAGCTGCTGCTTATCGAGGTCGGCGAGGACGCCACGCCGCCGCTGCGAGGGCGCAGGGCCGGCCTCTACCATTTCGGCCTCAAGGTGGGGGAGACGGATGACGAGCTGCGCGAGGTAATCAAGACGCTGCAGGCGAACGACGTGACGATCGTCGGCGCGTCCGACCACACCGTGACGCACAGCCTCTACATCCTTGACCCGGACGGCAACGAGATCGAGCTTTACATCGATGTGCAGCCCGAGGTCTGGCGGGACGACCCGAAGGCTGTGCTTTCGCCGGTCAAGCCACTCAGCCTGTAGCTGTCCTAGGCATCGGGGTCTGGCGGCGCTGCCGCGTTGCTGGTGAGTGACGTCTCATCGAGCATGGATTCGCGGCGTTTGCGCACCGAGGCGTTGAGGCCCCAGGCCGCCACAACGGTGACGGCAAGGGTCAGGACGGCGGAGCGGTAGACGTAGAAGCCGCCTTGCGCATCGAGCAGACGTGAGACGGCGCCGAGCAGCGGTACCTCGCCGACCAGCCTGCCGGTGACCTGGGTAGCGCGAATCGGGAAGTCGGAGCTGGCGACGTTATCGCCCTGGGTGACGACGATGAGCTGGCCGTCGGGGCCGGTGCGCTCTTCGATGATACGGTGCATGAACTGCTTGCCAAGCGCGTTGAAGACGACGATGTCGCCGACGTGGAGGTCGCTCTGGCTGACGTCCTTGATCAGGACGACGTCGCCTTCTTTGTAGGCCGGTTCCATGCTGGTGCCGCTGGTGTGGGCCATGCGCAGGCCGACGAGTGGCGTGAAGACAAAGATGCCGCCGCTGATCAGAAACGCGACGAACAGGGCGCTGGCGAGGACGAGGCCGCGGCGGGCCAGGCGAACGGCGGCGCGAAGTGTGTCGGGGCCAAGGGGCCGAGATGGACCAAGACCGGCGTAGTTCAAAGGCTTCCTTGCCTGGGCTCCAGCGGGGACTGGTGGGCGTCTATGCCGGGGATTGAGGGCGTTCGTCAAAAGGCTAAACGCAGCTTCAGGGCCAAACGTTGCGGCCGTTCGTTGACGAAGCGGCGAATGAGATACTCCCGTAATTTCGCAACAATAATGCATTTAAAGTTGCTAATTGTTGACAATGGGTGCGCGCCACATCTAAAGTTGAGACGTGGAAAGTACCCGAGATCAGATATTACGTCAAATACGCGGCCATCGCGAGATGACCGTGGCTCAGCTGGCGGAGTCGCTAAAGCTGAGCCCGCAGGCGGTGCGGCGTCACCTAGACGGGTTGCGCGCCGACGCGCTGATCGACGTGCGGCAGGAACGGCACGGCGTAGGCCGGCCGTCGCTGGTATTTTTCGTGACGGAGCGCGGCGAAGAGATGGGCGGCCGTACGTACGTACAGCTGCTTTCGCGGATGTTCCGGCATCTCGAAAAGCTCGGGGCCGGCGACGTCAGCGGCGCCACTGGGCGCCAGGTCGTCGACCAGGTCTTCTCCGGAATTGCCGAGGAGGTCGCGGCGGACCACCGGGCCGAGGTGCGCGGCGCGACGCTGGGCCAGCGCATCGACGAGGCGAGCCGGGCGCTGAACCAGGAAGGCATTGTCGACAGCTGGGAGAAAGAGGGCGACTCGTTTCACCTGGTAAACGGCGACTGCCCGTACCTGAAGCTCGCGGAGATGAGCGACGCGGCGTGCAGCGCCGACCGCCACAGCATCGAGCTGCTGGTCGGGGCGCACGTGGAGCAGACCAGACGAATCGTAGATGGAGCGCCCTGCTGCGAGTACATCGTAAGGCCGCAGCCGGTTACGCTCCTCGAGGAGCAGGGTAAGGAGCAAGGATGACAGACGGGGTAGTACTGGAGGTCGAAGGCCTCAAGGTCTCGGTCGAGGGGAAGGAGATCCTTAACGGGGTGGACCTGACGGTGCCGGCCGGCGAAGTGCACGCCATCATGGGGCCGAACGGCTCGGGGAAGAGCACGCTGGCGAATACGCTGATGGGTCACCCGCACTACGACGTGACGGCCGGCAAGATCCTGCTAAGGGGCCACGACATCACGAACCTGCCGCCGAACGAGCGCGCCCAGCGAGGCATGTTCCTGGCGATGCAGTATCCGACCTCGATCCCGGGCGTGACGATGGTCAACTTCCTGCGCGCCGCGATGAAGGCGGTGCACGGGAAGGACATGCCGGTACGCGAATTCCGCGAGCGACTCAAGGAAGCGCTGGATGTCCTGAAGATGGATGAGTCCTTCGCGCGGCGCTACGTCAACGAAGGCTTTTCCGGCGGTGAGAAGAAGCGCGCCGAGGTGCTGCAGATGAGCCTGCTGCGCCCCGTCATGGCGGTCATGGACGAAACCGACTCCGGCCTCGACATCGACGCGTTACGGACGGTGTCGGAGGGGATCAACGCGCTGCGCAGCCCGGAGACGGGCATCCTGCTAATCACGCACTACCAGCGCATCCTCAACTACGTGACGCCTGACCACATCCACGTCCTGTACCGAGGCAGAATCGTCCGGTCCGGCGGACGTGAGTTGGCGGCGGAGCTAGAGGAAAAAGGCTACGACTGGATTACGAATGCAATCGATGCTGAGGAAGGTGTCCCCAGCGGTGTCAGGGAAGGTGAGGAAGCATGACGACGCAAAAAGCCGGAGACATCGTAAGTGGCTACAAATACGGCTGGCACGACCCTGAGTTCAAGCCGATCAACGAGGTCAAGAAGGGCCTCGACGCCGGCGTCGTCGCGCAGATCTCTGAGATCAAGAACGAGCCGCAGTGGATGCGTGACTTCCGCCTGCGCTCGCTGCAGCATTTCGAGTCGAAGCCGATGCCGGACGGTGCCTTCTGGGGCGGCAACATCGAGAACTATGACCTCGACTTCAACGACATCTACTACTACGTGAAGCCGATGGAGGGCCAGGGCCGCACTTGGGATGAGGTGCCGGAGGAGATCAAGCGCACGTTCGACAAGCTGGGCATCCCGGAGGCGGAGCGCAAGTTCCTCGCCGGCGTGGGCGCGCAGTACGACTCGGAGGTCGTCTACCACAAGATCCGCGAGGACCTGGAGAAGCTCGGCGTCATCTTCGTCGACATGGACACGGGCCTGCGCGAGCATGAAGACCTGGTGCGCGAGTACTTCGGTACGGTCGTGCCGCCGGCGGACAACAAATTCGCGGCACTGAACTCGGCTGTGTGGTCGGGCGGCAGCTTCGTCTACGTGCCGGCAGGCGTGAAGGTAGACATTCCGCTGCAGGCTTACTTCCGGATCAACACGGAGAACATGGGCCAGTTCGAGCGGACGCTGATCATCGCTGAAGAAGGCTCCTACGTTCACTACGTAGAGGGCTGTACGGCGCCGACCTACAGCAACGACTCGCTGCACAGCGCGGTGGTCGAGATCATCGTGAAGAAGGGCGCACGGGTCCGCTACACGACGATCCAGAACTGGTCGAACAACGTGTTCAACCTGGTGACGAAGCGCGCGATGGCGTACCAGGACGCGGTTATGGAGTGGGTCGACGGAAACCTCGGTTCCAAGCTGACGATGAAGTACCCCAGCGTCTACCTGATGGAGCCGGGCGCGCACGGCGAGATCCTCTCGCTGGCGTTCGCGGGCCCGGGCCAGCACCAGGACGCCGGCGGCAAGATCGTCCACGTGGCGCCGAACACGACCTCGACGATCATCTCGAAGTCGATCAGCCGGGGCGGCGGGCGTACGAGCTACCGCGGCCTGCTGAAGGTGCACGAAGGCGCAAAGAACGTGAAGTCGACGGTGCGTTGCGACGCGCTGCTGTTGGACCAGGACTCGCGCTCCGACACCTACCCAGTGATGGAGATCGACGAGGAGCAGGTCAATATCGGGCATGAGGCCACGGTGAGCAAGGTGGGGGACGAACAGCTCTTCTACCTGCAGAGCCGCGGCATCGACGAGGTCGAGGCGACGAAGATGATCGTCAACGGCTTCGTGGAGCCGATCGTCAAGGAGCTGCCGATGGAATACGCCATCGAGCTGAACCGGCTGATCGAGCTCCAGATGGAAGGCTCCGTCGGCTAAGCACGGCACGGCGGTTCCTCGCCGAACCGATTGGAATGAACGGGACGCCGTGAGGGCGGTTCGCGGACTGCCCCGACGAGTCCCCGGCATAGGATGCAGGTAAGGTATGACAACTCGGGCTAACGCCCCTGCGATAACCGAAGCGACGGTCAGGTCGCTGTCTCAGCGGCTCGGCGAGCCGGACTGGCTGCTGCAGCGGCGCCTGGACGCGTGGCGCGCCTATGAGGCGATGGCGATGCCGAACCCGCTGGACGAGGAGTGGCGGCGCACAGACCTCAGCGTTATCGACCTTGAGGAAGCGATGGCGGCCGTTGGCGAGCCGTCTTTCAAGCTTCGCGCCGAAGGTCTGCCGAAGGGTGTTGTGTTCAGTGACCTTTCGAAGGCCGCGTCGGCGCACGAGGCGGTTGTCCAGAAGCACCTGCACGAGCTGGTAAAGCCGTCCGATTGGAAACTCGGCGCGCTGGAGGCGGCGGCGTGGCAGGGCGGGGCGCTGGTCCATGTCCGCGAAGGTGTAGAAGTGGACGTGCCGCTGACGTACACACTGCGACAGAACGGCGCGCCGCTGCTATCACACCTGTTGATCGTGGCGGAGGCGAACAGCAGCGTCACGGTGATCCGTGAGTCGGCTGGTGAGGCAACTTCGGGTTGGTCCCTGGCATCGAGCGCGGTCGAAATCGTGGCCGGTCCGGACTCACGCGTCCGTTTCGTAGACCTGCAGCGCATGGGCGAGAAGGGCGTGGCGTCATTTTCGACGATCAGGGCGCAGCTTGACCGCGGGGCGGAGCTCAAAGCCGCTCTTATCGGCCTGGGAGCCAGACTGGCGAAGACGAAGCTCGAGATCACCCTGGCGGGCGAAGGCTCGCGGGCCGAGATGCTCGGCCTCGGCTTCGGCAACGAGAAGCAGCATTTCGACTACGTGACGCTGCAGGACCACATCGCGCCGCGCACCGCGAGCGACCTGCTGTTCAAGGCAGCGCTGGACGGCGCGGCGAGCACGGTGTGGCGAGGCTTGGCGCGAATCCAGAAGGGCGCGAGCCAGAGCGAGGCGAACCAGACGAGCCGCAACCTGCTGCTCAGCGAGCACGCGAAGGCAGCGCCAATCCCGATCCTCGAGATTGAGGCGTACGACGTGCTGCGTTGCAGCCACGGCGCCACGGCGGGCCCGCTGGACGAAGACCAGCGTTTCTACCTCGAATCGCACGGCGTGCCGCCGGTCGAGGCGCAGCAGATGCTGGTGGAGGCGTTCTTCCGGGAGGTGCTGGACCGCCTGCCGGAGGGTGTCGACCAGGACGCGCTGGAAGCCGCCATCGCGAAGAAGCTGGAGGCGGTGGGCTGATGGCCTTTGAGCGCGTGGCGAGCACCGGGGACGTGCCGGCGGGCGCCGTGAAGGTCGTCGAGGCCGGGGGCCACAGCATTGCGTTGTGCAACCTGGAGGGTTCGTTTTACGCGCTCGACAACCTTTGCACGCACGACAACGGGCCGCTGGGCGAGGGGACGCTGTATAACGGCACGGTGGAATGTCCGCGCCACGGGGCGCGCTTCGACGTGCAGACGGGCGCCGTCAAGGCGCTGCCGGCTGTGCGGCCGGTGCGAACGTACCCCACGCAGGTAGAAGGTGACGAGGTCAGCGTCGATGGGGGCTGATCCGAAGGAATTGGACCATGTTTGACGTAGAAACCGTCCGCAAGGACTTCCCGATACTGGAGCGCGAGGTGCACGGCAAGCCGTTGGTGTATCTGGACAACGCGGCGACGACACAAAAGCCGAGCCAGGTTATCGACTCGCTGGTGCACTACTACGAGCACTACAACGCAAACATCCACCGCGCTATCCACACGCTGGGCGAGGAGGCGACCACCGCGTACGAAGCCGTGCGCGCCAAGGTGGTGCGCTTGATCAATTCGCCGTACGGCCCCCAGAGCGTCGTCTTCACGCGCAACACGACGGAGTCGATAAACCTGGTGGCGAACGCCTGGGGCCGCAAGTTCCTCAACGAGGGCGACGAGATTGTACTGACGATCGCGGAGCACCACAGCAACCTGATCCCGTGGCAGCTGATCGCGAAGGAGCGAGGCGCCAAGCTGCGCTTTATCGACATCGACAGTGAGGGACGCCTGCGCCGCGAGCAGTTCGCCGAGATGATCGGCCCGAAGACGAAGATGGTGGCGCTGGCACACGCGTCCAACGTGCTGGGCATCCACCCGGTGCGCGAGATTATCGCGCTGGCGCATCTGCAGGGCGCGCTGGTGCTGCTGGACGGCGCGCAGAGCGTGCCGCACATGCCGGTGGATGTGGCGGAGCTGGACTGCGATTTCATGGCGTTCTCGGCGCACAAGATGTGCGGGCCGACCGGCGTCGGCGTGCTCTACGCGCGGCCGGAGCTGCTGGATGCGATGCCACCCTTCCTAGGCGGCGGTTCGATGATCTCCCGCGTGCAGCTAGAGGAATCGACCTGGGCCGAGTTGCCGCTCAAGTTCGAAGCCGGCACGCCGAACATCGCGGACGTCATCGCGATGGGGGCGGCGGTCGACTACGTCGAGGCGCTGGGGATGGACAGCGTGCGGGCGCACGAGCAGGAGATCACCCGCTACGCGCTGGAGAAGCTATCTTCGCTACCGGAGATCACGATCTACGGGCCGATGAACGTGGAGGAGCGCATCGGCGTCGTCTCATTCAACTACGGCGACATCCACGCGCACGACGTGAGCCAGGTGCTCGACACGTTTGGCGTCGCGGTGCGGGCGAGCCACCACTGCGCCCAGCCGCTTATGCAGCGCCTGGACTGCGCGGCGACGGCGCGCGCGAGTTTCTACATCTACAACACAAAGGCGGAGGTCGACACGCTTGTGTCGGCGCTACAGGAGGCTGGTCGCTACTTCGCGGTCCAGCAGGTGCCGATTGCCCGTTAGAATCGATACAAGATGAACTACCCGGAACCCGACCTCGACGACCTGTACCGCGAGCTGATCCTGGATCACTACCGCCACCCGCGGAACCGCGGCGAGCTGGAACACGCGACGGCGAAGGTCGACGGCTACAACCCGCTGTGCGGCGACGAGATCGAGGTTGAATTGCTGATGAACGACGACGTTATCGAGGACGTGGCATTCAAAGGGCGCGGCTGCTCGATCAGCCAGGCTTCGAGCTCGATGATGACGGACGTTATCAAGGGGCGCAGCAAGGCGGAGGCGCTGGCGCTGGTGACGGCGTTCAAGCGGATGATGACGGCCCCGGAGGAAACGCCTCCGGAGGAATTGGGCGACCTTGAGGCCTTCCAGGGTGTGGCGAAGTTTCCGGTGCGTGTGAAGTGCGCGACGCTGGCGTGGAACGTGCTGGAGCAGGGGCTGGCGAAGAACGGCGCCTCGCACATCGAGGAGAAGTAATCACACCGATTAACGGAGGACGATATGACTGAGAGCACGACGGTAACGAGCGAGGCGGTGATGGAGGCCCTGATGCCGATTCAGGACCCGGAGATACACCTGGGCATCGTCGACCTCGGTTTGATCTACGACGTCCGGGTGGATAGCGACAACATTGTCGACATAACGCTTACCTTGACGACGCCAGCCTGTCCCCTGGGGCCGATGCTGATGGCGCAGATTCAGGACGCGGTGATGGACGTCGAGGGCGTACGCGACGTGAACGTCGACCTGACCTTCAGCCCGCCGTGGGACCCGCGGACGATGGCGAGTGACGACATCAAGATGCAGCTGGGTATCTGGTAATGAGACATTCGTTTCCGGTAATAGCCATAATCAAGGTATTGCGCCATTTCTGATATGAACTTATTATCCGCTCACTAGCTGGCCTGCCGCTCAGGCGGGCCGGTTTTTGATTTAGATGCAGGCTCTCACCGGTCCCGGAGAGAGCGCTCACCCCGAAATGTCACAGGATGGGATGTCGAAGACTCAAATGAGCCAGGACTATCAATTTCCCAATCTGCCGAGACTGATCAAGCAGGGTCTGTACGACCCGCGCCAGGAGCACGACGCGTGCGGCGTCGGCTTCGTCGCCAACGTGACGGGCGAGAAGTCGCACAAGATCATCGAGCAGGGGATCGAGGTGCTGATCAACCTGGGACACCGCGGCGCGCGCGGCGCCGACCCGAGGACGGGCGACGGCGCGGGCATCTTGATCCAGATGCCTCACGAGTTCTTCCAGCGCGAGGTGCTGCAGCACGATATTTCTCTGCCGCACCGTGGCGAGTACGGCGTAGGCATGGTGTTCCTGCCGCAGGAGGCGCATCAGCGCCATCGTTGCGAGACGATCATCGAGCAGAGCACGGCGCAGGAAGGCATGACCTTCCTGGGCTGGCGCGACGTGCCGATCAACCCGGACGCGATTGGCGTGCTGGCGGCGCAAGCGATGCCACGCATCCGGCAGTTCTTCGTGCAGCGGCCGCACGACGTCCAGGAGGAGCACCGCTTCGAATTGAAGCTGTTCATTCTGCGCAAGGTGATCTTCAACGTAATCTCGAATAGCGACATGCAGGACAAGGACGACTTCTACGTCTGCAGCCTCTCGTCGCGCACCATCGTCTACAAGGGCCTGCTGGTCGCGGACCAGATCGAGCCCTTCTACCACGACCTGAGCCACGACTCGATGGTGTCGGCGTTCGCGCTGGTGCACTCGCGGTTCAGCACGAATACGCTGGGCACGTGGAAGCTGGCGCACCCGTATCGTTTCGTGGTGCACAACGGCGAGATCAACACGCTGCGCGGCAACATCAACTGGATGGCGGCGCGCGAGACGATGTTCGCGTCGGCCGAGCTGGGTGACGACATCAAGAAGCTGCTGCCGATCATCGCCACCAGCGGGCAGAGCGATACGGCGAGCTTCGACAACGCGCTCGAGCTGCTGATGGCGTCGGGACGCTCGCTGCCGCACGCGCTGATGATGCTGATCCCGGAAGCGTGGGCAGACCACATCCCGATGGACGCGCCGCGGCGCGCCTTCTACGAGTATCACGCGGCGCTGATGGAGCCGTGGGACGGCCCGGCGTTGATCATCGGCACGGACGGCACGCAGGTGTGCGCCATCCTCGACCGCAACGGCCTGCGCCCCTGCCGTTACCTGGTGACGACGGACAACCTGCTGGTCATGGCCTCCGAGACGGGCGTCCTGGACGTGCCGCCGGAGAAGGTGGTGTTCAAGAGCCGGATTCAGCCAGGGCGGATGTTCCTGCTCGACACGAAGGAAGGGAGGCTGATCGACGACACCGAGATCAAGGCGCAGCTGACCAGCCGTCAGCCCTACGAGGAGTGGATCCTGTCACAGCGGGTCGTCCTTGACGAGCTGCCGGAAGTCGCGGAGGTGCCGGGGCTGGACCCAGACACCATCGTTGAGCGGCAGAAGGCGTTTGGCTACACGAACGAGGACATCGAGATGATCCTCGAGCCG
Source organism: uncultured Chloroflexia bacterium (assembly GCA_963766645.1). Taxonomy (GTDB): domain Bacteria; phylum Chloroflexota; class Dehalococcoidia; order DSTF01; family WHTK01; genus WHTK01. Next base: position 495,280 of record CAVYAY010000001.1, on the reverse strand, counting down.
ATGGGGAGCAACGGCACGGAGCCGATCGGCTCGATGGGCAACGACACGCCGATCGCGGTGCTGTCGGACATGAACCCGCTGCTGTTCAACTACTTCAAGCAGCTTTTCGCGCAGGTGAGCAACCCGCCGCTGGACGCGATCCGCGAGGAGCTGGTGACGTCGCTTGAGACGTTCATCGGGTGTGAGCAGAACCTGTTCGAGGAGACGCCGCGACACGTGCACCAGCTTCGGCTCAAGGAGCCGTTCCTGACCAACGCGGAGCTGACCAAGATCCGGGACATCGATGCAGGCACGATCCGTTCGCGGACGCTATCGACGTTGTTCGAGAAGTCGGCACCGGAAGGCGCGATGCATGCCGCGCTGGACCGCCTCTGCGACGAGGCATCGGCCGCCGTGGCAGACGGGGTTTCGATACTGATCCTGTCGGACCGCGGCACGGACCGCGACCACGTCGCGATACCGGCGCTGCTAGCAGTAGGGGCGGTGCACCATCACCTGATCCGTGAGGGCACGCGCACCAAGACCGGCATCGTCGTGGAGTCGGCGGAGCCGCGCGAGGTGCACCATATGGCGGCGCTGATCGGCTATGGCGCGGGAGGTATCAACCCGTACCTGGCGCTGGAGACGCTGGAAGACCTGTGCAACAGCGGCATGATGACGAGCGACGTCGACTTCCACGCGGCGGAGAAGAACTACGTCAAAGCGCTACATAAGGGCGTGCTGAAGGTTATGTCGAAGATGGGCATCAGCACGTTGCAGAGCTACCGCGGGGCGCAGATCTTCGAGGCAGTTGGCCTGGCGCAGGAGTTCGTCGACCAGTACTTCACGTGGACGCCGTCGCGAATCGGCGGTGTCGGCGTGGACGACATCGAGCGCGAGACGCGGGCGCGGCATTCGTACGCCTACCCCGAGCGCGCGATCGCGGGGATCCTCGACCTGAAGCCGGGCGGCTATTACCAGTGGCGGCGCGACGGCGAGTACCACATGTACAACCCGGACACGATCTCGCTGCTGCAGCACTCGACGCGCAGCAACAACTTCGAGTCGTTCCAGCAGTTCACGAAGCTGATCGACGAGGAGAACCGGCGGCTGTGCACGATCCGCGGACTGCTCGATTTCAAACCGGGCGTCGCGGTGCCGATCGACGAGGTGGAGCCCGCGGCCGAGATCGTGAAGCGCTTCGCGACCGGCGCGGCGTCGCTGGGTTCGATCAGCCGCGAGGCGCACGAGACGATGGCGATCGCGATGAACCGGATCGGCGCGCGCAGCAACACGGGCGAGGGCGGTGAGGACTATCACCGCTTCACGCCGGACGCCAACGGCGATTCTCGCAACAGCGCGATGAAGCAGGTCGCGTCCGGCCGCTTCGGTGTGACGGCGAACTACCTATCACACGCGACGGACCTGCAGATCAAGATGGCGCAGGGCTCCAAGCCCGGCGAGGGGGGCCAGCTTCCCGGCCACAAAGTCGACGAGTATATCGGCTGGGTGCGTCACACGACGCCGGGCGTCGAGCTGATCTCGCCGCCGCCGCATCATGACATCTACTCGATCGAGGACCTGGCGCAGCTGATCCACGATTTGAAGAACGCCAACCCGCTGGCCCGGATCCACGTAAAGCTGGTCTCCGAGTTCGGCGTCGGCACGATTGCGGCGGGCGTCTCGAAGGGTCACGGCGACGTGGTCCTGATCAGCGGCGATAGCGGCGGCACCGGCGCTTCGCCGGAGTCGTCGATCAAGAACGCGGGCCTGCCGTGGGAGCTCGGCGTGGCCGAGGCGCAGCAGGTGCTTGTGCTGAACGATCTGCGCGGGCGCATCGTGGTGCAGACGGACGGCCAGCTGAAGACGGGCCGCGACGTCGCGATCGCGACACTGCTGGGCGCCGAGGAGTTCGGCTTCGCGACGGCGCCGCTGGTCATCATGGGCTGCATCATGCTGCGCAAGTGCCACCTCAACACGTGCTCAGTCGGAATCGCGACGCAGGACCCGGAGCTGCGGGCACGCTTTGCAGGGCAGCCGGAGCACGTCATCAACTACTTCTTCTTCGTGGCCGAGGAGTTGCGCGCGATCATGGCGGACCTCGGCTTCCGCACCGTGAACGAGATGGTGGGCCGCGTCGATATGCTGGACGGCCGCCAGGCGGTCGAGCACTGGAAGGCGCGCGGGCTGGACTTCAGCGCGTTGCTGCACCGCCCTAAAGTCCCATCCGGCGTCGCTACTTACCAGTGCGAACTGCAGGACCACAGCCTCAACCGCGCGCTGGACCACCAGATCATTGAGATGGCGCGGCCCGCGCTGGAAGACAAGCAGCCCGTCAGTATCGAGCTCGAGATCCACAACTCGAACCGGACGGTCGGTTCGATGCTGAGCAACCAGATCGCGAGCCGCTACGGCGAGGAAGGCCTGCCGGAGGGGACGATCAACCTGAAGTTCCACGGCTCGGCGGGACAGAGCTTCGGCGCCTTCCTGGCGCGCGGCGTCACGGCGACGATAGAAGGCGACGCCAACGACTACTTCTGCAAGGGCCTTTCAGGCGGCACGGTGATCATCAAGCCGCCGGCGGTGAGCAGCTTTACGCCCGAAGAGAACATCCTGGTCGGGAACACGGTGCTTTACGGGGCGACAGGCGGGCGCGCCTTCATCCGCGGCATCGCGGGCGAGCGCTTCGCGGTGCGCAACTCAGGCGCCGAGACGGTCGTCGAGGGCGTCGGAGACCATGGCTGCGAGTACATGACCGGCGGACGCGTTGTCGTACTAGGCGGCACGGGCCGTAACTTCGCTGCCGGCATGAGCGGCGGCGAGGCGTTCGTCCTGGACGAGTACGGCGTTTTCGAAGACCTCTGCAACCAGGAGATGGTCGACCTCGAGCGCGTCGAGAGTGAAGAAGACAAGGCGGCGCTGCGTGACCTGTTGGAAGGCCACCGCGACGCGACCGGCAGCGAGAATGCGACCCGGGTCCTGGACGCCTGGGAGGCGATGCTGCCGAAGTTCGTCAAAGTCATGCCCCGAGACTACAAACGCGTCCTGGCCGAACGCCTTGCCCGAGGCGACGGAGTCACGGACGCTGCCAGCTAGAGGAACTCCGTATTGGGTGAGCCAACCGGGTTTAAGGACCGACCGCGCCAGCCTCCGCCGCGCCGGGACACGCAGGAGCGGATTCGGGATTACAACGAGTTTGTCTTGCACTGGACGGAAGAAGACGCCCGGGCGCAGGGCGGACGCTGCATGGATTGCGGTATCCCGTTCTGCCACAAAGGTTGCCCGCTGGGCAACGTGATCCCGGACTTCAACGACTTCGTTTACAAGGGGCAGTGGGACAAAGCGCTGGCCGCGCTGCACGCGACTAACAACTTCCCGGAGTTTACGGGACGTATCTGCCCGGCGCCCTGCGAAGCGGCCTGCACGCTCTCGATTAACCAGGACCCGGTGACGATCGAGTACATCGAGAAGGCGATTGCGGACCGTGGTTGGGAAGAGGGCTGGATCAAGCCGCAGCCGCCGGCGACGCGGACCGGCAAGACGGTTGCCGTGATCGGCTCGGGGCCGTCCGGCATGGCGGCAGCCCAGCAGCTCAATCGCGCCGGTCACACGGTCACGGTGTTCGAGCGCGCCAACTACATCGGCGGGCTGCTGCGGCTGGGCATCCCGGACTTCAAGCTCGACAAGCAGCTCGTAGAGCGGCGCGCGCAGCAGATGCGCGACGAAGGCATTACATTCCGCACCGGTGTTTACGTTGGCCGGAACTACGCCGTCGAAGACCTGAAGCGCGACTTCGATGTGATCCTGCTCTGCATCGGCTCGACGATACCGCGCAACCTGGACATCCCGGGCCGCGAGCTGGAGGGTGTCCACTTCGCGATGGACTTCCTGACACAACAGAACAAGATGCTGGCGGGCGAGAGCATTGTCGAGGAAGAGCGCATCAGCGCCGAAGGCAAGCGCGTCGTGATCCTGGGTGGAGGCGACACGGGCGCGGACTGCCTGGCGACGGCGCACCGCCAGGGCGCCGAGATCGTGCGGCAGTTCGACATCATCCCGGAACCGCCAGTGACACGCTCCGCCGGGAACCCATGGCCGCAGTGGCCGGTGATCCTGCGACAGTCCTACGCGCTGGAAGAAGGCGGCAGCCTGGACTGGAGCGTAGGGACGAAGTCGTTCTCCGGCAGCGACGGCCATGTCGAGAAGCTGCATATGACGCGCCTGGAGTGGAAGCCGGACGAGAACGGGCGCAACCAGATGACCGAGATGCCAGGCAGCGAGTTCAATGTCGATGCCGACCTCGTACTGCTGGCGATGGGCTTCCTGCATCCGGAGCGCCACGGGCTGGTTGAGAGCCTGGGGGTGGAGCTGGACCCGCGCGGCAATGTGAAGACGGACGCCAACAAGATGAGCAATGTGCCGGGGGTCTTCGCCGCTGGCGATGCGTCTCGCGGCCAGTCGCTGGTCGTCTGGGCGCTGTCGGAGGGCCGCGAGGCGGCCCGGGGCGTCGACCTCTACCTCATGGGCGAGACGTCGCTGCCGCGCTCGCTCTCGAACGCCTGACCTTAACTAGGAGTCATTTTCGACCGTAGCGGCTGCCTCATCCGCTTGGGGTTTTTCTTCCGTGATGCCGAGGCGTTGCATGATCTCCTCCTGGTGGCGTTGAACCAGGAAGTAGACCCAGGTGCCGACGGCGATGAGGATGGCCCACTCGACGTAGCGAAAATACTTATCGGTGGAGTCGAGGGTGAGGCCGGCGACGCCAAGGCCGTAACCGATGCCGAAGTAGGAGAAAATCCAGAGCACAGCGCCGCCGTAATCGGCGGGGGCCCAGCGGCGGTAAGGCATGCGCAGGAGACCGGCGGACGCGGGGCCGATGACGCGCGTGTAGCCGGCGAAGTGGTAGAACAGGACGAACCAGGTCCCCCGCCTTAATAGCGGCTCACGGACTTTTTCGTAGAGGTCGAGCAGGAGCTTGGTGTGGCCGAAGCGGGACCAGCCGAAGCGTCCCAGGTAGTAGCTGATCGTGTCGCCAATGATGGTGCCGACGATACCGAGGGCTATGGCCTCGGGCCAGGAGATCGTGCCGTCGTGGGCGGCGAGGCCGGCGAGGAGGACGACGAGCGCGCCGGGGACGAGGAGGCCGAGGAGAAGGGTGTTCTCAAACAGGGTGCCAAAGAAGACGACCCAGTAGCCGTAGTCCTCAAAAAGCGATTGGACGGCATCGGCAGCCCACCGCAGTAGCGATCCGTAGCCACGAAAGATCTCGACCGGAAGCATCGCCACCCACTCGATGATGTTCACCACCGAGTCGAGGACGGATAGCAAGGGAAGCGCCGCGAGGGCTGATAGGGGGATTGTCATCGTAATGGCGCGGCCCAGGCTTGTATCTACCTGGGCCGCTACCACTGATTCTAGCATTCATAATTGAAGCTTCCGTTGAATCTGGACGATCGAGACGCCTGATTTCCGCCTGAAGGGCCAGCGGCATCGTCCGCAGGGCCAGGGAATACCAAGTGCGTCGCTGAGCGTCCGAAGGGAGCCTGACCGTTCCTAGCGGTCGTCTACGAGATCCGCCTGCCAGAACTGCCACAACAGGTAAGCGGTGCAGAGGAGCGTGCAGATAGCGATTACGACAGGGCCCATCCAATGATCCTCCTCAGGACGTTTGTTCGAAGAGAATAGAACGGGCGTGCTAGTTTGTCAAGAGTTTGCGAAAAAATGTGCTGAATGGAAGAATGGACCTGTCTTAGTGATCCGCCTATCCCGGGACTACACGATGAAGAAGCGCCTTAGGAGGTAGAGGTATGGCGCGGATCAAGGTTAAGGACCTGTAGATCGTTCCGACTCTCCAGATAGAGGGCTGTTGGCAAAGACGCGGCGTCGAAGGCTACGTCCGTTCCACTCCGCGAAGTGCAGGCCTGCGGGCTTCCTAAACGGTTGCCGTTGTTCGCTTCGCCCTCTTTCCAACCAGGCCTCTACGGGGGAGTCTCCTCAGACTCCCCCGTAGAGGCCTGCGCCCCTACTGACCCTGACGGGGTCGTGAGGGAGTGAGCGAGGCAGGCGCGTCTTGCGAGCGCTGCAGGGAAACGAACCCTGCAGGTTGAAACCTGCAGCTTCGCGGTGATTGGCGCTGTCCGAGGAGGCCTACGTTGCGGGCGGTTCGCTGACTTCGACGAGGATTTCGCCGATCTCGACGCGCTGACCGGCCTCTGGGTGGACGGCGGATATTGCGCCGGCGACGCGCGCCCGTAGCTCGTTGAGCATCTTCATGGCCTCGACGACGATCAGGACGTCACCCTGGGCGACGGCGTCGCCGACCGCGACGCGTGATTCGACGACGACGCCGGTAAGGGGGGCGCGCAGCAGCCAGCGGCCGTTGGCGAAGTGGTCACCTTCGGTGATGCGGCCGCGACCGCGCCGGCGCACGGTCTCGACCTCGTAGTTTTGCCCCGCGATCTGGACGTTGAAGGCCTGCGAGTCCTCGGTGACCAGGACCTCGATCATGCGGTCGTCCAGTACGAGGAGGTAGCGAGAGGAATCGCCGAGGCGCTGCAGGCTGACGTCGCGCCAGGTGCCGTCGAGGTTGACGCGCAGGCCGTCCGCCGTCTCCTCAAGCTCCGCTTCGGTCTCGCGGTCGCCGAGCCTCAGGAAGTACTTCGCCAGGGGCCACCTCCCGGTGCGCGGTTGGTGGCGGCGTGACGTGCCGCCATTTTCCAGCGCGTCGCTCCGCCTTCCACCGCCGCCGTCTTGCCTGTCCCGTTCGAGCGGCGCTGGTGCGACAGCAGGGCGGCAACGGCGAGCGCGTGTTCGCCGTGCTCAGCGTCAGGCGCCGCGAACTGGAAGTCGCGGTCGAGGAATCTTGTGTCGATGTCGCCGGCGATGAAGGAGGGGTCGTCGATGAGGCGGCGATGGAAGGGCAGCGTGGTCTTGATGCCGATGATCTGATACTCGCTCAGCGATCGCCGCAGCCGCGCCAGCGCCTGTTTGCGGTCGGCGCCGTAAACGATGAGCTTTGAGAGCAGCGAGTCGTAGTGGGGTCCGACCTCGTAGCCGTCGAAGAGGCTGGAGTCGACGCGGACGCCGGGGCCGGAGGGCTCGCTGACGTGATGGGCGACGCCGAGGCCGGGCATGAAGCCGTTATCGGCGTCCTCCGCCGTGATGCGGCACTCGATGGCCCAGCCGCGCAGAAGCACGTCGTCCTGGGTGAAGCCCAGCGCCTCGCCGGCAGCGATACGCAGCTGCTCGCGGACGAGGTCGAGGCCGGTGACGAACTCGGTGACGGGATGCTCGACCTGAAGGCGCGCGTTGGCCTCGATGAAGTAGAAATCGCCCGTGGCGTCGAGGAGGAACTCGATCGTGCCTGCGTTTTCGTAGCCGGCTTCGCGCGCGATGGCGACCGCGGCATCCCCGAGGCGCTTTCGCAGCGCGTCATCGACGGCGACAGAGGGTGACTCCTCGACAAGCTTCTGGCTGCGGCGCTGGACCGAGCACTCGCGCTCACCGAGGTGGACGATGGCGCCGTAGCGGTCGGCCAGCACCTGCACCTCGATGTGACGAACGGGGTCGAGATAGCGCTCGAGGTAGAGGCCGTCGTCGCCGAAGCTCGCCTGGGCCTCCTGCCCCGCGACGCGCAGGGACTCCTCAAGGGTAGAGGCGTCTTCGACGAGGCGAATGCCCTTGCCGCCGCCGCCGGCAGCCGCCTTGATCAGGAGCGGGAAACCGATCTGCGGCGCAAGCGTGAGCGCCTCGGTCGGAGTGACGCGGCCGGCGCTGCCGGGCACGGACGGCACGCCTACCTTGTCGGCGATGCGGCGCGCCTCGACCTTGTCGCCGAGCTTGTGCAGCGTCTCAGGAGAGGGCCCGACGAAGACGATGCCGGCCTCGGCGCAGGCGCGGCCGAACTCGGCGCGCTCGGAGAGGAAGCCGTAGCCGGGGTGGATGGCCTCGGCGCCACAGGCGAGGGCTGTCGCAATGATTCTGGCGGCGTCGAGGTAGCTCTCGGCGGCGGGGGCGGGGCCGATGCAGTACGCTTCGTCGGCGTAGCGGGTATGCAGCGCGGTCGCATCGGCCTCGGAGTAGACGGCGACGCTTGTAACGCCCATATCGCGGCAGGTGCGCATGATGCGCACGGCGATTTCGCCGCGATTGGCGATCAAGAGCTTCTTGAACAAGGGTGCCTCCAGCCCGGCGGGCGGCTGCTCAGGCCACGTGATACAGGGATTTGTAGCACAACGTTGGCTACGATGCACTCTTTACGCTTCCGAAAGAATGTCAGGCAGGCGCCTTTACGCGATGTCAGCGTCCCAGATGGGACGATCGTTCTGTCCCCCGAAACAGGTTTCATCTGGAAGGAGGCGAACGTGTTTACCGCGATAATTGCAATGCTGCTCTTGATTCTGCTGTTCGGTGGCCTGGGAATCTTCGTAGCAAAGGTGTTTCTGCTAGGCATGCTGCTGGCCGTACTGGTGGGCGCCCTGAGCGGGTTCACACGCAGGCAAATCTGACAGACGGCCTCGGGCCTTTGGTAGAAGAGCGGCGCCTTGAAATGAGGCGCCGCTCTTCTTTCTCGAGGCGGCGTTATGCTTGCGACGTGGTTAGCGAAGACTCCGAGGAGACGCAGCAGCCGGTACGCGAGCTGATCGAGAATTACCGTACGCTGCTCAACGAGCTGGCGTTGCTGACCACAGTGTCGGTGCTGCTGTTCGGCTTCTTGCTCGCCTCTCCCGAGCTGGCAGGATCCGGCGTGTGGAGGAGTGGCTGCACGCGGCCGCGATTCTGATGGTAGCGACGGCGACGCTGGTCTTCATCCTGCCCGTGGCTTATCACCACCTGCAGTTCCCGTACGCTGACTTCGACAAGTTCCGCTCGCGGACTCATAACTGGATGCGCATCGGCATGCCGCTGCTCGGGAGGAGCCTCGATCTCAGCCTCTCGCTGTCGATCTGGTCTGTGTTAGAGGGCTTCGCCCTGCTGGTTGCCGCCCTGCCGCTGGTTGTGACCGTGGTGGCGTTCTACCTGCGCAAAGGGCGGATCGATTAGCCGTGGGGCGTCGTGTGCTCCTCTCCTGGTCCAGCGGCAAGGACAGCGCCTGGACGCTGCACCAACTGCGGCGCGACCCCGACAACGAGGTGGTAGGGCTGCTTACCACGATCAACGGCGAGTTCGACCGGATTGCGATGCACGCCGTGAGAAACGAGCTGCTGAGGCAGCAGGCCGCGGCGGCGGAGGTCGAGTTGTGGCCTGTCCGGCTGCCATACCCCTGCAGCGACCAGCAGTACGAAGCGCTGATGACGGCGCAGTTGGAGAAGGCCCGCGAGGCCGGGGTGACGCACGTCGCCTTCGGCGACCTCTTCCTTCAAGACATCCGGGCCTACCGCGAGCGAATGATGGCGGGCAGCGGCATCGAGCTGCTGTTTCCGCTCTGGCAGCAGCCCACGGACGGCCTGGCGCGCGAGATGCTGCGGGGAGGCCTGCGCGCACGCGTGACCTGCGTAGATCCGGCGAAGCTAGATGCGTCCTTCGCCGGGCGCCTCTGGGACGCGGCTTTCCTGGATGACCTGCCCCTCGGGGTCGACCCCTGCGGTGAGAACGGCGAGTTCCACACCTTCGTCTTTGCCGGGCCGATGCTGCGGCACGAGGTGCCAGTGGAGCCCGGGGAGGTGGTGGAGCGCGACGGCTTCGTGTTCGCCGACCTGCTGCCGGCTACTTCCGCTCATCCTCCGCCTTGAGCCGGGCAATGAAGTCGTCCACCGCTACCGCGCCGAGGTCCTCACCGTCACGGGCGCGGACCGAGACGGCGCCGGCCTCGATGTCACGGTCGCCGGCGATCAGCATGTAGGGGACTTTGTGCAGCTGCGCGTCGCGGATTTTTGCCTGCATGCGCTCCGAACGCTCGTCGACCTCGGCGCGGAGGCCGGCAGCGCGGAGCTTCGCTGCGACCTCGTTGCAGTAGTCGTTGTGGCGGTCGGCGATGGGGATGAGCTTCGCCTGCACCGGCGCGAGCCAGACCGGGAAAGCACCGGCGTGATGCTCGATGAGGATGCCCATGAAACGCTCCAGCGAGCCCAGGATGGCGCGGTGGATCATGACGGGCCGCTGCAGCGAGCCGTCCTCGGCGGCGTAGTGCAGGTCGAAGCGCTGCGGCAGGTTGAAGTCGAGCTGAAAGGTGCTGATCTGCCACTCGCGCCCGAGGACGTCGTCCATGAAGAGGTCGATCTTGGGGCCGTAGAAGGCGCCTTCGCCCTCAACCTCGTTGAAGATGACGCCGGATTCGAGCAATGCGGCGCGGAGGGCCTCTTCGGCGCTGTCCCAGACCTCGTCGTCGCCGATCCGCTTCTCGGGACGTAGCGAGAGCGTGAAGCGCGGCTCGCCGATGCCGAACGCCGCGTAGGCCTCTCGCATCATCTCGATGAGGCTGGCGATCTCGCCGCCGATCTGGTCCAGGGTGCAGTAGATGTGGGCGTCGTCCTGAGAGAAGGAACGTACGCGGGTGAGGCCGTGTAGTGTGCCGGAGCGCTCGAAGCGATGCAGACGGCCGAAGTCAGCGTAACGCAGCGGGAGCTCGCGGTAGGAGTGCACCTGCGCGGCGTACATGACGCAGTGGCCGGGGCAGTTCATCGGTTTGACGCCGAGCTCCTGGTCATCCTCATGGATGAAGTACATGTTGTCGCGGTAGTTGTCATAATGTCCGGACTGCTTCCAGAGGTCGGCGGAGAAGATCTGCGGTGTGATGACCTCCTGATAGCCGAAGCGGGTGTACATGTCGCGCATGAACGCGGTCGCCAGGTTGTAGATCAAGGCGCCCTTGGGCAGGAAGAACGGGCTGCCGGGCGCGATGGGGTCGACGAAGAAGAGGTCGAGGTCGCGGCCGAGCTTGCGGTGGTCGCGCTTCTCCGCTTCTTCGAGGCGGTGCAGGTAGTCGTCCAGCTCCTCTTGCGTGGGGAACATGACGCCGTAGATGCGCTGCAGCATCTGGTTGTGCTCGTCGCCGCGCCAATAGGCGCCCGCAACGCTCATCAGCTTGAATTCGCCGACCTGCCCGGTGCTCTCGACGTGCGGGTAGCCGCAGAGGTCCGTGAAGTCGCCGTGCTTGCAGATGCCGACGTCCGGCGCGTCGATGCCGTCGATCAGTTCGAGCTTGTAGGGCTGATCGGCGAAGATGCGGCGCGCTTCTTCCTTCGAGGCCTCGCTGCGGACGAACGCCTTGTCGGCGGCGATGCTCTGACGCATCAGCCTGTCCAGAGCTTCGAGATCTTCCGGCGTCAGCGGGCGCGGCAGCTCGAAATCGTAGTAGAAGCCGTTCTCGATCGGCGGGCCGATGGCGTACTTCGCCTCCGGGAACACCTCAAGCACGGCCTCGGCCATGATGTGCGCTGCGGAGTGGCGCTGGCGGTAGAGGAGCTCGTCCATGCCCTTGATCTGGGCGGGAATCTCTTCGTTCATTGTTTTCTCCTGAATCTCTCGACGTGTCTTGCCACGAAAGCACTCATGAGTGTCATCGCGGTGAGGGCGGTGACCAGTAGAGCGGCCGGCCACCATTGCGACTGGGTGATCAGCCAGACGACGAGTACAACCAGGACTATGCGAGTCAGCGATTGAAACCACAGCGCTCGCCAGGGCACAGCTCCAGTTCCACCAGCTCGTTTCCACATTACGAATCCGGGGGCGACAAGCCAGGCCGCCGCGTCAGTCAGGCGTCTCATCCTTTCGCCTCGATCCCATTCGGGTTACACGGGGCAGCGCAGAGCGCAGCGGCTCCACGAACCGATGTCTGCTCAACTCTCCGACCCTCATCTCACTCTCCGTCCCGTTGCGAAACGCAACAAAAAAGCCCGACCGTCACAGGGACGGTGGGCTCCGTGGTTCCACCCTGGTTCGCTTGTTTGAAACATGGGGGACACCCCCATACCCCCTGCTGAAGGGCCGGCGGTTGCGTCGTGCTCCAGCTCGGGAGGGACGTAGCGCCGTTTCAAAGCAAGCCTTCGTTTGCCGTTAACGCTGGTGTGCGGGGCCGTCTACTGATCCTAAGACGTTCGGGGCCCGGCTCGGAGGGGGTATTCGCGGTGGGTGCGTCGCGGGAGGTTCCAGCCTTGCTCCCGTTCTCTGGTCGATGCCGTGAGCCGCTACTCGTCCTCGTCACAGCCTGTATTCGATTGTTCAGCCAGTATACGCGGTCGTTCTGGCGATGCGAAGTAGCTCGCTTACGGTGCGTTGTTGGTACCGTTGGCTCGGGTGGCCGCGGCGACGGGCGTGCCGCGGAAACAGCCGATCGTGTACGGGTACTCTCGCGTCAGCACGTAGTGGTACATGGTGACCTTTTCGCCGTTCCACTCGATCGCGCTCGTGATGCCGTGACAGGCATCGAGATCGGCGTTCGTGTACTCGTGTCCGTCCGTGTCATACATGCTGTAGATCGCGAAGCCGTCCAGCGCGTAACCAATCAGCGCGTTGTTCTCGTCGGCGTGCGGCATGCAGTCAGACGGCCCGTGGTAGTGGTACTGACCCGCTTGCTGCGGGTGGCCGTCGCAAACGTCCTGGACCTCGTGCGCAACCGCGTCGCGCCCGGCGTCATCGAGCGCGTTGTAGATGGCCACGCCGTTGAGGGCGTAGCCGATGGCACCCATGGGCAGGCAGGAGGCGATTGCCGCCACCTGGGGCTCCGCGGGGATGAGGGTCGAGAGGGTGTACGACTCGATCGCGTTGGGATTCGGGTCGTATTGATACGCGGGGTCGGTTCGCTGAATTGGGAAGAGCCCGGTTAGCGAATCAACCGGGAGGCCGTTGCCCTGCAATCTGCGTTGTGTGCCCTCTACGGATGTTGAAAACACCGCGTTCGGCCAGGCAACGCTTCCCATCACGGATATCTTCTTCGTCAGGTCCCAGGTATCGCCCTCGATCCAGTCGCCGGCGTGGTCTGCGTCGCCGCCTCTGAAGGCCGTCTGGCAGGAGTAAACGTAGCCCTGGCGTGGCTCACTGGAGACCTTGCCATCACCCAGGGGTATCGCGTGAATGTCGATCGCTGAACTTTGCGTGTCGGGGGACGGCAGAGGACTCACCGCGTCGCTGGTGCCCGCGTCCGAACTTGCGGTGGCGCTCGTTGGCTCCGGGGAAGCTGCCCGCAGGGTTGAACTGGTGCTCGGCGCACTGGAGTCCGACGAACAACCCAGGCCAAGGAGTACGAGCACGGCGATGAGTGCTGCGATGGCTTTGATCTGCATGATCTTGGTAAGCTCTGCGCCCTCCGCATGAATCTGTACAGGCAATATCCCCGTCGAGCGGCGAAAAGTTTCGCCAGCGAAGACGCATCGCTGCGCCCGATGGGGCACCGAGTAGACAGGTGGTTGGTGGGCGGTACTGGACTTGAACCAGTGACCTCAGCGATGTCAACGCTGCGCTCTAGCCAACTGAGCTAACCGCCCGGGAGGGTGAGACTGATGCTAGCAACCAGCCTACGGGGCGTCAATCGAACGCATCAGGTGGGGGCTACTTGCGGTACCAGGGCTTCTTGGGCTTTTCGATGCCGAGGCGTTTGGTGACGTGCTCCATGATGGCATCGAAGTCTGCTTCGAGGTTTTCGACCTCGCGGGCGCGCTGCTCGGCGGCGGCGCGGATGGCGTGTGGCGTCGGCGCGCATGGAGGCGGCTTCGGCCGTCGCCTGTTCGACGACAGTTGCGGGCGTCGTCGCGGGCCGTGTCGCGGATGCGTTCCGCCTCGATCTCGGCCTCGCGCAGCAAGGCGTCGATCTGTGTCTCGGCTGACTGGCGCAGGTTGCGGAGAGAGTCGGCGAGGGCCGTCATCTCGCGTTCGCGGTGGTTTCGGGCGTCCTCGATGGCCTGGAGCCGGATCGTGCGGGCTTCGTCGAGCGCCTTCTCCAGCGCTTCGCGTGCGCGGCGGTAGGCGAGCTCGGCCAGGCTGCCGCTGGCCTGCGGGCCCTCCAGCGCCTTGAGACGTTCGAGCAACTCGTTGCGCGTCGAGTCGAATAGGGTCTCGTCTTGCATCCTTGCAACCTGTTTCCTGGCGGAGGGCGTACCTTCTATGTTAGCCGTCTTCTTAAACGGCGCGCTGCCGCCTAGAATCCCTTACTAATGGATAACGCTCCCAGGTTCCGTTTCGTATCGGTGACTTTTCTGGTGGGATTTGGTTTTGGCGCGTTCGTCGGCGTGGCGCTGGCGCTGATCGCCGTGGCGATCGCGCGACCGCAGGACCAGGAGCCGCAGTACATCGAGATACCAGTCTTTCCAACGGCAACGCCGCAGCCGGGCGTAACGCCGGAGCAGGCGCGGGCGGTGCGGGCGACGGCGGCCGTGGCGGTGCGTGTCGGCCCGGGCGAGGCGTTCGCGACGCTGGGCACGATCTCGAGGGGCGATACGCTCGACGTCGTCGGGCGCGACTTCGACAACGAGTGGCTGGCAATCCGTTTCCCGGCCGGGTCGAATGCCCAGGGATGGATACCGGCGGCAGTCGCGGAGGGGATGACGTTCTCTACCCGGCAGGCGCTGGCGGTGCTATTGCCGACGCCGCTGCCGATAGAGTTCTCGACGCCACCAGCGTTCTTCGGGACATCAGGGACACCGGAGGAGGGCACTCCGGGCATCGAGGAGGGGACGCCGAACCCGCTGGCCGGGACAATGGACCTTGCGGTTTTCGACGTGCGCGCTTTGTCCGACGGCCGCATACGCGTCGTGGTCCTAAACGGCGGTCCGGCCGACCTTACTGATGGCGTCCTGGTGGTCACGGTGCGCACGCTGGGCCTGAACGTCGAGACGTTGAACTTCGCGAAGGACCTGGAGGCGGGCGACACACTGGCGCTGACGACCTCGTCGTTGACCATCGGCGAGGAGCCAATAGACATCCAGGTCGTTCTCGATCCTTCCTCCAGCCTGAACGACCCGAACCGGGCCAACAACATCTTGACGACGACGCTGACGCGGCCAGTGACGCCGACGCCGACACCGGGAACGCCCGGGCCGGGGTAGACCGGGGTTCGCTGGCAAAGCAGATGGTGGCAGGTATAATGGGGCGGTAGCCCTTCCACACACCCTGAATCGGTTTCGTGGTCGCCGTAGCGCGGTATGGGCCTATAGGAGAGTGAGGGATCGTGGCAGCAAAACCAAAGACAGTGGGTGAGCTGCGCAGCTCCGGTTACAAAATCCAGACCGTCAAGCAAGAGATGCGCCGCAATCTAATCGAAAAGATGCGGAAGAACGAGAACGTCTTCCCCGGCATTTTCGGCTTTGAGGACACGGTCATTCCTCAGCTTCAGAATGCGATCCTTTCCGGGCAGGACATTATCTTCCTGGGCGAGCGCGGCCAGGCGAAATCGCGCATTATCCGCTCGCTTGTGAACCTGCTGGACGACGAGATTCCGGTCATCCAGGGCAGCGAGGTTAACGACGACCCGTTCAAGCCGCTTTCGAAGTACGCGCAGGACCTCGTCGCCGAGATGGGCGACCAGGCACCGGTCGAGTGGGTCGGGCGCGACCGCCGTTACGGCGAGAAGCTCGCGACGCCTGACATCACGATCGCCGACCTGATTGGCGAGGTCGACCCGATCCGCGTGGCGGAGGGCCGTTACTTATCTGACGAGCTGACGATTCACTACGGCCTGATACCGCGCACCAACCGCGGTATCTTCGCGATCAACGAGCTGCCCGACCTTGCCGAGCGCATCCAGGTCGGCCTGTTCAACATCATGGAGGAGCGCGATATCCAGATCCGGGGCTACCAGATCCGGCTTTCGCTTGACGTTTTCCTGGTGTCGAGCGCGAACCCCGAGGACTACACGAACCGCGGGCGCATCATTACGCCGCTGAAGGACCGCTACGGCGTCCAAATCCGGACCCACTATCCACGCGCCGTCGAGCACGAGATCGGGATCATGGACCAGGAACGCATGGTCTTTGACGACGATGACTTCAAGGTGAACGTGCCGGCATTCATGAAGGAGATCGTGGCGGAAGTAACCCGGCTGGCGCGTCGCAGCCCGGACATCAACCAGCGCTCCGGCGTCTCAGTTCGCGCCTCGATCGCGAACTACGAAAGCCTTCTGGCCAACGCGCAGCGGCGCGCGATTAGCGTCGGCGAGACCGAGGTTGTGCCACGCGTCAGTGACCTGCCGTTTGTGATCCCGGCGATCGCAGGCAAGGTGGAGTTCGAGACGGTGGAGGACGGCAAGGAGGAGCAGATCCTGGACAAGCTGATCCAGGGCGCCATCCTGGCCGTGTTCAACCGCTACTACAGCGTCTCTGACTTCGACGAGCTGGTGACGCGGTTCAAGTCCGGAATCTCGGTGGAGGTCGGCGACATGATGCCGTCGGCAAACTACGAAAAGCTGTCGAAGGAAGTCGAAGGCCTATCGGGCCACGTCAAGAAGCTCGATGCGAACCCCTCAGCCGCGGTCACGGCATCAATTATCGAGTTCATTCTCGAAGGCTTGCACCTCAACAAGCGCCTCAACAAAGACAGGGTCGGTCCCACGGTCTCCTACCGAGGCTAGGTATCGCTCCCCGGGTCAGGGGAATCACATGGTCATCAGATATCGCTACACGGAGTGGGACGGTACCCAGGAGATACCCCCGCTAGACCCGGACGATATCCTCAACGCGCTGACCGATGACCTGATGAACTTTGGGGACCTGCAGCACGCGCTGCGCAACCTGATGCAGCGCGGCATGCGGAACCAGCAAGGCGACCGCACGCAGGGCCTGCGCGACCTGCTACAGCAGTTACGCCAGCAGCGGCGCCAAAACCTCGACAAGTACGACCTGTCGTCCGCTTTCGAAGACATCCGCAACCGGCTCGAGGGGATTCTCGAGAAGGAGCGCAACACGCTGGACGAGCGCCTGGGCGACGCGATGGGCCAGCAGCCGGAAGGGCAGGACGGTGAGCCGGGCGACGGCTCCGAGGGCCAGGAAGGCGGCGAGGGGCAAGAAGGCGAGCCGGGCGAGGGCGAAGAGGGCGGCCAGCAGGCGGCGGGGGCGCGCTCACAGCAGGGCGGTCAGTCCGGCCAGGGGCAGCGCGGCCAGCGATCGCAGGGTGGCCAGCAGAGTGGGGGCGGCGATCAGGAGCAGTTCCAGCAGATGCTGCAGAACATCGTCGAGCGCAAGCGCAACTTCCTGGAGGGCTTGCCGCCGGACGTGCCGGGCCAGATGAAGGAGCTGCAGAACTACGAGTTCATGGACCCGGAGGCACAGGCCGAGTACCAGGAACTGATGGAGATGCTGAAGCAGGCGATGATGGAGACGTTCTTCAAGGACCTCCAGCAGCAGATCGCCAACATGACGCCGGAAGACATGGACCGCATGAAGCAGATGATGCGGGACCTGAACCAGATGCTTCAGGAGCGCATGCAGGGTGGCGAGCCCGACTTCGACTCGTTCATGCAGCAGTATGGGGACCTCTTCGGCCCGAACCCGCCGCAGAGCCTGGACGAGCTGGTCGAGCAGATGCAGCACCAGGTGGCGCAGATGCAGAACCTGCTCGATTCGCTGCCGGCGGACATGCGGCAGCAACTGCAGGACCTGCTGATGGACAAGATCGCCGACCCGGAGCTGCGCGACGAGATGTCGGAGCTGGCGCAGAACCTCGAGTTCCTCTACCCGCAGCGCGACCTGCGCAACCAGTACCCGTTCCGAGGCGACGAGGAGATTGACCTGTCCAAGGCGATGGACCTGATGGGCGACATGCAGGACCTCGACGAGCTGGAGCGACAGCTGGAGCGGACGCAGTACGGCGGTGACATCGACGACATCGACATGGAGAAGCTGCGGGAGCTGCTGGGCGAAGAGGCAGCGGAGACGCTGGAGGAGCTGAAGAAGTTCCTCGAGATCCTGGAGCAGGCTGGCTACATCCGCAAGCGCGGCAACTCCTGGGAGCTGACGCCGCGGGGCACGCGCAAGATCGGCCAGGCGGCGCTTGGCGAGATCTACGCGCAACTCAAGAAGGAACAAGCGGGCAAGCACAAGGTGGCGGACCCGGGCCGCGGCGTGGAGCGCAGTGAGGACACGAAGGCCTACGAATTCGGCGACCCGTTCCACCTGCACCTGGAGAAGACGATCATGAACGCGCTGCGCCGGGAGGGCGCGACGGTGCCGGTGCAGCTGCAGAAGGAGGACTTCGAGGTTTGGAAGTCGGAGCAGCTGACGCAGACGGCGACGGTGATGATGGTCGACCTGTCATGGTCGATGGCGCTGCGGGGCAGCTTCCAGGCGGCGAAGAAGGTGGCGCTGGCGCTGCAGAACCTGATCAGCACGCAATTCGCGCGCGATTCGCTGTACATCATCGGCTTCTCGGCTTACGCGCGGGAGTTGAAGGCGGACCAGCTGCCCTACGTGCGGTGGGACGAGTCGGTGCTGGGCACGAACATGCACCACGCGCTGATGATGGCGCAGAACCTGCTAGCGAAGCACAAGACGGGGACGCGTCAGATCATCATGATCTCGGACGGGGAGCCGACGGCACACATCGAGCACGGGCGCTCGTTCTTCTCCTACCCGCCGAGCCCGATCACGATCCGCGAGACGCTCAAAGAGGTCAAGCGCTGCACGCAGAAGAAGATCACGATCAACACCTTCATGCTGGACCGCAACTACTACCTCAAAGAGTTCGTCAACCAGATGGCGAAGATGAACAAGGGCCGCGTCTTCTACACCACGCCGGACCACCTGGGCGAGTACATCCTGGTGGACTACGTGCGCAACAAGCGGAAGAGCATCAACGGCGTGTAGCCGATAGCGGTACAGTTCAGAAGAGAGCGCCAGAAGGCGCTCTTTGTCTCAGAGACCACGTTCTACTCCGCCCAGGCGAGGAAATCGGAGCGCACCCAGCCTTCGAGGCCGTCGTTGGCGCGTACGTAGAGCCACCAGACGGTGTCGTACTCGGCGTCGGGGTCGGCTTCTTCGGAGCAGCCCGCCGCGATGCCGCAGTGGGTGGTGTGGTCTCCGGCTACGGTGACGATGGTCCCGTTTTCCAATTGGCCAAGCACTTCACCCGCGACGCCCGCGACACGGCGAACGTTGAGGGCGTCGCCGCCGGTCTCGACGCGGAGGCGAGTGGTCTCGGGGAACGGCGGCGTCTCGATCTTCACGGGCAAGCCGTATTTCGCGATGCCACCGGGGCCGAAGTCGCCCCCAAAGGGCAAGGACAGGACGAGGCGAAGCTCGCTGCCGCTCGCGTTGAAGCCGTAAGGCTGACCCGCGACGCCGTTGCCGGCCCAGCCGGCTGCCGCCGGGTCCATCAGGACGTTGCCGGAGGTGTCTACAATGCGTCCGGCGTAGGCGAAGAGGGACGTATCGTGTGGCGCCGGGACGGGGACGGGATTGAAGTGGCCCACCGGGCCGAAGGGCAGCGGTGTCAGCGACTGGTCGACGCCGAGGAGGGCGAAGCCGTCCTGGGTGGCTATGACGAGTGCCGAGCTGTCGCTGAGCCAGCGCAGCGTCTGCGTTCCGTTCGTCATTGAGGCGCGGAGAGCCCTGAAGCGCACCTTGCCCGCTTCGAGGTCGGCTAAGACGAGGACGGGCCAGTCCTCGACGCCCCCGGCGCCCAACTGGATGCCGAGGTCGAGCTGTTCTTGCCAGACGAGCCAGCGTCCGTCCGGCGAGACCTGGGCGCCGTATGCGCTCGGCCCGGAGTCGGTACGCCAGTCGCTGACGACGGCACCCTCAGCATCGAAGCGGCGCACGACGACGGTGGCTGGTTCTTCCTTGCCGCCGAAGGCGGCGAATGCCAGCGCGCCGCCGTCAGGCATCGTTGGGAGCTCGATCCTGCCGTCTGGTAGTCGGTCCGATTCGGTGACGGTGCCTGTTGCGGTCTCCGTAATGAAGACGTGCAGTGTCTGGGAATTCACGGGGTCGCGCGCAACAATGAGCAGCCGCGAGCCATCACCGAGAAAGGCCGCGTGGGTCTCCGCCGGCTCGTCGAACGGCAGGCTGAACTGGCTGACGGTACCGGTGGGGTCTGACGCGAGGTCGACGACGGCGAAGGCGCCCGTCCCGCCGCCGGAAGGCGCCGCCAGCAATAGACCTTGCGGCGTTGGCCCGGCGAGCGGGTACCAATTGGCGTTGTCGAACTGATAGCCCTCGCCTGTCGTCCTGTCGACAAAGAGCCAGGGCTGAAAGAGAGACTGAATCCAGCGATGCGTGGCATCGACCGAGTAGACGATGGAGCCGCTTGGGGGCGTGCCGGGATAGGTCCAGAGCTCGCCGACGCCGGATTCGAGGTCGATGAAGACGACGCCGTGCTTGACGCCGGGCGCTTCGCCGGGGGCGAGCTCGCCGCGACGCAAGCCATCTACGACGGGGCCGGAGAACGGCGGCGTGACGGCAGTCGCCGTTGGCTCCGGTTGGCCAGCGCCGCTGGTAGAGCGAGGCGTGGGCCGCGGTGTCGCGCCGGTTGCCGTGTTCGGCTCGTCATCGCCACCACCGGTGACGACGGCCAGGGCGACGATGGCCACGCTGGCGGCCAGCGCGATCGCGGCGAGTGTCAGAATGCGGGGACTTGAGAGCTTCAACGTGGATACAGTGTATCCGGGCTGCTAATCGTAGCGGAGCTATCGCAGCGTCTTGTGGGAAGGGCTCGCGACTATAATCGCCGCATGTTGAAGACACGGTTGACTGAGAAGTACGGGCTGAGCTACCCGATCCTGGGGGCGCCAATGGCGAACCATAGCAGTGCCAGCCTGGCCGCCGGTGTGACGAAGGCAGGCGGTCTGGGAGGCTTTGGCGGCATCAGTGCCAACGGGCCGGATTGGGTGCGGGAGCAGATCCGTGCCGTGCGCAGCGAAACGGACGGGCCGTTCTCGGTGGGATACATCACGGCGTTCATACCAGGGTTCGAAGCCAACTTCGCGGTGGCGCTGGAGGAGAAGGCGCCGTTGATCATCCTCTCGTTTGGCGACCCGCGTCCATACGCGGCGCGGGCGACGGCGGCCGGGGTGCCGATCGCGTGCCAGGTGCAGACGCTGGAGGGCGCTCGCTGGGCGCTGGAGGCCGGTGCGGAGTTCATCGTGGCGCAGGGCAACGAGGCGGGCGGTCATGGCGGGTTGCTGAACACGCTGCCTTGCGTCTCGATGGTGCTGGGCATCGCGGGCGAGACGCCGGTCGTAGCGGCGGGCGGTATCGCGGACGGGCGCTCGCTGGCGGCGGTACTGGCGGCGGGCGCGGAGGGCGCGATGCTGGGCACGGCGCTGCTGGCGACGCCGGAGGCGACGGAGGAGCCCGAAGCGTTCAAGCAGCTCATCGTCGACAGCGACGGCGAGGACACGATTTTCACGCAGGTCTTCGATATCCTGGGCGGCGCGCCGTGGCCGGAGGGCATTGGCGAGCGCAGTCGTCGCAGCCGGGTGAGCGAGGAATGGACGGGGCGGGAGCAGGAGCTGCGCCAGAAACGCGACGAGGTCCGGGCGGCAATCGCCGACGGGCAGGCGCGCAAGGATCCGCAGGTGACGCCGGTACTCATGGGGCAGTCGGCTGGATTTATCGGCGCCGTGCGGCCCGTGGCGGAGGTGGTGGCGTCGATTTGCGATGACGCGGAGGCGGTGCTAAAGCGGCGGGCGCGCGACCTGGGGCTCTGACGAGAGCACGCCCTCCACGGCCATCGGCAGGTAGTGGCAGACTGACCGTAGAATGAAGCGGTGAAGTCGCTCGGGCCGGCCGCGGCTAAGTACAATCGCGTCGTTCTCGGTCTTTTCATGCTCGTGCTCGTGCTGGCCACCGGGACGGCCGGGTACATGATCATCGAGGACTGGTCGCTGCTCGACGCCGCTTACATGGCGTCGATCACGATTACGACGGTGGGCTACAGCGAAGTGCGGCCGCTCAGCGAGACAGGGAAGGTCTTCACAATCGGGCTGATGTTCCTCGGCGTGGGCGCCGCCTTCTATATCCTGACGGCGCTGGTTGCGGCGATAATCGAGGGCGACCTGCGCCAGGTTTTCGGCGCGCGGCGGATGAAGCTAATGATTGAACGTCTCAAGGATCACTACATCGTCTGCGGTTTCGGCCGCGTCGGAGAGCAGGTGGCCCGGGAGCTGCAGAGTCGCGGCGCGCCGTTCGTCGTCGTCGAGGTCAACGAATCGCGCATCGACGATGCCCGCGCCGACGGGATGCTCGTGGTCCAGGGCGATGCCACCGTTGAGGAGACGTTGTCCGAAGCAGGTATCGAGCAATGCCGTGCGGTTATCGCGGCTTCGGACTCTGACGCGACAAATACCTACATCACGTTGACGGCGAAAGGGCTGCGACAGGAAGCCTACGTCGTGGCGCGGGTGAGCTCGGAGGCGGTTGAGGGCAAGCTGCTGCAGGCCGGCGCGGACCGCACCGTCTCGCTGTATCGCATCGGCGGCCGCCGCCTGGCGTTCGCGGCGCTGCAGCCACTGGTGACCGACTTCATCGACATCTTCCCAGGCGCGGAGCAGGGCGACCGGATCCTGGCGGAGATCACGGTCGAGGATGACTCTGGTTTCGCGGGCAAGCAGCTGGGCGAAGCCCTGGAAGGGCACGACGACATCGTCGTGCTCGCGGTGCGTGACGTCCGAGGCCGGCTTGACGTCGGCCCGGTGCGATCGCGGATCCTAGCCGTGGGGGAGATCCTGATCGTGGTCGGGCAGGAGCAGGACTTGAGCGCGCTCGGCGTTCGCGGTCCCCGGCGGCGGGTGGCTGCTACGACGCATCAGCAGCGTACCGGCCTGCGGCGGTTCCTGCCGATCCCCTGACGTCCTTCAGCCTGGGCACGTTGCCGAGCTGGATCGCGAGCGATGACTCGGGCGCGAAGCATCACCTGCTGGAGCTACCGTGATGATCGGGGACAGCGGCCGGATGCGACGGTGTTGCTCGAGCTGAAGCGTGCACTAGGCAAACCTGGCCGAGTGCAGTAAAAAGAAGCCGATGTTTCTCGGCGTAGCCGTCAGCCACTACTTCAAAGAATTCGCGATGATAGGCGTCGTGTTCATGATCGTGGAGAGCTCTTTCCCCGCGATACGTCGGCCTTACTCTCTACGGACGCTCCTCACGGACATAGGCTATTGGGTCGCCAAGCCCTGGGTAACCCTGGGCAGCATTGCCATCGTTGCCCTGGTAGGCGCGGGTCTCGTCACGGTCATTTTCGGGGCGCCTGAAGGCTCGGGCATTGACCGCTTCTTCAATCGAGATACGCTCGTCAGCCGTCAGCCCTTGTGGCTTCAGACGATTGGAGTGGCTTTCACCCTGGACTTTTGCGGCTATTGGGGACATCGCTTGTCACACCGTGTAGGCGTCCTCTGGCGTTTTCACGCCGTGCATCATTCCGCCCAGGCCGTCACGTGGATGACGACGGAGCGGATTCATCCTCTCGACGGCCTGTGGATCAAGTTCTTCTACGGCCTGCCACCGATCTTGTTGGGATTCGACATGTCGGGCTTCTTTATGGGTGCGACTTTCTTGACCTTTTACGCGGTGCTGAGCCATGCCAACGTACCCTGGGGTTTTGGGCCGCTGAAGTACATTGTGGTTACACCCCTGTCGCACCGGTGGCACCACACCAGCCAGACCGAAGGGCTCGATAAGAATTTCGCTGTCGGTATGGTCTGGCTGGACATGATCTTCGGCACGTTCTACCTGCCGAAAGACCGGCAGCCCGAGGACTTCGGCGTCCGCGGCGAACAGGTGCCAGAGAACTTCTTCGGGCAGCTGGCATGGCCCTTCCGAACCAGGCAGGTCCGGGCCGTGCCAATGAGGCAGCCGTCGCCTGCTTGAGGCGAACGAACGCCGCGGCCTCCAACCGCCGGCGATCTCCTTTGCCGGTTTGCGTCGTTTATACTGCCGCGAAGGATCGCAAGCGATGACTCAAGCACGAAGCATCACGTGTCGCAGCTGCCGCACCTGGATCGAAGATCGAGGCGGCCTGCGGCGCTGCCCTAGCTGCGGCGCGGCGCTCGACAAGGCGCCGCTGCCGGAGTTGCCGAGAGACATCGGCGAGGTCGAGGAGCTGCAGGAACCCGCCTTCCCGCAAGAGCAGCGGACGGACGACGACACGGCGCCGCTGTCCGAGTTTATTGCGGCCGGGGCCGTACTGGCGGGTCTCGTAATGCTGGTCGTGGGGGCAGTGGTGATGTCAGGAGCCGTGGCCCTGGCGGGGGTGGTAATGATGTTCGGCGTGACGGCCTTCTTCGCGATCGCCAAGGGGTCGATGGGCCGGGCGTTGAATCATTACAGGGCGACGATGTGGGGCGGCCTGCGGCGCCGTCAGTTCGATGACGTGAGCGACGATCGTAACCAGGACGGAAGATAGATTCGCATCGCGAGGCCCCGGCCGACGCGTAGTGCGTCTCCACGGGCATCTTCTGGCGTCTACAATCGAACTGCATGGCGCGTGGTTTCAGCTGTCCCAACTGCCGCACCTGGTTCGAAGGTCAGGGCAACCATCCGAAGTGTCCGCTTTGCGGTACACGCGCCTCGTCTCGCGATCTGCTGGACGACAGAGAGCGGGGGCCGCATTCGTTTGACGAAGCCGCGCAGATGGGCTCTATGGTCTACGAAGAGGCACCGGACTTCGATGGCTCGGCGGATTACGACGCAGAACCTGCTCCCTTTGGCGGCGGGGAGCCGAGACGGAGCAACGACTCGGGGTTGGACTGGGGCGGCCGGTTTAGCCCGTATATAGGCGTCTTGATATTCATTGCGGTCATCGTGTCGCGGGTGTGCAGCGCGCTGAGCGGGTAGCCGCCAACGTTATCAGGCGAGGTCCGTGAATGATGGAGCCGGGTTGCGACTAGCTGCCGCGCGTTACTGCCCCATCCTTGCTACCATGACGCAATGACGCAGCGCTATCACATCTGGACCGAAGGCTGTCAGATGAACGTAGCCGACTCCGCCAAGCTGGCGGCCGGGCTAGACCGGTTCGGCTGGCGGGCGGTCGAGGGGCCGGACGACGCCGACCTCGTCGTGCTGAATACGTGCGTGGTGCGCGACCGCTCGGAGCAACGCGCGGTGAGCCACCTGGGGCGGCTGGCGGCAAAGAAGCGCAAGGGGCAGGCCGACTTCCGGATCGTCGTGATGGGCTGCATGGTGGGGCCGAAGGACGATGAACTGCGGCGCCGCTTTCCCTACGTCGACCACTTCGCGCGGCCGCAGGCGTTCGAGGGCATCTTCGAGGCGCTGGGGCTGGCGGAGGATACAGGCGGCGAGTTCTGGCCGACGGCGTTCCCGACGCCGACGGGGCCGACCGGCTTCGTGCCGATCATCCACGGCTGCGACAAGTTCTGCACCTACTGCATAGTGCCGTACCGGCGGGGGCGGGAGAAGAGCCGTCCGCTGGACGAGATCGTGCAGGAGGTAGCGCACCTGGTGCACGGCGGCGTGCGCGAAGTGACGCTGCTGGGGCAGACGGTCGAGGCGTACGGGCTCGACTTTGCGGACGAGCGGCCCGATCTTGGCGACCTGATGGCGGCGATGCACGACCTGCCGAACCTGGAGCGCATCCGCTTCCTGACCTCGTACCCGAAAGACATGACGCCGAAGATCGTCGAGGCGGTGCGTGACCTGCCGAAGGTGACGGAGTTCTTCAACATCCCGGTGCAGCACGGCTCCGATGCGGTGCTCGACCGCATGCGGCGCGGTTACGACATTGCGCTATTCCGCGACCGCGTCGAGATGATCCGGTCGATGATGCCGGAGGCGGCGATTACGACCGACATCATCGTCGGTTTCTGCGGCGAGACGGAGGCCGAGTTCAACGAGACGTTGCGGCTGATGGAAGAGATACGCTTCGATAAGGTCCACGTCGCCGCCTACTCGCCGCGCCCGGGAACTTTCGCGGAGCGCAAGATGGAAGACGACGTGCCGGCCGCGGTCAAGAAGGAGCGGCTGCACGCGGTAGAAGCACTGGAAGAGCGCATCTCGACCGAGCTGAACGCGCGGCTGGAGGGGACGGACCAGGCGATCCTGGTCGAAGGCAAGCGCGACGGACGCTGGTTCGGCCGCACCCGCAGCAACAAGCTTGTCCACTTCGCGGGCGAGACCAGCGTCGGTGAGGTCGTGACCGTCCATATCGAGAGAGCGACAGCGTGGTCACTGCAGGGCACGACGGCGGACGACGCACTGCCGATGGTGCTGTAAACGTGGTCGTCAAGCTCAGCGAAGGCCGCAACGCAATCCAGTCCTACGTCCACGAACAGACATCTCAGGGGCTGGGTCACCTACTTGAGCTGGTGACGGAGGACCACAACGCGGTCCTGCGGCTGATCGGCGACCTCACGGAAGACGAGGCGATGACGGTGACGCCGGCCGACGAGTGGCGGGTCTTCGACGCCATGAAGCACCTCAGCGCCGGCCTCGACCGCAGCCGCGACCGCTTGCAGAAGCTGTCGTCCGGTCAGCCCTTCGTGCCGCCGGCCGGCGCCGGTTCGCCGGGCAACCTGGGGTCTGCGGAGTACGCGTCATTCAGTGACCTGCGCCGGGCGTACATCGACGGGATGGCCGACATCCTCGCGGTCGTGCGCCAGGCGGACGCGACGCGGGGGCTGGACCTGACGGCTGAGCACGTGTCGTTCGGGCCGTTCAACTGGATGGGCTGGGCACTTTACTCGCATCACGTGCACGCGCACGATCACATCGGGCAGATCGAGAACATCAAGAAGGCGCTGCGCGGCGGTTAGCGCCGTCGCTATGTCGAAGCGCTCCTTGCGGTAGCCCCGGGGTTGTCACAAGACGGGGCGCTGCGTGGTTCGACAAGCTCACCATGGCGCATGAGAACGCAACTTAAGGCGGGGCCCTCCCTGAGGGTGGGCCTCGCCTTTGTTACTATCCCCTCATGGGTGTGGCTGTACTTGTCGTGATCCTGACCGTCAGCGAGGGGCGGTTGCGCGTGCTGTTGATCCATCGCAGCGCGGGTCCGCACCAGGGGATGTGGGCGTTGCCCGGCGGCATCCCGGCGGAAGGCGAGTCGCTGGCGGACGCGGCGTCGCGGAAGCTGCGCGAGGAAACCGGCGTCAGCGACGTCTACCTGGAGCAGCTGTTCACGTTCGACGGGCTGGATGGAGCCGCCGGGCAGGTCGCGGTGTCGTACTTCGCGTTAGTCGACTCGCGCAGCGTTCGGCTGCGGGACGAGCCGAACTGGGAGCCTCGCTGGTTCGAGCTGGACACGGTGCCGGAGCTGGCGTTCGACAACTCGACCGTGCTGGAGACGGCGATGACGCGGCTGCGCAACAAGCTGGAATACACCAACGTGGCTTATAGCCTGATGCCGCGTGAGTTCACCCTGCGCGACCTGCAGGCCGTGTACGAGTCGATCTACGGCCGGAGCTTCGACAAGCGCAACTTCCGGCGGCGGATGATCTCGCAGGGGCTGATCCGGCCGACGGGCCGTACGGCGGCGAGCGGGGCGCACCGGCCGGCGGAGCTGTTCGAGTTCACGTCGCGCCAGCCGATGGCGCTCTAGCGCTTTGGGTGCTCTGTAAAGAAACGCCAGGCGAGCTCAGTGGCGCTGATCGAGTGCGTGGTGCTGCCGAGCACCGCAATATCGCGGTCGGCCCCGGGCCAGGTGTGGCCGCCGCCTTCGACGACGTAGAGCTGCACGTCGGCGCCGTCGGTGCAGCCGGCGTAGGATTCGAGGACCACGTCTGAGGCAATGCGCTGTGTTTGCAGGGTGAGGTCGCAGCCGTTGTGCTGGGCCCAGCCGAGCATGTTGGCGCGCGCGCCGGCGTTGAAGAGGTCGAGCCGGCCGACATCCGGCGCCGGCTCGAACGGAACGAGCGGGTCCGCGGTGCCGTGGAAGGCGACAACGGGCATCGGGCCGGCGCCGTCGCAGAGCGGGGGGGCGTAGGGCGAACCGGCCACAGGGGCGATCGCCGCAATGCGGCCGTTGAGCCGGCAGCCGAGCAGCGAGGTCATGCCGCCGCCGTTAGAGATTCCCGTGGCGTAGACGCGCGAGGCGTCGATGCAAAACGACGATTCGAGGTGGTCCAGGAGGTCGTCGACGAAGGCGAAGTCATCGACGTAGCCTTGCTCAACGGGACCGTAGAGGTACCACTCCTGCGGTTGTCCGGTGCCTTCCGGCGTCACGACGATGAAGCCGGATTGCTCGGCGGCGTCGTTGAAGCCGGAGTAGCGCTCCTGCTCCACAGCGTTGGAGCCCAAGCCGTGGAAGTTGAGGACGAGAGGCACCGGCTGGGACGCGTCGTAAGGCAACGGGACGTACAAGCGGTAGTGCCGCCCGACTCCGCCGGACTCGAGCGTGGCGATGCTGGAGCCGGGCGCCCAATCGGGTCGCGGCCAGTCGCGGCGGGGGGCTTGGCTCGACGGTGGGCGCTGACTCGGGCGTCGCGACGTCGACGTCGCCCCCTGGCGGGCGTTGACGTGGCCGCGGCCGGCGTCTCGGCGGCGGCCGGTGGCGTCCGGGGCGGCCTGGCGGGCCTCAGGTCGCTCGCGCGCCTTGTCGCAGCCCGTCAGGAGCAGTGACGCGACGAAGAGCAGGGAGAGGAGGGCGAGGGCACGAATTCGCATCTCCAGTGATTATCGTCAATTGTCGATTGCGGGGCCGGCGTGGCCGGCTATAAGCGACCATAAGACTTAACAATCCTTGACAGGGCGTGCGGCCTGTGGTAGTATTTGCGGGTACTTAGTGTCATGATGACACTAAGTAAGGCAATCCTGCGGAGTCACTCCCGCGGCGGGTGCACGAAAGGAGGCCTTCAGTGGCCTCTCCGATCAATGACACACTTCCTCTCGTACAGACGAGCAACCTGGCCGGTATCGCCTGCGAGACGAACACGGGCATTACGACGATGCCGCTGTCCAGCGAGCCGTCCTTCGCGTACTGGCAGCAGGACATTCCCGAGCGAATACTGGGACCTCGACGCGCAGCAACTGATCGACCGCGTGGCGGTCGCGCGTGAGAAGCTCGGTTCGAGGCTCGTCGTGCTGGGGCACCATTACCAGCGCGAGGACATCATCCAGTTCGCGGACTTCCGCGGCGACTCGTTCAAGCTGGCGCAGTGGGCCGCCGGACAGCCCGATTCCGAGTACATCGTCTTCTGCGGCGTGCACTTCATGGCGGAGGCCGCCGACATCCTCAGCGCGCCGCACCAGACCGTGATGCTGCCGAACATGGCGGCGGGCTGCTCCATGGCCGACATGGCCGACCCGGACGACGTCTACGCCGCCTGGGAGGAGCTTGAGGAGGCCGGCGTGGCCGACCAGGTTGTGCCGGTGACGTACATGAACTCCGCGGCGTCTCTGAAGGCGTTTTGCGGCAGGCACGGCGGCATCGTCTGCACGTCCAGCAACGCGGACGCGGTGCTGAGGTGGGCGTTTGAGCGGGGGCAGAAGGTGCTCTTCTTCCCGGACCAGCACCTCGGCCGTAACACGGGCGCCAAGATGGGCATCCCGCTGGACCAGATGACGCTGTGGAACTACAACAAGCCGTACGGCTCGCTCGGCGGCATGACGCTGGAGGAGCTCGAGCGCTCGAAGGTGCTGCTGTGGCAGGGACACTGCTCGGTGCACCAGCGCTTCACGGTCGACCAGATAAACGCGGCGCGCGAGAAGTTCCCTGACATTCACGTGGTGGTGCACCCGGAGTGCCGCTACGACGTTGTGCAGGCAGCGGACTCCAACGGTTCGACCGAGTTCATCGTCAGGACGATTACGGAGGCGCCGTCGGGCAGCAAGTTCGTCGTCGGCACCGAGATCAACCTGGTCAGCCGCCTGGCGCACGAGAACCCGGACAAGACGGTGTTCTGCCTCGACCCGGTGGTCTGCCCCTGCAGCACGATGTACCGCATCCACCCGGCGTACCTAGCGTGGACGATTGAGGAGCTGGCGGCGGGACGCGTAGTCAACCGCGTGTCGGTGGACGAGGAGACGGCGCGCTTCGCGAAGATCGCGCTGGACCGCATGCTGACGGTGGTTTAGAGAACTTTAGAAGCGGCTGTTGAAAGAGGAGGGGCGCACGGCCGTGCGCCCCTCCTCTTTGTCTTTCCCAGACGGGGCGTCAAACCTCTAATCGGTACCCGTAGGCGTAGATGCCGGAGCGCGGGACGAAGTCGAAGGACTCGTCGCGGGTGAAGCCCATGCGCTCGTACATTGCTCTGGCGACGGGCATCCAGTCCGTGGTGTGGAGGGCGAGGGTCTCGATGCCGGCCTTGCGGCAGCGGAGGATACACTCCTCCGTGAGACGGCGGGCCAGGCCCATGCCGCGCGCCTCCGGTAGTACGGCGAGTCGCAGGACGCCGGCTGAGCCATCGGGCCACGGCCCTTGCCCCGACAGCGAGCCATCACGGTAGAACATGACGGTCCCGAGGAGACGGCCCGCCTGCTCCGCGACGATGATGTCGGCGTTCTCGTAGTGACGCTCGACCTTGACGACCATCGCGAAGTAGTAGGACCAATCGGCCGGGTAGGTGGTCTCGAACTGGGCGTAAGCGGCGCGGATGACGTCCGAGACGGCGTCGGCTTCGTCTGGGGTGGCGTCGCGGATGATGACGGCTTCGGGGTTCACGGGCGCATTATCCGGCGTTGCGGCGCGTCTGTCTCGGACGTAACGTAGGGTCGGTTCACGGATGGACCGTATAGTGCCCCGCATGGAGGACACGATGGCTCACACCTACATCAACCCGGACGCCGTCTCGAAGCCGGGGGCTTACACGCACGTGGTATCGGCGCAGGGCAGCCGAATCGTCTTCATCTCGGGGCAGGTGGCGATAGACAAGAACGGCAACGTCGTCGGAGCCGGCGACCTGGGGAAGCAGGCGGAGCAGGTCTTCGAGAACCTGAAGGCATGCCTGGCGTCGGCCGGCGCGACGTTCGCCGACGTGACGAAGATGACGACGTTTATCGTCAGCTACCGTCCGGCCGCCGACAGGTCGATCCTGGGCGCAGTGCGCCAGAAATACCTGCCGGCAGAGAACCCGCCTGCGAGCACGCTGCTTGGGGTGCAGTCGTTGGCGTCGCCGGACATCATGATCGAGATCGAGGCGACGGCGGTGCTGGCTTAGCTAGTCCCTTTGCGACGAAGCGCTTGCCACCGACGGCGAACCGGCGTCAAGGATTGCCGCGTCGGCTGACGCCTCCTCGCAATGACAAGGGGGTGGCGTGTCCAGCGCGGTGAGGGTCGTTGCCTTTGCTGTCCTTGCTCTCGACCGTGGCGCGACCTCGGCGATGAGATCGACTTCGACGGGACAGCCGACGGGGAGGCTGCTGACGCCGATGGCGGCGCGGGCGTGCTTGCCGGCTTCGCCGAAGACCTCGGCGAGGAGGTCGGAGGCGCCGTTGACGACCTGCGGATGCTGGACGAAATCCGGTCCGGAATTTACATAACCCACGACCTTGACGATGCGTTTGACGTTGTCCAGGCTACCGAGCTCCTCACGCAGTCGCGCGAGCAACTCGATGGCGCAGAGGCGCGCGGCTTCGTAGCCTGCCTCGACGGTTGTGGTAGCGCCTAGCTTGCCGAAGGGGCGAGTGCCGTCGGGACGCGTCGGGAGCTGGCCGGAGATAAATAGCAAGTTGCCGGTGCGCACTGCGGGGACGTAGTTGCCGACCGCCGCGCCGCGGGCGGCAAGGTCCAAGCCGAGTTCTTTGATCTTGTCTTCAGCGCTCATGGGAGCATGCTAGCGAAATCTGCGCTAGAGGGTAAGCGGGCGTCAGTCGCAGGCGACGTCGCGTGGCAGGGCGGCGTTGAGGTCGCGGATGCCGCCCTCGACGAAATCGGGGTCGCCGATCTCCTGGCCGTAGAGGATGTCGTGGAAGGGCCAGAGGAAGTCCGTGAACTCCGCCTGTACCCGAGCACGGTCGCGGTCGAACGGACCGTAGGTGTCGAGGAAGTCCCCTCGCTGGTCGCCGATGCCGAACTGCGGGAAGTCGATCAGCGGGAGCCAGAGGTCGATTGCCGGGTTTCCGACTCTTGCGCCCTCCCAGTCGATGACGCCGGAGAGGCTGCCGGTTTCGGGGTCGATCAGCAGGTTCTGGCGGTCGAGGTCGTGATCGATCAACCGCGGCTCGAAGTCGAAGTTGGCCGGCTGGTTGATGAAGGCCTGGAAGCGCTGCTCTGAGTAGGTGCGGGCCTCGCAGCTGATCAGGGGGAAGACGTTACGAATGACGTCCGCGTACAGGTCGATGACGCCGGCGCGTTGCGCCGGGCCGTCCTGGAGCGGCGCGCCGAGCTCCAGCGCGCGCTCCACGGGGAAGGACTGCAGCTCACGCAGGAAGACGCCGATTTCGCGGCCCAGGGTCGGCGCCAGCCTGATTTCGGGCGCGGCGGCGCGCGCCGAGGCGGGGATGAGCTGCGCTGCCGTGATCAGGGACACACCGGGTACGAAGCGGTGCCCGGCGAACGGCGCGTCGTTGGGACCGCGCTCGCCGTAGATCTCCGGCACCGAGATTGGTGTCGACACGTAGGCCTGCAGCTCGGCGACGAGGCGGCGGTTGCCGTCGAGCTCGGCGGCGGCGCGCGGCCGCTTCGGGAATCGCAGGACGTAGTCGCCGGCGCGAAACGCCCACATGGCCCAGCCTTCGCCAAGGGACTCGATGGGCTCATCCGCGATGTCGGGCCGATAGAGGCGCAATGCGGCGCGTATCTGCGGCGTTTCTGGCTTAGACCAAGTCATGCGTCCATCCTACGAGGCGTGAAGTCAGATTGACAGGCCACGCCCCGCCGAGTAGGATTGGCAAGAGTTAGTGTCATCATGACACTAACTACATACGGGGCAGAATGGCGCGTCATTTCACCTACATCATCGTCGGCTCCGGCATCGCCGGGCTCTACGCGGCGCTCATGGCGAAGGAGCACGGCGAGGTGCTGGTGCTGACCAAAGGCAGTATCGACGACGCGAACACAAAGTACGCCCAGGGCGGCATCGCGGCGGCGATCGCTTCGGACGAC
This sequence comes from uncultured Chloroflexia bacterium, assembly GCA_963766645.1. Classification (GTDB taxonomy): domain Bacteria; phylum Chloroflexota; class Dehalococcoidia; order DSTF01; family WHTK01; genus WHTK01. Next base: position 462,448 of record CAVYAY010000001.1, on the reverse strand, counting down.
AGCGCGGAGTTGCATTTCGAAGATACGGTGGCCGCGGGCGCGGGGCTGGTCGACCGCGAGGCAGCGACGATCCTGACGACCGCCGCGGCGGACCGTATCGCCGACCTGGTGCGCTTTGGGGTGCCGTTCGACAGCGTCGACGGCGCCGTGGAGCTGGGCCGCGAGGGGGCGCACAGCAGGCGCCGCATCCTGCACGCCGGCGGCGACTCGACCGGGGCGTACATCGAGTTGACCCTGAGCGAGGTGGCGCAGCACGCCAACATCACGATCCTGGAGCACAGCCAGGCGCTCGATATCGTCATGGCAGAAGGCGTTGCGACCGGCGTCGTGTCGCTCGACGCCCGCAGCAACACGACGGAGGAGTTCAGCTGCGACCACCTCGTGCTCGCCACGGGTGGTTGCGGGCAGCTCTACCGCGTCAGCACCAACCCGGCAGTCGCGACGGGTGATGGTGTGGCGCTGGGCTATCGCGCCGGGGCCGAGATCGCGGACATGGAGTTCATCCAGTTCCACCCGACGGCGCTGAAGCTGGCGGGCGCACCGGTTTTCCTGATCTCCGAAGCGGTGCGGGGTGAGGGCGGGCTGCTGTACAACGTCGACGGCGAGCGTTTCATGCCGGGCTACGACGAGCGCGCCGAGCTGGCGCCACGCGACATCGTCGCACGCGCCATCGTCAGCGAGATGGCGCGCACGGAGAGCGATCGGGTTTACCTGGACGTGACGGCGCTGCCGGCGGACCGCGTGGCCGTACGTTTTCCGCAGATCATGCATTACTGCGCCCAGTACGGCCTCGACATCACGAAGGAGCGCATCCCGGTGTCGCCGGCGGCGCACTACACGATGGGCGGCGTGCGCACGAACACCTGGGGAGAGACGAACATCCGCAACCTCTATGCAGCGGGCGAGGCGGCGTGCACCGGCGTACACGGAGCGAACCGGCTGGCCAGCAACTCGTTGCTAGAGACGGTGGTGTTCGCGAAGCGGGTCGTGGAGCGCACGCTGGACCCGAACCGCGTGCCGGTCGACCCCTACGGCGGTGCGGTCCGCCTGCCGGAGAGCCTCGGCGAGCAGGCGCGGAAGACGGGCGTCTATCGAGCCGGGGGCGACGCCCCGACGCGAATCGGCGTGCCGGCGCGGGCGCTACCGTTCGCTGAGACGGCGTTGAGCCTGTCGAATCTGCAGGCGCTGATGTGGGACAAGGTCGGGATCGTGCGGGACGGTCCCGGACTGGCTGAGGCGGCGTTGACGCTATCGATGTGGGAGAGGTCGGCGGCTCCTGCTTCGGACCGCCCGTCGCAGGAGCTGGCGAACCTGCTGCTGACGGCGCGGATCGTCACGGAGGCGGCGCTGCTGCGGCAGGAGAGCCGCGGCGCGCACTACCGCACCGACTTCCCGGATACGCTGGACGCCTGGAAGCACAGCATCATCTTCCGAAAAGATGCCACGTAGGGCGTCGTGATCTTCACCCGGCTTACCTCGAAGGGGCTCTAGATGCCAGACCTCAACGCCGACCTCGTACGCCGCATTGTGCGCAAAGCGCTGGAGGAAGACGGGGCGTTCCAGGATGTGACGACGCTGACGACGGTGCCGCCGGAGCAGCACGGACGCGGCGTCTTCCTGGCCAAGGAAGGCGGCGTGCTGGCGGGGCTGCCGCTGGTGCGCGCCGCGTTCGAGGCTGTCGATCCGTCGATCCAGGTGCACGCTTCACTGGAGGACGGGGCGTTTCTGGAGCCGGGAATGACGTTCGCGCACGTTGAGGGCCCTCTGGCGCCGATCCTCTCGGGCGAGCGTATCGCGCTCAACTTCCTGCAACGCCTGTCCGGCGTCGCGACGGCGACGAAGCGATTGACGGAGGCCGTCGCCGGGCTGCAGGTGCGAGTCGTCGACACGCGCAAGACGACACCGGGGCTGCGGGCGCTGGAACGCTACGCGGTGCAGGTGGGCGGGGGACAGAACCACCGCTTCAACCTGGCCGACGGCGTGCTGATCAAGGACAACCACATCGCGGCGGGACGGGCGCGGGGGCTGACGCTGGGGCAAGTGATCGCGGCGGCTCGAGCTGGGGCGCCGCACACGCTGCGTATCGAGGTCGAGGTGATGAGCTTCGAGGAGGCGCGGGAGGCGGTTGAGGCGCGCGCCGACGTGATCTTGCTGGACAACATGACGCCGGCGGAGATGAAGCGCTGCGTCGAGGTGATCGCGGGGCGGGCGCTGACCGAGGCGTCGGGTGGCATCACGGCGGAGAACGCGCGCGCCATCGCCGAGAGCGGCGTCGATATCATCTCATCGGGGGCGCTAACGCACTCCGCGCCGGCGCTTGACATAAGTCTCGATATCGGGGCGTCGTAGACTTGTTGTGTCTTGCCTGAAGTCCTTATCCTCACGGGACCGCACGGGGCGGGGAAGAGCAGAGTCGCGGAGGCGCTGGCGGAGCGCTATGACCGCGTTGCGCACATCCCGGTTGACAGGCTGCGCCACTTCGTCACGCCGACGGGCTATGTGGCGCCGGGTAAGCCGGGCTTCGAGCGACAGCACGCGCTGGCGGTGCGCAACGCCTGCGCCCTGGCGCGCAACTTCCTGGAGGAGCGTATCGCCGTGATCGTCGACGACGTCGTGATCACGCAGGCCGACCTCAACGCGTATCTGTCCGAGCTGAATACGGCGGGCGTGCCGGTGCATTGCATACGGCTGATGGCGCCGCTGGAGGTGTGCCAGGCGCGCAACCGGCAGCGGCGTGACGAGCGACAGCCAGCTACGCGGGTCGAAAGCGTCTGGCAGCAGTTCGAGGCGGCGGGCGAGATCGGCGGATCGACGATCGACAACGCGGCACTAAGCGCGGAGGCGACGGCGGACCGGGTGCAGGCGCTGACGACGTCGGGCGAGAGCGTGGTGTGGCGGCCACAGGGCTGAAGCTACAAGAAGCGCTTCGGTATGTCTTTCTGCTTCGTGACGACCATGGCGCCGTAATAGAGGGGCTTGCCGCTGCTGGAGAAGCGGTGGCGGTAGCGGCGGTAGGCGTGCGTGCGCAGGACGTCCTCGCGCGCCAGCTCGCGCAGCATCTCGGCGAAGCCGGACTCGTCGCGGTCCTGGACAAAGTCCTCTTTGATGTTGAACGCGATGTAGGCCGGTGTGTCCAGTACGTCGATCGCTTTGGCGAATGCCTTCGTGGGGATGTCGCCGAAGCCAAGCGCGGCGACGACGGTCATGGCGTTGAGATTGTGGCCGCGCAGGCGCTTCTCGTCGGCAGCCGAGAGGGCCGTGAAGTCGGCGACGACGTAGTCGGCGTAGGCCCAGCCGCGGTCGCGCTGGGTCGAGTCCCTGGCCTCGGGGATGATGTCGGCGCCGACGACGATGTCGACGCCGAGGTTCTGCAGCTCGGGGCCCTCCATGCCGTTGCCGGCGCCGAAGTCGAGCACACGCAGCGTCTGGGGTGACACCTCGTCGTCCTGCAGCGCCTCAGCGAGGAGCTGGGTCACGCGCAAGGGGGAGTTGCACTTGAGGGCGCGGTAGACGACGCACTCGTAGAGGCCGGGGACCTGGTATACCTGGTCGTAGTCATGGATGCGGAAGCGCTTCCATTCGCCGTTGAGTTTGGCTTCGAACCATTCGGCGTCCTGGTCAAGGTCTGATTCCGCTTCGGGGAAGCGGATCTCGAGGTTGTAGTCGTCGCCGACGAGGCTGGGGACTTCGAACTGCTTCACGCTGGGCTCCAATCCGGGAGGCGGGCAATCGGTTCTCTCTCGGGACAGCCTACATGGGGCGGCAGGAGGGGGAAACCGGGGCGCGTATTTCGGCGGCCGGTGCGCAGGCTCTTCCGACGGGGCGTCGAGGACTACGCGTCCTGAGCCCGCCTTGTCCGTTGGACTTGTTCGTCGGTGTCGAGGATGAGGGTGACGGGGCCATCGTTGACCAGGTCGATGTCCATGTGGGCGCCGAAGCGGCCGCGAGCGACCGTGACGCCCTGCGCCTCGAGGGCGTGGGCGTAGGCCTCGATCAGTGGCTCTGCGACCCCGGGCCGGGCGGCGTCGTTGAAGCTGGGGCGGCGGCCCTTGCGCATGTCGCCGTAGAGGGTGAACTGGCTGACGACGAGCGCCTCGTAGCCGCATTCGAGGATGGAGCGGTTGAAGCGGCCGGCGTCGTCGGGGAAGATGCGGAGTTCGGCGGTTTTCGTAGCGAGGCGTTGAGCGTCCGTTTCGGTGTCGCCTTCGCGCACGGCGACCAAGGCGAGGAGACCACGGCCAATGGCGCCGACGGTCTCCGCTGAGACGCTAACTGACGCGCGCGAGACGCGCTGCAGGACGATCTTCAACTACTCGGCGCCGTGTGCTCCCTAGAGGAACCGCGTCGGCCAGATGATTGTGCGCCACATGTGCGCGACCGGGCTGTTGTCGAAGCCGAGACCCTCTTCTGGCTGGTGGAAGTGACGACCGATGATGTCGTAGAAGTCCTCCATGTTCACCTTGACGTTGGGGTCGAAGGCGTACACGTCGTTGATCGTGATCTGGCGGCCGGTCATGTACCACTTGTGGTCCTTGAGGCGCTTGTATTCCTCCTGGATGTAGGGCTCCGGCACGAAGTCCTCGCCGAAGAGGCGAAGGTACATCTCCGGGTACTTGTAGTTGACGGACTCGTCGGCGTAGAAGCGCAGCGTCTGGTGGGCGCGAATGGCCCAGCTGACCTCCTCGTCGACGTAGGGCTCGACGAGCTGCGCGCCCCACCAACCGTGGTCACTACGGATGAAGCCGACGATGCCGATGTCGTGCAGCAGGCAGGCGAGGACGGTCTTCTCGTCGCAACCGGCGAGACGTGAGAGGCGGGCGCTCTGCAGCAGGTGCTCGCTGTTGCCCCAGCGGTATTTGAAGAAGTCGAGCAGCGTGGGGCGCTCCGGCATCTTCTGGAGGCGCGGGTCGTCGCTCTGCAGCGCCTGGGCCTTGGGGTCGGTCGAGCCGAGGGTTATCGTCCCGCGCTCCGGGCGGCTGGGGTCCTGCTCGCCGAGGGTGAAGAGCACCGACTTGGCGACGCGCTTGTTGAACTGCGCGAGTTGCGCATCTTCCAGTGCGTCTACCTTCTCCGAAGCGGTCGCTGGCTTGCCGGTCTGTGTCGTCATGGTTTCGCCTCCCGGCCCCTCTCTCGAAGGGGACCTATCGGGTTAACTTTAGCGCTTCCGGGGGACGATTGGTAGGAACGAACGGCCCGTTTTGGGCGTGACGTGGGGCAACGTCTGAGGCGGTAGGCAGGCGACGTGATTGCCGTGGCTCTCCCTGCGGTCGATGGCTCGCAGCGCGTCGGCTTTGAGTAACGGGGTGGGCTTTGAGTATTGACGTGAGGCGCGACGCGGTGCGGCTGTACAGGACGGGGCGACGGGATTGCCACGCCTCTCCCTGGCGGTCGACCGCTCGCGATGGGTGTTTGTCCGGTGGCGGCGCGTGGTTAGTCTGAGTCGGAGGCGCTGTCGGTGGTGGAGGTTGCGGGCGCGGGCTTTGAATCGGAGGCACCGTCTTCTTTCGGTTTATTGGCCTCGCTTGCGGTGTCCCAGCGGCTGTTCTCCGCGAGCGTGGCCTGGCTGCCCTTGCGGCTGTCGGTGATGTAGAAACCGCTGCCTTTGAAGACGATGGGCGGCGGGTGAAGAAGTCGCTTGGCCTCGCCGCCGCACTTGGGGCAGGGCTGGCGGGACGGCGCATCGAAGCCCTCTCGCGTTTCGTACTGGTTGTCGCACTGGGTGCACTTGTAGTCGTAGAGCGGCACGGCTGGCGATTCCTCTTGTCGTTCTGAAATCGGTCTCAGGAGTCTAACCGCAGCACGCGGCACTGACAACTCATTTTAGCACTCCCGCAGATCGAGTGCTAACTCGACGCGGGCTTATTCGACGCCGGCGCGCCGCTCGGCCGCCTCGACGGCGTTGCGGAAGAGCATCGCGATCGTCGTCGGGCCGACACCACCGACTCGGGGCGTGATCCAGCCCGCGACCTCTTCGCAGCGCTCGTCGACATCCGGCAGAAGCTTGCGGCCCTCGTAGCGCACGCCGCCGCCGACGACGACGGAGCCGGGAGAGATGTGCTCCGGCTGCAGAATGCCGGGGACGCCGGCGGCGGCCACAACGATCTCGGCGCGGCGCGTGTAGCGGTCCCAGTCCGGCACGCCCGTGTGGACGACGGTAACGGCGGCGTTCGCCGTCGGACGCTTTTGCGATAGCAGCAGTGCGAGTGGGCGCCCGAGTGTGGTGCCGCGGCCGAGAATGCAGACTTCGCGACCCGAAATCGGGATCTTGTAGTGAGCCAGGAGCGCCTCGATGCCGGCGGGTGTACAGGGGACGGGACAGGGCATCGACATCGCCAGGCGGCCCATGTTCAACGGGTGCAGGCCGTCGACGTCCTTCTCAGGGTCCATCTCGAGAATCGCCGCCTCGAAGTCGATCTGGGGCGGCGCCGGGTACTGCACGAGCATGGCGTCGACAGCGGGGTCGTCATTGAATGAGCGAATCGCGTTAACCAGGTCTTGCTGGGTCGCGTCATCGCCGAGATGGATGTGCGGGCTGTTGAGGCCCAGACTGGTCGCCATTTCCTGTTTCATGCGGATGTAGCCGGCCGACGCCGAGTCGTTGCCGACAAGAATGGTGCCGAGGCCGGGGTTGTAGCCCTGGGTACGGAGCTTCTCGATCCGAACCGCCAGATCGGCCATCACAGCATCGGCGACGGGACCGCCGGGCATCATGTTTGCAGCCATGTTCAGTCTCTCCCAGGTAAGTTCGCCCGCAGACTCGCAGGCACTTCTTGGCGATTATGCCGCGTCCGGGCGGGGTGTGTCGAAGTGCGGCGGGCACGAAAGCGACGCCGCGAGGTTGTGGCGGATCACAGGCGATGGCCGCAGAATGGCGGGCGGTCTAAGATCCGGTCATGTCATCGCTCGCCGCAGGCGTCGACGCGGTCGAGATCCATCGCGTGCAAGAGGTGCTGGAACACCACGGCGATCGATTTCTGCGCCGCGTGTTTACCGACCTGGAGATCGCGTTTTGCCGCGGCCGGGTGCGCGAGCTGGCGGTCCGGTTCGCGGCCAAGGAGGCGATGATGAAGGCGCTAGGGACCGGCGTACGCGGCGTCGGCTGGCGGGATATCGAGATTCTGCCGGACCGTCGTGGTAAGCCGCTGGTCTACCTGCACGGCCGGGCCCGCAAGCGCGCCGAGAGCATCGGGCTAGGCCAAGCCGGAAGTGAGCCTGACGCACTCGGAGGACATGGCGCTGGCCTTTGTCGTGGCTCCGTGTGAACCGCCGATCGACTACGACGACGCGCGTGCGGCGCTGGTGGAGCGGCTAGTAAAGAGGGGGCTGCTGTGAGACGAGGAGCCTGCTCATGAAGCTCGTCACCGCGGCGCAGATGCGCCAGATCGAGGCTGCGGCGTTCGCGTCGGGGGCTTCGCCAGAGGGGCTGATGGAGACCGCCGGCCGCGGCGTGGCGCTGGCGGTGGCGACACGGCTGGGCGGCGCAGCGGCGCAGCGCATCGTGGTGCTCGTGGGGCCGGGTAACAACGGCGGCGACGGGCTGGTCGCTGCGCGCCATCTCTACGACATGGGCGCCGAGGTACGCGTCTACCTGCTGGCGCCGCGGGCAGCCGACGACGCAAACATGCAGGCGCTGCGCCAGCGCGACGACATTGACATCGTCGACCTGGACGAATCATCCGTGGTGTCCGAGCTGGCGCCGGACGTGCAGCTGCGCGGACGCGGTAATCGACGCGGTGCTGGGGATCGGGCGCGGCCGGCCGCTGGAGGGCGTCTTCGCAGCGGCGCTGGACGCGGCTGAAGACGCGCAAGCGGGATACTGCTGGCCGTCGACCTGCCGAGCGGTCTCGACGCGGACAGCGGCGCCGTCGACCCACACTGCCCCGCGGCCGACGCGACGCTGACGTTCGGCTACTCGAAGTTGGGGCTGCACCTGCTGCCCGGGGCGGCGCACGCTGGCGACGTCGAGGTCATGGACATCGGCCTCGACCCGGCGCTAGGCGCGGAGATCGACACCGAGATCATGACGGCGGACTGGGCTCGCGCGATGCTGCCTGTGCGCCCGCTGGTCTCGAACAAGGGGACATTTGGGCGGGTCATGGTCGTCGCGGGGTCGGAAAGCTATACGGGTGCGGCGACGCTGGCGTGCCTGGGCGCGCTGCGAGCGGGCGCCGGGCTCGTGACGCTGGCGGCGCTGGCGTCGGTGCGCGCCGCCGCGGCGGCGCAGCTGCCGGAGGTGACCTACGTGACGCTGCCGGAGGCAGATGGCGCGCCTGCGCCGGACGCGGCCGGGGTTGTCGCCGGGGCGCTGGCAGGCTACGACGTGTTGCTGCTGGGGCCGGGCCTCGGATTGTCAGACGGGGCGCAGTCGCTGGTGCGAGGTTTGCTGGCGGCGTCTGGGTTGAAAGATCTGGCCGTGATCATCGATGCCGATGCCCTGAACACGCTGTCGCGCAGCGGGCCGTGGCACGAGACGCTGCAGGCGCGTGCCGTGCTGACGCCGCACCCCGGGGAGCTGGCGCGGCTGACGCATAGCAGTGTCGCGGAAGTGCAGTCGCGGCGGCTGGACGTCGCGCGGGAGAGCGCCGCGGCATGGGGGCAGACCGTCGTGCTGAAAGGCTCCGAGACCGTGATCGCGGATGGCGCAGGGCGGACGCTACTGAGCCCGTTCGCCAACCCGGCGCTGGCCACGGCCGGGACGGGAGACGTGCTGGCGGGCGCGATCGCCGGACTGATGGCGCAGGACGTCGAGCCGTTCGAGGCGGCCGGGCTGGGCGTGTACCTGCACGCGTCGGCGGCGGAGCTGTACGCGCAGGACTACGGGCCGTCCGGGCTACTGGCCAGCGAGGTGGCGGCCGGGCTGGCGCGCGCCGCAGCGAGGCTGCGCCGCGGGGAGTAGCCGACGCTACGGGCGCCTCTTCAGGAACCAGGCTGGAGGAGGATTGGCGAGCGGTCCGGCGAAGCGACGAGAAGCGGACCGGTGAATTTGAGTTATGGCGGAGGGACAGGGATTCGAACCCTGGATCCCAGTTTCCCGGGATAACCGCTTAGCAGGCGGCCGCACTAGACCACTATGCGATCCCTCCGCCCAAAGCCATTCTAACCAGCGCTTCAGCGGGGCGACAAGGAAACTTCGAATCCGAAGTTCACAATCCTGCAATCGAATGTAGCTTGACAGGCGAATCTAAACAGGTATGATTCGAATATTGGGCGCATTGAGTTAGTAATGTGTGTAGGCTATAGAGCAAAATTAGGGGCTTCTCACCAAAGGAGGCAAGAATGCAGGCCTACTGTTTAAAGTGCCGGACCCAGCGTGAAATGAAGGACTCGAAGGCCGTTACGATGAAGAACGGCAAGCCGGCAACGCAGGGCGTCTGCCCTGTGTGCGGTACGAAGATGTACCGCATCGGCAAGGGGTAGGCGAACCCGCCGATCTAGACGCGGAGGAAACCGGCGCACACTTTAGCGCCGGTTCTTCCTTAATCCCCCTCTTCCGTGGACCAGTAAGCCACGCCTTTCTCTCCCAGACGTAGCCAGAGATAGCGGTCGCCGAATAGCTTTGCTATACGGCCCGGTAAGCCGCCGCCTATTTTCAAGACCGGCACGGAGCTGTTGTAGAGCACATGGTAGGGCGGCTCCGACCGCCAGCCGTTGGCGGCAGCCGGCTGCGGCTGTGTTGTCAGGCGGCCGATTATCTCGGGCCAGGGGATGCGATTCGACGGGCAGGCCGTGGGCGCGGAGCCGAAGCGGACGCACTCACGATGCTCGTATAACGTGGCGTTGAGGTCGCGGTCGTTGGCGGGGCGGCGCCAGTAGTCGTTGGTGACGCCCTTCCAGCCAACGATGTCGCCGAGGATGCGCTCGAGAGCCTGCTTCTGGGGTTCACTCAGCGGTTCCGATTCGCGACCAGGCGCACCACCCTCGATCTCGAACGCGACGCCGCGCATGTTGGCCTCGCGGCTGCCGCTGGCCCAGCACGACGCCATCAGCGGGTAGTGCTGGAGACAGGCGCCGTCATATGGGATCCAGCCGTGGGTCGAGACGGCGGCGTAGGTCGCGTAACGCCCGGACGCGTCGCGCGCCGTGGAGAAGAGACGGCTGGCCCAGCCGCCGTAGTAGCCGACGGCCGAGTGCGCCACATAGAAGTCGACGGCGTTGGGCTGGCTGTAGACCTTGTCGGGCGGGCCGGGCTCGCGTTTCATCCAGTCGAACCAGCCGTCGGGTGTTAGCGTCACGTCTTGCCTCCGGGTTTTCGTGTTTGGAGGAGGACTGTAGCAGGAAACAAGCGGAAGTCTAAGGGTACGGGTCACCTGACGCGATGAGACTGGCTCGTCGCATGCGATTGTTGCTGCGAAGGCTTTGGAGATCGCTCGAGGCTTCTTGAGACTGTAGCGTCAGAGGGCTTCGCGTCCGGCGCCTGTCCTGCCGGTCTGGCTTGTGCGCTTCGCCTTCTACTAAACGATTGATTCCGAGGGGACACCCCTCGGGCTCCCCGCGCATGGGCTGCGCCCCCGCTACCCCCGCTGGGGGCTTTGGATGCGCGTGACGGTTTGAGCCGAAACGGATTAGCGTTCGAGGCTAAGGACGGCCATGAAGGCTTCCTGGGGGATTTCGACGTTGCCGACGCGGCGCATGCGCTTCTTGCCCTCGGCCTGCTTCTCCAGGAGCTTGCGCTTGCGGGTAACGTCGCCGCCGTAGCACTTGGCGAGGACGTTCTTGCGCATGGCGCGCACCGTCTCGCGGGCGACGATGCGGCCACCGATGGCGGCCTGAATCGGCACGTCGAAGAGCTGGCGCGGAATCAGGCTGCGCAGCTTTTCGACCAGCTCGCGGCCTTTGACCTGAGCCTCTTCGGGGTGCGTGATCAGGGTCAGGGCGTCGATGGGCTGGCCGTTGACCATGATGTCGAGCTTGACGAGGCGGGCCGGCTCGTAGCCGACGAGCGTGTAGTCCAGGCTGGCGTAGCCCTGGGTGCGGGACTTCAGCTGGTCGTAGTAATCGGTGAGAATTTCGGCCAGCGGGACGTGGTACTCGAGGACGACGCGCATCTCGGTCGCCTGGCTTTCGCTGGGTGCGGTGATGCCGCCCTGCAGGTACTCCATGCGCTTGTAGACGCCGCGCCGAGCAGTCGTCAGCTCCATGACGGCGCCGACGTAACGGTCCGGCACGACGACGGAGACGTCGACCCAGGGTTCGCGGATCTGAGCAATCTCGTTGGGCGTTGGCAGCTCGGCGGGGTTGTCGAGCTCGATTTCGGAGCCATCTGTCTTCGTCACCTGGTATTCGACGCTGGGCGCGGTGAAGATCAGCGTCAGGTCGTACTCACGTTCGAGGCGCTCCTGGACGATCTCCATGTGGAAGAGGCCGAGGAAGCCGCAGCGGAAGCCGAACCCCAGCGCGACGCTGGACTCCGGTTCGTAGGTCAGGGCGGCGTCGCTGAGGTGCAGCTTCTCTAGCGCCTCGCGCAGCAGTGTGTAGTCGTTGGCCTGCGCCGGGTAAAGACCCGCGAAGACCATCGATTTGACGGGGCGGTAGCCGGGCAGTGCTTCGACGTTGGGAGAATCGTCTGTGGTCAGCGTGTCGCCGACGCCCACCTCGCGCACGCTCTTGAGGCCGGTGGCGACGTAGCCGACTTCGCCGGTGGTCAGTTCGGGCATCTCGTAGAAGCCGGGGGTGAAGACGCCGATCTCGACAGGCTCGAAACGCGTTTCGTTGGCCATGAGCCGCAGCGGCTGGTCCGCGTGCACCGCGCCGTCGACGATGCGGACGAAGGCGATGACGCCCTTGTAGGAGTCGTACTTAGAATCGAAGATCAGCGCGCGCAGCGGGGCTGCCGGGTTGCCTTGCGGCGGCGGGATGCGGTCGACGATGGCCTGCAGGATGGCGTCGGTGCCGGTGCCGTCCTTGGCGGAGGCGTAGATCATCTCGTCGGCGCTGAAGCCGACGATGCGTTCGAGCTCACGGGCGACGCGCTCGGGCTCTGCGTTGGGCAGGTCGATCTTGTTGATGACGGGAATGATCGTGAGGTCCTGCTCGATGGCGGAGTAGAGGTTGGCCAGGGTTTGAGCCTGCACTCCCTGCGCCGCGTCGACGACGAGGAGGGCGCCCTCGCAGGCGACGAGCGCGCGAGAAACTTCGTAGGCGAAGTCGACGTGGCCCGGCGTGTCGATGAGGTTGAGCTCGTAGGCGCCGTCGGGAGCGACGTACTCCATGCGGACGGCCTTGGCTTTGATCGTGACGCCCTTCTCGCGCTCGAGTTCCATCGAGTCCATGAACTGGGCCTGGGACTCGCGCGGACCTATCGTCCCGGTGCGCTCCAGCAGGCGGTCTGCGAGGGTGGACTTACCGTGGTCGATGTGGGCGATGATCGAGAAGTTGCGGATGCGGCTGATATCCAATGTCTAGCCATCGTAACAGCCGCCGCAGGCCAGGGCATAGCGCGCCGAGAGGTGCGCGCTCATGGCACGCGACCGCGAAGCTCGTAGCAGACACGTACAATCCTAGCTAGAGATGAAGCATCTTCTGATCATCGCGTGCTGTGCGATATTCTGGCTTGGCTGTTCAGCCTCCGAGTCCGATCACAGGGGGGAGAGCGTCTCGCCGACCAGCGGCGCCACCGTTTCGCAGTCCAGTCGCGGGGGAGCGAGTATCTCACCGACGAGCGGCGCTTCCGTGTCCAATGCTGGTGGCGGGGGAGAGAGCGTCTCGCCAACGAGCAGCGCCACCGCGGCAGCGGAGAGCGCATCTCCGACGGCTGAAAATCGTCAGGCCGCGCGCGTCACCAGAGTCGTTGACGGCGACACGATCGATGTCGAGCTCGATGGCGCTGTCGTGCGAGTCCGCTACATCGGAATGGATACTCCCGAGACAGTCGATCCTCGCAGCCCGGTCGAATGCTTTGGCCCAGAGTCGAGTGAACGAAACCAGGCCCTGGTAGGGGGACAGACCGTCGAGCTCGAGAAGGATGTGAGCGAGACCGATATCTACGGAAGGCTGCTTCGCTACGTCTACGTCGACGGCCGTATGGTCAACGAGGAGCTAGTCCTTGAGGGCTACGCGACAGCGGCCACCTTTCCACCCGACGTGAAATACGTCGATCGCTTTATCGAAGCGGAACGCCAAGCCCGGGACGCGGGCAGTGGTCTCTGGGGCGCGTGCGTCAGCGACGTTCAACCGCCATCAGCAGATGGATGTCCTCAAGGGTGCATCTCCCCGCCGCCCGGCTGCGAAATCAAGGGCAACATCAATTCTGCGGGTGTGAAGATCTATCACGTACCCTCGGGCGAGTTCTACGACGTGACCGTCATCGACACATTGAAGGGCGAGCGCTGGTTCTGCACCGCGGATGAGGCAGTAGCGAATGGCTGGCGTGCCAGCCAACGTTAGTCCGAGCCGATAACTCGTAGGACTCTGTTGACAAATTAAGCCGTCCGAATCCGTATCCTGAGATCGGTATGCGTCTTCACCTCGCCGCGTTCGCCGTGCTTGCCGCATTGCTCGTTGCCTGCTCCGGCGGTGGCGACGGCGCGCCGTCGCCGGCCGCGACGCTGGAGCCGCTGCCGCCGGCGGTTTTCGACGAGTTCGCGGTCGGGCGGCCGCAGAACCGGGTCGGCGTCGGCGACGTCGAGCGCGCGCTGGCGCGGTTCGAGACGACGCGGGGCGACCTGGTCGCGGCGATCCAGTCGCAAGACTGGTTTCAGGACGGGCTGAGCGAGGACGAGTCGATCTTCGTCGAGCGCAGCCTCAGCTTCGTGGCGGGTGAACCGGACCCCAGCTTCACGAGCATTCACCCGGACGCGGTGGCCAACAAGCTGTACATCTACGACACGCTGCAGCTGCGCGAGCGGAAGGTCGGCTTGCTGCTGATCTACGAGCCGGGCGACGACGCGGAGGCCGAGTTCGCGCTGCTAAAGGCGGTCATTCCCGAGCTGGAGCGCGAGGTGGGCGTCGAATGGCCGGAGCCGATCATCACCGTAGTCAACGGCAGCTACGGGATCAACGACTACAACAGCAACGGGTTCATCCGCATCGACCGCTGCTGCGAGGGGTCGGCCTTTGTCCTGGCGCACGAGCTGTCGCACGTTTACTGGACGGTGGGGCCGTTCTGGTTCAACGAGGGTATGGCCGACATCTACGCCACGCTGTCGTTGCAGGCGCTGAACAACGATCCGCCGAGCGGGTGGCACGGCTTCGACGCCGACATCGATGCGTACTACGCGCAGCGCAAGGGCGTCGTCGACTCTCCCGGCTTCCCGCAACTGCCGCTGCCGAACCGGTTCGCGTCGGACGGGCTGTACCAGGCAGCCGACGTGTTCCTGCTGGGGATACGCGACATCATCGGCGCGAACGCGTTCCTGGGAGCGGCGAGAGATATCTACGTCGCGTCCGACTTCGCACGCCTGAGTATTGGTGAGAAGCGTCTCGAAGACATCGTCCTGCGGTACACGGGCGACTCAGATGTCGACGCCGTGATGCAGCTGTTCAACCGTGAGGTCTGGGGGGATAACGGCGAGGAGTATCGGCGCCTGCAGGAGTTCGAAAGCTCCTAAGCAATGGTCAGTCTTCTGCGCGCCTGGTCCGGCCGAGGCGCTTGTCCAGGGCTTCTCTGGTGATGCGCGCCTGGTTGAGGTGCTGCAGGTCGTGCTCGTGGAGCTCCCGGGCGATGTCGTAGACGGAGATCTCGCCCCGGTAGGGATGGAGGCCGGTGCGCAGCCAGTCGTCCTCGCCGAGCGTGTAGAGCAGCCAGACGGTCTCCTCGCGGGCCGCTTCGTACTCGTAGAGGAAGTGCTGCAGGTCCTCGTCGACGTAGTTGTTCTCCGAGGGCAGCACGTCCAGGGGTTCGTGTGGCAGGCGGGCGGGGGTCGAGAAGCCGTGCACGATGGTCTCGATCTGGCGCTGGTAGAGCAACTCGGCGTCGCGCATGTGCGCCGCGATCTCCTTGAGGCACCATTCGCGGGTCGCGGGCCGCCAGCGCAGGCCTTTTTCGTTGACGCCGGTGAACAGGCGATAGAGCTCGCCCGCCATCTCACGCACGGCTTTCATCAGCCAGCGACGTTCAGCAGAGGAGATGTGTTGTTCGACCATGGGCGCCTTGATTTTACGATAATTGAAGTCTTCCGGGGCGTTCTTCTGAGCTTCGCGGAGGAGCCGTCAATCCTTTTCCGGCGTGGTGTCTGAAGGGCCACACGCAGCGCGGTCGACAGTGCCGATCCCGGCGCGTCGGTGTTGGCTCCATAGAGGCGTCGTCAATCCTCCTCTGGTGTGGTCTCAGAAGGTCCGCAGTAGCGGGCACCTTTCCCGCCGTCCTCTTCCAGCCTGACGCTTGAGGAGGGAAGCACAAACGGCCTCTGTCACCATCGCGCAACCTTATGTGCAGTTAGCGCGATCTTATGTTAGACTCCGCTGTCGGCGGGCCGAGGGCTAGGCTTGCGGTTCATCCGCTTCTTCTCACCAGGACGCATACTCCTGCTGGCGACCATTATTGTCTCCGGCTACATGCTCCTGTCCGCCGGCAACACGTTCCGCCACTCCTATCGACTGGTGAATGACGAGAATCGTTTGCAGGATGAGGTCGACACCCTCAAGACGCAGCGCGAGCAGCTGATACAGATCCGCGACTATCTGCAAACGGACGAGTACGTCGAGTTCATGGCGCGTCGCGTGTTCGGGCTGGTCAAGCCGGGCGAGAAACTGGTCGTCGTGGACGCTCCGGCGCCGGAGCCGGCACCGGCGGTGGACGATCTCACCTGGTGGCAGCGATTATTTAGCGGGCAGTAATCGACACAAGACGCGGGCGCCGATAACCTAAACTTTCCCCATGAACATGCGTCCACCGGGCGAACCGCAGCGCAAACGCGCGGAGGCGAGCGTGCGGCGCCGTCTGCTGGACCACGGCCTGCCGGATGATGGGCGCATGCTGCTGGCGGTGTCGGGCGGCGCCGACTCCGCGGCGCTGCTGCTGATCATGGCTCGGTTGGCGAAGAACCTGCGCCTGCAGCTTGCCGTAGCGCATTTCGACCATGGGATGCGGGGACGGCGCGTCACCCAGCGCGAGGAGCGCTTCGTGCGGGAGATGGCGTCATCGGTCGGCGTGGCGTTCCACGCGGGGAGCGGACGCGGTGGGCGAATCGAGTCGGAGGATGCGGCGCGGCGGGCGCGCTACGAGTTCCTGGCGACAGTTGCGGAGCGCGAGGGCTACGGTGTGATTGCCACGGGCCACACAGCGTCGGACCAGGCCGAGACGGTGCTGCTGCACCTGGTGCGTGGCGCCGGGCTGGACGGCCTGGCGGGGATGACCGCAGAAGGTGCCTGGCCGTTTCCCGGGCATGCAGGTTTGAGGCTTTTGCGTCCGCTGCTTCACCTCTCGCGAGAAGAGACGGAAGCATATTGCGCGGCAGCCGGAATCGAGCCGATCGAAGATGCCAGCAACACATCGCCACGCTACCGGCGCAACCGCGTGCGCCACGAGGTGCTGCCGCTGCTGCGTGAGATGAACCCCCGTATCGACTACGCGCTGGTGCGGCTGGCGGACGCCGCAGGCGAAGACATTGCGTACCTGCGCAGCGTGGCGGCTGAGGCGCAGCTCGAGGCGCCGGAGGGCTCGCGACGGCTGTCTCGTCGCGTCCTGGCGGGATGGCCGGCGTCGCCGCGACGCCATGCCCTGCGGCTGGCGGTTGCGTTGCTGCTTGGAGACGGGCAGGAGCTGAGGCAGCGTCACTTTGAGGCGCTGGAGCGCCTCGTGCTCGAAGGCAGGACGGGTGACAGGCTGGACCTGCCCCGCGGCGTGGTCGGCATGCTGCGCCGCGACACGCTGGATCTACGGGTCGAATCGGCGCGGCGGCGAGAGACGCATGTCGAGCCGGTGGTGCTCGAGGTGCCGGGCGAGGCGTGCTTCGGGGCGCTTCGGGTCGCGACGTCTGCCAGGAAGCCGGCGACAGGCGAAGCGGCGGAGGTGGACGCGGCGGCGGTGGCCGACGGGCTGTGCGTGCGGCAGCGGCTGCCGGGCGACCGGTTTCAGCCGCTGGGTATGAAGGGTCAGAAGAAGCTGCAGGACTTTTTCACCGACGCCCACGTCCCGCGCGACCAACGCGACGCGATCCCCCTTTTCGTCTCGCCGCGGGGTATCGTTTGGGCCGGCGGGCTACGTATCGCAGAATGGGCTCGTCCGCGGCCCGGCGCAGCCAGCATTTATCTTTCGTATCGTCCCGTCTAGCTCAGGAGAATCGAATGCCTCTCGCAAGCGTCAGCCAGCGTCGCCGCGCCTTCCGCGCCCATCTCGCCGCCAACGAGGCGCTGCCAGCGGGCTCCGTCTTCGACGCCGCTTCGGCGCGGCTGGCGCAGGCGGCCGGGTACCAGGTCGGGATGTTCGCGGGGTCGGTGGCGTCCGCCGTCGTGCTCGGCGCGCCGGACCTCGTAGTGATGACGCTGACGGAGTTCGCGGACCAGGCGCGGCGCATCGCGCGCGGCAGCGACCTGCCGTTCATGGTCGACGCCGACCACGGTTACGGCAACGCGCTTAACGTGCGCCGGACGGTGGAGGAGCTTGAGACGGCGGGCGTCTCGGCGATCGCTGTTGAGGACACGGTGCTGCCGCGTGTCTACGGCGGGCCCGAGGCGGGGCTGATCCCTCAGGCCGAGTTCCGCGACAAGCTGCGGGCGGCGGTCGCGGCGCGGGTCGAGGCGGAGCTGGTGATCATCGGCCGGACACAGGCGCTGCGCGACGGCGGCATGGACGAGACGGTGGCGCGCCTCCGGATCTGCAACGAGACCGGGGTGGACGCGATCTTCGTCGTGGGCGTGAACAGCATCGAGCAGGTGCGGGCGCTACACACGGCGACGGAGCTGCCGCTGATCCTCAACGCCATGCCCTCAGACGGCACGCCGGAGACCGTTGCGGCGTTGGGCGGGCGTCTCTACCTGCAGGGCCACCTGCCGTACTACGCGGCGATGAATACGCTTTACGAGTCCTATAAGCACCTGGTCGAGACGGGCGACCAGAAGCCGCTGCAGGCGAAGGTGGTGTCGAAGGAGCTACAGGCGCTGGCGTTTGCGGAGACGGACCACGCGGCGTGGACGCGGGAATACATGGGAGTGGACAAGTAGCGATTCCGCTCCTTTATCATGTGGCGCAGGAGACATAATGCCTGCGAAGTCCATGACGATTGAGATCGGGGGCATTGAGGTCCCGATCAGCAACCCGGATAAGGTGTTCTTTCCGAAGCTGGGGCTGACGAAGCTCGACCTGGTGCGGTATTACGAGTCGGTCGCGGAGGGCGCGCTGCGTGGCGTCATGCGCCGCCCGATGATCCTGAAGCGCTTCGTCAACGGCGTGGAAGAGGAGCCGTTCTTCCAGAAACGTGCGCCCAATAACCTGCCTCCCTTCATCGACACGGCGCGCGTGCGTTTCCCGAGCGGCCGGTTCGCCGACTTCGTCGTCGCCGATGCGCCGGGCGATCTGCTTTGGGCGATCAACCTGGGCTGTGTCGACCTCAACCCGTGGCCGGTGCGCGCCGACGACGTCGACCACCCCGACGAGCTGCGGATCGACCTGGACCCGACGCCGGAGGCGACGTTTGAGGACGTGAAGCAGACGGCGCTACTGTTCAAGCAGACGCTGGAGGACTTCGGCTACCGCGGCTTCGCGAAGACATCGGGCTCGCGCGGGATCCACGTCTACGTCCGCATCGAGCCGAAGTGGGAGTTCGGCATTGTCCGGCGCGCCGGGCTGGCGCTGGCGCGCGAGGTGGAGCGCCGCGCGCCGGAGCTGGTGACGACGAAGTGGTGGAAAGAAGAGCGCCACGGCGTGTTCATCGATTACAACCAAAACGCCCGCGACCGCACGATCGCGTCTGCGTACTCGGTGCGGCCGACGCCGGACGCGCGCGTCTCGGCGCCGCTGAGCTGGGACGAGCTGCCGGGTGTCGAGCTGGCCGACTTCACAGTCGCGACGATGCCGCAACGCTTCGCAAAGCTGGGCGACCTTATGGCGGGCATCGATGACGAGGCGTTCTCGCTGGAGCCACTGATCGAGCTGACGCGCCAGCAGGAGGAGGCGGGCCTGGGCGACGCGCCGTGGCCGCCGCAGTTCGCCAAGGCCCCAGGCGAGCCGAAGCGCGTACAGCCGTCGCGTGCGCGAAAAGAAGATGATTCGAAGCCCAAGGCCGGACGGCGCCAATCGATACACCCGTTGATCACGATCGCGCATGCGGAGCACAAGGCTGACGCGCTGGCAGGGCTGGAACGCTGGAAGGCGCGCCATCCCGACGCCGCGGCACGGATTACGCCCGGCGACGTCCTCGTGGACTCGATGCGCGGGCCGTCCTCGCCGTGGACGCGCATCCGCATCAACCTGCGCAACGTGCCGGAGGATGAGCGGCCGGCCGAGGAGACGCCGGACCCCGACTACGACCCGTGGGCAGGCATGGCGCCGGAAATGCGGGGGCGGCAGACGAAGCGCAGGAACGCCGCTGACGGGCGGCTGTAGCTTCGACGCTTGGCGGTGCAACGAGGTGGGTTACGGCAGTGACGGCAGATCACGTGCTCGATCAAGTGGCCCTCGCAGACGGCGAATGCCTAATCCGGGTTGATTTCGACTTTTCGTGCGGACGTCATCGACGGCTTTCTGGCCATATCCACGGGACCACAAAGGCAGCTTGGGAATGGGTGGCTGCGCTCGTATGGCACTAACTACCAGAAGGCTCATCTTCCTGCCAGGCGTGCCGGGCTGGGCAGGTCGTCTGCAGGCATTCTTCTACTACATTCCCGGGTTCAATGCGGCCGCGCTCCTAATTTGGGGATGTCCGCCATACATCAGTCATCAAGAGTTTGAGCTTCAGGCCATCGAACGCTTTTGGACGTGGAAGCCCGAGTTTTCCGATCCTCCCGTGTTTCAAATCGACACCAGTTCCTGGTCGTTTGGCCTTTTGACGAAGAGGCGTGGCTTCACGTTCGCGCCCGTGGCGGAAATGCGGCAGCACTTTCTTTCGGTCGAAGTCGCGTGGCAAGCAGCGAAGGGAGTGTCGGCCGGCTGAGGCTGGCGGCGCCGCCTGCCGAATATCTAGGTGAGGGTAGGGAGACTCTCACCACGTAATGGCTGAAGCATCCCTAAATACGAAACGCGGCTTATCAGCGCTCTCGCTGCCGTCGATCGACGTCACGCGGGCCGGGCTGATCATTGCCTGCGTTTTCCTGCTCGGCGCCGCGTTCGTCGGAACGACGGACCCGGATTACTTCTGGCACCTGCGCACCGGCCAGATCATCGTCCAGGACCTGCATGTGCCGACCACTGACCCGTTCTCCTTTACAAAGGCAGGCGCGCACTGGGTAGCGCACGAGTGGCTCTCCGAGGCGGTGATTTACCTCACGGTATCGGCCGGGGGCTACGGGCTGGCGCTGGTGCTCTTCGCTTCGATGGCGCTGGGGGCGCTGCTGCTGACGTACCGGACCAGCCTTACGCTGGGGGCCTCTCGCAAAGCCGCGATGGTGTTCTTCCTCTGGGCCGGCGTGATGACATTCCGCTACTGGACGGTGCGTCCGCAGGTCTTCACCTGGCTGTTGTTCGCGGCGTTCATCGCCATCTGCCTCGAGCACAAGTCGGGACGGTTGAGCCGGCTGTGGCTGCTGCCCCTGATCACGGTGGTCTGGGCAAACCTGCACCTCGGCGTGATGTTCGGGCTGGCGGTGGTCGGCGTGTACGCGGTGTCGCAGACGCTGGAGCGCTACGTCTGGAAGCAGCAAGCAGACCTCAAGCCGATCTACCTGGCACTCGGCGGCTGCGTCCTGGCGACGCTGGTCAACCCGAACCCGCTGGAGCTGCTGCTCTACCCGCTGCAGTACATCCAGCCCGGCAATACGAACGTCGAGCTGATCGCCGAGTGGAAGTCGCCCGACTTCCACGACCTGGCATTCCTGCCGCTGGCGCTGGCGATGCTCTCACTTGTTGCGATGGGCGTTTTGGGGCGGCGTCGCGGCCTGTTCCTGCCGCTGCTCGTGCTGCTGTTCGGTTTCCTGACACTGCAGTCGGTGCGCAACCAGCCTTTATTCGCCATCGTCTTCATGCTCGTTGCGTCGCAGCGCGCCTCGGAGTTGTGGGGCTGGGCGTCCGCGGCGGCGCAGCGGGCGCGCCCGAGACCGCACTCGACGGTCAACTGGGTGCTCGTGGGCGTGTTCACGGCGCTGATCGTTGCCTTCGTGGCGGGGTCGCCGACACAGCAGCTGCGGGCCACGCCGCGGCTCGACCATGGCAGCGTGAAGTTCCCCGAGGCGGGGGCGCATTTCCTGCGCGACAACTACCCGGACGCGCGGATGCTGAACCACTACGACTGGGGCGGCTACCTGATCAACGAGCTGTACCCGCGCAAGGTGTTCATCGACGGGCGGTCAGACTTCTACGGGCCGGAGCTGATGAATGAGTTCCTGAGGCTGGACACGCTGGCGCCGGGCTGGGAGGACGTGCTAGCGAAGTACGACATCGAGGTCATCCTGATCAAGGAGGGCTCGCCGTTGGCGTACCGGCTGGACGGGGAGCCGGAATCGTGGGAGCGGGTGTTTACCGGGGAGTACGAGGCCGTGTTTGCGCGGGCGGACATTGCGCGTTAGCGCGCACTCGAGTCTGGCTCCTGCTGGTTCGGCGGCCGATGGCTCGCAATGACGGACGGGCTAGGCGAAGATTTGCTGCAGCTCGTAGGGCGGGGTGGTGGCTATCTGGTCGAAAGTGCACTCCCATACAGGCTTGTCGTAGCGCCAGTGCTTGAAGGTGGCGGCGTGGCGGAAGCGGCTGCCCTGGAGGTAGTCGAAGGTGACTTCGCAAACCAGCTCGGGGTGTAGGCGTACCCAGCTCATGTCGCGGTCGCCGGTCCAGCGCGACGGCTCGCCGGGCATGCGACCCTTGCCAAAGCCCGAGTCCGCGTCCTCGGTGACGTACGGTTGGAGGAACGAGACGAGTTCGCGCTTTTCCTCGGCTTTGAAGCTGGACGTGTGGCCGACGAGGTGGAAAACACCGTCGGCGTCGTAGAGGCCGAGTAAGAGGGAGCCGACGGAACGACCTTCTTCGCCGCGGTTCCAGCGGTAGCCGCCGACGACGCAGTCGACGGTGCGCAGGTGCTTGATCTTGACCAGGGAGCGCAGGCCCGGCTTGTAGGTTTCGTCGAGACGTTTGGCAACGACGCCGTCGAGGCCGGCACCCTCGAAGCGCTCGAACCAGTCCTGCGCCGTCGAAGCGTCGAGGGTGGAGGGCGTGACATAGACCGGCGACTCGACTTTGGCCAGCGCCAGTGTCAGCCGTTCGCGTCGCAGACCGAACGGGGAGGAGCGCAGGTCTTCGTAGCCGAGGGCGAGGAGGTCGAACGCCACGAAGGAGGCGGGCGTTTGCTCCGCGAGCATGCGGACGCGCGACTCCGCCGGGTGGATGCGCAGCTGCAGCGCCTCGAAGTCGAGCGCCTGCTCGCGCGCGATGACGATCTCGCCGTCCAGGACGATCGGGCCGGGGAGCACGGTGGGTAGCTGTGTTTCGAGCTCGGGAAAGTAGCGGCCGAGGGGCTTGAGGTCGCGGCTCTGGAGGTAGAGGGCGTCGCCGTCGAAGAAGACGAGGGCGCGAAAGCCGTCCCACTTCGGCTCATAGCTCCAGACGTCGCCGGCCGGGATCTGGTCCGCCGCCTTCGCGAGCATGTGCTTCAGCGGCGGTTGAAAGGGAAGCTTAAGGCTAGTGCTGTTCGTCAATGGCTTACAAACCGCGGCGATCGTAACATGTGGCCGAGGGCCAATGCCTTCGCGCTGTGGCGCTGCCTATACTTCAGGTTGTTGCCTATAGGGCTGGGATATGCTCCCACGATCGTGGGGTTGAGGCCGGCCAGGAAGGAACCGATAACACAGCAATGTCAGGGACCGACTTCCCGTGGGCACTCCTCGATAACCAGTACAACACGCGATTCCAAAAGCTGAAGCTGCAGGAAGTTCCCGTGCGCCAGTTGACGCTGCGCTCCGCGTGGAACTATCGCCTCTTCCTGGAGCGGCCGGAGTGGTTCAACTACACCATGCCCGGGATGTTCGCGATGCTTGGCAAGCTCAACCCAGTGACGGGCCGCATTGCCGCCCGAGCTTATTCGATCGTTTCGGCGCCGCACGAGGACTTCCTCGAGTTCTACATTGCGCTGACGGTGGAGAACGTCAACGAGCTGTCGGAGTTGCGGGAAGACGATCCGAACAAGGAGACGCTAATCCGTCATTATCCCTACGTTTCGATGCTGCTCGAAGATGTGGTCGAGAAGGAGGAGCTGGTCGACCCGGCGCTGAACAACGTCTTGCTGGGACAGGCGACGCTGGGCAGCTTCCGCTTTGATACGACGGACCAGCGCACCGCCGTCTTCGGCTTCACGGGGACCGGCGTGGCGGCGGGGGTGCCGATCATCCGTGAGCACCCGTGGTCACCGGCGATCCGCAAGGGCATCCTGCTGCACGGCGTGCGTAACCCGGCCGACTTCGCCTATCAGGACGAGTTCAAGGAGCACCGCCGGCAGTACCCGGCGTTCCAGTACCACATGTTCCTCAGCCGCGATGCCGGCACGCCGTGGCACTACAGCACAGGACGCATCACGAAAGTGCTGGCGCCGTCGCCGGAGCAGATTGCCGAGGCGGGGGACGTGCACCCGTTCGAGAAGCTAACCGGCATTCCGTATGACCCGAACCACATCAAGATCTATCTCTGCGGCAGCGACGCCATGATCAAGCAGGTCACGGAGTACGCGATCAACGAGCGCGGATTCGAGAAGCGGGACATCGTGGCGGAGAAGTTCTTCGACTAGGGCCATGGCATGGCGGCGAGCGCTGCGCTGCCAGGTAGCGGGAACTTTTCGCTGAAGCGTACGCCTGCTCGTTGTAAGCTCAGTTCATGTGCGGACGCTTCACGCTGACGTATCAAGAGAAACGGCGACTGGCTGAGGAACTCGGCGTCAACGTCGAAGAGATCAAGGACGCAGCCGATTACAAGCCGCGCTACAACGTCGCGCCGACGGACCAGCACTGGATCGTGCGAATGCAGTACGAGGAGAGGGAGCTTCTGCCGGCGAAGTGGGGCCTGGTGAACTCGTGGGCGAAGGACGCGAAGCGCGCCGCGAAGCAGATCAACGCCCGGGCCGAGACGATCGCGACGAACTCGGCGTACCGCGAGGCGTTCACGAAGCGCCGCTGCGTGGTGCCCGCGGACGGCTTCTACGAGTGGACCGGCGGCGGAAATGCGCGGCAGCCGATCTGGTTCCATCGTCCTGACGGCAAGCTGGTCCTGTTCGCCGGCCTCTACGAGTCGTGGCCAGTCACGCCTGAAAGCTGGCAGCGGACGTTCACGATCATCACGACGACGCCGAACCACGTGCTCTCGCCGATTCACGACAGGATGCCCGTCATCCTGGACGGCGACGCGGTCGACTTCTGGCTGGACCCGCGCGAAGAGGACACGGAATCGCTGAAGGCGCTGCTGGTGCCGGCGCCGGACGACCTGCTCGTGAAGCTATCGGTGTCGCAGCGCGTGAACTCGGTGAAGAACGACGATCCGGCGTGCCTGGAGCCTGCCGAGGCGGCGCAGCGATTGCTCTGAGACGCTGTGCTAGCATGCGAACCAAGGGCCTGTAGCTCAGCGGCAGAGCGGGCGGCTCATAACCGCTTGGTCGCAGGTTCGAATCCTGCCGGGCCCACCAACAGATTCGAAATCCGCTCTTTTCGACTCCCCAGAGGACCAGAGTATGAAAAGAGCGGTCGGTTTCTCGGGTTCAATTCAGGCGTTTCGTCTGTTCCTTCAGGTCCAGGGGCTGCGGCCCATACGGTGAGCTACTACTGTCGCGAGGTCGAGCGGCTTGCGCGGAGGTTCCCGGGGCGTGAAGCCGGAAAACGAATGGACACGAATCTGGCACGCCCCCGTAGCTCAGTGGAAAGAGCGCCAGCCTCTGAAGCCGGAAGCAGAGTCAGTCGTATCTCGCTTCGAGCGAGGACTTGTTGGCGGGCCGTCTAAGCGTCTTGCCCAAGTCCTTCTCGAAGCACGTGCAGCGGGAGTATCTTGCCCGCGCGTGTAGCGTAGGGTTCCCGCCTCCGAACGCGCAGCGTGTGATTCTGGCGCCACAGGTCAGCTTGCCGGCGACTCCAGTCTGCGAAACTTAGACCTTCAAGGACGGCCTCTATCACCGCGTTCTCGTCGACAGGCCCAACCCGAGGCGAAACCACGACGCTCACGCGCGGCACTCCATCTTCTTCGTCCTCAACCAACTGGTAGTCCAGCGGACTGCCACCGAATCGGGAGGGGAGTCTATCTTCAAGCACCTCATGCAGCATTGAGCCCAGGAACGTGGCGCTGCCGCTGGTCAGCTTTTCGTAGCTGCGAATTGTGTGGACATGGGTCATGAACCCGACCTCGGACCACAGGCACCCGCAGTCACGCTCCTCCATCACGCCGTAGTCTCCTGTCTCCGCGTTCAGCATCAACTTCGACGCACTGGTGAGGAGCCCTGTCAGGAAGAAGGCCTGCACTTCCAGGTTCTGGTCCAGATTCAGTGGCCGTTGCAGAATGGCAAGCTTTTCTTTCATCAGATGCAGGTCATCGGCAACGAGTGGATCGCCACATGGGGCAGCGACGGTCCCCGCCTCCTGCATTGCATAGCCGAGTAGTGCCCTCGCCCCCAAGCGACGCAGGACAGCAGCCTTCCCTTCTGTATATGGTTCGCCTCCGCCTCGAAATACCGTGCCGGTCAAGTCCAGGCCCAACTCCTCGGCACTCAAGCAAATCCTCACCCAGTCACTCGGTATGCTCACCACCAGAGCAGGCCTGCCTTGCTGCACGGCTTCCGCAAGAAACCTCGCCACGTCAGCGGTATGGGGCGTGTACTTGGGCGCAGGCATCGGGCGACCCACGAGGCGCGCAACCAGCAACGTGTAAACCATCATTAGCCGTGCCTGAATGCCCTGGCGATTCCAGCTCGGCTTACCAGGCGAGAACCATTTGATTGGCATGTCGCCCATACGTGCATGCATGAAGAGGCCCCGTAGGCCGGCAGAAGAAGGTGGACCCAACATGCTAATCACCGTGGGCAGGTTTTCCAGGTGGTTTGCATGCCGGGTGAAGAATTGCCCTGCAGCTTCGTGGGCCAACTGGTCGAAATCTATGTCCACGCGCGTTCCACCGCTGCGCGACCCGCCAGTAGTTCCGTGATAGTGGGCCGTTAGTAGCGGATTGTCGAAGTCAAAGGCAGTTACAGGAAACTCAAGTCCGGGGCGACGAACAGGAGCACGCCCCTTGAACTCATCCAGGGTCACATATACGCCGCTGTCATACAGGTTGGACAACGTGACTTCTATCCCGTGGCTTCGGACCATCGTCCGGACATCCTCAAACGCGTAGCCGGCATGTTCGAGAAGGCGCTTGTATGGGCTGCGCGGGTTGCCGTAGATGCCCCGCTCCACGACCTGAAGGAATGTCTCCTCCCGATTCTGCAACTGGCGCAACTGGATGGCTTTGGCGCCCTCGATGTCAATGGTCTCGTTGAGAAATCCGCGCAGGCCAGTCGCGTAACGCCAGCCGCCTTTGACGAGGTCATTGAGGTGAGTCAGCATTCTCGTTCAGCCTCGGAATCTAATGTATTTGACTGCCGCATCTGCTGAAAGAAACGAGACATCGCCTTGAACATCACAGGTTCACTGACTAAGCAAAGCACCAGCCTCCGGAACCGGGCGTGGGTGTTGGTCGGGTGGACCGAGTCTAGGCCGGGCGTCACAGAAGGGCTAAGATGGCTCGACCCCACGCCGTGGGGTCGAGAAACGGTCGAAAAGAGCGGGCGGCTCATAACCGCTTGTCGCAGGTTCGAATCCTGCCGGGCCCACCAATGCCTTCTAACCTCTGACCTAACTCTCGCGGTAGAATCACCGCGATATGGTTGACGCGATCCTGCTGACCTCATCCGACCTGATGCCGCTGCGGACGAACCTGGGAGCGATGGAGGGGGCGCTGAGCGCCGTCGAGGCCGCTGTCGTGGCTCAGGGCGAGGGGCGGTTGCGGCAGTACAACGTGCAGGACCGCGTGCCGGGGGAGTTCGAGGGCATCCGCGTCAGCCTATCGGCGGGCGACGGCCTGTATAGCGGCATGCGCGTGTTCGGGAACCCGCCGCATACGCGGGCGTTCCTGCTGTTCGACGGCGTTACGCGGCAGATGCTGGCGCTGATGGACTACGGCGTGCTCAACTCGCTGCGAGTTGGGGCGATCGCCGGGGTGGCGGGACGCCACCTGGCGCCGGCGAAGGCGCGGGTCATGGGGCTGATCGGCTCCGGCTGGCAGGCTGCGCCGCAGGTGGTCGCGATGCTGAAGGCGGTGCCGACGCTGGAGTCGGTGAGGGTTTTCAGTCCGACGCCGGCGAACCGGGAGCGGTTCGCGAAATCGATGTCGCAGCAGCTGGAGATCGAAGTTTGGGCCGTGGGGTCGGTGCAGGAGGCGTTATCAGGCGCCGACATCGTCGACCTGTGCGCGCCGGGGCATTTCGACATTCGAGAGCCGCTGTTCGAGCATGACTGGGTGCAGCCGGGAGCGCTGGTGATCTCGATGGCGGGGTCGCAGTGCACGGAGGCGTTCGTC
Source organism: uncultured Chloroflexia bacterium (assembly GCA_963766645.1). GTDB lineage: Bacteria > Chloroflexota > Dehalococcoidia > DSTF01 > WHTK01 > WHTK01. Next base: position 434,850 of record CAVYAY010000001.1, on the reverse strand, counting down.
GGCTCGGCGCGCGTTGTGGCGACGAGCTACGAGCTGCTGATGGAACCGGCGCCGAAGTCGCCGTACGACACGCTGGTGGCGAAGGGGGCGTTTCGTGAGCAAGACGTCACCGAACTGGCGGCAGTAGTGGTGGATAACGCGCAACCGCGGCGGGAGGAATCGGACCGGGTGCTGTACGAGCTGACGGGCGGCAGTTTCCACGACCTCTTCATCGCGACCTGGGGCTATGAATGGGCTCGGGCCCAGGGTCTCGGCGTGCCGTTTGACCTGTCGAGCTGACAAACGCTTAGTTTTACCCGAAAAACGCTTCGTGTATGAGTTAAATACGCGTGTATTCGTGCCGATACCTAAGTTAAGGCATCAATGCGAGGTACTTTGGACCCCAACAACAAGGCCACAATCGCCTTCTTGATCACCAACCTGGCGATTGCCGTCAGCATGGTCTGGCTTTCGCAATACGAGCTCGATACGAAGCTGGCAATCGCGCTAATCCTTAACGTTGTGATCATCGAAGTTGGTCTGTGGTATGTCATGCTGCGAACACAACGGCATCAGCAGGAGGCACCGCGCATTGTTTCGGTGCTGGAGCGTTCGGCGCAGGCGCGCCGTTTCAGCATTCGAGACGAGACAACGGGGCTGCTCAACCGCTGGTATCTGGAACGCCGGCTGAACGAGGAAGCGGCCCGCTGCAAGCGCTACGGGTATTCGATGGCGGTCGTCGTGCTGAAGGCCGCGGTGCCGAACCTCACCGGAATGTCGATCGACGGCTGGCAGGAGCAATCGGCCGATGCGGCGCAGCGCTGCCTGAACGTCATCCGTAACGTAGACCTCAGTGCTTTGCTAGGGCCTTTCGAGTTCGCGATCTGCCTTGTGCAGTGCGACCGGGCCGACGCGGATCAGGCCATCGAGCGACTGGTTAGCGAGTTGGCGGATTACCGATGCGCCGCAGGCGTCGCGGTGCTGCCGGACGACGACTGCGATCCGAGCGCGATGATCGAGCTGGCGCGGATGCGCTCACAGCCTTACGAAGCTACGACTCGAGACTCGAAGGTCGCCTAGGCGTTTATCAGGCCGAAGAAGCAGACACGCCGGAACTCGCGTAAGCCGCGCATGTGAGCCTTGCCGAGGATGTAGCCACCAGGTAGCTCCACCACCTCATCCACCATGCGACGGACCGGCAGCGGGTTTGGGGAATCGGCGTAGCTGATGCGGAGCACCTTGACGTCGTCGTCCTCGATGCCCATCGCGATCTCGGTGCGGAAGGGGAATACGCGAACCGTGCCGGGGCGGTCGTCATCGTAGATGCGGTATTCGGGCCAGCCGAGCTTGCCGGTAGCCTTGGACCAGGCGTTGTCAGAGAAGACGTTGTCGCCGGAAGAGGTGCGCGCGTCGAAGGTCTTGCCCTGCCACGGCAGGTAGAGACGTGTCAGCCACTCGAAGAACGGGTCTGAGAGCAGGCCGGTAGAGAGGCCGACCATCTCGCCCTCGTAGCTGCCGTCGGGCCGCGGCGGCGTGCCGAGGCGGAAGAGGCGGCTGAGGATTTCGAGCGCGGCGTGGCGATCGTGCTCGAGGCGGGCGTGAGCAAATCGCACCTCGCGCATCGCGGTCTCGTGCAGGTAGCGCGACTGCGCCTCGGTGAGCTCTTCGTGCTTGAGCGACGCCGCGTGTTGCAGTAGCTCGCCGGCTTCCAGCACGTACGCTTCGACCGCTTCAGGTGCGGAGTTGAACGGGTCGGGCTCACGCTCCCTGAAGTCGTTGATCAGGTTGACGATTTGCTCAGGCTGCAGTTCAGCGGCTATCGCACTACCCTCGCGGCGGCCCCACCGTCAGGCAGGGGGCGTCTACAGGCCAGCTTAGCACGCGGCGGGACTAGAAGCAGGAGCGAAGTCGTTCATTGGTTACGATGATAGACGGGCGGGTTGCCGTGCCAGCGGCGGTCCGCCTGCCACGACCACGCTTTCCAGCCAACGCGTGCCGCCGTCTGCGGCCCGCGAGGCCGAATCAAGGCGAAACCGGTAAAGATCGTCAAAACGATGAACGCGGCTTTGCTGGCGTCGAAGATGCCGACGAGCAGAGTAAACGCGAGGATACAGGCGACAAAGCTGACGAGGTCCCAGGCGGTAGCCAGGGTCAGGAAGAAGAGGCCGAGGTACCAACCCCAGCTGCCGTCCACGCCCCAGCCGGGCTCAAGCACCTCGAGAAGCAGAAGCAGCGAGATCGTGAACGCGGCAAGGCGGGCGACCTGGAACGGGTTTCGCATCTCGGCTTGAGGATATGTCGGGCCGGGGAGGCCGTCAAACGTCCGTTCGGTTGAAATCAGCTAGTGCGCTTTGCCGGTACGACTTTGGCTAGATTTTTGCCGTCTTCACGGTGAAGATGTCCGGGATGCCGGCGATCTCCGCCATCGTTGCGGGGTCGGCCGCGTCGTCGAGGCCGAGCACCATGAGGGCGCGACCGCGCTCCGTGGCGCGGCCGACGCGCATGAAGCTGATGTTGATCCCCTTGGTGCCGAGGAAGGTGCCGATGCGGCCGATCATGCCGGGCCGGTCGACGTTCTCACAGAACAGCAGGTAGCCCTCGCCGGGCGAGACGTCGACCCAGAAGTCGTTGATCTCGACGATGTGGGGACCGTCATGGGCGACGGTGGCGCTGACGCTGGTCTCGCCGGCGCTGGTGTGCAGGTGGACACTAATCAGGTCCTTGTAGATGCCCTCGTGGGCACCCTTGCGCTCGACGATCTTGAGGCCGCGTTGCTCGGCGACAAGGCTGGCGTTGACCAGCGTGACGTTTTCGTCGCTGATCGGTGAGAGCAGGCCGCGGATGACGGCCGAGCGTATCGGCGTGGTGTCGTGCTCGACGATTTCGCCGGCGTACTGGATCTCGACGCTCTCGAACTGCCCGCTGGATAACTGGGTTGCCAGCGATCCTGCCTGGGTTGCCGTCTGCAAGTAGGGCGCAACGATTTTGAACGCCTCGGCCGCGATCATCGGGGAGTTGACGCCGTAGATCACCGGCTCGCCGTGGAGCGCCGCGAGCAGCTGATCCGCCACGTCCACGGAGAGGCGTTCCTGAGCTTCCGCGGCGGAAGCGCCGAGGTGGGGGGTGACGACAGCGTTGGGGTGATGCAGGAGCGGCGATTCCGGGTCCGGTGGCTCGGTCTCGAAGACGTCGATGGCGGCACCGGCGACTTTGCCACTTTCGAGTGCCTTGACCAGAGCGGTTTCCGAGATCAGCTCGCCGCGCGCGACGTTGAGGACGCGGACGCCGGGCTTCATCTGGTCGAACTGGGCGTCGTCGAGGAAATGGTGGTTGGCGGCCGTGAGGGGCAGGTGCAGCGTGATGAAGTCGGACTCGGCGAGCAGCTCTTCGAGCGAGCAGAGTTGCACGCCGATCGACTGGAAGCGTTCCGGCGAAATGAAGGGGTCGTAGGCGATGACGCGCATCTCCAGGGCGCGGGCGCGGCGGGCCACCTCGGCGCCGATGCGGCCCATGCCAGCGATGCCGAGCGTCTTGCCTCGCAGCTCAACGCCGACGAACTTCGAGCGCTCCCACTTGCCGGCGCTTAGTGAGGCGTGGGCCGCCGGGATGTGCCGCGCCAGCGCCAGCATCATGCCAAGCGTGTGCTCCGCCGTCGCGATCGTGATTGCGGCGGGCGCGTTGACCACGACGATACCGCGCGAGGTGGCGGCGTCTACGTCGATGTTGTCGACGCCGACGCCGGCGCGACCGACGACGATGAGGCTCCGCGCGGCGGCGAGGACTTCGGCGGTGACCTTGGTTTCGCTGCGTACGGCGAGCGCGTGGTATTCGGGGATTGCGGCGATGAGCTCTTCGGGCGAAAGGCCGAGGCGCACGTCGACGTCGGCGCCCTCGCGAAGAATGCCGAGGCCTTCTTCGCCGATGCGGTCCGTGACGAGGACTCGCGGCATTCCGTCAGTCCTAAGCGTTCAAGGCGGCGGGTTTCTTATAGCCCTGGCGTTCGAGCGCAATGGCCAGCGACTCGATTGCCGAGTCGATGTCGGCCTTGTCGACAATTCCCATGTGGCCGATGCGGACGATCTTGCCGGTCAGTTTGCCCTGTCCTGAGGCGAGTACGGTGTCGAACTCCGTGTTCAGCACCTTGAGTAGCTCGGCGGCGTTGACGCCTTCCGGGACGACGACGCTGGTGACGGTGTCGGACGCCTCGTTACCTACGGCGAGGAGACTGAGGCCGAGCGCCTTCACCTTACCGCGCGTGTACTCGGCGATGTCGTGGTGGCGGGCCTGTACCTGCTCAAAGCCTTCAGCCTCCATCATGGCGAGTGCAAGGTCGAGCCCGTAGTAGAGCGAGACGGCGGGTGTCCACGGCGGCTGGCCCTTCTTGGCGTAGTCGCGATAGGTGCCGATGTCAAGGTAGAACTTCGGCATCTTTGCGGTTTCGTAGGCGGCCCAGGCGCGGTCGCTAAGTGTGATGAACGCTAGACCGGGCGGGATCATGAACCCTTTTTGGGAACACGTCGTCGCGACGTCGACACCCCAAGCCGTTGTATTGAAGTTGATGCAGCCGAGTGAGCTGATCGCGTCGACGAGGTAGAGGACGTCCGGGCTGACGGCGCGGATCGCCTTGCCTATGGCGTCGAGGTCGTTCGTGACGCCGGTCGAGGTTTCGTTGTGCGTGACGAGGACGGCCTTCGTCGTGGGGTCTTCCTCGAGCGCCTCGGCGATCGCGTCGGGTTGTGCGGCGGTGCCGGGCTCGAACTCGAGGCGGCGAACCTGAGCGCCGTATGCGTCGGCGATTTTAGCGAAGCGGTCGCCAAACTCGCCGATCGTGACGGCAAGCACGTGGTCGCCGGGTGATAGCGTGTTGACGATGGCGGCTTCCATGGCACTGGTGCCGGAAGACGTGAGCACGTAGACGTCGTTCTCGGTGCGGAAGAAGCGCTTCAGGCGATCCATGATGCGTCCCTGCAGTTCGGCGAACTCAGGGCCGCGGTGGTTGATCATCTGGCGCGACAGCTCTCCCAGCGTCTCCGGGGGGCATGGAGTCGGGCCGGGAATACGAAGGTTTTGCACAACAGGTCTCCTGAAGGGGTTACCTCGCATGCTATCCGGGGGCCGAATATGGGTCAATGTCGATTATATTTCGGGCGCGACACAGTAGGGGCTCAGGGGCATCTAAGCTGTTAGAATTGGAAGCACGATGACGGCATTGCTCCCTGGAGGAAGTGTTGTATGGACGATGGACGGCCCGCAGCCGGCCGGCTGCGGGAGTTCTGCTGTCCACTAAGACATTTCGCCTTCGGGCCGGGGAGACAAGACTTTGACTGAAAAAATACTCGTCGGTGTCGGCTGGCCGTTTCCAAACGGCTCGCTGCACTTGGGCCAGATCGCCGGCGCCTACCTGGCGCCTGACATATTCGCCCGCTACAACCGGACCGCCGGCAACCGTGTCGTCATGGTCTCGGGGACGGACCAGAACGGGACGCCGATCGTCGTGCGGGCCGAGCAGGAGGGCGTGACGCCCGAGGCCATCGTCGAGCGCTATCACAACGAGTATCTCGAAAACTGGGAGCGCCTGGGTATCAGCTGGGACCTTTACACGTCCACGGGCACGCAGAACCACATCGATACGTCGCAGGAGATCTTCCTCAAGCTGTACAACCAGGGCGACCTCTACGTGAAGGAGATGGAGCTGACGTATTGCCTGCAAGAGGAGCGCTTCCTGCCGGACCGCTACGTGGAGGGCACGTGCCCGCACTGCGGTTACGAAGGCGCCCGCGGCGACCAGTGCGACAACTGCGGAAAGACGCTGGACCCGACCGACCTGGTCAACCCGCGCTGCAGCCGCGACGGCTCGACGCCCGAGCGCCGGCTCTCGGAGCACTTCTTCCTTCGACTCAGCGCTTACGAAGACCAGGTCAAGGAGTGGCTAAGCAAGGACAAAGACCACTGGCGGCGGCCTGTGCTCAACTTCTCGCTTGGCGTGCTGAACGAAGGGCTCAAGGACCGCTCGGTGACGCGCGATCTGGTTTGGGGCGTGCCGATCCCGTTGCCTGGCTACGACACGAAGCGGATCTACGTCTGGTTCGAGAACGTCATCGGCTACCTGTCGGCGACCAAGGAATGGGCGCAGCGACAGGGCACTCCGGAAGCGTGGCGGGAGTTCTGGGAGGAGCCGGACGCCAAGATCTATTACTTCGTCGGCAAGGATAACGTCTGGTTCCACACGCTGAGCTGGCCGGCGCAGGTCTTCATGTACGGCGGGCTGAACCAGCCCTACGACGTGCCGGCGAACCAGTATCTGAACTTCGCCGGCGCCAAGGCGAGCACCAGTCGCGGCACGGCGCCGATGCTGCCGCTGTACCTGGAGAAGTACGACCCGGACGCGATCCGCTTCTACCTAAGCTCGATCATGCCGGAGACGAGCGACGCGGAGTTCTCTGAGGACGACCTGATCCGGCGCAACAACGACGAACTGGTCTCGACGTGGGGCAACCTGGTCAACCGCGTTCTGACGATGTCGTACCGCAACTTCGACGGCAAAGTGCCGGAACCGGGGACGTTGCGCGAGGCGGACGAGAAGCTACTGGAGCAGGGGCAAGAAGCGCTGAAGGCGGTGGGCGGGAGCATCGCGGCGTGTCACTTCCGGGAGGGGATGCGGGCGGCGCTGGGTTACGCGCAGGAAGCCAACCGGTACCTGAACCAGGAGGAGCCCTGGAAGACGCGCGAGAGCGACCCGCCCGCCGCGGCGCGGGCGTTGTACACGGCGATCGGGGCCATCGAGTGCCTGAAGCTGGCGTTTTATCCCTACCTGCCGTTTAGCTCGCAGCAGCTGCACGCGATGCTCGGCCACGACGATGCGATCGACGCGAAGGGCTGGTCGGTGGACGCGCCGGTGGCGGGGACGCCGCTGCAAAAGCCGGAGCCGTTGTTCAAGAAGCTGGATGTGCCGGAGAGCGTGGCGTGACCGGATTTGTCGACACGCACGCTCACCTGCAGGAGTCGGAGTTCGCCAAAGACGCGGACGCCGTGATCAGGCGGGCGCGTGACGCGGGTGTGACGACGCTGGTCGTGCCGGCGGTCGACGTGGCGTCGGCCCGCAGCGGGCTGGCGATGGCGCGGCGCCACGACGGCGTCTACGCGACGGCGGGCTACCACCCGCACGAGGCCTCGAAGCTGGACGCGAGCGCGTTGAGCGAGATCGAGGCGTTGCTGGGCGACGAGCGTGTCGTCGCGGTCGGCGAAATCGGCCTCGATTTCTACCGGATGCATTCGTCGACCGAGGCGCAGGTTGCGGCGCTCGATTCGATGCTGACGCTGGCTGAGCGCCATGTGCTGCCGATCGTAGTCCACTGCCGCGACGCCTGGGAGGCGACGGCGGCGCAACTCCTGCCGTGGGCCCGGCGCGTCGCGTCTTCCTTCGGTGACCGGCCCCTCGGCGTCATGCACTACTTCACGGGGACGCTGGAGGAGGCGGAGCGCTACATTCAGCTCGGATTCGTCATCTCGATTCACACGTCGGTAACGCACCCGAAGCAGCAGGCGCTGCGCAACGTCGTGGCGCGACTGCCGCTCGAATCGCTCGTTATTGAGACGGACGCGCCGTACGGGGCGCCGCAATCGCATCGCGGCAAGCGCAACGAGCCGTCCTACGTGGTCGAGGTTGCGAAGCAGATAGCTATTTTGCATGACGCGTCTTTCGATTACATTGGTGACGCCACCAGCGCGAATGCGCGACGTCTGTTCGGTCTGGCTGTGACGGCAGATGTAAGCGGAGGTCACGGATGACGGCACCACTCTTGATCAGCCGCGCGGCGGAGTCCTGGCGTATCGAAGGGCCGACGGGTTTCAGCCGGCGCACCGTGAAGTACGTCAAGCGGCTGGGGCGCCCGGCGGTCGGCGCGCCAATCGGCGCCTACGCTCCGCTGACGTCGTCTCCTGGTATAGAAGAGCTGCAGTCCGACGGCCTTTACGGCCCCGTCCAGCGCGATATCGCGCGGGTCGACACGCTGCTGCGGTCGCTGCGCCCCGACAACTTCCCGTTCCTCGCCACGATGCTCGACCACCTGCTCGATGCGGGCGGCAAGCGCGCCCGCCCGGCGACGACGTTGCTGGCCGGACGTATGGGCAACTACGACCTGGGCCTGCTGGTGCCCCTCGCGGCGTCGATCGAGCTGCTGCACACCGCGACGCTGGTGCACGACGACGTGATCGACGCTGCAGCAACACGACGTGGCAAGGAGACGGCGAACGCGATCGCGGACAACGCGGCCAGCGTGATGGTTGGCGATTACATGTTCGCGCACTCCGCCGAGCTGGTGGCGCGGACCGGCAACATCGACGTGATCCGGCTGTTCGCGAAGACGCTGATGGAGATCGCGACCGGCGAATTGCAGCAGGACCTCAGCGCTTACGAGTACGGGCAATCGACGGTGCAGTACTTGAACCGTATCTATGGCAAGACGGCGTCGCTCTTCGCTACGTCGGCACAAGGCGGGGCAATGATCGCCGGACTATCGGACGAGCAGGTGCTGGCGCTGCGAGCCTACGGAGAGAACATCGGCATGGCGTTCCAGGTGATGGACGACATCCTCGACTTCAGCGGCGACGAGGACGAGATGGGCAAGCCGGTGGGCAGCGACCTGATGAACGGGACGCTGACGCTGCCGGCGCTGATCCTGGTCGAGCGCCATCCGGACGACAACCCGGTGGAGAAGTTTTTCGCCGGCGGGCGCAGCAAGGAACGAGAGCTGCAGCGGGCGATAGAGATGATCCACGAGTCGAACATCCTGGACGAAGCGCTAGCCGTGGCGCATGACTTCCGGGACAAGGCGCTGAGCGCCCTCGAGTCGCCAGCTCTCGCCGGGATCGATACGCCAGCGGCGAACGAGGCGCGGAAGGCGATGGCGGGGCTGGCGTACTTCGTTACCGACCGCCGCTCCTGACGTTCGAGGACAAAGGACAAGAGAAAAGGCGGCCCAGCGGGCCGCCTTTGTCGTGCGCTTTGAGGCTGGCTAGCCGCCGGCCTTCTTGAGGTCGTTGCGTGGGATGTGACCGCTAGCGCCGAACTTTGGCGAGAGGAGCGGCTTGCCGATCTTGCCCCATTGCCACGGGCGCGCCGGAATCCGCCATCATCTTGGCGTGTCGCCCCTTGAGGTAGCTGATCTCGCGCATGTCGTTGCGCTCAGCCGCGGTGGGGCGGCGGCGAGGCGGCGGCTTGTAAAGCTCGGAGTGCTCGTTCATGGGCACGCCGCCCTTGTTCATGGTCTTGGTCTTGCGGCCGTCGTGGTGCCAGTATTTAAAGTCGTCCGGGATGCGCCGCGGCATGCCGTCACGGAACGTGAAGGCCGAGAACGTTGTGGGCATGATGCGCTGCGAATCGTGGTCGCAGAGCGGACAGGGCTGCGGTTCCGACGCCTCGCGCATAGAGCGCAATTCCTCGAAGACCCCGTCACAGCTGTTGCAGTAGTACTCGTATAGCGGCATAAGCTCTCTCCCCCGTGCTTACGATGTGTTCAGTAATAATACGCGAAAACGGCGCTCTCTTGATCTACGGGTCGCCCAGCAGCGCGTGCATTTCGCGCAAGTCGTGAATCAAGTGCTGCGCTCCGGCCTGCCGCAAGGTGTCGCCGTTGTCTCCAGTGACGCGACCGACGGCGAAAACGCCGGCGTCCCGCGCCACCTGCATGTCGAAGACGGCATCGCCGACGAAGACGCCGCGTGACTGGAGGTCACCGTCCCGCAGCGCGAGAGCCTTCGCAATCAGCTCGAAGTGTCCGGGCCCCTTCGCCATGTTCGGGGCGCCTTCGTCGGTGCCGAGGGCCAGCCGGAACAGGGGAGTCGATCCCGGTGAGGTGCATCTTGCGCTGCGACCGAGGCGGTGGTACCACCACTACTGACGGCGAGTGTGTGGCCGTCGTGGCGAAGCTGCTGCAGGACGTCGAGCGTCTCCGGGAAAGCGATGGGCTCGTAGGTCTCGGCGACCTGCCAGTAGCGCTCTGTGATGCCGTCGACGAGTTCCGGCTCAAGACGGCCGAGCGTCGAGAGCACCGCTTCGAACTGGGGCCGCGGGCCCTTGCCGGCCAACTCGACATAAATAGGGCGACTGACTTCGTCCGGGATGCCGTGTTCCCGGCGCAAAATGTCGCAGAAGAGATCAGCAAGCTGAGTCATCGTGTCGATCAACGTGCCGTCGAGGTCGAAGATGAGAATGTGGTTGTCCGGCATCAAGCAGGCGTGTTGGTCCGGGGGACTGGCGGGTGACGGCGCAGCGTTTCGACGAACCCGGCGCTGCGCACCTCACGCTCCAGAACGTAGCGCACGTAATCGCCTAGGCAGGTCTCGATCTCGGAGGCGAGCGAGGCGGAGAGGCGGATGCGCGCAGCATCTTCGTAGGGCGAGCGCTGCAGCAGGCGCAGCATCTTGAGCGCGTTGACGCTGAGGGGCGCCAGGCGCAGCGAGTCGTCGGCGCAGGAGGGGCAGACCGCGCCGCCCGCATCCGAGCTCCAGAAGTTCGCGACGGGCTCGAGGCGGCTGCCGCAGGCGGCGCAATCGCTCAACGAAGGGCGGTAGCCCAGCTCGCCGAGGAGGCGCAGCTCGAAGCGCCGCGTGGCCGTCTCGTATTCCGGCGACGCGTTGAGGTAACCGAGGGTTTCGTGCAGCAGACGAAAGATCGGGTTGGCTTCGGAGCGGTCGGGCGTGAGGCGGTCGACGAGCTCGGCGCAATAGAGGCCGCGGCTGATGCGCTCGAGGTTGTCTGCGCAGGGTGGGGAAGGCTTCGACGGTCTCGGCCTGCGTGACGATGTCGAGGTCACGGCCCTCGGCGAGGAGGTAGGCGCCGAGAGTCAGCGGCTCGAGGTGACCCGCGAGCCGGCTTTTGGTGCGTCGAACGCCCTTGGCGACGGCGTCGATCTTGCCGTGGTGGGAGGAGTACAGCGTGACGATCTTGTCGGCTTCGCCGAGCTTGCGCTGTCGCAGGACGATCGCCTGAGTCTTGTAGACGCGTGGCCTTGGCACTGTAAACGAAGGTTATCAGATGACGGACCCGACTTTGGCGTCTGCGGCGGGGATGCCAGGAATGTCTTCTTTGACATCCCGGATAAGAAATGAAATGGATTTCTTACTTATGTTTCCGGCGAGTCTACGTAACAGCTACTTAAAACGCCTGTAACACTCCAGCAACATTGCTGAAACTAGCGCGAAACCTGGCCCACCTAGCCTCAGGCGATGAGCAATCTGCCTGTCGCAGACGCCCGGCCGGCCGGCTCCGATCCGTTGGCGCGCGAGGCTACGAGCGTGACCGTGGGAAATATCGCGCTGGACCTGAGCACATACCGGGTCAGCGTGGGCTCGCAGCCCGCCAACCTCAGCTACCAGGAGTTCGAGTTGTTGCGCCTCCTGGCCGCTTCACCAGACCGAGTGGCGTCATTTGCTGCGCTGAGCGGCTTCCTGTGGGGTACGCAGGGCCGGCGAGAGAATCGCAGGCTGAACGTCCTCGTCTGCCGCCTGCGCAGCAAGCTGGCAGGTTCGGCTCCCTACCGGCTGGAGACGGTACGTGGCAGAGGCTACGGACTCCTCAGCCGCAGCATCAGAAGCGAACCCGGGCGGAGACATGAAGGGGGAGCTTCTTGAAAAGTCACTGAACTCTTTGAAGGCGGGTAACCAAAGGACAAGGAGACAATTATGCTAAAAACGCTCATCAAGTTCAGGAGGCCGTTGGCGGTTGTCAGCGGAGGGCTCTTCGCCCTGCTCCTCTTCTCAACGGCGCACGCACAGGAAACGCGGGGCCATCGACGACCTGACGTCTGCCCTGGATACGGCGTGGCTCATGCTCGCAGCATTCCTGGTCTTCTTCATGCAGGCCGGTTTCGCCATGGTGGAGGCCGGATTTGTCCGGACCAAGAACGTGGCGAACATCCTCATGAAGAACATGCTGGACTGCTCACTGGGCGCGGTCGCCTTCTGGGCGGTCGGCTGGGCCTTTGCATATGGCACCACGGCCGGTGACTTTATTGGCAAGGACCAGTTCTTCCTGGGCGGAGGCTTTGACAACAACTACGCAAGCTGGATCTTCCAGTTCGCTTTCGCGGCAACGGCCGCAACGATCGTATCCGGAGCCATGGCCGAACGGACCAAGTTCCACGGCTACCTCTTCTATACCGTTTTCATCACGGCGATCATCTATCCGGTCGTCGTTCACTGGGCCTGGGGTCCAGGCTGGCTGTCAGCCTTCAAGGACGACCCCATCGGCACGAACGGCTACATGGACTTCGCCGGATCCGGTGTCGTGCACATGGTCGGCGGCTTCGCCGGACTCATGGGTGCGATCATCGTTGGGCCACGAATCGGCAAGTACGCCAGTGGCGGGCAGGTCAACGCGATCCCCGGTCACAACATCAGCCTTGCGGCGCTGGGCATGTTCATCCTGTGGTTCGGATGGTACGGGTTCAACCCCGGCTCGACGCTGGGTCTGAGCGGTGGTCTGGCCGCGCTGGCGGCGAAGGTTGCTGTCAACACGACGCTGGCGGCAGGCACCGGCGCATCCGCCGCCACGTTCCTTTCCAAGTTCCGCTACGGCAAATACGACACGGGCCTGACGATTAACGGCGCGCTCGGCGGCCTTGTCGGCATTACGGCGCCGTGCGCCTCGGTCGATCCGTGGGCAGCCGTTGTCATCGGTCTGGTGGCCGCTCCGGTGGTCCTGTTCGGCGTTGAGCTACTCGACAAGCTGAAGGTCGACGATGTGGTCGGCGCGGTTTCAGTGCACGGCTTCTGTGGCCTCTGGGGCGTTCTCTCGGTCGGCCTCTTCGCTACCCAGGCGGGTGTTCTCGACCACACCGGGCACGAGTCGAGTGCGTATGGTCTGCTTGTGGGCGGCGGCGCCGAACAGCTAGGCATCCAGGCGCTCGGTGCAGCGGCTATCATCGCCTGGACGTGTGCGACCTCGGGGATACTTTTCCTGGCCATCAAGTACACGGTTGGGCTGCGAGTCTCGGAGGACGAGGAACTGCGCGGGCTCGACATCGACGAGCACGGCATCGAGGCTTATCCCGGCTTCGAGCGCGCTCCCGAGTCCGGCCTGTCGTACTTCACCGACACGGCCCCTGGTGGCGCAACGATGATGGCCGACGCTCCGGCCAGCAGTACCTAAAGGAGTCAGGGCAAGTTGAAGAAAATCGAAGCAATCATCAGGCCGGAGAAGCTGACCATCGTGCATGAGGCCCTCAAAGACCTCGGTTACCCGGGCATGACGATCAGCGAGGTGAAGGGTCACGGTGTCCAGAAGGGCATCGTCCAGCAGTGGCGGGGCCGACAGTACACGGTTGAGTTCTTGCCGAAGGTAAAGATCGAGATCGTTGTGCCGGACAGCGCTGTCGAAAGGCTGTTGCAGGTTATCAAGGAGAACGCCGAGACGGGCTCCATTGGTGATGGCAAGGCGTTCATCTCGACCGTGGATGATGTCATGCGGCTCCGAACCGGTGAAAGGGGCGAAGTCGCCCTCTAACAGGGTTTCCGGTGGCAGCTAGCAAGGGGCGCCCTCAGCGAGGACGCCCCTTTTGCGTGCCTCAGGTCAGTAGCGCCTCGATAGCGCGAAGGATGCTGGCGCGTCTTGGACGGTCGTTTGGAGGGCAAGCGGCCCGCCGACGGCGCGTTTGGACCCGTTCGCGTCTGAGTCAGACACGAGCCGATTCCGAGAGCAGCGAGAGTACCTCCTGCTTCACGACGTGCTGCAGCGGGAGCGCGGAGATTTCGTCCGCTGCGAACCAGCGGATCTGCCAGTGCTCACCGGAGGCGACATTGGTGGGCTCGCCCTGCCATGCCGTGACGACAAAGAGGGCGATGCGCGCCGGGTAGTTGTAGCATCGACGGTGGGTCGGGCAGGCGGCGGTAGGCGGTCGGGCGTATGCCGATCGCTTAGTCGACCTCGCGCATCGTCTGCTCCGGCGTCTCGCCAAGCTCCGTGCGGCCGTCGCGCACCACGTGCGCCAGCGCGGCGAGGTAGGGCTCTGCATACACGGCTGCGTCCCTACTCAGCCCTGGGCCATCGTGTTGTGGAAGGCGACGATTCGCGCCGCGCCGCCGCTGCCGTCGATCAACATCGAGAAAGTCGCCCGGTTGACGCCCGCCATGGGCCCGGCCGGCGCGGTTAGCTTTCCCGCTACGTGAGCCAGCGTGAGGTCCGGGCCGACCTGCCGTGCCTGAATCAGCTGATAGTCAACCGTGCTGCCTTTGTACACGGTATCGAGAACGGCTTGATGCCCGGCGGCGATGGCCGCGCGGCCCTTGCTGTAGTCGCCTCGAATGTCGACGAAGTCTGCATCGTCGGCGAAGGCCGCCCCGAACGAGGCGCCATCGGCGGCGTTCCAGGCAGCTTCCAGTGTCTTCATTACCGTAGTGGCGGTGTCCTCGCTTCGGGGCATCTACTTACTCCATCCAATACTCTAAGCGGTACCTACGGCCTATTCACTCGCGCCAATCGCGATTCGCGTGCCGACCGTGTTCTGCACGAATGCATCCGGGAGCGCCTCGTAGACCGCGAAGGCGGCCCGATATCCCGTGCAGTGCGCCGGGGCGACGATGCCGGGCTGCAGGGCCACGAGGTCGCGCACGACGGAGGGGACGCGCTGCATGAAGTAGTTAGGCCCCAGGTGGAAGCCGCCAATGACCGCGTGCACCTGCGAAACGCCGGTGACGGCCTGGGCGTGGGTCACCGTGTTGATGATCCCGGCGTGGCCACAACCGGATAGCACCACGAGGCCCTTGTTCTTGACGTTAATCACGAGGCCCTGGTCGTCGCAGATCTCCGGGTCCGGCGTCCAATCGCCGTTGCGGACTGCCATGTGGTCGGGCCAGCCGGTTTCATAGTCGTTGGTGCGGGCGATCTGGCCGGTGACGAGCACCATCTTCTCGAGCACGAGGGATGGCGTGGCGCCCTCGATGAGATCGAGCCCGGCGTCGCGCAGACCCTGGCGCGAGGGCGCGCCGATGGCGTTGATCTTGCCGTCCGGCAGCTTCGCGCCGCGTTCGAGGTAGGCGTCCGGATGGATCGTCACCGGGAACGCAAGCTTGCCCATGCGCTGGTGCAGCCCGACGAGTCCGAGAACGTGGTCGAAGTGGCCGTGGGAGAGGACAATGCAGCTACAGTCGCGGGGGTTTATCTCCAGGCAATCGAGGTTGTGGACGAGGCCGCCGGTGCTGCCGCCGGCGTCAAAAAGGAGGGTGCGGGTGACGCCGTTACGGGTGACACGCACCAGCATCGAGAGGCCGTGAGCGCCCTCGAAGGGTGTGGCCAACTCTTTGGCGAACAGCTTCGAGACCACCGGGTTCGAGGCGCTGGCGCGGCGGCGCTCGACTGACTCGGAGACGGGGGCCATGGAGTCGACGAGGTTTTCGCACAGCGTCGTGATTTCGACGCTGTCGACTGCTTCGAGTTCGATGACATTACTCATGCTTATAACTCCTGACGGTTCTCCAGCGCGCGGGCCAGGGTGAGGTCGTCGGCGTATTCGAGGTCGCCACCCATAGGGAGGCCGCGCGCCAGGCGCGTCACTTTGACGCCGAGGGGCTGCAGCAGGCGGCTGACGTACATTGACGTGGCCTCGCCTTCGAGGTTGGGGTTGGTCGCCATGATGACTTCGGTGACGCTGCCGTCGCGGAGTCGCTCCAGCAGCTCCCGGACCTTGAGCTGCTCCGGCCCGACGCCTTCCATGGGCGAGATCGAGCCGTGCAGCACGTGATAGAGCCCTTTGTGGCCGCGAGTGCGCTCGATGGCGAGGATGTCCATCGGCTCCTCGACGACGCAGATCACGCTGCGATCGCGTCCCTCGTCGCCGCATATCCGACAAGGATCGACGTCCGTGGTGTTCTGGCACAGGGAGCAGAGAGTGATCTTGCTCCTTGACTTCGAGGATCGCCTCGGCGAGGGCGGTCGCTTCCTCTTTTGGGGCACGAAGCAGGTGATAGGCGAGCCGCTGTGCGCCCTTGGGCCCGACGCCCGGCAGGCGATGCAACTCCTCGATCAGCTTGGCTACAGGGGCAGCAGCCCCGGTAGGTCGCCAGGGCTCGTTCACGCGCCTACCTCTTGTTGGCTCGGCGCGCGGCGCGGTTCAGTCCGGGCGGCGCGCCGCCAGCCGCGTCACCGCCGCCGAGGCCGGGCAGCAGTGCGTCGAGGCCGCCGGTGACGGAGCCCATCGAGTCGGCGTGGAACGCCTGCACCTGGGCGATCGCCTCGTTCATCGCGGCGATGACGAGGTCCTCGAGCATGCTGAGGTCGTCAGGGTCGACGGCGTCGGGGTCGATCTTGAGGGATTTCACCTTGTAGTCGCCGGTCATTTCAACTTTGACGGCACCGCCGCCGGAGGTCGCTTCGGCGACGCGGCTCTCGATCTCTTCCTGCGCTTTGGCCATGCGCTCCTGCATCTCAGCGAGCTGTTTGAGCATGTCCTGGTTCATGGCTGATCCTCCGGTCCGGACGAAAGGATGCGCCCGCCCATCTCTTGCGCCGCCTGGACGAGCGTGCTGCGTCCGGCGCCACGCTGGCTCCAGGGCTCGACCGTGGGTTCATGCACGAAGCGGACGTTCAACGGGCGGCCCATAACTTCCGAGACGATGGCCGTCAGCGCGTCGAGGTTCGGCCTCTCAGACGCCTTGTTGACGTGGATCGGGTGCCGGAAACCGATGACGATGGCGGACTCGTCAGCCTCAATGATATCGCAGCCGCTGTTGAGCAGGGCGCCCAGCTGGAAGCCGCTGGCACGCGCCCTTTCGTAGATTCCGCGCATCTGGCTGCGGGCGTCCTCGAGGGATGCACCAACGGGACCTGTGGCTAGGCGCACCGGCTGCGGTTCCGGGGCCGGCTCAGGCGAGGCGGCCTGAGGCGAGGCGATCACCTCCCGCGGACGCGGCTCCGCTGGTACGGCGGCAGTGGGCTGCACGACATTCGCCGGCGGGGGTTCGGCGACGGGAGGCACGGCGGGCGGGGGTTGAGCAGCAGCGGCCGGGGCGACAGCCTGGGGTGCCGGCAGTGGGGCTGTTCGGCTGCCCGGCTGCCCGCGGTTGAGCGCGCATTCCGCGAGCGCGATGTCCAGCGGCAGCGTCGAGTTGGGGTCGGCCTTGAGGTCCGCTTCACCGAAGGCACGCAGCGCGGTCAGGAGTTGCGTCGCCGGGACGTCCTTGACGGCGGCGCGCAGGTCCAGCAGGCGGTCCTGCGTCGCGCCTTCCGCCGGCTCGACGCCGTTCTTGACCATGAGGAGTGCGCGTAGCTCGTCGACCAGCTCGCGCTGGAACTGACGCAGGTCGAGGCCATCATCGCGAACGGCGGCGATCAGCGTCAGGCCACCGGCCATGTCGGCGTTGAGCGCCATGCGCGCCAGCTGGCCGGCACGCTCGTCGCCGATGAGGCCGAGGCCGGCGCGGACGTGCTCGACGGTGAGGTCGCGGCCGTACGACGTCGCGAGCTGGTCGAGCAGGTTGACGGCGTCACGGTGGCTGCCTGTGGCGCTGCGCGCGATCATCTCCAGCGCGGCGGGCTCGCAGGTGAAGCCTTCGCCGTCGCAGATGCGCTGCAGGTTGCGGACCATCGAGGCCAGGGGCGCGCGCCGGAAGTCGAAGCGCTGGCAGCGCGAGAGGATCGTGGACGGCAGCTTGTGCGCTTCCGTGGTGGCGAGGATGAAGATGACGTGCGGCGGCGGCTCCTCCAGTGTCTTGAGTAGGGCGTTGAACGCGGCGTCCGTCAGCATGTGGACCTCGTCGATGAGGTAGACCTTGAATTCGCCGGAGGTTGGGTGGAAGCCGACCTTATCACGCATGCTCGCGGATGTCGTCGATGCCGCGGTTGCTGGCGGCGTCGAGCTCGATGAGGTCCATGGCGCGGCCGTCGAGGTAGGAGAGGCATGACTCACACTGGTTGCAAGGCTCGCCGTCCTGGCGGTCCTTGCAGTTGAGCGCCTTGGCCATGAGACGGCCGCTGGTGGTTTTGCCGGTGCCACGCGGCCCGGCGAAGAGGTAGGCGTGCGCCACGCGGCCGGAGGCCAGCGCGTTCTTCAGCGTAGTGGCCACGTGCTCCTGGCCGGCCACCTCTGCGAAGGTGCGCGGACGCCATTTGCGATAGAGGATCTCGCTCAGTTCAACTCCCGCCGGGTGCGCGCGTCTGCCAGGACGTCGCGATTACCCGCCGCCCGATTATCTCAAGACGCAGTCGCTGAGGGGAGACGG
Source organism: uncultured Chloroflexia bacterium (assembly GCA_963766645.1). Lineage (GTDB taxonomy): Bacteria > Chloroflexota > Dehalococcoidia > DSTF01 > WHTK01 > WHTK01. The sequence goes on along the minus strand of CAVYAY010000001.1, from coordinate 416,658 downwards.
GGCTGGCGCCACTATACGAGCATTCGTGCTACGGAGCCAAGAGTGCCGTCGTATGGAGGGCCTCAAGGCTCTGGGTCGGGGGCGGGACGAGGCGTCACGTTGGCAGAGGAAACTGGATCTCTGAACAGATCGGGTGGTAGCGGGCATTCAGGATGTTACCGAGAGGATGCTCCCGAGGCATGACGTTAGCGCAAGTTCACTCTGAACTTGACGTCTTGGAATCTCAGACGTACTTTCTTTGCCCAACTTATGCGAAGTCGATTAAAGCGTTTGTGGTACGGAGAAGCTTAACCAGAGAGGAAGCGATGCGATACGTCCACGATTATGAATCGGCCCACTCCTCGAACATGGTTAATGTCAGGACGGCGGAAAGGAACGCCGGATTCTTCCTGCCGCATCTCCGTGCCGGGATGAGCGTGCTGGACGTCGGCTGTGGCGCAGGCTCAATCACCGTAGGCTTTGCCCAGATGGTCTCGCCGGGCGAGGTGGTGGGCGCGGAGATCGACGAGGGACAGGTGAAGCTCGGCAACGAACGCGCCAGCCAGATGAGGTTAGACAATGTGCGGTTCGAGAAGGGCGACATTCACCACCTTCCGTATCCAGACAACACATTCGATGCTGCGTTCGCGCATGCCGTTATCGAGCACGTAGATCGACCTCAGCACGCAGTGGGGGAAATGCTGCGCGTGGTGAAGCCCGGTGGTTTCATCGGTATACGTACGACAGCGGCTGGAGGCATCCTGTTCATGCCCATGACCGATGCGCTCAGACGCACCTGGGAGGTTTATCTGCGCTTTCGCCAGCACAACGGCGGCGACCCGTTCATCGGCGCGCACCTCAAAGCGCTGCTGAGGGAGGCGGGAGCCGCAAGCGTGATCTGGTCGGCTTCGTACGATATTTGGAGCACGCCGGAGGCGGTGCGGTCCTTCATGGACGTGCATATGGTGGAGATGGCCGGTCCTCGCATCGTCGAGCAGGTCACGGGTCTTGGCTGGGTGGGTCCGGAACACTTCGAAGCCGCCAAAGCGGCAATCCGGGAGTGGGGTGAGAGCCCGGACGCCATCTTCGCAGTTTCGATGGGCGAGGCAATCGGCTGGAAAGCCTGAGAGGCAACCGCCAGTTCAAACATTCGAACCCGGCCGGCTAGCATGCATGTTCTAAATGCTGTAGAGTCCCCGCATGATGAATACCGCAACCGCTTCCCCACGACTCTCCGTCTCCGCCGCCGTGGCGAAGTTCTGGGGTTACACGGAGCTGAAGCCCCTGCAGGCCGAGGCGATCCAGGCCGGTATCGACGGGCAGGACTCGCTGGTGGTGTTGCCTACGGGCGGTGGCAAGTCGTTGTGCTACCAGGTGCCGCCGTTGATCTCGGGACGGACCGACGTTGTCGTCTCGCCGCTGATCGCGCTGATGAAGGACCAGATGGACGGACTGACGGCGTGTGGATATCCGGCGGCGGCGCTTTACAGCGGCATCAGCGAAGAGGAGCGGCGCCGCGTCGGAGCCGAGATGGCCGCGGGGAGGCTGCGACTGCTGTTCGTGTCGCCCGAGCGCCTGTTGATGCCGTCGTTCATCCAGTACTTGCAGCGGGCGGGCGTCAGCAACTTCGCGATCGACGAGGCGCACTGCATCAGCCAGTGGGGACACGACTTTCGCCCCGAGTACAGGCGGCTGGCGGAGCTGAGGCAGCACTTTCCCGAAGCTACGATCCACGCGTTCACGGCGACCGCGACGGAGCGAGTGCGGCGCGACATCGCGGCGCAGCTGAAGCTGAACCGGCCGCGGCTGCTCGTCGGGCGTTTCGACCGGCCTAACCTGACGTATCGCATCGTGCCGCGGCGCAACGTGGAGGCACAGATCGTGGAGACGCTGCGCCGGCACAAGGACGAGGCGGCGATTGTCTATTGCATCAGCCGCAACGACACCGAGAAGGTGGCGGACATGCTGAAGGCCGCGGGTTTCCGCGCCGCCGCCTACCACGCCGGCATGGACCCGCGGTCGCGTACGGCGGTACAGGATGCGTTCGCACGCGAACGGCTCGACGTCGTGGTAGCGACTGTCGCATTCGGGATGGGCATCGACCGCAGCAACGTGCGCTGCGTGATCCACGCTGCGATGCCGAAGTCGATCGAGCACTATCAGCAGGAGACAGGCCGCGCCGGACGGGACGGCCTAGATGCGGAGTGCGTCATGTTCCACGGCGCCGGCGACGCGCGGCGCTGGGAATCGCTGTTCAGCCGCAACGCAGCCGAGGGCGGGCCGCCGGAGAGCGTCACGCGCTCGCAGGGTGAGCTGCTGGATGAGGTGGAATCGTTCTGCACGCTTCGGGTATGCCGTCACCAGGCGCTGTCGGCGTACTTCGGGCAGCCTTACGAAGCTTCCAACTGCAACGCCTGCGACGTCTGTTTGACGGAGGCGGCGCCGGCGATGCCGGACGGCTCGGCGATCGCGCGACAGATCGTAGATTGCGTGTTGTCGCTCAAGCTGCCTTTCGGCGTGGGCTACGTGGCAGACGTGCTGGCCGGAGCGAACCTGGAGAAGATCCGCTCGCGCAGCCACGACAAGCTGTCGGGCTACGGAGCGTTTGCGCCGCGCGAACGCCGCGAAGTGCAGGGGCTCGTCATGCAGCTCGTCGAGCAGGGCGTGTTTCACCGCTCCGGCGGCGACCGTCCGGTGCTAACCGTGACGCAGAAGGGCAGAGCACTGATCCAGGGAGAGCTGGAACTGCAGTTACGGGCGCCGGAAGAGCCAGCGCGAGAGGAGCATTTCAGCCCCGGATGGGAGGGCGTCGATCGGGGGCTGTTCGAGGCGTTGCGCGCACTGCGGCGCTCTTTCGCTGACGAACGAGGCGTGCCGCCCTTCGTGATCTTTGGCGACCTGACGCTGCGAGAGCTGGCCCGCGTGCGGCCCATTACGCCGGAAGCGTTTCTCTCGGTGAAGGGCGTCGGCGAGCGCAAGCAGGCCGATTTCGGCGATCGGTTCGTGGCGTTGATCGCGGCTTACTGTAAGGAGAACCAGGCGACATCGGCAAGCGCGGCGCGACGCACGAATGCGGCGTCCGATGTGGCCCGCGTCGAGGCGTTCCGGTTGTTCGAGCAGGGCAAGTCGCTAGATGAGGTTGCGAAAGCAACGGCGCGCGCTCCCGGGACGGTTTCGGCCTACCTGGAGGAGTACATCGACGCGCGGCGGCCCGAGAGCGTCGAGGCGTGGGTGCCGGCGCCGGTTTACGCCCGGATCGTAGAAGCAGGGAAGCAGTCCCCAGGCGGGTTGCTGAAGCCGGTGTTCGAAGCGCTGAACGGGCAGGTCAGCTATGAGCGCATCCGCGTTGCGATGAAACACGCCGGCCTGCGGTAGACGACCGTCTGAGTGTTGAGGACGGACCCTGCGTGTTGAAACCCGCAGCTGCGCCGAACGGGTACGTGCCTGAATGTGCGGGACTCGTGCTGCAGGTGAGACATTCGACTAACAGCCGTCTGCCTGACGATGACCCGCTACAATCGAATCCATGGACGAACATGCACTGCGTGTGCTCGAGTTCGACAAGGTTCTGGCGCGGCTGGCGAAGCTGACGTCGTTCTCGGCGGGACACGACCTCGCGTTGGCGCTGCGACCGACGGCCTCATATCAGGAGGCGCTGGAGCGGCAGGAGACGCTGGCGGAAGCGTTGCGGCTGCGTGAGATGCGGTCGCCGCTGAGCCTGGCGGGCGCCGTGGACGTGCGACAGGCGCTGGAGAAGGCGTCCCTGGACGGACAGCTGGACGGGCAGGAGCTGCTTGCGGTCGCGGCTACGCAGCGGGTGGCGCAGCAGGCTCGCAACGCGCTGACGCGGCTCGGCGGCGTCGCTACCGCGGCTCGGCGTCTCTGGGCGAGCGGCTTGTCGAGCGATCAGCATGTCGTGGACGAGATCGGCGCGGCGCTGGACCAGCGCGGCGAGGTAGTCGACGGCGCAAGCCCGGCGCTGGGCGTTATTCGACGTGACATAAAGTCGTCGCACGACCGGCTGCAGCAGCGACTTGCAGGAGTTCCTCGGCTCGCAGGCGGGGAAGCTGGCGGCGCAGGAGTCGATCGTCACGCTGCGCGACGGACGCTACGTGGTCCCGATCAAGGCCGACTTCCGCGGCGAGGTGCGCGGCATCGTGCACGACGTGTCGTCCAGCGGCGCGACGCTGTTCATCGAGCCGCTGGCCGTTGTCGACCTGGCGAACCAGTGGCGCGAGCTCCAGATCGAGGAGCAGCGCGAGGTGGAGCGCATCCTGCGCCGCCTCAGCGCGCTGGTGGGGGAGCATGCGACGGCGATCGCGCAGCAACGTGGACCTGCCTGCGCGGAGCTGGACCTCGTGCTGGCTTCGGCGCGGCTGGCGGAGGAGCTTTCGCCGCCGGGAATGACGGTGCTGCCTGGCGACTGAGCAGCCGACGAGTCCGCCAGACGCGTGGCTGCTGGACGCGCCGGCGGTGCTCGACCTGCGCGAGGCGCGGCATCCGCTGCTGACCGCGCCGGTGCCGATTTCGCTGCGGCTGGGCGGCGATGACCGCGTGCTGCTGGTCACCGGCCCGAACACCGGCGGCAAGACGGTGGCGCTCAAGACGGTAGGGCTGCTCTGCCTCATGGCGCAGGCGGGCCTGCCGGTGCCCGCGTCGCCCGGCAGCACACTGCCGGTCTTCGAAGAGGTGCTGGCCGACATCGGCGACGAGCAGAGCATCGAGCAGTCGCTTTCGACGTTCAGCGGCCACCTGCGCAACGTCATCGCGTTGCTGGAGCGCGCCGGGCCGAAGGCGCTCGTGCTGCTGGACGAGCTGGCGGCCGGCACGGACCCCGCCGAGGGCGCGGCGCTGGCGCGGGCGCTGCTGCAGGACCTGCTCGAGCGTGGCGCCCTGACGGTCGCGACGACGCACCACGGCGAGCTCAAGCTGTTCGCGCACGCGACGCCGGGCGTCGTCAACGCGGCGGTGGAGTTCGACTCGGCGACGCTGGCGCCGACCTATCGCATCGTCATGGGCGTACCGGGGCGCAGCAACGCGCTGGCGATCGCGGCGCGACTGGGGTTGCCGGAGTCGATCCTGCGGGCGGCGCAGGAATCGCTGGCGCCGGAGGAAGCCGCGCTGGACTCGCTGCTGACGGAGCTGCACGCCGAGCGCGAGGCAGCGGCCACCGAGCGCGCGGGCGGAGGAGCAGGCGCGCCGCCGCGCCGAGCAGGCCCGCGGCGAGATCGAGGAGCGCCTGGCGGGCATCGATGAGGAAGCGGGCGCGGCGTCTCGACGAGGCGGCGCTGGCGCTGGAGGAAGAGGTGGAGGCGGCCCGCGCAGCGCTATCGCAGAGCGCCAGCGGGCGGCGGCAGCGTCAGCCAGCAGCTGTCGCGCCCGAGGAGGTCGTGGAGGCTCGGGAGGCGATCGGCGAGGCCGCGGATACGGCGCAGCGCGTCTGCGCCGCCGCTCGCGACGGCGCCGACGCGGCGGCCTGCGGCCGGAGCAGATCGTGGCCGGGTGCAGAGGTCTGGGTGCAGGGCATCCCGATGGCGGCCGAGGCGCTCTCGGCGCCGGACGCGCGGGGCGAGGTCGACGTGACGTTCGGCGGCCTGCGGGCGCGCGTCGGCGTGGGGCAGATCGTGCGGGTCGAGAAGGCCGCGTCGATCCCGGTTTCGCAGCGCAGCGTCTCGTTGCCGCAGGCGCCGTCGTGGGCGCCGCAGCAGATCGAGGTGCGGGGCCAGACTCTGGACGAGGCGTTGCCCGCGATCGAGAAGTTTCTCGATGACGGCTTCAGGGCCGGCGTGCCGCGACTGCGCGTTGTGCACGGCAAAGGGACTGGAAAGATGCGCAACGCGGTGCGCCAGATGCTGGCGAAACATCCGCTGGTCAAGGGCTTCGACTTTGCGGAGCCGCGCGACGGCGGCGAAGGTGTCACGGTCGTCGAGATGGCGCAGTGACCGCCAAGGCTTGTTGAATAAGCCAAAACCGAGGTCATCGGAACGGAATGTAATGATTGGTCGATTGACGGTTGGTCAGAGTAGTATTCGTGCATATCACGGAACGTTAGCGGAGGGAACGAATGCAAAGAAGTCTACTGCCAGTCTCACTTTTTCTTTCGGGATTGCTGATTGTCGCTGCGGGGTTACTTGGTGGCTCTCAGCCTACTAACGCCCAGGACTCTGCGCTGGAGCAGGGAATCAACGCCACGATTCAGGCAGCAGTAGCCGCTTACAACCGCGGTGACCTGCCGGCGCTGTCCCGCCTATTCACCGATGACGCTTTCCAGCAGGAGTTCTTCGAGACGAAGTCTGAAGCCGCGTCCGACCCGGAGTTCTTCGGCGACCAGGTCTCCGTCGGGGCTATCAGGAACATCTTGGAGACCGAAACCGGCGCCTCGGCGACGGTGGACTTCGCAAGCGGACTGGGTATCTCGTCGGAAGACCTCACCTTCGTTTTGCAAGGTGGCATCTGGATTGCGACCAGCTCTCAGCCAGGTTCGGGAGAAGTAGCGGAAGGCACCGCGCTTGTGGACCTGACGCTGAAGGAGTTTGCCTTCATCTATGACGCGGACGCGGTTGCCAGCGGTGACTTCGCTTTCAAAGTCACGAACAACGGAACGCAGGAGCACGAGGTTTTGCTGGTCCAGCTACCGGGCGAGATTTCGACGCCCGACCTGGTGGACGCCATCGCCAACAGCGACGAGAACAGCCCGCCGCCGTTCGAAGACTTCGGCTTCCTCGGTGTCTTCGAGCCCGGCACCACCCGGACGGCCGCGCTGGCGCATTCGCTAGACGACGGCTACTACGCGCTGGTCTGCTTCCTGCCGGATACGGACGGCGTACCGCACGCCTTCAAGGGCATGGTCAGCGAGTTCACCGTCGGCTCGCCGGCCGCGACCGGTCCGATATCACCGCCCAACACCGGTGACGGCGGCCTGCTGGCGGGGAGCGCCACGGCCAACCTCTGGGTGATGGCGCTTGGCGTCGTTGTCCTCGTTACGGGGGCCGTTTCCGGGCTACGTGCCATGCGTAATTAGCAATTAGCGCGTAATTCACGGAGAAAGACGCGGGCGAAGGCTACGGCCTTCGCCCGCGTCTTCATGCTGAGCCAATGCTCTGGCGGCTTAGGCCGGGTGGAGCTGGAATCGTGGCGTGTGGCGGCTCAGACGACGTGGACGCTGACGCTGCTGCCGTATTTTGGCGAGAACGTTTGGTCCATTTCAGAACCATCTCCTGAAATGTTGTTCACATCTCGTTCACATCGAATTAATGATTTCTAATGACAAGGTGCCGATAAATAGGTATACTCTATGTACAGGCACGTTGCCTGCAAAGCACAGGAGGAACAAACATTTTGGGTAGCATTTACGGCTTGTCTGACAGCCTGACCGCTCTAATGGAAGCGGACGCGGCTCGAGCGGGCGAGCGGTCCCGCATCATGTTGGAGATCATGCGCGGCGAGGAAGAGACGCGGCGCTCGATTCGTCGGCGTCTTGCTTCAACGCTCGTACAGCTCGGCGTCAAGCTCGATCCGCTTGCCGCTGACGACCTCGTCGAAGACGAGTAACGCTCAATCCCCGCGCCGGGCACCTCAGCCCGGCGCCTTGAGCGGGGCTGTCCGCTGCTATACTGAGGCTCGATGACGTTACCTCAGAGCACTCCCTCAGCGGACAAAGGTCGCGAAGTTCGCCTCGGCGATCAGGAATGTCCCCGCTGTCACGAATACTTCACTATCAGCTACTGGTCAGAGGGTACTCTTGTCCAGGCTCGTTGCCTGAGCTGCGAGTTCAAATGGCCGTTGCCGAACGTTGTCTAGAGAGATAGAGGCTTCGACGCCCCCGCATGCGTTGCTTCACTCATTACATCCGACTTAAAACCGACGATAAGCCACTCAGAGTGGAGAAGCGGTTGACTGCGTTCGAGGCCGAGACCTATGCCTGATAGCCGGCGGATCGCCTACTTCTCGATGGAAGTCGGGCTCAAGACCGAGATGCCCACGTACAGTGGCGGCCTCGGCGTGCTCTCGGGCGACACGTTGCGGGCGGCGGCAGACCTCGGCGCCCCGATGGTCGCCGTCACGCTGCTCTATCGCCAGGGCTTCTTCCGGCAGCACCTTGCTGCCGACGGCACACAGACTGAGACCGCGCCAAAATGGGAGCCTGAACGGTTCCTGGAACCGCTCGACGTCTTGATCAAGCTGCCGCTGGAAGGCAGGGAGGTCTGCCTGAAACCGTGGCTGTATCGCGTTCAAGGCGCCGGTGGCTCCGAGGTCCCGCTCTACATGCTGGATGCCGACCTGCCGGAGAACAATCCTGAAGACCGCGGGCTCACCGGCCAGCTCTATGGCGGCGATCAGCGCTATCGCCTGCGCCAGGAAGCTCTGCTCGGCATCGGCGGCATCGCAATGCTGCGCGCCCTCGGCTATGACCAGCTCGATACGTATCACATGAACGAGGGGCATAGTGCTCTGCTAACCCTAGCGTTGCTCAAAGAAATGAAGGGCGGGTCGGGAGCCGCGAGCGAGGCAGACATTGCGGCGGTACGTAATCGCTGCGTCTTCACGACGCACACGCCGGTGCCAGCCGGCCACGATCGTTTCCCAATGGAGCTGGTGCGCAGTGTCCTGGGGATGGAGATGGCGGACCTGATCGAAGGGCTGCCCGTCCGGGATGAAGACTTGCTCAACATGACGCTGCTTGGGCTGTTCTTCTCGCGGTTTGTCAACGGCGTTGCGCGACGGCATGGAGAGGTCGCGCGGTCGCTGTATCCGCACGAGAAGATATCGGCTATCACCAACGGCGTGCATGCTGTGACCTGGGTCTCCGACCCGTTTGCGCAGCTCTACGACCGCAAGTTGTCCGGGTGGCGCGGCGACAGTTATTACCTGCGTCAGGCGCTGGCTCTCAGCGTCGAAGATGTGATGGATGCCCACCAGAGGGCCAAGCGCGACCTGATCAGCGAGGTTGCCAAGCGGACCGGCGTTCAGCTTGACCCCTCTGTCATGACGATTGGTTTTGCCAGGCGCGCCGCCGCATACAAGCGGGCCGACCTCGTGTTCAGCCAGCCCGAAATGCTACGCCAGATCGCGCGAAACGTGGGCCGCATCCAGTTCGTCTATGCCGGTAAGGCGCACCCGCACGACGTGCAGGCAAAAGAGCTGATAAAGCGTGTCGTGGCAGCCGGCGAGGAGCTCGATGACGACGTGCCCGTCGTCTATCTCGAGGAGCACGACATGGCGCTCGGGAAGCTGCTCTGCTCGGGCGTCGACCTCTGGCTGAACAACCCACAGAAACCGATGGAGGCATCCGGTACGAGCGGGATGAAGGCGGCACTCAACGGAGTGCCCTCACTGAGCGTACTCGACGGCTGGTGGCCGGAAGGCTGGATCGAGGGCGTGACCGGCTGGAGCATTGGCGACGGCCTGGGCGATAGCGACCCGGTGCAGGAGAGCCTCTCGATATACAACAAGCTGACGTATGTGATCCTACCGCTGTTCTACGGCTCGCCATCGTTGTACGGACGTGTCATGCGGTCGACGATCGCGATCAACGGCGCTTACTTCACGACGGAGCGGATGCTGCAGCAGTATCTCAACTCGGCATACGTTGTTCCCAGCGTCGAAGCGTGATTTGGCGGCGATTTGGCCTTAAGCACTCCGGCGTTGTTATAATGGCCCTCGTCTCTCTAGATTCCTGGGGCTATGTGACCCTTCGGGCTTCGATACAGGAGGTTTGATGTCTTCTGTCGTAAAAAAGCGGCGCAAGAAGATCCGCAAGCATAAGTACCGCAAGATGCGGAAAAAGACTAGATGGGCGCGCATGCACAAGTAGCAGCCCAGGAGTCGCCGTCTGCGTTTGTCGCGGACGGCGATTCCGTTTCTGCCGCGACGTTATGAATGAAGTCACGCTACAACTACGTTCGGAGGATGCGAAGCTCGTATTCCTCGCCGTTGCCTATCACCTGGGCCGGCCCGGCTCCGAGCTGGATCCGATGACTAAGCAAGCCGTGGAGCATGGTCTGGCGGAGGTCGCCAGCATCGCTGCAGCCGCAGCTTCGCATGGCGGTGGTGACGATGACGCTGCGTCACAACCAGGCGCAGCGCCTGCTGAGCGCGATGCTCGGTTCGATTACGGAACTCAAGGCGTACGCGATGCTGGGCGCCGGCACACAGGAAGCGCCGGGGCATCGCAGCACGGTGCCGGGTTTCGACGGCACGCTGCGTCACCTGTTTCCGGAGGTCGAGGAAAGCACGGAGGAGCCGCTGGAGATGGCAGAGCGCGTCCTGCTGTTGCGCCGTCGTATTGAGGACGAGGTTGCAGACCTCGAGGAAGAGGAGCCGGAGGCCTCGCCGGAGCAGCGTAAGGGCTGGTGGCCCTTCCGGCGCTAGAGGTGGTTCGGTTACAGGTGGATGAACTGCGTCATGTGGAGTGAAAGATGGCTTCCCTGTAGGATAAAAGCCGTTCTAGAATGTGCGGCAGTGGGGACAAAGAGCGAAGGAGATAAACCGTGACCTACGTAATCACCGATGCCTGTATCGGAACCAAGGACCGCTCTTGCGTCGACGTTTGCCCGGTCGACTGCATTCATCCGACCGCATCCGAAGACGACACGGACGACATCATGCTCTACATCGACCCCGATGAGTGCATTGACTGCGGCGCCTGCGAGCCGGCTTGCCCGGTGACGGCGATCTTTGCCGAGGACGACGTCCCGGACAACATGAAGCCTTACACCGAGATCAACGCCATCTGGTACAAGGACAAGGCTGGCGCGAGGGCCAAGGTCCAGGAGCTACATCCGGCCTAGATCCGCGAAGCTTCGTTTACAAAGAGAGGCGACCCGGCTTGGGGTCGCCTCTTGCGTGGTCTCGAGTCCACCCAAACTGGAATTGGGTTAGGCGCCCAGCTTCTCCTGCAGGGCCGGGACAAGCTCTGCGATGCTGACTCGCGACTGTTCCATGCTGTCGCGCTCACGGATGGTGACCGCGTTGTCGTCGAGGGAGTCGAAGTCGACCGTGACGCAAAGCGGCGTACCGATCTCGTCCTGACGCCGGTAGCGCCGGCCGATCGACTGGGCGTCGTCGAACTGGGTCATGAAGTGCGGCCGTAGTAGGGCGTGGACATCCCGCGCCAGCGGAGCCAGCTTCTCGTTGCGCGAGAGCGGCAGGACGGCGACCTTGATCGGCGCGACGCTGGGGTGCAGCTTCAGGTAGACGCGCTTTTCGCCCTTGACCTCTTCCTCCCGATAACCGTCATACAGCAGGACGAGGAACGTGCGGTCGACGCCGAGTGCGGGCTCGATGACGTAGGGCACGATGTGCTCGTTCGACTCCTCGTCGAAGTAGGTGAGGCTCTTGCCGCTGTGCTCGGCGTGCTGCTTGAGGTCGAAGTCGGTGCGGTTAGCGATGCCCTCGAGCTCAGACCAGCCCATCGATTCGTAGTGATACTCGATGTCGTAGGTGCCGGTTGAGTAGTGGGAGAGCTCTTCCTTCTCGTGAGCCCGAGTGCGGAGGTTCTCCTCGCGCACGCCGAGTGCTTTGAACCAGTTGAGCCGCGTCTGGACCCAGTGTTCAAGCCATTCGCCGTCGGTGCCGGGCTTGCAGAAGTACTCCATCTCCATGACCTCGAACTCGCGGTCGCGGAAGATGAAGTTGCCGGGCGTGATCTCGTTGCGGAAGGACTTGCCGATCTGGGCGATGCCGAATGGCAGCTTGCGCCGCATCGAGGTGACGACGTTCTCGAAGTTGGTGAACATTGCCTGCGCTGTCTCGGGCCGTAGATAGACTTCGTTGGCGGAGTCTTCAACGGGGCCGACGAACGTCTTGAACATCAGATTGAAGGGCCGCGCTTCGGTGAACTGGCCCTTCGCTCCACAGTCGGGACAGACGTCGGAGTCGATGTGGTCAGCCCGAAAGCGGTGCTTGCAGTTCTTGCAGTCGATCATCGGGTCCGTGAAGACGGCGACGTGGCCGGAGGCCTCCCAGACGCGTGGATTCATGATGATCGACGCGTCGATACCGACGACGTCGTCGCGCTCCTGCACCATGGCCCGCCACCAGGCGCGCTTGATATTGTTCTTCATCTCGACACCGAGGGGACCGTAGTCCCAGAAGCCGCCGATGCCGCCGTAGATTTCGCTGCTGGGGAACACGAAGCCGCGCCGTTTGCACAGCGAGACCAGGGTTTCGAACTGCAGTTCAGAGGTTTCCTGCGTCATGTCCGGCCTAGAACCCGTCTTCCTCTTCTTCCAGCTCTTCGAGCTCGTCGGTGTCGACCCAGAGGATGTCGACCTCGTCGCGGTCGCCGAGGGCTTGCGTCAGCATGTGCACGAGCGTGGCGTCGGCGCCGCGCTGCTTCAGAAGGTCGAGCATCTGGCGGTTGATGTAGTAGTCGCGGTCCTCGGGCCATTCCTCTTCGAGGTTATCGACGAGGAAGTCGAGCTGCTCTTCACTCAGCTCACCGACCTGGGAGTACAGGAGAATCATGGATTACCTCGTTTCTCAGATGCAGCAGCGCCGCCGACAAAAACGCCCCGAGTTCTCGACCCGGGGCTGCCGCCTGCCGGCCGGCAGGCAAGACCAGGCTGGGTCCTGCGGGCGCCTAGATGTTCGCTCCTGGGGTGTTGCTGCCTGAGGTCATTTCGCTTGACGCTACGGTGTGGGCCTTCTTCTGTCAATCCGTGCCTTGACAAGCTCCGGCCGATCGCCTGAAATCCTCACGGCCCTAGAGGTCACGTTTAGCCGGCACCCGTCGAGTACGAGGAGGACGTCGTGCAGCAAGAAACAACAGGCCAAGCAGGGAGCACGTTCAAGCTTGACACGTTCACGGTCTGCGCCATCCTCGGCGCGCTTATCGTCGCGTCCGCGGTAGTGCAGGCGGCCTTCGAGCTGAATGACGGTGGAGATTACGCCGTCTGGTCCGCACTCGAGGTCCTGGCGCGGACTGGCGCGATCGGCGTGCTGGTACTGCTGGCCGCGCTGCACCTGGGCGATGCGCCGTGGGGCGCGAGCCTGCGACGGGCCGCCCCGGCCATCGGCGTTGCCGTGGTCATCGCGTCGATCGCGATCGCGGCCAAGGACATCAGCGACGACGTGGGCGAGACGTTCTGGACGCCGCTAAACGACTTCTTCTACTACGTCCCGATCACGCTGGGCGCGGCGGTGTTCCTCTCGGCGGCGCCGCGTGCGGACCGCGTGCTAGGCAACGCGGCATCTTGGGGGCGGGTACTGGGGGCCGTGGCACTGGTGATCGGCCTGGCGATTGCGATCGACGACGTTTCGAACGCCAGCAGCGACGAGGTATGGGTCTTCCTGGACAGCTTTGCGCTGATGGGCGGCATGGCGCTGTTCCTGCTGGCCGTTTCGCTCGAGCCCGCCGGCAGCATGACGCAGCCGGAGGGCGGACAACTGAACGTAGCCGAGCTGCTGAACGACGCGCGACTGCCGAACTGGATCGCAATCGGCGGAGTGGCCGTCATCGTGGCCGGCGTTCTACTGGGCTTCAATGTGCTGAGCAAAACGGATGGCTTCTGGTGGATGTTGCAGTACTGGGGCTTCTACCTCGGGCTCGGCGTCATGGTGCTGATCGCCTCCGGCGGCCGAGTGGCCGGCTACGGGGCGGAGCACCCGTACCTGCGGTACGCGTTGGCTGGGGGACTGGTCGCGATGTTCATCGCCGGGGTGAAGTTCGCCGCGGATGCAAACTCGGACCAGGTCTGGCAGTTCGTCGAGGAAGCGATCGCCTACCCGGGGTTCCTGGCGCTGGCGTATGTGATGTTCGAGGCGTCGCAGCGTCCGTTAAGAGTGGTCAGGTAGCCGAGGCGCCGCGAGGACGCTTGCCTCGCATACGTATCATGGCCTAGCCTGACAGCATGTCGGGACTGCGTCTGCGTGACGAGCAGGTGGCGGCCATCGGGCGCTATGTCGGCGTCGCACTGATATTGACCGGGTTGGCTGTAGCAATCAACGATTTCGGCGACAGAGGATCCAGCTTTGCCGGCGGCCGTTTCTGGGCATTCCTCTGGCCGATTCATTTGACCGTCATTATGGGTTCCCTGCTCCTGGCGACCGCAGCGCTTCTCAGCCAAAAGCGCAGGCCCGACTGGGCGGTCCCGGTGGGCAATCGCGGGCCTCGCCGTCACCGTCGCGTTCGCTCTCAAGGCGGCGGACACCCGGGTGATCTGGGGTAGAGGCGAGGTCGGCCTTTGGGGAGCGTCGTATGCTCTCCCTTCTATCACGCCGTTCGTGTTGTTGCCGGTGTTGCCGCTGGTCGTTCGTGGGCGGCCTCTAGGCGGGACCATCGACCTGGGGCCTGGCGGCGGGGTTGCCCTGATCTGGGCGGAGCAGGTACCGGCGTTGACGCTGCGAGCGATGACCCTTTTCGGTTGGTTCTGGAGCTTTATCAACGTTGCGTTGACGCCGTGCGCCTTTGGCGCGCTGCTCATCCTGACATGTTTGCCGGTACGCATACCGGTACGCTTCGTGACCCGCGCCGCGGGGCTTGTTGCGGCGGTGGTGCTCGTAGCGGGCACGGGTTACGCGGTCGAATTCGTGAGCCGGTTCGACTTTGATGAGGAGGAGTGGTTTCTTATTTCAAACATTTCGGCACAGGTATCACTCGCGCTGCTCATCCTCGCGGCGCTTGGCGGGTTGCGTATGCAAGTCGTGCTTCCGGTCGCGGCTATGGTGTGCGTGGCGACATCGGCGTACTCGATCCGGCTGATGACGAGCGGCGACATCGACTTCGATCCGATCGTTTTGATTTACATAATGCACAACGGGCTGGTGATGCCGGCGCTGGCGGTCATGTGCGCGGCTATTACGGAAGGCGAGCGTGACGGCAGGGAGGCTCAGCCCTGGGAGCCGGTCTCAGCTTCGGTGGCGCCGTAGTAGGTCGTCGCGGTGGATGTCCATGAGGATGAAGTTGTATTCGCCGCGGCGTGAGGTGCCGTAGCGCTCGAAGCCCGCGTTCTCGAAGCAGCGCTGCGCCCGCAGGTTCCAGTCCAGAGTCTTGAGGTAGATGCGGTCTAGCGACTGGGTGTCGAACAGGTAGCCGACGAACGTCTTGAGCAGGTCGGTGCCGTAGCCGCGGCACCAGTATTCGCGCAGGCCGATGGTGACGCCGATTTCGGCCTCGCGGCGATGAAAGTCGGCGTTGTAGTACATCACGTTGCCGATGTGCCGTCCGTCCTGGTCCTCGACGGCGATCGTCTTGCGGTAGGGGCTTGGGTAGCGCAGCTCGTCGCTGAACACGGAGATGTAGTCCTTGAGGCTGCCACCGTAGGGACGCGCCGCATCGAAGGTCGCTAGCTCAGGGTCGCGGCGCCATTCGTAGTCCTGCTCGGCGTCGACCAGCGTCTTTTCACGCAGGACGATCAACACGCCGCGGGCCAGCTCACCCGCGACGGCGGTCATAACGCGGCCTCCGCATCGGGCCCGTCGACGATTTCAATCGCCATGCGGAGGATGCGCGCCTCGTTCGCGTAGGTCATCAGCTTGAGCGCCTCTTGCACCGGGAACCAGCGCACGTCGTCGAACTCGTGGTCGTGCAGGCTGGGGTCGCCGCCGATGGGATGGAAGAGGAAGTGGCGCACTGTCTTGTAGTAGCGCACGCCCTCCTGAGGCCGCGAGAACCAGTACTTGATGTCGCCGACGATGCCGTCCTGCTCGACCTCGACGCCGGTCTCTTCGCGTACCTCGCGAAGCGCCGTCTGCTCCATCGTCTCGCCGGGCTCCGGCGTGCCCTTGGGCAGCGCCCAGAGGCCGTCTGACGTGCGGCCGCAGAGCAGCACCTCGCGCCCGGTGTCGGTCATGCGAAAGACGACGCCGCCGGCGGAAGTCGCCTTCTGAGTTCTGAGACGTCCAGCCATCGCTAAATCGACCCCAGCGGATCTGTCGTCGAACTCGATCTCGGCCATCGCTTCCTGGATCGGCTTCTTCGAGGATATCCTCGCCCTCGAAGAGCACGGCCTTGAGCGCGACGCTTGGCCTGCGAGCCGCCGATTTCGCCGAGGGCGTGGATCGGCGGCGAGCTGCACTTCGCGGTCCGGGTCCATCACGGCCATGCGCTTGAGCTGTTCGCACCGTCTCCACTTCGCCGATCTCGCCGGCGGCGAAGGCGGCCGCGTGACGCATCTCCGGCGCCGGGTTCTCCATCTCGCGCAGGATCAGCGGCAGCCACATCGCATTGCAGCTACGGCCCATCGCGTCCACGGCGCCGATCTTGAGCCAGATGCTGTCCTCTTCGTAGATGCTCTCGATCAGGTTCTCGGTCTCTTCGCCGCTGATCGCGCCGAGCGCCTCGATGGCGCGGCCGCGTACTTCGTTCGTCCTCGTCCAGGTCTTCGGCGCTCTCGATCAAGACGCTCGCGCACGATGCGCGGCGTCGTCAGCGGCTCAGCCTGCTCCAGCTCCGCCGCGAGGGCGTAGCGGCCGAGCGCGATGGCGGCTTCGCGGCGGACCTCCGCGTCCGGGTCGTTGCGCAGCAGATCGATCGAGCGCGGCGATCAGGTCGCGCTCTTCGTACTCGTACAGGCCGCGCAGCGCGGCGGCGCGCACCTCGGGCTCCTCGTCACGACAGCGCGATCTTGAAGACCGCGTCGAAGTTGAGGTCGACGTTGTCGTCGGCGAGCTCGGTGAGTTCGGTGACGACCAGGTAGCGGCGGCTGCCGTCGATATCGAGCCAGGCTTCGGCGAAGCGCAGACAGCTCGATGCGCGTCGAGGTCGGAGAAGTTGACGAGCTGAGTCGCGGAGAGGCGTCGATTGTGGTCGGCGAGGTCTGCGAGGTCAGATTCGAAGGACATGCTCCTCTTATCTAATCAGCGCCCCGAGGCTGTCAAACGAGCCAGGCAACGTAGAATAACGCTGCAGGTCTAGTCTCGGCGTCCGCGCTCGGGCGCGGCGCGCGCCATGAGCTCGCGGCCTGCCTCGACGGCAGGCTTGCCCTCGAACAGCACGGCGTACAGCGACTCGCAGATCGGCATCTCGACGCCGAGGCGGCGCGCGAGCTGCGGCACCGAGCGCGCCGTGCCGACGCCCTCGACGACGCCGTCAGACTGACTCCGAGCGCCTCGTCCAGAGCTCATCTCCTGCGCCAGGGCCAGGCCGAGGCGGCGGTTGCGCGACTGGTTGCTCTCGCAGGTCAGGACGAGGTCGCCGATGCCGGCCAGGCCGAGGAAGGTCAGCGGCTGGGCGCCGGCCGCGACGCCGAGGCGGCGTGATCTCGGCCAGGCCGCGCGTGATCAGCGCCGCTTTGGCGTTCTCGCCGTAGCCGAGGCCGTCCGACATGCCGCAGGCGATGGCGACGACGTTCTTCAGCGCGCCGCCGATCTCGACGCCGACCAGGTCGTCGCTGGTGTAGACGCGGAACGCCGGCGCCGTTGAGCAGCGATTGCACTTCGCGCGCGCGCTCGGCTCGTCGCTTGCCAGCGACGACGGTGGCGGCGGGCAGGCCGCGCGGCGATCTCGCCGGCGAAGTTGGGACCGGAGAGCGCCAGGATGCGCGCCGATTCGATGCCGAAGCTCTCGATGACCTCCGACATGCGCAGGCGCCGTCCGACTCGATGCCCTTGGTGGCGCTGACACGCTCGCCGCCGGGGAAATCGCCGGGGCGAGGCGCACGAGGTTGGTGCGCAGGCCGGCGGACGGCACCGCCAGGACCACGACGTCGGCGCGTGCCATGCGCCTCGGGATCGATGGTTGCGGTCAGGTTGTCGGGAAGCGTCAGGCCGGGGCGGTGGCGGGCGTTCTCGCGGGCGGCGTTGATCGCGTCGGCCTCCGCGACGCTGCGCGCGATCAGCGACGACGTCGCTGCCGTTGCGCGCCAGCAGCGCCGCCAGCGTCGTACCCCAGCTCGTGGTGCCGACGACTGCGACGCGTGTCATCTAGGCGCTCCGTGCGTCTCGACGCGTTCGCCGACGCGACGCTCGGTGCCGGCCAGCAGGCGCCCGATGTTGTCGTGGTGCAGGACGATGATCAGGGCACCGCCGGCGACCGCAACCGCGGCGAAGGCCCAGGGATGCAGGCCTCCAGCGGCGAAAGCGGCGAAGATCACGCCGGCGATGGCCGCGGCGGTGATCGAGGTTAAGCGACATGTAGCGCGTCAGCTTCGAGCGTTAGCGCCGGCGATCGGCAGGACGATCAGGACGGCTAATGGGCTGAGGCCGCTGAGCACGCCGGCGCCCGTGAGGACGCCGCGGCCGCCGCGAAAGCCGGCGAACAGCGGCCAGACGTGACCGAACCGCCGCCAGGCCGCCGATGGCGCGCGCCCAGGGGTCGTCGCTCCAGATGAAGGGCAGGAGGGCCGCGGCCAGGCCCTTGCCGAAGTCGCCGAGGAAGACGGGCAGGGATCGCCGCAGGCCGAGGACGCGCAGACTGTTGGTGAAGCCGGTCTTGCCGCTGCCGTAGTCGCGCACGTCGACGCCGCCGGCTAGCCTGCCGGCGATCAGTCCGACCGGTATCGAGCCGAGCAGGTAGCCGACGACGGCGGCAACGACGATCTCCATCGCCGGGTTAGCTCGCGGTCCGGCTCGCCCGCCGGCGTGGAGGGCGTTCGCCGCGGCGCTCGGCCTCCACTCGTCCTCGCTGCGGGTGCGGAAGATCAGGCTTCAGACCGGCGCCGCGGAAGCCGAAGGAGCGGCGCAGCGCGTTCTCCAGGTAACGCTTGTAGGTCGAAGAGACCAGGGAGGCGTCGTTGACAAAAAAGACGAAGGTCGGCGGCTCGGTGCGGGCCTGCGTCACGTAGAGCAGCTTGAGGCGCTTGCGTCCGGTCAGGGTCGGCGGCCGGCGGGCCAGGGCGCCGCGCACGATGGCGTTGAGCTCGCTGGTCTGGACGCGGCGCTTGCGCTCTTCGCCGGCGGCGCGAACCTCCGTCATAAGCTCGTCGAGGCCGGTGTGCTCCAGGGCGGAGACGACGGTGATCGGCGGCCCAGGTGGCGAAGCGCAGCCGGCGGCGCATGCCGCTGCGGAACTTGGTCTCGTCCCAGGTCTCCTTGATCAGGTCCCACTTGTTGGCGCACATCACGAGGCCGGTCGATTCTTCCAGCGCGATGCTCGATGATGTGCAGGTCCTGCGCGCGCAGCCGCATCGACGCGTCGAAGACGACGACGGCGACGTCGGCGCGCTGCACGGCGTCGCGCGAGCGCATGACGCTGTAATGCTCGATCGAGCCCTCGACGCGTGCCGGGGCGCCGGATGCCCGCCGTGTCGATCAGCGTCATCGGCTCGCCCTCGTACTCGAAGGGCGTGTCGATGGCGTCGCGCGTCGTGCCGGCGATGTCGCTGACGATGACGCGCTCCTCGCCCAGGAGGGCGTTGACCAGCGCCGACTTGCCGACGTTGGGCCGGCCGATGATCGCGACGCGCAGGCCGGCGGCGAGCTTCGGCTTCGTCTGCCGTCTGGCAGGTAGGGCAGCAGGTCGCGATCATGTCGAGCAGCTCGCCGACGCCGGCGCCGTTGATGGCGCTGACCGGTCTGCGGCTCGCCGAGGCCGAGCTCGTAGAACTCGGAGGCTTCGTCGCTGCGGCGCTGGTTGTCTGCCTTGTTGGCGACGAGCAGTGTGGGCTTGCCGGAGCGCCGCAGCATCTCCGCGACCTCGTGGTCGGCTGACGGTGCTGCCGTCCTTCGTGTCGACGACGAACAGCAGCAGGTCGCGGCCTCGACACGGCCGACTTCGACCTGGACGCCGGATGGCGCCCATGTAGGCGCCGGAGCCCGCGACGCTGGTCGGTTCGGCCAGGCCGCCGGTGTCGATGAGCGTCGAAGACGCGGCCGCGCCATTCGACCTCGCCGACGAGCCGGTCGCGCGTGGTGCCGGCGATCTCTTCCACGATGGCGCGGCGTTCGCCGTCATGCGGTTGAAGAGCGCCGACTTGCCGACGTTGGGGCGGCCGACCAGCGCCACGATCGGCTTCGAGGCTCATGGCTTGCAATCACGCACGACGATTTCACTGCGGGTTCGACCGAGACGAGGGTAATTTCCTGCGGCAGTCGAATGTCGGGCTTGAGCAGATGAACACCTTCCTCCAGACCTGTCAGGTCAACAACCGCGCGAATCGCGCCGGGTGCCAGGCGGTTAAGTGTCGGTAGCTCGCCACGGACAACCACCGTGACCGCTGTGGTTTGAAACACGGCCTGCAGGCCGTCGGGACATTCTCCGCGGCCGGGCGCTACCGATAGCGCCCAGGTCGCCGATCGCGGGTGCAATGTTGACGGTCACGTTGACGGACTCTCGTTGCGTGGTGATTCCAGTGGGTAGTAGCAGTTTAATGGAGCGCGTCTGGTTGGCGATTAAGCCGCAGACAGATCGAATTCCTCCGTGTCGATGCCGGTCAACGCCTGTACCAGGTCGAGCGGGCCCTCGACCCTGACGGTGCTCTGGTCGAGGCTGAACGAGGTCAGGTTGTAACCCTCGGCCACCTGGCCGCGCGTGTGAAAGATCACCGGAATCGACCGCGAAACGCCGGTCTGGTCCACTGTGACGCGCACGTCGGCGGTGTTCGGTTCGATCGCGAATCGGACGCAGGTCGACATTGCCGGCGTCGCGCGCGCGTGAGGACGTACTGCTGCTCGCTGGTTGACGCGCAGTCCAGTGAGGTTGATATCGGCCGAGGCGCTCTCGACTCGCGAGATCAGGCTGGCGGCGCCGGTGACGGTGACCGTGGTCGGGATTCGACACGATCGAACTCACGACGATGCCCTGAGGCGTGGCCCCCACGCGGTTGATCTGGACCGGTACCTGCTTCGAGGCTTCGTCGTCGAGGAAGACCTGGATCGACGAGGGCGAGACGTTGATGATCTCGACGTCTTTGTTCCCGACGACTCTCACGGAAATCGCCTTGTTCGAAGTGTCCTGGCGTTCGCCCGACATGTTGACCTCGGCGACGAAGTCAGCCGTGGTGAGCTGGCTGAACGCCTCCTCGGTGGCGCTAACCCGCACGAAGACGACGGTGTCGCTCATGCCGGCTATGGCCAGGCCCTGGGGCACGTTGATCGCGTTGACGATCAGTCCACCACCGAAGTCGTAGGCGTTACGGGGATTTTCGGAGTCGGTGACCGCGACCCAGAGAGCAAGCGCAGCGAGAAGCGAGACGAGCGCCAGTGCGATCGGCGTGGCAGTACGGCGCCATCCAGCGGGCATGGCGACCGCTTACCCTGCCTGCGTTTGGGGCGCTGGAGGTTGAACGTCGCCGCGGCGCGAAGCGAGGAGCGCTTCGAGCGTGGAGCGGACGCGAGTTTCGTCACGCAGCGGGATCAAGCGTCCCTCGGAGGCAATCGAGATGCCACCCGTCTCCTCGGAGACGACGACGGCATACGGCGTCTGTCTAGCTCGCTGACGCCGAGCGCGGCGCGGTGCCGAGTCCCCATGCGTGCCGGTCCCCGTGCCCATCGACAGGGGCAGGGTGCAGGCCGCCGCCACGATGCGCTGGTCGTGAATGATCACGGCTTTGTCGTGCAGGGCCGAGTTCGGGAAGAAGATGCTTTCGAGGAGCCGGGCGTTGAGCTTCCGCATCCAGGTGAACGCCGGTCTCGATGAACTCCTCGAGGCCGGTGCCGCGCTCGATGACGATGATCGCGCCGTGGCGGTTGTCGCGCCATCTCGATGACGGCGGTGGACATCTCGTCCAGCGACTGCGTCCTCGCTTGTGTTGAGCAGCCAGCGGCGCATGCTGGTGCGGCCGGCTCGTTCCAGCGTGCGCCTGATCTCGGGCTGGAAGATGACGATGACTGCCCAGCGCCAGCACGGGCAGGGCGTTGCGAACGAGAAAGTTGACGACGCTGAGCTCCAGGATGCGTCCGAGCAGGAAGAGCGCCAGGATGATCACGCCGCCGCCGCGCAGCAGCGTCATCGCCGTCGTGCCGCGCAGCACCATGAGCAGCGCGAAGATGATCGCGGCGATGATGAAGATGTCGAGGGCGGCCGCCGCGTCGAGGCGCTGAAGCGTGTCCCAGGTGTCGTTTACGAACTGGCGCATGCCCGCTCTACAGTCTCCTCGGCCATGATGGCGGCCAGGAGGGCTTTCTGCGCGTGAAGGCGGTTCTCGGCCTGCTCGAAAGACGACTGACTGCGGTCCTTCGATCACGTCTTCGGTGATCTCTTCGCCGCGATGGGCCGGCAGGTCGTGCATGAAGATGGCGTCGGGCTTGGCTAGCGACATCAGCGCCGCATCGACCTGGTAGCCCTGGAAGGCTTCCAGGCGCTGGCGGCGCTCAGCTTCCTGGCCCATCGAGGTCCAGACGTCGGTGTAGACGACGTCGGCGCCGCGGACGGCATCTTCGGGGCTGACAACCGTTTCGACGGCGCCGCCGGTGCGTCGTGCCCATTCGCGCGCGGTGTCGATGACTGCGGCCGGCAGAGAGTAGTCCGGCGGAGAGGCGATGACGAACTCGGCGCCGGCGAGCCCCGCGGCCATCGCGAGAGACGCCGACGACGTTGTTGCCGTCGCCGATGAACGCGATGCGGACGCCGGCGATGCTGCCCTTTGTTCTCCCGGACCGTCAGCAGGTCGGCCAGCGCCTGGCAGGGATGCTCGTCATCCGAGAGGGCGTTGACGACCGGGACGTCGGCGGCGGCCGCGAGACTCGATCAGCGTTTGCTGCGCGTACGTGCGCGCGACGATGGCGGAGACGTAGCGGCTGAGGACGCGGGCGACGTCCTCAACGGGCTCGCGCTGGCCCAGGCCGACCTCCGACTGCGACAGGTAGATCGCGCTGCCGCCGAGCTGCTTCATGCCGACCTCAAAGCTGACGCGCGTGCGCAGAGAGGGCTTCTCGAAGACGAGCGCGACGGTCTTACCCTCGAGCAGCGGCAATGACCCGTCGCGCTTCATCGAAAGCGCCGTCCGAATCAGCATGTCGAGCTCGTCCGGGGAGAGGTCCCGTATCGAAAGGAGGTCGCGTCCGCGCATTGGCGCTGTCTCTCGTAATCGTTCGTTTAGTGAGGGTCAAGTATATAGCAACGTTCGTTACGGAAAGTAGGGCGCCGGGCTTGACGGCGTGGGCCTTTACCTCGTATAAGCGGCGACGAAGCCCACCCGCAGGGCGTCTCGAGAGGACGGACCGAGCGCTGGCGTGGCTTGAACGCAACCAGATCCTCGTACTCGGACTTGCAGGGCTGCTGCTGGTGGCCGGTTTGCTGGTGCGCGACCTGACCGGCGGGAAGCCGCCGGCGCTGGTGCTAGCAGGAGACGAAGGCCAGTGGCGGCAACGTGGTGGTGCAGGTTGCGGGCGCCGTGGCGGACCCCGGGTTGTACGAACTCCCGCCTGACGCCCGGGTGCAAGACGCGATTGTGGCAGCAGGCGGCGGCCTGCCGGAGGCGGACGTCGCCTCGATCAACCTGGCGCGACGGCTGCGTGATGGGGAGAGGATCAGCGTCCCCGGGCCGACGTCGGAGGTCGCCGCAGCGGTGGCGACGCTGGCGCCGGGCGAGAAGCTAGACCTCAACGCGGCGACGATGGAGCAGCTCGACAAACTCCCCGGCATCGGCGAGGCGTATTCGCGCCGGATCGTAGATTCGCGTGTGGTTGATGGGCCCTATGAGGCGGTCGACGACCTGCTGACGCGGCGGGTCCTCCCGGCGTCGGCGCTGGACGACATCCGCGACTTCGTAACGGTCAGCGCGCCGTGATCCTGTTCCAGGCCGCACTGGCGTTCTTCGCCGGCGTCGTGCTGGCGGCGTTAGGCGGCGCCAGCGTGTGGCCCGTGGTGGCGCTCGGCGGCGCGGGGGTGTGCCTCGGCACGCTGCTTGCGGGCAAGAGTCGGGAGGCGGTGCTGTTGAGCTTCCTCGCGCTGCTCGTCCTCGCGGGTATCGACCGCTACGAGGAGGCACTGCCGCTGTCGCAGCCGGGGGGCATTGCGCTGCTCAACGACCGGTCTGAGCCCGTGACGCTGCGCGGCGTGATCGTCAGCGAGCCGGAGGAAGGCGAACGCACACAGCGGTTCACGCTTCGGGTCGACGAAGCTGACGCGGGGACTGGGTTCGAGGACGCTGGCGGGCGCGTCCTCGTCATCACTCGGCTGTTCCCTGCCTACGAGTATGGCGACGTACTCGAGATGACCGCGAGGCTCGAGACGCCGCCAAAGCTCGACACGTTCGACTACCGCGATTACCTGGCGCGGCGCGGCATCGTGTCGCAGGCCGTGTTCCCCGAACGCACCTCGGTGACGGCTCACGGCGCCGGGAGCGATCTGACGCGCCTGCTGATCGAGACGCGGCGGCCGTTCGGCGAGGCGCTGGAACGATCGCTGCCGGAACCGGAGTCGGCGCTGGCGCGGGGGATCTTGTTGGGGCAACGGGCAGCGATACCGGCGGACCTGACGGACGATCTGAATCGCGCCGGCATTTCGCACCTTGTGGCGATCTCGGGGCAGAACGTGGCGATTGTCGCGGGGGTGCTGGTCGCGGCCTTCGCCGGGTGGATCGGGCGCAGGCCGGCGACGGCGCTGGCGATCGTGCTTGTGGTGGCTTACGCGGTGTTCGTCGGCGCTTCGCCATCGGTGCTGCGCGCGGCGGTGATGGCGACAGTGATGCTGGGCGCGACGCTGGCGGGGCGGCCGGGCAGCGCGCTGGAGGCGGTCACGCTGGCCGCGGCGATGCTGGTCGCGTGGCGGCCGTTGATTATTGACGACGTATCGTTCCAGCTCAGCTTCGCGGCGACGATCGGGATCATCGTGGCGGCGAAACGGATCGAAGACCTGGTCCGGCCTAGGCTGACGCGCCTGCCCGATTGGCTGTGCGTCTTCTTGGCCGAGAACGTCGCGATCACGACCGCAGCGAGCCTTGCCGTCCTGCCGGTGATCGCGGGGAGCTTCGGGCGACTGTCGCTGGTGTCGCTGCCGGCGAACCTGCTGGCGGCGCCCGCCTTTGTGCTGGCACTCGGCGCGTCGTTCCTGACGGCGCTGGCGGGCGTGGTCGACGGTGATCTCGGCCTGCTGTCCGGCGAGCTGGCGTATCTGCCGCTGACCTATCTGGTGCGCCTGGGGCGGTTCGCGGCGGACCTGCCCTTCGCATCGCTGGACGTGCAGGGGTTCGGGTTGACGGAGTCGGTGGTTTCGTACGGCGTGCTGGGCGTGGCGTGGTTCTACCTGCATGGGCGGCCGGCCTCGGAGGTTGAAGTCGAAACGGTGCGCGCAAGGCCGCTGCCGCCGGCGGTTGCGCTGTCGGCGGTGCTCGTCGTGGTGGCGGCGCTGGTCTGGTTCGGCGCGCTGCAGCCAGGGCCGGACCGCCTGCGGGTGACGGTGCTGGACGTGGGGCAGGGCGACTCGATCCTGATCGAGACGCCGGCGGGGCACCGCATCCTGGTCGACGGCGGGCCGAGCGGCGCGGGGATCGCGCAGGCGCTGGGTCGGACGCTGCCGGCGTCGGCGCGCCGTATCGACCTCCTCGTGCTGACGCACGCGCAGGACGACCACGTCAGCGGGCTGGTGGAGGTGCTGCAGCGCTACGAGGTGGGTGCCGCGTTGGAGGGGCCGCTGCCGGGCGGCACGGCGGCTTATCGCGCCTGGCGGGACGAGCTAGAACGGGCGGACGTGCCGGTGCTCAGGGCGGAGACGGGCCAGCGGATCGAGCTGGGCGACGGGGCGCGCATCGAGGTGCTGTCACCGCTACCGGAGCTTGTGACGGGGACGGTGGACGACCTGAACAACAACTCGGTGGTGCTGCGGCTGGTCTACGGCGAGGTCAGCTTCCTTCTGACGGGCGACCTGGCGGCGGACGGCGAGGCGGCGCTGCTCGACGCGCCTTCCGACCTGCACGCCACGGTGCTCAAGGTGGGGCACCACGGATCCGACGGCTCAACGACGCCGGCGTTTCTCGACGCGGTGGACCCGTCCGTGGCCGTGATCTCGGTGGGGGCGGAGAACACGTTCGGGCACCCGTCACCGACGACGCGGCTGCGGCTGGCGGGCGTGCCGCTGCTCCGCACGGACGACAACGGCGACGTCAGCTTCGAGACGGACGGCAGGGCGCTGTGGGTGGATTACCAGCGCGGGGGTTATGCGCGGGTGGCGCTGGGGGTAACGAGGTAGGGAGAAGCCACAGGCGTGGGAATGCAGGGGAACGCGTGAGGCGCCAGAGCGTCTGGAGCGGGAGCCTACGCAGGTGTGGGGCATCCTCCCTGGGACAGCGAGTCCCGAAACCGGCGGACCTGACGGACGACCTCAGTCGCGCGGGAATTTCTCACCTCGTGGCGATTTCGCGACAGAACGTGGCGATCGCAGGGAGCTTCGGGCGGCTGTCACTGGTGTCGCTGCCGGATCGGCATCGTCCGAGTCTGCTCGCCCGTATACTGCCTGCGTGCCGGACCCGTAAGCTCAACGTACTTGAGGCGATTGCTTGGGAAGGACCGCCGGCTGTGAAGCGCAAGCGCCAATGTCGGATGGGAGTCTGACCACCCGATCAGCAGAGCGCTTTTTCTGAATCAGAAGCTTGGCTAGCCGCGTGATGTCAAATCAGTGTAGGCAGACGGAAGATGCTAACTCGATGAATCCGATACCAGCGCGACTCAGAGGAGCGCTCTATCAGCGCGCGCACATGCAGACTCCAGCGAGCATTCGAGTTCTGCCGATACAGCGCTTCCTTCAAATGGAGGCTTTCGGAAGCATCTTCCTCCTTGTCTGCGTTGCGTTGGCGTTGGCCTGGGCTAACATTTCTGAATCGAGCTACGAGTCGTTGTGGACCACGATTGCCAGCTTCGACCTCGGGTTTGCCGCAGATAGCGGTGACTATCGTCATTGGGTCAACGATGGCCTGATGGTGATCTTTTTTTTCGTCGCTGGCGTTGAGGTAAAGCGTGAGATCAGTGTCGGTGAACTAGGCAGCATTCGAAGCGCGAGCCTTCCAGTTGCCGGAGCCCTCGGTGGGATGGCTCTCCCCGCGATAGTCTTCGTTGCAGTGAACTTGGGGTTCGGAGGCTCATCCACCGGCTGGGCTGTACCCATTGCGACTGACATCGCATTCGCCGTTGGCATTCTCGCACTGGCCCCGGGAGTACCACGGGAAGCTCGTATCTTTCTGCTCTCACTGGCAATTGCTGACGATATCGGTTCGATACTGATAATAGCGATTTTTTACTCAGGCCCAATCTCTGTGCTCCCGCTCGGCATAGGGGTATTACTTCTCCTATCTGCGGCCTTCCTAAATCGAGCGAACTTCGCGAGTGAAGGAAGATTCCTCGTACTGCTGCCCTTCCTTTGGCTGGCTGTGCTGGAGTCGGGCCTTCACCCCACGATTGCTGGCGTAGCACTGGGCCTCGTGACGCCTGCACGACCTCGATACGACCTTATTGATTCGGTCGAGACGCGGCAGAGCCTCCGTCAGTCGCTGGATGAGATAGAAGCGACCCACGATGCGGAGGAGCGCGATGTTGCCCTGGGCCGCCTGAATGAATTGGTAACAGAGTCAGAGGGGCTTACGGATAGGATTGAGCACAACCTGCATTTCGTTAGCAGTTTCGTTGTCCTGCCGCTCTTTGCCCTAGCAAATGCGGGCATAGTCATTCGTTTCGACTCGCTCACCGATTCGATCAATACACCTCTGTTCTGGGGAATCGCCATCGGTTTGGTAATCGGCAAGTCTGCTGGCATCACCGTGGTCACCCGGCTGGCCGTACTCTTGAAAATCGCGGCCTTGCCTCAGGGCTTTAGTTGGAGCCAGGTCTTAGGTACGGCATTTCTTGGCGGCATCGGCTTCACCGTGTCGCTCTTTATCGCAACCCTCGCATTCTCAGATGAGGAGTCGCTGCAGACCGCGAAGTTGGCGGTCCTGTTCGGATCGGCGGTGGCCGGCATAGGCGGCTACGTGCTTCTCAAGATGACGTCGTCGTATTCGGGACCCGTGGTGAACCACTCGTGAGGCCCAGCTTTAGTTCCCAGAAGGTTGTTGACGGGAGGGAGATCCAACACGTCGAACCATCGGCGTCCTGACACCTGCCTGCACTTACCAGCTAGGGGGAGTCCCCGATGCGCCGACGTGGCGAAGCGCCGATAGTTGCTCTGAAGTCTCGCGATGGCGAAAGGACTCGGACTCTGAGCGAAACGGCTACCCTCATCGCCGGCGTTTTGCTGACATCGGTCGGGCTCTTGGCCCTGCTGCCTTACGTGTTGAAGCGGGGCTGGCGGCAGCGCACAGGCGACCTTGCGGTCGATAGCGGCTACGGGTCGGTGCTGGCGGCGATTGACGCCTTCGAGGGCTCGCCGGGCGTTGCGAGCTTCGGCGAGGAAGACATCGAGGAGCTGCTGGCGCATCTCTTCACCCTGCGCATGACGGTCAGCGAGGTCACGGCCGAGGTCCGGGACGCGCGCGACCTGCTCGAAGACGACGGCGCGGCGGATGAGGACGAGCCGGAAGAAGCGACTGCGCCAGTGCGAGACGCGGCGTAGCCGGCGTATCCTCCCCCGCGCAGTATTTTTTCCCAGACTGTGCGCTGCTTTGCATTGCGCTTATAATCCGCCCGGTCTCATGGGCAGCGGTCGAATCGATGGACGCCAGAAGGATTCGTTGCGCCCCCTCAGCATCGAGGTGGGTTACCTGGTGCATGCCGAGGGCTCGGCGATGATCAAGCTCGGCAACACGACCGTGCTCTGCGCTGTCAGCATCGAGGACCGCCAGCCGCCGTTCCTGCGCGGGACGACGAAAGGCTGGGTCACGGCCGAGTACTCGATGCTGCCACGGTCGACATCGACGCGGACGGCGCGGGAGTCCGTGACGGGCCGTATCGGCGGGCGGACGCATGAGATTCAGCGGCTGATCGGGCGCTCGTTGCGCGCCGTCGTCGACCTCGACAGCCTCGGCGAACGGACCTTCGCGGTCGACTGCGACGTGCTGCAGGCCGACGGTGGCACGCGCACCGCGTCGATCACGGGCGCCTACGTGGCGCTGGTTATGGCGATGAGCAAGCTGCTCGAAGACGGCACTTACAACGCCTTGCCGATCAAGTCGCCGGTGGCGGCGACGAGCGTGGGCATCGTCGACGGCCATGCGCTGCTCGACCTTTGCTACGAGGAGGACTCGCACGCCGAGGTCGATTTCAACATCGTGATGACGGGCGAAGGGAAGTACGTCGAGGTGCAGGGGACGGCGGAGAACGGGGCGTTCAGCCGCGACGCCATGAACGGGCTGCTCGAGCTGGCCGAGAAGGGTGTGAACGACTCCTTTGACGCCCAGCGCGCGGTGCTTGCGGCGGCGGGCTTGCCGGCACTGTAGGGCCGACTTTCACGTATTTCGAAGCGACACCTATGATGGACGTATGGCAGGACTGCGCCCCTTTCGCGCTTTGCGGTACGACCCTGAAATCGCCGGTGACGCCGCTGACCTTGTCGCGCCGCCGTACGATGTCGTAGCGGGGCGGGCGCGGCTCGACCTCTACGAACGCAGCGCTTACAACATCTCACGCGTCGACTACGGCGAAGACCGGACCGACCTCGAGCCGGGGACGGACCATTACGCGCTCGCGCGCAGCGACATCGAGCAGTGGATCGCCGACGGCGCCTTGAAGCTGGACGACACGCCGCGGCTCTATGTTTACGACCAGGAGTTTCAGCTCGCTGGTCAGACGCTGCGCCGCCGGGCAGTGTTCGGCGCGCTGCGGCTGGAGGAGTGGGACAAGGGCATCGTCCTGCCGCACGAGGTGACGGGCGAGAAGGCGAAGCTAGACCGCTTCAACCTGCTGAAGGCGACGCGAGTCCAGCTCAGCCCCGTGATGGCGCTGTACGAGCCCGACGGCGCGCCCGAGCTGGACGGCCCGGCGCTGGAAGCGCCGGTGCTGGACGCCGTGCTGCCGGCGGAGCGCCACACGCTGCGTCCCGTTTCGACCGAAGCGGCGGAGGCCTTCTGCGACGCGATCCTGCACCGGCGGCTCGTCATAGCAGACGGGCATCATCGTTATGAGACGGGGCTCAACTATCGCAATCTGCGCCGCGAGGCATCGTTGAGCTGGAGTGACGACGACCCGGCCAACTTCATCGTCGCTGCGTTGGTATCGTCGCAGGACCCGGGCCTCGTCGTCCTGCCGACGCACCGCCTGGTGAAGCTGCCGCAGCCGCTGCGGATTCAGCTACGCAACCTGCGCCACTGGCGCCTGGATGACGGTGGAATGGCGAACGAGGCGAACCTCGAAGCGCTGGTGGGGCGGCTTAAGGCGGCGGGGAGCGACGGACCAGCCTTCGGCGCGATCGGGCTGGAGCCGGGGCGCCTGCACCTCCTGACGCCTCGCGACATGACGGCGATCCTCAACCGAACGCCGGCGGAACATTCGCGGGAATGGCGGCGGCTGGACGTCACGATCCTGGCCCACGCGCTGCTGCCCGCCGTCGGATACGACGAGTCGCCGGAGAACATCGACTATACGGAGAGCCACCGCCACGCCGCGGAGGCCGTCGCGGCGGGCGAGTGGGACGTCGCGTTTCTGGTTAACTCGACGCCGGTCGACCAGGTGATCGCCGTCGCCGCGTCGGGCGATCGCATGCCACGCAAGTCGACGTTCTTCTTCCCTAAGCTGGCGACGGGCGTGGTGATGTATCCAGTAGGCTGAAGCCCCCACGTTTACTTTCCATAACCATTCGTAAATTAGTTAAGGATCCACGCGAATTGTCATAATCCTTGCTTGCGGGGCAGACTCGATGCGCGGTAAAATCAGAAATCATGTTCGAGTCCCCCGCCTCGACGACGCGCCCAGCCATCTCGCTCGACCCCTGGTCGGCTGACTACGGCTCCGCCTTCGACTTCGAGGAAGAAGAGGAGACCGAGGAAGCGCCCAACTTCGAGGTCGACGCCCTGGTCGAGACCAGCGGACTGGTCGCACGGCATCGTGCCGCAACCGCTGCCCTTCCCCGAGCGCGTCGCATTCATCGACGGCGTGCAGCGCATCGAGTCCTGGGCGCGCGTCGATGATGAGGAGTCAAGCTCCGTGGCGGTGCTCGCGTCTGTCGCGGTCGGCTGCGTGTTCTCGACGCCGAACGCCGCGAGTGTCAGCGTCGATTACGTGTCGCGCGTCCTGGCGGTGGGCGGCTCGACGCGAGCCGAGGCCGCTTGTCGTGCCGGCGCCGCGGCGCGATCTCGTGTTCGAAGTGCTTCCCGCGACAGGGGCGGGCCGCCACGGCGCCATGCAGGCCGCCGCGGTACGCCGTCGCGACCTCGAGCTGGCCAGCATCCAGAAGCACCTGCCCACGACGCAGCTGGTCATCGCCGACGGCCGACTGATTGACCTGACGCGCGGGCCGAACCAGTTGGCGGGTATCGCCAAGACGTTGCACCAGCTTTACCTGGCAGGCGAGCAACGCGCGCTCGATCGTCGCGACTCGCTGCCGGAGAGCGGACGCCGGTGTTCGCGATCAAGGACTCATGGGGTTCGCGGCTACTCCTGGTTCCTGCGCCTGCCGTACACACGCGCGATCCACCACTCCTATGCCGGCATCGTCCGAATCGAGATTCCCGTGGACGACTCGCGGTCGCCGGTTGAGGTCGCCGACATGCTGTCGCACAACCTGCCACGCTATGCATCGCGCCCCGAACATGACCCACGGGCGCCGCAGAACCTGCTGCCGGTCGGGGCGCTGGAGAAGCGGCTACGCCACGAGCTGGGCGACCAGGCATTCATCCGACGCGCCATCGAAGACCACCTTTCCAGGGAGTACTCGCTATGAGTGATGAGGTCGGCCGCGTCATCGGCACCAAGGAGTCGCAGCCGCTTGAGTTCTGGCTCGCGGTCGACCCAAACGACTACGTGCAGCTCGACGAGGTGGTCGCGGTGACGACACAGCTGCCGCAACCGCTGCCCGGACGGCCGCGACGACGTGGACCACTACGGCGTCGTCGACCAGATCGAGTCGGCCTACGAGGGCGCGAGCTTCCACTCCGATGTGTTCCGCGCCGAGAGCGGCACGCTGCCCGTCGACGTCTCGACGATCGCGCACGTCGCGGTGACGCGCGTCTCGATGAGCCCGACGGAGCCCGAGAGCGAGGTGCTGGTGCCCCCGCGTCCGGGGCGCGCTGTGCGTCGGGCGACGGTTGAGGACCGCGAGCTGGCGCTGTACTTCGACAAAATGCGCGACGCGCGCTTCCCGGCCGGCCTTTCGCGCGACGGCCTGCCGGTCTACGGCAACCTCGAGTTCCTCGACGGCAGCCGCGGCGCCCACGTCAACATCAGCGGCATCAGCGGCGTTGCGACGAAGACGACCTACGCGCTGTTCCTGCTCTACGGGCTGTTCCACGCCTCGTCGCTGCGCAACGCGCACTCGTCGCACGCCATCATCTTCAACGTCAAAGGCGAAGACCTGCTCTGGCTGGACAAGCCGAACGCCAAGCTGCCGGACGGCGAGCACACGAAGTACGAGACGCTGGGCCTCCCGGTGGGCCCGTTCGCCAACGTAGGGCTGTGGGCGCCGCCGCAGCGGGGGGACGTCGTCATCCCCGACACGGGCTCGCGCTCCGAGGGCGTGGAGGCTTACTTCTGGACGCTGCGTGAGTTTTGCAGCGAGCGCATGCTGCGCTTCCTCTTCGCCGACGCGGACGACGAGACGAGCCAACTTAGGCTTCGTGATCACGCAGGTCGAGCGCTTCCTCGAGTCGCAGGTCGCGCTACAGCCGGCGGGCGAGGCGGACATCGTGTTGCGCGTACCGGGAGTCGATGCGGGGCTGCGGATCGACTCATTCGATCGGCTCGTCGAGGTGATTTGCGATTTCGTGGACGGTATCGCGCCCCGCGCGGCGGATGGGACGCGCCAGGCCTTTGCCCGGCGTCTGGAGGCTGCAGCGATTGCGGTCGCGCCGTTGATCCGGGCGGCGCGTCCGGCAGAGGCGGAGCGCCACCGCTTCGACTGGCGCAAGCACCAGGTCAACGTCATCGACATCAACCGCCTCAACGACCGGGCGAAGCGCTTCGTCGTCGGTGTCGTGGTCAAGCGCCTGATGGAGGAAAAGGACAAAGGCGGGCGTGATCCGCTGGTCTTTCTCGTTTTGGACGAGCTGAACAAGTACGCACCGCGCGAGGGCCGCAGCCCGATCAAGGAAGTCGTGCTCGATATTGCGGAGCGGGGCCGTAGCCTGGGCGTGGTGCTGATCGGGGCGGAGCAGACCGCCAGCGAGATCGAGCGCCGCGTCACGGCCAACGCTTCGTTCCGCGTCGTCGGGCGCTTGGACGCCGCGGAATCGCAGCGCGACGAGTACGGCTTCCTGACGTCATCGGCGCGGGTGCGATCCGTCGATCCTGAAGCCGGGCAGCATGTTCCTGCAGCAGCCCGACGTACCGGTGCCACTGCTGGTGCAGTTCCCCTTCCCGGCCTGGGCGACACGCGCCGACGAAGTTGCGGCCTCATCGCGCGAGAACGGGCACGAGGTCTTCGCACGGATCCAGAGGAACAACGTCCCTTGAAGTTCCTGCACAGCTCGGACTGGCACATCGGCCGCAACGTGCGGGGTCAGAGCCGCCTGCCGGAGCAGCATGACGGACTGCAGGAAGTGCTATCGCTGGCGAAGGACCACGAGGTCGACTGCCTGCTCGTCGCGGGCGACATCTTCGACACGTCGGCGCCGCCGCCCGAGGCCGAGCAGCTGGTCTATGCCTTCTTCCGCGAGCTGTACGGCGCGGGCATCCCGGCCGTCGTCATCGCAGGGAACCATGACCACCCCAGGCGGCTCGACGCGGTAGCGCCGCTGCTGGGGTCGCTTGGCATCCACGTGCGGGGCGTGCCGCGTGGGCCCGGGCGACGGCGCGTTGATCGACGTAGAGTCGAAGGACAAGCGCGAGCGCGCCGTTGTGGCCGCGCTGCCGTGGATCAACGAACGCGACGTGGTCGATTTCACACGGCTGCAGATGGGCACGGACGCGCCGCTGATGCAGTACGCAGAACGCGTGCAGGAAGCGATGCGAGTACTCGTGTCCGGCTTCGAGCCCGATGCCATCAGCGTGTTGGTGTCGCACCTGCTGGCTGACGAAGCGATGGTCGGGCCCGGCGGTGGCGAGCGCGAGCTGCACATGTCGATGGGCATTTACGGCGTGCGCCGCGCGGCGCTGCCGGTGGAGGCGCAATACATCGCGCTGGGCCACGTGCACAAGCCGCAGGAGATCCCCTGCGCCACGAAAGCGGCGTACTCGGGCTCGCTGCTGCAGCTCGATTTTGGGGAGCGCGAGCAGCAGAAGTACGTCAACCTGGTCGAGGTGCACGCGCGGCAGCCCGCTTCGATCACGCCGCTGCCGATTTCGTCGGGGCGGCGACTGGTCGACATCGGAATGCCGGAGCATGGCGTGGCGCTGAACGACCTGGCGCGGTTCAAAGACGAGACGGAAGGGGCCTGGGCGCGCGTTTTCGTCGACGTCGACATGCCGGTGGCCAACCTGGCGCAGCTGGTGCGCGCCGAGCTGCCGAACGCAGTGCACGTCGAGCGAGCGCACAAGGCCGCCGACAGGCCAGCCCGAGTCGGTGGAGCGCTCCCACCTCGGCCCGGTCGAGATGTTCAGCCGTTTCTACGAAGGCAGCCTGGGACGCGGCCACGAGCCCTCCGCCGAGACACTGGCGCTATTCCGCACCTTGCTCAACGAGGAAGAGCATGCGACCACTGAGGCTTGAGCTCGAAGGCTTCACGGCCTTTCGCGACCCCACCTGCCTCGACCTCTCCGAGCTCGACCTGTTCGCGATCACGGGGCCGACCGGCGCCGGCAAATCGTCACTGATCGACGCGATCGCTTACGCGCTTTACGGGCGGATCCCGCGCGTTACGGCGGAGGTGGGCGCATGCATTTCGCAGGGCATGGACCGGATGCGCGTCTCGCTGGAGTTTCTCGCCGGCGAGGAGCGCTATCGCGTCTATCGCGAGACGCGCCGCAAGGGCGCGGGCGCCGTGCGCCTCGACCGCAGGCACGGTGACGACTGGCAGCCGCAGCTCGACCGCGCCCGCGAGGTGACGGAACGCATTAGCGAGATCGTGGGTCTGGACTATGACGGCTTCACCCGCTCCGTGCTGCTACCGCAAGGCCAGTTCCAGGAGTTCCTCGCCGGGTCGGCCGAGAAGCGGCGGTCGGTGCTCGGGAGCCTGCTGCGACTGGACGTATACAACCGAATGCGGGGCCGTGCGACGGCCATGGCGACGGACATGCGCACTCGCCTCGATGAGCGCGAACGGGCGCTCGAACTGCTGGCCGACGCGACGCCAGAGAAGGTGCGGGAGCTAAAGCAGCAACTGACCGAGCGCGAAGCCGAGAAGACGCGACTCACGGCTCAAGCCGCGGCGGTTGAGCGGGGACAGGCTCTCGCGATTGTGCTGACGCAGACGCGTGGCGCGCTAGCTGCCGCGGAGGCGGAGTCGCAGGCCGCTTCGCGCGACCTGCAGACAACGAAGGAGCTTCTCGAGCAGGGCGATTGCGCGCTTGCCGAGGTGACGACCAAGGTCGAAGGTTTGCAGGCGCAGCTTGCGGCGAACTGCTACGACGCCGACCGCCTGACGCAGCTGACGCTGGCACGCGAGCGCGCAGTGGCACTGGAGGAGGCCGGGCGCGGCATCGAAGAGGCGCATACTTCACATAAGGACGCGACAGGCCGCTTGGCCGTGGCGGCGAAGGCCGTCGAGCAGCACAAGACACGCCTGGCGGGCACCGAAGAGGTGATGAAGGCCGCCGAGGCGGCGCTGGAGGATGCCAGGCGCCACAACCTGGTCGCCGCGCTGGCCGGCGGGCTCAAGGCGGGCGACCCGTGTCCCGTCTGCGGCGGCAAGGTCGGGGAGCTACCCGCGTTCGACCGCGCAGACCTTGAGGCAGCGCAGCAGGGTCACGCAGCCGCGCGGAAGGCGGAGTCGGACGCCCGCAGCGCGCTACAGAACGCCGCCAACGCCGCGACGAAGGCGCAGATGACGGTCGAGACAGCTGAGAAGCGGCTGCAAGAACTGGAGACGCAGCGCGAACGCGTCCAGCGGTCGCTGCAGCAGTCGCTGGGGAGTGAAGAAGGGCTCTCGCTGGCGGCGATCAACGAGGCGTTGCAGCAGCAGACGCAGGCCCGCAAGCAGCGGGACACGCTGCAAGTCGAGCTTGACGAGATGACGGGGCAACGCGACCGCCTCGGTGCGCAGATCGAGGCGGCGCGGGGACACCTCGCCGATCTTGAGTCGCGCGTCGTGGAAGCGGCCGAGGCGGTCGAGATGAACCGCGATGCGCTAGACGAGGGCAATCGCAATCTGGGTGTGCTGACGGAGGAGCAGGGCTGGCAGGACGTTAGCGCTTCGCTCATTTCAGGCGGGAATGTCGAGCCTCTGCTCAAGCGCCGGGCCGATGAATCGCGTCAAGCGCAGACTGAGGCTGCGGTCGCTATCGGGCAACTGGAGGTGCAGGTCGAACGCATGGAGGCGGACGTCAAGCGCGTCGCGGCGATGCGCAAGGAGTTGGCGGCACTGAAGAAAGAGCACGACGTGGCCGCCGACCTGTCGCAGATGCTGCGCGCCGACCGATTCCAGGCCTACGTCCAGCAAGAGGCACTGGCGGTGCTGGCGGCGGACGGCTCGAAGCGGCTGGAACAGCTCTCGGGCGGGCGCTACCGGCTGCAGGTGGACGAGAAGGGGCAGGAGTTCGAGGTCGTCGACCAGTGGAACGCCGACCAGTCGCGGTCGGTGCGGACGCTGTCGGGGGGAGAGACGTTTCTCGCTTCGCTGGCGCTCTCGCTGGCGCTGGCCGAGAGCCTGCCGGGCCTGGCGGCGAGCCGCCGTGTCGTGCTCGACTCGGTCTTCCTCGACGAGGGTTTCGGGTCGTTGGACGCCGAGGCGCTGGACCGCGCCGCCGACGCGCTGGACGCGCTGCGCGGGGAGAACAGGATGGTCTGCATCGTGACGCACCTGCAGGAACTGGCGGCTCGTCTGCCGGCGCGGGTCGTGGTCACGAAGACAGAGTCGGGCAGTAGCGTAGCGGTCGCCTGAATCGGCGTCTCTGGATGTAGCATTGACTCCCGAACGGGAGCGCGTCCTCGACGCGCCGGCTAATCGAGGGAGGCGACGATGTTTCTTCTGCAAGAGGTGTTGCGTGTCAGGAACACGCGTCAGAGCGAGGCGATCAAGCGACTCAACTGGATCCACGGCCTGATGAAGCCCAGCCCCGGTTTCGTCCGGGGTAGTGTCGCCCGTTTTCTTGGCAACCCGACCGATTACCTCATCCTGCGCGCGTGGCAAGACCGCGACGCTTACCTCGCGTTCCGCGCGACGCCAGAAGGACAGGACTATCCCAAGAGCCGACCGGAAGGCCTCTACGAGGGCCTGCCCGTCGGCCGCGAGTGGGATCTAAAAATCGACTCAACCGGCGATGTGGCCGGGAATTACCTCGTGCGCAGCATCTACCGCGTGACGCCGGAGAACGCCGACGAATTCGTCCAGAACCGCGAGCGGCACGACGGCCTGGCGTTGCAGGTGCCGGGGACCGCGGGACTGCAGACGTTTCGCAGCCTGGACCAGGACTCGGAGCACTCCGATACGTTTCTTTGCCTGGCCCGGCGCACGGACCGCGACGCCTACGACGCGTATCTCGAGAGCCCGCAGTCGGCTGAATACCGGGCAGGCAACCGGCGGGGCCTCTACGCCACCGTCTCCACCGAGTGCTACGAGGTCGTGGACGAGGTGTTGCCCTAGCCCGCGCAGTGGGCTTGCGAGTGACCTATGCGAATGAGGCAACGGCAGTTCGCAGCGGTGGCAGGATGGCAGGACTCGTAGCCGAGCCCCGCCATCGACGCTGTGACCGAGACTCAGGCGTACTTCTTGCCCAGATCATCGAGGCCGGATTTGGCCAGATCCTCGGGCGTCATGACCGGTTCGAAGTTAACCGTGGCGTTGAACATGATGAAGAACGGTTCAGCGATTTTGGGCATCTGAGATGTCTCAGTCATGTCAACGAACATCGTGCAGCCACGCAGTCCCTGGCGTTCCCTGAAGTAGACCGCTTCCGGCTTGATGTCGGCCAGGATTTTCTGGATTACCCCGCCAACGGCGCTGTTCTTGACCATCTGGTTGAAGGGCTCCGGCGGGAAGTCAACGTCGACCATCATGCGCATAAAGGTGACTCCTTGTCTTTACAAAAACCGTGGTAACTGCATCCCAGCGTGTTTGAGCAGACCGGGGATCGGCGGGCCTGCTACGTCATCTTAGAGTCCCGATTCAAATGAACACATGTTGAACACGTCAAATTCCCGCTAAACGATTGCGCAAGGGGCTCCTCCCCCGGACATCTGGAGTTGAGCCCGCTGACCCAGCCTGCCGCATCACCTACAATGTGGCGGCTGTGCCCCGTATCGAGCTATCTAGAGCAGGAGTTTTGTATGAAGGCTGCGCGCCTTGTAGGCCCCCGGCAGTTCGAGATCCTGGACGTTGAGAAGCCGACCCCGAAGCCGGGCGAGGTTTTGGTCCGCATCGAGTACGCCTCGATTTGCGGCTCCGACCTCCTGACTTACGACAAGGTGTTCCCCGAAGAGGATTACCCACTGCGCACCGGCCTGCCCTGCCATGAAACCTCCGGAATCGTTGAAGAAAGCATGGACGACAGCCTGAAGGTCGGCGACCGCGTCGTGGCTCTGACCTACACCGGCGGCTTGCTGGAGTACACGACGATCGCGGCCAACCGCTGCATCTACGTGCCGCCGAGCGTCGACCCGAAGCTCGCGGTGCTTTGCCAGCCGATCGGCACCGTGGTTTACGCGGTGCAGAAGCTGGGCAGCATGCTGGGCAAGAAGGTAGTTATCCTCGGGCAGGGGCCCATCGGTCTCGGCTTCACCGAGTTCCTGTCGCAGGGCGGCGCCTCTCAGCTCATCGTCACCGACATCGTTGACGCGCGGCTCGAGATGGGGAAGCGTTTCGGCGCCACGGACGTGATCAACGCCGCGAAGGAAGATGTCATCGAGCGCGTCAAGGAGCTGACGAATGGCGAGCTGGCCGACGTGGTGGTTGACGCCTGCGGCATGCACGAGACGGCCAACCAGACGTTCCACTGCCTCAAGACAAAGGGTACGGTCTGCATCTTCGGCATGCCGCACGGCGACCCCGTCTTCCCGTTCGACTGGGGCACGATGTACATGAAGCTGCCGACGATCTACGTCACGAACAGCGCCCGCGCCGGCGAGGTCGTGGACGTGGTGAACACTGCGGTCGACCTGATTGCGCAGGGCCGTATTGACCCCGGGAAGATGATCACGCACGAGGTCCCGTTCAGCGACCTGGGGCGAGCCTACGAGATGTTCAGCCGCCGCACCGACGGCGCGGTGAAGCCGATCATCAACATGAGCGCCTAGCGTGGCCTCCATCGAGGAAGAGAGGCCGCGCATCTAATCCAAGCGCTCTGCTAGCGTTTGGTGCGGTAGGTGAGCACCACCACGCCGTCGGGGCCAATTGGTTTGGACTCCATGAGTTCGAACGATGAGCGTGGCAAACCCTCCGCGAACAGGCGCTTGCCGGTTCCGAGCAGGACAGGAAAAAGCATCAGGTTGATGCGGTCGATGAGTCCCTCCGTGAATAGCGAGCGGGCGAGCGATGCGCTACCGGCGAGCAGGATGTCGCCCTGGACCTGCTGCTTGAGCCTGGTCATTGCACCGGCCACGTTGTCGCGGATGACGGTGGAGTTCTCCCAGCTCGCGTCCGCGTCCGAGAGGGTGGTTGAGACCACATGCTTTGGCAACGCATTAATCTTCACGCCGAACTCGCCGGTGGTCTCGCGCCTTGCCGGCCAGGCAGCGGCGAAGCCTTGGTATGTGACGCGGCCAAACAGCTGCGCGCCAGCAGCTCTCAGTTCGTCGAGTTTGAACTCGTTACCTTCGTCACCGCGGTTGAATTGAAATGTCCATGCGCCGAGGACCGAACCTTCCGAACCGCCGGGATCCTCGATAACGCCGTCCAGGCTGATGAACTCTGTGAGGACTATGTCTCCCATACCTCTCCTCTAGATGGGGCGCGAGTAGCGTCCCCTGATGGAAGTAGCATGCCCTACCCGGCCGATAGGCTCTTGAACAAAAGCGACAATCTCAGGGCGCGCCGCGCAGGATTTGCACAGGCGTGTAACCCCAGAAGCGGCGCATTGCGCGGGTCAGGTGCGACTGGTCGGCGTAGCCTGCCTCATCGGCGACATCCAGGATCGGGACGCCTCTCTGGAGCAGCGACGCGGCCTCCCGGGCGCGTTCGATCTGGAACAGCGTGCCCATCGTTAGTCCGGTGGAGCGCAGAACGCGCCGCTGCAGTGTACGCGGCGAGAGGTCGGCCGGACGGCCGACCAGGGTCTTCGCAACCGCGGGATCCTGTACCAGAAGGCCCTCTCGGACGAGCCGTGCGACGAACTCGTCAGCGTTCTCGAAGGTGGGCAAGTCCCAGGTGGCGCCGAACAACCAGACGGTGCGTCGTGTCGTCTGAGGCAGGTCGATGGAGGCGTCTACGAGGGAATCGGCCGGCAGGTCGGGCATAAATGCGCCGTGTTTGAAGGAAATGCCCATGAACTCGGCCTCTTCAGGAATGGGCGAAGGCGTGGCATGTGTCTCGGGTCCGCGGATCGTCATCCCGATCTTGCCCTGCTGCCGAGTGACCACCACGCTCCAGTGGCTCTCCGCAACCGAGGTGAAGGAACCGGGGTTGCTGCCGCTAGTCGTGCGCCACACGCTATCAACCACCGGCGAATCAGAGGGGCGTTCGTCAATGTCGAAGATCGCTTTCGTACGCACCTAGCCAGTCTACCAACCGGCTCGTCTCAAGGGTATTCGGGGCTATCATGTCATCGTGCCTGAGCTTCCCGAAGTCGAGACTATTCGCCGCGACCTCGAACGCCGCATCGTCGGCCGGCGCATCACGGCTGTGCGCATACCGGCCGATACCGGGAAGCCGGTGCCGGTGCTCAAGGGCGTCGACGAGGCGTCGTTTCGGGAAGGCGTTGTCGGCGCGCGCATCGAGGCGATGGAGCGGCGCGGCAAGTACCTTGCGATACGGCTCGACACGGAGGCCTTCATCGTCATACACCTGCGCATGACGGGGGCGCTATTGCACCGCGGCGCGGGCGCGGAGCCCGACCGCTTCCTACGCGCCGTCCTCGTCCTCGACGATGGCTCCGAGCTGCGGTTCACGGACGTACGCAAGTTTGGCGGCCTCTGGCTGCTCGACGACATCTCGGAGGCTGTCGCGACCGGCCTCGGCCCGGAACCGCTCAGCGAGGGCTTTACGGTCGCCGTAGTGGCGGAGGCGCTGAAGGGCCGCAAGGCGCCCGTGAAGTCGATACTGCTGGACCAGAGCCGCATCGCCGGCATCGGCAACATCTACGCCGACGAGGCCTGCTTCGCCGCCGGCATCGACCCGCGGCGCCTCGGGGCCACGATCACCAGGCCGAGAGTCGCGCGTCTGCACAAGGCGATTCAGGATGTGCTGCTATTCGGCGTCGAGAGCCGCGGCGCCAGCTTTCGCGACTACCACGACATAGAAGGCGAGTCAGGCAACATGCAGATGCACGTCAAGGTCTTCCGCCGTACCGGCAAGCCCTGCTACGAATGCGGCTCCGTGATCCAGCGGGTCAAGCTCGGCGGCCGCAGCACGCATTACTGCCCGAAATGTCAGCGCTAGGCTTCACCGACCAGCGCGGACGCATGCGCCGCATACTCGAGAATTCGATCGAGGGCTGCCTGTACGACTCCTCCGAGACGGAGGAGGAGGGCCGGATGGTGGTGCTACACGCGCATCGCAAAGACGGACGGCGTGTCTCGCGTGAGGTTCCGAGCCGTCGCCAGCTCTGAGGCGACGTCGGAGCCAAATCCAGGCGATGCTCTCGCTCTCCGAAGCGTCGATCTGGTGAACTCTGGCTGTCTCTCGCTGCTCGCGTTCGCGTTCCCGCGTTTTCGTTCGCCGGGACCGGGTTATGCCCGTGTTAGTATCGATGCAGGCGCCGCCCGGCTCGACATTGTCTGTCAGGACGCCGAGTGGTGGGAAGACACGGGGACTGCATGACCTCCCATCCGGCCCCAAGCGACCTCTGCAGCGACTGCGGCACCGAGATCGA
Organism: uncultured Chloroflexia bacterium; assembly: GCA_963766645.1. Lineage (GTDB taxonomy): Bacteria > Chloroflexota > Dehalococcoidia > DSTF01 > WHTK01 > WHTK01. Next base: position 374,724 of record CAVYAY010000001.1, on the reverse strand, counting down.
GCCGCACGCGGGTGAGGCACGCTGTCCCGCCTGCTTTGATAACTACCTCTACGGCGTCGATGTCGGCTTCCTCGACAGCTACCGGCGCTTCGGCGCGCGCAGCCGCCTGATCGTTGCCGAGAGCTGCCTGCGTAGCCTCGCACTGGAGTCGCCGGAGCACCGCAAAGTGCTGGCGATGACGATCTTCGAGCAGTACGTGCTGGCGATGAGCGACCTCGCGGGGCTCTTCCTCGCGTTCAGCCGCCGCGATGAGGCGCCGATCCTGCGCACGTTCCTCGAGTTCAAGCTGGATGCCTCAACCTCGACGGGGTTCTTCGACGCGATACGTTCAGTGAACCAGGCGCAGCTCTGCGGGGCGCTCGACCTGCCGCTGCCCGGCCAGGTCGAGGCGGCCTGTCCGCACCTCACGAAGGACGACGCGTACTCGGTTTCGGTCGCGATCCATCACCTCGAGCAGGACCTGCGCAAGGTGACGGACCACGGCGAAGGCGGCGCGCTGGCGCTGGCGCAGATGGCGGGTCAGATCGGCGGCGCCGTGATCGCAGCGGACGCGGGCTGGCTCAATGGCGCCGCGGCCAAGATGACGCCGGACCAGGTCGCGATGCTGGTGCTTGATTCGAAGCACCGCAACCTCTACGTGCAGGGGCTCACGGCCGATGAGGGAGCGATGGCGCAGGTCGTCGATACGATCGACTCGGCGACACGGGCATCGTCAAACCTGGTCTTTGCCTATCTCCAGACGCACAACCTTTGAGGGTCGCCGTTATCGCAACGGCCATTGCTGTTTGGCTCTGCTCCGCCTGTTCGAGCAGCACGCCGGCCCCGAACGTGAGCAGCACGCCCGTGCCGACGACCAGCGAAGCTGTGGCCTCGGCTACGGTCGAGGCTACGTCCGCGACCGCGATGTTGGGACGACCGCAAGCGCCTGCAGGCGTTGTGGTGCTGGGAGAGGGAGGCGTTGCGCTCGACATCCTGCCCGGCGAGAGGCAGTTCATCGAACCGTTGGTTCTGGCCCGAGCGTTCGGACCGCCTCCCGCGTGCGCCGGGTTCGCGTTCGTCTTTGACTGGCGGATGGATGAGGGAGCCGCCGTGAGGTTTGAGGGACAGCTACAGGGCACCACCGTTCAGGTCGCAGAGGGGAGCGAAGGCGCTACCACGAGCGGCTGCCTGACGCTCGAAGCGATGAACGACGGTGCAGCGCCGATTAGCGGCGAACTGCGCTATCTGATCGGCGAGTTCCGCTGATCTAGAACGCGGGCTGCCAATCCGTCGCGGCCTTGAACTTCGCGTTGGAGACGCGGGCGCCGTCCGAAACGACGTTGTAGATACCTGCCGGGACGTCAAGTGCCGCCAGCAAAGCGGACCCGGCGTCCGAGATGTGCAACGTCGCGCCGTAGCGATCCTCGGGGTCGTCCAGTCCCGTCGTGGAGCCCCAGAGCAGGCCGAGGCGCAGGATGACGCCGCAGCCGCCGGCTTCCGTGAATCGCTGGGCCTGACGTTCAGCCTCCAGCGCGGAGCGCAGACGTTCTGCTTCGACAACCGGCGTCCCTTCGTCGACTGGGCCATCCGGATAAACGAACGTTACGGACGGCTGGACGTAGATCTTGCAGCCGGCGGCGATGGCGGCGTCGACCAGGATACGGGACGCTTCGGAGCGCAGGCGGTCGTTCTCCTCCCAGGCGCCAGGTAGTCCCTGCGCCTCCGGCGGCGGGATACGGGTGGCCAAGTGGTATACGGCGTCGGCGCCCTGAAGGGCCTGCGTCACGTCTTCAAGGTTATAGAGGTCGAGCTCGAAGTGGTGGGGCGCGACGACATTGTGGTTAGCGATCGTCAGCTTCCGCATCAGGATGCGTCCGAGGACGCCGCTGCCGCCAGTCAGGAAGACACGCACGGGCTAGTTGGTGCGACCGAACTCACCGAAACGCCGGCGGTAGCGCAGCCGGATGCGCTCCTCGATCTGGGGCGTTTCCTCGGCAAGGATTTCGGCCTCGCGCTGCAGCCGCGCCAGTGTGGAGGGTGCCTCGAGCAGCTCCTGCTTGACCTGCTCCTGGCGCGTGTAGGGCTGAACGCTGAGCTCTCCGGCGATGACGTTGGCCAGCGCCACCGGGTCTGTCGGGATGGACGGCACCGGGATACGGCGCGGTGGGTTGAAATCGTCGGCCTCAGCGGCGACGCGGAGGGGGGCGAGGTTGAACATCATCGTCTGTTCGCCGGGCTCAGCGTTGCGTTGCCAGTTGCCCATCATGGCGACGACGCCGCGGTAGTACTCGTCGAACAGCGCCGCCACGCGCTGGGCCACCATGAGCATCGCCGGCTCCGGCGCGGGCTCGTCCGGGTACATCTCGACATCGCCGACGAGGTACTCGGCCTCTCGCCGGTCGAGCGACGTGACGCGGAAGCGTTGTTCGCCGCGCACGGTGATGTTGAAGCAGCTGCCGCGGTGGGGCGCCTGGTCGCGTAGCAGACAGGAGCCGGCTTCGAGCTCTTCGACGGTCATGACTCGGGCGGTTGTGCCGATTGAGTGGGGGGTGCCGCGGCCAAAGCGGCCGCCGTCCTTGATCAGGACGATGCCGAAGGGGATCTGCTCGTCGAGGCAGCGCCGGAGCATTGCCTTGTAGCGTTCCTCAAAGATATGCAACGGGATCGTTTGTCCCGGGAAGAGGACGAGGCTGAGCGGAAAGAGCGGCAATCTCATGTTTGAACGAAATCACGTCCTGCAGACTCAATCGTGCTTAGGAGGTCATTCTAGCAGGCAGGTCATTAGACGGAATTCACTTCAGCGATGACCACTGCTGTTGAATAGGTCAATCCCGCTAGATCGAAGCGTCTCGCAGGCGCGGCGGTATTCGCTGTGCCTCACGCCCACGGCCAAATAACCCTGAGGCGCACCTCCTCCAAGCGGAAGCAGACCTGTTCGTAGAGCCGCGAATTCGGAAGAAAGCCATGCGAGGCTAATCATTGGAATCATGGCAAGCTGAAATCCACCACGAAGTGCCATGAAGCTGTCGTCTTGTTCTGGAATTGTCCGGGCAGCTATTCCACCGTGGGTCAAGGTGTCGACCCACCGCGATGCCTCGGCTCGGCTGCGAGGTTCACCGATGACAATCCAACCTGCTGCAACATGGAAACGCACTGCTCTGCTCCCGCGATTGGCGAGCAGATTATGCGTTCAGGCGGGGCGGACGGTGACCGTCGTCGGAGCGCCGCTGGAGGGCAGCAGCCGATTAACCAGGCCGCCATCGTAGAGGAGCGGCAGGAAGACGGAGCCCGCCGCGACCGCGTCCGTCAGCGCCGCCGAGAGCGTCAGCTCGTGCGAGCCGCTGGTCACGACGACGGGACGGTTCTGGCCGATGCCGAGCGCAGCGGCGTCCGCAGGGTTCATCTCGAGGAACTCCTCACGGTGCAGCTTGTCGGCTTCCTCGGAGCGCAAGGAGGCGCCTTCGAGGCTGGTGTAGAGAGTTCGGTGAGTCGTCAGAAGCAGCCGGCCGCTCTCTGTTGGCACAGGGGCAAGCGAGACGGCTTGCATCTGGGCCGCGCTCGGGGCGCCGCGCAGGGCACGCGTGCGGCCCGACTCGACCGAAGCCGGAGCTGATGCCGCGTATCCATCGATGTGCTCGGCGATTTCATTTGCGAGGCTGTGGGCGCTGGTCGCGAGGTCGAAGTCCTTGCCGAGGCTCGTCTTGAGCGCGCGGGCCAGCTCGCCCAGCATCTCGAGCGCATCGCGCTGATCGCCGGTAGCGGCTTCGGCGCGCATCAGGCGGCCGACGCGGCGGTCGGCGCTGACAAAGCTCCCCTCTTTGCCGTACGACGGCAGGTCGGCGAACACGACATCGGCCAGATCGGCCGTCTCGGTGCGCAGGGAATCGATGACGATCAGGGCGTCGAGGTCCTTCAGCGCGGCTTCGACGGCGTCGCGATCCGGCATCAGCATTAGCGGGTTGTCACCGACGACGACGAGCGCCTTGACGCCGCCAGACAGCATCGCGGCGATGTCCTTCGCGCCTTCGCCAGGGAGGACGCCCATGTCGCGGATGCCGACGGTGTTGGCGCTGACCGGCAGCACGTGCAGAGTGCTCGAGGCGGCATCGCCGACGCAGACGACGGCGAGGTTGGCGGCGGCTCGTGCGCCTTCGCCCGCAAGCGCCGCCGAAGCCGGCGGCGCGTAGACGATGGCAAGCGTGCCTTCGCCGGTGCCCTGGATGATCTCAGCGGCGCGGCCGATGTCGTCGGCGTCGATGCCGGGCGCCGCGTCTGGTCCGTCCGCCTCGCTGCCGAGACGTGTGGCCAGGATGCGTCCCAGCGCCGCGACGGTCGCGTTCTCCCCGCCGGGGCTAGGACGTAGCCAGACGCCGGTCGGTTCAGCGGAGCGAACCCTCTGGGGTGACGGCATGATCGAGCCCGAGGGGGGCGGCGCGATGAAGTCGCAAACTTCGCCGTAGTGCGAGGTGATGACGACGAGGCGGGCGTCATTGTTGACGACGGCGTCCTTGATGCGCAGCGCAGCGATATTGTGGCTGGACTCGAGGTCATCCGCGATGACGACGATAGTCGTGGCCTTAGCCAGGTCCGCGAGGTCGCTCTGCAGCGCGTCGGTGCCGAAGGCGCCGTTCAGCGCCTCGCCGACGGCCGCGGCTACTGGGCCGGCCGTGGAGTCGACGTTCTCGGTGCCGATGAGGCCGCGCGCCAGCTTCTGCGCGGCGTAGGCTTCCTCGTTGGTGGCCCAGGGCGCGACGAGGAAGCCGACGGCCTCCGGGCCGTGCGTCTCGATGGCGTCGGTCAGCTTCTTCGAGGCGGCTTCGATGGCGGCGTCCAACGTGGCGGGTGACAGGACGTCACCGTTGCGCACCAGGTGGCGTGTCAGACGGTCGCGGGTCTTGACGGCGTCGTAGTGGAAGCGGCCGCGGACGCAGATCTGGTCGAAGCTAACGGGATTGAGGCGATCCGGCTTGACCATGACGACCTTGCCGTTGCGGACGCCCATGCTGAGCGTGCAACCGACGCTGCACGAGTTGCAGGTGGTCGAGACCCAGGTCTCCGTCTTGGCGATCCACTTGTTCGGCTTTTCGAGCAGCGTGGCAGTGGGGCAGACGTCGATGCAGGAGCCGCAGAAGTCGCAGTTCGACTCGTGGATGGCGCCGCCGGCCCCGAAAGCGATGCGGGTGTCGAAGCCGCGGCCCGCCAGCGTCACGGCGCCAGTGTGGCGCAGCTCGTCGCAGGCGCGGACGCAGCGGGTGCAGATGATGCACATCTGCGGGTCGAACTCGAGGAACGGGTTGGCGCGGTCGGCCTCCGGCGGCTCGGATTCGTAGTAGGTGCGCTCTTCGCCCAACCACGGCTCGTAGTTGGACATCTGCAGCATCTCGTTCGTGGTCTGTAGCTCGCAGCGGTAGTTCTTGGCGCAGGTCAGGCAGCGGTGCGTCACCGTATCGTCGCGGAGGCAGATGTCGCCGGGCTGGCAGTGCACGCGGCGGTGGCAGGTGAGGCAGCGGTCGGAGTGGTTTGCGTTGATGATCGAGAGCACGGCCTGGCGTGCGTCGAGCACCTGGGCGGTGTCGGTGCGGACGACCATGCCCTCGTTGACCCGGCTGGAGCAAGCGAGCTGCAGGCCGCGCGCGCCTTCGATCTCGACCAGGCAGGTGCGGCAGCCGGCGTAAGGCGCCAGGCCGTCGATGTAGCAGAGGTTAGAGATGAAAGTGCCGTTCTGCTTGATGACTTCTACGAGGGGTGCGCCTGCTTCTGCCTCGACCTCATTCCCATCGAGCGTGAGCTTAGCCACTGATCAAGCGCTCCTGCCTAGGCATGTCTTTTCCTTCGGATCCCTGAGAGGGTTGACTCGGGATCTGGGCGTGGGTGCGCTCGGGCGGCGTCACGTATAAGCCGGCGTTCTCGGCGTTGATGAAATCGATGACGGACTGCGGCGCCTTGAGACCGTTGGGGTAGGTGAAGTCGTTCTTGCTGAGGTGCTCGTGCGCCAGCTTCGTCAGCTCGTACTTGTCGTGGTACATGTCGTCGAACCAGTAGACGGCGTCGGTGAAGGTGCCGCCGGGCTGGATCGCCTCGTAAGGGCAGGCCTCAGTGCAGAGACCGCAGTACATGCAGATGCGGAAGTCGATCTCGTAGCGGACCTTGTTGAGGCTGCCGTCCTCGCGTGGCTCCGTGGCCACCAGGATGCAGCCGTCCGGGCAGGCCTGGGCGCAAGTGCTGCAACCCGTGCAGCGCTCGTCGAACCAGAGCAGGCTGGTGCGCGCGCGAGCAGGGAAATCGCGGACTTCCTCGGGGAACTGGACCGTGACCGGCGGCTTGAAGAAGTGCCGCATGGTCATCCTGAGGCCTTTGAGCAGACCAAATCCGTACACGATTGTTCTACCTCGGGGCCATTCTATCTGAGGCCCTCTCTTAAGCAACAGGGGTCGCTAGAAGGTGTAATGGGCGAGGTCCTCGGCGACGATGAAACTGTCGAAGCCGGTAGGGAGGTCGAGGCTGTCGAGGTGGGTGATGATGATCTTCGCGCCGGGCGCCTGCCGTGCCACTTCTGCGACGCCGGAAGGGCCGAGGTGGACCGGCACGTTGTTGACACTGCACTCCGTCACGATGACGTCGGCAGCGACCACGAGACGCAGCAGTCCGTCGCAAAGGGTCGTGTCGCCGGAATAGACGAGGGAGCGCCCGCCGAAGTCGGCGCGGAACGCGAAGCAGTCGAACTCGTCGACATGCTGGACGCTGGCCGCTGTCAGCGCGAGCTCGCCAAAGTGCTCTCGAGAGCCGTCCTTCACCTCGACATAACGACTAGCATAGTTTGCGCTGTCGATGACGCCAGGGTAGCCCAACTCGAGGAGGCTGCGCGTGCGAGCCTCGATTCCGGGCGGCCCGACGATAGTCAGGTCTTTCGTGCGCCCACCGTACCTGGCGTCCAGCAGGACGAACGGCAGGCCGAAGAAGTGATCGGCGTGGTAATGGCTGATGAAGACCGCCTCAATGTCATTGGAGGAGATGCCGGCTTTCGCGAGCTGCTGCAGCACGGTGGGCCCGCAATCGAAAAGGTAACGGCCGTTGAGAAGGAACGAGCTGAAGGCGCGCCCTTGTGTGGCAAAGGCGTTGCCTGAGCCGAGGAAGACCAAGTCAAGCATCGCTCCATGATAACTTGATCAGAATCAGATCTTTTCTGTCACTCGGTAGTCCATCCGGTGGCCAAGCATGAGGCGGATTTGCGCGTCTAGCGCCGGCAATGTCGACCAGATGAACGTGATCGGTGAGGATGCCAGCCACCAGACCTGAGAGACGATTCGTTGAATACGCGTGCTATCGACGGGTGGCGATGGTCGCAGGCGGATGTCCAAAACGATGAGCATAAGGTAGGGCGCAAGGCATGGCGTCATGATAATCGTGCTCAGTGTCAGCCAACTGGGGAGCAGAGTGATGTTGGTCAGGATGCTCAGATAGAACCATCCCGGCCTGGCGAGGTGCCAACCGGCGAACCGATCCATGATGGTGAGCAGCGAAGTGAGCGTGACGGCGAACCATTGCGTGGACCAGGAAATGTGGCTCTCGATCAGGTACCAGGAGCGCAGGAAGCGGCGGCAGATCGAAATCTCGGGATGGTCGAGCGCCTGGGTGACGGCGTAAGGGATGTCGCTGGCGCCCCAGCCCCAGCGTCTAACCTGCAGATACTGGTTACCAAATGTCTTCAGGTCCGTTGGAGAAAGCGCACCGTCGTTCCCCAGCGGGATCATGATGGGTTCGATCTCGACGTCGCCGCCCGTCAGGTAGAAGCACTTGAGGAACATGTGCCAATCCTCTGGGATGATGTCGACATCCCAGTACCCGACCTCCTGGGCCAGACGCATTGACAAGCTGTACGTCGACTGGGGAAACAGAACGCGACGCTTGCGGCTGAGCTTGGCGAGATGGATCAGTCCGCTCAGCGCGTTGAGAATGCGAAGCTGTGGCGGCACTTGCCAGATGTTGTTGTAGAAGAAAATCGGTGCTTGCCAGAATCGACGATAGCGCGCCGGATCAGTCGCGAAGTGGTGGGTCAGTGCCTCGAAATAGGTTGGGCCAAACTGGGTATCGGCGTCGCAGCTCGTTACCGTAAGGTGATCGACCTGGATCCCTGGCGGGCAATCACGTCTTCCGCGGTATGGCGAGCGGCCCACGCTTCGTTTGACGATTTCCCGCGGACTTCTCCCGGCAGTCCGAAGGGATGGACCGTAACCAACACCTCGAGAAAGCGTCCGGCAAACTCTGAGGCCAGTTCCTTGGCTTTTGCCTGGCAATCCGGCTCTGCCTCTTCCATCGCGAGCACGGGGATGATGCTTGTCTCGGCGTCCGCGTTGCGGGCCAAGGTCTCCAAAGTGATGCGGAGCTTCGCTTTGGACTCGCAGTAGTTGGGGATAATCACGATGTGGCGGACCGATTCCCACGAGAGCGCCGTGTCGTCTTCTAACATCGCGCTCACGTGAGCCGCGCGCCAGTCGGTGCTCAGAGCGTCGCGCATCAGGCCGACTCCCTTTAGCGCGTGGTAGCCGATGGTCCATGACTTCCACAGCCAGTAAACCTCGAAAATCAAGACGGCAACCAGAAGCTCTTGCGAGAACCAAAACGGTCCGATGACGAGGCATGCGATTACGCCCAGGGCGAAGGCGGCGGGAAAGGCCTCGAGGGCGCGCACGAGGAGGCGACGCGAGCGAGTAGGAGGCAATGTGGGCGCCGCGAAGGAGGACCCGGCGCCTGGAAGGATAGGGATCAGAGTTCCGAACGCCTGCAGCGCCGCCGAGGTTGTCACGGACACTGTCGCGACGGGATCGCTTTGAGCTTTCAGCGGGGACGCCTTTTCAGCGCTTCGCTACGCCTGCGAGGTTAGCTGTCGGGTTTGGGCTGGAAGGTCGCCCTGTCCTCTCAAGGAGGAGTTCACCCCTGCATGCCGGTTCCCCCGTCCCGCTGATTCGCGGGTTCGGCGACTAAAGCCGGATCAACAGTGTCAAATCCGGGAAACAGAGTCAATGACGTCAGACTTCGGATTCAAATTTGCGACATGGGATCCAGCCAGTCGCCGCGTTCATAGGCCGCCAGCGCCGCCTGGTAGTCGGCGGGCGTGTTGAGGTCGACGTGCAGGGCGTCGTTGGTGACCCGCAGCGACTCCGCGCGGTCGACATGGCGGTCGATGACGGCGCGGAGGCCCAGCGTCTCGTCGCTGACTTCGCGCAACTCCGGCAGTAGTGAGCCGTCAAGCAAGATCGGATGGCCGTAGCCCTGGGAGAAGCGGGGCGAGACGACAAGGGCGTGAGTCGCGCCCCAGTGCGCGATCAGGCGCCGGGAGAGCCAGGCGGGGCGGGGCTGGTCGACGCTCAGGATGAGGATCGCCTCGGAACCATCCGGGGTGGCCACGGCGCCACAGCGCAGCGACGTTGCGCGTCCCTGCCGATACGCCTCGTTGACGGCGACTCGCGCTTCCGGCGGCACGGCGGGGCGGATTTCCTCCGCGGCGTGGCCCAGTACGACGACGAGGTCTTCGGCGCCGGCCTGCCGTAATTGATCCGCCTGCCAGGCGATCAGTGGCACGCCGTCCCATGTGCAGCAATTGCTTCAATCGCCCCATGCGGGTCGACTCGCCGGCAGCGAGGAGGATGGCGGCGATGGTCACGATGCGCCGCGGTCGAGCGCCTGGTTGGCGAGCGCGTCGGCGTGCTTGTTCTGGGCCCGTGGGACGTGCCGGAAGACGACCTCGTCGAACTGGCCGCGCAGGTTGAGGACGCGGTTGTGCAGCGGGATCAGGCCGGGGTTCTTGACACGGTAGCGGCCGATGGCCTGGCGCACGAGCAGCTCGGAGTCGATCCGCGCTTCGACGCGCTTTGCCCCCAGCGCCAGCGCTGCCTCCAGCGCGGCGATCAGGCCCCGATACTCCGCGATGTTGTTGGTCGTGACGCCCAGCGGCTCAGACGCCTCGTGGACCACCGCGCCGGAGGGGTCGATGACGAGGGCGCCGTAAGACGCGAGACCAGGGTTGCCGCGCGAAGCGCCGTCGGAATACGTGACCCAGGTCTGATCGCCAGGCGTCATGGACGCAGGACGATGCGCGGCCCGTCCTTACCGACGCGCACCTGGTCGATCAGTCTCGCGCAGGAGCTGCTGCTTGTCGTTCAGGTCCAGCGTCTCCCACTCGGCCACCAGCAGCTGCAGCGCGGCGTTGCGGGTGCGACGGCGCTCGGCGGCAGAGGCGTAGTGCTCGGCGCGCCATTCGGAGTCGCGCAGCTCCTCTTCGACCTTGAGGCGCTCTTCCGCCAGCGCCAGGCCGTTGCTGCGCAGGCGATCGCCGTCGATCGTGTCGCTCGACCAGCGACTTCGAGCTCCTTGTTGAGGCGGCGGTCGATCTGATGCAGGCGCTCGCGGAGGCGGCGCGATTCGGTCTGCCATTGCGAGATCACGGCGTCGTCGTTGCCGGCGGTAGCGAGCTTGCTGGGGTCGAGCTCGCTGAGCTGCCGTCGGACGGCTTCTTCCAGCTCGTCGGCGCGCTGCGTGTTGTAGCTGCAGATGCCCTGGTTGGTGCGCGATTCGCACTGGTAGTAGCGGTAGGAGGCGACCTGCTCGCTGCCGTCGCTGCGTCGGGTCCAGGACTGGCGGCGGCTGACGCCGATCATGCGGTTGCCGCAGTTGTCGCAGACCACGAGGCCGGAGAGCAGGAAGCCGCTGACAGTGCGAGGCGAGAAGTTCGTGCGGCGGTCGCTCAGGCGCTCCTGGACCCGACGGAAGTCGTCCGGCGAGACGAGCGCCGGGTGTGTGCCGGGCACGCGCACGCCGAGGCGCTGGTAGGTGCCGAGGTAGGCGCGGTTACGCAGGATGTCGCGGATGCTGACCATGCTCCAGGGACGGTTCCGCCGTGTCTGCAAGCCCTTCCTCGTTAAGGCGGCGCGCGATGAGGCGGATGCCGAGGCCTTCGTGCAGATAGAGGCGGAAGATGTAGCGCACGACGACGGCTTCGTCGTCGACGACTTCGAGGCGGTTGCGCGGACCGACGTGGTAGCCGTAGGGCGGCCGGCCCAGCACCTCGCCGCGCACGGCCTTGCGACGCAGCGCCGACTTCACCTTCTCGCGCACCTCATCGCTGCGAGAATTGGACCAGTTCTTGACGATCGAATCGAGAGGGTCGCCTTCGACGCCGGCATCGCCGTCCATGAACTGCAGCTGCGCGCCGAGACGTTCGACCTGCAGGCAGCGCGCCGCGGCGACGACGGTGTCGTCGGCCAGGTTTGCAGGCGAAGGCGAGACGACGATCATGAAGCCCTTCTCAGGGCGCTTGAGGTACTCGATGAGCTGCGCGAAGGCTGGACCGCCGGGGTTGCCGCTCTCCTCCGAGAATGTCGTCGCGACGTCGTAGCCCTGCGCCTCGCAGTAGTCGAGGAAGCGGCGGTTCTGGTGGCTAATGCTCTCGGCGCGGCCACCCTGCGCCTTGATGGTGCCGGCGGATGGCTCGCGGAAGTAGCCGACGGCTCTCATTGCTAACCCGCCACCAGGATCCGTTCGCAGTTGGGGCACTGAATCAGCGATGCCGCCGCTGCGCAGGCGCTGGACGAGGTGAGTCGGCAGGGTGATGCGGCAGCCCTGGCACTGCGCCACGCACGACGAGCGCGACGGCGCGACCGGCTTTTGAAGTGCGCAGGCGACTCGTACAGACCGAGCATGCCGCGGTCCATCTCCGCCGTGTGGTTGCTGCGCTGACCTTCCAGCGAAGCGTATTCCGACTCCGCCTAGCGATTTCTGCTCGATGAGCGCGGTCTTCTCCCCTGCCAGGCGCTTCCGCTTGTCGCAAAGCTTCCTTCGTGTTCAGACAGGAGTCTCGTCGTCTCCTCGATTGCCTCGATTAGCTCGAGGCCTTCGTCGTCCAGCTTGCCACGCTGCGCCTTGAAGTGATCGAGCTCCCTTTGCATGTCGGTGAGCTCTTTGGGGTTGCGGACCGACCCGTCGTACATCTTTTTTTCGAGCGGCTGGATCCTGGCGTCGAGGTCGGCGAGCTTGCGCGTCGAAGCTGCGCTGCAGGCGCTGGAGGCGCTTGCAGGTCGTCCTCGGCGTCCTCGACGGCCTGGCGCGCGTCGCGGACGGCCTCGGTCTCATCGAGACGCGACTCGATATCCGCGATAACGGCCCGGCGCGCGTCGCGGCGCAGATCGATTTCCTGGAGCGCGAAGAGGTCGGCTGCGCTTGTCATATCGCTCTAGACGCAGGGAATGGGCGGAGAGCGTCCGATTGTAAGGAAGGGGTTGGCCTGGCCATGCCCCGCCGGCCTGCTAGGTCGTGATTATAGGCTTCGGAAAGTACCGGAACAAGCTTCAATTCGTGCCTTGTTGTTACAAGATCACGGCACATTTCCCGGTTGCTGGGCCAGGGCGCACCGCCTATGCTGGAAGGGCCATGCTTTTCAACGTATCGGGGCTGGATGCAGGAAGGCATCGGCGCGACCCGGGAATACGACCATCGACGGCGTGCTCGAGTCGCGCGGAACGGCCCCCGGAGCCTGTTACCGGCAGGTGCAGTTGCTGCGCACCGAACGCGGCGTGCTGGTCAGGGCGAGCTGCGGCTGGTGGAGCCCGAGATCTGCAGCCGTTGCCTCCAGCCGTTGCAGGAAACGCTACCAATTGAATTCGATGAGGAGTTCCTGACCACCGTCGACGTGCGTTCCGGGCAGCCTGCAGGAGAGGCACCGGACGAGGAAGACTTCCTGATCGACGAGCACCACATGCTAGACCTAACGGAAGCGATCAGGCAGTATCGAGAGGCATCGGCGGTGATGCAGCCCCTGTGCCGGCCGGACTGCCGGGGTCTTTGTCCCGATTGCGGCCAGGACCTCAACGCCGGCGAATGCAACTGCAGGGCCGCGGCCGTAGACAATCGCTGGTCGGCGCTGGCGGGCCTGCTGCCGAAAACAGATACCGAAGGGAAGGGTTAGACTGTGCCCCCACTGCCAAAGAAACGCTATCCCAAGGCGCGACAGGGCAAGCGACGCAGCCACCTGGCGCTGAAGCTCGCCGGTCTGACACGCTGCCCTCAGTGCCGCACCATGCGCCGGCCACACCACGTGTGCCCGGTCTGCGGCTATTACAAGGGTCGAGAGGCTGTGGAGGTCCAAGGCCCGAGCCTTGGCGAGTAGCAGCCTCTTTCTCCCGGAAGCCTCCGATGCTACGGCTGCCTGGCTGTTTCCCGGCCAGGGCGCCCAGGAAGTCGGCATGGGGCGCGACGTCTGGGAGGCTTCCCCGGCCGCGCGCGAGGTCTTCGAGACCGCCGACCGCGTCCTGGGCTACTCGCTGAGTCAGATCTGCTTCGAAGGGCCGGATGACCGCCTGCGCGAGACCGAGTACACCCAGCCCGCGATCTTCACCACCAGCCTTGCCTGCCTTGCGGCCGCCGTTGAAGCCGGCGCCGTGGCTGCGCGCCCGGCATTCACGGCCGGGCACAGCCTCGGCGAGTACAGCGCGCTGGTCGCCGCCGGAGCGCTGAGCCTGGAGGACGGCCTGAGGCTGTTGGATACGCGAGCGCGTTTGATGGCCGAGGCAGGGCGAAGCAACGCGGGAACGCTGGCTGCCATCCTCGGGATGGAGGAGGACGCCGTCCGCGGCATCTGCGTAGACGCCGACGTTGACGTGTGCAACTACAACCTGCCGAACCAGACGGTGGTCGGGGGCACGCGCACGAACGTCGAGCGGGCGATCGAACTGGCGAAAGAGCGCGGCGCGCAGCGGGCGCTGGAGCTAAACGTCAGCGGCGCATTCCACAGCCGGCTGATGCGGCCGGCGGCCGAAGGTCTCGCGGGCGCCGTCGCAGCGGCCAACGTACGACCACCTGAGATCCCGGTCGTCGCGAACGCCACGGCGACGGCGATGCTGGATGAGACACGCGATCCGCGATGAGCTCTGCGCCCAGGTTGCGACGGCGGTGCGGTGGCACGCTTCGGTTACACTAATGGCCGCGGCCGGTGTGAGCACGTTCATTGAGTTCGGGCCCGGGCGCGTACTGACGGGGATGGTTAAGCGGCTGGCGCCCACGGCGACGTTGATCAACGTGAGCGGCCTTCAGCCGGTATAGGTAAGCCTTTGTTTCGACTCGATGGTAAGGTTGCGATTCTCACTGGCGGTAGTGGCACCGTAGGTCGCGCCATTGCGATATCGCTGGCGACAGCGGGCGCTTCGCTGGTCCTGAACTACAAGACAAACGAAAAGGGCGCGAAGGACACGAAGAAGGCCGTCGAGGCGCTGGGCCAGACAGCAATCCTGGTCCAGGGCGACGTGGGACAGGCCGAGACCGCGCAGCGCGTCGTCGATGAGACGATGGCGGAGTACGACAAGGTCGACATCCTGGTCAACAACGCGGGCCGCACAGCCGACAACCTGCTGATCCGTATGACGGAAGACGAGTGGGACAGCGTCATCGAGACGAACCTGCGCAGCACGTTCCTGTTCACGCGGGCGGCGCTGCGCCCTATGCTCAAGGCGCGCTACGGCCGCATTATCAATATCAGTAGCATCGACGGACTGGTCGGCAATGCCGGGCAGAGCAACTACTCGGCAGCCAAGGCGGGACAGATCGGCTTCACGCGCTCCTTGGCGCGTGAGCTGGCCAGCCGTGGCATCACCGTGAACGCGATCGCGCCGGGCATCGTCAAGACGGCGATGACCGAAGTGCTGAACGAGCAGCAGTGGGAAGCAATCTTACAGCGAATCCCGATGGGCCGCGATGGCCGTCCGGACGAGATTTCGCCGCTCGTCGTCTACCTGGCTTCCGATGAGGCGTCGTACCTCACGGGGCAGGTCATTTCCGTCGACGGCGGATTGACCTAGCGTCATGGCGGCCGCCCGTCGCCAGGCCCGCGAGGCCGTCCTGCTGTCCCTCTACGAAATGGACGTCGCAGCACACGACCCTTCGGACGTGCTCGAGCGACTGATCGGGGAGCGCCGTCTCAAAGACGAACTGGCCGTCTTCGCGCGGTCGGTGCTCTCCGGCGTGCTGGAAAAACGCGGCGAAATCGACGCGATAATCGCGCGCACGGCGCCGGCCTGGCCGACCGATCAGTTGTCGCCGGTTGACCGGAATATCCTTCGTATTGCGATAAGAGAATTCTTGGTGGATAATCTGACACCGGTCGGCGCAGCTATAAACGAAGCTGTAGAGATGGCCAAGAAGTTCGGCAGCGAAAGCTCCGGAAGGTTCATAAACGGCGTGCTGGGAACTTTAGCTCCGGACAAGGCAGCCGTGCAGGAGGGTGAATAGTCTTGGCAACCGTTTTTGAGCGAGTACGAAAGATCGTCGTTGACCAGCTCGGCGTTGACGAGGATCAAGTCGTCCCCGCCGCGTCGTTCGTTGACGACCTCAACGCCGACTCACTTGACCTAGTCGAGTTGATCATGTCTCTGGAAGAAGAATTCACCCAGGAAGGCAAGGCGCTGGAGATTTCCGACGAGGACGCTGAGAAGATCGTCACGGTTCAAGACGCGATTGACTTCCTCAAAGACCTCGGTATCGAAGACAGCTAAAGAGCGCTTCTCTTTCTTACCTCGGAGCCAGGCCAAGCCTGGCTCTTTGGCTTTCAGAGCCAGAATCATCCGTGCGACGTACTTATGTTTGCGGTAATCTGTTGATCGAGGGCCAGATGGTTTTGACACGGAGTCTGATTCGGCGTCAGGGAGGCGAGCCCTAGCATGCAGATGTTCGGCATTGGCATCCTGGAACTTCTCGTGATTCTGATGCTCACCGTGATCGTCGTGGGTCCGGACCGCATGCCGCAGGTTGCCGCGGACATGGCGCGCTGGATCCGACAGGGACGCGCCTACGCCAAACACCTCATGGGCGACTTCAACGAGGTCGTCAGTGAGCTGCAAAAAGAAGCCAACGTGAGTCAGGAAGACTGGCAGGAAATCACCAACGTTATCAAACGCAACACGAGTGAGCTGGGCAAAGAGCTGACGCGCGCGGCCAAGGACGCCGAGGAGGCCGGCGACCTCGCGCTGGCGAAGGCGAAGGATCCGGCCGCAACGGCTCCCAATGGCAACCGCGCCAACGGAAGCAATGGGGCGGCGGCTGCGAAAGCGGTCGAATCGCAGCCGGAGGAAGAGGCCGCAGACGAGACGCCGGCCGAAGAGAAGCCCTGGTACGAACCCGAGAAGACGCCACGAACCTCCCGTCGGCGGCGCTCCAGCGAGTAAATGAGCGTAGCAACTCCCGATCCGCAAACTGACCAGCAGCCGAAACCTGAAGACGACGGCCACGGCGCGAACCTGACCATCATCGAACACCTGCAGGAGGCGCGAAGGCGCCTCATGATCTGTGGCGGCGCGCTCGGCCTCGGCCTGCTTCTCGGGGCGTGGCAGGCAGAAACTGTCATGCGCTGGATGGTCAAGCCCGCGTCGCATGTGGTCGATGACTTTCATCTGATCTTCACGGAGCCGCTGGAGTACTGGACCACGTTCTTCCGGGTGATGATGCTCATCGCGGTCACGGTTGCGATGCCGGTCTTCGTCTGGCAATTCATGGCGTTCGTGTCGCCGGGCCTGACACGCAACGAGAAGAAATGGGCCTATCCCATCGTGATCTCCGCCAGCCTGATGTTCGTAGCAGGCTGTGCCTTCGCGTACTACGTTGAGCTGCCGCCGGCGCTCAACTTCCTATACGACGGGCGCGATATCGCGACGGCGCAGATCAAGGTCAGCAGCCACGTCAACTTCGTGACGCGAATCATGCTAGTCAACGGCGTCGTGTTTGAGACGCCGTTCTTCGTCATGGCGCTGGCCAAAGTCGGACTTGTGACGTCGAGGAAGCTATTGAGCTGGTGGCGTTTCGCGATCGTTGGCGCTTTCGTAATATCAGCGATCGTGACGCCTTCGATCGACCCGATTACCCAGACGCTGGTTGCGCTGCCGATGATCGTCCTGTACTTCGTCGGCATCCTACTCGCGAGGCTGGTCGAGCAGACGCCGATCATCCCGCGGACCTAGGTTCTCGCTCAGAAAGCAGCTGCGCGGTCGCGATTTCAGCCACCGATCCCGACGCCATCATATCGATAGGAAGCTTTATCAGATCAGGTTGACTCGACTTCATGTGTGGCGGACAATGGTTGAGTGATAGCCATTGGGGAAAAGCAGACCGCGCTCGGCAAGCTGAATGCCGGCGTCGCTGCCTGCCATGCCTGCCCATTGGGCACGCAGCGCACTCGCGCCGTCCCCGGCGAAGGGCCAGTCGACGCCGAGATCATGCTCATCGGGGAGGCGCCGGGTTACTACGAAGACCAGCAGGGACGCCCTTTCGTCGGCGCCGCCGGTCAGTTCTTGGAACAATTGCTAGGCAGCATTGGACTCAAGCGAACCGACGTCTTCATCGGCAACGTGATCAAATGTCGCCCGCCGGGCAACCGTGACCCGCTGCCAGAGGAGATCAGCGCCTGCTCCCACTGGCTCGGCGAGCAATTCGAGATTATCCGTCCCCGTGTCGTGGTGACGCTGGGCCGTTACTCACTGGCGCGCTTCATTCCCGGTACGCCGATAGGCAAGGTGCACGGCCAGGGGCGCAAGATCAACGACATCTGGGTCGTGCCGATGTACCATCCCGCGGCAGCGCTACATCAAGGCTCCCTCCGCAAGACCATCGAGGACGATTTCAAGAAGATACCGGCTTACCTGGAACGGGCACGCGAGGAGCCAGCGCGGCAGGAGCTTGTCCCCGCCGCCCCGGCAGCACCTGAAGCGCCCGAGGCGACTCAAATGAAGCTTCTCTAGTGGCAGACACGACAAAGCTGCGCGTTATCCCGCTTGGCGGTCTGGGAGAGATCGGCAAGAACATGATGCTGCTCGAGTACGGCGACGACATGATCGCCATCGATGCCGGCCTCATGTTCCCGGAGGAGGAGATGCTCGGCATCGACCTCGTGATCCCGGACGTTACTTACATCGAAGAGCACCGCGAGAAGTTCAAGGCGATCTTCCTCACCCACGGCCACGAGGACCACATTGGCGGCTTGCCCTACGTGTTGCGTCGGGTTCAGGCGCCGATCTTCTGCACGCCGCTGACCCACGGACTACTCAGCGTCAAGCTAAAGGAGCACCACCTGCTGCCGACGACGGACCTGCGGACGATTGAGGCCGGCGAGACGGTGCAGATCGGCGTCTTCCGCGTTGAGGCGTTCCAGGTAGCGCACAGCGTCCCGGACTCCGTGGGCTACGCCATACACACACCCGTGGGCATCGTGATCCACACCGGGCGACTTCAAGCTGGACCACACACCCGTGATGGGACAGCTGACCAACCTGCCACGCCTGGCCGAGCTGGGCAACGAGGGCGTGCTGCTGCTGCTGGCGGACTCGACCTATGCCGAGGTGCCGGGCTATACGCCCTCAGAGCGCATGGTGGGTGAAGCGCTGACTCAGATCATGAGCGTCGCCGAAGGCCGCGTCATTGTTGCGACCTTCGCGTCGCTGATCGCGCGCGTGCAGCAAATTATCGACGCGGCCGACCTCACGGGCCGCAAAGTCTTCGTGACGGGCCGCAGCATGATGGACAACGTGCAGATGGCACGCGAGCGGGGCTACCTCGACTTCCCGCGCGAGATGACGCTGAACGTGAACGAGCTGAAGACGACGCCGGCAGAGGATGTAGTTGTCATAACGACTGGCAGCCAGGGCGAGCCGACTTCGGCGCTTACGCGCATGGCGAATGGCGATCACCAGCACGTCCAGATCCAGCGGGGCGATACCGTTGTCCTTTCAGCGACGCCGATCCCGGGCAACGAATCGCTGGTATATCGCAACGTCGACAATCTGTTTCGGCTCGGTGCGCACGTGCTTTATAACCGCACGGATAACGTTCATGTCAGGGGACACGCGGCGCAGGAAGAGCTGAAGATCATTCAGGCGCTGGTGAAGCCCAAGTTCTTCGTGCCGGTGCACGGCGAGTACCGCCACCTGGTGCTGCACACGGAGTTGGCGCGTCTGATGGGCGTCGAAGAGAATAACGCCATCGTCATGGTGGACGGCGACGTCCTGGAGCTGGACGGAGAGACCGCGACGATGGGCGAGAGAATCCAGGCCGAATACGTCTACGTCGACGGGCTTGGTGTCGGTGACGTGGACCACGTCGTCCTGCGCGACCGGCAGCACCTGGCGACGGACGGCATGGTTGTCATCGTGCTGGCGGTGGACAAGCAGACCGGCAAGCTCGTCGGCCGCCCGGACGTGGTCTCCCGAGGCGTTACGAGCATCGAGGAGTCCGACGACCTGCTCGAGCGCACGAAAGACGCCGTCGTCGATGCGATGGGCTCAGAAGGTAACCACATTGCCGAGTGGTCGGTGGTGAACCAGACGGTGCGCGAAGCCGTCGCGAAGTTCCTCTACAGCGAGACGCACCGACGCCCCATGGTCATGCCGGTCGCCGTCGAGGTCTAACAAGACTCGAGTGCCCTGAAGATCCCAGCGAAACGAGGGACGACCTCAGTGGGTGCCCTCACGCTGAAGCACGGTAGGCATGCCCTGCATGCCGCGCAGAAAATTGATCTCACCACGGTGGCCGTTGAAGTGGCCGAGCATGTGGAGCGAAATGCCCTGGCCGATGGTCTCGATCCCGCCGGTTCGGGTCGGTCTCTCGGCCTGGAGGTCCTCGTCTGTTATGGAGTTCAGGTACTCCTCGGTCAGCTTCCAGACTGCTTCCTGATACTCGCGGAAGGCGTCCATGTCCTTGATCCTGACCTGGCACGCCTCTTCGTCCGACATACCCGTCCCCATGCCTTCGAACGGTAGGCCAAGGCGGTCGGCCCAGTGCTCATCCCATACCTGCGACGCCTGCCTGGCGCGTGCGTTGATGATGAGATCCTCTATGCGCGCGGTATGCCACAGGCACCATGCGATTGAATGACTGCCGTTTTCCGGCACGAAATGAAGCTGCTCCGGCGTACCGTTGCAGGCATCGGCGAGCGCGCGGTGTGCAAACGCCAGGCTGTTCTTGATGTAATCGAGTGTGTCCATGTGCTTCACCTCGTGACTCGCTAGCGGAGAAGCAAACTCTAGCTGGATAGAGCGCGGCCCGGCAAGATGCATCCGGCCTAACGCTCTTCTTGTACTGACGAGCACGACGCAGATTCAGGCTTGGTGCCGCCGCCGCTCGGATTTCGCCGTCCCGTGGTCTGCCGTTCGCTGTCTCGGCCAGCCCTCCCGGCCGGTTCCTCCCAGACGAACAGGAGAAGCAAACTTCACCTCCAACCTGTATCATGGCCGCATGATCGGGAAGTACCTGACACGCAAGCAGCAGCTGGTGGCGATGCTCGTAGGCGTGACTGTGGCTGCGATCGTCATCGTCCTGGCGCGCGGCTAAGCGTTTTCTCGGGCGTACCTTGAGAAGCGCCCCTGCTCGCAAGCTTTCCAGGTGGCTCTTGCTGGTGGGATCCCTTCTCGCGCTGATCGTCGCCCTCATCATCGGGGCTATCTACCTGCTAGCTGCTGACAGCGGCGGCTCAAGCGAGCCACTGGCTATTGCGTCACCCTCGGCCGCCGCGCGGCCGTCGATAGACACCGTCATCGCAACGACGCCTACCGCCACGCCGGAGCCGACGCCGACGCCGTTTCCTTACGTCGTACCCCAGCGACGCGACTTCGTGCCCGGCGAGCTGATCGATGTTTCGCCGGCGGTCGTCTTCGCCGATCCAGACACAGGCGCAGCTACTGCGTGGGTTTTCTCTGAGTGGACGGGCTGGGAGTTTGGTGTCGGACCGTCCGGCGGTTACGTGGTGTACGGTCGATACCTGGAACCGCCGCATGCCGGCGCCGAGCCAAAGATTGAGTATCGCCTGCTGAGCACCGATGACGGCAGCGACCGAGAGCTGGATTCCCGAGTCAGGCCGATACCGATTGGGCAGGGAAACTTACCGGTCGCCTATGGGCCTGGCAACGATGGCTTTGCTTTGCTACTTGACGGTGGAAGCGCGCTCGGCGTCTTCGACGGCCGCGGCCGGCTGCTCTTCGACGTTCCGCTCGCCAGTGACTTCCTTGATGCGTCGTGGTCTCAAGCGGGTGGGGTGATTGCGATCGCAAGCCGTCTCGGTACGGACGAGTACGATGTGAGAATTCAACGGCTGGAGGACGGCGCGCAGATATCTCTGGTCACGGACAGGCTGCCTTTCGAGGACGCCGGAGTGGCGCTTGGATGGTCACACGCCGGGAATGACTTGGCGGTCGTTGCACCGAACCGGGTCTTCGTCATCCAACCACGCGGTGCACGGCTCTGGGAGGCGCCCGGCGACATCTACTGGGGCAACCCGCGCTGGTCGAAGGACGATTCGTACCTCTTCGTGAACGCATCGCCGGGCGCGATCTTCGCCGGCCCCGGGCCTGAGGTCGACTACGTCTTCACGAACCAGGGAGTGCCGCTGTTCCGCATCCTCAGCGCCTACGTGGGAGGCTGCGCTATCGATCCGTGGCTATCCGACACAGAGTTTCAGCTACACGAGGACGTCTGGAGCGTGAGTGGAGAAGTCATCAGGCAGGCGCCTTCGAACCTGTTCGCTCCCGACCTCGAGGCCATAGGCGTTAGCTTGGATGCCGCGATCGGGTCGCACATCCCTCACGGCGGCGCCGGTGATGGGCAAGGCACGGACGATGGCCGGGTCGTCTTCACCACACCGGAGATTGGCACCGGCGGTTGTGGCGAGCTCTTCGCGGGTTTATACGACGGTCCGGTGGTCCAGCAGCCGCCGTTCGGCGACTGGGCGCCCTAGGCTTCCAGGAGGCGCCGCGAGCCGGCTGCGGCCGGCTCCGGAATCGAGCCGTTGCCCTTGTCGAGCAGGCGCGCCATCTCGACGAGCATGTTGGTGCGCGAGCCGAGTGTCATGCTGAGGCCGTTGAGGAGTCCCATGACGCGACCCACGAACAGCAAGTCGGGCGGTATCGTGAGCAGCGGGTTGGCGCGTAGCAGGCGAAGCATGTCGCGATAGGACGTCTCGAACATCTCGGGCTTGGCCCAGCCCGAGTTCGTCGCCGACATCTCCTTCGCGATGTCGCCGACGTAGGTGCGCCCCAGCTCCTGATAGCCCTCGGCGGAGTCGTCCTTCATGCGGAAGCCAAGGTCGCGGAAGGTCTGGCCCAGCGCCGTGTTGTCATCAGCGAGGAGTGCCTGGGTCATCTGGGCGAAGACGAAGCGGAACTGCGGCCCAACTTCCTTGACCTGGCCGAAGTCGACCATGATCAGCTTCGGCCCAGGGGCGACCAGGAGGTTACCGGGGTGAGGGTCGGCGTGGAACAGGCCGTGCTGCAGCAGCATTTCGCTGAAGGCCACGATGATGACTTTAGCGATATCCGCGGGGTCGATGCCGAGACGTTTCAGGCCGTCCGCGTCGGTGACTTTGACGCCGTCGACGAACTGCATCACGAGGACGCGGCGGGTCGTGAACTCCCAGTAGACCTCCGGGACGACGATGTCTTCGACGCCGGCGAAGTTCTCGGCGATTTTTTCGGCGCTCTTGCCTTCGTGGATGAAGTCCAGTTCTTGCGGGATCATCTTATTCATCTCGGAAGAGATGAAACTGAAGTCCAACGTGTGGTCCAGCCTGTTCAGGATGGAGATGAACATCTCGTTGTTCTTGAGGTCGTCTGTGACCAGGTGCTCGATGCCGGGGTACTGCACCTTGACGGCGACGACGCGGCCGTCATGCAGGACGGCGCGGTGGACCTGCGCCAGCGAGGCGGCAGCGACGGGCTGCTCCTCGAACTCGCGGAAGACGGCTTCGAGGGGCCGGCCGAGCTCGGCTTCGATGAGGCGGCGCACGACGGGCATCGGCTCCGGGGGCACTTCGTCCTGAAGTCCGGTCAGGACCGCGATGTACTCGTCGGGAATGATGTCGGGGCGGCTGCTGAGGAACTGCGCCGTTTTGATCAAGAGCCCCTGGTTGCGCACGGCGCAGTCGTAGAGGCGCTCGGCGCACCAGCAGTGGTGCTCGTGGCGGCGTTTCTCGGCCCAGGCCTCGCCTCGCCATCTCTGCTCGAGGCCGATGCGGCGGTAACCGATGTAGAGACGGGCCAAGACAAGCCCCACGCTGAGGAATCTCAGCAGGCGGCTGCGGGGTGGTCTCTGACGGTGGCCGTTGTGCCCGTTTGTGAAAGGCATCTCTATCTATCTAAACACGCCGCGAGGCAACGGGCGATAAATTGTCGATAATCGCGATATGGTGGATGCGACTCAAGACGATATCGGCGGGATGGATTCGCTACGCCGGCGCGGGCTGATCTCCGCCGCGGCCTACGAGCAGCACGTCGCGGCGCACTCGCCGGAGCCTTTCCGCCCCTCGATCCTGCTGCAGCCGCTGGCGCTGCTGCTGGCGCTGCTGGGCGGCGGGCTGGGCGTCTTCGGGGCCGTGGTGCAGGAGCTGCAGTCGAGTGGTATCGGCGGGCCGTTCTTCGCCGCACCGATCATCGAAGAGGCGCTAAAGCCAGCGGGCATCTACATCCTGCTGATCGTCTGGCCGAGGGCGTTGGCGGGCCGTCTGCACACCGCGACGCTGACGGCGATATCGGGGCTCTGCTTCGGCTTGATCGAGAGCTATGTCTACGTGACCTGGTACTACCCGGAAGGCGACTCCGCCTACGTCCTGTTCCGGTTCACGGTGCCGGTGATGATGCACATGATCGCGAGCTTCCTGGTGGGCTTCGGCCTGAGCCGTCAGCTGGTGGACTGGGCGGGAGGCCGAGCGTCGTTCCCGAAGATGACGCGCAACTTCTACATCGCGGCGGTGCTGCTGCACGCGACGTACAACACGTCGGTCGTTGTGCTCGACCTCACGGGCGTTCTTGAGTTCTAGAGGTAACTCGGGCCGCAACAGGGCCACTGCTAGGCGACGGCCTGGCGAAAGATCGCATGAAGCCAGAGGTAGAACTTGCTGAGTTGGGAAAGAAGCTGCAAAGGTGACAGCTTTCGTTTCGTTGGGTCGGCGTGCTGAAACATGGCGAACTCGGTGTAGTGAAGACCCGGCCGCCCTTGCAGGGCCGACCTCAACGTTCTCGATTCAGCCACAGGAATGACCTGATCGTCGCGGTCGTGGGAGATGGCAATCACCGAGGCGTGGATGTCTTTCAGGTAATTCACGGGAGAGAGATCCGCAAGCCCGGCGGTAACATCTTGCGGCAGTCCCTCCAAAGCAATCTCTGCCTGTTGAAGGTCACGAGCCGTGAGGAGGGCGTTGACGGCTCCGCCAGCGGCCGATAGGGCGTCATGTGAAACCCCGTCCGCGTTATCGAACGCTTCTCTCAGCGCCTCGGCCTCCGCTGGCTCTAGAAGGGCCGTTACGGAGTGGACGAAGACCTTTCGGGTCAACGGATCGACTTGCCAGGGCCGCCGTTCGTCGCCCTGCATCTGGGTTGAGCTGGCGATATCGCGGGCGAGCGAGAACAAGGAACCGTAAGGAGCGAACGCAGCGACGAAAGCCGCACGGTCTCGGATGGCCGGGTTGGCAGCGGCCATGAGGGCGAAGGACCCTCCAACGCAGGTGCCCATGAGCCCGCTGTGACCTTCGTCCACGTAGGGTTGGTCCACCAGGCGCTCGTAGGCGAGGGCGATGTTCCCGATGTCCTCCGGATCGAGCCGGAAGTCCCGCATCGCGGGCGACCAGTAGAGAAGGGCAGCAAAACCGGAGCGCGCAAGCGCCTCGCCGAGTACGGGCACCTGAGGGTGGTCGACCCCAAACGGCACCACACCGAGACAGACCACGATGGCGGGATGCGGACCATCGCTGTTCGGCCGGTAGACATCTCCCTCGGCCGTGCCCCTCCTGGTTGGGTACTCCAGCTTCTGCACGGTGCACGAGGGCGTGACCAAGTTCAGGGGCCTGGACGGGAGCATCGGCAGCACCTTGAGGAGGAAGACAAAGGTCCGCGCCGCCGCCCGCACGGACCGAGAGTTGGCTGCGATGGTCAACATGACGGGCCAATAGTAAACCGGCGCGTCGCGAATGTTTCAGAAGGGGGCGCTGCCGAGATCTAGAGGCGGCGGGCGGCCCATTCGATGCCGCGGCGCACGAGCTCGCGGTAGACCGGCGTGTTCCAAGGGCCGCGCCGGTCCGCCTGCAGCTGGCCGCTGGGGGGCGTGTCGAAGGGTCGATTGCAGTGGCCGAGCGCCAGGTAGAGCACGCCGCCTTCACCGACGCCGCGTTTGTACATCAGGGGCCGCCGGGCCGCTTCGACCTGCCGACCGCCGATGCCTTCGCCGCCCCAGCGCGTTTCCAGCAACACCTCGATGTCGTCCGAGTGCTCGATGACGTAGAGCTCGTCATCAACCTCGAACGGTTCGATGCCGGCAAGCAGCGGGTCGTCTGGGCGGCGAGATCGTCACGGGGTAGTGGGTGTATGGCGGGTGGGTGATGAACTTGCTGCCGAGGATGCCCGGCAGGTGCGGGTTGTCGCGCACCGAATTACTGGCGTGAAGCGCGAACCAGCGTCCGCCGCGCTCGAGGAAGTCGCGGAGCGCCTCGCAACCGGCGTCCGTGACCGGCACCTGCGAGGTATAGCTGACGATGATGTCGCCCCTGACGGTCTCGTAGTCGTTGAAGGCGTCGGTGCGGATGTCGCCAGCCGAATAGAGCGCCTCGGCGAGCCGCCAGCGCGCGAAGTCGAAGTCGTGGTTGCGCGCGGGGCTGGCGCAGATCAGGTTGGCGAGAAGCGGCGGCACGGGACCTAGCGCTCTTCGCGCAGCCAGACGGCAGCTTCTTTAGCGTGGTAGGTGATGATGATGTCGGTGCCGGCGCGCTTCAGTGACGTGAGCAGCTCCAGCGTGACCTGCTTGCCGTCCAGCCAGCCGTTTTGCGCCGCCGCCTTGACCATGGCGTACTCGCCGGAGACGTTATAGGTGGCCAGCGGCAGGTCGAAGCGCTGGCGGGCCTGCGACAGCACGTCCAGGTAAGACAGCGCCGGCTTGACCATGACGATGTCGGCGCCTTCCTCGACTTCGGCCTCGATCTCCCGCAGTGCTTCGCGGGCATTGGGCGGGTCCATCTGATAGCCGCGGCGGTCGCCGAACGCAGGCGCGCTATCTGCCGCGACGCGGAACGGGCCGTAGAACGCCGACGCGTACTTCGCGGCGTAGGCCATGATCGGCGTCGAATCCAGGCTTGAGGCGTCGAGGGCGGCGCGGATGGCGGCGGTGTGGCCGTCCATCATGTCGGACGGCGCGACCATGTCCGCGCCGGCTTCGGCGTGGCTGACGGCGGTGGCTGCCAGCAGCTCCAGTGTTGAGTCGTTGTCGACCTCACCCGAAGCCGTGAGGATGCCGCAGTGGCCGTGCTCGGTGTATTCGCAGAGACAGACGTCCGTGATGACGCAGAGGTCCGGGTCGGCGTCCTTGAGGGCGCTCACGGCGTCCTGGACGATGCCGTCCGCCGCGTACGCCTCGGAGCCGCGGTCATCTTTCGATGCCGGCAGGCCGAAGAGCAGCACCGCGGGCACGTTGAGGTCGCGTAGTTCACGCGCTTCGGCGGCCAGCTGGTCTATCGAGAGCTGGTACTGGCCAGGCATAGACGAGATCTCGTCCCGGACACCGCGCCCGTGGGTGACAAAGAGGGGGTAGACGAAGTCGCGCGGGTCCAGCCGCGTCTCGGCGACGAGGCGGCGCAACGCCTCGCTACGGCGCAGGCGCCGGAAGCGGTGGAAGGCGGTTGGGAGGCGCGTAGAGGTGGTCATCGCAATTAGTCTAGCAATACCTCCAACAGCCCGTCCGGGAACAACGGGAAGTCGCCGCGCGCGAAGGTGTCCAGCGGCACCCAGTGCGCCTCGAACTTCGAATCGCCTTCGAGGCATTCGACGACCTCTCGCTCGTAGAACGAGGCGTCTGTGAAGCTCGCTTCGAAGGTCCAGACGAGTTCGTGTCCGTTGGCGCCGAGGAAGGTGAAGATGTTCTCGCTGACGCTGAGGAGGCGCACGTCCTCGATCTCCGCACCCAGCTCCTCGCGGATCTCGCGCCGCACCGCGTCTTCGGCCCGCTCGCCGAACTCGATTTCACCGCCGAGGGGACGGTAGAAGCGCTGCTGCTTTACGGTGTCGAAGCCGGGCGCGACGAGGATGCCGTCTTCACGCCGGAAGACGCAGATCGCCAGGGGTCGGATGCGGTCGGCCCAGTCGTAGGTCACTTTGTGTAGTACGCCTTTAGCGCCTCGACCAGCGCCGGAATTGTATGGGTGGACGGCTCGATTTTCACGTCGAGCCCTTCTTCGCGGGCCATCTTTGCCGTGACCGGGCCGATGCAGGCGACGGTGGCGTCTTGCAGGCTTGCGAAGTCGGGGCCGAGCAGCGCCTTGAGGTTGCGCACGGAGGAGGACGACGCGAACGTGACGGCGTCGATGGCGCCGTCGCGCACGGCCTGCAGGGTTTCGGCGTCCGGGGCGTCGGGGACGGCGGAGTCGTACAGCACGAGCTCCTCAACGTTGGCGCCGCGGACCTTGAGGCCACCATACAGCTCTTCGCTGCCGCCCTCGGCGCGGGGCAGCAGGACGCGCGCGCCGCCGATGTCGATAGGCATCGCCTCCAGGAGGCCGGCGGAGGTGAACTCGCCGGCCGTGAGGTCTGCACGCAGGCCGTGCGATGCGAGCGAAGCGGCCGTGGCGGAGCCGAGCGCGGCGAGCTTGCAGCCTGCGAAGATGCGAGCGTCGCGGTTGGTGCGCTCCAGGTACTCGAGGACGAAGTTGACCGCGTTAGTGCTGGTGAAGAGGCACCAGTCGTAGCGCCGGGCTTCGAGTTGGGAAGTTACGCCCTCCAGTTGCTCGTCGGTGGCGACGGGTACCATCTGCAGCGCCGGCAGCTCGACCGGCACGGCGCCCTCGCGGCGCAGCAGGTCTGAGAGGGCGCTGGCCTGTCGCCGGGTGCGCGTGACGAGGACGCGTTTGCCGTACAGGGGTTGAGATTCGAACCACGAGAGGTGCTCTCGCAGCTCCGCCACGCGTCCGATGACGGTGAGCAGCGGCGAGCCGAGCCCCGAAGAGCGGACCGTTGAGGCGATTTCGACCAGCGGGGCCGAGGTGCTGCGCTGCCGAGTCGTAGTGCCCCATTCAACGCTGACGCAGGGCGTGCTCGCGTCGCGGCCGCCATCGATCAATGACGTGGCGACTTTCGCCAGCGCCGCGCCGCCCATCAGGACGACGATCGTGTCCACCGAGGTCGCCAGGGCGCTCCAGTCGACCATCGTTTCGGGTTTGTCGTCGTCCTCGTGACCGGTGACGACCGCGAAGGAGGATGCGAGGCCACGGTGCGTGACGGGGACACCGGCGTAGGCGGGCGCAGCAACCGCCGACGTCACGCCGGGCACGACCTCGAAGGGCACGCCCGCCGCTACGAGCGCCAACGCCTCTTCGCCGCCGCGACCGAAGACGAAAGGATCGCCACCCTTGAGACGGACGACGCGCTGGCCGGCGCTGCCGCGTTCGACCAGCAAGGTGTTGATTTCATCTTGCGACATCGCCTTCTGCGCCGCGGCCTTGCCAGCGTAGACGCGCTCGGCGGTTTCAGGGGCGAAGTCGAGCAGCGAGGGGTCGATCAGGCGGTCGTAGACGACGACGTCGGCGCGCTCGAGGCGGTCGCGTCCGGCCAGCGTGAGGAGGCCAGGGTCGCCCGGGCCGGCCCCGACCAACGACACGAAGCCCAGCATCAGGCGCCTGCCGCCTTGCGCAGGCTGTGGGCGAGACCGGCTCCGAGCTGATCGGCCGCGGTGGCCGGTCCCTTCGCATCGCCGCGGTGCCCCTTGCCGTTGGCGTCGCCCAGCAAGCCGTCGAGGCGGACGGTTTCGTTGTCTACCATGGCGTAGGCGCCCACGGGCAGGCGGCAGCCGGCGCCGAGCGCGCGCAGGAAGGCGCGTTCGGCAGTTGCGGCAGTTCGCGTGGCGGGGTCATCCAGCGCGGCGAGGTATTCGGTCAGCTCCGCGTCGTCCGCCCGACACTGTATTGCCATGATGCCCTGACCGGCGGCCGGCAGCAGCTCACCGTAGCGTGAAGAGCTGGGTGGCGCAGTCCAAGAGGCCGAGGCGGCTCAGTCCCGCCGCGGCGAGCACGACGGCGTCGTACTCGCCGTCAGCGACCTTACGCAGGCGCGTGTCGACGTTGCCGCGGATGCTGACGACCTCGACGTCGGGCCGCAGAGCGTGGATCTGCAGGGCGCGACGGGCGCTGTCGCTACCGATGCGAGCGCCGGCGGACAATCCAGCGAGGTCGAGTCCGTCGCGCGCCACCAGCGCGTCGCGGGCGTCGGCGCGGGGCAGGACGGCGGCGATGCGTCAGGCCGTCCGGCTGCTCGGCGGGCATGTCCTTGAGGCTGTGCACGGCGATATCGATCTCGCCACGCAGCAGGCGCGCCTCGATGTCTTTGACGAAGACGCCTTGCCCGCCGATCTCCTCCAGCGAGACGTCGCCGCGACGGTCGCCTTCCGTCTGCACGACGGTGCGCTTGACGCTAGCGGCGGGGTCGCGGGCGTGGATCGCCTCGGTGACAAGCTCTACCTGGCGCAGGGCGAGGGCGCTGCCGCGCGTGCCGACGGTCAGCGGTCGCAAGTCAACCCTCCCGGCGCGCCGTTGACGGCTCGACGCCGAGCGCCTCCCGAAGGCGGTCTCGCGCTTCGCTGAGGCGTCCCTGGGCCACGAGCGTGCGCAGCGTTGCGTCTATGGCGCTCTGCCACACGTCGCCGTCGATCTGGAGGTGAGCGGCGCGGACCTCGGCGCGGATCTCGGCTAGCAGCTCGGTCAGCGGGGCGTAATCCTCGTTGAGGAACGCGGTGAGGTCTTTGCGCAGACGGCGCGCCATCGCCGGGCTGGCGCCGCCCGTCGACGCGGCGACGACGATTTTTCCGCTGCGCACGACCGATGGCAGGATGAAATCGCAGTTGACGGGATCGTCAGCGGCGTTGACCCAGAGGCCCCGGGCGCGGCAGTCGGCGGCGACCTGGGCGTTGATCGCGCCGTCGTCGGTCGCAACGAAGCAGATCGCGTGGCCGTTGAGGTCGTCGAGCTCGTATTCGCGCTGGGTGTGGCGAATCTGTCCCGCCGCGACCACGCCACGCAGCGTCTCAGTGAGCTGCGGGGCGACCAGCGTGACATCCGCGCTCGCGGCGAGCAGTCCCTGCACCTTGCCCTCGGCCACGTTGCCGCCACCGACCACGAGCACGGGACGGCCCTCGAGGTCGAGGAAGATGGGGTAGTAATTCACGTGGTTATTGTAGACCAGCGTTGCGCGGCGCCTCAGCCTGGCTAGCTGCCTTCGAGCCAAACGATAGAGCCGCGGTCACCGCTCTTGAGCAGCATTTTGGCAGCGCCGGTTGCGGGATCGAGACTCCAGAGGAAGCGGCTTCCGAAGACATAAATTAGACTGCCGTCGCCGGACCAACTCGCTGACGGAAGGCTCTCCGCGAGGTCCGCGACACGCTGCAGGCCCGTGCCATCGATTGGATTGACGAGCCAGACGTCCTGTGTGGCAGGGTGCGTTGCGGCAGCGGTCAAGCCAAACGAATGATATGGGCCAGGCATCGACGGCGACACTGCCGTCTTGATATCGAGGGCAGCAAAGGCGAGTCGAGAGCCGTCAGGCGAAAAGACTACGGAGAAGAAGATCGTCAGGTTGTCGTCCTCATCGACCAGGACACGCGGCGATTCTTTACCAGCTAGATCCTGGATGACGAGCCGCTGGACGTTTGTCTTCGGATCGATGGTGGAGTAGACGATTGAGCGGCGATCAGGGCTGAGCGTCCCCATCGCTACGTCTCGCATCAGAACCTCGCGTTCTCCAGTCTCGACGTTGAGGCGCTCGATCCTGGCTGTGCTGCCCGATC
Source organism: uncultured Chloroflexia bacterium (assembly GCA_963766645.1). Lineage (GTDB taxonomy): Bacteria > Chloroflexota > Dehalococcoidia > DSTF01 > WHTK01 > WHTK01. Next base: position 343,923 of record CAVYAY010000001.1, on the reverse strand, counting down.
CGTCGAAGCCGCGCCAACCGACAATGAGCGTCGAATCGTCGAGCCAGGTAGGAGCCTGGAAGTAGTCACCCACAGTGTCGTGCTTCAGGAGCAGGTGGGCGTTGCTGCCATCGAGATTGCTGATGTAAAGGTCGGCGCCATAGTCCAGATTGCCCTGCCCGTTCGCGTACGCTGGCAGTTCTACAACGAAGACGAAGCGGTTTCGGTCTGGAGAGAGAGCGAGTTCAATGACCCGGTGGCTGTCTTCCAGCGTTACGAGGGTGGTCTGGTCTCCAGAGAGTGTGATGGTCTGAATCTTGTCGCCGCGGCCCAGCAGAAATCGTGCGTCGCCGAGCTGCAACGGCGCAGCTGTACCTGAGGGTGAGATTACGCCCGAGGTTGAGTCAGAGGATTCGGACTTGTTACTGCTGCAACTGGCGAGGAAGCAGAGGGGGGCGAACAGCAGCACGATGGCCGCAAGAATTCGATATCGGCGCTCAGGCAGTGGCGGTGCGGCTGAGAACTCGGTGGCTGCCATCCGTAAATCGGGCTTGCTAACCCATCTGGGAGGTGGGGAAGAGGCCCTACGTCTCGATACAGCGGCCAACGATGTCGTCTTGCGGGGCAACACGGTTGACGGCTCGACGCCTAGCGCTTCGCGAACACGGTATCCCTCCTCGTCCACGCGTCCCTGGGCCCCGAGGGTGTGCAGCGTGGCGTCGATAGCGCACTGCCAGATGTCACCGTCAATCCGGAGCTTCGCGGTGCGAACCTCGCGACGGACCTCAGCCAACCTCGTGCGGTGCTCGTCGAGGAAGGCGGTGAGGGCGGGGAAGATTACGACTCCATCCACAGGGTCGATTGTAATCGGCAATGCGGTAAGTCTGGCTAGCTAGTTGCCTTCGAGCCAAACGATGTAGCCAGGCTCTCCACTCTGACGCAGCATCTCTGCGCCACTGGTCGCGGGGTCGAGGCGCCAGAGGAAGTTCGGGCCGAGGACGTAGATGGAGCTTCCGTCGCCGGACCAGGTCACGGAGGGCATGTTTTCGGCGATGTCGGCAACGCGATGCAGACCTGTTCCGTCGGAAGGATCAATAAGCCAGACGTCCTCCGCAAACGAGTGCGTCATGGCGCTTGTGCGGCCAAACGAGCGAAGCGATTCTTGCCGCACCGGCGGCATGGCCCTGGAAGCGGTCGTGCTGAGATCGACTGCCGCGAAGGCCAATTCGGAGCCGTCTGGTGAGAAGGTCACGGCGCTGAAGAGCGCCAGCCCGGCGTACTCGTCCACCAGGACACGCGGTGTGTCGTTCGTGGCGATGTCTTCTATGACGAGGCGCTGGACCCGCGTTTTCGGGTCAATCGTTGTGTAGACGATGGAGCGGCGATCGGGACTCAGTCCGCCCATCGCCGCATCCTGCAGGACGACCTCGCGAGCTCCGGTCGCGACATCGATTCGCTCGATTCGGTTCGTACCCCCCGATTCATCGAAACCGCGCCAACCGATGAGAATGGTCGAGTTGTCGAGCCACGAGGGCGCTTCGTAGTAGGCCCCAACGGAATCGTGTTCTACGAGCCGCCGAAGGTTGCTGCCGTCGATGTCGCTGACGTAGAGGTCGGCGCCGAAGTCGATCTGGCCTTGCTCATTCGTGTAAGCCGGCAATTCGACGACGAACGCGAGATGTTGTCCGTCCGCGGAGAGCGCAACTTCGAGGATATTGACGTTGTCTTCCAATGTAACGAGCCCAGCCGCCTGGCCGGACAACGTGATGTCCTCGATGGCGTTGCGGCGAGCCAGCAAGAAACGTGTGTCTCCGGGCTGGAGCGGCTTCGTCGCGACCGCGACCTGCGTGGCATCCGGATTGGAGCCTGGAGGCCTCGGCTCGCTGCGACCGCAGCCGGACAGCAGTACGAGGAACGCGCCGAGAAACGCTACTCCCGGCAACAAACGATATCTACCCTTAGTTAGGCGACATAAGGCCAGGACGGGTCTGGATTGCATCGGCGTTCAGGCTTGCTGGCGCTTCTTGCAGAGAGGGCAGAGGCCGTACATCTCGATACGATGGCTGACGATGTCGTACTGGGTGGCGCCGCGGACGCCGTCGATGACCTTTTCGACGTCGGCGAGGTGGACATCCTCGGTGGCGCCGCAGCCGATGCAGACGAGATGGTGGTGGTGCGAGCGGTGCGCGGCGCGATAGCAGACGGCGCCGTCGTTAAGGACGACGCGGCAGACGAGGCCCTTATCGACCAGGAGCTTCAAGGTGCGATAGACAGTGGCGCGGCCGATCGGCGCCAGCTCAGACGCCAGTTCTTCGGCCGTGAAGTTCTCGTCGCGGCCGGCGACCGACTCGATGACCGAGTGACGCGGTGAGGTGATCTTGTAGCCCTGGTCGCGCAAGTCGTCGAGCAGAAGCTGCGTCTCGGTTTCAGTTGTCACGCTTCGATTATAGCCGTGGCGATTCGAGTCTGCCCGAGAGGGTGCGACCTGCTACTCTAAGGGCACTTCTACAACAAGCCCGCTGCCAGGAGGTAGCTCCCGATGCCGACGTACGATTTTCACTGCCCGAAGTGCGGCCTCGACTTCGAGGTGCAGCGGCCCTTCAGCCGCGCCACGGAGCCCGCCAGGTGCCCGACAGACGGCTCCGATGCGGAGCGTGTCTTCACGATGCCCATGACGTTCGTCCCTGGTTCCGCGCAGGAGCAGTCAAACGCGATGCCGGACTTCAGCGATCACGGTCACGATCATGGACATAGCCACGGTCCGGGGTCGCACACGCACTAGGTCAGGTCTGTATCCCCACCTGTCGCATCGCCTCCTGGACGATATCGACGTGCATCGCGATGCGGCGTTCCAGCGGCTGTTGCTGCCCCATTTCCACCAGGATGGCGGAGAGCCCCGGTATGTAGTTCGGCAGGCCGAGGCTGGACCGGCTTCCGCCGAACACCGCATTCGGGCCGGACGTGCCCAGGCTCGGGCGTAGGCGTGCCCATACTGTCCGCTGAAGGTGTCGACAGCGAGAAGCCACGCGGCGGCCATTGACGAAAGTAAAACTCCTCGTAGGGCGCTTGCAGGCGCGTATTCATCGTCTCGACGAGCACTTTGGCCAGCGACTCGCCGATCTGGCCACGACTCGAGATCGTCTGGCCAAGGAAGGCGGTGCCGGTTTGAGTATCGGTACGGTCTCGGAAGAAGGCCCAGGATTCGTGCATGTCGATGAGCATGGAGACGTGACACTGGCGCAAGCGTCGCGACGATCTCGTAGGCCATCCGCGCCATAGGCAGGCCGTCTGTCATCGCCCGGATAAAGACGATTGAGGTCGCCGAGATCGTCGGTGGTGCGCACGAACTGCTGCACGGCCAGCGTATTGGCCCGCGGGCACGACGATCAGCGCACCGTCCGCCGGGCGCAGCGTGTCGCGAATCTGCTCCGCTGCCAGCCAGCCGCCCGGTTCGTTGCCGTGGACGCCGCCGAGGACGGCCAGGATCGGGCCCTCGCGGCCGCTGCCGAAGATGTGGATCGGCGTTTCTTCCGGCGTGCCCTCCATGAGCAGGCGCTGTTGCTCGCCCTCGGCGACGATGAAGGGCGGCTCGGGCGTTGGCCGTCGCCGTTGGCTCCGGGACGGGCGTCGACGTGCTGGTGCGGCGGCGAGCCGCTGGCGCGTCTTCTGCTTCGTCGTTACCTGCTACAGGCGGCGAGCAGCGCGCCGAGCGGCAGCAGGCCGCCAGCTGCATCAGCCGGCGCCGCGAGAATCTAGCGCGACGGTCCCATTCGAGCTCAGCGTGGCCGACATCGTGCTCAGGAGGCGCTCCGAGATGCCGGTGATATCGCGGACGGCCGCGTTGAAGGCCTCTTCGTGACGGGCGGTTGGGCGCCGAAAGCCGCTGATCTTGCGCACGAACTGCAGCGCGGCGGCCTCGACCTCCTCGGGTGTGGCGATTTCGGCGCCGCTACGCAGCGTCTTGATGCTTCGGCACATGTTGGAGTCCTCCTGGGTAAGCTACGACGCCGGCCTGGTTCGCTGGACGTCCGCGCAGGACGCGCGAGGGCAGCATGATGATGCCCTTGACGAGCCCGAGGACGCCGTCGACGGCGAAGCCGAGGATGCGGAACGGCAGCAGGATCAGCCAGACGATGGGATAGAGGATGAGCGCCAGGAGGGCCAGCGGCCAGCACAAGACAAGAGGATCAACCAGAGCAGAAGAACGGCCACGAGGCGGCTCTGCTTCTAGCGCCGCTTGCTGCGCTCGATCGCGGGAACGGCGCTGACTTCGGCCAGGTAATCGAGGATGGCGCGCCGCGAGATGCGCGTGTGGATGCCTTCGCGCGCCGCGGCGTATCTTGCCCTCCTCGATGAGCTGGCGCAGTTTCTCCGGCGTTACGCCCAGCGTCCTCACCGCGTCTTCGAAGCTGAACTCAACGTGTGCGATTTACCATTGCGAAAGATTATAGCGAGAGTCGACGTTTATCAGCGATTACCCTTAGTGGAAAGACGGGCTGACTCGCGGTATTGTGGTGCCAGGCGGGGGTAACCGAGGCAGCGCGTGCTCAAGATCGAGGTCTCTTTCCGGGGCATCCTGCTCATCGGCCTCATGCTGCTCGCGCTCTGGGCTCTGCACGGAGCTCTGGCCCGTCATCCTCCTCGTCCTCGTCTCGTGCATCCTCATGCTGGGGCTGCTGCCCTACGTGGAGGCGATGGTACGGCGAGGCATCCCTCGCGGCGCCTCGGTGCTCATGCTCCTGGCGTTGCTCCTCGTCGCGTCTGATCGGCCTGTTCAGCCTCATGGTGCCGGCGATGGTGGACGAGTTCGGCGACGTCCGTGACAACCTGCCGGAGTCGGCGCGCCAGATCGAGGAGCTGCTCGACAAGTTCGGACATCAACGTGGAGCTGCAGGACCGCGCGCGCGATATCGACTGGAACAACATCATCTCGGGCCGCGCCGCGTTCAACTTCGGGCAGCGCGTCCTGACGCTGACGTTGTCTTTGATCACGATCGTTGTCATGACGGCGTATCTGCTGGCCGATACGCCGCGCCTGGGCAATTTCGTCGAGCCAGTTCATCCCGCGGGACACAAGGACGACGCGGACCACCTGTTCGATTCGCTGACGCGGGTCGTTGGTGGCTACCTGCGCGGTCAGGCGATCACGTCGATCTCGATTGCAGTCTTCACGTTTGTCCTGCTCAAGATCGTCGGCGTGCCGAACGCGCTGGCGTTTGCGGTGCTGGCGGGCTTTGCCGACGTGATCCCGCTGATCGGTGCGCTCATCGCGACGGTACCGCCGGTGGCGGCGGCGCTGCAGGAGTCGTCGACGCAGGCGTTGATCGTGCTGGTCGGTCTGTTCGCGTATCAGCAGTTTGAGGACCGCCTGCTGGTGCCGCGCGTCTACGGCCGCACGCTCAACCTGCCGCCTGTCATCGTGCTGATCGCTGTGCTGGCGGGCGCCGAGTTACTCGGGATCACGGGAGTGCTGCTGGCGCTGCCTTTGACGGCCGCGGGACGCGTCGGTCTCGACTACCTGATTCAGAACCGGCAGATGCTGTTGGGCCAAGAAGATGCCGTCGGCCGGAGATCGCCGCCGACGCAGTCTGCCGAAGGCCGGCTAGCTCAGAAGCCTGAGGTGTCGGCTGTGGGTCGTCCCTGATGCTCGGTCCATCAAAGGGCGGAGTCGGTCTGAAAGGTCGGGTCACTGCGGAGCTGCGGCGTTCGTTGACGCGACCCTGGCTGTAACGCTGACGCTTGTGCTGAATCAGGCTGTCGTCGGCGCGCCGGAAGAGGTCGCTGGAAGCTTTCATCCTCCCGGTTTGAAGTCGAGCCGAAGGAGACGCGAACTTCGTGGGCGTGGCCGCAGGCCTCGAACGTGGCGATGAAGGGCTCCAGCGCCTGCATCAGTGTTGTCATGTGCTGGCCGGCCGAGCGGTCGACCAGAATCGCGAACTCGTCGCCGCCGATGCGGTAGAGCTTTGCGTGCTTGGCTCGATGTGGTCGCGCTAGCCTTTTCAAGAAGCTCGTCGCCGGCCTGGTGGCCGCAGGTGTCGTTGAGCGCTTGAGGCCGTCAACGTCGAGGAGGATAAGGCCGAGCGTGCCTGCCTTCGCCTTACGGATCAGAGTCTGGGACTGCGCCACGAAGGCGCGGCGGTTGCCGACGCCGGTGAGTTCGTCACGCATCGCCAGCATGCTGCCGCTGGCGTGGGCATCGCGGAAAAGGATGATGGAGGCGAGAACGACGAGGGGCAGGCCCATCAGGACGATGGCAGGTAGAACAAAGTCAGCGAAGCCGCTGGGGGATTGCGCCTGGAGGGAGAGCGCCAGGAGGAGACTCCAGTAACCAGCTATAGGCAGGATGGCTCGCGAAAGGATGACTCGCGTATTTGCTGGCAAGACGTCTCCCTTCTTGCGCTCTCAATCGCAAGACACAAAGAAACCTGCAGCCTTCCGAAGAAGGAAGCAGGCCGGTCGGTTTTGCCATTAAGCTCCCCGACACCCGTTGGCAACCAAGTTCAGGTGTCGGATCTTTGCTCACCCGGCTATTCAACGTCCGATCCCTGGACTATGTGCTACGTCCTTGTAGCATTTATTCAAACGACCCCTGGGAGCGTTCGTTACAAGAATCGGCCGGGTGATCTGGATTCTGTTGCTAATTCGGAGAGAACGGTAACGACAGGGAGCTACCACCAACCCTCTTTGTACAACCAGCCCTTGTTCTCCCGGCCGCGCTGACCGGCCTTGCGCAGCCGCTCCAGGTGTTTGCGGCATAGCGGGACAGTCAGGCGCTCCTTGTCGTCGGCCAAATCCGGGCTGGCGCCTCGCCAGCGCAGAACAGCTATTTCTTCCAGCGGCGGGTCCGTGCACCAGAGGCATCGTGCAGCCGGCAGAGATCAGGCCTCCGAACTCATCGGCGGCAGCATCCCGCGGTCATGCGACGACCCGCCGCCCATGGCAGGAAGGATGCGCATGGTGGCGTCTTCCGGTATCTGCTCGATGAGACCCTGCGAGATCTGCTCGTCGTTGACGAAGATGGCGAGGCCGGGGTGGATGCGCCGTTGAACATCAGTTGCTCCTTGATTCCCGGGCACTCGTTTTCAAGGCGCTCGATGACCTGGCGCAGGCTGGAATCGCCGGCAACTTCTACCTGTTCGCGTTCGCCGCTGAACTTGCGAAATGCAGTTGGGATGAAAGACGGTGACCATGCTGCTTCCAGTTTAGTCAAGCAATCGGGGAAGTGGGCGAACCCAGCTTCCCCGATTGTCAGGTGTTAACGGCTCCCGAGGGAGCGCCTATTCGTCGTACAGAGCGTCGATGACGTCCTGTGGCTGAATCGGCAGGTCGTTGAAGCGGACGCCGATCGCCTCGGCGATGGCGGCCTGGACCGCCGCCAGCGGCGGCACGATCGGCACCTCACCGACGCCGCGCACGCCGTAGGGGTGACCGGGGTTCGGCACCTCGACCAGGACGGTCTCGATCATCGGCAGGTCGAGCGCGGTCGGCATGCGGTAGTCGAGGTAGGCTCGAGTTCTGCATGCGGCCGTCGGCGCCGTAGTGGTACTCCTCGGTCAGCGCCATGCCGATGCCCTGGGCGACGCCGCCCTGGATCTGGCCCTCGACGTAGCTGGGGTGGATCGCCGTGCCGACGTCCTGGATGGCCGTGTAGCGGAGGACCTGTCACCTTGCCGGTGTCCCGGTCGACCTCGACGTCGACGATGTGGCCGGCGAAGGCGGGGCCGACCGACGACTTGTTGATGTTCACGCCGACCTCGATGGTGCCGCCGGTGCGGCCGAGCTGGCCGGCCAGCTCCTTGAAGGTCAGCTGGCGGTCCTTGCCTTCCGCGTCCTTGGGGCCGCGGATGATGCCGTCGTCGCCGTAGGTGACCTCGTCTTCGTCGCACTCCCAGATCGTGGCGGCGCGCGCGACCATCTGCTTGCGGATCTCCATGCCCAGCTCGTAGGCGGCCCAGCCGCCGGCGAAGGCGGTGCGGCTGCCCGCGGTGAAGAAGTTGAAGCCGACGCTGTCGGTGTCGACGACGCGGGGCCAGACCTCCTCGGCCGTGATGCCCAGCGTCTCCGCCAGCTGCATCGCCAGCGCAGGCGCGCGAGCCGCCGATGTCGACGGAGCCGAGGACGAGGTTGACGGTGCCGTCGGCGTTGACGCTGGCGCTGGAGCTGGTCTCCAGGCCGGCGTTGCCCCAGTAGCCCATGCGCGACGCCGCGGCCGCGGTTTTCGCCCTGCAGCTCGGACTTGTAGTGAGGGTGGTTCTTCATCGCTTCCATGACCTCGACGATGCCGATCGGTGCCCCAGTTGCCGCCCCAGGGCCGGTCGTCGCCTTCCTTGGCGGCGTTCTTGAGGCGGATGTCCATCGGGTCCATGCCGAGCATCGTCGGCCAGCTCGTTGATCACGGCGTCGCCGGGGAACTCGCCGGCGGGCGTGCCGGGAGCGCGGTAGGCGGCCGTCTTCGGCTTGTTGAGCACGACGTCGTAGCCGTCGACCAGGACGTTCGGGATGTTGTATGGCGCGAAGATGCCGTTCATGCCGCCACCGACCGGCGAGCCGGGGAAGGCGCCGGCCTCGTAGGCCATGTAGGCCTCGCCGGCGGTGAGCGTGCCGTCGTTCTTGGCGCCGATCTTGACGCGGACGTAGGTGCCGGAGGTGGGGCCGGTGGCCTCGAAGACCTCTTCGCGGGTCATCGTCATCTTCACGGGCTTGCCGGTCTTCTTCGAGAGCAGCGCGGCCAGCGGCTCCAGGTACATGTAGAGCTTGCCGCCGAAGCCGCCGCCGATCTCCAGCGGCACGACCGTGACCTTCTGGAGCGGGGATCTGCAGCACGCTGGAGAGCGTGTTGCGGAAGACGAAGGGCGCCTGGCTGCTGTTCCAGACGGTCAGGTGACCGTCGCGGCTCCAGTAGGCGGTGCCGTTGTGGGGCTCGATGTAGCCCTGGTGGTACATCGTCGTGGTGAACTCGCGCTCGATGACGACGTCTGCCTCGGCGAAGCCCTTCTCGACGTCGCCGCGTTTGAACTGGTTGTGGGCGGCGATGTTGCTCGCCTTCGTCCGGCGCGTCGGCCAGCGGCGCGCTGTCCTTGGTCCGCAGGTCGTCGTGGAGGAGCGGCGCGCTGTCGGACATCGCCTCGCGCACGTCCAGGACCGGCGGCAGTACTTCGTACTCGACGTCGATCAGCGCCAGGGCGTCCTCGGCGATGTGCAGGTCGGTTGCCGCGACGGCCGCGACGGCGTGGCCGCGGTAGAGCGCCTTCTTGCTCGGCCAGGAAGTTCTCGACCTGGAAGCGCCAGGGCTGCGGCGGGCCCTCATCCGTGGTCGCCGACGCCCTCGGGGGGCCGTGGGAAGTCGGCGTTGGTGATGACCGCCTTGACGCCGGGCAGAGCCAGCGCCTTGGAGGCGTCGATGTTCTTGATGATGGCGTGCGCGTGCGGGCTGCGCTTGACGCGGCCGAACAGCATGCCGGTGAGGTGGATGTCGGCGCCGTATTGGGCCCGGCCGGTGACCTTGTCGGTGCCGTCGTGCCGGATCGGGCGGGTGCCGATGACCTTGTACTCTTTCGTCAGCGACCATGGTCTAACCTCGCATTACTTTCGCGCGCGCGCTCTGAACGGCACGGACGATCTTGTCGTAGCCGGTGCAGCGGCAGAGATTGCCGGAGAGCCAGAAGCGGATCTCGTGCTCGGTCGGGTTGGGGTTCTTCTCGAGCAGCGCCTTGGAGGACATGATGAAGCCGGGCGTGCAGATACCGCACTGCAGGGCCGCCTCTTCCAGGAAGCACTGCTGAAGCGGGTGCAGTTCGTCCTGGCCGGCGACGCCTTCGATGGTCGTCGATCTCGGCGCCTTCGACCTCGGCCGCGAGGACGCAGCAGGAGTTGACCAGGCGGCCGTCCATGATCACGGCGCAGGCGCCGCAGTTGCCGTTGTTGCAGCCTTCCTTGGCGCCGGTGAGGCCGATGCGCTCTCGCAGCGCCTCGAGGAGGCTGTCGCGCGAATCGGCGAGGAACTCCTGCTCCTCGCCGTTGATCGTCGCGTTGATAACGATGCGGTCGCTCAAGGATCTCTAGCCCCCTCTAGCCCGCTCGGCGGCCTTGCGGAGCGTGCGCTCCACCAGCACGGCCGAGAGGTGCTTGCGCTGCTTGATCGTGCCGCGCATGTCTTCGATGGGCCGCGCGGTGGCCTTCGCGGCTTCGCCGGCCGCCTCGATCGTCTCGTCCGTCAGCGGCTTGCCGACGATGGCGCTGCGCGGCGTCGGGCACCATGAGCGGCTGTTGGCGCGACGGCGCCGATGGCGATCCGTGCCGCGCTGACGTTGTCGCCTTCGAACCGGACGTAGGACGCCGCGTTGGTCACGGCGATGTCCATCTCGTTGCGGGGGATGAAGCGCTCCCAGGCGGCGCCGCTGTTCGGCGCGGGCGACGGGAAGTGCAGCGAGACGACGAACTCGCCCGGCTGCAGCACGTTGCGGCCGGGGCCCGTGTTGAAGTCCTCGATCGCGACGCTGCGGCGTCGCCGTTGGGCCCGGCGATGTTGGCCGTGCCCTGCAGCACCATCATGGCCGGGACGGAGTCCGCGGCCGGGCCGGAGTTGCAGAGGTTGCCGCCGAGGCTGGCGCGGCCCTGGATCGCCACACCGCCGATGACGGTGGCGGCCTCAACCAGCGCCGGGTAGAGGCGCTTAACGGTCGTCGTCGTTATAGATGATGTAAGCGGGTGTGGCGGCGCCGATGGTGAGGCCGGCGTCGGCGTCGTAGGTAAGCTGCTGGGTCTCGGGATCGGCTTGATGTCTACAAAGAGGCTGACGTCTCGCCGTCGCTCCCGCGCCTGGACGATGATGTCCGTGCCGCCTGCCAGTACCCGCGCTGTGGCGCCGCCCTGGGAGAGCAGGGATACGGCTTCCTCGTACGCTGGAAGCTCTTGCGTATTTGACGTCCTGCAAATTTTTTCTCCTCTAGTATTCACCCTAACCGTATCTTCTATAGGCTAACTGACAAGACAAATCGAGAATGGCCAACCCGAGCTGTTGAGCCGTGCGAGAATGTATCGAGTCGGTGCTTGACTGGCAAGGGCAGAGAAGGGCCCGAGGATGGCTCGAGAGCAAGCGTCGTTACCAGGTTTGCAATGACGATGATCTCCTGGCCGGGCGTCTCGGTCTGTTTGACTGAACGAAGTCTGTGCGATGCTAATCTGGCTCGACGCGCCAAAAAGGCAAGTCGCGTCTTTTGAGGCGGGCCGCACCTTGACAACTGAATAGCGGAAGGAAGTAATGGGTAAACCCGTTTTTTTACGGAAATCCGGACTCGAGTTTATCGAGTTTCCAGGTTCTAAACGGAGAGTTTGATCCTGGCTCAGGATAAACGCTGGCGGCGTGCTTCAGGCATGCAAGTCGAACGGACCTTCGGGTCAGTGGCGGACGGGTGAGTAACACGTAAGCAACCTGCCCAGAAGTGGGGAATAACTCGCCGAAAGGCGAGCTAATACCGCATGTGATGGCCTTTCTACGGGAGGGTCATTAAAGGCTTCGGCCGCTTTTGGAGGGGCTTGCGCTCGATTAGCTAGTTGGTGGGGTAATGGCCTACCAAGGCGACGATCGATAGCTGGTCTGAGAGGACGGTCAGCCACACGGGGACTGAGATACGGCCCCGACTCCTACGGGAGGCAGCAGCTAGGAATCTTGGGAATGGGCGAAAGCCTGACCCAGCAACGCCGCGTGGGCGATGAAGGCCTTCGGGTCGTAAAGCCCTTTTGTGGGGGAAGATGATGACGGTACCCCACGAATAAGCCACGGCTAACTACGTGCCAGCAGCCGCGGTAATACGTAGGTGGCGAGCGTTGTCCGGATTTACTGGGCGTAAAGGGCGTGCAGGCGGTTTGTTAAGTTCGAGGTGAAAGCTCCCGGCTCAACTGGGAGAGGTCCTTGGATACTGGCGGACTTGAGGGAGGCAGAGGAAAGTGGAATTCCCGGTGTAGTGGTGATATGCGTAGATATCGGGAGGAACACCAGTGGCGAAGGCGGCTTTCTGGGCCTTACCTGACGCTGAGACGCGAAAGCGTGGGGAGCGAACCGGATTAGATACCCGGGTAGTCCACGCCGTAAACGATGGACACTAGGTGTGGGGGGTATCGACCCCCTCCGTGCCGAAGCTAACGCAATAAGTGTCCCGCCTGGGGAGTACGGCCGCAAGGCTAAAACTCAAAGGAATTGACGGGGGCCCGCACAAGCAGCGGAGCGTGCGGTTTAATTCGTCGCAACGCGAAGAACCTTACCAAGGCTTGACATGCTAGTGGTACCGATCCGAAAGGTGAGGGACCCTTCGGGGAGCTAGCACAGGTGCTGCATGGCTGTCGTCAGCTCGTGCCGTGAGGTGTTGGGTTAAGTCCCGCAACGAGCGCAACCCCTGTTGCCAGTTGTATTCTCTGGCGAGACTGCCCCGTAAAGCGGGGAGGAAGGCGGGGATGAAGTCAAGTCAGCACGGCCCTTACGTCTTGGGCCACTCGCACGCTACAATGGACGGTACAACAGGTTGCCAAGGAGCGATCCGGAGCTAATCCCAAAAGCCGTCCTCAGTTCAGATTGCAGGCTGAAACCCGCCTGCATGAAGGCGGAGTTGCTAGTAACCGCCGGTCAGCACACGGCGGTGAATACGTTCCCGGGCCTTGTACACACCGCCCGTCACGCTATGGAAGCCGGTAACACCTGAAGTCGCTGAGCTAACCGCAAGGAGGCAGGCGCCGAGGGTGGGATCGGTAACTGGAGCGAAGTCGTAACAAGGTAGCCGTAGCGGAAGCTGCGGCTGGATCACCTCCTTTCTAGGGAGAGCGCGTAGACATCTAACTGCCTAACGGTGTGAGGCTGTCTACAAGCATCCTAGGTCGGTCGGCACCCCTTCTTCGGGAGGGAGCCGTCAGAGCTAGTGTCCGCTCCAAGGACATAACCGGTTAACCCGCCGGTAAAACTTCCTTCCGCTATTTAGAGGTCAAGGTGCAGCCTTTACCGCGTCCTTCGGGCGCTACGCCCGGCCAACCGGGGCCATTAGCTCAGCTGGTTAGAGCGCGGTCCTGATAAGACCGAGGCCGGTGGTTCGAGTCCACCATGGCCCACCAGCCGACCATCTCGGTGTCTTGGTGTGGTCCGGCTGAGATAGAAGGGGCCGTAGCTTAGTTGGGAGAGCGCCGCCTTTGCACGGCGGAGGTCAGGAGTTCGAATCTCCTCGGCTCCACCAACAACTGTTGCGCATGGGGCAGCGCTTGTAAGTAGCATAGGCAGATGGAGCTCTGAATGAAGCAGCGCGGAGCAAATCCCCAGAGCTGAACCCCTGACGCGGTAAGACCGTTTTGCAATCGGCCTGCCTGTCAGGCCGATTTTCGTGTCTACTGGGAGCCGCACTACAGAAGACAGGAGACGATGACGGGGGCCGGAAGAGTCCTTCTCACGCAGAAGAACTGGTCCGGCCGGCGGCTTCGCCGGAAGCCCTCTCCGTCACTAGAGGAAGGGCAGCACCTTTAACAACTGAATAGAGAGTAGCTGGTACTTCAAGTTATATACAATGATCTCGATTGTGCGTGGACTTTAATGTAGGTCAAGCTACTAAGGGCGCGCGGAGGATGCCTTGGCGTCATGGGCCGAAGAAGGGCGTGGCAAGACTGCGAAAAGCTCCGGTTTGTTGTCTAGCAAACTTAACCGGAGATACCCGAATGGGGGAACCCAACCCGAGTCATGTCGGGTTGCCCTGGACTGAACACATAGGTCCAGAGGCGGGAACCGGGGGAACTGAAACATCTTAGTACCCCGAGGAAAAGAGATTATTCTCCTAGTAGCGGCGAGCGAACGGGGAAGAGCCCAAACCAGCTATTGCTTAACGGTCTGCAGACCTATGCACTGGTGGGGTTGTAAGGCCCGGCATCGAGGTCCTGCAGGGCTCTGGAAGAAGTTACAAAGCATCACTTTAGGCGAAGGTTCCTGGAACGGACCGCCATAGAGGGTGAGAGACCCGTAGCCGAAAGAGTAGATGCCTTCTGCCGAATACCTTGAGTACCGCGGGACACGAGAAATCCCGTGGGAAGCTGGGGAGACCACTTTCCAAGGCTAAATACCCATGATGACCGATAGTGAACTAGTACCGTGAGGGAAAGGTGAAAAGCACCCCGGGAGGGGAGTGAAATAGATCTGAAACCGCGTGCCTACAAGCAGTCGGAGCTCTGATTCGTCGGGGTGACGGCGTGCCTATTGAAGAATGAGCCGGCGACTTACTCTGTGTAGCAAGGCTAAGCAAGGGGACTTGCGGAGCCGGAGCGAAAGCGAGTCTGAATAGGGCGAATAAGTTGCACGGAGTAGACCCGAAACCTGGTGAGCTACCCATGGCCAGTGTGAAGCCCCGATAATCGCGGGGTGGAGGCACGAACCGATTAGAGTTACAAGTCTATCGGATGAGCTGTGGGTAGAGGAGAAATTCCAATCGAACTAGGAGATAGCTGGTTCTCCCCGAAATGCCTTTAGGGGCAGCCTCGGGTGATGGACCTTGGAGGTAGGGCTCTGGATGGGCTAGGGGGCTTACCGCTTACCAAACCCAACCAAACCGCGAATGCCAAGGCTGCAAACCCGGGAGTGAGACTGCGGGGGCTAACCTTCGTAGTCGAAAGGGAAACAACCCAGACCATCGGCTAAGGTCCCCAAATACAGGCTAAGTGTCAAAGGATGTCGAGTTGCTAAAACAACCAGGATGTTGGCTCAGAAGCAGCCACCATTTAAAGAGTGCGTAATAGCTCACTGGTCGAGTGGCTCTGCGCCGACAATTTAGCGGGGCTCAAGCCTGTTACCGAAGCCATGGCTTTGTCGACTTAATCGGCAAGGGGTAGGGGAGCGTTCCGTTCTGCAGTGAAGGTGGAGGTGTAAACCTCGCTGGAGCGTTCGGAAGTGCGAATGCCGGTATGAGTAGCGTAAGACCAACGAGAAATTGGTCCACCGTATGCCCAAGGTTTCCTACGGAAGGTTAATCCGCGTAGGGTTAGTCGGGCCTAAGCCGAGGGCGAAAGCCGTAGGCGATGGACAGCTGGTTAGTATTCCAGCACCACTAACAGGGCGTTTTAAGGTAAAGGGGTGACCCAGGAGGGTAGGTCGAGCGCGCCTATTGGACATGGTGCGTCCCTGGCCCGTAGGCGTCTGGGTACAGGAAAATCCGTAGCCAGGTTAAGCGGAGGGGTCGGGGCGAGTGGAGACGTCAGTCAAAGCGAGTAGGTTGAGCCCACACTGGCAAGAAAAGCCTCGTTGCTAGCACTGTTGGTGCCCGTACCGCAAACCGACACTGGTGGGCGGGGGTAAGTACCCTTAGGTGATCGAGATAACCCTTGTTAAGGAACTCGGCAAAATAGCTCCGTAACTTCGGGATAAGGAGCGCCCCTGGCGGTGAAGCGTCTTGCACGTGGAGCGGCGGGGGCCGCAGGGAGCCGGCCCAGGCGACTGTTTACCAAAAACATAGGTCTCTGCCAACCCGTAAGGGGATGTATAGGGGCTGACGCCTGCCCAGTGCTGGAAGGTTAAGGGGAGAGCTTCACGGCTTGAACCGAAGCCCCAGTGAACGGCGGCCGTAACTATAACGGTCCTAAGGTAGCGAAATTCCTTGTCGGGTAAGTTCCGACCCGCACGAATGGCGTAACGATCTGGGCGCTGTCTCAACGAGGGACTCGGCGAAATTGAAGTACCCGTGAAGATGCGGGTTACCCGCACCAGGACAAATAGACCCCGTGGAGCTTTACTGCAACTTGCCACTGATAGTGGGCCAGAGATGCGTAGGATAGGTGGGAGGCTGAGAACCTGGGCTTTTGGGCTCAGGGGAGCCAACGGTGAAATACCACTCTTCTTTGGTTTACTTTCTAACCTCTGATCAAGCAGCGGGACAGTGGCTGGTGGGCAGTTTGACTGGGGCGGCCGCCTCCTAAAAGGTAACGGAGGCGCCTAAAGGTTCCCTCAGGGTGGATGGAAATCACCCGTCGAGTGCATTGGCATAAGGGAGCTTGACTGCGAGGCCTACAAGCCGAGCAGGGACGAAAGTCGAGCAAAGTGATCCTACGGTCCCGAGTGGAAGGGCCGTGGCTTAACGGATATAAGTTACCCCGGGGATAACAGGCTTATCTTGCCCAAGCGTTCACAGCGACGGCAAGGTTTGGCACCTCGATGTCGGCTCGTCGCATCCTGGGGCTGGAGCAGGTCCCAAGGGTCCGGCTGTTCGCCGGTTAAAGCGGCACGCGAGCTGGGTTCAGAACGTCGTGAGACAGTTCGGCCTCTATCCGGTGTGGGCGTAGGAGAATTGAGAGGAGCTGTCCCTAGTACGAGAGGACCGGGATGGACGGACCGCTGGTGTACCGGTTGTTCTGCCAAGAGCACCGCCGGGTAGCCAAGTCCGGCAGGGATAAGCGCTGAAAGCATCTAAGTGCGAAGCCCACCTCAAGATGAGTTCTCCCATCCGAAAGGAGTAAGGCCACGGGTAGACCACCCGTTTGATAGGCGGCATGTGTAAGGGCAGCAATGTCTTCAGCTAAGCCGTACTAATGGCCGAGGGCTTGACCTACATTAAAATTTGCGCACAATCCTTGCTCTTTCGATCTGAAAGCAGGAATGCGATATTGAAGTATCAGCAGTACTCTATTCAGTTGATAACCGACGCGGGATGGAGCAGCGGTAGCTCGTCGGGCTCATAACCCGAAGGTCGGGGGTTCGAATCCCTCTCCCGCCACCAAGTCTTGAATCTGAAGGACCCCATTTTGGGGTCCTTCAGTGTTTCTGGACTCAAGCAAGAGATCGCTCCCTGGTTCAGCTGACGCTCCGTATCGAGACTGCTGCGCTCTCTCCCCCTATCGCTTAGAGTAGCGTCGAAATGAAGACGAGCCGAGAACGAATCCTTACCACGCATTCCGGCAGCATCGGCCGCCCGGCTGCGTTGCTCGACTGGCTCCGGAGCAAGGAGAGCGGTGAGGTCGTCGACAGCGCCGCATTCGCTGCCGTAGTGAATGACGCTGTGCGGGATGTCATCGACGCCCAGCTTGCCTGTGGTGTCGACGTGATCAATGACGGCGAGCAGGCACGCCCGAGCTTCCACTCCTACGTCCTGGAGCGCCTTACCGGCTTCGAACGGCGGCCCAACCCGCCAAATCAGTGCCAACCCACGGGCCGGCTCACGCGAGTACATCGCCTTCCCAGACTTCTACGCCGACAAAGCGCGAGGCGCGAGCCCCGAAGGTGGCACGCTCGACGACGGACATTGCGTTGGCCCGATCACGTATCGCGGTCACGCGGCTGTCGAGGCCGACATCGAACGCATTCGCTCGTTGATCGCAGGTAGACCGCATGAGGATGTTTTCATCTGCGCGATCGCACCGTCGTACATCGCGACGACGGTGCCAAACGAGTACTACAAGAGCGAGGAGGAGTACGAGCAGGCTCTCGCCGATGCCCTCCATGAGGAGTACCGCGCCATCATCGATGCTGGCGCCGTGCTTCAGATTGACGACCCACGTTTGCTTACGTATTACACGTTCACTCCCGCCGTCAGCATCGAAGAGGCTCGTACCTGGGCGGAGAAGCGGGTGGAGGCGATCAATTACTCGATACGTGACCTGCCGAAAGACATGATCCGGTTCCACACCTGCTACAGCATCGACGTGGGGCCGCGCGTGCACGAGCTCGAACTGCAGCACATCGTCGATACACTACTCCGCATCGACGCCCAGGCGCTGTCCTTCGAGGCCTCAAACCCGAGGCATGAGCATGAGTACCATGTCTTCGAAGAGCATCGTCCGCCGCCCGGCAAAGTATTGATTCCGGGCGTCATCACCCACACGACCAACCTCGTCGAACACCCGGAGCTCATCGCCGAGCGGATCGAGCGCTACGCCCGCATCGTCGGACGCGAGAACGTCATGGCCGGTAACGACTGCGGATTCGCCGCTCGCGCGATCCGCGACTACGACATTCACCCCATAGTGGTCTGGGCGAAGTTCGCGGCAATGGCCGAAGGCGCCCGCATCGCGACGTCGAAGCTTTGGGAACGATGAACCAACGCCGGCCGCCACGGGAGACAAAGGGCCTCGAATTTCGAGGCCCTTTCCTTTCTTGCTGGCGCTAGCTGGTCTCCGCTATGGACTGACGGCCCGCCTTTGGCGCACAGCGACATCGGGACTCCGATGTAGAAGCAGACCTATTCTACCTGCTCCCGTGTCCTACGCCGGCTTGAATTTGGGCAGTGTGATCTTGTCGTTGACGTCTTCGAAGACCACTTGCAGGCCATGCCGATCTTGACGTGCTCCGGGTCCGGCTCGACGTCGACCAGGTTGGTCGGGATGCGCACGCCGTCTTCGAGCTCGATGTATGCCGTCACGTAGGGCACCTTGTCGCGAAAGGCGGGCATCGGCGGCCGATGGACGATGGCGAAGGCGTACAGCGTGCCCTTGCCTGAGGACTGGAACCACTCCGTGTTGCGCGAGAAGCAGTTCGGGCAGATCGGGCGCGGGTAGAAGTAGGCCTGGTTGCAGTCGTTGCAGCGCATCAGCCAGAGCTCGCGCTGCTTCGCCTTCTCCCAGTAGAAGTCCCACTCGGGCTGCGGTGTCGGCGCCGGGATCGGTGGTGGTGGTGCCTGCGTCATCGTCTCGGAGCCTTTCTAATCGATCGCCAGGATCGCGACGCCGGACGACGACAGCGAGCCGCCGGAGCCGTTGCACAGCGCGATCTTCGGGTTGACGTTGCGTTCGCCGCATTCGCCGCGTAGCTGCCGCACCGCCTCGAGCACCAGGAACATGCCGTACATGCCGGGGTGGGTGTAGGAGAGGCCGCCGCCGCTGGTGTTCACCGGCCAGTCGCCGCCGGGTGCGGTGCGCTGGTCCTTGAACAGGTCGGGGCCCTCGCCGGGGCCGCAGTAGCCGAGGCTCTCCAGCGACATCAGCACCGTGTAGGTGAACGAGTCGTAGATCATGTTGAGGTCGATGTCCTTGTGCGTGACACCGGCCATCTCGAAGGCGCGGTTGCCGGCGACCTTCGCCGGATGCACCGTCAGGTCGGGCATCTGGCTCATCAGCGAGTGGTCGTGGTGCTCGGCGGCGCCCAGCACCCAGACCGGCTTCTTCGGCAGGTCACGCGCCCGCGCCGCCGACGTGATCACGAAGGCGCCGCCGGCGTCGGTGACGAGGCAGCAGTCGAGCAGGTGGAAAGGCCAGGCGATCCAGCGGGAGTTGTGGTAGTCGTCGAACGACATCGGGTCGCGCATCATCGCCTTGGGGTTCATCTGCGCCCACTTGCGCGTCGAGACGGCGATCTCGGCCATGCGCCTGGCGCGTGCGCTCCTCGCCGTACTGGTGCATGTAACGGCTGCAGGCGATGGCGTAGTTGATCGGCGCGCCGATCATGCCGTACGGCGTCTCGAACTGCGGGCCGGGCAGGTTGCCGGATCGGCGCGCCTGCGGCCGCGGGCGCTGCGACCGGTCTGGCCGTGGGTCACCAGCGCCACTTCGCAGTAGCCGGCGTTGATCGCCGCGATGGCGTGGGCGATGTGGATGACGAAGGAGGAGCCGCCGACGGACGTGCTGTCCGTGTAGCGTCGGGTTGATGCCCATGTACTCGGCCGTCGCCAGAGTGCTGAAGCCGGCCGTGAACAGGCCGTCGACGTCCTTGACGCTGAGCCCGGCGTCCGCCAGCGCGTTGTAGCCAGCCTCGGCGTGGTGCATGAGCGACGGACTTGTTCGGCGTCAGGCCGATCTCGTCCGATTCCGCCGCGCCGACGATGGCCACAGTCCTCGCCAGGTCTTGTCCTCATCTCTACTCCAGCCAGGCCTTGCGGCGTCTAGAACTCCATCTCTTTGCAGTCGGGGGCAATTATCAGCTTCGGTTCGGTGCGCTCCTGGACGTACTCGGCGGTGATGCCGGGGGCCAGCTCGCGCAGGACCAGGCCGTCCGGCGTGACATCGATCAGCGCCAGGTCGGTGACGATCTTGGTGACGCAGTCGCGCCGCGGTCAGCGGGTACTCGCACTTGTTGAGGATCTTGAGCTCGCCCTCGCGCGTCACGTGCTCCATCGACGACGATGAGCTCCGGCACGTCGGTGCAGAGGTCCATGGCGCCGCCCATGCCGCCCGCCGCCATGTAGGGCGCCCACCAGTTCGCCAGGTCGCCGTTCGCTGAGACCTGCAGGCCGCCCAGGACGACGACGTCGAGGTGGCCGCCGCGGGCCATCGTGAAGGCCGCGAAGCTGTCGAAGATGGCCGAGCCGGGCAGCATCGTGACGGGCTGGCCCTACGGCGTTGTAGTAGTACCAGCGGTACTCGTCTTCGGTCGGCTCCGGGCCATAGCCCAGCAGGCCGTTCTCGGCGTGCATGAAGATGCCCGATCTCGGGCTGATGAAGTTGGACAACCTTGGTCGGGATGCCCATGCCCAGGTTGACGTACTGGCCGGGCTTGAGCATCTGAGCCACGCGCATGCGCCATGAGGTCCTGCGTCAGGCCGATGCGTCCTTCCTGCGGCTGACGCGGCGTCGCGGCGCCGCGCCGCACTCCGCTCCGCCTCCTCCTCGTCCTTCGACAGCTCCTGGTCGCGCAGGACGATGCGGTCGATGTAGATGCCGGGGATCTTGACGTCCTCCGGCGCGATAGCTGCCGATCGGCACGATCTCGTCGACCTCGGCAATCGTCACCTTGCTGGCGGCAGCCATCGTCGGGTGGAAGTTGAGCGTCGAGCCGATGCCGGTCAGGTTGCCGTGCCTCGTCCGCCTTGTCTGGCGCGTACGAAGCCGAAGTCGGGGCGCAGCGCGGTCTCGAGGATGTACTCGCGGCCGTCGATAGTGCGCCGCTCCTTGCCGTCGGCGACGACGGTGTCGACGCCGACCGGCGAGAAGAAGGCCGGGATGCCGGCGGCGCCGGCGCGCAGGCGCTCGGTGAAGATGCCCTGCGGCGACGGCTCGAACTCGATCTCGCCGCTGCGGATCTGCTCTTCGCTGGCGGCGGCGCGGCGGTAGACGGAGCCGCCGAAGGCGCCGATGAACTTCTTGACCTGCTGGTTCTCCGCCAGTGGCTGGTGCGGGAAGCTGTTCGAGACGACGGTCAGGTCCTTGACCTCCGGCCGCTCGGCCAACGCGTCGCACAGCGTCATCGGCCGGTTCTTCATCGGGCCGAAGCCGCCCATGCAGACCATCGCGCCGCTGAAGACGTCCGCGACGGATTCAGCGGGCGTACAAATCTGCTTCTTGTTCATACGTCGCTCACTCCTGTGTGTTCCGCACCGTGGAACATACAGGCGCGGCGGCTTGTGCCCACTACCCTTCGAGCTCATATTCGGGGCGCTACCAGGCCGGCGGCAGGTCGCTGGCCTGGAGCACCCAGGCTTTCTCCAGCTTTGGCAGCTCGTCCGCCATGCCGAGGCGTCCCAGGATCTTCGCCGCGTCGGCGCCGGGACGGTGCGTCGGCTCGCCGAGGCGCATCGGCGTGCGGGAGAGGCGAACCGAGAGCCCGGGCGCCGTCGTCGCGCCGACGCCCTCGACCTCCTGCGAGACGCTGAGGCCGCGTTGGCGTGACGTAGGCATCTTGCATCAGGTCCGCGACTGGCACCACTGCCTGCGCCGCGAATCGCCGCGCCTCGCGCAGCGCTGCGACCCATGACCTCGGCGGTACTCGCCAGCGAATGCGATCGTCCAGCGCCGCTTCAAGCCTCGATCCCGAGAGCGTCGTCGACTCGGAGGCCTTCGACGTTGCTCAGCTTGCGGCGTCCGCTTCCGGCAGCGCCAGGAAGAACCAGCCGTCGCGGGCCTGGTAGAAGCGGTTGAGCGGGCCCGGTGCCGAGCGCGCCGTAGCCGCGCGGCTCGTCGGCGACGTAGCCCTTGTAGCGCAGCATGTAGGGCGTCTGGTGGTAGGTGCCGGTCTGGCACAGCGACGCCGAGACGCGCTGGCCCTCGCCGGTGCGGAGCTTGTGGTAGATCGCCAGGCCGGTGCCGAAGGTCGCCAGCGTGCCGGTGCCGATGTCGACCAGGTTGTAGGGGCCGAGCACGGATGGCGGGTCGCTGGCGCGCTCCATGATGCCGGCTGACGGCCTGTCCCTGGCGCTCCCAGCCGCGACCCAGCCAAGAGCCGCCGTCGCCGTAGCAGCTGCCCGACGTGTAGACGATGTCCGGGTTGCGCGCCTCGCACCTCCTCGTAGCCGATGCCGAGGCGCTCGGCGGTGCCGGGCGAGAAGTTCTCGACGATGACGTCGGCTTCCTCGACCAGCTTCCAGAAGACCTGCTGCGCGTCGAACGACTCGAGGTCGAGCAGCAGGGAGTCCTTGCCGCGGTTGAGGTAGCCGCCGACGCCCGCCTTCGGGGCGTTGATCTTGACCACGTCGGCGCCGAACTCGAGCAGCAGCCGGCCGCAGGTCGGGCCCGCCAGCGCGACGCAGAGGTCGACGACCTTCATGCCTTGCAGCGGGTGCGAGAGGTCCGGCTCGGCGCCACGCGGCCGCGTGGCTTCGCCGTGGCGCCGCCTCGAGTTCCGCGACGACGGCGTCGTGGTCGGCGTCCGGCAGGTGACGCGGGCCGTTCGGTACGCGCGCGGCGTGGCGCTGAGCTGCACCGGCACGCCCGCCATCCAGGTCGGGCCGAACTCCGGGTCGTCGAGCTCGGTCACGGCGCCGATCTCGCGCGCGTGCTCCGTGTCGATCCACTCGTCGACGGTGCGGCACCAGCCGATGGCGGCGCCGGCCTTATTGCCGAGCGCCTCCCACTCGGCGGCGGTGCTGCGTCAGGAAGAGCTCGCGCAGCTTGGCGTGCAGGCGCTGGTTCAGCGGTCTCGTCGCGCAGCTTGACGATGTCGAGCAGGTCCGGCTCCCAGGTCGTCGACGATGCCGGCCTCGCGCGCGAACCAGGTCAGGTGGCGTGCGCTGGACGTGTCGAACTGGACGTACTTGCCGTCCTTGCAGCGGAAGGAGCCGGCGCCGCGGCCGTGGATCGGGCGTGGCGGGTGCAGGCCCCTGGCGTCGACGTAGGCGCCGGAGTGGCCGATCAGCGTGAACATCGCGTCGAACAGCGGCACCTCGACCATCTGGCCCAGGCCGGTGCGGTGGCGCGCGATCAGCGCCATGACGATGCCGGTGGCGCCGAGGAAGGCCGCCGAAGTTCGAGGCCAGCGGCACGGCGGAGTAGAACGGCCGCGTCCAGTCCCACTCCGGCGGCTCCTCGCCGGCGCGCGGGCGTGCAGTTGTCGCGTCGCGGCGTCGAGGATGCCCTCCCACGCCTGCATGCGCGGCGCGCGGGTCGTCCGGCGCGAAGCCGGGCATCGAGCAGTAGATCAGGCGCTGGGTTGCGCTCGTGTCATCGCCTCGGCGCCGAGGCCGAGGCGGTCCATGACGCCGGGCCGGAAGTTCTCGATGACGACGTCGGCGCCGTCGATCAGGCGCTGCGCCGTCTGCGAGGCCGGCGGGCGTCTTGAGGTCGAGCGTGATGCGGCGCTTGCCGCGGCTGAAGAAGGCGTCGGAGGGATGCTTCCAGCGCGGGCCGCCCGGCGGGTCGACGTGGATGACGTCGGCGCCCTGGTCGGCCAGCATGACGGCGGCCAGCGGCCCGGCGATGTACTGGCCGAAGTCGATTACGCGAATGCCTTCGAGAGCTCCTGGCATCGCCCTCGGATGTTTCGCCCTACGCCTCGGCCTCGCGGCAGCCAGCCCCAGGGGTGCGGGCCCCACTCCGGCGTGAAGACCTCGCCGGCCCGGATCGTGACGATCGGCTCCAGCGCCTTCTCGCCGGTGAATTCCTTCTGCACCGTGTCGATGAACTTCCACTTGCCGTTGGCGACGTCCATGATCGTGATGTCGGCCTCCATGCCGACCTTGAGCGCGCCGATCTCGTCCTGCAGGCCCAGCGCCTTCGCGGCGTTCGACCGTGGACATGCGCACCATGTCCGCCACCGTGTAGCCCGCGGCCATGAAGCGCCCCATGCACTCCATGAGGCTGTAGACGACGCGGCCGCGGCCGCCCGCCGTGAGGTCGCTGCTGATCGTGTCGGGGAAGAGGCCGAGGTCGGCCTGGGTGCGGCAGACGTCGAAGCCGAAGTTGCCCGCGCCCAGCGCCGGGTCGAGGACGACGCCGCGGTTGCGCGCCTCCTGCAGCTCCGGGACGAGCTGCGTGCGCGCCTCGTCCGCCATGACGCCGCCGGCGTTGCGGTGTCGCGAGGTGAGTCAGGATGTCGCCCGGCGTCGAAGCTGTTGAGGAGGAACCGCGTGGCCTCCGAGGCCTTGTCGTAGTCCTCGGCGCGCATGTCGCCGATGTGCACCATGAGCGGCAGGTGGTGCTCGCGCGAGATCGTCCTTGCAGAGCGTCGACCAGCTCTTCGCACTGGTTCTGCGCGACCGGCGCCGACCATGCGCAGCTTGAAGCCCTTGATGAAGCCCGGGCTCGCCTCGATGGCAGCTGGCGATCGCCTTCGGCGTCGACGTCGTCGAGTGCTGTCGCACGTCCGCCCAGCCGGGCATCGTGTGGGCGTAGCTGCCGACGTTGACGAAGGGGATGATGCGCGTCTTGGCCCTGGGGATGACGTGCGCCTGCAGGACGCCGATGTTGGCGACGCCGACGGAGCCGCAGTCCAGCACGGTCGTGACGCCGGAGCGCACGCCGACCTGGTCCGGGTCGCAGCAGCCCATGCCGACGCCGGGCGTCGTGGCGCCGTAAGCGACGTGGGTGTGGATGTCGATCAGGCCCGGTGTGACGTAGACGGTTGTCGCCCTTGACCTCGATCGACCCGCTTCGCCTCGGCCGGGTCGATGTTGGGCTCGATCGCGGCGATCTTCGTGCCGTTGATGGCGATGTCCATGACTTGCCGTCGAGGTCCTGGCCGGGGTCCAGGACGTGGCCGCCCTTGATCAGCAGGTCGTAGGGCACAGATGAAGCTCCTCTCATGGCAATAGTTACGTCAGTTAACGAGCGGGCGCGATTCGGACGGCTTGCTACTGGTTACCGGTTACCGACTTGCTAGACGCGTGCGGCGAGGCTCTCCGGCGTGACGTTCTCGCGCTCGGTCACCTGCTTGACCACGAAGTCGTAGGTGCCGTGCTTGGTGCCGTTGGCGTCCGTGGTGCAGCTGCACCAGCAGCTCGGAGGAGTAGTAGTCGTCCTCCTCGTTGCCGGGCTCGCCCTCGACGTAGAGCTGCGTCGTGATCGGGCTGGAGTCGCCCTGGACCTTGACGTGCAGGTGCTTGGCATCTCGCGGCTCGTAGCAGCCGGGGATGATCGTCGTGAACTCGTAGCGACCCTGGGCGTCGCGTGACCTGGTAGCCGTGGTACTTGTAGCCGACCATGTCGTAGTTGCCGGCGGCGTCGGAGGACCACAGGTAGACGATGGCGCCGGGGATCGGCGTGCCCTTCTCGTTCAGGACGCGGCCGGTCAGCACCAGCTCCGGCTTGTCGCCGGGCTCCAGCAGGTTGGAGCGCTCCGGCGGCGCCGAGCCGCAAGTAAGGGCCCTCGATCTCGCGCGGCGTCTGGCTGCAGTTCTCCGGGCGCGGGCGGCTCCGGCTGTCGTACGGTGATGCCTGCCTTGCTTCCTCTGACGATTTCCGTCGCCATTTTGGCCTCCTCTGGACTAGAGCTTTCTATGAGCGCAGTTTATTACTTCTGGGACAGTATTTCTTCCCTTGACGATCAAGATGGGTTCGAATTGGCTCAGGTTCAGTGACGCTTCCCGACGCGAGTAGATTCGGCGTAACCTAAGGCCGCTCCGCGAAGCTGGAACGAAAGGTGACCCTCATGAGGCACAGCACCGACCGCATCCTGGTCTCACACGCCGGCAACCTGCCGCGGCCCGACGAGCTCGACGAGCTGATCGACGGCGGCAACAACCGCGAGGGCGCCAACAGCAAGGCCTACGCCGAGCGCCTGCCGCAGGCCGTGAAGTGGATCGTCGACCGGCAGATCGAGCGCGGCGTCGACATCGTCAACGACGGCGAGTACGCCAAGGCCGGCAGCTACGGCGGCTACATGCAGGACCGCATCACCGGCTACTCGACGGTTGACGTCGACCCCAAACGCCCGCCGAAGCGCGCCGGCACCGCCGAGCGCGACCGCCGCGACTTCCCGGGCTTCTTCGCTTCCGGCCTCTGGTTCTCCGGCTCCGGCGGCCCGGTCCGCCCCGGTTTCATGACGCCCGGCGAGGTGCGCAACACGAACCTGCGCGAACAGCGTGCCTGCACCGGCCCGATCACCTACACCGGCCACGACGCGGTCAAGGCGGACATCGACAACCTCAAGGCGGCGATCGCCGGCAAGGACGTCGAGGGCTACATCGCCGCGCTGGGGCCGCTGAGCCTCGGCGCCGGGGTACGCAACGACCACTACGAGACCGAAGAGGAGTACATGATGGCCGTCGCGGAGGCTGTGCGGGAGGAGTACAAGGCGATTACGGACGCCGGCCTCATCGTCCAGGTCGACGAGCCCGAGTTCTGCACCTCGTGGATGTTCTACCCGGAGTGGAGCGTCGAGGAGTACCGCAAGTACCTCGGCTTCTGCGTCGACATCCTCAACCACTCGATCGAGGGTCTGCCCGAGGAGCTGGTCCGCTTCCACACCTGCTGGGGCAGCGGCCACCGCCCGCACACCAACGACATCGAGCTCAAGTACATCGCCGACATCATGGTCAAGATCAACGCCCAGCAGTACTCGATCGAGGCGGCGAACGTGCGCCACGAGCACGAGTACCACGTCTGGGAGGACGTCAAGCTGCCGCAGGGCAAGATGCTGATGCCGGGCGTGATCTCACACGCCACCGACCTTGTCGAGCACCCGGAGCTGGTCGCGGAGCGCCTCGTCAACTACGCCAACATCGTCGGCAGCGAGAACGTGCAGACCGGCACGGACTGCGGCATCGGCTCGCGCGTCGGCCACGAAGAGATCGTCTGGGCCAAGCTGCAGCGCGATGTCGGAAGGCGCCGCCATCGCGTCGAAGAAGCTCTGGGGAAGGTAGGGGTGCCGGCATGAAACGCAGCGAGGATCGCATCCTGACGACTCATACCGGCAGCCTGCCGCGGCCGGACGACCTGCTCGCCATAATGCGCGAGAAGGAAAACGGCCGGCCGTTCGATGCCGAGGCTCTCGCGAGCCGGATCAAAACCGCCGTGACGGACGCCGTGCACCGACAGGTGGAGTGCGGCGTCGATGTGATTAATGACGGCGAGCAGTCGAAGAGCGGCTTCGCGACCTATCAGGCGGAGCGCCTCAGCGGCTTCGAAGCACTGCCACCACTCCCCGAGGGCGAGAGAGCGCCGAGCCCGTGGCGCGAGGTGCAGGAGTTCCCGGAGTACTACGAGCGCTACTTCAAGGTGGCGATGATGGGCGCCGCGCTGGCGCCGGCAAAGACTTACGTCTGCCGCGGTCCGGTGAAGTACATCGGCCAGGCGGCAATACAGGCCGACCTCGAAAACTTCAAGGCAGCGCTTCAGGGCCAGACTTACGTGGAGGCGTTCGTGTCTTCCGCGAACCCCGCGAACCTGGCCAATCAACGCAACGAGCACTACAAGTCGGAAGAAGAACTGCTCACGGCGCTCGCCGACGCGATGCACGAGGAGTATCAGGCGATCATCGATGCGGGCTTTTTGATCCAGATGGACGACCCGGCCGCGGCCACGCTCTGGCAGGGCGACCAGCTACCGCCTGTGGAGAGCAAGCGCCATGCCGAGGCGAGGGTGGAGCTGATCAACTACGCTCTCAAGGGCATCCCCGAGGACAAGATCCGCTACCACACGTGCTTCAGCATCAACCAGGGACCCCATATCC
Organism: uncultured Chloroflexia bacterium; assembly: GCA_963766645.1. Taxonomy (GTDB): domain Bacteria; phylum Chloroflexota; class Dehalococcoidia; order DSTF01; family WHTK01; genus WHTK01. Next base: position 316,187 of record CAVYAY010000001.1, on the reverse strand, counting down.
ACGACCTGCATCTCGCCGATTACATCGGTTACCTGCTGGCGGTGAACGCGCAGGCGGTCTCGTTCGAGGTGATGAACCCGCGTCATATGCACGATTACCACGCTTTCGAGAGCATCAAGCTCCCGGACGGCAAGATCATCATCCCGGGTATGGTCAGCCACGGGGCAAACTGGGTGGAGCATCCCGAGCTTATCGCAGAACTAACCGTGAACTACGCGCGACTCGTGGGGCGTGAGAACGTGATGATCGGCAACGACTGCGGTTTCGCGTCGCAAGCCGGCTCGCGGGAGGTTGACCCACGAGTTGTCTGGGAGAAGCTGAAAGCGCTGGCGGAAGGCGCCGCCATCGCGACGAAGACGCTCTGGTCCCGCTAACGCGCGAACGCCCTGCTTGCTGTCATCTCGTCGACAGTAAGCAGGGATGAGTGGCCTCATTAGAAACTATGTTCCGCTAGGGTAAATCAGGCTAAAGACGCCTATCCTCGTCACATGAGTCGTGGACGCCCCCCTTATCCCGGAATCCTGACACCGCGCGAGCAGGAAGTGGTGGCCTTGCTGCAGGAAGGTCTCACCAATGATGAGATCGCTGAGCGTCTCGGCATCAGTGAGAGCGGAGCTCGCTATCACGTCTCGGAGATCATCTCGAAGCTCGGTGTGGTTTCACGCTACGAAGCCGCAGCGTGGCAGCCCGCCGTGAGTGGGAGGCGCTTCTTCGGCGTCGCGTTTATCGCGACGCTGCTCAAGAAGTTGCCGCTGGAGCGGACAATGAATCTAACAGTGCGTGCGAGCCTGGTTGGCGCTATTGGCGTGCTGGCCTTGATCGCGGTCGGAGTTCTAATTATGGAATCGCGGACTGGAGGCGAAAAAGCGGTCAGCCTCTCCCTTCTGACTCCAGAAACTACTATCGAATTGCTTCACGGGGTGCTGCCGTTGCCGGGTGACCTTCCCGGCGCAGGCTGGGCCGTCACTGAGGATGATAAGTTCGACGATCCCGGGAACTATGCGCCCGTTCCCGACTGCGAGGGACTTAGCGCCATCGACACCAGAGTCGGGGATCTCGCCATCGCTCGGGTACAACGACGCCTTGAGTTTGAGCAAGGGCCCGCGGTCGTGGTTGAACTCGCGGCCCTCCCGACGAACGACCTGGCGGATGGACTGCTGGCCGAAATGCGCGACCTGACTGATGAAGAGGTAGCCACATGTCTGACCGAAACTGTCAAGCGCCAGCGGCTGGACTCCGCCGCGAAAGTGACGCTAGTGGACGCCGGATTGACGACGCCTCACGGTGGAATTGCCCGCGCGGATGATCGCGACTTCGCGATACCCGGCCGTGGACGTGTTCTCGTCCACACCGAGAGTCATGTTTGGACGCAAGAAAGCGTCTTAGTCAGCGTAGCTGTCGTCTACATCAAGGGTGCGGAAGACATATACCCCATCAACGAGGCGTTAACTGCGGTGCTAAATTCAGAGCCCAACTTAATGGATGCATTACTGAAAAGCGAATAGCGCAACGCGCTCGAGTCCGGGCCAGGTCGAGTCGCGGCTTCCCAAGACCGAGGATGGCGGGCGGCACCGACGAGCTGCCCTCCTGACCACCCATCTTCCTTTCCCCGTCAGCTAAGGCTTGCTGAGTGAGAGCCGTACGAGCGTGCCGGCACCAGGGGCGCTCTCGATTTCGATCTGTGCTCCGATGCTGGCAGCACGCTCCGAGAACGACACCAGTCCGAGATGGCCCGGAAAGCTCTGATCGGTTTCGAACCCGACGCCGTCGTCACGCACTTCAACGCTGACCGAGTTGCCGTCTGTCGACAGGCGTATTTCGACCTTCGAGGCGTGAGCATGCTTGACGACGTTGTGTATCGCCTCCTGCGTAATCCGGTAGAAGACTTCCCTTTCCGCCGTGCTCAGATCGGGCTCCTCACCCAGCTGTGTGTCGAAGCTAATCCCGTAGCGCGCCTGTGTGGCAGAGATCTGTTTCTCGAGTGCTGCGACAAGTCCTTCATTCTCCAGAGACTCCGGGCGAAGTTCGAAGATCAGGGCACGCATCTCTGCGAGGCCGACTTCGGCGAGCTGCATTACGTACTCCACCGGCTCGGTTGCGCGGGACGGATCAGTGTCGAGTAAAGTGCGCGCCGTTCGCGCGCCCAGTCCAATGCCGTAGAGGGCCTGTGAAACCGAATCGTGCAGTTCCCGTGCGAGCCTCTGTCGCTCCTCGACGGCTGCGAGCTTCTGGGCCTGTTCGTACAAGCGGGCGTTTTCAATGGCGACGGCGACTTGCGTGGCGATGGCGCCTACGAGGCCGGCTTGCCTTTCGCTATAGAACGAGGGCTCGCCGTGAGACAGCGTTAGCATGCCGCTCACGCGGTCATTCAGGGCCAGGGGTACTGCCATCCAGGAGTGAATCCCCTGGAATGCCGTCTGGAACTGTTCGCCCGAGCCCCGCTGATGAGCCAACGCCTCTTCCGTGTCCGACCAGACGTCAGCGATGATGACAGCCTCTCGCCTGAGGATCCGTGACGAGATCGGTTCAATCGTGGCGATCTCGAAGCTCAGGTTGGAGATCCCCACACCGGTAGGACTGCCAGAATCGAGCCGGACAAACCGGTCTCCCTCGAGCGTGAAGATCGAGCAACGGTCATAGTCCGCAATCGTCTTGACCTGCTCAATGACGAGCGCGAGCAACGGCTCAAGCTCCAGCGTTGAAGCCACGTCGTTTGAGATGCGGAGGAGTGCCCGCAGTTCACGCGTGCGTTCCTCCACCTGCAGTTCGAGGTCGTCACGGGCTGCTACGATCTCTGACGTCATGTCGTTAAACGATCTGGCGAGAGCGGCCAACTCATCATCGCCGGAAACGGGAATCGGCGAGTCGAGGTGTCCAGCCGCCACCGAGCGCGTCCCAACCACCAGCGCCTCGATGGGACGGATCAAGACGCGTCGATTCAGGTAGGTCGCGCCGACGAGACCGAGGACGAACAGCACACCCATCGCGGCGAGAGTCGCTTTCATGGTGCGCTGTCCCTCGGCCTCGATATCCGCCGTTATGGCCGCAGCAGACGCGGTCAGTTCCTCCACCGAAGCAGCCATGGCCAGGCTGCCGCCCATCCCTGCAATGGGCGCGTAGCCGATGAAGGTATCCTCGCCATCAATGACTACCCGCTTGACACCTTCCTGCCCGCTCCGCATGGCGTCCAGCGTTTCCAGCAACGCCTGGTTGCCTGCGTCCGCTTCGCCGGTGATCAATGCGAAGGATTCGCCCTGCAGGATTTGACCTTCCTGGTCCATGTAGAAGGCGAAACCGTTCGAGGTCAGCTTCAGTTGATTTACCTGGGCGATAAGCTTGTCGATCGACAGGTCGACCTGGAAGGTGCCTCTGTAGTTATCCCCGTCGTAGACGGGTACTTCAGCGGTTATTACGAGGCCTTTGCCGGCAGCGTCTTCGTACGGTGCCCTCCAGTTGATCTTCCTGTCCGGGTTCCCTTCTGGCCCCAATCGGCCAGCCAATGGTGTGATATCGATGTCGGCTGGGACGAGCGTCTGAATGCCTATGGGAGGGTAGTAGCGAACCACGGAGTTAGCGCTGAGGAAAGCGATGGCAATCGGCTCGAAGTTTGCCTCTCTCAAGGACCCCGGAAAGCTTTGCATCAGCGCAGGAAAGACCGAGTCCAGCGCCGCGGAGTAGGCGATGTCGTCAAGAACCGGCTCAGTCAGCTCGACATAGTTAGGCATGGCCAGGTCGGAGATTCGGTCGGAAGCAGGGTCGTATGTCAGGCCGTCGTCGGTCCGAACCAAACGTGATGCATCGAATTTGGCTTGCAAGCCCGCGCGCTGGAATGACTCCAGAAACGTAGCACCGCGGTAACCCATGTCGGCTGCGGCTTCAACTGCGAGCCCGGCATAGGCAGCCTGCCCCGAAACGACGCCCAGGAGGGCCGTTTCGCCCAGCTCTTCCAGCCCCTGCTGGCTGCGAGCGTTCGCCGTGTCCTGGGTGCGGTTGAAGCCAATAAAGATCAGGGCCGCCGTGGCAGCCCCCAATACGATGAAAAAGGCAAGCAAGGCCAGGTTGAGCTTCAGGCCGAGGCTCGCCCTCGTAAGACCCATCTGTGCTACCTCACTAGTTTGGTAGGAGCCCTACGCTTGGCCGACGAATGGTCAAGGCGAATGTGCCCAGCGTCGGGCGCATTCTATACCTGCCGGAAACCAGGCTCTCGCGGTTTACTCCTTCACGATATGTAACTATGGGCGTTTTGGAGAAATTCGGCTGGCACGTTCTGCACACAGGAGAGGGTCATTTGCGGCCCGGGCCGCTCGCTCCCCGGCTGGACTGGCTTGCCAATGCCGGGCTGGTAAGTATAGTGCCGATATGAACAGCACCGAGCGCTGGTTCATGGTCCGGGCAGAGGTCCCGGTTACGGGCCCGGACGGCACCGAGCCGATCGGAAAGCTCCTCCCGGGTCGTTCCTACCGCGCGGTTGGCGAACATAACGGACGTCTGCTGATGCTCGGCTCGAACGGGACGCTGGGCAGTGTCCCGGCCGAGGTCGCATCATTCACGCAGCCGCCGTCCGCGAACGACGGCAGGGCAGCGTCCAGCGAATCAAAGGCGCCTTACTGGGCGCTTCTGGCAGCCGTCATCGGGTGTATCGGTCGCCGTCGTCGGTGTGCTGCTCGGCTCACCGAGCGAAAGGCCTTCTGGGGAAGCGGTCGCGCTATCCAACGCCTACGAGGAGGTTACGGATTATCAGAACCGGATCGCCGACCGGGAATTGAATATCCGCGCCATCACGACGAGCGCGCCTTTCGCAACCAGGGGACCACGGAATCCATTCTATAGCTACGACGCGAAGCAGTTCTGGGAACAATCCAGAGGTGAAATCGAGGCGCTCCACGAGCAGATATCGCAGCTGAAGCAGGAGCGCCTGGACCGCATCAACCAGATGATGGGCAGGAGTGTAGGCGGCGAGATGCGTCTTCCGACTGACTTCGATACGGCGTCCGTGGGGCATCGCCCGGCGATCATGCTCGACAAGCTTGAAGAGCAGATGGACCACATTATCGACGAACGCAAGCGGATCATGGAGCTGCGCATGAACGCGCAACACGTGGTTGACGCGTTCCAGGCCAGAGCCGAAGGATGAGATCCCGCAAGGTTAGCGAACAAAGACTCCCTTGCCGGTAGTTTGTGTATCGAAGAGCTTGTAGGCCTCCTCGGCCTGGTCGAGGCTAAACTTGTGCGTCAGCAGGCGCGACAGTTCAATGCCGTGATTGACGATGAAGCGGGCGCACTCGGCCTGGCCGACGCTGCTGAAGGTCCATGAGCCGTAGATCGTCAGCTGCTTGTGGATGACGTCTGGACTGACGTCCAACGTCACGGTATTGCCTTCACCAACGAAGCAGACCCGGCCCCACATCGATGCGCTCTTCACGGCGTTGACGCGAGCGTCAGGGTGGCCGGTGCAGTCGAGCGTAGTCGTGGCGCCTTCGCCGTGGGTGAGCTCACGGATTGCGGTCACAGGGTCCGTGTCCCTCGCGTTCAGCATCTCGTCGGCGCCGAAGCCCTTCGCCAGTTCGAGACGTTCGGGCGAGAAATCGACCGAGATGACGCGCGCGCCCATCGACTTCGCCAGGAGCGTGGCGCTGAGGCCGACGGGGCCCTGTCCGAAGACCGCGAGCGTATCGCGGCCGGAGACATCGAGTCGGCGCAGCGCGTCGAACGCGGTGCCGGTGCCGCAGGATATCGAGGCCCCTTCCTCGAAGCTGAGCTCATCGACGAGCGGGACCAGCATGTGCGGCCGGACGAGGATGTAGTCGCCGTGTCCGCCGTTGGCGTTGGCGCCGTAGACCAGGTGGCCGCCCTTGACGCAGAGCTGGGCGTAGCCGACGCGGCAGTATTTGCACTGGCCGCAGCCGCTGTAGTGGTGAATCATCACGCGCTGCCCGATCGGCGCCTCGTCTTCTGTGACCCCGGCGCCGCGGGCCGCGACTATCCCGCAGGGCTCGTGGCCGCGGATGATGGGGCGTGTTGCGTCGCGGCCAGCGCGGTAGGGCGGGAGGTCGCTGCCGCACATCCCAGATGCCTTGATCTCGACGACGACCTCGCGCGGGCCCGGAGCCGGGTCAGGGAATTCGCGCAGTTCCAGCTCACGTTCGCCGAGAAAGACAATGCCGCGCATTTACGACCCTCCTGACTTGCTGGTGAGAGGTTAGTACCTGGCCGGAGGCACGTCTATCTGTTGATGAAGTCACTTAGGTCCGACAGGTTTGGCCGTTTAGAGAGGGCGTTTGGTGGGGATGCCGGGCCGGCGGGGGTAGCGGTCCGGAGTGGGGCCGAGCTTTTCGATGAGGACGGCGGTCTGGGCCAGACCTGACGGCGGCTGGAAAATGGGGGCGTCGTAGAGGCGGGCGTTGAGCTCGATGAGGGCGTTGACCGAGTCGTCGATCTCCCGGGGCGCGGCGCGACCCTTGACGGCGGCGAGGTGGCCACCAGTACGCAGGAACGGCAGAGCGTACTCGATCAGGACGGGCAGGGGTGCGACAGCGCGGGCGACGACAAGATCGTATTGCTCGCGGTGGAGGGCGTCGTGGCCATAGTCTTCGGCGCGGCCTTCGAGGACGGTGACGGCGTCTAGCGCGAGGTCGCGGGCGACGTCTTCGAGAAAGCGGCACTTCTTGCCGACGGACTCGAGCAGCGTTATGACGATGTGGGGCCAGACGATGCGAAAGGGGATGCCGGGCAAGCCGCCGCCGGCACCTAGGTCGAGGACGCGGGCAGCGGCGGGCAGGAGGCCGTGGGCTTCGAGGAGACGGCCGAGGGCGAGCGATTCCGCGACGTGGCGGGCCTCCACCTGACTGCGGTCGCGAGAGGAGGTGAGGTTGTGGGCGGAGGTGGCAAGGCGTTCAGCATAGGCCGCTAGCTGGCCGAGCTGGGACGGGGAGAGGTCGAGGCCGAGGCCAGTGGCGAGCGTAGCGAGGTCAGTGGGCATGGCGGCTGAGAAAAACCATCGTTCCACGAAGCATCGTAGCTGAATTTGACACAGATTCGCGCAGATTCCTAGAATCAAGGTTAGTGACCAACGAAAACCACACGATTAGCGACGCGGCGAGGCTCTTCGGCCAGTCGCTACCGCCAGAGAAGCACCCGGACGGTCAGGAAGCGCTACGTTTCGCACGCTGGTTTGGTGAAGAGCGTCCGGCGGTGCAGATCCGGCCAGCCGACCTGGAGGCGTATGTCGAATCCTATGGTAGCCATTCGCCCAACGCGGCGTCTCGGGCGGACTCGCTAAAAGGCTTCCTGAGTTTCGCACACAAACAGAAGATATTGCCGGAGCGCCTCGTGAGCCACGTCCGCGTACGGCGGACTGTCTCGAGAGCGCGAGGCAACGCGCTATCTGCCACGTCGGACCAAGTACAGCTGACGGCCGAAGGCAAGCTGGCGCTGGAGAAAGAACTGCGTGACCTCGTCGCGCAGCGGCCGCACATGGCGGAGGAGTTGCACAACGCCCGTGCCGACGGTGACGTGCGAGAGAACGCGCCGCTGGAGGCAGCCCGGGAGGCCCAAGGGCAGCTTGAGGCGCGGATCCGAGAGCTAGAAGGCACGCTGCGCCGGGCAGTGGTGGTCGCAGATGACCACAGCGGCGTCGTCGACAGGGCGCGCATCGGGTCTAACGTCGTGATTAGCAATGTGCAGACGGGCACAAAGATGTCGTACCAGCTGGTGGCTGCGGCTGAGGCGCGTCCGGGTACGGGACGCCTGTCCGTGGAATCGCCGGTGGGCCGAGGGGTGCTGGGCAAACGCGTAGGTGACGAAGTGCAGGTGACGGCGCCGAGCGGGATGGTGCGGTTCCGGGTGGACAACATCGAGTCATAGACCAGAACAAGAGACAAAGGCGTGCGATCGCTCCCATGACGGGGGCTTTTTTGTTGGGCGAGCCAGGAGGGAACAGGCGGGACGAGGCTTTGGGTGAGGAACTAGGATTGCTGCTTGGTCCTCAGAATGACGGAAAAAGACGCCCTGGTTTGGATGAGGGCGTTTGTTGTGTTAGGCGTTGCGAACGGGACGTAGATCTGCGTCGCTAAGGGCGCTTGTTCCTCGTGCCGATCTTCGGGCTAGCGCTTGTCTAGCGGGACGAAGGGGACATCCTTGGGGCCAACGTACTTGAGCAGGGGCCGGATTAGCATGTTGTTGTCGTACTGCTCGAGGATCTCGATGCACCAGCCGGGGATGCGCCCGATGGCGAAGATGGGGACGAAGAGGTCCTCCGGCAGTCCAAGCAAGGCATAGACAGAACCGGCGTAGAAGTCGACGTTCACGAAGATGCCGCGGGACTGGTACGGCGCCATATCCTTCTCAACCTGCGTGAGGATCTGATACCACTCGCTGTGGCCGAGCTTCTCGCCGAGGACGCGGGACTTCTCGCGCATGTGGCGAGCGCGCGGGTCTTCGGCACGATAGACGCGGTGTCCGAAGCCCATGATGCGTTCTTTGGCTTCGAGCTTGCGCTTAATGTAAGCGTCGGCGTTGGCAGGGTCGCCGATCTCAGAGGTCATCTTCTGAACCGCCTCGGCAGCGCCGCCGTGCAGCGGACCCTTGAGGGTGCCAATCGCGGTGACGATCGATGAGTGCATGTCTGAGAGGGTCGAGGCGGTGACGCGGGCGGCGAACGCCGAGGCGTTAGCGCCGTGCTCGGCGTGGAGCAGGAAATCGAGGTCCATGGCCTCGACGGCTTCCTGGCTCGGTTCGCGACCTTCCAACATGTAAAGGAAATTGGCGGCGTGCGTGAGGTCGTCACGTGGGGCGACGGGGTCGGAGCCGGTGCGGATGCGATGGTGGGCGGCAACGATAGTGGGGAACTGGGCCGTGAGGCGCTCCGACTTGCGGATGTTGGCAGCGCGGGAGTTGTCTTCGGTGTCCGGGTCGAAGGCGGAGAGCGCTGAGGTGGCAGTGCGCAGGGCGTCCATGGGGTGGGAGCCCTTAACGAGCCGGATGACCTCGATAACCTGGGGTGGGAGTGCACGCTGCGAGGTCAGACGCTTCGAGAAGGCATCGAGTTCTGCTTCCTGTGGGCAGAACTCCGTGCAGTAGCAGGTAGCAGACCTCTTCGAAATTCGATTGCTGCGCGAGGTCATGGATGGTGTAGCCGCGATAGAGCAGTACGCCTGCCTCGCCGTCGATAAAGCTGGATTCGGTCGTGTCGAGGACTACGTCCTTCAGACCCCGGGCCAGGGTTGTCTCCATAGCCGGTGTCCTCCCCTCTGAACTGTTCGAGCAAGAAAACGCCCTGGTGTATCCAGGGAGCCACTCGGCGCAGGTTTCAAGATCTGCGCAATGCGGCTATAGCATCGCTTTCCATCGCTTTAATAGCAAGTGGTTGAGCACTTTATTTACAGGTTGCGATAGTTGTGGCGACTCAGGGAATCCCGTATTCCTGAGAAATTTGGCGCGGCAGGACTGCATTTGGCGCGAAGTCTGCCGAGATTGTCATTTGAATACTCTAGTTTCTCAGCCCGGTGGAGGGAATCAATGGCGACTGAGATGGTCAACAGTGTGGTAGCGGACGTGAAGTGCTACTTCTGCGGGCACGTGAGCGGTCAGATTGTCGGGAAGCGACACGAGCCGCTACGGGTGACGAATTTCGTGCCTCGGCCCGGCTACACGGGGCCGGAGGTGAGGCCGGGGATGCGCCTGCGCTGCGAACGCTGCCAGGGCCCCGTATTTCTGGAAGACGCTACTGGCGCTTTGCAGACGCGGCCGACGGCTGGTCGCAAAACGGAGGCGCGAGGTAAGAGCGCCGACCGACGCGGCAGCAGGGCGGCTTAAGAAGCAGTCGGACTTACTGGACCACGAATGCCCCGTTCATCGTGTCGGGGTGGACGTCGCAGCGGAAGTAATAGGTGCCGGGAGCTGCCGGCGCTGTGAAGGTCAGCGTGTTGGTGCCGGGCCCAGTAACAAGGTCATCAACGGCGATGGGCTGGCTGACGCTGCGGTCCGTGTAGAAAGCAATGTTGTGCAGGACGCCGGAATCCTGATTGTCCAGCGTAACGTTGAACTCCGAGCCCGCGTTTGCGGTGAGGGTCGAGACGTTGTAACTCAGGTTCTTGGCGACGATGGTGACGCTGACGGGGCCAGGTCCAACGGGGCCACCGCCCGGTCCACTGCCGTCCGAGGCAGCAGCGGTGGCTTTGTCCTGCTTGACGAGCTGCGCGCCGCCATAGAGCGCCAACCACGAGACGACGAATGCGATGACGAGCAGGGGCACGCCGAGCTTGAGGTTGATACCGGGCTTGAGCATCGAGATCTCCTGGTATTTAAGCCGGGGTTACCCCGGACCCCACTGAAGTCGGCGCCTCAGGCGTCCAGCGTCGCTCCGGCGATTCGGGAGGAGCTTCACCAGAATACGGCCTAAGAGTAACCAAGTCGTGGCGCTAGGCGAAAGGCGTTCTTGCGGCAGTGGCTTGTATGAGAGTTTGTAGTCCTCCCCGTCTGGAGGATATGAGGGCGGTAGAAGAGAGCTACGGCGCCGAGATAACCCGGATCTTTCGACTTGGCCTGAAGACAAACGAGTCTAGAGGATGAGGCGATCCGCGACCATCGCGAGGAAGAGGACGGCGAGGTAGTAGAGGGAGAAGTGAAAGACTCGCATTGCGGCGGCGGCCGTTGCTACCTGGATCTGGCGCCAGGCGAGCCAGAGGAAGATAACGCCGGTGGCAGCCGCGACGGCGAGATAGATGACGCCAACGTCGCCCGTTGCGTAGAGGAGGAGTGAGGCGAGGACGGTAATCGCGGTGTAGACGAGGCTGCGCTTGCGGGCCTCTACGGCGCCATGGGTGACGGGCAGCATCGGGACGCCGGCCTCGGCGTATTCGTCCTGGAATCGGATCGCGAGGGCCCAGAAGTGGGGCGGCGTCCAGAGGAAGATGATCGCGAACATCAGGATGGGCGCGGCGTCGAGGCTGTTGGTGACAGCGGCCCAGCCGCAGAGCGGCGGCACGGCGCCGGCTGCGCCGCCGATGACGATGTTCTCGACGGTTGAGCGCTTAAGCCAGAGCGTGTAGATGAAGACGTAGAACAGGATGCCGCTGACGGCGAGGCAGGCCGTGAGCAGGTTCACCGTGAGCGTCAGGAAGGCGAACGAGACGATGCTGAGCGCGACGCCGAAGACCAGGGCGCGCTCCGGGCTGATCAAGCCCGCTGGAATCGGGCGGCCGTGGGTGCGGCCCATGATCGCGTCGATGTCGCGGTCGATGTAGCAGTTGATCGTGTTGGCGCCGCCGGCCGCGAGCGAGCCGCCGAACAGGGTGGCGACGACGAGCCAGAGGCTGGGGATGCCGTCGGCGGCGACGACCATGGCAGGGAAGGTCGTGACGAGCAGGAGCTCGATGATGCGCGGCTTTGTCAGGGCGACGTAGGCGCCGACCATGCGCCGGAATCCGATGCCGGCCTGCGTCTCCGACTACGCTAGAGGCGGCGCTCATCGCGTCACGCCCGTGCGCGAGGTCCTGCGACGCGGGCTGCCCGGATGACGCGCGGCAGCCATTCGTAGAGGCCGTGGATGCGGATGTTCAGAACGGCAAGCGTCAGCCAGAGCAGCGTGCCGAAGGCGAGGTGCGCAGCCGAGACTTCATCGGCGACTTCGGTCCAGATGTTGGCGGCGCCGATGAGCACCTGTGTGGCGTAGAGGCCGACGGCGGCGAGTGCCAGTGCGAAGGCGAGAGGCGCCTCGCGGCGCTGACGCCAGGCCAGCCACGCCAGCCCGAGGATGACAAGGCCGAGGAGAGCCGCAATGAAGCGATGGGTGAAGTTGACCTGGACTGAGGTGATGTCGGCAGAAGGTACGACTTCGCCGTTGCAGAAGGGCCAGCCGCTGCAGGCGAGCGCGTAGTCGGCGACGGCGATGTAGGCCCCGATCAGCATGAGCGCGAGCGTGCCAGACGAGGCGAGCAGGGCGACACGACCCGTGAAAACGCTGACGCGCGGTCGCGTCAGCGGACGCTCGAGGTCAATCGAAGCGATTGTGATCGAGACGAGCAGGGCGAGGATAACAGAGCGCGGTGCCAAGGTGGACCATGACGATCTCGGCGGCGAGATCGTTGAGCACGGCGGCACCGCCGAGGCCGGCCTGGAACAGGACGAGTACGAAGGTCACGACGGCTGGGTAGAAGATGCGCGGCACGTTGCGGTAGCTGCGCCAGGCCCAGACGGTGATGGCAAGGACGAGCGACGCCGGTGACCGAGGCGGTGGCGCGGTGGGAGTATTCGATCAGGGTGTGCTTGTCGGTGCTGGGGATGAGCTTGCCGTGGCAGAGAGGCCAATCGGGGCAGCCTTCGCCGGAGTCGGTGGAGCGCACGACGCCGCCGAGGACGATGAGGCCGAAGACGACCACACAAGTAGCGATGCAGAGGGTCTGGAAGCCAGTTAGATGAGACACGGCAGTGAATTGAGACTATGGGTGGCGAGATTGTGAGTCAAGGTGAGAACGGCCGTCGAGGTCGTGGTCGCTGCACTCCAAGGCGTGGGGCATCGCTGTCGAACCCGCCCTCGTATCGGGCGAAGCGGTCGACGTCAGACGAGCGACGCCACGTCCTGTATGAAGGTTCGAGCTGGGCGTTGGGATCGGCGAGGGGCCAGATGAAGACGCGCGCGACGCCGATTTCGGCGTAGCGGCGTAGCTTGGAGGCGCATTCCTCGGGCGGGCCGATGAGGACCTGCCGGCCGACGTCCGCGGGCTCGCGGTTGAGCATCGTGGCGAGCACCTTGAGCATCGCGGCGGCCTTGTCCGCGTCCGAGGTGTGCCTGGGGCACCTCCGCAGAGACAGAGAAAGAGGCGGGGTTAGTTGCGGTAGCGGTTGGTGATGGGCAGGCGGCGGTCGCGGCCGAAGGCGCGGGTCGTGATCTTGATGCCGGGAGGCGCCTGGCGGCGTTTGTACTCGTTGCGGTCGACGAGGTTGACGATGCGGCGGACCGTGGCCTCGTCGAAGCCGTGGGAGACGATCTCGTCGACGCTGCGGTCGTCCTCGACGTAGGCCTCGAGGATGGGGTCGAGGACGTCGTAGGGCGGCAGCGAGTCGGTGTCGAGCTGGTCGGGACGCAGCTCAGCGGACGGGGGCTTGTCGATGACGGCCTGCGGGATGATCTCGCGGCCGGCAGCGGTGTTGCGGTAGCGGGCGAGCCTGTAGACCAGCGTCTTCGGCACGTCCTTGATTACGGCGAAACCGCCGGCCATGTCGCCGTAGAGCGTGGCGTAGCCGGCGGCCATCTCGCTCTTGTTGCCGCAGGTGAGGACGGGCTGCCAGCCGAACTTGTTCGAGAGCGCCATCCAGATGTTGCCGCGGATGCGGGACTGGATGTTCTCCTCCGCGGTGCCGGGCTCGGTGCCGCGGAAGGCGTTCGTCCAGCATGTCGAGGTAGGCGGCGTGTGCCGTCCTCGATGGGGATGATCATGAGCTTGATGCCGAGGTTGTCGGCGAGGGCGCGGGCGTCGGCGATGGAGCCCTCCGAGGAGTAGCGCGAGGGGTTGGAGACGCCGACGACGTGCTCGGGGCCGAGGGCGTCGGTGGCGATGGTGGCGACGAGGGAGGAGTCGATGCCGCCGGAGATGCCGACGATGACGGTCTCGAAGCCGTTCTTGTGGACGTAGTCGCGGGTGCCGGTGACGAGCGCCTTGTAGAGCTCGGCCTCGTGGTCGAGGCGTTCGACGTTGGTGGCGGGCGGAATCGCCGGCTTGTCGCCGGTGGGGGCGTCTGAGACGAAGACCTCGTCGACGGGGCGGGCGTACTGCTGCAGGCCGGGATAGCGGCGCAGCGGGACGTGGAGGCGGCCGAGCCGCAACGATTCAAGGTCGAGGTCGATGACGAGGAGGTGCTCCTCGAAGGCGGGGGCGTGGGCGATGAGCTCGCCCTCGTGGTCGAAGACCATGCTGTTGCCGTCGAAGACGAGCTCGTCCTGGCCGCCGACGAGGTTGCAGTGAGCGACGATGACGGCGTTGTCGGCGGCGCGGGTGCCGAACATGCGCTGGCGGAAGTGGCGCTTGCCGTGGTGGTACGGCGAGCCGCTGAGGTTGAGGACGACATCGGCGCCGGCGAGGCCAAGCGACTGGGCGGCGCCTTCGGCGTACCAGAGGTCCTCGCAGATCGTGACGCCGACCTTGGCGCCGGCGATGGTGAACATGCTGGCGCGCTGCCCCTCGAGGAAGTAGCGACGCTCGTCGAAGACGCCGTAGTTGGGCAGGTACTGCTTGTGGTAGACGCCTGCGACCTGGCCGTCGTGGAGGACGGCGGCGGCGTTGTAGAGGTCGGTGTCCGAGTCGACGAAGCCGACGACGGCGGTGATGCCGTGGACGCTGCGAGGCGACGTGATGCAGGGCCTTGAGGTTGTCGTCGATGAAGCGGGAGCGCATGAGGAGGTCTTCCGGCGGGTAGCCGGGGAGGGTGAGCTCCGGGAAGGCGACGACGTCGGCGCCCTGGTCGCGCGCGCGCGCGACGTAGTCGAGGACCTTGGCGGCGTTGCCATCGAGGTCGCCGACGGTGGTGTTGATCTGGGCGAGGGCTACTCTGAGGGTTTTCATTGTGGTGTCGTGCCGTCCAAAGCGGGTCGCGGGACTTAGTGTCATCGTAACACTAAGTAGGGGATAGGTGATTATCGGCCGCGAGGGCGGGGAGGGTCAATGCCGGAAGCGCTATGAAGTCGAGTTATTGCGCACGCGCTGGTATCGGAGCACGAGTCGTTGAGACCGCCTGCTTCGACGCCGGGCAGGGTCTGCTAGCATGGAGAAAGTGAGAGGTAGGCCGAGGACGTTTGAAGAGCTGCCGCGGGCAGTCGCCTGGCGACACCTGACATCGCGAGATGGCTTCGAGACCGTGTTTTTCGAGCGCGCAGAAGACGGGAACATCATCGTTTGCGGAACATGTGCGGCTGTCGAGGAAGGGGTCGCATGGTCGAATGTCTATAGGCTGATGCTTGATGGTTCCTGGCGAACGTTGTCCGCCTCGGTAGAGAGTCACTCGGCGACCAGCGGGAAACGTTCCGTCCAATTGATCTCTGCTCACGACGCAGAGTGGATAGTAAACGGTGAGCTCCGCCCCGATCTTGACGGCTATGTCGACGTGGACTTGGAGGCATCTGCTTTCACGAACGCTCTGCCTTTGCATCGACTCCCGCTTGCTCGAGGGAAAGTCGTTGATGCACCCGCGGTCTACATCCGTGCGACCGATCTTGCCGTTGGTACCTTGCAGCAGACCTACAAGCTCCTACGTGCAGACGAACGCGGTTTTCGCGTTGAATACGAGTCACCCGCCTTCGACTTCAAATGCGAGCTTACCTACGATCGATCAGGCCTCGTCGTCGACTATCCCGATATTGCGCACCGCTTTGACATCACATCACGGGCCTGAAGCGCGACTATTCCGTCCGGTCGCTGCGAGATGTCGGACCGGAAGCTAGCTCGGCGGCAACTCAGCGACTGGGACGCCGTTGTCTATGGCGGCGCATTTGGCGGCTTCGGCGGCGGATTTGAGGCGGGCGCGTTCGAGGACTTCGAGGGCGCGGTCGCGGGGGATGAAGCAGACGCCGGTGTCGTCGGCGATGACGATGTCGCCGGGGGAGACGCGGACCGACTCGATCTCGACGTCGCCGTTGAGCTCGACGGTCTGGAGCCGCCATTTGCCGGTAACGGGCGTGACCTCGGTGGACCAGATCGGATAGTTGACGGCGCGGGAGTGGGGGACGTCGCGGACGCCGCCGGAGACGATTGCGCCGGCCTCGCCCTGGCGCTTGCCGGTCTGCGACGAGATGCCGCCCATGTTCGAGACGCCGGCAACGCCTTCGATCACGATGACGTCGCCAGGGAGGGCCAGGTTATGGGCCTCGAACTCGGCCATGCCGTTGACCTTGTCGCGGGCGGACTCGTAGGGGTGACCGCGCTGGATGACATTGCGGACGGTGAAGGCGGGCCCGACGACGACGGCGCCGGGGATCGTGGGGCGCAGCGTCGAGGCGGCGACGACGCCAATGATACCGAGCTCGTCCATGACGTCGGAGACGATGCCGGAGCAGTCGCCCAGCGCCAGGAAGCCTTCGACGACGCCCTCGGGTGGCCGCGGCGTTTCGTAAAGGCGGATGCGCTCGGGAGCGATCTTGCCGGTGAGCTGCTTGCTGGCCATGTCGGGACCTCCTTGGAACGCGGCGCGCGTGGGATGCGGTGCGTGTGAGTATCCTACAGAGCACCGAAGCGGGGTGCAGGTAGTTAGGGAGGAGACGACGATGATTGCGATGTTCGTTAAGGTTCGGATCAAGCCGGAGGCGCGGGACACGTTCCTCAAGGCGATCGAGGTGGACGCGCTGGGGTCGGAGGGCGACGAGCAGGGCTGTCTGCGCTTCAACGTGCTGCTCGATGCGCAGGACGAGAACGTCTACTACTTCTACGAGGTCTACAAGGACCAGGCGGCGCTGGATGAGCATCGCAAGGCGCCGCACTACGCGGTGTGGCGGGCAGCGGCGGACGTGGCGCTGGACGGGCCGACGGAAGCGACGCGGTGCGAGACGGTGTTCCCGGCCGCGAGGGGGTACTGGGGCAAGGAGTGAACCATGCGGCGTGGTTGCCCGACGCGACATCGAAGGCTGCGCTCCGCTATCCCTGCTGACGAGGGTTGCCGGGTTGCGGAGGCGGTCAGGGTCGGTTGAAGGCGGTGCGTTTGGTGACTGGAAGCACCCTGCAGGTTGCAGCTTGGCAGACGGAGCGATGGTGATTCCAGAGCGTACCGTTGAGACTTCCCCGTACGTGGTGCGCCTCTACTGACCCTGCCTGGGTGTTCGCAGGACGAGGAGGGTTGTGGGCTGCCGTGGGTCGTTACATCCTGCCCCGCTTAGTCGCGCTGGCTCTCGCAATGACGATGGGGGTGTCCGGTATGATGGCGCCCGTGGCGATTGAGACGGAACGAGCGACCCGGGTGCGGCCGATGCGGCTGCACGAGATTGAGGCGTTGTCGCGGGTGATACCGGAGACGAGCACGGCTCAGCTGGCGAACCGTTGGCGAGAGCAAGGGCTGGGGTATCGCGAATTGCTGGCGGCGGAGCGCGACGGCGAGGTGGTGGGGACTGTAAGCATCGCGGTGTCGATGCGGCCGATCCGCGGCGTGCATTTGTTCGCGCTGGAGGTGGCCGAGGCAGCGCGAAACCAGGGCATCGGAGCCGACATCGTACGGTGGGTGGAGGACGAGGCGCGCCGTCGCGGGCAACGCCGGGTGTATCTAGAAGTGCGCACCGACAACCCGGCGCGACGGCTGTACCACCGGCTGGGGTACCGGCGTGTCGGCGAGTCGTTCATCAACGCGTGGTGGCGGTTCGAGGACAACGGGACGCAGGAACGCGTGCAGGAGGAGTCGGTGCGGATGGTGCGGCGGGTCTAGTACCCCAACCGCGAACAATCGCGCAAGGGCGATTGCCGAGCCGGGACCTGCTTCACCCCGAGGCCTCGCCTCTGTGTAGCAAGGATTCAGCCGCTATTTGGACGAGGTTTGGTGAGGGCCGTCGACTCCGCGGAGGAAGTCGAGGACGACGCGGTTGAATTCGTCCGGCTTCTCCCAGTAGACGGAGTGACCGCTCTCGCGGGCGACGTGGTAGCGGGACTGGCCGGGCAGCAGATCGTGGCACATGGCGATGAGGTCGGCGGGCGTGATCATGTCGTGCTCGCCGACGAGGTAGAGGACCGGAACGCCGGTGGCCTGCAGGCGCTCGTACATCGGGATGCGGGGTGGATCGCCGGGCTGCGGTGGGGGCGGGTTCGGCGCGCCGAGAAAGTCACGGGGTCGCGTCGGGTTCAGGCGCGAGATCTGGCGTAGCAAGAAGTATCCCTCGGGGTCGCGTTCCCGGTAGGACGGATGGACTGAGAAGGCGCCAAGGCCTCTGCCCTCGCGAGCCGCTTCGGCCTCGTCGCGACGCCGGCGTACGGCGGCGTTGGCGATGGCGCCGGTGGTGCCGGAGAGGACGAGGGCGCGGACGCGGTCCTTGGGGTCGCGCGTGGCGAGCGCGGTGGCGGGGCGGCCACCCATCGAGTGGGCCACGACGCGGACGTCCTCGACGCCGAGGTGGTCGAGCAGGGCGATGGCGTCTTCGCCGAAGGCTCGACGGCCGCGATGATCGAGGTCGTGGCTGAAGCCGAAGGCGCGGGCATCGTAAGTGATGCAGGAGTAGTGCTCGGCAAAGAACGGGACCTGTCGCCACCAGGAGAGGTGGTTGCCGCCCTGGCCGTGGGCGAAGAGGACGTGGGGGCCGGAACCGTGGACCTCGTAGTAGAGGTCGATGCCGTTGATAGGAGCTACGGGCATAGGGGAAGTTTATCGCGATGTCGCGATCAGAGGGGACTTCTTGTGGGACGGCGCTACAGGGCGTCTTGTGGCGGCGAGGTGGCGTGCCTAGAATGCAGGCTACCCCGCGACCCATCTGTACCTGTCGGAGGAGGCAGGGGGCAGGGTGAGTGCCGGACAGGAGCTGCCGAGTATGGCAACCGAAGACATGCTGGCGAAAGTGGAGCTGTTCGCTGACCTCAAGAAGGAAGACCTCTCCCGGCTGGCCAACTCAGCCGTGACGCGAGACTTCAAGAAGGGCGACGTCATTGTCGGAGAGAACGAAGTTGGGGTCGCTCTTTACATCATCGCGAGCGGCAGCGTTGAGGTGGTGAAGGGCCTCGGGACAGCGAACGAGCACGTTCTTGGGACGCTAACCGCGGGGACCTTCTTTGGTGAGATGGCGCTGTTCGACAACCACGTGCGGTCGGCGAGCGTGCGCGCGGCCTCAGACTGCCAGTGCTACGTGATCACGAAGTGGGACTTCAACGCTGAGATGAGCCAGAACAGCCACATCGCGATCGCGATGCTTGCTGTTCTGGCGCGCCGGATCCGTACGCTGAACGAAGCGGCGATGACGCACTAGCAGACCGCGATTCAAGAAGGGCCTAGCAGGCCGCCTCGAAAGAGCCCGGCACCATCTCACCGCCGCGAGAGAACGTGCCTTCCCCAGAGAGGTGCGTCGCGCCCGCCTGGACGGCAAAGTCCGTATTCGCCGACCAGGAGGGGTTACCGCCCGCGTCCGTCAAGGTGAGTACGAGCCCGATGTCTCGCGGGTCGAAGTCGAGTGTGATCTCGATGGACTCATCGCTTTCGGCGTGCCCGGCGATGCTGACCACCGGTAAGCCGTTCTGTACGGTCTCCATGGAGCACTGACCGCTGGCGACGATATTCCAGGTCTCTTCGCCGATTTTGACCGTGCCGACGCTGTCACCGCCGGCTCCTGAGGAGGAATCGGGCGTGGGTGCCTCGTCGGCCTTTTCTTCTTCAGCTGTCGCCGTAGGGGCTGCGTTGTTGCTGCTGCCGGAGTTCGATGCGGGTGCGTTGTCATCGTCGCCGCCGCAGGCAGCCGCGAAGAAGAAGAGGGGGTTACGAGTGGCGCAAGCGCACGAGCCGTATTCATTCGAAGTTTCCTCCTTTACTCCAAACCGCATTAGCCTCATGAGACCGAAGAACCCTATGGGTGGTGGGTGAGTGTGTCAAATTGGGGAGTTCAGTCAGGAGCGTTTGGGGGTGAAGAAGTGGATGGCTTCGCCGGAAGTGGCGAGTGCAGCTTCTTTGAGCGCCTCCGAGAGGGTTGGGTGGGCGTGTACGGCATAGCCGAGATCGGTCGGCGTGGTTTCGAGGACGGCGCCGAGGGTAGCCTCACCGAGGAGTTCGGTGACGCCGTGACCGATCATGTTGTAGCCGAGGATGGCCCGGCTGTCGCGGTCGACGATGAGCTTGATGAAGCCGTCCGTGTCGCCCATGGCCATCGCCTTGCCCGAGGCGCGGAAGGGAAAGCGCCCGATCTGGACATCGTGGCCGCGCTCTTTGGCCTGCGCTTCCGTGAGGCCGAGGCTGGCGACCTGGGGCTGGCAGTAGACGGCGCGGGGCATGTTCTCGTACTCCAGCGGCTGAGGGTCGAGACCGGCGATCTTCTCGACGGCCGTGACGCCCTGATGCGAGGCGACGTGGGCGAGCAGGAGCTTGCCGGTGACGTCGCCGATGGCCCAGACGCCGGGGACGCTGGTCTGACAGTAGTCGTTAACTTTGATCCAGCCTCGGTCGAGCTCGATGCCGGCTTCGGCAAGCCCGAGGGCGTCGCATGTTGGCTCCGAAGCCGACGCCGATGAGGACCTTGTCGGCGCGTAACTCCTGAGACGCGTCGTCCTTCTTGACGGCCACTGTGACGGCGTCTGAGGCGGTGGTCACGGATTCGACGCCGCACCGGTGAGGACGGTGATACCCATGGCGGTGAAGGAGCGCTCCAGCTGGCGGGAAACGTCTTCGTCCTCGTTGGGCAGGAGGTGAGGCAGGAGCTCCACGATGGTGACCTCGGCGCCGTAGGAGCGGTAGAGGTAGCCGAATTCAACGCCGATGGCGCCGCCGCCGACGATGACGATGGACGATGGGCATGTCGCGTAGCTCCAGGGCCTCACGGCTGGTGATGACGCGATCGCCGTCGACCGGTACGTTGGGCAGCGAGCGCGAGACGCCGCCGGTGGCGATGATGACGTTCGCGGCTTCGGTGACGTCGCCCGAGGGGTCGATGCGGACGCGGTCGGGGGCTTCGAGGCGCGCGGCGCCGCGTATGAGGTCGACCTTGTTCTGCTGCAGGAGGCCTTCGACACCAGCGACGAACTTCGCGACGACGTCGCGGCTGCGGTCGACAGAGACGCCGAGGTCGCCGGTGACCTCGCCGGTGGTGATGCCGAACTCGGGGCCGCGCTTGTAGAGGTTGAGCAGCTCGGCGCTGTAGAGCAGGGCCTTGCTGGGGATGCAGCCCCAGTTGAGGCAGGTGCCGCCGACGGCGTCCTTCTCGATGATAGCGGCCTTGAGTCCGAGCTGGGCGGCGCGGATGGCGGCGACGTAGCCGCCGGGGCCGGCGCCGATGACGGCGACGTCGTAGGGGTCAGGCATCGAGGCTCGTTTCGAAGAAGTTACGGGAGATGGCGAAGCGGCGTCGGACGTGATGAATCGCGCCCCTACGGAGGGCGGGGCCGGGGTGTTGCCAGCGGCGCGCGCCTGCTCGCCGGCGTGGTAGGAGCTGCGGACGAAGGGGCCGGCTTCGACGTGCGCGAAGCCGAGGCGCTCGCCGATCGCCCTGATCTCGGCGTACTCGTCAGGGTGCCAGAAGCGCTCGACGGGCAGGTGGCTTGAGTCGGGCTGGAGGTACTGGCCGACGGTGAGGAGGTCGACGTCGTGGTCGCGGAGGTCCGCCATGGTCTGGCTCGACTTCGTCGAGGGTTTCGCCGAGGCCGACCATGATGCCGGACTTCGTCGTCATTGCGGGGTCGATCTGCTTTGATCGTGCTGAGCAGCTCGAGGGAGCGCTCGTAGCGCGCCTTGGGGCGGACGTGACGGTAGAGGCGCGGGACGGTCTCGATGTTGTGGTTGTAGACGACCGGCTTCGCCTCGACGACGGTGCGCAGGGCGTCCCAGTTGCCCTCGAAGTCGGGTGTCAGGATCTCGACCTGGCATTGCGGGCGGCGGTGGCGGATGGCGCGGATGCAGGCGGCCCAGACGCGCGGCGCCGCCGTCCGGGAGGTCGTCGCGGTTGACGGAGGTGATGACGGCGTAGTCGAGGCCGAGGATGTCGACGGTGCGGGCGAGTCGGAGCGGCTCCATGAAGTCGACCGCGTTCGGGCTTGCCGGAGGTGACGGAGCAGAAGCCGCAAGAGCGGGTGCAGACGTCGCCAAGGATGATGAAGGTGGCTTCGCCGGCGTTGAAGCATTCGCCGATGTTGGGGCAGTCGGCCTCTTCGCAGACGGTGTGGAGGTTGTGCTGGACGCAGGAGGCATTTGATCTCGTTGTAGCGGTCGCCGGCGGGGAAGCGGACCTTTAGCCAGTCGGGCTTGGGTGAGTAGCGGCGCGGGGGGTTAGCGACCAAGATGGACCACCGTTCGGGAGCGGTCTTTGCCGAGGAGAGCCACTACTGAAGGCTGCCGTGTTCGCTGCGCATCGCTATCGCGCTGCTCCGCACCCACCCCCTCAAGATGAGCAGAAATCCGAGGGGTGTCCCCTCGGGCTCCCCGCGCAGGGGCTGCGCCCCCGTTACCCCTGCTGACGATTTCTTCATGTCCTCGCAGTCCTTGAAGGATCGGTTGGACGTCGAAGAGGGCTTCGAAGGCAGTGAGGAGGGCGGATTCGGCGGCAGAGAGGCTGGGGGCGAAGCCGAGTTCGTGCTCGAGGGAGGTGACGGTGATGTTGGTCAGGCCGCAGGGGACGATGGCTTCGAAGCGGCTGAGGTCAGTGGCGACGTTGAGGGCGAGGCCGTGGGTGGTGACGCCGCCATGGACTCTGACGCCGATGGCGCCGAGCTTGGCGTCTTTGACCCAGACGCCGGGACGGCCGGGGACGCGGCGGGTTTCGACGCCGAACGTGGCGGCTGTGCGGATCATGGTCTCTTCGAGGAGACGGACGTAGTCGGTGGCGCCGAGGTCGCGGCGTCGCAGGTCGAGGATGGGGTAGGCGACGAGCTGGCCGGGGCCGTGATAGGTGATGTCGCCGCCGCGGTCAGACTCGACGACTTCGGCGTCGGTGGGCTGTTTGAGGAGATTTTCGGTGTTTATGCGGCGCCCGAAGGTGTAGACGTGGGGGTGCTGCAGCAGCGCGAGAGCCTCAAGGGCACCATCGCGGACGGCGGCCGCGGTCTGGCGCTGCCAGTCCCAAGCGTCGTGGTAGGGCAGGAGGCCGAAGCGGTGGAGTCGCACGGTTTGCGGCATACGCTGCCGAGTCTAGCAGACCTGAATCAGGCGTCGTGAGTGAGCGTGGTCACTATTGCCGGTCGGGCGCGCAGGGCACGGTGGACGGGGCAGCGACCGGCGATCTGCTCGAGGCGGGCGCGCTGCCCCTCGTCGAGGTCACCTTTGATGGTGACGTGGGAGTGGATCAGCGGGAGTTTGCCGCTCGGGCCGACCGCCGCGATCTCATCGGGCGTGAAGTCGGGTTCGGTGGGGACGACGTCATCGATCGTGAGGTGGACGGTGACGTCTTCGAGAGGCCATTCGTGGCGCTGGGCGTACATGCGAATCGTGATGGCGACGCAGGCGCCGAGGGCTGTGATCAGGAGTTCGTGAGGCGTGGGACCGAGGTCGTTGCCGCTGGCCGCCGGGCGGCTCGTCGGAGATGAGGACGTGGCCGCGGCCGTTGTCGGCTTCGACGGCGAAGGTGCGGTCGTTGAGGGCGCTTACGGTGACCTGTCTCATGGTGGCAGGTTAGCACCGCGGCTTCGACATTGCGCCCCCGCCTAACGCAGGCGATTGTCAGCGGCTAGAGGACCCTGGCGGCGAGGGCTTTGACGTCGGCTTCGGGGCGAGGGCCCATGTGCGAGATGACCTCGGCGGCCATGACGCTGCCGAGACGGCCGCAGGTAGCAAGGTCGCGGCCATGGGTGTAGGCGTAGAGGAAGCCGGCGGCGTAGGCGTCGCCGGCGCCGGTGGTGTCGACGACGGTGACCCCCTTTTCGGCGTCGATGACGTGCATTTCGTCGCCGCGGATGACGACGGAGCCCTTCTCGCTGCGCGTGAGGCAGGCGATCTCGGCATGGCCGCGGACGTGCTGCAGGGCTTCGTCGAAGTTGGTGACCTGGTAGAGGGAGAGGATCTCAGTCTCGTTGGCGAAGAGGATGTCGACGTGGTTGTTGATCAGCTCGATGAACTCGTCGCGGAAGCGGTCGACGCAGAAGGCGTCGGAGGTGGTGAAGGCGACTTTGACGCCGGCTGCTGGGCCTTGATGGCGGCGTTGCGCATGGCTTCCTTGGCGCGCGGCTGGTCCCAGAGGTAGCCCTCCAGGTAGAGGACCTTGGGCGCCGGTGATGTAGTCGATGTTGACGTCCTCGGGGCCGAGCTGCGATGGTGGCGCCGAGGAAGGTCTGCATGGTGCGCTGGGCGTCCGGCGTGACGAAGATGAGGCAGCGGGCGGTGGAGAGGCCTTCGGTGAGCGGCGGGGTGTCGTAGGTGACGCCGAGGGCGCGGATGTCGTGGGTGAAGACGTCGCCGAGCTGGTCGTCGGCGACCTTGCCGATGTAGGCGGCCGCGTGCCGCCGAGGGCGGCGATGCCGGCGATGGTGTTGGCGGCGGAGCCGCCAGAGGACTTCGACGCCGGGGCCCATGATCTTGTAGAGGCGCTCGGCGTCAGTGGCGTCGATGAGGGACATGGCGCCCTTGGGGAGGTTGTGCTCGGTGAGAAGGGCGTCGTCTGCCTGGGCGAGCACGTCGACGATGGCGTTGCCGATGGCGGTGACGTCGAATCGCTTGTCGTTCATGGGAAGAGGCCTCGTTCTTCGAATGCGGGAGTTTGGGATTGAGTCGTAGGTTTGATTGTCGGTGGCGTGGGGGATAGAGGCAAGTTGGGACATCTCCTGGGGGTTGGGGCGTCAAAGGCTGCGCGTCCTGCGGGCTGGCGCCCTTGTGCGCTCCGCCTTCTTAGAAGGAATCATCCCGAGGGGACACCCCTCGGGCTCCCCGCGCATGAGCTGCGCTCCCGCTACCCTTGCTGGGCCTGACGATCTGAGGGTAGTTGGTCCTTGAGTATGCAGCGTCGAAGGCTTCACGTCCTGCGCCGTCGCTGTCGCTCTGGCTTGTGCGCTCCGCCTTCTTAGAAGAGATCATCCCGAGGGGACACCCCTCGGGCTCCCCGCGCATGAGCTGCGCTCCCGCTACCCTTGCTGGGCCTGACGATCTGAGGGTAGTTGGTCCTTGAGTATGCAGCGTCGAAGGCTTCACGTCCTGCGCCGTCGCTGTCGCTCTGGCTTGTGCGCTCCGCCTTCTTAGAAGAGATCATCCCGAGGGGACACCCCTCGGCCTCCCCGCGCATGAGCTGCGCTCCCGCTACCCTTGCTGGGCCTGACGATCTGAGGGTAGTTGGTCCTTGAGAGTGGAGCGTCGAAGGCCGCGCGTCCGGCGCCCGTTCTGGCGGGCGGGCTTGTGCGCTGATAACCGAAGCCGGGGTACCCGGACCCACTGAAGACGGCTGGACGGGCGGGAGGCAGTCGACGGGGCGTCGAAGGCTTCATGTCCGGCGCGCCGATGTCGCTTGGGCTTGTGCGCTTGGCCTTCTTTTGAATTTCAACCTGAGGGGAATCTGACGACGGATGCGTGTTATTGGGGACGGACTCTGCAGGTTGAAACCTGCAGCTTCGAGTTGCGGTACGAAGGACGCCCCCGCGCGACAGTTCGGGAGTGGGGCGATTCGCGAACCGTTCCTACGGCGTATTGAGGCGCCGGGGTGTTTGTTGGCTATGTGGGCTTGCGGGCAGGTCAGCGGTTGATGGGTTCGGCGCGTTGCCAGATGGCGCAGGTGGTGGTAGGTGGCCGGTGGGTGTAGACGTATAGGCGGTCGCCCTTGAGCTCGAAGGGGCGGATTTCGTCCGAGCCGATCATGTTGGGGATGAGGGCGGCCTGGACGTGGTGGATGACGGTGGAGTCGTCTTTGAATTCGTAGGTGCCGGCGTAAGCGCTGCCCATGGTCTTGAGGACGCTCTGGGCGTCTTCGGCGCTGAGCTCGAAGGGACGGCCGCGGGTTGCGAGCGGGGCTCGGCCGGCAGACATGACGCAGGCGGACATGTAGCCGTCCGGGTGGTAGATGAGGTAGCCGAGCGCCTGTTCGCCGTAGGGGTAGAGGACGGTGCCGTCTGCCTGCCGGTCTTCGACGGTGACGAGGTGCCAGGCGCCGATGAGGTTTGGGGGCATTTTGGGTGTCTCCTGGTGGTTGAGGGCTCGGTAGCCGGTCATGCTGTCGGGAGGTCGAGGGTGGGCAGCCTCTTTATAACCCAATTATCGACGAGACACCCCTTGGGCATCCCGGTAACCCTGTTTGCGTAATGGGATCTTTCGACCGGGCGCGGGTTTTGGGGACGAACTCTGCAGGTTGAAACCTGCAGCTTGTGCGACGGGGCGTGAGTGGAGGGCCTTTGGAGGTTGGGGTGTCGTTGTAGCGGATGGAGAGGGTGTGGAAGGCCGGGAGCGTTCCGGGCGCGATGAATCTCACCCCTACGCGAGGGTCGGGTGAGGGTTCATCTCGGGCACCCCGCGCATGAGCTGCGCCCTCGCTACGCCGTGCAGGCGCGATTTTCCGGCGGGGCACGGGTGGGGTGAGGAACTCTACAGGTTGAAAACCTGCAGCTTGTGCAACGGAGCGTGGGTGGAGGGCCTTTGGACGTTGGGGTGTCGTTCTAGCGGATGGAGAGGGTGTGCAAGGGCCGGGGGCGTCGAATCTCGCCCCACCGCGAGGTCGGGGTGAGGGTGGACTTTGTTGGGCCGTCGGCGAAGCTTGTGAGATTGCTTCGCGGAGCTCGCAATGACGAGAAGAGGAGCCGGGGGGCCGGACCCGACCGAAGGCGTGGCGCTAGATCGCGCTGGCACCCGCCCTCGCGATGTCTTCGTCTTCCTGGGAGGTGCCGCCGGAGACGCCGATGGCGCCGATGACGCCGGTGCTGTCGGTGAGGGGGACGGCGCCCTGGCGGGGGACGAAGCGGCGGCCGCTGAGCTGGTCGGCGATGGCGTCGTAGACGGGGGAGCCGTCGGCGGCCATTTTTTCGAGCATGGCGGAGTCGCGGCCGGTGAAGGCGGAGCCGGTGGCTTTGCCTTCGGCGATGGCGGCGGTGTAGGAGGCGACGTTGCCGAAGCGCTCGAAGAGGACCATGGCGCCGGTGATGTCGACGACGGCGATGCAGACGGGTTTGGCCATTTCGGTGGCTTTGGCGCCGGCGGCAGCCATTGCTTTCTTGGCGGTTTCTTTGTCCATGGGTGTTTTCTCCTCCGGAGCTTTCCGTTGTCAGTTTTCAGTTGTCAAATGGCCGGCGGCTTCTATTCAGCGCTACTTGGCGTCGGGGCCGTCGACGTTGATCACGGATGGGCCGGTGCCGAATCGTAGCACTGCGAGGACCTGCTCGTCGGATCCAGGATTGCCTTCCCGGTGGACGGTGTGAGGGGGCACGACGAAGAAGTCACCGGCGTGCCCTTGCTGGCCCTCGCTACCGTTCGGGCCGAATTCGACGCGCACACTGCCGGCAATGATATAGCCGTAGGTGGTGTGCTCGCCGTGATGGTGCCAACCGGACATGGCGCCGGGCTCGGTGCGGACCTCGCCCATCCACTTGTCGTGCGATTCGATGGCGGTCTTCCGGGTCATGCCGGCGGTCTGGGGGCCGCCCTCGAGTTCTTCGTTGTGGACGATGTGTGGTGGTTCTGACATAGCTTTCCTCCCCGTGTCAGAGTCTACTCGCGCTCGTAAATGTACTCCAGCCATCGAGTGGTCCTTACATACTTGGGCGTGCTTGAGGTGGAAGCTCGGGTCGGCTAACGTGGGGCGGCCCCGCAGCGTCGAGTAGTCAGGAGACGAGACGTGGTTATTGATATTCATGCGCATTACCACCCGCGGGCTTATATGGCGGCGGTGTCGCAGGCGATGGGCCGGGAGATCGGGCCGTTTGTGCCGCACCCGGACACGGACGACGCGGCGCACATCGAAACCCGGTTGCGGGAGATGGACGCGGCGGGGGTGAGCCTGCAGGTGCTGTCGCCGGCGGCGGGACGGGCGCCGTACGGGAAGGACGAGTCGACTTCGCTGGCGGCTGCGAAGCTGTGCAACGACCTGACGGCGGAGTTCGTGGCGAGGTACCCGGAGCGCTTCAAGGCGTTCGTGACGCTGCCGCTGCCGCACATCGAGGCGTCGCTGAAGGAACTCGACCGGGCGATGGCGCTGCCGGGGATGATCGGGTTGAACCTGCACATCTCGGCGCAGGACCGGTCGGTAGCGGAGGACGACTTCCTGCCGATCTACGAGGCGATGAACCGACGCAAGGGGCTGATCTTCTACCACCCGTGCGGCAACGGGATCTGCAGCCCGATGATCACGGACTGGGGTTTGGGCGGCGCGATGGGGACGTCGCTGGAGGACGCGGCGATCGTGGCGCACCTGATCCGGAAGCAGATACCGGCGAAGTTCCCGGATATCACGATCGTGGTGCCGCACCTGGGCGGGCCGATCGCGATGCTGCTGGACCGTCTGAACAACCAGTACTCGATGAAGGCGCTGGGGCTGCCGGAGCCGCCGAAGGACACGGCGCGGCGCTTCTATTACGACACGGTGGGGCACGCGAGCCACGCGGCGCTGACGTGCGCGGTGCTGGCGTACGGGGCGGACCACGTGCTGGTGGGGTCGGACTACCCGGTGCTGCATTCGTGGGAGACGTACGACAGGACGATCAATTGGCCGCGGGACGTGGACCTGCCGGCGGGGTCGGTGGAGCAGATCATGGAGAAGACGGCGGCGAGTGTCCTGGGGATGTGAGGGGCGGTGGCCGACGGGGCGTCGAAGGCTACGCGTCCTGCGGGCTGATAATTGAAGCCGGGGCTTGGCCCCGAGACCCCACTAAAGGCCTGGGCGAAGCGAAATCTGGATTAACGGGTTCTTCCTGCCGGTCGGGCTTGTGCGCTCCCTTTCTCTTCTGGTTAGACCTGAGGGGAGACCCCCTCAAGACTCCCTGCGCGGGGGCTGCGCCCCTACTGCGCCTGCCGGCGTGGTCGGAGGTTGGAGCGTGGGTATTGAGTACGCGCTCTGCAGGCTGAAACCTGCAGCTTTTTCGGTGTGGCGTTGGGTGATGGATGTGAGATTGCGACGCCGGCTGACGCCGACTCGCAATGACAGATTGGGGTGGATGATGCCGAGGCGATGAGATCCTGGCGATGCAGTTGGGGGGACGACGAGCGCTCCTAGCCGAGAGAACGGCTAAGGGGCGGGGATGGTTAGCGTGTCGCCGGGCTGGATCAGGTCCGGATTGGTGATGTTGTTGGCGGCGGCGATGGCGTCGATGGTGACGCCGAACTGGGCGGCGATGGCGCTTAGGCTGTCGCCGGGCTGGACGGTGTATTCCTGGGAGCCCTGCACTGCCTCGGTGGGTGTTGGTGAGGGCGTCGCCTGAAGCAGCGGCTGGGTGGGGACGATCTGGGGCTGGAACGTGGCCGTGGGTGTAGGAGTGTCGTTGCCGCCACCGCAGGCAGCAAGGGCAAGCGACATCAGGGCGACGATGACGATTGAAAGGGCTCGGAGCCCGGGCCTTCGCGTGCGGAGCGGGAGGGCTTCCATTGGCAGATGCTAAGCCTGCATCTGGGAGTTATCAAGTGCTGAAGGCTACGAATTAGTCTTTCGCACTGGCGTCGCCGTCGTCTTCGTCCAACGGGATGCCTTCGAGGGCGGTTTTCAGGTTGGAGAGAGCGACGGTGAGCATGAGCTCGAGGTTACGGCGGTAGTGGCCGAAGGTGACGACCTGGTAGAGGGCGTAGCGCCAGCTCAGCGCTTCGGCAAGGATGGCGACTTCGGTGTGGTCGTCCCGCGGCTCGATGGTGTAGGTGAGGCGGGAGGGCATGGCGCCGAGGTCGACGCGCAGGGAGAACGTACGGGGCCAGGTTGAGGATTCGACGTCGAAGACGTGGGAGTCGCCCTGGGCGAGGTCGTGCCAGAGCGCGTCCCAGATCGTCTCGGGGTCAGCGTTGATGGCGAAGGCGCGTTCGATGGGGGAGGGCACGGGGCCAATCTAACGCATCAGGGACGTACGGGCGCACCGGCCGTGCGCCCATACGTCTCGTTGGGGTTAGCCGAGGACTTCGGTGGCGACGCGGGAGGCGTTTACGCCGTTGGGCCAACCGGAGTAGAAGGTGACGTGGGTGATCATCTCGGCGAGCTCGTCTTTAGTGACGCCGTTTTCGACCGCCCGGACGAGGTGGGTCTTGAGTTCGTCGGTGCGGTAGAGGGCGGTGAGGACGGCGCAGGTGATGAGGCTGCGGTCGCGCTTCGACAGTTCGGGTCGTTCCCAGATGTCGCCGAAGAGGACGGAGTCGCGCAGTTCGCCGAGCTTGGGGACGAAGGCGTAGTTACCTGCGGGGCGTGGTGGGACGGTCATAGGTTGTCTCCTTGGCTATGCGGGGCGTTGGATGAGGCGATTGTAGCCGGGCGGGGGCTGTGGTGTTCGAGGCGCCGAAGGCCGGCTGGACGAAGGGGTGTTTATTGCTAACGGACGCTGCAGGTTGAAACCTGGAGCTACGCGGTGGGAGCTCTTCGCGATGGGAGATGACGGTGCTTGATGCTGGGGGCAGCGGGGCGTAGGCTCCGGGGCACGGTCGAGAGCCGGGCTGCAATTCCCCGCGCAAGTGATTGAGGTGACATAACAATGAAGGTTGGCTTCATCGGACTTGGGACGATGGGTGGCGGGATGTCGTTGAACATCCGGCACGCCGAGCACGACATGACGGTTTACGACATCAACAAGGACGCGGCGAAGCGTCAGCTAGATGCGGGGTGCGACTGGGCGGACTCGCCGAAGCTGGTAGCCGAGGCGTCGGAAATCGTATTCACATCGCTGCCGGGGCCGCCGGAGGTTGAGGCGGTGGCGCTCGGCCCGGGCGGGCTGATCGAGGGCATGAAGCCGGGTTCGGTGTGGTGCGACCTTTCGACGAACTCGCCGACGCTGATGCGGCGGCTGCACGGCATCTTCGCGGAGAAGGGCATCCACGTGATGGATACGCCGGTCAGCGGCGGTCCGGTGGGCGCGAACACGGGCCGTCTGGCGATCTGGGTCGGCGGTGACGAGGACGTGTTCAACGAGCACAAGCACGTGATGGACGCGATGGGCGACCAGGTCAAGTACATCGGCGCGATCGGCGCAGGGTCGGTCGCGAAGCTGGTGCACAACTGCGCGGGCTACGCGGTGCAAACGGCGCTGGCCGAGGTGTTCACGATGGGCGTGAAGGCAGGCGTGCCGCCGCTCGAACTCTGGGACGCGATCCGGCAGGGCGCCGGTGGCCGGCGGCGGACGTTCGACAGCCTCTCCGGGGCATTCATGCAGAACAAGTTCGACCCACCTTCCTTCCAGCTGCGGCTGGCGCACAAGGACGTGAAGCTGGCGACGGAGCTGGCCAAGGAAGTCGGCGTCCCCATGCGGTTGGCGAACATGGCCTTGGAAGAGATGAGGGAGGCGATGAACCGCGAGGGCTGGGCAGGCCGGGACTCGCGAGTGGCGATGGTGCTGCAGAAGGAGCGCGCGGGGGTTGAGATCGAGGTTCCGGCGGAGGCGATCGAGGCGCGGCTGAAAGCGAATCCGTAGCGATATCGGCGCCCGCTGAGCGAGAGACGTGGCGTAGAGACCGGGTGTGAGCGCCCGGTCTCTTGTCGTTCTTACTAGGCGTGGAAGGCTTCGGGTCCTTCGCCCTCGCTGTCGCTTGGGCTTGTGCGCTTCGCCTTCTTTTCCAACCTGACCTGAGGGGAGACCCCTGAGACTCCCCCCGCAGGGCCCGCGCCCTACTGACCCTGCCTGCGTAGCCTGTCACGGGAGCGCCTGGATGGGGACGGACTCTGCATGTTGAACCTACCGCTACTTCGGTGATGCATATCGGTGTGGCGCATGGGTGTCCCTATACAGTGTGGGGCGATGCGGTGTGGTGAACTTCGTTGGGGCGTTGGGTGAAGGCGTGGGATTGCCGCGTCGGCTTCGCCTCCTCGCAATGACTGGGTTGCGACGCGGTGTGAGTGGAACGAGCGGTTTTGGGTTCGGGCGCTTCTAAAGGTCCTGGGGCGGGAGTATTCTGGGGCGTAGCGAGGCGTGTCGCTGGACGTGTCTTATGGCTCACGAGGAACGGGATCTAGATTCGGTCTCAGGAGATGAACATGACGATTGCTCTTTCACACGGCGGGCCGACGATTTACGAGTCGGCGACGCGATCTGAGGATGTACTGGTGGGGACGGCGCGCGGGGTTGTGCGCCTGGCGCGGCGCGCCGGCGGCTGGGCTGCAGTGGAGACGACGCTGGAGGGCAAGCACATCGGTGCGCTGCTGATCGAGCCGACGTCGGGAAAGGTGTTCGCTGGCTCGTATAAAGACGGGTCGGTGGACGTCAGCGAGGACGGCGGGCACACCTGGCGCGACAGCGACGCAGGGATCACCGAGACGAACGTCTACAGCCTAGAGTCGACGACTATCGGCGGCAAGGTGCGGCTGTTCTGCGGGACGGAGCCGGCGAAGCTTTTCGTCAGCGACGACCTGGGCGCGACGTGGAGCGAGAGGACGGGCTTGCGATCGGTGCCGACGGTCGAGAAGTGGTATTTTCCGGGGCCACCGCACATCGCGCACGCTAAGCACGTGAGCTTCGACCCGCACGACGAGAAGACGGTCTACGTGAGTATCGAGGTCGGCGGGCTGCTGCGAAGCCGTGACGGCGGCGACACGTGGGAGGACATCCCGGGGATGTTCGAGGACGTGCACCGGCTGCTAATCAACCCGAAGGACCCGCGCAAGATGTACGTCTCCGGCGGCGCCGGCCTGTGGCTGAGCGACGATGGCGGCGAGACCTGGGAGAACACAACCGACGGAGAGCACGAGATTGGTGGCTACCCGGACCAGCTGGTGTACCACCCGGGCGACCCGGAGCTGATGTTCGTGGCGGCGGCGAAGGACACGCCGAACAAGTGGATGGAGACGCACAACGCAGGGGCGCGCATCGCGCGGAGCCGCGACGCGGGGCGGACGTGGCAGGTGCTGACGAACGGGCTGCCGGACCGTATGCAAGGGAATGTCGAAGCGATGTGCCTGGAGGCAGTGGGCGACGGGTGCTCGGTATTCGCGGCGACGACCTCTGGTGAGGTCTTCGTGAGTGATGACGCCGGGGACTCATGGTCGCTGGCGATCGGGGACCTGGCGCCGATTTCGAAGGGCGGGCATTTCGTGCCGTTGATGGCGGGGGCTAGCGCCTAGAGCTCGCTGCGCGAGACTTTCTCAGGGGACCGGGCTCCAGGGCCCGGTCCCCTAGTTTGTATAGGGCGCGTCGAAGGACTACGCGTCCTGCGCCCGCCCTGTCGGTTGGGCTTGTTCGCTTCGTCCTTCTTTTCAGCCCAGGACTTGAGGGGAGACTCCTCAAACTCCCCCCGCAGGGGCTGCGCCCCTACTGACCCTGCTGACGTTAGGTGGAACAGCCGATCGTGATGGGCGAGAGGTGGCGTCTAAGGCTGCAAGTTCGGCGCCTTTCCTGAGGGTTGGGCTTGTTTGCTTCGTTCGTCTTTCTTGATTAGCCCTGAGGGGACATGTCTCGAGCTAGCGGAGGCCGGCGTCTCCGGTGCTGGGTGGCGAGACAGAGGGTGGTCCGCCGCCGGTTCCGCCGGGGATGGCGCCCGGACGCTCTGTGCTGGCGCCGAGGAAGGTGTCGGCGTCGACCTGGAAGACTTCTGGTGGGATTGCGTAATCCTGACCAAACTCCCAGATCAGGATGTCGGCGTCGTCCCTGCTGGTTGTTGCTTCGCAGGGTCGAATCTGGACACCGAGGCTGGACCAAGCGGCAGACAGCGCTTCGCCGAGGACGAAGCCGAGGGATGACAGCGTCTCAGGCGACTCGGCCTCGGGCGGTGTCCAGAAGCGGCAGCGGCGAGTCTCGGAGAGCTGTTGGGACGGGTTGTCGAAGCCAGCGGCGGCGAGAAGGAGGTCCGCTTCGGAAGCGGGCTTCTCGATCTGAGTGACGAAGTCGGCGACTTCAGTGTTGCCGTAGAGGAGGGAGCCCTGCAGGCCGGCGCCGGACGCTATGGCGTCGGTGTCGGTGAGGAGGAGTAGAGCGTACTGGATGCGCTGGTCGGCAAAGAAGCCTTTGGGGGCGATTTGCCAGTAGACGTCTCCGGGCTCCTGGGCGTTGATGCGGGTTGGGGCCGCCGAAAGAGTGACGAGGAGCATGACGGCGATGATGACGCTGCGTAACATGGCGGCATTATCGCATGCGAACGGGGGCGTATTTAGGCGGGGTGTCCTCGGTGCAATGGGAGACTCTGCCTCCCGTCTACGTGGCTCAGACAAGCCTGGACTCTACTGGCGTCTCGGCCTTGTGCGCTCGGCGTTGCTTCGACTTTATCCTGCGAGGAGACCTCTCAGACTCCCCCCGCAGGGGCTGCGCCCCCGCCACCCCTGCTTGCGGGTCTGACGACGGGCGCTTGGGTGAAGACGGACTCTGCAGGTTCAAACCTGCAGCTTCTACGATGAAGTGTCAGACGGCGGATGACGTGGGAGCTGTCAGGCGGCTACGTCGTCAAGGGGCAGGCATGAAGTCTAGGCGGACAGAGATTCGGCCAGGTGGATGCCGCGGTGGGTTTCGAGGTCCAAGACCATGAATGATGGCCAGCCGATACGACGCCACAGGTCAATGGGCCGAAGGTTGAAAAGGGGGGCGGCGTAGAGGGCGAGCACGGTGCCGTGGGAGACGACGGCGACGTTGCGGCCGGGCTCCGCGGCGAGGACTGCGTCGATCGCAGCGGCCAGGCGGTCGCGGCATTCGTCCGCGGATTCTTCGCCGAACACGCGTTGGGCGGGGGAAGCGAAGAAGCGGCGCATTGTGGCTTCAAAATCTGCTTCTGGGAGACTATCGCCGGGGACGAAGGGTCGGCGGTGCTCTTCAAGGCCGCCGGCAGTTCGCCAGGGGATATCGAGATGCGCTGCGGTGAGCTGCGCGGTCTCTTCGGCGCGGTGCATCGCGCTGGTGACGATCAGGTGGGGTTCGTAGGGCTGCAAGGCCTTTGCGAGGGCGGCGCAGCGGTCGCGGCCTTCGGAGCTCAGAGGCCAATCGGTGTCGGGGCCGAGAGCATCGCGGTCGACTAGGGAATGGCGGACGAGGATCAGGTTCGGCACGTCACAGTCCGATGAGCTTGGGCAGGCCGCCGACGGTGTCGAGGATGACGGCGGTTGGGTGCGAGGCGAAGCCGGCGCGCGTGGTGGAGCCGGTGAGGACGGCGACGAAGCGCAGGCCGGCGTTGGCGGCGGCCTCGGCATCAATCGTGGTGTCGCCGACGTAGATGGCATCCGCGGCGGGGACCCCGAGACGCTCGAGGGCGAGGAGGAGGCCCGAGGGGTCCGGCTTGAAGGCGGGGACGTCTTCGGCGCCGAGGACGTGGGCGAAGGCGTCGAGGAGGCCCTCGCGCTGGAGGACTTCCTCGACGCGGTAGCGCAGCTTCTGGCTGACGATGGCGAGCGGTGATGGCGGCGGCGTTGAGGCGCTGCAGGGTTTCGCGGGTGCCGGGGAGGAGGAGCGTCAGCGGGCCCATGACCTCGTCGGCGTGCGCCTGGTAGTGGCTGATGTAGTCGTCAACGCGGCCTTCGACGGCGGAGCCGTAAAGCATCGGGACGGCGAGGGGCAGCGGTGTGCCGATGGTGCGGCGGACGGCGTCGAGCGAGGGGGGCGTGAGGCCGAGGCGCTCGGCGGCGTAACGGTGGCAGGCCTCGAAGCCGGGGGATGAATCGGCGAGGGTGAGGTCGAAGTCGAAGATGACGGCGCGGGGTTTCTCGATCACGGGGCGATGTCAGGAGTCGCGGTGAAGGCGAGGACTCTGATTCGACCCAGGCGGCGGCGCGGAGGAGGCGTGGACTCGGCGAGAGGGGCGGCCATGAGCTGGACGGCGAGCGGCAGGCCGTCTTGCGGCGATGCCGCTGGGCAGGCTGACAGCGGGAAGGCCCGCGAAGCTAGCGGGCGCGCAGAAGATGCCGTTGCCGGTGGTCTCGAGGCTCGCGGGGGCGGTTGCCGGGGCGACGGGCAGGAGGAGCGCGTCGAAGCCTGACAGCGTCTCGATCATGCCGTCGCGGAGGAGCGACATGGCTTTGCGGGCGGCTGCGTATTCGTCTCTTGTGATGGCGCGGCCGGCTTCGACGAGGGTCTTGATGCTGGGGCGGTACTGGGCGCCGAACTTCTCGTAGAGGAGCTCGTGGGCGGTGGCGGCTTCGTATTTCATGATGGGGTCGCCGGCCTCGCGTATGGCGGCGGCGTCAGCGGGCATCTCGGCGTCTTCGATGGTGGCGCCGGCTGAGCCGCAGCTGGGCGGCGACGGCGTCGAGGTGTCGTTGATCTCCGTCAGAGGCGTGGGCGACGTAATAGGAGCGGACGATGCCAAGTCGCGGCGGCGCGGACGTTGCGACGGCGGCCACGTAGTCGTCGCCAGGGGCTTCGATGGAGGTGGCGTCGAAGCGGTCTTTGCCTACGAGGCAGCCGAGCACGAGCGCGGCGTCAGCGACGCTGCCGGTGAAGACGCCGAGGTGGTCGAAGCTCGGCGGCGAGGTTTGCGGTGCCGGCGTAGCTGATCAGACCATAGGTGGGCTTGAGGCCGACGCAGCCGCAGTAAGCGGCGGGGCGCAGAACACTGCCGACCGTCTGGGAGCCGATGGCCAGGGGGATGGTACGGGCGCCGACCGATGCGGCGGAGCCAGACGAGGAGCCGCCGGGCGTGTGGGTGCGGTTCCAGGGATTGCAGGTCGGCGCGGGGTCGAGGTAGGCGAACTCGGTTGTGTGCGTCTTGCCGAGGATGACGGCGCCCGCGGCGCGCAGCCGGGCGACGACGGTGGCGTCGATGTCCGGGGTGTAGTGGGCGAAGGCCGGCGCGCCGAGGCGAGTCGGGAGGCCGGCGACGTCGACGATGTCCTTGATGCCGACGGGGATGCCGGCCAGGGGCAGCGAGGAGACGTCGCGGTCTGCGAGGTCGCGGGCCTGACGCAAGGCGCCTTCGCGGTCGATCTCGACCCAAGCATGGATCTGGGATTCGACGGCGTCGATGCGGTCGAGGGCCTGCTGGACGGCGTCGATGGGGGAGAGGGTCCGGTTGCGGACGGAGCTGGCGATTTCGGTGGCGGATTGCATGAGGGGAGTTTACGTGACGGTTGGCGGGCGCTCCAGTTCGTGGATTCGCGCAGGCTAACTGATGAGGCGTGGGAGTCAGGGGAGGGATGCGGCGGCGGCGACGATGGTGTCGCCGGCGAATTCGGTGGCGAGGTGGTCCGTGTTAAGGGTGAGGTCGTACCGGCTGGCGTCGAGCCAGTCGAAGTTGTAGAGGCGCTTGAGGAGGTCGCGGCGGTCCTTGTCGGACTGCTTGACCAGGGATTCGGCTTTGACGAAGTCGATGTCTTGCTCGAGGGCGAGGCGGTGTGAGCGGCTGGTCAAGGAGCCGGTGACGAAGACGCGCAATACGTCGGAGCGTTCGCGCAGGATGTGCTGTCCGGCGTGGCCGACGATGACGGCGTTGCCCTGGTTGGCAAGTTCTTCAACGACCTGCTCGATGACCTGGCGGTAGGCGTCCGAGTTAAAACTCTGGATAGCGGTGTCCCAGACGGCGGGCGAGGGGTCGGCGAAGCCGGCACCACCTTCGACCGTCATGGCAGAGACGGCGCCGAGCCGGGCCATCATGCGCTCGAAGAATCCCGGCACGCGTTCGGCGGCGATGACGTCAGCGGGGGCGACGCCGGCGCGGTTGGCGGCCTCGGAGGTTATCTCCCAGTCGTAATAACGGAGGCCCATGCGGTCGGCGACGTGGTGGGCGACGGAGTAGCCGCCGGAGCCGTTGAGGACGCTGAGGGTGATGACGTTAGCAGGCATCGCACTCCTTTGCGGATACAGAGTATACAGATCGGAGTTCGAAGGGTACGGGCGGGGATGAATAGGCTTCGATACAGCGTATCCCCGCAGGGAGACCCCTCAGACTCCCCTACAGGGGCTGCGCCCATACTGACCCCCCGCTCTGACGGGCTGTTTCGTGATGGATAGTGAAACTCATGCAGACTGTAGCGACGGACCTTTTCTTATGAGGGTCATCGTGGGCAGGCGGGGCGTTTCGGTGGTGACGGACTCTGCGGGTTGAAACCTGCAGCTACGCGGTTCGGGTGTGTAACTGGTGGTTTGGAGCCAGGCCGAGGACGCCTCGGCTAGCTGTGCGTGAGAGGGTGCCCGTAGGGCACGATGTATCGCGCCCTACGGAGGGTGGGTTATCAGGGGTACCAGAGGTTACGCTACTTCTGGCCGGGTTGGGTGGCGGCTACGAGGATGGCCATGTTGCCGTTTGGGTGTTTGTTTTCGCGGAGGAGTTGGTGGGCCTGGCCGACCTCGTCGAAGGCGAAAGTGCGTGTGAGGCAGGGATCGATCTTGCCCTCGGCGACGAGCTCGTTGACGGCGCGGGCCTCCCTGTCGGTGGCGAAATGGGAGCCCTGGAAGCGCTTCTGGCGGGTCCAGAGGTAGCGCAGATCGACGTCGGCGTTGTAGCCGGTGGTGCCGGCGCAGACGACGACCATGCCGCCGGCGTCGCAGACGAATAGCGAGGTGGGGATGGTGTCCTGTCCGGGGTGCTCGAAGACGATGCGCGGGCTGCGGCGCTCGCCAAGGACGTCCCAGATCGCCTTGCCAAAGGCGCGGAAGCCGAGGATGGCTTTTGTCATCGCCTTGTCGTCGGTCCAATCGGGCAGGCGGCCCCAGTGGTCGAACTTTGTGCGGTCGACGTAGCCGGCGGCTCCAAGCTGCTTGCAGTACTCGCCGCGCTCGTCGCTGGAGACGACGGCGACGGGGATGCCGCCGAGCGCTTTCGTGACCTGGATGCCCATGGAGCCGAGGCCACCGGAGCCGCCCCAGACGAGAACCACGTCGCCTTCCTTAACAGTGTGGGGCTCCCAGTGGGCGAGCATGCGGTAGGCGGTCGCGGCTTCGAGGGTGTAGGCGGCTGCCTGTTCCCAGGTGAGGCGTGACGGTTTGGGCAGGCACTGGTGAGACTGGACGCGAGTGAATTGGGCGAAGCTGCCCCAGTTGGCGTCGTAGCCCCAGATCTTGAAGGAGTTGCTGAAGCGCGGGGTCGCCACCGGCGACGATTTGCGGGTCGTTGATGTCCCACATACCGCAGTGGATGACGACTTGGTCGCCGGGCTTGACGTTGGTGACGGCATCGCCGACGGCCTGGACGATGCCTGAGGCGTCGCTGCCGCCGAGATGGAAGCCTTCCTCATCGCCGGCGTTACCGGACTGACGGTGCATGCGGATGACGTCTACGGGAATGCCGAGAGAGGCCCAGACGTTGTTGTAGTTGATCCCGGCTGCCATGACGTGGACGAGGACGTCGTTGGGACCGAGTCTGCGGTACGGGGACGACTTCGTGCTTGAAGGCGTCGACGGGCTCGCCGAAGCGCGCCTGGCGGATTACCTGGGCGTGCATGCGCTGGGGGATTTCACCCAGCGGCGGGTGCTCCCCGAGGTCGTAGAGCTCTCGTACGGCGGTCATGAGACAGGTGGAGCATAGCGAAGCAGGGAGTGGGGGGCAACGCCGTGCGGCGTGAGTGCGCCGGGACATGAGGGCAGGCGCGTGGATTTGTTCCTGGAGGAATGAAGCGAAAGAAAAATTGTGATGTCCGAATCTGGAAGGTATCTCAGGAAATGACACCGGACAGCCGAGAACTATTAGAGACGAATAGCCAAGGAAGCAAGGCCGCAATGTCTGAAACCGAGCCAAAAATCAACGCGTCCATGGATCCCCAGCTTGAAGCGCTGGTCGCCCAGTTGGAGTCGAAGTTCATCGACGCCGAGGACGCATTGTCAGAACTGCGTCATGCCGTACGTCAGCTGAAGTCGTATCGACCGTCGAGGCAGGAGCCGGCCGCGGGGCCGATGGCGCCTGCGATGGGCGAACCGTCTTACACGCCCGCGGTGACGAAAGAGTGGGCGGACGGGCCGAGCGCCTTAGCGGCCGCCGAGGAGCCTGTGACGGCTGATGCGGAAGCGCCTGCGCCGTCGAAGTTGAATCACGAAACGGTGGGCGTGCCGTTCTGGCCGGGACCGAAAAAGGCCGCGTCTGAACCTGCAGAAGCGGCGCCAAAGCGGACCTTCGAGAACTGGGGAATGGATTCGACGAGCGAGGGTTCGTGGCCCGTGGGGCGTCCTGCGAGTGCAGAAGCCGAGCCGCCACTGGCTCACCCTGCCGAAGCTCAGGCCGTCGAAGCGCCTTCTTCGATTGAGGGTGACGACGAAGCACGTCGCGAAGAGGTTGCGCGCGTCGTAGCCCAGATGCGGGATAGCGGCGCCTCGGAAGACGAGCAGGGAGACGTGGAGAAAGCGGCGGGAGAAAACGACAAAGCGGATGGCGGTGACGTTCCGGCCATGGTGACAGAGCTGGGCGACAGCGTCGAAGTGAACAGCGAGGCTTCAGCCGTCGAGACCGGGCCGTCCGGCGAGGAGGACGATGAGGCGCGTCGTCAAGAGGTGGCGCGGATGGTTGCCGAGTTGCGCGCCGGTGGCGGCGGGGAGAGCGATCAGGACACGACCGCCTCAGACCTCGAGAGCCATGAGGCGAAGCAAGAAGACGTCACGAGCATGGTGGCGCAGATCCGCGCCGAGCTGGATGGCGGTGAATCGAAAGATCAGGCTGCTGCGCCGGCCGGCGCCGATCCGGACGCGGAAGTACGCGACGAGGTGCGGCGGGCCGTGGAGGCAGCGCGTGCCGAGATGGCTTCCGGGTATGCGCAGGGCGATGCGGACAGCGATGGGAAAGAAGCCGACAAGAAGTTCTCCTTCCCCGACTGGCAGTCGACGCACGTGGAGCCGTCCGGCCCACCGGTCATCGTGATTAAGGACTCGGAGGGCCGAGTCGAGCTGGCGCGGGTGTACGAGACGCTGAGCCTGGTCCACTGCGATGAGAACGCCGCGCTGCTGAACTACACGCCGCACAGCGTGACCATCGGACTCAACTCGAAGGCGTCGGTGCCAGAGGTTGATGCGATGACTGAGGCCGTGAGGGCGACGTTTGGCCGGGCGTGCGAAGTGGATTCTGATGGCGTGCGGGTCAACGTCCAGATTGGCAAAGACTTGAAAGGCAAGGACAGCGCTGCATGAAGTTGTTCTCCAAGACCTCCAAGCCGGAAGGTCTTGACGCTGAGCGCCTGAAGCAGTCGACGCGGACTGAGCGTCGCAATGAGCAGACGCTGAGCCGGGAAGATGCAATTGAGCAGGCGGATCGGCTGCACGAGCTGGCTGTTCTGAGCCTGTTCTTGCACAGCGCGGGAACGCTAGAAGAGATGCTTTCGCTGTTCCTGGAGCGTGCGCCGCGGGTGACAGGCGCCATCGTCTCTTACCCGTTGCTGCTGGACCGTCGCCGCGAAGTGTTGACGGCATCGCAACTGTCATCGGTGGACGACTCGGGGTTGGAGCAGGCGTCGATCGCCGCAAACGAGAACATGGCGGACCTCGAGTTCCCGATGCCGGTACGCAGCTATCTGCGCGACATCATGGACAGCGGCGAGGTCACGGTGACTTCGAACCTGTTCGAGGTCTTCGGGAGCGTGCTGACGAAAGAAGCCTGCGATCAGATGAAGCAGAGCCTGAACGTGAGCAAGGCCGCGGTGGTTCCGCTGGTGATGGAAGGCGAGTCTTTCGGGCTTAGCATCTTCCTGTTTTCTGACCGCGAGCCGGACGTGGAGGTGTTGGAGCTGGCGGCGGGCCACTGCACGTTGGCGTTGAAGGCGCTTCTGGCCGGCGAAGAGACGACCCGCTTCGGCGGCATTGATCCCGTGACTTGGGCGCACAGCCGGGGCTTCTTTCTGGAAGCGCTGGAGGGTGAAGTCGTACGCGCGCGGCGGTTCGGCCGCGGACTTTCTGTGATCTTCATGGACCTCGACGACTTCGGCGAGTTTAACGAGAGCTTCGGCCACACAATGGGCGATCGTGTCCTGCGCTCAGTCGGTATGACGCTGGCGAGCGCGATCGCGCTGCCCGAGATCGTGGCGCGCTACGGCGGCGACGAGTTTGCGATCATGCTGCCGGAGTCGCATCGGGCGATGGCGGTGGAACTGACGTCTGAGCTGGTCGACAAGCTGGACACGCTTTCGGTGTTTGAGACGGATGAAGACGGCAAGACCGGCGTTTCGGCGTCGTTCGCCATCGTTTCGTACCCCGAAGACGGTGGCAGCCGCGAAGAGCTGCTGGCAGCGGCTGAGATGTCGCTGGAGCAATCGAAGGAAGAGCGACGAGCGATGCGGATGCCCAAGCGGCAGCTGACGCCGGTGCAACAACTGCGCATGTCAGGGCGGCGTCGCTCAGCGTAGCGTTTTAGTTTTTCCATAACGTCAACAGATCGGGGCCCGCCTGCCGATTTTAGAGACAGGTGGGGGAAGAATGCATTACGCATTCGCCAATTCAGCGATCTCTGAAGAAGCGCTCTGCGAGATACTAACTCGTCTCTGGCAGATAAAGCTGCGCAGCATCGACCTGATGGAGCGCTGGTATCAAACCACGACCGATTCGGACATAAGAGCGGGGCTCAAGGTACAGCTGGCCGACGAATGGCGACACCGGCGGCTGCTTGCGGAGGAGTTGCGGCGCCGAACGGGCCGCCTGCCCACCGCGGTAGACCACGTCGTGACGAAAGCGTTCGCGCTGGTGCAAGCGCAGCCGACGGAGTCGCTGAAAGTCTGCGCCTTCTATCGTGGCATCAAAGCTTCGACGAATCAGCGCTATTACAAGCTGCTGTGGTCAGCGGACGTGGAACTCCTGGACATACTGGAGCAGATCATCCAGGACGATGACCGCCATTTGCGCTGGGCCGACATCCGGCTGAGAGGGCTTAGCGGCGAAGAGGTTCGTCATTGCACGTTGCTGTTGCTGAGGATGTCGAAGTCGATGCAGGCGGTGTGGTTGCGGCCGTGGCGGAATTTGCCGCCTTCCTTGTTGTCTTACCTGGCGAGCTAGGGCGAGTTGCGTCGCGGGGCGCCGAAAGCTGAGCTCCTTTCCGCTTGGCGAAAGGCGGGCATGGGGGCTACGCCGCTTGCGCAGTCCGTTCTGTCAGGGCAGAGCGTGGGTCTAGTAGTCGCGTTCGAGGACGAAGGACATGAGGTCATCGAAGGCGCGGCGGGCGTCGGGTGAGATGGCGGTGCGGGACAGGACGCTCATCGCGCGGGAACGGTGATCTTCGGCCAGGCCCTGGGCGAAGTAGCGGCAGTTCCAGCGCTGCAGAGATCGACAGGACCTCGTTGATGTCGTTGTCGTCCAATTCGGGTTTGGCGTAGGCCTCGGTGAGGACGTCGTGATCGGGACCGACGACCTGCTGGAAGGCATGGACGACCGGGAGCGACTTCTTCTTGCGGGCGATGTCGGCGCCGACGGGCTTGCCGGTGGCGGTGCCTTCGCCCCAGATGCCGAGGACGTCGTCGCGGATCTGGAAGGCGAGACCGAGCTCGCGGCCGAAGGTGTCGAAGCGCTCCAGTTCTTCGTCGTCGCAGCCGGCGACGAGGGCGCCGAGCTTGAGCGATGCACCGAGCAGTGCGCCGGACTTGCGGCCGATCATCTCGATGTATTCGACCAGCGTGACGTCGTCGCGCTCTTCGAAACTGATGTCCTGGTGCTGGCCCTCGATCATCTCGATACAGGCGTCGTTGAGGATGCGGTGAGCCTGAAGGACCCGCTCGGCCGGGAGACCGGCTTCGAGGGCGCGGTCGAGCGTTTGGTTTGCGATGGACCAGAGGGCGATACCTGCGAGGACGGCGGGTTGGCGGCCGTAGGCGGTCCATAGCGTGGGGCGGTGGTGACGGATGTCGTCGCCGTCTTCGATGTCGTCGTGGATGAGCGAGAAGTTGTGGACGAGCTCGACGGCAGCGGCGATGGGCATCGCCTGGTTGACGTCGCCGCCGAGGGTTTCGCAGGCGATGAGGCAGAGCGAGGGCCGCAGGCACTTGGCGAGCGACGGTAGCCCTTCCTCGGTCCAGCCGAGGTAGGAACGCAGCATCTCGTCGATCGGGGAGTCGCTAGCGGCCAAGGAACGGCTGACCTCGCGTTCGATGGCGTCGCGGTGGCGATTGAGGATATCGGGGGTCACAAAAGGATCGTACGCCGGCGGCCGTGGGTGTCAATTGCTGAAGCCGGGCTTCGCCCCGAGACCCCACTGAAGGGGCGCATGGGCGCGCCGAGTGTAGCTGGCGTCGGGCCGGCCGGGGCTTTGCCGGGAGACCCCTACTGAAGGGCCGCAGGGCGCCGGTGATGTGACGGTCTCTGCAGGTTGAAACCTGGAGCTTCGACGACGCGGCCTGGTTCCTGGGACGGGCGAGCTGAGAAAACCTCGGTTGCGGCGGAGACGACGGCGTGTTCTGGGCGCGATTCATCGCGCGCCTATCAGGAGCTGCGGCTCTGGCGTGTCGAGGCCAGTGTCATCTTGCGGTTGGTGAAAAGAACAAACGTTCTATAATGAGCGTATCAAGCATGGAAATGAGGTGGCGGTGCAGTGGGTGGAGACGTTGTCCGTCGTGGAGGCGAGCGGTGGTTTTGTGCTGGCGTCGATGAATTGTCGGCAGCTGGTGGGATATGCCCGGGCCGCTCGATCAGCTGGCCGCAGGGCGGGCGCTTCGGCGCTGGCGATGGTCAGCGCCGCGTTCGCGCTGGAGGCGTTGGCGTTTCTGGCTTCGCCGGCGATCGAGGCTTCGCCGCAGCTGCGGGACGTGAGTGTGCTCGCGGTGCGCAGCGCGTTGCTGATGG
This sequence comes from uncultured Chloroflexia bacterium, assembly GCA_963766645.1. GTDB lineage: Bacteria > Chloroflexota > Dehalococcoidia > DSTF01 > WHTK01 > WHTK01. Next base: position 271,878 of record CAVYAY010000001.1, on the reverse strand, counting down.
CGTCGGCGGCGGTCAGCGTTCTCTTGCTGCGCGGAGGGCGCTCGCGGGCTTAGGCGGACTGATGTGACGCCGCTGGCGGTTGCGGTGGAGCGAAGGGAGTGGCGCTCGGTGGCGTTGTATCTGCTGCTCGGGGTGGCGGATGCGGCGTCGGCGTTGCCGCCGGAGTCGCTGGCGGCGCTGCTCGACCTGTTGGGCGGCTCGGAGGACAAGGAGGGAGAGGAGCCGTGACGGCGCGTCTGCCGCCGAAGGCAAAGCGCTTTTACGAAAAGGCGCTGACGGAAGCCGAGCGGCACGACTTCCCCGTCGCTCTGGAGGTTGAAGGCGTGGACCAGGAGATTGCTGTGCTGCGGTTGAGGCTGCGCACGGCGCTGAAGGAGCGACCGGAGGACCTCCAACTGATGCTGCGGGGCGTGGTGATGCTGGTGCAGGCGCTGGCAGCGAAGTATCGCCTGCCCAAGGCGGACCAGGACGCCCTTGCGGACGCGGTGTTTGGCGAGATCGAGGGCGATACCTGGCCGAGGGGCGAATCGATTGAACAGCACGGCTGAGGAGCAAGAAAACGGACGGACGCGCCGGGTGGGCGAGGCGGCGGCATTTCGGGCGCGGGTCGAAGAGCGGCTGCGCAGCCTGGAGGCAGAGGTGGCGGACGTGAAGTCGCGCATCAACGGGCTGCTGTTCTTCATCGCGGCGACGGTGATCGCGCAGGCGGTGCTGAGGCTGGTGGCATGACGGCGCGTCGCATATTGCCGCCGCTGCGGCCGTATCAGCGCGAGGTCGCAGCGGCGGTGCTGGAGAGCGTGAGGCAGCGGCAGGGGCTTTCGTTCTCGGTGGAGATCGCGCGGCAGGGCGGCAAGAACGAGGTGTCGGCGCGCATCGAGCTGAACGTGCTGGCGCGCTGCCGCCGCATGGCGGTGACGTCGATCAAGGCGGCGCCGACGTTCGAGCCACAGGCGGTGATCAGCCGGGACCGGCTGTGGCAGAACGTGAAGCGCGCGGGGCTGGAGGGCATGGCAGCGAAGGAAGGTGGCAACTGCATCCGCCTAGGGCGGGCGCGTCAGCTTTTTCTTTCGGCGGAGCCACAGAGCAACATCGTGGGCCACACGGCGGACCTGCTGCTGGAAGTGGACGAGGCGCAGGATGTTGATATCGACAAGTTCGACAAGGAGTTGCAGCCGATGGCGGCGGCGTCCGGCGCGACGACGGTGTTCTACGGCACGGCGTGGGACGACGCGCAACCTGCTGGAGCGAGCGCGGCAGGCGCACCTGGCGGCGGAGCGCCGCGACGGGATCCGGCGCCACTTTGAATTTGACTGGACGGTGGTGGCGGAGAGCACCGCTCGATACGGCAACTTCGTGCGGCAGGAGGAGGAGCGCCTGGGGGCGGACCATCCGATGTTCCTGACCCAGTACTGCCTGCGCACGCTGCCGGGCGCTGGCCGGCTTCTGGGGCCGAACCAGCTGACGTTGTTACACGGGGCGCACGTGGCGCTGGAAGGGCGGGTTGAGGGCGAGACGTATGTCGCGGGATTGGACGTGGCGGGAGAGGCGAGACGGACTGGCAGAGCGGGATGCGACGGTGCTGACGATTGGGCGGGTAATCGCGGCGACGGAGGCAAGAGGCGAGAGCAGCGTCGAGGTGGTGAAGCACTACGCCTGGACGGGAGTGGCGCACGCGTCGTTGCACCATACGCTGGTTGCGCTCCTGAGCGAGTGGCGAGTGGCGCGCGTCGTTGTAGATGCAACGGGAATCGGCGAGCCGGTGGCGGCGTTCCTGGCGCGGGCGTTGGGGCCGACGCGGGTCGATTCGATGAAGCTGACGGCGGAGTCGAAATCGAGATTGGGCTACGGCTTGCTTGCGGCGGTGAACGGGGGTCGTTTGCGGCTCTATGGCGGCGAGGCGGCGGAGCTGAAGGAGTGTAGGCGAGAGCTCGAGCTGTGCCGGGCGGGCTACCGGCCAAACCAGACGATGCGCTTCTACGTCGACGAGCGGGACGGGCACGACGACTACGTGATCAGCCTGGCTCTGACGGTTGCGGCTTCGACGGACGCGGAGCCGCGGCCGGCGCGCGGGCGGATACGAGACGAGTAGACAGGGACCCCGGGAGGGTGCTGATGGTCGCTGTCGGAAGACGTGGCGACAGGTTCGATATTGAGGATGGAGGACACCTCGACTCGAAAGATGGAGGAGACCTCCATGGCGCCGCGAAAAACGGAGGGAGTGGCGAAGGTCCTAGGCACGATTCGCTGCGTCGCGCTCGCAGCGACGCTCCGCCGGAGAACAGAGGCTTTGAAAATGGGGGGCGCCTCCATGCCCCTGCTGAAGACGGCGGGAGTAGCGAAGGTCTCAGGCACGATTCGCTGCGTCGCGCTCGCAGCGACGCTCTGCCGGAGAACACGCGGTACGTGGATACGGGGTGCGACGTGCATCCGACCTGCCTGACCTGCCCGCTGGTGCGGTGCCGCTACGACGAGCCGGGCGGGAGGCGGAGGTTGCTGAGTCGGGGGCGGGATCGGTCGATTGTTGCGCTGCGGCGGGCGGGCGAAGACGTTGAGGAGATAGCGAGCCGGTTCGGCGTGTCGCGGCGAACGGTCTTCCGGGCGCTGGCGCGGACGAAGAACGGCAGGAGGTAGGCGATGACGGCGTCGGAGAGCAACCAGGGGTTGGTGGAGCAGTTGCCGCGGCTGGACGCGGCGCGGTTGCGGGGCTATCGCGAGAACCTGGCGTTCTACCAGGGGCAGCAGTGGCCGGGTACCGGGCGGCGTCGCGAGCGGCGGTTGGTGTTCAACTACGCCAAGACGTTGATCGACAAGGCGGCGTCGTACCTGATGGGCGGCGTCAGCTTCGTGGTCGACGAAGACGATGCGAGCGAAGAGGCGAAGCAGCGGGCGCGGCAGAGCCGAGAGGGCGCTGCGCGACGTCTACGAGGCGAACTCGCTGGCGCAGCTCGACTTCGACAGCGAAGTCGATGCAGCAGTGCTGGGCGATGGGGTCTACAAGGTGACGTGGGACCCGGACGAGCGCCGTGTGCGCGTGTCGGCGCCGGACGTGCAGGGCATCCACGCCTGGTGGCTGGGTGACGACGTGACGCGAGTGTGGCGGGTGGCGAGCCGGTACCGGCTGTCGGAGGAAGAGGCGTCGTTGCTGTATGGAGCGATCGCGGCGAAGAACGGAGCGTCTGGCCAGGCGGGCCGCAAGCAGCGCGCGGTGACGGAGCTGTGGACGGCGGAGCGCTTCGAGCTGTGGCTGGACGGGTCGCTGGTCGAGGCGAAGGCGAACCCGTACGGCTTCATCCCGTTCGTGATCTATCCCAACCTGCGCGAGCCGAAGCAGTTCTGGGGCGTCAGCGACATCGCGGCGGTGACGCGAGCCGGTGCGAGAGCTGAACCGGGCGCTGTCGCAGCTGTCGATGATCCTGGAGCTTTCGGGCAACCCGATCGCGGTGTTGGAGAACGTGACGGACTCGCAGGACATCGCGGTGCAGCCGGGGGCCGTGTGGGAGCTGCCGGAGCGGGCGCGGGCGTATCTGCTGGACCTGCTGCAGGGCGGCGGCGTGCGGCTGCATGTCGACTACGTCGAGCCTGATCTATCGGACGCTGCACGACCTGGGAGAGACGCCGCGGACGGCGTTCGGCAGTGGCAACGCGGCGCTGTCGGGCGTGGCGCTGAACATCGAGCTGGACCCGTTGCTGAAGAAGGTGCAGCGCAAGCGCCTGCTGCGTGAGGTGGCGTTCAAGCGTCGCAACGAGATGATCCTGCGGCTGCTGGACCAGTACACGGGCGTGCGGCTACGCGCCCTATCGGTCGCGGGTGGTTTGGGGCGAACTGCTGCCGGTCGACCGCAGCCGGCTGGTGACGGACGAGACGCGGCTGGTAGCGGCGGGAATCCACTCGCCGGCGTCGGGCGGCGGACGAGCTGGGGGTGGCGGACCCCGAGTCGGAGTTCGAGCGGTGGCAGGAGGAGGCAACCGCGCTGTCGCGGGGGGCTGGCTAGTTGGGGTTCAACTCGTTGATGCTGATTTCGAGTTGAGCCTTGCAACCAGTCTCGCCTATCACGATCGTTTGAGGGCCGGTTTCCGCTTGCGGTATATGGATGGTTGAGTCCTCGTCGTCCATGCGCGAATCGGGGCTGTACAGCACATCCCACTCGGTCGCGAACAGCGTTACGGACAGATAGCCGCCGGTCACGATCTGATAGTTGTGGTCTACTCCCACCGAATAGGACTCACCGTCACTCAACTTAATAGAATTTATCGCGTCTCCGCGCGCGAGCAACTTGTCCCCGAACGTGTAGCCGGGTCCTGCCAGGACCCAGACTGAGAACTCAAACTCGCCGGCGCCGGCGAGGCCGCCATCACAGTCATTGATAGCCCTGAATCGCTGCACTGAAAGCCGGCGGTAGTAGAACGCTGGCGTGGGAGTCGGAGTCGAGGTTGGGGTTGGGGTTAATGTCATCGTGGGTGTGAACGTTGGTGTTGGTGTTGGTGTCGGCGTCGGTGTTCGGGTTGGAGTCCCGGTCGGGGTTGCGCTGGGCGGGACAGGCGTAAATGTCAGCGTTGGCGGAATTGGCGTTTCGGTCGGCGGGATGGGCGTGGATGTGGCAGTTGCCGCAGGGGTTGCCGTCGCTCGTGGGGAGGCGGTTGCCGACGCGGTCGCAGTAGCCACCGCGGCGCGCGCGGCTGATGGCGCGCCGTCGTCCTGCGCGGCGAGAAGGTAACCGCCAGTGGCAGCTATCACGAGGAAGACGCCTATGACTGCAAGATGGAGCGGGCCGACGGTGAACGTCAAAAAGGCTCTCGGATCTTGCGAAGATGTGGAACGGGCGTCATCAGATGAGAGCGCCATTCCGCGCCGGCCGAAGCGATGACGCTATAGTAGGCCCTGCTGGCTCTGGATCGTAGACATGAGGAGGGCATTGATGGCGGACCGGGTCAAGGTTGGCAATACAGAGATCGCGATGGTGTGGGACGCGAAGTTCGAGTACACGCCGTCGCAGTTCCTGGCGAGCATGCCGGCTGAGAAGTGGGCGGCTTTCGGCGTGAATCCTGACGAGGTGCAGGAGTCGCGCGTGATGACCTTCCTGATCCGCAGCGAGGGCAAGAACATCCTGGTCGACGCGGGTGTTGGGGCGCACGGGCTGTGGCGCTGGGGCGAAGGCCACCTGCCGGAGTCGCTGAAGGAGCTGGACGTCACGCCGGAGGAGATCGACTTCGTGGTGCCGACGCATCTGCACCTGGACCACGTTGGCTGGTTTACGACCTCGACGCCGAACGGTCCGGTGCCGACGTTTCCGAACGCGAAATACCTGTTCCAGAAGGAAGACTGGGAGTTTTTCGTGGAGAAGGACTACTTCGCCAGCCGGCCGGACAGCCCGCTGAATTCGATGTCGCAGAAGATGTTCGATACGGCCGTGATCCCGATGAAAGACACGGGCCTGATGGACCTGATCGGGCCGGAGTACGTCATCACGGATGGGGTGACGATCCTGCATACGCCGGGCCACACGCTGGGGTCGGTTTCGATCCTGGTGCAGCAGGGGTCTGAGGCGGCGCTACTGATCGGCGATGCGGCGCACACGGCGGCGCAGATGACGGAGGTCGAGTACTCGCCGGGGATCGACATCGACCCGTCGCTGTCGGAGCGGTCGCGGCGAGCCATCGTGGCGACGGCTCAGGAGAAGAACGCGTATGTGGCCGGCGGGCACTTCGGGCGTCCGGGCCACCCGGCGTTCGGGCGGATCATCCTGATGGACGGGCGGCCGATGTGGCAGGGGGTCAGCCTGTAGAGGCGTGACCTGCGGGACGCTGAAGTCTGCGCATCTTCGCCCAGCGGCTCATCTGCTCCGCCTTCTATCAAACGTAACCTGAGGGGAGACCCCTCAGACTCCCCCCGCGAGGGCTGCGCCCGTAGTGACCCTTGCTCCGACTTGCGTCAGAGGATCTCTGGCCAGCCGTGGTTGATGGCACCGTAGGCGATGAGCGCGAGGAAGCAGATGGCGTAGGAGGCGGCGAAGAACATGGCGTATTCGCTGCTGCGCCGCGCGGCGACCGAGGCGCCAATCAGAGTAAGCGCAACGGAGACGGGGAGCACGAGGGGCACGGCCTGGCCCTCGATTGCGCCTGCTGCCTGAAGCAAGCCGTAACCAGCGATCGTGAGGCCGAATAACGCGACCTCTTGGCCGCGGGGGAGGCGCGACGGGTGTCCGAACCAGATGAACAGCGCAGCAAGGCCGAGCAGGGCGACGTGCTGTTCGTAATGGCCGACGTGCTCATCGAGTAAGTAGGTCGGCTCCCAGGCGGGGTCCGCGGTCTGCAGGTGATGCGAGATCGCGTTGGCAGCGAGGTGGATGGCGTGACCCTGGGCAAAGATCAGGAGGCCCAGCAGTACGGCGGCGCGCAGCCCGGTGGTGCGCCAAAGGTTAGCGTCCAGCGCCATGCGGAACAGCAGGGCAACGGGGAGCACGACGAGCGGCGCGTCGAAGATGTCGCCCCAGGTGAGGCCTTTGAAGGCGTCAGCATCGGAGAAGGCGACGGGAATGAGGTCGAACAGGGTGTAGCCCATCGCGTAGACGAAGATCAGGCGGGTCGCTGTCAGGGTTGGCTGGGCGTGGTACGCGGGGGTGGTCACCCTGCGGGGGCCTGTTCGGCAGATGCGAGCCAGCGGTCGTAATCGAACTCGTAGGTTGGGGCGAGGTGGCCGCGGGCGACCTTGCGGAGGGCGGTCTTGGGCAGCGGCGCGTCCGTGAGCTCGATGCGGGCGATGCGTTTGTAAGCGGCGAGGCGGCGGCTGAGGCGGTCGACGTCCTCGCGGATGAGGCGTTGCAGGGACGCTTCGTTGGTGGCGCCAGCGGCGTGGCCGGCAGCGGCGCTGGGGTAGATAACGGCGGTGAGCTGCACGCGGTCGCGCCCGTCCTGCGAGGTTCGACCGACGACGCAGACGTCTTCGATGAGGGTTGACGCCGCGAGATTGTCCTCGAGCTCGTCCGGGATGGCTTTCTCGCCGGAATCAAGGACGATGACGTACTTGCTGCGGCCCGTGAGGTAGATGTTGCCGTCCTTATCGATGCGGGCGAGGTCGCCGGTGCGCAGCCAGCCGTCTTGCAGCGCCTCCGCGGTCTCCCGCGGGGCGTCCCAGTAGCCCATGAATACGTTGTCCCCGTGGATCAGCACCTCACCTTCGCCGGACTCGGCGACGCTGATGCCCTTATCGGGTACGTCGGCGAGGCGGACTTCGACGCCGGGGAGGGCGGCACCAACGCTGCCGACGTGCGATTCGTAGTAGCGGGTGCGATGGAAGCGGCGTTGGTCGAAGCGCTGTAGGGCGACGGCGGGCGAAGCCTCCGACATGCCCCAACCCTGCAGCAAAGGCAGGCCGAGGCTGAAGAAGGCGCTAGCGGTTCGCGGGCTGAGCGCGGCGCCGCCGCTGACGAGGAATCGCAATCGGCCACCGAGGGCCTGATGCACCTGCTTGAAGACGATGTGGCCGATGTTGAAGCCGGTGAGCTTCTTGACCCAGATCGTGAGCTTTTGCATGGCGAGGAAGAGCTTGAGGCGGCCTTCGGACTCGGCGCGGGTGAGGATGTTGCGGTAGACGACCTCGAAGAGGGCCGGGACGCCGAAGAAGATTGTCGGCCGGTGCTCCTGGAGTCGGTCGCGGATGCGGCGCAGGTCGTTCTCGATGATGAAGCAGGCGCCGACCTGGCAGGGCAGGACGACGGTGGCGATGAAGGGCATGGCGTGGTGCATAGGCAGGACGAGCAGGACGGCGTCGTCCTGGGTGACTTCGAGGGTATCGAGGATGGCGTGGCAGTTGGACATGAGGTTGCGGTGGGAGAGCATGACGCCTTTGGCGCCGCCGGTGGTGCCGGAGGTGTAGATGATGGCGGCGAGATCGTCCGGGGAAATCTCGCCGGCAGGGGTTATCCAGACTGCTTCGCCTTTCGAGGATAGGTGGCTTTCGGCTGGTGGGGCCGTCAGCAGTTGGAAGGAAGCATCGGCCTCGAGGACGAGAGTCTGCTCGACACAGGGTGGTGGGGTGATCTTGTCGAGGACGGCTTGCGAGGCGAAGAGGAAACGGCAGCCGGGGCGGCGGACCTGCTCTTCGATCTCGGCGGGAGCGAGGTCGAAGTAGACGAGGGCGGCGGCGGCGCCAGCCATGACGGTGGCGTTGTAGGCAACGATCCAGTCGATGCTGTTTTCGGCGCAGAGGGCAGCGCGGTCGCCTTTCTGCAGGCCGAGTACGACGAGACCGGCGGCGGCATTCCGGGCGAGAGTATTCACCTCGGACCAGGTGACACGCCGGTGGCCTTCGACGTAGGCGATGTTGTCGGGGAAGTGCGCCGCGGCGTAGGCGAGGTTGTCGGGGATGGTCAGAGGGCGTTCTGCCGCTGGTGCCATATTGGGCGGAGTATAGCGTTTGCGTCGCGTTGCGGGTGAAGGGCGGTTGGGGCTACGCTCGCGACGCCGCGGCGGCGGCGGGGACGGTACCATCCCTATGGCTAAATGCGGATCGAGGAGCTGGACGTGGACATATCGCTCGAGGGGAAGGTGGCGCTGGTCACCGGGACGGGGCCGAACATCGGCAGCGGGCTGGCGCTGATGCTGGCAAAGTACGGCGCGAAGGTGGCGTGCAACGACGTGAGGCCGGAGGCGGCCGAGGCGTGCGTGGCGCGCATTGGGCGCAACGGCGGGACGGCGAAGGCGTTCCCGGGCGACGTGACCAACGAGGTCGAGGTGCAGGCGTACATCAACGGGGTCCTGGAGACGTGGGGCAAAATCGACATCCTGGTCAACAGCGCGGCGATGATGAGCGGCGGGGGGTTGCTGGAGCGGACGCTGAAGGACTTCAACCGCCAGGTCGAGGTTGGGACCGCCGGCAACTTCCTCAACACGAAGTACGTTGCGGAATCGATGATAGAGCGGGGGCTCAAGGGGAGCATTGTCTGCATCATTTCGACGGCGGGCTGGCAGGGACCGGCGGGCAACATCGGCTACGCGACGAGCAAGGGCGGTCTGATCCAGTTCACGCGCGCGGCGGCGATGGACCTAGCGCCGTATGGCATCCGCGTCAACAGCTTCACCCCGACGTTCACGCAGGCCGACAACCCGGAGCTGATCGCGGAGCGGCAGGCGCAGTCGGGACCGCCGGGGAGCCGGGCGTTCACGGACATCAACCCGCCGCGCCTGATCCCGATGGGGGAGCAGCCGACGCCGACGGATTACGGCCACGTGGTGGCATTCCTGTGCTCGGACTACGCGCGGTTGATCACGGGGACGGACTTCCGGGTGGACGGCGGGGCGCTGGCGAAGTACTGGCCATACATTCCCTCGGAGGAGAAGGCGGGGCCGCTGCCGCTGATCAGGATGGACGTGACGGGCGAGGAGTGATTGCATCACGCGTGAGACTGCCGTGGTCTCAAGAATTGAGCTGGTCTGCAACTCGGCCTCCGAGAGGCCGCACTGCACTTTAGGAGAACCTGATGGGACGTCTGGATGGCAAGGTAGCGCTGATCACGGGGGCGAGCCCGAATATCGGGCGGGCCGCGGCGCTGGGGTACGCGCGCGAGGGCGCGAAGGTGGCGTGCAACGACATCAACGCGGAGGCTGCGGACGCGGTTGTTGCGGCGGTGATGACGGAGGGCGGCGAGGCGACGGCGGTGCCGGCTGACGTCACGGACGAGGCCGCTGTCGAGGCGATGGTGGCGCGAGTGCTGGAGACGTGGGGACGTATAGACATCCTGATCAACGGTGCGGTGCTCTGGACGGGGGGCAGCGTGCTGGAGATGGAGAAGTCGCTCTATATGCGGTCGCTGGACGTGATGCTGGGCGGCAACCTGCTCTGCACGCGCCACGTGGCTCGCAGCATGATCGAGCGCGGAATCACGGGGAGCATCATCTGCATCTTGTCGTCGGCGGCGTGGCAGGGTCAGCCGGGCAACATCGCGTACTGCACGGGCAAGAGCGGGCTGATCAACTTCGTGCGGTCGGCGGCGATGGAGCTGGCGCCGCACGGCATCCGCGTCAACGGCTTCACGCCGACGTACACGCAGCCGGAGACGGAGGAGGCCGTGGAGTACGGCGCGGCGGTGCGTCGAGCGCTGCCGAACGCTGCGACGATCGGCGCTGAGCGGGCGCGATGGAAGTCTGACTTCGCCGCGTTGCTGCCGCTGCGACCACCGCGTCCTTCGGACTACATCGGCGGGCTGGTGTACCTGGCGTCTGACGAGTCGATGATGATGACCGGGTCGTCGTTGAACGTGGACTCCGGGTCGCTGGCCAAGTACTGGCCGTATGTGCCGAACCCGGGTGAGTAGTCAGCCTTCGGGCCGTCGAAGGCTACGCGTCCTGCGCCGTCGCGGTCGCTCCGGCTTGTTCGCTTCGCCTTCTTTCTAGATAAGGCCCTGCGGGGAGACCCCTCAGACTCCCCCCGCAGGGCCTGCGCCCCTACTCACCCTGCTTGTCTGCCTCGAAGCGATGGCCGTTGAGGGTGGGGAGAGTGGCGGTTGCGATGGCGGCGCGGGCGCGGCGGAGGGCGCATTCTTGTAGCTGGCCGGCGGCCGCCGTGTCGTCACGGGGCCAAGCGGGGTCGGCGTGGTGGATGGCGGCGTCGAGGAACTCCTCGAAGCGCGCGACCGGGCGGCCGGCGGCGTCCGAGACCTCAATTAGCGCGATGAGGCCGACGCCTTCGTCGACGGCGAGGCCGCTCCAGACGCGCAGGGTGTGCCCTTCGATAGTTTCACTGGCCGTGACGAGGTCAATCACGAGAGACGTATTCCACCTGATGGAAAGTTGCGACAATGGGCGCTATGATGCGCGCGCATTCGTAAAGCCGGGAGATCCAACTCCAGGGATATTTGGGCGGCTTGTTCCGGCAGGCTCCTTGATCGAACGGAGGTTGTAATGGCGGCGAAAGTAACCGGGCTCGGGCACATTGGCATCTATGTTAACGACATCCCGAACATGATCGACTTCTACACGGGGGTGTTGGGGCTGACGCTGACGGACCGCGGCACCGGCGACCGCGGCGTCTTCCTCAGCGCGCGTCCGGAGCAGGAGCACCACGAGTTCGTCCTGGCCAAGGCGCCCGAGGGCGAGAAAACGCTTGCGCAGCAGATATCGTTCACGGTGGGATCCCTGGCGGACCTGAAGGAGTTGCACGGGCGGATCCTCGACGCGGGCTGCAACATCGACCGCATTGTGAACCACGGCATCGCGTTCGGGTGCTACTTCCGCGACCCGGAAGACAACCGCATCGAGGTGTACTGGTCGACGGGTAAGGACTACCCGCAGCCGCACGGCGACCCGATCGACATCACGCTGTCCGGAGCCGGAACTGCTCGAGATCCTTGAGAACATGCCGCCGAAGGAAGCGAACAAGCCGCACATGTATGGCGAAGACGTTGGGAAGCGGCTGACGGCGGCCAACTAGAGAAAAGCGGTAGATACGAAACGGTCCGTCACCTGACGGGCCGTTTTTTTATTTGCTGAGGGCTAGCCAATCTCGACGGATTCGGTCCAGGCGGAGGATTCTGGGATGTCACCACCGTCTTCTTTCAGCCCGTCGAGATGCAACGCCATGACCTCACGAATGTTGCGCTCCACGTTGTCGCGCGACTTGCCGGTCGCCACGCATCCGGGAAGGTCGGGCACGTAGGCCGCATAGTTGCGCTTGCTCTTCTCAAAGACGATTGCGCACTTCACCTTTGTCAGTCCTTCCGAAGGTTGGCTTGTTTCAGGATACTATTCAGGTTCCTGCGGCAGGTCATGATTCGGATTGCCGGCAATTGTCACCAGGCGCGGCTTTTGTGGGTGTTTGAACTGGCGATGACTGCCCCGGGTGCTCACGAGAAACCATCCGTCTCGCTCGATCAGTCGGATAGGATCGCGAACCTTAGGCATGAGCGGCTACTTCGCGGCGACTTTGGCCTTTGGCGCAGGCTTTGCCTTCGATGCCGTCTTCGTGCGTTTCGGTCGCTTCGCGGCGTTGGGGTCTGCGGCGATGTTGATGTCGCGGCGGGCGAAGGCTTCGCGGAGGTGGTGGGCCGTGAGGCTGGTGGGGTGCGCCGCGACTTGCTCCGGCGTGCCCTCGACCACGATTTCGCCGCCGCGGTAGCCGCCCTGGGGGCCGAGGTCGATGATGTGGTCGGCGTTGAGGACGACGTCGAGGTGGTGCTCGATGACGATCACGGTGTTGCCGCCGTCGGCGAGGCGCTGCAGGACAGAGAGCAGGTTCTTGACGTCCTCGAAGCTGAGGCCGGTGGTGGGCTCGTCGAGGATGTAGAGGGTGCGGCCGGTGGAGCGGCGCGAGAGCTCGGTCGAGAGCTTGACGCGCTGCGCTTCGCCGCCGGATACGGTCGTGGCGGGCTGGCCGAGCTTGATATAGCCGAGCCCGACGTCGGCCAGCGTCTGCAGCTTGGTGCGGACCTTGGGGAAGGCAGTGAAGAACTCCAGCGCTTCGTCAACCGTCATATCCAGGACCTCGGCGATGTTCCTGCCGCGGAAGAGGATCTCCAGCGCCTCTCGGTTGTAGCGCTGCCCCTTGCAGACCTCGCAGGGGACCGTGACGTCGGGCAGGAACTGCATCTCGATCTCGATGTAGCCCTCGCCCTGGCAGGCCTCGCAGCGGCCGCCCTTGACGTTGAAGCTGAAGCGCCCCGGCTGGTAGCCGCGCAGACGCGCTTCCGGCACCGAGGCGAAGAGCTCGCGAATCGGCGTGAAGAGGCCGGTGTAGGTGGCCGGGTTGGAGCGCGGCGTGCGGCCGATCGGTGACTGGTCGACGTTGATCACCTTGTCGAGTTGCTCCAGGCCGAGCAGCGCATCGTGTTGGCCGGGACGGTCGCGGGCCTGGTAGAGCGTCTGGGCCGCGCGCTTGTAGAGGATGTCGCTGATCAGCGTGCTCTTGCCGGATCCGGAGACGCCGGTGATGCAGATGAACTTGCCGAGGGGGAATGTGACGTCGATCTTCTTGAGATTGTTTTCGCGCGCCCCTTTGACCGTGATGTACTCACCGGTGCCGGTGCGGCGGCCGGGCGGCATCGGGATGCGTTTGGCGCCGGAGAGGTAGGCGCCGGTGAGCGACTTCTTGTCGCGCATCACGTGCGCGGGCGTGCCGGTCGAGACGACCTCGCCGCCGAGGGCGCCGGCGCCGGGCCCCATGTCGATGAGGTGGTCGGCGGCGCGCATCATCGACTCGTCGTGCTCGACGATGATGACCGTATTGCCGAGGTCGCGCAGCCGCTCGAGCGTGCGAATGAGGCGGGCGTCGTCGGCGGGGTGCAAGCCGATGGTGGGCTCGTCGCAGACGTAGAGGACGCCCATGAGCCCGGAGCCGATCTGGGTCGCGAGACGGATGCGCTGCGCTTCGCCGCCGGAAAGCGTGGCCGTGCCGCGGTCGAGCGTGATGTAGTCGAGGCCGACCTCGACCAGGAAGTCGAGGCGGGCGCGGATCTCCTTGAGGATCTGGTAGGCGATTGCCTGCTCGCGGGCGTTGAGGGGCGTGTCTTCGGCGGCAAGCTCCGCGAACCACTGCTGCGCGTCGATGATGCTGAAAGCGGTGGTCTCGGTGATGTTGCGGTCGCCGACCTTGACGGCGCGCGATTCGGGCTTGAGACGAGCGCCTTTGCAGGTGGGGCAGGGCACGGTCGCCATGTAGCGCTCGAACTCCTGGCGCATGTAGTCGGAGTCGGTCTCCTTGTAGCGGCGTGAGAGGTTGCTGATGACGCCCTCGTAGCGGGTCTCCCACTTGTTGGTGTGGCCGTGGGAGCTGTTGTAGGTGACGGTGACCTTGTTGGGGTCGCCGTAGAGGACGACGTCGAGCTGCTTCTTGGTCAGGTCGCGGACAGGGACGTCCGTGCGGAAGCCGTGCTTGGCGGCGGCGCCTTCGAGGATGCGGAAGTACCAGGTGCCGCTCATGGAAACGCGCGACCAGGGGATGATGGCGCCTTCCTGCAGCGTCAGGTTCTTGTTGGGGATGACGAGATCGGGGTCGATCTCCATTTTGACGCCGAGGCCGGTGCAGTCGGGACAGGCGCCGTGAGGGCTGTTGAAGCTGAAGTTGCGCGGCGCCAGCTCGCCGAATGAGAGGCCGCAGTGGGCGCAGGAGAGGTGCTCCGAGTAGAGGCGCTCCTCCTCGTCCTCGATGGCGACGCGGATAACGCCGCTGGCGAGCTTGAGCGCGGTCTCGACTGAGTCTGAGAGGCGAGAGGTTGAGGACGCTGAGGAGGGGTCGGCTCCGTCACCGGGCTCCGGGTGTGATGAGCCGTTGGCGGACGGGCGGTCCTCCGTTATCAAGCGGTCGACAACGACCTCGATGGTGTGATTCTTGTAACGGTCGAGGACAATTTCGTCTTCGAGGTCGTGGACCTCGCCGTTGACGCGGACGCGGACGAAGCCGGCGCGGCGGGCGTCCTCGAAGACGCCGAGATGCTCGCCTTTGCGGTCGGCGATCACGGGCGCGAGGATCATGAGGCGCTTGCCCTGAGGCAGGTCGAGGATGGAGTCGACGATCTGCTGCACGGTCTGCGCCGCGATGGGGCGGCCGCAGTTGGGGCAGTGGGGCCGCCCGGCGCGGGCATAGAGCAGGCGCAGGTAGTCGTAGATCTCGGTAACGGTGCCGACGGTGGAGCGCGGGTTGCGCGAGGCGCCCTTCTGGTCGATCGAGATGGCAGGCGAGAGGCCTTCGATGAGGTCGACGTCGGGCTTTTCCATCTGTCCGAGGAACTGGCGAGCGTAGGCTGAAAGGGACTCGACATAACGACGCTGACCTTCAGCGTAGATCGTGTCGAAGGCGAGCGAGGACTTGCCGGAACCGGAAAGGCCGGTGATCACGACCAGCTTGTCACGCGGGATCGTGACGTCGATGTTCTTGAGATTGTGCTCTCGCGCGCCGCGGACGACGATGGCGTCTAGGGGCAAAACGTTACTCGGGGTCTAGTGGTGTCTAGCCAGAATTGGTTCAGGAGGCTATTGTATCGCCCGAAGGATATGCGAACAAGAGTGCTGTTATGGCAACCGTACTGCTGGCGATAGGCGACGCGGCGCTGCGGCGACTGTGCGAGCAGGCGCTAGCGGGTTCCGGACACGCGACGGTTGAGATAACGCGAGCGCTGGAACTGCTCGATATCGGGTCGCGGCTGCGGGGCGATGCGGTGGTCGTGGACGGGTCTCAGCTTGGCAGAGAAGCGCTGCGGGCCGGTGACGTCGACTATGCGGGCCGGCTGATCGCTCTGGGCGTGGCGTCGCAGCGGGTGGCGGCGACGGTGGAGCTGCCCCTGACCCCTCGAAGCGTCCGAGACGCCGTGGCCCGCGTGACGGTAGTGGCGCCGGAGGACAAGGCGTCGCTGACCCTGGAGCCAGGCCTGCGCGTGGCGCGCGCCAATGGGCGCGAGGTGGCGTTGACACGCATCGAGTATCAGCTGATCGAGACGTTGCTGAGTCGGCACGGCGGCGTCGTTTCGCTGGACGAAGCGATGGAGGCGCTGTGGGGCGCGGGCGACTGGTCGCGCAACTTGTCGCTGCTGCGGGCGCACATGCGCAACCTGCGGTTGAAGCTGGCGCAGGTGGGGCTGGCGAACGCCGTGCGCTCGCGCCGCGGCAAAGGCTACGCGCTGGCGCTGTGACAGCGGGCAATCGGGCAATCTCGCAATCGAGCAAACGGCCAAGTTGATGGCCGGACCTGTCATTGATTACAGGCTGCGGCCGACGTTGACGAATGCGGAGCTGAATGCGCTGTTCAGCATGGGGTGGCCTTCGTGGCAGACAGCGCCCGATACGAGCGATTGGCAGCCAGTGCTGGCGCAAAGCCTGGTGTATTTCGGAGCGTACGCCGCGGACGTGCTGGTGGGGTTTGTGAACGTGGCTTGGGACGGACGTGACCACGCTTTCCTGCTGGACCCGCGCGTGCATCCGGAGTATCGGGATCGGGGAATCGGGACGGAGCTGGTGCGGCGGGCCAGGGTGGCGGCAGCCGAGGCGGGCTGCGAGTGGCTGCACGTGGACTACGCGCCGGAGCTGGCACGGTTCTACGCGGCGTGTGGTTTCGAGCCGACGCCGGCAGGCTTAATCAGACTTAACGAGGGGTCAGGAAGCGCTGGCTGCTGAAGCAGCCGCGGCGGTCGCGCGGCTGCTGCCGCTCGATGCTTTTTCGGCCTGCTTCTTCGCTTCGGCCTTTTTCTTGGCCTTGCGGTGCTTTGCCCATGCGACGCGTTTGCGTTTGTTCATTGGTGTTTGATGGTAGCGAGTGCGACGGGCAGGGTCAATTGTGAAAGCCGGGGCCCTGCCCCGAGGACCCCACTAAAGGGGCTCCTACAGCGTATGGCGACCCGGCCCACGGTGGGCCTTCGAACTAGAGCTGGCGGGAGTAGCGCGTGACCGGGGCGCCGGAGTCGTGGTACTCGTCGACGTTGTCGCAGGTCCAGCCGTGGGCTTCGTAGAATTGGCGGCGGCCTTCGTTGTAGCTGAGGGTCCAGACGATGGCGCTGCGAAAGCCCGTCTCGGCGAGGTGGAGCTCGGCGGCGTTGAGCAGCGCGGCGTCGATGCCGAGATTCCAGCTGTCGGGGTCGACGTAGAGGCCGTAGACCTCGGCGACGTCGAAGCCGAGCTCGTTGCGGTTGATGCCGAAGTCGATGAGGCCGACGACGCGCCCGTTCTCCTCGGCAACCAGGGTGTCGGCGTGGATCGGGCTGGCGAGGCTGCGCAGCCACTGCATGGTGACATCGCGGGCGGTGAGCGATTCAAGGTAGGCAGCGTCGATGTAGTCGGCCATGCCGGTACGCCAGTAGAGGACGTGGACCTCACCGATGCGTTGGGCGTCTGACGTGATTGCCTGTCGTATGTCCATGTCGATTTCGCTGTGGTGGCCTTGCTAGAGGCTGCTCAGTCTCCGCGTGCCACGCTTGCTTCGCACCACTATTGGGCTGCTCCGGTCTCACCAGGGGATGGAGGAAAGCAGAAGGGACAAATCCTCATGCTCCCCGTGCAAGGGCTGCGCCCCGCCACCGATGCGTGGCGCAGCCAAGATTTAGACTGATCGCATCATATCGATGGTAATGCGAAAAAGTGAAGGCCGGCTTATGGGCCGGCCCTCAGGTTAGGTTAGTTGCCCCAGGCGAGGCCGGGGCGCGGCTGGCCGCGCGGCTGGTCCTCGTCAGGACGGACCTCCGGCTCCGCAGGCGGCGGCGTGCTGGGCGGCGGCGCAGCGGGTTCTTCCGCGGCCGGCGGCTGCTCGCCGTCGAGCAGGGCGATCAGTTGCTCGCCCTCGATGGTTTCAACCTCGATGAGCTTCTCGGCCAGGATCACGAGTTTGTCCTTGTTTTCACGCAGGATTTTGCGGGCCAACTCGTGCGCCTGCTCGATGATATGGCGGACCTCGTCATCGATCTCCTCGGCGACTTTCTCGGAGTAGTCGCGCTGCTCGGAGATTTCGCGGCCGAGGAAGACGAGCTCCTCCTTTTGTCCGAAGGTGCGGGGTCCAAGACGCTCGCTCATGCCGTAGCGGGTGACCATGGAGCGGGCCAGCTTGGTGACCTTGCTGATGTCATCGCTGGGGCCGGTGGACATCTCGCCGAAAATCAGCTCTTCGGCGGCCTGACCACCCAGCGCCATGGCGAGGCGTTTTTCGAGGTAGGCCTTGGTGTTGATGTGACGGTCTTCCTCGGGCAGGGCGAGCGTGTAGCCGCCGGCCATGCCGCGGGAGACGATGGTGATCTTGTAGAGCGGGTCGAAGTCGGACAGCTTGTAGGCGACGAGCGCGTGGCCGGCCTCGTGGTAGGCCACCATCTCGTTTTCGCGGGCGCTGCGGACGCGGCTCTTGCGCTCGGGGCCCATCATGACCCGGTCGATCGCTTCTTCGAACTCGTGCATCGTGACGCGCTTGCGGTTGACGCGGGCGGCGAGAATCGCGGCCTCGTTGACCAGGTTGGCGAGGTCGGCGCCGGAGAAGCCGGGCGTGCGCTTGGCAAGGTTGTCCAGCGAGACTTCCTTGTCCAGCGGCTTGCCCTTGCTGTGGACTTCGAGGATGGCGACGCGACCCTTGACGTCGGGGGCGTCGATCACGACCTGGCGGTCGAAGCGGCCGGGCCGTAGCAGCGCCGGGTCGAGGATGTCGGGCCGGTTGGTGGCGGCGATCACGATGACGTTGGTGTTCGTGTCGAAGCCGTCCATCTCGACGAGGATCTGGTTCAGGGTCTGCTCGCGCTCGTCGTGGCTGCCGCCGAGGCCGGCGCCGCGCTGGCGGCCGACCGCGTCTATCTCATCCACGAAGACGATGCAAGGGGAGTTGCGCTTGGCCTGCTCGAAGAGGTCACGTACGCGGGAGGCACCGACGCCGACGAACATTTCGACGAACTCGGAGCCGGAGATCGAGAAGAAGGGGACGCCGGCCTCACCCGCGACGGCGCGAGCAAGCAGCGTCTTGCCTGTACCGGGAGGGCCTACCAACAACACGCCGCGCGGGATGCGCGCGCCGAGCGCGACGAACTTCTCCGGGTACTTGAGGAATTCGACGACTTCTTGAAGTTCTTCCTTGGCCTCGTCCACGCCGGCGACGTCCATGAAGGTGATGGAGGGCTTGTTGGCGGTGAACATGCGGGCCTTGCTCTTGCCGAAGCTCATGGCCTGCGAGTTGGAGCCCTGCGCCTGGCGCATGAGGAAGAAGATCAGGGCGATGAAGATCAAGATGGGCAGGAAGTTAAGCAGGAGGCCCAGCCAGTCGCCGAGCTTGCTCGCTTCCTTGACCTCGACACTGACCGCGCTTGCCGGGACGCCGTTGTCGGCGAGGGTCTGCGTGATGCTGGAGTCGGGTTCCTTGCGGGACTTTACCTCCGTGCCGTCTTTCAGCGTGACTTCCAGGGTGTCGCCCTTGACGACGATCTTGTCGACCTTGCCGGCCTGGGCGTCAGCGATCACGGCGCTGATGCTTTCTGACTCGACCTGGTTCGATGACGGACGGAAGAAGACGACCACGATGGCGATAACCGCCACCAGGATCATCAGGTAAACAAAGCTGTTACGCATCCAGCGTGAACCCATCACACCCCTCTACGGAAACCCACTTCGCCTGTACCAATAACAAAGCGGCGCAGATGTTGTTTCAACACCAAAGTGGCTTCCTTCAGACGAAAGTATAGCATCCAGACTCGTTTCGGATGGGGCACGCGACGCTTGCTCTAGGTTTCGGACGAAAGTAAGCCGCCCTGAGCCCAGCTATCCTTCGGCACGTCGTCGAAAATGACAATCGTGGCTTCCGGCGTGGTCTTGGCAATGTCGACCATTGCATCTGTTATCGCCTTGGCGAGCTGTTTCTTTTGGGCGTGAGTGCGGCCGGGCCACATTTCGATGTGGATTACGGGCATGTCGGGACTCCTTTGAGGGTTGTTGAGGATGCGAGTGCTGAGTGCATAGTACAGAGTGTGGGGCGGGAACGCAGGTATTGGACGGCCTGAATATGACGCGTAAGCCAGGCCCCGCGCGTGTACGCTCTATGCGCCCTGAGCCCGGTGCTGCTAACATGCCGCCATATGACGGCCGGTACCCGCCCTCTGCCGTCCACCACCTTCGAGGAGGCCTTCTGGGCCTGCGGCGAGACCCTCATCGCCGGCGTTGACGAGGTGGGTCGTGGGCCGCTGGCCGGTCCGGTGTACGCGGCGGCTGTCATCCTGGACCCGGGGCGCGTCCCGGTTGGCTGGGTGAAGTACGCGACAGCAAAGTGGTCCCCGCCGTCGAGCGCGAACGCCTGGCGCAGGCAATTCAGGCCGAGGCCGTGGCGTACGGCATCGGCTGGGCGACGGTCCCGGAAATCGATGCGTGGGGCATCAGCGCGGCGAATCGCATGGCGATGGTGCGGGCGTTGCAGGCGCTGGGTGCGCTGCCGCAACGGGTGCTGATTGACGGACCGCAGACGTTGCCGAACTTCTCGGCACCGCAGAAGGCAATCGTCGACGGCGACGCGTTGTGTTGCAGCATTGCGGCGGCGTCGATCGTGGCAAAGGTGGCGCGAGACGAGGTGATGCGTCACCTGGACGGGTTGTATCCGGTTTATGGCTTCGCGGCGCACAAGGGCTACGCGACGAAGAGCCACCTGAACGCACTGGAGCAGTACGGGCCGTGCGTACAACACAGACGCAGCTGGGGCGCGGTACAGAGGCGAGGCGGGATGATAAAGAGAGACATGGGACACCCCCAGACCCCCGCTAAAGGTGCATCCGATGCCTAGAGATAACCGGCGGCGCAATCGCAACTTGGGCAACTTCGGTGAGCGCGTCGCCGCGCGCTTGAAAGCTGGGGGGCGCCCCCGGACCCCCGCTAAAGGGGCATCCGATGCCTAGAGATAATCGGCGGCGCAATCGCAACTTCGGCAACTTCGGTGAGCGCGTCGCCGCGTCTCATTTGGAGTCGAAGGGCTACGAGATCCTGGAGCGCAACTGGAGCGTGCGCGAGGGGGAGATCGACATCATCGCCAGGCGCGCCAATGAAATCATCTTCGTCGAGGTGCGCAGCCGGCGTGGCGGTGGCCGCATGGGGACGCCTGAGGAGTCGATCACGGGGCGAAAGGCGGCTCATGTGAGGGCTGCAGTGGCGGCGTACGTGCAGGAGCACCCGGACTCGCCCCAGAATCAGCGCATCGACGTTGTGGCGCTGGAGCTGGACGCGAAGGGCCGCGTGCTACGGGTGGAGCAGATCGAGAACGCGATCGAGGATGACGACGACGACGAGTAGAGGGCCGTTCCCGGGCCTGCAGCGGAGTTCTGCGAAACTGACGACCACTCACCCTAACCCTCTACTTCCGGAGAGGGGATCCGATTGGGTGACTGATAACGCGCCTATCGCTATCGAAGGTCTTGGTTAGAAGGCGCCCCCGTTGATCGTGATGCGCTGGCCGGTGACGTAGCGCCCTGACTCCCCGACGAGGTAGAGGATCGCGTTGGCGACGTCCTCCGGCTGACAGATGAAGCCGAATGGAGCGTCCTTCTCGTACGTCTTCTTGTCGGCGCCGCGGCTGCTGAGGAAGCCCTCGCCCATCGCGGTGTCAACGAGACCAGGCGCGACGATGTTGACGCGGATGCCGTTCTCGCGCTCTTCCTTGGCCAGGGTCTGGGCCAGCGCTTCCATGCCTGCCTTCGAGACGCTGTAGGCCCCCATGCGGACGCGAAGGGCCTGAGCCGAGAACGACGACACCATGACAACGTCGCCGCGGGGCTGGGCGCGCATCTGCGGCACGACGAGCTTGCACATGTACAGACAGCCCAACGTGTTGAAATTGAGGAACTGCTGCAGGTCCGCCGGCTCGATCTCGGTGACAAGCGGCGTGCCGAAGGTCTCGTAGCCTATACCAGCGTTGTTGACCAGGATGTCGATCTTCGAGAAGTCGGCGAGGGTGGCGTCGACCATGCGCTTGCAGTCGTCGAAGCTGCGAATGTCGGCCTGGTAGATCTCAGCACGGCGGCCGAGGTCGCGAATCTGTTTTGCGACGGATTCTGCAGAGTCGCGGCTGGAGTTGTAGTTGATCGCGACGTCGGCGCCCTGCTCGGCGAGGATGACGGCCGTTGCGGCGCCGATGCCGCGGCTGGCGCCGGTGATTAAAGCTACGCGCCCTTCGAGGTCCGGCATTTGGTTTCCCCAGATTGCTTTAGGATTCGAGAAAGTGACATTCGTCACCAGCGGCAGGTTAGCAGATCGGTTTCGCCACCAGACAGTCCTCGGGCCTCACCTGCTGCCGCGCGCCGATTTATACTTGCAGCCATGCCGGTTTACGAATTCACGTGCAACGCCTGCGGGGCGTCAGTATCGGTCTTTACGCGGTCGATTAGCGCTGAGGCGAGCGGCAGCTGCGAGCGTTGCGGCAGCACCGACTTGAAGCGTGTCGTGTCGCGCGTGGCGGTGCTGGGCATCCGAGGCGCCACATCGACCTCGACAATATGGACCCCAACGACCCGCGGGCGATGGCGGCGTGGGCACGGCAGATGCAGTCGCAGATGGGTCCAGACGCGGGGCCGGAGATGGAAGAGCTGGCACAGAAGCCTCGAGCGCGGTGAGTCGCTGGACGACGACTTCGGCATGGGCGGTGACGACGATTTCTAGCATGCAAGAGCTGATACCCGACATCGAGGCGCTGGCGGAGGCCGCGAGCCAGCAGCTGGCGGCGAAGAACGAGGCGCGCGAGGCGGGGCTGAGCCGCTGCCGCGATGCAATCCGCAACTCGGCGAACTCGATACGCGCTGTGCACCGCGGCGATTTCGAGACGGCGAAGACGCTGGCAGACAAAGCGGGGTCGCTGCTGGCGGAGGCAAACCTGGCGCTGCGGGACCATCCCGATATCAAGCACGCCGGCTTCGTGCACGACTCCGAGAAGGAGTACGCCGAAGCGCGAATGACGCTATGCGTTCATCGCGGGCGGAGCGAAGCTGCCGACGCGGGACGAGCTGGATGTTGGATTGGCGGCGTACCTCAATGGCCTCGCCGAAGCGGTGGGCGAGCTACGGCGCCACCTGCTCGACATCCTGCGCGCCGGCGAAGTGGAGCGCTGCGAGGAATGCCTGGCGGTGATGGACGAGGTGTACGGCATTCTCGTCACGTTCGACTATCCCGACGCCATGACGGGTGGGCTGCGGCGCACTACAGACAACGTGCGGGGGATCCTGGAGCGCACGCGGGGCGACCTTTCGCTGGCGGTGCGGCAGCGGGACCTGGAGAAGCGGCTTGTCGGAGTTCGAGAAGCGACTCGATAAGTAGGACCGCGTTTCCTCTCTCATCCTGAACCGGGAATCGCCAGGTCCTGGAGGACCGGTCAGAGTCGATTTCCAAACGGGGCACGAGACGCTCGTTCGGTGCAACGCGTGGGGTTTGATGCTTCGTGCCGCTCCGACGAAGTATCTGCCCCCGCCGGTCCGGCGGGGCGTCAGTTTCCTTCCTGGACGTGTGGCTTAGCCGACGAAGAGCGGGCCGAAGACGACCGCGACGA
Organism: uncultured Chloroflexia bacterium; assembly: GCA_963766645.1. Taxonomy (GTDB): domain Bacteria; phylum Chloroflexota; class Dehalococcoidia; order DSTF01; family WHTK01; genus WHTK01. Next base: position 248,927 of record CAVYAY010000001.1, on the reverse strand, counting down.
TCGACATCAGCTTGAGGAGGATGTTGAGGGCCGGGCCGGAGGTGTCCTTGAAGGGGTCGCCGACGGTGTCGCCGACGACGGCGGCCTTGTGGGCCTCGGAGCCCTTGCCGCCAAGGTTGCCGGCCTCGATGTACTTCTTGGCGTTGTCCCAGGCGCCGCCGGCGTTGGCCATCATCAGCGCCATCAGGGCGCCGGAAACGACGGAGCCGACCAGCAGGCCGCCCAGCGCCTCGGCGCCGATGATGGCGCCGACCGCGATCGGGACGATGATGGCGAGCAGGCCGGGCACGATCATCTCTTTGAGCGCGCCGTCCGTGGCGATGGCGACCGCCTTGGCGTACTCGGGCTTGCCGGTGCCTTCCATGATGCCGGGAATTTCGCGGAACTGACGCCGCACCTCGTTGACCATGGCCATGGCGGCGCGGCCGACGGCGGCCATGGTCAGGGCGCTGAAGATGAACGGCATGAGGCCGCCGATCAGCGCGCCGACCAGGACGTCGACGTCCAGGAGGTCGAGCGCGGTGATGCCGACGACCTGGGAGTAGGTGACCATCAGCGCGAGGGCGGTGAGGACGGCCGAGCCGATGGCGAAGCCCTTGCCGGTCGCCGCGGTCGTGTTGCCGAGGCTGTCGAGGGCGTCGGTGCGCTCGCGCACCTCGGCGGGCAGGTGCGCCTGCTCGGCGATGCCGCCGGCGTTGTCGGCCACGGGGCCGTAGGCGTCGGAGGCCAGCGTGACGCCGAGGGTGGAGAGCATGCCGACGGCGGCCAGGGCGATGCCGTAGAGGCCCGCGAGCTCGTTGGTGACGTAGATGGCAGCGACGAGGACAAGCAACGGTATCGCAGTCGAGAGCATGCCGAGGCCGAGGCCGCCGATGATGATGGTCGCGGGGCCGGTCTCGGCCGACTGGGCGAGTTTCTTGGTGGGGGTGTACTCGTATGCCGTGTAGTACTCGGTCGCAGTGCCGATGAGCTGGCCGGCGACGAGGCCGACGAGGACGGCAAAGAACAGCTCGACGTTGAGGCCCATGATCGCGACCGCGGCGCCGGTGCCGACGAGGACGAGACCGCCGGCGGAGAAGATGCCGGTGCGGAGGGCCCAGAGCAGGCGTCCCATGTCGGCCTGCTCGCCGGTGCGGACGAGGAAGGTGCCGATGATGGCCGAGCCGATGCCGATAGCCATGACGAGGAGAGGTAATGCCAGTGAATCGCGTCAAAAGCGAGTGGGTTCGAGAGTCGGTCGAAGGCCGCCGGGGCTGCGAAGACAGCATTCTTCGCCGAAGCCGACGAGTGCGATCGTCGCAAGGGACATGGTGGCGACGATGGCGCCGGTGTAGGACTCGAAGAGGTCGGCGCCCATGCCGGCGACGTCGCCGACGTTGTCGCCGACGTTGTCGGCGATGGTGGCCGGGTTGCGCGGGTCGTCCTCGGGGATGCCGGCCTCGACCTTGCCGACGAGGTCGGCGCCGACGTCGGCGGCCTTGGTGTAGATGCCGCCGCCGACGCGGGCGAAGAGCGCGATCGACGAGGCGCCGAAGGCGAAGCCGGTGAGGGGCTGAACGTTCTCGAAGAGGAGATAGAGGACGGAGAGGCAGAGCAGGCTGATGCCGACGACGGTCATGCCCATGACGCTGCCGGAGGAGAAAGCGACGCGCAGGGCCGGGTTGAGACCCTCGCGGGCCTTAGCGGCGGTGCGGACGTTGGCCTGGACCGCGATCTTCATGCCGATGAAGCCGGCAAGGGCCGAGGCGATGGCACCGATGACGTAGGAGACGCCGGTACGCGGCGCGTCAGTGAGATTGCCCTGCTGCGGCCCGAAGCGGTTGAGGATGTCGTAGTCGATGAAGAGGACGAGGACAACGAAGACGACCACGACGAACGCCGCGAGATAGGTGTATTCGCGGCGAAGGAAGGCGCTGGCGCCCTCCTGGATAGCGACGGCAATTTCGCGCATCGTTTCGTCACCCTGGTCCTCTGCGAGGATGCGCCGCGCGGTGATGAACGCGAAAATTAGTGCTAGTGCGGCTGCAACGATCGCGATCTGTATGGGCAGCATGACAACCTCTCCTGGGGTCGCTGGGTCATGTCAGGCACGACTAGGCCAGCGCTGACGCTACAAAATACCGGAGTTTCAATCAAGGATTGATATGTCGCGGCGGGACTGACAACGAAGCAATCATTCTCTAATTCGAGGGGAGTATATTCCTTTCGATTCTGTTACCGCCAGCCTGTTGAACGCTTCGATTTCGGGTTCCGCGAATCTGATTCGTGGTCTGCGAGTCAATCTGAGTTGGTTACCTGCCGATATATAAAGCGAGTCTTGCATTAGGCATGACCCCGCCACGTAGAGGTAGGAACACTTTGAACGAAGTTCGCGGGCAGAACGCCCTTCTTGATCACGGCGCTTCAGAGCGCGGTCAGACACGAAGGCTGCAGCAACACACGATCAGCGGGTTGCTGATCCCAGTCAGCCAGGCGTTGGACCTGGCGGAGGGCCGTGAACCCGGCCACGCCGCAAGGGTGGCCTACATCGCGAGCGCGCTAGCGGCGACGCTGGAGCTTGGCAAAGAGGAGCAACTGGCGACGATGTACGCGGCCCTGACGCACGATATCGGTGCGATTGCGGCCGGTGCCGACCTTGCGGGTTACACCCGCGGCGACGAGCGGCTCGTGTTCGCTTCGTTGCCGCTGTTGACACCGGATGAGGCAGTCGCGGGGGCCTCGGATACGCCTGACGAGATCGTCGACCGGGTAGCCGAGCACGTGACGCATGGTGCGCGAGCAGTGCGAGAGCTGGACCTGCCGGATTCGGTGGCGAAGGCTGTTGCAACGCACCACGAGCGCTGGGACGGCGGGGGTTACCCCCGCGGCCTGGACGAAGAGCAGGTGCCGGTCGTCGGTCGTATCGTCGGGCTGGCGGACATCGTCGAGTCCTTGATCGACCAAACGACGCCGCTATTAGCGCGGCGCAACTTTACGTACTGGCTGGGCGGCTTCAGCGGCAAAGAGTGCGATCCGGAAATGGTCGAAGCGCTGCGCGTCCTGGGGGCGGGCGATTCGTTCTGGCTGGGTTTGTATAGCAGCGATCTGGTCGCGGAACTGAACGTACACAGCAGCCGCCTGCGCGAGGCAAAGGCGATGCGATTGATCCCGTTCGCGGAGAGCTTCGCGCGGTTGGTGGACTCACGCTTCTCGTTCACGGTCGGCGTTTCGGCGCGAGTGAACCGCTACGCCGAGAGTCTCGGCCGCGTCGCCGGACTGTCCGACGTGCGGTTGAAGCAGCTACAGGTCGCGGCGCTGTTGCACGACGTGGGCCAGCTTTCGATGTCGGAGCGCGTGCTTTCGAAGCCTGGCATCCTGAGCGTCGAGGAGATGGGCGCGTTGCACCTGCATCCGATCTATTCGCGCGACGTCATCGCGGGCATCGCCGGGCATGGAAGAGGTGGCCGAGTGGGTTGAGGCGCATCACGAGCGCATCGACGGCCGTGGCTATCCCGAGGGGCTGAGCGGCGAGGAAATACCGCTGGAGTCGCGCATCCTGGCTGTCGCAGACGCCTACGTGGCGATTACGTCAGACCGGCCGCATCGTCCCAAGGCCGAGGGAGAAGACGCGCGAGAACGTCTGGAGCATGCGGCGGGCACGCAACTCGATGCGGACCTGGTTGACGCGTTCCTGCGCCAGGTCATTTAGCAGCGCTTGGACACAGGCATAGGCAAGGCGCCTCGGGGCGCTGCTCTTTGCGTGGCGCTGAGCTCTAGGTTGGGCTTTCGTCGGCTTCGCGCATCTGCTGGTTCATGTAAGTGGTGATGGCGAAGCCGAGAGCGGCGCCTAGCAGCAGTCCCAGTAGGAATCGCATTCGTTTCTCCTAGGCGGTGGTCTTGTAAGAGGCGAGTGCCTGCTTTAGCGCGCCGATGACGAGCGCCGCGGAGTGCAGCTTGCTGGCCGGCAGGCCGCCGACGGCGTCGTTGATGTCTTCGTGAGTGAGTTCGTCGGCTTCTTCCAGCGTGAGGCCCGTGACCAGCTCCGTGAGGATGCTGCTGGTGGCGACGGAGGCGGTGCAGCCCTCGGTCATGAACCGCGCCTCGGCGATGCGCCCGTCCTCGATACGAAGCATGAGGGATAGGACGTCGCCGCAGACGGGGTTCATCTGATAGCCGCGCGCGTTGGCGTCCTCGAGGACGCCCTGGTTGCGGGGGTGTTCGGCGTGGTCGAGGACGATGTCTGAGTAGTGTTCGCTCACGATTTCAGAATAGCAGGATGATCAATCGCCCGTGCTGGCAGTGGTAGTATCAGCCAAGCTCGGGAGGTGGACCATTACGAGCAGGGGGCCGGCACCGAAGAGTTTGGAACGTCCGGAGCTAGCACGACTGGTTGATCCGCGACATACGGCGATCGTGGTCGTCGATGTGCAGCGCATCTTCACGGACCTGTTCCCGGCGCCGGTCTGGCCGCCGCTGGACGAGACGTTGACCAACGCGGCGCGGTTCCTCGAAGGGGCGCGTGCGGCGAATGTGCCGATAATCTTCGTTCGCACGATCTTGCGCCCCGACGAGCACTCCAAGACCACAGCCGAGTGGGGCGATTACATGCGCACCCACATGGAGCCCGGCTCTCCCGGCGTCGAATGGGAGCCGCGTCTGGCGCCACGATCGGGTGAGACGGAGGTCGTGAAGCAGCGCTATAGCAGCTTCTTCCGGACGTCACTTGAGGACATCCTACGCTCGATGGACGTGCAGACTGTCGTGGCGCTGGGCTTGACCACCGACGTATGTGTTGGCTCGACCAGCCGCGACGCCTGGCAGCGCGACTTCAAAACGGTGACTGTGTCCGATTGTACCAGCGAGGTCGGTAGAGAACGCTACGAAGGGGCCCTGAAGACGTTGTCGATGAACTTCGGTTACGTGTGCTCTTCGACAGAGTTGATAGCCGCCTGGCAGCCTCAACTCGCTGCGCCCTAGGAAACCCCTTTGCTCTGCACCAGAACGTGGATGCGGCCGAGGCCCGCGGGATCGGTGAGTTCTATGACGGCCCGGCGTAGCGCGGTGTAGGACTCGAGCTGATCGGGTGCAGGGGGCTCGGCCAGCGCCTCGCCGACGCCGAGGCCGGCAAGGAACTCCGACTGCGTCGTGAACTCGACGGTGTGGAGGCCGGCCGCCTCGCCGGCGCGCATGACGCTGGTGAAGTCGACGCTGGCGGTGATGTCCTGGCGGCCGACGCGGGCGTAGGGGTCGTCGCCCGACGTGTGGCGGTAGAAGGTGAGCAGCGTGCCGCGCTTGCGCCATGGGGCGTAGAGGTCGGCGGCCTCGTAGCCGTAGTCGAGCGTGAGGACGTAGCCGCGGCGCAAGGCCGTGGCGGCGTGCGTCATCCAGGCCGAGGCGACGAGGTTGACCTCCGCGTCGCAGCCCTCTCCGGGTAGGGCGCCGAGCGCATCGAAGTATGCCGTGATGTCGGGTCGGGGCGGCGCTTCGACGTCGACGAAGGCGCCGTCCTCGAAGCCGACGAGGAGCTCGTAGAGCGTGCCGTCGCGGCAGCGGACGCGGTGGAAGGGGAGCGCGTCGAGCAGCTCGTTGCTGAGGATGCAGCCTTCGATCTGGGGCGTTACGGGCAGCGAGGCTGCAACCTCGACCTTTTCGGGCGCGATACCGAGGTCGAGCAAGTGGTCCACGGCAGGCTCGGCGGTTAGCGTAACGTCTTGCATGACATAACGCGTGGCACCGTAGAGTTGAGGCTCGGCGCTGCGCAGGTAGCGCAGGACGTCGGCGGCGAGGCGTCCGGTAGAGGCGCCGGCCTCGAAGACGTCGAAACGCGGCGGGCTGCCGAGGTCGCGCCAGAAGGCGGCGAGCCGGCGGGCGATGGCGGCGCCGAAGACGGCGTGGACGTTGGGGCTGGACTGGAAGTCGCGCGTCGGGTCGGAGGTGAAGTAGTAGCCCAGTCGTGGGTGGTATAGAGCGGTCTCGTAGAACTCGGCGAAGGAGATCGGGCCGTTGGCGCGGATGCGGTCCCTCAGGAGGTCGTAGAGAGCCGTGTTGTGCGTCGCGTCGAGTTCTGAAAGGTTCATCTCCCGAAGCTTAGCTCAGGAGCGAGTCGTGGACTGGCGCTCGGGCGGTCAGCAGCCGACGACGGTGACGAGGACCTGGCGCAGCTTGGGCTGGTCGAGCTCGATGAGGAACACGCTTTGCCAAGTGCCGAGCTGCGGCTTGCCGTCGATGACCGGGATCGTCTCGCTGGTGGAGAGGAAGAGGTGCTGGCAGTGGGAGTGGCCGTTGGCAGGCTCGTCGGCGTGCATGTTAACGGTGCGCCGGCCGAAGTCGTTGTGCTCGTAGTAGGCGTCTGAGGGCGCGATCTGGCGCAGGGTGCGGGCCATGTCGCGCAGGAGCAGGGGCTCGTGCTCGTTGATGCGGATGGCGGCCGTGGTGTGGCGGGAGTAGACGGTGACGTGGCCGAAGTTTATGCCGGAGTCGGCGACGACGGCGCTGACCTCAGCCGTGATGTCGTGGAAGCTGGGCGCGGCCGTGGTCTCGAGCTCAAGTTCTTCGACGACGACGAGGGCCGTCTCTTCGCGGCGGACCTTCGGCGTGCGCTGTACTCGAACGGGTCGGGTCGTCTGTTCCAGCATCTGCGGCTCCTTCACCGGCGCCCCGCCGGGACACCCGCAATCCGTTGGATGCAAGGGTGCCCAAACAGTGTATCAGGTAAGCGGCAACGCGATAGCAATGTCGAGTTGCGGCGTGGCGGCCCGGCTTGATTAGACCTAAGCCGCCACGACTTACGTGTCGCTGCGGGCGTCAGGCGGTAGCCACTACGTTGATTTTCGGCCCGAATGAGGGAGAGGTTACACCGTGGAGCATCTTCTGGAGCTGGAGTCCACACGAGCTAACGATCGAGCAGCTGTGAGGTGGTAGCGAGGGAGCGCGCTATCCTGTCGCGGACAGCTTCGGAAGCCGCCGGCGGCCAGGGGTGGAAACCCTGGCCGCTCTTCATGCCGTTCTCTCCGCGCAGCAACATGTCCTTGTAGAAGCCGGGTATCTCAGTAGAAGTCGCGAGGTTTGGGAACAGATTGGCGGCAACCTCGGACCAGAGGTCGGCGCCGGCGGCGTCGGCGATTTCGAAGGGCCCGGCGGCGGCGAGGCGACGGCCGAAGCCGTATCGCACGACGGTGTCCACGTCCTCTACGGTCGCGATCCCCTGATCGACGAGCGAGAGCGCTTCGCGGAACAGGGCGAGCTGAAGCCGGTTCCCGACGAAGCCCCTCGCCTCCTTGTTCACGACTGCCGGGCGCTTGCCGATGCGCAGGAGAAGCGCGCGCAGCGTTTCAACAGCCTGATCCGTGGTCTCCGGTCCGCGCACGATTTCGACGATGGGCAGGAGGTGTGGCGGGTTGAAGTAGTGGGCGACGAGGACACGCCCGCGGTTCTTGACCTCGGTGTTGATCTCGCTGGGCATGAAGGATGAACTGTTGCTGGCCAGAATGGCGTCGGGCCGGGCCAGACGGTCCATCTCGCCGAAGAGGCGTTGCTTCAAGGCGAGGTTTTCGGACGCGGCCTCTACTGCTACGTCCGCCTCTGCTACCGCGGCTGCGAGATCGGGTGTGGTGTGAATCCGCTCCGGCGCTGCCGCCGCGTTAGCCGAGTCCACGAGGCCGAGTTCGACCATCTGCCGCAGGTTGGCGCGCATGCGGTCCACGGCGCCCGCCAGCACCAGCGGATCGGTATCGACGAGACTGACTTCGTAGCCGGCGACGGCGAACTCCTGTGCGATGCCATGACCCATGAGGCCGGCGCCAACGACTGCGATTCTGCGTATGCTTTCCAATTCCATCACTGGCTCCTGTCCTGTTCGCGGCTAGGCAGAAGACTAGCCTATAATCGAGACGAGATGCCCAAGAAACGGCGGCCTGCCCGCACCACACGCCGAGCGCCAAGGCGGCCCGAGTTCGCGCCGGGGCCGAATCAAGCCAGAGCGCAGCCCGCAGAGCGTACCGACCTCGACGGCAACCCGATTTTTGCCGACGAAGTCGCTAATGCAGAAGCATCGGCAGCGTATACAGGTCCCGGTCCCGTCGAGACGCGCCCGGAGTGGATCGGCAGCGCGTCGCAGGAGACGGCACGACGCAAGCCGGGACGCCGCACCGCTCAGCTGCGACAGCGTGGCACGTCGGAGGGCGCGGCGCGGATCGCGGCGGGTCAGCTTCCCACCTTCGAGCACGCTTACATCGCCGATGAGCTACGGCGCATCGTGACGATCTCGGGCGTGCTGTTCACGCTGGTTATCGTGCTGGCGATCGTGATGCGCTAGCCGGCGTATCGGCTCCACACACCACTGAGAATCTGGTCATAGGCGAGGCCCCAGGGTGGGCGCAAGAATCCGAGCGCCCGCACGTCCTCGAAGGCGGCGCCGAAATGCGACGTGCGGTTGAAGCTGCCGCCGCCAATCACGGTGCAGAGGTTGCGCGTGACATTCTCGCAAAGCCGCGCGATCGCGGTTTTGGCGATCAGCGCTTCGAGTGCGGCGCCGGGGCCCTTCGCTTCGATGGTGCGCAGGATCGCTTCGTAGGCCTCATTGATGAGCCATGCGTCTTGCTCCACGTTGGCCCACTCGGTCAGCTCGTAAGGCCGCAAATCGTCGCGCTTGCGCACGACCTGAGCGCGGGCGGCCTCGACGGCGCTTTGCACGGTGCCCGTGATAACTGCTGTGAAGAGTGCGTTGGCGACGAAACCGACGGATCCGAAGCCCGTCGTCTCCCGCGGAGCGATACGGACGACGGGGAAGTTCTCGAACTCGAAGGCATGACTCTGAGTTGCCGTCATGCCGTGTCCGTCCCACTCCGCCACCAGCTTCATGCCAGCCGAGCCGTCCCACGGCACACCGCGCACGTCGAGATAGAAGATGTCTGAGCTTTCTTCGCCCTCCGGTATCGCAGAAGTGAACATGTAGGACGTGATGCCGGAGCCGCTGCCGAAGTGCTTCTGGCCTGAGATGCGGTAATTACCGCCTGTGTCTCGCTTCGCAATGGTGCGAGTCTTCATAACGTCGCCGCCGCTGCCCGGCTCGGACGTCACCGTGCCCCACCAGGCGCCGTTCAACGCCTCCTGAGCCGCGAAGCGTTGCTGCTTGGCCCAGGCAGGGTCAGAGGAGCGCTCGTTGAGCCAGATGCTCAACACGGCAGGGTGCATGGCCGACACCAGAGCTACCGACGGGTCGCCTCTGGCAATCGTGCGCAGAATCTCGCAGATGCCGCGCACCGACGATGGGATGTCGACCCAGAGGCCGCCCATGGCCGCAGGAACGCCGGTGAGGAGGTAGCCGGCTTCGGCAAGCGCGGCGAAGTCGCCGGGATCGAGGTGGCGGCGGACCTGGCGTTCGCGCCGACCCCTGGCGAATTCCTCGGCGATTTTGGTGACGTTACTCAGGACGGTAGCTGCGTCCATTGATGGCTCCGGTGGACTACGAAAGGGATTGCGGCGTCATCTTAATGGCGACGCCGAGGCATTACTAGCCGATTTTTAGCCGGGAGGCGGCCCAAAACGCCGCGATGCCGGCCGTTATCAGCTGGCTCACCGTGAAGCTGCTTTGAAGGAAACCCGGCACATCGGTCACGACGTCCTGCACCAGGAAAGCGAGCGCGACGCCGGCCACGGCGCAGAGTTGCAGCCCGAGGCCTCGTTTGCGGTTGGCTGCCAGGCTCACCGATTCACTGATCACCCAGCCGACGCCCAGGCCAACGAACAGGCCGATGAAAAGGCCGAAGCCGATGTTCGTGGCGACGAGGGCCCAGAACCAACCGGCGACGGCGCCAGAGATCATCGCGGCGGCGAGGCCACGGGCGAGGAAGACGGGCGTGACGTTGAAGGTCGGGAGACGAGAGACGTTGGCGCATTCGCGGCAGCGCGCGCCGACCGGGGTCTGGACCAGGCAGCGCGGACAGATCGGCGTCTCGCAGCGGCTGCAACGCAGATAGGTTTCTACCTGCGGGTGGCGGGCGCAGAAGGTGGCGCCTTCCGGCTGGTCTAGCTGAGGGCTCCGGTCGGTACCCAAGGCAGCTCTTTCTCGAGGAATTCTTTCGCTACGTGGTCTGGCAGAGGGATGTCGCCGGGCTCGCGTTCGCCGGGGTTGTTGAGGGCGTGGTAGTCGCTGCCGCCAAGGGGCAGCAGGCCGTACTTCTCGGCCTTGGCGGCCAGCGAACGTACGGTCTCGGGGTCGTAGTTCTTGTAGTAGACCTCCATGCCCGCGAGTCCGGCTTCGACGAGCTCCGGCACGACGTCGTCGAAAGTCCTGGTGAAGCTGGGATGGGCGAAGACGGCCGGCGCGCCGTACTTGTGTAGCGTCTTGATCGCCTGAAGCGGCGTCATCTTCTCGCGCTCGACGTAGGCGGGACCGTTGCGGCCGATGTAAAGGTCGAATGCCTCTGGGATCGTCGCGACGTGTCCGGCCTCCACCAGCGCCTGGGCGACGTGGGGGCGGCCGACGGAGGCTTCGCCGGCTATCTCGAGGACGCGCTCCCAGCTGATCGGCTTGCCGAGAGCAGTGAGCTTCTCGGTCATGAGGCGGCCGCGCTCGAAGCGCCCGGCGCGGAACTCGGTCAGCTCGGCCTGCAGACCGGCGTCTTCCAGCATCTCGAAGGTGAAGTAGCCGAGCATGTGGACCTCGTCGCCTTCGATGTCGGTGCTGAGCTCGACGCCGGGGATGAGGAAGAAGCCGTCGTGTTTGGCGGCCGCGGCGCGGGCTTCGGCGATGCCCTCCGTGGAGTCGTGGTCGGTGAGGGCGAAGATCCTGACGCCACGTGAGGCTGCGAGGTCGATGAGCTGGGTGGGGGTTAGTTTGCCGTCGGAAGCGGTGCTGTGGTTGTGGAAGTCAGCTTTCGCCATTACGGTGCGGGGTCCCCTTTTCCGTTTCCCTCCACGTCCGCGAAGGTGTGCTCGCGGTCGACGCGCTCGATGCTGCGGGCATGACCGGTCTCGTCGTCGATGTCGACCAGGACGCTGTTGATGACCACGGTGGGGCACTTCTCGGCAACGGGCAAGCGCGTCGGCATCTGCGAGAGGAAGAGGCGGTGCGAGGCCGCGACCTCGAAGCCGAGGACGCTGTCGCGGGAGCCGCTGAAGCCGGCGTCGGTGACGTAGGCTGTGCCCCGGGGCAGGACGCGCGTGTCGGCGGTAGGGACGTGCGTGTGAGTGCCGAGTACGGCGGCGACGCGGCCGTCGAGGTACCAGCCCATCGCCTGCTTCTCGCTGGTCGCCTCGGCGTGCATGTCGACGACGATGGGGCCTTCTGGGCCCTCGCCAAGGAGGCCGTCGGCGGTACGGAAGGGACAGTCGATGTTGGCCATGAAGGTGCGTCCCTGGAGGTTGATGACGGTGAGGCCCTTGTGGCGCAGTATGCCGCGGCCGGGGGTACCGGAGGGGTAGTTGGCCGGCCGCAGGATCGGCCGGTCGCCGTCCAGCTCCTCGATGATCTCGCGCTGGTCCCAGATGTGGTTGCCGGAGGAGATGATGTCGACGCCGGCGTTGAACATCTCCTTGGCGGTGCGCAGCGTGAGGCCGCGGCCGTTGGCTGCGTTCTCGCCGTTGGCGATGACGACGTCGACGTGCAGCTCCTTGCGCAGGTCAGGCAGCGATGGCGGCCAGACCGCGACGTCCCGGCCTGCCTACGACATCGCCGATAAAGAGAACTCGCACCAGGCCATCTTACCGCGCGATGTCCGTGGCGCGGGTTTCGCGCACGACTGTGACCTTGATCTGGCCCGGGGTACTCCATGGACTCTTCGATCTTCTTGCTGACGTCGCGCGCCAGGCGCATGGCGCCGAGGTCGTCGATCGCCTCCGGCTTGACCAGGATGCGAACCTCGCGGCCTGCCTGGATGGCGAAGGACTTGTCGACGCCGCTGAAGCTGTTGGCGATGCCTTCCAGCTCCTCCAGGCGCTTGATGTAGGACTCCAGCGCCTCCATGCGAGCGCCGGGGCGTCCACCGCTGACCGCGTCGGCGATCTGCGTCAGGAGCGCCTCGATGCTGTTGGGCGTGACTTCCTCGTGGTGCGCCTCGATGCAGTGCGCGACGGGCTCGGAGATGCTGTAGCGGCGGGCCAGCTCGGCGCCGAGGATGGCGTGCGTGCCCTCGAGCTCGCGGTCGATCGCCTTGCCGATGTCGTGCAGCAGGGCGCCACGGCGCATGACGTTGACGTCGGCGCCGATTTCGCGCGCCAGCAGGGCGCCGATCTTGGACGACTCGACGGCGTGCATGAGCTGGTTCTGGCCGTAGCTGGTGCGGTACTTGAGCCGGCCGAGGGTGCGGACGATCTCGGGGTGAAGGCCGGGGCAGTTCGCCTCCAGCATCGCCTCTTCGCCGGCCTGCTTGAGCTCGTTCTCGACGTCCTGGCGCGACTTCTCGACGATCTCTTCGATGCGCGTCGGGTGGATGCGGCCGTCCGACATGAGGCGGGTCAGGGCGAGGCGCGCGACCTCGCGGCGGACGCCGTCGAAGGACGAGAGCATGACGGCGTCCGGCGTGTCGTCGATGATCAGGTCGACGCCGGTGGCGTGCTCGAGGGCGCGGATGTTGCGGCCCTCGCGGCCGATGATGCGGCCCTTCATGTCCTCGGAGGGGATCGGCACGACCGAGACGGTCGATTCGGAGACGGTCTCGGTGGCGATGCGCTGCATCGTGGCGGTGAGGATCTCGCGGGCCTTGGGGCCGGCGTTCTCCTTGACCTCCTCTTCGATCTGACGCACGAGGCGGTTGGCCTCCTCGCGCACCTCGGCCTCCATCTCGGTCATGAGCAGGGTGCGGGCTTCGCTCTGCGTCAGGTGGGAGACGCGCTCCAGCTCGGCGAGACGCTGACCCTGCAGCTCTTCGACGATCTGACGCGCCTCTTCGATCTTCTGCTCGCGCTCCGTAAGGGCCGAGTCGCGGCGGTCGATGGACTCCTGCTTGCGGTCGATGTTCTCTTCGCGCTGAGAGACGCGCTGTTCGAGGCGCAGCACGTCCTGGCGCATCTCTTTGGCCTCGTTTTCGGCCTGGCTGCGGATGCGGATGGCTTCTTCTTTAGCTTCGAGGAGGAGCTCTTTTTCCTTTGTCTGCGCTTCTGCGAGCAGGCGTTCGGCGTCGGCTTCAGCGCCTGCGAGCTTGGTTTGTTCCCTTCTTCGATAAAGCGCGAGTCCGATGAGAGCCCCTACCGGCAGCGCGATCACCATAACGATGATCACGACAATCGCCGTGGACATTGCGAAGTTCCTTTCCGATTTCGAGAGACAGATACATTCGTACGAACCTGCAAGAGGTTATTTACGTATTCTTAACTCTGATATTAGGAGCCGCTTTCGCGCGGTGTCAACGCGAAGCGAATTGCAGTAGATCACTATTTCGAAGCCGCAAATTGAGGCGCTGCGGGACAATCCGGTCGTAGCGGGCAGGCGGCGCAGTCCGGGTTGCGAGCGCTGCAGCAGTGGCGCCCGTGGCGGATCAGCAGGATGTGAAAGCCGAAGTGGTCCTTCGGCGGGACGAGCGCCTCGAGGTACGTCTGCGCCTTGTCCGGCCCCATCTTCTCCTCGACGAGGCCGAGGCGGCGTGCGACGCGGAAGACGTGCGTATCGACGGGCAGGCCGGGCATGCCGAGGCCGAAGAGCAGGACGCAGGCCGCCGTCTTGGGGCCGACCGCGGGCAGCGTGCGCAGCCACTCGCGCGCCTCTTCCACGGGCATGTCGGCCAGGAAGCGCAGGTCGAAGCCGCCGGTGCGCGACTTGACCTCGGCGAGCATGGCCTGCAGGCGCGGCGCCTTGGTCGGCGCGAGGCCGCCGGGACGGATCGCGTCCTCGACCTCGGGCAGCGGCGCTTCGATGACGGACTGCCAGTCGGGGAAGCGCTGCAGGAGCCGTGAGAAGGCGCGCCCGGAGTTGGAGTCGGACGTGTTCTGGGAGAGCAGCGTGAGGACCAGCTCGGCTGTGGCGTCGTGGTGAGGCCGCCACTAGCGGCTCGCCGTAGAGGGCGCGGAGGCGGGCGATGATCTCGTCCGGGGTGAGGGTCTTCGGTTTCGTCTTCGTCCGGGGCACGTTGCGATTCTAGCGCTCGACTAGACTGAGCGGCGCAAGAAGTGACGAAGGAGGGGACGATGGCACTGAGCACGCAGGACCGGCTGGACGTGATGGACCTGGTGGCGCGCTACGCGGAGTGCGTCGATTCGGGAGACGCGGAGGGATACGCGGGGCTGTTCACGCCGGACGGCGTCGTGGAGCACAGCGCGGGCAGCGTCAGCGGGCGGGCCGAGATCCAGGCGTGGGTCGAGGCGCTGGTGAAGGAGAATCGCGTAGGCAAGAATTCGACGCTGAAGCACATCATGGGCTTGCCGGTGATCCGCGGCGACGGCGAGAAGAGCGACGGCGCGGACGTACGTGACGATCCCGCGGCATATGGACTCGGGCGAAATCGTGATCCGGCTGGCGGGGACGTACTTCGACGACTGTGTGAAGCAGGACGGCGAGTGGCTGTTCGCCAAGCGCTCATCGATATCGACTTCGTGGCGCACCTAGGCGTTGCAACCTGCTTCCGGTTTATGCGGCAGCCCTCTCCGCCACGAGTGCCTACATCGCCCGGAGGAGCTTGATGCGCTCCTCGATCGGGGGGTGGGTGGAGAACATGTTGTTGATGGCGCTCTGGTGGTCGGTGAGCGGGTTGACGAAGTAGAGGTGCTCCGTCGCCTTGGTGGCCTGGTCCAGGGGGTCGGTGTCGCCGCTGATCTTCTCGAGCGCCGAGGCGAGGCCCTCGGGGTAGCGCGTGAGCAGGGCGCCGGAGGCGTCGGCGAGGTACTCGCGCTGGCGCGAGACGGCCATAGCGATGATGCGGGCGATGATCGGCGAGAGGATGACGAAGACGAGCGCGACGACGACGATGATGACCGGAGCCCTTGCTGTTCTTGCCGCTGTAGCTGCGGCGGCTGCCGGCGCCGAACCAGGTCAGGCGCAGGCCGATGTCGGCGAGCAGGGCGAGTAAGCCGATGAGCACGACGACCGTGCCCATGACCAGCGTGTCGCGGTTGCCGATGTGCGACATCTCGTGGGCCAGGACGCCCTCCATCTCGCGGCGCTCCAGCTTGTTCATGATGCCGCGTGTGACGGCGATCGAGGCGTGGTTGGGGTCGCGGCCGGTGGCGAAGGCGTTCATCGAGCCGTCCTCGATGACGTAGACCTTGGGCATCGGCAGGCCGGAGCCGATGCAGAGGTTCTCGACGAGGCGGTAGAGGTCGCGTTCCTCTGCCTCGCCGACCTGGTGGGCGCCCGAGACGCTGAGCGCAACGCTGTCGGAGCCGAAGTAGCTGAACACGACGAAGGCCGCGACGAAGACGATGACGATGGGCGCGAGGCCGGGCGGCAGGCCTGCGACGATGCCGATGGCAGTGGCCGCGCCCGCGACGACGACGAAGAAGACCGCCATGAGCAGGAAGGTGCGCCGCCGGTTGGAGGCGATGCGGTCGTAGATCAGGACGGGCGGCTGGTACTCCGTTGACATCAGGCCGGCACCTTGATGCCGAGGAAGGACGCGATGTGTCGTGCTACCGCTTCGGGCTTCTCAGTTGCTACGGCGTGCGTGGAGTTGGGGATGGTGACGAAGCGCGAGTCGGGCAATAGAGTATCCAGGTACGCGCCGGCGGCGGGAGGGCTAGTGTGGTCGTCGGCGCCCCAAAGCAGCAGCGTGGGGATGGAGATCGACGGGATGTCAGCCGTTAGGTCGGTGCGGTCATCCACAAACCAGGTCGGGGCATGCTCGAAAGACTGGAGATAGTCAGCGACGTAGGGCCCGCGCCAGTCCTCAGCGCCGAAGCGGGCCATGTCGATGCCGCCGGAGGAGCCGCAGAGGACGAGACGCTGCACGAGGTCGGGGCGCTTCAGCGCGATCTGCAGGGCTACTACGCCGCCCATCGACTGCGCCACGAGGGCGTAGGGGCCGTCGGAGTCGATGCGCTGGATGCAATACGCGGCGAGGTCGCTGAGGCGCTTGATGGTCGGATCCGGCGGTTCGTCGCCGAATCCGGGCCAAGCGAAGAGCAGCGCGTCATCGCCGAGGCCGAGGCGGTCAGCGACCGGTTGCCAGAACCCGCGCTTGCCGCCCGCGCCGGGGAGGAACGCTGCGCGCACCACAGGCTTCAGTTGGTCGGGGCGGGCGGCGCGAAGCTGACGTTGACGTCTTCGCGAGAGCCTTCGTCGGCCTCGAAGAACTCCTCCACGCGGAAGCCGAACATGCCGGCGATGATCGCGGTGGGGACAGTCTGCACCTTGCCGTTGTAGGAAAGCACGTTGCGGTTGTAGAACTGCCGCGCGTAGGCGATCTTGTCCTCGGTGTCGGAGAGATCCGACTGCAGCTGCAGGAAGTTGGCGTTCGCCTTGAGGTCGGGGTAGGCCTCGGCGACGGCGAAGAGGGAACGCAGCGCCTGGGTCAGCATGTTGTTGGCCTGCGCCGCCTGCTGCGCCGTGCCGGCGTTGTCGAGCTGAGAGCGGGCGCGGGTGACGTTTTCCAGCGTTTCGCGCTCGTGAGAGGCGTAACCTTTCACGGTCTCGACCAGGTTGGGGATCAGGCTCGAGCGGCGCTTGAGCTGAATATCGATGCTGGACCAGGCCTCGCGGACCTGCAGCCGGGAGCGGACGAGCCCGTTGTACATGCCGACGAGCATGATGCCGAGCAGCACGACCAGGACAACGACGACGATAAGAACTATTGGCATGCGGGATCTCCCTTCAACCTCCGTTGATTTTAGCACCGCCTCAAGGCGTGTTCGCGGTCAGGCGCCGAGGTTTTCCAGGGCGATGAGCGCCGCACCCATGGCCGGGGCGTCGTCTCCGAGCTCGGCTTCGACGACGCGGACATCGGCGCGATGCTGGGCGAAGGCGTCGCGATCGAGGGCTTCGACGGCGGTGCGGACGTAGATCTCGCTCTTGCGTACGCTGCCGCCGATGACGATGACGTTGGGGTTGAGCAGGTTGGTGAGGTTGGTCAGGCCGGCGCCGAGGAAACGCCCGGCGCGGGTTAGCGCTGCGACAGAGGACGGGTCGCCTTCCGTGGCCGCGAGGTCGAGCATGCGGGCGTCCGGCTCTTCGCCCTCACGGCGGGCAATGCGGACTAGCGCGCCGTCGGGCTCGGTGGCGGCAATACTCAGGGCGGCGTGGTCGAGGGCACGGCCGGAAGCGGCCGCCTCGAGGCAGCCGGCGCGGCCGCAGCCGCAGATGGCGCCTTCGGGGTCGACAATCATGTGGCCGACCTCGCCAGCGCCGCCGGAGGCGCCACGATAGAGGCGGCCGTCGAGGATGAGCCCGCCCCCGACACCCGTGCCGACGGCGACGAGGATCATGTGCTGCGAGCCACGTCCGGCCCCGACGCGGTGCTCGGCGACCGCCCCAGCGTTGGCGTCGTTCTCGATCCAGGCCGGCAGGCCGGAAAGGTCGCGGATGCGCTGCTGCAGCGGAATATCGATCCAGCCGGGGAGGTTCGGGGCCTCGGTGACGACGCCGCGCCCCAGGTCGAGCGGGCCGGGCGCGGAGACACCGATCGCGCGCAGGATGCGGCCATCGGCGGCGGTGCGGGCGGATTCGACCATGCGGGCGATGACGGCATCCACTCCGTCCGCAGCCTGGGTTTCGCGGAAGTCGCGGCCGGCGACGTTAAGCGAGGCGTCGAGGCAGACGCTCAGGATCTTGGTGCCACCGAGGTCGATGCCGACGACGAAGCCGGTGTTTGGTTCAGGCATGCGGTGATTCTAGGACAACGCGGCAAAGGAAACGAAGAGAGGCTCCCAACAGGAGCCTCTCTGAGGTGGTGCTACATGACCTGGCTTAGGAGCAATGGTCGTCTAAATAGCTACTTACATGGTCGCTTGCCTTCTGGAAGGCATCGTTATCGAGAGAGCCCACAGCGGCCTGAAGCTGAGCTTGCTGACTGGCATTGAGTGTTGCGAAGGACGCGGGATTGCTGAAGTCGACGCCTAGATCTTTCAGCGCTCCAAAGTAGTCCGACAGGGCGTTTGCAATGACCTGCATGTCGTCCTTGATTTCGCTTGGGGCGTTCTTGGCAGCGTTTTGGAAGGCATCTACAACATCCGAGAGGTCGTTAGGGCCGTTGCCGGCGGGGCTAGCAATAGAAGCGAACGAGCCGATGAAGCCGAGAAGCTCAGGGCAGTTTGCCAGCGCCGCAGCGGCGGCATCGGAGACACTGGAGTTGGAAGATCCGGAGTTCGTGCTGTTACTGGTGTTGTCGCCGGTTGGCGTCGACGAATCGGAGGAGCCGGAGCTGGCAGCAGGCTGGTTGCTACCGCTACTGCTGCTACTGGTGCTCTTATCTTTGCTGCCGCCGCAGGCGACGAGGAAGACGAGGAGCGGGAGTAATACGAGGGCTAATAGGGTGCGGGTCCTGGGCATTGATCCTCCATGGATGGTGCGACTATCCGAGAGCCGGACTTATTCAGGATACTCCGTCGCGGCGCTAGCGTCAGCGTGTTGGGCGATCCAGATTCACGAAAACAAGAAGACCTGTCGCATGACAGGTCTTCTTGAAGTGATGAGGCCAGGTGATCATGCCTGTTCTTCCTCGTCCTCGTCGTCCTGGTGGGGCCAGAGTGTGAGGCAGTGCTCGCCCTTGAGCAGCGCGAAGGTCGCTTCGCGGTCGAGATTGTGCAACTGCTTCATCGCGAGGTCGCACTGGACGGCGACTTCGTTGTTGTCTTCGGCGCCGACGGTGCGGCGGATGCGATCCCAAATGCCAGACTGCTGCATGAAGTGCGGCGAGTGGGGCCAGGCGAAGAAGCTGAAGGACTCGGGGACGCCCAACGAAGGCCGGCGCCGGCTGAGCCAGACCATGCGGTCGCGGGCGGAGCGCGCGGGCTCCACGACCTGGATCATCGGCGTCTCGCGCGCGTTGGCGCGAGTGTCGACGATGAGGCGTTCGGAGAAGGTGGCGAAGCCGACGGTGAAAACGTCAGCGGTGCCGAGGAGCTTGCTGATTTCGTCGAAATCAACCAGGACGCCGTTTTCGCTGTACATGTTGCCTCCTCCCTTTGATTATCGACCCTAGGAGCGGCCAGCGCCACTGAGGGGCCGGGAGTGAAACAAGGAGTGTGAGCATTGCCCACACTCCTTGAACGTTACACGTTACGTTGTAGCCCCGCTAGTAGCCGGGCGCGCCGCCGCCACGGTTCTCGGGCAGGTCGGTGACCAGACAGTTGGTGGTCAGGACCATGCCGGCGATGCTGACGGCGTTCTCAAGGGCGGAGCGGGTGACCTTGAGCGGGTCGATGATGCCGCGCTCGAGCATGTTGCCGAACTCGTCGCGGGCGGCGTCGTAGCCCTGCCCGGCAGGCAAGGTACGGACTTCCTGGACGATGACAGAACCGTCCTGGCCGGCGTTGATCGCGATGCGGCGTAGCGGCTCTTCGAGTGCACGGCGCAGGATGACGACGCCGGTGCGCTCGTCACCGTCGAGGTCGAGGCTGTCGAGCGAATCCTGAGCGTTGATCAGGGCGACACCACCGCCGGGGACGATGCCCTCTTCGATGGCGGCGCGAGTGGCACTGAGGGCGTCCTCAACACGGTGCTTGCGCTCGCGAAGCTCGACTTCGGTGGCGGCGCCGACCTTGATCACGGCGACGGAGCCGGCGAGCTTGCCGAGGCGCTCCTGCAGCTTCTCACGGTCCCAATCGGACGTCGTGGTTTCGAGGGCGCCCTTGATCTGGACGATGCGGCCGTCGATGTCCTCACGAGTGCCGTGGCCTTCGACGATGGTCGTCTCGTCCTTGGCGATGACAACGCGGCGGGCGCGGCCGAGGTCTTCGACCTCGACTGAGTCGAGCCGGCGGCCGAGGTCGTCGCTGATCACCGTGCCGCCCGTGAGAGCAGCGATGTCGCCGAGGTTTTCCTTGCGGCGGTCGCCGAAGCCGGGAGCCTTAACGGCGACGACGTTGACGGTGCCGCGCAGCTTGTTGACGGCCAGCGTGGCGAGCGCTTCGCCGTCGCAGTCCTCGCAGATGATGAGGAGCTCTTTAGTGACCTTGAGCACCTTCTCGAG
This sequence comes from uncultured Chloroflexia bacterium, assembly GCA_963766645.1. GTDB lineage: Bacteria > Chloroflexota > Dehalococcoidia > DSTF01 > WHTK01 > WHTK01. The sequence goes on along the minus strand of CAVYAY010000001.1, from coordinate 228,894 downwards.
CATCGGCAGGATGTCGGCGACGGCGGTGATCTTCTTGTCGGTAATCAGGATATAGGGCTCTTCGAGCTCCGCTTCCATCTTGTCGGAGTTGGTGACGAAGTAGGGCGAGATGTAACCGCGGTCGAACTGCATACCTTCGACGTACTCGACCTCGGTGTGGATGCTCTTCGACTCTTCGACGGTGACGACGCCGTCCTTGCCGACTTTCTCGATGCACTCGCCGATGAGTTCACCGACGGCTTCGTCGTTGTTGGCGGAGATCGAGGCGACCTGCGCCATCTGCTCGCGCTCGGTCACCGGGGTGGCGAGCTCGCGCAGGCGGGCGACTACCTTCTCGGTGCCCTTTTCGATGCCGCGCTTGAGGGCCATAGGGTTGGCGCCGGCGGTGACGTTCTTGAGGCCTTCGGCGACGATCGACTGGCCGAGGACGGTCGCGGTCGTCGTGCCGTCACCAGCGATGTCGTTGGTCTTGGATGCGATCTCTTTGGCGAGCTGGGCGCCGATGTTGGGGAAGGGGTCTTCCAGCTCGATCTCCTTGGCGATCGTCACACCGTCGTTGGTGATGGTGGGAGCGCCAAACTTCTTGTCGAGGACGACGTTACGTCCTTTGGGGCCGAGTGTAATCTTCACGGCCTCTGCCAGGGCGTCGATGCCCTCCTTCATGGCAGCTCGGGCTTCCTGGTCGAAGAGCAGCTGCTTTGCCATGCCGGACCTCCTGGATATTTCTGTCTGGTTTGATTATCGGGGTTAGCACTCTGCTAGTGCGAGTGCTAATGCATTTTGAGGCAAAGCCGGTGCGGAGTGCAAGAGGGTGGCGCGCGAGATTTCGATTCGTTGACATCCACAGATTCATCGAGAATGATCAACCCGCTTTCGCTCCCCACGGGATCCAGTAGATGAAGATGCAGCGGGCGCTGGGGCGCCGGGGGCTGTTGAAGGCGTAATGGCGAGTCGAGCGATGGTGGGTTAGTGAGGGGCAGCAATGACTGGGTCACCTAAGGGCATCGAACGCCTCACGACGATTACGCTCCAGGTTTCAGACGTGGAACGATCCCTTCACTTCTACAGGGACGGCCTGGGTCTGGTGTTCGACCCTCCAACGTCCGAAAGTGCGGTCGGAGCCGTTGTTGGTGACGTGTTCCTCCTGCTGCACAAAGACTTTGAACCGGGCTTGGACAAAAAGGAGCGAGGTGTCGGGGTCGAACTCCATTTCGGCGTCGACGACGCAGATGCCTACCTGGCACAACTCCAAGCGCGTGGGGTCAAGGCACACGCCGAACCTAAAGACCAACCTTGGGGTCGCGTCTTTTCGGTGAGGGATCCTGACGGTTACGCGATCGAGTTCTTAGCGCGACTTGGGGATGACAAGAGGCTGAGCTCCGCGACATGAAGATGCAGCGGGAGCTGGGGCGACGGGACAGCTGAGGCGCAGGCGCCGCCTCGCCAAACTGAAGACAGGGAAGATAGGTCAGGAGAGTAACCGTGTTTTACAGGCTCTACACCGGGGGCGACGGTCAGTCGCATTTCGAAGAATTGGACATGGAGAGTGGGTTTGCTGCTTTCGACAAGTTGCAGACGGCGACTGCAGTGACGTTCAGGCGCGCCGAGTCAGGTAATTTCCAGGATTGGCACACGGCACCTCGACGCCAGTACGTGATCACTCTGCAAGGCCAGGTCGAAATCGGCATTGCAGGTGGGACCGTCAAAGCGTTCGCCGCTGGAGACGTGATGCTGGCGGACGACCTCACCGGCCAGGGCCACACGACCAGGGCTGTGGGCGATTCGCCGCGGGTCTACGTCACGATCCCCGTGGAGTAAGGTGGCCCTGCGCTGAAGCGGCCCCGGGGGCTGCTGAAGGCGCAGGCGAGCGTTTGGGTCGTCAGTAGTGGCTGAATGGCACTGAGCATGAGGACCTCCAGAATGTAGGCTCGCCGAAAGCGACCTTCAGGAGGATCGAGATGCCGCACTATCTGTTGCAAGCTTCGTACAACCCGGATGCGTGGGCCGCCCTGGCCCGAGAGCCCGAGGACCGGACCGAGGCGATCAAGCCCATCGTCGAGCGGCTGGGCGGCCGGGTGATCGAGGGCTACCTCTCGTTCGGCGACTACGACATCGTGGCGATTGTCGAGATGCCGAGTGACGTTTCGGTGGCCGCGTATGCTATCGCCTCGGCCGGTGGCGGCGCGGTCCGCGTCCACAAGACGACGCCGCTACTGACGCCCGAGGAGTCGAAGCAGGCAATGGAACTAGCGGGCAACGTTCCATACCGGGCCCCAGAGGGCCTTCTGCTGCCGGAGATCGGCATCGAGTAGGCCGCCGACATGATGCCGCGGCGGCGTCACTGCGTTGGTACTATGGTGCACATCATCAGGCGTGCGCCGGGATCGCCGAGCGCGTGTCGCGGGTAGGGCATCCTCGAAGACAAATCAAAGCGTTAACTACGGCGTGCTGATCGCGACGGTCGCGATCGCGAATATGCTGACGCCGCTCAACTCCACGATCCTCACGGTGGCGCTACCTGAGATCCGTAGCGACCTCGACGTGAGTCACGCCGAAATCGCCTGGATCGTCTCCGCGTACCTGATCGCGATGGTGGTGGCCCAGCCGCTCGGAGGGCGGGTCGGCGACCAGCTTGGCCACGCGAGGACGATGCGCGTAAGCATGCTGGCGTTTGGCGCGTTCTCGGTCGCCGCGGCCCTGGCGCCGTCGTTCCCGATGCTGGTGGCATTTCGGGCGGGGCAGGCGCTGGCCGGCGGTGCGCTGGCGCCGGTCGGGATGGCGATGCTACGCACGTCTATCGATTCGTCGCGACTTGGCAAATCGGCCGGGATAACCAGCTCGGTGCTCGGTTTGTCGGCGGCGTTCGGCCCGCTGATCGGGGCGGCGATGCTCGGCATCGGTTCGTGGCGCTGGCTGTTTCTGGTCAACCTGCCGATCGTCGCTGCGGGGCTGGTGTGCCTTTCGCTGCTGGGCTTTAGCAGCGCTCCGGCTCACGAGAAGCTCAACCTCGACTTCCTGGGGAGCCTGAGCCTCGCCGCTGTATTCGCGGCCGGCACGTATCTACTGAGCAAGGGGCTGGAATCGGGTGGCGTGGCGATCGTGGTCAGCGTGGCGGGTTTGCTCGCCGCGGCGGCAGTGTTCTGGTGGAGCCAGACCAGAGGCAAGTTCTCGGTCGCGGAGTGGGCACTGTTCCGGTCGAGGTCGTTTTCAGCGTCGACGCTCTATGTAATGGGCAGCTACATGGTGCACTACACGCTCTTCATATCGATGCCGTTCTTCGTCAAGGAGGTGCACGGCGGCAGCGACGCCACGGTGGGCCTGGCGATCTTCGCGATGACGATGACGATGGCGCTGTCGGCGCCAATCGCGGGTCAGTTTGCCGACCGAATGGGCCGGCGGTTGCCAACGACGCTTGGGGGGCTCCTGCAGGTCGCGGCGTGCCTGTTGTTGATCGCGGCAGTTTCCTTCGATCCTTGGTGGGCGTTTCTGGCGGGCGCTTTGATCCTGATCGGCGGCAGCGTGGGCGTGGGCATGAACGTTGCGATGGTGGCCGCGGTGGAAGCGGCGCCGCGGGACAAGGCCGGTTCGGCCGCGGGCACCACGTCGCTGCTGCGGTACGCCGGCAGCATTATCGGCGCGGGGCTGCTGGGGCTGATCCTGAGCTCAGATGCGACGTCGCCGACCGCCGACGTTTTCAAGCTTCTCTTCGCGATCCTGCTGGTGACCGCCTGCCTGGTGACGTTCGTTTCGTTTTCAATTCACCGCTTTGTTGAGAGTGACGAGGCCTCGAGTGAAGGCCTGGCAGTTGCGAGCCAGGTGTGATCTCGGCGCAGGCGTGGACGCGGCGATCGATCTTTGCCAGATGTGACATACGGACAGGTTGACAACACGCGTCAGAGTGATACTTTGAAGAGTAGGACTCCGGAGTTCGAAATCACCCAGAATTCGCGAAGAGGAGGGTGAAATGACGGACAGGATTCGTTGGGGGATCTGGCAAGTCGACTACTAACGCCTCGTCGGGCCGACGAGGCACAGCGGACCCCAGGTTCTGCATAACACGAGTATGAACGGCAGGACGAGAGTTCAGTCGACTTACAGGTAGATAACCTGAACGCAGGATCGGATTACGTCGACCCAGAAGCCGGAGGCCACCAGGCCTCCGGCCCTTTTGTGAGTAAATGACGCTTTTTCAAGACAGCAACCTCTGGCTCGCGGAACTGCTCTGGCGCCTTGGCGCTGTTCAGTTCGGTGAGTTCACTTTGGGCCGCACGGCGGTGCGCTCGCCAATCTACCTCAACCCGAGGAAGCTAATCGGCCACCCCAGCGCGATGCGACGCGCGGCGGACGTGATCCACGCCGAGATCAAGGCGCTGCAGGCGATGCGACATCCCCAGGTGGCGCAGTTCGACCTGGTCGCTGGGGTGCCGCTAGGCGGGTTGCACCTGGCGACGGCGTACTCCCTGGAGACGGACGTGCCGATGGTGTACTTGCACCCCGGGCGCGAAGAGGTCGTCGTTGAGGGCGTGTACGAGCCGGGTCAGACGGCGCTAATCATGGATGACCTGGTGACGGGCGGCGGCAGCATCGCCGAGACGGCGGAGAAGTTGCGCGAGGCGGGACTGCTGGTCAAAGACGCCTTCGTGCTAATCGACCGGCAGCAGGGCGCGCGCGATCGGCTGCGGGCCGAGGGTATCAACATGCGCGCGGCGCTGAACCTGCAGGTTATCCTGAATCATCTGCGGTCGAACGACTTCATCGAGGACCTCTGGTTCAGGCGCTCGATGGCGTACCTGGACGCCGAACAGTCGTAGTAGGCAGTAGTACGTAAGGGACGCCCCGCGTCCGATAAATAACTCGGAGGTCCTATGAGAAAACTACGTTGGATACTTGCGCCGCTCGCGGTGGGCCTGTTGGCGCTGACGGTGGCCTGCGGCGGCAACGACAACAAGAGCAAGAGCAATGATGGCGGCACGGCTTCGGGCAGTGGCGCGGCGGTGAGCCAGGAGTTGAACCTGGCGCAGGCGGCAACGCAGCTGATGGATCTGCGCAGCTTCCGCTTTAACCTTTCGTTCAAACTCGATCTCGACCTCGAGAGCCTGGGCGCTTCGGACACCACGGCTGAGGATGACGAATTTGGCGCTGCCTTCGCGGCGGCGTTCCTGGCGCTCTTCTCCGACATTTCGATGCAGGGCACCTACGTGGCGCCGGATAGCTTCGACATGCAGTTGAGCCTTGCTGGCGAGGACGTGCATTACGTCCAGATCGGCAACGAAGCGTGGGTCGACGACGGCTCCGGTTGGACCGAAACGGCGCCGGACGGCAGCGACCTCTCGTTCCTCGGTGACCCGACGTCGTTTGCTACTGACTTCCTGCCGGACGCCGTGCTGCAGAACGCGAAGATCACGGATGACGCCGTCGGCGGCGTGCCGGCGAAGCGTTACCACTTCGACAAGGCATCGCTCGAGGCCGTGGCCGCGGACCTGGGCCAGGAGACGGCGGACTTTGCGGAGATCGACGAGATGACGCTCGACGTCTGGCTGATCGAGGGCGACATCCCTGTGAAGTTCGAGATCAGTGTGTCCGGTAAGGACGCCAATGGATCTCAGATGGGGCTGGAGGCGAAGTTCGAGCTCACTGACATCAATGCCGACATCAACATCGATCGACCAATTCCGTAACCAATCGAACGAAAGTCACCAAGTGCCCGCGTTGCTTGAGGCAGCGCGGGCACTTCTTTGCGTTTTATGATGCGAGCGGAGGTGACGCATGCCTTTTACGCGCGCTCGAGACCTGAATCTGTATTACGAGATCGAGGGCAGCGGGCCGCGGCTGCTTTATGTCAGCGGCACGGGCGGCGACCTGAGAGGCCAGCCGCGTGTCTTCGACGGGCCGCTGCCGCGCAGCTTTGAGGTGCTGGCGTACGACCAGCGCGGTCTGGGGCAGACCGACAAGCCGGATGTGCCGTACACCATGGCGGACTACGCCGACGACGCGGCCGGACTGCTCGACGCCGTCGGATGGGAGACCGCGCTGGTGATAGGCGTTTCGTTCGGCGGGATGGTGGCGCAGGAGCTGGCGCTGCGGCACCCGGAGCGCGTCGAGCGACTCGTCCTGTGCTGCACCAGCAGCGGGGGCCCGGGTGGCGCGTCCTACCCGCTGCACGAGCTGCAGGGTATGTCGCTGGAGGAGCGCGCCGTGTTCCAGATGTCGATTACCGACGCGCGCAAGGACGCGGCGTGGCAGGCGGCGAACCCGGAGGCGGTGCAACAGGCGATCGAGATGGCGCGCACGGGGACCGAGCGCCGCAGGTCGACGCCGGGCGGCGAAATGGGCTACCAGCGGCAGCTGGCGGCGCGCGCGGCGCACGATACCTACGACAGGCTGCCATCCCTGACGATGCCGGCGTTCCTGGCGGGCGGCAGGTACGACCGGCAGGCCGAGCCGGCGAACATGGAGACGCTGCGAGACCGCATAGCGGGCGCGCGTCTCGAGTTCTTCGAAGGCGGACATGGCTTCACTCGCGAAGACCCGAGGGCCTGGGAGCGCGTGACGGCGTTCCTGCTGGGGAAGCTGGACGAGTAACCAGGGCGCGCCGCTGCCGATTCTATTCCGATAGCGCGGCCCTGACTTTCGCGATGACTGCTTCGTATTCGTGGGTGAAGGCCGCCATCAGGATTCCCGGCTGAGACTCGATGGACGGCCGCAGGATGGCGTGGAAGAAGTAGGTGCCGGGGTTGGTGCGCGGCAGGATCACGAGCACGGAGTGGCCGTCGACCTCAATGACTCGCAGGCGTTCACGCGGCGTTGCGTTGGCGTAGACGCTGGCTTCGTCCTGGAAATAGATCCGGCGTCCGCCTTCGCCGTAGGTGGCAACTGGCGTGCCGTCGCACAGCACCTGCTCGGTCACGCCGGGGCCGTTGAGCTCAGAATCGACGAAGGTCGGATTGCGAGCGTCGGGGCCACCGAGGAACGAGAGCTCGCCGGGGCAGGAGCTATTGGGTAGCCCTTCATCCTCGCTGGCCCCCACAACAAAGTCGCAGAGGCGTCCAAGGAAGGGCGTCGCGTTCTCCGGCTGATTCAGGATCGCGTTGGAGATGTCCGGCCCGAAGGGCGTCGGGGTGGGAACGGCGGCAAGCGCCGCCTCAGTGGCGGCCTCCTCGGGCGCACAGCCACGGAAGTCGGCCTCGAAGCTTGGAGCGTGCGCTTTGTCCGTGTCGAGGGCAAGGAACCCGAGCGCCGCGAGGGAAACCAGAAGCAGCAACGCCAGCAAAATTAGGGATCGCCGACTTCTCATGAAAGCACGGCTCCACCTTATCAGGAGCGAGCGAGTGAAGCTGGCGGGTGCGGCGCCGCGGACTTAGAGGAGGCGGCGCAGGGGCTTGCGACCCGGGCGCGGGTCGTAGTTGGCCTTGAACATTTCGAGCTTGTCGCGCTCGATCAGGTACTTGCCGGCGAAGATGACGGCGGGCACCTTTTTCTGCTTGATCAGGCGGCGCAGGCTCTGAGGGTGGATGCCCAGGATGCGGGCGGCTTCCACCAGGTCGAGGTAGTTATCGAAGGGATCGCTGACCATGTGTCCTTCCCTGAAGGACCCCGCCTTGTTTGATTATCGATTCCACCGTCCTCCGGGGAGGGGTGGCGCATCGACTATAGCATGACTAGTCAAAAGCTTAAACCTTTAACCCCTTTCCGGAGGTCTTGCCGAGGTTCGGACCCGCGCGCAGAGGCTGTGCCCACGCTATCCATGCGGGGATTTGCGCGCTTTGAGGCGCTTGAGGAGGGCGTCGCGGTAAACGCGCTTGATGGCGGCGCCGTGTTTCTTGAGTCGCTGGCGTTCGGCCTGGCGGCGGCGTTCTCGGCGCTGCCAGCGGTTGGCGCCGCCGTGTTCGCTGTTCTCGCTCACGTGTCGATCCTAGCGCGGCTCGCGCTTTGCGGCGCCGTTTGCATAGAATCGGTTCAGCCTGAGAGGAGGCCGCGATTCCAGACGCAACGTTTCCTCTGACCGGTATCAAGGTCGTCGCCTTCGAGCAGGCGGTAGCGGCGCCGCTGTGTACGCGTCATCTGGCCGACCTCGGCGCCGACGTGGTGAAGATCGAGCGCATCGGCGAAGGAGACTTCGCGCGCGGCTACGACAGCGCCGTCAAGGGCACGGCGACTTGGTTCGCCTGGCTCAACCGGCGCAAGCGCAGCCTGACGCTTGATGTCAAGCAACCGCAGGGCCGCGAGATCGCCGAGAAGCTGGTCGCGGGAGCGGACGTGGTGGTGCAGAACTTTGCGCCGGGAGCGTTCGATCGCCTTGGGCTGGGCGTGGGGCAACTGCACGAGCGCTACCCGGCGCTGATCGTGGCCTCGATCACGGGCTACGGCGAAGACGGTCCTTATCGCGACCGGCGGGCGTACGACCTGCTGGTGCAGGCCGAGACGGGCGTGGTGTCGATCACCGGGACGCCGGAGGAGCCGGCGCGCGCCGGCGTTTCCGTGGCGGACATCGCGGGCGGGATGTACGCGTTCAGCTCGATCCTGTCGTCGTTGTACCGGCGCCGGGAGACGGGCGAAGGCGCGGCGATCCGGGTCAGCCTGTTCGACTCGCTGATGGAATGGATGAGCCCGTTCAGCCTGATGGCTCTGCACGGAACGCACCCGCGGCGAGCTGGCTCGCGGCACACCAGCATCGTGCCGTACGGGCCATTCACGGTGGCGGGGGGCAGGGAGATCATGCTGGCGGTGCAGAACGAGCGCGAGTGGGTCCGCCTCTGCGAGCAGGTGCTAGACCGGCCCGACCTGGCGACGGACCCGCGCTTTGCGGGCAACGAGAATCGGCTGACGAATCGACGGGAGCTGGAGCCGCAGATCGACGCGGCGCTGGTGCGGTTCAGCATCGAAGAGGCGGAAGCGAGGCTGGAGGCAGCACAGGTGCCCTACGGCCGGATGAACGACGTGGCGGACGTGCTGCAGCATCCGCAGGTGCTGTCGCGGGATCGTCTGATCGAGACGGGGCTGCCCGGCGGGCAACGCGCCGACCTGCTGCGCATGCCGTTCAACATTGAAGGGCTCGATGAGGCGCCGGCGGAGGTGCCGGAGGTGGGGCAGCACACGGACGCGGTGCTAGTGGAGCTCGGCTACAGCGCGACGGAAATCGCGGCGTTGCGGCAGGCCGGGGCCGTCTGATTTCGAGATTGGGAAGCGTCACTGGCCTTCGCTAGAAGCGGCGATTGTTAAGTCGTTACCGGAGTCTACGATGTCGATGCTCGAGCGTCTGGCAATCGGCGAATTCAATGGAACACAACGGTTGGCCGTTCCGTTACTGGTCTATCATGGGTGAAAAGCCCGGCTTGCTACAGGAGGGCTAAATGTCCCTCGAAACTCCCGCGAACAAACCGATAAGAATCCGTAGCCTACCCTTCGGCGTAGACATAAGCGGTGGGAAGCGCGGATCGTCGCGAGACGACCGCATCGTGGACTACAAGGCCGCGACCGATGAACGGCTGGTCGAAGCCCTGGACATCCGAGACGAGCGGGCGCTCGAGACGCTCTACGACCGTCACGGTGATTACGTCTATTCGGTCTGTCTTCGCATGGTCGGGGACGTTCAATTGGCGGAAGACCTCTCTCAAGAAGTCTTCCTGCGTCTCTGGCGCAGACCGGACCTTTTCGACGTAAGCCGGGGGCGCTTTCTGACCTGGTTGCTCAGCGTCGCGCGCAACCGCGCAATCGATGAGCGCCGCAGCCGCGGCAGGCGTTTCCGCTTCGAGACGCCGCCCAGTGTCAACACCGAAGAGATGCTGGAGCTGGCGCCAACGGACGAAACACGGGACGTCGCCGTGGTAAGCGAGGAGCGGGTCGTCGTCCAGAAAGCACTGGCGACACTGCCGCCGGAGCAAAGGCTGGCGATCCAGCTGGCCTATTTCGGCGGCTACACCCAGCAGGAGATCGCGGCAGGGCTGCATCAACCGCTGGGGACTGTGAAGACGAGGATACGGCTGGGACTGCAGAAACTACGGGCTCTGTTGATGGAGCAGCACGGAGGAAACGGACCACTTTGACCTGCGAAGAGCTTCGCGAAGACCTGGAAGCGTACGCCCTCGGCGCGCTGGAGACGCCTGCCGCAGGCGTCGTCGAGGCGCACATCTCCGAGTGCGACGAGTGCGCCGAGATCGTGCACGACTACGCGCACGCCGTCGCGCACCTGTCGATTGCGGTGCCGTTGTTCAAGGCTTCACCGCGACTGAAGACGCGGGTCATGGGCGGCATTTCGATGAATACGGTGTCGATCCCGCCGATCCTGCGCAGCGGCTGGGTGATGGCGACGGCCGCGGCCGTACTTATCGGCATCGCCATCGGCGGGGTGGTCTGGGCCAGCATCGTCTCGTCCGAGGTTGGACGCCTGAAGCAGCAGAACGAGCGCTTGATCGCGATATCGGACCTCGACGCGGGCCAGCGCGCCGCGATCCTGCAGGTGCAGACCGAACTGAGCTCGGCGCGGACGGAGCAGCAGCGTCTCTCGACGACGCTGGATGAGTACGCAACGCTGGTTCAGATCGCGCTTGATCCGGACCTCGTACCGACACAGCTTCAAGGCACGCCGCTGGCAAGCGGCGCCTCCTGCAGCTACGTCTGGAGCGTGAAGCAATCGATTGGCGCGCTGACTTGCAAGAACATGCCCGCGACCAGCTTCGAGAGCGACTACGAGCTGTGGGCGCAGAAGGGCAACGACACGCTGGCGCTGGGCACTTTCGTCCCGCACAACGACGGCACCGGGAGCCTGCTAGTAACCTTCCCGGGTTGGGCCACGGGGCCAATGACGAACCTCTGGGTTACCCTTGAGTCGCAGCCGAACTCTCGCAGTGGACCGAGCGCGCAGGTGGTGTTGAAGCCCGCCCCGGCGCTACAGGCGCAGCGCTAAATCGCTTAACCCTACGCAAATTTGTAGTAGAATGCGTTCGTGACAGCAAGCCGCCTGTTCGACGCAAAGCTGGCCCTGGATGAGGACTCCGAGTATTGTCCCGTCCGCGCCACGCTTGCATTGCTGGGGCTGAAGTGGGTACCGCGCATCATCTATGAGCTGATGGACGGCAAGCAGCGCTTCAACGAGCTGGCCTGCGCCGTGGGCGGTTGTAACTCGCGCACGTTGCGCGACCGGCTCAAGGGCCTGGAAGAGCATGGCATCATCGAGCGCGAAGTCATCGCTGTGATGCCTCCGTGGGTCGAATACGGCCTGACCACGAAGGGGCACGAGCTGGGCTCCGCGCTGCTCAAGCTGGAGGAGTGGGGTCGCTCCCACATGGCCGAGCCAATCGTCTAGCGTGGCGGCCACTCTCACCGAATTCCCTGCTGGATACGAATTCGAACCTCAGAGCATCGTGCTCGATGCCGCGCGTTCGCGCGCCTACAGAGACGCCACGGGCGATACGTTGTCGGTGTACGACGAACAGGACGCGGTGCCGCCGCTAGCCGTCGCGGCGTTTGCGCTGGGAGCCCTTCTGGAGAGCGTCGGCCTGCCGCCCGGCACGCTGCACGCCAATGAGTACGTCCGGGCGCACCAGCCGGTGCCGGCAGGCGCAAGCATCGAGTGCCGGGCGCGGGTGGCTCAGCGCTCGTTACGCGCCGGGCGCGTCTTCGTGGTGCTCGAGTCTGAGATCATGCTGGACGGCGCAGCGGCGGTGACGACGCGCGCCACAGTGCTTTGCGAGGCGGAGGCGTCGTGAACGGCCCGGAGGTCGCGTCCGTGACGCGCCAGCTGACGCAGCCGATGCTCAATGCCTACGCGGAAGCCAGCGGCGACCATAATCCGATTCACATCGACGAGGCGTTCGCCAAGACGACGCCGATGGGCGGGACGATTGCGCATGGCATGCTCGTCTTGTCGTTCATCTCCGAGATGATGGCGGGGGCACTCGGCGAGCGCTGGTTGGCGTCGGGGTCGCTGGACGTGCGCTTCCGTGCGCCGGCGCGTCCCGGAGACACGGTGACGGCGCGGGCGACGCAGCAGGAGCCGAAGGACGGGCGGCTGCGTTACGTGGTGGAGTGCGTGTCGCAGGACGGCGATGCGCTGATTACGGGGACGGCGGAGGTGGACGCGTAGGTTGTGGACGGACCCTGCAGGATGAATTCTGGAGCTTCGTGTTCCGGACCTGACTTCTATGCCGCCGGCGGCTCCTGTCCTATGCTCTAAGACATGACGAGAGAAGAAAACGGCGGGCGGCCGTGGGCGCGCGAGGCGGACCTGGCGCGCTACTGTTATGCCTGCGGCGACCTCAACCCGATCGGCCTGCACCTCGAGTTCAAGATGGATGGGGAGTGGGCCGAAGCGCAGTTCGTGGCAATGCAGGAGCACCAGGGCTACCCGGGCTACGTCCACGGCGGCATCGTGTCGTCCCTGCTGGACGAGGCGATGGGGTGGGCGACCTACGGCCGCAAGATCTGGGCGCTAACGGGCAAACTGGAGACGCGCTTTCGCGGAATCGTGCCGACGAATGAGCTGCTGACGGTGCGCGGCAAGATCGAGAACGACCGCGGGCGCACGCTGGAGGTCATCGCCGAGCTGCGTGACAACGACGGCAAGCTGCTGGCGGAGTCGAAAGGGCTGATGTTCCGGGCTACGGGCGAGCAGGCGCGGCTGATCGAAGAGGCGGCGCGCGGAATGGCGGAGCGGGGGTTCGAGGCGCAGGGCTGATGCCGATCGAGCTGCCGCGGCAGGACCCCTGCGTGATGTGCGAAGGCATTGCCGGACGGCTGACCGACTGGGTACCGATTTTCGAAGACGAACTGACCGTCAGCCTGCTCCCGGAAATCCAATTCGAGGTCGGGCAATCTGTAATCATCCCGAAGCGCCACGTTCCCTTGCTTACCGACCTGACGGACGAAGAAAGCGCCGCGATCATCGCCGTGTCGCGACGGCTGATGAAGGCGATCGTCGCGGCGTTCGAGCCGTTGGGCGTCTTCGTGTATCAGAACAACGGCATCTATAGCGGGCAGGCGACGCCGCATTACCACATGCATGTCGTACCGAGGCAACCGGGCAGTGAATGGGGCGTTGGACCGCCGCACGTTGGGCGGTTCCCGGAAGCCGGCAGAGGCCCGGACGCGCCGGCCCCCGGCGAGACTCCAGACGAAACCGTAGAACGAGTCAAAAGAGCCCTGGTGCCGGTAGTGGCGCGGCGCGCGGCGGCGGCGCGCATCCGGGCATACCTGAGCTAAGGAGCCGCCAGATCCAAGAGAGCAAGACTCTAGAACACGCCGGATGCTCGGCGCAGACATATGTTGTGCCTGCCACGACTCTCACTCGTGTCGGGCCGCAGCCCGGCTCTACACCGACGCGGCTTTACGGGCGGTGACCTGCTTGTAGACGTTGCGGACGTTGGCCTCGTCGACCCAGGCGTTGCGTGGGAACAGGCGCTGGCTGATGGGGTACGGATCGACGGAGGGGCAGGGCTGAGCCACGGCTTCGTCTTCGCTCATACCTCGTTCGATAAAGCCCTCGATGGCGCCGATCCAGTCCCGGATAAGCTGGCCCTGAACGTCGAGGTAGGACTTGTCGCAGGGCTCGCCGTGGCCGGGGACGATGGTCTCGACGTCGAGGGCGCGGATGCTCTCCAGCGCTTCGAGCCACTCCCAGGGGTTGCCTTCCTGGATGAAGGTGCGGCACTTGTGGAAGATGTTGTCGCCGGTGAAGACGATGCCTTCCTGAGGGATGTAGACGCTGGTCTGCGGCGCCGTGTGGCCGGGCATGTGGATGAAGTGGACCGTGTGGTTGCCGATCTGCAGGTCGAGCGCGCTATCGAACGTGCGCGTGATCGGGTTGGCCGGATAGTCGGGGTGGCCGATGAGGTGGACGCTGTCCGGGTCCTCCGTCTTCGTGCGCTCGATGATGTCGTCGGTGAAGAAGCCCGCCGACGCCTGGTCGTAGCGGGCCTGCAGGCCGGTTTGGCCGAGGACCTCGACTTCGGGGTAGAAGGCGTTGCCGCGGATATGGTCCTGGTGCGGCTCCGTGTTGATCAGGTAGCGCAGGCGGCCGTGCTCGTTGATGCGTTCCTTCCAGCGTAGAGCGTCGATCGGCTGCTGTGGCGTGTCGATGAGGAGGACGCCGTCGGTGGTGGTGAGGAAGCCGGGGTTGCAGCCCCAGAAGTAGATTTCGGCGTAGACGTTGGCGCTGACTCGACGCATGGCAAGCTCCTAGCATTTGGCGTGGACAGCCAGAGCATAGGACATTCGCCGCTGCCACGCTCGCTTTGCATCGCTCTCGCGCTGCTCGCCCCCACCCTCCTAAAGGGGCGTACTGACGGGACACCCCTCAGACTCCCCGCGCCTGGGCCGCGCCCCCCTACCCCTGCCTTGTAGGGTGCGCACCTTCCTAAATCGCCGTGATGGCTGGATTCCTGAGTTGCCTCGCGTTAGGGGCTGCGAAGGACTCCGCTTGGAAAGGGCTTGACGAACTGTCAAACGGACTTTGAATTTGAGGGCTTGCCTAGACGGGGGCGCCGGTGACGAAGAGGAGGCCACGGCCGAGCGCTTCGCCAGCGAGGATCGCGCCGACGGCGATGTAAAGCAGGCCGGTGGCAGACATCATCGCGCGCTCTTTGCTGGATGCGTAGGCCATGTAGGCGAGCGCGAGGGGGAAGATCAGGCCGATGCCGACGCGCAACCAGAAGCCGGGGTTCTCGGGCAGCGAAATCGCCAGGATGGCGTCGGAGTTGATGGCAGTGCCGACCGGGATTATGGCGTTGATCGCGGTGATGACGAGCTGAATGGCGACGGCGGCGATGGCGATCAGCGCGAGCTCGTTGAGGGGCTTCTCGTCCAGGCTTGGCTTCACGAGGTACCAGTGACCCCAGATCATCGCGACCATGAAGGCGCCGATCGTCACGGAGCCTGCGAACAACGTTAGCAGCGGCCCGGCAATGCTCCAGGTCGGCAGGCGCACCAGGGTGGCGAGGAAGACCAGCATGACGGCGCTGATACCGACCATGGTGGCGCCGGTTGCGCTGGCGAGGAACGCCTCGTCTTCGCGGCGCAGGTAGAACCAGTGGACAACGGCGAACAGCACCAGCGCCATCGAGGTGGCGCGGATCGGATCGAGGATATCGGAGTCGAGGGCGAAGCCGCCGGCGTTTGCGCTGGGGTTGATAGCCAGCGCGAGGAACATGAGCGCGACGGCGCCGGAGACGGTCATCCAGCTGCAGACGCGAATGAACGCGACCTCGTAGGTGCCGCGCAGTTGCGTGAAGACGACGAGCAGCGATACGCCGGCCGTGAACTGGGCCAGCAAGAGGAGCAGCGTGTATGGGAGGGATTCGACGCTCAAGTGTCCTCAATCATCCCATCGTGGGGGCGTAGGCGCTACCGAGGGTGTCTCAAGGGTGAGAACGCGCGGGGGAGGCGGGCGTTTCGGCGCTGAGTCAACGCCCCTCGGGCTCCCCGCACAGGGGCAGCGACCTGCTGCCCGCGCAGGCGCTGGTAGCATGGCAGCGTGATTGAGATGGGCCCGTTTGAGGCGCTGGTCGCGGACGTGCAGGGTTGCTTTGCCTGCGCCTCGATGGCGCATTGCCACACGCTGGGCGCGGCGAACGGGTCCCCGAAGGCGCGCGTGCTGTTCGTGGGAGAAGCGCCGGGCCGCTACGGGGCGGGCCGCAGCGGCGTGCCGTTCCACGGCGACGAATCGGGCCGGCGATTCGAGTCGTTGCTGGCGGTTGCGAGATTGACGCGGGAGGACGTCTTCGTGACGAACGCGGTGCTGTGCAACCCGCTGGACGCGTCGGGGCGCAACCGGCGGCCGAAGACATCTGAGATTGCGATGTGCAGGGAGTTTCTGCGGCGCCAGATCGAGGTCATAGACCCCGAGGTCGTTGTGGCGCTTGGCGTCGTGGCGCTGGAGGCGCTGGGGCGCATCGAGGCCCACGGCGTGACGTTGCGCGCGGGTTGCGGCCGTTCGGCCGACTGGCTGGGGCGGCGCGTGGTGGCGCTGTATCACCCGGGACGCCGGGCGCTGGTGCATCGCGACGAGGCGTCGCAACGGGAGGACTGGCGGCGGTTGGGGGAGATGGTTTCGGCCGCGGCTTTGCGATGATTGGCAGCGTAGTGGCCCTGGGCGTGGGCTACGCGATGGCGTCGATGGCGGGGCGGAGCTTGAATTCGAGGCCGATACCGTTTTCGGGCGATGCGGGTGTGAGGCAGGCTGCGAAGTACGTGCCAGCATCCGGGATGGAGAAAGCGAAGCGCAGGGTCTGGCGCGTGACGTCGTCGCCGGGGGAATCGGCGTCGGAGGCGGGCAGGACGCGCTCTCCGATCAACGTTGCGCGTTCCTGGAAGGCAACCTTCTTGTCGTCCTCGCTGAGGTTTTCGCGGTCCTCGTAGTAGCAGGCGACACGCACGGGGACGGCGTAGGCCTGGTTGACCTCCACGGCCAGGACGAGCTCTCGGTTGGCGAAGAGGTCGCCCTGGAGATCGAGCTTCTTGAACAGCTCCGTGCCGTCGAAGGAGCTGCTGAACTGCACGCCACAGGCCGGCAGTAGCAGCAGCGTGGCAATAATCAGGATGCGGTGTAGGACGGATCGAGGGAGCAAGCTGGCATCGATGATAGCATCGCTGGCTTGCTAAGATGGGAGCAGCAGTTTCGAAAGGTAGTCACCGTGGACGAACGCCTCGCTTCCCTCGCCGCACGAATCTCAGACGCCATGGTGCGTCTTTGACGTCCCGAACCTAGAGGCCCAGGCCACCCGCATCGAAGCCGAGACGCAGAAGCCCGACTTCTGGTCGGACAACGTCGCGGCGCAGAACGCGATGCGCCGCCTGGCGCAGATAAACGAGAGCGCCTCGACCTGGCGCGCGCTGGAACAACGCGTACAGGACGCAATCGAGATGGCGCAGATCGTTGAAGCGGAGCCGGACGAGGAGATCGGCGCCCACGTCGAAGAGGAGACGCAGTCGTTGGAGCGCGATCTGGACGCGCTTGAGTTTCAGCTGGCGTTCAACGGCCCGTATGACACGCGCAACGCGATTATCGCCATCCACGCCGGCGCGGGCGGAACGGAGTCGCAGGACTGGGCGGAGATGCTGCTGCGGATGTACCTGCGCTGGTGCGAGAATCGCGGCTTCCCAACGGAGGTGCTGGACTCGACGCTGGGTGAAGAGGCCGGGGTGAAGAGCGTGACGCTGGAGGTGCAGGGCGCGAACGCTTATGGCTACCTCAAGAGCGAGCGCGGCGTGCACCGGCTGGTGCGCCTTTCGCCCTTCGACGCGGCGCACGCGCGGCACACCTCGTTCGCGCTGGTCGAAGTGATGCCGGAGGTGGAAGCGCCGGCCGAAGTCGACATAAAGGACGAAGACCTGCGTATCGACATCTACCACTCGGCGGGGCACGGCGGCCAGAACGTGCAGAAAGTGGCGACGGCGGTGCGGATTACACACATCCCCAGCGGGCTCGTCGTAACCTGTCAGAACGAGCGGTCGCAGGGTCGCAACAAGGAGTCGGCGATGCGTGTGCTGGAGGCGAGGCTGTTGGAGAAAGAGCTGGAGGCGAGGGCGGAGGAGCAGGCGCGGCTCAAGGGTGAGCACGTCGAGGCCGGTTGGGGCAACCAGATCCGTAGCTATGTCCTGCACCCCTACAAGATGGTCAAGGACCACCGCACTGATTACGAAACGTCAAACGCGACCGGCGGTGCTGGACGGCGATCTGGACGACATCATCCAGGCGTATCTAAAGACGACCATGGGAACCACGGAATGAAGTTAAGGATTGCGCTACTCGTCGTACTCGGGCTGGTGGTGGCAAGCGGCCTGCCGTCAGGCGTGCCGACCGCGTCGGCTGCGATCGAGATTCGGTCGGAGGCGGCGACAAACCAGTTTCCGGACGGCATCCGGTTCTCGTTGTTCATGGCCAGCGACGCGGAGATCACCGAAGTGCGCCTCCACTATCGCATCTTGCCCGGCGATGTGACCGCTTTCGCGCTGCCGAACTGCACCGGCGGCACATCCTGCAACGTTATCGTGGGCAGTACGGCCACCAGCTACATGGTCCCCGGTGCTGAGGTGGTCT
The DNA here is from genome assembly GCA_963766645.1 of uncultured Chloroflexia bacterium. Taxonomy (GTDB): domain Bacteria; phylum Chloroflexota; class Dehalococcoidia; order DSTF01; family WHTK01; genus WHTK01. Next base: position 210,863 of record CAVYAY010000001.1, on the reverse strand, counting down.
ACTCCTGGGAACTCACCGACTCGTCCGGGGCGAAATTAACCACCGACGATCAGACGGTCACCTACGAAGACACTCGGTTCGATTGGCTGGAGCTGACCGAAGGCAACCTCACGGTCCACTACTACTTTGGCGATGAGGCGTCTCAGCGGACGGTACTGCAGGTGGCGGAGGAGACGATCGCGCGCTTCGAAAAGCTGGAGCGTACGACCGTGGACTTCCCGGTGAAAATCTGGGTATACCGCACGGCGGCCGAGATGGCGCCCGCAGTGGCGAGCCGTCGTGGCTCGGGGCCGAACGACAGCGTGAGAACGCTGGGTGAGGTCGGTGCGGCCGACACGGCGCTGGTTTCGCGTGATACAGACTTCCTCAACATCGTCCGACACGAACTCACGCACATCGTCACCGGCGCCGCGACGAAGAACCACCTGGCGGACCTGCCTACCTGGATCAACGAAGGGCTTTCGACGTATGCCCAAAACGACCTGTTGCCAAGCGAATCCCAGGCGCTGGACCTGGCGATCCGGCGTGACGCTGTCCTGCCGATAACGAGCCTCGGCACGGCGGCACGCGGCAGCGCCGGGGACGTCTCGATCTTCTACGCGCAGTCGGGCTCGATCATTGCGTTCATGGTTGACGTTCTGGGAGCGGAGAAGTTTGGCGACTTCATGGAGGCGCTGACGAACGACACTTTGGACGGGGCGCTGATGACGGTCTATGGCTTCGACACGCTGGGGCTGGAGAACGCATGGCGGCAAGCAGTCGGCCTTCCGGAAGTGCAGGCGACGAGCGGCAGCAGCGCCGCGCCGGAAGTAAAGCCGACGCTGGTGCCATTTGGGTCGGGCCAGAGCTCAGCGCCGCAGAGCACGCCGGAGACCAACACTCCTGAAACGGCCACGACGGCCGGCAAGGAAGACGGGTCGTCCAGCAACACGCTGCCAATTTTGCTGAGCGTGCTCGTGCTCTTCGTCCTCGGCGCCGGCGGCGTTTACCTGCGAAAGACGCGCGGCTAACGGTCTGTCTCGCCGGTCCCCTGGGCGATCGATGGCGAGGCCTGCTTCAGCGCGATGAACGTGGTGCCGAAGATACCCGGCCGGTAGTCATAGAGGGCGGCGGTGCTGCCGGCGGCGTCCGGGACCATGAACATGCTGTAGCCCTGGCTTCGCAGCGCCTCAAAAGTCTCGTAGGTCAGCAGCCAGACGTATCGCACGTTGCGGTCGGTATCGACCGCTTCTCCGCGGTCCGAGAGCATGCTGATCGCTCCGTAATCACGTTGCAGGATGCGGGCGTCGAGATGGTCACGTTCGCGGATCGCGAGCTGGGGGAAGATGAAGCCGGTCATGACGACCGAACCATCCGGCTACGTCCGCCCGCATGATCTCCTCGACGAAGTTGCGCTGCGCCGACATGGTTTCGGCGTTAGAGAGGACCAGGCCCTTGCCGATTGTCGCGGAGGTGAAGCCCAGCCCCTGGTCCGGCGTCGTGACGTCGATGGCGCCGGCGAAGAGGATACTGCCGACCGCGACGGCGAGAGCGGTGCGAGTGAAGTACCGCCCCATGAGCAGGAACCCGAAGGGGAACACAGGGATGAGATACGCGATCTCGTGCGGCAGGCGCGAGAACGAAATGAAGTAGACAACGATGAGCAGCACCCAGGTGGCGAGCGTGGGGTCGAGGCGGAGGTCGGCGGGCAGGGTGCGCAGACGCGGCAGTGAAATCGCGACGCCGGCCAGGACGCCGAGGCCACCAATAACGCCGAGCGCTTCTTTGCCCAGCAACCGCAGCACGTCCTGGTACCCGACCGAGGCATCGTAGTAGTTGAAGAAGTCGAGACCGTAGACGGCGAGGACCGGGGAGTAAGCCAACAGCGCGACGCCTGCGGCGGCAGCAGTCATGGGTACGACTTCCGCCTTGCGGCCGCTGCGCCATGCCAGGAAGGCAAGTGGCAACCAGACGATCGCGCCCTGGAAGCGAAAACCCATCGTGACGCCGATCAGTATGCCGGCCCAGAGTGGACGGCCCGTTTGCGCGCAATAGTAGGCGCCGAGGGTGGCTGTTAGCGCCCACATGTAGTCCATCGTCGCGATGCTGTTGATCAGGAGCAGCGGCGCGAAGGCGAAGCCGACGACGAGCACGGCGGGGTCCGGCAGGGCATGCAGCCTGACGATGCGCGCGAAGACATAGACGCCCACCAGCGAGGCGGCGGCGGTCGCGAGGTTGGTGGCGATCCAACCGCCAGGGATGAATATCGTCGTGACGAACTCGTGGAGGGGGTTGCCGGGCAGGCGCGACGGGAAGTAGTCGCCCGGTGTCGAGCAGGTGGTGCGCTGTGAGGGCGACGCGCCAGGCGTCGGGGTCGGTGCCGTGGCCGTAATTGATCCAGGGTAGACGCAGAGCGAAGAAGACGAGCGCGAGGATCGCGAAGGGGAGGGGCTGCGTCAGGTCGGTGGCGGCAAACCGCCGGTATGTGTCTGCCATGCGCTAGCCGGGCAGGATGAGGCCGCCGGGCGTGCGGCGCGGGCCAGAAACCTGCTGCTGCCGCTGCTGCGGGCGGGCAAGTAGCGTCACGGTGTTGCGGCGCGAGACGACGCTGACGTCTTCGCCCTCGGCGGCCTGGAGGATTGCCTGCGCCATGTCAGACTCGGCGAGCACACCCGGCGTGGCGTAGGCATCATTGACGACCGTAATCGGCACCGCGGGCACGCCGATGCGCTGCAGTACCACAGGGAACTGGGTCACGTCGATGACGTCAACCTTGACGCGCGTGCTCTGCAGGCCGAAGCGCAGGGCGTTGAAGGCCATGGCGGGCGAGAAGGTGCAGTTCGGGCGTGACGAGGACGCTGGACGCTAACGTCGTTGCGCAGCTTGCGGAGCAATCGCACGGTTTCGGCCTCCAGCTCCGTGACACCGGAGGAGGCCGTGGCGAGCGTCTCGATGAAGACGGCGAATTGCCTGCTGAGACGGGCTGCCGAAGTAGCGCACGGCGCGGTTGGTCTGGCCGCGGATGACGATGGCAGGAATCTTGTCGACGTCGAGCTTTTCGAGCGATCTCGGTGTCGGCCTCGATGTCGTGGACGGTGAGCGCGATGCGCGGGCTCACGGCAGCGACGTCTTCGAGCATGGCCTGGATGTCGTCGCAGTGGGCGCATTCGCGGCCGGCGACGGCGATCTCGCCCTGCTTGAGGAACGTGAAGAAGTCGACGCGGACGCGGCTTTTGAGCTGCGCTGAAGCGTGCGCGTATGCGGTTGAGCTCAGCGACCGGGATCACGCGGCGCTGGCTCCTTCGCCGTCTTCGCGCAGACGCCGGTAGGTGACGAGAGGCGCTGCAGCGTGGTCAGCACCGTCATTACGGCGAGGACCCAGAGCACGATGACGACCTCGCCGACGACGAGGCCCGCCGCGAGCACGATGACGCGCACGGCGCGTGTGAAGAGGCCGTCGTAGAGCTTGATGCGCTCGACTTCGGCGCGGGCGCGGACGTAGCTGACGCTGAGCGATCCGACCGCGGCGACGAAACACGAGCATGCTCTCGTCCCGCAGGCCGAGGTCGAGGTAGTACCAGAGCAACCCGCCATAGACGACGCCCTCGAAGAGGCGGTCGACGGTGGAATCGAAGACGCCGCCGAAGCGCGTTACCTGGCCGGTGGTGCGCGCCAGGGTGCCGTCGAAGGCGTCGATCGCCGCGGCGGCGAGGACGGCGACGCCGCCCCACGCCAGTTCGCCGGAAGCGATGAGGACCGCGGCGCCGAAGCCGCCGAGGAGCTGCGCCACGGTGAGCATGTTCGGCGTGACGCCGAGGCGGGCCAGTACGGCGACGACAGGCCCGGTGACTTGAGTCGGCAGGGCGCGGGGCATCGTGAACACGCTAGGCCTCCACCGTCTTCGGCGCGTCGAGAGGCACGTAGCCCTTCTCGAAGGCGAGGCGCTCGTAGTAGCTGAGGACGCGCTGCGAGACGCGGTCCCAGCTGAAGTGCTGAGCGCGCTCGGCGGCGCGGGCGCCGATGTCGCGCCGCATGTCCGGGTCCTCGACCAGCTCGAGCAGCGCCTCGCCCAGCGCGTCGCTGTCCTTGGGCCGGACGAGAAGGCCCTCGATGCCGTGGGTAATGACGCCGGCGAAGCCTTCGATGTTGGACGCGACGACAGGCCGGCCGGCAGCCATGGCCTCGAGCAGGATGATGCCCTGGCTCTCGTTGCCGGTGTTGGGGGCGCAGAAGATGTGCGCCGAATGCTGGTAGCGCGGCAGCAGCTCGTCCGAGATGAAGCCGACGAACTCGACGTCGCGCAGGCCTGCCTCGTTGACCCAGCGCTCGTAACCGCGGCGCTGGCGCTTGTCGTAGCCGCCGGCGACGATGAGTCGCGTGTCAGGCCGCTTCGCCTTGACGCGCTCGAAGGCGCGCAGCAGGTAGCGCAGGCCCTTGCGCTTCTCCAGGCGGCCGACGAAGAGGATGTTGACCATGCCGTCGTCCAGCTCCGGGATCGGCTCCTGCGGCGCGGCGAAGCGCTCGACCTCGACGCCGTTGGGGATGATGTTGTAGTAGCCGGGGAAGTGCTTCTGAATCAGGCTGGCGGCGGCCTGGTGAGACGGCGATCTTGCCGTCGAGGTGGCGGAAGCCGGGCATGAGGAGGCGCTTGGTGTAGGCGTAGAGGCGGGCGCCGCCTTCGCGGGCGGCGTGGAAGGTGCCGACGTTGATCGCGTCGGAGAAGCGCAGGAAGGCGATTGGCAGGAACGAGACCAGGGGCTCGTGGACGTGGACGACGTCGAAGTCCTCCTCGTCGAGGATGCGGCGCACCGGCCCGGCGAGTCGGGGTGATAGCGACATGCGGGCCACGGAGCCGCCGGCCGGGATGGAGCGCGGCGTGCCGAGCACGATGGCGCTGGGGTCGAATGCCGGTCAGGCGGGACGAGGGGGCGATGATGCGCACATCGTGGCCGAGCGGCGGTGAAGTGCTCTGTGAGGTGCAGCACGTGGTTGTTGACGCCGCCGGGCGCCGCAAGGTCGTAGGGAGAGACGAGCCCGATCTTCATACGTAACGGCTCACGAAACTCCAGGCCGTGCGGCGCCAGCCGAGCGCCTCGGTGTGGCGCCGAGGCCGGCGATGGGCATGGAGAGGGCGCGGCGCAGGCCGACGTCGCGCAGGCGCGGGAAAGCGGCCCGCGTGGCCCTCGAGGGCTCCGCTGGCGAACGCGGCGCGCAGGTCCGCGGCGGTCCGGCCCGTCGAAGCGGGTGTAGGCGCTGCCGATCGCCTGGACGAAGTGCGCGTCGGAGGCGCCGACGGCGGGCAGGCGGTAGGTCTCGTCGTTGAGGCGGCGCGCCTTGTCGAGATAGAGCGCGCGCCGTTGGGCTGGCGGAGGCGAGCTCGATGGCATCGAAGCCGAGGCCGGCCCGGCGCGACGCGCTTGAAGCTGCCGGGGCCGATGCTGCGCGTCAGCCAGCTCATGGGATGCGGCACGAAGCAGACGCCGCCCTGGCGCCGCACGGCCTCGATCGTCTCCTCGACGCGCCGCAGGCTGGGGATCGGCTCCTCGACGTAGAGCGCGACGACGTGGCCTTCGAGGGTCGTGACCTCGACACCGGGCACGAAGTCGAAGCGCGTAGCCGCCGCGGGCCCACGTGTCGCGGGCGTCGCAGCGCGACTTCGAGGCTGTCGTGCTCGGTGATCGCGATGACGTCGAGGTCGGTCTTCGCCTCGACGTGCTCGAAGATGCGCTCGACGGAGTCGAGGCCGTCGCCGTGGCGGGTGTGGATGTGAAGGTCTGCTTTGCCCATGTTCAGAGGCATTGTAATTGACGAATCTGCGGTTACAGGTCTATTCGAGCGACTCAACCGACTCATTAAAGTCCGTCAGGAGGGTATCGAGCTGGGCCAAGCGATCCAGTCCCAGCTTGCGGGAGACCTTCAACTCGATATCGTTCAGGATGCGGGCGCAGGCGTGCATCTCCGCCCAGCCTCTCTCAGTGAGGCAGACCAGCGTCGCGCGCCGATTGCTGGGATCGGGCCGCCTTGTGACGTAGCCGTGCTGTTCGAGGTAATCGACTAGGTAGCCGACTGACTGGTTGGTGAGCTGGCTGCGCTCCGCAAGCTCGCCAATGCGGGAGCCGTCAGCGTCCAGGTTCTGGAAAATCGTCATGTGGGCTGGGCGTACGTCATCGAAGCCCTCCTCGCCGAGGCGCCGGTGGACGTATTCAATGACCGCCAGGTGGCTGCGGCGCATGAGATTCGGCAACCGCGAGCCACGGCCATGCATGTCTTCGTTCAGGTCAGCCACTTGCGTAGTATGCCAGACAGTCATATATTTCGGATATCTGGAATCAAGAGTATCTGTATTAGGGGTGGATGAGATGGGAAAGACCGGGTTTGCGACACCGGCGAATGGCGGCGAGGCTTTCTGGTTTCTCGGCAGCTTGATGGCGGTCAAGGCACGTTCCGAAGACACGCTTGGCGCCTTCACGCTCATCGAGCAGTTGGCTCCGGCCGGTTTCAGCGCACCGCCACATACGCACACAACGGAGGAGGAAGCCTTCTTTCTGCTGGAAGGCGAAATGCAGGTCAGTTGCGGCGACGATTCCTGGAGCCTGGAGTCGGGAGGCTTTGTCTTTCTGCCGCGAGAGGTCCAGCACTCTTTCTCGATCTCCAGTCGGAGCGCGGCGCGAATCCTCCAGATAACGTCACCGGCTCAGTTCGAGCGGTTTCTGGCAGAAGCAGCGGAGCCCGCGCGTGAACGCACGCTTCCGCCGCCATCCGAGCCCGACATTCCGCGCATGCTCGCGGCGGCGGCCAAGTACGGCTACGAGATGATGGGCTCGTCGTAGTCGTCGACTGAGGCTACTTCGGGACAGGAAAAGTCGGAGCCTTCGGATGCACCGAAGAAGGAGGACTCAAGTGGAAACAGAAATCGATGACGAGGTCGCGATTCGGGGGCTAATCGGGCAGTTTGACGAGGCTTGGAACCGGCACGACTCAAGGGCGCTGGCGGCATTGCATTCTGAAACCGCGGAAACGGTGAATCGGTTCGGTATGTATATCCACGGCAGGGCAGAGCACGAAGAGCAATTCGCCTGGCTGCACACGGGTCCCTTCAAGGATGCGCGCTCTGCGCTGCAGAAGGTCTTCTCGTTACGCTTCATCCGACCTGACGTCGCCCAGGTACACACGATTTGGGAGACCCCGGAGCTGATCGTCGAGGGACAGACGATCCCGAGAGAAGACATGGTTGTCAGCCACCTCGTGGTCAAGGGCAGCGAAGGGTGGCGTTTCGAGGCGTTGGACCTGCACAACGTTGAAGCGGCGTTGGGACAGGCGCCCAGCCTGCCAACTGCTTGACGCAGGATCCGCCGGCTAGTTCGCGGCCACCTTGGCGCGGGACGACTTCAACGGCAGGTCAGCTGGCCAGATGCGTTCGAGGGGCATCCACTGGCCGGGATCCGCAGCGATCCATTCTTCGACGCATGCGAGGAGCTTTCGGGTGTTGGTGAAGGCGTCCTGCTTGCGATTTCCGGTGTCGGTCAGCTCGAGAGGCTCCTCGAAGTAGATGTCGAAGCCCTTGTCAGCGGCGCGGCGGCAGTAGGCGGGCATGAGCGCGGCGCCGGTGCGGGCCGCGATCTCGGCAGCGCCCATCGGCATCCGTGTCTCGACGCCGAAGAACTCGATTAGCTCGCCGTTGTGCTGAATGTCGCGGTCGCAGGCGATGGCGAGGAGGCCACCGCCGCGCAGGTGACGAATCGCGTGCATGATCGTGGTGAAGCTCACGTCCTCGTAGCGTGTGTCAAACGTGGCCCTCAGGCGACGCATGAGGTCAGCGAAGGCTGGCGGGTGCAGAGGCTCGGCGAGCACGAGCTCGTCGAGGCCGAGGATGGCGCCAACCTGCACCGCGAGCTCCATGTTGCCGAAGTGTGCTGTGGCGACGACGACGCCCTGACCGGAATCGAGGCGTGACTTGAGACGCTCTAAGCCGTGCAGCCGCACCTCCTTACCGATCGTGCGGTTGAGGTTCATGCGAGGGATGCGAATGAGGTCGACGTAGTAGCGCGCGACGTTGCGAAACGCCTCGCGGGCGGCAGAGTCGACGGCGTCAGGCGCGGCGTCCGGACCCATGACGTGGCGCATATTGTCCTGGACGGCGGCGCGTGCCTCGTTGCGGTAACGATAGGCAAGGTCGGCGCCGAATCGGGCGACGGCGTAGGCGGCCTCACGGGGTAAGACGTTGCCGAGCCAAACACCGGTCTTGAGCGCCCACAGACGCCAGTCGCCCTTCGTTTCGTCCAAGGGGTCGGCCGTGCGCTGGCCGGAGGGACGGAAGGCAAACCACTGGTCAGGGAACTCGCGCACGTAGCCTTCGAGCGAGGTGGCAATGAGCTGGGTCAGCGCCTGCACATCGGCCTCTTCGTCTCCGGTGGGCTCGAAGCGGAGGCCGAAGTCGATCTTGGGCAGCAGTTTCATGCGGTTGTCCGGGGCGCGCGCGACGACGCCGGGCATGACGCGGGCGCCGGTGCGGATGGCGATGCGTGCGGGCGCGCTGGAGAACTCCACCGGCGCGCCGCAGAAGTCGACAACGACGCCCTCGCCGGGCTGGATGACGTCGATCATCATGCAGAGCGTTTCGCCCCGGTTGAGGCAGCGCAGCACCCCCCTTGTGGCCTTGTTGGCCGGGATGACATTCATGCCCAGATTGCGGCGCAGCCCCTGGATGAACTCGTTCATCGGCGGGTAGTCGAATGTCTCCGCGATGGCGTTAGGGGCATGGCCATAGGCGGCGAGTGCGCCGGCGCCCAGCTCTGCCTGGCCGAGGTGCAGGGTGATAAAAAGACCGCCTGCGCCGGGCTGCAGGGCCTCGTTGAGGTTGCGCCAGTCGTGGAACTCGATGCGGTTGCAGAGGACGTCTTTGTCCAGTGAAGGCAGCTGGTAGAAGTCGATGACGTAGCGGGCGAAGTTGCGGAACACGCGGCGCGCGGCGGCAGGCGCCTTGTCCGGCCCGACGATGCGGCGGAGGTTTTCTTCGACGACGCGGCGGCGGCGCCACATTGACGAGGTAGCAGAGGTCGGCGATGGGGTCGGCGAGGGCGTACCAGAATTGCGCCGGGACGAATCGGCCAAAGAAAACGCCGGTCCTGGAGATCCAGTACGCCACGAACCAGCGCGCGTTACGCCAGGAAGCGCTCATTGGGGATAAGTATGCCGCGTTTGGCGCTTATGCGCTGCGTGGCGGACGGGTCCGGAACATGGCGCATAGGGCGTCGAAGGTTGCTCGTCCTGCGTGCTGGCGCCTTGTGCGCTCCGCCTTTTGAAGTTAGCACTGAGGGGAGACCCTTCAGACTCCCCCCGTAGGGGCTGCGGCCCCACTGACCCTACTTTCCTGGCCTGCGGTGATCGGGTGCGCCTGACCGACGCTGGAAACGCGATCGCATGACAGAGTTGGGCTCGTCGAAGGCTGAGACGAAACTGGAGGCCACACCTCAGTCTCCGTGCGTTAGGCCCGTCGACGCGGCTCAGGGTCTAGCTTCGCATAAGAGCGGAGCTTGGCGGAGATAGAAGAACGTCCCGGGTCGATCGACCCCGGGACGCTGCCTGCTCGGCGAAAGGGTGGGCTAGACGAGCGAAATCTGGGACTCGCCGCGGATGAAGGCCTCGAGGTTATCGTGGCCTTGCTCGTCGGTGAACTGCCTGGGGGGCGACTTCATGAACGTGGCAGAGGGCTCGGCGATGGGTCCCTTGAGGCCGCGGTCGAGAGCGATCCTGGCGCAGCGGATGGCGTCGATGACGACACCAGCCGAGTTGGGGCTGTCCCAGACTTCGAGCTTGAGTTCGACGTTGAGCGGCACGTCGCCGAAGCTGGTGCCTTCGAGGCGGATATAGGCCCACTTGCGGTCGCCGAGCCACGGCACGTGGTCGCTGGGGCCGATGTGCACGTCGTCCGACATCATCGGGTAGTCGATTTGCGAAGTCACGGACTGCGTCTTCGAGATCTTCTTCGAGATGAGGCGGGTGCGTTCCAGCATGTTGAGGAAGTCGGTGTTGCCGCCGAAGTTGAGCTGGTAGGTGTGGTCGATGCGCACGCCGCGGTTCATGAAGAGGTGCGCCAGGGTGCGGTGGACGATTGTGGCGCCGACCTGCGACTTGATGTCGTCGCCGATGATCGGGACGCCAGCGTCGATCAGGCGCTGCGGCCAGTAGCCCGTGGGGTCAGAGGCGATGAAGACGGGCATGCAGTTGATGATTGCGCATCCGGCCTGCATCGCCTGCTCCACGTACCACTTCGTGGCCTCTTCGCTGCCGACGGGGAGGTAGTTGATCAAGACCTGGGCGTTGGACTCCTTGAGGACCTTGACGACGTCGGCAGAGGGCGGGTCTGCCTTCTCGATGACCTGGCTGAGGTAAAGGCCGAGGCCGTCCAGGGTGCGGCCGCGGTGGACCATGACGCCGGTCTCCTTCGGCACGTCGGCGAATTTATAGGTGTTGTTCTGACCGGAGAAGATGGCGGCGCCGAGGTCCTTGCCGACCTTTTCCTTGTCGACGTCGAAAGCGGCGACGAAGTTGATGTCGCGGATGTGGTAGCCACCGAGGTTGACGTGCATGAGGCCAGGGATCTCCGGTCTCCTCGTCGGCGTCCTTGTAGTAGTGGACCCCCTGCACAAGGGACGAGGCGCAGTTGCCGACTCCGACGATGGCTACGTTGATGGGCTCCATGGGCGTATCTCCTTTTGGTGCGCCTTCCCTGGCAGTCTGGCGCCCAGCGCCAATTGGGGCGGCGCCAGGCTCGTCGTCGTAGAAGAGGTCCGATTGGGGCAGGGCCATGATCTCGCTGGAGAGCGACATTAAGCGCTGCGAGGGGGCCTTGGTGCCTGTCTTGATCTGGGAGAGGTAGCTTTCACTGAGCTCGTAGCCCCGGCGGGCGAGCTCGGTCAGGAGCCAGCGTTGTTTCTGGCCGCGCTGGTCGAGGACGTCGAAGAGCCGGGTCTTGATCATAGGTAAAGCTTTCTTCACAGATGATTATCGGCGACGACGCAGATATCCGTCAAGGTTAAGTTAGCTTTTCTACGAAATTCGACCTATTCTGACCAAAGTTCTTTGCAAGGAGATTTGGAATGGAGTCCAGACCGAGGTTGCATCACCTGCGCTTCCATGCGCCGCACGCGAGCCTCAGCGCGCCGTTTGGTTCGGATTCGTTCGGCCGACTGGCCGAGCGGTTCGCGCACGTTTTCGGGACGCCGCAGTTCCTGGTGACCCAGACGGTCCTGGTGATCATCTGGATCGCGGTTAACGCGGCGGTGATTGCGATGCGCTGGGACCCGTACCCCTTTATCCTGCTCAACCTGGCGTTCAGCACACAGGCGGCATACGCGGCGCCGTTGATCCTGCTGGCTCAGACGAGGCAGGCGGAGCGCGACAAGACGTGGTCTGAAGCCGACGCGGAGCACCGCGAGGAGCTGGCGCAGACGAACCTGACGTTGCTGCAGCAAAACACCGACCTGACGCGTGAGGTGGTCGAGCTGACGCGTCAGGTTGAGCGGCTGACGGCGGAAATCCATGCGCACGTTGTTAGGGGTTAACCCCGTCGGCCGTACCGACACCTAGATCAGCGTTATTTCCTCGCCGCCGTCGACGCCGAGGACGTTGCCCGTGAGCCACTGCAGGCGTTCGTCCGAGAGCACCGCTATCGTCTGGGCGATGTCTTCTGGTGTCGTGGCGCGGCCCATGGGGTGGCTCTTCTGCACGCGCTCGAGCAGCGTGACGCCCTCGGGGATGCGACGCAGCGCGGGGGTGTCGGTAACGCCGGCGCGGATGGCGTTGGCTGTTGCGCCGATCGGGGCGAGCTCGAGCGCGAGCTGTCGCAGGTTGGACTCCAGCGCGGCCTTCGCGGCCGAAACGGCGCCGTAGCTTTTCATGACGCGCGTCGAGCCTGAGCTGGTCATGGCGAAGATTCGGCTGCCTTTCCGTATCAGGTTGGCGGCAACGAGGTCCTGCACCCAGTAAAGAAGGCTGTTGGCCATGACGTCGAGGGTCATCTCGAGCTGGCGCTGGCTCAGCGACGACTTGGGGTCGTTGCCAATGACGGGCTGAAGCGCGCCGAATGCGAGCGAATGGAGCACGACGCGGACGAAGGAGCCATCCTTCGACGTTTCTTCAATGACTTTCTGCATGACGTCGCCGCGCTTGCCGGCGTCCGCGGCGTTGACGTTGAAGAAGACGGCTCGCCGGCCGGCGGCCTCGATGTCTTTCTGAATCGCCTCGGCGTTGGGCAGCGTGGCGCGCATGTCGAGGTGGACGCCGAAGATGTCGAAGCCGTTCCTGGCAAGTTCGCGGGCGGTGGCGCCGCCGAAGCCGCTAGAGGCGCCGAGGATAAGCGCCCAGCCCTTGCTCTCAGAGGTCATAGTTTCTCCTTTGTCGCGAGGGCCGCGGCTCCGTTTGCCGGGCGCTGCGCATCTTGCGCGCTGTGGCGCTTGGTTGCTCCGCTAGTTTATTTAGGAGTCGGCTGGGCGGACACCCCCTGCGCATGGGGCTGCGCCCCCGCCACGCTGACTGGTGGGCGTTCCTCGGTCTAGTCGGTGGCGGAGGATTCTGCCGCGGCAGGTTCGGCTTCCGATTCCGGTTCAGCCGGGGTGAAGACGCCCTCGGTCCCCACGAGGCGCTGCAGGAAAGCCTTGGCGTCGCCTTTGCCTTCCAGCTTGTCGCGGACCGCGTCGAAAAGGTCAGTGGCGGTGATGACGCAGTAGCGCATGCTCTCGGCGGCGATGCGCAGCGAGTCGGTGTACTGACGCTCGCGGTCCGACGGCGCGACCTGGTTATGGCCGTTTACGACAATGAGGCCGAAGGCACGGCGCTTGTCTTTGGCGATGCGGCCCTCAATGCGCTCGCGCAGGCGGTAGTGCGGCTCCATGCCGACCGGGCCGGGGCTGGACTCGGCTTCGACCATCACGGTCTCGGAGCCCATGTTGAAAACGGCGGGCTCGTCCGGCTGGCTGTAGCCGGTGGCGCCGAGCAGAACCAGGGCATCGCGAACGGGAAATTCGAAGCCGTACTTGCCCTCCTGCCAGAGGATGCGCCGGTAGCGGTCCAGGCTGCGGTACTCGTTGCGGGCGGCGTCGAGCTCGGCTTCGAGCTCGTCCAGCTTTGCCTCAGCGTCGTCCATCTTGGTGCGCGCGTCTTCGATGCCGGGCAGCGAAAGATCCTCGACCCAGTCGGGCGACGAGCCCTCGGCTTCGGTGAGCAGCGTGTTGCGGATGGCGGCTGAGAGGCTCGCGGCGATTTGAGAGCGTTGCTGGCCGGTGACGTTGACCGCCAGGGCCGGGATGAAGATGACGCGCCCGCCGCCAACCGGCACGTCGACCGCGACGGCAGCGCCGCCCGGGCTGCGGGCGATAACCTTGGCGCCGGGGAACCCGGCGGCACCCTCGGCGATCGAGGCGCGGTAGAGGAAGGCAGGGGTAGTGTCGAGGAACCCGGCGAAGGGGTGCTCCCAGTCCAGGACTTTGACGGCGCGGCCGCTGGCGGGCTTGAGGTATTCGGGGCCGTAGTCCTTGCCCTCGGGCGCTGGCAGCCAGTGGTAGCGGTGGAAGCCGGTGAAGCCGAGGACGCGGGCGTGCGGCACGTCCGGGTGTGCGAAGCAGACGACGAGGCCGCCGCGGGCCAGGAAGCGCTCCGTTTCATCACGGCGGCGCCGCAAGATGTCGACCACGCCGACAGCGTCCGAGTTGGTGAAGCCCTCGGCTACGGGGATGTCGTCGTACGTCTGGTAGTCGCCCTCGCCGCGCGCGACGTCCTCTACGAACTTCGAGACGCCGAGCGCGGGGTCGATCAGCAGCGCGTCGAAGTCGAAGAACGAGAGGGCGCTGGCCCAGTTGTAGTTGTCCATGGCCGGGTCAGGCATGCCCTGGCCGATCGAAAGGATACGCATTACGTTTCGCCGTCCAGATTGAGGCCTCGCAGGAACTGGCGCAAGCCGGGCGCAACGTCGGGGCGGCGCAGCGCGAGTTGGATCGAGGCCTGGAGGAACTGGAGGGGACGCCCGGTGTCGAAGCGGTCGCCCTGGAAGCGGCAGGCGTAGAGGCCCTCTGTCGCCGCGACCGTTTGTAGCGCATCCGTTATCTGCAGCTCGCCGGCATGGCCCGCTTCGAGACTTTCGATGGGTCCCCAGATTGACGGCGTTAGGAGGTAGCGGCCGACGATGGCGAGGCGGCTGGGCGCGATGTCAGCCGGCGGCTTTTCGACGAGGTGGGTGAGCTTTGTGACGCGGTCATCGATTGCCTCGCCGGCGACGATGCCGTAGCTGGAGACCTGGTCTGCCGGGACTTCTTCGACGGCGACGACGCCACAGCCAAAACGCTGATAGCACTCGATTAGCTCAAGCGTGGCGGGCGGATCGCCGGCGATGATGTCGTCCGGCAAGACGACGACGAAAGGCTCATCGCCGACCTGGTTGCGCGCTGTATAGACCGCGTCGGCGAGGCCGCGCGCCTCGGGCTGGCGCACGTAGGAGATGTCGGCCATCTTCGAGACCTGACGGACCTGTTCGAGGACTCCCGCGTCGCCCTTTTTCATCAGCATGTCTTCGATGGCACGCGAGCGGTCGAAGTAGTCCTCGATGGCGCTCTTGCCGGCGGCGGTGACGATGATCACCTGCTCGATACCGGATCTGACGAGCTCATCGACGGCGTAGTGAATGACGGGCCGGTCGACGAGCACAAGCATCTCTTTGGGGAGCGCCTTGGTGGCGGGAAGCATGCGCGTGCCGTGGCCGGCGGCCAGGATGACTGCCTTGCGGACTGGATGCAGGGCGCACCTCTTTGAATCTAGATTGGGCTCGAATTGTAGCACGCGGCCCGAGTCCGAAGGGTGGTGGTTTGGAGGATGGAAGGTACCTTCACAGCCTCGCCGAAGTACCCGGGTGGGGGTGGCGCTGTTCCTGGCTCGTCTGCGCCAATACAATCCGGGCGGAGGTAACGAATGCAAACTTTGAAGATGGAGGACACTCCATGCCTCCGCTAAAGGGCCATCCGGAGCCTTGATTCCGGTTGAGTAATGCCTAGATTCGTACAATTCGGGAAGAGGTAACGAATGCCGTACTTGGAACGCGACGGCGTGAAGCTGTACTACGAGGAGTCCGGCGCCGGGGAACCTGCGATGCTCCTGGTCCACGGCTGGACCTGCAATCACACGCACTGGGCGGCGCAAGTAGAGCACTTCTCAAAGACACACCGCGTGGTTACGGTGGACCTGCGAGGGCACGGCCTGAGCGACGCGCCGCAACAGGATTACTCGATGGAGGGTTACGCTGACGATCTGGCCTGGTTGTGCGGTCAGCTGGGCATCGAGAAGCCGGTGGTCTGCGGGCACAGCATGGGCGGGATCGTCACGCTGGTGATGACGGCCGGCTATCCGGACATCGTGCGGGCCGCGGTGCTGGTGGACTCGCCTTTCCCGCCGCTAAAGAACGCGCCGGACCGCCTGAAGCCCTTGATCGAATCGTTGTCCAAACCGGACTACATGGGAGCCGCAACCTCGATGGTCGAGAGCATGTTCAGCCCGCTTGACGACGCTGGGCGCAAGGCCGAGATCATGGCCGGCATGCTGGCGACGCCGCAGCACGTGATGGTGGAGTCGATGCGGTCGAACGCGGCGACGGATGGCATCGCGGTGGGCCAGCGGATCAACCAGCCGATGCTGGTGATCTCTGCAGGACACATGGCGTTCAGCGACAACTCGCGTCTGCGGGAGGAGTTTCCGGGCGTGCAGTTCGCGCAGACGTTCGGCTCGGGGCACTTCAACATGGTCGAGGTGTCGGAGCAGGTGAACGCGATGATCGAGCGCTTCCTGGAGAAGTACGTCGCATAGCGCTGCATGACTGTCGCGTCGAGCGGGGCGTGCGCTATGATCCGGATATCGCCCGCAGGGCTTTCCCCGCCTTTGGTAGCAATAGAAATCAGGAGGAGACATGAACCGCTTCGCCAGCCCATTGATCCGGCTAATCGACCGCGTATCACCGCCCGAGACGGTCTCGGCGCATTGCGACATCCCTTGCGGTATCTACGACCCGCACGCGGCGCAGATCGCGGCGCTGACGGTGCTGCGCATGAACCAGCTGATGGAGCAGGGCGACCCGTCTGACAAGGCCGGATCGAACTCCTTCGGCCGCTACGTGACCGTCAAGGAAGAGCACGCGGAGATCTGCAAGAAGGAACTGGACATCCTCTGGCACGACTATTTCAAGCCGGAGCACCTCGAGAAGTACCCGGACCTGCACACGACGTTCTGGAACGCGACGAAGCTCGCTTCGAAGTGCAAGCAGACCTTTGACGCTGCCGCGGCCACCGAGCTGCTGGCGTCGACGAACCGCATCGCCGAGATCTTCTGGGACACCAAGGGCGTCCCGACCCGCAAGGCCGGCTCCAACCAGGCCGTGGGCGGCGAACTGGTCTACGTCAACAACTCGTAGCCGGTTTCAGTAAACAGTTCTCAGTTCTAAGAGGCCGGGTCATGTGACCCGGCCTCTTTCGTTGCGCTGAACGGTTCGGGGTGACAGATTAGGCGGGCATGAAGAAGCTTTTAGGCGCGATGTTCGGCACGGGACTGCTGGCGGCGGGTCTGCTGTCGGGGCGCGTGGTGCGCCGGTATGTCGTCGAGGGGCGCAGCATGTTGCGCGCCTACGCGCCGGGCGACCGGCTGGTGGTCGAGGGCGTGAGCTTTCGGTTCCGTGCGCCGCGTATCGGCGAGGTGGTTGTGGTGCGGCAGCCGGGGGCCGATGGACGGCTCGACCTCAAGCGCATCGCGGCGGGACCGGCCGCCGAGGTCACGGTGCGAGGCGCGCCGGACTTCCTCGGCAAGAACGAGTGGTACGTGCTGGGCGACAACCTGGACGAGAGCACGGACAGCCGGGAGCTTGGGCCGGTGAAGACGTCTGATATCGCCGGGCGGGTTTGGTTTCGGTACTAGGAGCGGAAGTAGCAGCGGCCGTCCGGGCGCTCGTTGAGGGGCGCCGGGCAGGTCCAGTCGGGGTCGCCGAGCTGCTCCGCGTTGAAGGTGCGGTGGCAGAAGGCGCAGTCGAGGTGGCGGTGCTGCGCCGGGCCGGTGAAGGGCGGGAACAGCGACTCGAGCTCGGTGCGAATCGGGTCTTCCGCCGGGAAGAACTGCGAGAAGTCGCCCGTGGGCTCGGTGCGAACGAGACCGCCGCCTTTGCCTTTGCGAATCTTCTCTTGCAGCATCATCAGTCCGGTCAGCAGCGACTCGGGCCGCGGCGGGCAGCCGGGCACGTAAACGTCGACCGGGACGATGAGGTTAACGCCGGGCAGCGTGCTGTAGCCGAAGGCGAAGGGGCCGCCCATCGTGGCGCAGCCGCCAAACGCGATGACCCATTTCGGCTCCGGCATCTGGAGGTAGACGCGACGCACGGCCGGCGCCATCTTCCAGGTCACGGTGCCGGCAACGATCATCAGGTCTGCCTGTCGCGGCGAGGCGCGGAAGACCTCGGCGCCGAAGCGGGCGAGGTCGTAGCGCGAGGTGGCCGTGGCGATCATCTCGATGGCGCAGCAGGCGAGGCCGAACATGGCGGGCCACAGCGAGGAGCTGCGGGCCCAGTTGAGCAGGTTCTCGACCGAGCCGAGCAGAAGATTCTGCTCGAGGTCCTGCTCGACGGTTGTCGCCTGGGGGGCGTACATCGGGATGGTGAAGTCGTGTTCGGCCATACGCCCTCGATCTTAGGGGCAGGACGCGGCTAAGGGCAACGCCGAATCCATGAGCCGCGCTCGAAGAGATTCCCTTCGTCGTTGCGAGCTTCGCCGCGCTATACTCGCGCCATCCGCAAAGGAGGCAGACATGACATCTCGTGTAACCGGCCTGGGCCACGTCGGCATTTACGTTCAGGACCTCGACGTGATGAAGGAGTTCTACGGCGACTTCCTGGGCATGACCCTGACGAAATGCAACGACTGGATGGCGTTCTACAGCTCCGACCCGGAGGCTGTTGACCACGAAATCGCGCTGATGAAGGGGCGCCCTTCGGCGGAGGACCCGCACCTGATCCAGCAGATATCGCTTCGGGTCGATTCCCTGGCTGACGTGCGCGACTTCAAGCGACGAATCCTCGAGCGAGGCTACAGGATCAACTCGATCGTGACGCACGCGAGCGCGGTCGGCTGCTACTTCGCCGACCCGGAGGGCAACAACACGGAAGTCTTTTGGCTCACCGGGCTGCCTTCCTGGGCCAATATCGGAGTGCAGATCGACATCGACCGGCCGGACGAGGAAGTCATGGCCGACGTCCGGGCCGTCTGGGAGAAAGTGCGCCACATCCCGATGGGCGAGCAGCCGGACGCTGAAACCGGCGCGGTGATCCGCGAGCTCAGCAATATGGGAGCACGAGTCGAGGCGACCTAACGTGAAACCAGTGGGGCTACGTCGCGATTTGCGGCGCCAGGGCGCGCAGCTTCTCGACGGCGCGCGGCAGCGTCTCCAGCAGCGGTCGATGTCCGCGCGCGTGTTCTCGTGGCCCAGCGTGATGCGCAGGCTGGCGCGCGCGACGTCCGGCGGGACGCCCATCGCCGTCAGGACGTGCGAGGGCTCCAGCGAGCCGGTGGTGCAGGCGGAGCCGCTGCTGGCGCTGATGCCGTTGAGGTCGAGCTGGATCAGGACGGCCTCGCCCTCGACGCCTTCGAGGCAGCAGCTGAAGCTGTTCGGCAGGCGCTTCTCGGGGTCGCTCGGGGCCGGTTAGACGCGACGCCAGGCATGCGCTGCGGCAGCTCGGCCGGCGAGGTAGTCGCGCAGGCCGCGCAGCTGCGCCGCGTTGGCCTCGCGCTCGGCTTCGGCGAGCTGCAGCGCCTTCGCGAAACCGACCGCGCCCGCGACGTCCTCGGTGCCGGCGCGGCGGTTGCGCTCCTGCGAGCCGCCCAGCAGCTGGCCGACGAAGGGCGTGCGCGGCCGGATGTACAGCGCGCCGACGCCCTTCGGTCCGTAGAACTTGTGCGCCGCCAGCGACAGCATGTCGACGCCGAGCGCTTCGACGTCGAGGTCGAGCGCGCCGGCGGCCTGCACGGCGTCGGTGTGGAAGACGATGTGGCGGTCGAAGTCCTTGACGATCGCGGACGAGCTCGGCGATCGGTTCGACCGTGCCGACCTCGTTGTTGGCGTACATGATCGAGACGACGGTGGTGTCGGGCCGCAGGGCGCGCGCGCAGGTCGTCCGGGCTGACGAAGCCCTCGGCGTCGACCGGCAGGTAGGTGGCGCTGAAGCCCTCGCGCTCCAGCTGCTCGACCGTGTGCAGCACGGCGTGGTGCTCGATGGCGCGAGTGATGATGTGCTTGCCGCGGCGCAGTCGAAGCGAAGGCGGCGCCGCGGATCGCCGCGTTGTCGGACTCGCTGCCGCCGCTGGTAAAGACGATGTCGTTGGGCCGCGCGCCGAGCACCTCGGCCACGTCGCGGCGGGCGGCGTCGAGGACCCGGCGCGCCTCGCGGCCCTCGGCGTAGATGCTGGACGGGTTGCCCCAGGTGGCCTCGTAGCACCGGGCGCATCGCTTCGAGGACGCGCGGGTCGAGCGGCGTGGTCGCCGCGTGGTCGAGGTAGACGCGCCGCTGCTCAGACCATGAGGCTTCGAGATTACCACGCGGCGGGAGGGGCCCGTTTCTGGTACCTTGGTTCGCGATGGACGGAACGCGGGCAAGCATCATTGAGCTGCTGCGGCAAGGCGACGGCCTGACCGTCGAAGCGCTGACGGAGTCGCTGGGCCTCGCGGCGGCGACCGTGCGGCGTCACCTCGACGTGCTGCAGCGCGATGGCTACGTCGAGCGCCAGGCGGTGCGGCGTTCGACCGGGCGGCCGCATTACGCCTTCACACTGACGCAGGCCGGTCGCGACCTGGCGCCGGGGCACTACGTCGGCGTGACCGAGCTGCTGCTGTCGGAGCTGCTGGCGCTGACGGAGGAGGATACGCGGGGCAAAGACGGCGCTGCGGTGGCGCTGCTCGCCTTCGAGCGCATGAACGACGCGCTGCTGCGGGTCTGCGAGCGCGCGCGTCACAGCTCCGAGCCTTCCGGATCGGCTGCAGCAGGCGGTCGAGGCGCTCTCCGCGGGGGGTCTGATGCTCGAGACGGAGCCGCAGCGGGACGGCTTTCGTGATAACGGTGCGGGATTGCCCCTGCCGCTGCGCCGGCTCGGCGCAGGCAGGCCGTATGTCAGCGCGCCGAGGCGATGCTGGAGCGGCTGCTGGGTACGCGTCTGCGCCGGGACGACTCCGGCGGCCGGAGGTC
The DNA here is from genome assembly GCA_963766645.1 of uncultured Chloroflexia bacterium. Taxonomy (GTDB): domain Bacteria; phylum Chloroflexota; class Dehalococcoidia; order DSTF01; family WHTK01; genus WHTK01. Next base: position 190,633 of record CAVYAY010000001.1, on the reverse strand, counting down.
TGCAGCTACGTGGCACGGGCGGACTCCTAAAAGGCTATCCGCAAGCCAGCCTCCTGGTTCGCGGGATGTTTTGGGGGGACTGACCCTTTTAGCCAACGTTCGCTGCAATTACGCTCTCATGATTTCGCTCCTCCGCTCAGTACGTGACCTAGTTCTTGTCCAGGCGTCGAGCGTCACGCTGACGTCTTGTGTCTTGCTGCCGCCGCGCACGATGCTCAGAGTGATCGATATCGCCGGGATTCTTCGTGTCCAGGTAGCCGGCAGGTCATTGAAGGTGGCGACTGCGTGGCCGTCGATCGCGACGATGACATCGCCCGGCTGGCTCGCGGTAGCGCCGCGAAGACCGGCCTTGGCCGCGCCGCTGCCCGGGTTGTACGGCGCCGACCATGACGCCGCTGTCGACGCTGATGCCGAGTCGCTGTGCGATGGCAGGGCTCAGGTCGCCCAGGGAAACGCCAAGACGGGCGTGGCTGATCGTCTTTCCGGCCAGCATGTCATTGCATGTACTGCTGCACCGTCGAGGCCGGGATGGCGTAGCCGATGCCCGAGAAGGAGGCCTGACCAGATGGGTTCTCCAGGGCGTTAGTGATGCCAACCAGGTGGCCGTTGAGGTCGAAGAGACCGCCGCCGGAGTTGCCAGGGTTGATAGCGGTGTCTGTCTGGATCAGCTCTCGCAGAGGCCGTCCGTTGCCGTCTGAAAGGACGCGGCCGAGACCGCTGACCACGCCCTCGGTGAGGGTCGCTTCGAGGTCGAGCGGGTTACCGATGGCGACGACTTCGTCGCCGATCCGCAGCTCGAAGTGTCCGCCAGGGTTGCCGGGGTGAGACTCGCGCCTGCTGGGGTCGATCTTGATGACGGCGAGATCATCGCCGGGGTCCGTGCCGACGACCTGCGCGGTCAACACCGTTCCGTTTGAGAGCTTCACGTCGAGCTGCGTCGAGTCCGTGACGACGTGGTAGTTGGTGACGATGTAGCCTTCGGCGTTCAGTACGACGCCTGAGCCCGTGCCGGCGCCGTTGCGAGTCGCAACGTCGATCTTGACGACAGACGGGCGTAACCGCGCGTAGAGGTCGGCGAGGGAGACGGCACCGGCGGTGCTGCTCAAGCTCGTAGTCGAGGCGGCCGCCGGTGCTGAAATCGTCTGTGTAGTGCCGCTGCCACCGTTGTCGACCAGCGTGGCGATGCCTGCTCCGGTGCCGGCCCCAACGGCGGCACTGAGCAATACGATCCCGGCCACAGGACCCAATGGCCAGTCGCGGCTTCGGGCTGTCGGGCGTGCGTGGAAGGTTAATGGACCCGCTCAGCGAATCGTTCATGTTGTCGTCCTCCTGTGATTGCTCGCTGATCTAAGGTTATGTAGCTCGCTGGCGAGACTTGCTAAGAAAGCGTGAAGCGGACTTGTAGAAAGGGTTCATTCTTTATCTTGCGTGCCCGGCGGCACCGGTGGTGCAGGTGGCTGCCGTACCACATGGAGCCGCGAAGGGGTATTGTCAAAGGGCAGGAATCCGACGATACTTATGGAGTCTTTTCTACTGCGCCCCTAAAGGAGCAAACATGGTTACTGGCAACGCAATCGTCACCGTCACCGACAAGGCCGCTGAGAAGGCCAAGGGCATCCTGGCCGAACGCGGCGTTGAGAACGGCGCCCTGCGTGTATTCGTGGTTTCCGGTGGCTGCTCCGGCTACCAGTACGGCATGGCCATCGCCCGCAACCGCGAGGAAGATGACATCGCCATCGAGGCGTCCGGCATCACGCTGCTGGTCGACGCCGAGAGCGCGCCGTTGCTCGAAGGCGCCGAGGTCGACTACGTAGACGACCTGATGAAGAGCGGTTTCACGATCTTCAACCCGAACGCGACGCACAGCTGTGCCTGTGGCTCCAGCTTCCAGACTGCGGACGGCTCCGGCCAGGCGAAGTCCTGCTGCTAAGCTGTCCGCAACTAGAACTCAAGCGCCCTTCGCACGAAGGGCGCTTTTGTTTTGACAACCGGAGCCAAGGGCTTCGCCTAAGACACCACCAAAAGGGGCGCCATGAAGCGAGGTTCTGGCTGGTTCAGTTAATCGGGCGGGAAGGATATCTTCGGGGGACAAGTCATGACTAACTGGATCGTCGTTGGCTCGGCGGAGAACTTCGAGATTGCCCGCGAGCGCGGCTTCGACATGTTCGGCTTCAAGAGCACGCGCCGCCGCGAGTCGGCCGAGATGAAGCCCGGCGACAAGCTGATCTTCTACCTCACCGGCGTGATGAGGTTCGGCGGCATCGCCAACGTGGACGTCCGAGGTGTTCGAGGACCACACGCCGGTGTTCAAAACGGAGAAGAAGCCGGGCGAGGACTACCCGTTTCGCGTCAGGACTCGGCCGGACACGCTGCTGGACGAAGGTCAGTGGCTGGACGTCAGGGAGTACGCGACGCGTCTGGAGATGACGCGGCGCCGCGGCGAGCACTGGCGCCTGGCGTTCCAGGGCAACCTGCACAAGATCAGCGACGAAGACTACAAGACGATCGCGGAGGACGTGGCGGAGGCGGCGAAGAAAGTCGCTGTCTAAGACAGCTCGAATCCTAGAAGGAACCGAAATGGAAGTATTCGATGCCGTGCGGACCGTGCTGGCGGTGCGCGCCTACCAGGACAAGCCGGTGCCGGAGGACGTCATGCGCCGCATCGTCGACTCGGCGCACCTGACGGCAAGCAGCCGCAACGGTCAGCCGTGGCACTTCATCGTGATGCAGGATAAGGACAAGCTGAAGCCGTATCGCGCCGCTGGCGAAGACGGGCGCCTACATCGAGCAGGCGCCAGTGGCCATCGCCGTGGCGTACGACAAGGACTCGCCCTACGGCGTATCCGACACCAGCCGCGCCATCCAGTCGATGGTGCTGACGGCGTGGTCCGAGGGCGTCGGCTCGAACTGGGTCGGCTTCGACGGCACGCTGGACGACGTCAACGCCGAACTCGGCCTGCCGGCCAACCTGCAGCTGGTCGGCGTCCTGCCGTTCGGCTACCCGGTAAAGAAGCTGGGTAAAGGCAAGAAGAACCGCAAGCCCTTCGGCGAGGTCGTGCACAAGGAGCGCTACGGCAGTCCGTTTGGCTAAGGCCGGGGCGTCGGCCGAGAGTTGATAAGTTAAGCCGGGGTCCACCCCGAGACCCGACTGAAGGGCTGTCCGAGAGGCTGGCGTGGCTACACCGAATCGTTGAAGCGGGGCCGGCTCTTGAGACTCCGCGAAGGGTGTCCCGGAGACTGGTTCAGGAGGCAAGCCATGGTTAGAGCACGCATTGGAATCATCAACAAGACGATCAACATGCTCGACTTCCTCGTGGCTGATAAGGCTGGAATCTACCGGAAGCACGGCCTCGATGTGGAGTTCGATACGCTGGCCGGCCTTCGCAGCATCAGGGCGCTTCAGGCCGGCGAACTGGACGTAGTCGTGTCCATTGGCGCGGCGGTCCGGGCGCGGATGCAGGAGCAACTCCCACTCAAGGTGTTGCTGTTGATCCACCGCAACGCACCGCACTGGGTGATGGGCCGAGCCGGGATCAGCGGCGTAAACGATCTGCGCGGCGGGTCGATCCAGGCGGGCGACCAGGGTAGCGAGCCCGACGTCATGGTGCGGCGCTGGCTGAGTGAGAACGGCCTCGACCCTGAGAAAGACGTCCGGCTAACCTACGAGCGCGCACACCCCGGATGGACGGAAGACGGCCCTTCACCGGTCGAGGATGCCGCCATCGCGCGCACGCTGGAGCGAGAGGTGCTGGAAGCGCGCGGCTACAAGGTGTTGGTCGAGCTTTGTACGGCTTTCCCCAACACGCTAGTCCATGGGCTGGTCGTGATGGAGAAGACGCTGAATGAAGCGCCGGATCTTGTCTCCGGGCTCGTGGACGCTCACCGCGAGGTGTCGCGGTGGATAGAAGAGGGGCGACCGGAGGTCGTCAGCTTCATTCACAACCGCTGGGGCGTTAGCGAGGAGCGCGCAAAGGCCGCGGTAGCATCACTATCAGGCGTGTTCGTTGCCAGGCGAGAACCAGAGGACTTCGGCACGGTGATCGGCTCCTCAGCGGCCGCTTTGGGCCTGCCGGCAATCGAGGTAGCCGACCTGCTTTAGAGGCCAAATTCCTCGCGGATGCTTGTGTGTTCGGGATCTAGGCTTTGACGGCGATGATTTCGAGCCACGTGCGCGGCAGGTACTTCATCTGCAGGTCGTGGAATGTCTGGCGCACGGTAGCCTGCAAGGCCTTGGCGGCCTGTTCTGCGTCTTCCTCCGTGGCGTGGAGGGCTCCCATCGCGAAGTCTTTGTAGGAGCTGATGGCGCGCACAGCGGCCTGGCTGAGCATGACACGGCGCTCGCGCGACTCGACGATGTCGAACCCGGCGTCGTTGATTAGATTGCGGTAGTCGTCCGCGGTGAGGAACTCCATCGCCTGGACCTTTTCGCCCTTATTGCGGTTCGGCAGGCGCTGGTTGATCTCGACGATTGAGCGCCGGATCCAGCGGCCGTAGAAGGGCTTGCTCTCCTCGGGATAGGCGCCATCGTAGAACGTGGTGTTCATGGCGAAGAGGCCGCCGGGCTTGAGGACGCGATTGCTCTCCTTGAGCGCTTTTCGCTTTGCGTCGCCGTCGAGCAGGTGGAGGCCGTTGGCGAAGAACACCGCATCGTAGCCCTCCTTCTCGAAGGGCAGGTTATCAGCTGAGCCGTAGATGTACGTGGCGCTATCTTCGTCAACCTCGATCTTGGCCTGGTACAGGGCAGGCAGGTCGAGGTCCAGAAGCGTTCCGACGAGCTTGATGCCCGCTTTGCGAGCGCGATCGTACATGAGGAAGGTGGGGAGGCCCGTGCCTGCAGCCAACTCCAGGAGCCGAATCGATTTGGCGCCTGCAACGTGTTTCATCACCCGGTCAATGAGCTTTTCATTGACGTGGATGTACGCCGGCTCCTTGGCGAAGGGATCGAAGGTATGGACGTCACTCACTGTAGGGCGGAGTCACTTTCGTTCGCTTGCCTGAGCAATGTAGCTAAACCCTATGGCAGGCTACCCAATGGCCGGGCTGCACTTCGCGCCACTCCGGTATCGCCTCGCGACATTCGTCGATCGCGATAGGGCACCGGGTGTGGAAAACACAGCCGCGCGGCGGGCGCAGCGAGCTAGGAACGTCACCCGTGAGGATGATGCGTTCGCGCTTGCGCTCCAGGGCCGGGTCCGGAATCGGCACGGCGGACAGAAGCGCCTTGGTGTAGGGATGCAGCGGATTGTCGTAGATCTCGTTGCGGTCCGATAGCTCCATCATCTTGCCGAGATACATAACGGCCACACGGTCGCTGATGTGACGCACAACAGCGAGGTCGTGGGCGATGAAGAGGTAAGTCAGGCCGAACTGCTCCTGGAGCTCTTCCAGCAGGTTGATGATCTGGGCCTGGATCGACACGTCGAGCGCCGACACCGGCTCGTCACAGACGATGAAGTCGGGCGAGACGGCGAGCGAGCGAGCGATTCCAATACGCTGGCGCTGGCCGCCGGAGAACTCGTGCGGGAAGCGCGTGGCGTAGTAAGGGTTGAGGCCGACGATGCGCATCAACTCGGCGACGCGCTCACGGCGCTCGGCGGCGTTGCCGAGCTTGTGAATCAGGAGTGGCTCGCCAATGATGTCGCGAATCGACATGCGCGGGTTCAAGGACGCGTAGGGGTCCTGGAAGATCATCTGCATGCGGCGGCGGGTCAGTCGCAGCTCCTCGCCGTGCAGCTCCGATAGGTCTTTGCCGTCGAAGACGATCTTTCCACCGGTAGGCTTGTAAAGCTGGAGGATGGCGCGACCGGTGGTGGACTTGCCGCAACCGCTCTCGCCCACGAGGCCGACAGTCTCACCACGCTTGACGTTGAATGTGATGCCGTCAACGGCTTTATTCTCGGCGATCTTCCGCGAGACGATGAACCCGGCCATGACTGGGAAGTGGACCTGCAGGCCCTGAACGTCTACCAGAAGATCGTCTGAGCGCTTGCGTTGCGCTGCCGGGTGCTCCCGCTGTCTCAGTTGCCATTCTCGGCCCCCTTCGTCTTGGTCACGTCCACCCAGCACGCGGCGTAGTGGTTCTCGCTGACAAGCGCTAGCGGCGGGTACTCCTCCCGGCACTTGTCGATGCGGTAGGTGCAGCGCGGGTAGAAGGAGCAGCCATCAGGCAGGTGCCCCAGGTCCGGCGGCAGACCTTCGATTGGGATGAGCTTCTCGCCCATGCCGAGGTCGAGGCGCGGCACGGAGCGCAGCAGTCCCAGCGTGTAGGGATGCCGCGGGTCTGCGTAGACGTTCTCGGCGGTGGAGGTCTCGATGATCTTGCCGGCGTACATCACGTTGACGCGGTCGGCGTAGCGGGCGACGACACCCAGGTTGTGAGTGATGATGATGACCGCCGTGCCGAACTCGCGGCTGAGGCGGGCCATAACCTCGAGCACCTGCGCTTGAATCGTGACGTCGAGCGCCGTCGTGGGCTCGTCGGCGATGAGGAGCTTGGGGTTGCAAGCCATGGCCATGGCGATCATGACGCGTTGTCGCATACCACCGGAAAACTGATGCGGGTAGTCCGTGATGCGGCGCTCGGCCTCGGCGACGCCGACCATCTCGAGGAGCTGGACGGCGCGGGCGTTGGCAGCCTCGCGGTCGAGCTTGAGGTGGAGCTCCAGGGCCTCAGTCATCTGCTTGCCGATGGTGAGCACCGGGTTGAGGGAGGTCATCGGCTCCTGGAAGACCATGGAGATGCGGTTGCCACGGATCTTGCGCAGGTCGTCTTCGTCGAGCTTGAGGAGATCGTCGCCTTCGAAGAGGACTTCGCCAGAGACGATGCGTGCCGGCGGGATGGGCAGCAGTTTGAGGAGGGATAGCGCGCTGACGCTCTTACCACAGCCTGATTCGCCCACCAGGGCGAGCGTTTCACCTTCCTGGACGTCGAAGGTAACGCCGTCTACAGCCTTAACCAATCCTTCTTCGGTATAGAAGTAAGTTCTGAGATCCTTAACCTGCAGCAGTGGCGGCATTACTCCCCCTTCATCCCGCTAAGGAGTTTCGTACGCGCCGCGGACTGGGTGAAATTCCGCGGCCTCCAAGCCGTCTGTTTGCGAGGTGGTGGGGAAGAGGAGACTCGAACTCCTACGCCTCGCGGCACATGATCCTAAGTCATGCTCGTCTACCAATTCCGACACTTCCCCTCGCCGGCAAGGCTTCACCGGCCGCTAGTTCTTGGTGAGCCCCCCCGGACTCGAACCGGGAACCGGGTGATTAAGAGTCACCTGCTCTGCCAATTGAGCTAGAGGCCCGTAAATTCCAACGAGTAGGCGTTGCTGACAACCCCAAATCCATACTACAGCGTCGCTCCCAGAAGGGGGCCGCCAGCGGCGGCAACGTAGCATAGGGCATAAGTGGTGTCAACAAGCTTCGGATTCATCACAGTGTCATACGAGATTGGCGTTGAAATTGACCTCTCTGATTCGATAAGAGATTAGGATCAAATCGTGGCGTATCCATCGATCCTGCTGATACATGGCGGCATCACCGCAGCCTGGATATGGGACCTCTGGCGAGCGCGTCTGGGCGAGCTGGGCTGGGAAGTCAACGTGCTCGATCTGCGCGGCCACGGCCACAGCCTGCCGGTCGATTTCACGACGATTACGATGGAGGATTACGTCGCGGACGTGGCGTCCGTGGCGACGCAGATTGCGGCGGCGCAGGGACGCCATCCGATCATCGGCGGCTGGGCGATGGGCGGACTCGTCGCGATGATGTACGCCGCGACTCAGCCCCAGGTCCCGGGACTGCTGCTCTTCGCGCCAAGCCCGCCGCTCCAGGTCGCGGGCCGCGCCGACCCTGACGTCGTGCGGGCGACGCCCTCGGGGTCGTTTGGTCCGCAGGTCTACGGCCTGGACGCCGACGACCTGGTAGCTTCGCGCCGGGCGCTGCATGACCTGACAGACGAAGAAGCGCGCGGCGTGTTGGAGCGCGTACGCGGCGCCGAAGAGAGCGGCATGGCGCGCCGGCAGCGGCGTCGCGGCATATCGCTGGAGCCCGAGGCAATTAGGGCGCCATCGCTCGTTGTCTTCGGGGAGCAGGACGCGTACTTCGGGCCGGAGTACCACCGCAGCCTGGCGATATACCTTGCGGGCGACGCGTTGCCCGTGCCGCGTGCGGGACACTGGGGCGTCGTCGCCGGCGAAGGCTTCATCAGGGAGACGGCGCCACGGATTGACGATTGGCTGAGGCGGGTGGTGTAGTAGCGCCATCGGCCAGGCGGGAATCCAGGAGGCTCGATCGCATGTTCAACAGCTCACGCGTGTTCAAGCTGTTTTGTTATCTATTTCTGATTGCCGTTGCGATCCAGTTCTTCCTGGCGGGGTTGGGTGTGCTTGGAGGCGAAAGCATCGAAGCGCATCGTCAGTGGGGTTATTTCGCACTGCACTTGATCCCGCTCGGTATGTTCGGCTTCGCGATTGCTGCGAAAGCGGGTCGTGTGACTATCGGGATGATCGTATTGCTGTTTGTTCTGGTCTTCCTCCAGCCTTTGTTTGCCGACGAAAGCCTCGATCCGAAGTGGCTGCGATCGTTCCATATCTTCGATGCACTGATTATCTACATCCTGGGGCATCACATCACGCTGAGAGCGAATCGGCTGTCTCCGGCAGCGGCTGCGGCCTAGTCGAGCGTCTTGGCGAACAGGCCGCGCGTCTTCGTCAGCCGCCGCCTGGTTGGGGCGGGCGTTTCGCGCCTCGAAGCCGAGCTCGATGTCGACCTCTGGCCGGGGGATGACGCGCCGCCACCTGACGTGCTGCGCGAGGAAGCCGTGCGTTCAGAGGGCATCCTGGTCAACATCGCGGACCGTGTTGACGTGGCGCTGTTGCAGGCGGCGGCAGGGTTGCGCATCGTCAGCCAGATGGCTGTTGGCTACGACAACATCGACGTCGCGGCTGCCACTGAACGCGGAGTCCTGGTCACGAATACCCCCGGCGTCCTGACGGAAGCGACGGCCGACATGGCCTTCGCGTTGTTGTTGGCGCAGGCGCGCCGCCTGCCCGAGGGCGAGAAGGCGATTCGAGCCGCCAAGTGGGGCGAGTGGAAACCATGGTTCCTGCTTGGCCGCGACCTGACGGGGAAAACGCTGGGTATCGTAGGCTTGGGGGCGATTGGGATGGCCGTGGCGCGCAGGGCGCTGGGTTTCGGAATGCGCGTCGTCTACAACTCGCGGCAGCGTAAGCTGGAGGCCGAGGCCGATTTAGGCCTCGAGTGGCGGGAGCTACCGGCGCTGCTGGCCGAGTCTGACTACGTAAGCCTGCACATGGCGCTCAACGACGAAACGCGAGGCATCATCGGCGCGGCGGAGCTGGGGCGGATGAAACGCGACGCGGTGTTGATCAATACGGCGCGCGGCGGCGTGGTCGACCAGCCAGCGCTGGTGCAGGCGTTGCGCGACGGGACGATCGGCGGCGCTGGGATCGACGTGTTCGAATCGGAGCCGTTGGCTGCGGACGACCTGTTGATGGGCTTCGACAACGTCGTTGTGACGCCACACCTGGGCAGCGCGACGGTGGAGACGCGGACGCGAATGTCCAACCTGGCGGTGGATAACCTGCTGGCGTTCTTCCGCGGCGAGCGGCCGCCGTGCTGTGTGAACGCCGAAGTCTTAGCGTTTCCGTAACCCGTTCCATTGATCCTGTGAGATGCGCTTGTGATAGGATTCGCACGGTCGTGCTAGACGGGGAGCTAGCGGTGCCCTGTACCCGCAACCCGCTATAGCGGGGTCGAATTCCCGCTCGAGGTCTAGGCTAACGGGGACTGCCAATACTGAGTGGTGTTGATGGCTTGGCCCCACGCGGCGAGGAACTGCTGAATCCCGTCAGGTCCGGAAGGAAGCAGCGGTAAGTAGACATTCTCGGGCGCCGTGGGAAAACCTGGCTTGAGCTGCTAAGTGGCGGCAAGCCTGTAACCGGATCGACAGCGGGTGCACGACCAACCCAGGGTAGGATGCCCTGAGGCGCCGAGTCTAAGGAGGTAACGTTTGGCGTACTGGCTGCCAAGCTTGCGCCTGCGTACTGAGGCCCGTCCTCTCACTCGAATCTCCAACGCAGAAATCAGTCGTCTCCAGACGACCCGGGCTCGTCTGCGCCTGGCGCTGGTTGCCACGATTGCGGTGGCGGGCGTACTGGCGTTCCTTATTTTCCCGCCGCGCGAGCTGCTGGTGAAGGCGGATGGCAAAGAGATCACCGTCGTCAGCCGCCAGCAAGACATCGCGACGCTGCTTGGCTCCGCCGGGGTGTCTCGCGACCCCGGGGACGTCTTTGTCGTCTCCAGTAACGCCATCACCGTTGAGCGCGCGATCCCGGTCGTGGTCGAAGCGGACGGCGTGACGATCTCGTGGCGGACGCGTGCGATCAGCGTCGAGGGTCTCCTGCGCGAGCTGCGCATCGACGTTAGTCCGCACGACGCGATCTACTACAACGGCCTGCGCGTCGCGGCGACTGACCCGGTTTATCCGAAGCCGATCAACACATCGTCGCTAGCGGGCTTCGGCATTTACAACGAAACGCCCGGCGACGTACAAGGCATCATCCTCGATATTAAGCGCGCCGTTCCTGTGACGGTGGTCGAAGATGGGCGTCCTGTGACGCTACAAACCAGCGTTGAGACCGTGAAAGACGCGCTGGCGGAAGCCGGCATCAGCCTGGGCCCGGCCGACAAGGTCTTCCCCGCCGTGGGCACGACGCTGAACTCCGGCATGCAGATCGAGGTCAGCCACGCCAAAGCGATCCACCTGTGGCTGGGCGACCAATCGCAGGTCATCTACTCGCAGGCGGAGACGCTGGAAGAAGCGCTGGTGGAAGCCGGCTACAACTTCGGGCCCGACGACCGCGTTGAGCCGGCGCTGGGCGTCGCCGTGACGAATGACATGGTGGCCCGCATCGTGCGCGTGACAGGCCAGGCGTTCTTCGAGCGCGAGGACGTGGTCCACAAGACCGTATTCAAGCCGGACGACTCGTTGACCGGGCTCGAGACACGGCGCGTCCAGGGTCACGACGGCGTCCGCGTTACGGAGTACAAGATCGTCATCGAGGACGGGGTCGAGACCGAGCGCACGTATGTAGGTGAGTCTTTTGACCCCGAGCCGGAAGACACGGTGATCTACTACTCGGCCTCGGCGATCAACTCGACCGGCTCGGCGGTAGATCTGCAGGTCGCAGAGACGATGAACATGTACGCAACGTGGTACAACGCCGCAAGCTCCGGTAAAGCGGCGACCAACCCGGCCTATGGCATCACGCGGTCCGGGGCGCCGTTGACCAAGGGCATCGTGGCGGTGGACCCGAACCTGATCCCGCTGGGCACCAGGCTGTACATCCCGGGCTACGGCTTCGCGGTGGCGGGCGACACCGGTGGCGGCATAACCGGCGATAGGATCGACCTCGGCTATCCGGATGGTGTCGCAGTCGACTGGCGTACGGGTTGGGTTGACGTCTACATCCTGCAGTAGCAGAGCTTTCGCAGGGATTCGCGCTCGCAGCCGCTCACCGCGACCCTACAGGCCGCGTGAGGTTAGAGCCGCCGGAGTGCACCCGACAAAGTCGCTGGGGCAGCACTTTCTGAGCGACTACGGCATCGTGAATCGCATCGTTGCGGCCGCCGCGGCAGGGCCGGACGATACGGTGATCGAGGTTGGGCCGGGGCTCGGCGTGCTGACGGAGCGTCTGGCCGAGACAGCCGGACGCCTGATCGCGGTCGAGATCGACGCGAAGCTGGCGCAGCGCCTACGGGAGCAACTCGCAGCGAAAATCAATGTCACCGTCTTGGAACGCGACGTCTTGTCGGTGGCGCCGGAGTTGCTGCTGGCAGAGGCTGGCGTACCGGAAGACGCAGTGTATTCGATGGTCGGAAATCTGCCGTACAACGCTGGGGCAGCAATCCTGCGGCATTTTCTCGAAGCGCATCACCCGCCACGCAGCATCGTGGCGATGCTGCAACGCGAGGTGGCAGATTCGATCGTCGGCGGGCCGGGGAAGATGAGCCTGCTGGGCGTCTCTGTGCAGGTCTACGCGCGGGCGCGAAAGCTGTTCAACGTGCCGCCGCGCGCCTTTTACCCGCCGCCACGCGTGACTTCGAGCGTGATCCGGCTCGAAGCACTGGAGCTGCCGCTGATCGCGCCGGCGCAGCGCGAAGTCTTCTTCCGTGTCGTGCGCGCCGGGTTCAGCGCGCCTCGCAAGCAGCTGCGCAACACGCTGGCGCAGGGACTCGGCGTGCCACGCGGCGCAGGTTTCGGCGATGATCCAAGGAGCCGGCCTGGAGCCGACGTTGCGGCCGCAGGACGTGTCCGTGGAGGGCTGGCTGCGGTTGGCATCGGGCAAATGACGACCGGGCAATTTGGCAAGGGCGATTCATGACTTTAGAACTTGTTGCGCCGGCGAAGCTGAATCTCGTGCTCGAGGTGACGGGCGGCGTGCCGACGGCTACCACGACATCGCGTCCGTGATGCAGACGATCGATCTCGCCGACACGGTGCGGCTGGAGGCGGCATCGTCGATCGAGATCGAAGTTGTGGGCGAGGCGGTACGGGGCGTGCCGCTGGAAGGGCCGCGTAACCTGGCCTTCGGCGCGGCGCACGCGCTGGCCGAAGCGGCTCGAAACACCCGATCTCGGAGCGCGCATCGAGCTGGAGAAGCGGATTCCGGCGGGCATGGGGCTGGGTGGTGGCAGCACTGACGCGGCGGCGGTACTGCGGGGTCTAAACCGGCTCTGGGACCTCGACCTGGCTCCCGAGGCGTTGACGGAGGTCGCGGCGTCCGTGGGGTCAGACGTGGCGTTTTTTCTTTGCGGTGGGACGGCCTCAGTCGGTGGGCGCGGCGAGCAGGTAGAGCCTTTGCCGGACATAGAAGCGCTGGACCTGACGCTGTTCGTGGCCGACGTGGAGCTGGAGGACAAGACGCGGCGCATGTACGGCGCGCTGAGCCCGGCCGACTTCACGGACGGCCACAAGGCGCGTGTGACGGCCGAGAGTGTGCGGCGCGGGCTGCCGCTGAGCGAGTCCGACCTGCACAACGCCTTCGACCGCCACGTCGGGGCGCTGGCGCCGCAGGTGGCGTCCGCGATGGCGCTGTGCCGTGCCGAGAACCTCGGCGTCTTTGCGGCGGGCAGCGGGCCCGGCTTCTTCACACCGGTTGCGGTCGGCGACCTGCCGCCGTTGCTGCTTCGCGAGCTGGAGCGCGACTGGGCGGTGCGTGCCGTCGCCTGCCGGTCGCTGGGCCGCGAGGCATCGACGGCGATGCGGGAGCTCTGACGTTGGCGGAGTCTTTCGCGGGCTTCGTCGACCGGCTACGGCATGGCGGTGCTCACGACACCCCTGATGTCGATCTGGCTGGTCAAGTTGCGCATGGAGAGCGCGCTGATGGCGCGACTGTTGCCGGAAGGCACCGGCGCGGTCTCGATGAGCGTGCTTCTGCATGGCGCGCTGGCCATGTTCTGGATCGGCATGGGGTCGATCCTGGGTCTCGTCCTGTTCGGCATGCGCGGCGCGGGCGAGGCGCTGGGTAGCCTGAACGCGCCGTATACGCTGTTCGTCGCGGGTCTGTTCGTGGCGATGGGCGCGCCGCTCGTGATGCTGCTGCCATCGCTGCGACGGCTGACGCTGCCGGGCATCGTGACTGGCGATTGTCGTCTTCGGTTGGCTGATGCCATATCTGGCGGAGTGGAGCACGTTCGAAACCTGATCAACTAGCGACAGGCTGGCAAGGGCGTGCTGGCCATCTCGTGTCGCTTGTTGCCTGGCGCGGCTTACTGCTACGATTCGCGCATCTGTTCGATATTACGGAGGCACGGTGACTACCCGCTACGTCGCCATTGATACCGAGACGACCGGCCTTAATCCCGAGAACGACGAGATCATCGAGGTCGCGGCGATTGCCTTCGATTGCGAAGGGCGTGCAGGACGAGTACCGCACGCTGGTGCAACCGGTGCACCCGCCGCCGTTACCGCGTCGAGCGCCTGACGGGCATCCATGCCGCCGAGTTGACCGCCGCGCCGCACTTCGCCGCCGTGGCGTCGCAGATCGCCGCGTTCGTCGGCGATAGCCCGGTCGTCGGGCAGAACATCGAGTTCGACACGACGTTTCCTGGCGCGCAGCGGCGTCTGGGTCGCCGGGCGCGCAGTACGACACCCACGACCTGGCCCAGCTGCTTGCTGCCCGGCCTGCACGATTACAGCCTGCGCGGCATCGCCGAGCATCTCGACATCGATTTCCCGCTGCGCCATCGCGCCTACGCCGACGCCGACGCGACGCGCTCCGTCTTCCTGGCGCTGCGCCGGCGGCTGGCCGAGCTGCCGGGCTGGCTGCTGGACGAGGTACAGCGCCTCGCCGCAGCGGCAGACTGGTCGCTCGCGTCGCTGGTGAGCGAGGTGCTCTCGGAGCGGCCCACGGGTGTCGACGACGGCGGCTGGGCCTGGCGTCCGAGCTTGCTCGCGGCGCCGGAGGACGCCTGGCAAGCCGCTCAACGGCGGCGGCAGCGCGTCAGTGCGGGACGAGGAGGTGCTGGAACTGCTGCGGCGCGCTGGGGGGCTGACGCAGCACTTCGCGACGTTCGAGCAGCGGCCGGAGCAGGAGAAGATGGCGCTGGCGGTGAACCAGGCGCTGACCGAAGGACGCCACCTGCTGGTCGAAGCGGGGACGGGTACCGGCAAGTCGCTGGCATATCTGCTGCCGGCGGCGCTGCAGGCTATGCGAAGCGGTGAACGCGTCGTCGTCTCCACCGACACGATCGGGCTGCAGGAGCAGCTGATCGAGAAGGACCTGCCGGTGGTCAAGGAGCTGCTGGCAGACGTGGAGTCGGAGCCCTTGCGCATCGCTTCGCTCAAGGGGCGGCGCAACTACCTCTGCCTGCAGCGCTGGTCGGCACTACGTCACGCCGTGCCGGCCGACAAGGACGAAGCGCGACTGATGGCGCGACTGCTGGTCTGGCTGCGGCAGACGCAAACAGGCGACCGCGCCGAGCTCAACCTGCATTCCAGCGCCGACCCTAGCCTGGTCGCGCATGGCGGCGGAGAATACGCCCTGCCTGCAGACGCAGTGCCCCTTCGTCAAGAACGGGACGTGCTTCCTGTACCGCGCCCGCAGGCGCGCCGACGCCGCACACGTGCTGGTCGTCAACCACGCACTGCTGCTGTCGGACATCGCGACGGGCGGCCACGTGCTGCCGCCGTATCAGCACCTGATCATCGACGAGGCGCACAACCTGGAGGATGAGGCGACGTCGCGGCTGGCGTTCTCGGCGACGGAAGCCGACTTCAACGACTTCCTCGACCGCGTCGGCCGCCGAACCGGGGAGCGCGCTTCCGGGCTCGCGGGCTCGATCAACGAGGCGTCGCGCGGCGGCGCGGGCGACCTTCTGGCGCCGGGCGCGTACATGGCGGGCGTTTCGGCGTCCCTGGTGACAGCCGTGGCGCGGGTCCGCGCGAGGCTGAGCGAGCCGTACCAGCTGCTGGCCCGCGTCCTCGTCGAATGCCGCCCTGACGACCGCGAAGTCCGGCGACGGACGCCTGCTGGTTACGCGTTCGACGCGGGTGCAGCGGGTCTGGTCCGACCTCGAGATCGCGGCGGAGAACCTTGACGCGGCGATGATCGACCTGATGGCCCTGCTCGACGACGTGCGCGGCATGCTGGAGATGGGCGACCAGGGCCTGCTGGACCAGGACGCGCTCGCGACGCGAGGCGGCGGACCTGTGTCAGACCGGCGCCGAGCTGCAGTACGGCTGGTCGCACGCCCTGCTGGAGGAAGACGCGTCGCTGATCTGCTGGCTGGAACGCGAGCGCAACAGCGGCGAAGTGGCGCTGAAGACGGCGCCGCTGGAGGTCGCCGACGTCTTGCGCCGGGAGCTGTTCGAGGCGAAGGACAGCGTGATCCTGACCAGCGCCACGCTGAGCGCCGACGACCGCTTCGACTTCCTGCGCGAGCGCGTCGGCCTTGACGACGCGGACGAGCTGCTGCTGGGCTCGCCGTTCGACTTCGAGGCGTCGACGCTGATCGCGCTGCCCACGCGACCTGCCGGACCCGAACCAGCCCGATTTCGTCGGCCAGCGTCAGCGAGCTGCTGATCGAGACGTTGCGGGCCAGCCAGGGGCGGGCGCTGGTCTGTTCACGTCGTACGGCTCGCTGAACGGGGTGTACGAGAAGATCAAGGGGCCGCTGGAGGCCGAGGGCATCCTGGTGCTGGGCCACGGTGTCGACGGCTCGCCGCGGCAGATGCTGGCGGCGCTGCGCGAGAACCCGCGTACCGTGCTGCTGGGCACGGCCTCGTTCTGGGAGGGTGTCGACGTGGTCGGCGAGGCGCTTGTCGCTGCTGGTCATCGTGCGGCTGCCCTTCGCGGTGCCTTCGCGACCCCATCTACCAGGCTCGGTCGGCGCTTGTACGACGAGCCGTTCGAGCAGTACGCGGTGCCGAACGCCATACTGCGCTTCCGGCAGGGCTTCGGCCGGCTGATCCGCAGCAAGACCGACCGCGGCGTGCTCCTGGTGCTCGACCGGCGTCTGCGGGCACGCGCCTACGGCGATACGTTCCTGCGCTCGCTGCCGCGCTGCACGCTGCGCGACCTGGCTTCGCGGGAGATCGCCGGCGCCGTCGAAGAGTGGCTGACGCCGCCGGAGTGAGCCCACCGCTTGTTGGACCAGCCGTTGGCATCGGGACGCATCGTTCTCTCCAACCTGACGCCGGACGTACTGCCGCCCGATGTCCTGGCTGGAAGCCGCGCTGGCGCCGGAGTGGACGCTGGCGACCTCGAAGCGGCGGTGGCGGCGGCAATGGCGTGCTGGTCAACGACGCGCATAGCGTGGCGATCGGCTTGGCCGTCGTCCTGCGGGACGTGCCGGCGGCGGGCAGCGCTACGGTTCCGTTCCTGGCGATCGAGCCGGAGCGGCGCTTTCGCGGCCTCGGCGGCGAGGCGGGGCTGGCGCTGGACGCGCACCTCAGGAGTCAGGGCTTCGACAAGAGTCTACGCGCCGGTGCCGGATGGCCGCGGGCTGGCCGTGTACTTCTGGCTGCGGCTGGGCTTCCGGCCGCTGACGACGCCCGAGTCGCCCGGGGCGCTGGTCGGGCTGTACGAAAGAGCCGGTGCGGGGTATCTGGATGCTGCGGGATACCGCGTAAGCACGCGACAAGGCGGCGCGGCGTCTGCCATGATGCCTATGTGAGCCTGGAAGACGTCTTTCGCTATATTGACGACAACCTGGAGCGCGCGCTGGCCGACGTGGTCGAGTACTGCAAGCTGCCGACCGTAAGCGCGCACGGCACGTCGATCGAGGAGACGGCGCGGCATACGGTGCGCCTGCTGGAGGCGGAGGGCCTTTCGGCGCGCATCCTGCCGAAGCAGGGCGACGCGTTCCCGGTCGTCTACGCCGAGCATGCGCGGCAAGAGCCCAAGACGCCTGCTGTTCTACAACCACTACGACGTGCAGCCGCCGGACCCGCTGGAGGAGTGGACGTCGCCGGCCCGTTCGAGCCGCAGCGCCGTGGCGAAGCGCTCTACGGGCGCGGCGTGTCGGACGACAAGGGCAACATCGTCTCGCGCATGCTGGCGATTCGGGCGCTGAAGCACGGCTTCGGCGAGCTGCCCTGCCAGGTCAAGTTCTGCATCGAGGGCGACGAGGAGATCGGCAGCCCGCAGATCGCACCCTTCGTGCAGCGAGCACCGCGACCTGCTGGCGGCGGACGCCTGCGTCTGGGAGTGGGGCTACGCGCTGTGGGACGGCAGCCCGACGCTGATGCTGGGCGCCAAGGGCCTGCTCTGTGTCGACCTCGACGGTGGGCGGGCCGAACCGCGACGTGCACTCGTCCTACGGGACGGTGGTGCCGAACCCGGCGTGGCGGCTGGCGTGGGCGCTGGCAGGGATCAAGGCGCCGGACGAGCGGATCTTGATCGACGGCTTCTACGACGACGTCAAGGACCCAACGGAAGAAGAACTGGCGACGCTGCGCATCCTGCCGGACGAGGGAACCGAGTTCCTCGCCAGCCTGGGGCTGCATGCGGCGGTGCTCGGCGTGAAAGACGTCGACTACCGGCGGCGCCACATCTTCGAGCCGACGGCGACGATCAACGGCCTGACGTCGGGCTACCAGGGCGAAGGGACGAAGACGGTGCTGCCGGCGCGCGCTTCGGCGAAGCTCGACTTCCGGCTCGTGGACCAGCAGGACCCGGAGGACATCATCGGCAAGCTACGGGCGCATCTCGACAAGATGGGCTTCGAGGACGTCGAGATACACCGCTCGTCGATGGAGAAGCCGGCGCGCAGCGCGATGGACGACCCGTTTGTCGATGTGGCGCAGACCGCGGCGCGTGACGTTTACGGCCGCGAAGCCTACCTCGTGCCGAGCATGGCGGCGACGGGGCCGATGTACCACTTTGTGCATGACCTCAACCTGCCGACGGTCATGGCGGGGATCAACTACGTCGGCGGGCGCGACCACGCACCGGACGAGCACGTGCGCATCGAGGACTTCCGGCGCGGCACGAAGCACATCGCAGCGATCCTGTATCGCTTCGGGGAGACGTAGTTAGCGGCGGCGGCGGTGACGGCGCCGGGAGGCCTGCTCGTTCTCCAGGGAGGCGGCCTGGCGGTTGGCGAGGGCGCGGCGCTCGCGTTCCTCTTCCTCTTCGCGCTGTCGGCGGCGGTCGACGCGTCCACGGGTCATCCAGCGTCCTATCAGATGCGTCAGGCCCCATGACACGCCGAGGGTAGAGACGAGCAGCAGTACGGGCCAGGCGAAGAGCGCCACTACGGCCGCGATCAATGCCGCCAACTGCCACGCCAAACCAGACCTCGTAGCGAAAGAAGTCGAAATCCCGCGGCGCTTCTTTGCTCGCGATGCTTCCTAATCGGCAAGCGTGCCACCTCCGCCGCGGAGGCGCGGCGCGTACGAGTTCGATCTCCTGGTCTCTTGTCATCCCGTTCACCTGAAGCTGCGCTCGCCGCAGCTGTTTCAGCATTTCGCCCACCGCGACGCCCGGGCGCGACGCCCAGCGCCAGCAGGTCGTCGCCGCTGAGCAGAGGCCGCATATGGCGCCACGTGCACTAGGTACGCGCCGACACGTTTCGCCGGCGGCGCCGCCATCGAGGATCGAGAGGGCCCAGATGGCGGAGGGCGCGTGGTGCTCCAGCATCTCGACGCCAGCAGCGGGAGAGGCCGACGCATCAGCCAGCTTATCCGACAGCCCTCGCAGGCGCACGAGGTCGTGCAGTGCTCAGCTCGACGCGGCCGGTGAGGTGCAGCCACTTCGCGACAGAGGCGGCGGTGCCTTCGTCATGCGGGTCGGCGACGATGCAGAAGCCTGTCTCGTCCAGCGGCGCTTCGTGGTCGCCGCGCAGCGCCTCGAGCCCAGCGGCCGGCGACGTCGTCGCGAAGGCCCAGCGCGGGATGGATCGTCTCCAGGATGCCGAGGCGCTGCGCCAACCGCACGCCTTCAACTGCCTCGGGCTCCTGAAACAGGAGGGCGAGTTCGCGCCGCAGCCGCGGGCCGCTGATGCGTTGAGGTACGGCAGGTCGCGGCGCAAGAGCGCCTCGGTGTCACGCTGCAGTTTGAAGCCGAAGCGGTCGCGTAGCGCACGCCGCGCAGCATCCGCGTCGCGTCGTCCTGGAAGCTGCGTTCGTGCAGGACGCGGATCAGGCCGCTGCGCAGGTCGTCGATGCCGCGGAAGGGGTCGATGATCTCGCCGGACTCGGGCGCGAGCTGCATGGCGAAGGCGTTGATCGCGAAGTCGCGGCGAGCGAGGTCCTCGACCAGCGTGGCCGGTTGCACCTGAGGCAGGGAGCCGGGGTGAGGATAGGTCTCGCGCCGGGTGCCGGCGAGGTCGAACTGGAAGTCGCGGCTCGAGAGCTTGGCGGTGCCGAAGCGCTGATGCACCACGACGCGCGCGCCGACTCTGTCGCCGACGCGCTGCGCGATCGCGATGGCGTCGCCTTCGATCGCGAGGTCGATATCGAGGGGCGTCACGTTCCAGCACGAGGTCGCGCAGGGTGCCGCAGACGAGGAAGAGGCGGG
Organism: uncultured Chloroflexia bacterium; assembly: GCA_963766645.1. GTDB lineage: Bacteria > Chloroflexota > Dehalococcoidia > DSTF01 > WHTK01 > WHTK01. The sequence continues at coordinate 170,594 of CAVYAY010000001.1, read as the reverse complement.
CGCCGTCCTCGATGACAGGCGCGCTCGATTGCGGCCGAGCGCGTCGAGCGCGCGCCGGGATTGAGCTGCTGCTGCAGCCGGCGAGGACGATTCGAGCGCCGTGGGCGGAATCGGCCATTTAATTGCTATACCGCCTACTCGTTTGACTCTAATTACCTTGACACTCTATCGACGCCAAGCCTATCATCGAATCTGTTTTCGGGGCCTGGCGGGCACCTTCCTGCCGACCAGGCGACGTTATTGTGCCGCTCAGGCTACCACCGTTGTCGGAGAGGTGCCCCTCCCTTGTTTGGAGGAAATCGGGTGACCCGCACGCCCACGAATGCTCCCTAGAGCGCGCCTCCGGAAGTCCATCATGGTCTGCCGCGAATCCCTCTCGCCCCGGCCGGGAGCCGCGTGCGATGATGTCCTTCGTCCAGGAGGTCGAGGAGCGTATCGGCGTCAAGTTCAAGAAGCCCGAGACGCTGCATCAGGCCTTCGTTCACCGCTCCTACCTCAACGAAAAGCCGTCGCCCGGGCTGGAGTCCAACGAGACGGCTCGAGTTCTTCGGTGACGCGGTGCTGAGCTACGTGGTAGCGGAGCGCCTGTTCCGCGACTGTCCGCAGTGCCACGAAGGCGACCTGACGGAGTGGCGCGGCTACCTGGTGCGCCGCGACAGCCTGGCGCAGTTCGCGCGGGTCAAAGGGCTTGGGCGACTTCCTGCTGCTGGGTCGCGGCGAAGAAGGCGCCGGCGGACGCGAGCGGGCGCAGAACCTCGCCAGCCTGTTCGAGGCCGTGGTCGGCGCGATCGCGATCGACCGCGGGCTGACAGCAGCGCGGCGTTTCATCTTCGACGCCATCGGCGACGAGATGAACCTGGAGGGCCGTCCGACGCCGATCGACCCGAAATCGCGGCTGCAGGAGATTGTGCAGGCGAACTGGCAGCGGGCTCCGAGCTATCGCACTGTTTTCGAGGAAGGGCCCGGAGCATCGCAAGGTGTTCACGGTCGAGGTGCAGGTGCACGGCAACGCGCTGGCGCAGGGCACCGGCCACAGCAAGCAGGAAGCAGAGCGAGAGGCCGCGCGAAACGCGCTGACCGAGCTCGATACGAAAGAGACGATTCGACGCTGGAAGGCGTGAGCTAGGCATGTACCTGAAGCGACTCGAGCTACAGGGCTTCAAGAGCTTCGCCAACAAGACCCTGTTCGACTTTGGGCCGGGGATCACGTCTGTCGTGGGCCCTAACGGCTCCGGCAAGAGCAACGTGGCGGAGTCGCTGCGCTGGGTGCTGGGCGAGCAGCATTCGCGCAACGTGCGCGCGCGCCGCCTGGAGGACGTCATCTTCTCCGGGTCGAGCCAGAGGTCGGCCGTGGGCATGGCCGAGGTGTCGATCACGCTGGACAACACGGAGGGCTGGCTGCCGGTCGACTACAGCGAAGTCGTCGTCGTCGCGTCGCGCCTATCGCAGCGGTGAGAGCGAATACCTGATCAACAAGAACAAGGTACGCCTGCGCGACGTTGTCGACCTGTTCATGCGGGCGCAGGTCGGCCAGAACAGCTACGCCTTCATGGGCCAGGGCCTCGTCGAAGAGGTGCTGGTCATGCGCCCCGAGGAGCGCCGCCGTCTGCTCGAAGAAGCGGCCGACGTGCGCCTGCTGCGCCAGCGCCTGGACGAAGCGCGCGACCGCCTCGCGGCAACGCGAGAGAACCTCGACCGCGTCCAGCTTGCTGCTGGAGGAGATCGGGCCGCGGCTGCGACAGCTCGAGCGCCAGGCGAACCGCGCGGCCGAGCACAGCCGTCTCGCCGCGGAGCTGCAGGAGACGCTGCGAGAGCTTTACGGGCGTCTCTGGCAGGAGGCGCAGGAGAAGCTGACGTCCTCGCAGGCGGCGCTGGATCAGAAGCAGCAGGAGATGGTCGTCACCCAGAACGAGGTGAAGGCGTGCGAGGAGGGCCTCGTCGCGCTGAGCCTTGCCGTGGAGGAGCGCGAGAAAGAGCTGTCCGACCGCCGTCATGCGCCATCGCGACCTGACGGACCGCGTGCATACGCTGGAGCAGCGGCAGGCCTTCGACGGTGAGCGGCTCGAGAGCCAGACCCGGCGGCGCGTTGAAATCGAGGCCGAGCTGCAGTCGCTGCGCGAGGAGCGCTCTGACCTGCAGGTGTCGCTGACGCAGGCACAGGAGCGAGGTGCGTCGATCCTGCCCGAGATCGAGGCGGCGAAGGCGCTGATCGAGACGCGGCGGCAGGAAATGAACGAGATGGAGCAGGAGTACGCGGCCCTGCGCCGTCGCATCGCCGAGAGCGAGGAGCGCATCGAGCGGGCGCAGCGCGGTGCGGTCGAGGCGGAGGCTTCGCTGACGCGCCTGACGGAAGAAGAATCAGCGCACTCAGGAGCCAGTCGTCGCAGCGTGGCGGCAGCCTCGAGGCAGATTGAAGCCGATATCGAGGCGCTCGAAGAGGCGGAGACGGGAGTACTCAGGCCACATCGCGGCGTGCTGGACGCCGAGATCGCCGACGCCGAAGAAGACCGCAACGGCCTCGTCAGCGACGGTCGAGAGCGCCCGGGAGGGCTGCCCTGCGGCTGGAGCGCGAGGCGATGCAGGTCGAGGGCCAGATCGGCCAGATGAAGGCACGAGAGGCGATGCTGCACGGCCTGCAGAGCGCGCAGGACGGCATGGACTCCGGTGCGCGCTTCCTGCTGGGCGAGGAAGGTGGCGACGGGCGCCAGAACGCCATCGAGGGCCTTGTGGGGTTGGTGCAGGATATCGTGCGTGTGCCGCCGGGTCTTGGAGCGCGCCATTGAGGCGGCGCTGGCCGAGAACGTACAGGCGCTGGTGTTCGAGAACTTGCCGCTGGCGCTTGCAGGCCATCGATGCGCTGGAGCAGCGCGAGGCGGGCCGGGCGATCATCTACCCGCTGGACGCGATCCGCCCGTCGCCGCCGCTGAACCTGATGCGCGAAAAGGGCGTCATCGGCGTGGCGGCACGGCTGGTGCGCTGCGACAACCGCTTCCGGCCGCTGGTCGATTCGCTTCTGGGGCGCGTCATCGTCGTAGAGAGCGTGTCGCTGGCACAGCAGGTGCTGCGTCGCGGCCTCGGCTCAGTCGTCTCGATGGACGGCGTGCTGCTGCGGCCGAACGGCGCGCTGGCCGGTGGCGTGACGCGGACCGCGGGCCAGTCGTTCAGCCGCCAGCGCGAGCTGGAAGAGCTGCCGGGCGAGATCGGGCGCGCTGAGGAGCGCAAGGCGGACCTCGACGTGGCGCTGCGGCGCGAGCAGGAGCGCCTTTCGGCGCCAGCGAGGCGCTGGAGCGGCTGGAGCCGCGCATCTACGAGCTGCGAGAGGAGCGCTCGCGGCGGCAAAGCGAGATGCTGGAGAGCCGCGGCCGCCTGGTGCTGCTGCGCAGCCAGATGGAGGTCGCTCCAAGCCGAGGTGGCGCGCGGCGACGACCAGACCGACTGGGCCGGACGCCGCGTCCGGCTGAGGGAGGAGATCGAGCGCCATCAGGCCGAAGCGCGTCAGCTCGAGGAGTCGGTGGCGGGTGAACGGGAGGCGCTGACGCAGCTGACGCCGCGTCGCAGCGCGGCTATCGACTCGGTTACGGAGGCAGCTGCGGCGCACGCCGACCTCGAAGGCGAAGCGCGTTCACTGACGCGGCAGCTTGAGCTGGTGAACGCCGGCATAGCGCGCACCGACGGGCGCTTGAAGGGCCGGGAAGAATCGCTACGGGTACTAGAGGTTGAGATTGCGGAGCTGACGCAGCGCAGCGGCGGCAGTGAGGAACTCACGGCGGCGCGCGAGGAGCTGGCGGGCCTGCAAGGCGGAGATGGAGCCGGCCGAAGGGGAGCTGCAGCACCTCGCGGGGCGCGAGCGGGCGATGCGGGAGCAGCTGAGCACGGCGCGTGCACGGCTGCTCGACGCCGAACGGGCGCAGCTTGAATCCGAAGCGGCGGTGAAGCTGCATTCGGATGAAATCGAAGCGTTAAGAGAGACGATTGAAGGCGAGGGCTTCCGCACCGACGGCGACCGCGTGCTGCTGGCCGAGGGCAGCGCCGTCCTGGAGCAGCAAGGTCACATGCCGCCAATCCGAGGTGGTGCAGAGGTGGATAGTCGACACGCTACGGACGCGTGTCAGCACGCTTCGCGCGACGATCCGCGGGCTGGGGCCGGTTAACGAAGAGGCAGCCGATGACTACAACGAGAACAAAGAGCGGTTCGACTTCCTGCAGGGACAGGTTGAAGACCTGCAGGGCTCGCAAGAGACGCTGCTGGGGGCGATCGACGAACTGGAGACGAATATCCGCGAGCGTCTGAAGGCGACGTTCGAGGTGGTCGACAAGGAGTTCCAGCGCTACTTCGAAGCGTTCTTCAACGGTGGCAAGGCGCATCTCAGCCTGACCCAGCCGGACGACTTCGCGAACACGGGCGTCGATATCGTGGCGCAGCCGCCGGGTAAGCGCGTGCACACGCTGGCGATGCTCTCGGGCGGCGAGCGGGCGCTGACGTCGCTGGCGCTTCTGCTGTCGCTGCTGGAGGCGAACCCGTCGCCGATCTGCGTGCTCGACGAGGTCGACGCGGCGCTGGACGAGACCAACGTGGGGCGCTTCGTCGACGCGCTGCGGGCGCTGGAGAAGAAGACTCAGTTCATCGTGATCACGCACAACCCGCGCACGATCGAGGCGGCGGATTCGATCTATGGCGTTTCGATGGGCGCGGACAGCACGTCGCGAATCCTGTCGCTGCGGCTGGACGACCTGAAGAACTAGATTCGCGTTGATGGCAGCAGATGAGCCAGTACCTGCTTTGTACGTATCAGCCTGACGGTCCCCCACCTCCGTCGCTGGACCTGGAGCAGATCACGCGTGATCTGACAAAGCTTAGTGATGAACTCAGGGATGCCGGGTATGAGTTTTCGCGTCGCATCTCACTGATTCGAGCGCGGCGATGGTGGTGCGGCCGAGCGACGGAGCGAAAGTGACGGACGGGCCTTATGTAACGGGTGCGGAGCGTGCGGGAGGCGTCACGATCATCGAGGCCGCATTGAACTGGGCCAACAGGCTCTCGCAGGTCACTGGACTTCCCGTTGAGGTGCGGGAGTTGCTCGCATCTCGCCACGTCTCGAGTGACGTCCAGTACGCACCGATCTCAGCCGAAAGAAGCGCGTTGGCTGGTGAACTGCGCTGCTGCTAAGATCGATATGCCTTTGTTCGTCTAGCCAGGAGCCCCGTCTTGCCGCTATTCCGCCGTGCCGCGCCCCAGGAGCAGGTCGAAGAGAAGACCGAGGTCGCGCTGGCGCGAACGCGGCGCAGCTGGTTTGGGCGCATCGGCGGCATCCTCGACCGCGGCAAGATCGACGATGAGCTGTGGGATGAGCTGGAAGAAGTTCTGCTAGGCGCCGACGTCGGCCTCGCACACGGCGGAGAAAGTCCTCGATGCCGTGAAGGCGCGCGTCGAGTCCGAACATGTGCGTGACGCGGAAGACGTGCGCGGCCTCCTCAAAGACGAGCTGATCGCCGTCCTGGAGCGCGTGCCTCTGAAGGGCGCGTTGTGGGGCGAGGACGTCGTGACGCCGCCACGGCCCGGAGTGATCCTGGTCGTCGGCGTCAACGGCACCGGCAAGACGACGAGCATCGGCAAACTGGCGCATCTCTACGTCAGCGAGGGTGAAACCGTCGTCGTCGGCGCCGGCGACACCTTCCGTGCCGCGGCGATCGAACAGCTGACGAGCTGGGCCGAGCAGGTCGGGGCGCAGGTCGTGGCGCACAAGGAGGGCGCCGACCCCAGCGCGGTGGCCTTCGACACGATCGGCGCGGCGCAGAGCCGCGGAGCCGCGGCGGCGATCATCGACACGGCTGGACGCCTGCACACCAAGTTCAACCTGATGGAGGAGCTGCGCAAGGTGCGCCGTGTCATCGAGCGCCGTGATCCCACGGCGCCGCACGAGGTGCTGCTTGTACTGGACGCGACAACGGGCCAGAACGCGCTGATCCAGGCGAAAGCTTTCGCCGAGGCAGTGGACGTGACTGCGATCGCCCTGACGAAGCTGGACGGCACATCCAAGGGCGGCATCGTCTTCGCGATCAGCGACGAGCTGGGGCTGCCGGTGCGCTTCGTCGGCACCGGCGAAGGGCAGGACGACCTCAATCCGTTCGACCCGCACGCCTTCGTGGACGCCCTGTTTGAATAGCGAGATGGCGGGCCTGGCAACGACAACCTGATGATCGCTGAGACCTTTGCCTGGTGGCTGGTCATCGAGGTGGTTGGGCTCATCGCCCTGCCTATCGCGTTCGTCCTGTTTCAGCGCCTGCCTGGCTCCGGATATGCCTTCGCGAAACCGCTGGGGTTGCTGCTGACCGGATACCTGTTCTGGCTGGCGCTGACGGCCCACGTCCTGCCTAACCGCCCCGGCAGCATTGTCTGGGTTCTTTTGCTCCTCGCCGCGGTCGACTTTTTGATTCTGCGGCGGCGCGGCGCTGAGCTTCGCAGCTTTCTTGAGTCGCGTTTCGGCCTGGTCGTCGCGGTTGAGGCCGTTTTCTTCGTGGCGTTGTTTGCCGGCGCGCACATCCGCTCCTACGTGCCGGAGATCACCGGGCACCGAAAAGCCGATGGACTTCATGTTTCTCAACGCGCTGGACCGCAGCCGCTATTACCCGCCGGAAGACCCGTGGCTCGCCGGCTTCGACGTCAGCTACTACTACTTCGGCTACCTGATCCAGGCGATGATCGGCAATCTGGCGGCGGTCAAGACTTCCGTGGCGTTCAACCTGGGGCTGGTGAGCACGGCGGCGCTGGCAGCGACGGCGGCCTTTGGCCTGGGTTACGACCTGGCGCTGCTGCTGCGGCGCGTATCGCTGCGGACGGCGCTCGGGGTCGGGATCGCGGCGGCGGTTTTCCTGACGTTACTGGGCAACCTGGAGGGCGTCATCGAGTTCGGTGCGGCGAACGGGGCGCTGAACGCCTCGGCGGTCGACAGCTTCGACATCGCGAACCTGGACTCGGCAGGGGAGAGCGACTCGTGTCTCGTGCCGGTGGTCTGCATCAAGTACCCGGATGAGCAGTCGAGCTTCTGGTGGTGGTGGCGGGCGACGCGCATCTCGCCGGACGCGAATACGATCACAGAGTTTCCGTTCTTCAGCTTCATCCTCGGCGACCTGCACCCGCACGTGATGTCGATCCCCTACGTGCTGACCGTCTTCGCGCTCGGTTTGTCATTCTGGCGGTCGGAAACGCCGCTGAGCTTCGATTCGTGGCGTCGGCGGCCGCTCTTGCTATTGCTCAGCGCGGTGGTAATCGGAGGCCTGGGGTTCCTGAACTCGTGGGACTTGCCGGCGCTGGGGTTCCTCGTCGCGCTGCTGGTGCTGGTGCGTAACCTGGCGGGCCGCGAGCTGAAGCAGGGCCTGTCCGACACGGCGGGCTTCGTAGCCCCGCTGGCGGTGCTGGCCGTGGTTCTGTACGCGCCGTTCTATCTTGGATTCGGGTCGCAGGTTGACGGGCTGGCGGCGGTGCGCGACGGGGCGACGCGGCCGCTGCAGGGTGCGTTGTTCTGGGCGCCGCTGCTGGCCGTCACGCTGCCGCTGCCGCTGCTGCGGGTGTTCATGGACTCCGCAGCCAGGACGCCGCGGCGCGTCGCAATCTGCCTGGCGGCGCCGCTGGGCCTGCTCGCGATCTGGGTTCTCCTGCTGGCGATCGACGGGTGGTCCGTGGGTGATGCGATCTCGGCGCGGGGTTGGAACTGGACGACGACGCTGTTCTTCGCGGCTGCGCTCGTCGTGAGCGTGCTGGCGCTGTTGCGCAGCGTAGAGTCCGCGGATGAGGACGATTTTGCTCTGACGCCGGCGCTGGCCGCGACCAGCGTCGGACTGCTGCTGATCCTGGGAGCCGAGCTGTTCTACGTGCGGGACCTCTTCGGGACGCGTCTCAACAGCGTGTTCAAGCTGTACTACCAGGCGTGGCTGCTCCTGGCGGTGTCGGGTGCGTTCAGCTGCTGCTGGCTGGCGCGGCAGGTATCGTTGTCGTCGATTCGTCTGCGGGTCTCGCGCGGCGCGGCGATGGGCCTGGCGACGCTTTGCATTGCGGGCGGGCTGCTCTACCCTCTGGGCGCGACGCTTTCACGGACGGGCGGCCTGGGCGGCGGGCCGCGGACGCTGGACGGGCTTGCCTTCACGCTGGGCGAATCACCGGACGATTATTACGCCATCGATTACCTGAGCAGGCGCGCCGGGCTAGGCGAGCGTGTAATCGAGGCGGCGGGCAACCCGTATACCTCGGCGGCGCGCGTTTCGGCTCGGACCGGACTCGCGACGGTGCTGGGCTGGGACGGCCACGAGGTGCAGTGGGGCCGCGATGGCGTCTTCCTGGCGCAGCGCCGGGCCGACGTCGACCGCGTTTACACGACGATTTCGCTGGAAGAAGCGCTGGCGATCCTGCAACAATATGATGTGACTTATGTCTTCGTTGGCCGGGTCGAACGCGAGCTGTACCCGCCGGAAGGGTTGTTGAAGTTCGAGTCCGGGTTGACGGCGGTGTTCCGCTCCGGCGAAACGGTGATCTACCGCATGCCGGTCGACGTACCGATAGAGACAGGCTCGAGGTGAGGATGATGGGTCCCCGCAATGGCTGAGACGGCGCTGGGCAGCCGTGTCTACGCGCCGCTGCGCGTTGACGGCGCTGTCGCCTGGATCGTGGCGCACCGGGAGCTGGTCGCGGTCGCTGCGCTGATGTTGCTTGCAGCGGTGCTGCGCTTTTGGGACCTCGGGGCGATGGCGCTGCATCACGACGAGAGCCTGCACGCGCGATATACCTGGCTCCTGTACGACGGCCAGGGCTACCAGCACAACCCGCTGATGCACGGGCCGTTCCTGTTCCACTCAGGGGCGCTAGTCTTCTTCCTCTTCGGCGACACCGATGCGACGGCGCGCTTTGTGCCGGCGCTTTTTGGCGCGGCGCTGGTTGGGATGCCGTACCTGCTGCGCAAGCAGATCGGCCTGCCGGCGGTGATCATCGCCGCGGTGCTTCTGACGTTCTCGCCGACGCTGCTCTACTTCAGCCGCTTCCTGCGCAACGACATTTACCTGGCGGTGTGGACCCTGGCGCTGGTGATCTGCATCTGGCGCTACCTGGACGAGGAGAAGGAACGCTACCTCTACATCATGGCCGCGGTGCTGGCGCTGAGCTTCGCGACCAAAGAAGTCACGTTCATCACGGCTGCGATCTTCCTGGTGTTCCTCGACCTGATGATGGCGGTGGAGTTCGGCAAGCGGCGCGAAGGTGAGGACGTTTCGGACCGGCAGGTCGCGCTGCGGACGTTGCTGTACGCGCCGGTGGCGTGGCTGCTGACGGCGCTGGTACCGGTGTTCCCGCATCGGATTCGGGGCTACGCCAAGCTGCCGCCCGTGGGAGACGTGCTGATGCTGATGGGCTTGTTGGCGCTGCCACAGTTCTCCGCGGCGATCCAGGTGCTGCCCTTCGTGACGAATTACGGCTACGCGGCCGACGAGGAGGCGACGCTGCGCGTCGTCACAGTGATCGCGCTACTCGTCGTGATGGCCTACGGCGGTCTGCTGTGGCGTCCGAAGCTGTTCTTCATTGCGGCGGCATGTTTCTTCGTGCCGTACGTGCTGCTGTACACGACTTTCTTCACGAACCAGCCGGGGCCGTGGACCAGTGCTTTCTGGCACGGTGACGGCGGCTTCTTCAGCGGCATCTGGGGTTCGTTGGATTACTGGCTGGACCAGCACCACGTCAAGCGCGGCAACCAGCCCGAGTACTATTACGCGCTGCTGACGCCGCTGTACGAGTTCCTGCCTATGCTGCTGGCGTTCGGAGGTGCAGCCTGGATGCTGGTACGCGGCGATTCGTTCCGGCGCTGGCTGCTGTTCTGGCTCGGCGGTGCGTTCCTGGGCCTGACGCTGGCGGGCGAGAAGATGCCCTGGCTGGAAACGCACATCGCTCTCCCGATGGCGCTCGTTGGCGCGATCGCGCTGGCCAGGGCAATCGACGTCCTGGAGCTGACGGGGCGTCGATGGCTGACGGCGTCAGGCGGCGCCGCGTCGACCGCGGTCGCCGTGATCCTGGTCATCGAGGGCGACGGCGCGCTGCAGCTGGCCGGCATCGCGATATTCGCCGGGCTTGGCGTCTGGTTGATTGCCAGCCTGGCGCGCGAAATACCTTCCGGTTTCTTCGAGACGCTGCCGCGCGCGCTTGCGGCGGTTGAGCTGCACGTGACGGTTGTCATCGGTGCGGTTCTGGCCGTGCTGTTGGTGCTGCTGTCGGCTAATGGGACGGTGGACCAGTACGCCGCCGTCTGGGCCGCCGCGGCGCTTCCTATCGCGCTGGCGGCCTATGTCGTTGCGCACCTGATGACGACCAGCAAAGCCTTCGGGCGGGGGCTGCTTGTCGTCATCGTGGCGGCGCTGCTGACACTTACGATCCGGGCCAGTTTCAACGCGTCGTTCAAACACGAGGACACACCGGTAGAGATGCTGGTATACACGCAGACTTCGCCCGACCTGCCGAAAATCCGTGACCGCATCGACGCGCTTGCCAAAAGCAGCGGCCTCGGCTACAACCTGCCGATCGTCGTCGACAACGCGGACAGCTTCGCCTGGCCGTGGGCCTGGTACCTGCGCGACTATCACGAGGTGGCGTTCGCCGATATCGACGGCAGTTACGAGCCGCCGCCCAACGCGGTGCTGTTGATCAATCGCAGCAACACCTCCTATATCGACGAGTCGTTGTACGCCGCAGCGCCGTACAAGCACCGCTGGTGGTTCAACGAGACGTACCGTGACTTGTCGTTCGAGGACGCGACGCAGAAGGTGACAAGCTGGACTGGCCTGGAGTCGCTGGGGCGGTTCTTCCTGGAACGAAGGCCGGCTGCCAACAACACAGGTTCTGTCGACGCAGTGGCGTACTTCCCGTTGACGCTCTCGGCGTTCGACACGGCACCGGGGCCTCTGGCCGAGCCGAAGCCGCCCGTTACCCTGGCGGATGGGCGCATCGTTATCGGAGGCAGCGGGGAGTCGGGCAACGCGCCGGGCGAGTTCCGGCAGCCCGAGGGCCTGTTCGTCGACAGCGAAGGCAACCTGTGGGTCGCGGACGGCCGCAACAACCGGGTGCAGAAGTTCGACGCGCAGGGCAACTTCCTGGCGCGGATCGGCAGCGCGGGAGCGGCGCCGGGCGGCATCGACGAGCCGTGGTCGGTTGCGGTGGATGCCGGAGGCTTCGTCTACATGACCGATACGTGGCACCACCGCATCCAGAAGTTCACGCCCGACCTCGCGCTGGTGAAGACCTGGGGCGAGCCGGGAACTTCGGCCGACGACCCGTTGATCCTCTTCGGGCCTCGCGATATCGCCGTCGACACGGACGCGACACTGTGGGTGACCGATACCGGCAACAACCGCCTGCTGCATTTCACGCCTGACGGCGAGCCGCTGGGGATGATCAGCGGTCCGGGACCCGGCGCCACGTTCAACGAGCCGGTCTCCCTAACGATGACCGCGAACGGCGAGCTACTTGTGGCGGACGCATGGAGTGGCCGTCTACTGCGCTTCGGGCCTGGCCCGGAGCGCGTGTACATAGGGGAGATCAGGGTTGGCTGGACGAGCCGGGACGTCCTGCACAAGCCTTACGTGGCGGTATTGACCGATGGTCGCATCCTCGTGTCGTACCCGGAGACGGGGCGCCTTGTGCTACTCACGGCTGACGGCAAGCAGGCGGGCTCGTGGCAGCCGCTGCAGGCCTCGATCCCGGTCGGTGTCGTGGCGATGCCGGACGGCGGGTTCGCCTTTAGCGACGTCGGGCTGGACAACGTGCAGATCGTCCCCGCGACGCTGGTCGACAGCCTGTTCCAGTAAGCAAAGCGTCTAGGATCGTCGCATACGCCGCAGCGCGTTGACCCAGTCCAGTGACGCCCACGATAATGCGCTTACTCTTACCCATCGCCCGCCGCATGGAGCCGCCCTTGGCCGACGCTGACGCCATTCGTACTCGCGCTCTCTCCGAGTTGTCGGTAGTTGCCACATCGGAGGAGCTTGTCGCCTGGCGCGGAGCCTACACGGGCCGCCAGGGTGCCGTGACGATGCTGCTCCGCGGCCTGGTCGAGCTGGCACCGGAGGAGCGCCGCCAGGCCGGCTCGGCGGCCAACGCGCTACGCACCGAGCTGGAAGCGGCGCTGGAGAAGCGACAGGCCGAGTTGGAGCAGAGCGCGATCGAGGTGCTGGAAGCGGGCTCGATAGACGTGTCGTTGCCGGGACGTCACGGCCTCGTCGGGCGGCTGCACCCGATTACGCAGACGATCCGAGATATGTTGGGGGCGCTGGGCGAGATGGGGTTTCAGGTCGTCGAGGGGCCGGAAGTTGAGTGGGAACACTACAACTTCGACGCTCTGCGCATCCCGGAGCACCACCCCTCGCGCGACACGCAGGACACGTTCTGGATCGACCATCCGTCGGAGCAGGGGCGAGTGCTGCTGCGCACGCAGACGTCGCCGAACCAGATTCGCTTCATGGAAACGCACGAGCCCCCGATCCGGGTTGCGGTGCCGGGCCGTGTCTATCGCTACGAGGCGACAGACGCCACGCACGAGTGGATGTTCTCCCAGATCGAGCTGCTGGCGGTGGACGAAGGGATCAACATGGCGCATATGAAGGGAACGCTGACCCAGATGGCTCAGACGATCTTCGGGCGAGACCGCGCGGTGCGTTTCCGCTGCCACTACTTCCCGTTCGTTGAGCCGGGTGCGGAGGTGGACATTCAGTGCGACCTCTGCGGCGGCGAGGGATGCCGGTCCTGTGGGAACGAGGGCTGGCTGGAGATCGCCGGCGCGGGCATGGTGCACCGCGAGATCATCGAGAACGCCGGCTACGACGCCGACCGCTACACGGGCTTCGCCGCCGGATTCGGCGTGGAGCGCATCGCCATGCTGCGTCACGGCATCGACGACATACGGCACTTCTACGCCAACGACCTGCGCTTCTTGCGCCAGTTCTAGGAGGGGGATCTCCGTCCGAAAGGGGCCGCTGATGGCGCCTTTCGGCGGGCAGACATGCTCGTTTCGCTGAAATGGCTGGCTGACTACGTACCGCTGACGCTCCCGCCAAAGGAGCTGGCGGAGCGACTCAGCATCTGCGGCGTCAAGGTAGAGCGCATCATTGCCCGTGGCGATGAGTGGGAAGGCGTTCGCGTCGCTCACGTACTGGAGGTCAACCCGCACCCGAACGCGGACCGCTTGCGACTCGTCACCGTGGACGTAGCCGGAGAAGAACGTCCGACAGTCGTCTGCGGCGCGCCGAACGTGGCGGTGGGGCTCAAGGTGGCATTCGCACCGGTCGGGACGCGGCTGCGCGACGGCCATAGCGGCGAATGGGCCGTGCTCAAGGCGTCGAAGATACGCGGCGTTGAGTCGGCGGGGATGGTGCTTTCGGAGAAGGAACTGGGTATCTCGGACAGCCACGAGGGCATCCTCGAGCTGCCGGACGACGCGCCGATCGGCGAGGCGCTGCAGTCGTACTACGGCGATACGATCCTCGAGCTCGAGGTGACGCCGAACAGGCCCGACCACATGTCGATGTTGGGTGTGGCATGGGAAGTCGCGGCGCAGACCCACGTCAAGGTCCGCGAACCGGAGCGCATCTACGTCGAGGCCGGAAGCAACGTCGCGACCTCGCGCACGTCGGTGTCGATTGAGGCGCGAGACCTCTGCTCCCGTTATTTGGCGGGCATCGTCGAGCGGGTGAAGCTGGGGCCGTCACCAGAGTGGATGCAGGAGCGTCTTACGGCGGCAGGGATGCGCCCGATCAATAACGTAGTGGACATAACTAACTTCGTCATGCTGGAAACAGGGCAGCCGCTGCACGCTTTCGACCTGCGCAAGCTGGGCGGCAACAAGATCATCGTGCGGCGCGCCAGAGATGGCGAGCGGATCAAGACGATTGACGATGCCGACCGCGAGTTGACGCCGGAGATGCTGGTCATCGCTGACGCGAGCAAGCCGGTGGCCATCGCGGGCGTCATGGGTGGCGCCGACAGCGAGGTTGGCGAGGGGACGACGACGATCCTGCTGGAGTCGGCGAATTTCGATCCTGTCAGCGTCCGGCGTACGAGCGGCGCACTGAACCTGCGCACCGAGGCTTCGATCCGCTTCGAGAAGGGGCTGCACCCCGAGCTTGCCGCAAACGCGATCCGTCGCGCCATGAAGCTTCTGGTCGACCACACGGGCGGCCGCGCGGCGAAAGGTATCGTCGACGCCTACCCGGCGAAGCGCGCCGACACGCGCGTCGTCGTGACGCGAGAGCGTATCGAGCGTGTGCTGGGCGTCGACCTGAGCACGACGCAAGTGCGCACCGCGTTGACCGACCTCGGCTTCGGCTGCCGCTGGGTGCCGCCGGACCGTTACGTTGTCCGCGCGCCGTACTGGCGCACGGACGTGACGCAGGCGGACGACGTGGCCGAGGAGCTTGCACGCGTCGTGGGCTATGACAGGCTGGAGTCGCTGCCGCTCGCCGGTGCGATACCGGAGCCGTACGTCGATCCGATACGAGACCTGCGAGAGCGCTTGCGTGACGCCGCGGTGGCGGCCGGTTTGCAGGAAGTCATCACCTATCCTCTGACCTCGACGGAGGTGCTACTGCGAGTGCAGACGCCGGAAGCGTTGGAGGTTCACCCGCCACTGAAGGTGCAGAACCCGCTGAACATGGAGCAGTCCGTGATGCGCACGTCGCTGCGGGCAAGCCTGCTGCAGGCGGTGGCATCCAACTTGCGACGCGAGCGCGGCATGGTCGCAATCTTCGAGGCCGCGCGCGCTTATATGACGCTTGAGGGCGAGCTGCCGCAGGAGCGAGAGCTGGTCGTCGGGGCCGTCGCGGGCATGCGCCAGGGACGCTGGGGCGAGCCGACGGCAGATGAGGCTGACTATTTCGATGCGAAGGGGATGCTGGACGAGACGTTCGAGCGGATCGGTGCGTCGGTCAGCTTTGAGGTCACGGAGGAGTACGCGCTCCTGCGCGGCCACACAGCGGCGATCGCAGTCAACGGCGAGTACGCCGGCGTGCTGGGCCAGGTGCACCCGCAAGTCGCCGCGCAGTTCGAGATTAGCGTGCCGGTGTATCTGTTCGAACTGGACGTCGAGAAGCTGCTGCCGGCGGTGCAGGGCACGGTGCGCCACCAAACGATGTCACGATTCCCTGCGGTGATGCAGGACCTCGCGCTGCTGGTCGATACTTCGGTGCCTGCTGCCAGGGTGACGCAGGCGATCGCTTCGAGCGCGCTGGTGGCGCAGGCGACGCTGTTTGACGTTTACGAAGGCCCGCCGCTACCAGAGGGCAAGCGCTCGCTGGCGTACGCGGTGCATTTCCAGTCGCTGGAGAAGACGCTGACAGACCAGGAAGTCGCCGATGCGCGCGGACGAATCGTCCGGCGTTTGCAGCACGAGGTCGGCGCGGAGCTGCGCGGCGGGTAAGTGCTTCGTGAGTCACGACTGGCATATAGCAGCGTCCTGACCTAACCTTGGCGAGGCTTCTGCTTTCTGAAAGGAATCGCCATGAGTCTCCGGTTACCTCTGCTTTTCGCCACGGTCCTGACACTTCTCGTGCTCGGTGCGAGCGCTGCAGCCGGCGCAAACCGCGGCTTGCCCGCCCACCCTACGTGGTTCGAGGATCCGGGGCACGAGCCGGGGACAGTGGTGCCGAATAGCTATGTCGTCCAGCAGCGTGGCTACTTCAGCATCACGGCGCAGATGCACCTCAGGGACCTGACGCCGGGTCACCACTACACGTTGTGGTGGGTGATTTACAACAACCCGGCTTCATGTGTAGACGGCTGCGATCCAGATGACCTGACGGCCGCCGCTACGACGGGGGTGAACCCCGCCGGAATCGGCGTGCACTATGGCGGCAGTTATGTGGCTCCAGACACGGGAAAGCTCGACGCCGGGACGCGCCTCCTGGAGGACAGTGTGGGCGGATGTCAGACCGTGGGGCCTTATGCCTCGCTGTGCAAGCCGATGCTCGACGCAGCTATCGCCGAGGCAACGATCCTCTTGGTCGACCACGGGCCGGCTGAGAATGTCGGCCCGTTTGTAGCCGCCGAAGCGTTTTCGATCGGCTGCAAGAGCTACGTGCGGTTCGACACCGTGGTCACGTCTTACGGGACGACGGGGTTCGACTGCTTCAGCCCGCAGGCCATCTACCTGCCGTAGCCGAAAGGCCGGCAAGTCGCAGTCGGCTTGGCCAGCCGCCCGTTATAATCGCGCCTGCGATGGATGCGCCGCCAGTTCAATACGTCAAGACACCCGATGGGTTCGATATCGCGTATGCGGTGTCGGGCGAGGGCAGGCCGGTGGTGCTGATGCCGCAACCGATCAACCACATAGGGATCGAGTGGGGTTCGGCGACTTACGGGCCGTTTCTCGAGGCGATGTCGCAACGCTTCCGCTTGATCCGGTACGACGACCGCGGTTCCGGCATGTCGACTCGCGGATTGCCGGAGGACTTCTCGTTCGAAGACCATCAAACTGACCTGGAATGTGTGCTGGACGCGCTGAACCTGTATCACACGGTGCTGATCGGGCGAATGACCGCCGGCAACGTGGCGGTCAAGTACGCGCTGGCGCACCCCGAGCGCGTGGAGGCGCTGGTGCTGTGGAACAGCCAGAGCAACTACCACGATTCGTTCGCGCACTCCCACCTCGAGCTGGCACGTACGCACTGGGAGCACGTCCTGGCCACGACAGGCCAGGCGTACTTTTCGCGCGAGGACTCGTCGATCGCGACGGAGATGGCACGGCTGGCGGTCGACCGCCAGGAGTTCCAGATCCGCGTCAGGGCCGCGAACCACCTAGCGATCGAGCAGGACGCGTCAAAATTACGGCTGCCGGTGCTCGTCCTCGGCTCTCGTATCGCCGGGACGCAGCTGGCCGAGGAAGCTCAGAAGCTCGCGGCGAAGATCCCCGGCGCTCGGCTGCGCGTGTTCGGCGCCGACTGGGGAATCACACGGCGGCCTGACACGGTTCCCGAGGCGGTTGGCGTGATCGAAGAGTTCCTCGGCTCTCGGAGCGACGAGTCAGACCACGGGCCAGCCCTGACGGCGCGAGAGCGCGAGGTTCTGCGCCTGGTGGCCGCGGGACGCAGCAACCGCCAGATTGCGGACGAGCTGGTGATCAGCTCCAACACGGTCGCTCGCCACCTCAGCAACGTGTTCGACAAGATAGGAGTGGCCAATCGCGCCGAAGCGACCGCATACGCTTCGCGAAACCGCTTGATCTAACTATTCGCCTCTAACAAAAGCTTGTTATGCCGCCGTCGCCAGACGGCTGCTTCGGTGCGTCCAAAGACTATTCGTCCTTGTGATGCCGGTGAGCGCGCCGAACGCGAAGCTGCTTTTACCGGTAATCCACAGACGCCGGTGGAAAAGAGGAGCGATGTCGGAGGAAAACAAGGCATTGGCCCGACGGTGGTTCGACGAGGTGATCAACGGACGCAGACCACAGGTTGTGGACGAGATCTTCGCGCCGACTTACGTCCATCACGGGAACCTCGGAGACGGTATGAGGCGTGACCAGGTGAAGCAGTTCGCGGCGGCGATCCTGGCGGCATATCCGGACCGCGAAGCCCGCATCGAAGAAGTCGTTGCGGAGGGTGACTCGGTTGCCGTGAGGTGGACCAGTAGCGGGACGCGCCAGGGCGAGTTTCTGGGCCGGCCCCCTACTGGGAAGCGCGACCGGGCCAGCGGGATCTGGATCGCCCACGTACGTGCCGGGCGGGCGGTGGAGGGGTGGGAAATCGTCGACTTCGGCATCCCAGAAGACTAAGGAGTGGATTCGATGAGAGGATTCTTGAGACAGCACTTGACGTGGGGCATGTGTGCCCTGGTCGCTCTGGCTACGATCCTGGGCGTGACGCTTGCGCACGGTGCATCACAGATACACCTGACGGACGTGACCGCGCCGCGAGGCTTGTCCACAGGTGGTTCGTATTTGCTGGTCGCGGACCAGGGTAACGGGCGCATCCTCCGCGTTTCGCCGCAGGGAACGGTGACCGTCATCGCCGAAGGGATAACGGCGGAGAGCATCGACTCGCCGGAAGGTCCAACATGGGTGGGCGTGACGAGCGTCATCGACGCCGGTGGGACGTATTACTACACAGTGGGAGGGGCGTTTTCAGCGGGAGGCGTGGCGAACTCAGCGGCGGTCTACGCAGTCACGCCGGGCCAAACGCCGCGACTGATCGCTGATCTGGGCGCGTACGAGAATGCGCACAATACGGATGGAGATACAGGCCCTACGGGCGAACCTGTTATCGAGTCGAATCCTTATGAACTGGCGTTTGACGGGGCCGGTGGACTCTACGTCTCTGACTCAGCCGCGAACGCCGTAATGCACGTTGCGGCCAACGGCGCGATCAGCCCATTCGCGATCTTCCCGGATCGGCAGAACCCGCTCTTCCCTGCCGTCGGTGGGCCTACGATGGACCAGGTACCGACGGGGCTTGAAAGCGGCCCTGACGGCGCGGTTTACGTCGCGACGCTCACTGGCTTCCCGTTCCCGCCGGGCGAGGCGCGGGTCTATCGTCTTGCTGACGCAAACGGCGATGGGGATGCGATGGACGAGGGCGAAACGACGATATTCGCTAGCGGCCTGACGAGCGCAACAAATCTGGGGTTTGACAGTGACGGATCGTTACTGGTGACCGAGTTCAGCACCAACATGTTGAAGGAGGCACCAGGCCGCCTCGTGCGGGTAATCGACGGCGTCATCAGCGAAGTCGTACGAGCGCCTTTGGTCTCACCGACCGGCCTCACAGTGATGGCGGACGGTCGTATCGTGGTGAGCCAGGAGTTCCTCAATGTTGTCGGGGAATTAGATGCGCTGGCGGCCGGACCACCCGGAGCCCCGGCCGGTGGAGCGATTACGCCGCCGAACACGGGGGACGGCGGACTGCGTTAGGGTTTGCCACGAAAAAGAAGAGGCCGGGCTCAGCCCGGCCTCTTTGCGCGTGTCTGAAAAGCGTTACGCCAGCGCGGCTTTTGCTCTCTCGGCCAGGGCCCCGAAGGCCACCTCATCGCGCACCGCGAGGTCGGCCATGACCTTGCGGTCGACGCTGACACCGGCGAGATTGAGGCCGTGGATGAACTGGCTGTAGGAGAGGCCGTGCGCCCGGATCGCGGCGTTGATGCGCATGATCCAGAGGCGCCGGAAGTTGCCTTTGCGGTCGTAACGGTCCCGCGTCGAGTATTCCATCGCGTGGAGGAGGGACTCGTTGGCGCGACGGAACAGGCGATGGCGCTGTCCCTTATGGCCCTTTGTGAGCTCAATAATCTTCTTGTGGCGACGGCGGGCGGTGACGCCCCTCTTTACGCGGCTCATGATGGCTCCTCAATCCCCGGATGAGGGGACGGTGTTCAGGGTATCAGGGCAGGCCGTAAGGCAAAAGCCGGTGCACGCGCTTCTGCATCGGGTCGGCGGCCATGACGTACTTGTCTATCTGGCGGCGAGCGTTCTTTGACTTGCGCTCGCGCAGGTGGCTGATGCGGCCCTTGCGGTGCATGACCTTGCCCGTGCCGGTGATGTGAAAGCGGCGCGCGGCGCCTTTGTGGGTTTTGAGCTTAGGCATTTGTAGTTTCCTGTTCGGCGGGCTGCGCCGGCGCCTCGTCCCTGGCCGATTTGGTGTGACCGGGGGCCAGAATCGCGGAGAGGAACCGTCCTTCCATGTTCGGTGGCTTCTCGATGACGGACACGTCCTTGAGCTGCTCGGCGACCCTTTCGAGAATGGCGCGCCCAATTTCGGGGTGGACCATCTCGCGGCCTCGGAACATGACAGTGACTTTCACCTTGTCGCCGCTCTTGAGGAACTTCTCCGCGTTGCGAGCTTTCATCTGCAGGTCATGCGTATCAATCTTGGGCCGCATGCGGATTTCGCGCAGTACCGACATGTGCTGCAGCTTGCGCGACTCGCGTTCCTTCTTGGCCTGTTCGTACTTGAACTTGCCGTAGTCGAGCAGTCGGCAGACCGGCGGAACGGCCGTCGGCGCCACTTCCACGAGGTCGAGGTCAGCTTCCCGGGCCATTTCAAGCGCTTGCGCTAGAGGCATGACGCCTTGACGCTCACCCGTCCCGTCGATGACGAGGACTTCTCGGGCACGGATACGGTCGTTGACTCTGAGTTCTCGGGCTATAGCAAGCAGCCTCGATAGACAAACCTAAACAGGCGCTGAATATAGCATTCAGCGTCGCGGGCGGTCAATTGGAACGAAGCCCTGTGGCTAGTTGTAGACGCCGCGTCCACCGCCGCCGCTGGGCCTGCCGACACGCTCGAAGCAGTCGCGGCAATAGACGGGCCGATCGCCTCGCGGCTGGAAGGGCACTTTGGTCTGCTGCCCGCAGCTGCTGCAGACGACGTCGAACATCTCGCGCTCGACCCTGGGCCCGCGGGAGAAACCACCACCGCCGCCGCCACCAGCACCGCCCATTTCGCCTTCGCGGCCGTTGCGGCGTTGCGCACGGCAGGAGCGGCAGCGCTTGGGATCGCTGAACCCGCGCGTGGAGTAGAACTCCTGGTCATCCGCGCTGAATGTAAACTCCTGTCCGCAGTCAGCACACACCAAAGTCTTGTCTGTGAACGGCACCTCAAAAGCCTCCTGTGAGAGTTCCTAGTCGGAGTCGGCCTGTGGGATGCCGTGGGCGCGGCTCAACTATGGTTGCGCCGGAAAGAATATCACAATTTTCACGGCCTGCTATCAACGTTGTATTGCGACTCCTGGAGCTTCCCGTTGTCGGTCAATTACCAGAAAAGATGTCGGATTCCGTAGAAGTCGGGATAGCTCTTCGCGAGGCGCAGGAGAATCTAC
This sequence comes from uncultured Chloroflexia bacterium, assembly GCA_963766645.1. Classification (GTDB taxonomy): domain Bacteria; phylum Chloroflexota; class Dehalococcoidia; order DSTF01; family WHTK01; genus WHTK01. The sequence goes on along the minus strand of CAVYAY010000001.1, from coordinate 149,773 downwards.
AAGGACTGAGCAGGGATAGTGCGCTGGCGGGCGACTACGCTTCCTCGATTCGAAGGCAGAAGGCCTCAGTTTTGATCGTGGAGGAGGCCAAGGGAGGTGGCCCGCCCGTAAGGACGCCGCCTCCTTGGAGAAACCCACGGCCACGCATCTGGATAGCCGCGCCCGATCACCTCTGGTGAAGCTGAGCCGGCCTAGAAGAGAATCGGGCTGGGGAACGCCTCGTCGATGATCGTGCGGTATTTCTCCATATCGATGCGAGGCAGGGAAACCACAGACTTCGTCCCCAGGTCATATTTCCTGAAGGTCAGGTACTTCTCGTAATACCGGCTGTCGCGTTCATCCAGGTAGGGACGCATTCCATCAGGGTTCATCGAATGGTAGCGCGTCAGCCAGGCGACAAAGTCGGGCACATGATCCTTGATTCGGACGTATGCAATCTCGTCGTGGCCGAACTGACAGTAAATGTTGTCGAGCCCGATGCCTGCTCCGTACTCTCCCACTGGAGTGGTGCCGCAGACCACGTTCTCCGGCACTTCATCGGTTAGAAGCGCCACCTTGCCAAGGTCATGGGTGAGCGCGGCCAGGATCAGGTCATCATCAGTGACACCGTCTCGTTCCATTCCCTGGAGAATCTGCTGAAGATGGATGTACTGGTTAGCGCAGTACAGGGTTCGGTCCGTAGGGTCGACGCAGAGCGCCAGCTTCTCGACGAGGTCCCACACCCGCACTTTGCCGAACACCGGGGCCTGGTATCTAGCCCGCAAAGCCTGGACGGTCTCTTGGTCTTGCTGCCAGTGACGGTCGTAGATCTCGTGAGCCGCCCTGTCGAAATCTTCCTTGCCCAACAATGGCCGCGCTTCGACGCTCGCCCCCGTGCTGATGCCCGCAGCGGCGCTGGTCACAGCGATCACCGATCCACCAAGTCCCACACCCAATAGGCGACGCCGGCTGATCCCGGCCTTACGCTCACCCTGCTCAGTGGTCAATGCGCACCCCCCAAGGTGTGACTAGGCCCCTGGCAGTAATCCGAAGAGGCAAGAACCTACAAGGGAAATATCGACCAAAAACCTGTCGAGCTGAATCCTTTCGCGGATGCCACAATGGCCTTTACGACTAGAAAAGTTACGATTCGTACTTCGACGCAGCGCCAGCTTCAATCCCGAGTGGGTCCGTGTTCCGGTTACGAAGGTCAGGATCGCGACGTCCGAAAGGATCAGGGAGTGCACAGGCGGAAAGGCCAAGCCCTCGCTTCGAACAAGAATTTCCGCAGCGAAGAGGTATGTCGTCTCGATCGAAGGGGTTGCATCCTCATCGGCGAGGACGAGCTCAAGACTCGCAAATTCGGAGAACTCGCCTCTATCCCTGAGCCTGCAGATGAGCAAAGGCCCTAGCCAGCGCAACCCGAGGCTTTACTCGCTTTGCTCACCGGAGTGCTCCAGTCCCGTTGCTAAACTGTATTCGCTAGGCGGATCGGGCTGTCTTGGCGAGGTTCCCGTCGCCTTCTCCAGCGCGGATCACGAGCACCGGAGCCGGGCCGTGTAGAAGCCGGTCCGTGACGCTGCCGAGGGCCGCGCGGCGGACGCCGGAGCGGCCGTGCGAGGTCATGACGACGAGATCCGCGGGGCGCTCCTCGAGGTGCTGATAGAGCATCTCGCCGGGGCTGCCGATGCGCATCGTCGTCGTCGCTTTCTTGCCGGCGAGGCGGGTGTTGATTTCGGCGAGGTAGCTGCGCACCGCGTCTTCCATCGAGTCGATGAGGTCCGCGGAGTAGACACCCATGCCGGGGTCGTAGGCCACGGGTGTCAATGAGAGGGTGCGTACGACGTCGAGCTCGGCTCCCGTGAGGCCGGCGATCCAGGTCGCCACCGGGAGTGCCTCCTCGGCCTCAGCTGAACCATCGAGGGGGAGCATGATGCGCTTAACGTCCGGCGCCAGCTCCTGGCTGACGTTGGGACCGATGACTAGCGCTGGGCAGGCGGCTTCGCGGATCACCACGTCGGCGACGCTGCCGAGCCACCATCGCGCGACACCGGTGCGGCCGTGTGTGGCGATGAGGACAAGGTCGATGCCACCGCACGCTTCGAGGACTTCCTCAGAGGCGCGTCCGACGCGGACCTCATGCTCAACCTGGAAGCCGTTCTCCTTCTGGAGCTTGTCGGCTTGTTGCTTGAGATAGGCCTCGAGATAGGCGCGGCCCTTTTCGGTGGTCTCACCGAACTGTTGCTGTTGGCCGTCGGTCTCGCTCTCTTCCCAGGCGCTTTCCCAGACGCTGACCAGGCGCAGACCATCAACGCCGAGCGTCTTCAGCAGCGGCAGCAACTCGTATGCGGTTTCAGATAGTTTTGTCCCGTCTAACGGGATGAGAGCTTTGAGACCGGCCATGATGACCCTCCAGAGATAGAAGAAGCGCAACTAATCCGCACTACTTCGAACAAACATTAGGTCACGCCGGGCGGAAAGGTCTAGGTGCGGATGGCCCTTTCGCAGTTTCAAACGCTCAGAGGCCGAGCTTGCCAGGATTGAGAATCCCGTCAGGGTCAAGCGCGGACTTGATGCGGCGCAGCACGTCGAGTGTCTCGCCATGCTCTCGCGGCATGAGGTGGGCGAGGCGGCGGCCGGCGCCGTGGACGTACTCCATAGAGCCGCCGAGGTCCTGGCACGCCTGCAGCAGCGTGTCGATCACGCCGCCAAGGCGGTCGTGGCCGCCATGCTCGGCCGGCAGGGCGAAGACGGCGGAGAAGAAGTCGGGGGCCGTCCAGAGTCCGCACTCGAGCAGCGCCACGCCGGTGCGGGCGGTCTCGGCGTGACATCGATCGCGAAACGCCAACACGCGCGAGGGCGGCAGCGCGACGTGCAGGTAGTCGTAGGCGACCTCCGGGCTGCGAAAGTGACGATCGCGCGGGTTGCCACGCGCGAAGCGCTCCGCTACGACGTGCCTGTGGTCCCAGAACGACTGCGCCTGCTCACGGGGCAGGTCTCGCCCGCCGTTGGCCTCGATCAGCGGCAGCGCGCGGCGTATCGAGAAATCGACCTCTTCACGGAGGCCTTCGAAGCCGAGATAGAGCAGCGGCGGCTCGTCTTCGCGCGGCGCCAGCTCGGGCCAGGGTGAAGCGTGTTCCTCGCCGTAGTCGAGCAGAGAGGGGCGCAGGCCGAGGCTTGCGATGGCGTCAATGGCCGCGAACCCCTGCTCGAAGCTGTCGAAGTTGAAGGCGCGCAGGTCCTGCGCCTCGGGGACGGGGTGGGCCTGGAGTGCCGCGGTGGTGATCACGCCAAGCGTACCCTCGGCGCCGATGAAGAGACGCGTCAGGTTGGGCCCGGCGGAGTGGCGGCGCACAGGGCGGGTACGGAATAAGGTCCCGTCCGGCAGTGCGACCTCGATAGCGAGCGCCAGGTCGCCCATCCCGCCATAGCGTCCGCCCTTGTAGCCGAGGCCGTTGGTGCTCAGCGTGCCGCCGACGGTCGCCACAGGGAACGTCCAGGGGTCGTGGCCGAGGCAGAGGCCGTGGGGCGCGAGCGCGGCGTCGACGTCCTGCAAGATAGCGCCTGCGCCGGCCCACACGAGCCGGTCAGCGGGCACGGGTTCGATCGTGTTAAGACGGACCGTGTCAAGGACGATTCCGGGCTGATAGCTGCGTGCGCCGCCCATTAGCCCCGTGCCGGCGCCATAAGGCACGACGGGCACGCGGTTCTCCCCGGCGAGGCGTAGAAGCGCCGCCGTCTGCTTTCCCGATGCGGGTCGCACGACCGCCAGCGGCGTCGCGGCTTCGACGGCGGATCCCCGGCCGCGCAGGGCGTCTTCGGCGAAGTAACGCAGCTCAGCCGGAGCCAGTTCGACGCCTTCAGGCCCGAGAAGGGCGGTCAGTCTCGCTGTCAGATCGGTGGTTACCGACATGCGTAGAGGATAGTGCAGAGTGCGTAGCAAGGATGCAGAATTAGGGCTCGACAGTATGCGCCCTGCACTTTGCATGGCCCTTATACTTGCAGCGATGCGGGAGCCTGAGGACAAAGTAACCGTCTATCGCGAAGCCTATGAGACGTGGCAGCGGCACCTCGCGCCGCTGCACGAGTTCTTCCTCGAAAAGAAGCGTATCGACCCGCTGCGGCTCAAGGGCGTCCTCAACCGCGAGGCCCGGTCCAAGCGCAAGTACGACCAGGCGCGTCTGCGTCTGCTCGGCATCGAGGAGGATGGGCCGTTGTTCGACGACGGCGAGGACGAGGAAGACGAATAGCGATCAGGGCGGCTGTCACGAGGTGGCGGGCCTGTCTTAGAATGAGCCCGTGGAAGACGATCTCGGCGTAGACCTCAGCGAAATCCTCAGCGTCGTTAACACGGCTGAGGTTTTCGTGGTCATGTTTCACCTCTTCGAGCGGCGCCTGCTGGTAGATGCGCGTACCTCCGAGCACGACCAGCCGCTGATCCGCGTCGTCGACCGCGTGCGCAGCTCGGACGAGCGCTTCCGCGAGCTGATGCGGCTGCGACCGAAGCTCGCGTCCCCTGAGAAGATCATTGCCTTTCAGTGGCCGCGCACCGTGCGCACGCTGGTCGAGGCCGGCGTCTGGCAAGCGATCTCGGACCGCCTGACGTCGCTGGGCGTGGCCGACAGCACGCTGCTGGCGGTGCTTCACGAACTGCAATGGGAGGAGCGGCGCGAGGAGATCAAGGCGGTCCGCGGCGAGGAGCCATACCGGACGCTCAAAGGTACGCAACTGAGTTGACTACCTCCACCCGGACAGTAGACCTGCGATCCGACACCGTAACCCACCCAACCCCTGCGATGCGGGAAGCGATGGCCAAGGCCGAGGTCGGTGACGATGTTCTGGGTGACGACCCCACGGTACAGCGCCTGGAAACGATGGCTGCCGAGCGCATGGGCAAAGAGGCCGGCCTGTACGTCGCCAGCGGCACGATGGCAAATCTCGTATCGCTGCTGACGCACTGCCAGCGCAGCGACGAGGCGATCGCTGGGGACCTGGCGCACATTGTTCAGGCGGAGCTGGGCGGCGCGGCCGGGCTGGCGGGCGTCAACCTGCGACAGGTGCGCAACGACGAGCAAGGCCTGATGGACCTGGACGAAATCAAGTCGAAGATCCGGCAGCCGGGCGGCTCGGCGCCGCGAACGGCGCTGGTCTGTGTCGAGAATACGCACAACTTCTGCAACGGCTCCGCCATCCCGGCGAGCTACACGTCCGAGGTCGCCGCGATCGCGCACGATGCGGGCGCGGCGTTGCACGTCGACGGCGCGCGCATCTTCAACGCGGCCATCGCGCTGGAGACGACACCGAAGGAGCTGGCGCGAGAGGCGGAGACGGTGACGTTCTGCCTCTCGAAGGGCCTGTCGGCGCCGGTGGGCTCCGTTCTGTGCGGCAGCGCCGACTTCATCGCGCGGGCGCGGCGCAACCGGCGCATGGTCGGCGGCGGCATGCGGCAGTCCGGCGTGCTGGCGGCGGCGGGAATAGTGGCGCTGAACGAGATGGTTGACCGTCTAGCAGACGATCACGCCAACGCTCGGCATTTGGCGGAGGGGCTGGCCCAGATTCCTGGCGTTGAAGTCAACCCATCGCTGGTGCAGACCAACATCCTGTTCTGGAAGCACTCCGGAATCGACACAACGACGCTGGCGGGAAGCTTGCGCGAAAGAGGCGTGCTCTGCAGCATGGTTCATGGCCGCGTCCGCATGCTGACGCACTACGGCATCGAGAGAGACGACATCGATTACGCACTCGAGACCATACGTGAGGTGACGGCGTCGCTAAGCTAAGACGCCTCTGGGCGGCACTTCTTCCCGGGTTTCTGTTTCTGGTAGCGGCTCTGGCTTGCACGAGCGGTGAATCGGGTCCGCCCACGTCAGACGTGGCCGGTACTCCGCCGTGGACGGACGGCGAGCACTACTCCTACGCGCTGGTCAACAAGGACGGCGACGAATTGGGCCAGGCGCTGTTGAGTGTTGCAATCGACGGCGACAAGACGATGCTGTCGCAGGAGTTCAAGAGTGACGCGGCCGCAGATACGACGACTGTCACGGTCGAAAGCGCGACATTGCAGCCGATCGCGGCCCAGCGCGACATCCTGGAGGCGGGCGGCGACGAGACCCACATTCATGTCGAGTACACGGAAGCAGGCGCGCTGATCAAGCAGAACGACGACAAGCAGAGCGGCCTCAGCGTGCCGGAGCATTCCTACGACAACGACTCGTCGCTCTTCCTGTGGCGCACGCTGCCGTTCGCGGAGGGCTATGAGGGTAGCTACAACACGATCATCACGAACCACCGCACGCGCCAGAAGGTCAACCTGCGCGTCGCAGGCCTCGAAACCGTGACCGTGCCCGCCGGGACCTTCGAAGCGTGGCGGCTCGTGATCACGACGAATAACGCGCGCCAACAAGCGTGGTTCGCCAACACTCCGGAGCGCCAGCTCTTGCGCTACGACAACGATCGCAACGTCATCTTTGAGTTGAAATAGCGCGGGCTACTTCCAGAGACAGCCGCGGCCGGCGTCCCGTGCCTCAGCCTCCAGCGCCACGATCTCGTCGTGGTAGCGACCGTCGCTTGTCCAGGCTTCGCCGAAGCCCTCGGCGACCAGCGTGGCATCGACGGAGGTGCCGTCGGGCAGGAAGACGTATCGCAGCAGGCGGCCAAAGTCGTCTTCGGTGCGGGCGTCGGGCAGCAGCAGGACGGTATCGCCAAGCAGCGATTGGTTGCGATCCAGCGCCTCGCGATAGCAGGCGCGGCCGCGCTCCGGCGTGTCGACGCCGAAGTAGCGGACGCGCATCAAGATGCCGTCGACGAGGACATCGATGGTGTCGCCGTCGATGACTTCATAAACGTCGGCCTGCTGCAGGCCTTCCAGGGTATAGCCCTGCGGCAGCGACAGACTGGTCAGCTTTTCGTCGATGGGTGGGCGCTTCAGGTCACCGCTGGCGATCAGATACGGCAGGGAGATCAGCCCAGCGGCGAGCAGAAAGAACAGCGCGACCTTGAGCCAGCCCTTGCGGATCGTCCGCCACTGCGCGCGCGTCCTGGGGACGTCGCGCAGTGGGTTTATCTGGCTCCAACGGATGCGCTTCATGTCAGGTCCCGCGCCGTGCCCGCGATGAGCGTGGTGCGGAACCGCGTAGTGTCGGGGCGCTCAGTCGAAATCGGGCCGGCGCCGAAGGCGATGGCCGCGCCGCGGTACATTTGCTTCTCGCCGATCGCCAGCCCGACATCACTGGATGTATTGGCGGCTGCGTCGCACCAGGCCTGCAGCGCCGCGCGCACTTCCCAGTCGTACGTCTCCTCCGGCGCCATCAATGCGAGGCAGGCGGCGTACGGGCCGCCGGCGGCGAAATCGGATTCGAGGCGGATGTCCGCGCCGGCAAACGCCTTGAGGCGTGGTGCGAGGGCTCCCTGAAGGAAGCCGGCGTAGCGTGAGTCGGTGCCGAACGGCTCGAGCGCGCTGAAATCCGGCAGCAGGTAGTAGATGACGATGTCGAAGTCCGGGCCTGAGGCAGCGTCGGCCTCGATGGCGCCCAGGGACTGCACCTGCGGCATGGCAGAAAGCTGCGATGCTGCTTTCAGGAGCTGCTTACGGCCATCCATGCCGGCTGTGGAGCTTAGCGAGATGAAGTCGAGGTGGAGGACCTGCTGGCTCACAGAGGCTCGCGGGGCGATGGCGGTGGTGTATAGGGCGCGCGTCGCTCTTGTGGCGAGGGACGGCGCCAGCCGCGCTTCACGGCTTCGTCGCCCGCGACCTCGCCCTGCGGGCCGTTGGGGTTGGCGCGCTCGCCGGCATTCCAGGACTCCGGTGGCTTCCACGGGACGGCGACGGCTTCCTTGCGGTCGCGCTCGAAGTAGGTGGGGCCGGTCTGGAGTTCGCCGTCCGCCAGCTCAATGACGCGGCGCGCCTTCTCCATGACGAGGCGGTCGTGCGTTGTGGTGATGATTGTGACGCCCTCCTGATCGATGACATCGACCAGGAGCTGGAAGATCTGCGTCGCTGTTGTTGAGTCCAGCTCGCCGGTCGGCTCGTCTGCCAGGATCAGGGTTGGCTTGTTGGCGAGGGCGCGCGCGATTGCGACGCGCTGCTGCTCGCCGCCCGACAGTTCGTAGGGCCGGTGGTGGGAACGGCGTTCGAGGCCGACCAGGTCGAGGAGCTCGCGGGAGCGGCGTCCGCGTTCGCGAATCGGTGCGCCGGCGATCCGCAGTGCAATCTCGACGTTCTCGTAGGCCGAGAGCAGCGGCAGCAGGCCGAATGACTGGAAGACGAAGCCGAGCCTGTGGCGCCGCAACTCGGTAAGCTGCGAGTCGCTCATTGCGGAGACGTCCTGGCCGGCGATATAGACGTGGCCGCTGGAGGCCCGGTCGAGGCCAGCGATGACGTTGAGTAGTGTGGTCTTGCCGGAGCCGGAGCGCCCGATGACGGCGACGAACTCACCCGGGGTCACGTCGAAGCTGACATCCTTGAGAGCGTTGATCGTCTGGCCGCCGACTTGGAAAGTGCGGCTGACGTTCTCGACGCGGACAAGTGGGCTGGCGCCGTTATCCGAGGTCATGCTTCATCCTCTTCCGTCGCGTCTTCCGGTCGCACCTCGACCATGCCCTCGACGAGCTTAAGGCGGGCGCGTTCATGGATGTCGGCGCGGTCGAGATACTCCTTCGGGATCTGCAGGCGTCCCGTCCGGTCCACGACGGCGAATTCGTCGTGAAAGACGTAGGCCTCGTGGCCCTGAAAGGAGACGCGGCGGAAGCTCTCGGTGCTGATGCGGCCGTCGCGGATGGCGACGACACGGTCGATCTGATTAGCGATGGCCGGGTCGTGCGTGACGACGACGATGGTGACGCCGAGCTCTTCGTTGAGGCCTCGCAGCACGCCGAAAACCTCGGACGCGGTCTGCGAGTCGAGCTCGCCGGTGGGCTCATCGGCCAGGAGCAGCGGTGGGTCGTTGGCCAGAGCGACGGCGATCGCGACGCGCTGCTGCTCGCCACCCGAGAGGCGGTCCGGGCGCACATCGCTGCGATGGCTGAGGCCGACCATGTCGAGCAGTTCGTAGGACCGGCTGCGCGCCGGGCCGGGCTCCCCGCCTTCGAGAATCATCGGTAGCTCGACGTTCTGGACGGCCGTGAGATACGGAAGGACGTTGCGAGACGTCTGCTGCCAGACGAAACCAACCTCCCTGCGTCGGTAAGTAACGAGATCGGTGGGCGTCATGGTAAGGAGGCTGCGGTTGCCGACGATGCAGCGGCCGGCGCTGGGCAGGTCAAGGCCGGCGAGGATGTTGAGCAGGGTCGACTTGCCTGAACCGGACGCGCCGACGATGGCCATGAGCTCGCCGCGCTGCACCTTGAGGTCGAGCCCGCGCAGCGCGACGACTTCAAGGTCTTCCTGCTTGTAGATCTTGAAGAGGTCCTCGCAGAGGATGTAAGGCTCGGCGCTGGTGGGTGGCGCGGGAATTTGCGGCTCGTCCAGATTCATGGTCACAGCCTAAGTCTCGCCAATTCTTAGTACTCGATGCAGGGCAAGGCGTGAGTAGAGTAAGACCACGGCGGCGATCGTGACAAGGAACACAAGGCCGAGCACGAGCCAGGCGGTGCCGACGGTGAGCCAGTTTATCTGCAGTTGCATCGGCGGCAGCACCTGGTCGCCGGTTTCGGTCAAGCCCATGTAGCGGATCATCAGACTGCCGAGGCGCATTCCCATCAGCGTGCCAGCGATCATCCCGAGGCCGATGACAAAGACCTGCTCAAAGCCGACGACTGTGGCGATCTGGCGCTTCGAGAATCCCATCGTACGCAGGACGGCGAACTCCAGGGTGCGCCGCTGAGCCGTGAGGTAGGAGTAGATCAAGAACCCGATGGCGCTGAGGAGCAGGATCGCGGCGAAGCTGATGAAGAGGATGCCTTCCCAACCTGCCGCAACGAGCGGGTCCTTCTGCTGCGCCTCCTGGATCTCGTCGAAGCTGCTGATACCACCGGAAATCGAACTGTCGGTGATCAAACCGCGGACCGTGTCGAGGAGACCGTCGCCGCCTTGCAACCAGATTTCGTCCGGGTACTCAAGCGCGCCGCCTGGGTTGGCGTTGAGCAAGTCTGCAAGCGTGGGGCCATCCATGACGAGGGTGGGGTCCTCACGCGAGTCACCCAACGTCGGAAACAGGTCATAGGTGCCCGCGATCTCGACGTCGAGGAAAAGGTTGCTGATGAAGACAGAGGTGACGTCGCCCACTTTCAGCCCGCTTTTGTCGAGGAATGCCTTGCTGGCCAGGACAGGAGTAACGCCCAGAGTCCCGCCGAACTGCAAGCCATGCGCCGCAACCTGGCGCTGCTGCGGCTGCCAACTCAATTCGAGGCCGGTGAAGTCACCGCTGTAGACCGTGCGCGTCTGGTCGTTCAGCGGATCGGGGAGCAGCCCGGCGAGGGGAACCCAGTCGCCGACGGTGTCGAAGTCGAGCACCGGCGTGGCGTCCGGCAGCGATCCGGTCGCGCGTGTCGGGTCATACAGGCGCTTGGTTTCCATCAGGGTGGCGTCGAGCTCCGCGGCGCTGCTCGTGTGCAGGTCGTCGAGGACGATGGTTCCGGACGGCGCGGCCAGGCGGGTCGGCGAGCGCAGCGTGATCGAGGTGATCGTGATCGGCGCCTGGGGTTCTAAGACCGGGTACGGGCCGTTGTTGCGCTCGAAGCTGGAGGAGCCGCGTCCGAAGAGGCGCCTTTCACCGTAAGAGGTGCCGGGGCGTTGAAGGTCCGATACGAGCAGGGTCCATCCCGGTGGCATTTGCTCCACGAAGTCCGGGCCGAGGAGGTAGCTGAAGTAGCGACCGGTAGCATCGATCGCCTCGAATTGGAGGCTGAACTCGCTGGGCATGTCTACGGGGTTAACCCAGACGGCAAGCCAGCGCGCATCAGCCGGGAGCGTCACGCCGACGGCATCAGGACGCCCAGCGCGCAGCGGAGCCATGAGCTCCGGGAGTGAGTCGCCAGCGAAGTCCTGCCGAAAGTAGGCGACGTTGGCAAAGTTATCGCTGTCGACACCGAGTATGTCGACGGTCTGACGATTGGCGATGGACCCCTGGCTGCCGTGCGTGCGGAAGACAGCGCTGCCGTTTTCCGCGCCCGCGAGGTTCGCCGTGGCCTCGGCGGAGCCGTTCGGGCCGGCGCTCGGGAGCTGCCGGACCTCCGTTATGCGCAGCTGCGAGCCGGATTCGAAGTAGGCGCGGTCCCGGTAGCTGGTATCCAGTGTGGCTCCGAAGCTGGCGGCGAACATGCCGACGGCCGTCGCCAGCATCAAGAGCAATACGAGGCGTGAGTAGTGCACCGGGTTGCGCACGAGTTGCCACATGCCGATGAGGATGGAGGCGCCCTGAGCGCGCGCCACGACCCAGGCCAGGACGCGCAGTACGAGCGGGAACAGGCGCAGGAAGACGATGCCAACGGTGAGGATGAAGAACGCCGGCGCCAGCAGCATGACCGGGTCGACGGACTTATCGCCGAAGAAGCCCTCCGTTACGAGGCCGCCGCGCCTGTCGAGCTGGTAGAGCAGCACGCCGCCGGCCGCCGCGAGGCCGAGGTCGAGGTAGTAGCGCATGAAGAACGGCTGCTGCGTCGGCCGGGCGCTGGCTGCTCGCTGATGGACGATGGTCCTGCGTGTCGCGAGGTAGGCGGGCGCGAGCAGCGTCACGAGCGCAAGCAGCGCTCCTCCGCCAGCCCATACGTAAGCGCCGGCAGTCAGCGCGACCTGGAGGTTGGAGCCGTCCGTGAGGTCTGCGAAGGGAGGAGTCTGGCCGAGGAAACTGATCACCGTCGCGGCCAGCGGCGGGCCGGCCAGGATAGCGATGCCGGAGATCGCCACCCCCTCGATCAGGTAAATCTTCATCACCTGCGCCGTGGTGGCGCCGCGGCTCTTGAGCAGCGCGATTTCGCCTCCCTGGCGCTCGACGAGCATGGTCGAGACCATGAACAGGTAGTAGAGGACGATTGCCGCGATCTGCAGTACGAGGACCAGCAGTGGTATGCGCGTGAAGAAGAGTTTCTGGTCGAAGGTGGCTAGCACGTCCGGCAACTCAGACTTGACGGTTGTGCGGGTGACGTTGCTGCCGACAGCGCCGGCGAATCGCCGTAGAGAAGCCGCGACGCTATCGGCGTTGCGCGCATTTATCGAGCTCGTGTCGACGTAGATTAGCGTCGTGAAGTCGCTGACCATGTTGGGGGAGTAGACGGCGAGTGCCCCGAAGAAGGTTTCCTTCGAGATCAGCATCGGGATCGTATCCCAGGACGTGGTCTTGAAGGTGAAGAGGTCGTCTTCGTTGACCCAGAACTCGGCGTCGGGGTCCTTGGGCTGCACGATGCCCACGACGGTGACATGGACGGGCTCTGCGTCCTCAAGCCAGAAGGGGTGCAGGTCGTACTGCGTCCCGAGCGTGATTCCGAGGCGCTGGGCAGTCTCCGCGCCGATGGCGACTCCGATGTCGAGCGAGCCGGAGGACGAGGAGACCGTGTCCGGCATACGGCCTTCGACGATGTCAATCTGATCTTCGACGCCGTTTACGAAGTTGAAGTGGGCGCGCGGCCGTCCCTGGTCCGCCGAGACCTCGCCGCCGGGCGGCGTGGGAAAGAATGTGGAACTCCGGCCGATCGACGTTGGCTCGCCGTCGAGGATCGAGCCGAGGTTGGCCTTGGCAGCTTCCTCGATGAAGGCCTGGTTCTTGGCGTAGACCTCCGGGAGAGAGCTCTGCGACGTGCTACCGAGCCGGAGATTGATCGCATCCTGTCCGCGGTCTCTCAGGGCGAATTTCAAACCGAGGTCGCGGATGGCGTCGGTGTAGATAGACGTAGTCGACATAATGGCAGCGGCGAGCACCGCGCCGATGACGACAGCGAGCAGCAGGCGGGCGTTAGCCTTGACACGCCTGACGACTATCGGGATGACGCCGAGGAAGCTACCCATACGTAAACGTCATTGTATTGCACCGGGGTTCGCTTTCGGCAAACCAGTTTCCGTATTTGTAGCGACCCATCCGAGGGCGACTCGGCGCGTATAATTCGGGCGTGACAGCCGCTGATCGCAAGCCTCTCCTCGCCATCCTGGACGGACACGGAATCATCCATCGCGCCTACTACGCGCTCAAGGATGCGCCGCTGGTGGCCAAGCGCACCGGCGAGAACACAAGCGCCGTCTTTGGCTTCACGAACACGCTGCTTGCCGTGATCGATGACCTCAAGCCGACGCACCTGATGGTTGCGGTCGACCTGCCGGGACCGACGTTCCGCCACGCTCGTGACGCCACCTACAAGGCGACTCGGTTCGAGAACGTGAAGGCGCAGGTGACGAACGCGCTCGCCACGGTTCCCGACCTCGACGAAAAGGTCCTGTCCGGCATCGCGGAAGCCGTCGCGGCCGCCGAGAGCCGGGATCAGATAAAAGAGGGCGTCTACGGTACCGCCGAGGCGGCGGGGATCGACCCTGACACGCGGCTCGAAATCGAGCGCGCCCTGTCGCCGGTGGAGTCGAGCTGGGACCTTGGGCGGCAGATCGGGCGCTGCCTCGAGATGATGGAGGCGTTCAACATCCCGGTGTACAGCGCCGAGGGCTACGAAGCCGACGACGTGATCGGTACGCTGGCGGTTCAGGCGGCCATGCAGGGCATCGATACGCACATCGTGACGCTGGACTCCGATCTCGTGCAGCTGATACAGCCGAACGTGACCTTGTACATGATGCGCCCCTATCAGCGCGATCACGTGATCTACACGCGCGAGTCGGCAAGAGAACGCTACGGCTTCGAGCCGGCGCGCATGGCCGATTACAAGGCGCTACGGGGCGATAGCTCGGACAATATTCCCGGCGTCCCCGGCGTCGGCGACGGCACGGCGACCAAGCTGATGACGCAGTTCGACGGCATCGACGACCTCTACGCTCACATCGAAGACGTGAAGCCGGACAAGCTGCGCGAGAACCTGCGGGTGCACGAGGAGCAAGTCCGTGGCGCGCTCGACACGGCGACGATTCGCCTCGACGTGCCCGACATCGTGCTTGAGATGGACGAGGCCGTGGTGGGGCGCTACGACCGCCAGCGAGTGCTTGACCTGCTGCGCGACCTCGAGTTCCGCACGCTGGTGCCGCGCCTGCCGCCGGTCGAGGAAGGCTTCGCCCAATCGCCGGACGGCCTGGCCAGCGCAACGCCGACGGAGAGGAACTACCAGCTGATATCAGAGGAGGCCGGTCTGGATGCGCTGGTGAAACGCGCGCAGGAAGCCAAACGTTTCGCCTTCGACCTCGAGGCCGTGGGGACGAGTCCCTATCACTGCCTGCTGGTCGGCGTGGAGGTCGCTACGGGGCCGGGAGAGGCGGCATATATACCGATCGGCCATCAGCCGATGCTGGACGGCCCGCCACAGCTGGCGCCGGATGTGGTGCTCGGCAAGCTCGCGCCGCTGTTCGCCGACGAGGCGATCGAGAAGGTGGCGCACAGCGGCAAGTTCGATATCGCCCACCTCGAGAGCCGGGGCTACCCGGTGCGCGGTGTGGCGTTCGATACGCTGCTCGCGGCGTACATCCTGGGCGACGGCGCGCTGAGCGACGTGTTCCGCGCCGGAGCGGGCTCCCTGAGCCTGAAGTGGCTTGTCTCGCGCCGTCTCGGCTTCGAGATGCGCGAAGTCGTCGACCTCGTCGGCAAGCCGGGCGTGAAGCAGCAGGCCGTGGATCAGGTACGTATCGAGGACCTGCTGCCGTACGCCTGCGAGAACGTTGACTACGCGCTGCGGTTGCGCGAGCCGATGGAGAAGGAGCTGCGCGAACTCAACATGTGGGGCCTGTTCGCGGACGTCGAGATGCCGCTGGTACCGGTGCTGGCGCGCATGGAGGCGATCGGCATCGCGCTCGACACCTCGGTGTTGCGCGAGATGTCGGTGGGGCTGAACGAGCAAGTCGACTACCTGGAGGCGCAGGCGTACCAGTCGGTTGGCCACGAGTTCAACCTGGGGTCGCCGCCGCAGCTGTCGCAGGTGCTGTTCGAGGAGCTGGGCCTGCCGCACACGCGCAAGACAAAGCAGGGCTACTCGACGGACGCGCAGTCGATCGAAGGGCTGCGCGGCATCCACGACATCATCGACATCATCCTGCGCTGGCGGGAGCTGACGAAGCTGCGCTCGACGTACATCGAGACGCTGCCCGGCGCCGTCGACCCGCGCGACCGGCGCATCCACACGACGTTCGACCAGGCCGTCGCGGCGACGGGCCGGCTTTCGTCCAACAACCCGAATCTGCAAAACATCCCGGTGCGCAGCGAGCTCGGCGGCCAGGTGCGCCGCGCCTTCATCGCGCGTGACATCGGCAAGGACCCGCTGCTGCTCTCGGCGGACTACTCGCAAATAGAGCTGCGCATTCTGGCGCACATGTGCAAAGACCCCAGCCTGCTGGAGTCGTTCCACAACGACGAGGACATTCACGCCGCGACGGCGGCGCAGGTCTTTGGCGTGCCGCTGGACGAGGTGACGCGCGTCCAGCGCAACCGCGCCAAGGTGTTCAACTTCGGCGTGCTGTATGGCTTGACCGACTTCGGCCTGGCGCAGCGCGAGGGCATCAGCCGTGAAGAGGCCGGCGCCTTCATCAAGCGCTACTTCGAGAAGTACGAGTCCGTGAAAGCGTGGCGCGACGAGATCGTGGCCCAGACGCGGCAGGACGGCTACGCCGAGACGCTGGTCGGGCGGCGGCGCTACATCCCGGACATCCACTCGTCCAACTTCAACGTGCGCATGGGCGCGGAACGCATCGCGATCAACATGCCGATCCAAGGCACGGCGTCCGACATCATCAAGATCGCCATGATCAAGATCGACAAAGAGCTGACGGAGAAGGGCTTCGAGACGCGAATGCTGCTCCAGGTGCACGACGAGCTGATCTTCGAGGGGCCGTCGTCGGAGCAAGAGGCGCTGCGCGAGATGGTGCTGCGCGTCATGCCGGCATCGCTGGAGCTAGCGGTGCCGTTGAAGGTAGACGTGAAGGCCGGGCCGAACTGGGCCGACATGGAGTAGCAAATCCATTCCATCACGCTCGAGATCCGCGTCTCACGCCGTGAGGCAGATCGCCCTCGGCTGCTCCAGGCGCGCGCCGTGGGGGCTGGCGGGCCGGTAGGCGGCGTGACGCTACGGTTGGAGGTCGACGCGGAGGGGACGTTTGGCGACGAGGAGGCGCTACGGTCGCGCGAGCTTGTGACGGCGGCGGACGGCTGCGTCATCTTCCAGTGGTACGAATGGCCTCGCAACGGTCCGGCGCGGGACTTCGTCTCGGTCGTCAGTTGCGGCTGGGATCGCGAGGACGTAGCCGTCTATCTCGAAGACCTGTTCGAGTAGCGCTAGCCGAAGATCGCCTCCGGCAGCAGCGCGGCGACCGTGACGTTGGGGAGGTCGACGAGATTGCTGATGCGCAGGTCGACGGCGACGCTGCAGATGACGTAGGCCTGCTCCCTGCTCCAGCCGCGCTCCTGCAGCAGGTCGACCATGTTGAGCAGCGCGTTGCGGGCCGCCAGGTTGACGTCGCCGCCCTCCTGCGTGCCGTCCGGATGCACCGGCATTCCGGTGGTGGCAACGAAGTTGCGCGGCGCGGCCCACTCCGGCGGCATGAAGTAGCCGGGGTGGACGATGCGCGGCCAGCGGATGTTCTTGCGCTCGGCTTCGCCCTGGTGGACCTGGAACCGAACCGTGACCGTGGCGCCCATCTCGATCGCGGTGAGGCAGACCTCGCCGTCGCCCTGCGCGAAGTGCGCGTCGCCCGCGGAGTAGAGCGCGCCGGGCACGAAGACGGGGACGAGCAGCCTGGAGCCTTTCGTTAGCTGCTTGGCGTCGATGTTGCCGCAATTCTCCCGTGGCGGCATCGTGCGGGCCGCAGTGGCGGCGATCGCTTCGTCGGAGGGCACGGCGTCCTCTGTCAGCGGCGTCCGTGCGCTGCCACCGCGGGCAACGAGATCTGCCTCGCGACGGTTCCATTCGGTCAGCAGTTCGTGCGAAGGCGCGACGCCCGCGGTTCCCATGAAGCAGCCGTCCGGAATGCGTACGCCGGGCATCTGCGCCGACGTAGCCCAGCCGTCCTTGAGGTCCCAGAACGCCGTAAAGCGCTCGGTCAGGAGATCGGGCAGGAAACCGGTGCCGGGGCCGCAGGAAGTCCAGCCCGTTGGTTGCGGCGCGATCTCCAGGTATTCGATCTCGAGCAGGTCGCCGGGTTGCGCGCCGTTGACGTAGACGGGGCCGGTCAGCGGGTGGATGCGGCCGCTGCCGCGCGGCCCGGAGGCGCCCGGGACGGTCTGGTTGTCGGAGGCGTCGCGGGTTTCGAGGACGATCTCTTCACCGGGGTCAGCAGCGACGACGGGCGGGATATCGGGGTGCCAGCGGTTGTGACCCTTGTCAGGTTCCTCGATTAGTGCCTTGCTGCGGTCGATTTCGATGCTCTTCATGGTGCAGCTACTTCCACAATGACTGTGAGGCCATCTTCGCGCCGTTGCTCAGCGCCTGGAGCTTGGCCCAGGCGATCTGCGGGTGGGAGCGGCCGCCGAAGCCGCAGTCGGCGCCGGCGATGACGTTCTCTTTGCCGACGACCGAGGCGTAGCGCTGGATGCGCTGCGAGACGAGGCCGGGGTGCTCTATGAGGTCGGTCGAGTGCGTGATCACGCCGGGCATCAGGATCTTGCCGTCGGGCAGTTTTACATCCTGCCAGACCTCCCACTCGTGCTCGTGCCGGACGTTAGCGCCCTCGATGAGGTAGGCCTGCGCCGTGACCTTCAGCATGATGTCGACGATGCTTTTGAGCTCGAGGTCGTAGGCGTGGGGGCCGTGCCAGCTGCCCCAGCAGAGGTGGTAACGGATGCGGTCCTCGGGGATGCCGCGTAGGGCGTGGTTTAACGCTTCGGTACGGAGCTCGCAGTACTTGCGGAACGCCTCCATCCCCATCTGGATGCCGATGCGGTCCCACAACGCCGGCAGCCAGGCGTCGTCGATTTGCAGGACGACGCCGGACTCGGCGATCGCTACGTACTCCTCGCGCAACGCGTCCGCGAAGGCGTAGAGGTACTCCTCCCCGTCTTGTAGTAGTCGTTGCGGCGGTAGACCTCGAGGCTGGCGGGCGCGGTCGAGGTGAGGAAGACCTCCTCGCCGGCGGCAGCTTCCTTGAGCAGCGCGATTTCGCGGGCGAGCTCGGCCTGCCCGGCATACGTGACGGGGCCCGTGCAGACCCAGTAGGGACGCCGCGTGGCGATCTGCTCACCGGGCATGAAGAACAGCGTGCCCTGCTTCTGGGCGTACTCGTAGAACTCGGCGAACTCCTCTCGGTCCTTACCGCGCGTGATCAGCGGCATTTCGTTGGCGGGACGCTGCTGCTCTTCGAAACCACCGAATCGCGTCTCAATGAACGAAAGCCAGTCGCCTCCCTTGGTGTACTCTCCCTCGTTGACGATGTCGATGCCGATCTCGCGCTGGCGGCGAACGACCTCGAATCGTGGCCTCGCGCAGCTTCTTGTTGTCGTCGAAGGTCGCGTGGTCCATTCCGGGCAGAAACGGCAGGCTGCCGACGTGCGTGGTGAGGATGCGGTCCGTGCTTCGCTTCATGGTTACCTCATTGATGGGGCTCCGCCCCATACCGCGCTAAAGGCGGCGTGAGGGGCCTGATCTTGCTCAGTGCGCCCGTAGCCTACACAAAGCGAATGGCCGTGTCGCGCGAAACGGGCCTCGTGTTTCTTCGGAAGCGTCCCGGCTAGCCGCCGCCGGCGACCGCGGACTCGGAGCCGCGCAGGCCGAGCTTCTCGATGACCGTGGGGTCCTCGTCCGTGCCGAGGATGCGCCAGTCTTCACCCGGGGCGAGGATCTTTTCCGCGGAGCGAATTGACTTGTAAGGCAGGTCGGCGTCGATTGCCGGCGGGTCGATACCCTTCTCGAGGTCCTTTGCGGCGTCGATCAGGAGCTGAGCGCAGCTTGATGATCGACTTGTCGGTGGTGCCGAGGCGCTCCTGCGAGCGGTCCCAGATCGCAGCCCATAGACTCGGTGACCATCATGTCCTGCGAGACGAAGTTCGTGATGCCGGTGTAGAGCTTGTCCTTCTGCAGGTCGCGGTCGACCTTGTAGTCGTTGTCGGGGCGCCACTCGCGCTCTTTCATCGTGTTGGTGCAGGGAGGGCGCGGTTATTGCCGTTGGCGGTGCGCTGCTGGTCGCTGTTGGCGGCGACGAGGAAGCCGTAGGGCTGGCCCAGCGGCTGGCTGGGGCCGAACAACGAGCCGTTGCGGAAGACCGGGTCTTCGGCCAGCAGCTTCATCGAGAAGGCGTTGAACTGCCAGCGCCAGGCGCTGTCGTCGTCGATCGGCACGAAGAGGCCGCCGCCGTAACCGAAGGGCGTCGCGGCGACGAAGGTGGAGTACGGCATGCAAAAGGCGCTGATGCGCACGTGCGTGTGGCCGTTCGGCGTCGTGCGGATGCCGGCGTATTTGTAGCCGTACCAGGTGTCTTCGAGCTCGAGGCGCGGCGTTCGGTCGTGGGCCCAGAACTTCCACGACATTGCGTTCGTCGGGTAGCCGGGGCGGTCGGAGCCGTCGTCCGGCTGGTCGATGAGGCCGAAGTACTGGTGCAGCCAGGAGATGTGGGCCGTGTCCATGTTGCCTTCCATCGCCTGCACCCAGTTGCATGCCGTGTAGCGTGCGGGAGGCGCGCCACTCTTCCTTCGGCAGGTCGTCTGTGCCGAAGTTGCGAAACGGCGTCATCCTCTCCGCGGGGCCCATGTAGGTCCAGATCACGCCGCCGGACTCGTGCGTCGGGTAGGCGTTGACGCGGACCTTTGATTTGAAGTTTGACTCCGCCGGCTCCGACGGCATGTCGACGCAGGCGCCGGCCGTGTCGAACTTCCAGCCGTGGTAGACGCAGCGCAGGCCGGCTTCTTCGTTGCGGCCGAAGAACAACGACGCGCCGCGGTGCGGGCAGGCCTGCGGGAAGAGACCAACGTTGCCGTTCGTGTCGCGGAAGGCGACGAGGTCCTCGCCCAGCAGTCGCACGCGGATCGGCGGGCTGTCGGGCTCCGGCGACCTCACTGCTGAGCAACGCGGGCGTCCAGTAGCGACGCAGCAGGTTGCCCATCGGCGTACCGGGGCCTACGCGAGTGAGGATGTCGTTGTCTTCTGGGCTCAGCAATTCCCGCCTCCTGGCGATGATGCGAACAGTCTACAACCTGAAATTCGACCGCTTCCTGGAGGCACTAACGCCGCGGCGGCGCCTGCAGGTCCGTGAGGGGTGAAGGAATATCGAGTCCGAAATGCAGCTTCGTGGTCATCTCCGCGTTGCGGTCGTAAGCCAGCGTGATATGCGTCAGCAGTGTCGACATGTCGCGCCAATAGCGTTCCATGGGCATACCGGGCTTGATCTGCGAGGTGCCGGACATGCGGAATATCAGGCCGACCGCCTCACCGGCGAGACGGCAACACTGCTGCTCCACCTGAGTGATACGGGCACCCATCTCATGCGTGAACGTTGCCTTTCCGGCGACGTGTTCGCTGCAATAGTCCATGAACTGCTGCGTGCAGCCGAGCAGCGCCGCCCGCGCCGTATCGAGGAGGGCCATCGCCTCGCCAAAGTAGATCTGGAACTCACGATTCTCGGCGCGAATCGAGTTGGACATGGGAGACGAGCGGCGCTGGAGTATCTCTTCGTAGGCGTCAAGCGCGGCGTAGCCCGTGCCAATAGCGACGGCGGCGATCTCGGCCATGAGGACGTTCACACTGGGACCGGCGTACATTGGGTTGTCGAAGATGCATTCCTCGGGCCGCAGCGCGGAAGGCCGGAGGACATCCTGTCGGCTGATGCGGTGATCGGGGACGAACTGGTCCTCGATCACGACGCGATGCGAGCCGGTACCCAACATGCCGAGCATGTCCCAGTTGTGGTCGATCCTGTATTGGTCACGGTTCAGCAGGGCCAGAATCGCGCCAGTCGGTGGGTCCTCCAACTTTTCGCGGACGGGAGTCATCGCGAGGAAGTGAGTTGCAACGTCGATACCGGAGGCATAGTCCCAGACGCCACTGAGGATGTAGCCGCCGTTGGTCTTGCGTGCCGAGCACTGAATGCCGGCGACAAGGGGTGAGCGGAATTCACCGCTGGCGCCATACGCCTCAGTCTGGGCACGCAGGTCGAACCTCGAAAGGACGTGTGGGTGGCCGGCGGTGAAGGTTACGGCCCAGCCGGTCGAAGGGCAGCCGCGCGAAAGCTCCATCGCGACTTTGACGAAGATCGGCAGGTCGAACTCGTAGCCACCGAAGCGGCGCGGCTGCAGAATGCGGTAAAAGCCGGCCTCGACGCACTTCTCGTTTACCTCCTCGAGAATGCGCCGGGCGGCTTCCGTCTCCGCCTGGTGCTCGCGGAGCATGGGCCGCAGCGCAATCGCAGACTTGAGCATGTGGTCTGGGGTCAGTCGAGGCTTCGGGACCGCGATCTTGCGGGCGCGAGGCCTTCTGCGGGTTGCCGTGGCCATGAAGGTCCCTTTCTTAGGGCGAAGGAGAGGGACGGCCGCGCCTATAGCCTGCTTCCGTCCAGCGGCATTCAAACATGCGCCCTGAGGAGCGTCAAACGACGAGGCTCAGGCTGCGGCAACCTCGGGGACAGGCTCGTTGCGGGCCCGGCGCCTTGGCGTACGCTCGGGACGGATGCGGCCATTGAGGACGTAGAGCACCACCGCGCCGAGGGTGATGCGCTGGCCCGGCAGGAAGCGCAGCGCCACGACATTGGTGCCCACCGCGGGCCGGACGCGGATGACTTCCGCCTTCAGCGCGAAGGCGTCGTATCCGGCCTGGATCGTGAGGTCGATTTGCTGGTCACGCTGCAGACCGGTCATCGAGGACTCCACGCGGGCGCCGGTGAGGGAGACGTCGCGGATGATGCAGGGTTCCCCGTTCATCTCGCCGCGCATGAAGACTTCAAAGCGAAAACCGTTGCGGCGATTGCCGGCGTACTGGGCGGCGCGTATGCGCTTGACGGCGATCATGATGAGCCAGAAGTTGACGCAGGCGAAGATGAAGGAACCAATGACCGCGGGCGCGTTGGCGCCGTAGTGGCTCGGTGTATATCCGAATATCGTCGTCAGGAACCAGACGATGGACAGCGCGCTGATCGCCATGAGGGCGACGAGGAGCTGAGGCGGGTTGATCTTTGCGCGGTCGTCGTGCGCCGCCTTCGAGGTGACCTTGAACGCTCGGCGCTTACGAGGGTTGAGGATGGCCAGCGTCGCGGGAAGCACGGCCGGCAGCCGCAGTACTTCGAAGACCAGCGAGAGGATTGGCGGGTAGTAACCGCGCGCCAGCAGCCGCAGAGCGAAGAACTGACTGAAGAACGCGAGCAAAAACGCCGGCACATAGACGTAACCCGGTGCGTCGATCGGTGAGGCGCCGGTGAAGATGACGGCGGCGGGCAGCAAGATGAAAGTCAGCGTGCGCCAGGAGTCGAACCAGGCGAGGATCGTGGTCATGAAGCTGAGCCGTTGGCCGAACGTGAGGCCGCGCGAGAAGACCGGGTTCTCGAGGCGCAGCACCTGCATGGCGCCGACGGCCCAGCGGTTGCGCTGCACCATGTATTGAATCGCGTCGGCTGGCGCGAGGCCGCGAGCGAGCACCTCGTTGTGGTAGACGCCCTTCCAGCCCTTGCGGTTCATACGGATCGTCGTGTGCAGGTCTTCCGTGACGGACTCCGTCGCAACGCCGCCGACATCCTGAATAGCCGCATATCGGACGACAGAGCAGGTGCCGCACCAGAACGCGCCATCCCAGTTGTTCTTCCCAGGCGCGATGACGCGGTAGAAAACGGCCTCCTCGTGGAAGAAACCCTCTTCGCTACGCTGCTGGTGCTCGAAAGAGTCCGTGTTGTAGAAGTCCTGCGGTGTCTGCACCAGGGCGACTGTCGGGTCGTCAAAATAGGCGAGCGTGTGGCGCAAGAAGTTTGGCCCGGCCACGTGGTCCGCGTCGAAGATCGCGAAGACGTCGGCCTGGATGAAGTTCATGGCGTAGTTGAGGTTGCCGGCTTTGTAGTGGTCGTTGTTGGGACGCGTCAGGTAATGTGCGCCAAGCTCCATCGCCAGCTTGTGGACCTCCGGTCGGCAACCGTCGTCCAGCACCCAGGTCTCGTGCGCAGGCTTCATCGCCAGTGCTGCCGCGATCGTCGGCAGGAGCACTTCTTCCGGTTCGTTGAGGGTAGGGATCAGGACAGCGACACTGAGCTTCGTCTCGTCCACGGCGTGCCAGGGGGGCGAAGTGTCGACGTCCCAAAGCGCCAGTGTGAACAGACCAAGGCCGAGGATGTTATGGGTTTCAGCGATGATCAGAGGCAGGGCGACCCACCAGTAGTGGAGGTCGATCGTGAACAGCCAACGCCACACGAGGTAAGCGATGCCGATTGTGACCGCGAGCGTGGCGAAGATGTGGATTCGCGCCAGGTCCGCGCGACCTTCGGGCTTTGGCCTGCCGCCGCGGCCGAAAGAGGGCAGGACGTCAGCAACCGACTCCGGCCCGGAGCCGCCAAGCACCTGCCATCCGATAGGCGCAGTTTTGGCCGTGAAGGGGATTCCTTTGCTAGACATTCCTTACAGGAATTATCGACAGGTTTCGCGGGAAATCCCTAGCCGAGAGGGTTCATGGCTGCCGTTTCATAGACCAATAGGCGAGTTCTATAGATAGTTGGACGGAGTATAGGCTATATCAACATCTGCACCTGTCTGGCCTGCTAGGTTAGCGCGACGGCAGTTAATGACGGCTCGTCATTCGGGTCAGCAGCGCGTCGCGGATCGCGGGGCGGCTACCGAAGACCTGCAGAAACGCGGCCTCGCGCAGGAGGCGCTGGGCATTCTGCGCCGGTAAGAGCGATCTGCTGCCCTGCGAGACGACGAGCGCTCCGGCGGCGCGCCAAGCTAGCTCGGCCGCTGCCGCTCGTGCTGCGGCCATCGTCTGGTCGTCGGCTTCGTCGAGCTGACGTCGGCGCGCCTTGAGCTCGTCGTCCAGCGGACTCGGACCAATCAGGGCGCAGCAGCGGCGCGCAACGCCGAGTGCCAGCGACCCGTTGGGGCGTCCGCCGCCGTCGTATGGCGGTGGCGATACGTAAGGCTCGACGCCGATGACGCGCTCGTCCGGCACGAAGAGATTCTCGATTCGAGCCGTTACGGTGCAGCTGGCGTTGGTCGCGAGCAGTTTGAGCCGTTCGACGGTTAGCGCGTCCGAGGCCGCGGTGGGTATGAGCGCTGTGACAATCTCGGGTTCTGTCGAAGGGGTGCGCGCCGCGATGAACAACATGCCGATGTAACCCCAGCCCGTGATGTAGGGCACGTCGCCGTCCAGTCGCCAGCCGCCGGCCATTCGGGTCGCCTCGATCTGGGCTGGTCCGGCGCGGAGGCCTCCCAGGGCGATCCCGGCGCGTGTTTCGCCGCTGCAGAGCTTCGGCAGCCACTCCTGGCGCAAGGCCTCGTTTTTCGAAGCCGCGATCGAACGGACAGGCGTCTGGTGCTGGATCCAAACGAAGGTAGTACTCAGGCAGCCACCGGCCAACGCCTCGACCACTGAGCACAGGGTTCGCAGGTCGGCGCCAAGCCCACCGTACTCCGGCGGTCCGACCACGCCGTAGAGTCCTGCTTCGGCTAGCGCGTCGAGATGAGCGCGCGGGACGTGGTCTGAGGCGTCGGTCTCGAGCGCGGCAGGGAAAAGCAGCCGCTCGGCGAGGTCTTCGGCAACGCGAATAATCGATTCTGGGCCAGGCACGCAGGCAGTCTAGCAGTGGAGCCGCTAGACTACGCGACGCGGGAGGGATCACATGACGCAGCAGACACCGGGACGCATCGACGTACACGCGCATCACATGCCGGCGGCGTATCGCGCAGCGATCGTCGAGCAAGGCATCGATACGGACGGTAATCCCAACATCCCGCAATGGACCGTCGACGCGGCGTTGGGGTTCATGGAGCGCAACGGTATCGCGACGTCGCTGCTGTCGATCTCGTCGCCGGGGGTGCACTGGGGTGACGATGCGGCGGCGCGAGACATGGCGCGCCTCTGCAACGAGACGGCAGCCCAGGCGAAACGAGACTACCCACAACGCTTCGGTAGCTTCGCCAGCCTGCCCCTGCCGGACGTCGACGGCGCCCTGCGCGAGATCGAGTATGCCTTCGAGACGCTGAACGCCGACGGTATCGGCCTCCTGACCAACTTCCGAGGCAAGTACCTCGGCGATCCGGACTTCGCGCCGGTATTCGACGAGTTGAACCGCCGCAACGCCATCGTCTTCATCCACCCAACATCGCCACCGTGCCACGAGGCGATCTCGATGGGCTACCCACGCCCGATGATCGAGTTTCCCTTCGACACTACGCGCACGGTGACGAACCTGATCTATAGCCAGACGCTGGATCGCTGCCCCAACATTCGCTTCATCCTGCCCCACGCCGGTGGCACTCTGCCGTTCTTGGTCACTCGCATTGCCGGCGGCGGCGGTGCGCGGCCCCACGGCGTCAAGGAGCCCTTCGACGCCTACTTGCGGCGCCTTTTCTACGACACTGCCGGCGCGCCGAGCGCGCACCACTTCGCCTCGCTGCTGCAGCTGATCGACGTGCGCCAGGTGCTGTACGGCAGCGACTGGGCCTGGGCGTCGGAGACCGCCGCATCGGCGCAGCAGGATGTTTTTGCAAAGAACCCGCTGCTGTCAGATGAAGACAGGCAGCGTATCTACCGGCTCAACGCGGTCGAACTGGTACCGAGGTTGCGCTAGCTATTGCGTCAGGCGCAGCACCTGCAGGTCGTTCGCCGCGATCTCGGCGCTACGGGCGGCGAGGGCCCGGTAGTCCTCCGTGGCGCTGATGTAACGCCCCGTCAGCGCGTCGGCGGCGCCAGAGGCGAGGAAAGCGCAGCATTCGGCGCACTGCTCAGTGCCGGTCAGCGCGTTACCGGACTCAACCATCTTCGCCATGTGTGGAACCCACTTGCGCCCGGCATCGGTGCGTACCGCGGAGTCGAGGATCGTCGAGTTGATTACGCCGGGGTGAATCGCGAAGACGCTGACGCCGTGGTCTTTAACCTCCAGCGCCATGATCTCGGCGAGGCGCAGCAGAGCGGCCTTAGAGACGCGATAAGGGCTGGTGTAGGGCGTGGCTGCCAGGGCTGCTCCGCTGGAGGTGATGATGACGCGCCCCGCGGCGCGTTCGACCATGCCGGGCAGGACGGCGCGCGCGCCGCGGACCGAGCCCATGACATTGGTGTCGAGTGTCTTCTGCCAGACGTCGGGGTCGATGTCGTAGAGCGGCCCGGCGGGGTCGCTGAGCGCCGCGTTGGCGACGAGGAGCGTGACGGGGCCGAGCTGCGATTCTGTCTCCCTGACGACGCGATCCCAGTCTCCTTGCGAGTTTACGTCGGCCGCCATCGCGATGGCGTGCCCGCCCCCTGCCTCGATTGACGCCTTTGTCTCGTCCAGCTGGCTCTGGGTGCGCGAGGTCACGGCCACAGCCGCGCCGCCTGCCGCTAACCTTTGTGCGATCGCCTGGCCGAAGCCACGCCCCCCGCCGGTGACGATCGCCACCTGTCCTCTCAATTCATCTGCCATGTCGATCCTCCTGACCCGTGTCCGGTTGAGTATCTATCACCCCGCCGTTTGTGTCAGCGAAGCATGATTGACATCGCTACGACAGGTCACCATCGTAGGTTGGGTTAATGAGACGGCGAATGCGTGGGCGCTGGCTGCGCGCGAAGGCGTGGCGGCTGGCGCGCAGACACTACATGCTGAGCTTCACGGCGATCGCGCTGGCGGTCGCGGGCGCCGGCGCGATGGGCTACTTCGACCATCCTGCCAGCAACTCAGAACCGCCATCACAAGCCGTGGCACCGACCCGCACTCCGGCACCGACGATTTCGCCGACGCCGGACGCCAACGCCACGGTCGAACCGCTAACCGTGACCTATTACCTTGTCGACAACGAGCAAGATATGCGGGCGCTGGAACTTTACGAGGATGGCCTGGTCTTCCGCGAAATTCTCGAGAAGGAAGCCATCGAGGTCCTGTTGATCCGCAACCAAGCGGAGCAGGCAGAGGCGGACCGCGTGCTGGAAGCCGCGAAGACGCGGTTGGAAAAGATCGGCTTCATCCTGGTGGTGCAGGACCTGCGTCAGAACTGAGGGCGCAGCGAGTTTAGGCGGGCTCGAATACTGGTTTGGCTAGTTGCGGCGTCAGGAGCAGGAGCGAGACGCCGAGGACAAACAGCCAGCCCAGGATGAGCCCAATACCGCCGACGTAGTAGAGGGAATCCTCCAACAGCCAGAAGATTCCGATAGCATTGGCAGCCGCGCTCGCGAGCGTCACGTAGCCGATCGCAGACCACCACCTGGTTCCGACTCGGAGCATCGCGAGGCCAAACACCACCTGGAAGACGACGATGCAGGCGTCGAAGGCCGACACGAAAATGTCATTAGACCACTGCAGGATCTGAAATTCGGAAAGGAGTGTCGCGCGCTCGGCATCATTCGTCGCCGCAGCCCATTCCGGCGCGACGTGCGCCGCGATGATCGCAGCGGGCGCAACAAAAGCCCCCTCGAAGACCGCGGCGATAACTCCAAACACGAGGGCGACTCGCGCCGCGAGTTCACGCCCCTCTCGCAATCGGTAGTAGATGGCAAATGCCCATGGCACAATGAGGAGCGCATGAAGTCCCAGGAGCCAACCCACGACGCTGAGCAACTCACGATTGTCAGCAATGTCGTCCAGGTAGGCGGTAGCATCGGCGCGTGGCGACGAGACGCTCGACAGGCTGAAGTAGATGCCGTAGGCGACCAACATGAGCACCGCGATACCAATGCCGGCAAGGCCGCCAAAATGGACAAATTGACGCTCGTCATCCCCTGAGTACTCGCTTCGCATCGACAACCTCCTTATTTAATACAGTAGAACTGTAGTCAATATGGTACAACAACAGTCAATACCGGAAGATAAGGGTGGTCGAAAGTATGTGTCGCGGCTGCGGGAAGAGCAGGCGCGCAATACCCGTCTGGCTATTCTCGACGCGGCGGAGGGCCTGTTCCGCGACAGGGGATACGTCGGGACTTCGATTCGCGCAATCGCTACCGCGGCGGGGGTTTCAGAATCGACGGTCTATCAGGCATTCACCGACAAGTCGACGATCCTTTGGGCGGTAGCTGAGCGGGTTGTCGCGGGCTCCGAAGAGCCGGTGGACCTCGCCACGTCACCTGCATTCGAAGCAATCAGAGCCGAAGCTGACCCACGCAAACGCCTGCGCCTGATCGCACACTGGTCGCGAGAGACTTACGAACGCGGGATCGCCCAGATTGAGGAAGTCATTGCCGAAGCGGCCGGCTCCAGCGTTGAACTTCGCGAGCTGGCGCGCCGCGCAAGCGAAGAGCGCTTGCGCTACACGCGGATGCTTGCCGGCATCGTCGAAGAGGTGCTGCCGGCGCCCTTGGCTGCAAAGGAGCAGCTTGCGGAATTCATTTGGGCGGTGGATAGCTCCCCTGTTTACCGGATGTTGGTGGAGGAGCGTGGCTGGTCGCCGGGGCAGTACGAGGACTGGATATACCACTTCTACTGCTGGCTCGCGCTTGGCGATTCTCCGCCCGCGCCGCAGCCCTAAGCACCAAGCGCATCCCCGGTTGGGGCTACTGACCCCGCGCATTCGGCCGGAACATGATCCAGACGGTGATTCCGTTGAAATCGAATTCGTCTGTGACGCAATAGCCGCAGTGTTCGTAGAAGGCGCGGCTGGCCGGGTTCTCGGTATCGAGGGCGACGCCTGTCGATGTGGGATGAGCTTCCGACATCGCCTGCACGGCGTCGATCAGACTCCGGCCGAGGCCCTTACCCTGATAGCTTGGGTGCACCCCGATCATTCCGACGTGATGATGCGGTTCGGTGGGACGTCCGCCATCGGCAAGATCGCTGTACGCCTCCAGACGTTGAACGGCCGTTTCGCCGGCGACTAAACCGAATCCCGAGTAGATCTCGCGTAAGGAATCAGGCCAGACGTCGTCCTCGGGCATGGTGACTCCGAGTACACCGGCAAGAGCACCATCGACCTCAACGCCGATCAGCGGCCAGTCCAGTTCAAGGCGTACGAGGCAGGCGAAGCGATGGAGCGCTGTCAGACAGTCGAGGTATGGCGCCTGCGCCCCATCGAAGAGGTACCGCATCAGCGGGTCGTCCTCGAAGGCGGCCACCAGGACGCCCACCGCCTCATCGAGACGCTTGCGTGGAATTTCTATCACGTCTGTTGCTTGCTCTTTCTTGTTCGCGAGATCAGCAGCGCGCCGCTCGATACAGCGAAGATAGAAGTTGGTGCCCCCAAGGGGATTCGAACCCCTGTTTTAGCCTTGAAAGGGCCACGTCCTAGTCCCCTAGACGATGGGGGCATTCCCACGCTGCGCGGGAGGTCTTGAAGGCTCGAAGCCGTCGACTGACCGGCGTGCGGTAGGTTCCTAGCGTATCATCCCGGATTCTTTAGATGGAGATGTCACGCGATAGACTCGCCAGATAAGGGACATAACCAGAATCACTTGATATAATGTCGCGGGTTCGGCTCAGGCGTGGCGGCCTCAGTCGAACGATAAATATGGCAAGAACTCAGGTTCGCGCCCGCCCCGGCGGACGTACACCCCGTTCCCGCAGCGGCTGGCAGGCTGTTGGCCGCAAGCGCCAGGGCCCGTCAGCGGTAACGCTCGCGGTAGCATGGCTAACCCGGCTCGAAACCGGCGGCCTATGGCTGCTGGCGACTACGCTCGCGCTCTCCGTGTGGCTTGCGGCCGGCCGCAGCGCTGGGCCGATCGACGGACTCGTCGAAATTTTCGGCTTGCTGGTCTACGTCTTCGCGGCGCTCCTAGGTGTCGTCGGCGTTCTCGTGTGGCGGCGCGACCTCGCGATGCTGACCCGTTACCCCAAGCCGCTGCTCCTGGCGGTACCGATCTTCCTCTTCGTAGACGGCATACTCGGCCTGTTCACGCCGACGCTGGACCTCGGTGGTTCATCGCTGGCCGAGATCACGGCGGGTGGCAACTTCGGTCTGTTCCTGACCGATCGCGCGCTCGGCGTACTGCTCTGGGTGGCGTCCGGCTGCGCGCTCATCGTATTCATCTGGCCCGAAGGCACGCGCTCCGCGCTGGAGAATACGCCCGGCGCGATGGCGACTGTCTGGAGCTGGCACATCCCACACCGGATCCTGCACTTCATCGCGATGATCGTCGACTTCGCTTTCCCGACGAAGCCGCCGCCGGACGAGGCCGCCGAGGACGCCGCCGGCCTGGCTGCCGGAAGACGACGAGCTGTTCGAAGACGACATCCCCGAGCCGCTGCCCGTGGCCGTGCTGGCGGAGCATGAGCCGGAGATACCGGATGAACGCCTGTCGCAGGCCGAGCTGCCGGTGAACTGGTGGGCGCCGGAAGGCGAGGACGATGAGGAGGAAGACGAAGCCGCGCCGCGGCGAAGCATCCGGGCCGGCCTGGAAGCATGCCGCCGATGGACCTGCTCGCAGGGCGCGGCGCCCGCAGACGAAACGGCGCGGCCCGACAACGACCTGCGCTCCAAGCTGATCGTCGAGACGCTGGCGAGCTTCGGCGTCGACGCGACGCGTCGCCGCCTTCCACGAAGGCCCCGTCGTGACGCAGTTCGACGTCGAGCCGGGCTGGGAGGTCAAGTACAAGCAGATCCAGGAGCGCGACAAGGACGGCAAGCCGATTCTCGACAAGGACGGCCGGCCCAGGACGCGCCAGGAAGAGGTCTCGCGCACCCGCGTGCGCGTCAACCAGATCACGAACCTGTCGAACGACCTCGCGCTGGCGCTGGCGGCGCCGTCCCTGCGCATCGAGGCGCCGGTGCCGGGCCGCTCCGTGGTCGGCATCGAGGTGCCGAACAGCTCCGCCTCCGTCGTGACCATGCGCAGCGTGATCGAGACGCCGGCGTTCCAGCGACTGTCGACGCGCAGACGAAGCTGGCGCTGCCGCTGGGCAAGAGCGTTTCCGGCGAGCCCGTGGTCGCCGACCTGACGAAGATGCCGCACCTGCTGATCGCGGGCGCGACGGGCGCGGGCAAGAGCGTGGCGATCAACTCGATCATCGCCAGCATCCTGATGCAGGCGGAGCCGGAAGACGTGCGCTTCGTCATGATCGACCCGAAGCGCGTCGAGCTGGCCGGCTTCTCCGATGATCCCGCACCTCGCGTTCTCCAACATCGTCGTCGA
This sequence comes from uncultured Chloroflexia bacterium, assembly GCA_963766645.1. GTDB lineage: Bacteria > Chloroflexota > Dehalococcoidia > DSTF01 > WHTK01 > WHTK01. The sequence continues at coordinate 118,585 of CAVYAY010000001.1, read as the reverse complement.
CATGGAGAAGGTCGTCGGCACGCTGGGCGCCGTGCTGCACGAGATGGAGGCGCGCTACAAGCGCTTCGCGGCGCTGGCCGTGCGCAACATCGAGTCCTACAACAAGCACCCCAAGGTGACGCGAGCAGCTGCCGTACTGGGTCGTGATCATCGACGAGCTGGCCGACCTGATGATGGCGGCGCCGTTCGAGGTCGAGCGCCAGATCTGCCGCCTGGCCCAGCTGGCGCGCGCGACGGGCATCCACCTCGTCGTGGCGACGCAGCGGCCGTCCGTCGACGTGATCACGGGCCTGATCAAGGCGAACTTCCCCACCCGCATCGCCTTCGCGATGACCTCGCAGGTCGACTCGCGCACCATCCTCGACATGGCGGGCGCCGAACGCCTGCTGGGCCGCGGCGACATGCTCTACATGCCGACGGACTCCTCGAAGCCGAAGCGCGTGCAGGGCGTCTACCTCTCCGACCAGGAGATCGACCGCCTCGTGTCGTTCTGGGCGCAGCAGCGCACCGAGCGCTCGACGCCGGTCTACGACCACCTGCTGGAACAGGCGCTGCACGAGATCGAGGAGGCGGAGGACGCCGACCCGATGTACGAGAAAGCGAAGGCGCTGGCCGAAGAGCACAGCCGCATCTCGACCTCGATGCTGCAGCGCCGCCTGCGCATCGGCTACCCGCGCGCGGCGCGCATCATGGACCGCCTCGAAGAAGAAGGCATCGTCGGCGGCGGCTCAGGCGGCTCCCGCGAGGTTACGGTGGTCGACGACGACATCGGCGCTGGCATCGATCTGGACGACGGCGGGCCGGGCTTCCGGCCACCGAAGCACAACCCCTGGGAAGACGTCTAGGTTTTCGTGACACCCGGCAAGATTGTTCTCATACTCGGCCTCGCCGCGGCCGTTGCGATCCTCGCGGGTGTCGCGACGGCGTTCGTCATATCGAAGTGCTGCGGTAAGGCCAATGATGATCGATGGGAGACTTACCGGAATGACTTCTATGGTTACGAGATCGAATACCCGGCGGACTGGCAGATAGAGATCGGCGAGCGGTTGGAAGACCCGGATAGCGACTTCGAAACGCAAGGGGTTCGCATCACAAATGGCACTGAAGAAGAGGGCCGCGGCAGGGTACTGGCGTACGTGAACTTCCAGGGTGATTGGTGCACCACGGGTCGGTCTGAGCAGGCAGAAGTCACCGTTTCAGGTATCAGGGGTGTTGAGACCAGATGCTTCTGGCCGGAGGATTGGCCTTGCACGCCTGAGCCAGAGTGCCGCGAGAATCCATACGAAATTGTTCGTCGTTTCGAGGGCGCCCGGGGCGGCTACGACTACACGATCCTAGGCAGTGTCGGCTCGGGTGGTGGCTCCGCCGAGGAGAGCGATACGGTGCGCAGCATCGTGGAGACTTTTCGCTTCGTCGATTAAGTCCGATTCAACCCCCCGAAGCGTCCGTGTCGCGCGGCATCTTTCATCGCGCGAGAGAACTGTCGAATAGGCCGATCGGCCCCTGTTTCGTATCTGAACGGTGGTAGAATAGTAGTGGAGGAAGGGCCCACGAGGGGCCCGGAAAAGAGAAGAAGGGAAAGGTGATTGGGGAGTAATGGTACACGCTGGAAGAGCGCGGACTACCCCGGCTCCAGGCTCCTGAACCGCTTGTCATAAGAACGCGACGCAGTCCGGTGCGACGGACGGTCACATGAGCGATAAAGACGCCAGACCGCGGGGGTTGTGAGCTGAGGCGGAGCCGGTAGGCACGATAGCTGGAGCGTCAACCACGCACACCACAGACTGAAGAGCCCAGGCGCATCGATGGCCTGGGCTCTTCTTTGTGCTTCGATATGCCTTACTTGAGGCCCAGAGCCTCTTCTACCGCCTGCTCGACGATGACGGCGGTGGGCTGTGCCTCCTGCGTGCTCGTGAGGCCGTTCTTGGTGATCGCGAAGGCGTAGTTGCGCTCGCGGTCCGCAAATCCGGCCGAGCCGCCGGAGCCGGCATGGCCGAAGGCTTTGGGACCGGCGCCCTCCGCAGCCGTGAGTCCGGGGCCGGCTAGCCAGTAACCCAGCGCCTTTCGCGTCGGGATCTTGAAGCGACCGTCCACTTCGTCCGTCTGCAGCACAGTGGCCATGTCGATTCGTTCCGGCGTGAGGATACGCGCACCAGCGAATTCGCCGCCGTTGGCCAGGGCAGCGTACATGCGGGCCAGCGACCGGGCGTTGGTGATCAGCCCCGCCGCCGGGGTGCAGGCGCGGCGGAACGGCGCGGTGTTGTAGCGCAGGCGGTCGTCGCCCTCGCTGGAGTACAGGGTGGCGACCCTGCCTTGTTCGGCGTCCGGCGTCCCCATGAACAGCGATTCGAGGCCGAGCGGGGTGCAGATCTCGTCCCGGATGAACTGGCCGAAAGGCTTGCCGCTGGTCCGTCGCACCACTTCGCCCAGCAGCCAGCCAAAGGTAGTGCCGTGGTAGCTGGAGCGCGTGCCGGGTTCCCACTGCGCCGGCATCGCCGCGATCTCGGCACAGATTGCGTCCCAGTTCTCCGGGTCGTCGTTGTATGCCTTCGGGTCGTCCGGCACGCCGACCTGGTGCGCCAGCGCGTGGCGGATCGTTGCGGGTGCCTTGCCGCCGACGGCAAACTCGGGCCAGTACTTCGAGATCGAGTCGTCGTAATCGAATAGGCCGCGTTCGGCGGCGATGTGGGCGGCGGTGGACGTCGGGCCCTTGGCGCTGGAGAACGACGGGAAGATCGTGTCGCCGTCGACGGCGCGTCCGGACTCGCGGTCCGCCATGCCGGCCCATGTGTCGATAACCAGGTCGCCGTCCTTGTAGGCGGCGACCTGCAGGCCGACCTCGCCCGAGGCGATCAGGCGCTCGAGGACGGCGCGTACCTTGGCGTTGGGGTCTGTCATCAAGTGCTCCGGCTAGCCTTCCATGCGGTTGGCAATGAACTTGGTGGGGGTCATGAGGATGTTGACGCGCTTGCCCATCGGGCGCGGCGGCCGGGCGGCAGCGCCGGCGGGCCTCGGTGGCGCAGCACGCACACCGAAGCGCTCCTGCAGCTTCGTCATCTCCGCCTCGTCGTCGACCAGCTCCGCCGTGCCGTAGACCAGCAGGAACCCGCGGTCGGCGGTGACGACCAACGAACAGCCGGGGTTGCGCCGCAGGTTCTTCATCTTGAACGACGACTCCTGGCCGCCGAGCAGGAACTGCTTGCCGTCGAACTGATAACCGATGTAGGACTGCTGCGGCGAGCCGTCCTTGCGTCCCGTCGCGAAGACGCAGAGACGGTGGTCCTGGAGGAATTTCGTGATCTCGGGCGTGGCTTCGGCCATATTGGGGTCTCCTATTCGATATCCGCTGGGAAGAAGCTGCGCGGTGTGAGCAGCAGGACGACGCGCTTCTCGTGCTTGAGGCGCTCGATGAGCTCGTCGTCGGTCTCCTGGCGCAGCGCGATCTGGCGGATGCGCTCGCGGTGCAGGCGCAGCACCTCCGCCTCGTCACGCAGGACGGTGGCAGGGCCGTAGACGATGAGCTGCTTCTGTCCGTCGATGACGGCCAGAGAGACCTCGGGACGCGCGCCGATGTTCTTCGCCTTCTGAGTTGGTGCGCGCGTGCTGATCGCGAGGCTGGCGCCGTCAAAGTGGTAGGCGATCAGGGTGAGCTGCGGCGCGCCGCTCTTCTTCTGCGTCGCGAGGACGCCGGTGCGGTGCGCCTGCAGGTACTTGACGATGCCAGGTGTGATTTCATCTGCCATGCTTGGGCCTCCTTGGCCGGGAAGGGCGGAACGCGCCCCAGTGTACTCCGCCGTGTGGGAACTGAAGGAGCAGGCAGAGGGTGGAGACTGCTCAATCCGCGCCCTTTGCGAAGTCTTCGATACGCGGCCTGCGCTTGGCGCGTCAGCGGTCGTGGAAGGTACGCTCTGCGCTGTAACCCAGCGTCGGGCGGATGACGACCTCTTCGACCTGGACGTGCGACGGTTGCGTCACCGCGTAGATCACGCCTCGCGCAACGTCCTCGGGCGCCAGGTAGACGCCGGGCTGTTCGTTGTAAACGCGCTCGAGGTGCTGCGCGTAGTACTCACCGGCCTTGATCCCCGCCTGCGAGGGGTCGATACCGAGCGACCGGGCCGTGTCTTCCAGCATGCGCTGCGGCTGGTTGCGCCCGATGTTGGTCAGCGTCAACCCCGGCACCACGACTGAGACGCGGATCCCCGTCTCGATCAGTTCTTCGCGCAGCGACTCGGTGATGTAGTTCATCGCGTGCTTGGTCGCGGTGTAGACCTGCCCGGAGGGGCGAAGGAATCGCGTCGTGCCGCTGGACATGTTGACGATGTGCCCGGAGGCGTTGGGCAGCATGACGCGGATTGCCTCGCGGCAGCCGATCAGCATCGCCAGCAGGTTCGTGTCGATGATCTCGCGCCACTTCTCGACGTCGCCATCAGTGATGCCGCCGCGGTGACTGATGCCGGCGTTGTTCACCATGATGTCGACGTGTCCGAACTCATTGACGGTGTCGTCCATTAGCTTTGCCATCGCTTTGTCGTCGCGCACGTCGATGGCGCGGGTCAGGACGCGGCCCTTTGCCTGCTTGATCTCGGCCGAGACCTCGTCCAGCGCCTGCTGGTTGCGCCCCAGAACGGCGACGGCGGCGCCTTCCGCCGCCAGCAACACCGCGGTTGAGCGGCCGATGCCGCTGCTGGCGCCGGTAACGACGGCCACCTTGCCTTCGAGTTGTGCCATGGCTCCTACTCCGCTGAACTGGGGCCTAGCCTGTCAACGGGAAGCGTAGACGCTCGTAGCGTTCGTTGCCACCGGAGTCGTACTGGGCGGAGACGTGGTCGATGGGCATCGTCCAGGTGAAGCTTTCGAGTGCTAGCTTCGCCATCGCCGCACCGAAGGCCTCCGCGTGCGGGCCGCAACGCTTGATCGTCACGTGCGGCGTCCAGCGGTCGGGCTCGTAATGAAGGTCGGGCTTGATTGCGAATTTCGAGGCGGCCTCGTAGAGGGCTTCGTGGTACTCGGCTAGCCGTCGGTCTTTGAGCACGCGGATCACGATGAAAGTGCTCTCACCGGTGAAGCAGATCAGGCCGCTGGAGCGCAGCTCGAAGGGCTTCTGGCTCCACGCGAACTCCGCCAGCGCAGGCTCCAGTCCCTCCCAGTCGAGGTCCTCAGCGAGGACGTGCGAGAGATGTGCCGTCGGCGGGTCGACGAGGGCAGCAAGCAGCGGGTCCTCCGCGAGCTTCGCGCGATAGTCGAGCACCTGGCTCCAGTACGGCTCCGGTAGGCGAGTGCAGACCGTCTGCACGGCTAGCGGCGGTACCGGGCGCCTCTGCGGCCCGGCTTATACTGCACGTCGCGCGTGCGACGGCCGCCTGCGACGCCTTTGTCCGAGAACGGCAGCACGCCGTCCTGCCCTGCGACAGACGCCAGCTCCTTCAGCGCCTCGGTGTCGGAAACGAGCGCTTTGCGCAGCTCGATGACCTGGTCGCGCAGGCCGGCCGCCTTCTCGAACTCGAGCGACTTGGCCGCCTGCTTCATCTGCTTCTCGAGCTCGATGACCATGCGCGTCAGCTCGTCGCGCGGCAGGCTGCCGTCGACGCTGTACTGCGCCTGCTCCTCGGCGACCTTGCGGACCTGGTCGGTGATGTCGCGGATCGCCTTTTGGATGCCGACCGGCGAGATGCCGTTCGCCACGTTGTGGGCGATCTGGATTGCGCGGCGGCGTTCGGTCTCGCTCAGCGCCAGGCGCATCGAGTCTGTGATCGTGTCGGCGTACATGATGACGTGGCCGTTGACGTGGCGGGCGGCGCGGCCGATGGTCTGGATCAGCGAGCCGCCGGACCGCAGGTAGCCTTCCTTGTCGGCGTCGAGGATGGCGACGAGGCTGACCTCCGGCAGGTCGAGTCCCTCGCGCAGCAGGTTGATGCCGACGACGACGTCGTAGACGCCGAGGCGGAGGTCGCGCAGGATCTCGACGCGTTCCAGGGTGTCGATCTCGGAGTGCAGGTAGTGGGTGCGGACGCCCATCTCCTGCAGGTAGTCGGCGAGGTCCTCGGCCATCTTCTTGGTCAGCGTCGTGACGAGGGTGCGCTCGTTGCGGTCGACGCGCTGGCGCATCTCGTCGAGCAGGTCGTCGATCTGCCCCTTGGTCGGCTTGACCTCGACCTCGGGGTCGATCAGGCCGGTAGGGCGGATGATCTGCTCCACGACCTGCTCGCTGTTTTCCCGCTCGTACGGGCCCGGCGTGGCCGAGACGTAGATCACGCGGTCGATGTGGTCCGAGAACTCGGCGAAGTTGAGCGGGCGGTTGTCCAGCGCGGACGGCAGGCGGAAGCCGTAGTCGACCAGCGTCTGCTTGCGCGACGTGTCGCCGAAGAACATGCCTCGCACCTGCGGCAGCGCGATGTGCGACTCGTCGACGAACAGCAGCCACTCGTCGGGGAAGTAGTCGAGCAGCGTCCAGGGCGTCGAGCCGGGGCCGCGGCGCGCGAGGTGGCGCGAGTAGTTCTCGATGCCGGAGCAGTAGCCCGCCTCCCGCAGCCTCTCGATGTCGTAGCGCGTGCGCTCCTCGAGGCGCGAGGCCTCGAGGATGCGGCCGGCTTCCTTGAGCTCCGCCGAGGCGCTCCTCCAGCTCAGCCTCGATGTCGTCGATCGCCTGCTCGAGCTTGTCCTTGGAGGTGACGAAGTGCTTGGCGGGGTAGATGTCGAGCGCGTCGCGCTCGGCCAGCACCTCGCCGGTCATCGGGTCGATTTCGATGATGCGCTCGACCTCGTCGCCGAAGAAGTCGACGCGGACGGCGAGCTCCTCGTAGGCGGGCAGCAACGTTAGGGTGTCGCCGCGCAGGCGGAACTTGCCGCGCACGAGGTTCGTGTCGTTGCGCTCGTACTGCATGTCGACGAGGCGGCGCATGATGCGTGATCGCGGGGCGGCCTGGCCCTTCTCGAAGTGCAGGACGAAGCTCTGGTACTCCTCCGGCTCGCCGAGACCGTAGATGCAGGACACCGAAGCGACGATGATGACGTCCTTGCGCTCGAACAGCGCGCGCGTGGCGGCGTGGCGCAGCTTGTCGATCTCCTCGTTGATGTCAGCGTCCTTGGCGATGTAGGTGTCGGTGCGCGGAATGTACGCCTCGGGCTGGTAGTAGTCGTAGTAGGAGACGAAGTACTCGACGGCGTTCTCGGGGAAGAACTCCTTGAACTCGGAGCAGAGCTGCGCCGCCAGTGTACGGTTGGGCGCCAGCACCAGCGTGGGGCGCTGCCAGCGCTCGATGATGTTGGCCATCGTGAACGTCTTGCCGGAGCCGGTAACGCCGAGCAGCGTCTGCTTGTGCAGCGCCGACTCAAGCCCGTGCACGAGGGCCTCGATCGCCTCCGGCTGGTCGCCGGTGGGGCGGAAGTCAGAGACGATTTTGAAGTCAGGCATGCAAGGCCATCAAGAGTGCCCGTTTTGGCACAAGCTTCTTTTCAAAAACATCTATGTCGAGCAGGAAAGCCTCCAACGTATGGGCGCCGATCAGGGCTGGGGCGTCGTCAGCCCCAAAGAGAACAAGAATTGGCCGGCTTACGCCATCGAGTTCGGCCTGGGCCTCACCGAGCGACCACTCGGTGACTTCGCCATTCGCGAACTGAACCGGAATTTGGCTAGTAGGCTCGACGCCCAGTCGTCGAAGCACAGAGGTGGGTATCACGGTGAAATGCGCACCGGTATCAACCATGCCATCAAGGGTCTCGCTGATGCCTTGCGCACCGACTAACGTGATTTGGTGCGAGAACGTTCCCATCCGTTGATTATCCCACGCCGGAGGGTCATGCGGGGGCGAAAAGATAAGGTCTACTGACACTATCGATCAGTAGATTCAGCAGATTGACGATCCGAATCTGAGCCGCTACTATCCTTGGCAGGAAAGGAGGTGATGCGGATGGACCATCAACGTTGTAAGGCAGATCGCCTGGCCATCCGTCTAGTAACTTATGCATAGAGGTGTCTCTGCCTAGTTATTAGGCGAGCGTCAGGCCTCGGCCTGGCAACCGATCCTTCTTTTGAAGGAAACATAGGCCGCCCCGGATTTGTTCCGGGGCGGTCAACTTATAATCAAACCGGAGACCCTGCGCTTGTCCGAGTCCTTCTTCGAACGCTTTCGCCGGCAGATGGACCTCATGGAGTTCGAGACGCTGCCGCTGTTCTCGAAACCGTTCCTGTCCTGGAACCTGCATACTGACTACGTCGGCCGGCGTTTCATCTACCGCCCAACCACTGAGTCCGTGCTCGACGACGCGCGCCGCATGCTGGAGCGGTGGAACGTGCAGCATGGCGCCGTTTTGTTGGCCGAGTCGCAGACGGCGGCGCGCGGCCGCGCGGGACGCTCCTGGGTTTCACCGCCGGACGTCAACCTCTACTTCACGCTGCTTCTGCGCACCGGTGGCCACGACATGTATCTGCTCAGCTACGTCACGCCGCTCGCCATCGCCGAAGCGATCGAGGAGGTCGCGGCGAAGCTGGACGCCGAGCTGCATGTCGACCTGAAGTGGCCCAACGACGCTCAGATCGGCGGGCGCAAGGTGGCTGGCGTGCTGATCGAGACCGCGGAGAGCCAGGAAGGCGAGCCGGTAGCGCTGGTCGGCGTCGGGATCAACGTCAACATGGACGTCGAGGCTTACCCGGAAATCGCGGACATCGCCACGAGCGTGAAGCAGGCGCTGGGCTTCGAGATGCCGCGCGAGCTGCTGCTCGCCGCGTTCTGCGACCACGTGGAGCGCCTCTACGAGGAGGCCGCCTCAGGCAGCCGCCGCCCCTTCGATGCGTGGAAGCAACGCTTGATCACGCTGGGGCGTGAAGTAGTCGCCACGGGTGGGGGGCGGGCGCTGCGCGGCACCGCGGTTGACGTCACGGACGACGGCGCGCTGGTGATTGAGACGCTGGACGGCGAAAAGCACAGCGTGGTGGCCGGAGACGTGACCTTGAGCGGTTCTAGGTAACGCCGTTCTACGTCTGCTGCGCGAAGAGGCGCTCCACCGTCGATCGCGTAGATGTAGCCGCGCCAGCCTTCCTCGATCAGGTCGCGCATCAGCTTGCTGGTCTTCGGACCGATGCGCTCCATCTCGTAGCCTTTGCCGGCGAGGCGCGCCGTGCCTCGGCCCATCACCTTGTCTGCGATCGTGAATGCGATCGATGCATCGCGGCGCAGGTTACCGAGAAGAGCCGACTTCGGCGACGCGGTGAAGTAGAAGGTGCCGTCGACGCACCCGGCGATAACGACGGCGGCGTGCGGCTTGCCGTCTTTGCCAATCGTCGCGACGGTCATGCTGGCGTCTTCGTTGGCAAAGTCCTGCACCTGCTGCGCCGTCCAGCGGTTGTTCTCGAAAAGGCCGCGCGTGAAGCTGCTGGCGCCTGCGAGCGAGGCGTCGATCGTCTTCTGCAGGTCTTCCAGCGACATCAGCCCTCCTCCGCCAGCCGCCGCACGTTGTCCAGCGAGCGGCCGAAGACGCGCTTGAGGTGCGGGCCCACGGCGATGTTGAAACCGGCTTCGCCCAGCGGGCCCAGCGGCGGCTTGAAGTCCTCGATCCAGGTGAAGATCGTACCGCCGGGCACTGCCTCGACGATGAACGACCCGCTGCCGCTGAACTGCCCGACGTGCTCGACGTCGAAGCGGTGCGGCGGCTCCCAGGCCGTGATCCGCATCGTGTCCTTGACCAGCGGCTGGCCGAACAGCTCGCTGGTCACCTCGACGACAGTGCCGACGCCGCTGCGCTGCTGGCTCGTGACTTCGAGACGCCGAACGTCGACCATCCACGACGCCTGCCCCGGGATGTCGCTGATGACCTCCCAGACGCGCTGTGGCGTGGCGCGGATGTAGACGCGGACGTCGAGGTGTGCCATGCGGTACAGATTACAGAGTGCAGGGATGTAGTGGAGGCGCGACGAGCGCGGTCGTTAACCTTCCGTGCTGGTTGGGACGGCGTCCTCCTGTGCCGGCGGGGTTTCGCCGGACGTGAGCAGCGGGATCGAGGCGGGGTCGCGCTTGACGAAGAGGTGGAAGCCGCGCGTGCCGGTCACGATGATCGGCGTCTCGTCGGGCAGCGGCGGGTCCTCGGCGGTGGCGTCCCAGCGCTCGCCTTTGACCCAGACGTGGCCAGCAGGATTCAGGATGCCCTTCGTAATGCCCTTTGAGCCTTCCAGTGATTGCCGCCCGTAGGATGACGGCATCCTGCGGGAGCGGACGAGGATGCCGAGGAATCCCAGACCGACCACGCCGACGGCCGCCGCCGTGCCGATGACGAGCCAGCGCGAGACCTGGAAGCCGGTCTGGCTGCTGCCCGTGAGGATGAGGCCCCCGAGCAAGAGCGCAATGATGCCGCCGATCCCGAAGGCGCCAAACCCCGGCACGATGATTTCCACGCCGATCAGCACGAAGCCGAAGGTGATCAGCGCCACGCCGGCCCAGTTAGTCGGCAGGGAGCCGAGGGCGAAGAAGGCGAGGATCAGCGCGATGGCGCCGAAGATGCCCGTCATCCCGGAGGGATGGATCACTTCGAAGAGGAGCGCCAGGCCGCCGAGGCTGATCAGCAGGAAGGCGATGTTCGGGTCGGCGATGACGTAGAGCAGCTGCTCGAAGAACGTCGTGCCGGTCTCGTGGATCGGGGCGCCGGTCAGTGCCAGCGTTACTTCGCCGATCGCGCCATTGGCGTCCGGCACCTCGACGACGCGGCCGTTCGACTGCGCCAGCAGGTCGTCCATGTTGTCGGCGATGAAGTCGACGACGTTGAGCTTGACGGCGTCGTTCTGGTTGACGGCGACGGCGTCGCGCACGGCCTGCTCGGCCCAGTCGGCGTTGCGGCCGCGCAGCTCGGCGATGCCGCGGATGTAGGCGACGGCGTCGTTCTCGACCTTCTTGCCCAGCGTGCCCCCGATGTCGCTGCCGTCGGAGTTGATCGCCGAGGCGGCGCCGATCGTCGTGTTTGGCGCCATGGCGGCGACGTGGCCGGCCATCGTGATGAAGGTGCCGGCGGAGGCGGCGCGGCCGCCCGAGGGCGACACGTAGACGATGACCGGGACGGTAGACGACTCGATGCGCTGGATGATGTCGCGCATCGAGGAGTCGAGGCCGCCCGGCGTGTCGAGGCGGATGACGACGGCGAGGGCGTCTGAGCGCTCGGCGGTATCGATGCCGCGGTCGATGTAGCGCTCCATGACCGGGTTGACGATGCCGTCCCAGGTCAGCACGTGCACCTGCCCCGCGGCCTCCTTGGAGCTGCCACCGCAGGCAGCGACGAAGAGCCCGAGCATCAGGAGTGTCAGGCCAAGTGCGAAGCGCTGCGGGTGTCTTATGTAGCGCATGCGTAGATTATACGTTCGTTGGCGAGGGGCTGCAGGTTCTCACATGCTTTATCATCGTGGCGACCCGCCATGACGACGACGACCTCCCGCTGGCAGACCTCCATGACCTGCGTCGACCTCTCAGAGAGCGTCTGCCGCCTGGCGAGCTGCCGCGCGCCGCTGCCGCCGCGCCGCACCGCGTACTGCTCCGAGGAGCACGCGCGCGAGTTCGAGCGCAACCACGTCTGGCTGCATGCCCGCAGAGCGGCCCGCCGCCGCGCCCGCTGGGCCTGCGAGCGTTGCGGCTTCAAGCCCTCCGAGATTCGCAAGGACCCGGCGGCCCGTCGCGCATTCCCTCGCCACGAGCTGCGTCTGGAGGTAAACCACATCCTGCCCCTGGTAGGCTCATACCGGACCGTGACCTGCCTCAACCATCAAAGCAACCTGGAGGTGCTTTGTCACCGTTGCCATCTCACGGTCACTCGGGAGCAGACAGGGGCTGGCATCGGATGATGAGGGGTCTCCTCTATAGGCGGCGTTTCGTATCTGTGCTAGGCTTTATGCCGTGAACCTTTTGCCGTTCTGTCCCTACCATCGCTATTAGCGGCGCCCAGGCGCGTCCTTTCGGACCGCGCCGACCTTCTTTTCGGATCGAGACATGACAACAACGCAGGCCCCTGGCAGCGCACGCCGGGCCTCCGATGTGTCGCCCGCTAAAGGGACCTGACATGACAGAACGCAAGGCACTCAGACTCGCCATCCCCAACGGCAACCTCCAGCAGGCCACCGTCGACCTATTCAGCAAGGCCGGCTACAACATGGTCGTGCGGGAGCGCTCCTACTTCCCCACCGTCGACGACGACGAGATCGAATGCATGCTGGTGCGGCCGCAGGAGCAGCCGCGCTACGTGCAGGACGGCATCATCGACGCCGGAATTACGGGCTACGACTGGATCAAGGAGACCGGCTCCAACGTCATCGAGGTCGCGGAGATGACCTACTCCAAGGTCTCGCGGCGCCCGACGCGCTGGGTCTTCGTCGTGCCGGACGACTCCCCGGTGCGCACGATCAAGGACCTCGAAGGCAAGCGAATCGCCACGGAGCTGACCAACCTGACGCGCGAATTCCTCGACAAGGCCGGCGTGCAAGCGTTGGTCGAGTACTCCTTCGGCGCCACGGAGGTGAAGCCCGGCCTGCTGGCCGACGCCATCGTCGAGGCGACCGAGACGGGCAACTCGCTGCGCGCCAACGGCCTGCGCATCATCGACACCCTGATCGAGAGCACGCCGCGGCTGATCGCCAGCCCGCAGGCGTGGGACGACCCCTGGAAACGTCAGAAGATCGAGGACATCGCGCTGATGCTCAACGCCGTCATGGCGGCCGAGGGCAAGGTGTGGCTCTCGCTGAACTGCAAGAAGGACGACCTCGATGCCGTGGTCGAAATCCTGCCGGCGCTGGACACGCCCACCGTCAACTCACTGACCGACCCGACGTGGTGCGAAGTCACGACGATCGTCGACGAAGCCGTGGTGCGGGTCATCGTGCCGCGGCTCAAGAAGGCGGGCGCGCACGGCATCGTCGAGTACCCGCTGAACAAGATCATCGACTAGGCTGACGTGATGCGAATCGTCATAGGCGCTGAGGAAGCGCGACAGACCATTCTCAAGCGCGGCCTGACCACCGAAGCCGAAACGTCGGCCGCTGAGACCGTGCGCCGCATCATCGCCGACGTGCGCGCCGAGGGCGACCCCGCCGTACGGCGGCATACCGAGGCGTTTGACGGCGTCATCGCTTACGAGGGCCTCGAGGTGCCGAAGCCGGAGCTGCAGGCCGCGCTCAAGCGCATCGCGCCGGAGCTGCGCGCGGCGCTGGAGATGGCGGCGGGGCGCATCCGCAGCTACCACGAGAAGCAGCTCAAGCGCTGCCTCTCCTCCTACGTGGACGAGGACGGGCTCGGCGTGCAGGTGCGCGCCATCGAGACCGTGGGCTTCTACGTGCCGGGCACGCAACCGGCGTATCCGTCTTCTGTGTTGCACACCATCGTGCCCGCCAGGGTGGCAGGGCGTTGAGAACGTCATCATGGTCAGCCCGGCGGCGCCGGACGGCTGCATACCAGACGTCAAGCTCGCCGCCGCAGCGATCGCCGGTGCCGACCGCGTCTTCTGCGCCAGCGGGGCGCAGGCCGTTGCGGCGCTGGCCTACGGCACGCAGAGCATCCCGCGCGTCGACAAGATCTGCGGCCCCGGCAACCTCTTCGTCACGCTGGCCAAACGCGCAGTCTACGGCGACGTCGGCGTCGACTCGATTTACGGGCCGACTGAGACCGTCATCGTCGCGGACGAGACGGCGGACCCCGCGATCTGCGCCGTCGACCTGATCGCGCAGGCCGAGCACGACAAGCTGGCAGCGCCGATCTTCATCACGAACTCGAAAGCGCTGGCCGAGCAGGTCGTGGCGGAAGTAGAAGAGCGTGTCGCGGTGCTGCCGCGTGGCGCGATCGCCGGGGCATCCCTGAATGGGCGTGGCGGCGCGGTGGTCGCGGCAAACATCGAAGAGGCGGTGGCGCTGGCATCGGAATACGCGCCGGAGCACCTCTGCATCCTGGCCGCCGATGCGCGCCGTCTCGCGACGCTGGTCAAGAACGCCGGTGGCGTCTTCATCGGGGAGGGCTCGCCGGAGGCGATCGGCGACTACACGGCGGGGCCGAGCCACGTCATGCCGACGGGCGGCGCGGCCCGGTTCGCGTCGCCGCTCAGCGTGCAGGACTTCCTCAAGTTCAGCACGGTCATCGACCTGGCGGACGACAGCGTCTTCGACCTCGGCCCGGCCGGGGCGATCATCGCGCGAGCCGAAGGTCTCGTCGGTCACGCGCGGGCGATTGAGGAGCGGTTGCCGAAGTGAGCGCGCCAGACGCTGCCAGCGTCCTCAACCTGATCCAGCCTCACCTGCTGGCGACGCCGCCCTACGTGCCGGTCGAGCCGCCGGACGAGGTGGCGACAGCGCATCGAGTTGCCGGTGGACCGCATCGTCAAGCTGGACGCCAACGAGAACCCCTACGGACCGTCGCCGAAGGTAGCCGAGGCGCTGGCAAAGGCGCAGACGCACCACATTTACCCGGACCCGGAGCAGCGCAAGGTACGCGCGGCCCTGGGCCGCTACGTGGGCTACGACCCCGAATGGCTGGTCGCGGGGGCTGGCTCCGACGAGCTGATCGACCTCCTGGTGCGTCTCTTCGTGCCGGCGGGCGAATCGATTCTCAACTTCCCGCCGTCGTTCAGCTTCTACCCGTTCCTCGCGTCGGTGCAGGGTGCGGGCGTGGTCAACCTCGAGCGTCGCGACGACTACGAGATCGACATGCCGGCGGCGCTGGAGGCGGCGAAAGACGCTTGTCTTACGGTGATCGCGTCGCCGAACAACCCGACCGGCACGCTGCTTCCCAGCGAGGACGTCGAGGCGCTGGCGAAACTGGGCCGCCCGCTGATCATCGACGAGGCGTACACGGAGTTCGCCGGCGAGAGCTGCATCGACCTCGTGCGCCGAGTACCCGAACCTCATGGTGATGCGCACGCTGAGCAAGTGGGCCGGTCTGGCCGGACTGCGCATCGGCTACATGGTGGCGCACCCTTCGCTGATCGACGTCATCATGCGCGTCAAGCAGCCGTATAACGTCAACGCCGCCGCCGAGGCCGCCGTCCTGGCGACGCTGGACGACCTGCCATACCTGCGAGTCGAAGGTCGCTGCGATTATCGCGGAGAAGCAGCGCCTCGAGGTCGAGCTGGCGAAGCTGCCCGGCTTCGAGGTCTCGCCCTCGCGGCGCGAACTTCCTGCTCTGCCAGCTGAACGGCGTCAGCGCCAGAGAAGTGCACGCGCCGCCTGCTAGAGCGCGGCGTCCTGCTGCGCTACTTCGATACGCCGCTGCTGCAGAACCACCTGCGGATCAGCGCCGGCCGTCCGGACCAGACCGACGCGCTGCTGGTTGCGCTGCGCGAAGTGCTGGCCGAAGCCGCGCCGATCGGAAAGGGAACCCCGTCATGAGCGACCGAATTGGCACCTACAAGCGTGAGACCAAGGAGACCTCTGTCGAGGTCACCTGGAACCTCGACGGTACGGGGCAGGCCGACGTGTCGACGGGCATCGGCATGCTGGACCACCTCGTGTCGCAAATCGCGCGGCACGGCATATTCGACATAACGGTGCGTGCAAAGGGCGACCTCGAAATCGATTCGCACCACACGGTCGAGGACGTCGGCATCGGCCTCGGGCGCGCGCTGGCTGAAGCGCTGGGCGACTCCACCGGCATCGTCCGCATGGGCGACGCGCTGGTGCCCCTGGACGAAGCGCTGGCGCAGGTCGCCGTCGACCTGTCGGGCAGGGCGTACAGCGTGATCAGCGTCTCGTGGACGGATTCGCGAATCGGCGAGCTGCCAAGCGACCTCGTGGAGCACTTCCTGCAGTCGATGGCGCACGAAGGCCGGTTCAACCTGCACGCGCGCGTCCTCGCTGGCGTCAACGACCACCACAAGGCGGAATGCATGATGAAGGCGCTGGGCCGCGCGCTCTGCGCCGCCACGCGCGTCGACCCGCGACGCGCCGGCCAGACGCCAAGCACGAAGGAAGCCCTGGGCTAGCACGGCCTGTCCGGCGGCGTATCCCGACGCCCAGGCCCACTGGAAGTTGTAGCCGCCGAGCCAGCCCGTCACGTCAACGCACTCCCCGATGAAGTAGAGGCCGGGTACTTTTCGCGCCTCCATCGTCTTTGACGACAGCTCGCGTGTGTCGACGCCGCCGACCATGACCTCGGCCTTGTCGAAGCCTTCCGTGCCGTCGGGGACGAGCTGCCAGGCATTGAGGCGCTGCGCGATCTGGCGCCGCTGTCGCTCCGACAGCTTGTCCAGCGCCTGGTTCAGCCCGTAGCGAGTGCACCACGCCTGCGCGAAGCGGCGCGGTAGGCGCTCGGCGAGAAGTACAGGCAGCGCCCTTGTATCGCCTCTTGCGGTTTCGAGTAGCTCATGGCGCAGATTCGCCGGGCAGGAGATCGATGTCGATTGGCTCGCCCTCACGCCAGTAGCTGGACACCTGCAGGATCGCCGGGCCGCTGAGGCCCCGGTGTGTGAACAGCACGTTCTCCCGGAACGAAATGCGGCCGCAGCTGCACCTCCACGTCGATCGAGACGCCGCTCAAGGCGGCGCAGAAATCGCGGTCCTCCTCCGAAAACGTCAGCGGTACGAGGCCGGGCCGCATCTCGGTGACTCCGAGACCGAACTGCGCCGCGATGCGCAGCGCGAAGTCCGTGGCGCCGATCTTCGGGATCGAGCGCGCCGCCGGTGGCGAGGACGAGCGACTCGCAGTCGAACTCGCCGTGGTCGGAGTCGAGCCTGAAGCCGCCGGCCTCAGCCGCTTCGACGCTCCAGACCTCGCATGACGTCAGAATCTCGACGCCAGCAGCGGCACACTCGTCGGCGAGCATCTGGACGACCTGGAGCGCCCGGCCGTCGCAGAACAGCTGCCCCAGCTTCTTCTCGTGGTAGGCGATGCCGTGCTTTTCGAGCAACGCAATGATGTCGGACGGGCGTGTAGGCGGACAGCGCTGAGCGGCAGAAGTTCGGGTTGTCCGAGATGAAGTTCTCCGGCGTGGCGTAGAGGTTGGTGAAGTTGCAGCGCCCGCCGCCGGAGATCAGGATCTTGCGCCCGATGACGTCGTTGCGCTCGATGACGAGCACGCTGCGGCCGCGGTTGCCGGCCTCGATGGCGCAGATCAGCCCGGCAGCGCCGCCGCCGATGACGATGACGTCATAGTGCATCTGAAAGCTAGGCTACCAGCCTTATGCGTCGACCAGCGCCTCGACGTCGTAGCGGTAGCTCTCGATGATCGGATTGGCGAGCAGCTTGTCGCACATCGAATCGACCTGCTGCCCGGCCTCGGTGGCACTGGCTGCTGTCAGTCGGATCTCGATGTACTTGCCGGCACGCACGCTCTCGACACCGCCGAAGCCCAGCGAGCGCAGCCCGTCGGCGATCGTCAGGCCCTGGGGGTCGTTGACGGTCTGCTTCAGCGAGATGTAGACGCGGGCGAGAAACGACCCCATCAGAATTGCATCAGCTCCCGGCCGGTGAGGCGGCGATACGCTTCGTGGTAACGCTGGCTTGTCTTCTCGATGATGTCGGCCGGCATGCTGGGCGCAGGCGGTTCCTTGTTCCAGCCCGACTGCGTTAGCCAGTCACGCACGAACTGCTTGTCGAAGCTGGGTTGCGACTGCCCCGTTTTGTACTCGTCCGCGGGCCAGAAGCGCGACGAGTCCGGCGTTAGCATCTCGTCGATCAGGATCGGTTCGTCATCGACGATGCCGAACTCGAGCTTTGTGTCGGCGATGATGATGCCGCGCTCGGCGGCGTACTGCGCGGCGTACTGGTAGATCGCCAGCGTTCGCAGCTTGATCGCGTTGGCAACCTCGGCGCCGATCTGATCGACCAGCTCCTGGTAGCTCATGTTCTCGTCGTGGCCGACCTCGGCCTTGGTGGTTGGCGTGAAAAGGGGCTCCGGGAACTGCTCCGACTCGACCATACCGGGCGGGACGCGCAGGCCGCAGACAGTGCCCGTCTTCTGATATTCGGACCATGCTGAACCGGTCAGGTACCCACGCGCGATGCACTCAACGTCGAGGCGCTGCGCCTTCTTGACGATGGTGCTGCGCCCCAGTAGCTCGTTCGGCAGCTCAAACGGCAGCTCATCCGCCTCGGAACCGTCCGCGAGACGCAGGAAGTGGTTCGGCACCACGGCGTCCGTGAGCTGGAACCAGTAAGCGGCCATCTGCGTCAGCACGGCGCCCTTGTCCGGGATGCCGTCCGGCAGGACGACGTCGAAGGCGCTGATGCGGTCGGTTGCGACGATCAGCAGGCGACCGTCACCGAGGTCGTACGTATCGCGAACCTTGCCGCGGTGCGTGCGGTTCGGGAGCGGTGAGTCAAACAGGACTGATGCTGTCATGGCGGGCCTTTCGTGTCTTCAAATCGAAGTACATAAGTGTTGTGCTGATTATGCCGTAGGGGACGGTGACAAACACTATCCCGGCATCAACAAATGCGCTCAGGATCGCGGGCAAGGTAACGACGGCGATCCCGGAGACGAAGAACGCAGGCAGGATGATCACGATGCCGCTAACCAGCAAACGGCCAGCAGTGGCCCACCAATAGCCATCGACCAACTGCGCGCTCGTGGCAAGGACCTCTTCGCCTTGCTTCTGCTCCAACATGATGACCTGGCTGAGGAAGGCCCACCGCACCAAACGCATAATCGCCCAGGGAATACCAACAATCGTGAAGGCGAGGGCCATGATGATCAGCTCGGAGCGAATTGCTGCACCGGCGATGACAGCGAAGCGTTGCTGAGAGCGGTCGAGCGCTTCGGCGGAAGGAATGATCTCTCGCCGATCGAAGCCATCGAGGTAGACGACCCCTCCAGAACGCACGAATTCAAACACGACGAATTGGACGACAAGCGAAGCCAAGAGCACGATCGTTGCGGCTGTGTCGTTTCGAATCGCGACCGTGAGAAGAGAGAATGCAAGGCTGGTCACTGCGGCCGGGAAGACGATAGCCGCAAGCGCACCAAAGTTGGCGAAGAGGATAGTGAAGGAGTCGCCGACGATAGCTCCCAGGTCGCGCTCGCGACGCAACGGGAACGGTTCAGTCACCCATGAGCCCCAAACGCGCGAAGCTCTTGTCGACCTCGCGCGTGTAGTACGCGTAGTCGAAGATGGCGTCGAGGTCCGCCGGCGTCAGGTGCTGCGTGACGCCGGGCTGCTCCGCAATCGTCTCGCGGAAGGGCCGGCGTTCGTCCAGGGCGATGTGGCCGGCAGCCTGCACCAGCGGATACGCCTCCTGCCGCGACATGCCCTTTTCGACCAGCGCCAGCAGCACGCGCTGTGAGAACACGACGCCGAAGGTCAGCTCCATGTTGCGCCTCATGCGCTCCGGGTAGACCACCATGCCGCTGACGATATCGGTGAACATGGCCAGGATGTAGTCCAGCGCCATGCAGGAGTCGGGCAGAATGATGCGCTCGACGCTGGAGTTGCTGATGTCGCGTTCGTGCCACAGCGCCACGTTCTCCAGCGCCGCGATCGAGTTGGCGCGAATGATGCGGGCGAGGCCGCAGACGCGCTCGCTCTTCTCCGGGTTGCGCTTGTGGGGCATGGAGCTCGAGCCCTGCTGCCCTTTCTGGAACGGCTCCTCCGCCTCGCCGACCTCGCTGCGCTGCAGGTGCCGGATCTCGGTGGCGAAGCGCTCCAGCGACGCGCCGATCAGCGCCAGCGTTTGCACGAAGTGCGCGTGGCGGTCGCGCGAGATGACCTGCGTGCTGACGGCGTCGACACCGAGGCCGAGGCGCGCGCAAACGCGGTCCTCCAACTCCGGCGGCACGGTCGCGTGGCTGCCGACAGGGCCGCTGAGTTTTCCGACGGCGATATCGGCCTTCGCGGCTTCGAGACGCACAATGTCGCGGCGCACTTCGTCGAGCCAGTTCAGCAGCTTGAGGCCGAAGGTGATCGGTTCAGCGTGCATGCCATGGCTGCGGCCCATCATCAGCGTGTCTTTGTGTTCGAGCGCTCGTTTCGCGATCGCGGACTCGAGCTTGTGTAGGTCGTCGAGCAGGATGTCGGCGGCTTCGACCAGCCGCAGCGCCGTCGCGGGGTCCTCGGTGTCGTAGGAGGTGAGGCCGAGGTGGACCCATCGCGATTCCTCGCCGAGGCTGTCGCTGACTGAGCGCAGGAACGAATTCATATCGTGGTGCATCTCCCGCTCGTAGCGGTCGACGTCTTCGATCTTGAACGATGCGTTCTTCGCGATGAGGTCGGCGGATTCCTGCGGCACGACGCCCATGTCGGCCCACGCCTGCACGGCAGCGACCTCCACCTTGAGCCAGGAGGCGAATTTGTTCTCCTCCGACCAGACGCGGGCCATTTCGGGACGGGAGTATCTTGGGATCACGGCTTAGTGTATATCGCCTCGCGAGGCGCAAACAACGGCATCGTCACGGGTTCAGGCGGCGAATCACCTCGTCGTGCAGCGCCTGCGACGTTGTGGCGACGAAGGACTTCGCGCCGACGCCGTCCTTGCCCTGCCAGTCGCTGACGACGCCGCCAGCGCCCGAACGATCGGGATCAAGGGCGCGATGTCCCAGGGGCTCATCGCCGGGTCGCACATGATGTCGGCGTGGCCCGTCGCCAGAAGCAGGTAGCCGTAGCAGTCGCCCCAGGTGCGCACCAGCTTGACGTCATGCATCAGGGAGTCGAACGCGGCGCCGTCCTGGTACTTCGCTACGTCCAACACGTCCGTAGTCAGGAGCGTGGCGTCGGCGAGACGTGGCGTCCGGCGCACTTGCACCGCCTTGCCGTTGAGCGTGGTCGTTTCGGCGTCGCCGATGCAGAGCTGTCGCAGCACCGGTTGATTGATCGCGCCAAGGACCGGCACACCGTGGTGCAGCAGCGCGATCAGCGTGCCGAACAGCGGGCTCGCTGACGCGAACGAGATCGTCCCGTCGATGGGGTCGAGCATCCAGACGAACTCGGCGTCTGGACGCTCCTCGCCGTACTCTTCGCCGACGATGCCGTGGTCGGGGAAACGCGGCGCGGATCATCTCCCGCATCATTTCTTCGGCGCCGCGGTCGGCGCGCGTGACGATCGTCTCGTCCGCCTTGAGTTCGATGCCGAGTGCTTCCGCGGAGGCGCCGAAGTAGGGGCGGATCAGGTCGCCGCTTTGCTCCGCCAGCTCTACGGCGAAGCGGCGGTACGGCTCGATGTCCAACGCGGGAGTTGCCTCGAACGGTGCTTACTGGCCAGGTGCGCGGTAGGACGGCGACTTCTTGCTCGCGGCGTCAATCTCGGCGGGCGTGAGGAGCTGAACGACCTCGGTGGTGGCGCCACCCGCAGCGCCGACCGTCAGCGAGAGTGCCGCCGCGGACACGACGTCGGGAACGTCGAGGATGACGAAGCCATCTTCCGCGCCGAAGGCAAAGTAGAACGATTCGACTGTGCCGCCTACGGACTTCAGGAGTTGGTTGACGGCCTCGACTCTCGCCGTACCGCCATCCTTGAGCAGGCCTTTGATGCCATCCTGCGTAGTACTTCACCTTGACCATATATTTCGCCATGCCAAATTTCTCCTCATCTTGTTCGAACCGGGACCTCGGGAGACGTTAGCTTAGCAGAGGCCTCTATTCCCACTCGATGGTGCCGGGCGGCTTCGAGGTGATGTCGTAGACCACGCGGTTGACGTCGCGCACCTCATTGACGATGCGGTTGGAGATGCGCGCCAGCACGTCGTAGGGCAGGCGGGCCCAGTCGGCCGTCATGGCGTCGTTGGCGGTGACGGCGCGCAGCGCCACGACGTAGCCGTAGGTGCGGTAGTCGCCCTGGACGCCGACGCTGCGCGTGTCGGTCAGCACCGCGAAGGACTGCCACAGGTCGTTGTAGAGGCCCGCGGCCTCGATCTCGTGCATGACGATGGCGTCGGCGGCCTGCAGCGTGGCGACCTTCTCCGGCGTGACCTCGCCGATGATCCGGATCGCCAGGCCCGGGGCCCGGGAACGGCTGGCGGTCGACCATCTCGTCCGGCAGGCCGACCTCGTCGGCCGACCTCGCGCACCTCGTCCTTGAACAGGTAGCGCAGGGGCTCGACGACGCTGAGGCACCATGTCGTCCGGCAGGCCGCCGACGTTGTGGTGGGTCTTGATCACCTTCGCCGCGGAGCCCTTCGAGGCGGTCTGGCCGCTCTCGATCACGTCCGGGTAGGTCGTGCCCTGGACCATGAAGTCGATGTGGCCGAACTCGGCGGCGGTCTCCTCGAAGACGCGGATGAAGGTCTCGCCGATGCGTTTGCGCTTCGTCTCGGGGTCCGTGACGCCGCGCGAGCTGGTCGAGGAAGCGCTCCGACGGCGTCGACGTAGTGCAGCTTGATGCCGAGGTGCTTGCGGAACGTCTCCTGCACCTGCTCCGGCTCGCCCTGCGCGCATGACGCCGTTGTTGACGAAGACGCACGTCAGCCTGTCGCCGATCGCGGCGTGGGTGATCGCGGCCGCGACAGCGGAGTCGACGCCGCCGGAGAGGGCGCAGATCGCGCGGCCGTCGCCGACCTGCTCGCTGCACGTCCGTCGATGGCGCGCTCGAGGATCGATTGCGCCGTCCAGCCGCCGCGCAGCGGCAGACGTTGAAGAGGAAGTTGCGCAGCACCTCCGTGCCCTGCGGCGTGTGGACGACCTCGGGGTGGAACTGGATGCCGAAGCGGTCGCGGCCGTCCGCGATCACGGCGTGGGGCGAGTTGCGCGGAGTGGCCCAGGGTGCGGAAGCCGGGCGGCGGCTCCGTGATGCGGTCGCCGTGGCTCATCCAGACCGCGAGCGAGGACGGCAGGTCGTCGAACAGCGGCGCAGGGCTCGTCGATCTCGAGCACGGCGGGGCCGTACTCGCGCTGGTGCGACGGCGTCGACCTTGCCGCCGAGCTGGTGGGCCAGGAGCTGCATGCCGTAGCAGATGCCGAGGATCGGCAGCTCGGACTCGAAGACGTAGGCGGGCGCCATGGGCGCGTCCGTCTTCGTAGACGCCGGCTGGGCCGCCGGAGAGGATGAAGCCCTTGGGGTTGAGCTCGGCGACTCTGTCCAGCGGCGCGTCGTGGGGCAGCAGCTCGCAGTAGACGCCGCATTCGCGCACGCGGCGGGCGATCAGCAGGCTGTACTGGGAGCCGAAGTCGAGGATGACGATGGATTCGCGGACGCGGCTGCGGTCGGCGGCCCTGCGGGCGGCCGCGGCGGCGCGCCCAGCTGTCCTCGCCGGGGTCGCGGCCGGAGGTCTTCCTGGGCTGGCGGTCGTCTCGCTCAACTGCTTAAGCTCTTCTCGTATGTCCGGCGCATAGCGCCATGCTACTATACGGCGGCTAGCCGAGGCGACTCTCTTGATGACAGTCCCTGCCGCGCTTGACCAGGTCGAGCAGGGCCGTAGGCGTTCTCCGGAATGGTGGCGTTATCGCGATGCCGACAGACACATTGTACGCGCTGACCGCCGCCGCGCAGCGACGCGGCCGCCGTGCGCCGCGTCTTCGACATCAAGGGGCGCCAGGAGGGCAGACCGCTGCCGCTGTTCGTCTCCGGCCTCGCGATGGCCGAGCGCATCGGCGATTCAACGAGATGGCTGCGCAGCTGGCGTCGCGCTTCTGGCCGGGCCAGCTCACGATCGTCGTACCAAGCGACCAGGCTTCGATCGGAGGCGCTGGCCGGCGGCGTTACGGTCGGTCTGCGCGTGCCGGACAATGCCGATCGCGCGTGGCCATTGTCGAAGGCGCTGGACGCGCCGGTCACGGGCACCAGCGCCAACCTCAGCGGCGGCGCCGACCCGGTATCGGCCGACGAGGTGCGGAGCCAGATCGGCGACCGCGTCGACCTGATCCTGGACGCCGGGCCGTGCGCTCGATCGGCATCGGCTCGACGATCGTCGACTGCAGCGGCGACGAGCTGCGTCATCCTGCGCCAGGGCGCCGTATCAGCCGAGGACGCGATTTCGCGTGCGCTGCGGGACTAGAAGGGGAGCCGCGGATGCGCATTGCCATCGGCTCCGACCACGCCGGCTTCCAGTACAAGAGCGATCCTGATCGACCTGCATGCGAGAGTCTGGGCCACGAGGTGAAGGACTTCGGCACGGACTCCGAAGAGTCGGTCGACTACCCGGACTACATCCGGCCCGTGGCGCGAGGCGGTGGCGCGCGGCGAGTTCGAGCGCGGCATCGTGCTCGGCGGCTCCGGCAACGGCGAGGCAATCGTCGCGAACAAGGTGCACGGCATCCGCTGCGCCCTCTGCTGGGACGTCACGACGGCGCGCCTGGCGCGCCAGCACAACGACGCCAACGTGGTCTCGATGGGCCAGCGCGTCGTCGGCCTGGAGGCGGCGAAGGATCTCGTCGCGCGTCTTTCTTATCGACCGACTTCGAGGGCGGACGCCACGTCCGCCGCATCGAGAAGATCGAGGAGCATGATGACTGCTCGATCCTGACCTCCAGCTCGACGAGCTCCGCCTCAGCATCGTCGACGGGATGCAGCGCGCCGTAGACGGCCTCGGCGGTCAGCTACGCCGCGCCGTTGCGCCGCCAGCTGCGCGCCGAGGGCGACGCTTACGACCCGGCGCGTGCTCTGCCTTGGTCTTGGCCGCAGTCGGTGGCGACGGAGACCTGTGACACTGCCGTGCGCGCTGACGCTGGCGTTGCTGGCGGAGATGGCGCGCGTGTTCACTCGGCCTGGAGAATCAGGCGGCGCCGCCAGCCTCAGCACGCCTGGGGCATGCCACGCACGCTCAACGCCGGCGATGCGCCTCTTCGCGCTGGCGCAGGCAGATCCTGCTCTCGCGACGAGCGAGCTGGACGCGGATGTCGCGCCTGCAGGCGCTCGTCGATTCTCGATGGCGGCGGCGCGTGACCTCGGTCGAGGCGCTGTATGCCGCACGCGCCGGAAGGAGCTGGCAGCGCTGGTCAGAAGGCGGCTGCGCTCGCTGTGCCCCGCCGCAGCTTCATTCGCTGCGCGGCTGCTGCGGCCTCGATGGGGACGCCAGGACGGGACGTCTGGCGACGCTGCGCCGCGAGCAGTCCGGCGTCTGGCGAGAGCCGAGCGGCTGGCTAGCGACCTCCGAGCTGCGCTTGCGCAAGCGCTGACGCAGGAGTCGGTAGACTGCGCAGGGAGCTGGCGATGAAGCAGTCAGTCCGCGATATCGATGTCTACGGACAAGCGCGTCCTGGTGCGCGTCGACTTCAACGTGCCGTTCGGACCGCAACGGCGAGATCGCCGACGACAGCCGCATCCGCGCCGCGCTGCCGACGATCCAGTACCTCCAGACCAACGGCGCGCGCGATCATCCTCTGCTCCCACCTCGGCCGCCCCGACGGCAAGGTCGTCGAGAAGCTGCGCCTGACGCCGGTCGCCGATCGCCTGTCGCAGCTGCTGGGCCAGCCCGTCCAGACGACGACGGACTGCGTCGGCACCCAGGTGGAGGCCGCCGCGAGCGCGCTGCAGCCGCGCGAGGTCCTGCTGCTGGAGAACCTGCGCTTCCACGCCGAAGAAGAGAAGAACGACCCGGCGTTCGCGCGACGCGCTGGCCTCGCTGGCCGACGTCTACGTCAACGACGCCTTCGGCACGGCGCACCGCGCCCACGCCTCGACGGCGGGCGTCGCGGCGTATCTGCCGGCCGTCGCGGGCTTCCTCATGCTCAAGGAGATCGAGGAGCTGGGCAACGTGCTCGGCAACCCGGAGCGGCCCATGGCAGCGATCCTCGGCGGCGCCAAGATCAGCTCGAAGCTCGGCGTCATCACGCAACCTGCTGCCAACGGTCGATTGCCTGCTGCTCGGCGGCGGCATGGCCTCGACGTTCCTCAAGGCGCGCGGCATCGACGTCGGCGATTCGCTGGTCGAGGACGACCATGCTCGAGACGCCGCGAGCGACATCATGGCCGACGCCGAGCAGCCGCGGCGTGCCGCTGCTGCTGCCCACCGACGTCGTCGTCGCGGACGCGTTCGAGGCCGACGCCGAGTACCAGACCGTGTCCGGTCAGCGCCATCCCGCCCGGCTGGCGCATCATGGACATCGGCCCCGACTCCGCTCGACACCTTCCGCGACGCGCTGCGAGGACTGCAAGACGGTGTTCTGGAACGGCCCCCTGGGCGTCGCGGAGTTCCCGGCTTTCGCCGAGGGCTCGCTATGCCCTGGCGCATGGCGCTGGCGGACATGGACGCGCGCGTCGTCATCGGCGGCGGCGAAACGGCGGCGCTGGTCGAGCAGGCCGGCCTGCACGACCGCTACACGCACGTCTCGACCGGCGGCGGCGCCTCGCTCGAGTTCATCGAGGGCAAGACGCTGCCCGGGCGTCGCGGCGCTGCTCGACAAGTAGGCGCATCGCGTGGACGTCCTCGCATCCCAACCACAGAACGGCGGCAAGTGATCGTGCGGCGCACAACGGCGGCGCTGGCGCTCGCCGCGTTGCCGGACGAGCCGAAGACCTGCTCGGCGTGCTGCCGAGCTCGTGCCTGCCTACGCTTCCAGCAGCCAGAGCACGTCCGACGCATGTGCTCAGCGCCATCACGGCGCCAGCCTACATCCCGGTGCAGGACGGCAGCTCAGCTGGGCGTTTTGAGCGTCGTCCGCTCGAGTTCGAAGGCCCGGGGCAGCGGCAGTCGAGGTGCGTTTCTTCGCAGCCGAGCCGCAGCGACTGGAGCAGCGCTCACGCGGGCCTAGAATCGGTCATGGACACCGAACTGCTGCGCACTCGCCACGCCC
The DNA here is from genome assembly GCA_963766645.1 of uncultured Chloroflexia bacterium. Classification (GTDB taxonomy): domain Bacteria; phylum Chloroflexota; class Dehalococcoidia; order DSTF01; family WHTK01; genus WHTK01. The sequence continues at coordinate 91,979 of CAVYAY010000001.1, read as the reverse complement.
AACGACCACGAAGATCCTGCTCTGCGTCGTCGACGGCCTCGGCGGCCTGCCGGACCCCGAGACGCGTCGCAGCGAGCTCGAGACCGCCAACATCCCGCAACCTCGACCGCCTGGCCGGCCGATTCCGTCTGCGGCCTGACGATGCCCGGTGGCTTACGGCGTGACGCCGGGCTCCGGCCCCGGCCACCTGGCCCTGTTCGGCTACGACCCCCTGAAGTACGAGGTCGGCCGCGGCGTGCTCGAGGCGCTGGGCATCGACTTCGACCTGCAGCGCAGCGACGTCGCGGCGCGCGGCAACTTCTGCACCCTCGACGCCGACGGCAAGATCACCGACCGCCGCGCCGGCCGCATCGCCGACGGAGATGACGGTCGCAGCTCTGCGAGCGCCTGCGCCAGATCAAGCTGCCCGGCGTCGAGGTGATCGTCGAGCCGGTGCGCGAGCACCGCTTCGTCTTGGTGCTGCGCGGCGAGGGCCTGGACGACGGCCTGGCGCAGACCGACCCGGAGCGCGAGGGCGTGCGCGCCGCTCCCGGTGCGCGCCACGTCCGAGGCGCGAAGCGCACGGCCGACCTGGCCAACGAGTTCGTCGGCAGGCGCGCGAGGTGCTGATCAGGACCAGCCGCAGGCGAACGGCCTGCTGCTGCGCGGCTTCGCCAAGTACCCGACCTGCCCGCCGATGCCGGAGGTGACGCAGATGCGCGCCGGCGCCTTCGCCGTCTACCCGATGTACCGCGGCCTGGCGAAGCTGGTCGGCATGGACGGTGGCGCCCGGCGGCGGCACCCACGAGAGTCCAGCTCGAAGCGCGTGAGCACGCGCTGGGACGAGTTCGACTTCTTCTTCTATCACTTCAAGAAGGCCGACGCCGCCGGCGAGGACGGCGACTTCCGACGCCAAGGTCGAGGCGCTGCAGGAGTTCGACACGCTGGTGCCGCACCTGCGCGACCTCGGCGCCGACGTGATGATGGTCGCGGGCGACCACTCGACGCCGGCGCAGATGCGCGGCGCACAGCTGGCACCCGGTGCCGTTCCTGCTCTGAAGTCGAAGCTACGGCACGGTCGACAACGTCGACGCAGTTCCACGAAGCCGCCTGCCGCGCACGGCGTCGCTGGGCATCTTCCCGGCCAAGGAGGCGCTCTCGCTGGCGATGGCGCACGCGGGCCGCCTGATGAAGTTCGGAGCCTGATGTATGCCGCGGACGCCGATCGTCGCCGGCAACTGGAAGATGAACACGACGCCGCGACGGCGCGAGCGCTGGTCGAAGGCATCAAGGCCGGCCGGCGTCGACGCGACGCAGGGGCGTCGAGAAGGTGCTCTGCCCGCCCTTCGTCTATCTGCCGCTCGTCGCCGAGATCGCGCGAAGGGCACGTCGATCTGCGGTCGGGGCGCAGGACCTGCACTGGGAGGAGAAGGGCGCCTTCACGGGCGAAGTCAGCGCCACGATGCTGCAAGGACTTCGCGACGCACGTGATCATCGGCCACTCGGAGCGCGCGCCAGTACTTCGGCGATACGGACGAGAGCGTGCAACAGGAAGCTGCGCGGCCGCGCTCGACGCACGGCCTGACGCCGATCGTCTGCGTCGGCGAGACGGGTCGCGGAGCGCACACGCCGGCAAGACGCAGGACGTGCTGCGGACGCAGGTGAACGGCGCGCTTGACTGACATCGACGTTGCCGGCGAGCGCGTCATCGCCTACGAGCCGGTCTGGGCCATCGGCACCGGCGTCGCGGCCACGGCGCAGGACGCCAACGACGCCATCGGCTTCATCCGCGGCGAGGTCGCGGCGTCTCAGGGCGATGCCACGGCGCAGGCGGTCCGCATCCTCTACGGCGGCAGCGTCTCGCCCGCCAACGTCGCGGAGCTCGTTGGCCAGCCTGAGGTCGACGGCGGCCTCGTCGGCGGCGCCTCGCTGGTCGCGGAGTCGTTCGCCGAGATGGTGCAGGCCGTCGCCTCCAACTAACGTGCCCGAACGCCGCTCTGATCGCCGTCGTCGGCGCCACCGCGACCGGCAAGTCGGACGCCGCCGTCGCGCTGGCCGAAGCTCTCGATGGCGAAGTCGTCAGCGCCGACGCCTACCAGGTCTACCGAGGCCTCGACATCGGCACGGCCAAGACGAGGCCGGAGCTGCGCGCTCGCGTGCCGCACCACCTGCTCGATATCGCCGGACCCGGACGACCAGCTGACGCTGGCGCCGCTTTCTCGACGCCGCGCACGCCGCGCTGGAGGACGTCTGGGCGCGGGGCAGGCTGCCGATGCTGGCCGGCGGCAGCGGGCAGTACGTCTGGGCGCTGCTGGAGGGCTGGAAGTGCCGCGCGTCGCGCCTGACCGAATTGCTGCGTGCCGAGCTCGAGGCGCTTGCTGCGCGTGAAGGCAACGCGGCGCTGGTGGCGCGGCTGGCGGCGGTAGATCCCGAGGCGGCGGCGCGTCTCGACCCCGGCAACCCGCGGCGCTTGATCCGCGCCATCGAGGTTGTGGTGCGCGCAGGGGCGCCCGCTGGCGGCGTGCCAGACGCGCAGTCCGATCGATGCGGACGTGCTGGTCCTCGGCCTGCGCCTGCCGCGCGAGGAGCTACACGCCCGCCTCGATGCGCGGACCGACGCGATGTACGCCGCGGGATTCGTCGATGAGGTCGCGCGATCTGCGGCAGGCGGGCCATGGCGATACGTCGGCCGTACGCGGCGCTGTCGGCTACAAGGAGGCTTCGCGCCTACCTCGACGGCGAGCTCGATCTGGAAGAAGCGGTGCGACGGCATAAGAACGCCAACCATCGCCTCGTACGCAGCCAGAACGCCTGGTTCAAGCCGGCCGATCCACGCATCACGTGGGTCGATGCCGGGCTGGACGCCGCCGAACGCTGCGTGCGGCTGGCGCGCGAGTGGCTGGAGCATCGCGATGCGTAACTTCGAGTTCAAGGCGCGTCTGGACGACCCGAAGGCAGCAATGACGCGCGCCCGCGAGCTGGGCGCCGACCTCTACGGCGACCTGCGGCAGACCGACACGTACTTCAAGGTCCCGGAAGGCCGTCTGAAGCTACGCGAGACGGCGGGCCATCAGGCCGAGTTGATCTTCTACCACCGCGACGAGGAAGACTCGGATCGCCCCAGCGATTACGAGATCGCGCATTCACGGGAGCCGGAGGCGATTCAGGAGTTGCTTTCCCACGCGCTGGGAGTGCTGGCCGTCGTCAAGAAGCGCCGTACCCTGCTCACGCTGGACGGTTCGCGAATCCATCTCGATAATGTTGGAGGGCTGGGTCACTTCCTCGAGTTCGAAGTGATCGTGGGCAGCGACGAAGACGCGGCAAGGCAGCGCATCGATTGGCTCATCCGTGAGCTCGGCTTCGAATGGAGCGACTGCATACGCGCGTCGTATCTCGACCTGACGCTGGCGGCCTCGGAGAAGTAAGTGAAATTCGCGAAGTACCACGGCGCAGGCAACGACTTCATCCTCGTCGACGGCAACGGCCTCGATGAGGACTGGAACGCGCTGGCGCTGGCGATTTGCGAGCGCAACCTCGGCGCTGGCGCTGACGGGCTGATCGTCGCGTTTCCGTCCGTGAACGACGCCCACGTGCGCATGCGGCTGTTCAACGCGGACGGCTCTGAGGCGGAGATGAGCGGCAACGGCGTGCGCTGCTTCGCCAGATACGTTGTCGAAACGGGGCTGGCAAAGCCGGACGGCGACGACCTTCGCGTCGACACGGGCGCAGGCGACATCATCGTAAAGCTGGAGCGCAGCGGCGGCGAAGTGACCGGCGCGACCGTCGACATGGGCTCGCCACGATTCAAGCCGGACGAGATCCCGGTTGCCGTGGAGCACACAGCGCCCGTGCTCGACCTGCCGGTGCCGGTGGACGGCCGCGACTACGCCGTGAGCTGCCTATCGATGGGCAACCCGCACGCGGTGCATTTCGTTGACGATGGCGTTGGGGACTTCCCCTTAAGCGACGTCGGCCCCAGAGTGGAGCATCACGCACTGTTCCCGGCGCGTGTTAACTTCGAAGTGGCGCAGGTCATAGATCGAAGCCACATCGTTTCGCGTACCTGGGAACGAGGCGTCGGCGAAACGCAGGCATGCGGCACCGGCGCTTGCGCGATTATGGTTTCGGCCCGGTTGCACGGCTGGGTCGATGACGTTGTGGAAGTCAACGAGCCGGGCGGTGTCCTCACCCTGAGATGGAGCGGCGCCGGCAGCGTTCTTCTTAAAGGCCCCGCGGCCTTCGTCTACAGGGGCGAGTGGCCCGACTAGGCAGATCAGAGGCATTCAATCATGGTGCAGTTTCGCAGACTAGACCCCCTGGCCAACGCCGGCCCTTGGCAGCGTCACGTCAAACGGGCCGTCAAGACGTTCACTTTGACCGAGGCGCAGTACACACGCATCGCGGAGAAACGGCCCGAGTTGATCGTCATGGAAGATGACCGGGCCGTTGTTGGCCAGCCGCTGCGTGACTTCCTGGTCATGCACTACGCGTTCCCCGAGGTGGCCGAATTCAGCGACCACTTCAGGGAGATGTTCAACCGCTGCACCTTCGCCTCCACCATGCAGGAAGCTCCGCGCGGTGCCATCCTCAGCTTCCGCGACCGGCCCAACCGTGCCCTTGCCGTGACGCTCTTCTGGGATTGCGCCCTGGTTGAGGGCGGCCACTGGGTAGAAATGAATCACCTCGCCGTGCCCGAGCAGGATGACCCGGGCGAGGCCATCGAGGGCGGCTATCAGGTGCGAGACGCCACCGACGCCGACCGCGAAATCGTCTCGAAACTTGAAGCGGAAGTCCTCGGTCTGCCCCCTTTGACGTCGGGCGGAGTTGACTCCCTGTACGAGAACTCGGACTGGATCAAGCTGGTGACCACGTCGTCCGGCGTACCGGTTGGCTGCCTCGTCCTGCGCCGCGAACCAGGTGGCTGGGGCATCATCGACGACGTCCTCCTGCTGCAAGCCGTGCGGAACCAGCTCCGCGAGCCGGTCATGCGCTGGGCGATTGCTTTCCTGCGCAACAACGGAGGCCGCCGCCAGCGTCGACGCGTCTACCTGGACCAGAACGAGGACGTCGCCCTCTTGCGCGACCTCCACTTCGTCCCCGGTGAGACCGGCGTCGACTACACTCGCCCCGTGGAGCAAGCAGACGTCGACCAGAAGATCGAAGAACGCAAGCAGCACGGCACGATGATCAAGTTCGGCAACTGGCGTTAGGCCTGAGAAAAGGTGGCGACCAGCCGTCTTTAGTGGGGTCCGGGGTGTCCCCGGCTTCAGAGCCAGACGCAAGCAGCACGGCACGATGATCAAGTTCGGCAACTGGCGTTAGGCGTTAGACGAGGTCTCGACCAGCCGTCTTTAGTGGGGTCCGGGGTGTCCCCGGCTTCAGAGCCAGACGCAAGCAGCACGGGACGATGATCAAGTTCGGCAACTGGCGTTAGGCCTGAGAAAAGGTGGCGACCAGCCGTCTTTAGTGGGGTCCGGGGTGTCCCCGGCTTCAGAGCCAGACGCAAGCAGCACGGGACGATGATCAAGTTCGGCAACTGGCGCTAGGCCTGAGAAAAGGTGGCGACCAGCCGTCTTTAGTGGGGTCCGGGGTAGCCCCGGCTTCAGAGCCAGACGCAAGCAGCACGGGACGATGATCAAGTTCGGCGACTGGCGCTAGCTTCGTCTACTCGACCACCCTGACGACGCCTCGCATGCCGTAGGCCTCGTGACCCGGCAGATGGCAGATGAAGAGATACTCGCCCGGCTTGTCGAATGTGACGACGGTCGTCTTGGTCTCGAACGGCGGGATCGTCACCTCAGTCGGTATCTCGTCGTGGTAGGGCTCCGTACCGAGACGGTGCCGCTCGTGCGTTTGCTCGTCACCGACAATCCACTCGTGCTCTATCGGGTCCTCATTGCGCAGTTCGAACGTGATGGGCACGCCGGCGCGGACCGTAACCGCTTCCGTCTCGAAGTGCGAAAAGTGGATCGAGATCGTCTGGCGGTCGCTGGGGCGGCCCGGCGAACCGGACCACCCCAACGCGAACCCCACCGCGACGGCGACTAGCGGTAGCAGGCCGAAGTACCAGTGCCTCATGGCCGCTTCCGCACCACGGCTCCGATAAAGACGCCGAACCCCAGCATGCTGGCGACCACGCTCCCGATCACCCACTCCAGCGTCGCGTCAGCGTCGTCGCTCGCGATTACTAGCCCGGCCGCGCGGCGTGACGGCTGGTTCCGGCCGCTCGCGTCGACCGCAAGGTCGTACGTCAGCTCGGCCGTGGCCGCGTCGATGTTCAGCTTCGTCAGCCACGCCGACCCCGGCACCCACGCCATGCCATCGTCCGAGCGCAGGTCGTCCAGCAGGCTGCGACTGGCCGGTTCGTCGTACGTCAGCGCCATGCCGTCCCGCGGCGCCGGCAGCAGGCTCGGACGCCGGTCGGTCAGCAGGTAAACGTCCGCTTCGACGCGATCTTCAGCCTGCTTGCCGAGGCCGAGGATGCGCAGCGGCACCCAGGGGTTCGAGGTCGGAATCGTCAGGTGCACCGGCGTGCCGTCGCCGATTGCCTGCCCGCGCTCCAGCGCCGCGTCGCCATCGAATATCGCGGCGAGGAAGATCGGGCTGCGCTGGGCGTAGAAGTCGAGCACCTCGGGCGCGTCCGGCGAGAGCCGGAAGCCGTGCTCGATGGCCCAGGCAGCTACGCTCTCGGAGCCACCCTTGAGGACCGTGATGTCCAGCGCGTCGATGCGCACTTCGAGCAGCACCTCGGCGCTGTCTTCAGCTTTCCCCGCCGCGGCCGAAGCCAGAAATTGCGGCGGCGGGTCCGTCTCCAGCACTAACCGCTGCAGCGTCCATGCGCCGCCCCGTTCGACGTTCGACGGCACGCCCGGTAGCGGGATCAGCGTCCCGAATTCGCCGCCGCCGCCGAGGAACTCGAACGACGTGACGTAATGCTCTACGCCGTCGTGATACGCCGCGAGCGTCGTCGTGCGCCCGAGGTTGACCGCGCCGTTGGAGCCGATCAGGCCGGCGCAGGCGTCCACCAGCGCCGGCGAGCCGAGCGTCACCAAGACTACCGCCAGAGCCGCCGTCATGAGTCTTCGCATCGTTAATGCCTCCTCACCGGATATCCCGGTTACGAGGTATGACGACGCCCGTGTCGATTTGGTTCCCCGACCGTTGCGGCGCCGACCCGAAAGCGTTGACCCTACCTCTCCAGCGGTTCGATAATGCCGCCACTCGCGAGGAGGTACGTTTATGTCGCTGGACCCTGCTGTTTTCAAGCCCGAGGCTATCGATGACGAATCGAAGCAACTGATCGAACAACTGCGGGCGATGGCGGCAGCCATGCCTGCGATGCATACGATGCAGCCGGCCGAGGTCAGAGCGGCACGAGCCGGCTCGAATCGCGGTCCGGGCGGCGTACCGATCGTCTACTCCGACAACGCGATCGTCCGCACCATTCCCAGCGTCTCGGGCGAAATTGAGCTGCGCTGCTTCATCCCGCCGAAGGTTGACGGGGCGTACCTCTACATCCACGGCGGAGGCTGGGTGCTGGGCAGTTCCGATGGCAACGACCCGCGCCTGGAATCGCTTTCACAGGAAATGAACCTGGCAGTTTTCAGCGTGGAGTACCGGCTGGCGCCGGAGTTTCCCTATCCCGCGGGGCCGGATGACTGTGAGACGGCTGCTCTGTGGTTAGCCAAAAACGCACAATCGGAGTTCGGCACGGAAAAGCTGCTGATCGGTGGCGATTCGGCGGGCGCCAACCTTGCCGTCGTGTCGTTGCTGCGCCTGCGCGACCGGCACGACATCACGCCGTACCGGGGCGCGAACCTCGGCTACGGCGTCTACGACGTCAGTCAGACGCCCAGCTCTCGAAGCTGGGGGGACGAGGCGCTGATCCTGAGTACTCCGGTGATGAAGTGGTTTGGCGACCACTACGCGCCGCCCGAGATCCAGCGCGACCCTGACGTGAGCCCGCTTTATGCCGACCTGCGCGACATGCCGCCGGCGCTGTTCATGGTCGGGACCCACGACTGCTTGCTCGACGACTCGACCTTCATGCACGCGCGCTGGCTGGCGGCGGGCAACAAGGCCGAGTTGGAGGTGTACCCGGGCGGCGTGCACGGCCTAACCGGCTTCCCGACGGCGCTGGGCCGCAAATCGCTTGCGCGTCAGGATGCGTTCCTGAAGGCGGCGCTTGCGGGCTAAGGCACCATATCGATCTTATGACGGGCTGAATCCGAACCCCGTCTCGGCTTGCGGTAAACTTGGCTATGCCATACAGCGTCCAGTACGCCACCACGTCCGATGGGGTCAGCATCGCCCACTGGGCAATGGGCTCTGGCGTTCCGCTCGTCATACCGCCGCTGCTCTCGACCAGCCACCTCGAGATGGAGTGGCAGATCGTCTAGCCGGCGCGCCGTCTACGAAGGACTGGCCCGCGACGCTCGCGTCGTGCGTTACGACTGCCGCGGCATGGGCATGTCGCAGCGCGACGCCATCGACTTCTCCGTCGAGGCCGCCAGCCGCGACCTCGATGCCGTCGTCGACCGTCTCGGCATCGAGAAGTTCGCCCTGCTGCGCCTGCCAAGCTCCGGCGACCTCCCGTTCGCCTACGCGGCGCAGCATCCCGACCGCGTCAGCCACCTCGTCATCTGGGAAGGCCACTCCGTCCAGGACGACCTCGACTCGCCGCGGCGCGGGCAGCTGCACGGCCATCGAACCAGTCATGGACCAGGATTGGGACCTCTACGTGCGGATCCGTGCGCGCATCATCGCCGGCTGGGACGGCTCCAACGCGCCAATCATCGAATCGATCCTGCGTGAGACGCATTCCCCGGAGTCGATGAAGGCGATGAACCAGGCGCTGATGGCGTCCGACCCGGACGCCGTATCTCGACTCGATCAAGGCGCCGACGCTGGTGCTGTACCGCGGCGGCGTCCGCGCCCGCGAGGACAACGCGCGCCTGCTTCGCCTCGCGCATCGCCAACTCGCATCTGCATGACGTGCGCGAGCCGTCAATCGGCCCGTATCCCGAACGAAAACGGCGTCAACGCGATGCTCGACTTCATCGACCCGCAGCGCGGCTGCGTGAGGCGAGCTCCGAGCACGATCATGACCATGAGCACGAGTACGAGCACAGCGCACTGCGCGTCATCCTCTTCTCCGACCTCGAGAAGCACACGCGCGATGATGCAGCGCCTCGGCGACGAGGGCGGCACGCGTCCTCCTGCGCGAGCACGAGATCATCACCCGCGAAGCGCTGGCCGCCTACGGCGGCACCGAGGTCAAGACGATGGGCGACAGCTTCATGGCGTCGTTTGGCTCGGCCACGCGCGCGCTGGAGTGCGCCATCGGCGATTCAGAAGGCGTTCGCCGACCGCAACGCCACGTCGGACGAAGCGCTGCGCGTGCGCGTCGGCCTCAGCGCCGGCGAGCCGATCGCGGAGGACGACGACCTCTTCGGCGCCGCCGTGATCCAGGCGGCGCGCATCGCCGACCAGGCCAAGGGCGGCGAGATCTGCTCGCCAACGTCGTACGGGAGCTGGCGGCCGGCAAGGGCTTCCTGTTCTGCCGACCGCGGCGAGATCGTCACTGCGCGGCTTCGACGACCCGGTGCGTCTCTACGAGCTGCGTTGGGAGCAGCAGGCCAACGTGGCGTAGCACTGGAGGGAACGATGGCAGCCGACGCCTTCCTCGTGGCCGGTGAGATCGTCGAGAGGCTGGATAAGGCCTATAATAGCGGCGATGCAAAGGCGTATGCAGCTTGTTTTGCTGAAGACGCCGACTTCATCAACCGTTTCGGGATGCACCTCGAAGGCAATCGTGCGATTGAGGAACGGCATCGCGAGCTGTTCTCTCGGATTGCCAGGGGTGCCACCGGTGTTCTCAGGCTGGTGAAGGCGCGGTCTCTGAGCGAAGACGTCGTCTATGCCAAGGCTGATGGGGAATGGCAAACGCCGCCCGGAAACCCGATGGCTGGGACCACGCTAAGCCGTTATTCGATCATCATCGTGCGTCGCGGAGACGTCTGGCGGGTGGCGGCAATGCAAAATACGGGCCCCAGCGACTCGCCCTGAACGCGCGCCCCCCTCGCAGGCGTGACCGTTAAGCTTTCATCTCGTAGGATTCGACAGTACCCGAGTGTCCGTTCTGGAGCCTACATGCGCCTGTCCAAGCGAATCGCCAACATCCCGCCGTACCCGTTCGTCGAGATCACGCGCAAAATCAACCAGAAGCGCTCCGAGGGCGTCGACATCATCACGTTCGCCATCGGCGACCCCGATATTCCGACGCCGGAGCACATCATGCGGACAATGCATGAGGCGGCGGACGACCCGGCGAACCATCGCTACCCCGAGTCCGACGGTCTGCCGGAGCTTCGCAAAGTCTATCGCCGGCTGGTACCAGCGCCGCTTTGGCGTGACGCTCGACCCCGACAAGGAAGTCCTGCCGCTGATCGGCTCGAAGGAAGGCATCGCCAACATCGCCTACTGCCTCATCGACCCGGGCGACGTCGGCCTCGTGCCCGACCCCGGCTACCCCGTGTACAGCATGGGGACCATGTTCGCCGGTGGCGAGACGCACTACATGCCGCTCAAGGAAGAGAACGACTTCCTGCCCGACTTCTCGGCCATCCCGGAAGACGTAGCGCGGCGGGCCAAGGTGCTGTGGCTGAACTACCCCAACGCGCCGACCGCGGCGGTCGCCGACATCGCCTTCTTCGATGAGGCGGTGCGGTTCGCGAAGCAGTACGACATCGCCATCTGCCACGACGCGCCCTACACCGAGGTCGCTTACGACGGCTACAAGCCGATCAGCTTCATGCAGGCGGATGGCGCGCGCGATGTCGGCATCGAGTTCCACTCGCTGTCGAAGAGCTTCAACATGACGGGCTGGCGTATCGGCATGGCGGTGGGCAACCCCACGCTGATCGACGCGCTTTTCCGGATCAAGAGCAACGTGGACTCCGGCATCAACCAGGCCGTGCAGCGCATGGCGATTACAGCGCTGGATGGCCCTCAGGACTGCATCGAGGAGCATAACGCAGATCTACCAGCACCGCCGCGACGTCCTGGTCAAGGCGCTGCGGGCCTGTGGCCTGCGGGTCAACGAACCGAAGGCCAGCCTCTACGTCTGGGCCAAAGTGCCGTCCAACTTCACCGCGGCGGAGTTCGCGGCGCGCTTGATCGACGACATCGGTGTCGTTGTGACGCCCGGCAACGCCTTCGGCCCGTCCGGAGAAGGCTTCATCCGCCTCTCAATCACGACGCCGACGGAGCGGGTTGAAGAAGGCGCGCGTCGCATGCTCGAATGGGCTCAGAAGAACACGTAGTAGCCATTGTCGGCTGACACGGCCCCAATTCCCGGCCTCGCCACAGCGCTGGCGAGGCGGTTGCCGTTCTTCTACGGCTGGGTCATCGTTTACATCGGCTTTCTCGGCGTCTTCATGATGGGCGCCACGACGTTCTGGGGCCTGCCGGTCTTCGTCACGCCGATGATCGACGACACCGGCTGGTCGCGGGCGTCGATCTTCGGCGCGTTGACCGTGCGGTTCATCGTCGGCGCCTTCGGGGGCCTCTTGCTGGGTGGCCTGGCGGACCGTAGAGGCGGCCCGGGACGTATTTTGCTGGTCGGCGTCTTGATCGACGCGCTATCGATGGCGTCGCTGCGCTGGGTGCAGGACCCCCTGCAGTTCATCCTGGTCTACGGCGTTATCGGCGGCGCCGGCAACACGGGCATGCGCCTCACGATGGCGACGCTGATCCCCAAGTGGTTCGTCCAGAAGCGAGGCGCAGCCGTAGGTTACTCGTCGATGGGGGGCGGTGCCTCGGCGCTGATCATGGTCCCGTTGATCGCCGTGCTGGTCGGCCAGCTGGGCTGGCGTGACGCCTGGGTGGCGCTCGCGGTGCTGATGGCGGTAACCGTCATCCCCTGCGTCCCCTTCGCGGTACGAGCTCCCGAAGACATGGGGCTGCATCCCGACCGACGTGTTCCTATCGCCGCCCACCCGTCGCGCCCGGTAGTCATCGAGCGGAGCTATTCGCTTTCCGAGGTGATCCACAGCTGGGTGTTCTGGATCCTGCTGGCGTCCATAGTCTTCGGCTCCTATTCACTGCAGACGGGCACGATCATCATGGTGCCGTATTTCAAGGACATCGGTTTCTCCCCGGGAGTGGCTGCGAGCGCCGTCTCCGTTTACGGCTTCTTTTCGATTGCAGCCCGGTTCATCTGGGGCTTCGCGGCGGATCGTCTGACTGTCAGGAAAGCGATCGTCATCCAGGCATTCCTGACCTCGATCGGCGCATTCTTCATGGTCCAAATCGGCGGCCAATTCAGCCTCTACGTCATTGCGGCGTATATGGGCATCATGCTGGGCGGCTTCCCAACCCTCTCCCAGTTGATCTGGCCGGAGTTCTTCGGACGCACGCACATCGGCAGCATCGTCGGCGTCGTGCAGTTCTTCTCCACCGTAATTGGGTCCTCGGGACCGCTGATTGCCGGATTCATCTTCGACCAGACGGGTTCGTACACACCGGCGCTCTGGCTACTGGTCGCCACCTGGCTCGGCTGCTCTCTGGCGGTGTATGCGGCGCGTCCGCGGCGGCCGGCAGAGCAACACCTGGCGCCCGCCTGACGCCGCGAGTCTTGCTGGGGCACTCGCTCCTTGTGTCCTGATACAAGGCTGTCAGCTACGATGCGTAACGATGTCGATTGGTTAAGACCTTAGCGGACTGATCTGTGTGAACACACCTCCAGACGCCAACTCGATCGCAGGGCGGTTAGCCACGCGGCTGCCGTTCTTCTACGGCTGGGTGATCGTCTACATCTGCTTCGTCAGCATTTTCATGATGGGCGCCACCACGTTCTGGGGCATCCCGGTCTTCGTCGTGCCGATGAGCGACGACACGGGTTGGTCCCACGGCGGCATCATTGGCGGCCTCGCGGCACGCATGATCGTCGGCGCCAGCGCGCGGGCTCCTGGTCGGACACTTCGCGGACCGTCGTTGGGGCGCGGCGCGGCTACTCCTGGTCGGCGTGCTCGATCGATTCGCTGGCGCTGTTCTCGCTGCGCTGGGTCGAAAGCCCGCTGCAATTCATTCTCGTCTACGGCGTCGTCGGTGGCATCGGCAACACCGGCATGCGGCTGGTGCAGGCGACCCTGATCCCGAAGTGGTTCGTCGGCCGCCGCGGCACGGCGGTGGGTTTCGCGGCCAACGGCGGCGGCGTCTCGGCGTTGATCATGGTGCCGATCACTGCTTTTCTCATCGACCAGTTCGGCTGGCGCGACGCCTGGGGCGTGCTGGGCGCCATCATGGCGGTCTTGCTGATCCCGCTCGTGCCATTCGCGGTGCGTGCGCCGGAGGACCTCGGGTTGCTGCCGGACAACGGCGTGCAGCCGGTCCGCCGCGGCGGCGTTACGGCCGCCGACGAGCGCAGCTACCGTCTCTCCGAGGTGCTGTACACATGGCAGTTCTGGCTACTGATGCTGGCGGCGCTGTTCGGCAATTACTCCCTACAGACGCATACGGTGGTCATGGTGCCGTATTTCAAGGAGATCGGCTTCTCGTCCGGCCAGGCGGCGGCTGGACTGTCCGTCTACGGCGGGTTCTCAATCGGACTGCGCTTCGTCTGGGGCTGGCTCGCGGACCGGTTCACCGTACGCAAGGCGATCACGGTACAGGCGGTGCTGACCGCGATCGGTGCGCTGATCCTGCTGCAGGTTGGCGGCGCGGCCAGTCTCTACATCGCGATGGCGTACCAGGGCATGATGCTGAGCGGCTATCCTCCGCTGCAGATCCTCCTGTGGCCGGAGTTCTTCGGACGCACGCACATCGGCAGCATCGTGGGGCTGACGCAGTTCTTCAGTCACCATCGCGGGCGCCATCGGGCCGGTGGTCGCCGGCGTCGTCTACGACCAGACGGGCAGCTATGAATACGACGCTCTGGCTGCTGGTTGGCACATGGTGACCTGTGCGGCCCTCATGGTCGTCGTGCGGCCAGCGCTGCACGCCTCACGCAAGGCCCCAGGGGCCGCCTGACGCGTTACAATGACGCCGGATGCCAAGACAAAGGTCACACCGCCACGAAGACGGCCGTCAGCATAACAGCATGCACTCCACAGCCCCGGTTGAAGAACGCGCTTTCCTCGTCGCCGTGCAGCAACGCAGCCAGCGCGGCGGCCTCGAGCGCCGACGCGTCGTTGGACGAGCTTGCGTTGCTGGCGCATACCGCGGGCGCAGACGTCGTCGGACGCACAGTACAGCGCCTCGATTCGCCGCATCCCGCGCTCTACATCGGCAAGGGCAAGCTGGAAGAGATCATGGAGGCAGCGCGACGAGACGCGGTTACACCATGGTCGTTTTCGATGACGAGCTGAGCCCGTCGCAGCAGCGCAACCTGGAGGACACGCTGGGTTCAAGGTGCTGGACCGCACGGCGCTGATCATCGACATCTTCGCGCGACGCGCCCAGACCAAGGAAGCGCGCCTGCAGGTCGAGCTGGCGCAGACCGAATACCTGCTGCCGCGCCTGGCAGGGCAGTGGAGCCACCTCGAGCGCCTCGAGGGCCGCATCGGAACGCGAGGCCCTGGTGAGACGCAGATCGAGACCGACCGCCGCCTCGTCCGCAACCGCATTACGCGCCTGCGTCGCGAGATCGACGATGTGCGACAGCAGCGCGCGCTGCATCGTCGCCGCCGTGCGCGGCAGGGCATGCAGGTCGTCGCGCTGGTGGGCTATACGAACGCCGGCAAGAGCACGCTGCTGCGGGCGCTCTCCGGCGCCGACCTGTTCACCGAGAACCTGCTCTTCGCGACGCTGGACCCCGTGACGCGCCGCGTGCGCCTGCCCTCCGGCCACGAAGTGCTGATGACCGACACGGTCGGCTTCATCCAGAAGCTGCCGACGCAGCTTGTCGCCGTCGTTCCGCGCCACGCTGGAAGAGCTGCGCGGACGCCGACGTGCTGGTGCATCTTAGTCGACATAACGCACGAGAGCGCCGAGGAGCAGTACGCGACCGTCGAGCGCACGATCGAAGAGCTGGGCCTGGCCGATAAGCCACGCATCGTTGCCTTCAACAAGGTCGACATGCTGGCGGACGCCGAGGGCGAGCCCGGCGCCCTCGCGCGATATCGAGGGACGCGCTGCGTCAGGAGCACCCGGAGGCAGTGCTGATCTCGGCGGCAAGGGTTGGAATTTCGATTCGCTGCTCAAGACGATCGAAACGCGAGCTCGCGACGACGGACACGCCGCTAGCCCGCGCTACCGCTTAACAACCGCGAGTCTGGCCGCATGCTAGACTCGGTGGCTCATGAACGGCCTCCTCAGCATCGGGCCGCTGATGTGGCAACGCCTGGTCGCCAACTGGCGGCTTCTTCTTGTTCTTGCCTTCGGGATCCTGGTCGCCTCGACGCTGTTGGCGATTTCGCCGGTCTACACGCGCGTCATGAACGACCTCGGCCTGCAGGAGTCGCTGGCGAAGACGCCTGCAGCGGTTACAGCCGCAACGGCTTCGTGATGGTGCCGACTCCGCTTGGCGACGCCGACGCGATCCGTCAGCAGCAGGAGCTGGCGCAGCGCGATGTCGGAGGAGATCGGCTGGTTCAGCCAGGACTGAAGTCCGCTACGGCTCCCTGCCGAACATGAACCTGCTAAAGGGTGGCCAGCTTGCCCCATCCGCCGACGAGCCGGTGCTGGTCAAGTTCACGGGCATCACCGCATCGAGGACCACGTCCAGTTTGTCGAGGGCCGCGCGGCGCAGCCGACGGACGACCCGACGAAGCTCGAGATCGTCGTGCCCGCGGAAGCGGCCGCGTTCATGAACGCGTCGATCGGCGATACGGTGGAAGTCGACCTTCGTCTACGACGACTGCAACCGCCCACCGCCGACCGCAGACCCGGAGCAGGCGCAGGAGAACCGGCGCTTTGCCTGCACGCCGCAGACCTTCGTCGACGTCCACCTGACCGCCACCATCGTCGGCATCGTCGAGCCCACGGACGTTGACGACCCTTACTGGACGACCGGATTCGATTCGATTCGACCGCCCGATGGCGACTGAGGAGCAGCTCGCGACCGTGCCCGTCGTCTGCCGGAGGAGACGCTTCTTCCAGGCGCTGCCCAAGCTGCTGCCGCTCGTTCCCGTCCGAGTTCCGGCTCCTTGGCCTGATCGACGCCTCGCGCCTTGATTCCGCCAACCTCGACGATGCGCGCGACTCGCTGGACCGGCTGCGAGATCGGATCGAGGCCGCGGGCGCGATTCCAGACATCGCGACGGCGAACCCGTTGTCCAGCTTCCAGAACCGCGCCTCGTTCAACCAGGTGACGCTGCTCCTGCTGCTGATTCAGGTTGTCGGCATCGCCGTGTACTACGTCCTGCTGGTGTCGTCACTCGCTGGCAGAGCGGCGCACCGAGGAAATCGCGATGCTGCGCAGCCGCGGCGCGACCGTCGGCCAGCTCGTCGCCATGTCGGCGGCGGAGGCTTTTGCGCTGGGCCTGGTTGCAGCGTTCATCGCGCCCGTTCGTCGCCAGCGGCGCGATCGCAGCGCTGGGCAAGACCGGCACGTTCCAGTCGATATCAGGCGGCAGCTTCCTGCCCTTCACTATCGTGCCGATGGCGTTCATCTTCGCGCTCGGCGGCGCGGCGATCGCGGCGATCGCGACTGTCATCCCGGCGTTCTTCGCGGCGCGTCGCGGCATGGTGCTGTTCCTGCGCTCGGCGGCACGCCCCGGGCAAGCCGATCCTGCAGCGCTACTACCTCGATTTCGCGCATCGTGGGGCTGGCGGCGCTTGCGCTGTGGCAGCTTAACCAGCGCGGCAGCGTGTTCGATGCCCGACAGCGTTGGCGGCTGGTCGGCCGACCCGCTGCTGCTGATGTCGCCGCTGCTGCTGATCGCTGGCGATCGGCGCCATGATGTTCCGCTTCCTGCCGCTGGTCCTCGCGCCTTGTCACGAAGGTGCTGGCCACGACGTCCGGCCCCGGCGTGACGCTGGGGCTGTGGCAGCTGACGCGCAGTCCGGCGCGCTATACGCAGCTCGCGCTGCTCGTCGTCATGGCGGCGGCCGTGGGCACCTTCGCCGCGACGTACGGCAAGACGACGGACCGCAGCCAGGAGGAGCGTGCGCTCTACGCGGCGGGCGCAGACGTTCGGCTGACCGGCCTCGGCAGGCTCAGCCCGGCTTCAGCCCGAGACGCCGCCGGCCAAGCTCGAGGCCGTCGACGGCGTCGATCACGCGGTGACGGCCTCGCGGCAGCTATGACGCTCGGACCGTTGCCGACTTCGGAGCCCCGCGTTGAAGTCGCTCGGCCTCGACCCGAACGGTGCCGCGGACGTGCTGTGGTGGCGCGACGACTTCGCGGCGCAGCCACCTGCGACACGATGCTGCGCCGATCTGCAGGATCGCCGCTGCAGGGCCACGGCATCCCGTTGCCGGGCGAGCCGGTACCGCCTCGATCTGGGTGAACCCGATCGGCGCACGGCCGAACACGACGCTCTGGCTGCGCACGCGTCGACGCCAACGGCGTTTTTCGCTACCACGAGTTCGGCGTCCTGGACTTCGCGGGCTACACGCAGATGACGACGACCTTCGACGCCGACTACCACGGCGTCAAATATCCGATTTCGGTCGTCGGCATCATGATGACGCAGGCAACGCTCCCTGAACGACCAGACGAAGCGAGCGTCTTCATCGACGACCTCGACGATCCAGTCTGCCGCGGGCGAGGAGACCGTGATCGACGACTTCGAGGACGCCTTTCCGTGGGACGTCGCTACGAACCGCGACGCGCGACCGCGACGAGGTCGATGCAGTCGAGCAAGGGCGCGCATTCAGGTGACCGTGCGGCGCACGTTCACCTTCCTCAGCGGCACCGGCGCTGAGATCCGCGGCATGACCGTGTCCGATCCCGGCATTCCGCTGCCGGCGCATGGCGAGCCGCTATTTCCTGGACCAGACCGGCCTCGCAGTCGGAGGGCAGATCGACCTCGTTTTCGGCAAGCTGCTGGTGCCGATAACGATTCAAGGCGTCGTGGACTACTTCCCGACGATGTACGACAGCGGCGCCGGCTATGTCATCGTCAACCAGAACGATCTCTTCTACTACGCCGGCATGACCAGCGACCGCTCGTACAGCACCGTACCGACCGAGGCCTGGCTGCGCCTCACGACAGACGCAGCAAAGCGCCAGGAGGTCAAGATCGTCCTTCCTCGATCGCTTCGGCATCCCCTCGGGCGCAGATCATCGACAGCGAGACGATCCTCGCCAACGTCCGCACCGACCCGGTCGTGCGCGCTGGCGGCAGCGGCATCCTGCTGCGTCGCGCTTGTTGCAGCGTTCGCGATCCTGGCGCTGGGGTTCGCGCTGACACTCTACCTTGGCGGCCAGGCACGCACGGTTGAGGTATCGGTGATGCGCGCCGTCGGCATCTCGCCGCGGCAGCTGTTTACCATGATCAGCCTGGAATACCTGCTGATCGCCGCCATCGGCCTGGCGATCGGAACCGTCGCCGGGCTGCGCATCTCGCAGACCATGCTTTCGTTCCTCAACGTCACGGATTCGGGCGCACGCGTCGTACCGCCTTCGCTCTGATCACGCGCTGGGACACGGTAGGCATCGCCTTCGCGGCGGTGGGCGTGGCGTTTATCGTCGGCGTGCTGGCGCTGGCGGTCTACTTTTTGCGCGCTGCCGGTCAGCCGCGTGATCCGTCTAACGCGCTAGGGCGGCGGCGATACCACGAGGACGGCGGCGGCGATGCCTTCCGGTCTCTCCCAGCTTGACCATGACCGCCACGCCGGGCTGCAGTAGCTCGCGGCCCCCGGACTCGAGGCGTGCCAGCCGTGGCGTGTCTCCCAGTCTCAGCTGGGTCTGGGCGCCGCCCGGCGTCTCCAGCGTCATGCTTTCGGCAGTCAACTCAACGACGCGGCCGCCTAGCACGGTTCGCGAGCCGCCGGGAATCAAGTCCTCGAAGCCGGTGAAGCCGCCGGGACTCTTCGCGGCCAGCGCGTCAAGGTCACCAGAGTACGCAGGCGCGTCGAGCGTCGAATACGTAGTAAGGCGGCTCTTCCGGCTTGAGCATCCCGCCAACGCAGGAACCCCACGATAGCCACGGCGACCGCGGTCGCGGTCCAGAGCCCGAACTTCACCTCGCGCGTCAGTCTCATGGCGTTTGAATCACCGGGTCAGAGATCAGGACCAGGCCCTGCAGCGCCAGAATGCTCTGCGGCGTGCTGGATCGCGCCACCGTTAATCCAGTCGCCGACCTTGAGATCGTCCCGCGTGATAGTCATCAGGTGCTCGATAGTGGATTCGCCGGGCAGGTCGAAGGTCATTGGTGTCCCGTCCGTCGCAATAATCGTCAGCTGATCGTTGGAGAAGCTCTGGACTGTACCCTGGATGCCGGTGGCGCGCTGTTCTGCCGCTGGCAACGCAGGGATCGGTGTAGTTTGCGTCCCCTTCGTCACATAGCCCGCTGCGCCCGCGATCAGCGCGATGACGACGATTGGCAGGCCGGCCGCAAAGATGCGAATCAGCAGGTTGTTGATCGGCACGTCTGGGTTATCGGGGGCGCTAGTCGCCGAGCGCGGTGGTGTAGCCGAGGTTGACGACTTCCTCGACGTACTGCGAGCGCCACTCCGGTTCCGGGATAGGCATGTGGTGGTCGCGGAACCAGCGGTGATAGTTGAGGTACTCTTCCTCGAGCCTGGCCCGCCACGACGTTTCCTCTTCGAAGACGTCCGGCGCCACGTCCTCGAGGCGTGCTTCCGCGTCTTCCGGCGGCAAGTCGAGGTCCTCCTGCCAGTACTCCGCGAGGTAGTCGAGGCACTCCTCGAGGTCCTTGCGGCAGTCCTGCATCAGCAGGATCATCATCTCGTGCTGGTCGACGGGCCGGGCGCGCAGGCGCAGCTCACGGGCGCAGGCGGCGCAGAGGAATATCAGCTTGCGGGATTCGCAGTCTTCCTTGTTGGTGCAGTTCTGGCAGCGCGGCGCGTATTCGGCTCCCCAGGGAGCGCGAGAGTAGCCCGCGAAAAGTTGGGGCGTGAATACTCCGCAGCGAGGGCACGTGACTTCGTTTTCGAAGATGTCTTCGATCGTCTGGGCCCAGTCAATCTGCATCTATCTTCTCCCCCAAGAATTAACCTCATGATATCCCGCGCCGTATCGCGGTTCAAATCTGGCGTACACAGCGCGTGCGAGGCGATTCGTGTGCGAGCGGCCTTGCCGTCTGCGGCGGCACGGCTAATATGTGCGAGATTTGCTGACCCGTATCGACCCCGCCATCACCTACTACACGCTTAAGTGCGGCTATGCCCTCTTCTACACGATCGTCGTAAGCGTCAGCCTGATCTTTCAGACCACGGAAGTCGGGCTTTCGGCGATGCAGCTGCTGCTAGTCGCGGCCGCGCTGCAGGGAGCCATCTTGGTCAGCGAGATGCCGACAGGCGTCGTTGCGGACACCTACGGTCGAAAGCGCTCTGTGCTGATCGGGCTGGTGCTGCTGGGAGCAGGGACGAGTCTGAGCGGTGCGATTGCCAGCTTCTGGCCTATCTTCGTCGGACACTTGATCTGGGGATTTGGCCATACCTTCATCAGCGGCGCCGCCGAGGCCTGGATCGCCGACGAAGTCGGCGTGCCGCGTGCCAACCGTATCTACCTGCGTACGGCGCAGATAACTAAGTTGTTCTGGATCGCGGCCATCCCAATCAGCATCGGAATCGCCACGTATGACCTCAACCTGCCGATCCTGATTGGTGGCGCCGGGTTTGCGCTGCTGGCGATCTTCCTCACGCTCACGATGCAGGAGGACGGCTTCCAGCGTCCGGCGCGCCCGGCAACGCGACAGACGTGGCGCGACATCGGCAACACGCTGAACCAAAGCCGCAGCCTGGTCAGCTCCAGTCCCCTGCTCGTTACCATCCTGCTGATCATGGCCTTCTACGGCATGGCCGGCCAGGGCTTCATCACGCTCTGGGTCGCTCACTTCGACCGCAACCTGACTTTTCCGACCTTCTGGCACCTGAAACCCGTGATCTGGTTCGGCGCCGTGCGTATGGCCGCTGCCCTGCTAAGCCTCGTAGTGGTGGAGTTCATCCGCCGCTGGCGGATCGAGAGCTTCGGTAGCCACGCGATCGTTTCGCGCAGCCTGTTCTGGATCAACGCGATTCAGATGCTCAGCGTACTGATCATCGCTACCACCGGCAGCTTTGCCATAGCTGCCGCCTTCATCTGCGATCGCGATCGCCCTCGGCGAGGCGTACGACCCGCTGCAGCTGGCTTGGCTGAACCAGAACGTCGAGTCTCACGTTCGCGCCACCGTGATTTCGATGAGCTCGCAGATGGAGGCCTTTGGCAAGACGGCCGGCGGGCCGATTCTCGGCGGCATCGCCAGCGTCCTATCCCTGCGCAGCGCGATTGCTACGTGCCGGGCTCGCGATCCTGCCTGCGCTGTTGTTCTACTTCAGAGCATTTGGGCAAGGCCCGGTCGGGAGTTGGAGTCGCATACGGAATCTGGCGACAGCTAGGACGACGCAACTGGTAACCGGAATGTAATGGAATTCCACCTGCATTTCGCAGCCAGGTTATTGACATTTACCGTCATTATGGTCAAGACTAGCCCCAGGATTGCTGGCGGGAAGCTCCAGCACCTAGACTGTGCGCATGGATGCACGCAGTATGGCTCAAGGAGGAGCGCACAATGACGAACTACAGCTGGTTCTAACTTGAGGCATGATGAGGCCCCTCCACGAGGGGTCTTATCATTTCCCCTCCACTACGCGGCGTTCAACGCCTCTTCGTGCATTTCATCGCGTTCCTTCACCCACATCTCGTAGATATCAAGGAACGCTTCGACGACGACCGGGTCGAATTGGCTGTTGGCGCATGCCATGATTTCGTTCATCGCCTCTAGGGTCGACAGCGCCTTGCGGTAGGGACGGTCGGAAGTCATCGAGTCGAACGTGTCGACGACGGAGAAGATGCGCGCGCCAAGCGGGATCTCGTCTTCGTGCAGGCCCTTGGGGTAACCATTACCATCCCAGCGCTCGTGGTGAGCGAGGATGAGCTCGGCCGGCCCCTGCAGGAACTTCACCTGTCGCAGCATGTTGTAGCCGATTTCGGGGTGCTTACGCATCAGGTCCCATTCGTCTTCGGTGAGCTTGCCGGGCTTCAGCAGGATCGAGTCGCTGACGCCGATCTTGCCGACGTCATGCAGCAGCGAGCCGCGCTGCATGTCGACCCATTCCTGGGTGCCTTCGACGACGCCCATTTCGCGGGCGATGTCCATCATGTAGCGGGAGACGCGGATCGAGTGGCCCTTCGTCTCCTGGTCGCGCGCATCGAGAGCGTTGACCAGCGCCTCCAGGGTGCCGTCGTAGCTGTCACGGAGCTCTTCACTCACGCGGCGAATCTCGATGTTGGCGGTGCGCAGGGCGTCGTTCTGCAGCTCGAGCTTACTAACGCTTTCCTTCGTCTTGTCGACGTACTGCTTCATCGAAAGCCGGATCATCAGCGCCGGCGCGACGAAGGCCAGGATGCCCGTGACGCCCAGGGCCAGGTAAGCGGCTGTGAGGGCCAGACCCACCAGGTGCAAAGCAAAGTAGTTTGGCGCCAACCAGGCGTGCTTCCACCAGAAGGCCTTGATCGATCTGGCGCGTGCGCAAAACGTATTCGGCGCCGACCAGCATGAGGTTGAGGGAGAAGCTGACGAGTGTGGCAGCGAAGACGCCCGGGATCATCTGCCAGTGATGGCTCTCTGGCGCTATGGCGAGCGATCAACCCGTACGTCGCCGCTCCCGCGGCAGCGACAAGCGTCATGAGTCCGGGGCCATGCACCATCCTGACACGGTCGTAGTGGCGGATCTTGGTGGCGAGGATGGCAACCAGCGGCGCCGCAACGATCGCCCCCGGAATGCCAAACAGGATCATGATGGCGGTCATGAACACGAACCCGGGTGTCACCTGAGTGTCGCCGTAGATGTTGATCGGGACGAACTCGGCGACCAGCGCAAGGGCGATCAGCAAGCCCAGCACTTCGATATTGCCGTCGAGACGCGGTGCGAAGAACGCAAGCAGGGAAGCAGCGACTGCTACCTCAGTTGCATAGAAGACTGTTAGCAGGCCTGGGACAGGTAGACGCCTGCCTTGCACCGGCGCTCCTTCTCGAGAGCCGGGATGTGACTTGCTTCCCGGAACGGGATTCCAATGGCCACTCCGTGCCCTCGCAAACTTGTTACCTTCCTAGTTATCGACAGGTTCGCGGCCCTTATGCAGCCGCGCCCATGTCCTTCTTGAGCCGCTTGTTGAGGCTGCTAAGGATGCGCTTGTGGAGCTGGCACACCCGCGATTCGGACAGGTTCATCTTCTCGCCGATCTCATGGAACGGCATCGCCTTGAAGTAGCGCATCTTGCACGATCTCCTTGTCGCGGGTCGGAAGCGAGTTCAACGCCGAGCCCAGCAACTGCATCGCCGCTTTGCGGTCGACCGCCATCGCCGGGTCGGGGAACTCATCCGGGTCGGCCATCTCCCACGGTCGGGAGCCTTCCTCCGGGTCGCCCATCATCTTCTCGAGCGAAACGACGCGGGCGCCGCTGTGGCCCATGATCGAGCGCACCTGGTCGATCGGCATGCGCGACCTTGAGCGACAACTCCTTCGTGCGTCGGCCAGCGCCCCAGCATCGTGGCCAGCTCCATGTTGGCCTTATCAAGCTCTCGCGTGCTCTTGCGAAGCGAGCGCGGCAGCACGTCCATGCGCCGGATCGCGTCGAGGATGGAGCCGCGGATGCGGCGAATCGCGAAGCTCGCGAAGGTCGTGCCGCGGGTTGGGTCGAAGTTGTCAACGGCCTGGATCAGGCCTTCGGTGCCGTAGGCGATGGCGTCTTCCCGGTCCATCGGTGGAAGCTCCGGACTCGTCGGCCATCTTGTTCACCACGAAGGCGACAAGCGGCATGTTCTGAACGATCATCTCCTCGCGATTGCTGCTGTATACCATGTTTCCCCGCCTTTACGGTGCGAAACATGGCGCGAGCGCGAGGGGCAACGGATGCGATGAACCTGGCCCCTAGCCAGCAGGCCGGGTTTGTCGCCCAACCCCATGTTTCGCATCCGTGCTCAAGAATCAGCCCCGATCCTAGTTGGGGCCTACTCCAACAAACGCGCAGATCGGCAATGTGTTACGGGTTATGTCGCAGAATTTGTTACGTTTTAGTTACGGCGCTGTGACTCGGGCCTAACTTGACCGCGCAGCTCTTCGGCGCTAATCTTTGTTAACGTTTGCGTGAAGGTTGGCTACCAGCGGAACGTACGTACAGTGAGTAACGAAGCAATCATCCAGGTATCTCCGCAATCGTTTGCTGCTCGGCTTCGGTTCGTCCTGACTTCGCGCTACGTTCGTGAGCCCATCATTCTCGTGGGCGCCTATCTCTTTTACTACATGGGCCGCCATCTGGCGGCGGACGCGCGACCCGCGTTCGAGAACGCCCGTTACATGATGCGGCTGGAGTCCCACCTCGGCATCTTCGAGGAGATATCGCTGCAGAGCGCGACGATTTCGTACGACGTGGTGGTCCACGCTTTCAACTTGCTCTACTTCTATGGCCATTGGCCCGCAATCGTTGCCTGCGGGATCTACCTCTTCGTGACCAAGCCGCACATCTACACGATTACGCGCAACGCGTTCCTGATCTCAGGCGCGATTGCGCTCCTCTTCTTCGTGCTGTTCCCGGTCGCGCCGCCCCGGTTGGCCACCGTGGGTATCGTTGACACGTTAGGCATGACGATCCCGCTCGATTACGACAACTCCCCGCTGGTGAATCCGTACGCCGCGCTTCCGAGCATGCACGTCGGCTGGTGCCTGGTGCTGAGCCTCGGTCTCTACCTATCGACGCAGCGCCGCTCGATGCGCATACTTGGCCCTCTCGATTACGCCGGCCATGTGGATCGCCACCGTAATCACAGGCAACCACTACATCATCGACGGCCTCTTCGGCACCATCCTCGCAGGGATCGGCTTCGTGCGTGCGGTCTGGCTCAGCCACAACTGGCCGGAGATTCAACTCGCGCTGCGCCAGAAGCTACGAACGCTCAGAGCGTCAACCCGAAGCCACCTGAACCTCAAAGCGCTGATCGCCTGTCGTTGTCCCCGGTGCGGTGAAGGGCGCATGTTCGATTCTTCCTTCAAAGGCCGCCTTGGCTTCATGGCTGAGTCCTGCCCTGTCTGCGGGCTGCGGTTCCTGCGCGAGGCCGGCTACTTCCTCGGCGCGATGTATATCAGCTACGGCCTTGGTGTGCTGACGATCCTGCCGGTCGCCGTTGTGCTCGCCGTCGTCCTCGAATGGCACCTGGCGATTGTCCTGCTCATCGCGCTGGTGCAGACGTTGCTCAGCGTGCCGGTCTTCTTCCGCTACTCGCGAGTGATCTGGCTGCACGCCGACCAGTTGCTCGACCCGCGTTAATCACGGCCCGGCGACTCGGCTCACTGACGGTGGTGGTCGCGCTCTTCATCGAGCATGCTGGTCTCTCCGATGCTCTCGCGCTAACGTATGGCTGCTGATTGACGCAGAAGGGGACCAGCATGAAGCGTAATTCGGACCGCATCCTGACCACCCACGTCGGCAGCCTGCCGCGGCCCAATGCGCTGCGCGAAATGCTCGTCGCGCGGGACGAGGGCGAGCCCTACGACCAAGACGCCTTCGAGCCCGCCGTCCGCGCTGCGGCGATCGATGTCGTCAAGCAACAGCGCGAAGCTGGACTCGACATAATCAACGACGGCGAGCAGTCAAAGCGCAGCTGGTCGACTTACGCCCGCGAGCGCCTGGGCGGCCACCAGCCTCGGCCGCGTCCGGCAGACTACAAGCCGCATTCGATCTACAGTCGTGACGCCGTCGACTTTCCGGAGTACTTCGAGGTGCAGGGTCCCGGACGGGGACAGAACACCCGCGGCGGCATCACCTCCAGCGGCGCAATACCTCGATTTGATACCTGCGTCGAACCCCTTACGTACGTGGGGCAGGCAGTACCTCCAGCGGGACATCGATAACCTCACAGCCGCGTTGGCAGCCACCCCCGCCACGGAAGGGTTCATGTCCGCCGTCTCGCCGGGGACGATCGAGCACTGGCTGCAGAACCAGTATTACAAGTCAGCGGAGGAGTACCTCCATTGGTATCGCCGAGGCTATGCGCGTCGAGTACGAAGCGATCGCCGAAGCCGGGTTTGTTGTGCAGATCGACGATCCCGACATCGCCGACGCGTGGCAGATCCACGCTGAAATGGACGTGGCGCAGTATCGCAAGCACGCTCAGCTTCGAATCGAAGCCCTAAATCACGCGCTGCGAAACGTCCCGCCGGATCGGGTGCGGCTGCACGTCTGCTGGGGAAGCTACCACGGTCCGCATAAATACGACATCGAAATGTGCGACATCATCGACATCGTGCTGATGACCCGTGCGCAGGGCTTCGCCGTCGAAGCCGCCAACCCGCGCCACGCAATGGATTACCGCGCTTGGCAGGATGTCAGCGTGCCCGACGGGATCGTCATGATCCCGGGCGTCGTCGGCCACGACAGCGATTTCATCGAAACGCCGGAACTCGTCGCCGACCGCCTCGAGACTTATGCGCGCATCTTCGGACGCGAAAACGTCATCGCCGGCACAGACTGCGGACTTGGTCCGCGAGTCGGCCACCCGAAGGTCGCCTGGGCGAAATTTGAGTCGCTTGTCGAGGGTGCGAAGCTGGCAACAGCCCGTCTCTGGTAAGGAATCCAGCGAGGGCCGATTCTCCGTATTCCAATTACTTTCGCGGAAACATGCGTATTGGATGAACGGCGTGTAGGATAGTCACCGTTCACCCGTTGACAGTTGTTCACGTGAGGGTGAACCTGGCGATACGCGCGGTCTCGGTTTGGAATGGCGCCTCCCGGCGTCACTGAGTTGACCGCATAAGCACTGGGGCAAGTTCTGTGGCAAGGAAGGAGCACCCGAATGGCTGCAAACTACTGGGACAAAGTTCTGAACAGGCGAGTCAGCCGCCGGAAGGCGATCGCCGCGACTGGCGCGCTCACTGCGAGCGCCGCGTTCCTCGCTGCCTGCGGCGGGGACGATGACAGCGGAGGTAGCAGTACCAGCGGTGGCGGTACCAGCGGCGGCGGGAGCACCAGCTCAGGTGGTGGCGGCTCAAGCCCCGCGCCGACGACAGCCCCGGGCCTGCTTTACGACCGCACTGACGAGACCTCGCAGGCGGTTGCCGGCGGTGTTTACACCGACTCCCATCCGCTGGTTCTGACAACCTTCGACCCGATGTTCCCGGGCGGTCATATCCGTGTCGCCCGCCGAGGCTATAGCCAGCTGCTCAGGGTTAGCGACGGCGTCCTGAAAGGGTCTGATGGTAGCGTGGAAGGAGACGGTGCCCAGTCATGGGAAGTCTCCGGCGACAACCTGACGATCACCATGAAACTGGAACCCGGCGCGAAGTTCCCGCCGATTCCGCCCGTCAACGGGCGCGCACTCGATTCGGATGACGTGCTGTTTACCTGGGAACGCTTGCTGTCGACGGGTACTGCCCGGGCTCAGCTAGCCAACTCGATCAACCCTTCAGCTCCAATCGTCAGCATCGAGGCACCGGACAGTCAGACGGTTGTGATCAAGCTGGCCCAGCCGGATGTAACGATCTTCTCGGCGCTTTCGACGCAGGTGCTCGGCACCCTCTACCTGCTTCCGAAGGAGGCGGCTGACGAGAAAGTTATCGACATTCCGCGCCAGGCCATCGGCACCGGACCATACTACCTGTCCGAAGACTCTGAGATCGAGTATCGCTGGAAGAAGAATCCCAACTTCAGCCGCCCCTCGCTGACCAACGGCGAGCCATTCATCGATGAGATCGTGGAGCCGGTTATTACGGACACCGCTGCGGGTGGCGCCCAGTTCCGCGCTGGCGCGTTGCTCGAGTACGGCCTGCCCGCGGAGGAGGTCCTCGGCGCCAAGCGCGATAACATGGACCTCCTCATGGCAGCCAACCCGCCGTCGACGTTCAACGAGCGCCTCTACTTCGGCATTCATCCTGACTCGCCGTTCAAGGATGAGCGGATGCGCGTTGCCTTCATGAAGACGCTTGACCGCGACACTTTCCTTGACGTGGCCTACAACGTTTCCCCCTTCGCCGACGAGGGCTTGCCTGTGGACGTCCTCTGGGAAGGCTCAGTGCGAGGCACCTCCTATGGAAACTACTGGCTCGATCCGAGGGACGCCTCCAACTTCGGAGACGCGGGCAGCAACTACGTCTTCGACATCGCGGAGGCGAAAAAGCTGATCGAGGCGACGGGCGCAAGCACCCCGTTTGAGTTCGACAACACGTATGGTGCGCCGGCGCCGACTAGCTTCCCGCCGTCATATTATGCGCGCGCCGAGGTCTATCTCGGCATGATTGAGAGCTCCGGTATCTGGAAGCAGAACCGTGTGCTGGTCGACTATCGCACCGTGTGGAGCTCTGAGAAGTTCCGCTTCTCCAGCGGCCAGTTCGTCGGCACCTCCTGGGGTCCCGACACTTCCTCAACGGACGCCACTGAAGCCGCGTTCTTCATCTACAACTCCAACGGTGGCTACTTCTTCGGTGGCGACTCGATGCTGGATGAAATCACGGCCAAGGCCCGACAGGAGTTCGACGAGAGCGCCCGCAAGGAGCTCATCTATGACCTGCAACGGTATGACGCCAAGATGATGTACAACGAGAAGCTAGGCACGGCGGGCTCATTCGCCCTGCATTGGCCGGCGGTTCGCAATCTTGGCGTCTACCGGGACGGTACCAACTGGCTCGGTATCACCACCCCAAGCGGCCTCAAGGCCTGGTTGGACAAGACCAAGGCTCCGTTCGCCTGAGCGGACGGCACGTCCGAACCCAAGAGAGGCCGCCCCACCGGGCGGCCTCTCTGCTTCCTATCGTCTGGCTGGAGTGACCGAAACCCCTCGGTTAGACTGACTGCGTCTCCGCGAATCTCGAAGTGAGTAGCGACATGAAGCGCAGCACAGACCGCATCCTCACCAGCCACGCTGGCAACCTGCCGCGTCCTGCCGACCTCTGGCAGATGCTCCTCGATCGTGACGTGGGCAAGGGCCCCAGCGACGCCGAACTGCAGCAACGCATCGCGCTCGCCGTCACCAAGGTGGTCCAGCAGCAGGTCGCCGCCGGAATCGACATCGTCAACGACGGCGAGCAGTCCAAGCGCAGCTGGCAGACGTATGCCAGCACACGCCTCGGCGGCCTCGAAGAGCGTACGAGCGCCGCCGGCTCGCGCGACATCGGCATCATCGGGCGCGACCTCAAGGAGTTCAACGAGTACTTCCGAAACTTCGGCGGCGGCGGCGCCGGTGCGCCCCCGACGCTGCGTGCGGGCGCCACGGGCGGTCTCAACAACCCCGTCCACTGCGTCGGCCCGTTGCAGTACATCGGTCTGGAGCAGACGCAGACTGACATCGCCAACCTCAACGCGGCGCTGCAAGGCGTGCAGGTCGAAGAAGCCGTCCTCACGGCGATCGCGCCGGGCACCATCGAGCACTGGCTGCGCAACGAGTACTACAAGACAGACGAGGAGTTCCTCTTTGCCATCGCCGAGGCGATGAATCGGGAGTACAAGGCGATAACGGACGCCGGGTTCCTGCTCCAGATTGACGACCCGGACCTGGCGGACGCCTGGCAGATCCACGCCGACATGGACGTCGAAGCCTACCGCAGCTTTGCGGACCTGCGCGTCGAGTCGATAAACGTGGCATTGAAGGGCATCCCGCGCGAGCGCGTACGGCTTCACGTCTGCTGGGGCAGCATCCACGGCCCGCACAAGAACGACATCCCGCTGCAGCACATCGCCGACCTGATCCTGAAAGTCAACGCCGGCGTCTACTCGGTGGAGGCGTCCAATCCGCGTCACGAGCACGAATGGCGCGTCTGGGAGGACTTCAAGCTGCCGGAAGGCACGGCGCTGATGCCTGGCGTCGTAGGGCACGCCAGCGACTTCATCGAGCACCCGCAGTTGGTCGCGGAGCGGCTTGTGCGCTACGCGGGCGTCGTCGGCCGCGAAAACGTCATCGCGGGCACCGACTGTGGCCTCGGCGGCCGCGTCGGCCACGAGAAGCTGGTCTGGGCCAAGTTCGAATCGCTGGCCGAGGGCGCCAGGATCGCCTCAGAACGTCTCTGGAGCAACTGAGACGCCTCCAATACGCCTTCGGGGATCCAAACAGGCCCTGGTTCATATCGAGGCTGAAGATTCCTCGCTGAGCGAAGCGGATGAATAGCGAAACACAGTCTCATCTTTTCTCTTAGCGCTGCGCGCCCTATATAATCGGCGAGACCCACACGGCAGGAAAAAGTACAGCAGAAGGGGATTTAACATGACCCAGCAGCAAGCGCCTCAGCCGCTGACTGAGATGAAGCTCACTGACCAGATCAAGGAAATGGTCAACACGTCCTTCACCAGCGGCAAGCCGATCATCGTCGCTTACACGGACGCCAATGGCGCCCCCAGCCTTTCGTATCGAGGCAGCGCCATCGCCTACAGCGACACGCAGCTCGCGATCTGGGCCCGCAATCCGGAAGGCGGCCTCAACAAGGTGCTCGCAGGCAAAAGCGCGCCCGTAACGATGCTCTACCGCAACCCCGGCCCGGACGACCGCGCCATGTTGCAGTTCCGCGGCATCGCTCACATTCAGAACGACGAAGCGACACGCGAGAAGGTGTACAGCAGCATCCCCGAGGCGGAGCAGAACTCCGACCGCGAGAAGAAGGGCTCGCCCGTGATTCTCGACCTCGAGCGCGTGGACGGTTTCATGCCCGGTGCCCGCGTCGCGATGCGTAAGTAACGTAGGCTAACTCAAACCAGAAGAGACCGGCTCAACGAGCCGGTCTCTTCGTTTCTCGATTCGAGCCGTCTAGTTCACTCGTATTGCGTGCACTAGGCGGCGCAGGTCGTATCGGTGCACTGTAGGGTCGAAGGTGCCGTTGCAGGTGATCAGGATAAGCTCGTCTCGCCCCTTGCTGTGCAGGTAGGAGTTGAGGGACTGATTGAATGGCACGTCTTTCACCCAGTCGACGACGTACTTGATAACGACGCCGTCGCCGCGCTGGTACTCGATTGACTGGCCTGGCTGCGCCGACCGCAGCGGCGCGAAGATCGCCAGTCCGACCACGTAGTAATCGACGTGGCCGCCGATCATTGTGACGCCGCCATCGCCTGGGTAAGCTCTCAGGTTTGGCAGACCGGCGAAGTTGTAGCGCACCACGTCGTACGCGCCGGATGGGTTACCCAGGAAGCCGTCAAAGCCAACGTCGCGCACGTTGACCGGCGCGTTAATGCCCATGCTGGTAGAAACCAGGCGGTCTGGGGAGTAGTAGAGCGCCGAATTGATCGATGGTGTGGTGCACTCCGGAACGAAAGACGCCGTCTTCGTCATGACGCGCGTCCCGTCGAAGGCTTCCCAGACGATTCGGAAGAAGGTGCGCTCGCCGATCTTGAACCCGCCGCGGTGATAGTTCTGCGCGGCGGCCGCCAGGGGACCCACCCTGACCAGGTTGCCGAAGTTGACGTCGCTGCTGAGCTCCAGGTACTGATAGCCCAACGCATCGGCGCGCGGTGCCCAGTTGAAGTCCACCGCGGCCAGTTCCGACGACTGACAAGTTATCGGACCCCAGAGCAGCAGCGGGCCGCCGCAGGGCATGAATTGACCGAGCGTGGATTCCACCCAACCGTCCGGCGTCTTCGAGTTGATTCGCCAGAAGTGGGGCGACTCCGAGTTCAGCGTATCCGTCGTTAGGGTGTCGACGCCCGGCGTGAGCTTGATCGGCCTGTAAGTACCGGGGATGAAGTGGTTGTCGTAGACCGAGAGGTCGAGCCATTGTTCTGTCGCGCCTTCGACAGGCAGCCAGTTGAATGTGACTTGTGTAGAGCCGCTGCAGTCTGTGGCGGGGAAGTGGAGCAGGGCTCCCGCGGCTTCGACCGGCTGCGGAGCATTCGACCGTAACGCCCCGGCCGCGGCCAACGCCGCAACGAGCAGGATCAGGGTGATTCGGAACACGGGGACGCTGCGTCCCTTCAACATGAGCACCTCTTCAGGGGAGAATTCGTCCTCGCCGGGGGCCTGTGAATAGGCACCCGAACGTCAAAGTCTAGCGCCCATGATAGGCAGGCCTCGTACCACTGAACAAGACTTCAGCGCTTCATTTTGGCCGCGACCGCTAGAACGGCTTGTCCGGCGGGCAGTAGTTCCGCGACGTGCCGATGACGTTTTCGCAGAAGTATTGCTCCATGCGCCGCTTCTCCTCCGTCGTGCCATAAGCGACGAACACGCGCAGCAGTTCCTGGTCGTTGAGCGATTTCGTCCGGATCTCGCGCACCGTGCCGATCAGCGCGTCGATACCGTTCAACTCGTAGACCCCGTTCATGAACAGGAAGCCCTCCATGCGCTCGGCCAGATATCCTGCGACACTCGGGTCGCGGTAGGGCCCAACGTGGAGAGCGGTATCGAATCCGAGATACGCGAGGTCATCCATATTGCGGGAAATGCCTTCATCCAGCGTATCTGTCATGTAGAACTCGAGGAAATGCGCGAAGCCTTCCTCAAACCAGATTGGATAAGAGCCGTACATCGTCGAGTGAGTCAGCTCGTGCACGATCGTCTGATCGTCCACGTAGTCCGGGCTGAGGGCGATGAACTCGTCATTAGACAGGCCGGCGTAGATGTCACCAAGGTCGGTCACCATCAGGTACAGGAATGAGTACGGATAAGGGCCGACTAGCTCTTCGATCTTGGGTAGCCACCCGGTCGCTTTCTCCAGCACGGTCCGGCCGACCTCCGGGTCGTCGGCAGCAACGACAACGATTAGCTCGCCGCCCTGCAGATCGACAGCCTTGAAGAGGCCGTATTCGAGTGTCGAGGCTAGCACGGGGCCGATGGTCGGGCCGTACTTGTTAGTCAGCGACTTTCCGTACGCCTCAAAGGCGCCGCGCAAACCCCGCGCCTCGTCGACATCGAGGCCGTCGCTGTACCAGGGCTGCTCCGAGGCAAAGGTCAGCATGTCGAGGACGCTGTCTTCTTCGCCCTTCGCCTTGGCGGCGCGCTCCGTGCGCATGATCGCGGCGATCAGGTCAACGTGATCCTGCGTCAGATTCTCAAACCACGCCTGCGAGCGGACGAGGTCGTTCATCTCCACTGTCATGTGCGACAGGTAGTTGGCCTCTGCTGTATCGATCAGCTGTCGTGCCGTCTCTGTTGAACTGGCGGTCGGCGCCAGCGGGGCGTCTGGCGGTACGGTGGGTGCAATCGGTTCGCTGCCGCCGCCGCACGAAGCGAGTAGCAGGGTCGCCAGCCAAGGCGCCACGAAGGCAAGGATCACGTGGCGCCAGAAGAAACGCTTCATCTGCAATTACCTCTACTGATTCTCGACATAACTTCGCGTGCGCTTTAACTGTTTGGCGCTAGGGCTGAGTAAGATGAAGCGGAGGTCATGCGTATGGCGAAGTTTGAAACGATGACGCTGCCGCCTCAGCCCGACGTCTCGGCGCCGGACGGCTCCCAAGTGCGCATCCTGCTCAGCGTCGAAGGCGGCAGCATGGCGCACTTCCGGCTCGAACCCGGTCAGACCTCGATTGCAGTGGCGCACCGCAATGTCGAGGAGCTGTGGTACGTCGTTTCTGGACGCGGCGAGATGTGGCGCCGGCAGGCGGAGCACGAAGAGATCGTGCAGCTCGCGGCCGGTTCCTGCGTCAGCATCCCGGCCGGCACGGCGTTCCAGTTTCGCTGCGCCGGCGACGAGCCTTTCTGCGCCGTCGCCGTGACGATGCCGCCGTGGCCCGGCGAATACGAGGCGTACGCCGTCGAGGGCGTCTGGCAGCCACGGGTAAGCTCATGAGGGACGATCTGCGTGCCTTCATCCGTGACGTGTCGGACTTTCCCCAACCCGGCGTCCTGTTCCGCGATATCACGCCGCTGCTCAAAGACGCCACCGCTTTCAACGCCGCCCTCGATGCGATGCAGAACTACGTCGCCTCGCGTGGCGCAGACGCCATCGTTGGTATCGAGTCGCGCGGATTCCTCTTCGGAACGCCGCTGGCGGCGCGTCTGAGCCTGCCTTTCGTGCCGGTCCGCAAGCCCGGCAAGCTTCCCGCCGCGCACATGTCGATCGAGTATTCTCTGGAATACGGTGAGGGGCAGCTCGATATTCACAGCGACGCGCTAACGCCGGGCGCCTCCGCCGTCATTGTCGACGACCTGCTGGCGACGGGCGGTACGGCGGTCGGCGCTGCCAAGCTGATCGAGCTGCTTGGTGCGCGCGTCGCGGGCATCGCGTTTCTGATCGAACTGAAGGGCCTCGAAGGGCGTAAGCGTCTGCAGGGCTACGACATCTTCGCGCTGCTCGACTATGCCTGAAATCGAGCCCCGTCGCGGTCCAGGCCAGGCTGATTGCCAGAGTGCCCGCCGGAGACCGTAGAATTGTCATCGCCCCGCATGTCGAACATCCCATATCTAGAAGAGAGACCATCCCATGGCAGTCGTAGCGCTGGATAGCCGCCTCAACGACCTCGTAGACCCCAACGTCGAAGTCGAGCAGATCGCGACCGGTTTCGTATTCACCGAAGGCCCGTTGTGGAACAACGTCGAAAAGACGCTGCATTTCAGCGATGTGCGCACCGGCATCATGCGCGTCTGGTCGGAGAAGGACGGCGGCGTCAAGGTCGTGCGTGAGGGCGAAGCCAACGGCATCAGCAACGGCAACACGTGGGATATGAACGGCAATATGCTCACCTGCGAGCACGCCGGCCGCCGGGTGAGCCGGACACTGCCTGACGGCACCGTTGAGACCTTCGTCGCACGCTGGGGCGAAGCGCGTCTCAACAGCCCGAACGACGTGATCACGGCACTCAATGGCGACGTCCTGTTCACGGACCCGACTTATGGCCTGCGACAGCCGGACGGCTCGATTGTCGGGCAGGAGTACCCGTTCTCCGGTGTCTTCCGCTATTGGAACGAAAAGGGGACGTTGCAGCTGCTGATTCGCGACTTCGTGGGGCCCAACGGCCTCGTCCTAACCGACGACGACTCGAAGATGTATATCTGTGACACGCCGCAGCGCCACATTCGCGTATTCGATGTGGCGGAGGACGGCAACCTGGTCAACGGAAGCGTATTCGCTACCCTGCGGCACGGGGATGCCGAGGGCCGTCCCGACGGCATGAAGCTGGACTCGCGGGGCAACATCTACTGCGCCGCCAACTCGCCGGAGGGCATCTGGGTCTACGCAGCCGACGGTACGCTGCTGGGCTTCATTGGCGTCGGCGAGAGCCCTGCCAACCTGATCTGGGGCGGCGACGACTGGCAGACGATGTACGTGACTGCGCAGACGTCGGTTTACCGCCTGCGGATGAAGGTGCCGGGCCAGCCGGTGCGCTTTTCACCGAAGTAGGCGTCAATGGCTTTCGTAGCGCTTGACAAGCGCCTCCACGACCTCGTAGCCCCCGACGTGCAGGTCGAACACCTGGCAACCGGTTTCGTCTTCACGGAGGGGCCGTTGTGGGACCGGCGCGACAACACGCTGCTGTTCTCCGATGTGCGCACCGCGATCATGCGCCGCTGGCATGAGGCCGACGGGAGCGTCAGCGTCTTTCGCGACCCCAGCAACCTCGGTAACGGCAACACGTGGGATAAGGACGGCAACATCCTCACCTGTGAGCAGAAGGTCACACGCCGTATCGCGCGCACGCTTCCGGACGGAACCGTCGAGACCGCGGTCGACCGCTATCAGGGCGCGCGTCTGCATTGCCCCAACGACATCATCTCTGCTCTCAACGGCGACTTCCTTTTCACCGATCCGATCCTCTGGTTACGGCAGCCGGACGGCACGATCGTAGGTCAGGAGTACCCGACGACAGGCGTCTTCCGCTACCGCGTCGCAGAAGGCGAGCTGATGCTGCTGGCGGACGACTTCCCGGCACCCAACGGCCTCGCGCTGTCAGACGACGACTCCGTCCTCTACGTCTGCGACACCCGAGAACGCCACATCCGCGCCTTTGACGTCCAGCCGGACGGCACCCTGACCAACGACCGCGTCTTCTGCGAGTTCCGCCACGGCGACATCGAAGGTCGGCCCGACGGCATGAAGCTGGACTCAAAGGGCAACGTCTACTGCGCCGCCAACGGGCCCGAAGGCATCTGGGTCTTCGACCCGCAGGGCAAGCACCTCGGCTTCATCGGCATCGGCGAAAGCCCCGCCAATCTCGCCTGGGGCGGCGACGACTGGAAGACGCTGTACGTTTGCGCGCAGACGTCAGTGTACCGCCTCCCCACGAAGGTACCCGGCCAGCCGGTCAGATTCGCGCCGGAGTAGCCGCATGCTACCGATAATGATGCATGCGACGAAGGCTTCGCGGCTGGTGGGCGAACTTCAAAGCCAGTAAAACCCGTCAGTTGGGCACGCTGGCAGCACTTATCGTCCTCGCTGGGCTGCTGTTGTTGCCATCGGACGTTTCTCGTGTCATGGTGTCTGCCTTCATCCCGATCTCGTGGATCCTGGTTTTTCGGTTGAAAAAGGAAAAGGACGGAGTCGGCCGCAAATAAGCCAGGCCGGCGATGATTCCGGCGGCTCGCTCTATGTGGAAACCCCGTCCAAATCAGAACGTCAGAATCGCCCTCCCGGCGATCTTGCCCTGCTCCAGGTCCGATACCGCCTCGTTGATCTGGTCCAGCGTGTAGCGGCGGCTGACCAGCTTGTCCAGCGGCAGCTTGCCTTCCTTGTACCAGCGCACGTAAAGCGGGAAGTCGCGGTCTGGGCGGCCCGTACCGCCGACGGTGCCGCGGTAGATCTTGGCGCCGCGGAAGATCTGGCTCATCTGCAGCTCGGCCGTCGTCTGCGGCACGCCGACGAGCATCGCTGTGCCGCCTTCGCTGTAGCCGAAGACGCCGTCGCGCACGCACTGCAGGATCTGCTCCATCGTCACCTTCGCGCCGATCGCGTCGAACGCGAAGTCGGCGCCGCCGCCCGTGATCTCCTTGATCCGCGCCACGGGGTCTTCGTTTCGAGCGTTAATCCCAATGGTCGCGCCGAACTGCTTGGCGAACTCGAGCTTATCGTCGGCGAGATCGACCACGATGATCGGGTTGGCGCTGAGGTTAGCGCACGCTTGCACGATGCAGAGCCCGACGCCGCCCACGCCGAAGACGGCGACCGAGTCGCCCGGCCGCACCTTCGCCGTGTTGATCGCCGCGCCGCAGCCGGTCATGACTGCGCAGCCGATGATCGACGTCACGTCGGTCGCCACGTCCTTGTCCATCGGCACCACGTACTCGGAGTCGACGATCACGTCCTCGGCCCAGGTGAAGACGCTGGTAAAGACACCCTGCTTCATCTCCTGGCCGCGGAACTTGACCACCGTCGGTTCGGCGTCTCTGTAGTTGTCGTGGGCGGCGCGCGGCAGCCACGTGGTCATGACGTGGTCGCCTTCTTTGACGTGCGTAACGTTGCGCCCGACGGCCGTGACCACACCCGTCGACTCGTGCCCTATGACGATCGGTACGCGCTGCGAGGGGTTGTGCAGCTGGTGGAGCTGGGAGTGACATACGCCGCTTGCGAACTGCTTGACGATGACGAAGTTGTCGCCGGGGTCAGGCAGCTCGATCTCGTCGATGATCATCGGTTTGCCGTGCTCCACGTGGACAGCGGCGCGGGTCTTCATGCGTCCTCCTCAGGATTAGGTACTGGTGTAACGCCGCCCAGTATACGGGCGTTTGTAAGGAATTCGACACGGATTCAGGAATCCCCGTTTGTCCTGCGTTTATCGCCCGAGCCGGATGCTATGCAGAGGCAATACAGGCGGCGAGAGTTACGAAATGATGCGGTCATTGACGCTATGGATTACACTTATCGTCGCATGGACGCCAACGGGGGAATTGTTTCATGCAGTACGCCGGTAGAGTGACCTGTCCCAGATGCGAGACGCCGCTCGTCCACGAGTACGAGTGTGCCGGTGACTGTCTACCCCTGGACGCCCTCGCCCAGGCGGAGCAGCGATTGGTCTGCCCCAAATGCGGCTTCAGCCGCCACGTCGCCTACGTGGTCCCCAGGCGCCGCAGCGTCGACCAGGGACCGACGGGAATGCTCAAGCTGTAGCGCTGCTCGGGCTCCAGATCCGAGAGAACTCCTCGCGAAACGCCTCCGGCGTCATTCCAGCTGATTCCGCCAATTCCTGCACCTTGTTTGCGTCCTCCAGGTCCTCCGGCTCCAGGCGGATCATGTACTCGCGCGCCACGCGATAGTGCTCCGAGTCGAGGTCGACGAGACGGATGCTTCGTGCGTCCCGTCTCCGGATCCCTCAGCTCGTTCGAATGGCAGCGTGTTGAGGTTGACGCCGTCCAGGGTCACGAAGCCGCCGTCGAATCAGCCGTGGGTCCCAGGGCTCGTCGAGCAGGAATCGCACGGCGCCCCAGCCCAGCGTCCGCGTGTAGTCGATGTCGAAGGGCAAGGGCCGGGCGCAGCGCAGCTCGTAGCCCAGGGTGACGTCTGTCATCTGCATCTTCTGGCCGCGCTCCGCGAAGCGGCGGATGCACTCGCTGCTTGATCATTGAGCCCAGCGGAATCTCGGCCAGCGCGATGTGGCCGTGAGGGTCGTAGACAGGTCGATGCCGGCGCCGCGCGCGCAGCTCCTCCGGGTCGATGCTCTCGCCGACGCCTTCGCCGACGACCGCGACGCCGTAGGTCTGGCCATTCAGGCGGCGCTTCAGGATGGAGCCTTCGATCACCCGCGAGACGTCGTCCAGCGTGATGTGCTGACTGGCGAACTCCTCCGGGATGATCGTCAGCGTGGCGCCGGCCGCCTTGCCGATGCCCAGCGCAAGGTGGCCCGCCTTGCGGCCCATCACACGACGATGAACCAGCGATTGATGGTGCGGGACTCCTCCATGATCGTCAGGACCAGCTCGGTGCCGACGTGGCGCGCCGTCTCGTAGCCGAAGGTCGGCATGCCGCTCGGCATCGGCAGGTCGTTGTCGATTGTCTTCGGCACGTGGGCCACGCGCAGCGCGCCGGCCGCGCTGCTCGGTGACGGACGCGGCGGAGAACGCCGTGTCGTCGCCGCCGATCGAGAGCAGGTGCGTAATACCCAGTTGGCGCAGCGTCCGGACCACGCGTCTGCAGCGCTTCGGGGCTCTTCGTGGGGTTGGCGCGCGACGTGCGCAGGATGGAGCCGCCCTGAGCAGTGGATGCGCGAGACGTCCTCGATCTGCAGTTCTCTGACGTGCTCGGTGCTGCCTTCGATCAGGTGCTCGAAGCCGTCGTAGATGCCGATGACGCGCAGACCGGAGTTGCGCGCCTCGATCGTCGCCGAGCTGATCACGCTGTTGATGCCGGGTGCCGGCCCGCCGCCGACCAGGATGCCGAGTGTGTTTGCGGTGCTGCCGTTGGTCATGACCAGACTCCTATTTCGCCGACCGCCTGCACGGGCCGGTGCGTGTAAGGTGCCTGGTTGTTGCTAAAGCGAGGCGCCTGACCGGCCCAGCGCGTTGGCGAGTCTCATTACAGTGTAGCGACTCGCCAACCACGTCGCGATGAGGGATGCCACTAAGAGACGAGTCTTAATCCAATCTTTACGGCTGCGGCAAGGGCCGCGCACCCGGTCCGCGCACGGTGCAAACGTCGCCACGCGGCTCGTCTTGCGTCAGGTCGAGCAGGTCGGCCGTGCGGTCCTCCAGCGCAATCTCCGCCAGCGTGGCGAAGAGCTCGATGGGACCGTCGGCGGAGGCAGCCTGGCGCGCCGGCGGGAACTCGCAGGCCAGGTCGAACGCCTCGACGCGCGCCTGGCAGACGCCGCTTCCGGGCCCGCAGACGAGCAGCAGGCCTTTCTCCGACAGGTCAACGTGGTACGGGCCGCAGCCGGGGCAGCCGTCCGAGCGCCGCGCCACCAGACACCCTCCGGGGCCGCAGATGCGCAGGACGGTGCCGCAGGGCCACTCGGCGTCACGTGAGGCGCCGACCGCCACGATGCTGGCGTCATCGGAGGAATAGGGCGTGCCGTCGCACCCCAAGGACTGGCCGTTGAACGACTCGCCGTAGTGCGTCACCCACGCATCGTCCACGGCGCCGATCGGGACCAGCCCGTCGACCGAGTGCTGGACGCCCTCAGTGAGTTGCGAAACGGAGTCGAGAAGCTGATTGGCGACGACTTCGAGCCCGGGTTCCCGGACCGGATCGGCCGCTTTCACTTCTGAGCTGGCGGGTGCTTCCAAGAAGCTGGCGATGCGATGACTGCTGGTAAGACCTCCTGCGATGAGAGCTACGACCAGAAACCCGATACTCAAAACGTTGCGGGGTTCCGGCCTCTGGAAACTCAGTTATGTGCCTCGGCGGCCATGAAGCCTCCTCTGCAAATCTGCAGAAATTCCGCTGCTAGAAGACTAGGGTGTGCAATCAGGCTAGGGCTATCGCGTCTTATGGTAAAGCTGTATCAAATCCGTATAGGCCTGCACTGTGCGCTCTGGAAGGGAAGGCCTCGGCCTCGCAATGGCCGCTATCTGGTTGCTGATGACTCCGAGGTCGCCTTTAGCCACCGTCGAGAAACCGGCTGCGCTGGGCCGGTCGCGGTCTTCTAACCCTATACTGCTCGGCGTGGTCCTCAACTACACGGACGACTTCGAAGTCACCTGGGCCGACCCGGAACGCGCCAACGAGAGTTGGGTCCACGACCGGCTGCACGCGCCCTGGGCTCAGCCGCCACTGACGCGGGCGCTGTTCGAGCGCATCATGGCCGTAGCCTTCGGCCTGCCCACCGTCTTCGTCAACAGCTACGGCTTCATGCGCGACTTCGGCCCGCCGCCGGCGACGCCAGAGGTCGAGTCGCGTGGTCCGATCCCGATCTGGGAGGAAGACTTCGAGCCGCACGTGCGTCTCGCCTGCCTCGAGATGCGTAACCGCGACTACGAGGCGTTGTCCACCGTGCAACTGGCGGAGCGCCTGCCGCAGTACTTCGAGGAGACGGCCGAGGTCTTCCGCTACACGACGATCGTCATCTTCGCCTTCATGCGTCCCACGGCGGCGCTTATCAACTTCCTCGAGGCCGAGATGGGGGACGAGGGCGGCCTGCTCGCGGCGCGGCTGCTGCAGGGCTTCGAGAACGAGTCGACCGCCGCGGGCGTCGGCCTCGCGCAGCTTACGCAACTGGCGGCGGCATCACCGGCGCTGTCGGAAGCACTGCGGGGCGGCCGCTTCGACACGATTGCGGAGGTAGAAGGCGGCGCCGACTTTCTGGCGCGCCTGCACGAGTACGTCTCGGAGTTCGGTTGGCGCGCCGACAGCTGGTACATGGCGCACCTGCCGACCTGGGCCGAAGACCCGACCCTGGCGATGACGATGATCGGCCGCTACCTGGATGACCCCTCGCGCTCGCCGATGGCCGGCCTGCAGCGGTCGGTCGCGGTACGCGAGGCGGCGATCGCAGAAGCCGAGACGAAGCTGGCGCCGGACAAAGCTGGCCCGATTCGGGGAGCTACTCGAAGCCTCCAACGACCACGTCGCCATCAGCGAGTCGCGCGCCTCCTGGCAGCTGCAGATCTCCGGCAGCGTCCGCGTTCCCACCATGACGCTAGGACGCCGTCTCGCCGCCGCCGGGGCCATCGACGAGGCCAACGACATCTTCTTTCTGACTATGGATCAGGTGCAGTCGGCGGCCCGACGACCCTTCGAAGTCTTACCGCAGCGCCGTTGAGGCGGCGAAGGCTGAGCTGAGGCGCTGCGAGCGCCTGACGCCGCCGGCCTACCTCGGCGTGCCGCCGTCGATGAGCAGCGCGCCGCCCGACCTCCAGGCCGTCATGCGCCATCTGCGCGGCTACGGCGTAACGCTTTCGGAGGACGCGAAGCGGATCAATGGCATGGGTGCCAGCAAGGGCGTCGCGACCGGGCGCGCCCGCGTCATCTTCGGCCTCGACGAGTCGTACCGCCTCGAGCCGGGCGACATCCTGGTCTGCCGCACGACAGCGCCACCGTGGACCCAGCTCTTCACCATCGCGGGAGGTGTCGTCACGGATGCCGGCGGGCTGCTTTCGCACTCGGCGATCTGCGCCCGCGAGTACGGCATCCCCGCGGTAGTCGCGACGCAGGTCGGAACTGCCCGAATACCAGACGGCGCCCTGATCACCCTGGACGGTGAAAAGGGCACCGTGACTATCGAAGGCTAATCTTCGGGCCCGCTACTTCGTCATCTGCAAGCGGTAGCCCGGGATGAACCCCATGACGCTGTCGAGGTCGACGATGACGGCGACGCCCTTCTTCTCGGCGTCGGCGTCGCGCTCGCGCTGCGGCATCGTGTCGTAGACCTGGTCGCGCAATGCGCCGCTGTCCACGATGCGTCCCTTGCCGCGGAACGTCACGACGGCTGCCGACCGGCCGTGGTCAGGCGTCGGCTCCCGGTAGGCGACCGTCAGATTGGGGTTCTTGGGCAGCGCCGAGACGGTGCCGCCTTCGCCGTTGCGGGCCCAGAATCCGAGCTGTGTCTCGCTGACGACGACCAGGCTGCCGCGGTAGGACATGCCGGGCCGGTCCTGCTCGTCGACGTAGGCGACCATGATCGGCCAATCGTTCGGGACGTAGGCGTCCATGACCTTCTGCTTCAGCGCGTCGTTGATCTTCAGCACGGTCAGCGTCTCCGGCGTAGGCTGTGTCGTCAATTCTTGGTCTCCTCGTTCTGTACTCTTATCCGCGGCGCATTATAACGGCGGCACGGCGTAGGCTCGAACTGGCATCCTGCACCGCCGTCCGGCACGTGCTGCCTGTGCGCGGTGGCGTTGCGGCGAGTTCATCTCGGTTGTGCACGTCATAGAAAATGCATCGAGGCGCCGTGGTGTCTTCATCCTGTAGCCGTTCGCGTCTGAGTGCTACTATGGATAGACGAACCGTACCTGGCAATGGAGCCCCAGCCCGTGAGTTTCCCCAGTAGCTTCTACCGCTGGCGGCCGCATCCCTGGCACGGCCTTGGCGCCGGCGAAGACCCGCCCCGCCTCGTCCAGGCATACATCGAGCTAACACCCTTCGACGTCATCAAGTACGAGGTCGACAAGACGACGGGCTATCTGCGTGTCGATCGGCCTCAGCGCAGTTCCGCCATGCCGCCAACGCTCTACGGTTTCGTGCCCCGAACGCTGTGCGGCAACCGCGTCGGCGCGATTTACGGTAAGGACAGTCGCGGCGACGGCGACCCACTCGACATCTGCGTGGTCAGCGAGCGCCCGATCAACCGCACCGAGGTGATCCTCAGCGCTCGCGTCATCGGCGGCCTGCAGATGCTGGACGAGGGCCGCGTTGACGACAAGATCATCGCCATCCTGGCCAACGACAACGTCTGGCAGTCCGCCACCGACGTCTCAGACCTGCCGGCCATCATCGTCGAGCGCCTGCGCCACTACTTCTCGACTTACAAGATGGTCCCGGGCGAAACGCAGCCGACCGAGGTCAGTCCGGCCTACGACGCCGAGCACGCCTTCCGCGTCATCGAGGCCGCAATGGCCGACTACGAGGACGAATTCGGCGCCTGATCCCGCTCCTAAGCTCACCGACTGCTGTACCGATCATCTAGTAGATGGCTCGGTGCGGATTCAAGACGGTGCTCATCGCGGGCGTGACGCTGCTTGCCGGGCTTCTCGCTGCCTGTACCGGCACCGCATCCTCCGACCCTGAAACACCCCCGACGTCGACAACGGTGGAGTCGATGGCTTCGCCACCGGCTGCCTGTACGCAAGCTGCGCCAGCCCTCGTGCCCGAGGACGGCGTCTACTTCGGCGTCAACCTCGATTGGGACAAGGAGTCGCCGGCGGAGTACGCGGCACGCCTCGGCAAGACGCCTGCCGTCTACGTGCTGTTCGCCGAGTTCCCGCTCAGCGCGGACACTTTGGGTTACGTCCAGCACATTGCCGACCTGGTCAAGGCGCAAAATGGGGCGCTCATGCTGACGCTGGAGCCTAACGCTGGTCTCGGCGTCGTCACAGTCGATTCAGCCAACGCGCTGGCGGGGCAACTTGCCGGCATCAACGCCGGGGGCGTGCCGGTTTACCTGCGGTTCGCGCATGAGATGAACGGCTCCTGGTACGCCTGGGCGCAGGACCCCGTCGAGTACGTGCGCGCCTTCCGCGACGTGGCAGCGGCAGTGCACGCGCAGGCGCCGCAAACCGCGATGGTCTGGGCGCCTAACTACGGCGGCGGCTATCCCTTCCAGGGCGGGCGTTACAACGCATCACCTGGCTCTGACGCCTTCGCACTGCTGGACACTAACCATGACGGCATCCTCTCCATGCAGGACGACCCTTACGCCCCGTTTTATCCCGGCGACGACGCCGTCGACTGGGTCGGCATGTCGATATACCACTGGGGCGCGGTATATCCCTGGGGAGAGAATGAGCTGCCGGAGGCCGGCAAGTTCATCGCGCAACTCACCGGCGAATATAACGGCGCAGGCGGCGACGAACGCGACCTGCCGGACTTCTACGCCGGCTACGCGGACGGGCACGGCAAGCCACTTGCCATAACGGAAACAGCGGCATTCTACGCGCCCGGCGTCGAAGGCGACGCCCAGTTGGAGATCAAGCGGATGTGGTGGCAGCAGGTGCTGGCTGAAAACCTCCCGAGCGCCTTCCCTCAGCTCAAGCTCATCGACTGGTTCGAGTGGCGCAAGTTCGAGTCCGAGATCGGTGGGGAAGTCGACTGGACCGTCACGCGCGACGCGGAAGTACGCGCTGAGTTCCAGGCGGCGCTGCCTTCCTACCTGCGCTTCGCCGTT
Organism: uncultured Chloroflexia bacterium; assembly: GCA_963766645.1. Lineage (GTDB taxonomy): Bacteria > Chloroflexota > Dehalococcoidia > DSTF01 > WHTK01 > WHTK01. Next base: position 47,230 of record CAVYAY010000001.1, on the reverse strand, counting down.
CCAGGCGTCTGCTAGTTACGCTGGCTCAGCGACGCGTACTTCAGTTCTCGCAGCCGCCGCGCGAAGGCGGATTCTGGAGCTACTCTCGTGGCGCCAACGGTGATGTGGCGCACGGGCAGGCGATGGCGGCGCTGCAGCTGACTCGCGATATCTCCCGGTACGATGCGCGATACGTCCATCCCTCGCAGGAAGGGGACTGTGAAGAGCAGGATCTCGTCGTAAGTTCGCTCACCGCGCCGCAGTTCCTCGCTGATCGCCTTGCGGCGCATGAAATCGCCGACGATGGCCTCAGCGATGTCCAATCCGAGGCCTTGCAGCGTCTCCAGCGCGGTTGTGGCCCGCTGCGCCGCTTCCAGCCAGCATTCACCCTCCGAGACGAATTTGCGCCTGTCGGCCGGCACCAGCAACGTGAAGTGCGCCTCGGCGTCCTCCTCTTTGAGGTTCGCCAGGCTAGTCAGCACTTCCTTTTCGGCTTTGGCGCCATCGAGAACAACCAGATAGGTACTCATCGCTTCCTCCGATTCGCGCCCTCTTTTGGCAAACAAAAAGGACGCATCCCTGTTCAAGGACCGTCCCCTTCGGAGGTCTACGGGGTTAGCTGTCGGGTTAGAGCCGAAAGGGCTGCTCTTCCGTAAAGGATTCACCCCAAGATGAGCGCTATCCCCCGCTCATGGCGATTCGACCTATTCAGTTGTGCCTCAATAGTAGGACTGGTTTCAGGAAAGTCAAGCGCCAGGTAGCCAGCGCTCGTGGGCGTGGACATCAACCGCGAAGCCGGCTGCCACCAGGAGATCACGCCAGTCTGTCTGCGCCAGCTCGATTGCGCGCACGAGATCGCCCATGTCACCAGCACTCACCTTGAGCGCCGCGAACTGGATGCGTTCGATAGCTGCTTCGCTGGCGTCCTTCGCTAACGGCAGGTTCCGCCCGCACTCCACGGCGAGCAACGCTACGACCTCGTTTCGTAGCTCGGCTTCAAACAGTAGATCGACGCGCCGTCGCGTTTCCGGGCTCACGGAGGGCTGCTCTTCCGGCACGTGGACAGCTTATCGCAGTACGCAAGGCAGGATTCTCTGTCTAACGGCGCGGTTCTCACGTGAGCGCAGAACTGACCTGACACATCCGCAGCTTTTCTTCGTTAGAAGCAATGCAGGATGCAGATGCCCTATGCGGCAAGGAGAGCCGAAATGCAAAACGAAAAAGGCCAAACCACCACTGAGTACGGGCTACTCGTAATGATCGTGTCCATCGCCGTCATCGGCATACTGGCGCTCACCGCTGGCAGCCTTCAGGACCTCTACCAGGGCGCCGGGGATGTTGTGCACGCGGCGGTCGAAAAAGTCATCGCATAACAAACGCCGCCGGTGAAACCACCAGCGGCGCCTGGTTGTGACTCGCGGGAGCCGGGCTTAATTAGTCCCGGCGCCGCTACAGGCCTTGCCCGTGACGACGAGTTCCTTCAGGAAGACGATGTTCTGGGCGTTGTTGACGAAGACCTGGGGCACGCCGTCAACGATCGAGACCTTACCTTGGGCGCAAATCATTGTGCCGGGCTGGCCGAACCTTTCCTCGGGCGGGGTCAAAAACGAGGCGCGGATCGCGCCTTCCATGAGCACCCTGGCCGTTTCACTCCCACGGGGTCCGTCCAGATACAGGACTGAGTTTCGCTTTTGCTCTGGGTTATAAAGGCCCTGAGCAACCGTCCCACACAAGAGCACGACTTGTCCATCGAACGATGCGAGTTCCGTCGTGAAGACGCAGTTGTTGCCACCTTCGCGCGGCGCTGCGCTCCCACCGTTATTGGCGGTGCTCCCACCTGAGGAGCTGCCCCCGGAATCCCCACCGCCTCCACATGCTATGGCCGCAACACCCAGGATCGCCAATGCGACGACCAGTAGCTTCATTTGTGCTCCTCCATTAGCGAGCAAAGACGATCCTAATTCAGTAAATGACGAAGCGGATGATAGCACTTTCCGTAGTTAAGGTGACGAATCGCACAATCGGTTTCCCTCATCGGGCGCCTGTTATGCGGCGAAGCACGGATCCCGTATCCTCCGGCGCTGCATCCCCGGCCCAGGCAACGTGCTGGTCTGGTCGCACCAACGCCAACCGAGAGCCGTAACTCGCGCGCTCGCCATCAAACGCATCGCGCAGCGTATTCAACGGGATGTGACGTGACGTCGCGGCGTCTTCGAACTTCATGACATCCCCGTCGTCTGCGCCCAGCGCCAGCAGCGTGAACCCAGGTCCCAGCGCTTCGTAGGTGTTCCGGCCGGAGGTGAGAGGCTGTGGCGCCAGGTGGTGGCCGGGCCGCGCCAAGTAAGAGTGCTCGCCGCGGATGCCGCTGACGCCGCCGGGCGGCCCGAACACGATAGATGAACCCTCGTAGTTCGGCACGTAGGCTTCGCGCCGCTGGCCAGACGTCGTCGCCAGTTCCTGCCAGGCTCTCTCGAACTCGCCTTGATCGTGCGCTGGGTTGTAGCGGTCGAGGAAGACACGGTCGGACTCGATGCCGCCCGCGATCATCGCCTCGCCGGTCTCGACGAAGATCGGCCTGCGCTCCTCGCCGTAAGAGTCGAGCAGCCTTTCGCCGCCCCAACCCTCCAGCGCGGCGGTGAGCTTCCAGCCCAGGTTCGCCACGTCCTCCAGGCCCGAGTTGAGCCCGAACCCACCATAGGGCGGGTGGCTATGTGCCGCGTCGCCGGCGATGAAGATGCGCCTGCGGCGGTACTGGCTCGCGACGGCGATTCGGAGATCCCAGAAGCCCACGTGGTCGAACTCGCAGGGGAACTCGAACCCGGCCGCGGCCTGCACCAGGCCGTGAAAGTCATAATTCTCCGGCGTCGTATCGGCCGGGACCGGCGCGTGAAAGAACCAGCCCTCGCCGACGTCTACGCGGCCGAAGAACTGCCAGTAGCCCTGCAGCTCCGGCCGCAGCACGCGATACGTCGTGCGCTCCGGGAAGCGTTTCAGCCCCTCGTGCAGCTCCCGAGAGCGGAAGACGGCCAGGACCATGCGCTGGTCGAAGTCTGCGCCGCCGCGGTCGATGCCGAGCTGCTCGCGCACAGTCGAGCGCGCCCCGTCGCAGCCGACCACGTAATCCGCCTCGAGGACGCGCTTCGTGCCCCCGTCCGTCTCCACGATCGTCACGCGCGCGCCGCCCTCATCCTGCTCGATGGCCTCCGCAGACCACCCGAACAGACAAGTCACGTCCTTGAATCCGGCGACGCGGCGACGCATGACCTCTTCTGTCAGGTACTGCGGTAGCCGTTCGTTGCGACGGAAGAAGAATGACGCAACGCTGGCGCCGCGGCCGGGAGCGTCGTTATACGTGTACCAGTACGGGCTCATCAGGTTGTCGTAGGCCGTGACGCCACCAATGGGGTAGCCATCGGGCAGCAGGCGTGCCGCACGCACCTCCTCGTCGATGCCCCAGAAGTACATCAGCTCCATGCTGCGGTTAGTCAGGTTCTGACCTTTCGGGATGCGTTGCGGCGAAAGGTGCCGCTCGACCAGTGCGCAGCGTACGCCGCGCCGTCCCAGATCCAGCGCCAGCGCGACGCCCACAGGCCCGCCGCCAACGATGATCACCTGGAAGCGGTCAGAAACAGGCGTGTTCACGCGCCTACACTAACGCGCCATCGCGTTTGTGTCTCCCGATGTGCGCTAGTTTCCGGCGCAGTGTTCCCCGTGGATCTCAAGCGATTTGATAATCAGCATGTTGAGCGCGCTCTGGACGTTGATCGTCGGCTTGCCGTCTCCATCCAACTCCACCTTGCCCTCGATGCAGACGTTGACGCCGGCCGTGAACTGATCCTCGGGGAACGGATTGAAACCGGACCGGCTGTTCGCGGTGATGAGTGCGGTGAATTCCTGGTCCGGCGGTGAAGCGCCGAAGTAGATGAACGTCGTTCGCGCCTGCTCCGCGACGTAGACCGATTCCACGACGGTGCCGCAGACGAGGACGAGCTGGCCGTTGAAGCCCGCCGTTTCGCCCGGAGCGAGACAGCCTTGAGATCGGGCATCGCCGGAGGACGTGCCCAGGGCGCCGCCCCCCGCGGAGACGCCGCTGCCACCACCACTACCGCTTGCGCTGCTGCTATTGCCGCCGCCACCGCAGGCGAGCGATACGATCATCGATAACGCGAGGAGCGCCACTAGAGCTTTCATGTCTACCTCATCCCGGATAGGGCGGGTCAAGTGCATTCCGCGGTTGCGAGGCGTGCGCACCGGATGATAGCACCGCGCGCAATCCAATTTCACAGGAGGGGCCGAATGGCACATGGCACCTCACGTAAGGTGCCAGTAGCTTTGATGCAAGCACGCTTTGACCGGCCTCACTTTGAGGCGCGTCACAGGAGGACCTCAATGCTATCGAAGCAAGACAATGAGCTCGTCACGAATACCGACCCGGGCACGCCAATGGGCGACCTGTTCCGCCGCTTCTGGCTACCGGTAGCCCTATCGGAGGAGCTACCGGGCCCGGACTGCGTACCAGTCAAGCTGAAAATCATGAGCGAGGACCTGATCGCTTATCGCGATAGCGAGGGCAATGTGGGCCTTATGGACGCTTTCTGCCCGCACCGCGGTGCGCCGATGTTCTTTGCCCGCAACGAAGAGTGTGGCCTGCGTTGTGTCTATCACGGCTGGAAATTCGATAAGGACGGTAATTGTACCGACCTCCCCAACACGCCGGAAGGCGAAACCTACAAAGACAAGGTCCGCATCACGGCCTATCCCTGCCGCGAGTCCGCAGGCATCGTTTTTGCCTACATGGGGCCGAGGCAGAAGCAGCCCCCGTTCCCTGACTTCGACTTCAACAAAGTTCCGTCCCCCAATGTTTACGTCACCAAGTTCCAGCTCGAGTGCAACTGGCTGCAAGCCACCGAGGGCGACTTCGACCCTAGCCACGTACCATTTCTGCACAGCACGCTGGACAACAACGCGACGAATCCTCAGTTCCAGTTCCGGGCGCCCAGCCCTTTAACAGGCACGACGACTCAGAACACGCTCGCCGGTCCGGTGCCCGAGGAAGAGCCGTATCCCTTCGCTGTCGGCAACCGCCGATTCAAGAAGGACGATCGCCGCGCCAGGGACACCCTGGAAGACATCGATGGCGCGATGTATGCCATCTCACGCATCACGCGCCCTGATGGCCAGGAGCAGGCCAACGTCATCCTGCGCTTCCTGATGCCGATCTACTGCCCGCCCGGCATCGTCCGCCCGAACCACTTCGCCGGTAACTTCCGCGTGCCAATCGATAACGAGCGGATGATGTTCTTCCGCCTGCGTTGGGCACTCAACCCGATGACCCCCGACGACATCGTTTACTACAAGCAGGGCGGATACGCCTACCCGGAGATGATCCCCGGCACATGGAAGACCAGAGCCAACGTCTTCAACGACTACGAGGTCGACCGGCTGGGGCAGAAGAACCACCTCTACTCCGGTATCAAGACCTTCCCGCTGCAGGACATCGCGATGATGGAGAACCAGTGGGGTCCGATCGCCAAGCGCGAGTACGAGCACCTGGTGTCGATGGACTACCACATGATCTACCTGCGTCAGAAGTTGCTGAGAGCCGCCAAGGACATGCGCGACGGCATCGAGCCGAAGGAACCGTGGATGCCGCAGACCTACCACTACCACAGCGCGTCGGCCCTGGTTGAGAACGGTGACTTTGAAGCCGCGGTCCGGGCTGCCAAAGAAAAGGCCCGCCAGAGCATCATCGACCCGATGTCCGAGAGCGTCGCGACCGCGATCGCTGCCAACGGTGGCGCGAACGGCAACGCAGCAGCAGCCGGTTAGGAGAATTCAATGCCGCATTTCCTGCTACAAGCGTCCTACAACCCCGAGGCCTGGGCTGCCCTGGCCAAAGAGCCCGAGGATCGCACGGAAGCCATCAAGCCGGTCGTCGAGAGGCTCGGTGGGAGAGTCATCTCCGGCTACCTCTCATTTGGCGACTTCGATATCGTCGCCATTGTCGAGATGCCGGGTTCGGTTCAGGCGGCTGCCTACGCTATCGCATCGGCCGGTGGCGGCGCGGTGCGTGTCCACAAGACGACGCCGTTGCTGACGCCGGAAGAAGCGCGGGAGGCGATGCAGCTGGCCGGCCAGACCGAATATCACGCGCCACATGCCCTGCAGAAGGCAATGGCGCAAGAAGCCGCCGATCTGGTCGCCGCCGTCGGCGAGTAGGCGCTAAGGAAGCCTTACGCAGTTTGTGACGGCTGGTCCTGTGCCGCGAGGTAGTGGAGCATGGCGGCGCGTGCGATTGGCCGTGCGAAGAGGAATCCCTGTGCGCGGTCGCACTTCGCCTGAATCAACAACGAGAGCTGCTCGCGTGTCTCGATTCCCTCGGCGGTCACGTCCATCTCCAGCGCATGCGAAAGGGCGACCATCGCTTCGATGATCGACTGCACTTTGCGGTCGCCAGGCGCTTGTCGGACGAAGGACTGGTCGATCTTCAGCGTGTCGATGGGGAAGCGCCGCAGGTAGCTCAGTGACGAGTAGCCGGTGCCGAAGTCGTCGATCGCCAACTTGACGCCGAGTTGCTTGAGACTGTGCAGCGTCGCCGTGGTGGAGTCGAGGTCGCTCATCAGCGCGGTCTCGACGATCTCGAGCTTGAGGCGCTGCGGTTGCAGGCCGGTCGCGTCCAGTGCGGCAGAGACCTCCTCGACGAAGTCGCGCGCCCGGAACTGAATCGGTGAAACGTTGACGCTGATGGTTGAATCGGCGAGATGAGGATAGGCTCGCGCCCAGTTTTGCGCCTCCTTGCAGGCCTCGGCCATCACCCATCTGCCGACGTCGCGGATCATGCCGAACTCCTCTGCCGTGGGCACGAACTCAAGGGGTTGCAGCAAGCCCTGCCGCGGATGTTGCCAGCGCACCAGGGCCTCAAAGCCCGTGATGCGGCCCGACGTCAGGTCGATCTCGGGCTGAAAGTCGAGCCGCAGTTCGTCCTGGTCGATGGCCGCGCGCAGGCCGGCGCCCAGCTCCAGTGACTTGAAGTTCGAGTCCTGGCTTTGTCGCGTGAAGATGCGATAACAGTTGCGCCCGTCCGCCTTGGCCTGATAAAGCGCAACGTCGGCCCGACGCACCAGCTCGTCTGCCGAACAATAAGGGCCGTCGTTGAAGGCAATCCCGATGCTGGCCGACATGACAACTTCGTGGCCGTCGATCATGAACGCATGGTCCAGCAGCGCCATGACTCGTGTGGCCAGTGCCTCGGCGCCTTCGCGGTCGCGCAGGTCCTCCAGGACGAATGTGAACTCATCGCCACCCAGCCGGGCCGCCATCTCCCCGCCGCGGACAGTGCGCGCGAAGCGAGTCGCTGCTTCCCTGAGCAACTGGTCCCCGGCGGGATGTCCCATCGTGTCGTTTAGGCGCTTGAAGCCGTCGAAGTCGAGGAATAGCACGGCCACGTTGCCTTCTTTGCGCTGGCTTCGTGCCAGGGCATCCGAGAGGCGCTCCATGAAATACGATCGGTTGGCCAGCCCGGTCAGCTCGTCCCGGAATGCAACGTGTCGCACGTCGGCGAGGAAGCGCGTGTGCGTTACCTTCGCGACGAGGATGGCCACCGGCAGGGCGAGCATCTCGATTCCGAGCAGGACGAGACGTGGCGTTGGCTGCTCTGCGCGCGTCAGCCACAGCGTGAGGCCAAACAGCAGCGTCCAGTAAACGACCCCGCTGACCCAGGAAAAAATGAACAGTGCTTTGAGTCTCAGTAGCAGACTGAAGCCCCTCTCCATCGGTGGACGTTGCGCCGTAAGCCACGTAACCGATGCCGGCAAGATGCCGATATGGAATTTTCGGCATGTCGGGGCCGAGTCAATATGCTGGCGCATTGCGCGTCTTCTCGCGGTGCTGGGACATTTTTCGGCCCTGCCCTGCACCGAAATCCTCCTCGTAAGCAACCGGAACCCGAATTGTCACCGTCGTGAAACTGGAGGGGGAAACAGTCGATCCTTAGTCTGACCTTGTGGTCGCTAGGGTTCCGTCCGGTGGTAACCGGGAGCCTGGTCTAATGGAGCGCGACTCGAAGCGGCTGCGTAACGGCCCGCTGCTGTTCACGGACTGCCGCCGTCGCGACGGTGCGCAGGAAGTCGCCGACTGGCTGCTTGCGAAGATGGACCCACTGGTGGCGACCGCGGATGTGCGGCTGTGGCGAGACTAGCGCCCGCCGTCACCGGCTCTATCGACGCCGAAATCGGCTCATCCGGCGTCCGCGTGCGCTCGAAGACCCCGTTGGAGCTACGCGGGTCTTTCCCCGGCTCCTCTTATTGCCTGCGCAACGTAATGTCTGGCATCTTCGGCGGTGACGCGTACGAGGTCGGCATGACCGCGACCGCCGGCTCGACGGTCCGAGTCGCCAGTAGCAGCGCCACGAAGGTCTGCAGCGGCAGCGGTGCCACGTCGTCAATAGTGGTAGCGCACTATCCCGGCCTTAGCGCCATGCCGTCATGGCTACAAATCGAGTCAAAATGGCTCACTTATTGTGGATTCGTCAGCGTCGACGTTTCTCCTTCCGGGGGTGTATGCTCCGCGAATGTTCCGAGGACCCCTACCCCATCGACCCGATACCGGCCGTCTGGATCGTCTGCGAAAGGGCGGTGAGCATCGGAGTGAACTCGATGGCGTCGAACTCAAAGAAGCGCCGAGAAGTAAGAAAGAAACCGTCGTCTACGGCGTCATTTTGCTAGCGGTGCTCCTCCTAGCAATCGTCGTCTTAATGCGAATCCTCTAACCGAGGCCAGACAAGCGTTCGCCAAAGGGCGCAGTCTACCACTTCGGCGGCCACACTTGGCACTTGGTAACGTGATATCCTGCGCCGCGTCCGCTCGTTCGAGGGTTGAAGGCGCGCCGGTTGACTGTCCCTGTGCGTCTTCGCGTGACACCAAGTGTCACACGAACAACTTGGAGCCGGCCCGCCGATCAGCGTACAAAGTCGGCACCATGCATCCAAGGCATGAAGATGCAGCCAGCGCTTGAGCGGGCGCTGGGACGCAGGGGGTTGCTCAAGGCGTAGCAAGACATCGGAGACTCTGGGTCGCGACCCCGAGTGAGGTTTAAGTGTCATCGTGCGTCGACGCCATTAGTAGCGATCAACAGAGATCGGAGCAGGAATCATGGCCACCAAGACCGGAAACAAGCCAAAGGTTGACATGTCCCGCGACGAATTGCTCACCCGGGCTCAGAAACTCGTCCCAGTATTGAAGGAGCGCGCTCTTCGCTCTGAGGAATTGCGTCAGTGCCCGCCGGAAACCGTTCAGGACTACATCAACAGTGGGCTGCTCGTTGCTGGCAATCCCCAGCGTTACGGAGGCTACTCGGTCGACTATGACGTAACGCACGACATCTTGATGGAGTTGGGGCGCGGAGACGCATCCCAAGCCTGGTGTTATGCAGTCTGGACGGTCCTTAACTGGGCCGTCGGCCATTTCCCAGAGCAGGCCCAGGACGAGTATTTCTCAACCGGCCCACACACTCTTTGCTCGAGCTCCTTCGACCCTTCGAAGGGAAGGGCGGAACGGGTTCCTGGTGGCTACCGCCTGACAGGCCATTGGGACTTTTCCAGCGGATGCGACGCTGCAAGCTGGTTCATGCCCGGAGCGACCGGCCCGGAAGGACCGCTCTGGCTGCTCCTTCCAAAGGGTGACTATGAAGTCGTGGACACCTGGCACGTCTCCGGCCTGGCCGGAACAGGTAGCAAGGACATCGAGGTGCGCGACACCTTGGTGCCGGAGTACCGAACATTGAACCCTTTCGCGGTCGGAATCACCGATTGGACAGGCCATGAGTTGCACGGTCGCGTGACATACAAGGTTCCGATGCGACTGCTGCTCTTCTGGGAGCTCATCTGCCCCTTGATCGGTATCGCGGACGCAGCGATCGATGAGTTCGTGGCCCGCTGGGGCGGCACTGGCGGCGCAAGCCGATCCGGTGCGAGCGGCCAGATGCAGGTACGCTTAGCGCAGGCGGGCGCCGAGACAGACGCAGCTAAGGCTGTTTTCCACAAGGGAATGAGTGAACTCCTGACGCAGGCCCGCGAGGATCGTCCGTATTCAGAGTTGGACAAGGGCCGCTATGCGCGAGATAGAGCATTCGTGGTTCAGCTGTGTGTTCAAGCCGTGAACCGGCTGTTCGAGGTGGGTGGCGGCCGTTCCCTCTATCTCAGCCAGCGGATTCAACGTCTCCATCGGGACGCGCACGCGCTGAGTCACCGTGACGGCTTCATCATGGACTTCGCTGGGGAAGCCTGGGGCCGTGAGATGTTGAAGGCGTAGCGCCATGGCCGTCGAGATCACCTTTATCGGACACGCCCGCTCGCTGGACAACGAGCGAGGCGTTGCGTCCGGCCATGTTGACGTCGACCTCGCCGAAGACGGAGTTCAAACAGCACAAGTACTTGCAGCCGAATTCGATACAACTCCGTTGGACGTCGTCTTCACCTCCGACTTGAAGAGGGCTGTGCGTACGGCCGAGCTTGTATTCGGCCACCGGGACATACCGATCACCTGGGACAGCTGGCTGAGGGAGGCCGACTACGGCACACTTGGTGGTCTCCCTAGCAACCAGGTTAATCACGCTGACCACATCTCGCAGCCGTTCCCCGAAGGCGAGAGCTACCAACAGGTCATGGCTCGCGTGAGGAGTTTTCTCGTCGACCTCCTGACCCGGCACGACGGTCAGCAGGTTGTCATCATCGGCCATCGTGCTACCCGGTATGGCCTTGAGCATTGGGTGAACGGCCTTTCGATTGCAGATGCAATCGCGCAGCGAATCGACACTCGAGCCGCTGCCAAGCACTACTCGCTGCGTCAGATTTCCATAAGGGTCTAAGGACCTGAAAATCCAGTTTGCTCTGGAGCGGGCACTGGGGCGCCGGGGGCTGCTGAAGGCCTAGAGACACGATGAAGATGGGATGAGAAGGCCCAAATAGCAAGCGGTATGGCCGTAGAGTTTGCGGCAAATCGCGAGAAAGGTTGGGATTCTCACAAATGGCAACGAATACCGCCAACACCCTGGGCCTAGATGCCTCTGATCGGTTCACGAACTACTGCCTGCTTGACTGCGAGGGGGAGGTCATCGAGGACGGAAGGCTTCGGACTAACGAAGCCGCGATTCGCGCTCGGTTCGAGGAGTGCGAATGCCGAGTGATCGGGACCCATTCGCCCTGGTGAGTCGCTCTTTGCTTCTTGGCAGGAAGTGGTAGCGACCCACGGAAGGTACGCATGCCCAGGCCACTCGGAAGAACGATCGCGCCGACGCCGAGACGCTGGAGGCCTGGGGACATCCACGCTTCTGGGTCCGGTCAAGCACAGGAGTGCGGCGGCCCAGGCAGACCTCGCAGCCATCCGGGCTCGCGTTGGCCTCATCGCTGCCCGAACACTGCTAATCAATCACGTCCGTGGCGCGGTGAAGTCCTCCGGAGCCAGGCTGCCGGCCTGTGACGCCTACACCCTTCATCGGCGTGTGAAGGAGACGCTGCCAACGGAGCTGGTGACGAGCCTGAGCCCACTCCTCGAGGTTATTGGGAAGATCAGTGAAGAGATTGCAGGTTTGGACCGGTATGTTCTGGGGCTTATCGAGGACCGCTATCCGGAGGCTGGCGTACTTCAGCAGGTCGCTGGCGTCGGCCCGTTGATCTCGTTGACCTTCGTCCTGACCATCGCAGACCCTTCGCGCTTCAAGAAGAGCAGGGAGTTGGGACCCTACCTCGGTTTGGTCCCGCGACAGCGTGAATCAGGTGACTACTCTCCGGAGCTACGCATCACCAAGACCGGCGACCGCTACCTGCGCAAGCTCCTCGTGAACGGAGCGCACTACACCCTTGGCTACAGGGGGCCGGACTCCGACCTCCGACGTTGGGGCCTACGTAGGGCAGTCGGCGGGAAAGAGGCGAAGAGGCGGGCCGTAGTGGCGGTCGCACGTCGGTTGGCTATTCTGCTCCACCACCTTTGGGTGACAGGAGAGGTGTACGAGCCTCTGCGCCATGGGGAGGTGGCAGCAGCTTAGCGCGGGGGTCAGGGAGGGCCGCGTACAGGGTGACTGCGGACTATGGCAGGGGGCTTCGGCGAACCCGAGATACAGATTGCAGCACCTATTTGAAGACGTACCCCAGCGGGCACCGGACCTCCAAGGTCTTCGAAGAGTGCGGATGGAAGCGGGGCTCACACCAAGCGCGGCCACCACGTTGGCCTTGACGGGTAATAGCCTTCTCATGGAAGTCATGGTGTCACCCGACGCATTGGCGCTGCACGCACTTCGACGCCTGCCCCGTGACGGACGTGTCGGCTGCTACGCTTATTACAACCGGCTCAAGGTGCCGAGCGATCATGACAACCATCCTCTGGCAGAACGCTAGCTACGTGCTGGCCAGCCAGAACCCGCTGCAGGTGCTGGCGCCCACAGCACCTGTCCAGTTCGGACCTGGCTAGACATCGCTGCGGGACCGTTCCATTTGGCGGCGAGAACAAAAAGTGTCTTTCCGTCGGCCCCGCCGAGCATGCAAGCAAAACAGCCTCGGTCACCCTGCACCGTCCGGAGTACCTCTCCCCCTTCGCGAACACGCACACAACGCTTGTTTGGAACGTCTGCGCACCAGACGGCTCCGTCTTGGTCTATGCAGATTCCGTCTGGCACGCCATCACCCAGATCGGCCCAGACGCGACGATTCGATAGACCGCCATCATTGGCCACATCGAAGGCAGTCAGCCGCCTACCGTAGGATTCGGCGACGATGAGTGTGGCGTTGTCCGGGGTTACTGCCATGCCGTTCGGGAAGTAAAGTCCTTCAGCGACCTGTCGAGCGACGCCGTCTGGGGTAACGAGGGCGATGGTCCCGGTCTTGAACGCCTCTCCCGCCATCATGTCGAAGCCCACCCGGTTGATGTAAGCATTGCCGCGACCATCGACCACGATCTCGTTCCAGCCTCGTTCGAGTTTGGCATGATCAACAAAGCTGCCATCTAATTCTTGACGGACGAGCGGTCGCTCTCCGGCCGAGACGACAAGCAAGCGCCCGTCGGGCAGCCAGTCGATCGAAAATGGAAACTCCGGATAGGGAAGACGTAGAACGACTTCACTCTTGCCGGCACGGTCAACAGCGACGATCTCCTGCTGTGTCCAATTCGCGAGCCAAAGGCGGCCATCATGCCAACGCGGAGACTCGCCGTAGGCAAGACCTGTCATGAGTGTTTCTGGACCCGGGGTATCCGAGTTCATGGACGCAAACCTGGTTTCATCAACCACTACACAATAACGGGTCCAGCCAACCACGGTGCCGCCATATCACAGGGCTTGCTCTCCGTTGCTTCCGCCTTCATTCTCCGTTTCACCTTAAGTGGATTCACGGCTTGGATCATGTTCCTACCGTGCCAGGCATTGCCCACTATCCAGTCATGGTGTTGCGTCCGGTTTGACACTTCCTTCACTCGGAACAGAATCGCTGGACCGACGTGCGCTACGCCCCAAGTTAAAGCCTTCATTAGCGGACGAGTCTAGCAGATTGCCCCAGAAGTAGACGTTCCTGCAAAGGAACCCAGAGCCGCCGGGGGCGCTACATGGAAGCTGGCACTCAGGGCTGAGCAGCGAGTATGTAGGCAGTCGGCCTTGTCGTCAGTGGCGCCGCCACCAATAAGCCGAATCAGGAGCCTCGAATGGTGCGTCGGCCAATCTTGTGCCGTTTAGTAGGGATGGGCGCGCAAGCAGTCATTCAAATCTGGCTCGTGCAACTCAATACGGCTCGATTTGATCAGGTGTCACTTAATCAAGGACCTCTCTAGACCGCTGTTTCACCTCAAGTACCATGCGGGAGTCATCAGTTAAACCGCCGGCGGAACGCTGCGATATTGCTCTTCTGAAGGGCTCATTAAGCCGACAGCAATTCCATCTGGGTCTTCAATAATCGCATATCGGGAACCCCAAAACGCGTCATATGGAGGTTGCAAGCCACGATATCCTTGTCGCGTTAAATCCAGGTAGGTGTCATCGACCGAGTTGCGTGAATCAAGCTTGAATCCGAGGACTATCCGACCTCTCAAATCACCTTCCGAACGCCAACCGCTGTTCCAGACTTGCGCAAAGACTGCGCTGTCGAAATCCAAGTCAATGGCGCCACTAGTATCTTGCAGAGCGGCGCTGGCATGATGGGTGCCGGTATCGGTGCGCCATAGTCCCTGCACTGGGACTTCAACTCCTAACCGCCTGTAGAACGCAATTGATGTATCGAGATCACCGCTGACAATGTTTATTTGATCAAGGATGGGAGCCGTCATTTCTTACCTCTTCGGACAAATGCTAGCAGCAGGCAGACCCGTTTCGTGTGACCTCTGGATGATTGGGCCAGACCATGGGACCGGCTTTCAGGGTCGTCATGGTTATGCATCCATAGTCGGCGCAAGTCTATCGCTCGCCGAGTGGGCCGAAAATGACCCACCGGCTGGGCAGCTAGCCCATCTCTCAGGGCTTTTACAGATTCGGAGCGGCCTGTTCACCGAGATAAAGGCCGTCGACGAACTCCTCGATCATTAACTGGAGTTGAGAGGACGGCCGCGAGACTAACGGAGGCCAGTAGCTTCAGGCTTTCCTCACGCGATCCGGTCATAGTGTTACCCGGGCAGCGAAGGGCTAAGGCGTCGACCGTCCCAGATCGCCTTCTTGTCACTCTCGTACGGTAACCCGCAGCCCATAGAATGTGACAGAACTTTGGAGCTGAGCCGCCGATCAGTGTAGAAGGCGGCATCATGGATAATTCCGAGCCGAAGAACGGGCCCAAGCCGCGAGTTGCGCGTTGAGGAAGTCCAAAAGCGGCTCCCTGTTCCCCGCCAAACGCTTATCAATTGGTTGCAACGCAAAGAGCTGAAGGGCCGCCGGATCGCTGAGCGCAAGGGCGCACGGCGAATCCGCGAATCCGACCTGGAGCGGTTTATACGCATTCGCTGCCTGGACATGCCTGAACGCAAACCCTAAGCCAGGCCACATCGATGAGCACAGCCTCACCCCGCCTAATCGGGCTGACACTAGGGCTTCATTGTGTCGCCCAATTGTCTTCGGCGATGCAACTGAGAGTCTTGCATACGTCAGCAAGTCACACCTATTGGCTGACAATTGTGGGTAGAATCACGCATTCAACACTCGCCAGCTTCCGCCCGCTCCGCAGGTTTCGCTGCCCAAGTTGGGTAGTCCTACGGACGCTATAGATAGCCTTCAGCAAGTAAGGTGTTGGGGAGGGTCAGGAGTGGAAGCGACAACTCGTCCGGCCGACTCATCGCTTCGTGCCAGACGATGGCACAGAATACTGACAGTCGTAGGCGCCCTTTCGATGGCCCTTAGTCTGGCCTGTGCTGGCGAGCCAAGCCTGAGCAAGACAATGGATGCGCTTTGCGCAAGTGACGAAGCCTATCTGCCGCTGATCCCCGGTGAAAGTACCGTTGAGGTTAGTGGTGCGAAAGCGGAGTCCCCGGGTGGCGACCTTTGGGTACCCTGTTATCAGCGTGTCGAAGAACCCGCCCGTCAACTCGTAGACCTGTTTCGCTTCTCGTCGGCCAAGCCCGAACCTCGCCCACACCATCATTGCCGAGCTTGGGTCACTCGACCTGACTGATGTGATGCTCGCGGCACCTGAGCTCCAGACGCTTCCGCCAGATGAACTCCTGCAACAAGTAGTGCCCTCCTTAGTTCAGCTGAAATCTGGAGCCAGCGAGCCCGAGAGGTTCACGATTCAACAGATCGAAGTGGGCGGAGTGCCTGACGAACTGGTCAATTGCTTGCGATTTGCTGCGAGCATCCTGGATCAAGGAGACCCAGCAGCGGAGGACGAGATTCTCGTTCTCGAAGTCAGAAGCCGATATTGCATCCACCCCGACGACAGGCGAATGCTTATCGGAGTCTCTTACAGTGAGCGGAGAAGGCAAGAGTCCGAGCCGGTGGTTGATCTGGAGAACGAGGGTGAGGAGTGGCTCCAGTCCCTTTCCTTCACTCCGTTACCTAAACCAGGCGGTCGCCTGGTCTTCTCCTCGAATCGGGATGAAGCGAACAACTACGAGATATATACGGTGGATGTCGAAACCGGGGATCTGGTCAGGCTCACAGACTCGCCTCGCTTTGATGGCGCACCAAGCTGGTCGCCGGACGGCACACAGATTGTCTTCCAGTCAGGCAGATTGAACCAACCGGCCACGTCGAGCCAGCAGGAACTATTCGTCATGAACGTGGACGGAAGTGGCGTTCAGCAGCTCACATCGAGCGGGCCCAACTTCTGTCCATCCTGGTCGCCGGACGGAAGCGCTGTGGCGTTTCACTCGACCAGGGACGGTAATGAGGAACTCTACGTCAAAGATCTGTCCAGCGGAGAGGAGAGGAAGGTCACAGACAACCCCTCGCACGACACCTGTCCATCATGGTCACCTGACGGAGGTCAACTGGCATTCACTTCCAGGCTCGACCAGACCAACGCTAGGGCTGCGCTCTTCGTTGTAAACGTGGACGGCTCAGGTCTCAAACAGATTACCGACCCACTCGGTGAGACCTCATCGGCCTGGTCGCCGGACGGCAAGCAGATTGCCTTCCGCTGTCACCTCGGTGTGTGCATTGAGTCGCTACAAGATGGTTCGCAAAAACCCATCCTCCCCTTCTTCGGTGTTCCCGCTTGGTCGCCAGATGGAAGCTACTTGGCTCTCATGCGGCGGCCCAGTTCCCTGATCATTTACTCGCCTCGAGGTGTCCGGCTTCAGGAGGTGACCCTTCCGCCAGGCAGCATCGAGCTACCTCAGATTCAGGATGACCGAATCTCGTGGGCTCCACAGTAGGCGGAGGATGCAGGATGACGACAACCAGGGAAAGCACCTCGGCGAAGTCAGTTCACTCCAAACGGATCCTCTGATCTTTGCCGCCATCGGGTTCCTTTCGGTCGGCGCATGGTTCCTCAATGGGCGTTCCTGCGCTTTCAGCGTTTCCGAGCAGTGTCAGAATCCCAGGCCAATCGACGGGACCGAAGTGCCTGGATTCCTTTCCTACACGGCGAACATTGACGAGCGTAGTAACTCGAACCCTTCAGGCTCTAACAGGTCTGAAGTCTTCATCACGTGTGGGGCAGCAGGACTGGTCAGCTACACCAGTTGCCTGCTCAAGGGCTCTGACCTCCCACCCGGTGAGATACGCGTGCAGCTCACTGACGCAGCGCTCAGTACAAAGGTCAACGATAAGGTTGACGCGATCAGGAACTGCTTCGACGGGAACGACGACGACCCGAAGGGCTACGTGGATTGCCTGGATGAGGTCTTGCTGTTCTGGGGAGGAACTGACGTCTCCGAGGGCGGCAAGTATCATCTCGGCCTCGCCCGATGGCGAGTGGCTCGCTTACATCATCTCACGGGAGAAGGAAGGTGAGCTTAGAAGTGAATTGAGGATCTCCAGAGCCGACGGATCAGGCGACAGATTCCTTATTTCCCTTGGCTGTCTCTTGGTTGACTGTGAAAGTCTCTCCTCCCAGCAAGGACAAGCGCAGTTTCTTTTACCTCCCGCTTGGTCCCCAGACGGTGCCTATCTTGCATTTGGGGGGCGAACTGACAATGGCTCCGGCATATTCCTGATCCGGCCCGATGGAACTGAATTGCAGCAGCTAACGCGGGGGCGAGACTTGAATCCGGTTTGGTCACCAGAGGGCAGCCGCATCCTCTACGAGTCCCAGCGCGGCGAATGCCAGGAGCTTGGCGTTTTCGACCTGGGGTCGAGCTCGTTTCGTAGGATCACCAAGTGGCCTCGGCTCTCCGTCGATGGCCTGTCCATGCAAATGATGGGCAACCACCGAGAATGCAAGGATCACAGCCCAGTCTGGTCGCCAGACGGTACCCAGATCGCTTTCATGTCAAACCATAGGAACGGCGCAGGAGTCTTCACGGTCAACGCTGACGGCAGCGGACTTAGGCGCCTGATAGGACCGCCCGCAAGGCTGCGAGGCTCCGACAACAACGACCTGCAATGGCGTTAATGAGGGCGTTCCCTAGACTTCCTGCCGGCGGGGCGACTCGAGTTGTCGTGTGTCGTGTTCCCTCGACCGAGTAGGTGACACTATCGCCCGATAGTGCCAGCTCGTATGCGTTAAACTTACTTCCCTTTGATGGTTGCCTCGCCCAACAAGAGTTAGGAGGGCAGCATGAAAATCGCAGTCTTTGGCACGGGAGGTGCCGCAGGCTACTTCGGCGCCCGACTGGCCCAGTCGGGAGAAGAAGTCTCCTTCGTGGCGCGCGGGGAGCATCTGCAAGCAATCCAAGAACGCGGACTTCAGGTGGAGAGCGTTCTTGGGGACGTTACGATTCAGCCAGCAACGGCGACAGATGACCCCTCGGTGATTGGGCCTGTTGAGGCGGTGATACTCGGCGTCAAGACCTGGCAGGTGCCCGAGTCAGCCGAAGCGATGCGTCCTTTGATCGGACCCGAGACTGTTGTGCTCCCCATTCAAAATGGCGTCGAAGCGAGCCAGCAGTTGGCGGAAGCGCTAGGGCCCGAGCACGTGTTAGGCGGACTTGCTGTGATCATCAGCTACATTGCCGCGCCTGGCCGACTGCGCCACGAGGGTGGACCTGCAACGATTGCCCTGGCAGAGCTCGATAACCGTCCCAGTGAACGCGTCGAACGCTTGCGCGCGGTGATTGAGCAAGCCGGTATATCCGTTACCGTTCCGCCCAACATTCAGTCGGCGTTGTGGAGCAAACTCCTCGCTGTGAGCGCGTTCGGCGGGGTTGGGGCTGTCTCGCGTGCACCCGCGGGCGTAATTCGACGCCTACCAGAGACGCGGCACATGATGGATTCAGCTATGCGGGAAGTACGGAAGGTCGCATCGGAACTTGAGATCCCTCTCAGCGATGACCAAGTCAAGGCCGTTTGGGCCAACATCGATTCCCTCCCTGACAACGCAACCATGTCCCTGCAACGCGACATCATCGCCGGTCGTCCATCAGAACTCGAAGCCTGGAATGGCGCCGTTGTGCGCTTCGGGGAGGTCGCGTCTGTGCCTGTACCGACACACTCCTTTATCTACCACTCCTTGCTCCCTCAGGAGCGTCGAGCCCGCGGACAAGAGAGCTTTGACTGATGCTCTCCATGGAGGATTGAGCCATGGACCTATCCCACATCGCAGAAAACGACTTAGCACGGACACGAATAGCCGACCTCCTCGTCAGATTGACCGACGAGGACATCAATCGCTCGGTCAGTCCTGACTGGACCGTGGGCGCAGCCCTAATGCACGTCGCCTTCTGGGACCGCCAGTGGCTTTTGAAACTCGATGAGTTCGAGCGGACAGGCGAGGTTCAAATCCCCCCCATGAACGAGTTTGTTCACGTGGTCAATGAATGGATGCTTCCCTGGTGGCGAGCGTTTACACCGGACCAGGTTAGACACGAGACAATTTCAGCAGCTGCGAAAGTCGACCATAAGATTGCGACCCTACCTGAGAGCCTGGCCCAAACGATCCTTTCTCAGCGCCCACGATCGGTGAGCAGATCGATCCACCGCAATGAACACGCCGACGAGATAGAGCAGGTTTTGTTCGCCTAACATGGGACGTCTCGCCTACATTATTTGGTCATAGTGCACGGTCGGTCCCACGCCAACCCCGAATCTCGCTGCAGACTTCCTCCCATGTTTGTGGCTTAATTCAGTCGCTATCTGAACGAGCCGCGAGTCAGCAAGAGGAACCAGATGAAGCGAAGCACCGACCGAATCCTTACCACACACGTTGGCAGTCTCGTGAAGCCGGGGGACCTGGAACAAGCGGTTTTGGCACGAGAGCATGGCGAGGCACAGGACGAGCAAGCTTTTGAGCAGCTACTGAGCTCCTCCGTCGCTGAGGTGGTGCGCAAGCAAGCGTCGGTTGGCATCGACATCGTCAACGATGGCGAGTTCTCCAAGTCGAGCTGGGGAGCTTACTTCAGAAGCCGGCTCTCCAACGTGGAGTCACGACCAGGCGACCAGGCACGCCGGGCGATCTACGGGCGAGACGCGAAGGTGTTTCCAGACTGGTTCGAGCGGGCCGCGGCCGCCGGCGGCCCGAGGTTCAGCTACGTCCTTCGCGGCGCCGCAGCGTTGAAGGGCAAGATAGAACCGGCTATCGAAGGGTCGCGTTGTGTGGGCCCACTGAGCTACATAGGCCAGGCAGACCTTAAGCGGGACATCGACAACCTGAGACAGGCAGGATCTGAGGCCCAGGTCGAAGAGCTTTGCATGCCCGCACTGGCGCCGCCGATCATGACTTCTTTCCTGGCTAACGACTACTACAAGTCCGATGAGGAGTTCCTGTTTGCGATCGCGGAAGCGATGAACGAGGAGTACCGCGCTATTGCCGAGTCAGGCATCGTGCTCCAACTCGACGAGCCTTCAGTCGCCACCCACTGGCACATGCTCACCGACATGTCGGTCGAGGACTATCGGATGTGGCTCGAGCTTAGGGTCGAGGTCCTGAACGCGGCGCTCAAAGGGGTGCCCGAGGACCGTGTCCGGATGCACACCTGCTGGGGAAGCGTCCACCACCCGCATACTGCAGACATCCCGTTGGACCAGATCCTCGACCTTATCCTCCGCGTGAACGTCGGCGCCTATTCATTTGAGGCGTCGAACCCACGTCACGACCATGAGTGGCAGGTCTGGAAGGACATCAAGCTCCCCGAAGGCAAGATCCTGATCCCCGGTGTCATCGGCCACTTCACGGACTGGGTGGAGCATCCTCAACTAGTGGCGGAACGAATCGAGAAGTACGCGAGCGTCGTTGGCCGTGAGAACGTTATCGGTGGGGTCGATTGCGGCCTGGGCACACGCGTCGGGAGCGAGTCCATCCTATGGGCGAAGCTCTCCTCCTTAGCCGAGGGAGCGAAGATCGCTTCGGAGAGACTCTGGCCTTAGTCACCTCGCCCCACACTATGAGATGGGATGAGAAGGCCGGTCACCCGCGGGCTCACGTAAGGTGTCCCAAAATCGGCGCTTCAAGCGCAGGAAGGGATGACCGGCGTGACAAACGCTATCACACAAACTGAGCCGACTCGGCAGCTTTCCTTGAAGGGGATCACCGTGGGGCTCGACCTCTCGGATCACTACACCAGCGTGTGTGTACTCAGCAGCGAGGGCGAGGTCGTCGAAGAAGGCAGGCTTCGCACCACCAGCGCGGCCCTCGGCCAGCGATTCTCTACGATGTCTCCTTGCCGTCTCGTACTCGAGGTCGGGACGCACTCGCCCTGGGTTAGCCGGCTACTGGCCAGCTTCGGGCATGAAGTAGTCGTTGCTAATCCCAGACGAGTCCGCCTGATTGCTGACAGCACACGCAAGAATGACCGTTCGGACGCCGAGACCCTCGCTCGTCTCGGTCGTGTCGACCCAGCTCTCCTCAGCCCTATCGCTCACCGGTCGGAACAGGCGCAGGCGGACCTGGCCGTGATCCGGGCTCGCCACGCCCTCGTCGGCGCCCGCAGCTCGCTGATCAATCACGTCCGCGGCGCCGTGAAGTCCTCCGGTTCGAGACTGCCAGCCTGCGATGCCTACATGTTCCACAAGAAGGTGCCGGCTGCCATCCCACCCGAGCTCCAGCCTGCCCTGGCGCCCATCCTGGCGATGATCGCTGACCTCACCAGTCAGATCGACGGGATGGACCGGGCGATCGTCGCCCTGATCCGCGACCGCTACCCGGAGGCCCAGTTCCTGCAGCAGGTGCCGGGCGTTGGTCCACTGATTTCCCTGACCTTTGTCCTCTCGATCGGTGACCCTTCGCGTTTCAGCAAGAGCCGACAAGTAGGCCCGTACCTCGGGTTGGTGCCCCGCCAGCGAGAATCCGGTGACAAGTCGCCACAGCTCGGGATTTCGAAGATAGGAAATGCCTACCTGCGCCAGTTGCTCGTGAATGGCTCGCAGTACATGCTCGGCTATCGTGGCGCTGACACCGACCTGCGGCGCTGGGGCCTGCAGCGGGCATCGGTTGGCGGTAAGAGCGGCCGCAAGCGAGCTGTCGTAGCCGTCGCCAGGAAGCTTGCGATTCTGCTTCACCGGCTCTGGGTGACCGGCGAGGTCTACATTCCGATCCGCTCCACGGAAGGAGCCGCCATCGACTTAGCATGATCACCCGAATTGCCGCGTACTTGGGCGACTGCGGACTATGTCCAGGACCTCGAAGTCCGTCTATGAGATTGCAGCGCCCTCCGCCTGACGTACCCCAGCGTGCACCGGTCAGAGACGACCAACGAGAGTGCGGATGGAAGCAGGGCACATCAGCGGCAACAAAGACTTGGGCCACCACGTTGGCCTTGACGGAGTTGGGCCTTCTCATGGAAGGACATCGTGTCATGCGGAGGGGTGAGGCGAGCGGACGCATCCCGAGTTCGCGCCGAAGCCAGGCTTGCCGTAGGTGTCGTAGTGGGACCTCCCCACCACATTACGAAACGAGTGGCCTCCCAGCCCAGTGGATCGCCAATGAGGGAACCGCCCGATCTCCGGGTCGTAGGAGCGGGCACGCAGGAAGTCGAGGCCGTTCGGATCAGTCTGCTCCCCCGGGCAAAGCTGAACTCCGTCCCGGCGCCGCTCTCGGAACGCACGTTGCCGTAGGCGTCGTACGTGTAGCTGCCGACGAGGTCGCCGTCCTCGTCGCAGAGGTTGACAGTGGGCCAAGCCCGTCCACCAGCCGGTACGTCATCTCGCTACCATCGTAGATCGAGATCAAGCCGAGGCCGTAGACGTAGGTGTTGGTGCCGTCTTGCAGCAACATCGGCACGCTGGCGACGGCCAACGTCGAGAACGTAGAGCTAGACCGTGTTCGACCCGCATCGATAGTTCTTCCCCATGGCCAAGACTGGATTGAGGCAACAAGAGAGGCGCGTAACTACGCTGCAGAGATGCCTATCGCCTATGTCACGCCACCCTAGAGTGCGGTAGTCGCTGAGGCACCATAAGGACGTAGTGCTTCCTGAGGCTCGAAGGACGAAAGTCCGCTTTTAGCGGCCCTCAAACTGGCGAAACCAACTTCAGGATACACTTGCGCCATGCAACGGGCAGGATCGCCTGCAGCGAAGATTGAGAGCGGTCGAGATGGCTTCCCTCAGCGCCTAACGCGGCTCGGCACGCGCGCCTTCGATGTGCTGCTGCCGCTATTCCTTGCCGTCGCCGGGCTTGCAATCGTCGCGACGCGCACTGTCTCGGTCGACTTCCAGCATGACGATCTGCTCGGCGCCCTGCTCGTCGCGGGTCAGACTCTGCCCCTCGCGACACGCCGCATCGCTCCCGTCGGAGTCGCATGCGTAATCAGTGTGGCGCTCGTCATGCACTCCGCCCTTGGTTACCAGGTCGTCGATGCGGGCACTTTCAGCTCCCTTATCGCCGTTTACAGCGCGGCATCGCTGACCGACAACCGCAGAGGCACATTCTTAGCCCTCCTTTCGATCGCTGCGATCACCGGGTTCTTTGTTACCAATCGCGGCGACTGGGGCGCCCAAGACATCGCTGCCGTTTGCGGCACGTGGTCCGTGGCCTGGCTAGCCGGCACCTTCGTGCGCCTGCGAGGTGAGCAGATCGAGGTCAGCGGTGCACGCGCTGCCAGGCTGGAGGTAGAGCGCGATACGCGGGCGCGAGAGGCCGTCGCCGAGGAGCAGGCGCGAATGGCCCGCGAGCTACACGACATCGTCGGTCACGCCTTGAACGTCATCGTGATCCAGTCGGTGGGCGCGCAGCGCGTTTTCGACGCTCGCCCGGAGGTGCCTCGTGAAGCGCTTGCCTCAATAGAGTCGATTGGCCGCGAAGCCCTGATCGACATGCAAAGAATGCTCGGAGTCCTACGCGCGACGAGCTGGCAGAACGATGCATCGGGGCCCCAACCAGGCCTCGCGGACCTGAGCATCCTTGCGAATCACGTTTCGGAGGCCGGCATCCCGGTTGAGCTCTTAATTGAGGGTATGAGCGACGATGTACCCGCCAGCGTCGATCTATCCGCTTACCGCATCGTTCAGGAGGCGCTAACCAACTGCCTCAAGCACTCGAACGCGTCGCGCGTCACGGTGACCGTACGCCACAGGCTTGAAGAGATCGAAATCGAGGTGGTCGACGACGGCCGGGCCCAAGCTGGTGAACCTAATGACGGCGAAGGGCGAGGTATCGTTGGCATGCGCGAGCGCGTAAGTCTATTCGGCGGCGAGATTAGCGTCGGTCCGGATGCATCAGACGGCGGCTACCGGGTTTGGGCCCGTCTGCCATACGAGGTCAGCCCTCGATGACAATTCGAGTTCTCCTGGTGGATGACGAGGCCCTTGTGAGGTCCGGCCTGCACTTGATCCTCGAGACCGAACCCGACATCGAAGTTGTCGCCGAGGCTGCGAACGGAGCTGAAGGCGTCGACGCTGCGAGGAGACTCGACCCGGATGTCGTGCTAATGGACGTGCAGATGCCGGTCAAGGACGGAATCGCCGCCACGCGCGAGATCGCAGGCCTGGCCCGGTCCGAGAGCTGTCGCGTGATCATCCTAACGACCTTTGATCTTGACGAGTACGTCTACGAGGCGCTTCGCGCCGGCGCCAGCGGCTTCCTCCTCAAGCGCGCGCTGGCTTCTGACCTGATTGCCGGCATCCGCATAATCGCCGCCGGCGATGCGCTGCTGGCACCTTCGGTGACGCGCAGGCTGATCGACCACTTCGCAGCGCGAACCGTGCCTGCTGCCCGCGGCGCCGACGCGCTGAAGTCCCTCACGGAGCGCGAGCGCGAGGTCTTCGAGCTCATTGCGCAGGGTCTCTCGAACGCCGAAATCGCAGAACGGTTCGTCCTCACCGAAGGCACGGTCAAGACTCACGTCAGCCACATCTTCGACAAGCTCGACCTGCGCGATCGCACCCAAGCCGTGATTCTCGCTTTCGAGCTTGGCGTCGTTCGACCGTGAACCGTCTGACTCGGTGGCACTCTCCCACCTGAGTGTGAGACACCCGCCAAAACCTCCACCTCCAGTTGACCGCGATTTCCGTCCCGCGTGAGAGGGCATGTTGAGGCTGGCTGCCTAGCATCACTGCAGAAGTCAATCAGCTTGTTTTAGGAGGTTAGCAATGAATCGCATGCGGACATACGAAGACGCACGGTGGCAGATGGTCGGTGCCCCCCTGGCTGCCCAGGCCGAGCCGGTGGTCGTTCGGGACGAGGCGCAGTACTCATTAGGCCAGATCCTCGCGATCTGGGCAGCAGCAGCGCTGCCGATGGCCTTCCTCGGGTGGGTGGTGGCGCCGCTAATAGGCTCTCGACTCGACCTGGGCGTCGGCGACCAGAACCGCGAGGCCTTCACACGTGGCGGTCTGCTAACGCTGGGCCTTATCTGGCAGTTCGTGCTCGTGATGGCGATCATCTTCCGGGAAGAGGGCAATCTGCGCTGGTCGACGATCCGACGGCGCTGCTGGCTCAACACCCCGGTAGACCCCAGGGCCGGAGAGACCCGCAGTCGGCTCTGGCTCTGGTTGCTGCCGCTGATCATGCTGTTCGCCGCGCTGCAGGTCGTGCCGTTTCAAGCCGTCTGGGAGAAAGCGTTCCCGTTCCTCGGCGAGCCCGAAAGATACAGCTTCGAAGCAATCATGAACTCGGCCGACCGCAAGGCGGCTCTGAACGGGGCCTGGCAGGTGCTCGGCCTGTTCACCATCCTCGGCGTGTTCAACACGATTCTGGGCGAAGAGCTGCTGTTTCGCGGCATCCTGCTCCCGAAGATGAGGGGCGTCTTCGGCAAGGGAGACTGGCTGGCAAATGGCCTCATCTTCGGCCTTTATCACCTCCATCAGCCCTGGTCGATTCCCGGTTCGATCGTGGACGGGACATTCTGTCAAGCACTGCCCACAAAGCGCTATCGCAGCTCCTGGATGGGCATCATTGTCCACAGCAGCCAGAGTGTCTTCTTCGTGCTGCTCGCACTCGGATTGGTACTTGGCCTTGCCTGATCTCGCGTGAGTAGAAACGAAAATTGGCCTGCTACTGGAGGCGTTTGATCGCCTCCAGTAGCAGTTGTCTGGCGGAAGAGAAGTGATCCTCCGCTGACACTATGACGGCATCGTGTACGTCCCAGAGGCTACCCGCCGTCAGAGATCGAAGTCGGCGACGAGCGGCAAGTGGTCTCTCAGCGATTCGATCGCTTCAGAGTCATAGACCCCGGCGCCGGAAAGAACTGTCTTTGAAGTTAGGGCTGTCGCGGCGAAGATGTAGTCGTTTTGCCAGGGTCGCTGGGAAGATGGATGCCTTTGAGTTCGGATGTGCCGGCACCGCTCGCCATCCCGGCAGCCACAGCCCTCAAGTGGCCCTTCGGGCCTGTAGCCGTCGTCAATCAGCCCGTAGATCGACACAAGGTCACGGCAGCCCTACCGCTCCCCACCCGGACTACTGCTACACTGCCAGGCCAAGTCTGACTCAGTAGCTGGGGTGTCCGGTTCGCACGCCCCTGGGCTGACGTAACCTCCTCAACTTCGAGAGTCAAACCAACGACCGCGCTGCCCCATCTTCGGCCGCCACGCGGGCGCTCATCTATTGGTCGCCAGACCGCTGAGACACCCTCGGGTGGCACCACTTCCTGAAGCAATGCAACGTCGGCACGAATTTCGTCGCGAAGGATCGACCACATCGCATCGCGTTGAGCCGGCGTCCTGTTCCAGCCAATGTTCCAGACAGCTAGGCGCATCTTCTATCTCCAGTCATCAAGCCGCTCTCGCAACCGACGCCGTTCTTGTCAGCGTCGAACCTATGGGGTCCGGCGGTAAGACCGTAAAGCGCCGGAAAGGAATCTCCCCGCAGTCCAGGTCGGGCGGCGGTGGCGGAACACAGACCGTCGGGTAAGCCGGGTCACAATCGGCCTGGCCTGGCACCGGCGTGGGCTGCAGCACCACGGGCGTAATCGAGAGCGGTGGTGTTGACTACTGCAGTGTGCCGTGCGGAAGAGCGGCTCTGACATAGTCCTGGTATCCCAGAATGGCTGGAGCAGCTCGGAGTTTGGAGTTGGTGGAGACGGGGGAGAATTGAACTCCCCGTCCAGAAGAAGTACGTCCAGGATCTACTACAAGCTTATCCGGGCATTTAATCTCGCCTTGGACGCCCGCCGCTCCGGCAGGCTGACGTCCGGCACCGCCGGTTATCTTAGGCCCCGCTTACCGACCGTCAGCAGAACAGCACCCCGACATTTCGTCGCTGAACTCCCCACCCATCAGGGCGAGATGAGGGTCAACGTACACCGCTAGTTAGGCAGCGTAGGCGAGTTGTTTTTCGCCAGTTATGTTTGCCACCTGATTAACGAGGGCGATGGCGCCTCGGCTTGCAATCCGGGTCCGGCATTCCCTGTCGAATCCTGTCGTCCCCTTAGCTCCCCTATTATATCGGCTGTGAGCCTCGAAGTGGTCCTCGTCACTACCTCTTACCAAATGCAGCAGGCGCTCTCGGTTCGCCGCCGCGTCTTCATCGAAGAACAGAGCGTCCCCGAAGACCTCGAAATCGACGAGCACGACGCCGACCCCGCGACCGTTACGACGGCGCTGCATGTCCTCGCCCGCCTCGATGACCAGCCCGTCGCGACGGGACGTCTGTTGCTGGACGATTCCGACGGCCGCCTCCATATCGGACGCGTCGCCGTGCTGGCCGAACAGCGCCGCGGTGGCCTGGGACGAGCCGTCATGCTGGCGCTGCACGACCTCGCCCGCGAGCGCAACGCCACGTCGATCACCCTCGCGGCGCAACTGCACGCCATCGGCTTCTACGAGCGCCTCGGTTACGCTGCCTATGGCAAGGTCTTCCTCGACGCCGGCATCGAGCACCGCTGGATGGACCTCGTGCTTTAGGCACCAATGGCAGCAACGCGGACGGGCCCTTCTGATAAGATCACGAACCGTATGAACATCCCGGCGGCGCGGCCGCTTCCACACCTAGGGCCGGCCCGCGGAGACTCGGCTTGAACCAGTCTCCCAGCCGAACCGCCTCAACCCAAGCACGACCCCTTCGAGGCGCTGCGCCAGCCGCGCTTCGTCCTTTACACATCGAGCCGAATGTCGTCGTCCCTCGGCAACGCCATGCTCCAGGCGATCCTCGCCTGGCACGTCTATCAGCTCACCCACAACCCGCTGAGCCTTGGTTTCCTCGGCCTGGCTCGCTTCTTGCCGGCCCTCGGTATTTCCATGGTCGGTGGCGCCGTCGCCGACACATATAACCGCCGCAACATCATCCTCATAGCCCAGACCGTACCGCTGTTCTGTGGCATCACATTGGCCGTCTCGACGCTAAACGGCTGGGTATCTCCAGAGCTGATGTACGGTCTCGTTTTGCTCGTCGGGTTCGCATCCTCCTTCGAGAACCCGGCGCGTCTGTCACTGCTACCGGCTATCGTCAAGCGAGAGACCTTCGCCGGGGCCGTCACGATCAGCTCGACGCTCCAGCAGTTCGGAATGGTCTCGGGAGGCCTTGTCGGCGGCGTGCTCGTCGCCTGGAATCCCGGCATTTCCTACATCGCCTACAGCTGCGCCATCGGCAGCGCCTTCCTGACCATGTCGCTCCTGCGCTACACGCAGCCCGCGGATGCGACCAAGCGCGGTGTAACCGTAAGCGCCATCAAAGAAGGCCTGCAGTACGTCTGGAGCCACAAGGTCATCCTCGGTGCCATGTCGCTCGATATGTTCGCCGTCGTCTTCGGCGGCGCCAAAGGGCTGTTGCCGGTCTACGCCAGTGACATTCTCAAGGTCGGTGGCCTCGGATACGGTGTGCTGATCGCCTCGCTCGATATTGGTGCGTTTCTCATGTCACTGGTCCTGGTCCTGCGACCGCCGATCTACCGCACCGGGCGCGCTCTCGTCTATTCCGTGGCAGTGTTCGGAATTCTGACGATGATCTTCGGCTTCTCGCGCAGCATCTACCTGTCTATCGTTGTTTACATGCTGATTGGGGCCGCGGATCAGATCAGCGTGGTGATGCGGAACGTGATTATTCAGCTCACGACGCCGGACCACCTGCGAGGCCGCGTCAGCTCCGTCAGCCAGGTCTTCATCCAGGCCTCAAACCAGCTTGGCGCCATGGAGTCAGGCTTCGTGGCCGCCGCGACGTCGGCGACCTTCGCGGTCGTCAGCGGCGGCGTCGGCGCTGTAGCCGTAACAGGTGTCGTTGCCTGGCGTATCCGGGAGCTTTTCGACCATTTCACGCCGGCACGAGGCGGACATGAAATAAGCGCCGGGCCGCCGGCCGCGACCGAGGAGGCGGCCGGCGGCGCCGGCGGTTCGGGGTGAACGTCTAGTTAACGCGGCGCTTCGATTCGGGCGGCCCCGATGCCTTCCCTGGGCAACACCATCTGGACCAGCCCGTCCGACGCATAGTCGACGTATTCCATCGCCAACCAGTAGTCGGGCAGGAGGCGCCGCTCGAGCTTGAAGCGGTCGCCTGCGATCTCCTTCACGGTGCCGAGCCGCTTACCGTCGCCGCTCACCACTGTCGCTCCCGTTTTCAGCCGAATCGTTGTGACCATTTCGCTACACTCCTTGCTTCACCAGTAGCGAACCCTACCGCGCTAAGGCTAAGCAGGGCGGCGAAACGTTCACATCAAGTCTCAAGCGCACAAACGTTTCGTTTGCATGACAAGCGCCCCGGTTTTCTCTAACCGTGGGGCCGCTAGAATGCGATTCATGCAGAGGTCCTTGATTGCGGCTTTGCTCCTTCCGGCACTTCTTCTTCTCGCTTGCGGTGGCGGAGGTAATTCCGAGCAAGACAAGGTGGAATCGGTCCTGCGGGAGTACATCGCCTTGTATCTCGATTCCAAGCCGGCTGATATGTACGCGCTTCTCGACTCCGGCAGCCAGGAACGCTGCAGCGAGCAGAACTTCGTCTCCTTCATTTCGAGCGCCCGCAATGCCCTCGGCGAGCGGCAATTCGAAATTACCGAGGTCCGCAATATCGTCATCGACGGCGACTCCGCCTCTGCGACGGTCGTATCGACCGTCGACGGGGAGTCTGCCGACCCCACGGACAACGAGCTGGTCAATGAGGATGGAGTCTGGAAGCTGAAGCTTCCTTCGGTCGGCTGCTGACGACATTCCGCCCGGCCTGCAATCCAACCTGTTTGGCTGTCTTGGTTCTTGGAAGAAGTAGCCCCGTAACCACAGTGTGAAGATTGGTTTGGCAATGAAACGAGTTCCAAGACTCAGGCCGGTCATGTTGATTGGATTCGCCGGTGGTGTAGCAATTTTGATTGCGTCCATCGCGATTGGAGATAGAGGCCTAATCGTTCGCGCGCTGGCAGTTTGGTTTGTCGGACTCCCCCTGATTGCCTTCAAGTGGTCTCGACCATGGCGACCCAAAGGGAAAGGCTAGCGGCCTGGGAACGAGCGTCGTGTGGTTGTTGTGGAACCCTCAGCATCCGAGGGAGGCGTGAGCACAGAGTTGGAGCCCGAACCTGACGGTGGGCGTAGGCGCTTTCGAGGAGCGACAAATCAAGCGGCTTGCAGCGTCGCACTCGTAGCTCCAGGTGTTGCCCAGTGCGTCGATCTGCGGATCGAGCCGGTTGAGGTTGCATCACCGCTGGAACTCGATCAGCTCACGCGCCCGCCTCGCAGTACATCGTTCTCCTCTTGTTCGTCGACCAAAACCTGCCGATAGACACCAGCAGTATGCGATCGTCGCGGTCGCCGGGCGCCCGGCAAGGACCGCCTGTACGGAGGTTCGCGCGTGTTCCTGAGACGCAGCCAGAAGGCAAGTGAAGAAGTCGCCAGTTCGCCCAATCGCAGACACGTGCGCGTGCTCATCGTGGAGGACAACCGCACCGACGCTCAGCTGGAGGGCCACGCCCTGGAGCGATACGGCATTCGCGAATGGAAGGCCGTCGAGACCGCGGAGCAGGCTTTGCAGGAGATCGAAAAGGAGCCATACAGCGTCGTCCTGATTGATTACAACCTGCCGCGCATGAACGGCCTCGTACTCCTTGAGCGCATCAAGGACAGACACCCCGAAGCACGCGCCATCCTCGTCACCGGCGCCCGTGACGAGCAGATCGCCGTCGCCGCCATGAAACTCGGGGCGGACGACTACATCACGAAGGACGCGTTCCTCACGACCGACATCATCAACTCGCTGCAGAACACGCTGCGCAGCCTCGAGGACGATCGCACAGCCCGCGTCGCCACCGCCTCCAGCCTCGAAGCGGGCATCGTCGAGGTCGAAACCTTGCTCGCGCTCGATGACCTGCCGGTGGGTTATGACGGGGCGCTCGGTCCCCGCGATATCGACGAGCACGAGTATGAACTGGAAGCCATCAAGCAGCTCATTCTGGCCAGCAGCCACGTCCGCACGGCAGCCGAACGCGAGGTCGAAGACAAGCTGGTCCGCGGCTTCGTCGAGTCCGGCATTAGTCCGCGCGATATCATCCGCTTGCACCACGCCACCTTGCGGTCGATCCGCCACGATGCGGCGCGCAGCGCCACGACTCGCTCGCCCGCCTGCGTACCGACGATGGTGCTGGCGCACCTGCTGAAGCGTGTCCTGGAGGAATACCAGCGCGGCGCCTCGCTGGCGTCCCTCGAAGAGGCCGTCTAACCGCCTACTGCATCACCCCAACGCGCACGTTCCTGAACCGCGAGGCGCTGGCGCCGTGGCCCGTGTGCGCCACTTGCTCGGGCTGACCCTTGCCGCAATTCGGCGTGCCCCAGACCACCCATCCATCGCGGTTCACGATCGCGTCGCAGGAGCCCCAGAACTGCGGCGTGATGCCGGTGTACGTGGCGTTCTTGACCAGGTCGCCCAGCTTGCCGTTCTTGATCTCGCGCGCCAGCTCCGTGCCGAACTGGAAGTTGAGCCGCTTGTCGTCAATGCTCCAGCTGCGGTTCGTCTCCATGTAGATGCCTTCGTCCGTATCGGCGATCAGGTCTTCCAGCGTCCAGGCGCCCGGCTCCAGGCTGACGTTCGTCATGCGGATCAACGGCAGGTGGCTCCAGCTGTCGGCCCGCATCGCGCCGCCTGAGAGGCCGGGGACCAGACCACCTTCAGCCAGATCGGGCCGCATCTGGCGCACCTGCTGCGCCGTCTCACGCGACGTCAGGTAGCCCAGGAACATGCCGTTGCGAACAACGGGCACGTGCTGCGCCGGCACACCCTCGTCGTCGAAGCCGAAGCTGCCGAGCCCGCCCGGGATAGTCGCGTCCGCCGTCAGGTTGACGATGTCGGAGCCGTAGCGGAAGCCGCCCAGCTTCTCCGTCGTCAGGAAGCTCGTGCCCGCGAACGCCGCTTCCGTGCCCAGCACGCGGTCCAGCTCGATGGCGTGGCCGCAGCTCTCGTGGATCTGCAGCGCCACCTGCGAGCCGTCCAGGATCACCGTCGTCACGCCGGGTGCCTGCGACTTCGCGGTGAGCAGCGCCGCGGCCTCCTCGGCCACGCGCCCCGCGTTGCCCGCCAGGTCCCAGCCCTCGACGAATTCCCATCCCTGTGTTGCCTGGTGCCGGCCGACGCTGTTGGGGTACGATCGGTTCTGCACCTCGTCCTCCGCCGTCGCCGTCGCCTCGATGCCGCAGCCCGTCTCGTACAGCTCCTGCTCGATGAACGCGCCTTCACTGGAGGCGAACGTCTTGTGCTCGCGCTGGCAGTAGAGGTTCGACTCCGACGTCACGATCTGGGGCACCGAACCCATCGTGGCGTTGACCTTGAGCAGCAGCGCGATCTTGTCCTCCAGCGACACCGCGAATGGGTCCTTCTGGATCGGCGTGGCGTAGCTGGCAACGTGCCGCACCGGCGGCCCGATGTTCGCCTTCGGTCCGCCGGCCAGTGACGACGCCTTCGCGATCTTCACCGCGTCCGCGGCGACGCGGTCCGCCTCAGCTGTCGTCATCTTGTTTGACGCTGCAAAGCCCCAGTAGCCGTCGACAATGACGCGCACGCCGAAGCCCAGCGACTCGTCCACCACCAGCCCCTCGACCGCGTCATTGCGCGCCGTCACCGACTCCGACTTGAGCTCGATGATCCGAACGTCGGCATAAGACGCGCCGCGCGTCCGCGCCGTATCCAGTGCTCTCAGGGCTACGTCGCGCATGAAGACCTCCGGCGTATGAAAGACGATCCGTAGTCAGTTTAGCCTCCGGCGGGCCGAAATATGGAGGGAGGACATACGTTGATCGGGGATACGGCGAAGATGAGACGAGGCGCAGCGGGCGCACTTGTCGCAACGCTTCTGATTCTGGCCACCGCGTGTGGGTCTGGCGGAAAGCAGCGCTACTCGGACGAAGTGCGCCGAGATTACCTGGACTCCTGCGCTGCCGGCGGTAGCAACGAGGCTTACTGTCGTTGCACACTCGAGTTTTTCGAGGAGCACTACGCCGTCGCTGAACTCCAGGAACTACTAGCCGCCGTCGATCGCAGTGAGCGGTTGGGCGAGTTTCTGGCCGTCTTCGAGGAGTGCGGCTAGGAGCCAAACTCCCAGCGCGTGGCGCGGCTAGGGAACCCCTCAAGCGTCCAGCAGTAGGCGCGATTGGGACGCAAGGCCCAGAACGGATGAAACTCGGCCAGCAGCGGCGAGTCACCCGAGAAGTACTGCGGGTACTTCTCCCGATTCGCCGCCGTCGAAGCCACTGCCAAAGGATGCGCCGGGTCCGTCACCAGTTCGGCCGTCCCTTCCACGATGATCGCGTCGGCTTCGCTCGAGAGGTTAATCGAGACTGAAGGGTTGGCTTGCAGGTTGCGCGCCCACCGCGTGTCGGGCGACCCGCCGAAGCAGAGCGCGCCGTCCACCCAGACGCCTTCGACGGGCCGCGCGTGCGGCCTGCCGCCCGGCCGCACCGTCGTCAGCCAGTAGTTGACCGCGAGTCGCAGCTTCTCCTCAACATAACTCCACGCGATGCGCTCGCCCGTCTCGCCCCGCGTCCCGGGCACTCCGTAGCCTTCCGGGAAACGCGGCGCGTCTACAGAAGTCGGCTCCTGAGTCATCCAAACCTCGGCGAAAGCGGGGGTACTGGCATGCTGAGCCTGTCAAAGCCCGCCACGTTTCGATTCTACCGCAGGCCTTCTGCCAAAATATGTCTCATGACCATCGAAGGCTACTTCGACGCCCACGGCGACGAGCGCGACGCCTACCTCGAAGCGCAGACGCCGGAAGCGCTGCTGCAGCTCGGCATCGACCTCTACAACGCGGGGCACTACTGGAACGCCCACGAGGCATGGGAGCAGGTCTGGCTCGACTCCGAGCGCGAGATGCGCGGCTTCTACCAGGGCCTGATTCAGGTCACCGCCGCTTTCGTCCACGTCACGCGCAACGAGTTCCCCGGCAGCATCCGCCTGCTCGACTCGGGGATCGAGAAGCTGGAGAAGTACCCCGCCACGTTCATGGGTGTGCGGCTCGGCCCGCTCGTTATCGGCGCGAAAGCGGCCCGCTCACGCCTCTGGGCCCTCGGTGAGAAGCGCATCGCCGAGTTCGACCGCGGGCTCATCCCGCGTATCGAAACGTCGCAGTTGTAGGCGTTGACCCGCCTTGCGGCTATACGAAAGCCACGCCTATACTCGTGTGTAGCGGGCACTAAACCGACCGGAGAACACGTTTTGGCCTACAAGATCATCGAGACCTGCATCGGATGCACCGCCTGCACCAAGCGCTGCCCCACGGAAGCGATCACCGGCTCCCGTAACGTCATCCACCAGATTGACCCCGATCTGTGCATCGACTGCGGCGCCTGCGGAGTCGTCTGCCCGCCGGAGGCCATCCTCGACGAACTGGGCGATGTCTCTCGCACCTTCCCGCGCAAAGACTGGCCCAAAGCGCAGGTCATCGAAGACAACTGCATCGGCTCCGGTTGCGAGCTCTGCATCCAGGTCTGCCCCTTCGACGCCCTCGAGCTCGACCTCTCGGGCGGTAAAGTCGGCGACTTCTTCGGCGTCGCCAGCGTCATCGAGCGTCGCTGCACCGGCTGCCGCCTCTGCGAGCAGTCCTGCGGCTGGAGCGCCATTTACATCGACCCGCCGCGCGAGATGCAGAAGAAGCTCGTCTGGCCCGAGGAGGAGCCCGCCGAGGAAGCAGAAGCCGAGCCCGCCACGGCCGACGCCTAGCAGCGCACCGCAATTCACCGAACGTAGCCGGGGCTTTCCAGCCTCGGCCGTTTGCTCTCCACAGCCCGTTCATCCCACGCGCCGCTTCTGCTAGCCTTCCCCCGATGCCCGAACCCGCTATCAAGGTCAAACTCCTGCGCTCCGGCGCCCGCCTCCCCTCGCGCGGCACGCCCGGCGCCAGCGGCCTCGACCTCTACGCCTGCCTCGACGCGGACATCGAGCTCGGGCCCGATACGACGCTGGTGCCCACCGGCATCGCCGTCGAGGTGCCGTACGGCTACGAGGTGCAGGTGCGGCCGCGGTCCGGGCTCGCCCGCCGAGGCGTCAACGTCGTCTTCGGTACCGTCGACTCCGACTATCGGGGCGAAGTCTTCGTCAACATGCATACGATTGGCACGCTGCAGTCTTACCGCCTCCAGAACGGTGACCGCATCGCGCAGCTGGTCATCGCGCGGGTCGAGATGCTGCCCGCCCTGGAAGTCGACGATCTTTCCGACTCGCAGCGCGGCGACGGCGGCTTCGGCTCAACGGGGCGCTAGACCGCCCGGCCGACCTGCAGGCCGGCATAAGCCAACGCCAGCCCCAGCACGACGCTCCCGCCAACGTAGGCAAGGACCAGCAGCACTTCGCCGTTCTCCAACCGGGTTACAGACTCAAACATGAAGGTCGAAAACGTGGTGTAGGCGCCGAGGAACCCCACCGCAATCGCGGCTCGCGTCACGCTGTTCAGCTCCAGGCGATTCTCCGTCGCCGCGATCAGCAGACCTAGCAGGAAGGCGCCCGTCAGGTTCGCCAGCATCGTCCCCAGGATCGACGGGCGTCCGGCGACCTCGTTGACCAGGCTTTGCAGACCGTAGCGGCTAAGCGCCCCCAGCGCCCCGGCCAGCCCGATCGCGACGATTCGTTCCACGACAGCTCCTGACCGCGAAGTTAGACGCGACGCGTTCTAAATACAAGGCAGAGGCTCGCCGCGAGCTTCGGGACGGACGCTTTGTTTTTCAAACCGAGCCTAGCTCTGGCTTCGGCTCGGCATCAGGTAAAGGACGTAATAGGTCAGCGCGGCGGCGGCGGCGCCCAGCAGCGGGCCGATCCAGTAGACCCAATGGTCGTCGAAGCGTCCCGGCCCCCCGTCTGTTGCCGGCAGGAATAGCGCCGGGCCAAACGTGCGCGCCGGGTTGATGCCCGCGCCGGTCAGCGGGAACAGGAATAGCGTCACGACCACCACCGCCAAGCCGATGTACAGCGGCGCGGTATTGCCGGTACCCAGACGCGGGTTCACCGCGACCGCGAAGATCGTCCAGACAAGCACGAAGGTGCCGAGCGATTCAAGCAACATGGCTTTCCACGCCTCGCTGACGGCGCCGGTGTTGACCGCCTGACCGCCGGCTCCCGGGATCGCGGCAAGCAAATCATCCAGCAGGAACGCCCTCAGTAGCAGGGCGCCGATGCAGGCGCCGATCAGCTGCGCCACGATGTACATGACGCCCCGAGTCACCGTGACCTGTCCCGTGATCAGCATCGCGAAGGTGACGGCCGGGTTGATGTGGCCGCCCGAGATGCCAGATATCCCCGCGACGAGCAACGCATACGCCAGGCCGCTCGCCAGCGCGATAGTCGGCAGGCCGTCGACGAGCGAAGACGATTGGCCTGAGGCGGTGATGAACGCCGCGATCGAGCCAACGCCCACCATGACGAAAATGGCCGTGGCGATAAGCTCTGCCGCCGCCGCTTTCAGCGCCTCCGGCGAGATCAGCTCCTCCACACCGATGTTCATATTCGACTGGGTGGCCATACGTGTCGCGTCCTTGCTAATCGGGCCCGCCGCTCAAACCGGCCACAGTGTAGCGCGAAGGCGACTCGCGTCAAGGCGAATTGCCTACTGGTTTGATCCGGTTAGCTGTTTCTCGGCAGCACGGTCAGCACGCGCGGGATTCCGGCGAAGTCGCTCTCGGCGCCCCACAACGTCCTCGCCGGCAGCGCATCGCTGATCAACGTCACCAGCGGCTCGAGTTGTCCCTCGCCGATCTCGAGCAGTACACCCCCGGCCGGACGCAGGTAGCGCGGCGCCTGGCGCAGCAGCGTCGCGTATCAGGTCCAGGCCGTCGTCGCCGCCATCCAGCGCCAGGCGCGGTTCGTGTTCCCGTAGCTCCGCTTCCAACCGCGCCCAGTCCTGCGTCGTCACGTACGGCAGGTTAGCGACGATCAAGTCGACATAATCATGATATAGGCGTCAGCAGGTGCCCGGCGCGAAACGCGATGCGCCGCTCTACACCATGTCGACGAGCGTTCTCCGTCGCCACGGCAAGCGCGGCCCGCGAAGCGTCTGTCGCGTACACTTCGGCCTGCGGCAGCGCCTTCGCCAGCGCCACTGCGATCGCGCCAGAGCCTGTGCCGATATCCGCTATTCGCAGACGGGTGCGTTGCGGCTCGTGCTGCGCCAGCTTGAGCGCACTGTCAACCAGCAGCTCGGTCTCGGGCCGCGGGATCAACACGTCCGGAGTGACTTTGAACTCGAGTCCGTAGAACTCGCGTCGGCCCGTGATGTAAGCGCTCGGCTCGTGAGCCAGGCGTCGCGCTATCAGCGCTTCGAAGCGCTCGTCTGCGGTCGGTTCGATCTCATCCTCGTATCGCGCGTAGAGATAAGCCTTCGTGGCCTTGCCGTCGGCGTCGATGGCGTGCCGCAGCAGGACCTCGGCCTCGATCTCAGCCTCGACCTCGTTATCAGCCACCCCGGACGCGAGCAGGCGGTCGCGCGCAGCCCGGGCGGCCGCGCGCAGCGTGGTCAATCCAGCGACTCCTCCAGGCGCTGAGCCTGCTCCGCCGTCGCCACGGCGTCGATCATGTCGTCGATGTCGCCGTCCATGAACTGCGGCAGGCCGTGGCGCGTGTAGCTGATGCGGTGGTCCGTGATGCGGTCCTGCGGGAAGTTGTAAGTGCGGATGCGGTCTGAGCGGTCGCCGCTGCCCACCTGCGATTTGCGCGAAGAGGCGATTTCGGACGCCTGCTCCGCTTCCCGCATCGCCAGCAGCCGCGCCCGCAGCACATTGCGCGCCTTCACCTTGTTCTTCAGCTGCGACCGTTCGTCCTGGCACTGCACCACGATGCCGCTGGGGATGTGCGTGATGCGCACGGCGGTTGCCACCTTGTTGACGTTCTGCCCGCCGGAGCCTCCGGAGTGAAAAATCTCCTCGCGGATGTCTTTCTCGTCCAGCTCGACCTCGATCTCCTCCGCCTCGGGCAGCACCGCGACTGTCGCCGCGCTCGTGTGCAGGCGGCCCTGCGCCTCGGTCTCCGGCACGCGTTGCACGCGGTGGCCGCCGCTCTCGTATTTGAATCGCGAATAGGCGCCTTTGCCGTGCACTTCGAAGACGATCTCCTTGAAGCCGCCCTTCTCCGTGCCGTTGGACGAGATCACTTCGACCGGCCAGCGCTTGTTCTCGGCGTAGCGCGAGTACATGCGGAAGAGGTCGGCGGCGAACAGCGCGGCTTCCTCGCCACCCGTACCACCGCGGATCTCGACGATGACGTTGCGGTCGTCGTGCGGGTCGGGCGGCAGCAACGACATCTTGAGGTCGTTTTCGAGCCGCTCCTGGCGCGGTTCCAGCGTGGACAGCTCCTCGTGCGCCAGCGCCGCCATCTCCGCGTCGCTGCCGTTAACCAGCGCGCGCGCTTCCTGAACCTGCTCTTCGACTTCGCGCAGCTCGCGGTAGATCGAAACCACCTTCTCCAGGCTGGCGCGCTCCTTCGCCAGCGCCTGCAGCTTCTGGTAGTCGCCGACGGTCTCGGGCCGGGCCATCTCCGCGGTGAGGGACTCGAACCGCTCTTCGATTGCTCTTAGTTTGTCTTGCATCTCGATATCCAAGGCAAAGGCCCCCGCACTTGGGGGCCCCGCACTCATGATTATACCAGCGTGTCAGGCCTTGATTCGCGCTAGTACGTCG
This sequence comes from uncultured Chloroflexia bacterium, assembly GCA_963766645.1. Taxonomy (GTDB): domain Bacteria; phylum Chloroflexota; class Dehalococcoidia; order DSTF01; family WHTK01; genus WHTK01. The sequence continues at coordinate 8,261 of CAVYAY010000001.1, read as the reverse complement.
GCAGCCGGCAGGCTTTCCTGCGACTGTGCGGCCAGGTCACGCAACGAGACGCTGCCGTCCGCCAGCTCCCGCTCGCCCAGGACGAGCGCGAATTTGGCGCCCAGGGCATTCGCCTGCCGCATCTGCGACTTCATACTGCGTCCCGCCGCGCCGCCGATGACGGTCGCGCCGCCGAGCCGCAGCTCTCGCGCAATCACCAGCGCCCGCGATTCGGCGGCCGGGTCCGCGATCGCGATGTACGCGTCCGGCGGCGACGAAGCCGGAGGGTCAATGCCCTGCGCCTTCAGGTTGAGGATGATGCGCTCGATGCCGGTGCCGAAGCCGATGCCCGGTGTAGGACGCCCGCCCAGTTGCTCGATCAGCCCGTCATATCGACCGCCGCCGCCAATGGTGGTCTGCGAACCCTCGACCTTCGGCTGGAACTCGAACGCGGTGCGCGTGTAGTAGTCGATGCCGCGCACCAGGGCGTGGTCGATCTCGTATTCGATGCCGAGCCCCTCGAGCAGCCCACGCAGCGTCGCGAAATGCAACTCGCACGGTTCGCAGAGGTTGTCGACGCTCTTCGGCGCGCCGGGCTTGAACGGCTGGCACGGCTCGTTCTTGCAGTCCAGCAGGCGCAGCGGGTTGATCTCGTAGCGCTTCTTGCAGTCACCGCAGAGCTGGTCCAGCTTGTCGGCGTAGTAAGCGCGTAGCTTCTCGAGATACGCCGGACGGCAGACGTCGTCGCCGATCGAGTTCAGCAGCAGGTGTAGCTCGCCCAGCCCCAGCGCCTCGTAGAACGTGCGCTGCAGGTCGATGACCTCGGCGTCGATCCCCGGTGAAGGGTCTCCGATCGCCTCGACGCCAAACTGGTGATGCACTCGGTACCGTCCCGCCTGCGGCCTGTCGTAGCGGAACACCGAGGCGATATAGAAGAGACGCACCGGCTGCGGCCACGATGCCATGCCGTGCTCGACGTAGGCCCGCGCCACGCCGTGCGTCCCGTCGATGCGCAGCGCCAGGTCGTCGCCGCCGCGGTCCTGGAAGGCGTAAATCTCCTTGTCGGCCAGGTCGGTGCCTTCCGAGCCTGGACGCAGGAAGACGCCGACGTGCTCGAACACGGGCGTTTGGATCTCGCCGTAGCCGTAGGACTCGGCGACGCGGACCGCCGTATCGCGCAGCCAGCGCCAGTACGGCTGTTCCGCGGGCAGGATGTCGTTGGCGCCGCGGGGCGCCCGGTAGCTCTCTGGCATGGGATTGAGCATAGCAGCGCGCACCACGGCGCGAAACGCTGCTACGATAAGGACAGCCGTGCTAACTGAAATACGCTCCCGCCTCGCCGCCTACCATCCGAAGACGTTCGACCCCAACGGTGCTCCGCGCGCCGCCGTCCTCGTGCCCCTCTACACCCACCGCGATGAGCTGCACGTCGTCTTCACCAAGCGCACGGACCTCGTACAGCATCACCGCGGCGAGATCTCCTTCCCCGGCGGCGCCATGGACCCCGAGGACGCCGACCTCGTCGCCACGGCGCTGCGCGAGGCGGACGAGGAGATCGGCATCGAGGCGGGCCACATCCAGGTCATTGGCCAGCTCGATGACATCGTCACGATCAGCCGCTTCCATGTCACCGTCTACGTCGGCGAGCTCGACGCAACGTTCTCGCCTTATCCCTGGCGCCCTCAGGAAGCTGAGGTCGCTGAGGTGATTGAGGTGCCGCTGCCGCACCTGCTGGACGAATCGAACCTGATTGAAGTGCCGCGGCAGCGCGACGGCGAGCTCGTGATCATGGAAGGCTTCAAATTCGGCGATCACGTCATCTGGGGCGCCACCGGCCGCATGCTGCGCAACTTCCTCGACGTCGCAACCGGCACCGATACGCTCTCGACAAACCGGCCCGGCGTCGTGCCGCAGGACGCCCGCAACGCGAAGCCCTCGGAGCCGGCGGCTTCGTGAGACTCATCCTCGTGCGCCACGGCGAGTCCGTCGGCAACTACGAAAACCGCCTGCAGGGCCAGGAAGACTACCCCCTTACGGAGCAGGGACGTCGACAGGCCGTCCTCACGTCGCACCGCCTGCACGCGCTCGGCACAACCGCCGTCTACTCCAGCCACCTGCTGCGCGCCCGCGAGACCGCCTTCGCGATCGGCGAACGGCTTGGCATCGAACCGTCGATCCAGCAAGACCTTTCCGAGTACCACTTCGGTGAGCTGTCCGGCATGACCTACGCCGAGATCCGCGAGCGCTTCGGCGCCATCGCCAACCCCGCCGAGCGCACATATCCCGGCGAAGAGGGACGCGACAACTTCTACAACCGTGTTACCTCCACGCTGTGGGGCATCGCGGCGCAGCACCCGCAAGAAACGGTGGCCGTTGTATCGCACGGCGGGCCGATCGCGCTGTTCTGCCAGTCGGTGCTGGGGCTGCCTTACAAACGCCCGATGCCGTTTTCGATCAGCAACTGCTCACTGAACATAATTGACGCTTCGATTACCTCTACAGAGTCGCGAAACGCCGTCTTGTTGCACCTCAACGACATTTGTCACCTGGCCGAGTGATATAGATTCGGCAGCCTTTCGTTCTGATTCGTGAGGCGGCGAATAGCATGTTATGTCTTGACGCGGGCCTCGTTAGCGAGTAGGATGCGCAAGTCCGTCACGACGGGGAGACGGACGACATCCGGCGGGGCGCCGAGCCAAACAGCTTCCCAAAACACAAACATGGCTTTGGCGGACGCTACCGGTTGTCTACCCGGATAGGAGGTCCGAAGTTGAGCTTCTTCGGCAATAGCAACAGGCCTGATCTCAAGGTAAGCGGCGACCTCGGCGAACGCAGCGGCGTCTCAGACACCCGCTACCTCGGCGAAGTCCAGCGGATCGTCTGACAGCGACCTCTCGGCGCCGTCGTTCGCCAGCGACCGCACTGCAGCCCAACTCGGCGCCGACGCCGCCCGAGCGCTGCACCAACATCGTCGCCACCGGCGCGAAGTGGAAGGGCAGCCTCAAGGTCGACGACAGCGTCCGCGTCGACGGCACCTTCAGCGGCGAGATCGACACCAAAGGCACGGTGCACGTCTCCGAGGGCGCCGACATCGACGCCAAGATTCACGCCGCCTTCGTGGTCGTCTCCGGCAACTTCAAGGGCGAAATCCGCTGCGACCAGCGTGTCGAGATGATGCCGCGCGGCAAAGTCAACGGCGAGATCATCACCAAGGTGCTCAGCATTCACGAGGGCGCCACGCTGGACGGCAACGTCCAGATGACATCCGACAACGGTTCTTCGCGGCTCAACAGCTCGCGCAGCGCCAGCCGCAGCAACGGCAACGGTAATGGCAACGGCTCGAGCACCACGGAGGAAGCCCCCCGAAAAGCGCAACGGCCGCAGCGCCGAACCCGTCGCCACCGAATAGCGCCAACGGACCGCTGACACAAAGAGGCGAGGTCTTAAGACCTCGCTTCTTGTTATTCGTTGCGAAGCGTTGTTAGCGGCCCGCGGGCGCCTGGCCCATGATCTCGTCGACCTCGGCGAACTCCTCGTCCGTCAGCTTCCAGTCGGCCGCCTTGGCGTTTTGCGTCACCTGCTCCGGCTTCGTCGCCCCGGCGATGACGCTGCTCACGAACGGCCTGCTCGCCAGCCAGCTGAACGCCAGCTCGATCATCGTGTGGCCGCGGTCCTCGGCGAACTTCTCCAGCTTCATCAGCATGTCGAAGTTGCCCTCGTTCAGCACCCGGGCAAAGGGGCTGTTGGGGTTGCCCAGGCGCGTTCCCTCCGGCGGGGCCTCGTTGGGGCGGTACTTGCCGGTGAGGAAGCCGCTGGCCAGCGGGAAGAAGGGCAGCACGCCGAGCCCGTACTTCAGGCAAGCCGGCGCCAGCTCCGGCTCGATCTTGCGCTGCAGCAGGCTGTACTCGTTCTGGGCGCTGACGAACCGCGTCAGGTGCTCCGTACGCGCCACCCAGTCTGCCTCGACGACCTGCCAGGCGGCGAAGTTGCTGTTGCCGATGTAGCGCACTTTGCCCGACTTCACGATGTCGTCCAGCGTCCGCAGCGTCTCCTCGATCGGCGTCTTCGGGTCCGGGAAGTGGACCTGGAACAGGTCGATGTAGTCCGTGTCCAGCCGTCGCAGGCTGTCGTCGACCGCCTCCATCAGATACTTGCGCGACAGGCCGCGCCAGTACGGTCCCTCGCCCATCGGCCCCGCCGCCTTGGTGGCGATGACGATGTTGCGGCGGTGCGGCTTCAGTGCCGGCCCCATGAACTCCTCCGACTTGCCGGCGCCGCCGTAGAGGTCCGCCGTGTCGAAGAACGTGATGCCCTCCTCGATGCACTGGTCGATGACCGCCTTCGTGCCCGCCAGGTCGACGCGGCCGCCGAAGTTGTTGCAACCGAGACCTACGACCGAGACCTGCAGGCCGGAGTTGCCAAGATTCCTGTACTCCACTGTTGAGTTGGCCTTTCTAGCGGGCCCGCAAGGGGCTCTCTGACGCTGAATCGCGCTGGGTGACTGAATGCGGGGCGTCTGCGGCCCGGCGGGGCCTACAAGGCGTTGTAACGAAGCACGTGCATTATATCGCCGCGTGCCGACTCATATAGTGATGAATGCGTTAGATCAGACGAAGCATGCGGCAAACTCTGGGAACACAACGTCTCTAATGAGTCGTCGAGTCTCTCTGAGGGCTTCCACCGCCGTGTACTGTGTATCGATTGATGGCCCAAAACCTATGTTGACGGCGAATTTGGCCCTAAAATTCCAATTGCTCGTAAGCACGGTGAGGACCACAGAATTGTCCTGATAAACGCGGGGCGTTTGCCATGCTTCAAGCGAGCCTCGGGACGACCAACTGGCATCTGCAACGTAAGCGACGAATCCACCGAGCCGGTGCTTGTCGTAGTTCCAAAGCGTGTCCAACAGCCAAAACGGATGATACTCGCGCTTGCCGCCTTTGAGATTCTCCTCAATCGGTTGCCTATCGAAAATCCAATTGACTGCTTTTGTCGGTAATCCTTCCAGCCGCCATCTAGCGCGGTTCCATGCCTCGAGCGTCTCGCAAACGGGAAACTCGGGGCTCTTACCAGGATCAGTGCCTGTCTTCCAGTAGATGAAGCTGTAGATCATGTTATCGAGCGAGGCTCGCAGATGGTTTACGCAATCAATCAAAATTAGAGTGATATGGTCAGGCGGGAACTCGCGGACTTTCATCCGGTAGACATAACCGGGCTTTTGGGGGTGGAGTTCACGGACGATTCGATACGGTTTCGGTTGTTTAGCCAGGAAATCACTGATCTCAGCTTCGATTGAGTCGATGTGCTCTTCGGCTCTGTCTAGACGTCGAAGCGGCCAGTAGAGTGGCTCGATATCCATCACGGCGGGGCTACCAGCACATCGGTGGAATCGCGCAGGCTCGTTTACGCTATCTCGCGCACCGTGGCGTCCGTCTCCCGCGCCACGCCGAACACGCCCTGGATGCCCTCGATGCGCGCGAACAGCCGGTACAGCTGCTCGACGCCCGTCGTCTCGAACGTCACCGATACCGTGACTGTGCGGTCGTCGTGCGGCTCCGTGCCCAGGTTGCCGATGTTGATCCGCTCCTCGGCGATCACCGTGCTGATGTCGCGGATCAGCCCGACGCGGTCCCACGCTTCGACCTTGATCGCCACCGGGAACATGCGCCCGCGCTCGCCCCACTCGACGTCGACGAAGCGCTCCTTCTCGCGGCTGTGCACCACGTTCGGGCAGTCCGTGCGGTGCACCGTGACGCCGCGCGCCCGCGTCACGTAGCCGACGATTGTGTCGCCGGGGACGGGGCTGCAGCAGCGCGCCATCTGAGTCAGCACGTCGCCGGTGCCCAGGACGCGGATCGTCTTGTCGTGCTGGGCCGTCTCGCTGGCGGGCGTCGTGGCGTGCTCGGAAGGCGACGTCGTCCTTGTGCAGGTACAGTGCCAGCCGGCCCGCCACCTGGCTCATACTGATGCCGCCGAAGCCCACGGAGGCGTAGAGGTCGTCCGGCGTCTCGGCGCGGAACCACTTCTGCATCTCCGGCAGCAGCTCGGAGACGCTGGCGCCGAGGCGTTTCAGCTCGCGCTCCACCATCTCCTTGCCGCGCAGCACGTTCTCCTCGCGTTCCTGGCGCTTGAACCACTGCCGCATCTTGGAGCGGGCGTTGCCTGTCTTTACATAACCTGCGTTGGGGTTCAGCCAGTCCCGCGATGGACCCCGCGACGAGCGGCTGGTCACGATTTCGACCACGTCGCCGTTCTGCAGCTGGTAGGTCAGCGGCACCAGGCGGCCGTTAACCCGCGCGCCGACGGCGTGGTAGCCGATGTCGGAGTGGATCCGGAAGGCGAAGTCGATCGGCGTCGCGCCGGAGGGCAGGTCTTTCACCTCGCCCTTGGGGGAGAACACGAAGACCTGGTCGCGGAACAGGTCCGTCTTGATGTACTCGACGAACTCCTCCGCCTCGGCCGTCTCGCGCTGCCACTCCAGCAGCTGACGCAGCCACGTGATCCGCTCCTCGAACGCCGGCGTCGCGCGGGCCGCCTTCCTTGTAACGCCAGTGCGCCGCGACGCCGTACTCGGCTGTGCGGTGCATCTCGTAGGTTCGGATCTGCACCTCCAGCGGGCGCGCGCCGGGGCCCATCACCGTCGTGTGCAGCGACTGGTAGATGTTCTCGCGCGGGTTGGCGATGTAGTCGTCGAACAGGCCCGGCAGCGGCCGCCACATGCCGTGCACGATGCCCAGCGCGTGGTAGCAGTCCGCCAGCGTATGCACCAGGACGCGGATCGCCAGCAGGTCGTAGATGTCGTTGAACGACTTGCCCATCTCGGTGTACTTCTGCATCTTCTGGTGGATGCTGTAAGATCGACTTGGCGCGCCCCGAGAGCTCCGCCACGATGTCGGCGCGGCTCAGCTCGTAGCGCAGCAGCTTCTCGACCTGCGCCACGTAGCGCTCGCGCGATTGCTGGCTCGCCGTCAGCAGGCCGGAGATGCGCCTGAAGTTCTCCGGCTCCAGGTACTCGAACGCCAGGTCTTCCAGCTCGTGCGCGATCTGGCCCAGGCCCAGCCGCTGCGCCAGCGGCGCGTAGATCTCCATCGTCTCGCGGGCGATCCGCAGCTGCTTGGCGCGCTCCAGGCCGTGCAGCGTGCGCATGTTGTGCAGCCGGTCCGCCAGCTTGATCACGACGACGCGGATGTCCTCCGCCATCGCCAGGAACATCTTGCGCAGGTTGTCGGCCTGGACGCCTTCGTCCCAGTGCGGCGTCCTCGGGGCGCAGCAGGTTGAGTCGGCTCAGCTTCGTTACGCCTTCGACGAGTCGCGCCACGTCGGCGCCGAAGCGCTTCGATATCTCTTCGTTGCTGACGCCGCAGTCCTCGACCACGTCGTGCAGCAGCGCGGCGGCGATCGCGGCGCCGTCGAGGTTGAGGTCGGCGACGGTCATCGCGGCGTCGATCGGGTGGACGATGTAGGGGTCGCCGGTGGCGCGGTTCTGGCCGTCGTGGGCCTCGTGCGCGAATTCGTAGGCCTCTTCGATCAGGCGCGCCCGCTCCGGCGAAATCGAGTCGCCTGCGGCAGCGACCAGGTCGGCAGCGGTCGGAACGAGGGTTTCGGTCATCGGCTTATTGTCATCTTACCACCGCTTATTCCCGTACTTCGTGTGTAAGAGATCGGCGAAATCCGAGTTGATCTTCATAAGCCCCGATAGCCTCCGAACGCGGTATCGGTTGGGCGCTACTCCTGAGACAAGGAATCGTCTCTTGATCCACGTCATCATCGTCGCCCTCGTCTTCGCCTTCGCGCTCGTGGCGTGGAACCTGGTACACTTCGCGCCACGCAGCGTTGCGCTGTTCCTCCCGGACCGCATCTGCCTCATCTTCGGCCTCGTCTGCTGCCGCTCGGCACGTTCAGCGCCCTGGCGGCCGGCATACGCAGAACAGAACGCCCAGGGTCTCATCGGCTCCATCGTCATCGCCTTTGTCGGCCTCTGGTTCTTGCTCGTCAAGCCGCCGGCAACGGCATCACGACGGAGATGGAGCGCTGATCCGCCGCGTCTTCATCATGATGGCGCTGCTCATGGCCGTCCTTGTCGCCACGTTCTACCTCGGCGAGAGCAAGTTCGTGGCCGTCGCGAACCTGCTGCTGGTCGCCGCCGGCTTCTGGCTGACCACCAGCTTCCTCCGCTACCCCGACCGCGGCCGTTAAGCCGGACGCGTCGCCTCCATACGAAGTGGCATTTGTAGTACGAGACGCCGTCTTCCCGCATACTCGAACAGGGTCCTCTACGTTTG